>NZ_JAQOMR010000001.1:2500-3077500 GCF_028401385.1 Marinicella algicola
ATCTCGAGAAGCTGGTCTAAAAAGACGAATGTCTTTTTAGTTCTTCTATCGCTCACGGATGAGCGGTCCTTTGGACCTATCTTCCGCGGGGGCGCCGGACTTCCGGCGACGCGCGCTTGCGCTACGAGGAACGAAAAGAAGGGCATTCAGTCTTGAAGAAATAAGGCTGCCAACTTTGTTGAGTTGGTGGTCAGATCGTGTTGATGGCATTGGCCGGGGTTATACAAAAGGCCCGGTGATTGCTCTTACAAAGCATGCAAAAGACGTTGCGAGGAACTTCCCGTAGGGCGCAAGCCCGTCGGCGACCGTTCGCCGCCCCGTCCGGAGCGAAGCAAACCGCAAGGTTTGTGGCAGCGTGAGGACATAAAAGATGGACATCAGCAATGAGAACGATCAAGTGAATTAAGGGCATTTGGTGGATGCCTTGGCATGCACAGGCGATGAAGGACGTGATACGCTGCGAAAAGCCGTGGGGAGCTGCGAATAAGCTTTGATCCATGGATATCCGAATGGGGAAACCCACCTTAGATATCTAGAAAATTTAAGGTGTTCTTTGGAACATCTTATCTTTCTAGATATCGTTACAAGGTATCTTACCCTGAATACATAGGGGTAAGAAGCGAACGCGGGGAACTGAAACATCTAAGTACCCGTAGGAAAGGACATCAATTGAGACTCCGCAAGTAGTGGCGAGCGAACGCGGATGAGGCCAGTGGCAATGATGAATAAAGCAGAACAGGTTGGGAAGCCTGGCATTATGGGTGATAGCCCCGTATGCGTATAACAATCATTGTCCTTGAGTAGGGCGGGACACGTGAAATCCTGTTTGAACATGGGGCGACCACGCTCCAAGCCTAAGTACTCGTGCATGACCGATAGCGAACAAGTACCGTGAGGGAAAGGTGAAAAGCACCCCGACAAGGGGAGTGAAACAGATCCTGAAACCGGATGCCTACAAGCAGTCGAAGCCCGCAAGGGTGACGGCGTACCTTTTGTATAATGGGTCAACGACTTAGTGTAACTAGCAAGCTTAAGCCGATAGGTGTAGGCGCAGCGAAAGCGAGTCTTAATAGGGCGTTTTAGTTAGTTGCATTAGACCCGAAACCGAGTGATCTAGCCATGAGCAGGTTGAAGGTTGGGTAACACCAACTGGAGGACCGAACCCATATCTGTTGCAATAGATCGGGATGACTTGTGGCTAGGGGTGAAAGGCCAATCAAACTCGGAGATAGCTGGTTCTCTGCGAAAACTATTTAGGTAGTGCGTTGAATTTATACCTTCGGGGGTAGAGCACTGGATGGGCTATGGGGACTCACCGTCTTACTGATCCTAACCAAACTGCGAATACCGAAGAGTACTGTTCAGCAGACACACGGCGGGTGCTAACGTCCGTCGTGGAAAGGGCAACAACCCTGACCTCCAGCTAAGGTCCCCAAGTCATGGCTAAGTGGGAAAGGATGTGAGGATCCCAAAACAACCAGGATGTTGGCTTAGAAGCAGCCATCATTTAAAGAAAGCGTAACAGCTCACTGGTCTAAATAAGGGTCTTTGCGCCGAAAATGTACCGGGGCTCAAGCCATGCACCGAAGCTGAGGATGTACACGCAAGTGTACGTGGTAGCAGAGCGTTCCGTAGGCTGATGAAGGGAGACCCGTGAGGGCTCCTGGAGGTATCGGAAGTGCGAATGTTGACATGAGTAACGATAAAGGGAGTGAGAGACTCCTCGCCGAAAGACCAAGGGTTCCTGCTTAAAGTTAATCTGAGCAGGGTTAGCCGGCCCCTAAGACGAGGCGGAAACGCGTAGTCGATGGGAACCACGTTAATATTCGTGGGCCAGGTGGTAGTGACGGATTGCACAAATTGTAAGGTCTTATTGGATTGATCTTGCAGTGGAGCGGTTCCAGGAAATAGCTCCACCATGAGACCGTACCCGAAACCGACACAGGTGGTCAGGTAGAGTATACCAAGGCGCTTGAGAGAACTGCGTTGAAGGAACTCGGCAAATTGCACGCGTAACTTCGGAAGAAGCGTGACCTCTTGGTACGCAAGTATTAAGAGGTGGCACAGACCAGGGGTAGCGACTGTTTATCAAAAACACAGGGCTCTGCGAAGTCTTTAAGACGACGTATAGGGTCTGACGCCTGCCCGGTGCTGGAAGGTTAAAAGGAGATGTGCAAGCATTGAATTGAAGCCCCAGTAAACGGCGGCCGTAACTATAACGGTCCTAAGGTAGCGAAATTCCTTGTCGGGTAAGTTCCGACCTGCACGAATGGCGTAACGACTTCCCCGCTGTCTCCAACGCAGACTCAGTGAAATTGAATTCCCCGTGAAGATGCGGGGTTCCTGCGGTCAGACGGAAAGACCCCGTGCACCTTTACTATAGCTTTACACTGGCATTTACCAAGACATGTGTAGGATAGGTGGTAGGCTTTGAAGCAGGGACGCCAGTTCTTGTGGAGCCATCCTTGAAATACCACCCTTATCTTCGTGGATGTCTAACCGCGGTCCGTTATCCGGACCCGGGACAGTGTATGGTGGGTAGTTTGACTGGGGCGGTCGCCTCCTAAAGAGTAACGGAGGCGCGCGATGGTGGGCTCAGACCGGTCGGAAATCGGTCGTCGAGTGCAATGGCATAAGCCCGCCTGACTGCGAGACTGACAAGTCGAGCAGAGACGAAAGTCGGTCATAGTGATCCGGTGGTCCCGCGTGGAAGGGCCATCGCTCAACGGATAAAAGGTACGCCGGGGATAACAGGCTGATGACCCCCAAGAGTCCATATCGACGGGGTTGTTTGGCACCTCGATGTCGGCTCATCGCATCCTGGGGCTGGAGCAGGTCCCAAGGGTTTGGCTGTTCGCCAATTAAAGCGGTACGTGAGCTGGGTTCAGAACGTCGTGAGACAGTTCGGTCCCTATCTGCCGTGGGTGTAGGAATATTGACAGGATCTGTCCCTAGTACGAGAGGACCGGGATGGACGTATCTCTGGTGGACCTGTTGTGGCGCCAGCCGCATAGCAGGGTAGCTATATACGGAATGGATAACCGCTGAAGGCATCTAAGCGGGAAACCAACCTGAAAACGAGTGTTCCCTATCAGAGCCGTTGTAGACGACAACGTTGATAGGCCGGGTGTGGAAGTGCGGCAACGCATGAAGCTTACCGGTACTAATCGCTCGATCGACTTGATCGTTCTCATTGTTCATGTTCATCGACAACGTCGATGAACACGATCTTTATCGCTCGCGGGTCGCACCGCGCATCTGACGATGCGCTGACCCTGCGCGGGCGCGCTGAGCGACGCACTAGCGTGCTACGGGAAGTCCCTCGATAGTCACTGCTACGCTGCTGTCCTGAAGCGCAACACAATAACAGACCTCACGACCTTGTACCCCAACCTCTGCTTCGCGGCGGATGGGACACGAAGCCCAAAAGGCTTCGCAAGGCCGACCGGCCGCCGGCGCTGATGCGCCGCCCCGTCCGGAGCGAAGCGATCAAAGATCGCGACAGCGTGAGGGCACATATAAAAGCCCAGCTTCTCGACACAATATGCTGCACTTCGCTGACCTGGTGGTTATGGCGGGGCCCTTAACACCCGTTCCCATTCCGAACACGGCCGTGAAATGCCCCTGCGCTGATGGTACTTTGTCTTAAGGCACGGGAGAGTAAGTCGCTGCCAGGTCTGCAAAATGCACCATATTGATCTTCTCAAAACAGCAAACGGCGACTGCCGATATCAAGCCGCCGTAAAGGGCGGCTTTTTTGTGGCCGCTGAAAACATGAAATAACGAAAGGGCAGAGCAGCCCCGTCGAACCGCAGAAGGCACAAGCCTTCGAGCACCGACAAAAAATAATCCCGGTAGGGAAAGACCGCAAAGTCTTCCACCATAAAACCGGTAGCTCAGAGATAACGCGGGGTGGAGCAGCCCGGTAGCTCGTCAGGCTCATAACCTGAAGGCCGCAGGTTCAAATCCTGCCCCCGCAACCAAATCCGTTTTATAAATTATATCAAAGGCCTCGCCGGGTAACAGCGACGCCTTTTGGCCGTTTTATCCGAAACACCCGTCGCAAGATGCAGCAACCCCACAATCGCACCATAGAGATCAATATCCAGCCCCGTTCGTCTGCCGATGGCCTCACAACAATCCTCTCGATCAGACCACGCAGCGCTTCCTTCGTCCCCAGCATCGCTCAGCCCAGCAATGAGCTCTGTAACCTGCTCGCGATAGCGTGCCGCCATCGACGGGTGGAACAGGACCGGCTCCGGTGCCTCGATTGATGCAAGTTGGTGTTCAAGAGCCTTGCGGCGGCGATCGAGGTCGTTCAGCCGAAGCTGCCGCCATAGTTCAGCGCTGTTTCGTAATCCGGCGTCCCATTGCGCCTCAAGCCACGGCAGATGCGGTTCCAGCGAGCTCTGGCGGGCACGGAAGATGTCTGTGCGCTGACCGCGAACAACGCTGCGGACCAGCTTACGGCTGTGCCCGGTTCTGCGAACGATTTCCTTGATGGACGCACCATCGCTGACGAACTTCCGGATAACGGCATTGGCTTCCTCACGCCGCAGGTAACCCTCGTATTGCAAACGCTCGGCGGAAATCAGGAGTTTCGTCTTAACGGTTGCTGTGCCAATCACCATACGCACCTGTCGCATCGATTTGCGAACGGCGTCGAGAAAGGCCTGGCTGGCGTTTTCCATCAGGTGCCAACGGTCGGCAACCTGTTCTGCGTGTGGTAGGGCGTGCACGGCAGCCTGAGCATATCCGCCGCCGCGGTCTCGTGCCACGATCTCGATTTGGGGTTGTTTAACGAGCCAGGCCTTTGCGGTCGCCGGTTCCGGTCAGGCAACAATGCGATTGTTTTTCGCCGTTGAAGGTCGTGAATGATCGTACCGTATCGATGATTGCGACGCCACGCCCAGTCATCGATACCGATGACGCTCGGTGGTATTGGTGGCGGGCGGTCATAACAGTTCTCAACAGCATATCATTGCTGATCGGAAACCCAAGACGTTCCGCAATCCGCGCTGCCGGACGACCACCCAATGCAAGAGCAAGATGGCGAACCAGGGTCTCAAGACGCGCTGTCCGCCGCGCCATCGGGCGGACCACTTTGTCGCTGAAGCGCTCGGCGAAAATCTTTCGGTGGCAATGGGCCGCAATACAGACGAAGCGTCTCAGAGCCCGATTTAAAAGTTGTTGAGTGATATCAGAAGGATGTGATTCAACCACCTCTGCCAAGAACGTGGAGGATCGCATGCCCTGGAATGATATCACCCGCCTGCAGCATAACCGGGATCGCCTTCGCTATCCAACCGATTTGACGGACCGTGAGTGGGCTGTAATTGCTCCACTGATACCGCTGGCCAAGCCCGGCGGGCGGCCACGGAAAACGAATATGAGGGAAGTGGTGAACGCGATCCTTTATATTGCGGGCAGCGGCAGTCAATGGCGGGCTCTGCCGAAGGACTTCCTCCGGTCTCCACGGTGCGAGGCTATTTCTATGGCTGGCGCGACATCGGCCTTTGGCAGACCATCAATCATCTGCTCGTCTGCGCTACGCGCGAACTGGAGGGGCGCGAGGCCTCGCCCACAGCCGGTGTCATCGACAGCCAGAGTGTCAAGACCACCGAAAGCGGCGGGGTTTCGGGCTACGACGCCGGCAAGAAGATCAAGGGCCGCAAGCGCCACATCATCACCGATACGATCGGGCTGATGCTGTTCGCGCATGTCCATGCTGCCGATATCCAGGACCGCGACGGTGCGCCCGATGTCCTGAAAGCCATCCGCTACCGTTTCCCTGGTTGCGCCATGTCTTCGCAGATGGCGGCTATGCCGGGCAGAAGTTGCGAAGAGCGCTGCGCGGATGCGGCCAATGGAACCTTGAAATCATCAAGCGCTCCGACATAGCGAAAGGCTTTGAGGTTCTGCCCCGCCGATGGGTGGTGGAGCGCACCTTCGGCTGGTTCGGACGATGCCGTCGGTTGGCCAAAGATTGGGAAAAGTCCATCGCAAGCGCCACAGCATGGGTCAACATCGCCAGCATCAGGGTGATGACCAGACGCCTCGCACGATATTGTTTCCCATCATGAACTTTTGAATCCGGCTCTAACGGTCAGGTGCAATTCTATCTGCCGCCCGGAACACGGCAGATCGGCCATCGTCCGATGATAGCGGCTGTGAACACGAAGGGACACCGTCCCGCATAGAGGACATGAGCTACCCCGCGAGGCGGCGTGTGCGCAGACCACGATCACTGTGGCGTCTTCGCGTATCGTCTCCACAATAAATTCGGCTGGGATCAGGTCAGAAAAACGGAATTGGGCTCGCATGGCTTTGTTTCTCCATCGAAAACAATGCCAGTTGAAACCCAAACATCATCGAAAATGAGTCAGAGCCCAAAACGAATCCCGTCTGATCGTCCGGGAGTAATGTGGGCGAGTGCGACCAAGTTCGGAAGGGCATTGGCTGTAAAGCACGAGGGTGAGATACGCAGGCGTCACCCGGATGCTAAGCCCGGAAACCCTTTGACCAATCCCCGGATGGTCAGAATTGCCCTGCAGTCTGAGTTTCATGAGTTCTTTGAATCAGCGAATGGTGTACCGCTTACACCCAAAGCGCTGAAAGAATCTCGAGAACGGGACCGCCTTGGAAACGAGGCTTACAAAAAATCGAGGAGGAAACAGCGCGACAGACCGCGCAGCGTGACGAACTGAAATGTGCGTCGATTTGAAAATATGACTTCGGTGATCGCTAAGCTTCTAGGTGCACGGGTAGGCGAGAAGAGTTCCGGGACGCTCAACAGCATTCGGATGTCAATAGTCAAAGCTCGACAGCAGCCAAATGCTTCGGATAATGAGTTTGGCCCATTCATGTGATGACCGAAGAGCTGTGTTGATTTTTCCTCGGCTGCCTGAGAAGGCAGCATGCTGTCTATGGTGGGGAAGAGGCAGTCGGGAACTCTGGATCAGAAACTCTGAAATCCCTTCGTAAGGGGTTAATACCAATCGTCATTGATCAGAACTCTTGTGCCCATTTGCGTCTACCGATCGACATTATGTTCCATGGTCGGTCCTGGAGTGTTCTGCAGGCGTAGCAGCAGTGGTCGACGATATCCTCGTAGGACTTGAAGGCGCGGTTTGAGAGCCAGTTGTTCCTCATGAACTGCCAGATGTTTTCGACCGGGTTCAGTTCGGGTGATTTGGGCGGCAGTGGCAGGATGGTTATGTTTTCAGGAACGACGAGATTGTTGGACATGTGCCATCCGGCCTGATCCATGATGAGGACGGCGTGAGCGTTTTCGGCGACATTGCGGGATATCTCGATCAGATGCTGGTTCATGGCATAGGTGTCACACCACGGCATGACGAGAGCTGCGGCCTTGCCGTGCCTGGGGCAGATCGCGCCGAAGATATAGGCCGATCGGGTTCGCTGATCGTTGTTCAGGAGAGAAGGCTTGCCCGGAGCCTTGCCGTTGATCAGGCCGTCGGGTCCGCGAGCATTGAAGCGCACCACCCAGTCGCGCACGATCTGAACCGTAACGCTGCCGAGCCGGGCGGCATCGCCGCGTGATCCGCCATCATAGATCGATGCAAGCGCGAGGAGACGCCGGGCCTGGTCGGCATTGCGTGTCTGCCGAGCCAGAAGCCGCAACTCCGCCCCGTTGAAATCTGTCCGAAGAGAAATCGCTGAACCCATCGCAAACCTCCTGTTTGCACCATCGATTCAGATTCGTCGCATTTTTGGAAGCCCGAGAGTCAGAATTATTGAAGTCTGGTATAACCCCTTAACCCCATCCCGTCTCCGACCAGATTCAATCACTGAAGAAAAAGTTAGGGAGGAGGGAGGAAGCTTATTGCATCTAGCAAGGGCCTCATGTGGCGTTTGATGATACCTTTGGAAATACGGTCGAAGACTGCCTGTCGACTGTGATGTTACACAACCCGCAGACCCTCAAATTAAATGTGAGATGTAAGGGGGCAGGTCAAGGGGACCAGGAACTGAGAACGGGTAATGCGCACAGCTTTTCCATGACCTCCTGACTTGTCTGTGAAAGGTCGATGGTCACGAACCGAACACAATGACCTTGGATCAAAGCTGTCTCATCCAGGTCCACCCCGATGGATGGGTAAAGCAACATGCCGTCAGCAGAAATCAACAGGCGTCATTATAGAGTGTTTCAGTGTCGCCTTCACTCAATGTGGTTTCGGAAACCCAGTATTCGATGATCGGCTCAGCCAGCGTTGCGAAAGCCGCTTTTGCCGCGACATCCGGCTTGATGATTGCGCCGCCGGCTGCGACCACGCCGTCGCGCACCTGGCCAAACAGGTCCCGCTGTTTTCCACCCAGTTGCATCGAAGGGTATATCTGGATCTCGAGCGAGCTGTTCGATGCTTCGGTGACCGCCTCGGCCCAGGGGTCGAGAAACTTAACATGGGCGGCTGAGCGCGGCGAGTTGAAGTGATGAAGACGCAGGACCTCCTGCGCGAATGCCGGTGCCATCTGAATGGCGGCGATGGAGCATCCGGCGGCAATCGCCAGCAGCCCGCGGTGCGTGAGCTTTAATTGTGTGCATTTTTCCCTCTGTGGTTTGCTTTGACCTCGCCTGTCGTGATGAACACCGGGGTCTTCCACCTTTTCAGCCGGGGCTTTCTGCCCCACGATTGAACGCTGGCACGTGCGGACACCATCAACCAGAGCCGCTTATGCGAATACAGTTATGCCGTTTTGCTATGCCCTCCCGTCAGGTCGAAAAATGAGGCTGTGAGCGTTGTGGATGTTTGAAGTATGGGTGCCTATGCCCTGAAACAGCTTCTTTTCATTTGGACGTCTAGGCGAGCCCAGAAAGCAGGTCAAACTGATTGCCCGTTTCATGTTATTCCGCCGAGGCAGAGATACTTGATCTCCAGATAGTCGTCGATCCCGTATTTCGAGCCCTCGCGCCCGAGGCCGGACTGTTTGACGCCCCCGAAGGGGCTACCTCGGTGGAAATCAGTCCGGTATTGATCCCAACCATGCCGGTTTGAAGCGCCTCGGCCACGCGGAAGACGCGTGCAAGGTCGCGGGCGTAGAAATAGCCGGCGAGGCCGAACTCGCTGTCATTGGCCATCTCGATCACCTCCTCCTCACGCTCGAAGCGGAAGAGCGGCGCGACCGGGCCGAAGGTCTCTTCATGCGCGACCTTCATTTCCTGCGTAACACCGGTCAAGACGGTCGGCTCAAAGAAGGTCGCCCCGAGATTTGAACGGTTGCCGCCCGCAATGACGGTCGCACCATGGCTGACCGCATCGGCGATATGGTCCTCGACCTTGTCCAGCGCCTGCGGGCTGATCAGCGGCCCGACATTGACGCCGTCTGCAAAGCCGTCTCCGACCTTCAGCTCGAGGACCCTGGCCTTCAACTTTTCTGCAAAGGCGTCGTAGACGCCGGACTGGACATAGATGCGGTTGGCGCAGACGCAGGTCTGACCGTTGTTGCGGTATTTGGCGATCATCGTGCCCTCGACCGCCGCATCGAGATCGGCATCGTCGAAGACGATGAACGGGGCATTGCCGCCGAGTTCAAGCGACATCTTCTTGATCGTGTCGGCGCATTGCCGCATCAGGATGCGGCCGACGCGGGTCGAGCCGGTAAACGTGATCTTGGCGACCTTCTCATTGGCGCAGAGTTCTTCGCCGGCCGCGGCGGCATCGGCGCATGGGATGACGTTGAATACACCGGCCGGGATACCGGCGCGCTCGGCAAGCACGGCCATGGCAAGCGCCGAGAGCGGCGTGAGTTCGGCGGGCCGGGCGACGAATGTGCAGCCGGCGGCAAGGGCGGGCGCGACCTTGCGGGCGATCATCGCATTGGGAAAGTTCCACGGCGTGATCGCGCCGACGACGCCGACCGGCTGCTTCTTCACGATGATGCGCTTGTCGCGCTGGTGGCCCGGGATGGTGTCGCCATAGACGCGCTTGGCCTCTTCGCCGAACCATTCGATGAAGCTTGCGCCGTAGAGAATTTCGCCGCGCGCCTCCGGCCATGGCTTGCCCATCTCAGTCGTCAGAATGGTCGCCAGATCGTCGGCGTTCTCGACCATCAGGTCGTACCATTTGCGCAGGAACCCGGCGCGCTCCTTGCCGGTCAGCGCCGCCCAGGCGGGCTTCGCGGCGTGGGCGGCGTCGATCGCTGCGCGGATATCGTCCAAGGAAAGATCGGTGATGGCGGCGATCTTCTCGCCCGAGGCCGGATTGAAAACGTCGAAGGTTCTGTCGCACTCAATCCAGGTGCCGTTGATAAAGGCGCGGAGCTCGAGAAGGGACGGGTCTTTCAGCTTCATGCCTGGTTCTCCTTCACGGCGGCAATCGATGCCTCGAGAATATCGACGCCTTCCGCCAGCACCTCTTCCTCGATCGTCAGAGGGGCGAGAAAGCGGATGACATTGCCGTAGACGCCGCAGGTGAGCAGGATCAGGCCGCGGCTTTGCGCTTCCAGCCGCACGGCATTGGTCATGTCCGGGTTCGGCGCGCCGTCTTCCGTCATGAACTCGATGGCCACCATGAAGCCGGGGCCGCGGATTTCGGCAATCTCGGGCGTGGTTGCGCGGATCGCCTCAAGCCGTTGCTTGAGGTAGGAGCCGAGCCGGTTGGCGCGGTTGCAGAGGTCTTCCTCTGCGATCACGTCCAGCACGGCATTGGCGGCGGCGATGGAAAGCGGGTTGCCGCCATAGGTGCCGCCAAGACCGCCGGGGCCCGCCGCATCCATCATCGTCGCCCGTCCGGTGACGGCGGCAAGCGGCAGGCCGCCGCCGATCCCTTTGGCGATGGTCGTCAGATCGGCCGCGACATCATAGGCTTCCATTGCGAAGAGATGCCCGGTGCGGCCGATGCCGGTCTGCACTTCGTCGGCGATCATGACGATACCGTGCTCGTCGCAAAGCGTGCGGATGGCGCGCATCAGGTCCGCGGGCGCCGGATAGAAGCCGCCTTCGCCCTGAACCGGCTCGATGATGATGGCGGCAACGCGGGCCGGATCGAGATCGGTCTTGAACAGGCTTTTCAGCGCCTTCAGGCTGTCCTCGGCGGAGGTCGCGTGCAATTCGGCCGGGTAGGGGATGTGGTAGACATCCGGCATCATCGGGCCGAAGCCGGTCTTGTAGGGCGCGACCTTGCCGGTCAGCGACAGGGTCATGAAGGTACGGCCATGAAACCCGCCATTGAAGGCAATCACGGCGGAGCGACCGGTGGCGGCGCGCGCGACCTTCACCGCATTTTCGACAGCCTCGGCGCCGGTGGTGACGAAGACGGTCTTCTTGTCGAAATCGCCCGGCACGGCCGCATTCAGCCGCTCGGCGAGCCGGATATAATGCTCATAGGGCAGAACCTGGTGGCAGGTATGGGTGAAGCGCTTTAGCTGGTCTTCCACCGCCGCCATGACCTTCGGGTGGCAATGGCCGGTATTGACGACGGCGATGCCAGCGGCAAAGTCGATATAGCGCCGGCCCTCGACATCGAAGACCTCGGCATTCTTTGCGCGATCGACATAAATCTGCGTCTGCATGCCGACGCCGCGGGAGATGGCTGCTTCCCGCCGCGAGGCGATTTCCGAATTCAACATGAGCTGCTCCTGGTTTTGGCGGACCTTGCCGCTGTCTTCGTGGCAGAAGCGTATTTGGCTTTCGATCGGTAAAAGTCTGTTTCTTGCTGAAGGCAAGATATTGATTTAATTGATACCGAAGTAGAAATGATGAGGATATGAAGCATGCTCAGCGCTTCACATGACGATATCGAGCTTGGACGGACGCTGAGGGCCGTGCGCGAGCGAGCGAAGCTCTCGCAGCGGGCGCTGGCGAAAAAGGCGAATGTGTCGAGTTCGACCATCTCTTTGATTGAATCCGGCAGGCTTAATCCCTCGGTCGGCTCGTTGAAGCGGATTCTCGAGGGCATTCCGATCGGCCTGTCTGAATTCTTCGCCTTCACGCCGGAGGCCGAGAAGACGGTGTTTTATGCCGCCGAGGAACTGACGGAGATCGGCAAGGCGCGGCTTTCGCTCAAACAGGTGGGCAATTCCGTTGGCCGCGCAATGATGATCCTGAAAGAGACCTACAGGCCAGGTGCCGACACCGGCCGGGTGATGTATCGCCACGAGGGCGAGGAGGGCGGGATCGTGATTTCCGGCCGGATAGAGATCACCGTCGGCGACCAGCGCAAGATATTGGGGCCCGGCGACGCTTACTATTTCGACAGCCGCGAGCCGCATCGCTTCCGCCAGGTGGGGCCGGAAGACTGTGTCATCGTTTCCGCCAGCACGCCGCCGACATTTTGAGGCTAGCTTGGAATATGGAAGGCCTGCCGGAAATAGGAGCGGAAGGCCGACATGGCCGGCGTGAACTCGGCATTCTTCCGCCAGGCAAGCCCGACATCCATGGAAGGGATCGGGTCGCGCAGGTTGATCGTCTCAATGCGCCGGCCCTCGAGCGACCAGGGGCGATGCACCATGTCGGAAAGGATCGCCACACCCTGGCCGTTGGCGACCAGCGAGCGCACGGCCTCGATCGATGAGGTCCTGAGTGTGATCTTCGGCTGAAACGCCGTTCGGCTCCAGTATTTCAGCGAACTGTGCGAGGCTTCGTCCACCGTCAGCATGATGTAGGATTCCTCTGACGTCTCCATCAGTCCAACCGATTCAGTGCTCAAAAGTGGATGGCGGGCCGGCACCCACAGTCGTCTTTCGGAGCTCAGGAGCTTCTCCGTCGTGAGTTCGGTGTTGAGGATGTTCGAAGTCAGCAGAACCGCCATGTCGTAGCGATTTGTGAGCAGGCCTTCCTCGATCGACTCGCGATTGAGCTCGAACAGCTTGATGTCGAGGCCCGGAAAGCGCCGCCGCAGCCGTTCGATGTGGAGCGGCAGGAAGTAGCCGATGACGGTATAGGTTGCGACCACGGTCAGCGTACCGGTCAGCGCTTCGGTATAACTGGTGAGTTGCGTCGCCTCCTCGACCTTCTGCAGGATTTCGTAGGCATGCGACAGGAATTGCCGCCCGGCATCCGTCAGGCTCATGCCGTGGGATGTGCGCTCGAATAGCGTCGCACCGACTGTCTGTTCAAGCTCCTTGATCGCCGTGGTGATCGCCGATTGCGAGATCGAAAGATGAACGGCGGATTGCGAGACTTGGCCCAGTTCTGCGGTCGCCACGAAATAGCGGAGTTGTCTCAGTTTGAATGACATCGGCTGGTTCCCTTCTGATTTTCAGAACATACTGTTTCAGTTTTTGAATGGCGCGCCCCGGAAGTCGCATGAAAATACTGCTATCGCTCCAAATTCCCGCATTCCACAGGGCCATCGGGCGGATCCGTGACTGCGAGCTCATCCGATGGTCATTCTTTTTCAGATAATAGTGAACAAGAAATAGAATTTTTCAAATGCCTTTTTCCGTTTTAGCTTTGGTTTTGACGAATTGATAGGCATTGGAAGCTGGCGCACAAATACAGGGCACTATTGTCCGCTGTAGGTCGGCCTTCGGAAATCAGGGAGTGCGGTTTTGCAGCGCGAGGTTGTCGACATCAATTGTGACATGGGCGAGTCCTACGGTCGCTGGCAGATCGGGGATACCGATGACGCGCAGCTTATGGAGTTCATCACGTCCGCCAATATCGCCACGGGTTTCCATGCCAGCGATCCGAACCTGATGGACCAGACGGTGCGCATGGCCGTGGAGCACGGCGTCGGCGTCGGTGCCCATCCCGGCTATAACGATCTTCAGGGCTTCGGTCGCCGAAAGATCGACGGCACGGCGAAGGAACTGGTCAACGATATCATCTATCAGGTCGGCGCATTGCGCGAGTTCACCCGCCGCCATGGCGCCATGCTCCAGCATGTGAAGCCGCATGGCGCGCTCTACATGGAGATGGCGGTCAATGCCGAGCTTTCCCACCTGTTTGTCGACTACATGCGCACCGCCGCCCCCAATGTCAGCATTTTCTGCATGAGCGGTTCGGTGACCGAGGCGATTGCGGTGGAGGCTGGCCTGCCGGTTGTGCGTGAGTTTTTCGCCGATCGGGACTATGGCGAGGATGGCCAGATCGTCTTCACCCGCTCCGTTGGCCATCTCGACCCGGAAGCGCTTGCCGCGCGCGCGGTGCGCGCCTGCAAGCAGGGCAAGGTCACGGCGGTGACGGGCCGCGACGTCGACATTCCCTTCGAATCGATCTGCTTTCATTCCGATACGCCCGGTGCGCTCGCCATTGCAAAGGCGCTGCGCGAGGCGCTGATCGCTGCCGGCATCCGTATTTCCCCGTTTCAGAAATCATAAATGAAAAAATCCGGAGAACAGCATGAGCAAGCTCGAAATTAAGTCGCCACTGCCAGGCACATTCTACCGCAAGCCCTCTCCCGACGCAGCGTCTTTCAAGGAAGATGGCGCGGCTGTCACGGAGAAGGAAACGATCGGGCTTATCGAGGTCATGAAGTCGTTTCACGAAATTTCGGCCGGCGTTGCCGGCGCCAACATCACCTTTCTCGTTGACGACGCCGAACCCGTCATAGCCGGACAGGTGCTGGCAGAGGTTGAGGCATGACCATCCGCTCGATCCTGATTGCCAATCGCGGGGAAATTGCCGTGCGGATCATTCGCGCGGCAAAGGCCCTCGGCATCCGGACGGTGCAGGTTCATTCCGCCGCCGATGCCGATATGCTGGCCGTGAAGCTCGCCGATGAAGCCGTGGATATCGGACCGCCCGCTGCCGCGAAATCCTATTTGAACGTCGAGAAGATCATCGAAGCGGCGAAGGCCGCCGGCGTTGATGCCATTCATCCGGGCTATGGCTTTCTTTCGGAAAATGCCGAGTTCGCCCGCGCCGTCGTTGATGCCGGCATGATCTTCATCGGCCCGTCCGCCGACGCGATCAGCCTTCTCGGCGACAAGGTTGCCGCAAGAAGCGTTGCTGCCAAGGCCGGCGTTCCGACCGTGCCGGGTTCCGACGGGCGCGTTGACGATATCGCGTTGGCGCGCGCGATCATCGAGGAGACGGGCTTTCCGGCAATGATCAAGGCAGCGGCCGGCGGCGGCGGGCGTGGCATCCGCATCGTGGATACGATGGAGGATTTCGAGCGTCAGTTTCCACAGGCGGCGGCGGAAGCGAAAGCGGCCTTCGGCGATGGCGGTCTGTACATCGAAAAGGTCATCACCAAGGCGCGTCATGTTGAAGTCCAGGTGCTCGGCGACGGCGAGAACGCCGTTCATTGCTTCGAGCGCGAGTGCTCGCTGCAGCGCCGCCGCCAGAAGGTCTGGGAAGAAGCGCCATCCTGCCGTCTGCCTGACGATATCCGCAAGGCGCTCTGCGAAAGCGCCGTCGCGCTTGTGAAATCGGTTGGGTACAAAGGTGCAGGTACGGTCGAATATCTCTACGACGAGGACGTCGGTGAATTCTATTTCATCGAGGTCAACACCCGCATCCAGGTCGAGCACCCGGTCACGGAAATGGTCACCGGCATCGATCTCGTTCAGGAGATGATCAGGGTTGCGGGCGGCGAGCGGCTTTCGGTCACGCAGGGCGACATCGCCCTTTCCGGCCACGCCATCGAGTGCCGCATCAATGCGGAAGATTCGGCAAAGGGCTTCATGCCCGCACCCGGCACGGTGACGAAACTTGTCGAGCCGGAAGGCGCGGGCATTCGCTTCGATACCTTCCTCTACGAGGGCTACACGGTGCCGCCGTTCTACGATTCGCTGCTCGGCAAGCTGATCGTGCATGCAGAGAACCGCGAAGACTGCCTGAAGAAGCTCAAGACGGCACTGTCCGGTCTAAAGATCGAAGGGCTTGTGACCACCATTCCGCTGCATCTCGCCCTTTGCCGCGACGATGCGGTCGCGAAAGGCGCCTTTCACACCCGTTTTCTCGAGCCCTGGCTCGAAACGCACTTCAACCCTCAAACCTCTAGCCCGGCCAAAGTCTATGAGGAGGCCTCGTCATGAAGATGCGCTATTCCTTCGGAGGTGACGAACACCTCTTCGTCGAATGCAGCGAGGAAATGTCGCTGGAGGCGTTTTTCCATACGCTGTCGATCACCAACAGGGTTCGTGACGCGAAGATCGAGGGCGTTACCGAGATCTGCCCGGCCAATGCGTCCTTCCAGATCAGGTTCAACCCGGACATCATCCATCCCGATGAAATTCTGCGGCGAGTCCAGGCGATCGAGCTTGCCGACCAGAAATCGGAGCCATTGATCAAGACGCGGATCATCGAAATCCCGGTCTATTACGACGACCCGTGGACGCATGAGACGTTGATGCGCTTCCGCGAGCGTCACCAGGACCCGGAAAGCACCGATCTCGAATATGCAGCGCGGATCAATGACTACAACTCCGTGGCCGATTTCATCGACGCACACTCCGGCGCGCCGTGGATCGTCACCATGGTCGGCTTCGTCTCGGGCCTGCCGTTCATGTACCAGATGGTCGAGCGCCAGCGTCAGATCGAGGTGCCGAAATATCTGCGGCCCCGCACCGATACGCCGAAGCTGACCGTTGGCTATGGCGGCTGCTTTTCCTGCATCTATTCGGTGCGCGGCGCCGGCGGTTACCAGATGTTCGGCATCACCCCGATGCCGATCTATGACCCGACCCAGACGACCAGCTACCTGAAGGACTTCATGGTGTTCTTCAAGCCCGGCGACATCGTCAAGTTCAAGCCGATCGACCGCGCCACCTATGACGCCGAGGTCGAGGCGGTGGAAAACGGCACCTTCGCCCCGCCAATCCGCGAGGTCTCCTTCGACCTCAACGAATTCAACAAGGACATTGACGGCTACAATGCCAAGCTGGAGGGCGTTCTCAATGACCATTAAGGTTCTCCATCCCGGTCTTGCCACCACCGTTCAGGATCTCGGCCGCCCCGGCTATTATCACCTCGGCATTCCCGAAGGTGGTGCCATGGATCGCCTTGCGCTGATTGCCGGAAATCATCTCGTCGGCAATGACGAAGGGGCGGCGGGCCTTGAAGCGGTGTTCATGGGCCCTACGCTTGAATTCACCGAAGATGCCGTGATCGCGGTCACCGGCGCCGAAATGCCGGTGCTGATCGACGAGGAGGAAGTGCCGGGCTGGACGGCGGTCTCCGTCAAGGCCGGGCAGAAGCTCTCCTTCGGTTTTTAAAGACCGGCGCGCGCATCTATATCGCAGTCGCAGGCGGCATCGATGTTCCGATGGCGCTCGGCAGCCGCTCGACCTATCCGATCGGCGCACTCGGAGGCGTCGAGGGCAGGGCGATTGCTGCCGGTGACGAGCTTCCCGTCGGCACACCAGCGCGCACGGCGGAAATCGGCAAGGAAATCCCCGAGGCTTTGCGCCGCAAGCCGGGAACGCCTGCCAAGCTGCGCGTCCTGCCCGGTCTCTACGATCATCGCATGACGGATGCCTCGCTGGAGTACTTTTTTCCGATGAATGGAAGGTCGCGCCGGAAGCCGATCGTATGGGTTACCGCTTCCGTGGCGGCCATCCGATCGCGTTTGTCGAACGCGAACAGCCTTTCGGCGCGGGGTCCGATCCTTCGAACATCGTCGATGCCTGCTACCCCTATGGCTCCGTGCAGGTGCCGGGTGGATCGGAGCCGATCGTGCTGCATCGCGATGCCGTTTCCGGCGGCGGCTATTTCATGGTCGGCACGGTGATTTCAGCCGACATGGACCTGATCGGCCAGCTTCAGCCGCACACGCCAACCCGTTTCGTCAAGGTGAACATGGATACCGCCCTGGCCGCCCGGAAAGACCGGGCCGCCCTTATCGAGAAAATCCGGGCGCTTTTTTGAGAAGACCAACTGAACGCTGCTTTTTCTATAACCACGAAGGGGAACTTCAATGAAAGCACATTCAATCCTGAAAATCGCCATTTCGGCACTGGCCGTCTCCGCAGCATCGCCGGTGCTTGCCGAGACCTGGTATCCTTATGATGCCGTGGAGATCACGCCGGCTTTCTCCGCCGATGGCACGCCCTCCGACATCAACTATTCGCCGCTGGAAAAGGCTGAAAAGCCCTACAATATCTGCGTCTCCTTCCCGCATATGAAAGATGCCTATTGGCTCGGCGTTGATTACGGCGTGGTCGAGGAGGCCAGGGATCTCGGCGTCAAGCTCAACGTGGTTGAAGCCGGCGGCTATACCGAGCTTGCCAAGCAGATCTCGCAGATCGAGGACTGCGTTGCCGGCGGCGCGGATGCCGTCGTCATCGGCGCCATTTCCTATGACGGGTTGAACAGCGTGGTCTCGGAAGTTGCTTCCAAGGGCGTGCCGGTCATCGATCTGGTCAACGGCATGTCGTCGTCCGACATCACCGCCAAGTCGCTCGTCTCCTTCTACACGATGGGTTTCGAGACCGGTAAGTATCTCGCCGAAAAGCATCCCGCAGGCGGCGACCCGGCGGTTGTCGGCTGGTTCCCGGCCCGGCAGGTGCCGGCTGGGTGGAAGCCGCCAATGAGGGCTTCATGAAGGCCGTCGAGGGTTCCGCATTGACGGTGCTTGAGCCGAAATATGGCGACACCGGCAAGGAAGCCCAGCTCAAGCTCGTGGAAGACGTGCTGCAGGCCGAGCCTGATGTTGCCTATATCGCCGGTACGGCCGTCACCGCCGAAGCCGCCCAGGGCCTGATCCGCGAACGCGGTCTGAAGGACAAGGTCGGGCTTCTCGCTTTCTACATGACCCCGGCGTCTATGAGGGCATCAAGCGCGGCTTCATCGAGGCTGCACCGGCGGATTCCATGGTCATTCAGGGGCGTATTGCGGTCGATCAGGCGGTCCGCGCGCTGGAGGGCAAGGAACTGGTCAAGCATGTCGGCCCGAAGATCTTTGTCGTCAACGGCGACAATATCGACAGCGTGCCGCAGACCGATATCCTGCCGCCGAAGGGCTTCCGTCCGGTCTTCTCCGTCGATTGACATCAGAATGAGACAAGCATTCCGCTCCGCAAACTCAGGCGGAGCGGACCTTGAAAGGGTCCGGCCATGGCCGAGAAAGCCATTCCGTTTGTGCGTATGAGCGGTATCTCCAAACAGTTTCCGGGCGTGATGGCGTTGGAGAATGTCGATTTCTCCCTGCGCGCGGGCGAGGTCCACGTGCTTTTGGTGAAAACGGCGCTGGCAAATCGACGCTGATCTCCATTCTCGCCGGTGTCTACCGACCAAGCGCGGGCCAAGTCCTGATCGACGGGCATTCGGTGCATTTTTCTTCAGCGCGCGATGCACGGGCCGCCGGCATCGGCGCCGTCTTCCAGGAATTCTCACTGGTGCCGACGCGCACCGTTGCCGAAAACATCTTCCTCGGCGACGAGCCGCTGACCGGCATGCTGATCGACCACGCCGCCATGCGTGACCGCGCGCAGGAGATTTTCGATGAAATGGGGTTTTCGCTCGACGTTCGCCGTCAGGTCCTGAGCCTGTCGCGCGCCGAGCAGCAGATGGTGGAAATTGCCAAGGCCGTTCATGCCCGCGCCAAGATCCTGATCCTGGACGAGCCGACCGCCTCGCTCACGGAACGCGAGACCAAGGAGCTGTTCCGCTTGGTGCGAAACGCCAGAGCGAGCGGGACCGGCATCATCTATATTTCCCATCGCATCCAGGAATTCAAGCAGATCGCCGACCGGATCACTGTTCTGCGTGACGGCAAACTCGTCGGAACGGTCGGCGCACATGACCTCGACCACAACGCGCTGGTCGAAATGATGACGGGCCGGGCGATCAGCGAAATCTATCCGGTGATTGCCGCGACCCCGGAGAAAGAGCCGGTCCTTTCGATCCGCGGTCTGAAGGCCGCAGGCGTCGAAGGCGTCGATATCGATGTCCGTCGTGGCGAGGTGCTGGGCGTTGCCGGTCTCGTCGGCTGCGGCAAATCCCGCGCCTTTCGCGCCGCGATCGGTCTGTCTGGCATTTCGGTCGGAAGCGTCACCTACAAGGGCCGCGATGTGACTGGGGTGCCGCTGGCAAAACTCCTGAAGGACGGCATCTTCTACCTGCCTTCCGACCGCAAGGAAGAGGGGTTGATGCTGGGGGCGACGGCGGGCGACAATATCGCGCTTGCAACGCTCGACCACAAGGAGACGCGCGGTTTCTTCGGCCTGAGAAGGCCAAAAGCGGTCAACCGACTGACGGCAGAGATCGGCGGGCGCGTTGACCTCTCCGACGCCTATCTCGCGCGCACGGCCTCGAAGCTTTCCGGCGGCAACCAGCAGAAGATCCTGTTCGGCAAGGGGCTTGCTGCCGATCGCGATGTCTACATTTTCGACGAGCCGACGGTGGGCGTTGATGTTGGCACGCGCGCGGCGCTCTACCGCCTGATCAAACAGATCTGCGAGGCCGGCAAGGCGGTGGTGGTGATTTCCTCCGATCTGCCGGAAGCCATGAACCTTGCGCATCGCATGCTGGTGTTCAGCCAGGGCCGGGTCTCGGCATCGCTTTCCGGCGACGAGATCGAAGAAGAGGCAATTCTCAAAGCATTTTTCCACGAAGAAAGGCAGACGGCATGACCAATGAAGCGGAAGCCGTGAAAACCACGCAGCCGGACGCCGGCTTTTCCCTCCGGCGGTTTTTCGGCGATGTCTTCCTGAAGCTCGGCGTGCTGCCCTTCTTTCTGGTCGCCGCGCTGATCATTTTCGCGCTCGCATCAAGGCAGTTCCTGACCGTCGACAACATCGTCAATGTTGCGCGCCAATCGGTCTATCTCGTGCTTGTCTCGCTCGGGCAGATGATCGTGCTTGTCACCGGCGGCTTCGATCTTTCGGTCGGAACCGCGATTGCGCTCACCTCGGTCACCTCGGCCACGGCGATGGTCTATTTCGCCAGCGTGTTCCCGGAAGCAGCCTTTCTGGTGGTCACGCTCGGCATCCTGACGGGCTTTCTGGCGGCGCTCGCCATCGGTGCGCTGAACGGGCTGGGCGTTGCCAAGTTCGGCGTCTCGCCCTTCATCATGACGCTTGGCGTCCAGTCCATGGGGGCGGGGGTTGCGCTGTTCATCACCGGCGGCGTGCCGGTTGGCGGACTGCCCTATGCCTTCGGCGATTTCTTCGGTTTCGGGCGGATCTCCGGCGTGCCGGTTCCCGTCGTCGTCGCGGTTTTTGCCATCGTGGTGATCTGGACGCTGATGAACCGCACCCGCACCGGCGCGCGCATTTATGCCGTCGGCGGCAATGTCAAGGCGGCGAAACTTTCCGGCATCAATACCACGCGCACGCTGTTTACAGCCTATCTGCTCTGCGCGCTTCTGGCCTCGCTTTCCGGCGTGCTGCTGACGGCGCGGGTGGAAAGCGGCGAGACAAATCTCGGCGGGACGATCGCTCTTGAATCGATCGCCGCCTGCGTCATCGCCGGCGTTTCGCTGCGCGGCGGTATAGGCCGGGTAGAAAGCGTGGTGCTTGGTGCCTTCTTCATCGTATTGGTGCAGAACGGCATGAACCTGATGCAGATCGGCTCCTACATGCAGATGATCCTGCTGGGTGGACTGCTTGTTCTGGCCGTTGTCATCGACCAGTTCCGCTACCGGATGCTGATCGGCGACAGGTAAGCGGCTGTCAGATCTTGGGGCCAATCAACAGGCGTAGAGACGAGTTCTGCAAATAGCAGCGCACGCCTCCGGCAGGATGCAAGCGCTGTAGCTTGATCGCGATGGCCGGGTGGCGGGAATCCGCAACAAAAAAACCGAGCACGGCTTGCGTGCTCGGGGCGGGAATGATCAGTTCCTTAAAGCTGGCGTTTTACTGGGCCTTGGATGCCTCGACCGCCGCGTTATCGTAACAGTTTCCAGTACCGCTCATCGACACCTGGAAGCCATGTTGGCGCAGGGTTTTTGGTCTTCGTGAGAGCAATATTGGCTGCCACGGTCGGTGTGATGCATGCAGCCTTTCGGCGGTCTTCGCAGGGCGATGGCCATGTTCAAGGCTCTGATCGCCAAGTCACGTTTCATGCGGTTTGAGACGGCCCAACCGATCACGCGCCTTGAATGCAGATCAAGGATGACAGCCAGGTAGAGCCACCCCTGTCGGGCTGACATCGATAATCTGGCACAGCCGCTCGATGGGCGACATGTCAGCTTTCTTTGCGATGAAAGCAAACCTCATTTGCTTCGCTCCGCAAAGAACTGGGTGGCCTTTTTAACTCCTCTCTCTCCACCCGGAGCAAGCGGTTCTCTTTCCGCAGCTCGGCGAGCTCGCGCTCGAGATCGGACTGGGTGGTTGGCTTCTCAGGATTGCGCCGATCTTGCTGGATCCAACGGCTCAGCGTCGAGAAGCCGACGCCAAAATCTGCCGCCACCTGCCTACGCGGCAAGCCGCTGGTCAAAGCGACCCGCACTGCCTCAGCGCGGAATTCCGGGGTCGGTTTTTGTGCCATGATGTTTCTCCTTTGTGGCAAAATACCAAGTCAAAGGAGCGGAACAATTCCGTGACAGGTCCAGACAAACGTGCCACGGCCGGTCGTCTGCAATTCCCTCTGACGATCATCCCGCCATTCCCGAGCACATGCCGCAACCCGATTATAGGAACCTTCGTAGCCGAGGCTGACCAGATCGGCATGCAGCTGCTTCATCGTCCGCTTCTGCTTGCGTTTCTTTTGGATTCGGCCTTCAGCCCAGCCGACAACTGATCTGCAAATGGGGCAAGCTTGCTCGGTCGCTCCGGTACCCTGAACTTCGGCTCAACGACGCCGGCGCAGGTATTTACGGATGGTATTCCGGGATGGGCCGGTCCTGCGGCAAATCGCCCGGATCGATAGATGCTCTCTAAAATGCCAGCGTCGGATCACGTTCAATAACGCTATGTCAATTACTCCATAGCCCCCGCTCAAAACACGCGAGGGAAGGTTGGAACATGGGGCAATTCTCAATGGAAAATCGGGCCACGCCGGGTCAGTTCCCAGTGGCAATCAACAGGGTCAAGCGGGCATTCTTGTGGATGTTCATTCGGAGCCTCCGGTGAGTGCTGAAGCGTGGTAACTTCAGTCTCCTCGCTCTGCTCCGAATGGACAACCTCCTGAAAGCTCACACCTAGAGCGCCTCAACACTGACCTTCACCGTGGTCTCAAGTTGATCAGCGACCTGCGTCCAGCGTTCTGCGAGCGGACCATAGGCGGTTTTGATGTCGACACCGACCGGCAGTTCCGGGCATTCGTTTTCGCCATTCGAACCCCAGTTGACCCAGCCAGACTGTTTGCGCTGAACGATCTGGAAAGCGCCAGAGGGTTTCGATGTCCACCAGACCATTGCGCGACCGCTTTCCTGGTGGAATTCGACGGTCTTGCTTGCGGGGCCCGGGAAGATGGTTTCGTGGGCGAGGGCGGAAACATCCACGGGTTCATCCGTGATGATCCATTCGCGGTCGTTGAGGTCGGCCTTCACATGCGCAGATGCGCGCACTTGCGCCAGTCTGCTGCGGATCTCATCTTCGCTCAAAACCCCTTCCCAGGCACAGAACAGCCGCCAGTAAAGATCCCAGTGGGCGGATTCCATATCTGCGAGTTCCGCCCTGAATTCCTCAAGCTTGGAGCTGCCCGATGTCACGGTCTTGACGGTATCTGCGACCATATCGACAAGTTCTCCGGCATAGGGATCGCCCGCCCGGTAGCGCGTTCCGCCATAGGCGGCGAAGCGGTCGAAAACCAGCTTTCCCTTGCCCCCTTCGAACTCGTCGCCGACCGTGATCTTGTTGGTGACCGAGCGGCCGTTGATCACCGTCTGGAACGGCGTGACATCGTAGCGGCGCTCGAAGAACGGCGTTCCGGCGTAAAACTTCCAGTCGATTGAGAAGGACTTTCCCTTCAGTTCGTCCAGAAGCCCGTCAGGGATTTGTCCATGCATGCGATAGTGATGCATGACAGGCCCCTTTTCAATGATCTCGATTTCGACCATCGTGTGTTCCGGCGGATTGATAAGGCCATTTTCCGGTGTGAAGAAAGGGCCATAGAAACCGCCGATGGCATTGTTTCCCGACGGCAGCAGTTCGAAGTCATCGCTCAGCGCCCGGAAGTGCCGCAAGCCCCATTTCGAGGAGCCAAGCCCCTCTGCCTTGCCAGAGCAGAGTTCGAGGTCGAAGGCGCCGGTGTCGAGACGGACAAAGCAGTCGGTCTCGCGGCCGTGCTTTTCACTGATCACCGGCGCGATATCGGCCGACAGCGTCTCGCAGGTTTCCGCCAGTTCCAGAGTTGCCGCCTGGTTGACGTCGACGGTCGCGACGAAACGAGTCTGCTGCGCGTTGGAGCCCTGGTCCAGTCTCTGGCAGAGAACTTTCTCGCCGTCGTCGGTTTTTGCCCAAAGGAGCCTCGCATCGATGGTGGCGTTGACGGTGAAGAAGATCGGTTCGCGCACGCGTGCGCCATTGAGCGGATCGGCGATCCGGATACGGTGGGTCATGGTGTCGGTCTTTCACAAGACGTGAGATTGAAGTCGGGGAGGGACAAAGGGTGCTGAACCCTCTGCATTTTTGCTAGTTCCGCTGCGGCGTTTGTTTGCGCGACAGGAAGCCGAAGTTGAATGTGCGCTGTTTCAGGCTGTCGATGGCAACGGCGAAGATGATGACCACGCCCTTGATCAGAAGCTGGGTGAAGAAGGAACATCCATCAGGATCAGGCCGGTGCTCAGAACACCCAGAATGACGGCGCCGATCAGCGTGCCGATGATCCGGCCACGGCCACCCGAAAGGCTGGTGCCGCCAAGAACGACCGCCGCGATTGCATCAAGCTCGTAACCGGTGCCCGCCGTTGGCTGCGCAGAAATCACCCGAGCGGCGAAAATGACGCCGGCAAGGCCCGCGCAAAGGCCGGCAATGACATAGACCGCCGTCAGGATCCGCTTGACGCGCACGCCGGCCAATTCCGCCGCCTCTTCATTGCCACCCACGGCATAGATATGCCGTCCGAACCGTGTGCGTTCGAGAACGAACCAGGCAATGATATAGACGACTATCATGGTGATGACGGGGATCGGCACATCCGCGATATAGCCGCTGCCGAACGCCTTGAAATTGAGGCTGCTCGAGACGATCGGCTGCCCCTCGGTCATGGTATAGGCCAACCCGCGCAGGAAGGTCATCAGGCCGAGCGTCACGATGAAGGGCGCAAGACCCATATAGGCGACCAGCGCGCCATTGACGATACCGCAGGCGGCGCCGACCAGCATGCCGGAGAGAATGGCGATCGGGGCGGGCACGCCTGCGATAGCCGCCAGCACGGCGACGACGCCGGAAACGGCGACTGTCGAGCCGACGGATAGGTCAATGCCCTTCGTCAGGATGACAAAGGTCATCCCGGCTGCCAGAATGGCGTTGACCGAAATCGAGCGCGCGATGTTGAAAAGGTTGTCAACGCGCGCGAAGTTCGGCGCAAAGATCGACATGAAGGCGACCAGCGCCAGCAATACGATCAGAATACCGACACGGTCCCACCAGCGGGCGAAATCAAACGGTTCCTTTTCCATTTGCAGCGGCTGCCGGCGAACGGTTTCATCTTTCTGGTTCATTGTAACACCTCTTCGCCGGCCGGCGCGTCTTGCGCTGCCGTTCCGGTCGCGTGGAACATGACGTCCTGTTCGGTTGCGCATGCCGACGACATTTCATGAACGATACGCCCGTGCCGCATGACCAGGACGCGATCGCTGATGCCGATGGCCTCCGGCAGATCGGAGGAAATCACCAGTATCGCCTTGCCCGCCTCGGCAAGCTCCTGGATCATCTCGTAGATTTCGCGCTTGGCGCCGATGTCGACGCCGCGCGTCGGCTCGTCCATGATGAGCACGTCGCTGTCGCGCAGGAGCCAGCGGGCAACCGCCGCCTTCTGCTGGTTTCCGCCTGAAAGCGCTTTGACGGGCAAGCGGATGGCATTGCTCCTCAGATTAAGGCGCTTCATTTCCTGTTCGACCGCTTCCCGCTCCAGCTTCTCACGCAAGACGCCGGCGCGCACGAACTGCAGCAATGAGCTGATCGAGATATTCGCCGCGACCGTGTGGTCGAGGAACAGTCCCTGTATCTTGCGGTCCTCGGGAAGCATGCCGATGCCGTCTGCAATCGCGTCGCTTGGGTCGGCGGGCTCGGACGCCCGTCCGTTGACGAACACCGTGCCGTTCGTGCGGCGGCCGGCGCCGAAGATCAAGCGGGCGACCTCGGTACGGCCGGCGCCCACAAGGCCGGCCATGGCGACCACCTCGCCCGCGTGCACATCGAAACTGATGGGCCCTTCGACGCCGTCGCCGGAAAGATCGCGAACGCTGAGGACGGATTTGCCTGGATTGCGGTCGGGGTGTTCGTAGAGATGCCCGACGGACCGGCCGACCATCATGCGGACGACCTCTTGCGGGGATGTGTCCTTCATCCGGTTGGTGCCGACGAAACAGCCGTCGCGGAATACCGTGACGCGATCGGCCAGACGCCAGACCTCTTCCATGCGGTGCGAGATATAGACGAGGCCGACGCCCTCTGCCCGCATCTTCGCGATCAGCGTATAGAGCTGTTCCGCCTCTGCGCGTGAAAGTGCGGCCGTCGGCTCGTCGAGCACCAGAACGCGCGCATTTTCACCGATGGCGCGGGCGATCTCGACCATCTGCTGTCGTCCGACGCTGAGCGAGCCAAGTGGCTTGCGGGGATCGATGTCGGAGCCGGTCGTGGCGAGTTTCTCGCGTGCCGAATCCAGCATTGCGCGACGATCCAGCATTCTCAGTCCTGTGACCGGTTCCTGACCGAGGCTGAGATTTTCGGCAACCGTCATCTGCGGAACGGTATTCAGTTCCTGGTGAATGATCGCAATGCCGTGGGCGCGTGCATCGCGTGCCGAGCGGATTTCGATTTCCTTGCCATCCATCAGGATGCGCCCGCTGTCGCGGGTGATGTTGCCGGCCAGAACCTTCATCAGTGTGGATTTGCCGGCGCCGTTTTCGCCCATAAGGGCGTGAACCTCTCCTGCACGAAGATCGAAACTGGCGTTGTCGAGTGCCAGCGTTGCGCCGTAGCGCTTGCTGATCGATTCCAGTTTCAAAAGCGGTTCAGGGTCATCAGTTGGGCCTGCCATGAGGCGCTCCTTTCCCAATGCACAGAGCGCCTTGACGCTCTGTGCACCTGTATTTCATGCCGACTGGGTAGACCGGCCCTTACCAGCCGGGATATTCGTCGACCGTGTCGCGCGTCACCAGAACGCTCGGGATGAGAATGGTCGTTTCTTCCGGGGATTGCCGGCAATCATGTCCTCGGCAATCCGCACGGCTTCGCGGACCATCTGTGCCGGGTTCTGCGTTGCCGTTCCGATGAAGGGCGAGCCTTCGCGCTTCAGTTCGTCGACGCCTTCGGGGCTGCCATCAACACCGGTCACGACCACTTGATCGGCAAGGCCAGCCTGTTCGACGGCCAGAACCGCGCCGAGCGCGGAGGGGTCGTTCATGCCGAAAATGCCGTTTACGTCAGGGTTGGCCGTCAGCATGTCCGTGGTGACTGCAAGGCCCGAGGCCCTGTCGTTCATCGAGGACTGGTGCCCCACGACTTCAATGCCGGGGAAATCCTTGAGGACATTGTTGCAGCCGTCGATCCGGTCGATGATTGTCTGGATCGGCGTGCCGTCGACGAGAAGGACCTTGCCCTTACCACCCATCTGCTCGAACAGGTACTGGCAGGATTTCTCGCCCGCCTGTACAGCGTCGGTCATGATCACTGCATCGGCGCCATGGGCTGGCGTATCCACGGCCATGACGATGATGCCCGAGGCCTTGGCCTGTTCGATTGCAGGTTCGATCCCTGCTTCATCCACGGAGGAAATGACAATGAGGTCGACACCCTGCTGGATGAAGGCGTCGATCTGTGTGTACTGCCGAGACAGGTCCAGCTGTGCATCCTGAGTGTTGAGCGATGCGCCGAGCCGGTCGGCGGCGTCCTTCGCGCCTTTCTCCATGGCGGAGAAGAAGGGGTTGGACATGTCCTGAACCATCAGCCCGATCTTCTCGATCTTGTCAGGCAGTTGCCGGTCTTGCGCGTTGGCTGGGGAAAAGGCCATGAGTGCAGCCAGCGCCGAGACGGCCAACAGGCTTCCCGACCTTGTGTAGGTTTTCGTTTTCATACTATACCTCCCTTGGTAGTGCGGAGCTGTTCGGTAAAAAATCGCTCCGGATTGCATTAAACGACTGATCAACATCGCTTTTGGCGATGCTTCCGGCAAAACGCTTCCCTTCCGGCGTGTTCGAGCACGCAGGTGGAGAATTGTCCGGCGGATTGGTTTGCTGCCTTTCGAGGCATGGAAATCGGCCGGCCTCCGGTCGGTTTCCTCGCTTTTCTCCTTATGTTGCAGAAGCGCAGCCGCATGAACGCCGCACGACAAGTCGTGCCGGCATCTGCTGTCTGTATTCGGGTTTGTAATCCGGTTTCGTAGACTGGTTGCGCTTCTCGCTTTCGATCTGCTGCTCGATGATGGCCGTCAGCGTTGCGGCAGCGCGGCTGCCGATGGATTTGCTGTCCTCGTCCAGAACGGTCAGCGGCGGGTCCATCAGCGGCGCCCAAGCGAAATCATCAAAGCTGACGACAGCCATATTATCGGGAATTCCGATCTCTTTCGCGCGGCAATACCTGAGTGCGCCGAGCAGAAGCGGATTATTTCCGGCGATCAGCACATCGGGCAGACGAGCCGCTCCTTCGAGATGAAGTGTCAATGCCTTCTGGGCAGCCAGATCATTGTTTTCACATTCTACGACGGTCAAGTCAGCCGAGTGTTTCGCGGCGGCTTCGCGGATGCCGCGCTCGCGTTCAAATCGGGTGGACCATTTCCCCGGATACATCAGCAGGAGCCAGTTGCCGTAACCATGAGAAGCGATGTGATGGCCGACTGTAAGGCTGGCCGCGTAGTTGTCTGTTGTGACGCTTGGATAGTGCCTGGCGTCTTCAGGCGGATCGGAGTCAACGAAGACGACCGGCACGTCCCACTGGTCAAGGAGCTTCAGGTTTTCAGGCGTTAGCGTCAGGGTGGCGATCACACCCGCCGTGCGCGATTCGATCAGGCGCCGGACGAGTTGATCTTCAAGTTCGGCGCTGTAAGCGCCGTCAATCGCGATATCGCCGACGATGACGGCGCGTCCTGTGGATCTGAGCTCGTGGTGGATGCCCTCCATCAGGTCCAGATAGTAGGAGTTGGATGTGCTGGCGGTGATGACGGCGATGGAATCGCGGTTCGCGCGTCGCAGTTCCTGCGCCGCGCGATTGGGAATATAGCCGATCTCGCGGGCAACCTTGAGGACATGGGCGCGGGATTCGGCCGAAACGCCGTCCGCTCCCGAAAGGGCGCGTGAGACGGTATAGGTCGAAAGTCCCGTGGCGACGCTGACGTCTCGCATCGTCTTTCTGCGCATGAGTTCCTCCAATCACACTAAACGCTGACTTGCCTCCTAAACGTTTAGTGTGGTTATATTGATAATGCTAAACGTTTAGGGTGTCAAGTTGCCTCGGAGCATAATAACTAACGACCAAAGCCCCAGAGGAACGTCGGAACGCCCGTGAACATAAATTCCAGGCTCAATGTCGTCCTGTTCGTCAGCGTGGCCCTGACGGCGTGAAAATCGGCATAGGGGTTCGACGCCGATCGGCACGTTAAGTCTTTGAAAGATTTAAAGCGTGTGGGGTCCTGGTGCCGCTCCGAATTACAACAATGTCTTCGTCGAGTGGCTGTGGCGATCCATCAAGTATGAAGAGATCTATCTTCACGCCTACAAGACGGGCGCCGAAGCCCGAGCCGGCATCGGGCGATATCTGACCTTTTACAACAGCCGCCGTCCGCATTCATCGCTTGGCCGCAAGACACCCGATCAGGCTTACTTCAACGCGCTACCCGCCATATCAGCGGCAGCATAACGACGCCGGAAACCACTTAAGAAAGAGCATCAGCCCGTTCAAACAAACCGAGCCACTTCACGTTCGGGCTCCATGGATAAAGAGCTTGCGAAGATAGCTGTTGCCGCGTTTTGAGACACCAGCCAGCTTCGCTTTGCAGCCTGTACTGATCTGACGCGCTGAGGGCTTCAGGAGAGAAAGAGGGCGGGCTTCTTGCAGACCGCCTTTGCTGGCTCGGCCTGCGAGCGATAAAATTGTTGTATGGAGCGGCTGTATCTTTTGAAAGCTCCTCGCGCTTCTTTTCGCTATGGTGCGGCGTCTGGACGGGAGGGGCTTATGAGCAGGCCGAATATTGTGCTGATCACCACCGATCAGCAACACTACGATGCGCTCGGGGTGCGCGATGCGAAACTCAAGACTCCCAATCTTGACCGATTGTGCATGCAGGGAACGCGGTTTGACCGCGCCTATTGTCCGTCGCCGGTCTGCACGCCGTCGCGGGCAAGCATCATCACCGGGCAGTATCCATCGCACCACGGGGCTTGGACAATCGGTGTGAAGCTGCCGGAGGATGTCCCGACTGTCGGGGATCATCTGATTGCTGCAGGCTACAGTACCGCACTGATCGGCAAAGCGCATTTTCAACCGCTGGCAAGCAAGCCTGGCTCTGAATCTCTCGAGTGCCAGCCGGTTCTTCGCGATCTGGATTTCTGGCGGGGTTCAATAAAACTTGGTACGGGTTCGAGCATCTGGAACTTGCCCGCAATCACGCCGATGAAAGCCATGCGGGACAGCATTACGCGATCTGGATGGAGGACAAGGGGCTTGTCGATTGGCGGGATTATTTCCAGCCGGTGCCCGGTGAAAACGCGATGAAGGCGCCGCGCGTCGGCGACAAGGGCAGTTACACACGGATCGACCGATCATGGGCGCTTCCCGCAGATATGCACTACACGACCTGGACATCGGAGCGCAGTATTGCCTATCTCGAGGATCATAAAAAAGTGAAAAGCCGTTTTTCCTTTGGGCGAGCTTTCATGACCCGCATCCGCCTTATACCGTCAGCGAGCCATGGGCTTCGATGTATGATCCCGAAGACATGGAAATCGATCGGATCACGCCCGGCGAGCACGACCATAACCCGCCGCATTTTGGAAAGACGCAGCAAGAAAATCCTGATTTCGCAGACTGGCACAAGCCCTATCAGGCGCATGGCTGCGAAAGTCATCTCTATCCGGAGGAAGACCTGAAGAGGGATAAGGCCACCTATTTCGGAATGATGAGCTTTCTGGATTTTGAGATCGGACGCCTTCTCGACGCGCTCGATGAAATGGGCCTGACGGACAACACGCTGGTGGTATTCACCACAGATCACGGCCATTTCCTCGGCCAGCACGGTCTCATTGCAAAGGGGCCGTTCCACTATGAGGACATGCTGCGCTTGCCGATGATCGTCCGAATGCCGGGCCGGGTCGCTGCAGGTGCGGTCAGTGATGATATGCAGAGCCTCGTCGATCTGGCGCCGACCTTTCTGGAAGCTGCAGGCATCGCCTTGCCGGGTGAAATGCAAGGCGTATCGCAATGGCTAAATTGGCAGGGCGGGCCGGAGGCCCGCGATTTCATTCTGTGCGAGAACCGCCACAATCCGGTGATGCCGCATGTCGATACCTATGTCGGTCAGCGCTACAAGATCACAGTTTACCGGGAGGGGCGTTTCGGGGAGTTGTTCGACCTGGAGGAAGACCCCGGCGAAATCAACAATCTCTGGGACCAACCGGCGGCGCAGGGTCTGAAGGTCGATATGCTGCAGGCGATGATCCAGGGCTTCATGAAATCCGAACCCATCCGCATGCCCCGAATTGCCGGCGCGTGATGAGGTCTAAATGCTGCGCTGGTCTATTGCCTCGAAATAGTCTGCGCATAGCTGCATCAAGGCCTGAAGCGGTGGATAATGGCTGATGGCCTTGCGGTAGACCGCGCCGGTATCGGAATTCCGTCTGCCAAGCTCCAGCGGTACTGTCATAATCGGGCGGCCCGGAATTCCGAGCGCTGCGGCATCCGGCAAGATGCAGAGATAGTCGCCATCTTGGAGCAATCGGAAAATGGCCAGAAGTGAACTTGAGCGCACTCTGATCTGCGGCAGTCTTCCAGTGCGCTCCATCACGGCATGCAGCGTCTCGGCCTCATAGATCGGGTCGGCGGAATAGATGATCCATGGGTAGCGGTGCACCGCTTCATACTCATCGACGCGGCACTGCTGGATCGGGTGGTCGGCGCGTGCCACGAGACGGTCGCAGATCTTTGAGAATGCACGCGCCTCCAGATTTGGATGCTCGCTCTCTGCATAAAGCCCGCCAAACGAGACATCGATCAGGGCGTCGATCAGGGCCTGGGATGATCCGGCCACGCTGGGTGCCATTTCAAGCGACAGATTGGGAAATTGCTCATGCAGTCTCGAGGTTACTGTCGGCAGTACGACGGAGAACCACAGCGGTCCGGCATGAATGCGCAGCCGACCTTCGGCAGCCGGGTCGTTGCCTGCCAGCTCAGCTTCGGCGAGTTCCCAGTCGCGGGCAAGCCGCGATATCGTCGAAAGAAGTTTCGCGCCGAAAGGCGTCGGTCTGACGCCGCGGGCGTGGCGCTCGAGCAATTTCGCATCGTAGAAATCCTCAAGCTGTGCAAGCGAGCGTGAAAGTGCCGGCTGGGTTACGTTCAGCACTTCCGATGCCTTTCGCATACTGCCGGCCTCGGCAATGGTGCGGAACCTGAAAAGCAGGCTCATTCTGTCCAACATAGCTATCAAATTCCATTATCACTGCAGCAAAGAATGGCATTTGTTTTTGATAACTTCAATTGATATTCATCAGTCCGCAACCGTCATCAAATGGTTTACCGACGCCACCTTCAGGAGGAGATTTGCGGTTGGCGTCAGGCGTTTTCTGCGGACTGTTTTCGCCTGAGGTGTGTAAGCGTTCGTGAACGGAAAATGGTAGATTAATGTTGCCGGGTCTGTCCTGATCGGAAAACCGGTCAGGTCGCGCCAAGGAGGAGACTATGACGCAAATGACATCGATGAAACGCCGCCAGTTCCTGGCTGGCAGTGCGGCGCTCGGCGCGCTGGCGCTGACCGGCGCCGGGCGGGCTTTCGCGCAAGAGTTCGATATTCCAGCTCCCATCGGCCCAATCAATGCCGATGGCCCGTTTCGCTGGCTCGACAGCGGCGATCAGAAGGCGACCTTCTACAAGGCGTTCTTTCCTGAATACGCCAAGGCGCGCGACATTGAAGTGGTTTATGACGGGTTACCCTGGAACGAGATTAACCAGGTGTTGCCGCTCGGCATCCGCAACAATACCGCACAGGACGTTTTCAACCTGCCGCTCAACATGCCGCCAGCCTATGCCGTCAAGGAGGGTTGGGTGCAGGCCTATGATGACTTGATCCCCGATATCGAGACCTGGAAACAGGGTTTCCCTGCAGGTGCGTTTCTTGAAGGACTGAATGTCTTCAATGGCAAGACCTATGGCCTGCCTTATACGTCGGCACGTGTCAGTTCTGCCTTTACGCTCTATAACCGGACATACATGAACGATGCCGGTTATGACCCGGAAGCCACGCCCCTGACATGGGACGACTTCCGCGCTGCAGCCATGAAGGTCACCGAAATGAATGCCGGCCGGGCCTTCGGCTTCATCATCGGTGGTAACCAGGTCAATCGCTGGTGGGATGCCTGCCGGACCCTGGCCCAAACCAACGGTCTTGCTTGTGGCGACAGATCAATCGGCAATGGCATTGATTTTCGCACCGGCGAGTTCGTCTTCGATGCCGACGAGGTCGTTGGTGCTGTCGAGCTTCTGCTGGCGCTGAAGGCGGATGGTTCGATCTTTCCCGGCGTGATGAGCATTAATGCACCGCAGGCGCGCGCGATGATGCCGCAGGGCGCTGCCGGCATGATCCTTCAGGGACCCTGGAACATTCCCCAATGGGAGCGCGAGAACCCGAATTTCGATTTCGGTATCGCGCCGACACCCGGCCAGGGCGGCTACACCATCGTCGGTTCGCTCGCGTCGGCTTCGAACACCATGTTCATCAATTCGAAATCCAAAAACGCTTCCATTGCCGCAGACGTTTTCCACTATCTCGGCACGGAAGAAGGTCAGATCGCATGGGGCAATGTCGTTGGCTCGTCCGATCCGCCGATCTTTCCGAAGGCTGTCGAACAATCGACCATGTCCGACCGTTCGAAAAAGGCGTTGCAGATGTTCGAGAGAACCATCCGTATTTCGCCGAACCCGTTTGCGCGCAACCCGGAGCTTGCATCCGTCGCCAGCGTCTATCAGGAGCCGACCCCGAACGCGCCGCAGACCATTCAGGGACTGTTCACCGGCCAGACCACCGATATCAAGGGGAACTGACCAAGCTGGTGTCGGCTACCAACAAGGCGCTTGATGCCGCGTTCAAGACGGCGAAGGACAACGGTGCAAATGTCAGCCGTGACGATCTTGTCTTTCCCAACTGGGACCCGTCGAAAGACTATGTGGCTTCGGACTACGAGGCTCTTTGAGACTATAGACAGCCAGAAAGGGCCCGCTGTCATCAGCGGGCTCGCTTTTTCAAGAAGAGTGTCCAATGTCCGATTTAACCGTGCCAGCCTGTCTGACGCGTCGTTTGGGCGCCAGGATCTGGAATAGTCGCGTCGACTATCTGTTCCTTGTTCCCGGCATGCTCATTTTCGGTGCCTTCATCCTTTATCCGATTTTTGCCGCGGAATATTTCTCGCTTCTGAACTGGTCCGGTTTTGATTCCAACGCCCAATTCGTCGGGCTTGCGAATTACATGGAACTGCTTCAGGACCCGTTCTTCTGGAATGCATTTGGCCGATCGTTCCTGTTTACGCTCAGCACTGTGCCCGCGCAGATGTTTATTTCACTGATCATCGCGATCATTCTCAACAACAAGCTTTTGAAGCTTTCGGCGCTGTTCCGCACGATGATCTTCTTGCCGGTGGTGACGCCGGTTGCCGTTATCGGCATTGTGATGACGATCATGCTGTCGCCCTTCAATGGTCCGATCAACATGGCCATTCTGGATTCCGGTCTGCTGTCGCGGCCGCTGGATTTTCTCGGTGATCCGGACCTCGTTTTATCGACGCTGGCGGCGATCTATGTCTGGAAATGGGTCGGCGTCACCATGGTCTACTGGCTGGCCGCGTTGCAGACGGTTCCTGCCGAACTTTATGAGGCCTGCAAGCTCGATGGCGTGAAAGGCTGGCAGGTCACGCTTTATGTCATCATGCCAATGATCATGCCCTTTGCCATCGTTATCGCATTGATTTCGGCCATCAGCGCTCTGAACGTGTTTCCGCTGATTATGTCGATGACCCAGGGTGGACCTTACTTCGCCTCGGAAGTGATGGAGGTCTATATCTTCCGCTACGCTTTCGCCACCGCAGGCGCCATACCACGTCTGGGTTATGCCAGCGCCGCCGGTGTCTTCTTCGGGCTGGCGATCATGTCGCTGACCATTCTTCAAGTGCTCGCGGTCCGTCATCTGCGCAACAGGGAGAAGCCCAATGCCGCATGATGCCAGTGTCTCAATCCGTCCGCCGGTGCTGTCGCCGCGTATGCGGCGCGTGCTGATCTCCGTTGTACTGGCAGCCGTCTGCGCGGTCTGGATCTATCCGTTGTTGTGGATGGTTTCGGCTTCGCTCAAGGACAATGCCGCCATCTTTGCTAATGAAGGGCTGATCCCAGAACGCCCGAGTTTCGAAAATTATGTCCGGGCCTGGAAAGAGGCCAATATCGGTTCCTATTTCTTCAACACCGTGTTCGTGACGGTGGGGTCGGTCATTCTGGTCACCATTGCTTCGTCGATGATGGGTTATGTGCTGGGCCGCAGGCGGTTTGTGGGTCGCGGGCTGATCTTCGCCCTGATCGCGTTTACGATCTTCGTGCCGCAGGGCTACACTATCATCCCGGTCTTCGACCTTTTGACGCGGATGGGACTTGGGCAGTCGCTCTGGGGCGTGATGCTGGCCACCTGCGGTGGATCGTTCGTGATCTTCGTCCTGCTGTTCGCCGGTTACTTCAGTCAGATACCGAACGAGCTCGAAGAAGCGGCCAAGATGGATGGCGTCAGCTTCATCAAGACATTCTGGTTTGTGATGCTGCCGCTTGCCCGGCCGATCGTGGTGACGGTCGTGGTGATGCAGACGCTCTACGCCTGGAACGATTTCCTGCTGCCTCTGGTCGTCACGCTCGCCAATCCATCGATCCGCACGCTTTCAGTCGGTGTTTACGCTTTTCGCGGTGAGAATTTCATCGACTGGGGCGGCATGACCGCCGCTTCCACTATCTCCATTCTTCCGGTGGTGATCCTGTTTTTGTTCCTGCAGCGCTATTTCATCGACGGCCTTGCCGGGGCGGTGAAGGGATGAGTGTGCAGCTATTTTGGAGAGACCAGGCATGACTGGCGTCAGTCTCAAAGACATCAAGAAATCCTATGGCGGTCTCGAAGTCGTCCATGGCGTCGATATCGAAATCGACAAGGGCGAGTTCGTCGTCTTCGTCGGTCCGTCCGGCTGCGGCAAGTCCACGCTTTTGAGGATGATTGCCGGGCTTGAGGAGATTACCGGCGGCGACCTCAAGATCCACGGGCAGCGCGTCAACGATGTCGATCCGTCCAACCGGGGCGTGGCCATGGTGTTTCAGACCTACGCGCTTTATCCGCATATGACGGTCGACCAGAACATGGGCTTCGGTCTCAGGATGAACGGCACCCCGAAAGCCGAAGTGGCCAAACGCGTCAGCGAGGCGGCGAAAATATTGCAGATCGAGGAGTTGCTAGACCGCAAGCCGAAGCAGCTTTCCGGTGGTCAGCGTCAGCGCGTGGCGATCGGCCGGGCAATCGTTCGACATCCGCAGGTCTTTCTGTTCGACGAGCCGCTGTCGAACCTTGATGCCGAGCTCAGGGTCGCGACCCGTCTGGAGCTTGCCAAGCTGCATCAGAAACTGGCCGGCTCCACCATGATCTATGTGACTCATGACCAGGTCGAGGCGATGACGCTGGCCGACAAGATCGTGGTGCTGCGCAAGGGCAGGGTCGAACAGATTGGTGAGCCGATGGAGCTCTACGAAAACCCGGCCAATCTTTTCGTGGCCGGTTTCATCGGATCGCCGAAGATGAACTTCCTCGATCTTGAAGGTGGAGAAGGGCTGACATTCCGGTTCAAAGATGCAAGCACCGTCGCTCTTTCAGGTGATGCCGCGGCACAGACCGCTGTTCTGGGGCTTCGGGCCGATCAGATGACCCTGAGTGAACCGGACGAGGGGCATTTTGCCGGGACGGTCAGTGTGGTGGAGCGCCTTGGCGACAGCGAGTTCGTCTATGTCACCACCGAATGGGGACAGGAACTGGTGGTGCGGGTTCCCGGCGGCACCAACACGCAGATGGGTGTTTTGACCGGTGTCGTGCTGTCGGGGCGTACTCATTTCTTCGACGGCGAAGGCCGCTCCTTTCCGGTATTTCGCTCGCTGTGGACCAAAGCTGACATCAACAGGGGCTAACCGATGCGACCCAACATCATCTTCATCATGTCCGACGACCATGCCGCACGTGCGATTTCAGCCTATGGCGGCGGGCTCAACAATACCCCCAATCTCGACCGGCTGGCCAATGAGGGCATGCGGCTCGACCGCTGCTATGTCACGAATTCGATCTGCACGCCGAGTCGTGCAGCGATTATGACCGGCACCTATAACCATGTGAACCTGGTGACGACGCTCGATACCCATATCGACAACCGCCTGCCCAACGTCGCAAAGCATCTCCGGCATTCCGGCTACCAGACGGCTATTTTCGGCAAGTGGCATCTCGGTGAGGGCAAGGCGCATGAGCCGACCGGTTTCGATCAATGGGCGGTGATCCCGGGGCAGGGGTCTATTACGATCCGATCTTCATTGATCGCGATGGCCCGAAGGTACATCCGGGCTACGTCACCGATATCACCACTGACATGAGTATCGATTTCATCAAGACCCGCGACGGGGAGCGGCCGTTCTTTCTGATGTGCCATCACAAGGCGCCGCACCGGCATTTCGTCTGCGACCATAAACATGAAACCATGTTCGAGGAGGACCTGCCGCTGCCCGACAGCTTCACCGATGACTACGCCAACCGCGCCGCTGCCGCGAAGGAAGCGAAGATGCGGGTACGCTCGGACATGACCTATGAGGATCTCGGGCTCGTTCAGCCCGAAGGCGGCTCGGAGGTTGGTGAACTGATGTTCAATCATCCCAATGTTCATGTCCGCAAGGTGCCCGAACTGAAGGACGGTGAAAGCCTGACGCTTATTGATGTGAAGACCGGCGAACAATTCACCTTCTCCGATCCGCAGCAGCTCGCCGAATTCAAGTATCAGCGCTACATGAAGCGCTATCTGAGAACGGTTCAGTCGATCGACGACAATGTCGGTCGCCTGCTCGACTATCTCGACGAGGAAGGGCTGGCCGATAACACCATCGTTATCTATACCTCCGATCAGGGCTTTTTCTCGGCGAGCATGGCTGGTTCGACAAGCGGTTCATGTATGAGGAATCACTGCAGATGCCGTTTCTGGTGCGCTACCCGGACGGAATCAACCCGGGTGACATGTCCGGGAAAATCGCCATGAATGTGGATTTTGCCCCGACCTTTCTCGATTATGCCGACGTATCGGTTCCCAGCTACATGCAGGGAACAAGCATGCGGCCGGTGTTTGAGGGCAGGGCGCGCGAAGAGTGGCAGGATGTCGCTTATCATCGCTACTGGATGCATAAGGATGTCATCCACAATGCCTTCGCCCATTACGGCATCCGCACCGAGCGCTATAAGCTGATCTACTGGTACAACGACCCGCTCGACCAGATCGGTGCTACATCGGGCGACGAGCCGCCCGAATGGGAACTGTTCGACTGTGAGGCCGACCCGTTCGAGTTGCACAATCGGGCCGGTGACCCGGAATACGCGGACATTTTTAGGATCATGGTGGAGAAGCTGGATCGGAAGATGACCGAGATCGGCGATACGCCCGAGCACGACAGCACGGCCCACACCTCGCAAGCCTAAGAGCAGCGGGATTGTTCCGCTTCGGGCGGAGTGAAATCCGCTCACCGATTACCTTCTGCGACGATTGCAGGCGGGCCTGGGGATAGGCACGGTGGAATTATATCTGTGAAAATCGGCATAGGGGTTCGACGCCGATCGGCACGTTAAGTCTTTGAAAGATTTAAAGCGTGTGGGGTCCTGGTGCCGCGCCGAATTACATGCGGTTTCGTATCGCGATTTGGAGGAGATCATGGCGGAACGAGGTGTCGAAGTCGACCATGCGAGCCTGAACCGGTGGGTCTTGAAATATGCCCCGTTGATTGCGGCAAACGCCCAGGCTAGGTAGCGCCCGACAGCCGTTTCCTGACGGCTGGATGATACTTACATCAAGGTCAAAGGCAAGTGGGTCTACTATTACCGAGCCATCGACAAGTTCGGCAAACCAAAGAGACTGGAGAGGGGATGTTGCGTGGGCATATGCATCTTCCTCAAGTCCATAGCGGAGATGATGGAAGGCGTTTCAGTCGACAGACAAATGCTCATTCGGAGCCGGGCCCGAAGAGCCACGCTCAATGATCTGGCATGGCACGTGGAGCCGCATCGGGCATGCGGGAAAAGCAGGGTTGCTGATCCGCTGATCGAGGAGCCAGGCGGCCACCCTGCCGATATTGATACCGGGAACCCGGATAGTGGTCATCGATGGCGAAATCTGCTGCGCCGCATAATAGTCTCCGAAACCGACGACGGAACAATCTCCCGGTATCTTGTAGCCGCGCCGCAGAAGCTCCGAAATAACGGTCAGGGCGAGCCCGTCATGGGCACAGAAGAAGGCCGTGATGCCGGCGTCCTGCCGTTCGAGCCGGTCGATCGCACCAGCGAGTTCGCTGCCATTATCTAGAACGAGATCATGGAGTGTCACGTCCCCGCGCTGCTCGCAGACTTCCCGCAGACCGTAGAGACGTTCCATCCGCCCGCGAAAGCGGGGTCGCCGTGCACATAGACGATGTTGCGGTGGCCGAGGTCGAGCAGGAACCGGGCGACAGCCGAGCCGGCCTCATGGTCGGTGCCGCCGACCTGGTCCACCTGCTCCAGCGGCTCCAGCCACCCGCTTCTCACTACCGGCTTGCCTTGCGCATAGGCGCGGCGAATGCCCTCTTCGCTCTGTGCGCCGACGATCAGAAGGCCGTCGCACTCTTCGGCGATCGCCTCGATCTCAGCGGGCTGCCGGGTGGCACGCATGCGCAAGCCGAAGCCGAGCCTCTGGGCATCGCTCTGAATGCCGTTCTGGATCTGCATGTGAAGCTCGCTATTGGCATAATCGCTGTCGTCAAAGACAACGCCCAGAAGCCGAACGGCCTGCCGCGGCTTGCGGTAGCCAAGCCTGACGGCGGCTTCGTTGACCCTGTCACGCGTCGCCTCACTGACCCCGCTCTTGCCCGCCAGCGCACGGGAAACGGCATATTTCGAGAGGCCGACTTCATTGGCGATCTTCTGAATTGTTATGCGCGCCAAACTTCACTCCGATGCATCACGTTATCTTCCCAATGGCTCTTTCTGAATGAAGCACTAGCGGGTGGATGCGCAAGACGCCAACCAATTTTCAGAAAATTATCATAACGCTTTACATAACAAACTAATTTATGCAACCTTCATGTTATTCGAATTGGATAACAAAAAATCCATCGAAGGAGGAGGAGATCATGAATTTAAGTCGCAGACATTTTCTGGCGGCAGGGACGGCGCTTGCCGGCTCTCTGGCGCTTCCCGCCTGGGCTCAAAACGCAACGGCATCGAACGGCGCGGATCTGCCGCCGCTTTCAGGCAGACTGCCGGAAAATCCGCTCGTGCTGACGCCGCGCGACCGCGCAGGCAAGCAGGGCGGCACCTGGAACCATGCGCTGGTGGGCGGCGGCTCGCTTTCCATGCTGTTCCGCTACCAGAGCTACGAGCCGACCGTGCGCTTCACCCCCGACTGGTCGGGCGTAACGCCCAATGTCGCGGAGAAATTCGAGGTCAACGACGACTCCACGGTCTACACTTTCACGCTGCGCAAGGGCATGAAGTGGTCGGACGGCCATCCCTATACCACAGAGGACGTGCAGTTCTGGTATGAGGATATCTTCAGTTCCACGGACCTCACCACCACGGGCCAGACCTTCTGGTTCGCCGGCGGAAAGCCTGCCGAACTCGAAGTCGTCGACGCGCAGGTGTTCAAGGTCAAGTTCGCCGAGCCAAACGGTTTTTTGCCCAGCAGCTCGCCTGGGCCAATCAGGACCAGATCACGCGCGCGCCGAAACATTATCTCAAACAGTTCCACATCAAATATAATCCGGATGCGAACCAGCTCGCCAAGGATCGTGGCTATGATAGCTGGATCGCATTATTCCAGCGTGAATGCGGCCTGCAGGAAGACAATGTTTACTTTCAGAACTCCAAACGTCCGACGCTGAACGCCTGGATGTTCACCATCGCACCGGGCGAAGACACCGAGCGCGCGGTCGCGGTGCGCAACCCCTATTACTGGAAGGTCGATACAGAAGGCACGCAGCTTCCTATTTCGACGGCATCAACTACCAGATGGTCGGCGATCCCGAGGTGCTTCTTCTGAAGACGCTGCAGGGCGAGGTCGACATGATGGACCAGTATATCTGCACGCCTGCCAACAAGCCGGTGCTCTTTGATGCTCAGGAGAGCGGCAATTTCCATTTCTACACGCTGAAGGAAACCGCCGCGAACGTGATGGTGTTCCAACTCAACCTCAACCACACCGATCCGGTCAAGAACGAACTCTACAACAACCGTGACTTCCGTGTCGGTCTGTCGCATGCCATCGACCGTCAGGCGATGATCGATGCGGTGTTCGTCGGCCAGGGCGCTCCGGCGCAGCCATCGATCGTCGAGGGCGATCCGCTCTATGTCGAAAGGCTCTCCAAGCAATACACCGAGTATGATCCGGAAAAGGCCAACGCGGTTCTCGATGGCATCGTGCCCGACAAGGACAGTGAAGGCTACCGCCTGGACAAGTCCGGCCGGCGGGTCACCATCATCTTCGAAATCGACCAGGTACGCACTACCTTCCTCGATATGTTCCAGCTCGCAATCCCGAACTTTAAGGAAGTCGGCATCGATGCGCAGATCCGGACCATGGACCGCTCGTTGTGGGAAACCCGCGTCCGCAACGGTCGCGAATTCGATGCGACCGCACACCAGTTCGGCGCCAATAGCGGTGTCGCTGCGATGCTCGATCCGCGCTACTTCGTGCCGTTCAACTCGAACGCGCTCTATGCTCAGGGCTGGGCGTTGCATTTCACCGCGCCTGATAATGACGCGGCGATCGAACCGCCGGCCGATGTGAAGGCACAGCAGGACCTCTACAAGAAACTGCTCGCGACGGGTGATCAGGCAAAACAGCAGGAAATCATGCTCGAGATCCTCAATAACGCCGCCGAACAGTTCCTGGTCTTCGGCGTCAGCCTGCCGCCGGATGGCTACGGGGTCGTGAAAAATGACATGGTCAATACTATGCCGGTGATGCCGAACTCCTTCGGCTGGCCGACACCTGGTCCATCGGCCCCGGAACAGTTCTTCAAGAGCTGACGCCTGCCAAAGACTGCCTCTCCCGATTGACCGCTGCCGGCCCGCATATCGTGGGCCGGTAACGGCCCCGCTTTTCAACGGAACCTCGACCATGAACTACATCGACCCGAAAGCCGCTGCGAACCTCAGAACCCCTGAATGGTACAAGACGGCGACGCGCTGGACCCAGTTGACCCTTGTCGAGAATGACCCGGTTAAGTTCGACCCCGATTTCTGGATCGACGTGTTCAAGCGTACGCGTTCGAACGCCGTCTGCCTCTCAGCCGGTGGCTATATCTGCTTCTACCCGTCGAAGGTTCCGCTGCATTACGTCAGCACCTTCATCGGCAACAGCGATCCGTTCGGCCGTCTTGTCGAAGGCGCACGCGAACTCGGCATGCATGTCATGGCCCGCGTCGACCCGCACGCCATCCATCAGGAGGCCGCCGACGCCCATCCGGAATGGATCGCTGTCGACAAGGACGGTCATCCGCGGCGCCACTGGGCGATGCCGGAGCTGTGGGTCACGTGCGCCTATGGCGACTACAACAATGTCTTCATGCCTGAGGTCGTCAAGGAGATTACCCGCAACTACGATATCGATGCGATCTTCGCCAATCGCTGGCAGGGCCACGGGGTTTGCTATTGCGAAAGCTGCAAGTCCCGCTTCAAGGCGGCCACCGGCCTAAACCTGCCGATGACCAATGACGTGGCCGACCCAGCCTGGCGGGCCTGGTCCGGCTGGCGCCGCGATGCGCTGACCCGGATGGTCATCAACTGGGACAATGACGTCAAGGCAATCCGCCCGCATGCGAGCTTCATCCCCAATATGGGGGTGAATCGCTGATGGAATTCGATATCGGCTTGATCGAGAAGCATTGCCCCTTCCTGGTCGTCGACCATCAGGGCCGGCGCGGTCTGGAGCCGGTCTGGATGGCCGGGCGCAACGCCAAGCGGATGCGGGCCACCTTCCGGGACCGCCCGGTGGTGCTGATCACCTCGATCGGCCCGGAGGAGCAGCATCGCTGGAAGGATTCTGTCACCACCGGTCCCGAGATCGAGAGCTGGATCGCGAACGGCGTCACCCATGGTATGCTGCCCTGGTTCACCAAGTTCAACGGCGTGGTGCCGGACGAGCGCTGGATCGCGCCGGTCGCCGACGGTTTCGAAAAGCATGTGAGGCTCGAGGCCATGCTGGATGAGACGGCGCCGACGGCGGAGATCGCGATCATCGATCCGACCACGACCCTGAAAAACTGGGCCCGCGACGAGCGCCGCACTGCTGAGGGCGATGAGTTCGGGTTTTACCACGCGCTGATCGAGGCGAAGCTGCCGTTCGAATTCCTCTCCGACGAGGCGATGATGGCGACAAGCCTCGATCGTTTCAAGCTTGTCATCCTTGCCAATGCCAGCAATCTTTCCGATGCCCAGTGCGCGTTGCTGAGGGACTATGCCGCTCGCGGCGGCAGCCTGATCGCCGCTCATGAAACGGCGATGCGCGACGAGACCGGCAAGGTGCGAACGGAATTCGCGCTTGGCGACGTCTTCGGTGTGAAACGCACCGAACTCTCGCGCGGACCGGTAAAGAACACCTATATCGCGCTCTCCGGCGATCATCCGGTGAATGCCGGCTACGGCGGCGCGGAACGGATCATCGGCGGCACCAGGCTTGCCGCTGTCGAACCCCTTGCTGGAACCGAGATCCCGTTTATCGCCATCCCGGACTTTCCGGACCTGCCGATGGAGGAGGTCTATCCGCGCGAGGATCCGCGGGGTGCCGCCGTCGTCACCCGTGTGACCGAAGCTGGCGGGCGTACCGTCTACATTCCGTGGAATATCGGCAGCATCTTCTGGGACGTGCTGACCGCCGACCACCAGCGCCTGATCGAGAACGCGGTCCGCTTCGCGCTCGGCGCCCGCTCAAGGGTCGAGGTCAACGGCCATTCCGTGCTCGACATCGCGGTGCGCGAAAGCGAGAAAAGCTTTGCGGTACTGCTCTTCAACCTCACCAATCCGATGATGTTCAAGGGGCCGACGCGGTCTGTCTATCCGGTCGCTCGTCACACCGTCTCGGTCGCGGTGCCCGAGGGCCGGTCGGTCGCCGGAGCGAAACTGCTGATCGCCGGCCAGGATATCGCGTTCCGGATAGCGGATGGCCGTGTGGAGATCGATGTTCCGACGATCGAAATTCTGGAAACCGTCGAGCTGCGCTGGGCATGATGCGGGTGCAGACAAGGAGAGCCGGTGGTAAACGCCGGCAAAAATTCTGCTAGCGCGGTGGGAGGACGCTGATGCTCAGATATATCATCATGCGGATCATTTACATGGTGCCGACGCTCTTCGGCATCTCGGTGATCGCATTCATCATCATCCAGTTGCCGCCGGGCGACTACGTGACCTCGCTGATCGCCTCGATGAGCGACAGCGGGCAGGCGGTCGATCCTGCGGAAGTTGCCCGGCTGCGGGCGATTTACGGCTTCGATGATCCCGCCTATGTCCAGTATTTCAAATGGATCTCCGGCATCCTGCTGCATGGCGATTTCGGCCAGTCCTTTGAGTGGCAGCGGCCGGTCAGCGAGCTGATCTGGGAGCGGATGGGTTCTACGCTCGCTGTCTCGGTCGCCTCGCTGCTGTTCGTCTGGGCGGTGTCACTGCCGATCGGCATCTATTCGGCCGTGAAGCGTCATTCGCTCGGCGACCATGTTTTCACCTTCTTCGGCTTTCTCGGCCTTGCGATCCCGAATTTCATCCTGGCGCTGACGCTGATGTATTTCTCCTACAAGGTGATGGGGCAGAGCGTCGGGGGCTGTTTTCGCCTGAATATGCGCATGTGGAATGGTCATGGGGCAAATTCACCGATCTTCTGGCGCATCTGTGGATCCCGGTGATCGTCATCGGCACGGCGGGCACCGCCTCGCTGATCCGCATCCTCCGCGCCAACCTGACGGATGAGCTGAACAAGCCCTATTACGTGACAGCCCGCGCCAAGGGCCTGCATCCGATGAAGGCGCTGATCAAATATCCGGTGCGGATCGCCCTCAACCCCTTCGTCTCGGCGATTGGCTGGGTGCTGCCGAACCTGATCTCGGGTGTCACCATCACCGCCATCGTTTTGAACCTGCCGACGGCCGGACCGCTGCTTCTCAGGGCGCTGATCTCGCAGGATATGTATCTTGCCGGTTCCTTCATCCTTCTGATGGGCGTCCTCACCCTGATAGGGATGCTGGTTTCTGACCTGCTGCTCGCCATGCTTGATCCCCGGATAAGGTTTGACCAATGAGCGACAACATCTTTCAGGAAACCGCGCTTCACCAGCCGACGCATGACGATGGGCTCGACCGTCCCGCGATCACGCCCTTGAAGAAGGGCGTCACGAGCGAGGCCGATGCGGCGGCCGGTCAGTGGACGCTGATCTGGCACAAATTCGCCAAGGACAAGCTCGCGATCTTTGCCGGGGTTGTCATCCTGTGCCTCTATCTGATCGGCATTTTCGCGGAATTTCTCGCTCCGAACCTGGCGCAAGCAGCCCGGCCGCAATATGGCTATGCGCCGCCGCAGACGGTCTCCTTCTTCGTCAAGGGCGAGAACGGTGAAAGTCAGTTCCTGCCGCATGTGAAGGGTTACAGCATCACTGTTGACCAAGCATCGCTGCGCCGCTCCTTTGTCGTCGACGACACCAAGGTGGTGCCGATCGGCTTTTTCGTGCGTGGGCCGGAATACAAGATGTGGGGGCTGTTCCCTTCCGATCTTCATCTGGTCGGCCCGCTGAAGGCGAACGACCCGTTTTACCTGCTCGGTGCCGACAAGCTCGGCCGTGATCTCTTCAGTCGAGTGATCTACGGAACACGGGTTTCGATGTCGATCGGCCTGATCGGCGTGACGATTAGCCTTATGCTTGGCGTGATCATGGGTGCGCTCTCCGGCTATTACGGCGGCTGGGTGGATCTCACGATCCAGCGCATCATCGAGATCATCTCGGCGATGCCGACCATTCCGCTCTGGCTCGGTCTTGCAGCCGCCATTCCCGTCTCGCTTGCGCCGTTGAAGGTCTACTTCCTGATCACGCTGATCGTGTCGCTGCTTGGCTGGACCTCGCTCGCCCGCGAGGTGCGCGGACGCTTCTTTGCGCTCAGGGGCGATGACTTCGTCACCGCCGCCAGGCTCGACGGCTCGAACGAGCGCCGCATCATCTTCCGCCACATCCTGCCGTCGCTGACGAGTCATATCCTCGCCGTCATTACCCTGGCGCTTCCGACCATGATCGTCGCGGAAACCGCGCTCTCATTCCTTGGCGTCGGGCTGAAGCCACCGGTCGTCTCCTGGGGCGTGCTGCTGCAGGATGCGCAGAACATCCGCACCATCTCCACGGCGCCCTGGCTTTTGATCTGGCCCGCCGGCGCTGTCGTGGTCGCGGTGCTCTCCTTCAACTTCCTCGGCGACGGCCTGCGCGATGCCGCCGATCCCTATGACAGCTGACGGGAGATGACGATGACCACACCCCAGACCATCGTTCACGATCATGAAGGTTTCGGTGATGCCGTGCTGCAGGTGAAGAACCTGTCCATCGATTTCCACTTGCGCCAGCACATCCTGCATGCCGTGCGCGACGTCACCTTCGATCTCCATCGCGGCAAGACGCTGGCGCTCGTCGGCGAGAGCGGTTCCGGCAAGTCGGTGACGGCGCGCTCGCTCCTGAAGATCGTCGACAGGGCGGCGAGAATGACCAGCGGCACGATCGTGCTCGATACCGACGGCAAGCCGGTCGATATCCACGCGCTGGCCGACGAGGGCAAGGAAATCCGCGCGATCCGCGGCGGGCGCGTCTCGCTGATCTTCCAGGAGCCGATGAGCTCGCTCTCGCCGGTGCATACCATCGGCGACCAGATCATCGAGGCGCTGCGGCTCCACCGCAACATGAAACAGGCCGAGGCGCGGGCAGAACGGTCAGCCTGCTGTCGCAGGTGGAAATACCGAACCCGGAAGCGATGATAGACCGCTACACTTTCGAGTTCTCCGGTGGGATGCGCCAGCGCGCGATGATCGCCATGTCTCTCGCTTGTGATCCGGATATCCTGATCGCCGACGAGCCGACCACTGCGCTCGACGTCACCACGCAGGCCGAAATCCTCGACCTGATCAAGCGTCTTCAGGTCGAGCGCGGCATGGCGATGCTGCTGATTACCCACGATCTCGGCGTCGTCGCCGAAGTTGCCGACGAGGTGGCAGTGATGCGTTTCGGCGTGATCGTTGAACGTGGCCCGGTGGACGAGATTTTCTACAACGCCCGGCATCCCTATACCCGCCAGCTTCTCTCATCGACCGTGCGTCTCGAAAAGCCGCGCGTTGCGGACGGAAACCGGACGGTGGCGAAGGATGACGTCGTGCTCTCCGTGCGCAACCTCACCAAGGTGTTCGGTGCTGGCGCCGGCAAGAAGGGCTTCATCTTGAAGGCCGTTGACGATGTCTCCTTCGACCTAAAGCGCGGTGAAAATCTTGGTATCGTCGGGGAAAGCGGCTCGGGCAAGACCACGATGGGTCGCCTGGTTCTCAGGGTGCTTGAACCAACCTCCGGCTCCGTTGTCTACCGCCCCGGCGACGGTACTGAAACCGAGGTGACGACGCTCGACAAGCAAGGGCTGCGCAGCTTTCACAGCCAGGTCCGCCTCGTGTTTCAGGACCCATTCGCTTCGCTCAATCCGCGCATGACGGTCCGGCAGGTGGTTGCCGATCCACTTGTCGTACAGGGCAAGCTATCCGGGCGTGAGATCGAGCAGAAGGTCGGTGACCTGCTGGAACTTGTCGGCCTCGACCGGTCCGCCATGGAGCGCTATCCGCATGCGTTTTCGGGTGGACAACGGCAGCGGATCGGGATTGCACGGGCGCTGGCGCTCGACCCGAAAGTGATCATCGCCGACGAGGCGACGTCAGCGCTCGATGTCTCGATTAGGGCGCAGATCCTCGATCTTCTTCTCGATCTGCAGAAGCGGCTTGACCTCTCCTACATCTTCATCGCCCACGATATCTCCGTGGTCCGTTATTTCTGCGATCGGGTGGCGGTGATGCATCGGGGCAGACTGGTGGAACTCGGCAGCGCCGAGCAAATCTGCACCGTGCCGGAAGAGGACTACACGAAAAGCCTGATTTCCGCCGTGCCCAACCCGGACCCGCGCAACAAGCGTATGCTGCACAGAACCCGATTTACTGCCTGAGGAGTTTTCCAATGCCGAAATTTGCCGCCAATCTCTCGTTTCTCTACGCCGATCTGCCGTTTCTCGATCGGATCGCCGCGGCCGCAAAGGATGGCTTTCCGGCGGTCGAATATGTCGGCCCCTATGACTTCCCGGAAGGTGACGTTGCCGCCGCGCTGAAGGCGGCCAACGTCAAACAGGCACTATTCAACCTGCCAGCCGGTGACTGGGCCGGCGGCGAGCGCGGTATCGGCTGCCTGCCGGACCGGGTGGAGGAATTCAAAAAGGGTGTGGACACGGCGCTTTCCTACGCAAAGGCGCTCGGCTGCCCCAAGGTGAACTGCCTCGCCGGCATCGCGCCGAAGGGTATTGCAGCCGAAAAGCTTGAGCAGACGCTGGTCGAGAACCTGAAATACGCCGCGCCGCGTTTGGCGGACGCGGGCGTCAAGCTGCTGCTCGAGCCGATCAACCTACGCGACATTCCGGGCTTCTTCGTTTCGACCACGGATCATGCCGAGCGCATTCTGGAGGCGGTTGGCTCCGAAAACCTGTTCATCCAGTATGACATCTACCACACCCAGATCATGCAGGGCGACCTTGCCGAAACCTACCGGCGGCTCAAGACAAAGATCGCCCATGTGCAGCTCGCCGACAATCCCGGCCGCCATGAGCCGGGCACGGGCGAAATCAACTATCTCTATCTTTTCAATATGCTGGACGCGGAGGGCTATGACGGCTTCATCGGCTGCGAATACAAGCCCTCGGCCGGCACAACCGAAGGTCTCGGCTGGATGAAGCCCTGGCTTTAAGGAGTGATCACATGAAAATCGGATTTATCGGCCTCGGCCTCATGGGCCGTCCCATGGCGGCGCATCTGATCGACGCCGGCCATGAACTGTTCATCAACCGGGTGAAACCGGTCTCAAAATTCCTGGTCGAAAAGGGCGCCACGGCCTGCGACACGCCGAAGGCGGTCGCGGAAGCCGCCGACATCATCATCACCATCGTTCCGGATACGCCGGATGTCGACGCGGTTCTGTTCGGTGAGAATGGCGTGGCTGACGGTCTTTCCGAAGGCAAGATGGTCATCGACATGAGCTCGATTTCTCCCGTTGAGACCAAGGCGTTTGCCGAAAGGATCGCGGCCAAGGGCTGCGGTTATCTCGATGCGCCGGTCTCCGGCGGCGAGGTCGGAGCCAAGAACGCGGCGCTGACGATCATGGTTGGCGGTTCTGATGCCGATTTCGAACGCGGCAAGCCCTTGTTCGAGGCGATGGGCAAGACCATCACCCATGTCGGCCCGGTCGGCGACGGCCAGACCGCCAAGGTCGCCAATCAGATCATCGTCGGTCTGACGATCGAGGCAGTGGCGGAAGGCCTGCTGTTTGCAAAGAAAGCCGGCGCCGATCCGGCCAAGGTTCGTGAGGCGCTGATGGGCGGGTTTGCCGGATCTACGATCATGAAGATCCACGGCGAGCGAATGATTGCGCAGACCTTCGACCCCGGCTTTCGGATTCGCTTGCACCGCAAGGACATGGCGCTTGCCGTCAATGCCGCCCGCGAAATCGGTCTAGCACTGCCGAATGCGGCTGCGACCGAGCAATTGATGAACGCAGCGATCGCCCGCGGCGACGGTGAAAAGGACCACTCGGCGCTGATCCGGACGCTCGAGGCACTGGCGGGGCTTTGACCCATTAACCTTCCCCTCACAGGGGAAGAAAGACTGAAATCTCGTGGCTGCGTTTTGCCAAATGTGTGAGGACATCATGACGAAAATACCGATGCAGACGCCGTTCGGAGCGGTCTATTTCCGCAAATCGAACCCGCCGCGCGAGGACTGGGAGCGCGACTATGGCGTGGCCGCAGAGGATGGCCTCAATGTCTTCCGCCACTGGTTCATGTGGAGCGCGATCGAACGCCGTCCCGGTTTCTACGACTGGGAGGAATATGACCGGCAGATGGAGCTTGCCGCAAAGAACGGCATCAAGACGATCATCGCTGAACTGACCCATACCGTGCCGGACTGGGCCTATCGCAAATATACCCATGCCCGGCAGATGCGCGCCGATGGCACCGAGCTTCCGGCGACCATGGGCGTTTCTGCGGCGACTGGCGGCTTCGCGCCGAATGGCGGCGGCGCCGGTTCGCTGACAATGAACTGCCCGGAAGTGAAGGAAGCGGCCGGCGCCTTCCTGGCCGCAATGGCGGAGCGCTACAAGGGGCATCCGGGGCTTCTCGGCTATGACGTCTGGAACGAGTGCAATTATGCGCCCTCCGTCGACTACAACCCGCATACCAAGGCCGCCTTCCGCGTCTGGCTCCAGGAAAAATATGGCGATCTCGATACGCTGGCGAAGGCCTGGTATCGCTATTCCTATGCCGAGTGGGACGATATCGAGCCGCCGCGCCAGATCGCGCCCTATCCGGAATGCCTCGACTGGCTCGCCTTCAAGCGCGACAACTATTATGGCCAGATGCAATTCCGCATCGACACGATCCGCGCCGTCGATAGCGATTGCCTGATCGCCGCCCATGGCGTGGCGGGAGCCATCCCCGATATGGCCTCGCGCGGCTCGGATGACTGGCTTGCCGCCTCCAAGGTCGAGGTTTATGGTTATACCTTCGTCCATGCGCGCAAGGGCAACCAGTCCTGGCGCAGTTTCTACGCCGCCGACCTCAACCGCGCCGCCGCCCGTGGCAAGCCGTTCTGGCACGCCGAGCGGCAGGGCGGGCCGCTGTGGATGCAGCCGCAGGTCGTCGGTCGCGACAAGGACGATGCCCGCGTCGCCGAGCCCGAGGATATCCGGGTCTGGTCGCTGACTTCGTTTGCGGGTGGCGCGCGCGGCATGCTGAACCTGCGTTACCGGCCTTTGCTTGATGGCCCGCTGTTCGGCGCCTTCGGCTCCTACGGCATGGACGGTTCGCGCACGCCGCGCTCCGACATGGCCTCGAAGATCGCGAAGTGGACCAATGCCCCGGAGCAGAAGCCGCTGCTGGCGGCAAAACCGGTGAAGGGCGAGATCGGCATTCTGGTCGCGCCGGAAGCGCAGGCCTGGGACTATCTTCTGAGCCGCGAGGGCGATTACGACACCTATCGGGCCGCCATGTGGGGCGCCTATCGCGGCTTCTTCGACAATGGCATCCAGGCCGATTGGGTTCATATCGAGGATATCGATGCCTATGATGCTCTGTATTTCCCGTACCCGATCATGCTCACCAGCGAGAACGCCACTAAAATCGCCGCCTGGGTGAAGGCCGGCGGCACGCTGGTGTCGGAAGCCTGCCCGGGCTATTTCGGCGATCGCGGCAAAGTCGGCACGGTCCAGCCGAACAACGGGCTCGATGCCGTCTTCGGCGTGCGTGAGGACGAGGTGGAGTTCATGCCGGATATCGGCGACCGCATCCGCTTCACGCTCGATGGCGTTTCGACCACCGGCGGCGGCTTCCTGCAGTCCTACACCGTGACCGAGGGCAGCGAACTGGCGCGCTTTGCCGACGGCCGGATCGCAATCGTCGAAAACGCGTTCGGCAAGGGCCGCACGCGTCTCGTCGGGACCCATCCGTCGGTCGGCTATTACCGAGACCAGTCGGAGGCGGGAAAGCGCTATTTTGCTCGCTGCTTCGCCTTCACCGGCAAAAAGCAGCATACGGTGAGCTCCAACCCCACCGTTCAAATTCGTCTGCATGAGAGTGCGGAAGGCCGTTTTGCCTGGATCGTCAATGCGACGCGCGAAACCCAGGAGGGACGACTTTTGATGGTGACGGCTGCGCCCTTCATGGCGGTGAAACCTACTGGGCTGCCAACGGTGCCTATCTCGATCAGGGAAGCTTCTCCGTCCCCGCTCGCGACGTCCTCACCGTCCGCCTCGCCTGAACCCGGATGAAATGTCGCGGTCCGGTTCAAAGCCCGACGCCGCCCTTGTCGATCTGCGAACTCAGTGGTTGGAAAACGGATTCTGCAACGCTTGGCCGCGGAATGTGATAGATGTCGTCTAGCTCGCTCCAGTCGCCTCGACGGCCGCTGGGTTTGCGTGTGGTTATTCATCAGGTCCACCGGCGGCGCGGGCAGTGTTTTGTTCGCGCCAGCGGGTCGGCGGCAGGCCCGTCGACTGGCTGAACTGGTTCGAGAAGTGGAAGGTCGAGCTGAAGCCGAGATGCGCTGCAATTTCCTTGATCGAACGGTCCGAACTGCGCAGAAGCTCGCAGGCCCGTCGGATCCGCACCTCACTCTGGTATTGTTTGAGCGACATGCCGGTCTTCTCGCGAAAGACGCGTCGCAATGTCGAATAGCTGACGCCGAGTTCATCGGCGACCGCGCGGATGCCGCCATACTGATGATGGCTCTCAAGCAGAATGCGCTGAGCCCGGTCCACCAGTCGGCTGTGTCCCAGTTCCTCCGGCTGGCGTGACTGGCCGAAGGCGGCGAGGAGCTGTAGGCCGAGGCCGGAGATCGACGGCTGGTTGGCAAGCTTGTCCTGGCGCACCAGCGCGTGGATCTGCTCAAACAGGCGCAGCGCGGCATCGCCGCCGCGCCATATCGGCCTTTCGAGTGAAAACAGGCCTTCCGCCATAACCCGATCGAAGGCGGTACCGCGGCATTCGACCCAGTGCTCGGTCCAGCCGATATTCGGGTCTGGCAGAAAACGATGCCAGATACCGGGAAAGAGTAACATCACGTCGCCTGCCTCGACCGTGTGCACGGTGCCGGGGTCCGGCATGGCTTCAATCTTGCCCCGCCCGCTGCTGATAAGGGCAAACTGATAAGCTTGAAGCGTTCTTCCCTTCTCCCAGACGAAATGATGATCGTCGGGATGGCGCACCGGCGGATAGGGTGAGCCGGGCGCGATCTCGGTATAACCGGCCGAAAGTGCGGTGCAGCCGAGGGCTTCGCAAAAGCTGTTCTCCGGCATGTAGGCGAAGTAGTCGGTGGATTCTGAGTTGATCATTTTTTGTATTCAATAGATCATTATTCGAAACAGATAGCATGATGGAAGGCAATCATACGGTGTTACAGTGAGTTGATAAAGGTCAGTTTTCGCATGGTGGAGCAAATCGCCGGCGGCGGGCAGGGAGAGCCCGGACCGAGGGAGGAATAAATGGAATATGGCAGCATGGCCACGCAGGGGCCTGTCCCTTGCGCGTCGGTCTTTTCGGCATCGGGCTTTCGGCCTACTGGCCCCAGTTCGAGGGGCTTGAAACGCGGCTTGTCTCCTATCTCGCCATGGTCGAAAAGAAGCTGAAGCGCGAGGACGTCGAGATCGTCAATCTCGGCCTCGTTGACGATCCGGACAAGGCTGTCGAGGCGGGGCACGATCTGCGCCGCGCCGATGTCGATCTCATCTTCCTGCATGTCACGACCTATGCGCTGTCATCGACAGTGTTGCCTGCAGTCCGGCGTCCCGGTGTTCCGGTGATTATCCTCAACCTCCAGCCCGCCCGGGCCATCGATTACAAGAGCTTCAACGCGCTTGGCGACCGCAGAAAGATGACTGGTGAGTGGCTCGCCCATTGCGCGGCCTGCCCGGTACCGGAAATCGCCAACGTCTTCAGGCGCTCCGGCATAGAGACCCACCAGGTCACCGGCGTGCTTGAGGGCGACGCCCATGTCGATGCCGAGATTGAAAGCTGGATCGAAGCTGCCCGCGTCTCGCATGTGATGGCGCATAACCGGCTTGGCCTGATGGGCCACTATTACACGGGCATGCTGGATATTTATTCCGATCTGACGGCGCAGTGCGCCGCCTTCGGAACGGTTGTCGACTTCCTGGAGATCGACGAACTCGCGGCGCTCAGGCAGGCTGCAAGCGATGCGGAAGTCGCAGCCGCACGCGCGCGGATAGAAGCCGAGTTCGATATCGAGGAAGGCTGCGATCCTGCGGAAATCGACCGCGCGGCGCTGACTGCTGCGGCCCTCTTCAAGCTGGTCGAAAAGCGCCGGCTGGGCTCTATGGCATATTTCTATGTTTCCGAGCCCGGCCATCTGCATGAGGATATCATCGCCTCGATCATTCCCGGTTGTTCGATGCTTACGGCGTCCGGTATTCCCATCGCCGGTGAATATGAGGTCAAGAACGCTCAGGCGATGAAGATCATGGACGCCTTCGGCGCCGGTGGCTCGTTCACCGAGCCCTATGCACTCGACTATGACGATGACGTTGTGCTGATGGGCCATGATGGACCAGGACACACGGCGATTGCCGAGGGCAAGACCAAGCTTCGCCCGCTTAATGTCTATCACGGCAAGGTAGGCAAGGGCGTTTCGGTGGAAATGTCGGTGCGTCACGGACCAGTCACGCTGTTGTCGGTGATCGAGCGGGAGGGACGGGTCAGCCTGCTGTGTGCCGAAGGGAGTCCGTGGCAGGACCGATCCTCGAGATCGGGAACACCAACAGCCGCTATCGTTTCAGCATCGGTGCGCGCGCCTTTGCCGAGGCGTGGAATGCCGAGGGGCCTGCGCATCACTGCGCGGTCGGCGTCGGCCATATTGCCGACAGACTGGAGAAACTTGCGAAACTCAATGCACTGGGTTTTTCGCGGGTCGCATAATCTAACACTCAGGGAGGAGCAGGAGATGAGTGATACTGGAGTGAAGAAACTGGCTGGCGGGGCCTTTGCCCTCGCATTGGCCGCCATGGCGGCGTTTTCGCCGGTGCTGGCTGAGGAAAACCGACGCCACCCGATGCTGTTGCCGAATTCAAACCGATCGAGCCGGGTATCGGCGAGGGCCTGACCATCGGCTTTACACAGCTGGCGCTTGGCGTGCCCTTTCCCGAAGCGCTTCAGCGCGGCATGGAGAATGCCGCCGAGACCGCAGGCTTCGAGCTGATCACCTGCGACAGCAAGCTGAATGCCGCTGATGCGCTCAATTGCGCCCGTCAGTTCCGCACCCAGAATGTTGACGGCCTCGTCACATTCCAGGCCGATGTTGCAGCGGCCGCCAATATCTGCGCGGAAGGCCCGCAGGTGCCGGTGATCGCCATCGACATCGAACAGCAACCCTGCCAGACCGCCTTTGTCGGCGCGGCCAATGAATATGCGGGCGTTATCGTCGGCAATGAGCTTGGCCGCTATTTCAAGGAAAACTTTGATTGCCAGCATGATGCCTGGGTGTCGCTGGAATCGCTTGCCGTCGGCGTTGTAAATGATCTCAGGATGGACGGCATGCGCAAGGGCTTCGAGGCCGTATGCGGTCCGGTCAACAATGAGCGCATCATCGATACCGGCGCCGGAGGCCAGGCCGACACCGCCCAGCGGCAGATGATGGACACGTTGACAGCCCTTCCGGGCGCAAAGAGGGTCATCGTCGTCGGCATCAACGAGGATGTCATCACCGGTGCGCTGGCGGCAGCCCGCAGCCAGGGCCGCTCGGACGATCTTTATCTTGGCGTGCAGAACTTCGATCCCGGCAATTGCCAGATCTGGACGGCGCCGCACTTCATCGCGACATCGGCCTATTTCCCGGAAAAATATGCAGAGCTGATCGTCCCGAACCTGATCAAGGCGATCAAGGGTGACACCATTCCCGAACAGATCCTTGTACCGCATGAAGTGCTGACCAAGGACAATATGATGGAATATTATCCGGAAACGAGCTGCGGATGAGCATGATGCCGCATAGGCCGGAAAACCGCACGGATGTGCCGTTTCTCTCGGTTCGCGGCATCACCAAGTCCTTCGGCCCGATCGAGGTTCTCCATGGCGTGGACCTCGATCTGGCCGCCGGCACGGTGACCGCGCTTCTGGGCGAAAACGGAGCGGGAAAATCCACCTTCGTCAGGATCATCGCCGGTGATCACACCCATGACGGCGGCCAGATCAATATTGACGGACGACCGCTTGCAATCCGTTCCGTAACCCAGGCGCGCGATGCCGGTATCCGGCTGATCGCGCAGGAACTGGCGGATGCGCCGACGCTGACGGTTGCGGAAAATATCTCGCTTGGCGAATTGCCGGCCCGTTTCGGCATGGTGCGACGCGGGAAATGCGCCGGCGCGCGCGTCAGGCGCTGGCGGATCTCGGCGCCGATATCGCGCTCGACGCAAAGGTTTCGAGCCTTCGCCTTGGCGAACGCCAGATTATCGAAATTGCCCGTGCCTCCATCGGATCTGCGCGTTGCATGATCTTCGACGAGCCGACGGCGGCCCTCTCCGATGCCGAAACCCGCCGCCTTTTCGAGCTGATTGCGCGGATGAAGGCGAGAGGCACGGCGATCCTCTACATCACCCATCGGCTGGACGAGGTGTTCGAAATCGCTGACCGGGTCTGCGTTTTGCGCGACGGGCGGGTTTCACTCAATGCGGAGCCATCGCGCGTTACCCAGCCCGAAGTTGTCACCGCCATGGTCGGCCATGCGGTGGAGAGCAATCGGGATGCCTATTTCTTTGACGGATCGGACAAGACGCCGCTGCTGAAGGCGAGCGGGCTTTCCGGCCATGGCTTTGCCGATGTCGATCTGACTGTGGCCGAAGGCGAGATTGTCGGCCTTTACGGCAAGATCGGATCCGGCGTTCCGGAATTTACCGCGACGCTTTTCGGCGCGGATCGTCGGCAGGCCGGCAGCCTCGAGATAAACGGCAGGCCGGTGGATTTTCGCCATCCGGTAGAGGCGATTGCTGCTGGCATCGGCTTCCTGCCGGCCGAGCGAAAGAGCGAAAGCCTGCTCGGACCGCGCACTTCGGCGGAGAACCTTGCAGCCCCCAGCTGGGGCGTCTGTCGCGCCTTGGCGCGATCTTCCGTAGTGACGAGACGGCTGCGTATTCGCGCTGGCACGACCCGTTGAGGATCCGCTCCAGCGGCAATGGCAGCGAGGTGATCACCAAGCTTTCTGGCGGCAATCAGCAGAAGGTGCTGCTCGGCCGGTGGCTGGAAAGCGGTGCGAAACTTCTGCTGCTGGTCGAGCCGACGCGCGGCGTCGATGTCGGCGCGCGTGAGGAAATCTATCATCTGCTGCGCGAACTGGCGCGTTCTGGCCACGGCATTCTGATTGCCAGTTCCGATTATGAGGATATCACCCAGGTCGCGACCCGCGCGTTCGTCATGGTGCGTGGCCGGATCGTGCGGGCCCTGCCACAGGAGGAGATCGACGTGGCTAGACTGACCGAAGTCGCGGGAGGAGGATCAAGTGACTGACAAGACCGCAAATCCCGTTGCCGAGCCACGCGTGCCCGAAGGCGGACGTATCAGAGTGCCGGAATCGGCCGCGCTCATCTTCTTTCTTTTGCTCGAGATCGTGTTCTTCTCGTTCAATTCGCCCTATTTTCTGACCTGGCCTAACTGGGTCAACATCTTCACCGCCATGTCGATTACCGGCATTCTGGCGGCCGGCGGCACCATCCTGCTGATTGGCGGCCAGTTTGACCTTTCGGTCGGTTCCGGCATGGCCTTTGTTGCGTTGATGTTTGCCATGGCCGCCCAGGCCTTCGGCATTGTGCCGGCCGTGTTCGTCGCGTTTTTGACCGGGCTCGGGATTGGTTGCCTCAACGGCTTTCTGGTGACCGTCGTCGGCGTCAATGCACTGATCACCACGCTTGGCACGTTGGCGATTTTTCGCGGGCTTACGCTTTCCATCGGCGGCGCGTCCTCGGTCAGGGTCAATGGTTTCGACTGGGCGATCATGCGTCCGCTCTTCGATATCCCGCTGTCAGCAGCGCTGTTCGTCGTTATCGCGGTCATCGTCGGCTGCCTGCTTGCTTTCAGCGTCTTCGGGCGCACCATCTATGCGATTGGCGCCAATGATACGGCGGCGCGACTTGTCGGCATCCGCACCCGTACAACGCTGTTCATCGCATTTCTCGGGTCCGGCCTCTGCATGGCGCTGACCGGCCTTGTCAGCGCTTCGCAGCTTGGATCGACCTCCGGCACGACGGGCACGGGGCTGGAGCTTGCCGTCGTCACTGCCATCATTCTTGGTGGTACCACACTGAAGGGCGGTGTCGGTTCGATGTTCGGTACGGTGATCGGGCTTTTGATCGTTGGCGTACTCAACAATGGCATGACGCTGATGAACATCAACTCGACATGGCAACAGGTGGCTGCCGGCGCGCTTTGATCCTGGCGGTGTCCTTCGATCAGTTGCGCCAGTGTTTCCTTGGCCGGTAGGGGCGCGGCGATGAGGCAATTTACCATCCGCGATGGCGTTCCTGTGGTGATGCGCGACGGCGTTACGCTGATGAGCGATCTCTTTCTGCCGGAGGGAGAGGGGCCGTTTCCTGTCCTCCTGCAGCGCACGCCCTACAGGCGCGAGGATGTGCACGGCGCGCAATATATTTCGGCTCTGGAGTTCCAGTCGGCGCTCAGGCGCGGCATGGCGGTGATGGTGCAGGATGCGCGCGGCCGTTTCGGCTCGGAGGGCAATTTCGTGCCCTTCGTTCATGAAGGCCGAGACGGCGCGGATACGATCGCCTGGCTCCGGCGGCAGGATTTCTGCGATGGCAAGGTGGGCATGTTCGGGGCGTCCTATGTTGGTGCGACGCAGGTTCTGGCGGCGGCCGAAAATCCGCCCGGCCTCGAGGCGATTTCGCCGCAGCTGACCACGGCGCGCCACGGCGAAAGCTGGACCTGGCGCGGCGGCGCCACCGAACTCGGCTTTCTGATGCTCTGGATCATCGAGGCCTTGGCATTGCCCGATCTTCAGCGACGTCTGGCCGACCTGCCGGCAGAGCACGCAGAGCGGCTCGGCGCCTTTCTCGACAAGCTTCAGCGGGATCCGGATGCAGCCTTTGCCCGCCTGCCGATCATCGACGCCGATCTTGAGGCGCTCGCACCCTATGCCAAGCAATGGTTCGACGAAAGACGTGCGGCAGCGGCAGAAGACGATCGTGAGCATCTTGATGCACTCGGGAAAAGCCGGCCTGCCATGCTGGTCATCGCCGGCTGGAATGACCTCTTTCTCGAAGGCTCGCTCGAGCTATTCCGCACGGCGCGCGGACGACGTGATGAGCCCGCCGGCATTCGGGACAGGTTAATCATCGGCCCTTGGTCACATGGCAATCCGAAGGACTGGCAGGGCGCGTTCTGGCATGGACCCGAGGCGTCGACGGCGGGGTTGTCCGATGTTCAGCTTGATTTCTTCGCTTCCGTCTTTTCGGGCGTTGCGCCTTCCACGCCGGTGGTGCGTTATTTCCGCAGTGGATCGAACAGCTGGCATGACAGTTCAGCCTGGCCGGTTCCCCAAGCGGTCCAACACTGTCTCTACCTTGACGGCGACGGCCTTTGCGAGAACCCGCCGACCCAGGAATTTCGCCGGGAGTGGATTTCCGATCCGGCTGATCCGGTGCCGACGGCAGGCGGCGCAACCTTCCTGCCGGGCCTGTTGCTCGGTCGCAATTCCGGGCCGATGCCGCAGGATGACATCGAGGCGCGATCCGATGTCGTGACCTTTACGACCGGGCCGCTTGAGGCCGTGCTCGATGTTACCGGCCGGGTCGAGGCACGGCTTTCGTGGCTTCCGATGCCGCAACTGCCGACTGGACGGCGCGGCTTTGCGACATGACCCCGGAGGGGCGAAGCATAGGCATTGTCGACGGCATCATGCGGTGGAAAAGACCGGTCGGCGGCGATGGCCCGTTCGAAGTTACCGTCACGCTCGGCCATATCAGTCACCTTTTGCCGAGGGTTCGCGGCTGCGCCTTCAGGTCGCTTCGTCCAACTTCCCGCGTTTCGACCGCAACCCGCAGTCGGGTGTGGCGGCGGAAAGGGCTACGGCTGCGAATTTTCGGGTCGCCCGGCAGACAATCCTCGGAGGGCCTCTCATGCCAAGCAGCCTGATCCTGCCCGTGATCGACAGGCGCGTTTCAGAATGACAACGAAATGAATGTTTGTCGTGTTTCGGAGTTCTCGAACAACTGCCCGGCTGCTGCGTCATATCGCATAAAACAGTGTCCAAATCCTGCCCCCGCAACCAAATTTACTTGCGATGACCCCGCCCCAAGGCGGGGTTTTCGTTTGCACCGAAAGCGTAAGGATTCCAGCGAGATCGACGCGAACATCGATCTCCACCTTGCCATCAACCGGCGTCAGCACGATGTCCTCCACCAGCGTCCTGATGATATCGGCGACTTCTGTCCGCTTCCCCTCGTCCTCGACCTGCAGGGTGTCATAAAGGCTCTGGACGCGCGAGCGGTAGAGCTGCGCCATCGAGGGATGCAGAAGGGGAGCGGTCCGTCTGCCTGCGCAAGGAAGGCCTCAACTTCCTTCTTGCGCTGTTCCAGGCCAACCATTTTCGCGTTGATCCTGTCGGCCGCGCCTCCCTTGAGGATGCGGTCGAGCAGGGTATCCAGTTCGCGATCAATTTTCTTGATCTCGGTCTCTGCCGCTGCCACATTGGCGCGACCCTCCATGCGCAGGCGATTGACCTCCTGTGTGAAGACCTCACAGAACCTGGCGAATAGCGCCGGGTCCACGGGGCGTTCAGGACACGGGGCTCTAGTTCATCGCGGCGGCTGTTGACCCGATTGTCGCAGGGGCCCTTGTTCCGCGCCATGGAGCAGTCGATCAGCGTCGCGGAGATTGGACCTGTCACGGAATTGTTCCGCTCTTTTGATAGCATTTACTGCAACAAAGGAGATGAATTATCGGACAGAAATGGACGAACGAATTTCGCCAAGATGCGGTGCGTATCGCGCTGACAAGCAGGCTGACGCGCAAGCAAGTGGCCGATGATCTCGGCGTTGGGATTCAACGCTGAACAAATGGATCACGGCACATCGAGACACTGACGTGGTTTCGCAAGAGAATTCAGGCCTCGCCAAAGAGAACGGACGGCTGCGACGTGAGGTTCGGCTTCTCAAGGAGGAGAGGAAATCCTAAAAAGGCCACCCAGTTCTTTGTGGGCCTAAAGCAATGAGATTTAGGTTCGTCGAAGAACACAGGGCCCATTTCCCGCCAGCCGATTGTGCGACGTTGTCGGTGTAAGCACGCGTGGATTGCGTGCCTTCCGCAACCGCCCGGCCAGTCGCAGGCAGCGGTCGGACATGGTGACCCTGGCACATATCAAAGAACAGTCGCGTATCAGCTTGGGCCGTTACGGCAGGCCACGGATGAAGGAAGAATTCAAGGAGATCGGCCTGAAGGTCGGCCATCGCCGCGTTGGCCGTCTGATGCGTCAAAACGGCATATCCGTTGTGCGGACACGCAAACACAAAGTGACGACGGACAGCGACCATAAGTTCAACATCGCACCGAACCTGTTGGATCGTGACTTCAAAGCTGACGCGCCAAACCAGAAGTGGGCGGGTGACATCAGTTATGTCTGGATCCGCGAAGGCTGGCTGTATCTGGCTGTGATCCTGGACTTGCATTCTCGCCGTGTGATCGGCTGGGCCGTCTCGAACCGGATGAAACGGGACTTGGCGATCCGGGCGCTGAACATGGCTATCGCATTCAGGACGCCGCCCGAGAGCTGCATTCACCACACGGATCGCGGCAGCCAAGGCAGATTCAACCGGTCGTCGCAACACCCTTGATTATATCTTGTTTGAGCAACTGGTCGAGAGCCTCTGCAGGTGTGCGCCAGCCCAAAGTTTTTCGGGGCCTGGTATTCAGAGCATGCGCTACAGCGCTTAATTCATCGACCCCATGCTGGCTGAGATCCGTGCCTTTTGGAAAGTACTGGCGCAGCAAGCCGTTGGTGTTTTCGTTGCTCCTGCGCTGCCAAGGATTTTGAGGGTCGCAGAAGTAAATCTCGAGGCCAGTTTCGATACGGAGCTGTGCATGCTGAGCCATCTCCGCATCCTGATCCCAAGTTAATGATTGGCGGAGATGTACCGGCAGATCCATGATAGTTCCGGCGATGGCGTCGCGGACCGCTTCAGCACCATGCCTGGCAAGCGCCGGGCCGTTTTTGACAGACTTGTCCTTCCCATGACGTTCCATGCGTGGAAGGTGCAGGAGCATTGTGAACCGTGTCGTACGTTCGACCAGCGTGCCGATCGCTGAGCTGCCGAGACCCAGAATGAGATCCCCTCCCAGTGACCGGGCACTGCTCTGTCACCTATCTCAGACGGACGATCACTGATCATCAAAGCATCTGTGAGGAAGGGCTTGCCTCGGTTGCGAGCACGTTCGCGGGGCAAACGCAGCGCTCGTCCAGAACGCAGACAGGCCGATAGCTCTCGCTTCAAGGCGCCTCGGCCCTGAATGTAGAGCGCCTGATAGATGGCTTCGTGGCTGATGCGCATGGTCGGGTTCTCGGGGAAGTCCAGCTTCAGACGCCGCGCAATCTGTTCCGGGCTCCAGGCTGTGGACCAGCGTCGACTTTGCCGCCTTCGGCCGTCGTGCTGCTCGATCAGCATGCCACTGCGCGGTAATGGCCCGATAGTCGAAGTCGCCGCCGCGTGTCGCCGAATTGCGCCTGATCTCACGCGAGATTGTGCTGGGCGACCGCCCCAGCTTGCGCGCTATAGCGCGCACTCCCGTGCCCCGCGCACATTCCAAAGCAATCTCCTCCCGTTCCCGAAACGAAAGGCAGCGGTTCGTGAGTGGTGCCGCTGCGGGCGAAAGATGTGTTGGAGGCATACCGCCTGAACTCCGAAACCACCGGATACCAACGGGGCCGGAAACGCCGGCTTCGGCGGCGGCTTCTTCACTGGACAGACCCGATGCTACTCCTTGCCAAAACCGGCATAGGTTCTCACGCTGCCACACCGGTGGCCGCCCTGGCGAGGACAATTTGCGCCGTGTTGAGCGTTCTGACTTCCGTTTCCTGTAACCATCAACACCTCTTAAAGCGGGGTGTTGCGACGACCGGTTGAATCTGCCCAATACTGTTCTCATGATTATCAGAAGATCCTGCGCCGAAACGGGTTCAAAGTATCGATGAGTGGAAAAGGGAATTGCTACGACAATGCAGCTGTCGAGACATTCTTCAAGACCATCAAGGCCGAGCTCATCTGGCGGCGGTCATGGGAAACCCGGCGGCAAGCGGAGATGGCAATCTTCGAATATATCAACGCGTTCTATAACCCGCGCCGCCGACACTCAGCACTCGGTTGGAACAGCCCCGCCGCGTTCGAACGGAAAGTGGCCTAAACCAGCACTGGGAGCGGCACAAATACGCGACAGGTCCACCCGGTGGGATGACACGAATGGGACCGGGGGCGGCCTGTTTGGTTCTGAGCAACTAATATGGAATAGCTGCCTTTAGGTGTCGCGGGGCGGTGGTAGTAATCCAAGTTTCTGCACCGCGCTGGAGCATATCCATGGCGGGCTTGTGAACCTTTGTTGGTGGCCATCAGTCCAAAATCATTCGATGACGGACAACACCAGATATATTGGGCACCCAAATCCATCTGCTCGGACACGGCTCGTCGCAACATCATGAATCCCAAACATCATCGAAAATGAGTCAGATGGGGTATTTGGCTTGAGTCCCTCTCCAGCGGCGAGCATTGAGGTGCTGCGCTTCGAGTTAATGATAAAACGTGGTCTGTCGGAAACAGCCACAAGCATCAGGAAGGAAGCGCAGCATGAAGTATTATGTCGGAATGGATGTTTCGGTGAAAGAAACCTCCGTATGTATCGTCGATGGAACGGGCAATATTTTCCGCGAGGTGAAGGCCATCAGCCACCCCGATGATCTCATTGGGGTTCTGAAGGGGCCTGACATATACATCGAGCGGATCGGACTTGAGGCAGGGCCGTTATCGCAATGGCTATTTGACGGTTTGGCCAAGGCCGGGCTGCCGACGGTTTGCATTGAGAGCCGGATTCAAAAGTTCATGATGGGAAACAATATCGTGCGAGGCGTCTGGTCATCACCCTGATGCTGGCGATGTTGACCCATGCTGTGGCGCTTGCGATGGACTTTTCCCAATCTTTGGCCAACCGACGGCATCGTCCGAACCAGCCGAAGGTGCGCTCCACCACCCATCGGCGGGGCAGAACCTCAAAGCCTTTCGCTATGTCGGAGCGCTTGATGATTTCAAGGTTCCATTGGCCGCATCCGCGCAGCGCTTTTCGCAACTTCTGCCCGGCATAGCCGCCATCTGCGAAGACATGGCGCAACCAGGGAAACGGTAGCGGATGGCTTTCAGGACATCGGGCGCACCGTCGCGGTCCTGGATATCGGCAGCATGGACATGCGCGAACAGCATCAGCCCGATCGTATCGGTGATGATGTGGCGCTTGCGGCCCTTGATCTTCTTGCCGGCGTCGTAGCCCGAAACCCCGCCGCTTTCGGTGGTCTTGACACTCTGGCTGTCGATGACACCGGCTGTGGGCGAGGCCTCGCGCCCCTCCAGTTCGCGCGTAGCGCAGACGAGCAGATGATTGATGGTCTGCCAAAGGCCGATGTCGCGCCAGCCATAGAAATAGCCTCGCACCGTGGAGACCGGAGGGAAGTCCTTCGGCAGAGCCCGCCATTGACTGCCGCTGCCCGCAATATAAAGGATCGCGTTCACCACTTCCCTCATATTCGTTTTCCGTGGCCGCCCGCCGGGCTTGGCCAGCGGTATCAGTGGAGCAATTACAGCCCACTCACGGTCCGTCAAATCGGTTGGATAGCGAAGGCGATCCCGGTTATGCTGCAGGCGGGTGATATCATTCCAGGGCATGCGATCCTCCACGTTCTTGGCAGAGGTGGTTGAATCACATCCTTCTGATATCACTCAACAACTTTTAAATCGGGCTCTGAGACCCGCCACACCAAAGCCTTTCTCAAGGCGCAGCCCAATAAAAGCGATCGCAACGATGCACGCGGGATCGCACAAATGATGCGGGTCAACCTATTTCGTCCCGTGCATGTGAAAACGGTGATCAGCCAGAAACGCCGCGCATTGCTGACCGCACGCAAGGTACTGCAGGAAAAAGCAATTGCCGTCGAGAACGACATCCGTGGCCTGCTACGCAACTTCGGTTTGAAGGTCGGCATAGTCGAAGCTGCCATGTCGAAGACCGCATTCATGAACTAGTGGAGGGGATGTCTGACCTGTTCATGATCATGGACCCGCTGCTTGCGGCAAGGCGGAAACTGCGAGAGGAATTCTCACGACTGCATCGGAAGGTTCTCTAGATCGCGCGGGACGATACAGTCTGCACGCGCTTGATGACGGTGCCCGGCGTCGGCCCCGTTACCGCGCTCGCCTTTATGAGCACGATCGACGTTCCTGCACGCTTTCGAAACTCATGATCCGTAGGACCTGCCCTCGGTCTTACGCCGAAACTCAATCAATCCGGCGAAAGCCATCGCATCGGGCGCGTCTCCTATGTGGGGACGCCATGATGCGAGCCCTACTATATGAGGCGGCGCAGGTGATGCTCACGCGTGTGAAGAAATGGTCATGGCTGAAAGTCTGGGCGATGAACCTCGCCAGGAGAAGTGGCCAACGCAGGGCAATCGTTGCACTCTCGCGCCGGCTGGCCGTCGTCATGCACCGCATGTGGTGCGACAACTCCGACTTCTGCTGGTCAAAGAATAATAGGTCGGCGGCGCGTTAAGCCGCCGCCAGTCGGTAACTTCAAGTTCTGCCTTCGGTGGAAAGATGTCCTTCGCGGGAAGAGGGATAAGGTGAGTTCGCTATGGGCTCTTGTATCGATTGCGCCATCGCGATCAGGACGCGAGTTAGATTGAACCGCCTCATTCTCCTAACCCCATGCTGGGAGGGCCAAAGAGCCGATCCCGAAGAGAAGCGCGGCCCCGCGAATGACGTCACACTCCGATGAAGTTAGAAGCTCGAACGTGCTTGACATCAGGGCGCCGAATAGAGAAGAGCCCCTATTTCAGGCCTAATCACAGTCGAGGCCAGATGGCCGGTTGAACTCCTATCAAAAACACGACGCAGGCATGAGTGGCCGACTTTTGCTCCGCCAAATGGCCCGTTTTCACGCCCATTGAAAGGTAAATCGGACTTGGCTACGCGCCGCTTGCATGTACTCTTGCTTGTTTGCTGCCCCTCGAACGTAACAATTTGATCAAGGCGCAAAAGATAACTGCGGGCGCGATCGAAAGGAAGCTAAAGGAGTTCATCGAAGCCAGGAATGTCGTCAAAAGCTTCCACGAGAAGCTGCGTCACAAGGCCAAAGACGAGGCGCTTTCAAATCCGGAAAGCCGCTCAAAGGCGAACGAACATGCTTCATCATGGTTTTGTTGCGAGCAAACCAGCGAAGGCGGGCCAGGCGTCGTCTGAGTAAAAACGGTGTCCGCCCTCTCCGATAACGAGTTTGATCGCGCCAACTTTTCCCAAACGCTCGAAAATTGCCTCTGCCGTTGCAAAAGCCTCTTGCACGCCTTCATACGGGAAAAGCGGGTCATGACGGCCCATGACGATAAGTACTTTGGTGTCGTCTATGGCGGCTGCGATATCCGGGAAGTCGAACCATTCCAGCATGCCTGGGATATAGTTGTCCGTGCAGTGATCGATGGCGCCGATGCTGCGGGCGACGGTGCAGAAGCATGATGCGGCGATGATGCCCTTCAGCCGCGGCTCGAGTGCGGCGGCATACCAGGCGACCGTTCCGCCGCCGGAATTGCCCATGACATGAATGCGCTCGGGGTCGAGAAACTCGAACTCGGCAACTGCATCGCAGGCTCTGATGACGTCGAACACCCTTTCACCGAGCAGGGTACGTCCCAAAAGCAGAGCTGTCATCGCTGGATGCTTGCATGTCCGGTTATCGTCGTTGATCGGCAGGTCCAGGGTGCGCCTGCAGCAGTCGGCGCGACCGTCGCCGCGAATTCCGAAAGCGCGTTGCTCCATCGCGATGGCGGCATAACCGTTGTTTACCGCCTGGATCGCGAAATCTCGGTCGCCACCGATATGATCGACGTCGCAGCCATGCACCACCTCGCCGAGCGAGATATGCATGCCTGTGGTGTGGCCCTGCAGGCAGATCATTACCGGCAACGGGCCTTCGACATTCTTAGGAAGCAGCATCACGCAGGGCACTTCGGCGCCCGGCTCCGCCTCGAATATGAAATCCTGCCGGCCATGCGTGCCGCAGTCGACGCGTTCTCCGACCGCCTTCACCACGCTGCCTGCGGGCTTCTCGTCCGGCATGCCGAGAAGTTCGGTCAGCTTGGCACGGAGCGTCTCGGGCCAGTCGGCGTTGCTTCCGGCATGTTCGAGGAGAGCTTCCGCGGTGCCTCCTCGATCATCCGGCTATGCAGGCCGGTAGATGCAAACGTCGGGCGTTCGGCAAGCGAGAAGGTGAAGGATTTGGGCGATGTGAGCATTCGGACGACCTATATTCAATGGATTTGGCATTGCCGGAATAGCCATGATGCAACGGCGCTCGTGTTCTTGCGCGCGCCCTTGCAGACAAAATGAAGTTGACTTCCAACCGCTACGGAAGAATTCGCTCGCACATAAAGAGGTTTTCTGAAACCGCAGTCTCTCCGATGAGTTGCACTTCCCTGAAAAAGAAAGTTTGTTAAAATAATTCAATTATTTATTTTACCTATAAGTTGATAGTCGACATCGATGGCCGCTCCGAAATCTGTATTGGGCGATGACAACCTTGCTTTGGCTTTTCCTCGCGCAGCCAGCGCCAATATCTGAAAAAACCTCTCAAAACATTCGGAAAATAAATAATTGACGCTCCAGCGCCGACTGGCCAATGCTCTGACGAATATCAATGTCGCTGGCTGTGCTGGCTTGCGGCAGTCAAACACAGCAGACGGGGAAGACATGAAACAAGATCGCCGCACATTTCTGAAAACAACCTTGATGACCACTGGCGCCGTCATGGGTGGCGGACTTCACAACTTTGCTTTTGCCGCAGATACCATGCGCTGGGACATGGCCGACGAGTATACCGAGGCCAATCTCAGCGGCAAGGCCGCCGTCAATTTCGCCAAGCTGGTCAGCGAGCGCCTCGGCGATCGTCTTTCCGTACAATATCACGGCGGTGGTACGCTGGGATACAAATCCGCTGAACAGTTCGATGCGGTCGAGGATCGCGCCGTTCAGTCGGCCGTCACCGTTCTGACCCAGCTCGGCGGCGTCGATCCGCTGTTCGAGCTGAGTTCGCTGCCCTTCGTCGCCCAAACGCCGGACGAGGCTTTGTTGCTCTGGCAGATTGCGAAACCCGAATATGCCAAGGTATTCGCAGATTACGATCAGGTGTTGCTGTGGGCCGTGCCGAGTCCGCCGAGCGGTATCCACGCCAAAATGCCGATCACCAGCCCGGAGGCGCTGAAAGGTCTCAGGATCCGCAGCTATGACGCCAATTCGACCCGCACGCTTGCCGCAGCCGGGGCCGCACCGCTGCAGATCGCCTGGTCGGATCTGACGCCGCAGCTTTCCACCGGCGGCATCGATGCGCTGCTGACGTCGGGCGAAAGCGCCGAAAAGCTGACGCTTTGGGATTACGTCAGCGACTTCACCGAGCTCAATTACGCCATGGCGCTTTCGGTCGCCCATGTCCACAAGGACGACTATGACGCACTGTCGGATGAGGACAAGGCAGCACTCGAGCAGATCTGTGCCGAATGCGACAAATACAACTGGGACCTGATGCGCGCCTCGATCGACCGCGCCTATGAGGTCATGGATGACAACGGCATGACCGTGACCCATGCCGATGCAGTGCCCCAGGACATGTTCGCCTTCCTGCAGACAGCCGCCGATCCGGTGGTTCAGAATTGGCTCGAAGCTACCGGTGATCGCGGTCAAGCCATCCTTGATGCGTTCAAGTCCTCGAAGTCCTGATGAGCGCCGCTGAAACGCTTAAACCGGCCGGCCCGAAAGGGCCGGTCTGGCTGCAGTTCATCGCTGCGGTGTCGCAAAGGGCGAATATGACCGCGGCCTATGTCGCAATCACCATCGTCGTGCTGATGACGGGACTGATCCTGCTTGAGATCGGGCTGCGTGCCTTTTCACTCTCAACACACGTCACGGATTCCTGGGTTGCCTACGCGGTTGCGGCCGTGACATTTCTCTCAATGCCCTGGGTTCTGGAGCAAGGCAGCATGCTGCGCGTGAGCGTAGTCATCGCCCGGCTTCCACCCGCAGCCAGCAAGGTTGCAGAGTTCTTCGGCATCGTCCTGAGCCTCGCCGCAGTACTGTTCGTGCTGAGCTATCAATGGGAGACGGTGGGAAAGCTCATCCGTCGCGGAACGCTCAGCGGCGATTACATCCCCGTTCCGCTCTGGATTCCGGCACTTATCTTCCTCATAGGCCTGATCCTCTTGGCGCTGCAGCTTCTGGTGATGCTCCTGCGTCTTCTGGTGCTGTCTGAAAGCAGCGAGACCAGCCTTTCCCTCTGACCGAAACCGCGAAAGTCAAGATGACCACTCTGGCCGCAACCGTTCTTCTTCTGGGGCTCCTTGTCGTCACCCTCGGCGCTGGAATCTGGATATTCTCCGCCCTCCTGATCGTCAGCATCGCCTCGCTCTATTTCGGCCTTGGCTTTTCGCCCGACCGGATCGGCGCGATCGCGTCCAAGGTCATCGCCAACAAGGCGGTCTCGTGGGAACTGGCGGCCGTCCCGATCTTCCTCTGGATGGGCGAAATCATCCTGCGCACAGATCTTTCGCAGCGCCTTTTCCGCGGGCTTTCACCGCTGGTCGCGCGGGTACCCGGCGGCCTTATCCACACCAATGTCCTTGGCTGCACGGTGTTTGCGGCAATCTCCGGCTCCGGCACGGCGACGACCGCCACCGTCGGCAAGATCACCATTCCCGAACTCACGCGTCGTGGCTATAATACCTCGCTTTCGGTCGGCTCTCTGGCCGGCGCCGGCAGTTTCGGGTTGCTGATTCCGCCATCGATCGCAATGATCGTCTATGGCGTGCTAGCCGAGGTCTCGATCACCCGTTTGTTTGCCGCCGGCGTGCTGCCGGGCCTGATGATGGCCGGGTTGTTTTCCGGCTATATCGCCATCCGAAGCGCGATTTCCAGGCACAGGCCCGAGGACGCGACGGACCGCATGACCATGCGTATTCTGTTCGCCTCCATTCGTGACCTGATGCCGATCACGCTGGTGATGGTGGTTGTGCTCGGTTCGATCTATTCGGGCCTTGCGACGCCTTCGGAGGCAGCGGCGGTCGGACTGGCAATCGCCATGGTGATCGCCGGGATCGGCCGCCAGCTTTCGCGCAGAATGTTGCTGGAGACGCTGCTGAACGCGGTCCGGGTTTCGACCCTGCTGTGCGTGCTGATTGCGACATCCTCGCTGCTGTCGGCCTGTCTCGCCTACATGAACCTGCCGGAGGAGATCAAAATCTGGTTTTCGCAGGCGGCGTTCTCGCCTTACATGCTGCTGTTCGTGCTGGCGCTGCTTTATATCGTCATGGGTATGTTTCTCGACGGAACGTCAATCACCGTGATGACGGTGCCAATAGTGCTGCCTGTGGTCGTCGCCGCGGGCTTCGATCCGATCTGGTTCGGAGTATTTCTGATCATCATGATCGAGTTGAGCGCCCTGACGCCACCCATCGGGCTCAACCTGTTCATCCTGCAGGGGTTGACCGGTCGGGCAATCAACCGGGTGACGCTCGATGCGCTGCCATTCTTCCTTCTGATGTGTCTGGGAACGCTCATTCTCACATTGTTTCCGATTGTCGCGCTCTGGCTTCCAAGCCTCCTTTAAGGTGCCGCTCGATCCGTCGAAACAAGACAGGCCAAGATGACCAACCCATCCAACCCGATTGTCGAATTCATCTGCGACTTCGGTGCAATCGAAATCGAACTCTATCCGCGGCAGGCCCCCTCACGGTCCGTAACTTTCTTGGCTATTGCGACAAGGGCCTGCTTGACGGGGCATCCGTATTCCGCATCGTGACGCCGGAAAACGACCGGCCGGAGCGGCTCTGCGACAGCCGTGCGGTCCAATGGGGCTGGCGACCCGAAAAGACCGGATACGATCCGGCGCTCGGGCGCGGCTGGGACCCGATGGACGCGCCGGAAAGCCTGCCCTTTCCCCGATCCCGCTCGAGACGACCGAAGTCACCGGCCTTCGCCACCAACGCGGGACGGTCTCGATGGGGCGGGATTCCGCCGGGCTCTCCGGTCCGCATTTCTTTTTCTGTGTAGAGGATGCGCCCTATTTCGATTTCGGTGGCGCACGCAATCCCGATGGACGCGGCTTCGCGGCCTTCGCGCAGATTGTCTCGGGACTTGCGGTTCTCGACAGGCTCTACGGGCTCGCCGAGCCGATCACATGGATGATGACCCCTATCCGATCCGCTCGGTACGGCGGAAAGCGGCTCAGCTATAGGTCGTTAGCCAGTTGTGAGAGGCATCCGCCATCGCGTTGGCGGCGGTCATGATCGCCTCGAAGAAGGCCGTCGCTTCCGGTGACAGATCCGCCGTCTTTTCGCGCAGCAGCGCGAACTGATTGGTAATGGCCGGGTCGAAGGGGCGCACCGTCAGGCTTTTGTCCGGATAGCCCTCGAGTAGGATCGCATCGAGGATCGAGATACCGACACCCGCCGATGTCAGGGCGCAGGAGCCCGTCAGGGCGCCGGTCTCAACCACGCTTGTCATCCGCACGCCTGCCTTGCGGAACGCTTCTTCGATCGTGAACCGCGCCTCGTGACGGCGCGATTGCAGCACCAGCGGCTGGCCGGCAAGATCGCGCGGCGTGATCCGCTCGCGGTCGCAAAGCGGGTGCCCTCAGGCAGAACACAGACATAGGCGCTCTGCATGATCGTCCGCGCCTCAACCGCTCGGTTGGAAATCGGCATGTGCGCGATGCCGAAATTCCACTCGCCGGACGCGACAAGCTCAACCGCCTCCTTCGATGGCAGATACTCCAGCGTGACGCCGATGCCGGGATTGCTTCGATGCAGGATGCGCAGGGCTTCGGGGATAACGCTGACCACGAAACATTGCGGCAGCACCACCTGCAGCCAGGCGGATGAGGGTGTCGTCAGGCGGCCCGCTGCATTTGTCAGCCGTTCGATGGAGCTGAAGGTCCGGTCGACTTCATCGAAAAGGACAGACCCTCGGTCGTCGGCACCAGTCGTTTCTTGACTCTTTGGAACAGTTGAACGCCAAGCTCGGCCTCGAGCGAGGTGATCAGATTGCTGACCGTTGGCTGCGACAGGCCGAGGGTGCGCGCTGCCCCGCTTACGGAAGCTAACTTCACGACGGCCCTGAAGGCTTCGAGCTGCCGCATCTTGATTTCCATCTGGCACCAACTGTCCTAGTAAAGTTACGGCCTTCGAACTTAGCTTTGTTCGCAGCCCTTGGCCACCACCAACCTTAATGGTGGCGTCGCCTTAACCGGGCACAGCCCGCGATCATTGCTTCGAGGTGAACTTCACGCTTTGATCGACAAGGCGATCTCACGCCAGGTGGTGCTGGCGTGGCCGCGGAGTTGGCGATGATCGGTGGCGGTCAGGGGTATTGCCAAGTTGTTTGTGATTGGTTGCAAGGCGGCGCGGCTGCCGCCTTTTCAAGCAGTCATTTCTGCAGTGTAATCGGACCACAGGCCGAAGGCATCTGCCCTGGCGTGTCGCCAGGAGCGGGCTGGGAGGTTGTACCGGCGGGGACGAAAGATGGCATTTATCTGATCGTGGGCTGACAGGAAGCGCTGTGCTTGGCGGGGCGATTTGAATATCTCTCTTCGAGACGTCGGGGTTCATGTGCCGAGGCTTCGGCATCTCCTTTGGAGCGGATACCTCAGGGAGGCAACCAGAACCGTGAGGCAAATTCTCTATCAGTTGGACACCCCGATTTGAGCCGGTACGACAAAAAAACGGTCCTTGATGCGGCTTTCCGGTCATTTCGGTGTCTGAGTGTTTGGCATTTCAGCCCCTTCCCGGGGCCTCGTCGTCATGCTCCGCTACGTCTTCCTTCGTCGAAGACGTAGCGGAGCATGTTGTAGGCGATATTGGCCATGCCGATCTTCACCTTCGCCCTGTTGATGCCGATGGTTCTGATGAAGAGCTTCATCTTGCCCTTTGCCTTGCGGACACATGATCGACGGCGGCCCTGACCTTTGACGTGCGGCATGGGTTTCCTCTCATAGATCGATGCGAGCGCGAGAAGACGCCGGGTCAGATCGGCATTGCATGTCTGTCGAGCCAGAAGCCTCAACCTGGCCCCATCAAAATCCAACCGTAGAGAAATCGCTGAACCCTTTGTCGTTTCAGATGACTATCCCTTGAATGTTGACAATCTCAAGCTCACTGCTTTAAAGCACCCAGAGAGCAATAGTTCTTGGTATTTTTATTATAAATCCATGACGCAGTCTGCCAGTTTTACTGTCCTGTCGCGTTGATAAAATAGGTTTGAATGAGCTATGGGAGTTGAGCAGGCAGTTCTCCTTGTAGGCGGACAGGGCACGCGATTACGATCAATGGGCTTCGATTGCCCTAAACCTATGGTCGAAATCGGCGGGCGTCCTTTTCTCGAACATGTTATTCGACATATTTCCCGCTATGGCATACGCAGAATCGTTTTGGTCGCCGGATACAAGGGCGACATGGTCGTGGATCGCTATCACGGTAAAAGCCTTTACGATGTCGAACTGACCGTCGTAGTCGAGCCTCGTCCTCTTGGGACGGCTGGCGCTCTGGTTTTCGCAGTTGAATACCTGGATGAATTCTTCGTCATGTCGAACGGAGATTCACTGTTTGATGCGGATCTGAGCACATTACTCGGTCAGGAACTGAAGCCTGGCTCCAACGGTCGCCTGCTGTTATCCGAGGTAGAAGACGCATCGCGCTATGGAGCTGTGCATGTAGATCAGGATGGCCTTGTCCAGGCGTTCATGGAGAAGCAGCCCGATAGCGGACGACAGATGGTTAATAGCGGTGTTTGTTTGCTTCGACGAGAGGCAATTCTCGCTTCAAATTTGACATTTCCTGCATCAATTGAAGCGGATGTTTTCCCATCATGGGTTGCTTCAGGCAATCTTGAGGCATGCGCGGGCGAAGGCTATTTTATCGATATTGGGCTTCCCGAAAGCTATGGTCAGGCAAGCGCCGAACTGGTTGATGCAATTTCCCGGCCTGCAGCATTTCTCGACCGTGATGGCGTTATCAATGTCGATAATGGCTATACCCACGCCGTAGAAGATCTCGTTTTTACCCCAACCGCAATTGACGGAATCCGCGCGCTCAACAGAAGCGGCTATTATGTCATCGTGGTCTCCAATCAGGCAGGTGTGGCCCGTGGATATTATGACGAGTCCGCCGTGCGCCGATTTCATGCTGCAATGAACGCTGAACTTATCAGACATGCCGCTCATATCGACGCCTTCTATTTTTGCCCTTACCACCCGGATGCCGCCATTGAACGCTATAAAGCCGATCATTCGCACCGAAAGCCCAATCCAGGCATGATTGAGGACGCGTTCAATGATTGGCCGATAACCCGGGCAGGCAGCTTTCTGATTGGCGACAAGGCTTCCGACATAGAGGCCGCACAGAATGCCGGTATCCCGGGGACGCTGGTCGAAGCGAATTGGTGTGATCTTGCTGCCGTTGTCCGCAGCGCAACAACCGGTAAATAGACCCTACTGGAGACGTCTTGAAATGCTGACAATTTCGAAATCCCCTTGCGCGTGAGTTTCTTCGGTGGAGGAACGGACTACCCGGATTACTTTCAGGAGTTTCCAGGAGCAGTGCTCGGGACGGCGATCGACAAGTTCATTTATACCGTCACCCTGCCGATGGCAGGTGTCGCCGAAACGAGGTATCGAATTACCTATCGCAATGTCGAAACGGTCGATAATGTTTCTGAGATCAAACACAATGCTATTCGCGCCGTCCTTCAGGATAAGCAGTATGACGCACCGCTGAACATTGCCATCATATCGGATTTGCCGGGAGGCTCGGGGCTCGGGTCTTCTTCGTCATTCACTGTGGGGTTCGTAAAGCTGATTTCCCATCTTCAGGGGCGTTCAATCACCAAGCTGGACCTCATGCGTGAGGCTGTCCGGGTTGAAACCGAGCTTTTGCACGAAAACTGTGGAATTCAGGATCAGTCGCATGCTTCGTTTGGCGGGCTCAATCACTACCGGTTCCATGGAAATGATTTTTCGCTCCAGCCCGTGCGCATGACAACCGATTGCAGAGATGCAGTGAATGCTTCAATGTGCCTTATCTACACGGGCGTGCAGCGCTCCGCCTCGCAGACCTTGGAAACCCAGATCAGCAACACCCGTGAGCGCAAGATCGTCAAGGAACTGAGACACCTCTATGAGCTTTGCGAGGAGGGTGTGCGTGTCCTTGAAGGCAACGACCCTCAGAGAGCATTGACAGACCTGGGCGGGCTGCTTAGCGAGGGCTGGATGACGAAGAGAAGCCTTCGCCCGCGGTCTCCTCGGCCCGTATCGATGATATTTACGAAACCGCCATGTCACTTGGCGCGTATGGCGGAAAACTCTGCGGAGCAGGCGGTGGTGGATTTATGCTCTTCCTCGCGCCGGACTACGTCCAGGCAAAGCTGCGTGAGCGCTTCGGCGATAAGAATTTCGTCAAGATATCGACTGAGGACAACGGCGCCAGTATCGTTCATAGTTTTGCGTGAGCGCCAGACATCAACCGACGCCTACCAAGGCAGCGTGTTTCTGAAACAACAGAAGACAAAAGAAAGCTAATTTCATGGTGAAGCGAGCCTTTATTACAGGAATCACCGGCATGGTCGGCTCCCATCTTGCCGATTATCTCTTCGAGAACACGGACTGGGAAATTCACGGTATGCTGCGTTGGCGCAGCCCGCTCGACAACCTGACCGCTCATATTGATCGCATCAACCAGAAAGATCGTTTCCGGCTGCACTATGCCGATCTGCGCGATACGATGTCGATCGATAATGCAATAAAGGAAGCAAAGCCAGACTACGTCTTTCATCTTGCTGCGCAGAGTTATCCCAAAACATCGTTCACTGCACCGCTGGATACAATGGACACCAACATTCAGGGGACTGAGCGCGTTCTCGGCGCCCTGCGCAAATATGCGCCCGAAGCCGTGATTCATGTATGCGCCTCCTCGGAAGTCTTCGGCAGAGTGCCGAAGGAAAAGCTTCCGATTGATGAGGAATGCAGCTTCCACCCGGCTTCGCCCTATGCCATTTCGAAGGTCGGAACAGATCTGGTCGGTCGCTACTATGCAGAAGCCTATGATATGACCGTCATGACCACACGCATGTTTACGCATACCGGACCGAGACGCGGCGACGTCTTTGCCGAGTCGACCTTTGCCAAGCAAATTGCCATGATAGAACACAATAAGTTGCCGCCGGTCGTAAATGTCGGCAATCTGGATTCCCTGCGGACCTGGGCCGATGTTCGTGATGCAGTGCGTGCATACTATATGTTGGTTACGGTCAACCCGACACAAGGCGCCTATTATAACATTGGCGGGACTTACACCTGCTCGGTCCGAGACATGCTAGACACGCTGCTTTCGAAATCGACCTGCAAGGACATCAAGGTCGAAATGGATCCCGATCGCCTGCGGCCGATCGATGCAGACCTCCAGGTGCCGAACACCCAAAAGTTCCAGAACCATACTGGTTGGAAACCTGAAATTTCTTTTGACCAGACTATGGAAGATCTTCTCGAATATTGGCGCGAACGGGTCGGTTCAAGCAGTTCATTCCTGTCTCGCTGATAAAACGGCACATTCTAGTCTGGAAAAGCTATGAAAAAGACGAAACCATTCTGGTCACCGGCGCGCGCGGTCTTGTCGGCTCCGCATTGGTGGAACACCTTCGCTCCGAAGGTTATGAGAACGTCGTTGCTCTGGGACGGGAAGACTGCGATCTGACGGATCGACTGGCGACCGTATCAGCGTTCGAGTCTCATAATCCGAAATATGTCTTTCATGCCGCTGCCCGCGTCTATGGCATCATGGGCAACATGAAAAACCAGGCGCTTTCGTTTCGCGATAACGTGGTCATCAACACCAATGTCGTTGAGGCGTCGCATCTTTCGTCCGTCGAGAAGATCACGGTTATGGGAACCGGGGCCGTTTACCCCTTCCCGTCACCGGGCCCGCTTCTGAAAGAAGATATGATCTTCATGGGCAGGCCGCACGGTTCAGAAAGCGCCTATGCACATGCCAAACGTGCCATGCTTGCCATGCTTGAAGCCTATGAAGAAAGTTACGGGCTGAAATGGGCCTATGTCGTTTCGTGCAATCTTTTGGTGCCCGCGACAAATTCGACACCGAGTTCGGGCATGTGGTTCCATCTCTCATCAAGAAGTTCCATCAGGCAAAGGTAACCGGTGGTCCGGTCGTGGTGTGGGGCGATGGCTCGGCTCAGCGCGACTTCATGTACGTCAAGGATACGGCTCGGGTTGCCAGCCTCATCATGAACGATATCGAAGGCCCGACAAATATCGGAAGTGGCCGAGTGTTCGCGATCCGGGAGATTGTCGAGGCCATTGGCGAGATTACCGGCCTCTCCGACAGGATTCAGTGGGATGCATCCAAACCCAACGGACAGGACTATCGCGCTTACGACTTGACCAAGATCACCTCGGCTGGTTTCAACTGCCAATACACCATCGAACAGGGCCTCAAAGAGACCTGGGAATGGTATTGTGAGAATCACGACTAGGCAGGAACGGGAACCCGGAATTGCCGCGTTCCCAAAGAGGAAATGTGTGATCAACAGAGCTTTGCATGTTCGATCCCACAAGCATTTAACCGGAGTTCCAAATGGTCGGAAACAGCCTTGGCAAACGACTGAACGGTTGCGCGGACACCGCGCGCGCATGGCTTTTTCAAGAAGCTGCCCCGAGATGGATCGGGCCAGCAATCGCAGGCAGTGACATGTTCCCCGAGCGGATACTCCGGTCGGGTGAGCCTGATCTGTGTGATCATCGTCTGTTCGTTCAGGCACGGTCAATATATTCATTTCTCAGCATCGGAGCCTTAGGCTGGGACGGCAATTGGCGCGAACGATCCATCAACGCCCTTGAGCACATTCTGCGAAATGGAAGACGGGCGGACGGATTCTATATCCATAAGTTTGCGCTTGATGGTTCTGTCGCAGATTCCAGAGCAGATCTTTATGATCAGGCATTCATGATTTTCATGTTTGCGCATGCGGGAAAGGTTCTCGATCGACCCGACCTTTTTGATGCGGCCGGCACGCTCATGGAGACGCTGTCAGCGCATTGGCGTCATCCGGAAGGCGGTTTTCGCGAGGGCGAGATAGCATCAACACCACCGCGGCGCCAAAACCCCCACATGCACCTTTTCGAAGCTTCGCTTTCGATGCTGCGAGCCACAGGCACCGCCTATTGGCGGGAATTAGCCGAGGAACTGGCGGGTCTCGCCGAGGCCTGTTTCATCGATCCTGATAGCGGCGCACTCATCGAGTATTTCGACAATGAGCTTCGACCTTGTGCGGAGACAGGCAAGGTTGTCGAGCCAGGACATTGTTTCGAGTGGGCTTGGCTTTTTGAGCAACGTGGTGGCCGAGGGACCGAAATCTCTGATCGCCTCACCTCCTTTGCCAGACTGCACGGAATTGATCATAGTCGCGGGATCACGATCAACGAAGTGTCCACCGATGGCTCACTTCGCGAGAACCGCGGTCGGTTATGGCCTCAAACCGAGCGGATGAAGGCTGCGGTTGCACGGGCGCGGCGCCTTGGCGACGAAGAAGAAGTTTTCGCCATCTGCGAGGCCTTCGACGGACTCCAGAAATATCTGGACCCGAATGATCGCGCGATCTGGTATGACAAAATGAAGGCAGACGGTTCATTTGAGCTGGAAAGCGCTCCTGCCAGTTCGCTTTACCACATTGTAAACAGCTATTGCGAACTGATCACATTCGCCGAAAGTCAAGCGAAACGGCAGGCGCTCTGACGGTAGAAGTCAGTTGATTGAGATAATTCAAAAATCCGCCATGCCCTCAAGATTTTCAACGGATCGCCACCGAGATGACCGTCTTTTTAAATCGAAACGACCCAGATAGATGAACAGATACGCCAATGCCCCAGATTTGCAGTTAAAAATTATGATCGCTTCTCTCAGAGCAGCGCGTTTAATTCCCTTTCTGTCGAAACGCAAGAAGGAGCGCTTCCTGACCTCCATATCGAGGCGCAAGGCGGAGTTGAAGGCTCGAAAGACCCGCCTCAATGTCGGCCGACCAACATTCAAGCAGAGGCCCCAGATCGCGGCACTGACGTTGGCCTTGATGTGTCCAGGACTGAGTGAACGCGCGAAGCGCCGCTTCACCCGCTCTCTCGCCAAGCGAACAAACAATGATCAGCGTCTGCCGACGGCGGGCATGGTCAAAGGGGCCGGAGATGAGCGAAAGCCCGCGAGATTCTCCGAAAAGGAGGCAATGCTCAGGCTCGGGCTCGTTGTCGCGGAAAATCATATCGCGGTGGACCGCCATCTGGACCGCGAGTGCCACTCAATTTTGATCGTCAGTACCCACATGCCGACCACCCGGCATGCGGGCGGACTTCGCATTCTGGACATGATCGAAGTCATCAAGAGCCGCAACAGCAAGGTCTATATTGAGCTTTTTGTGAGCTCCAACAAGTCGCTGCTGGGCGGGGCCGGCGAGGCCTATGCACTCGTCGACAGGGTTGTCTATGCCGAAAATCATGACTTCTCCCTTGCTCAGTATCGTAAGCAGTCAAAAAATGTTCGCCTTTTTGATGTTGTCGATTTCAATTCTCGCAACCGACAGAGACCATCAAAGCGTATCGCGAGATCGGCAACCGACTGATCTTCACGCCGATGGAGAGCCTCATTCGTACTGAATGCCTGAAGCACGACGTATCAAGCATTCCTGAAGCAGACCTTGTCGACACCGAGGCCAAGCTTGAGGCCCAGATCTGCCGACTGGTCGACGAGGTCATCTGCGTGTCGCAGATCGACGCCGACTGTATTGCAGACTCGGTTGGGATCGACACCATCACTTCGATCGAAACTGGCGTATCGTCGATCGAGTTTCTCGAATCGGACACAGTAAAGCGGTCCCGCAACGCAGTATGTTTCATCGCCTACTTCGGCTCAAACACCAATCGCAATGCCTTGCAGTGGTATCTGGACGAAGTCCATCCTCATGTCATCAAAGAGTTCGGGGATTATGATTTCCGCATTGTCGGTCGGGGGAACGTCTCTGGTATTCTCGCGAAATCGCGACCATGCGTTACCTATGTCGGTGAAGTGGATCGGGTTGGGCCCGAGATCGGTCATGCTGCCGTTGGAATCGCCCCGGCCTTGTCTGGCGCTGGGTTTCGAGGAAAGATCAACCAATATGCGCATCTTGGATTGCCTACGGTTGCTACACCGATTTCCGCCAATGGCCTTAAATACGAACACGGACACTCAATCTTGGTCAGCGAAGACCCCGCCAGTTTGCCGCGTATATTGTGGAATTGCTCAAAGACAGCGAACGCCGTGATCAAATGGGCCGGGCCGCTTATGAGGTCTGCAAACAATACTATGGCTGGGAATCAAAGTGGCCTGAGATTAAGCGAACCTATGCGATCCCTGCGTCAATTTCAGCCCAAGGACTGCCGAGCGTCCATGCGATCGTACCCTCTTACCAGCATGGCAACTATATAGAGCAGCGCATCCAAAGCATTGCTGAACAAGACTATGACAAACTTCGGATCACAGTCATTGACGACTGTTCGGACGACAATTCGGACGCTATTATCCGGAAACTGCAGGAAGAAATCGAGTTCGAATACATCCGCAATGAAAAGAATAGCGGAACCCCATTCAGTGCGTGGGAATATGCGGCAAGGAACACGACCGAGGATCTTATCTGGATATGCGAAAGCGATGATTCTTGCGATCGAACATTGGTGCCGAAGCTGGTAAAGACCATGAGGACACGGCCAGATATCAACATGGCCTATTGTGGTTCTTTGATCATCGACGAGTACAACAATATTATTGATACAACTGCGGACGGATATTTCCCAGCGGTGTTTCACCCAGCCAGGTGGCGCCGAAGCTTTGCCGTGGACGGCAAACATGAACTTAGAGAGTTTCAGGCGAGCGGCATGGTCGTTCCAAATATGAGTAGCCTTCTGGTGAAGACCGACACGTTCCAGAAAGCCTTCGATCAAGATATCAAGAAGTATCGCCTCGCCGGAGACTGGCTTTTTGTTGGTAGAGCGATGCAGTATGGATCGATTGCGTACCTCGCCGAAAACCTGAATCATTTTCGTCGGCACCCGCAGACAGCACGCGCACAGACCAAGATTGCCCAGAGCTACGCAGAGCATATTATCGTCAGGGTAAAGCTATCATTGCTTGCCGGGGCTGGGCCGACCGAATTTTTCTTCAACCTGAAACACGATATCTTCGATCTATATCGTGATGAGAGTCTCTTGACTGATGTCATGACCCTCTTGAAGGGCCTAGATGCCGATGTCTACGATCTCTTCAAAAAGGCGTATGACGAATACACCTCGCCCACCAAAGCCGAGGATATGGTCCGCTGTGTATCCTTCAGACGATACGCCTACAGCCATGGGTAGAAGTCGTTCTCTTATTTTGGATTTAAAATTCCGGTTATAACGCACTCAACGAAACGAATAACATAATGAAATTATGCGCTACTACTTGAAAATATCTTATTTGTACCGAAATAACGTTATGTTGATGCTAGCAAGAAAAAACAACCTATAGCAGGTGATTTTTAAATACCAGTTTCTGGGAGCCAGATGAACACCATCAACGAGATGTCGCAGATCCGCGCTATCCTTCAGTGCCTGAACCGAAATCGGCCTCACGACGATTTCGACGACGTGGAACTTTTTCGACTGTTTAGCGATGATTTTCTGCCGGATGCAGCAAGCCTTTTGCCGCAGGCGAAGGCCCAGTTGCGGCAGGATATTCTTGTGGCGGTTCTGTCTCGTTTGAAACGAAACGGCTATTTTGTTGAATTCGGTGCCACCGATGGTGTCTATCTCAGCAATACGTTTCTGCTTGAGAAGCATTTGGGATGGACGGGCATCCTGGCCGAGCCCGCACGAGTCTGGCTTGAGGCGCTTCGAGAAAACCGCCCACGTACGATCATCGACGACAGATGCGTCTATGAAAAGACCGGGGCCCAACTGATGTTCAGAGAAGTCCAGTCGGATTTCGCCCTCTCGTCCATCGTTGAATTCTCAGATATTGACCTGCATCGAAATACCAGAAAGTTTGGAGAAACCTATCCTGTCGAGACCATCACGCTTCTGGATCTTCTATGCCAGCATGGTGCTCCCGAAGAGATCGACTTTATCTCGATCGATACGGAAGGCAGTGAACTCTCGATCCTAAAGGGCTTCGACTTTTCACGATTTCGCTTCAACATAATAGCGTGTGAGCACAATTACTCCTCAACACGTGACCAGGTTCTCAACCTGCTGAAAGCGAACAGCTACTACCGTATTCTCAACGAGATCTCTCTGTTTGACGACTGGTTCGTGCACGAGTCTCTTCTGTCACAGCTCGATTCAATCATGCCCGGGTGGGAGAGTATATCTCATCAGCGGAACACTGGCACCCAGTCGCCGAAGTCAAAGAAAGACATCACAATCGAGCAACTTCAGGAGACCGTGGAAAACCTCATCGTTGACCGGGACTCGCGGAGTGCAAGCTGTGTTCAGATAAAGAACGATGCAGATTTGATGGTTGACGGCTATGAGAAGGCCATCACTGAACTCAACGTTACGATTGGCAATCTCGCGGTCGAACGTGATGCATTCAAGACTGACAATGATCGGATGCGGGCTCACCAGCAGGAAATGGCTGACGGCTACGAGAAAGCCATCGCTGAACTCAACGTCACGATTGGCAATCTCGCGGTCGAACGTGATGCATTCAAGACATATGGTGAAGCGACGCTGACAAATCGACAAGAAATGGTTGACGGCTACGAGAAAGCGGTAGCAGAGCTGAAGGACACAATTGATCGTCTGATTATCGAGCGGGACGCGCTGCGCGAGACTATCTAGCAACTGTGTTTAGGTGGAGGCTTCTGAACGCAAGGTGTGGCCGTCTTGAGGACTGCGTTTGCGATTGTGACCAGCCTGCGTGCGATTGCGATTATGACGAGCTTGTGGCGTTTTCCACGTGTCTTCAGGCGGTAATCCCCCGAAAAATAATGGGCTTCAAAAGTAGAATTTTCTCGGGTTTTATGACTGAGGAGATTTTGATGAAAAAGACGAGATTTAGCGAAGCACAGATTATTGGCATTCTGCGTCAGGCAGAAGGTGGCGTTCCTGTGCCTGAACTTTGCCGGGAGCACGGGATGAGTTCAGCGAGTTTTTATAAATGGCGGGCCAAATATGGCGGCATGGATGCGTCGATGATCAGCCAGATGAAAGCGCTGGAAGACGAGAACCGCCGTCTGAAAAAGATGTATGCGGAGATGAGCATGCAAACCGAACTGCTGAAAGAGGCTTTGGGAAAAAATGACGCGGCCATCTCTACGCCGGGAGGTGGCCGCGCAAGCCGTGGCGATACGTGGGGTGAGCATAGCACTTGCCTGCCGAACGTTCGGTGTCAGCGAAACTTGCTACCGATACAAAGGCAAACGCAATGATGAGAATGAACAGATCGCCGATCTTCTGACCGGCTTGACGCAGGCAAAGAAGAACTGGGGCTTTGGCCTTTGTTTTCTCTATCTGCGGAACGTACAGGGACGGCGCTGGAATCATAAGCGTGTTTATCGCATCTACCGCGCGCTTGAGCTGAACCTCAGGATCAAGCCACGCCGGCGGCTGAAACGGGAAAAACCGGATACACTCAATGTCCCGACAACGCCGAACGCGGTCTGGTCCATGGACTTTATGGCGGATCGGCTGGCCGATGGCCGGCAGTTTCGGCTTTTGAATGTTCTGGATGACTTTAACCGTGAGGGGCTTGGCATTGAGGTCGATTTCTCTCTACCTGCGGAGCGTGTCATCCGTAGCCTGAACCAGATCATTGAGTGGCGCGGCAAACCGCTGGCAATACGTGTTGACAATGGCCCGGAATATGTCAGTGGAAGGCTTATGGACTGGGCTGAAAATCAGGGCATTGCGCTGAATTACATCCAGCCTGGAAAGCCGCAGCAGAACGCTTATGTCGAACGCTACAACCGGACAGTACGACACGAATGGCTTGACCAATACATCATCGAGAGTATCGAAGAGGCGCAGGCGTTCGCCACACAATGGTTATGGAGCTATAACAACGAGCGACCCAATATGGGCATCGGCGGAATGACACCCGCACAGAAACTGAAAATGGCTGCGTGAATTCTACCAAAAAGCCCCGTTAAAAAGGGAGGATTACCGCAGGGGCTTCGGCCACAAGGAGAACTGGCGCGAAGACGTCTGATCGCACCTGCAGGCAGAACCTGCCGAACCGCCGTTCGGACACGCGCAGAGATTTTCCCGATAAGACAAGGAGACCAGCGTCGCAGAGACGCTGGCTTGGTCGACGGAATTGGCCTGGAAGCTGTCCGGGCTTCCAGATCTAGGATTACAGCACCGGGGTAGGCAGTTCCTCGCCAGCAAATTGTGCCTCGAGATTGTCGAAGACCAGCTTGCCCATGGCCTTGCGCGTCTCATAGGTGCCGGAGGCGTGGTGCGGCTGCAACAGAACGTTTTCGAGTGCAAGAAAACGCGGATTGATGTCCGGCTCGCCGTCGAATACATCGAGTGCCGCCGAACCGAGCTTGCCGCCTTCAAGCGCATTAAGAAGCGCGTCTTCATCAATATTCGATGCGCGTGAGATGTTGATCAGCATTCCCTCAGGGCCGAGCGCTTCGATCACGGGCTTGTTGACGATGTGCCGTGTTGCCTCGGACGCTGCCAGCGTGACAAACAGGAAATCACAACCCTCAGCGAGTTTTGTCGCGCTTTCGACAAAGGTCCAGTCGGGCGCATAGTCCTTTGCGGCAACATCACTGTAGAAGATTTCCATGTCAAAACCGGTCAGGCGGCGGCCAACCTCATAGCCGATGCGGCCAAGGCCGAGAATACCGGCGCGCTTTCCGTGAACGCGGTGCATCAGCGGATAAAGACCCTTCGAGGCCCAGTGGCCGCTTCTGGCCCAGGCTTCGGCGCCGACCATACCGCGTGACTGGCATATCATCATCGCAACACCGAGATCCGCCACATCCTTGGTCAGAACATCCGGCGTGTTGGTAACACGAATACCGCGTTCGCGTGCCGCATCGAGATCGACGGCATCATAGCCGACGCCGTAAACGCTGATGATTTCCAGCGCCGGAAGCGCTTCGATCAGTGCCCGGTCGGCACCAAGTTCACCACGGGTGGCAATGCCACGGATACTGGCTGCATGCGCCTTGATAAAGGCCTGCTTGTCGGCGGCTTCGAACAGGCGATGCATGGTGAAATGCGCGTTCAGTCGCTCATCATCCCAGCTGGGGTAAGGACCGATTTGCAGGATTTCAGCTTTCGTCATGAGTGTCTCCGTTTTTGTTATCGATATCATTCGGCTCTAAATAGAAGAGCCACAGCTTGAGTGCTGGTGGCTCTCGATTTCAGGACAGATTGTTGCGGTCGAGCAGCTCGAGAAACAGCGCCGAATGATCCAGATCTCCGCCCTCAAGCCGGGTCACAAGATCGGCGAAGCGATCACGCTGCAGCATCGTCAGCGGCAGGAAAGCCCCATCGCATTGCATTCCGCCAGCACATTTTCCAGATCCTTCAACTGGAAGGCAGAACGTCCGCCGGGCGTGAAGTCACTCGATTGCATGCGGGCGCCGTGCTGCTGCAAAATGACGGAATCGGCGAAACCGCCCTGGAGCACGGCGCGGAAACGTGCCGGATCCACACCGCCCTCGCGGACCAGAAGCGTCGCCTCAGCCACAGCACCGATGGTGATGGCAACAATCGCCTGATTGGCGAGTTTGGCCAGTTGTCCGCTGCCCGGAGGGCCAAGCAGGATCGCGCTTCCCATCGGTTCAAAAACCGTGGCGATACGCGCGAAAGCGTCGTCGTCGCCACCGGCCATGATCGCCAGACTTCCCACCGCGGCGCCGCGCGTTCCGCCGCTGACCGGCGCATCGATATGGCTGACGCCGCGTTTTGCCAGCATTGCGGCATGGTCGCGCGCCTCTTCGGGCTTGATCGAACTCATGTCGATGACGGTTGCGCCATCCGGGATATGTTCAGCCACGCCCTGGGCGAACAGAAGATCGGCAACGGCCGGGCCATCGGAAACCATGGTGATCACGGCATCGGCTCCGGCCACTGCGGCAGCAGGCGTTTCAGCGACAGACGCGCCCGCCTTTTCGAGCGCCGCTGTCTTGCCTGTGCTTCGGTTCCAGACGGTGAGGGAAAAGCCTGCCTTGATGAGATTCAGCGCCATCGGCGCGCCCATCAACCCGGTTCCCAGAAATGCGATTTTCATGCTGGTCTTATCCCAGTTTGCTGCCATTGGCGGTGACATAGACCGCATAAAGCGATGTCGTTGCGGTGATGAACAGCCGGTTGCGCTTTGCGCCGCCAAAGGTGAGGTTGGAAACGGTTTCCGGCAGATGCAATTTGCCGATCAGGGTTCCGTCAGGGTCGTAGCAGTGGACGCCATCGGCCGCACTGGTCCAGATCCTGCCGCTGCGATCAACACGGAAACCGTCGAACAGTCCGTTTGTGCAGGTGGCGAAAACCCCAAGGTCCTCGAGTTTATTGTCGTCTTTGACACGGAACTTGCGGATGTGGCGCGGCCCGCCATCCAGATGGGTCGCACCGGTATCTGCAATATAAAGCAGGCTCTCGTCGGGCGAAAATGCAAGTCCGTTCGGCTTTTCAAAATCATCGGCAACACGGATTATCCGCCCCGTCTCGGGATCGGCACAATAGACATGACAACCGGCAATTTCCTGCTCGGCAAAATCGCCCTCATAATCATGCATGATTCCGTAGGAGGGGTCGGTAAACCAGACCGTGCCATCGGATTTGACCACGACATCATTGGGAGAGTTCAGCCTCTTGCCATCATAGCGATCGGCAATCACCCGAATGCTACCGTTAAACTCCGTGCGCGCAACACGCCTTTCAAGGTGTTCGCAGGTGACGAGACGGCCGAATTGATCGACCGTATTGCCATTGCTGTTGTTCGACGGTTGACGAAAAACGCAAGCCTCTCCGCTCGCCTCATCGAAGCGCATCATCCGGTTGTTGGGGATGTCGGAGAACAGCACAAACCGACCGGGCGCAAACCACGCAGGCCCTTCCAGCCAGCGACCTCCGGTCCATAGCCGCTCCACCCGCGCATGGCCGACGAAACATGTTTCAAAGCGCGGATCGAGCACTTCAAATCCGCTTCCTTCCAGAACCCCGAACATCGCTTCCTCCCAAAAAGCTGCGTTACTGACGCGACTGCAAGAAACATCTATGATATCGATAACAGATATGTTATGGACGTCAAGACAAAGCCCTGTCAAGTTGCAAATGCCGCGTAAAATGTTTCGGCAACTTCTGGGGGCGGAGGTTGCGCAATATTGACACTTGCACCTTGCATTGGACAGAAGAAAGTGCGGGCGGGTTCATTTTGCGTTTGAGAAGCAGGAGACCGTTTACGGGGAGCGATTTTGGCAATAAGCAAGACGAAAAACGGCCAGAAGAGCGCCCAGAGACCGCTCGGTGCGCCAACAATGGCCGATGTCGCACAGCTCGCAGGCGTTTCGACCATGACGGTTTCGCGTGCGCTAAAAAAGACAGTCATGTCTCAAAAGACACACGAAAGAAGATCCTCGCAGCCGTCGATCAGCTTGGCTATGTTCTTGATCAGTCGGCCGGATCACTCTCCTCGCGCAAGACCGGTTTTGTGGCCGCGCTTGTGCCATCCATCAACAATTCGAACTTCTCCGAAACAGCCCGCGGCATTACCGAAGCGCTTGAAGGTTCGGGCCTGCAACTTCTGCTGGGCTATACCGACTATTCTGAACAAAAAGAAGAGCAGCTGATTCAATCCATGCTGCAGCGCCGCCCGGAAGGCATTATTCTGACCGACAGCACCCATACGCCCAGCGCCAGACGAATGCTCGTCAATTCAGGCATTCCGGTGATCGAGACCTGGGAAATCCCCGAAGATCCGATCGACAGCGTTGTCGGCTTTTCCAACAGCGCGGTCATGGGGGACATGGTAAAGGCGCTGGCGGCCAAGGGGTATCGGAAGTTTGGCTATATCGGCGGCACGACAACCCGCGACACGCGCGGCAACATACGCCGGACAGGGTTCCTCAATGCAATCAAGGAACTGGATCTTGAGCCTGGGCGGATGATCTCCTTCGGTGTGCCGCCGATCTCAATCGAACAGGGGGCGCAGGCTGTTGTTTCGATGCTTGAGCGCTGGCCAGACACCGAAGCGGTCATCTGCGTTTCCGACCTTTCTGCCTTCGGTGCGCTGATGGAATGCCAGCGGCGCGGGATAAAAGTGCCGGACGACATCGCGATCGCCGGTTTTGGCGATTACGAGATTTCCGCCTTCTGCCATCCGCGCATTTCCACGGTGAATGTCGGCTGCCGCGATATCGGTCGCTTCGCCGCCCAGAAATTGCTGCGCGAACTTGCCGGCGACGATCTCGGTGGTGACGAACTGATCCTGACACCTTACAAGGTGCTTCTGCGTGAAAGCACGTAAGCATCTTGCTGAAAGCCGAGAAAAGGAATTCCAGTTGACCAATACCCGTCCCGCTACCGCACTCAGCCATAAGGGCGTTATGACGGCACTGGCCGCCGCCATTGCCAAGGCAGAAGAAATCAAAGTCCCGCAAAACGTTGTGATCGTCGATCAAAGCGGTGTGACGCTCGCCGTCTTCCGCATGGACGGTGCAAAATTCACCTCGATGAAGACGGCACGGGCAAAAGCCATCACTGCCGCTTCGCTTAACACTGCGACGGGCAACATGGCACCAGAGTTTGCATCAGCTGCCGCCATCGCGACGGATGGCGAGGTTATCAATCTGAAGGGCGGTTTCCCGATCCGCTTCGATGGACTGCTCGCGGGTGCCATCGGCATTGGTTCCGGAACGGGCGAACAGGATGTCGTCGTCGCAACCGCTGCCCTTGAAGCCATTGGTGCCGACAAGCTCTGAGCACGATCCGGTTTGCCCGTGGCGGTGTCGCCGCTGCGGGCCCTCTTGCTCGTTAAAGCACTGATTTTGAGACCTATATCCGCCCCTCGGGTCTGCCCGGCATGATGCCTATGACAGGGTAGTGCCCCCGCATGTGCCTGCCTTCATCCGGGGATGCGTCTCCGTGCTCCTCATGTTCTTTGCATCCATTTTAAGGCTGCCCGAGGGCATCTTTTCAAGTCTCTCGCCAGCAAGATAGACGCTTGAGTATCCGGCTTCGGGGTGTCTTGCCAGAAGCCGGATGCTGCGGTTTCATGAACGTCAGCCGACATCGCGTAGCTGATAAAAATCAAGCGTGACTTTGCAAGGATCATTTTCCGGCTTGACATAGAATTATGTTATCGATAACAATTGATCGGCTTCGAGAGTTCGGGAGGAATGCTCGATGAATGATTTAAGTCTTGTGTCGTTTCGCGCGATTACCAAAGTCTTTGGTGGTACGCAGGCACTGTCTGATGTTTCGCTTGAACTGCGCCCGGGAGAGATTCTGGCGCTGCTCGGCGAAAATGGCGCCGGAAAATCAACCCTTATCAAGACGCTTGCGGGTATCCATAAGCCGGATAGCGGCGAAATTCTGTTTTGCGGCGAGCCCTATGTGCACCGTCCGCCCAAACCGCTGCAACGCCAGCCAGTGGCCTTTATTCATCAGGACATGGGTCTAATCGAATGGATGACGGTTGGCGAAAATGTCGGTCTGGCGCAGGGCTTTTCCTCGCGTGCAGGCCTGATTGACTGGTCGTCGACCGATGACCGTGCGGCCGAGGCGTTGAAACTTGTCGGCTGCGATTTCGATCCACAGACCCGGATCTCAAATCTGACCAGAACGGAAAAGGCTCTGGTTGCGATTGCCCGCGCGCTTGCCACCGATGCCGATGTTCTGGTGCTTGATGAGCCAACCGCCAGCCTGCCTGCCGACGAGGTGGAACGGCTTTTCGATGCCATCCGCCCTTTGAAGGATCGAGGCGTCGGGATGATCTATGTGTCCCACCGGCTTGATGAAATCTTCCGTATTGCTGATCGCGTTGCGGTGTTGCGCGATGGCAAGCTTGTCGGCGAAACCGCCGTTACCGATACCACACCAAGTGAACTCGTCGAGTTGATCGTCGGCCGCAAGACCGATGAGCTTTTCGTCAAAGGCAGTGTGGAACAGGAGAGCGTGTCGCAAGCATCTCAGATCTTTGCTGCGCTGGCGTCGGCCCGGTTTCAATGGATATCCATAAAGGCGAACTTCTTGGGCTTGTCGGCCTGCGCGGTGCTGGTCAGGAAGCCGTTGGGCGCGCGCTTTTCGGGTCGGTGGAATTTTCCGGCGAAATCACGCTCAACGGTGAAACGCCGGACCTTTCCTCACCGCGATCTGCCATGCGCGCGGGGTCGGCTTGATTGCCCGTGACCGCGCTGAAGAATCGGTGGCCATGTCGCTTTCGGTGCGGGAGAACATGTTTTTGAACCCGGCGGCCGTCGGGCGCAGCCTTTTCAAATTCCTCACCCATAAGAGCGAGGCAGATCACTGCACGACGATCGGCGGCAGCGTCGGATTGCGGCCCAATGACCCGGAGATCGCGGTCGAAGCGCTATCGGGCGGCAACCAACAGAAGGTTGTCGTTGGCCGCTGGCTGGCGACGGGGCGCAAGCTTCTGATCGCAGAGGACCCGACGGCCGGTGTCGATGTCGGTGCCAAGGCGGAAATCTACCGGTTGATTGCGCGCGCGGTGGATGCCGGGCTTGCTGTCGTGGTGGTGTCCACGGATTTCGAGGAAGTCGCCAATATCTGCAACCGTGCCCTGGTGTTTTCGCGGGGCCGGATCGTACGCGCTCTTGAGGGCGATCACCTGACGACACAGGCGCTGATCACAGCCGCCTCCGCTTCCGAAGCGGCCTGAACCGGGAGGAAAAATGCAGTCACTTGAATCAACCGCTCTGGAACCAACCAGAGCGGAGCTGAAAGGGCTTTCTCTGGCACAGCGGATCGGGCGTTTTTGCCGGTCTATGGGCTGGTGATCCTGACCGCGCTGCTGATCATTTTGTTTTCGATCATGCTGCCGAATACCTTTCCGACACTTCTCAATGTTCGCTCTATCATTTCTGATAAGGCTATCATTGCCATTCTTTCGCTGGCCGCGATGATCCCGATGGCCGCGGGCCGTATCGACCTGACGGTCGGCTACGGCATCGTGCTCTGGCACATTCTGGCTATCAGTCTGCAAACGGTGTTCGGCATACCGTGGCCGGTGGCGGTGCTGATTGTACTGTCGCTCGGCTCTCTGACAGGGCTGATCAATGGTTTCCTCGTCGAGGTTGCCAAGATCGACGCCTTTATTGCCACGCTGGGCACGGGAACGGTGCTTTATGCCATCGCACTTTGGCATACCGGCGGACGACAGGTTGTCGGCATGCTGCCACAAGGGTTTTATGACCTGAATGGCACAATGGTTTTCGGTCTACCGATCACCGGCTTTTATGTGCTCGCAATTGCATTGATCATGTGGATCGCACTCGAATACCTGCCGATCGGGCGATATCTCTATGCTATCGGCGCCAATCCGAAGGCGGCGGCGCTGAACGGTATTCCGGTGCGCAAATTCGTTGTCGGCGCCTTCGTCAGCTCGGGTTTTCTGTCAGCGCTCGCCGGCGTTCTTCTGGCCTCGAAGCTCCGGATCGGACAGGCCAGCGTCGGCCTCGAATACCTTCTGCCTGCCCTCGTTGGTGCATTTCTCGGGTCGACAACCATCAAGCCCGGCCGCGTCAATGTCTGGGGCACGGTTGTCGGCGTGATTATTCTGGCAGTGGGCATTTCCGGCATTCAGCAATTCGGCGGTTCATTCTTTGTCGAGCCGCTTTTCAACGGCGTGACGCTTCTGGTGGCAATCGGCATTGCGGGCTACGCCCAGCGCAAGCGTGGTGCCGACACCAAACGCGCTGCGTGCAAATAGGCTTCACGGGAGTGGGAGCTTTGTTTCCAAAGGGAGGAAGACATGAAACGCAGAACATTTATGCAGATGATGGCCGGAGGCACCGCCATGCTGGCCATGGCTGGACCGGCACTGGCAGACGCGATGTCGGATGCCAAGAGCTTCGTCGACAAATACGCCTCTCAGGTGACGACGTGGGATGGTCCCACCACCGGACCAAGAGCAGCATCCGACAAGACCATTGTCGTTTTGGCGGCTGACATGAAGAATGGCGGGATCCTGAAAGTTGTCGATGGCATCGACGAAGCCGCCAAGGCCGTTGGCTGGAAAGTCACCACACTGGACGGCGCAGGCTCGATTGCAGGCCGCACAGCCGCCTTCGGTCAGGCCATGGCGCTCAAGCCGGATGGCATCATCATCAACGGTTTTGACGCTATCGAGCAGGGCCCGGCGATGGAGCAGGCCAAGGATGCCGGCATTCCGATGGTCGCCTGGCACGCCGCACCCAAAGCCGGCCCCGAACCGGATATCGGCATCTTCACCAATGTGACCACCGATCCGATGAAGGTATCGGAAGCGGCTGCCGACTGGGCCTATATTGATGCAGATGGCACGCCGGGCGTCATTATCTTCACGGACTCGACCTACGCCATTGCCATCGCCAAGGCCGATGAAATGAAGCAGCAGATCGAAAAGCTTGGCGGCACGGTGCTCGAATATGTCGATACGCCAATTGCCGAAACATCACAGCGCATGCCGCAGCTCACCACCTCGCTGTTGCAGAAGTACGGGGACAAGTGGACGCATTCGCTGGCGATCAACGATCTGTACTTCGACTTTATGGGCCCGTCGCTGGCAGCGGCCGGTCTGCCGGGGGATGGTGCGCCGGTCAATGTCGCCGCAGGCGATGGTTCGGAAAGTGCCTATCAGCGTATCCGCGCAGGCCAGTATCAGGCGGTCACCGTTGCCGAACCGCTCTACATGCAGGGTTGGCAGCTCGTCGACGAGATGAACCGCGCGCTGGCCGGTCAGGAATGGTCGGGCTATATCGCCCCGTTCCATGTCGTGACCCAAGACAATATCGAATATGACGGCGGCCCCGATAACACATTCGAGCCGGGCAATGACTACCGTGCCGAATACAAGAAGATCTGGGGCGTTCAGTAAGCCTCGGCAAGTCCTCTCCCAGCATGCAAAACGCCCCGGTCGCAAGGCCGGGGCGTTTTGTTTCGGTGCCAATTTAAAGTGTTACCTATGGGCACGCTTCAGCTTATTCAAAAGCAAGCTGAACCTTCATCGATTTCGACCGGTCGCTGGCGGTCTCGAATGCGGCAACCGCGTCGGCAAGCGGGTAGGTTCCGGAAATCAGCGGCTTGACGTCGATCCGGCCCTGATTGAGGAGATCAACGGCAAGGCCATATTCCTCATGGAAGCGGAACGAACCGCGGATGTCGATTTCCTTGGAGACCACCATGTTCTGCGGCAGCCCGACTTCGCCGCCAAGACCCAGCTGAACCAGAATGCCGCGCGGCGCCAGCGCCTGCAAACCGCTTGCCAGAGCACGGGCATTGCCGGACGCTTCGAACATCACATCGAACGTGCCCTTTCCAGCGCCATAGGCAGCAAGCTCTTCAGGCTGTTTGGCAACGTTGATAACCCGGTTTGCGCCAACTGCTTCAGCGTAAGGCAGAACATCGTCCATCACATCCGTGACCACGATCTCGCGGGCGCCGTGGGCACGGGCCGCAACAATGCACAGCGCGCCAATCGGGCCGCAACCGGACACCAGAACCCGCTTGCCAAGAAGCGAACCGGCACGCGAAACCGCATGCAGCGTCACGGCCAGCGGCTCGGCCATTGCTGCTTCACCCAAGGATACGTTTTCGGCGACCTTGTGGCACTGCCAGGCTTCAGCCACCAGTGTTTCGCGGAACCCACCCTGAATATGCGGCATCGGCATGGCGCTGCCATAAAACCGCATGTTGAGGCAATGGTTCTGCAAGCCCTTCAGGCAGAACTCGCATGTGTTGCAGGGGCGCGACGGCGAAATCGCGACACGGTCACCGACGGAGAAATTGCTGACGCCGCTACCGAGCGCGGTGATCGTGCCGGCGACTTCATGACCGAGGATCATCGGCTCGCGAACGCGCACATCGCCGAAACCGCCATTATTGTAATAATGCAGATCGGAACCGCAAATGCCGCCCGCGCCGATCCGGATTTCGAGCTGACCGGGGCCGGCTGTCTCGGGGGTGATTTCTTCGATACGCAGGTCCTTTGCCGCGTGAATGATTGCAGCTTTCATCACTACCTCCCTTGGTAAGCTTTGCTCGGCGTGACAACGAAAAATCTGAGCCCGGGTTCTTCCGGGTTCTGCTCGGTTGCCGCGCCGAATTTGTTCAAGAACCGATTTTGGTCTTGATTATGTTATCGATAACAGGTAAGTCAAGAATATTCGGAGACGGCGCTGACATTTCGGCGCGGAGTCATAAACTTCGCCCCATCGCGCCGCCCATAGGGAAGGAGAACACTATGTCCGACAGGTTCAAACTTGATGGAAAAATCGCACTTGTGACGGGCTCCAGCCAGGGTATCGGTCACGCATTGATTTCAGGTCTCGCCGAAGAAGGCGCTATCCCTGTCGTCAATGCACGCAGCGCGGATCACGCCAAAGCTGCCGTCAAGGCTTTCGAAGACAAGGGTATCAAAGCCTATTCCGCGGTCTTCGATGTTACCGATAAATCCGCTGTTGAAGCCGGCGTGAACCAGATTGAGGCCGAGGTCGGTCCGATCGAAATCCTGATCAACAATGCCGGCATCCAGTACCGCACGCCGCTGGAAGACTATCCGGAAGAGCAATGGCACCGGCTGCTGGAAACCAATATTTCCGGCGTCTTCTTTACCGGTCAGGCTGTTGCCCGCCACATGATCAAGCGCGGCAGTGGCAAGATCATCAATATATGCTCGGTGCAGAGCGAACTGGCTCGCCCCGGTATCGCACCTTACACAGCCACCAAGGGCGCGGTCCGCAACCTGACCCGGGGCATGTGCACGGACTGGGCCCAATATGGCCTGCAAGTCAACGGTATCGCGCCGGGCTATTTCAAGACGCCGCTGAACCAGGCGCTGGTGGATAATCCGGAATTTTCGGCCTGGCTTGAAAAGCGCACACCTGCCGGTCGCTGGGGTGATGTCGACGAACTTGTCGGCGCGGCCATTTTCCTCGCATCTTCGGCTTCCTCCTTCATCAATGGCCATGTACTGGCCGTTGATGGCGGCATTACTGTGAGTGTCTGAGATGAAAATCGTGGTCATGGGTGTCAGCGGCTGCGGTAAGTCGTCCGCAGGCCGTGCGCTGGCGGAACAGCTCGGTGCACGCTTTGTCGAAGGCGACAGCCTTCACCCTGAAACCAATGTGGAAAAGATGCGCACCGGCATTCCGCTTGACGATGAAGATCGTAAGCCATGGCTCGAAGTGGTTGGCAGGACACTCGCGGAAGCGCCCCGCAATGAAGATGTCGTCGTCGCATGCTCGGCCCTGAAAAAGAGCTACCGCGATCTGCTGCGCTGTCTGGCTGGCCCGGAGTTGCGTCTCATCCACCTGAAAGGCGAGCGCGCGGTGCTTGCCGCGCGTATGGAGAACCGCCCCGGCCATTACATGCCGGCCTCGCTGCTTGACAGTCAGCTTTCAACGCTGGAAGCCACGGATGGTGAGGGCGACGTTTTGACGCTTGATTGCGACCTTGCGCCGGCCATCATCACCGAGAAATCTCTCGCCTTTCTGGGAGCGGAACAAGGAGCCGAAAATGACTGAACAGATCGCCGTCATCGGCGCGGGCATTATGGGCACCGCGATCGCGACACGCCTTCTGGAGACGGGCCACACGGTTATCGTTTCCGATCTTGACGACGCAAAGGTCGCCAAACTGGTGGAAAAGGGCGCCAGCGCCGCCACAAGCCCAAAAGCGGCCACTTCTGGCGCTGGCTTCACCATCATGAGCCTGAACCATGCCGATATCGTCAGGGCTGTCGTGTTCGGCAGCAACGGCGTGGCCGAAGCCGCCAGTGCCGACAAGCTTCTGATCGACATGTCATCGATCGACCCGAAGGCGACGGCCGAAATGTCGGCTGAGCTTTCTTCGGCAACCGGCATGGGCTGGGTCGATTGCCCGCTTTCCGGTGGTGCACCCGGTGCCCTTGGCGGACGGCTGACCGTGATGGCTGGCGGCACAGAAGAGAACTTCGAAAAGCTCGTGCTGTCATGGCGGATCTCTGCGCCAACTACACTCTGATGGGACCAAGCGGTGCCGGACAGACCACCAAGCTGATCAACCAGCTTTTCTGTGCTGTTCAGTTCCAGGCCGTCGCTGAAGCCGTCAAGCTTGCTGAAGCCGGTGGCGTCGATGCCGCCAACATTCCACAGGCGCTCGCCGGTGGACGGGCCGACAGCAACATCATGCAGGAATTCATGGGCAAATTTTCCGCTCGTGATTATTCACCGACCGGGCGCATCGACAACATGCTCAAGGATCTCGACAGCCTACAGGCCTTTGCCTTGAAGACCCGCACGCCGCTGCCGATGACCGGTCAGGTCACCGAAATTCACCGCTTGCTCGTCGCCGCCGGTCTGGGACCAAAGGATTCGGCTGAAATGATGCGGCTGCTCGACGGCGACACCGGTACCGCGTGATCGGCGAGAATGAACAGGATTGATTGGCGCAAAGGCATGAAAACGCCTTCGCCGCAAACGAGAAACCGTCCGATGACGGTTGTCCAGGAGGACAGGATGATCATTCGCTACGCCCTTTTCGAAGGTACGATCAATGAAGGTCGAGAGGCCGAGTTCAAGACCTATGTGCACGAAAAGCTGATCCCCATCTGGCGGCAGTTTCCCGGCGCCCGGGACCTGCAGGTCTATTTCGGTGTCGAACGTGATGACGGCGCGCCGGAATACGCGCTCGTCATGGGGGTCCGCTACGATAACCTCGATGCCGTCGCCAAGGCGCTGGAATCCGATGTTCGTTACAAGGGCCGTGAAGTGACCAAGGGCCTGCTGGACATGTTCACCGGGCGCGTTCACCACCACGTGTTCGACGGCGACCAGTACACGCCGGCCTGAAACCGTGCCGCGAGACCTGCACTGACTGGATAGGCATCCGCCGCGGGTTTCAGTATACCCCTGCAAAAGTCCTGACTTTATTCAAGAGAGACGACAAAAGTACGAGACTATTGCATTTATACATGTTATCGATAACATGTTGCACTTACCCAATCGCGATCCAGGAGGTAGCTTGAAATGGGTTTGATCACGCGCATCGTCAGCATTGGCTGGCGCATCATTGACGCGATGATAGCCATCGCGCTCGTGGCGATGATCGTGCTGGTTTTCACAAATGTCGTGCTTCGCTACGGCTTTTCCAGCGGCATCCTCGGCTCGGTTGAAATTTCAAGACTCCTGTTTGTCTGGGTCATCATGCTCGGCTCGGCGGCTTGCCTGCGCAATTTTGAGCACCTCTCACTGGATGGCGTCGCAGAGGGCATGTTCCCCAGGGCAAAATACTGGCTACGCCGCTTCGTCAACCTCGTCATCCTCGGCTGTTGCGTGATGCTGGTCTGGGGTGCCTCGCCGCAAGTCATCGCCAACTGGGACAATATATCGCCGATGAGCGGTATTCCGGTCGGCATGTTTTACCTCGCCGGTGCGATCGGCGGCGCATTGATGGCAGCCATTGCCCTGTTGCGCTTGCTCGATCCGCGCAGAGCCGTACCGGATTTTGAAAGCGATGCTGAAGGCACTGAGGAGGCGGCTCAATGACACTTGTGCTTTTTCTTTCCGTTCTGATTGGTGCCATTCTGCTCGGGGTTCCGGTTGCTTTCGCGCTGCTGTTAAGCGCCGTCGGCCTGATGTTGCACATGAACCTGTTCAGCCCCGACATTCTTGCACAGTCGCTGGTCAATGGCGTCGACAGCTTTCCGCTTCTCGCCATCCCGTTCTTCATGGTCGCAGGCGAAACCATGTCGACTGGCGGTCTGTCGCGCAGGATCGTCCGTCTGGCCATGGCTTATGTCGGCCATAAAAAGGTGGTCTCGGCTATGTCGCGATCTTTACGTCCGTTGTGCTGGCAGGCCTTTCCGGTTCTGCTGTTGCAGACGCAGCGGCGCTGGTTTCGATTCTCTATCCGATGATGCGCAGCGCCAATTACCCAGAGAGTCGCTCGGTCGGTCTGCTTGCCGCAGGCGGCATCATCGCGCCAGTTATCCCGCCATCGCTGCCACTGATCATCATGGGTGTTGCCGGAAACATCTCCATTGCCAAACTATTCCTCGGCGGCATTGTGCCGGGCCTGATCATGGGTATGGCGCTGATCGGAACATGGACGTTCCTGATGCGAAAGGAAAACCTTGAGCAGCATGAAAAGGCGTCCAAGGAAGAACGCCGCGCCGCACTGAAGGATGGTATATGGGCCCTGCTCCTGCCGCTCATCATCATTGGCGGTATCCGCTTCGGCATCTTTACGCCAACCGAGGCGGCGGTTGTCGCAGCTGTCTACGCCATCCTCGTTTCAACGCTCATCTACCGCGAACTGACACCGGCGAAATTCTATCGGGTCTTGATCAATTCCGGTCGCGCAACCGCCATGGTGATGTTCCTTGTCGGCTCGGCCATGGTCGCCTCCTGGTTGATCACCGTTGCCCAGTTGCCGCAGCAGCTCGCCGTTATGCTCGGCCCGCTCACCGACAGCCCGCGCCTGCTGATGGCTGCCATCATGGTCCTGGTCCTGCTCGTTGGCATGGTGATGGATCTGAGCCCCACAATTTTGATCCTGGTTCCACTTCTGATGCCAGTGGTCAAGGAAGCCGGCATCGACCCTGTCTATTTCGGTCTGATGTTCGTCATCAATACCTGTATCGGCCTGATTACGCCCCCGGTCGGTACGGTTCTCAACGTCGTTTGCGGCGTTGGAAAACCCGCGTTCAGGACGCAGTCGGTGGAGTACTGCCGTTCATAGCCGTCTATGTGCTGGTGCTGATCATGTTCATACTTGTACCCCAGATCATCACTGTTCCACTTGGATGGATCGCGGGCTGATTTCTCAACTTTTTATACGGAGGAAATGAAATGAAACGTTTTACAACAGGCCTTCTCGCCATCGGCATGCTGGTTGCCGGAACCGTCTCGGCCAATGCGACCACGCTTCGTCTGGCCCATGCGGCCCCACAGGGCGACCTGCAGCAGAAGCTCGCCGAGCACTTTGCCGAAGATGTTAAGACTATGTCTGACGGAAAGATCACCGTTCAGATCTTTCCGCAGGGCCAGCTCGGCAATGATTCCCAGATGATCACCGGTGCGCGCACCGGCATCATTGACATCGTTATGAGCGGTTTGAACAACTTTACCGGTATGATGCCCGAACTTGGCGGGCTGATGCTGCCGTTCATGATCACCGATCGTGATCAGGCCTATGAAGTCTATGATGGCGCTATCGGTCAGGAAGCAGCGGCCGACTTTGAGAACTTCGACCTCAAGGTTCTTGGCTTTCCGGAAAACGGTTTCCGCGAAATCACCAATGACCGCGGCCCGATTGTCGAGCCGAAGGACCTTGAAGGGCTGCGCATGCGCACCAACAATTCGAAGCGCTTAATGATATGTTTGCGCTTTTGAAGGCCAATCCACAGCAGATCCCAGTAGCAGAACTCTACACCGCTCTGGAAACCGGCGTTGTCGACGCGCAGGATCACCCGATCACCATCGTTCAATCCTTCAAGTTCTACGAAGTCCAGAAATACCTGTCGCTGACCAATCACTCCTATGCCGCGCTGGTGCTGGCGATGAATGAGAAGAAGTTCAGCAGTCTGCCGGACGACCAGCAGGAAATCATCATGAAGGCGGCCAAGGATGCCATCGATTATGAACGTCAGCTTTCCAAGGACAGCGAAGCATCGATGATCGCCGAATTGGAAAAGGAAGGCATGGTCGTCAACAGTGATGTCGATCGTCAGGCCTTCCAGCAGGCCGTCAAGCCGGTCTGGAAGACCTTCACCGACAAATATGGCGACGACCTCGTCAACAAGGTTCAGGCTGTCACGACCAAGTGATGCTGCTCAACCGGATGTTCAGGACAAGTGTGTTTGCGAAAATGCCTGAATAGCGCTTTCAGTATCCATTGCGAAAAAATCCTCCGGACTTCGGTTCGGGGGATTTTGTGGTTTTCAAGCTTTATTGAGGGGAGGGAACCGAAGCTGATGTTCAGGATGCGGATCATCCGCCGGCTGAAATCGGGCGGCCGACTCTTCCGGTTATGCGTCCCCATTGCATCTTTGGCATCAAGATCAAAAACGATTGGCCTGCTCCTGGAAAAGCAAGGCCGGCGTCAATCCGTCAAACGCTCATAGATGATATGGCGATGCTCGCCATCATAAAGTGAACGAACGGACGCAAGCGCTTCGACAGCGGCTTCACGCCGCGGTGACGACAACGCTTCTTCAATGTGCGCCATCGACGGATAGTCGATCTCCTGAACCAGGAAAACATCCTCTTCGCCCGCTTCACAATGCCGGGGTCTGTAAACCCGAACAGCGGCCGCATGCAGCATCTGAGACCACGCAGGAACAAGCCTTTCCTGAACGGCCGTATAGAATTCCTCTTCCCGTCCCGGCTTTATCCGACCCCGGAAAATCGCACTTCTGGTAAACATTCGCTGTTCTTTCTCGTCAGTTTCTCTCATTTTTATGATATCGATATCTCTAGTGGAATGAATTTGATATTTGGTTCCCATTTCAGCGACCTGGTCCATCAAATGTCAAATTCTAAAATTCCACTAGAAAACATATACTTGCTAGCGATCCCTATGATTCCAACATTTGCTGATGAGGTCGCAGCGAGGGGAACCAAATGTTGGAATCGGACCTCTCGTGCTCGAAAGAGCTTTGAGATGTCAATCGTCGTCGTCATGGCCCCTGAACTGGCTAGGTTTGTTTGAAGGGCACTGTGCACTTAACGCTTCGAAACCGCCATTTGGGCGTGAATCCCATGCGTCATGAATGCGGGCGATCTGGCCCCGTGCATGCATGGCTGCTGTTCGCAGTTTGCGATGATGGTTGGATGGAATATCGTCGCGGCGAACGTTGAAGAGGTTTGCGATCGGGTCGTGGATGGACACAAAACATTGAAGTTGTCGCGCCGACTTGAAGCGCTTCATGACACTCTCCCTTCGTCTGACGTGCTGATGGGATTTCTCCGCTCGATTGTTCAGTCCCTTATGAGAACGACGTTCGACGCCGAGCATGATCTCCCGCTTGGCCTAGCCAAAGCCGGTTCCTCAATGTTGTTGACCTCGTCAATCAGCTAGAGACAGAAGCGGGCAATGGCAAACAAGGACGGCTCGCAGATTAAATCACCAGACTCGACTTCGTCATAATGGATGAACTGGGCTATCTCCCGTTCGCCCAGGCAGGCGGTCAGCATCTCTTCCATCTGGTCAGCAAGCTTTGTGAGCGCACTTCAATCATCGTCACCACCAATCTCGCATTCGGCGAGTGGCCAGCCGTGTTTGGCGACGCAAAGATGACCGCTGCGCTTCTCGACCGGCTCACGCACCACTGCGAGATTATAGAAACCGGAAACGAATCCTGGCGCTTCAAAAACCGCTTTCAAAGCTAAAGTCGAAGAAATCAAGCCATTCGCGTGCGCAGGCCTCTCCGCTAAATCGATGGCTCCGGGCCTGCGCGCGCTAATCGCCGAATGCAATCGCTGGAAAGTGTTCCTTTTGGGCGCCTAAATGGGGGCCCACTACAACGCCGATTGACAGTCCCGCTCGGGCTACGCCCGCCTGAACGCAGCAAACAGGCTGCCCGATTACCTAATTCAGATATATGAGCCAGGGCGCAACCGACGCAGTCACCTTCACGGAAGGTACCCGAAAGAAACGTTCACGATCGGCGTCCTTCCGACTTTTCCCCTCAGGTGCCGATGCGTGTGCCCAAACAGCCATAAGTCGGGGCTATGCTGAAAATCAACCTAAAGAAACGCCCGAAACTTTTCAGACAGACCGAATCACATCTCCCGTTTGACCGCTACATCGATCAACGAGATACCGCGCGGTATATCGGCCGAATCGATCGAGCCATAGCCGAGCCGGAACAGAGGGCAGGGGTCGGGCGGGTTTTCGAAAAAGACCGCACCCGGTTCGATCAGCACACCGTCGGCCTTCAGCTTTTCAGCGAGTTCGGCGCTGTCGAGCCCATCGGGGCCCCTGAGCCATACGCTCGCGCCGCCTGCCAAGGCCGCGCTTTCGAGCGTGAGGCAGCTTTTCGCCAGCGCCTGTTCCAGTGTCGCGCGCCTCTTCACCATCGCACTGCGCAGCCGGACGATGTGGGCGTCATAATGGCCAAGCGCCAGAAAATAGGCGGTGATGCGCTGAAGGTGGCCGGGCGGGTGGCGCAGCAACATCGTCCTCAGCTCGCGCGCCTTGGCGATGAGAGGGGCAGGTGCCACCAGATAGCCGATCCTGAGGCCCGGAAACAGTGATTTCGAGAAACTGCCGATATAGAGCACCCGACCCTGGGTATCGAGCGATTTCAGCGCTGGCGCGGAGGGGCCGAGATAGGACATCTCGAAATCGTAATCGTCCTCGACGATGACGAAATCGCGGGCGGCGGCGCGGTTCAGCAGATCCTGGCGGCGGCCAAGCGGCATGGTCGAGCCGGTCGGGATGTGGTGGCTCGGGGTTATCATCACCAGCCTTGTATGGTCCGGCAGCGTTTCCGGGTTCAGCCCCAGCGCATCGACCGGCAGGAAGGAGGTCGGGCTTTGCGACCGGCGCAGCGTCTCGGCGATATCGGGGTAGCCCGGCTCCTCGGTAACGGCCGGTCGGTCTGGACGGCAAAGCAGTTCGACCACGATATAAAGCGCATTTTGCGCGCCAAGGGTTACCAGCACCTCGTCAGGCCTGGCATGGATGCCCCGCCGGGGCAATGTGTTGGAGCAGATATAGTCGATCAGCAGCGGATCGTCGCTGCCGTAGCGATCGGTCGAAACATCAGCGAAATCGCGGCTGCCAAGCGCCCGACGGGCGCAATCGCGCCATGCGTGGTGATCGAAAAGGCGCGGATCGGGCTGGCCATAGATAAATGGATAGCGATAGCTGCGCCAATCCGCTGGCTTGCGGATGACACGTAGCGGCGGTGGATGGCCGGAAAGCCAGTCGGTCCAGTCCAGCGGCCTGTCGCCTGCCGTCATGCCGGCGACCTTCAGCTTGCGGCGGGGGCGGTGGCGGCGACTGCGACGCCCGAGCGCGGACGGGTCTCGAGATAGCCCTGTCCGACAAGCTCTTGATAGACCAACGTCACCGTCATGCGCGACAGGCCGAGTGTTTCGGCCAGCTGCCGGCTGGAAGGCAGGCGGGTGCCGGGCCGCGCGCGGCTTTCCAGGATCGCGCGTACCAAGGCTGCGGCGAGCCGCCCCTGCAGGGTCGGCGCATCGGTGGCGCGCAGGAAGATACTCTCGGCGGCGATCGTGTTTTTCATCTGGACCTAACGAAGCTGCAATCTGGACATATCGCGGAACCGCGCTTGCTGCAATCTTGACTAATGTCAAATGACCGCGAACGCAAAGCAGCGGCGTATTAATCGAAAATAGGGAATACAAATGACCATTATCACCCGTTTTGTGACCGGCGCCGTGGCCGCTCTCGCTCTCAGCCTGCCGGCTGCCGCCACCGAATACCGCGTTGCCGTTGGCGATGGCGCGGGCGGAACCCAGGAAGCGCTCGGCCTCGCGTTCATCGAAGCGCTGGAGCAGGAATCTGGCGGCGAGATGACCGGCAAGCTGTTCCTGAACGGCCAGCTTGGCGATGAGCAGGACACCGTCACGGCGGCGGCCACCGGCACGCTCGATTTCTCGATCCTCGCCATCAACAACATCACCCCGTTCTCGCCGTCTGTCGGCACGCTGACGCTGCCTTACGTGATCCTCAGCCAGGACGATGCCGAACAGCTTACCCAGGGTGAGATCGGCCAGCAGATGATCGAGCAGACCATCGAGGACGCAGGCGTCCGGATCATCGGCTGGGCCTATTCCGGCTTCCGCGTGCTGACCAACTCCAATAAGCCTGTCTCCACCGTCGACGATCTGCAGGGCCTCGTGATCCGTGTTCCGAAGAACGAGATCATGATCGAGACCTACAAGAGCTGGGGCGTCAACCCGACGCCGATGGCATGGGGCGAAACCTTCGCCGCGCTTCAGCAGAAGGTCGTTGACGGTCAGGACAACCCCTACATGACCGTCTATGCGATGAAGTTCGACGAGGTGCAGAAATATATCACCAACCTGCACTACATCTTCTCGATCGAGCCGCTGATCGTCTCCGAGGCGCTGTTTGAAAGCCTGTCGGAAGAAGAGCGACAGCAGGTGCTGGCAGCGGGTGAAGCCGCGACCAAGGCCTCTTCGGAATTCCTGAAGGCGGAAGAGTCCAAGATCCGTGAAGAACTTGTCAGCCGCGGCATGGAGATTGACGATCCCGCCAATAACGAGCAGGAGTTCATTGATCTCGCCACCACGTTAGTCTGGCCGCAGTTCTACGACCAGATCGGCGGCAAGGAAGTGCTCGACAACGTGCTGACCTCGCTCGGCCGCGATCCGGCGAAGTAATGGGGCAGGGGCGCGCTGTTGGCGTTCTGCCCCTTCTCTCTCCCATCCGTTACCCTCGGGCTAGGCCCGAGGGTGCAGGCAATGTTCTCTGTGTCGCCTGGATGCTCGGGTCTAGCCCGAGCATGACACGAGAGGGGAGGGCATAGGCCGTAATCCGATAGCTTCGCCTCTTTCCAACGTCGCCCTTTCTGCCCTTTCCTCCCGAGGTTGCCATGTCCGCATTTTGGAAATTTGCCGACAAGTTCGAAAGTCATGTCTGCCGCGTGCTTCTGGCGGTGTTCGTGACGCTACTGTTCGTGCAGATCGTCGCCCGCCAGTTGTTCGGTTTCTCGATCACCTGGATCGAGGAGCTTTCGGTCATCCTGTTCGTATGGTTTGCCTATTTCGGCGCCTCCTATGCCGCGCGGATTGCGGCGCATAATCGCGTCACCTTCCAGTTCAGCGCGATGTCGCGAGAGAAGGCCCGTATTATCGAGGCCATCGGCGATGCGTTCTGGATCGTCTTCAACATCGTGTTCATTTGGGAATCGATCGATTTCATCGGCCGCCTGAAGCCATTCGTGAAGGCCCAGACGCTTGGCTGGGAGATGCGCTACATCTATCTGGCGCTGCCGATCGCGTTCACGCTGATGACGATCCGCATCCTGCAGGTCAACTACATGAAACTCGTGATGGGCATTGATCCGACCGATCCGGACAAGGCGAGCGTCGAGGCGGCCATGGAATTCGCCGCCGACGAGCAGCGCGCCTATGATCGGAGGCATCCCTGATGGACAGCCTGCTGATTGAAATTCTGTTCGGTTCGTTCTTCGGCCTTTTGATCCTCGGCGCGCCGATCACGGTGGCGCTCGGCGTCGCCTCTCTGGTCGCCATGCTCTATCTTGGCGACAACCCGATCAAGATGGTGCAGATGGCGTGGTCGTCAGTGGGATCGTTCCCGCTGATGGCTCTGCCCGCCTTCATTCTGGCCGGCGCCCTGATGGAAGCCGCCGGTCTGTCCCGCCGCCTGATTGCCTTTGCCGAAAGCCTCGCCGGCCCGTTTACCGGTGGGCTGGGCGCTGCGACCGTGATGGCCTGCCTGTTCTTCGGCGCGATCTCGGGCTCGGGTCCTGCGACCACGGCCGCCGTCGGCATGCTGATGATCCCGGCGATGGCGCGTCAGGGCTATGGCCCCGGCTATGCGGCTTCAGTCACGGCGGCAGCGGGCGGTCTCGGCATCATCATTCCGCCCTCGATCCCGATGGTGATCTTCGGTATTTCGGCGATGGGCATGCAGCCGCCGCCCGAAGCGGTTGAGATTCATGGAGCGTTCCAGTCGGTTTCGATCTCCAAGCTGTTCATCGCCGGCGTCCTGCCGGGCGTGGTGATGGCGGGCGGCCTTTTGACCATGAACTATATCCGCTGCCGGATTCGCGGCTTTCACGGAGCGGACGAGCCATTTTCGCTTCGCCGCGTCGCCAGCGCCGGCTATCACGGCTTCTGGGCGTTGCTCGCGCCCGTCGTCATCCTCGGCGGCATCTATTCCGGCTATTTCACGCCGACTGAGGCCGCGATCGTGGCGATCTTCTACACGCTGTTCGTGGGTGCGGTGATCTATCGCGAACTCGATGTCCGCCAGGTGATCAAGTCGCTCGACACAACGACCTGGCTTGCGGGCCGGGTGTTGCTGGTGCTGTTTGCGGCAACTATCTTCGGCCGGCTTCTGGTCGAAAACGACGTACCCGGCGTGATTGCCGGCGGGATCCTGTCGCTGACCGACAATCTCTATGTGATCTGGGCGATGGTTATCGGCCTGCTGCTGATCATCGGCATGTTTATGGAAACGCTCGCTGCGATCATGATCCTGGTGCCGGTGATGCTGCCGGTCGCCTACATGATGGGTATCGACCCGATCCATTTCGGAATCGTGATGATCTGCACGCTTTCGGTCGGCTTCCAGACGCCGCCGCTTGGCGAGAACCTGTTCATCGCATCCGGCATTTCCGGGATCTCGATCGAGCGGATCAGCCTGCGCGCTATCCCGTTCGCGATCGCCTCGGTCATCGCCATCTTCATAATCGCCAGCTTCCCGGCAATCTCCCTCTGGCTGCCGCGGATGATGGGCTACTAGGGCAAGGAAAACTCCCATGACTGCAACAAAAACAAAGCTTACCGCCGCCGATCTGAAGACAACATTCGATGCCTTCAACCGCCATGATATCGACGGGGTTATGACCCATTTTGCCGATGACTGCGTGTTCTTCTCCGTCGCGGGCGATCACGAATACGGCAACCGGATCGAAGGCAAGGACGCGATCGCAAAGGCGTTTGTCGGCGTATGGACCGCAATGCCGGACGTGCAGTGGGCCGACCACAGCCATTTCCTGTCGGAAGACGGCACGCGCGGCGTGAGCCAGTGGACCTTCCGCGCCACCAATCCTGACGGCACCCGCACCGAGGTGCAGGGCGTTGATCTGTTCCGGATCCGCGACGGCCAGATTGTCGAGAAACAGGCGATCCGCAAACAGCGTCCTGCAGTTTCCACGAAGTGATGTGAGGCGATCATGCAGGTCAACGAGAAACGTCCGGGGTCGAAGCCCTTCGATCCGCAATATGATCCCCTGATGGACAGAACCCTCGGGCCGGGCAGCGATTACGCGCCGACCTACTGGATCGGCACGGCCGGTGAATTGCCCGAGGACGATGGACCGGTCACCGGCGACATCGATGTCGATGCGGTGGTGATCGGCTCCGGCTATACCGGGCTGTCGACCGCGATCCATCTCGCCAAGATGCACGGCATCAAGGCGACCGTCCTTGAGGCGAATGGCGTTGCCTATGGCTGCTCCACCCGCAATGGCGGGCAGGCGCAGATCAGCGCCGGCCGGCTGAAGCGCAGCCAGTGGATCGATCGCTGGGATCTGCAGACGGCGCGGGCGATGCACGATGAGATGGTGGGGGCCTTCGACCTGTTTCGCGGGCTTGTTCGCGACCACGCGATTGCCTGTGAACCGCAGGATGGCGGGCATTATTACATCGCCCACAAAGCGTCCGCCATGCCCGGACTGGAAGCCGAGTCGCGGGTGTTGAACGACAAGTTCGGCTACGGCTCACGTATGCTCAGCCGCGAGGAAGTACTGGAAACGGTTGCCCGCGATATGGAAGCCCATGGCGCGATGTGGGAGCCTGATGGCGCCGGTATTCACGCCGCCAAACTCGCCTTCGGCTATCTCCGGGTTGCCCGCGAACTGGGCGCGAAGGTGCATATCGACAGCCCGGTTCAGGTCTGGGAGTACAAGGACGGCATTCACCATCTGAAGACCCCGCGCGGCACGGTGCGTGCGAAGCGCGTGGCAGTCGCCACGGCCGCCTATGCGCCGCGTGGTCTGCATCCACGTGTCAAGGACAGGCTGCTGCCGATCATGTCCAACAGCGTCGTCACGCGGGTTTTGACCGACGATGAGTTACAGTCCATCGGCATCAAGATGCTTTCGCCGCTGACCGATACGCGCACGCTGCGCAACTACTACCGGCTGCTGCCCGACAGCCGGTTGCAGATTGGTTCGCGTGCTGCGATCACCGGGCGTGATGCCGAAAATCCGGCGCATCTGAAAGGGTTGTGCGATGCTATGGCACGCAAGTTCCCGCGCTGAAGGGCGTCGAGCTGGATTACAGCTGGTGGGGCTGGGTCGATGTTTCCCACGACATGATGCCGCGCGTCACCGGCATGCCGGATCTGCCCGGCGCCTTTTATTCGCTCGGCTATGGCGGCAACGGGGTGATGTATTCGGCCATGGCCGGTCGCCGTCTGGCGCAGCTTGTTGCCGGTGAACCGATCCCGGACCTGCCTATCTACGGCTCGGAGCTGAAACACGAGGGCTGGAAAACACCATTCCGCCGCCTCGGACAATGGGGCCTCTACCAGTATTATCACTATCGCGACGAGCGGGCTTAAGGAAAAATGCCGATGAAAATGACCACCGAAGAAGCCTTTGTCAAAGTTCTGCAAATGCATGGGATCGAACATGCCTTCGGCATTATCGGCTCAGCGATGATGCCCGTCAGCGATCTTTTTCCAGAGGCCGGAATTACCTTCTGGGACTGCGCCCACGAGACCAATGCCGGGCTGATGGCCGACGGATTTACCCGTTCCACCGGCAAGATGTCGATGGCAATCGCCCAGAACGGTCCCGGCGTTACCGGTTTCGTAACCCCGGTCAAGACCGCTTATTGGAACCATACGCCACTGTTGCTGGTGACCCCGCAGGCCGCCAACAAGACAATCGGGCAGGGCGGCTTTCAGGAAATGGAGCAGATGCGGCTGTTTGCCGATTGCGTCAGTTATCAGGAGGAGGTCCGTGATCCCTCGCGTATTCCCGAAGTGCTGAACCGCGTGATCATGGAGGCCTGGCGCAATTCCGCACCGGCGCAGATCAACATTCCGCGCGACATGTGGACCCAGGTGATCGATGTCGACCTGCCGCAGGTCGTCGCTTTCGAGCGTCCGGCGGGCGGCGAACTGGCACTAGCGGAGGCCGCGAAACTTCTCTCGGAAGCGAAGTGCCCGGTCATTCTTTCGGGCGCTGGCGTCGTGCTTTCCGGTGCGATCCCGGATCTGATCCAGCTTGCCGAACGGCTCGATGCGCCGGTGTGCAGCAATTACCAGCACAATGACAGTTTCCCGGGCGCGCATCCGCTTGCCATGGGCCCGCTCGGCTATAACGGTTCCAAGGCCGGCATGGAGATCATTGCCAAGGCCGATGTGGTGCTCGCGCTCGGCACCCGCCTCAATCCGTTTTCAACCCTCCCGGGCTACGGCATCGATTACTGGCCGAAGGACGCCAAGATCATTCAGGTCGACATCAACGCCTCGCGCATCGGGCTGACCAAGAAGGTGAGTGTTGGCATTCAGGGCGATGCGGGCAAGGTGGCGCGCGGCATTCTGGCCCAGCTTTCCGAAACCGCCGGCGATGCCGGGCGCGCGGACCGCAAGCATCTCGTATCCCAGACCAAATCGCGCTGGGTGCAGGAGCTGACCAGCCTCGACCATGAGGATGACGATCCGGGCACGGAGTGGAATTCGGGCGCGCGCACCCGCGATTCGGATCTGATCTCGCCGCGCCAGGCCTGGCGTGCGATCATGCAGGCTGTGCCGCAGGAGGCGATCATCAGCAGCGATATCGGCAATAACTGCGCGATCGGCAATGCCTATCCGACCTTCGAGAAGGGCCGGAAATATCTGGCACCCGGGCTGTTCGGCCCCTGCGGCTACGGTTTTCCCGCCATCATCGGCGCCAAGATCGGCAATCCCGATACGCCGGTGATCGGCTTTGCGGGCGATGGCGCGTTCGGCATTTCGATGAACGAGATGACCGCCTGCGGTCGCGATCCCTGGCCGGCGATCACCATGGTGATCTTCCGCAATTATCAGTGGGGCGCGGAAAAGCGCAATACAACGCTGTGGTACGACAACAATTTCGTCGGCACCGAGCTTGACCGCGACACCTCTTATGCCGCGATCGCCAAGGCCTGCGGAGCACACGGCGTTCAGGTCCGCAGCCAGCAGCAACTGACCGAGGCGCTTTCGGCGGCCGTGGAGCGGCAGCTTGCCAACAAGGAAACCACCTTCATCGAGGTGCTTCTCAATCAGGAGCTCGGCGAACCTTTCCGCCGCGATGCGATGAAGAAACCGGTCGTCGTCGCCGGCATCGATGCCAACGACATGCGCCCGCAAAGGGGCGCTGCCTGAGGGACAAGACGCTTCGGGTGCCGCTCACGCGAGGTGTAGCAACAAATAGTCTCCCCTTGAGGGGAGATGCCCCGAGTGTGCAAAAGGGCAAAGCGGCATCGTCAACTTAACGGCAACGAGGCGGACCATGACAACGGCCTATTTCGCCGATCATGCTCGGGCGATTTCCGCCCACAGGTTCATCGCCGCTGAACGCAATTTGCGATGATGCTTGGAAGGGATGTCGTGGCGCGGGATGTGGAATAGGTTGGCGATCGGGTCATGGATAGAGACAAAGCGTTGGAGATGTCGCTGTGACTTGAAGCGCTTCATGATCCGCTCTCGGCGCCGGACTGGTTGGTGAGAATTCTCCGCCCGATTATTCAACCCTGTGTGGGAGCGATGCTCGACACAAGGCATGATCTCTCGCTTTGCTGCGCGATAGGATCGCAGCTTGTCTGTGATCATTACCTGCGGCGATCGTCCCTGGCTCTTCAGCAGTTTGCGTATCAGGCGCTTGGCGCCTTGGCATTTCGGCGGCTTTGAACGAGAACCTCGAGGACGAAACCGTCCTGATCAACTGCGCGCCACAGCCAGTGCTTCTTGCCGCGGATTGAAACAACGACTTCATCGAGGTGCCACCTGTCCCCAAGCCGGCCGGACGATCGACGGCGGATGTCGCTGGCAAAAGTGCGGCCGAATTTCAGTTGTTTGAAATTCAATTCAAATGAAACGGCCCCCGATTTTTCGGAGAGCCGTCCGGAAACCGCCGTCGCGCCGGAACTGCCCTACGGCAGGACGGATTACATGAAGTCGCGCGGAATGCGCTTTTCGAACTCTTTGGCATAGATCTCACGGTCGCTCTCGAATGCGGTCACGCTTGCCGCAATGATCCAGTCTTTGTCCGTGCAGCGCATTGTCGTGGTGGTTTTTGTCGTCACTGACCATCCATCGCGTTCAATCCGGATTTTCCAGTCGATATCGCCCATCATCGACAGCGGGTCGTTCGGGTCGATCGACCAGTCCTCGTTGCGGATTTCCTGCGTGCGCAATCCGTTTCCGGGGTGCACTTCCAGCCCGGTGTCCTCATAGAGGCGGTAATGGGTCCGCCCGGTGACCAGATCCCTTTGACAGACCGGCGGGTTTCGTCCGGCAGGAGCAGTTCATACTGCGGCAACGGATCTGCGTTTTCCGGCGCGTCGACGGCGATGCGCTCATGCTGGCCGAGAAGTGGCATGGCAAGGCGGATGCTGGCGGTGTCGATCGTCAGCCCAGGCGCCTGCGGCGACGGCAGGATGGTCGGCCAGTAGCTTGTCGAAAGCGCAAGCTTGATGCGATGACCAGGCGCGAAACGATAGCCCATGGCATCGAGTTGCATGGAAATGCGTGTCTTCTCGCCCTTCGGCATCTTGACCGGCGTTTCGTTACCCTCGCGATGGGCAAGGTTCAGAACTCCGTAGCAGGCGCGGGTTTCGGTACCGTCGGGGTGGACATCGATGAGGCGGACGGCAAGGTTTTCCCAGTCACCTTTGCAGGCGACATCGACGGTGAGTTCCGGCGCGCCGAGATAAACGACCTCTTCGACAAGCGGCGCGGTTTTGAAAACCAGCGAGCCGCCGTCATCAATGCGCTGATCGCCGGCAATTTCCGCGTCGGGCTTCAGCGTGAACCATTCGCCACTGCTGATGCCAGTGTCGAGCGGTGATCGTAGATCGATATCGCCGGTGCCTTCGCTGGCGTCTTTGGCGTTAAGCATTCCATCGGCGGCCACGGTCAGCATTTGCGTCTGCGGCTCTTCCCAGTCCTGCTTGGCAACCCAGTAACCGGGATCGTTTTCGCGCCTGAGCGCCGGGCGCGGACCGTCAAGAATGTAGGCGCGCATCTGCGGCAGGTCTTCCGCGCCGTTGTCTGCATCGTCCAGCCAGCGTTTCCACCAGGCGATGGCTTCGGTGTGGAAATCCATGCGTGGCTTTGGCCATGCGAAATGCGGATATTTGTGAATCCACGGGCCGATAATCGCCTTGCCTCTCTCATGCAGGCCCTCGATGGCCTTCAGCGGCGTGTTGCGATAGCCATCCGCCCAGCCGGCAATGACGAGCGCCGGCACGGGAAACCCGTCGAAATCCTCGCAGATCGAGCCATGTTTCCAGAAATCATCACGGCGCTGGTGCGCGAGCCATTCCTCCATGAAGAACGGCTCTCCTTCCAGCCGTTCCAGCCACATCTCCTTCCATCGGTCGCCAACCAGATCGATATCCGGCGAGCGCGACTGATAGGCCAGCATCGTCGCGGCCCAGGAAAGCTGCGTTGAAAGGTGGGTGCCGTTCTTGTAGTGAATGTCGTCATTGTAGCGGTCGACGGTCGAGGCGATCGAGATTACGGCCTTCAGCTGCGGCGGCTTGAGAGCTGCTACCTGCAGGCAGTTGAAGCCGCCCCAGGAAATGCCCATCATGCCGACATTGCCGTTCGACCAAGGCTGGGCGGCAATCCATTCGAGGATTTCGCAGGCGTCGGCGAGTTCGCGCGGGGTGTATTCGCCATCGATGACCCCTTCGGATTCGCCCGATCCGCGGATATCGACCCGCACACCCGCAATCCCGGCAGCGGCGAACACCGGATAAGTGGATTCGTCGCGCGGATCGGTTCCGCCGCGTTTGCGATAGGGCAGATATTCGAGGACTGTGGGAACCGGCTTGTCCTCAGCGCCCTCAGGCATCCAGATCTCGCGTCGCCAGGCGGGTGCCGTCCTTTAGCGTGATCCACTGGTCTTCGGACGTCGTGAAACCTTGTTGCGCCATGGTTTTGACCTTTTCATTCTCAGATTTTTTAGGGAAACAGGCGCGGGCCGCCGTCGCGGCCCGGCTGTAATTTTAGTTGCCGGCGCTGGAAATCCTGCGGCTGGCGAGTACGTGTTCCAGCCAGCCGGTTTTCATCTCCGGCACGGAGTTCAGCAGCAGGTCGGTGTAATCGTCGAAGGGCGGGGTTAGCGCTTCCGATTTGGGACCAAATCGGACAAGCCTGCCCCTGTGCATCACCGCGACACTGTCGGCAATAGCGCGAACAATGGCGATGTCGTGGGTGATGAAAATATAGGAAAGCTGCTTTTCCTTCTGAAGCTGCAACAGCAGCTTCAAAATGCCATCAGCAACCAGTGGGTCGAGCGCCGAGGTCGGCTCGTCGCAGATGATTAGCTCAGGTTTTGCGGCCAGCGCACGGGCAATGGCCACACGCTGTTTCTGGCCGCCAGACAGTTCGGCTGGGTAGCGGTCGTAGAAGCCGCTGCCCATTTCGATCTGCTCGAGCAGGTCATCGACGCGGTTGCGCCGCGAAGACCCTCTGAGTCCCTCGTAAAATGTCACCGCCCTGCCGATGATCCCGCCAACGGTCTGGCGCGGGTTCATCGCGGTATCGGCCATCTGGTAGATCAGCTGAAGCCGGCGCAGTTCCTCGCGGCTGCGCTTCTTCAGCGCCGACGGTAGGTCCTGCCCGTCAAAGCGCACACTGCCGGTCGAAGGCGGCAGAAGCCCCGTTGCGACCCGCGCCAGCGTCGACTTTCCCGATCCAGATTCGCCGACAATGGCAAGCGTTTGCCCCTTGGGAACGTGAAGCGACACATCGAACAGAACCGGCATTGTGCCATAGGCGGCCGAGATATTCTTCATTTCGAAGAAGCGCTCGGACTGGTCACCGGCTTCCGCATGCCGGATGGCGCGGACATTCACCAGATCGCGGGTATAGTCGGCATCGGGATTTTCGATGATCTTCTCGACGCTGCCATATTCTATGGTTTCACCATTGCGCAGCACCATGATGTCATCGGCCACCTGGGCCACGACCGCCAGATCATGGGTGATATAGAGCGCGGCGGTTCCGGTCTTGGCAATCGCGGTCTTGATCGCGGCCAGAACGTCGATCTGGGTGGTAACGTCCAACGCCGTGGTCGGCTCGTCGAAGACGATGAGTTCCGGCCGGCTGCAAAGCGCCATGGCCGTCATCGCACGCTGCAACTGCCCGCCGGACACCTGATGTGGATAACGGTTTCCGAAGGTTTCCGGATCCGGCAGGCCGAGAATGCCGAAAAGTTCAATGGCCCGCGCGCGCGCTCGGAACGGCTCATCAGCCCATGGCGGATGGTCGCCTCAATCACCTGATCACCGAGCTTGTGGGCGGGGTTGAAAGATGCCGCCGCCGATTGCGAGACGTAGCATACCCGTGCGCCACGTAGCGCCCGCGTACCGGATTTTCCGAGTTTCAGGATGTCTACGCCGTCCAGCAGAACCTCGCCGCCGGTAATGGTGACACCGCCGCGCCCGTAGGCCAGCGGTGAAAGCCCGATTGTGGACTTTCCCGCGCCAGATTCACCGATCAGCCCGAGAACCTTGCCGCGTTTGAGTGTGAAGCTTACCCCCTGACGATCTTGATGGGATGCGGGCGTTCGCCCGGCGGATAGGCCATGGCGCCAATCTCTAGGTTGCGAACCTGAAGCAGAGGCGCTTCGTCCTGTTGTTGTAGCTCAGCCACCGCGGCCCCCTTTCAGACTGGATGTGCGTTTCAGCAGCCAGTCGACGACGAGATTGATCGAGATGGTGAGTGAAGCAATCGCCGCGCCCGGAACGAGAGCTGCGGAAACGCCGAAGATGATGCCGTCCTTGTTGTCCTTGACCATGCCACCCCAATCGGCGGTCGGCGGCTGGATGCCGAGACCGAGGAATGACAGGGTCGAAATGAACAGAACAGCGAAGGCAAGGCGCAGGCCGAATTCGGCCAGAAGCGGCGTCATCGCATTCGGCAGGATTTCGCGGAACACGATCCACAGCGTTTTCTCGCCGCGCAGCCTTGCCGCCTCGACGAAGTCCATCACCGCGATATCGCCCGCCAGCGCACGCCCGAGACGGAACACGCGGGTGGAATCGAGCACCGCCATGACGACAATCAGCACGAACAGGTTCTGCGGCAGCGCCGCGAGCACGATCAGCGCGAAGATCAGCGTCGGGATCGACATCATCAGGTCGTTGAGACGCGAGAGGCCCATATCGACGACGCCGCGCATGACAGCTGCCACGAAGCTCAGGATAATGCCCAGCGAAAAGGAGAGAACGGTGGCGCAGAAAGACACGAAAAGCGTCATCCGAGCACCGTAGATCATGCGCGACAGCAGATCCCGGCCGAGATTGTCAAGGCCGAGCGGAAAGGCATGACTGGCCGGTTCCCAGGGACTTCCGACAATTTGGTTTTCGCCGAAGGGCGCAAGCCAGGGCGCAAAGGCGGCTGCGATGACGGCCATGGCGATACCGGCCATGCCGATCCATGCCGTCAGCGGAACGGATCGGATATTCATCGTGGGTGCCTCAGACGCGGATTGACAAGAATGGACAGAATATCGGCGACCATATTGAGAAGAATGTAGATTGCCGAAAAGATCAGCCCGCAGCCCTGAACCACCGGCAGGTCGCGCACAGTCACCGCGTCCACCATATACTGGCCCATGCCGGGGTAGACGAAGACCACTTCGACAACCACGACACCAACGATCAGATAGGCCAGGTTGAGCGCGACGACATTGATGATCGGCGCCAGCGCGTTGGGGGCTGCATGTTTCACGATCGCCCGCAAGGCGCTGATGCCCTTCAGCTCTGCGGTCTCCATATAGGCCGACGCCATGACGTTGATGATGGCGGCGCGGGTCATGCGCATCATGTGCGCCAGAACCACCAGCACCAGCGTCGCCACCGGCAGAATGATGGTCTGAAGCTTCTGCCAAAGGCTCATGCTGTCATAAACCGTCGCCGGAAACGCCGCGACCGGATGCTGGACCACAAACACCATGATCAACAGGTAGGCGACGAAGAATTCCGGCAGCGAAACGGCGGCAAGCGAAACGAGGTTGATCAGCCTGTCCACCAGGCGGTCGCGATAAAGCACCGCGATCAGGCCGAGGCCGACGGCAAGCGGAACAGCGATGACCGCCGCGGCTCCGGCCAGCAGCATCGAATTGCCCAGCCGGTCGGCAATCTGGCCGCTGACCGACTGGCCGCTTGCCCAGGAATGACCGAAATCGCCATGTAATATGTTGAAAAGCCAGTCGAAATAGCGGGCCACGATAGGCCGGTCGAGGCCGAATTCAGCGCGCAGGTTGGCGATCGCCTGAGGCGTTGCCGCTTGACCGAGATAGGTTGTGGCAAAGTCGCCGGGCAGCATTTCAATCCCGGCGAAAATCAGGATCGAGCTCGCAAACAGCAGGCCGATGCCGAGCACAATCCGCTCGGCAATGCGGCTTGCCATGGGAAAGCGCGTGCGCCAAACGGCGACAGGGCCCGGCGGAGGCGCGGAAACAGGGATGGAAGGGGTTGGTTGCGTATCTGTCATGGGACCATGAAAGCCGCGGTTGTGTCCCGCGGCTTCCTCTTTGACGGATCAGGAGACGAGCCAGGCGCGGCTGGCGATCTGTCCGTTGGACAGGTCGTTGCCGACGTCATCGATCCAGCCCTTCAGCTTCACCGAACGTGCATTGAGATAATTGTTGAACACCGGCAGGATGAGGCCGCTGTCGTCGCGCACCATCATCGCCATCTGGTGGTAGAGCGCGCGGCGCTTGTCCTTATCGGTTTCTGCACGGGCCTCAAGCAGCATCTTGTCGAATGCAGGGTCCTTGAAGCGGGTGTCGTTCCACGTTGACGTCGAAAGCTGCGTCGTGGTGTAACGGATATCCTGGGTCGCCCGTCCGCCCCAATAGGAGGCGCAGAACGGTTTCTTGTTCCAGATATTCGACCAATATCCGTCGGAAGGTTCACGCTGGAGCTTGATGTCGATGCCCGCTTCCTTGGCATTGGCCTGAAACAGGACAGAAGCATCGACCGCGCCGGTAAAGGCGGCATCGGAGGTGCGCAGCAGGATCGGGCCTTCGTGGCCGGACTTCTTGAAGTAGTGCGCCGCCTCTTCCGGGTCATAGGCGCGCTGCGGAATGTCGGTCGGTGCCAGCGCATAGGCATCGTTGACGGGGTAGTCATTGCCGAGCGTGCCATAGCCTCCGAGAATGGTCTTCAACATAGCTTCGCGGTCAATGGCGAGTTTCAGGGCCATCCTGAGGTCGTTGTTATCGAAGGGCGCAGTGTCGCCATGCATCAGGAACGAATAGAAGCCCTTGCCCTTGGTGCTCAGCGTCTCGACATTCGGCGCCCGCGACAGGAGCGACATCGTCTTCGGGCTCAGCGTGTTGATGAAGTGGACCTTGCCGGACGACAGCGATGCGATACGTGCCGTGTTGTCGTTAATGACGAGAACCTCGACACTATCGACGAAACCGCGATCCTCATTCCAGTCATCTTCATTCTTCGAAAAGGTGATACGGATGCCCGGCTCGAAGCTTTCGAGCTTGTAGGGCCCCGTGCCGATGGCGCTGTTGGGATCGTCCTTGCCGCCGTTCTTCTGAATCTGCAAATGGTAGTCGGTCAGCATCAGCGGCAGGTCGGCATTGCCGTTCTTGAGGGTAATCACCAGGTCGCCGGCACTCTCCTCAATGGTCTCGATCTCTTCGAGAAGACCGAGTGCCGCCGACGTCGAATCCTTGTCGGAATGCCGGCGGAGCGTCTGGACCGCATCATTGACAGTGAAAGGGAGCCGTCATGAAAGCGCACATCCTTGCGCAGCTTGAACGTCCAGACCTTTGCGTCTTCGGAAGACGTCCAGCTTTCGGCAAGGCTCGGCAGCGCCTCGCCGGAAACCGGATCGGTGGTGACCAGCCGGTCGCCCCAGGTGAATCCGACCAGAAACATGGTGCTGCCGGCATAGGTGCCGGGATCAAGAATATCGGTCGTCTGTCCGCCGTCGAGGCCGAGCACGAGGTGACCGCCGCGCTGCGGTTCGTCGGCGGCAAGGCTCTCGCGCGGGATCAGCAGGCCGGAAGCGGTGGCCGCGAACCCGGCTGCGGCTGCGGATGCAAGAAAGGCGCGGCGGTTGAGGCCGGTCTGCGGAGTGGCGGTTTTTGTGTTTTTCATCTGGTTTCCCTGACTGCTTTAACATTGCATTTTCTCGCCCATGCCACTTGGAAAACAGCGCTCGGCGGATGTTCGCAAAGGCGATGTCAAAATACCTGCAGGCGCGATTGACCAGCAGGTCAAAAATCATGTGCAGATGCATAAGCAGCTTGCGCGGACCAGACAACTTCGCTTATTGACGCATAATGACGCGAATTGACGCTATCAGGATTGCATCGCCCCACAATGACATCCCGGATCAACAGTAGTTTTGCGACCAATTTGCGGTTCGCCTGCGACACCCGTCCGTCGATTACCGCAATCTGCCGCGAAATCGGAATCAACAGGCAACAGTTCAATCGTTATCTTGCCGCGCAAACACGTCCTTCGCCTTATAATACAGGGAAAATCGCGCGGTATTTCGGTCTGAAGCCGCAGGATTTCCTGCTGCCGGCAAAACGCTTTCAGGAAGTATTCGACACGCCGGCCGAAACCGCCGGACCTGTCTCTCTGCTGCGGGAAGGCTTTCCCGGGAACCTGCCGGAGCTGCGCCCCTATGCGGGCTATTACGAACTTTTCCATAAAAGCCTGTCCTGGCCCGGAAAAATTGTCCGAAGCTGCGCCAAGCTTGAAGAAACAGCTGGTCAGATCACCGTGAAATCCATCGAGCGGCTTTACGACCGGGAACTGGAAATCCGGCAGTTCTCGAAATATGTCGGACTGGCGGCCTACTGGCGCAACCGGCTTTTCATCGTCGAGCGCGGGGTTGGGGAGCAATCTTTCCTGTGTCAGACGACGCTGATGCCGTTTGCCGAGCATCAGCGCACCTATCTTCGCGGCGTCACGACCGGCGTTTCATGGCGCCAGGAAAACCTGCCCTATTCCACGCGGACGATATGGCGGGCGGTTGGGACAAACCCCGACAAGCGCAAGCTCCTGGAGGGATGCGGCCTGATTGCGGAAAAATCGCCGAAACTGCCGCTTCCCGTCCGCCGCTATCTGAACAGCGAGGTCGAAAACCATACGCTTGTGGCCGCCCGGTAGTCATATGGAACCCTTAAGGACGGAGTCCAATGGCAAAAAAGCAGCTGCGGAAGAAGGTCAAGAGTTCGAGATTTACCAAGCTACCCCAAAAAGGACTGGTATGCTCTTGCCGATAGACCTCTTCCCATTTTCCCTATGGAACATAGAGCCAGACACCCCATACGATCCGCAAAGTTCCGTTAACCTGCGGGGAGCAGAGATCGTGTCCCGCGGCGTGGTGTCGCTTCGGCACTCGCCGCGCCTTCCGGACAGAGCCGGAATGGATCAGATTGCCGCTGGCAGGCTGATGAGGAGATCATCGCTCGTTGTGGCGATGGTCTCATGTGTCATGTAGCGGGATCTCTGGACGGCCCATTCGTCGTTCTATTCGAGCAGCAGTGCCCCGACCAGCCTGACAATGGCGTCATTGTTTCAATCGGTCGGTCGAGGTAGGCCTTCACCTTGTCGTCGATCTCCTCGCAGAGCCGGGAGACTTGGCCGTTGGAAATGCCGGACACCCGTGACGGGGCGGATGAGCGATCCTCCAGACCTTCAACGCCAAGCCGTTGGAGCCGGTCATACCAGCAGTAGAAAGTCTGTCGTGGAATGCCGAGCTGATCCAATGTCATCTTCACCGGCAAATGCGATTGTTCAACCAACCGGATGATTTCCAGCTTTTCGGATGCGAGGTACCTCATCCTTCGTCGCCCCCATCCGCTATCATGCTTTTTGAGCAGGCGCAGCTCCAGTGTCTGCTCGGCCACGACCTCTTTCAGATCGCGCGCTTAACGGCGCAACACCTTCACCTCATCCGTGGTCGCGGCCCGTGCCGTATCACCGGCCAGGCGCCGCTTGCCGGCCCCAAGAAACTCCTTCGACCAGGTGTAGTACATGCTTTCGGCGATACCCTCGCGGCGGCAGAGCGCGGCGATACTGTCTTCGCCACGCAGGCCTTCCAGCACGATACGGATCTTTTCTTCAGCCGAATAGGATTTACGTGTGGCACGGCGGATATCCTTGATCGCCTTGTCTGCGCTCGACTTCTGCTGCCCGGACTTCTGTCTCATCTTCGCTTCCTTTGCCTGAGCCATGATGAGCCAGAATCCTCCCTTATCCGTTAACCAGCATCTGTCTCAAAGGCGTTGAGACGGAACAGTCGTTTGTTGCGTTGTCAGCTCTATGAGACGTTCCGTTTCAGGTTCGATTTCAAGAAACTGTTCATTGTTTGCGGGGCGCGGCCGATAATTCCGGCCAAGGTCGGATCAACTGTCGCGAATTCACCCGCCCGCGCCGCCTGGTAGTATCCCGACATGACCGCGACAGCCCCTCGGGAAGACCGGCCTTCCGCACATTCGCCAGCATTTCTTCATCGCTGATGGTCGTTCGAGCAACCGGCTTGCCCGTGATCTCGCCAAACATGCGGGCGAGATCGGCAAGATCCAACGCTTCGCTGCCTGTCATGGGAGGCGTCGGTCCGTCGATGACCTCGCTCCCGGCCAGCAGCGCGGCGTCGGCGGCGGCCAGATCGTCATGCGTGGTCCATGCGACCTTGCCGTCCTGGGGCGCCGCGATCATTCCGGACGCGAAGCCACGCGCGTTCATCGCAATCGCGCTGGCGGCATAAAAACCGTGGCGCATTGCCGTCCAGGGCAGGCCCGACTCCGCAAGCATTGTCTCGGTGGCAGCATGGTCTTTGCCGGGCGGAAAATGCGAAGTCATGGAGCTGGAGATCTGGCTGGTATAGAAAAGGCGTTCGACGCCGAGGTCGCACGCTGTCCGGATTGCATTGGCATGCTCCTTCAAAGGATCGCCGCCGGAGGCCACCGCATTCGAGGACATCAGCAGAAGGCGTTCCGCCCCTCCCAGGCAAGACGAAGGCTCTTCAGGTCGTTGTAATCTCCGCGCTGGACGCGCACGCCGCGCGCCTTGAGGTCGGCGACCTTTTGAGGATCGCGGACGCTGACGCCGATTTGCTTGGCGGGAACGCGATCGAGCAGATTTTCTACGATTTTGCGGCCGAGTTGGCCGGAAGCGCCGGTGACGATCAACATGGGTTTGTGTCCTTGAGTTTTTCAGGCTGGCCGGACGGATCTGCCGACCGGCCGTCAATTCACAAACCAAAATGATTGTTTTCATGGGCTTTGATAATCCAGCAATTATGGAATAGCCTGTTCTCCATGCAGAACAATGTGTCCCCAAACGACCTGTCCGTCTTCCTTGCGGTTCTTGACGAAGGCGGCTTTCGTGCTGCCGCGAGCCGGCTGGGTGTCGCACCCTCAAAAGTCAGCACAACGATTTCTCGTCTTGAAGCACAATTCGGGTTGCCGCTTATCCTGCGTACGACGCGAAGCATACGCGCCACGGAGGAAGGCCTCGCCCTGGCGGAACGCCTCGCGCCGCTGTTGAAGGAAGTCGAGGCGGCATGTGCTGAAACGGCCAATTCCAGAGGCCGGGTGCAGGGCAAACTGAAACTCAATGTGCCTGGTGCGGTGATGCCGGACATCCTGCCGCCGCTGCTTCAGGCATTTCAGGATGATCACCCGGCGGTGGAGGTCGAGATCGTCGTGGAGAACGGCCTTGTCGACATGATCGCGGCGGGATGCGATGCAGGGATCCGCTATGGCTCGTCTGTCGAAAAGGACATGGTTTCCATTCCGATTGGACCCCGGGTCCAGCAAATTGCGCTGGCCGCGTCACCCGAATACATTTCGCGACGCGGTCTTCCGCAGACGCCTGCGGACCTTTTGCACCATGACGCGATCCGTTACCGATTGCTGAGCGGACGCCTTCTGCCCTGGGTGCTGAAGGACAAAGAGGACACAATCGAGGTGAAGCCCGTCACACGGCTCGTTTTGAGCGTGAATTCTCTCAACAGTGGGCTGAGCTTTGCCCGAACCGGTTTGGGCATCATCGGCGTGTTCCGCAATTGGCTCGAGGATGACTTCCGCACAGGGACGCTTGTTCCCATTTTGCCACACTGTTGGCCCGAGCAGGACGGGCCGCGTCTGTATTATCCAAGCCGTTTCACATCGGCGTCGCTGCGGGCTTTCATCGAGACGTGCCGCAATTCTACCGTGCAAGCTTGACGGCCGCGAGCCTCGTTCAGATAACCATAGCCGCCGTGAATTTCGATGCCGTCGAAACCGGCTTTGATCGCCCGTTCTGTCGCAGATCGGAAGCTCCCGATAATGTCGCCGATTTCGGCATCGGTAAGCGCGCGGGGAACCGCAACGCTGCGGTCCGGCGTAGCGATGCCGCTGGGGAGACAACATCGCCATCCGGCACCAGCGCGGGAGGACAAACGCCGCCGCCATGATGGAGTTGCAGGATCGCCTTTGCGCCCGCGCCTTTGATCCTTTCGGCCCAGGCAGCCAGCCCGGGAAGTAGGGAATCATCATGCGCGGCGGGTTCTCCGATATAGGCCTTACCGTTTGGAGAAACCGCGACACAAGCAGTGAACACCAATCCCGGCCCGGCGGAGCGGCGCTCAATATAGTCGAGTTCGGCCTCGCCGATCGAACCGTCCTCGGGAGAGGAATAATGGGTCATCGCTGCCAATGCGACCCGATTGCGGCAGGGTATCTCTGCCTTGAGGAGTGTCCCTTCCTGCAGGGGGTGTTGTCCGGTCTCGGGGCTGCAATTCCCATGTTGCTTACGCTTTCCTTCTGGCTTTCATTGTAGATGCGGCAGGGTCGGAGCCGAGCACTCAACCTTCATTGATGCTTGGTGGTGTCCTGGTCTCGCTGCGCAGAACAAGCAGAGCCGCCAGGATGATGGCAGCGCTGCCGGACAAGACGAGATAGCCGGTCGTGATCGAGGTCGCTTCCATCAGCGGCCCCAACAGAAGAGGCGAGACGAATTGACCGAGAAACATGCACGTGCTGAACACGGCCATGGCGCGTCCGAGTAGAGACCCCGGCACGTAGTCGTCGATCAGGACGGACGTAGTGGAAAACGCCAGAGCATTGCCGATACCGAGCATGGCGCTCGCAATGGCGAGCACGATGAAGTCACCGGACGTGCCGAGGGTCAGGAAGGCGAGAACCCATGTCAAAGCGGTCAATCGCAAGAGAGCAAGATAGGAAAAGCGCTTGCCCAGCCATCCGAAAATGACACCGACAATACTCGACGCCGCCGCCATCAGAGCCATGTAGAGCGAGACTAAAACCGGTGCCGTGAGGCCGAGTTCGCTCAGCCGCAGCGGCAGAAAGACCGGCAAGGCATAAAGCATGACAGCCTGCGTTACGACCAGGAAGTAAACGGCGATGAGGGCTGGCCGGAGCAGTAGGGTGAGGAGGGATCCCTGTCCCGATCCGGACTTGGCTCACTCCCGGACCTGGGAATGACGGCCAGCGCGGCGAGACCCAGGGGCACGCCCACGGCGTTCAGACTGAAGGTGGCGTGCCACGAGAAAGCCGTGGCCAGGCCGCCGCCGATGATGGGAAACAGAACGCCGCCCAAGCTGGTCGCCGTGGTGCGCCAGCCCATGACACGGTCACGGATTGCACCGCGATAAAGCGACAGCATTGCCACCGTGGTTCCGGCGAAAACGAACGCCGCTCCGATGCCGAAGATCGCACGGCTGACGATTAATGCCGAATAGCTGGATGCGACGATCCCCGCGCTGCCGGCCAGCCCGTAGAGCAGCAGGCCGCCGGCCAGTGGCCCGCGCGCCCCCATCGGTCGATCATCCAGCCTGCCAGCGGGCTGACGATGGCAATAACAAGCCCGTGCATAGTGAGAATGAGGCCGGCCGCCGTTCCATCTACCCCGAGATCACCGCGCATGAGTTCCACGATCGGTGTGATGGCGGATCCAGCCATCACCGCGAGCGTCGAGGCGAGCAGCAGCAGCGTCAGCGCAACGCGATAAGGGATCTGAGCTTCTCGGAGTCTTCTCCGTCGATAACCGGCATTGCATGCATGGACTTCTTCCTAGGCTCAGGACCTATTAAATCACTTGCGACGTTCTCTTCGTTTTGATTCATTGGACTCGAATGGAGAACCGCAATGAGTGATTTTCCGCTGCTGTCGCAGGCGCAGATGCGCCGGATTGAACCTTATTTCCCGCTGTCCCACGGTGTGCCTCGTGTTGATGATCGGCTGATCGTGAGCGGCATTGTCTTTGTCTTGCGCAATGGTTTGCGATGGCGCGATGCGCCGAAGGAATATGGACCGCACAAGACGATCTATAATCGCTTCATCCGCTGGAGCAGGCTTGGTGTGTTCAACAGGATTTTCGCTGAATTGGCGGCCGAATGCGGTGAGCCGGAACAGTTGATGATCGACGCCACGCATTTGAAAGCACATCGCACCGCAGCCAGTCTGCTAAAAAGGGATGTTCCCAGACGTATCGGGCGCACCAAAGGCGGCCTGAACTCCAAGCTGCATGCGGTTTGCGATGGCCATGGCCGACCACTGATCATGCTGTTGAGCGAAGGGCAGACGAGCGACTACAAAGGTGCTGCCCGAATGATAGAATCCTTTCCCAAAGCAAAGACGTTACTGGCCGACAAAGGCTACGATGCCGACTGGTTTCGAGAGGCCTTGGCGGAGCGCAAAATCAAGGCCTGCATTCCATCGAGGGCGAACAGAAAGGTCCCAATAGCGCATGACCGCAAGCTCTACCAAAAGCGTCATAAAATCGAGAACATGTTTGGCAGGCTCAAGGACTGGCGCCGAATTCACACCCGATACGACCGTTGTGCACACACTTTCTTCTCAAGCATATGCATCGCTGCTGCTGTTATCTTCTGGCTATGATTTTAACGAGTCCTGAGCCTAGGTGAGACGAAACATTGTGGAAGAATGTGCCACTTCGTATAATTTGTTAATCAGTGGCGTTTTATGATTGAGCGCAATTGCGCTTCAGCAGCGATATGATTAATATGCGGTATGGAACCTAGCGCCAGCACCTAGACAATCGGCGGCTGCCACTTCGGGAACGAAAGAAACTTCGCACCCGTCAGGCGCTCGCTGACACCGCTCTTGAGCTTTTTACCGAGAAAGGCTTTGCCGCGACGACTCTCGATGAACTGGTCGATCGCGTAGACGTCTCGAAGAGAACCTTCTTCCGCTACTTCGCTTCCAAAGAGGACGTCGCGATAGCAACCGAAGCCGAGTTCTGGGAGGCCTATATCGATGAGGTTCGCGACCGCGACGTGCAGGGGCGCTTTCTCGCCTTCCTGAGAGAGGCTCTCCTGGCCTCGCTCCGCTCAATGGACGCGGAGTGGGACAGGCGTTTCCTCCAGACGCGAAGGATTGTGGCTTACGCAGGCAGTTCCGTTTTGTACGACCACTCGGAGCTTGCTTCGCTGCGAGCACAGAGGCAGTTGATCGACGTTCTCGGAGACAAAATCGGCATAGTCGGCCGGGAGGATGTCCGTTTCCGCATGCTCGGCGAATTCGTGCTCGGCGCGTGGCGCTGCGGCGCCAGTAATTGGGTTGCCGGTAGAGGATCGGAAGCGCAAGGCATTCGCGGGCATGGTGGCCGCGATATGCTCATCCGCAGAGTGGAGGAAGCATTTGATGCGATTCCCGAAACCCTTTCGCTTGCTGCACGTGGATGAGGCAAACGCTCAGAACTTTCAGACGAGAAAGTCATTCCAGACCGCGTACGTGTGTTTCTCGACAGTTTTCTGGACTACCTGTGACGAGATGCTTTCGGATTGAGTTGGTAGACCCTTGGGCCGCGCGACCCGTTGCAGGGCGCTGATCCGAAGGGACGGCGTTAGGGGCAACGTTATTCTCGTTGATCCGCAGTTTCCATTCCACGTTCAACGTCGACGGCGCGGCGCCGAACTGACCACGGCAATGTTGTTTTGAAAGGCGCCCGACATAAGCCTGCTCTTGGGCGTCGTAAGGGTTTGGTTTCGATCAATGAGTTGAACTGTTTCGGAAATTGGCGCCAGCGCAGGGATGCGCACTGACGCTCTCTAACTTCGTAAGGATCAATGCTCATGCGGCCGCCCGGAAAAGCACGTCAAGGTGGGCGTTTGTCCCCGCAATCACAGCCCCGCTTTCCAAGCGAAAGTCGCGCTTGCCGCGATCCAGGGCGAAAAGACGATGGTGGAGCTTTCGCAGCAGTTCGGCATCCACGCCAACCAGATCAAGCAATGGAAAGATCAATTGCTCGAAGGCGCGATGAACGTCTTCGATGATGGGCGCAAGGAAGACGCCGCGCCTGTCGTTGACGTCAATAACCTTCATGCGAAGATCGGCGAACTGACGTTGGAGAACGATGCTCCGCCGAGCCACAGGTCTCGGCTGCGATAACCGGCGCGCTCGGCAAGGCCGGATTGCTGAGCGGAAAACGATGATCGACCGGAACCATACCCTTCCCATTTCCCGTCAGGCCCGGGCTCTCGGCATCAGCCGTGGCAGTGTCTACTATCTGCCTCGGGCGACATCGGCGGCAGATCTGGCGCTGATGCGCCGGATTGACGAGCTGCATCTGGACTACCCCTTCGCCGGAAGCCGGATGCTGCAGGGGCTTTTGACAGCGGAAGGCCATCACGTCGGGCGGCTGCACGTCAGAACGCTGATGAGGAAGATGGGTATTGAGGCCATATACCGCCGTGCGAACACCTCGAAACCGGCGCCGGGCCACAAGATTTATCCGTATCTCCTGAAGAATGTTGCGGTCACCCGCCCCAATCAGGCCTGGGCACTCGACATCACGTATGTGCCGATGGCGCGAGGCTTTGTCTATCTCTGTGCCGTCATCGACTGGTTCAGCCGCCGGGTGTTGTCGTGGAAGCTTTCGATCACGCTGGAAGCCGCGTTCTGCATTGAAGCCGTCGAGGAAGCGCTCGCCCGATATGGCAAGCCCGAGATATTCAGCAGCGATCAGGGATCGCAGTTCACATCTATTGATTTTACCGGCGTTCTGAAAGACGCCGAGATCAAGATATCGATGGATGGCAAGGACGCATGGCGCGACAACGTCTTCGTCGAGCGGCTTTGGCGGTCTATCAAATATGAAGAGGTTTATCTTCACGCCTACAAGACGGTCGCAGAAGCCCGAGCCGGGATCGGACGATATCTGACCTTTTACAACAGCCGCCGTCCGCATTCATCGCTTGACCGGAAGACACCCGATCAGGCTTACTTCAACGCGCTGCCCGCGATATCAGAGGCAATATAAACAAGGCCGAAAACCACTTAAGAACGACCATCAGCCCGTTCAAACAAACCGAGCCACTTCATTCTGCGGCAGGGCCGCAGCTTGTGCGAAGGAGAGCAGGTGGTTGAATGCAGTACGATTCGGATGAGTTGCCCGTGCATCCAGCAATGCGCCGATGGTCCGGGCTGGATCATTCAACTGGGTGATATGATGACCGGCGATCATAATTTCGCCCGATGTTGGCCCGGTCAACCCGAGCAGCATCCGCAAGGTTGTGCTCTTGCCCGCTCCGTTGGGGCCGAGGAAGCCGGTAATGACACCCAGTTCCGCGGTGAATGACAGATCCTTCACCACCAGCTTATTGCCGTATCTCTTGGTAAGTAGATGCGCTCTAATGCCGGCTGCGGTTGCTTTTTCGAGATGCTGGTTGGTGTGACGCATCTCCCCATCTGTGAGAGGAAGAATTGCGTTCGATTGGATGTCTTGACTCATTCCGTGCGGTAGGGACCGGCAGTGCCCGATGATGCTCATTCCCGGCTACTCTAGGACATAGGCATAGGCATACGGGTAGGCGCATTCGGGGTTGATCTGTTCTGTTACGGGTTGCAAGCCACCGCCAAAGGCTTTCGAGACCGGAGCGGCGGCAATTGTCGCTAAAGAGGCAGCGAGCAGTGTACGGCGTGTTAATGGGAACTGTCCGCGTCTTTGCACGGCGATGGGGGCTTCTTGATCGTCAACCATGCTCACTCCGGGAAAAGATGTGCCCTGCCGAGCAATCAAGGCGGGTGGCTTCGGCTGCTCGGTAGGACAACCCGATGCTTGATTAAAAGGGATTGCGGGGATCGACCAGCAGCGCCGGATCCGGCACAACCGATTTGCTTGCCACGTTTGCCAGCATCTGATGCGCCATATGGAAACCGAAATCTTCGGAGAGCGCCTTCTTCCAGTGTCTTGACAGGATGTTGTGGGTCGCCCAGCGCGTATAGCGCGGCCTTTTCATTATGTACTGGGCGAGATCCCAGGCCCTTTGGAGAAGCACTTCACGGGGAAAGATCTCATTGACGAGACCGAGTTCGAGGGCCTTTGGCGCCGGAATGGATTTCGCCGCATAGATATAATAGGCGGCGCGCTTTGGCCCCATCAGAGCCTGCAGCGCCATGCCTTGCCCGTCGCCCGGAGGGCTCCCCAACCAGAAGTGAGGGTCCATGAAATCCGCGTCCGGCGCCGAAAAGGTGACGTCGGACAGCAGTGCGAACTCCGTATGGACGCCGGGACCGTTGACGGCCGCGATGGTGGGCATGTCGACGCTGTAAATGAAGCTCTCTATATGCTTCCATCCGTCCATCATCCGCTGGAAGATATGATCCGGATCCAGTTCCGCCGCTGGTTTCGGATTGAGCCTTTTCGGATCGCCCATCATCCATTTGTCCCCTGTGCCGGTCAGGATCAGCACCTGATTCTCGGGATCATTGCCGACATCCTGCCATACACGGGCCCAAGCATTGTGGGCGGCGTGGGTATGTTTGTAGGGACCGTCGTCAGTGTGCATGCGAAGCTCGATGATGCCGCCCTCGCGCCGCATCTTGAAGAAGCTCTCATAACGCTTCGCGTAGTCATCGAACGATGTTGGGGCGGCATAGCCCTTCCATTCTGCGCGCGGATCCCAGGTCATGAGCGCTGCCTCCGGGAATGGGTTGGATCGTGTCCCTGCATGTGGTGTAGTTGGATCGGTGGTCACCAGTGTTTTCCGCTAGGGTCGGGTTGTCAAAGACCAACCTGATGGAAAGACCACCGATGACCGACGATATGATGAACCTGCGCTCACTGATTGAGAAGAGCGCCGATGCCGATTTGCTCCGCGAGATGATCGGCTTTGCCGCCGAGAAGCTGATGGCGCTGGAAGTGAGCGCGAAGACCGGCGCGGGCTATGGCGAGAAGAACGCGTTCCGGCATGCCCAGCGCAACGGCTACCGCGACCGGGACTGGGAGACGCGAGCAGGGACGGTGGAGCTTCGCATTCGAAGCTTCGCACCGGCAGCTATTTCCCGAGCTTCCTCGAACCACGGCGCATGGCCGAGAAGGCACTGACGGCGGTGATCCAGGAGGCCTATATCCAGGGCGTCTCGACCCGATCCGTCGATGATCTGGTGAAGGCCATGGGCATGTCTGGCATCTCCAAGAGCCAGGTCTCCCGACTTTGCGAGGAGATCGACGACAAGGTGAAGGCCTTTCTCGAAAGGCCTATTGAAGGAGAATGGCCCTACCTCTGGATTGATGCCACCTACATGAAGGTCCGGCGCGGCGGGCGGATCGTCTCCGTCGCCGTCATCATTGCCGTCGGCGTCAACACCGACGGCCGGCGCGAAGTGCTCGGCATGGAGGTTGGCACATCCGAGGCGGAGCCGATCTGGACGGAATTCCTGCGCAAGCTGACAAGGCGGGGTCTGCGCGGCGTCAAGCTGGTCGTCTCCGATGCCCACGAGGGCATCAAGGCAGCCGTGTCGAAGGTGCTTTGCGCCACCTGGCAGAGGTGCCGGGTCCATTTCATGCGCAATGCGCTCGCCCATGCCGGGAAGAACGGGCGGCGGGTCGTCTCCGCCTTCATCGCCACCGCCTTTGCACAGGACACGCCGGAGGCGGCGAGCACCCAGTGGCGCAATGTTGCCGACCAGATCAGGCCGAACGTGCCGAAACTCGCCACGCTCATGGACAGCGCCGAACAGGACGTGCTCGCCTATATGACCTTTCCCAGGCAGCATTGGGCCAAGCTTCACTCGACAAACCCGATCGAACGCCTGAACGGCGAGATCAAGCGCCGCACCGAGGTCGTCGGCATTTTCCCCAACGATGACGCCATCGTCAGACTGGTCGGCGCGCTACTCCTCGAACAAAACGACGAGTGGGCCGTCCAGCGGTCCCGCTACATGACCCTTGAGACCATCGCCACAATGAGCGATGATCCGCTCATCAGCCTGCCCGCTGCGGCAAGCTGATCCGTTCCCGGCCCTGTCCGGAAGGCATGGCGAACGCCGAAGCTACACCACGCTGCGGGACACGATCATGGGTTGTTAAAGCTGCGATCGAGGTGGGCGCGAGGAACTCGACTGTCAGCGAAGTCGACTGGCCTCTTGCCCATGACGTGCAATGGTATTTTTCATGGAGGTTACTCTCGTTTCAACACCGCCGCAGGCTGCGGAGGCGGCTCGCAAACAACAATGAAACGCAAGAATTGCGTGGACATTACAGGCCCGAGCCACGAATGGAGGCGGATGCCCCCTGTCAGAGAGGTTTTCCTTTTCGGGGCCTGCGGACTGCTCTTCGTGCTTAAAGCCGCATTGTTACCTTGGTGCCGTTGGAGCCGCTTTCGATACTGGCATACCCGCCATGTTTTTCGACGATTTGCTTTACCAGGCTCAATCCAAGTCCGGCCCCCGGCTGTTCGGGACCACGCGGTAGAAAGGCTCGAACACCAATTCCTGATGATCTGCCGGGATGCCGGGCCCTTCGTCGCTCACGCTGATTTCGCCGTCCGCCAAGGCGGAGACCGTGATTGTCCCATAGCCGTTGCCGTGCTCGATGGCGTTGCGGATGAGGTTGCCGATCGCTCGGCGCAGGGCGGAACTGTCGCCTTTGCGCTCGACGCACATTGCGTCGCCCTGAAACGACATCTCGTAACCTGCCGCGATTGCGAGCGGCGCGAGATCCGCCACCGCCATGCGCGCGACATCGATGAGATCCACCGTTTCGTCGAGATCGACCGTTTGGTGGCCGCGCTCGAAGTCGAGGAGTTGTTCTGCCATATCCGCCAAACGCGCAACGTCATCCAGCAATCGCCTGCGCTCCGGCCCTTCAGACAGACCCTCGATGCGTGTTTGCACAATCGCGATCGGCGTCCTGAGTTCATGCGCCGCGTCGATCAAAAAGCGCTGGCGTTTCCTGAACTCATTCTCAATACGGTCGAGCGCGCCGTTAAACGCGATGACCAGAGGAGCAACCTCTTTGGGGATGCCAGCCACAGGAAGACGGTCCCCACGCCGTTCAGGTTCGATTTGCGACGCCATGTCAGCGACGTCGCTTACGCGCACGATCGAACGCCCGACAATTTGGGGAATTGCGAGAAAGATTGCCGGCAGCGCAATCGCAAGCAACGAGAGGTAGATCGGATAGGCCTCTTCGAGGATCGCAAGAACAGGCCACCCTTTGCCGGCGATACCGCCGAAGAGAATCCTGACTTCCCCGACCGGCGTCTCGACGTCTTCGATCGATGCGATTTCACGCACACCGCTTGCCCCGCGAATATCGGCCGAATGAAACAGATGCACGAGCGGAACAATGGCGGCATAGGTTGCGGGGACAGTTCCTTGGGAAAGAGAAGCCCCGTCGGTTGTGGCAACCACGAACCAAAGCCCTCGTTCCGCTCGATCAACGATCGAAGTGCCGGTGTTTCCTTGATTGCGAGCTGGCCTTGGCGATCGCGCTCGATCGCCTCCGCCACGGCGGATTTGACCTCTTGCTCCATGGCGATATTCGGCGAAAGAACCATCGTGGCATAGACGGAAAGCCCGATAATAACGACAGCAATGACGACCGTGATCACGAGACTGAGCTGCCAGCTCAATCTCCATCGGAGCGAGGGATTGGGTTGATGTCCTGCACGCATCATTCTTCCCTCAGAAGATATCCGACACCTCGGATATTGTGGATCGTTACCCCGCATCGGCGTCCGCCAACCGCTTTCGCAGTCGCGAAATGTGGGCATCAAGAGCGTTGGATTGTATTTCCTCCTCGTAATTGTAGACCGCATCCTCAAGCGCCGAGCGAAGAACGGTTTTTCCTTCCGCCTGGCGAGTGCCTGCCGGACCAGAAGTTCGCGCCTGGGAAGATCAAGCGGCACGGAGCCCGACAGGACATCGAGATGCAGCGGGTCGATGTGCAATCGCCCTACCCGAATAGTCTGTTCCTCCAGGGTTGGGGGTCGCCGTAGCACGGCTCGCACCCGCGCCATCAGTTCCTCGATGAGAAACGGCTTGCCCAAATAATCGTCCGCGCCAAGGTCCAGCCCCTCGACACGCTCCATTGGTTCGTTTCTGGCCGTCAGCACAAGGACGGGCGTATCAACCCCGGCCCGCCTCAACTTCGGAATGAACGTCAGGCCCTCGCCATCGGGCAATCGCCGGTCCAGGAGAATGGCGTCGTAGTTGTTTTGAAGTGTAAGTTCAAATGCATCCGCGAGATATAAGGTATGGTCCGTGACAATGCCTTGCTTGCTCAGCGCCGCCGACAGCGCATTCGCCAACTCCCTTTCATCTTCAATCAGCAGGAGTCTCATCGCTTCTCCGTGTTTTATGCAGCAGCAGTCTTTCCTGCCAAGATTGCAACAGCATTACGGGGATACAAAGACATAGAAGGCGTGTTGGTGAAAACACCCTGCCCCATCGGCCGATCCGGGTTTTAAGTGCGCGCGTCCTGGGCCTGACCGCTACGGCCGGAAGAGCTCCATAGCAGCGGTCTTTCGGCCGTCTACGGTTGCGGCGGCCCTTCCGGCGTTATGGCGAATGTTAATCCCGGGCTCGAGGGGCACAGAGCTTTAGCGTTGTGGGACTGAACCGGTTTCCCTGCTTGCTCAGGCGAAGGCCTTCTCTCTCGGCAGCATATCGAGCTTGCCGACGAAGTCTTCCATGCTGATTTGCCCGAGATCCACATTCTTGGCACCGCCGCCGGCGACGACCGTGATATCTTCGATCCCGAGCACATTCAGGATCATCCTGAGATATTGCGTGGCGATGTCAAGATCCCTGATCGGGGAGGTTTCGCCATATTCGCCGCCCGAGGCGATCAGCAACGTAGCCTTTTTCCCCGTGACCAGGCCGCTGCCATCGAACCCGAGCGTCAAGCCCTTGCGCACGATATGATCAACCCACGCCTTGAGCGCGGCGGGAATGTTGTAGTTATAGACCGGAGTGGCGATAACAAGCTCGTCGCAGTCCAGAAGTTCCCGAACAAGTGTATCGGAAAGCCCCAACTGTGCCTTCATCTCCGCCGTCTGTGCATCGGGCGGTGTGAAATAGGCAGCAAGCCACGGCATCGTGACGTGGGGAAGCGCCACATCGGCAAGATCTCGGGTGATGATCTTGCCGTTCGGGTTCAGCGCCTGCCATTCCGCAAGGTAGCGCCGCGTCATGTTGCGCGATACCGAGGCGTTTCCGCGCGGGCTGGTTTCAACAACGAGAAGTCTGGTCATGCCACGTTCCTTTTCCTGATGGGAGCATGACAAAGAGGATAGGGCTTCCAGCTATTCAGCGGGAGTGATATAAATCCGATGCTTTCCATCATATCAGGTGATAGTTTTGATTTCATCGCTGAGCCTTGATCAACTGCGCGTGCTGGTCGCGATTGCCGACGCCGGCAGTTTTTCCGCCGCCGGTCGCAATCTGAGACGGGTACAATCCGCCATCAGCCAGACCGTCGCCACACTGGAGGCCACCCAGGAGGTCACGCTCTTCGACCGGAGCGGTCACCGCCCGCAGCTCACGGACACGGGCCGGATCCTGGTGCAGCAAGCGCGAATGGTGCTGGCGAGCGCTGCCCGTTTCGAGGCCGTGGCCGCAGGATCACGTCAAGGGATGGAGGCAGAACTGGCGCTGGCCATCGATCCGCTGGTTCCCACCGCGCCCCTGATCGGAAGTCTTCGCGCGCTGCACGAGACCCATCCACAATTGCAGATCAGCTTTTCGACCGAGGGGCTTGGAGGCGCGCTCCGTCGTTTGCGCGCAGGCGATGTATCGCTTGCCCTTTGCCTGCTGCTGCCCGACGCGCCGGAGGATGTGACGGCGACGCCGCTTATCCGGATCAACCTGTTGCCCGTGACTGCAGCAGATCATCCCCTGGCGACCCTTGGCCGTCCGGCAACCCGTGTCGATCTGGAGACCCATATCCAGCTGGTTCTATCCGATCCGGCGAACCGGCATGGCCCGAACTATGGCCTGACGGGCTCGGCTCCATGGCGGTTCGTCGATCTTGGGCGGCGCATGGATTTCCTGCTCGCGGGTTTCGGCTGGTGCCGGATGCCCGAGCACCTTGTGAAGGAGCACCTGGATGCAGGCAGGCTGGTCAGGCTCACGCTTGATGACGATACCAGAGGGAATACAGATCCGTTGACGATTTACGCGGCCCATCTCGCCGATCGTGTGCCTGGCCCGGCAGGTCGCTGGCTTTTGAGCAACCTGGCGGCGCGAGTGGCAGACTGAGCCGCCGCCTGCCGTATCAGCCTGGTCGCCAATTTAGTCATACGGCTCGCGCGAGTTCCTGCCGCCGGCACGATGGTCGGGAGCGGAGCTTTTCCGGCCTGCCTATTTGCTCTCGATCCGCCCCGGAGAGCCATTTTCAGTTTCACTCTTTATCGTGCTCCAGGCCGGATCATCGGGATAAAGGGCGGTCCTGAGATAGGCCCAGGTGATGCGCTGGACAGCGGCAACCCGTTCAGGGCTTTCGTCCGACGTTTCCGCCGCATCATAGCCCGATATGCCGCCGAAGATGTGTCCGGCATCGTTCAGGGACAGGAGTGACTTGGGGCCGGGCGCAAGCCGGTAGGCATCGGCCCGCCAGTCCGCGCGCTCGGAGAACATCGGGTTGACATCCTTGTCGCCCGTAACGACCAGACAAGGCGTCGTCATGCCGCTGAAGTCGCTGTTGACCAGCGCCGGATAAAGCTCGGCGATCCTGGCGGAGGCACCGCTGCCACTGCCGGGCGGCGAGAACAGCACAGCCGCCTTTATCCGGGGCTCGGAGACGTCGACGTCTTCGCCACTTGCGGGATCCTTCACGCGCATGCCGGCCAGCATGGCAGCGGTGTGCCCGCCCAGGGAATGACCCACGGCAGCGATGCGGCTCCTGTCGATGCGTCCCGCAAGGCCGGGAACGGCGGTTTCGATCTCGTCGAGATGATCGATGATGAAGCTCATGTCCCGAGGGCGTGATTTCCAGAACAGCGGCCCTTCGGGACCAGACACATCGAGACCGAGGGTCTTCGAGTTCTCGTGCGTCGGAATGATCACCACGAAACCGTGGGAGGCATAAAAGTCGACCAACGGGCCATAGCCACGCATCGAGGCGATGAAATTCGAGGAGCCGTGGCCGTGAGACAGCAGGATCACCGGCAGTTTGTCGCCCGTCGCCGGGACGACGACCCGCATTTCAAGCGGTGCCTGGCGTTCCGGGACCTCGAAGGTCACCGGACTGAAGGAGAGGATCGGGGTGGCCATCGGCACCGGCGGTCTGTCCGGCTTTACGGTTGGTTCAGGCATGGGCTTGGTCTCCATTCACGAGGTTGATATCTTGGACAGAGTTCTTCGTTCAATCCGACTCCAGATGTCCTGGATGAGGCCGGCCTTCTGCGCAGGGTGCCATTCCAGGCTTTGCCTTGTCAGGACACTGGACGCGGGAACGTCCATTTTCGCGATCCGGTCAAGCCAGCCAAAGTGGGAAATCGAGTCTTCGTCTGAAAGCGACGTCACCGACACGTTCAGACGCTTGCCGATCGCCTCGGCGACGTCCCGAACCGCAACGCCTTCCTCGCTGACAGCATGGTAGCACTGGCCACTCACACCCTTGTCGAGGACGAGGCTGTAAAGCCGGGCGGCGTCGAGCCGATGAACCGCCGGCCAGCGGTTTTGTCCGTCGCCCACATAGGCAGAGACATCGTGTTTACGCGCATGATCCATCAGGTAGGACGCGAATCCCTGCCGGTTCTGATCGTGGACCTGCGGCATCCGGATGACCGAGACGCGGACGCCGCTGTCGGTCAGCGCCATCGCCACCTGTTCCGATACGCGCGGCATGCCATGGGCGCCCGCCGGCAGTATGTCGGTCTCGGTGGAAACGTGTCCCATGAGAGGCGGCAGGCCCGACGTAACGACAAAGCTTTTGCCTGATCCGGCAAGGGCGCTGCCCATCGCCTCGATTGCGAGGCGATCCATCTCGCAGTTGTCGGCCATGCGGGAGAAGTCATGATCGAAGGCTGTGTGGATGACGGCATCGGCCTGCTCCGCGCCACGGCGGAGGCTCTGCAGATCGCGCAGATCGCCCCGCACGACGTCGCAGCCGGCTTGCCGCAAGGCATCCGCGGACATATCCGACCGGGCAAGCCCCAGGACCTCGTGTCTGTCGTTGAGCAGGTTGGCCGCGATCGCCGAACCGATGAACCCGGTCGCGCCAGTCAGAAAAATTCGCATTCCTTATCCCTCAGATTGGTTGTGGGAGTGGCTTGTCTCCCCGAGTGCAGACCGCAATTCCGCGCGCTTCACCAAGGCACGGTTCCATTTTCATCGGAGAAGGTTCCTGTCGGGCCGTCGTCACCGATGAGTGCAAGCCGCACAGGCTCGCGCGCGCCCTCTTCCACACTGCGCGTGCCGTTGAAATTGTTGAGCGCGGTCGAGGTAAAACCGGGGCATGCGGCATTGACCTTGATGTTCGTGCCTTCGAGCGCCAGCGCAAACGCCAGCATCACGGCATGCGCCGCCGCCTTGGACGCGGAGTAATTGCCGAACATCCGCCGATGCGAGTTGGCGGGATCGGAGTTGAGCGTCAGAGATGCGCCGGAACTGCCGGTGATGACGATGCGGCCCGCAGGCGACTCGCGCAAAAGCGGAAGCATCGCCTGTGTCACGGCAATCACGCCGAACACATTGGTCTCGAACACGGTGCGGATATCGGCAAGCGGCGCGTCCGTGAGCAGGTTTGTCCTGACGGCTTCCGCGAACTCCTGGTTCGGCTTCGCCCGAGAGATCCCGGCATTGTTCATCAGGATGTCCAGACGGCCGAACCGGGTGCGGATGAAAGCGGCCGCCTGAGCGATCGATGCTTCATCCGTGACGTCGAGCTGGATGGCGTGGGCGCCCGCTCCGATGTCCTGCGCCGCCCTCTCGCCCTTTTCAAGGTCGCGCGCGCCGACGATCACCGTCAGTCCTTTTGCAACCAGATACTTGGCGATCTGGAGGCCTATCCCTTGAGTGGCGCCCGTGACCAGAGCAACGCGTCTCGTCCGACATGATAAAGTTTCCTTGTTTCTTTGCTGGCTTTTTGAAGATCGAAGGCGTACTAAGCGGAACGGTATTCCGTCTATATACGGAACGATGTTCCGTTTAACAAGTGCGTATTGGGGAATTTTTGGAATCCATGCCTGGCAGATCGTCGGAACGGAACGTGCGGGCCGATGCGCAACGCAATATCGAGACATTGGTGCGCACCGCTCGGGACGTGTTCGCCACATCCGGGGTCGAGGCGCCAATGCGCGAGATCGCGGAAAAGGCAGGTGTCGGCGTCGGGACCATCTACCGCAACTTTCCGCAGCGCTCCGATCTGATTGCAGCGGTGTTTCGCAGTGAGGTCGACGCCTGCGCTGACGCCGCGGCCAGTCTTGCCGAAGGCTTTCCTCCCGGAGAAGCGCTCGACCGCTGGATGCAACGCTATGTCGACTTCATCGTTGCCAAGCGCGGACTGGCCGCCGCGCTGCATTCGGGCGACCCGGCATTCGAGGCCTTGCCGGCCTATTTCGACAGCCGGTTTGAGCCTGCGCTGCAAAAATTGCTCGATGCCGCCGTCACCGCCGGAGAAATAAGGCCCGACGCAAATCCCTATGATCTCCTTCGAGCGGTGGCGAGCCTGTGCATGCCGTCAAGTGATGGAAATCCAGCAGCCGCTCGCCGGCTGGTCGCCCTTCTGGTTGACGGGCTGCGTTATCGCGCGGCCGGTCCGCAGAGCGCTGCAAGTCCCGCACATAAGCCCGACTAGACGCTGGGCAGATCTTCTCAGGCAGCTCAGGCGCGGTCGATTCCTGGAACCACGCCGGTCTGCCTCGGAAGAATGGCGTCCGATACGATGTCGAATATGTGATCCGCCCGCGGTTCGAGCGGAGGCTGATCGGCAAGCCAAGCCAGGGCGCTGATCAGCGCGAAAAGATCGTTGCCATCCATATCATCCCGCGTCAGCCCTTTGGCTTGCGCCCGTTGAAGAAGCTCCGCTCCCGCCTGCCGCAGATCCACGCATGAGGAGTGCAGGGCCGAGTTTTCGTCGGCGATCGCGGCCACTATCGGCGCGATGACACCCTTGTAGCTGTGGGTCACCGCGATCGCCTCGCGCAGCCAGCTCAATAGCGCCCCGTCGGCCTGGTCCCACTGTGCCAGTTCGCCGGCCCTCGCGCTCAACGCGTCGAAGCTGGTTGTAAATGCACCCATAAAAGTCACAAAACGGCGGGTTTTGGTTCCGATGTGAAGCATCGGATTCACAGGTCCATCCTGCGCTATGCGGGCGGCGGTTACCTATTGTTTCTGGCCTATAAGGCGGCTCGATCGGCATTTCGGCGCGGCGGGCCGTCGCTGTCGAAGAAGGCGGCGATGCCTCATCCGATCCGCACCTCCTATTTGACCGGGTTGGGGTTCCACCTGACCAACCCGAAGGCGATTTTCTTCTTTGCGGCACTCTTTGGCATAGGAATGCCATCCAACGTCTCCGCCGGTGATTTGGCCCTGGCCGTCGTCGCGGTCGGCGCCCAGACAGGGACGATCCCGCACTGCTATGCGCTCGGCTTTTCGTTGCCGGCCGTGCGGCGCGTATACTTGAGGATGGCGCGCTGGATCGATGGAACCGAGTCAATTCTGTTCGCAGGCGCCCGGTCAAGGTGCTTGCGCCGTGAGGGACAGGTCTTGTCCGGATAAGAGCCTTCACCGGAACTGTAAGGCCAGCGCATCGGCAAAGGCCCGGACGCGTGGCGTGATGTCAGCCCGGCTGGGAAAGGTGAGGTTCAACGATGGCGCCTCGGTCGGGATGTCCGGCAGAAGCGGCAGGAGGCGACCCGCGGCAATCGGCGTTTGGCATACGCCCGAGGGCAGCAATGCGGCCCCGGACCCGGCAATGGCAAGATCGCGGATCATCAACTGGTTGTCGGCCGTGATGACACCGGTCGGCAGTTTGCGCCCAGCCAGCACGAACCGTTCCAGAAATGCTCGCAGATCCGGGGAGGGAGAGATGAACTCGGCGATCTCCCCAAGCGTTCCGGGTGTGCCGTTGCGACCAACCCAGTCCTTGCTCGCGCAGAATTGCCATCGCACCGGAGCCAGTTTGTGCTCCACCCGGTCGAGATCGCCACGCCGGCCGATCCGAAGGGCGATATCGACGTCATCAGCAATCATGTCGAGCGCGGCATTGGTCAGCCTTATGTCGAACCGAACAGCGGGATGGGTTTGCCGAAATCCAGTCATGGCAGTGGCAAGAGTTTCGGCCGGGAAGTCGGCAGGGGCGGTCAGGCGGATCAGCCCGCTCAGGTTGCCCGGGTCGCCGCGCACCATGTCCATTGCCGCGATCAGCGAACGCAGGCCGTCTTCCGCACGCGAAAACAGCAACTGCCCGTCATTGGTCAGAGACAGGGATCGCGTGGAGCGCTTCAGCAGCCGCGTGGCGAGCGCGGCTTCTAGCGAGCGGATATGCAGGCTCACCGTGGAACGTGGCATGGAGAGCGCCTTGGCTGCTGCAGTGAAGCTGCCGGCGCGCACCACTTCCACAAAGGTTTGCAGCGGATCAAGTTTTTCCATTGTGCAGATATCTGCCCTTTGTAAACATAAATGGGCATCTTATGCGAACAGTGTTGAGGGTCTAGCCTTCTCCCCAGAAAAGGAGAAGAACATGACCCAGAACCCCGCACCCGTGCCGCGTGCCAGTGGCCGGTTGACCTCGATGGGCACGGCCGAGTTTTCCGGCATAGATGCAACGATCCTTATGGGCGGCGACGGTAAGCCGTTCACGGTGATGGAGATGATTGTGCGTCCCGGGATGGGCGCTCCGGCGCATATTTCTTTTCACGAGGACAAGGTCTTCCATATCTCCGAGGGGAACTTCCTGTTCCTGATCGGCGAGGACCGGATAAAGGCGAAAGCTGGCGACCACCTGTTCGCGGGCAGGAGGCAGGTTCACAGCTTTTCCGCGCTTGGGAGTAAACCCGCACGGATGACGCTGGTGTCCAACCCTGCGCATCACGACCGTTTCTTTCGGGCCCTGTCGGCACTTCCGGTTCCACATGATCCGAAAGAGGTGGAGGCGGTTTGCGAGACGTGCGATCAGCGGATCGTAGGGCCGATTGTTGAGGCCTGACGTCCGTTTCGGATGGCCGGACCAAGAGGAGTTTGGAGAACGGACCCGTTTGTCGTCGCCGTTTTTGCCGGGGCGCTCTTTCTGAACGCCGGAATGCCGGGACCCAGTATAACGGCCCTTGTTTCTCGCGCAATCGCTGTGTGGTATGGCGTGATGTAATTCCGTTCCTGGCAGCGATGTGGATCGGAGAAGTGATCTGGCTGACCATGGCGCTGGCGGGGTTCTCTGCCGTGGCGCAGACGTTTCAGATAGGATTCCACATTCTGAAATGGCTTGGCGTCGCTTATCTGCTCTGGCTGGCGATCCGGATATGGCGCCAGCCTGCCGAAACGGCCGTAGGGACCTTGCCGAAGCGCGCGGTGCCACTGCCGATGTTTGCTACTGGGATGCCGTTGGCGCTGGGCAATCCCAAAATCATGGTCTATTATGTGGCTTTGCTGTCCGCCCTGATCGACGTGTCTTCGGTCGGTGTGCGAGACTGGTCGGCTCTTGCGGCTGTCAAGTTCGTAACTCTAGCTGCCATCAATCTCAGTTGGACCTTGATGGCCCATAAGGCGCGGACCTTTCTGCGGACACCACGCGCTGTTCTGCTAGCCGACCGCTTCGGGCCGGTGGGGCTCTGTCGCCATAGCCTCAAGAGACTGGGCGGATGTGCATGTCCTTCAGACTTGAGAGGCCTGATGATTTCGCGGCGGTACACGAGCTGATCCGGCGCGCCTTTACGGTCTGGTTGCCGGTGCTGGGCTATCCACCTCGGCCGGTGACGGAGGATCACGCGCCGCGCATCTTCCGGGGAGAGGTGCTTCTGGTCTGGTGCGACGACCGAATTGGCGGGGTTGTTGTGGTGAAGCCCGGGCCGTCCGTCGATCTGATCTACAGCGTCGCGATAAATCCCGATTTCACGGCTAGGGCGTCGGGCGCCAACTGATGGCGGAGGCAGAGCGTCGGTCCACCGCTACCGGAAAGACCAGCATGAGACTGTAAACCAACGCGCTGATGGAGCTGAACATCGCTTTCTACCGGAGACTCGGATACCGCTAGACTGGCCGTCGGTCCACGCCGGATCGGCCCGGGTTTACTATCGTGGATATGGAAAAACGGCTGCCTCCCACGCCGAGCGCGGTCTGAAGGAAAGGAGCATTCATGCGTGTTCGTATCGTGCAGGCGCATCCCGAGCCTGCGTCCTACAATGGGGCCATGTCGCAGCGTGCGCACGAGGCTTTGGAAGGGGCGGGACATGAAGTTTCGCTTCAGGATCTCGTCGCCTCCGGGTTCGATCCCGTGGAGGCCGCGCGACATTATCCCGATCGAACCGAAGCCGAAACCTTCGCTCCTCTGGCCGAACAGCGGCATGGCTGGAAGAGCGGCCACCTGCCCGCCGATGTCCGTCGCGAGATCGATGCGTTGGAATGGGCCGATCTGCTGATCCTGCAATTCCCGCTCTGGTGGCACGGGCCGCCTGCGATCCTGAAAGGTTGGTTCGATCGGGTGTTCGTCAGTGGCGGGCTCTATACCAGTCGGATGCGCTACGACACGGGGTACTTCCGAGGCAAGCGCGCGCTGGTTTCGGTCACCTCCGGCGCGCCGGAGGCGGCGCTTGGACCTGGCGCGCGTGGCGGGGACTTCGAGACGATGCTCTGGCCGCTGCAGTACTCACTGCACTATCTGGGGTTTTCCGTGCTGCGGCCGTTTATCTCCCACGGGGTGCAGGGGCATGGCTATACCTATGAGGGGGCCGACAGCCTGCGGCTGCGGCTGAGGCACAATCTGAATGAGTGGGCCGGATATGTGCTGCGGGCCGACACTCTTGAGCCCCTGACATTCCCGGGATGGAGCGACTGGGACAGCGACGGACGTGCGACGGCCCGGTAGAGCCGGGTTCAGGACCGCATCCGGCGCTGGAACTGCCCTGGGGTGATCCCGTGGGCGGCGTGGAAGGCGGCGACGTAACCGCTCGCCGTGGCATAGCCCGCGGTATGCGCGGCGACTTGCACGTTGGCCCGACCATAAGCGGGGCAATTTCCTTGCGAGCCGCAGTTCCCTCATCCAGGCAGTCCAGTTTCGCCCGGTGTTGCGGTTGACGAGGCGTTGCAGGCTGCGACGCGACAGGTCGAGCGACTGTTCATCTCCCTCCAGATGGGGCACGCCGGTCCGCGTGCGGGGCGCTTGCCAGCGTTCTGATTAGCTCATTCTCAAGAGCCTTCAACGCGAAGGGGGCCGGATGCGATGGCAGGGGAGCTGTCCGCGCCGGTGGGCATGGACGCCAGGCATGGCGCTGGCCTAAAATCCTGTGACCGTACCGATCACGGGACTGCCATCCTCGATAAAGCCACGGTCTCGTCTCTCTGCATTCTGGCACCTCCCCGACATCATCCGTCATCCGCACGATATATTTTTCCATCCCTTCCGTCAGGATCGCGCGGACGCGGATCGGAGGACGGGATGCAAATATCGGATATAGGGCTGCTCATGGGGGCGACCCTGTTGGCGGATGGCGCAACGAGATCGCGGGCGGAGGCCCCTTCTTCACCTTCCCGGCGCTCAACCGCTGGCATATGCGGAAAAATGTGGCAATAGGGCCCGTCACGGGCATGGCGGAGGGGCTGTGGCCCTCCATGGCGGCTATTTCGGGGCGGGGCGTTCTGCTTCTGGTGCTGCTGACGGTGACAGCAGACGAAGACCGCTCACGGTTGAACGTAGTCATCGGAAAGGTCGTCTTAAAGGAGGCCTAGGTCGCATTGGGCAAGGATCGAGGGGTGTGATGATAGATGGTGTGGGGCACTGGCCCCATTTGGACGCACCCCGGATATGCCTGGAAGAGATACTGGGTTTCCTTGCATCCAAGGCACGAAGACATGCCCTAAACCTGTCCAAGCGATGGCGGGCAGCTCAACCAATCCTCGCTGCATGGTCATCCAGAAAGCAGGAAATGGGAGCGGGTGCGTTCAATGACAATCTGGCGAAATGAGACATTCGCCGGAGCGGACAAAGCGAAAAGGATCGCATCGACGACGTCCTTGTTTGTCAGACTTTCATTGATCCCGCGTTCTCTGTCCCACTCCGGCGGCACGTCTTCGATCATACCCGGATAGATCGATGTCACGCGGACCGAGCTCCCCGCAGCTCCTCGAGAAGCCCTTCGCAAAGCCATCCTGGGCCGCTTTTGCGGCCCGGAATGGCAGTGAGGCTCCCGCAAACCTCGTATACGGCAAGCCCGACATCGATACGACCGTGTGAATATCCGCGTGCGCCCTGGCCTTGAGCAAGGGCAGCAGTTGCCGTGTAAGGACCAATGTACCGGTAACCGCGGAGTTGACCACTGCCGATATCTGATCGTTGGTTTGATGCTCAAGGGCTCCGCCTGTCCAATGAGCGCCGTTGTTGACAAGGATGTCGATGTCTGGATGAGCGATGGCAATCTCGGCGGCCGCTTGACTCACTGATGCAGTGTCGGACAGGTCGCAAACCACGATGTCCGGCCTCGCGGAGCTATCGTTGAATATTACGTCAGCAATGTCTTGCAGGGCATGTTCGGATCGGCCCAGCAAGATGGGAATCGCCCCCAGGCGCGCGGCAACAATCGACAACGCTCTGCCGAGACCACGGCCCGCACCCGTAATAACCATTTTTCTGTTGCGCACCGTTGCCTCTTTTCCGCTGAAGGCATGGCAGCCGTGGCCATGCTCACGCCGGGGCTTCCTTTTCGAGAAGAGCGCGTTTGCGCTCCACACCCCAGCGATACCCGGAAAGCGCGCCATCGTTCCTGACGACCCGATGGCATGGAATAGCCACTGCGATCTTGTTCGCGCCGCAGGCCCGGGCCACGGCCCGAGCAGCCTTCGGTTCTCCGATTTCACGGGCGATGTCGGTATAGGACGCTGTCCGGCCTGGCGGGATCTGCCGCAGAGCCTGCCATACGCGTTTCTGAAACGCGGTTCCGCGTATGTCGAGCGGCAGGTCCAGGCCGATCTGCGGTGCCTCGATGAAACCCACCACCTGAGCGATATGCGCCTCGAACGCTTCATCGCCGCCGATCAAATTGGCTTTGGGAAAGCGATCCTGGAGGTCACGGAGCAATTGCTCCGGATCGTCGCCAAGGCTGATCGCGCAAATTCCCCGCAAACTTTGGGCTACGAGTATCGCTCCAAGCGAACATTGGGCCATGGCAAAGCGGATGTCGGTGTCCGCGCCACCGTTCCTGTAGGCGGTCGGTGTCATTCCGAGCACGTCGTTGGAACGTTCATAGAAGCGGCTGTTGGTATTGAAGCCGGCGCTGTAAATGACGCCGGTGACGCTCTCCGTCTGCTCTGCAAGCCCGGTCCGAATCTTGCTGGCCTGGTGTGCCGAGGCCCACTGTTTCGGCGTCAGGCCTGTGATCGCCTTGAACTGACGATGGAAGTAGAAGGGGCTTAATCCGATCCGCCGGGCCAGTTCATCGAGCTTTGGGGTCTTGTCCGAGGCCTCGATCAGCCGGCAGGCCTCGGCGATAATCTCTGCATTCGCTTCCGCCAACGAGTGCCCGTTCGGGTTGCACCGTAGACAGGCGCGATAGCCTGCTGCTTCCGCTTCCGCAGGCGTGTCGTAAAGGTCACGTTCGTCGGCTTCGCCCTCCGTGAGGGGCAAGAAGGCCGACAGTAAATGCCGGTTGTTTTTACGGCAAAGACGAAAGAACCGTCAGCCTCGGCATCACGCGCCACCACGCTCTGCCAGCGTGGATCAAGTTCGGTGGATGTCTGCTTTTCGACCATGTCAGACTCGTTCGATTGAAGATGTCGAGAACACCATAGGAGAACCAGTGCCGATCTCACTCCGTTCCTTGCTTTCAAAACAGGGCTTCGGAATTTGAGCGCAAGAAACGGATCGCGCAGCACATTCCTTACATGACATCGTCGTCTCGCCGAACACCCCACTGGCAGAAGCAGAGGACTTGACGTGTCGACAGCATCAACAACCAACCGCCCGATGACCGCTTTCGAATGGGTCATGCTGCTTGCTCTCGCCATTGTGTGGGGCGGTTCGTTCTTCTTTAACGGCATTGCGGTTCTGGAACTGCCGGTCTTCACCGTGGTGGTGTCCCGCGTGGCGCTGGCCGCGATCATTCTGCTTGTCATCATGCGGTTGCGGGGAGAACGCATGCCCCGCGACAGACGTGTCTGGGCGGCGTTTTTCGGCATGGGCCTTTTGAATAACGCCATCCCGTTTTCGCTGATCGTCTGGGGACAGCAGCACATCGCCTCGGGCGTGGCCTCGATCCTGAACGCCTCGACGCCGCTGTTTACAGTCATTCTTGCCCACCTCCTGACCCGCGATGAACGCATGACGGGGGCAAGTTGTCGGGCGTGCTGATCGGCTTCATCGGAGTCGCAGTTATGATCGGTACGGATGCGTTCCGCGATTTCGGCGTGAATGTCGCGGCACAGCTGCTTTGTCTCGCCGGGGCGGTTTCCTATGCCTTCGCAGGCATCTACGGGCGCCGTTTCAGGGCAATGGGCGTTACGCCGATGAGCACAGCGACCGGGCAGGTCGTAGCGTCGAGTCTCATCATGTTGCCGCTCGTCATGGTGGTGGATCGTCCCTGGACGCTCCAGGCACCCAGCCTGAACGCTATCGGTGCATTGATCGGTGTGGCGGCGATCTCAACCGCATTGGCCTATGTTCTGTATTTCCGCATTCTTGCCACGGCAGGGGCAACCAACCTGCTCCTTGTGACCTTCCTCATTCCGGTAAGCGCCATTCTTCTCGGCACCCTGATTCTCGGCGAAGTCCTGCTTGCCCGCCATTTCGCGGGCATGGCGCTGATCGGCGTCGGACTGGCAGCGATCGATGGACGACCATGGAAGGCCGTCCGTACAACAGCCTTTCGAAAAAGGAAACGACGACATCATGACCAGGAATGACCTACGCTGGCAGGCTATCCAGACTTGCGATACGCAGGCTGCCGGAACATTCGTTTATGGAAACAAAGCCGACGGTCTCTACCATTCCCCACTTTGCCACAACCGCCCGACTGATCGGGACGCTGTCCTGTTTTTCGATACGCCGGATGAGGCTCGGAAGCACGGCTTCAAAGCCTGCAATGCGTGTTCCCCGATCATGCCGCGTGGGTGGTGAGCGCAAGTCGCTGGATGTAATGAATAGTCAGATAGTAAGGAACTCCTCATTCACACCGCTCCTCGACCAGCTGATCGTTGAAACAAGGAGATTTCAGTTGCGTATCATGTGTCCGAATGGATGGGGCGGCAAGCTTTGTGATCACCTGCAGAATTACCTTCGCGAAACATCGCCCGACGTGCTGTGCCTCCAGGAGGTCGTGCACACGCCCGACACGCAACAAGGCTGGTTGACCTATCGCGATGGCGAACATGTCCTGCCACAGCGCGCGAACTTCTTTCGCGACGTCTGCGAGGCCTTGCCGGGACACACGGCCACGTTCTGCCCGGCGGCGCAGGGTGTTCTCTGGGACTATGAAAGGGGCTGGCCGGTGACAATCGCGCATATGCATAGCCTGCGGGATCGGCGCGGGAAAATGGACACGCCCGAGCGCATGCAACAGGCGCAAAGGCTTGCCAGCCTTGCCACAGGCGTTTCAGAACCGGGCGATCGCCTTATCATATGCGGCGACTTCAACGTCGAACCGGACAGCCAGACCTTCGAGGTGTTCAGCGAAATCGGCATGGATGAACTTGTGACTGGCCGCGGGTTTTCCGGCACGCGCTCGTCGCACTACAAAAACCGGGCCGGTTCGCCGATTACATGCTGGTCAATGGCGCGGTCGAGGTCGTCTCGTTCGAGGTGCCCGAACACCCCGAGGTCTCGGACCATCTGCCGCCCCTGTCCGGAATTTCCAGTCCCAATAGCGTATCCGGTCCTCCTTGAGCGAACAGCCGTACCATCATGCACGCGAGTGTAAAACGCCATCACGATCACGCATGACGGTCGTAGCCGCTTTGGTTGAAGTTAAAGTGTTTTGTCCGAATGGTTTCATTGCTCTCTCCAACCGCGTCTTGTCTTGTGATTGCCATCACCTCCGTGGGATAGATCCGGTATGAATTCCACCCGCTCCGTGTCGCCACATCGGTTGCCCGCTACTGACTGGTGGTCGGTGGCCACCGTCATCATTGGGATCACCGTCTTTGCCGTGGCGCAGGGGATGACCTATCCTCTTATCTCATTGCTTCTCGGCCAGATGGGCGCATCTGACACGATCGTTGGCCTCAACGCGGCCGCCTTTATGCTTGGTTTGGGAGTGTCGGTGATCGTCGTGCCCGCACTGACGCTAAATCTTAAGGCTGGGCAAGTGATTGTTGCCGGCCTGCTGGGCGCAGCGGTAATTCTGGCGGGGTTCGCTGCTACCGAGGACCTGAGGATTTGGTTCATCCTGCGCTTCGCCCTGGGCTTTTGCGTCAATACCATTTACGTCTTTGGCGAGGCCTGGCTGAACGCTGCCACTGCCGACGCGGTGCGCGGTCGCGTCTCGGGCGTTTATGGCGCGGGCATGTCTGCGGGGTTTGTGATAGGTCCGCTGGCCATCCCGGTGCTGGGCACGGACGATGGATTGGCCTTCGCCGCCTGCGCGGTGCTGGTCTCTCTCGTTGCTTTTGGTCTCGCGCTTCTGTCGCGCCGCGCTCGGATCGAGCCGGACAAACTGGTGCTCGCCGACCTTCCGCGGTTTGTTCGTGCCGCGCCGTTGCTTGTCTTCCTGATTGTGATTTTTGGCTTCGTGGACGCCACAGTCCTTTCACTCTCACCGTTGCACCTCACGGCAGGCGGTGTTAGCGCCGCAACTGCAGCGACCTTTGTGGCAGTCATGCACATGGGCATGATCGTTGCTCAGCCGCTGCTGGGGGTGGTGCTGGACAAAGTGGATCGCAGGCTCGTGGCGGCAGGATGCATGGCTGCGACAGGTCTGGCTTTCGGCCTGCTTGTCTTCGTACCAGCGACGGGAGCCCTTATCTGGGTGCTTGGCGCGCTCGGAGGGGCGGCATTCTTCGGCATCTACACCAGCGCGCTTGCAATTCTGGGGCAGGAACATAGCGGTGCAATGCTGGTGGCAGGCGCCTCCGCCTTCTCGCTCGCTTACGCCTTCGGGGAGTGATCGGACCCTCTATCACTGGCGGTTTGGTCGATCTTGTTCCCGGCACGACTTTTGCGCCCGTGGCGATCCTGGGCTTTTTGGAGCGCTACTTGTCATGTGGCGGCGGTAAAGACAGGTCAGCGATGGTCATCCGCACCATCATCGCTGGGGTGGCCGATGCACCCGGCGCGGCGCATCCATATAGAGCATCGTACGCAAAACTGGCCCCGGTTTCGCGCAGAAACCGATGCGACCACAAAAGGACAGAGCGGCAAAGCAGTTCAGCTTGAGCGCGCGCCGCTCTCGCTCCGGTCCATGGTTTTCGCTCATGTGAGGGCAAGTCACTCAGCCAACACATTCTCAGATGGACGTTTTGGGGTGTGTCTGTTCATGCATTTCAACACTGATTGTATTGCGAAGTTGCTTAGAAACGGCGAAGCCAGATTTCCGTGCGCTTCTTGTCGCGTGCCTTGTAGGTCTCAAGAGCTGCCCGCAAATCGTCTGTCGTCGACAGACCGCAATCTTCACCGATCTCGGTCAGCCGCATCGTATACCATGCGGTCACACCGCCCTCCGGAGGATCGGTGAAACTCGGAAATGCCGGATTTGCCACGTGCCGCGTTTGCCAGAGACTTGGTAGTGACGGCTCAAGGGCAAGCGCTCGCGCCATGCCGACGAGGTCGACGGCGCCGCCGGCCACCGCCTCCTCAGCCTGGCCCAGTGTCTTGAATCCGCCTGTCGCCATCAGGGGCTTTGTCGTCACCGCCCGGGCGCGCATGGCGAAATCGACGAAATAGGGACCCTTGCCGCCGCTGTCGGAAGCGGACCGGGCGCCTGGAAAATACGTTCCACCGCTGATATCGATCAGGTCGAGTTCGGTCCCGTCCAACGCGGCGATCACCGACAATGCGTCTTCAGCGTCGAGACCGCCTTCCAACTGGTCAGATGAATTGAGCTTCAAGCCAACGGGAAAGTCCGGACCGACGGCCGCGCGCACTGCCCCCACGACCTCGAGCAAGAGCCGCATCCGCCCGGCAATGGAGCCGCCATAGTCATCGGTGCGCCGATTGAACAGAGGTGACAGAAACTGGCTGATCAGGAAGCCATGGGCGGCATGAATTTCGACCCCGCCAAACCCTCCGTCCCGAGCCAGTCGCGCCGTTCGCGCAAACTCGAAAGGCAGTGCCGCGATCTCGTCCCGCGACAGCTCCGCGCAGATCAAGCCGGGCAGATTGAGTGCGCTCGGACCCTTGGGGGTGCTGGTCGAGGGGTAAGCCAGGGCGCCGGCGTGACCGAGCTGGAGCCAGAGCTGGGCACCATGCCTGGTGCCGGCTCGGGCAAGCGCCTCGAACCGTTCCAGATCGGCGGTGTCGTCGAGAACGAGGTTGCCCGGTTTCTCGGCAAATTTGCCGCTCCCTGAACCTCTCCGATAATCGACAGGGCCACACCGCCCTCGGCCCAGCGTTGATACAACCTGATCTGTGCTTGCGTGGGATGCCCTGTCCCATCGCCCAGGAGTCCGACATTGCTGCTTTCACGATGCGATTTTTCAATACAGTGCCGCAGGGCAGCAGCAGTGGCTCGAACAAAATACCCTGGCGATTGTCATGCGTGGTTTGGCTCACAACCGGTTTTCCTCCTTGTGGTCCGCTTTGCTGTCAAAATCTGAACTCAGGCAAGCAGATCTGACAGACGATAATCGCCGGTTTTCGGTTCCCAACCGGTCGCCTGTCGCAGTTTGTGTGATGACATTTGCTGATCAAGCGTTGGCCCCTTGGCCCAGTCGCCGTGGCGTTCGGCAAGACCTTCGACGCCCAGGATCGACGGTTCAAGCGTATTGCCATGCCGGTCAGCCAAGGTTTTCACAATGTCGCTCACCCGGACACCTTGTTCTGCACCGGCGTTGAAATGCCCGGTCAGGTCATGTCTTTCCAGCAGATCGCAATAGGCGCGAGCGAGGTCAGAGCGATGTATTATTGGCCAACGTGTATCGGGGCTTCCCCAAATTTCAATCGTGCGCCCGCCTCGTGCGGCGTCAATAAACTCTTCAAACACGCCGCCGTCCTCGGAATAAACCATCGCAGGATGAATGACGGCGGTTGAGAGGAATTCGGCACGCAACAGCTTTTCGGCATGGCTCACCATCCAAGCAAATGCTGGTAGGGGATTAAACGGCCAACCTTCCGTTGCTACTTCATCTCCGGTCTTGCCATAGAGCCAACATCCGCCAGTGTAGAGCAGACGACGAGTTTTCGTTGCATTCGCCGATGCATGGAGCAGAGCAGATACAACCCGCGCATCAATATCTCCCATGTCCTCAGTAAAAGTTGCGGCGGTTTGGATAATGGCATCATGGTCGATGGCGTCGTTCACCCATGCTTCCGGTGCGCGCATGTCGCCTCGATAAGGTATTGCGCCGAGGTTCCTGATCTTTTCTTCAGAGACCTCGGAACGGCATAGAGCGACAACGTCGTGCGATCGGGAGCGCAGTTCGCGAACAATTGCGGTGCCAATGGACCCCGTTCCACCCAGAATGAATACCCGCATGGCTCCCTCTATGTGCGCGAGTTGCATCGCCCGTTTACCTGCCTCAGACGATATTTTCAGTCAAACAACTTATCCGAAACTGCCATATCCGTTTTCCCGAAGCCGCATTTCATTGGCCACGGGAACAGCGGTTGGGCTTCGCGCGGGCAAGATGAGAAACTGGCGGCATGGGAACCATCCAGGAACATTTTAGCTTGGCCGCCGAGCTGTACGGAAAGCCGGGACCACGTCAAGTGCGTCGGACGTCCGCTAACCTCAGTTTGAAGCTGTATCACCATTTGTGTTCATATCTGAACAATTAGCAGACTGACCCAACGGGTCCTGCCTGAGGTGAAACCGGGTCCGGTAGGTCGCTGGCGACAAACCGCTGGCGGCGCGGAAATGCTGACGGAAATTCGTGGTTGTGCCGAAACCGGCTCGAACTGTAACCTCTTTTATGGACAGGGTTGTTTCCTCCAGAAGATCGCGCGCATAAGCCATACGCTGTCGCTGAAGCCAGTCGCCAGGTGCAAGACCGGTTGCCTCACTGATGTGCCGGTGAAGGGTACGAACGCTGACATGAGCCTCCGTCGCCATGCGTTCGACGGTCCATTTTTCGCCAATTCGCCTCTGAATCACTTCGAGCAATTTCGAGAGCCTCGCGCCGGACGGGGAGGAAGAGACCGCTCGATGAATTGCGATTGGCCGCCATCCCTGTGAGCCGCGACGACCAGTCTGCGCGCAACACTGTTGGCAGCTTTCGCTCCAAAATCCTTTCGGACAATATGGATGCACAGATCGAGTCCGGCGGCGCTTCCGGCCGATGTGAGGATATCGCCCTCATCGACATAAAGGGCGTCTCGTTCAACCACGATCTCCGGATAGCGAGATGACAATGCATCGAGGTGGCGCCAATGCGTCGTCGCACGCTTACCCGCAAGCAGGCCGGCCTGAGCGAGCAAGAAAGCCCCGCCGCAGATCGCGACGATGCGGGTCCCTTTGCATTTGCCCGGCGGAGAGCATTGAGCAGCCTTTCGGGACCGGCTACGGCCGGCCCGCGCCAACCCGGAATGACAATCATATCTGCCGCTTCGAGGAGTTCCAGCCCGCCATCTGCCTCCAGCCGCAATCCGCCGGCGCCCCGGATCGGTTCCGGCTCGACCGCGGCGGTTCTGCAGCGATACCAGCCGGATCCCATTTCAGGGCGTGACAGACCGAAGACTTCGAAGGCGCAGCCGAACTCGAATGTGCAGAGCTGGTCATAAGCAATGATGACGACGAGTGGACGGAAGTCGTTTGGCATGATTGTTACGATAGTGGCAAATTCGGTCACTCGCAATGATGTTGCCGTCCCGGTAGCGTCATCGTTGCGGGAGGATCAAAGTACCTTCCCACAAACAAAATTCGACCCGGGATTAAGACAATGAAATTGATCGGGATGCTGGATTCTCCTTTGTGCGGCGTGTAGCGATTTCCTTTTACCTTCAGGGCATCAGCTTTGAGCACAGGCCTTTATCCGTCTTCTCTGCCTTCGACGCGTTCGCTGCCATCAACCCAGTCGTGAAAGCGCCGACACTGGTGATGGATGATGGAACCGCCCTGATGGATTCCGGCCTGATCCTTGAACTTGGCGAGCGGCTGGCCTCTTCCGATCGCAAGCTCACGCCGAGCGATATCGATGTGCATGTCCAGGCACAAAGGGTTATCGGCCTGGCACTTGCTGCCTGCGAGAAGACTGTTCAGATAGTCTATGAACACAATCTCCGTCCGGCGGAAAAGCTGCATCAGCCCTGGATCGATCGCGTCGGCGACCAACTGTCGGAGGCCTATCGGCTGCTGGAGGAGCATGTCAGACAGGCCGACCCTTGGCTCTTCGATGCCCGCCCGCTTCAGGCAGATATCACGAGTGCCGTCGCATTCCGCTTCTCCCGCGAATCGCTACCGGACCTTGTCGATGCCGAGTCTCACCCGGCACTTACCGCTCTGTGCGCTCGCGCGGAGGCGACCACAGCGTTTTCCGCTTTCCCGTTCCCGTAAGGCGCAATATCGAATGCGTCATTCACGAATATGAAGATTATGAGTTTATTGAGGATTGCAGATGCCAGGCATAAAAGTTGGTGATGCTTTAGTCGGCGACAGGTTAGACTGGTTGGCGCTCTGGTCTGGGTACACTCATTTTTATCTTCGCAAGGTGGAAGAAAGAACTACCCAGAGAACGTGGACGGCCCTCGTTGAAAGAACGGGGCAACCCAATGGGTTCGTGGCTGAAATGAATGGCCGACTTGTCGGTTTTGCGAATTACTTTTTATACCATCGACTGGTTCAGAAGCCGGGTGTTGTCATGGAAGCTTTCGATCACGCTGGAAGCCGCGTTTAGCATTGAAGCCGTCGAGGAAGCGCTCGGCCGATATGGCAAGCCCGAGATATTCAGCAGCGATCAGCGATCGCAGTTTACGTCCATTGATTTTACTGATGTTTTGAAAGAGGCCGAGATCAAGATCTCGATGGATGGCAAGGGCGCATGGCGCGACAATGTCTTCATTGAACGGCTGTGACGGTCTATCAAATATGAAGAGGTTTACCTTCACGCCTACAAGTCTGTCGCCGAAGCCAGGGCGGGCATCGGGCGATATCTGACCTTTACAACAGCCGTCGCCCGTATTCATCGCTTGACCGCAAGACACCCGATCAGGCTTACTTCAACACGCTGCCCGCCATATCAGCGGCAGCATAACGACGCCGGAAACCACTTAAGAACGACCATAAGCCCGTTCAAACAAACCGAGCCACTTCATTCCGCGGCAGGGCCGCAATTCCTCCCACCGGGCCGGTCGTCTTTCGTTCCACCAACTGAACGCCCAGTGTAATACGGCGCGCCGAATTGAAGGTGGCCAGTGACTGTTGCAGAAGCAGAGTTACGGCCAGGCGGCCCATTTCCGCGCGGTCCATATGCATTGTGGTCAGCGGCGGGGAAGCGTGCGCGGCGAGCGAAAGGTCATCGAAGCCGATGATGGACAGGTCGTCCGGCACGGAAAGCCCGAGGGAGGACGCGGCCTGCATCACGCCAAGGGCGACCAGATCGTTGGCGCAGAAGATTGCCGTGGGCCGTGGGGTGCGCTCACGGAGGATCTCCGTGATCTTGTCGCGGCAGGACAGTGTGAGGAGATCGGGATCGCCGACATCGATCACGTGGTGAGCAAACGAAAAGGCGACGCCGGCTTCTTCCATGGCATCGCGGAAGCCGAGCATGCGGCGTTTCAGCGATTCCCGGTAGAGATGGGTCACGTGAATGATTTCGCGATGGCCAAGCTCCAGCAGGTGTTGAGTGGCCGCCCAGCCGCCGAAATTATAGTCCGGCGAGACACTGGAAAGCTGCATCTTGCGATCCATGCCATTGACCAGTACCGCAGGGCGACCGGTGGAGCGCACGGCATCGATGACCGGCGTCTCGTCAAGACCGACGAGGATCGCAGCGTCGGCGCGGATGTTGCGCAGGGTGTCGTAGTCTGCGCTTGTCGGGTCGTTGGATGTCACCAGCGCCAGATCAATATCGATGCTCTCCTCGCGAGCACTTTTGAGCAGACTGTCGACGATCTGACCGTAAAACACGTCATTGGTGACGTATTTGTCGAGGGTGACCACGAGCGCGGATGATATCCGCGTGGCGATTGTGGCGCGGCCGCTGCGGCCGCGATAGCCGATTTCCTCCGCGATGCGTGTTACCAGAACCCGATTGGCTGCGCTGACGCCTTCCCGATTGTTGAAGACCTTGGAAACTGCCGCAACGGATAGTCCGGCGGCTTCTGCGACATCTTTGAGCGTTGGTGCGGGCAATGGTTTCGTCATGATCATTCCGGTCGCTTGGTCTCTTGCCGGCCTTATACGAAACTTTCCGAAACTTTCCTATTCCCATCACGCGTTGAAGTCGTTTTTACCAGAAAAACCGAGTGTGCCCGTCGGAGCGCATCAGCGCTTCCATGAAATAATAGTCGCCATAAGGCAGCATCGTGTCGCAGCGTCCGGCAGGAACATGCGCGGCGCCATGGGCCAGAAGCCCCTGGGCACCTTCGGTCTTGGTCAGATCGCAGGTCAAAAGCAACCCGTCTATCAGGCGATCGGCAAAGGCGCGCCATCGCAGGGCTTCTTCTGCGGGGATATCCTGATCCGCCAGCAGGTAAAGCCCTGCCGCCATGACGGCGCCTGCTGAGGAATCGATGTAAGGCGTCTCGGTCTCGGGCAGGTTGAAATCCCAGACAGGAACGGAGGCAGAGCCGACCAGCGCCTCGGCCTTCGCAGAGAGCCTGCGTGCGACCTCGAGATGAGCAGGGTCTTTGGTCGCCGCATAGCACTGTGCAAATCCATGCATCAACCAGGCCTGACCACGGGCCCAGCATGACGAATCTGCGTATCCCTGATGGGTTTCGCCGCGAATGGGTTCGCCGGTTGACGAGTCGAAGACGAAGGTGTGGAAGCTGGTATCATCATCCCGGACAAGACAGGTGGCGGCAGTGGCGGCATGGATCTGCGCGACATCGCGGTAATCTTCAACCGCAGTCTCGCGGTGCGCCCAGTAGAGAAGCGCGAGGTTCTGCATGGTGTCGGCTATCATTCTGCCGTTGGCGAAGGCTGCCTTCTCCCGGTCATGCGTGCCCTGTGCGCTCCAAGCCTGGATATAGCCGCCTTCTGGCCTGAACCGCGCCAACAGGGCGTCGGCGGCTGCAAGGCCCATTGCGCGGGCTGACTTGTCGCCTGTCATCAGCCACTCGGCGACGGAAGAGAGTGAAAACTGGAAGCCCAGATCATGATCGCGCAGCCGTCGATCGCGGAGGACCTGTTCAAATTCGGGCCTTCTCGCCTTGGCCGCATTCTTGAATGTGCTGCTGCCGGTCAGCTGACAGGCAAGCCAGAGTTGTCCCGTCTGGAAGCCCATCACCCAATCTGCGCCGTTGCAGTAGATCCAGCGGTTGTCAGCATTGCCGATCTTGGGGTTGCGCAGACCGACGGCCGGCATTTGCTGATGGATGCGTTCAACACAGCGTGTCAGGGCTTCCTGATGCGCGACGTTTGTATGCACGTCGGATTCCTTTGCGAAATACGAGTCGGCGATACGGTTCATGGGGTGTATTCCTCTTGGCGAAATCAACGCCTCCAATTTCGTAAACTTTCGTTATTTCGTCAATAGAGAAAATTTGTGTTGACCTTTCGTGTCCCTTGGCAGTACCACTGTAACTGTTCACGCTGCTCAAGATCGTCACTGCAGCGTGGGCGCGGAGGACGATATGAATTTTCGGTTGGCTCGGAAGTCCGGCCGGCAGGCTCCGCAAAAGGGGCCGCAACTCCATCCGAAAGGGTGGTCTGGTCAGGAGGTCCCCGGTCTTTGCCATGACGATCAGCTTAGGGAAGGAAAATGAAAGTTTCTCGCAAAATTATGGGACTGGCCTGCGTTCTCGCCGTTTTCGCGACCGGCGCCGAGGCCAAGACCTACAAGCTCGCTCACAATGTTCAGCCCGATAGCACAGCAGGATATATGCTCTCCGAGTTCGCCGAGCGGGTCGAGGAAGGGACCGACGGCCGGGTAAAGATCAAGATCTTTGCCAACGGCGTGCTCGGCGACCAGCTTGACTATTTCTCGCAGATTCAGAAGGGCGTCATTGATCTGGGTCTCGTCAACAGCGCTGCACTCGAAAATGTCATTCCGGCCTATGGCGTCGTCAATTTGCCCTATATCTTCCGCACATCTGAAGAGTATGGCGCGGTGATGGCCGATCCCGGCGTGCGTGCAGCGCTTTTCGATGAGGCCGGCAAACACAATTTCGTGCCGCTTGGATTTCTCTCATCGGGTTTCCGGTCGATCTACACGACTTCACCGGTCGCAAATATTGACGACCTCCAGGGCAAGAAGCTCCGTACGATGAGTTCCGAGACCTACATCGAAATGCTGGATCGCTTCGGCACTGTTCCGACGCCGCTTTCCTTCGGTGAACTTTATTCCGGCCTGCAGCAGGGTGTTGTTGACGGTGCGGAAGGCGGGCTTGCGGGGCTGTGGTCGGCAAAATTCGGCGAAGTCGCTAAATATGCGCTGGAGACCGAACAGACGCGCCTCACCGATTTCGTTGTCGCCAGCCAGAAGTTCGAGGACAGCCTGCCTGCGGAAGATCTGGAAGTTGTGAATGCCGTCTTCGCCGACATCTCGGCCCGTTCGATTGAAATTGCCGATCGCAGCGAAGCCGAGGATCTGCAGAAAGCCGTCGATCAACTTGGTGTCGAGGTCATCCAGATCGACAAGGAGCCGCTGATGAAATCGGTCGAACCGATGTACACGGAAGCGGCCAAGGACCCCGGCAAGGCTGCCTTGCTGGAGGCCATCTTTGCGATCGAAGGTCGCCAACTCAACTAGAGAGATGCGGGCGGCGCCACCGGGGTCGCCCGTTGACATTTTTCAGGGTGCCGACCGGGCGCAATCTGCCGAGCCGCTCCATCCGGGACGAGATCCATGACCAAGCAATCAGAACCTGCATTTGATGAAGTCCTGCGCGAAGATGGCCTGTTCTCGCGCGCCTATAACGGCCTGACACATACACTCGGCGTCGTCCTTGCCCTGCTTTTGGCAATGATGTCTGTGCTGATTTCCTATCAGGTGATCTCCCGATACTTTTTCAACGCGCCGAGCAGCCTGACGGAAGAACTGTTGCGTTACTCGCTGATATGGCTCGGTATTCTTGGCTCGGCCTACTGCTTCATGCTGAACAAGCATCTGAACCTGCCGCTCCTGGTCGATGCGCTGAGCCCACGCCGGGCCGGCAGGCTCAACGCCTTCAACGCAGCGCTGACATTCCTGTTCGGGGCGCTTCTGGCATGGGGCGGCTATCACTCGATGATTGGCAATGCGCTGACCCTCACACCAATGCTTCATGTCGCCGTGGGCACGCTGCAAAGCGTGCTGCTGATCGCCGGTCTGCTGATTTGTCTGTCGCAGCTTGTTGTGCTGGCAATGCTGATCCGCTCAGGTCAGACGCGTGTGGTGGATGTCGTTTTCGTCATCGCCTTGATCACGGCATTCATCTTTCTTGCCAGCGTCTTCCGGGAACCGACACTTATATGAGCTGGGTCGATAACCACCTCGAACTGTTCTCGATCATCATTTTATTCGGCACGCTGTTTGCCTTGCTGGTTCTGGGAACATCAATCGCTGTCGGTCTGGCGTTTTCAGGGATCCTAACGCTCAGCCTGCAGGTCGACACCGCGCAGCTTTTCTCGACCATGGGTGAGAAACTGTTCAATGGTCTCGACAGTTTCGGATTTCTGGCGCTTCCCTTTTTCGTGCTGGCCGGAAACATCATGAACCAGGCCGGCATTGCCCGCCGTCTCATCGATTTCGCCATGCTACTTGGCCGGCGTATTCCCGGCAGCCTGTGGCAGACCAATGCGCTGGCCAACATGCTGTTCGGTTCGCTCTCCGGTTCAGGCATTGCCGCTGCGACCGCCATCGGCGGCATCGTCACGCCGATCGCGCGCGAGGAAAAATACGACATGCCGATCACCACGGCGGTGAATGCGGCATCGGCTCCATGCGGCATGCTGATCCCGCCATCGGGCGCGCTGATCGTCTATTCGCTGATTACCGGCGGCAGCGCCTCGATTGTCGCCCTGTTTCTTGCAGGCTATGTCCCGGGCATCATCATGGGTGCTACGGTCATGATAGTCGCCTACATCTACGCGAAAAAGCGGAAATATGCGACCGACAAGAGCCCTTTCCGCATGAGCGAGGTGTCCCGCACCTTCCTGCGGGCGGCACCCAGCCTCATGCTTGTGGTCGTGGTTATCGGCGGCATCGTCATGGGCGTCTTTACCGCGACGGAAGGCTCTGGCATTGCGGTGCTCTACAGCTTCATCCTGGCGCTTTTCTATCGCAGCCTGACGCCGAAGACCCTGCTTAAGGTTCTGATCGAAACGGCTGCGGCGACCGGTATCATCCTGTTCCTGATCGCCTGCTCGAACCTGATGAGCTGGAGCATGACCTTTGCCTCGATCCCCGACACGATCGGCGAGATGCTGACCAGTCTCAGCGACAACAAATACGTTATCCTGTTGCTGATCAATGTGGCGCTTCTGATCGTCGGCGTGTTCATGGACATGGCACCGGCGCAATTGATCTTCACCCCCATCTTCTATCCCGTCGTCACTGCAATGGGCGTCGATCCCGTCCATTTCGGCGTGCTGATGGTCTATAATCTGTCGATGGGCGTCGTCACGCCGCCGGTCGGAACCGTACTCTTCGTGTCATGCAGCGTGTCGGGTGAAAAGATCACCAAGGTTGTGGGGCCGCTTTTGCCGATCTTTCTGGTCCAGATCCTCGGGCTCCTGCTGATCACCTTCGTGCCGGCCCTGTCGCTGACGTTGCCGCGTCTGTTCGGCGTTTGATATCGGTGCGCTGGCGGGCTTGGCCCGCCAAGGTCTTCTCCCGTATTTCCGGTGATCCGTCATGTCTCTTCTGCTCAAAGGTTTTTCCGACAACCCGATGACATCCCGCGCCGATTTTCAGCGCGCTCTCGAAGTCCTTGTCATGCAGCTCTTGCCGCATCTTGAAGCCGGTGGTGCTGCCATCGATCTGGAGGAAGGTGCGGCGAAATTCGATATGCGGGCGGCCTCGCTCGAAGGCGTGGCGCGGCCGTTCTGGGGTCTTGTTCCCTATGGACTGGGCGGTGGTGCGTTCGGTCACTGGCAGGTCTTCCGAAATGCGCTCGCAGAAGGCACCGATCCCGACTCCCCCGCTACTGGGGCGCGGTGGGAGATATGGATCAACGTTCGGTCGAGATGGCGGCGATCGGCTTTCTTCTGGCCGCGTTTCCCTCCGAAGGGTGGGCACCGCTGCCCTCGCGTGTGAAGGAAAATCTTGCCGTCTGGCTCGCCGACATCCAGAAGCGTGTCCTTTCACAGAACAACTGGCTGTTTTTCACCGTGCTGGTTCAGGAAGGGCTGCGCAGGGCCGGGCGCAGCGATCTTGTCGATGACGCGGTGGAGATACGCAACCTCCGCCAACTCGCCGACTGGTACCGGGTCGATGGCTGGTATGGCGATGGCGGCTCCGGCGCGATCGATCACTATGGCGGCTTCGCGATGCATTTCTACGGGCTGCTCTACGCCTGGCTCAAGGGTGACGCAGGGGATGAATTTTCAGATCTCTTCCGCACCCGCGCTCGCGTCTTTGCCGAACCCTTTGCGCACTGGTTTGCCGAAAACGGCGAGGCGATGATCGAGGGTCGTTCGCTGACCTATCGTTTCGCCACTGCGGGTTTCTGGGGCATGCTGGCGCTCAGCGGCGAGCGGCCGCTTCCGGTTGGCCAGATCAAGGGGCTGTGGGCGCGGCAGCTGCGGCTTTGGCGAAAGCGTCCGATTTTCCGGCCGGACGGCGTGCTTTCGCGCGGCTATGCCTATCCGAACCTCGGTGTTTGCGAGGAGTATAATTCGCCGACGTCGCCATACTGGGCGCTGAAAGCCTTTATGCCGCTGGCGATGTCGGAGGACGCGGATTTCTGGCAGGCGGAAGAAGAACCGCTTGACGCGCCGCGCAAGGTCTACCCCATGCCAGGATGCGACACGCTTGTTCAGCGGACCGGCGGCCACGCCATCGCTCATTTTGCCGCACCGATCCACCGATGGCTGCAGATCGACAAATACAACAAGTTTGCCTATTCGACGCTTTGCGGTTTTGACGTCGGCGCGCTCCAATATGCCGATATGAACCAATTCGGCGACAATATTCTGGCTTTCAGCTTCGATGGCGGTGCCAACTGGCAGATGCGGCAGCAGAACCTTTCGGTTTCCGTTGACCGCGAAACGCTTTCAGTGCGTTGGAGAAGCGGATTGCAGGAGGTCGAAACGACAATCACTATTATCGGCGATGGTCGGTTTACCCGCGAGCACCGTTTTGTTCTGGACCGGCCGGCAAGTCTCGTCGAAACTGGCTTTGCCGTGAATCAGTGGTATCAGGAGGCAGAAAGGCTGGACGGCGACGCTGAAATGGCGCTGGTTCTGAAGGGAGAAAACGCGGTCTCCGCGATCTCCGCGCGGGGTGACCTGCCACGCGCGAAAATCGACAGTAGCCGCACCAACACCAACATGCTCTCACCGCGAACCCGCATCCCCGGTCTGCGGCTGGAGCTTTCCGCAGGCTATCATGTAGTAGAACACGAGTTCCGCCTCGCCAAAATCAACGGTTGATCGTGCCGCTTGTCCGTTGCTCAAGAACGATCCTTCCGCACGAAGCACGGAAAATGTGGACGCTGCCAACGCCCTCTATAACAACGGCTCCATCAGCCATAAATCTTGTCGGCGTCTCCGACACCTGCTTGTCAGACGTATGCTCATGCTTCAAGAGATAAGGGAGACCTACGAGTACCAGGACGGGTCGGCCCGCACTAGCCACGCCGATCGCGCGCGCTGCAACGCTGTACCGGCAGGCGTCATTCCGGGGACACTTGCGTGGCAAGGTGGTGGTTATCTACACGTTCCAGCAAAACAGTGTCCAAGTCCTGCCCCCGCAACCACCGATTCCAACCCTCCCGAGGGCCCCCTTCGGGAGTGTATGTTTTTGTAGCCTTTCTGAAGTGGCTCGGGAAAACTGAACAGGCGAGATAAGTGGTGACCTGCTCCCCATGCATCTACACTGCGCCCATTTATTGGACCGCCGGATGTTGGGTTTTCCGGCTATGATCACGATGGCAGGCTGGCAGCGCCACCGGGATTATGCAACGCGATCGGGACATTGTATCCGATCGCCGAATGAGGACGGTCCTCATTGTAGATCCTATGCAGGCTCACCGCGGAGCCTGATAATCGACCTCCGCTTTGAAGAGGAGGAATACGATGGATACCGATTACGTTGAACACTGCTATGTGGCGCTGGAGCTCAGCCAGAGAAGCTGGCTAATTGGCTATCTTTTACCTGGCTCAAAAAAGGTGCAAACGCAGAATGTCGCAGGTGGCGACACCGACGCTCTACTGGAGGCGCTGTCAAAGATTGCCAGCAAATGCCAAATGGAAACCGGTCCAGAGCGTTGCTCACATACCCTTCGGGTATGTTTCGAGGCAGGCTATGACGGCTTCTGGCTGGCACGATTTCTAATCGATCGTGATATCGACACGTTGATCCTCGACCCTTCAAGTTTCCTGGTTTCACGACGTGGACGTAGGGCAAAGACGGACCGAATTGATGTTGAGGCCATGGTATTCACATTGAAGGCCTACACCCTCGGCGACAAATCGGTTTGCCGCCCTGTTCGTCTACCAAGCGTGGACGAGGAAGATGCCAAGCGCCTGTCGCGCGAACGAACGTAATTGAAGAAGGAGCGTACTCGACACATCAATCGCATACGCGCGCTTTTGATCCTGCATGGAATTCGATCAGTTCCGGGTCTCTGGGGCGGGCGATGGAAAGACTGGCTATTGAGGACCCGCACCGGTGACGGGCGAGAATTAGGTTCGTTCATTCGCAGAGAGTTGTGCCGTCAGCTTGAACGTCTTGATCTTGTCAACGCTCAGCTCAAAGCTCTTGAACGGGAGCGCATGGAAGTGTGCAGCGCTGCAAACGGTGTCAGTAATGTTCAAAAGATCAGGACCCTAAAGCGGCTTGCCGGAATCGGAGAAGTGGGAGCCGTTCAGCTTGTTGGCGAAGTTTTCCATCGAAGCTTCAAGAATCGAAAGCATTTGGCGTCTTATCTCGGGTTAGCTCCAAGCCCCTATAGCAGTGGAGAAGTTTCCAGAGACCAGGGTATCAGCAAAGCGGGAAACAAGCAGGCTCGTGTCATGCTTATCGAACTGGCGTGGTGCTGGCTCAAATATCAGCCAGAAAGCCGGTTGACCCAATGGTACCAGTCTCGTTTCTCAGGGCACGGAAGCCGATCTGGAAAAGTTGGTATTGTTGCGTTGGCTCGCAAACTGGCAATTGCATTTTGGAGGTTCATCGAGGATGGCATTATCCCAGAGGGAGCAAAAATAACCGCCAATTAAATCATCTCATCTGCCGACGGGCAGTTGAAGGCAAGTGCGGATACCGTGCGTAGATAGGGCAACCAACCATACGCCGAGTTGTAGTTTGGTACTGCGCTTGCCAGCAGCCGTTTGGCCACCGTGGATCGGGATTATGGTGGGGAGCGAGGCTCCGACCGGATACAAGTGGAGGCACCAACGGTGCCAGATCAGCCAAACGAATGCAGACCCAAACCAACAAGCTCAACCGACTGCAGCAGAAGAGAATTTCAATGGCTTGACAAAATACGCTTCATACAAGTGTCTACGCCAATCCTCCAACTTTTCGCGCGCATCCGCAAGGCTCATGAACCAGTTCGCGTTCAGGCATTCCGCACGCAGCTTGCTGTTGAAGGCTTCGATGAAGCCGTTGTCGGTCGGCTTGTCAGGCCGCGAGAAGTCCAGTGTGACCTATGTTCACATAGGCCCACAGATCGAGGTCGCGGGAGATAAATTCGCTGCCATAGCACGTCGGGAAGAAGTGCTGTCGATAGGTTATGGCCAACCGCGGAGCCCCAAATAGCATAGTGGGTGGCCATAACCGGTCCCAGGTCTCAACAGTGGTTTTGCTGAACCACACCGCTGAGGAGACAGGCTATGACCATTCACCATACTACCCCCGCGACCTTGCTGGTCGCCATCGACATTTCCAAGAATCGCCACGAGGTTCTGATCGGAATTCCGGGCAAGAAGCGCCGCCGGCGCATGACGGTCACCAATACGCTCGAGGACTTCAGAAGACTGTCTGCGGCCCTAGCCAGCTACGATCTCCCGGTGCGGATCGGGTTCGAGGTGACCGGTAACTATCACCGGCCACTGGCGCACCATCTCGGCCAGTATGGGTTTGAGCTGAAGCTCGTCTCTTCTGTCGGCCTCGCCCGGACGCGGGAGGCCCTGCACAACAGCTGGGACAAGAATGACCCGAAGGATGCTCAGGTTATCCTGCACATGCTCGAGATCGGAGCAGTGCAGTTTTTCCATGATCCCCTGGTCGTCGGGACAGCGGACATTCAGGAGCTCTCGAAGACCCACGAGATCGTCTCACGCTCGAAGACCGAGCTTTGGCACCGCATCCTGACGCATTACCTGCCACTCTACTTCCCCGAGGCTGAGCGGTTTCATCGAAGCTCTCGGACCGACTGGCTCCTGGCATTCATCGAGAAGTATCCAACACCGACGATGATTACGACCATGAACCAGGAAGCCTTCATCGCAGACACCTGGCAGGTGGTTGGCAAGAAGGTCTCCAAAGAGCGCCTGCTTTCAGACATTTACGCCACGGCCGAAATCTCTGTTGGATTGCCCGTACATGCGGGCTCCGACGCCGTGCGCATGTTCCGCCTTGTCCTTGCCGAGGGCAGAAGCCTTGTCCGCCAACGCAACGAGATCGAGGCCAGGGCAGTCGAGCTGCCGGACTATCAGTTGCTGACAACCATTCCCGGAATCGGTCCGATCAACGCCATGACCATTCTGGCCGAGGCAGGTGACCTGCGCCGGTTCCGACATCACCGGCAATTCCTGAAGTTCTGCGGCATGGACCTCGCCACTGTGCAGTCTGGCATGTTCCGCGGTCAAAGCCGGATATCGAAGTACGGCAACGCCCGCCTGCGTCGTACGCTCTGGATGGCCGGCCAGACTGCCGTTCTCAAGCGGACCAACAGCTTTCGTGACAAGTTCGAACGCTACATCTCGAAAGATCGACACAACGCTCATCTGCGTCGCAAGGCTTACACCGCGATCGCGGCAAAGATGGCGCGCACCGTACACGCCGTAGTTAAACACGGCGAACCCTATCGCCCCTTCTTCGAGGGGTGAGCCCAGGCGGAAGGACCTCTTTCTGACACGAGCCGTGGAGGCAGGCATCTGACCTCGTAGATAATGTTCGGGCCTTCTGCTTGGGAATTGGGATCTCGTATTAAGGACGGTGAGGGCCGCCATCGCGCGTACCCTGTGTTTGGCTCATGGAAGAGATCATTTCTTGACGGCAGAGCCCGTCTGGGCAATCTTAACAAGGCACCCGGGACACCGGATGCCCTATGACCTGCTGACCTAAGCAGCCAGATTTTCTCGACATAGGACGTTATCGACCCGTATCGTCTTCGGATAACCGCCTTTCCTGCAGATCCGTTCCAGGGTGTGCACCACATCTTCACCGCGATAGGCAAAGCGCGGGTCGGTCGCCAGGCTGAAGCGGGAATGGATATCCACAATGGTCAGGATCCGCAGTTTCTTGCCCGCCGCGAGCTGGTCGTGAACAAAGTCCATAGCCCAGATATCGTTCGGCCCTATGGCCTCCTGGCGGTCCTCGCGCAGCTTTGCCTTCACCCGGCGTTTCGGGTTCTTGTTCCTGAGCTGAAGCCCTAACGCCTTGTAAATTCTGCGGGTCTTCTTGATATTGACCGTCCAGCCTTCTCGTCGAAGGAGCACGTGAACACGGCGATAGCCAAACCGGACGCGTGTCTCGCATATCTCCTTGATACGCCTTTCAAGAGCGGCCTGACCGATGCGGCGGGATTTGTAATGGTAGGTCGAGGTGTCGAACGTCAAAACCTTGCAGGCTCGTCTGGATCGACACGCCCCAATCCACCAGTATCCCATCCACGAGCTTGCGCGTCCGGGCAGGCCTTAGAGCTTTCGGCGAATGACATCCTGAAGCATCTCGCGGTCCAGCGTCAGGTCCGCCACGATCCGTTTCAGCCCGGAGTTCTCATCTTCCAAAGCCTTCAGCCGGCGCATCTCGTCAGGCAGCAGGCCCGCATATTTTTCTTCCAGTTGAAATAGGTCGCCTGGCTGATCCCAGCCTTGCGGCAGATCTCAGCCACAGGCACACCGTCATCGCCCTGCTTGAGAATAAACGCATTCTGGGCGTCCGAAAACCTCGATGCCTTCATCTCTTCCACTCCTTCTCCCGGCCGGGAAAATACCGCGGAAAACTCTAACTTCAAACGATCCGGTTTTCAGGGGCAGAGCACGCAGATCGGTCCGCCGCCGTCATGGACCGACAAATCGGTACAGAAAACGGATGTGCCCCAGACCGCCCCAGCCTATTGATCCGGCTTGTGGTTTCGCGCCGTGATCGAACCTGTTTCAATCGGCGTCCTGCGGATTGCCTATTCCCTTTTCTATTCCATCGAGGACGCAATCGAGGCCGGTTTTGAACAATGTCTCTGCCGGGACGTCGTCGGCCTCCAGAACGAAACGGGACAGTGTAGGGAAACGGCCGGAATTGATCATTCGTTCTGCGCTTGACCAGTTCGCCTGTTGCCATTCTGCCTTGTTCAGGCCTGTCTCTGCCCCCAGGCGGATTTCGCTGACCTCATGCTGAATGGCCCCGATGACATAGGCCTGAACGGTCCTCATCGCCTTGACGATGATGTTGATGTCCTCGAAGCCCCGCACCTTGCTGAGCGCGGCGAGCGCCGTCTCGAAATGAGCCAGCGCGTTCGGTCCACGGTGATGACGGCGCCCGCCCAGTAAAGCGGCGAACCAAAGATGCCGAAGCGCCACCTCCCGTGTCCGAAACGCAAAGGCCTTCAGTGCGTCTCGCCAGTCAACCGAATCCGGCCCGCCGATATGCGTCTCTCCATAGACGTGATCAATCATCAGGTCGACGAGTTCCTCTTTCGTCGCGATGTAGCGATAGAGCCGCATCGGGACGGCCTTCATCGCTCCGCCGACGCTTCGAAGAGAAACCGCGTCCATGCCTTTTTCGTCCGCGATGGCCACAGCAGCCCGAACGATCATGTCCCGGCTCAATGCAACGGGCGCGGGGCGGCTGACCGGCTCCGGTCGTTCCCAAATCGACAGGTTTTCGAGGTCAGTCTTCTTCGGCCGTCTTGTCATGCTCGAATTTGTTTCACCTGTCTGCCGGGTTGCATTTCGGTATCGGCTTGCTTGCCATGACGATCATTTCATTTTGTATCATCTCTGGTCAACGCCTTCCATTGCTGCCGGCCAGGGCGCCCCGGTTTGAAGGCATCGCAGACACCGCGCTTTCAAACGGGCCTGCATCCGTTCAAGTCGGGTGGAAGGCGCGGCCAGAGCTGCTCCAAACCAGCTTTACAGTAATTATTTACAGTGTATATATGTGTACGCCGTAAATTTCTGCAAATATGCAGCTTGGATGGCGAAAGGTCTGCCCACGTGACGAATGAAGCAACGAAGGTCTTGGTGGTCGGCGGTGGAATTGTGGGGCTGTCGGCGGCGGTCTTCCTCGCTGCGCGCGGCGTTCAGTGCTTGCTGGTCGAGCGCCATGCCGACAGCTCGCCGCACCCCCGCGCGTTCGGTTTCACAACGCGTACGATGGAGCTCTACCGTGCCGTCGGCCTCGGCGCGCGAATTCCCCAGGCGCCAGCTGGCTCCGGGGCCCCCGCCGGTTGAAGGTCGAGAGCCTGGCTGGCCGTTGGGCAGATGATGAGATCGCATGGACCCCGGCCGGACCTGACGGCGAGGCCGCGGAGCAGGCCCCGGCCGGCATCGAATACTCGATCTGCACCGGCGCGACGCTGGCCCAGGATCGCCTCGAGCCTATTCTCAGGGCCAGAGCCGCGGAGCTGGGCGCCGATGTCAGGATGTCGACCGAACTTCGTTCCTTCAATCAGGATGCCGATGGGGTAACCGCCCTGCTGCACCGTGACGGTCGCGAATATACGCTGAGGGCGGACTACATGATCGCGGCGGACGGGCACTCCAGTCCTATCCGTCAGGCGCTGGGCATCGGGCAAGACGGGCGCGGTCTGCTTCACACGGTACGAAGCGTGCTGTTTCGTGCGCCGCTGGAGCAATATCTGCAATCCGGCATCAGCCAGTTCGAGATCGAGCAGCCCGACTTCGCGGGAATGCTGACAACTTACCGGGACGGTCGCTGGCTTTTGATGTTTCCCGACGAACAGGACCAGGACGGGCCGGGCCTGGTAACGCTGATAGAGAAGGCCATAGGCCGGACCGATCTGCCGGTGGAGATCATCACCACGGGCCGGTGGGAACTCAGTGCGTTGATAGCAGATCGCTTCACGTCCGGCCGCGTATTTCTCGCCGGCGACGCTGCTCATACGTTACCCCGCGCGCGGCGGCTATGGTGCCAATACCGGCATCGAGGATGCCCACAACCTTGCCTGGAAAATCGCCTGCGTGGTTTCGGGAGTATCGAGATCCGGACCTGCTGGATACCTATGATGCCGAACGCCGGCCGATCGCCTGGCTTCGGCACGGACAAATTTTCGCAAGACCGGACTACCGCCGGTTCGCGACGGAATCGGACGTGGAAGTGCCTGTGATCGAGGACGAGGCGATGGAGCTGGGCCAGTTGTACCGCTCGTCTGCCGTGATGGACGCCAGCGACGAATTACCGCCAGCCTTGCGGCCCGATCAGTGGAATGGCCAGCCGGGCACGCGGGCGCCCCATGTCTGGGTTGCAGTGGGTGGCGCACGGATCTCCACACTGGATCTGGTGCAGTCCGGCTGGGTGATGCTGACCGAAGACACGTGCTGGCTCGCGGCTGCGCAGGCTGCAGTCGATAGCCTGGAACTCAAGCTTGAATGTGTCCTGATTGGCGGGGCGGTTGCGAGATCCGACGCCATCAGCAACCAGCAATGTACTTGATTTGCCGATCGAATGGATTGCCGCCGATCCACAGCGCAGCTCCGCGCTTGCATCAATTTTCCCGGAGATGATGGATCATCCGGATTACCGGAGAAGCAAATCCATGAGCCTTCGCCAGCTTCAGCCGTTGGCGCCCGACAGTATCTCCGCTGATGCGCTTGCGAGGGCCGAATTGGCGTTTGCGGGGATCGCGGCCCCTTCTGTTGCGGATGTTGAACCCGATGCCTTTACGCGGGCCTTTGGTATCGGCCCATCCGGTGCGTCGTTGATCCGCCCGGACGGCTACATTGCCTGGCGCGCCTTTGCGATGCCGAAAGACCCGGCAGCAGCGACCAAGGACGTGCTTTGCCGTGTTGCCCATGCCAGGCAGTGGCAAGGTCTCGTGTCCCGAACTGTCGGGGGACGCGGTGGTCGATGACAACAACGATACCGCCTTGCCGCTGATGATCAGCAGGAAGGTCCCGCTATCGGATCAAGGGCTTATGGCGAATGACGGATCACCGCGTTCCAGGCCACGATTGCGGATGGCGGCAGCGCTTTGGCCGGCACCATTATTGGCGCCTGCCTCCAGCCGGCAGTTTTGGGTGTCTTCCGCCAAATTGCAGGACGCGGAGGCGACAGCGAAACCGCGCAATCAACAACGAAAGAAGCTCCGGTATCTGCCGCTGCAGAGCCTCTGGATGTCGTCGCCCTTGGTCGCCTGCTTCCGCTTGGCGACATCGTGGCACTGGCCTTGCCGAGCGGGGCTGGCGATGCACGCGTTGCGCGGCTGCTCGTGGCGGAAGGTGAGCGGGTCGAAGCCGGGCAGGTGATCGCGGAACGCGATAATCTGCCGCAACTTCTCGCCCAGAAATCGAGCGCGGAGTCCGAGCTTGCCGCGCAGCAGGCGACATTGGAACAGGCCCGCGCCGCCATGCTTGCGAGTTACCGGGAAGCCCGCGCCAATCAGACACGCGCCGAGGCTGCCCTTATGCTTGCAAAGCAGGAGCTTGCACGGATGACAAAGCTCTCCGAAAAAACTTGAGCACGCAGATACAACTGGACCAGGCGCAATCGACTGCCGCTCAGGCTTCAGCAGAAATTGATCGGATGACAGCGCTCCTCGAACGATATGCCGGCGTGGAGGAAGGCACACAGGCCGACATCGTATTGGCGCAGCGCAATGTGGACGTGGCGCGCGCCAGGCTCGATCGGGCCATTCTAGATATTGCCGGGGCAAGGATTGTCGCGCCTCAAGCCGGCACGGTGCTGGCTATCCATATCCGCGCCGGAGAGAAAGTCGGCGAGGCAGGGGTTGTCACCCTTGGCAACGTAGACCGGATGATGGCCGAACTGGAGGTCTATCAGACCGACATCGGCAAGCGTGATCTCTAGCTCTTCTCCATCCGGTGATCTGCATCGTCAGACAGGCTGGTATAGATCACCAGCCTCAGTGCAGGATTGTCGCTGACCAGAAAGCTCGCATGGTGAAAGGCGCGCTGCTTGGCGCCGTCGTAGAGGGTTTTGGCGCCCGCTTCCGGGAACCCGACGTCATGGGCGCGCCACCAGCCGGAGAATTCCGGACTGCCATCGGTCAGTACGCCGACAAGGTTCTGAAACGCCGGATCGCCGGACCAGAGGTCGTGGTTTGCTCTGAATTGCGCAACCATTCGACGGGCCTGCGCTGTCCAGCCACAGCCGAACAGGGCTTTCGCTTTCCCGTCAAGGAACATGAAATGAAGGATGTTGCGTTCCGTTTCGGGTATGCGGGCGAAATCGACAAAGAGTGATGCCGTGGCCTCGTTCCAGCACAGCACGTCCCATCTTTGACCCATGATATAGGCCGGTTCGCGTAGGGACCGCACCACAACGCTGACGTCGGCGCTGACCTCTTCAGGCGCAAATTGCTGTCGAGATTTCAAACGTGCCAGCGCCCGCAAATGGGCATGGTCTGTTTCATCGAGGCAGAGCGCGCGTGCCAGTGCATCTACCGTCGCGATGGAGGGCGAGATCGCCCGTCCTTGCTCCAGGCGAATATACCAATCGATCCCGATGTCGGCGCGCTCCGCGACTTCTTCCCGACGCAATCCCTCCGTACGTCGCCGGCGGTTCGTCTTCAATCCCAGCGTCTCCGCCGAAAGTCGAGCCCGGCGCGCCCGCAGGAAGTCGCCGAGTGCCTTGTTCCCATGTGTTTCCATAATGCTAGGATAATACCAGTTCGTCTTTGCCTGGCCAAGACATGCTGTTTTGGTGCGACAATTTGCAAAGAGGTATGAAATGAAAGCCGCAGTCCTCCGTCAATTCTCCATGCCGCTCGCGATCGAGACATGTCCGGACCCGGTCCCCGCCGCCGGCGAACTCGTTGCCGATATTCATGCAGTGCCGGTTCTACCCTATTCCGATGAGGTGTTTGCCAACAGCCGCCCACACGGCCTGCAACTGCCGATCATTCCCGGCTGCGGCGCCGTCGGTCGTATCCGGTCGATCGGGCCGGATGCGACGCGTCTGAAGGTCGGAGACTGGGTCTATTGCGACCCGACGTTCCGGGCCCGTGATGACGCCGAAACGCCCGATATTCTCCTGCAGGGCTGGGCCGCTCCGAGTGTCGGCGCGCAGGCTCTCCAGAAGCATTTTCACCATGGCGCCTTCGCCACGCAGATGCTGATGCCGATGGAATGCGCAAGCCGCATCGCCCTTGGCGCGGACGATGACCCGACAAGGTGGTGCGCGCTCGGCTCGTTCCTCGTTCCCTATGGTGGCCTGCTGGCAAGCGGGCTTCGCCCGGGGCAGACGGCGCTGATCAGCGGTGCGACCGGTCATTTTGGCAGTGCGGCCGTGGCCGTGGCGCTGGCAATGGGCGCGGTCACCGTTGTCGCCCCCGGGCGAAATGCCGCAATTCTCTCCGATCTTTCTGCGCGGTTTGGCAATCGGGTGCGTACGGTTCAATTGACCGGAGACGAAGACGAGGATCGCCGCAACATGGCTGCAGCCGCCGGACTGATCGATTGCGTCCTCGACATCCTGCCCCGCTGGCGGCGGACGCATCACCCATCCGCGCCGCGGCAATGGCGGTGCGTCCCGGCGGCACTGTCGTCTTGATGGGCGGCTCGGGCGTAAGCCTTGATCTGCCCTATCGCCATCTGATGCGCAACAATATTACGATCCGAGGCCAATGGATGTATCCGCGCCATGCCGTGCCGAACATGATCAGACTGGCCGAAGGTGGCTTTCTTCCCTCGACCAGTTCGCCTTCGATGCCTTCCGGCTTGATGACGCAAACGAGGCGGTCGCATGTGCCCGGCAAAATGCAGGCCCGTTCCGCATGACGGTTATTCACCCGACGTGAGTCGTCACCAACAATGTGAGATCACCCACACGGTCATGGCACCATCCGGTCACAGTCTGCCGGGGGCGTGCCTGTTGGAACGACTGCCGCAAGTCAACACAGTTGTTTGCGATGTCACCGAACTCGACCGCATCCCCGGCTGTCGCTTAACCTGTGGTTCAATCTGAGCCTGCGCGAAGTTGAGGAAATGCTGCTTGAGCGTGGGATCGACGTTTCCTATGAGACAATCCGCCGTTGGATCGCCAAGCTCGGACCTCGGATTGCCTGCAATCTGCGGCAACGACAGGCGCGCCCTGGCGATGTTTGGCGTCTGGACGAGGTCGTTGTGAAATGCGCTGGAGAGAAGTTCCGGCTCTGGCGTGCGGTGGATCAGTATGGCTTTGTTCCAAAGCGGATCATCACCGATAAACTGCGCTGGTACGGTGCGGCGAAGGCGGACGTGGCACCCGGCCTCGATTGCTGGTCGCACAAGGGTCTCAACAATAGGGCCGAGAACAGACATGTGCCGTTTCGAAAACGGGAACGAACCATGCAAGGCCACCGGTCACCGGGAGCATTGCAACGGTTCGTCGCCATGCACTCCGTTAGCCGCAATTGCTTTTCAGTTCCAGCCCGCCGCCGCGCTGCACAAACAATCCGCTACCATCGGCTCAAAGCGTTCGATGCAGGGAAATTGCAGCAAACGCAGCTTGATCTCTCATCCGTTCCCAAACGGGCAGACTGGGTGAGTTAATGTGACAACACCATTCGGAGCGTTGGGTAAAGCTCTCAAGGCCGCGCTCGACGATCATTTCGCCGGCCTCGAGAGCCGTATTGAAATCCTTATTGCTCAGGAAGAACAGATGGCTGCGAAAGCGCGGCTTTTGCGGTCCATCCCGGGATTGGCCCGGTTTCGGCAGCATGCTGATCGCTGAGATGCCTGAACTTGGCCGGATGACCACGGGAGGCCGGTGAGCGCTGCGACATGTTCTTTTTCAGGCTGCACTCGCTGCTGCGTGCCATAGCCCGACGATGAAGCCCCTTGCCAAACACCTCAAGGAACGTGGAAAACCCCACAAGCTCGTCATCGTCGCCTTCGCACGCAAGCTGATTACGATTGCTAATGTTGTCCCGTGTGTCGGTCGCTATCGCCTTCGCTTGGAAAGCCGGCGAAAGGGGCATTGCCGGAGAATGCATAATATTCCGTGTGGGGCATATGTTGCAAATAGAGTGCTCGGTTGCCCAAAATGCGTACGGCAAGGGAGCCGATACTCGACGTTCCGGTGACCTACATCGGGCCTTTGATGACGAAGGACGGCGCGCCGTGCAGCGCCGCCCCTTGCTCAGGTTCCGCCGGAGTTCACATCTATCAGCCGTTGACGATCAGTTCGGAAGCTTCGCGCACGACCTTGGGATCGAGCGCGCGGTCCCAGTTTTCGCGCACGACGATGCCGCGGGCAAAGCGCATCAGGCGGAGCGCGGCATCGGATGGGACTTTCGGGGTGAAGCCGAACCACATCGAGATTTCGACATTGAGATGGCCGATCATGAAATCGAATGCCGCTTCACGCGGGATGCCATAGCGGCTCGCGCATAGCTCCACCGCCTCGATCATCACGTCGACAAAGGGCATGGCAATCATTTCCGAAAGCCCTGGTTCAAGGATCGCAAGCTGCTCGGTCGTCACACGGTGCACCCGCAGGATTGGCGACCACATGGTCTCGCAGATCTCCCGGCCGATCGCGTAATGCGCCTCCGGTCCCTGCATCAGCGCGCAAATGATCGACTGCGGCGCGACGCCACCATGAACATCGCGGCGTTGTTCGGAATCGGCAAGGTCGGCGTAAAGCGGGGATGGCAGGGGTGGCCAAGGAAATAGGTGATGTCTTCGCGTTGCGGCAGAACCCCGGCATAGGGGCTGCGGCATCCAGAATGACGACAATGGTGCCGGCATCAAGTTGCGGCACGATTTTGCCGGAAACCGGGCCAATCAGCGAGTCGGGGAGTGCCAGGACGACCACTTTCGCACCCGCAAGGGCAGCGTCCTGCTCGACAGTTTCGATTCCCGCCTCGGCGAGACGGGTGCGGCCGGCCTCGCTCACTTCGACAGCCCTAAGTTCGTAACCGGCGTCCCTGATCTTGCGGGTGACGCGAAAGCCCATCTTTCCGCCCGCACCGAAAACGGCGACTGAATGCATGAAATTTCCTCCTGCTAGGTGATTTTACCATATACTGAGTATACCAGTAGGAGAAATCATGTGACAAGTCAATCTGGTATAATCTGTTGAACTTCTGCTAAGATAGCCAAATCGCTTCACTGGACCGGAGTCTGCGACTTGAAAAAGAAATAATTCGGAAGAAAAAACTGTCCGACGAAGTGCGTGAGCGGCTGCTGGCGGAAATTGAGGAGGGGCACCTGCCCCCGGCGCACCGCTGCCTTCCGAGCGCGAACTTATGGAAACGCTGGGTGTTGGCCGACCGGCAATCCGCGAGGCGATGCAATCGCTCCAGAACCTCGGTCTCATACAAGTCCGACATGGCGAACGCCCCCGTGTCGCCGAACCTCAGCTTGATCTGCTTGCCGAGCAGCTTGCACTGACCATGCACCATGTGCTGACCTATGATTCGAATGTTCTGGCGCAACTGAAGGAAGCGCGGCTACTGATGGAAGCCCAGCTCGCCCGCATCGCGGCCGAAAAGGCCACGGCAGCCGACGTCACCGAACTGAAGGCGATCGTGGCACAACAGGCCGAGCTTACCGGAGAAACGCCGCGCTTTATGGAAATGGATGGTGTCTTTCACGGACGGCTTGCCGAGGTTTCCGGCAATCTGCTTATGGCTTCGGTGGTGCGGGCGATTTTCGCCTGGCTCAAACGGTTCCACCCGGTGGCGGTGAGGACCACCGGCCTTGAAAACGTGACGCTTGAGGAACACCGCGCAATCATCGCCGCCATAGAAGCAGGCGACGGCGAAGCGGCGGACCAGGCAATGCGCCACCATTTGTCCCGCGCCAACACGCTTTACCGTGCTTTTGATGATCCGGCCTGACGGCACTATTCCTCGTCAACGCGGATCTTGCGCCGGCTTCTGAGGGTGATCATCCGGTTGCGCACGGAATCTATGACAACCGCAAGTAGGATGATCGCTGACTGGATCAGCGGCTGAAGATAGATGTCTACCCGCAGAAAAACGAGGCCGGATTGCACCATCTGGATCAGCACCGCGCCGAGCACCGTTCCCGGCAGTACGGTGCCGACCCCGCCGAACAGGCTCGCGCCGCCCAGCACCGCGGCCGCGATGGCATAAAGCTCGGAAAATTCGCCGAAGCCGGCATTGACGATGCCAAGCTGTGACACCGAAATGAAGCCGCCAAGAGCCGCGCATACGCCGCAGACAAGATAGGCCGAAACGAGCGTGCGCCCCACCGCGATCCCGGCGCGCGTCGCCGCCTTGATATCGTTGCCCACGGCATAGATATGACGTCCGACACGCGTTCTGGTCAGCACGATATGACCAAGCACAGCAACCAACAGAAACACGATGATCGGGTTCGGCAGGCCGAAGGTGCGGCCCGCGCCGAAGCTCAGGAGATCATTGGGCAAGATCACGCCACGGGATTGGGTGAGCAGAAGGCCGACGCCGCGCCCGGCGACCAGCATGCCGAGCGTGACAATGAAGGGAACCATTCGGAGCCTGACGATAAAAAAGGCGTTGATGCCGCCGAAGACAAACCCGGTGGCCATCGCCCCGATGGCGGCGATGGCGGGCGAAACGCCGAAATCGCGCATCAGAAGGCCGGCAATCACCGAGGACAGATACATGTTGGTGCCGACCGAGAGATCAATGCCGCCGGTCAGCATTACGAAGGTCATGCCGATCGCGACAATGCCGATGAAGCTTGCCTGCTTGACGATGTTCTCGAAACTCTGGAATTGCAGGAACCGGTCGGACAGCGCCCCGAACACCATAAAGATGACGATGAACAGTAGTGCCGGCGCATGGGCAAGCGCGAAATTGGTGATCCGATGCAGGTTCATGCGACTGTCCTCCCGCCGAAGGCTGCCGAAAGGATGGCCTGGCGGTCGAATTGACCGCGTTCGAAGCTCGAGTTCAGCATGCCTTGATGCATCACGAGAATGCGGTCGGCAACGCCGATCAGCTCATCAAGTTCGGAGGAGATATAGAGGATGCCGACACCCTCTTCCGCGAGCTGGTTCATGATCGTGAACACCTCGTATTTTGCGCCGACATCAATCCCGCGCGTCGGCTCATCCATGATCAGCACCTCGGGCCTGTTCATTACCCATTTGCCGATCACGACCTTCTGCTGATTGCCGCCCGAGAGGCTGTGAACCGGAATGGAAAGTGTGGGATCGCCAGTGCGCAGCCGCAATCTGGACGACATGTCGCCGATTTCATCGGACAGCGCGTCGGCCTTCACCATGCCGCCGGCGCCTGCAAACCGGCCGAGGCTTGCAAGTGCCATGTTGTCGCGGATGGAGCTGTCCATCAGCAAGCCTTCATGACGGCGGTCCTCGGTGACGAATGCCATACCACGCGCCACCCGCTCGCGCGCGCCTTCATCCGGCAATTCCACGTCGTTCAGTCTGATGTGACCGCTGCTGTGCGGATCCAGACCGAAGAGAACGCGCGCCATTTCGAGCGCCCGGCGCCCATCAGGCCGAAAAAGCCCAACACCTCGCCCCGTTTCAGCGAGAAGGAAATGTCGCGAATAACGCCGGGTTGGCCAAGACTTGCAACCTCGAGCACCGGCGCGCCGATTGCGGCGTGGCGCTCGGGAAACAGCTGCTCCAGCGAGCGGCCGACCATGCTGAGGATCATGCGGTCTATATCGAATTCGCCCGTAGGCCCGCCATCGACACGACTTCCGTCGCGTAGAACAAGGATCTGGTCGGCAAGCGCCATGACGTCGGCCAGCACATGGCTGATATAGATCATCGACCGACCTTCGGCGCGCAGCCGTTTCAAGAGCGCGAAGAGCACCTCGGTTTCGCGGGTCGTCAGCGATGTCGTGGGCTCGTCGAGAATAATGATTCGGGCATCAAGCGCCAGCGCCTTGGCAATCTCGACAAGCTGCTTCTCGCCCGGCGCGAGCGTATCGACCGTTGTATCTGGGGAAAGATCGAGCCCGACCTGACGCATTGCCTCTTCCGCCTCGCGCCGCATCCGCCGGCGGTTGACGATCGGCAGCTTGCCGGTATGCGGCAACCGGTTCAGCAATATGTTCTCGGCGATGGAAAGATTGCCGAACAGGTTCAGCTCCTGATGAATGAAGGCGATGCCAGCAGCGCTCGCATCCGCGGGCTTTTCCGGCGTATAGGGTTCGCCAGCCAGCAGCATTTTCCCTCATCGGGAATATGCACCCCGCCCAGCATGTTCATCATGGTCGATTTGCCGGCTCCGTTTTCGCCGACAAGGCACAGGATTTCGCCAGGGGCAAGAGCAAGGTCGACGCCCTTGACCACCTGCACGCCGAAGAAGCTCTTGCCCAGGCCCTTGAATTCCAGAAGCGGTTCGCGTGCTACCGTGTTCATTTGAGCGCCGCCTCCCGCCGCCAGACATCGAGATAGGCCGCCAATAGAATAACGCCGCCCTTAACGATGAAGACCGCGAAAAATGACAGGTTCATCAGGTTGAGCGCGTTCGAAAGCAGCGTGAACAAAAGAACGCCGTATACGGTCCACAGTATCTTGCCCGACCCGCCGAAAAGGCTTGTTCCGCCGATGACCGTGGCGCCGACGACGTCCAGCAAAGGTTCATATTATCGCCGAAAGCGGGGCGGCCCATTTCGAGCCTGGCCGAATAGAGCACCGAGCCAATCGCCGCGCAGACACCGGAAACCAAGAAGCTCAGGATGATGACGCGGCGCACCGGCACGCCGGAAATCGTCGAGGCGCCGGGATTCATGCCGGTGGCGTAGACCCAACGGCCAAAAATGGTGCGCGACAGGCCGATATGGGCGATGATGGCCACCGCAATCGCGATCAGCGCCGACCACGACAGGAAGCCGCCATAGCCGCGCTCGGCAATTACACTGAAGGAGCTTGGCAGGTTTGTGACGTTTTCGGAATGGGTCAGCCATACCGCAAAGGCGGAGAAAAACAGCAGGGCAATCAGCGACATCATGAAGGCCGGTATGGAGAATCTCGCGATCAGAAAACCGGTCAGCGCGCCGATCGCGCCGCCAACAACCAGCATCACGATCACGGCTGCGGGCATCGACCATATATGGCCGGAAAGAATTCCGCCGTCAGGCCCGATGATTGTTCCCCAAAGCACCGTGCCCTCGAAGATGCGCGGATCGACGCCGAGCGTCATCACCGCAGCCCCAATCACGCTGGTCACCGCGATTACGGCGATCTGGCTGAGATCGATGCCGCCGACGATCATGACATAGGTCTGTCCGATCGCGATGACCAGCAGCGGCCAGACATTGGAAAGAAGGTTGGAGAGATTGCCGGCCGTGGCAACGCTGGGGATGAAGGGAATCAGCAAAACAAAGAATGCCAGCGTCACGTAGAGCACGAAATGCTGTGACTTCAGCACCGCATTGACAAACCCGGCGTTGCTGCTTTTGCCGCCGGAAGAGGCGGTCTGGTTGGGCATGGGGTCTCCTCCAGTTTAAGGCGGCGGATGGCGAAAGCCACCTGCGCTACACATCGCCAGGCCGGATCGTTCCCGCCCCGGCATTCAGATGCATATTGCCAGTTCGGAGCGCCGCTTTCCTCAAACGTCGGCACTCCGCCTATCTCTTGTTACTGGTCGGCCAGGACACAGCCCCACATATCAGCGTGGCGCTCGGGCTCATTATCCTGGGTCAAGGCAAAGCCTTTGTCGTTGATCATCTGGTTCGGCGTATTGTCGCCGGACTCGATCGCGGCAAGCAGCGCCTCCACGGTTGAATCTGCTTCGAAGAAGAGATCCTGTACGCCGGTGGAATCCACATACCCCTCGCGGATCAGGTTGCAGGCCGTGACGTCGCCGTCCAGACCGCCGAGGATCATGTGCCCCTCCTTGCCCGAAGGCGTCCAGCGCCCCTGCTGCAGCAAGACAGCGCGAATCTGTGGGAAAAGGAAGTCGGACGAAGTGAAAATTACGTCGACATCCGGATTGGCCTGCATCGCGCTTTCGAGATTGGCGAGCGCCACCGTTGCGTCCCACTCGGTCGGCACTTCGATCGGTTCGGCGTAAAGGTCGGGATTGGCGTTGATGACATTGAAGAAGCCCTCGCGGCGACCGATCGCATTGGTATCGGCAAGGGCGCCCACCATGATCAAAGGCTGCACCTTACGGTCAAGATCGAGCGCGCGCGCTTCCTTGGTCAGATGTTCGACGGCGGCCTCAGCGATCGCGACATTGTCGGCAACCACGACGATCGCATCGTTCGGGTTGGAGGGTTCGGCGGACGATTGAAGACAGCAACGGGAACGCCGGCCTCGTTGGCTTCGGCGATCATTTTGATAACGCTTTCGCCGTCTTGCGGAATGATGATGATGCCCTCGACACCCTGTGTAATGCAATCACGCACCTGTTCCAGCTGACGGTTTGCATCCTCGTTGGCGTTGACCTCGATGACGTCAATGCCTTTGTCGGCCAGCGATTTTGTTATCGCCTTGTGACCGGCCACCCAGAATTCGGTCTCAAGGGTCTGATAGGCGAAACATATGCTTTTGCCATCTGCTGCAAAGGCCCCGCTGCCGGCCAGAACGCTCGCAGCCGCAACGCTTGCGGCCAATATAAATTTCTTCATGCTTTCCTCCCTTTCGCAATGATGAACTGCGTAACCCGAAATCGGGCTTGCAGTTATATTGTTATTATACCAGTATGCCAGTAATGCAACAAAAAGTCGGTCAGGCTGCGCCGAAACGAGATTTGAGGAAACGTTCCGCATCATGAAGGACATTGAAATTCAGCACGACAACGGCAATCTGAGCGCCGTTTTCAGCGAAAACGGACTGACGTCGCTGGTGCTCGACGGCGTTGAAATTCTGCGCGGGCTGAGCGCGCCGATCCGTGATCCTTCCTGGGGCACCATGAAGGAAGATGGGATCGCCACCAACCTCGTGAAAACGGGGGATGGATGGCTTTACACCCGCACCGCCAGGCTTGCGGAGGGCGAAGCCCGGCAGGAAATGATGATCCGGCTCGAAAGCGACGGCAATGGCTTCTCGGTCACCGCCCGCTTCTCGCTGCAAGCCGAGCGCGGCTTTGCGGCCAACCGTGCCGGCTTCTGCCTTCTGCATCCGCTCGCAGGCCAAAGGGGGCGCCGCTTCACCTGAAACATCCCGATGGCCGCGAGACCGCTACCCGTTTTCCGGCGCTGATCGCGCCTGCCCAACCCGCGCGCGACATTGCCGCCATGGAACACAGGATCGGCGCGATTACCTGCAGCTACCGGTTTTCCGGCGAGGTCTTCGAGATGGAGGACCAGCGCAACTGGAGCGACGCCAGCTACAAGACCTACTGTCGGCCGCTCTCCCTGCCGGTTCCGATGCGGCTTGAGGCTGGCGAGCGGATCGAGCAGGAAGTCACAATTATGCTTTCGCGCGATACGACAAACACCGCCGCGCCATCCGCACCGCCCGCATCGCAGGCTGTCAGACTACCCGAATTGCTGCTGATCGCCGAGCCCGGCGCCATTGCGATGCCACCGGTCCGACCTTCGGGCTGGTTGCTGCGCGAGGACCGGACAACCCGTTTTCCGACGAGGCGCTTTCCGCCTTCGCCGAGCTGTCGGGCGATACGCCCTTCGATCTTGAATATGTCACCGGGAATGATCCGGAAGCGGAACTCGCCGCCTTTGCTGAACGGCTCTCGCGTCTCGGACTGGCCCCCGTCATGTCATCGCTTTGCCGGTCGCCTATCTCAAGAGCTATCAGCCGGAGGGGCCGTGGCCGGATCCCCCACGCCGGAAGACGCCGTCAATGCGGCGGCAAGGGCCTTTCCGCAGGCGCGGGTTGGGGTCGGGATGCTGACTCTGTTCACCGAGTTGAATCGATGCCCGCCGCCCCAAGGGCTAGGCGACTACGTGACCTATGGCACATCCGCGATCGTTCATGCGGCGGATACGGCAAGTGTCTTCCAGACATTGGAAGCATTGCCCGACATTTTCGCCTCGGCAAAGGTACATGCCGGCAAGCGGCCCCAGCGACTCGGACTGGTGGCGATCCCGATGCGATCAAACCCGTATGGCGCGGGTCTGGCCGACAATATGGATGGCCGCCCTAAAGCCATGGCTGGCTTCGACGGCCGCCACTTTACCGGGGAAGGTGCGGCCTTTGCCGCCTGTGCGGTGCTGCTGGCGGCAGCTTGCGGTATCGAGGCGATGGCGCTTGCGGCTCCGCGCGGTCCGCTTGGCCTCCATGATGCAAACGGCAAGCCAACCCCGCTTGCCGATCTGATCGAGGCCCTTTCCCGCTTTGCGGGCGCTGCGATGGAGCTTGTCCGGCATGACGATGGCGCAATGACGCTCTGCGGGCCCGTTGGCAGGCTGCATGTCGATCCGGCGGCGAGGCGCGTTACATACACGGAGGATAAATGATGGCATCTTTCAAAGGGGCATTGATCGGTTGCGGCTTCTTTGCCCGAAACCACCTGCATGCCTGGCGCGGACTTGAAGAGGCCGAACTTGTTGCTGTCTGCGACCGAGACCGCGGCCGCGCCGAGCAGGCTGCAAAGGAATTCGGCATCGCCGCCGTTTATGACGATGCGGAGGCTCTGTTTGCGGGCGAAAAACTCGATTTCGTTGATATCGCCACCACCGCGCCTTCTCATCGCCCGCTGGTATCGCAGGCCGTGCAGCATGCGCAGACAGTGATCTGCCAGAAGCCGTTTGCCGAGGCGCTGGAAGACGGGCAGGCGATGGTCAAGGTTGCCCGCGCGGCAGGGGCGACGCTGATCATCCACGAAAATTTCCGCTGGCAGAAACCGTTCGTAACGCTAAAGAAAATGGTCGATGAGGGCCGAATAGGCGCGTTGCAATTCGCCCGTTTTTCCTTCCGTCACGGCTTCGACAACTACGTCAACCAGCCTTATCTCGCCGAAATCGAGCGCTTCACGATCATGGATGTGGGGCTTCATCTGTTCGATCTCGCGCGCCATTTCATGGGCGATGTCACGCGGATTTCCTGCAACAGCCAGCGTCTCAATCCGAAGGTGCGCGGCGAGGACGCCTTCACCGCCATGCTGGTTCACGAGACCGGGACCACAACCATCTGCGACTGCTCGTTCCGCTCGGTGATCGATCCCGATCCGTTTCCGCGCACACTCGCCTGGATCGAGGGCGATACGGGAACGCTGGCGCTGGCAGCAGACGGTCAACTGACGTTGCACACAAAGGACGGGCGGCAGGTATTTTATGAAGCGCCCGCAATTCCGGCCTGGGGCGAGGCCCCGTGGCATTTCGTCCAGGACAGCGTCATCCGTTTTCAAACGCACGTGATCGAGGTGATGGCAGGCCGGGCAGCCGCGCAGCCTTCCGGCGCCGACAACCTCATGACGCTGGCGCTGGCGCTTTCGGCCTATGACTCGGCCGCAAGCGGTTCGACCATTCATATCGACAAGGGAGATACGCTTTGAACGACCGTATCGAAGCCGATTACATCATCGAAACGGCGGGCGAACCGGAAAGGTCGCCACCACCATGGCTGGCGAGCAATCCTCCGGCACCTTCACGAAGGTCCCCGGCGAGACCCCGGAATTGCTGGAACGCGCCGGAGCACGGGTTGAAAACCTGGAAATCCTCGAAACCGTCGCCGAACCCTCGCTGCCGGGCGCGCGCCAAGGCGCGCCGATCCGGCGCGCGCGCGTGACGCTGTCCTGGCCAATGGCAACCGTCGGGCTTTCCGTGCCGCATCTCTCAATCGTGATTGGCGGCAATCTGTTTGAACTGAAGGATTTCTCCGGCCTGAGACTTGATGACATCCGCCTGCCGGAGGCTTTTCTCGCAGCCGGACCGGGACCGCGTTTCGGCATCGAGGGAACGCGCCGGCTTTCCGGCGTGCATGGCCGGCCATTAATCGGTACGATCGTCAAGCCGTCTGTCGGCCTGCCCCCGAACAGACGGCCGACCTTGCCGAAACCATGGCCGAGGCCGGGCTCGATTTCATCAAGGACGATGAATTGCAGGCCGACAGCCCCGCCTGTCCCTTCGATGAGCGCGTGGATGCCGTGATGAGGCGACTGAAGCGGCATGCCGAGCGCACCGGAAAACTGCCGATGTTTGCTTTCAACATCACTGGTGAATTGGACGATATGAAGCGGCGGCGCGACCATGTGCTCAATGCCGGTGGTACCTGTATAATGATGTCGCTCAATGCTGTAGGGCTTTCAGGTTTCATGGCGATTTCGCGCGACAGTCCGTTGCCGGTTCACGCCCACCGTGCCGGCTGGGGCGCGCTGAGCCGCCATCCGATGCTCGGCTGGTCGTTTCCGGCATGGTCGAAACTCTGGAGGCTTGCCGGAGCAGACCATATCCATGTGAATGGCCTCGACAACAAGTTCTGCGAGAGCAATGAGAGTGTGATCCGCTCGGCCCGCTCCTGCCTCGAACCGCTTGGCGCCTCAAAACCGGCAATCATCATGCCGGTATTTTCCTCGGGCCAGACGCCGAAACAGGTGCCCGAGACCTATCGCGCGCTCGGCGCGGACGATCTGATTCACGCCGCAGGCGGCGGCATTCTCGGCCACCCCGGAGGACCTGCCGCGGGGTGGCCGAAATGCGGGCGGCCTGGGAGGCAGTAACGTGACAGCATTCACGAATGGCAGGCCGGTCTGCGCCTGGTATGGCGATGACTTCACTGGCACCCTCGCCGTTCTGGAAATCTTCGCCTTCGCCGGGCTTTACGGCGCGGCCTTTCTCAAGATGCCGACGGCGGATGAGATGCTTCGCTTCGAAGGGCTCGACGTCATCGGACTTGCCGGCACGGCACGGGCGCAATCGCCCGAATGGATGGACACCAACCTGCCGACGACCTATCGCTGGCTCGCGGCTACGGGCGCCGAGATTGTGGCCTACAAGGCCTGTTCGACGCTCGATTCAGCCCCTGGAGTCGGCTCCATCGGCCACGCCGCCGAGTTGGGGCTGACGGCGTTTTCGCAATCGTCGGTCGATTGCCTTATCGCCTGCCCTTCCATGGGGCGCTATCAGGTTTTCGGCAATCTGTTCGCGACCGGCCCTGATGGCGCCGTCCACCGTCTCGATCGGCACCCGGTGATGACCCGCCATCCAGTGACCCCTATGCATGAGGCCGATGTCGCACGCCATCTGGCTGCCCAGACCATGCTGCAGACCGTCAGCGCTCATTCGGCGACGACACGACCGGAAATCGACGGCATCATCTGTCTCGATGCCTATAATGCCGCCGATATGGAAAGAACAGGCGCTGCGATCTGGAGCGAACGCGGGAAACGGCGATTCGTGATCGGCTCGCAAGGGGTTCAGGTCGCTCTTGTCGCCCATTTCCGAAAAAAGGCATGCTTGCCTCCCCGCCTGCGCCGCCACGACCCGAGCCGCGTCCGACGGTGGTCATTTCAGGCTCGGTGTCGCCGACAACGGCAGCGCAGATCGACCATGCGCTTGCCCATGGTTTTGAGGGCATCCGCATCTCGTCCGGACGAGCTGCTGCCGGGATCGGCCGAGGCCGCATCACAACGGGCCACCGCGAGCGCCAAGGCCATTCTCAACCGGGGACGGATGCCGATCATCTTCAGCGCCACCGGGCCGGATGACCCCGCGGTTGCAGCATTCGGCGAACTTGTCCGTCGGCAGGGCCATGCCCCGCAAAGGCGCAGGAACATCTGGGCGAGGCGCTTGGGCAAGTGGCGCGCTGTGTGCTGGCTAAAACCGGGCTCACCCGTGCCGTGATTGCCGGAGGCGATACCTCCGGGCGGATCATGACCGCCCTGGGCGGGTTGGCCGTTACTGCGCTTTATCCGGGCAACACACCTGGTACATCGCTCTTCCGACTTGCAGCCGACAATGAACTCGACGGGCTCGAAGTGGCGCTGAAGGGCGGCCAGATGGGTTCCGTCGATGTATTCACGCAGCTGGCCGGGGAGCAGGCTCTCTGAGATCAGGAAACCGGCGGCTGAGCGCAGCCGCATCAACTCGAAGCTTTCGATGCAGAGAAACTTGCAGCCTGCATCGCCTGGTTGGGATCGATCGAACCGGGCGTGCCGAGTTCTGCGACTTGCGCGATCGTCTTTCCATCACCCAGGCCGCGCCACGGCACGGCGCGTTCTGCTGACGCTGACCCGCGAGGGATATGCCGATTATGATGGGAAATACTTCACGCTGACGCCGCAGATCCGGCGCCTCGGGGCTGGCCTCTCTGCCGCTGCCGCAACTGGTCCAGCGGTGGCTCGATCAGCTTTCCGAGCAGATTGGTGAAAGCTGTTCGGTGGCGCTTCTGGATCAAACCGAAATCGTCTATGCCGCCCGCGCGGCGCAGAAGCGTGTCATGTTGATCGGCCGCATGCCCGGCACGCGCCTGCCTGCCTTTGCACCTCTATGGGGCGCATCCTGCTGGCTTCACGGCCCCGCGAACAGGCGATCGCCCTGATCGAAAAATCCGACCTCACACCGCGCACCTCCTTTTCCGTGACCGACCCGGCGGAGATCCTCGGGTGTGTCGACCAGGCGCGTGAAGACGGTTTAGCCATTTTCGACCAAGAGGTCGAAGCCGGTCTCCATTCCATCGCTGTGCCGCTGATCGGTAAACGCGGTAGAACCGTCGCCGCGCTCAACACCGGCATGGCCGCAACGGCCGCAGGCGTGGATACACTAGCCGACACGTTCCTGCCGAAACGGCTTCATGTCCAGGCAGGCCTGCGCCGCGTGCTCTGAGTGACAACCGGTTTTCCGGCTATGTTGGTGAGCGTTCGTGCGATAAATCGCAGATTCCAAACACGCAACGGCAGCTGGCCAAGCATGACATCCGCTGTCTGCCTCTTCTCCCAAGGGCAGGCATACCAGCACTTTTGCTGATCGTCGCTCAAGCCGACAATGGCTGTGCGTGACTGCATTGCCAGGATCGCCGATCCTGCGACGACAACCCCTCCGGTGCTGTCCGAAATCTCTATCAGACTCCCTCCGACCTCGAAAGGATATACCATGCGGTTACGCTCGTGTTTGCGCCTGGGGTTGCTATGCAATCTCTATGGAGGCTGCCAGCATCTGGGGGACGAGCTATAACTTGATCGCGATGTTCTTGCTCTTGCAGTAGGAGAGCATGCCCTCGAGGCCTTTTTCACGACCGAAGCCGGACATCTTGTTGCCGCCAAAGGGCACTTCCACGCCACCGGCAAAATACTCGTTGACGAAGATCTGCCCCGCATCGATATCACGGGCGAGCGTCAGGGCCCTGGAGATGTCCTGCGTGTAAATGCCGCCGACGAGCCCATACTGGCAGTCATTGGCAAGCTGCAGCGCATGTTCGGGATTGTCTGCAATCTGGACGGTCAGTACGGGGCCGAAGATTTCTTCCTGCACCAGATCATCACTGGACGGCGTGTCGGCAATGATCGTTGGTTTGTAGAACCAGCCTTTGCCGGTTTCCGGATCGGTCGCTACCTCGCCACCGGTGAGGATTTCTGCACCGCGTGCTCTGGCCTGATCGATGATGCCGGCGACTTTTGCCAGATGTGCGGCGGAATTCAGCGGGCCGAAATCCGGGTCGCGGAGCCCGTGGCCGAGGCCGAATGTTTCAGCCCTGCGAACAAGTTCGGCGACGAAGTCATCATGGATCGAGCGCTCGATCACCAGCCGCGAGCCTGCCGAACAGATCTGCCCGGCATTTTCGAAGATCGCGCCGAGAACACCATCGATGGCCGCTTCGCGATTGCAATCGCCAAGGACGACGACTGGTGATTTCCCGCCAAGTTCCAGCACCAGCCGGGTAACGTGTTCGGCGGCGGTGCGCATCACCCGCTGGCCGGTGACTACGGAGCCGGTAAATGTGATCTGGTCGATATCTGGATGCGCTGTCAACGGTGCGCCGACGGCAACGCCGGTTCCGGTGATAACATTGCAGATGCCATCGGGAAGGCCTGCGCGCGACAGCAGTTCGGCGAGCATCAGCGCGGTGAACGGGGTCTGCTCTGCCGGTTTGGCGACAACGCAGCATCCGGCGGCGAGGGCGGGGGCCATGCCGCGCGCTGCAGTCGAAATCGGATAGTTCCACGGAATAATTTGCGCGGAAACGCCCATCGGTTCATTCAGGCTGAAGCCGAGATAGCCTTTTGCCAGCGGAAAGCTTGCGCCCTGCAGCTTGTCGGTAGCGCCGGCGTAATATTCAAAGGCGCGGGCGGCACCCAGAACGTCGCCGCGAGCTTCGGAAAGCGTCTTGCCGCAGTCGAGCGTTTCGACAATGGCAAAGCGCTCCGCCTCTTCGCGTAACAGGCTTGCCGCGCGGCTCAGAATGCGACCGCGCTCGGCCGGGGCCATGTCGCGCCAGACATTCACAAATGCCTTGCGGGCGCTCGCAACCGCGTCATCGACATCGGCAGCCGTGCCGTTGACGAAACTGGCAAAGGCCTCGCCCCGCCCGGCGTCGAAGCTTTCCATCATTTCGGCATCAGATGCGCGGCGGAACTGACCATCAATGAAGTGGCCCTCGGGCAGACCTTCCGGCCTTTTCCCGGAGAGAATATCTTCGATGTTCATGATTATACCTTCAGTCTTGCAGTTCGCTGACCTGATAGTGCGATTTGGTCAGCCATTCCGGATTGATTTCGATCCCCCATCCCGGCGCGTCGGTTACCGTCACCTTGCCGCCTTCGAGGCGGAATGGATCGTTGAGGAAGAGGCCTTCCTGCCACGGATAGTAGTCGCGGCCTTCGATCGAAAATTCAAGATATTTGCCGGCGGTCGGGATCGCGCGCAGATAATGCATCGTAAACAGCGTGACCATGGACAGATTGGCGGCGTGCGGCGTCACCGGCATGCCGGCAGCTTCAGCCATGCGGGCAACCCTGAGACTTCGTGAGATGCCGCCCAGGTAAAGGATATCAGGCTGCAGTACGTCGACGACCTGATCGTTGATCATCAGCCGCCAGTTCTCGATCATGCAGTCCTGCTCGCCGCCGGTAATGTCGATGTCGAGCGCTTCCTTGACCTGCCTGGTCTGATCAAATTCCCAATAAGGGCAGGGCTCCTCATAGTGGGAGATGCCGTTGTCCTGAAGCATATGCCCGATTTCGATGGCCTTTGCTGGGGAGTAGCAGGAATTGGCGTCAACCAGCAGCGCGGCTTCGTTGCCCAGCGCACCCGCAATCATCGGCACGATCTCTTCGGTGCGGCCCGGCCACTCGTCCTGATTATGTCCGACTTCGGCCCCGATACGGAACTTGAAAGCGTCGAAGCCATGTTCGCCACGAAGGCGCAGGAAACGTTCCTTTTCATCGGCGGGCGTAATGTCGCGCTTCATCGACGAGCCATAGGCCCTGAGCGTGCCGGGCGTGCCGCCGATCAGCGCGCAAACCGGTTTTTCTGTGCGTTTGCCTGCCATGTCCCATAATGCGGTATCGACACCGCCCATGGCGCGGCGCAGGTAGGCGCCCGGAAACTTGTGTTCCCTGTCGCGGGCATGGTCAAGCATGGCATCAATATCGTCGCAATCAAAGCCGAGCACATGCGGCGCAATCTGCCGGTGAAGCACCTCGGCGGTGATATCGGCGAAATAGGGGCGACCTGTCCCCAGCCGATGGCCCCGTCCTCCGCAGTGGCGCGGACAAAGCAGATGAATTCGTCAGTGAATGTTTCGATTTTGGTCAGTTTCATAAGGCTTCAATTGTTCTGGTCAACTTGTACTTCTTCTCATTTGCGGCATAATTGGCGTATCAGACATATCCATTTCGGAACTTATTCCAGACCAATTTTATCACGTGTCGTGAGGATGGCGGTTTATGAAACATTCTGCCGGTGCGCTTCTTTCCTACATCAAGCTCGACCGTTCTTCTCGCAAGGGTGTCGGCGTGCAGCTTTATATGGCGCTGCGCGACATCATCCTCTCCGGCGGTCTGAGGGCCGGTGATCGTCTGCCTGCAACGCGCATTCTTGCACGTGAACTTGGTGTTTCGCGAACGACGGTGATTGATTCCATCGAACGCCTCGTTGCCGAAGGCATGCTGGTGTCACGGGTCGGCGCGGGCACCTTTGTCAGCGATGTGCTTGATGCCCAGCGCCCGGCACAGGGCGAGCCTGCGCCTGCGAAAAACAGCAACAGGCCGCGCCTCTCCTATGCCATCACCCATGCCGAGCCGTCTTACGCGCGGCGTAACTGGCTGCCGCATGAAGCGCGTGCGTTTATTACCGCACTGCCTGCGCTCGATGCCTTTCAATGACCAACTGGGCGCGCATATCCGCGCGGCAGCTACGCGGTGCGCGCAGCACGGTCATGGGCTATGGCGAGCCGAAAGGCATGCGGGCGCTCAGGCGTGCGATTGCCACGCATCTAAGCGCGTTGAAGGGGATACGCTGTCACGAGGATCAGATATTCATTACTTGCGGCGCACAGCACGGCTTTGCGCTGATCGGGCATATGCTGCTCAATCCGGGGACCGGGTATGGATGGAAAACCCAGGTGCGTCGGGTGCGCGCAACGCCTTTCTGTCGCAGGGTGCTGAACTGGTGCCGGTTGATGTCGATAACGAGGGCATGGTCGTTTCCGACGGGTTGAGTAAGTCGCCGCATTTCCGGCTGGCCTTCGTCACGCCGACGCATCAACAGCCGCTCGGCCATGTGATGTCTCTGGCGCGGCGGTTCGAGTTGTTGCGCGCGACTGAAGAGGCGCAGGGACTTGTGATCGAAGATGATTATGATGGCGAGTTTTATTTTGAGAATGCACCGCAGCCGGCGCTTTACAGCACGGATACCTCCGGGCGTGTGCTTTATGTCGGCACCTTTTCGAAATCGCTTTTCCCGGCGTTGAGGCTCGGCTTCATTCTTGTACCCGAACGCATGATCGACGCCTTCGACCAGACCTTTTCTGCCTGGGCCAGTGGCCCGGCGACCGCCACGCAGGCGATTGTCGCGGATTTCATGGATGAGGGCATTTTGCCACCCATATCCGCCTGATGCGCAGGCTCTACAAGGCCCGTTACGAGGCATTGAAGGAAGCCGCCGCCTCGCTTCCTGAAACCGTGCGGTTGCAAGAAACCAGAAGCGGATTTCACGCAACGGCCGATCTCGCGCCGCATATCGACGCAAAGCTAGTCGTTGAGCAGGCGCGTGAACGCGGCGTTATTCTGGCACCGCTATCGCGCTATTGCCTTCAGCCGATTGAAAAGAACGGACTGGTTTTCGGCTTTGGCAGCGCGCCGCCGGAGGCGTTGCGCAAAGGGATCGATATTGTCCGCGATCTGCCGTCTCTGAATTCAAATTGGTCTGGTTAAATCGTCAAATTGGATATCACGAGTAATCCATTTCTCTCATACGATTTTCCTAACGAAGATCAAAGCCATTGGCTGTCCGGCCATCAGACTGTCAGGTCGCTTAACATAGGAAAGACGCATGCGCTCCGCGCAATCAAGCACAACACCGTATTGGCACATGGGTCTGGGGCCTGCGCCGGACACTCTGCCAGAGCCGCCGAAACAGGCGGATCTGGTTATTGTCGGCTCCGGTTATACCGGGCTGAACGCCGCGCTGGTTGCTGCGCGTGGCGGCCGGTCTGTTCTGGTGCTTGATGCCGAAGAGCCGGGTTTCGGTTGCTCGACGCGCAATGGTGGGCAAATCAGCACAGGCGTAAAGCCGTCACTGGCGACGCTGACGGCGAAGTTCGGGGAAGAGAAGGCACGCGCCATTCGCGAAGCCGGAGCTGGTGCTCTGGACTGGTTCGGCCGGTTCATTGCGGATGAAGGTTTCGACTGCGATTTTGAGCGCAAGGGTCGATTTCATGCTGCTCATACGCCCAAGCACTATGAGGAGTTGGTGCGCGAAGCGGAAAAGCTGAAGCGTGACGAGGGCATCGAAACCTTTGCCGTGCCGCGCGCAGAACAGCACAAGGAGCTTGGCAGCGACGCCTATCACGGCGGTGTGGTCTATACGAAGCATTGCGCGCTTCAGCCGGCCAAATACCACCGTGCCCTGATGCAACGGGCGCTTGAGGCCGGTGTCGAAATTGTCGGCAGCTGCAGGGTTTCTGGTATTGAGCGGAAGGGGTCTGGCTTCGAAGTCCGGAGCGAAAAGGGACCGGTTTCGGCGCGCAATGTTCTGGTGGCGACCAATGGCTACACGACCGGGGCAACGCCGTGGCTGCAGCGACGGGTCATCCCGATCGGCAGCTATATGATAGCGACCGAGGAACTGCCTGAAGGTGTGGTTGACCGGCTGTTCCCGACCGGGCGGATCGCCAGCGATACCTGCAAGGTGCTCTACTATTATCGCGCCAGCCCTGATCGGAAGCGCATTCTGTTCGGCGGCCGTGTGTCGGCGTCCGAGATGGATCCGGCGGTCAGTGGCCCAAGGCTTCGCGAAGCGATGATCCGCATCTTTCCGGAGCTTGCGAGCGCTGCGATCACCCATTCCTGGAGCGGGTTCGTCGCCTACTCATTCGATGAGCTGGCCCATACGGGCTGTCATGACGGCGTTCACTATGCACTCGGTTATTGCGGTTCCGGCGTGTCGATGGCGAGCTATCTTGGCATGAAGGCGGGCCTCAAAATTCTGGGTTCGCCGGAAGGGCGGACAGCTTTTGACGATCTGAATCACCCGACGCGGCCATTCTATTTCGGCAAACCCTGGTTCCTGCCCGCCGCAGTGACCTGGTACCGCTTTGTCGACAAGCACCCATGGGCCGGGGAGGCCACACGTCTAGTGGCATTGAGACCGGAATGCATTGGAGATGGCGGACCTGAGCATACGATTATTGAAGGCTCTAAAAACAGAGAAAGAGGGAAAAATGAACAGCAGATTGACTTTGATACTGGCAGCAACGCTGCTCGCCTCGACGGCGATGGCGCAGGAGAATGAACTGACGGTTGCCTCATGGGGCGGTTCGTTTCAAGACGCCGAAAGCAAGGCGCTTTTTGAGCCTGCTGCCGAGGCAATGGGCATTGATCTGACGCAGGAAACCTATAGCGGCATGTCAGACGTCCGTTTGCAGGTTCAGACCGGGCAGGTCACCTTCGATCTGGTGGCAAGCGGCACCGGATCGGCTGCGCGCGCTGGTGCGGAAGGCCTGTTGGAACCGATCGATTATGATGTCGTCGATGTTTCGAATTTCCTTGAAGGCACCTATTCCGAATACTGCGTCGGCAGCGACGTGTTTTCCACCACCTATGCCTGGAACACCGACACCTATGGCGAAGATGGCCCCAACAGCTGGGCTGATTTCTGGGACACTGAAAAGTTTCCGGGCAGCCGCGCCTATCGGGGCAACAGCGTTGCCGGCGCGCTGGAGCCGGCCTTGATGGCCGACGGCGTTGCACTGGAGGATGTCTACAGCGTTCTCGATTCCGAAGAAGGCATCGAGCGCGCCATCGAAAAGGTCCGCGAGTTGAAGCCGCATATCGAGGTTTTCTGGTCTTCCGGCGCTCAGCAGGCGCAGCTGATGAAGGATGGCGAAGTTGATATGTCCACAGGCTGGAACGGTCGTTTTGACACCGCCGCCAGAGATGGCGGCAAGGTCGCCTACAGCTTCAATCAGGGCCTGGCCGATGTTGACTGCTTCGCCATTCCGAAGGGCGCGCCGCACAAGGATCTGGCGATGAAGTTCCTGGCGGAAATTTCCAAGCCGGAATATCAGGACGACCTGCCGAAATACATCCCCTACGGCCCCACCAATATGTTGGCCTATGAAACGGGCGAGATTTCGCCGGAGGTTGCAGCCATGCTTCCTCATCTCCGGAAAATGCAGCTATGCAGCTTCCGATCTCTCTTGAGTGGTACATCAAGTGGGAAACGACGGCGAATGAAATGTATCAGGAAATGATCACCGAATAGGCGTCTGACTGATCTTAAATGTTGGTCGACGGTGCTTAGCCTGTCGGGGCTGCGCACCGTCGCCCGGCACTCCTGCACATCCAATCATTCAAGCTCCTTAGGGAGGGACGGCCTTGACGGCTCGAAATATTGAAGCGCTGCCTATTAGTGTCAGCCACGTTACCAAGACCTACGGGAAAGTTCATGCGCTCAACGACGTCTCGCTGGAGGTCAAAAGCGGTGAATTTCTCACCCTGCTCGGCCCGTCCGGCTCGGGCAAGACGACACTTCTGATGGTTCTGGCGGGTTTTACCCGGCCTGACAGCGGCAGCCTGAAATTCGGCGACCGCGAAGTGATACGCCTTGCGCCGCACTTGCGCGATGTCGGCATGACGTTTCAAAACTATGCGCTGTTTCCGCATATGACGGTGGCGGGCAATGTTTCCTATCCGCTCAAACTGAGAAAAGTGCCCAAGGCGGAGATTGCCGAGCGTGTCGAAAATGCGCTGGAAACAGTCCAACTCGTCGGTTATGGTGATCGCCGCATCACCCAGCTTTCCGGTGGTCAGCGTCAGCGCGTTGCGCTTGCGCGTTCAATCGTCTTTGAGCCGCGCATTCTGCTGATGGACGAGCCGCTGTCGGCTCTCGACAAGAAGCTGCGCGACCAGATGCAGATCGAGCTTCGCCATCTGCACGAAAAGCTCGGCATGACCACGGTTTACGTGACCCATGACCAGCGCGAGGCGCTGACCATGTCCGACCGTATTGCCGTTGTGAACCATGGCCGGATCATGCAACTGGCCGCACCGCGCGATCTCTACGAGCAGCCCGCCAACCGCTTCGTTGCCGACTTTATCGGCGATTCAACATTTCTTCCGGTCCATCGTCAGGGCAAAGGCGTTGCCTTTGGCGATATGCCGCTGAAAATCGCCGGTTCCGTGCCGGATGCCAAAGACCTGCAGCTGATGATCCGCCCGGAGCGCATCACGCTGGCCCGCGACAACAACGGCGAAAGCAGCAATCGCTTTTCGGCAGTGGCGCGTGAAGTGGTCTATCAGGGTGACAGCTATCTTCTGCAATCCGAACTGGCGGATGGAACGTTGATCACCATGCGCGGTGCTGTGCGCGGTGCCAATCTTTCCGTTATGCCGTCCGTTGGCGATCAGGTGATGCTCAATCTCGAGCCTGACGATGCCGTCGTCATTGACGGAAGCGAGGATTGATATGGCCGCATCCCTCGCAAACGAGACCAATGCTGCCGGCCTGAGGCACGATGAGCGGGTTGAAAAGCTGAAACTTTTCGGTCTCAGCGCGCCAGCGCTACTGATCGTTTTTGTGGTGCTTGTGATCCCGGTCGGCTGGCTTTTCTATCTCTCCTTCCTCGGCGCAGACGGCACGTTCTCGCTTGAGAACTACACCCGGATGATCGACCGAAAATCCTATCGCCGCATTTTCGAGATGACCTTCGAGGTCAGCGTTCTGACGACCGCCCTGACGATCCTGATCGGCTATCCGATGGCCTATTTCCTGGCGCAGTTGCCCAACCGCCTTGCCAGTGTTTTCATGATTGCCGTGCTGCTGCCGTTCTGGACCTCGCTGCTTGTGCGTACCTACGCCTGGCTGGTTCTGTTGCAGAAGCAGGGGCTGATCAACCAATGGGCCATTGCGCTCGGGTTTTGGGATGAGCCGATCAAGATGGTGCATGACCTGAACGGCACGCTGATCGGCATGGTGCACATCATGCTGCCCTTCCTCATCCTACCCACCTATGGCGCGATGAAATCGATCGATCGCGACCTGATGAAGGCCGCATCCAATCTGGGGGCATCGCCGAAACATGCATTCTGGACGGTATTCTTTCCGCTCACCATTCCCGGCCTGTTTGCCGGAGCGCTGATGGTTTTCATCCTTTGCCTCGGCTTCTACGTCACGCCTGCTGTTCTCGGCGGTGGCAAGGTCATCATGGTATCGATGAAGATCGTCTCCAATATCGAGATGTTCGTAAACTGGGGAGCTGCGAGCGCACTTGGCGTCGTGCTGCTGATCATGACCATGATCATTCTCTGGATTGCCTCGAAATTCCTCAACCTCGACCGGATCGCAGGAGGCGGGCACTGATGCTGAATTGGCTTAAATCCCCGCAACCGAGACGCAGATCACCCATGGCGGCCGGCTCTGGCTTTATGCGCTGGCAACGCTGATCATCCTGTTCCTCGTCGTGCCGACCCTGATCGTCATTCCGATGTCGTTCTCCGACAGTCAATATCTGGAGTTTCCGCCGCAGAACTGGTCATTTCGATGGTATGAACATTATTTCGGGTCCGATGAGTGGATGCTGGCAACCCGAACCTCGATCAAGGTCGCGATATTGACCATGGTGGTGGCAACGCCGGTCGGCGTGCTCGCGGCCTACGCCCTGCACACCGCAAAAATACCGATCGTCCGGCTTGCCTTCGTGCTGCTGATCACGCCGATGATGGTGCCGCTGGTTCTGGTGGCTGTCGGCGCCTTCTATGTCTACGTCAAACTGAATATCCTCTACACGGTCACCGGTCTGGTTCTGGCTCATACAGTTCTTGCTTTGCCGCTTGTGGTGATCGTCGTCGGGTCGGGGTTCAAGACCTTCGATATGGCGCAGGAAAATGCGGCACGCTCGCTTGGCGCGCCGCGATGGAAGGCCTTTCTGACGGTTACATTGCCGCAGATCCGCTTTGCCGTGGTCACGGCGGCGTTGCTTTCCTTCCTCACCTCGTTCGATGAAGTGGTGGTGGCGATGTTCATCTCCGGCGGCGAAAATCCGACTCTGACCCGCAATATGTTCAATGCTCTGAGAGATCAGATAGACCCGACCATCGCCTCCATTTCGACGATCATGATCCTGATTACGACGCTGATGATGGTGCTGGCGCTGGTCTTTGGCGGCAAGAACAAAACCGAGTAAGTGTGAGGAGTATGACATGACAAGTCTCGAAGCCTTTGCGGCGCTCGGCGACGTAACGCTGGGCCCGTTCAAACCCAAACCGACAACCCTGAGCGACGGTCAGGAAGAAGCGTCTGCCATGCTGTGGTCTTCGCCCGACGGTTCCACCAAGATCGGTGTTTGGGAATGCACGCCCGGCCGCTTTACGGCAGACCGCACCAATGCGGGTGAGTATTGCCATATCATTTGGGGCCGTGCCTCGGTCAAGAACGCTGACGGAAGCGGGGAACGGACGGTTTCTGCCGGCGATCTTCTGGTTCTGCCGCAGGGCTGGACGGGCGAGTGGGAAATCCATGAGCATGTCCGCAAACTCTTTGTCATCGAGGCGCGCTGACCCCATGGCGGAGTTCGACTTCATCGTCGTCGGTGCCGGATCAGCCGGCTCCGTGCTGGCCAACCGGCTTTCGGAAAACGGCCGCTATTCGGTTTTGCTTCTGGAGGCCGGCGGCTCGGATCGTTCATTCTGGCTGATGATGCCGATCGGTTATGGCAAGGCGTTTTATGACAAGCGCTACAACTGGATGTATATGACCGAGCCCGATGATGGGCTTGGCGGCAGGCCGTCATACTGGCCGCGGGGCAAGGCGCTCGGCGGCTCGAGCGCCATCAATGCGATGATCTTTGTTCGCGGCCATCGCTCGGATTTTGATGGCTGGGCGGCGATGGGCAATACCGGCTGGGGCTTTGATGATGTTCTGCCCTATTTCAGGAAGCTTGAAAGCAATGATCGCGGTGCAAGCGAGATGCGCGGCGGTGATGGACCGCTGACGATTGAAAGCAAGAACAGGGATAGCCACCCGATCTGCAGGGATTTCATCAGGGCTGGTGCGGAAGCGGGCTTTGTCGAAAATGACGACTTCAACGGTCCTTCTCTGGACGGGGTTGGCATTTACCAGATCACCACCAAGGGTGGCATGCGGATGTCGGCGGCACGGGCCTATCTGCGGCCGGCGCGGAAACGTGAGAACCTGAAGGTCGAGACCCATGCTCTGACCGAGAAGATCCTGTTTGACGGCAACAGGGCGGTTGGCGTCCGCTATCGGCGAAATGGCGTCGCGCGCGAGGCGAGGGCGCGCCGGGAGGTCATCGTTTCGGCCGGTGCGATTAATTCGCCGCTGCTGTTGCAGCTTTCAGGCATCGGTTCTGGTGCGTTGCTTCAGCGCCATGGCATTCCAGTCGTGAGCGCGCGCGAAGGTGTTGGACGGCATCTGCAGGATCATCTCTGCATCGATTACCTGTTTACCGCAAAGGTGCCGACACTGAATGACCAACTGTCGCCGCTGACGGGGCGCCTGCGCTTCGGCTTGCAATATCTTCTAACGCGGACCGGCCCCTTGTCGCTTGGCATCAACCATGCGGGCGGCTTCGTCCGCTCGCGACCGGATCTAGATGCGCCGAACATGCAGCTTTTCTTCTCGCCGATGAGTTACTCGAAGGCTCCACCTGGCGAACGACCGTTGATGAAGCCAGACCCGTTTTCCGGTTTCCTGCTCGGCGCGCAGCCGACACGGCCGACAAGTCGTGGATATCTGGAGATCAGGAGTACCGATCCGGCCGCGACCCCGCTCATCCACCCGAACTATCTTTCGACCGAGTTTGACCGGCAGGAAATGATCGCCGCCTCTCGCCTTTTACGCAGGCTTGCCGAAGCGCCGTCGCTCGCCGCAATCATCAAGGCGGAGGTCGAGCCAGGATCGGACAGGCGCTCGGACGAAGCGTTGCTTGAGGATGCACGCAAACGCGCCGGCACGGTGTTTCATCCGGTCAGCACCTGCCGCATGGGGCCAGACCCTGAAATGGATGTTGTCGATGCCGCACTGAAGGTTTACGGAACAGATGCGCTCAGGGTCGTCGACGCGTCGATCTTTCCGACGCTGACATCCGGCAATACCAATGCGCCGACAATCATGGTCGCAGAGAAGGCTGCAGACCTTGTTCTTGCCGAGCATCGGTGAAATATCCAGACTGCCAAAATCTGTATCGGCTCATGTGAATACGGGAGGAATGATCAGAGCCCAGCAACCGGGAAACGGGCTATGAAATATCATATCAATGCCGGAAGCACGCTTTGGCGCTTTCCGGATATGAAGACGCTGATGGCAAAGGCGACGCCGCTTCGATCCGGTGATGTTCTGGCCGGTGTTGCGGCGCAGACGGCTGAGGAAAGCGTTGCCGCCCGCATGTGTCTTGCCGAGGTGCCGCTGAAGACGTTTCTTTCAGAAGTGCTGATCCCTTACGAGGATGACGAGGTCACGCGCCTGATCATCGACAGCCATGATCGCGAAGCCTTCTCTGAAATTGCCCATCTGACCGTCGGCGACTTCCGCGACTATCTGCTTTCGGAGAAAACCGACAGCGCCACGCTTTCCCGGATCGCGCCCGGCATCACGCCGGAAATGGCAGCCGCCGTCTCCAAGCTGATGCGCAATCAGGATCTTATTCTGGCGGCGAAGAAATGCCGGGTGGTGACACGGTTCCGAAATACGATCGGCCTTGAGGGTCGCATGGCCGTGCGGTTACAGCCCAACCACCCCTCTGACGATCGCATGGGCATTGCCGCCTCGATTGTCGACGGTCTGCTCTATGGCTGCGGCGATGCGGTGATCGGCATCAATCCGGCCTCAGACAATGTCGCGGTGCTGTCCGACCTGGTCGAAATGCTTGCCGAGATCATCGCCCGTTACGAAATCCCGACGCAATCCTGCGTACTCACCCATGTCACGACATCGATAGAAATGGCCAATCGCGGGCTGCCGGTCGATCTCGTCTTTCAGTCGATCGCCGGTACGCAAAAGGCCAACACCTCCTTCGGCATATCGCTTGAAATGCTGCGAGAAGGCTATGAGGCCGGGCTGGCGCTTAAACGCGGTACGGTTGGCGAGAATGTCATGTATTTCGAAACCGGCCAGGGCTCTGCACTGTCGGCGGACGCCTATTTCGGTTGCGATCAGCAGACGCTCGAAGCGCGCGCTTATGGCGTCGCGCGGGCCTACGCCCCGCTCCTCGTCAACACCGTGGTCGGCTTCATCGGACCGGAATATCTTTATGATGGCAAGCAGATCATCCGTGCCGGGCTTGAGGATCATTTCTGCGGAAAGCTGATGGGCATGCCGATGGGTTGCGACATCTGCTACACCAACCACGCGGAGGCTGATCAGGATGATATGGACACGCTGATGACGCTCCTGGGGGCGGCCGGTGTCAATTTCATCATGGGGATTCCAGGCTCTGACGATGTGATGCTGAATTATCAGTCGACATCATTCCACGATCAGCTTTACCTGCGCGAAGTGCTCGGGCTGAAGCGGGCACCGGAATTCGAGGCGTGGCTGGAAAAAGTGCGCGTTGCAGACAGGGCTGGCCATCTTTTGCCGCAGGATGACGCGCAAAGCCTATTGAGGATTGCCTCATGAGCGCTGATCGCACGACCAGGCGAATGCACGATCCCTGGGAAAGTCTGAAGCGTTTCACCGATGCCCGCATTGCGATTGGTCGGGCGGGCGCATCTCTGCCAACGGAAGAGGTGCTGTCCTTCGCGCTTGCCCATGCGCGCGCCCGCGATGCCGTCCACACACCTTTGAGCCTGAACCGGTCGAACAAGGGCTATGGGCGCTTGGCCTCGCCACTGTCCGCGCCAAAAGCCGTGTGCCTGACCGCACCACCTATCTGGCGCGGCCCGATTACGGCCGCCGCCTGTCATCAGCCTCGGCGGAGGCCATTTCCGCGCTTGATGCCGCGCCGTCCGACGTAGCGATCATCATTGCCGACGGTCTGTCGACCACTGCGGTGGCCGAGAATTCAGTCGACTTTGTCAGTTATCTTGTGCCGATGTTGCGAAAGATCAATCTCACGCTTGCACCGGTCACGATCGTTGAAAACGGCCGTGTTGCGCTGGGCGATGAGGTTGGCGCGCTCTTGAAGGCGCGGATGGTGATCATGGCGATTGGCGAGCGACCGGGCTTGTCGTCTGTTGACAGTCTGGGCGCCTATCTCACCTTCGGGCCGAAGGTTGGCCGTTCCGATGCGGAGCGCAACTGTATCTCCAACATCCGCGACGGCGGGCTAAAACCACCATTGGCCGCCGAGAAAGCCTTCTGGCTGACCCGCGAGGCCCTGCGTCGCGGCCTCACAGGCGTCAACCTCAAGGACGCGGGAGGTGCGCTCTTTTCAGAGCGCTGATCAGTCGCGTTCCTCAAGGTCTCATTGTTCCGCTTTGACTGTGGCTGTCATTCAATGCGGGATAAAAACCTGATTTGCTCCAACGCCCGGAGTGTCCGTTGGCGTTGATTCGGACCGAGAATTTTCAGCGCAATCAGGCTCTTGCGCACACCGCGGAACGAAAATAGGCGGCGGGGTTTTACGCCGCCCGTGATCGGACTATTTTACCGCGTCCGACTTCTTACTCCGCCGTTTATGCTCATCGCTTGCGATCGGAAGTCGACATAGGTGCCGCTCGGCGCTCGATCCTGCGCCTAATCCTTGAAGTAGTCGCTGTTCTTGCGGGCGATCACGGGGAGGTCGCGCAGAACGTCACGCAAATGCGCGCGCATCTCCATTTCCGCCCGTTCGGGGTTATGGGCGGCAATCGCTTCCACAATGGCAAAATGTTGCGCCGGCGTGCCTTTGGATGGTTCCTTGCTCAAGGCCAGGAAGCGAACACGGTCGAGTTGCGCTTTCTGCATTTCTATAACATTCCAGGCAAAGGGCAGGCCTGCACCCTGGGCCAGCGTCTTGTGAAAAAGGTCATCCAGCTCCATGAAGTCAGAAGTCTGTCGCGCCTGCTCATCGTTTTGATGTTCGAGCTGACGATAAAGCTCGTCGATCTGAGGCTTGGTCATCAGCCGCGCGGCCGCGCGCGCAACATCGGCCTCAATGGCTTCGCGAACGGCCTGGATCTGAAGCACCTTCGAGATTGAAATCTGCGGGACGCTGCTGCCGCTTTTGGGACGGATGTCAAGCATGCCTTGCTCGGCAAGCAGGATGAAGGTCTCGCGCACCGGCTGGCGCGATACCTTCAAGGCCTCGGCAACGCCTGCCTCCGAGACCCGGCGACCGGGCACAAGAAAGTTGCGGATAATCGCATTGCGCAGCTTTCTGTGCACCTGGGGGCGATAGCCTTGGTAAAATCGACCGGACCCAGAAACTCAAGACTCGCTTCCGTCATATTCTTCTCCAGCTGCGGCGCACAAAAATGCGACGATTGTCAACCATACCATTTTGATTTCCGTAAATACCATACCAAAAAGCAGAAAAGCACCGGAATTCAACGCGAATATGCGTACTTTCTCTCATTTTGGCGACTGGGGTAGCTACATCGAAGCAAGCTTTCCTGATGCGAGGTGCGCTACGTTGAGAAGCGGCTATTCCGCTTCGCGCTCCGTGCCACAAGGAATTGCGACGGCCAATTCCGCCAACATTTTGGCCCTTGGTCCCTTAATATATAAGGATTTCATCAAATCGTGCATTTCCGCAACACCTGAGCCTCCGCTTTTGAGACTGCCCACGAGCGTTGGATATCAAGCCCTGTATGCTCGTCCATGTGGCTGATGTGAGAGTTTCGCATGGCATCGTAGGAGTATTGACACACAATAATGGTATGGTAGTTATGGAATGCTTAATCGCATGGACGTTCTACCACATTCGGGAGGTTTGACATGAATTGCCTTACACGACGCTTCGCTGCCCTCACTCTAGCGGCAGCATCTATTTCCCTTGCCGCGGGTGCTCAGGCCCAGGAAATCACGGTTCAGACGCTGGATAACTATCTTCAGCCCGTTATCGACGCCTTTGAGGCAGAAAACCCAGGGACAAGGGTCAATCTTGAGGTCGTCAGCTATCAGTCTGTCGCCGAGAGCCTTCCGGTGCAGCTGGCCTCTGGCGGAGGCCCTGACATTTCGGTGGTGACGGATCTTGGCGGGTTGTCCAAATATTATCTTGACCTCACGCCCTATGTTGATCAGGCCTACTTTGAAAAGCAATTTGGTATGGTACTTGACTGGATGCGCGGTAAGGGCTCCGATCCGAATGGCATCTACGGCCTGCCGGATTCGATCACCATCACCGGCGGTTTCGTCAACAAGACGCTGTTCGAACAGGCTGGTATCGACCTGCCTGCTGACGGCGCAACCTGGGCAGAATGGGGCGCTGCTGCCCATGCCGTTGCCAAAGCAACCAATACTGATTTTCCGTTCGAGATGGATCGCTCCGGCCACCGGTTTGCTGCCATGGCCATTTCCTATGGCGCCGAGCTTGTTGATGAAGAAGGCATGCCGGTCATCGACGATGGGTTGCGCAATGCCATTGAGCAGTTCGTCGAATGGCACCGTGACGACACGATGCCGCTTGATCTCTGGGGCGCCGTCGGCGGCGCAACCATGCGCGACAACTTCACCGACTTCGTCAATGCCACAACGGTTCTCTACTATGGTGGCTCATGGCAACTTCGCCGCCTGGATGAAGAGGTCGGCGACTTTTTCGACTGGAAAGTCATCGATTCGCCATGCGGCGTTGCCGCCTGCTCGGCGATGCCCGGTGGCGGAGCGCTGGCCGGCTTCAAACATACGGATGAACCCGAACTGGTCGGTAAGTTCCTCGATTTTGCCGCACGTGACGAAAATCTGCGGACGATGATCTCGGGGGCCGTCAATATTCCCACGGCTCAGTCGATGATCGAATCCGGCATGGAATATCCCGGCGTCTCCGACAAGGTGCAGACCGCGCTGGACACTTTCATCAACCAGATTCCAAAAATGGCGCCTGCTGCATACCGTTTCCAGGGATGGCCTTTCCAGCGTGCGATGATGAATTCGATGACCACGCGCATCAGCCAGGTGATCAACCACGAAATGGACGTTGACACGGCGCTTGAACGCATCGACCAAGATGTCCGGCTGGCGATTTCCGCGGCCCAGAACTAATCACAATAATGGTCCAGACGCCGTGGCGGTCTTTCGCCGCCACGGCCGAAGGCGACAACTCCTGAAGGTGACATCGTGACAAGTGGAACGATCTCAACCATGCTTGGCACGGTGGCTTCGCTACCGGCCCGTGCTCTCAATCCGTTGTGGAAATGGCTTCAGAAAACGATCGGCGTCAAACGGCTGCCATGGGCGTTCCTGGCGCCGAACATGGCGAGCGTGATCTTCTTCTCCCTGCTTCCGGTCTTCATCAATATCTATTACTCGGTGACCGGCAGCGATAATCTTTTCCTGAATGAACGCCCCTTTGTCGGCACCTCGAATTATTCCACGCTTCTGGCGTGCCAAAACTATCTAGACCCCGCCAGCTGCTCGCGCGATCTGTTCTGGCGCGCACTCGGCAATCTCATCATGTTCGTGCCGTTGCAGGTCATGTTTATGATGGGCGTGGCGCTGATTACTGCGGTAGCTCTCAACGGGAAGATCAAGGCGCGCGGATTTTTCGTGGCGTTTTCTTTTCCCGGTCATGCTTTCGCCGGTCGTCGTGGCGCTGACCTGGCAATGGATATTGCAGCGAAACGGCATTCTGAACGGGTTTCTCGGTATTTTCGGCCTCGAGCGCTACACTTGGCTCGCCGATCCGAACTGGGCCTTTTTCTGGACGATCTTCGTTACCGTCTGGGCGCATTCTGGTTTCTTCATGATCATTTTGCTGGCCGGCCTGCAGTCGATCCCTCAGGATGTCTATGAAGCCGCAAAGATGGACAGGGCGTCACCATGGCGGGTTTTCATGCGCATCACCGTTCCGATGCTCAAGCCCGTGCTGTTGGTTGTTTTCATTCTCGCCGTTATCCGTTCGGTGCAGACCTTCGATGAAATTTACGTGCTGACAGGCGGCGGTCCCGGCTCGGCGACCATGCTTCTGGTTCAGTACATTTACGAAACGGGCTTTGCCGCGCAGCCACGCAATTACGGCCTCGCTGCCGCCGCTTCACTGCTTCTCGGCGCTGCTCTCCTCGTCTTTACCCTCATTCAGATGAAGATTTCGGGGGACAGGAAATAACCATGTACGCTTCTTCGCAAAATCGACGCGGTATCGTTCCGTTTCTGACCCGAAAACAGGGTGGCATCAAGGCAAGCTGGAGCGACTACGTCACCTATGGCTATCTTATGCTTGGTGTCGTGGTCATGCTCTTGCCCGTTCTGTGGGTGCTGATCTCGTCGTTCAAGGCGCCCGCAAACCTTTCCGAGTATCCACCGACACTGCTGCCGCAGACGCTGCAGACGATGCAGGTTGAAGGCTTTGATGAGCCCTTGCCGCTGTTTAATGTCACCCAGGAAGACGGCTCGGTGAAGCAGATGGCGCAAATCAGGCGCCTCGGCATCAAGGCACAGATGGTCGATCCCGCCGATCCAGATGCTGGTCGGGTAACCGTTGGTGTCGACCAGGCGGAACCGGTCCGGCAATTTCATCTTGCCTTCGAGAACTATCGCGAATTGCTGGAAACCTCCGGCGGCAATATCTGGCTGAATATCTACAACTCGGCCTTTATTACCGTGATCGCCACGCTCATCACGCTGGTGATGAACTCCATGGCCGCATTCGCGCTGTCGAAATACAAGTTTACCGGATCGACCGTGGCGCTTGTCGCCATCATTGCAACGCTGATGGTGCCACCCACCGTGATCCTCGTCCCAACCTACCTGATCGTCTCCGAACTCGGGCTGGTCAACAATCTGTGGGGGTCATCCTGCCGACCGTGGCCACGCCGACAGGTGTGTTCCTGCTGCGCCAGTATATGCTCACCATTCCCGACGAGCTTCTCGAGGCGGCCCGCATGGACCATGCTTCGGAATGGCAGATCTACTGGAGGATCGTGCTTCCGCTCTCGACTCCGGCACTGGCCGTCGTGGCCGTGTTCTCAGTGATGAGCCGCTGGAACGACTTCCTGCTTCCACTGATTGTTCTCAACCGTCCTGAAGTTCACACGTTGCAGCTCGCTCTTGCAGGTTTCCAGACCGAAAACGGGATTATCTGGCATCTTCTGCTTGCGATGACGACCCTGACGGCGCTTCCGCTGGCCTGCGCCTTCCTTTTCCTGCAGCGCTATATCACCGCCGGGATCGCTTCCTCGGGCGTTAAATAAAAGGCTACCACCGATGGCTAATCTCAAACTCAGAAACCTCAACAAGACTTTTGGCACTGTCGAGATCATTCCGAATGTCAATCTTGACATCGAAGACGGAGAATTTGTGGTCTTCGTCGGACCATCCGGATGCGGAAAGTCAACCCTTCTGCGCATGATCGCCGGTCTGGAGACTGCGACCTCCGGCGATATCCTGATTGATGAAAAAGCGTCGTGCGCACGCCGGCTGCCGACCGTGGCGTTTCGATGGTTTTCCAGTCCTATGCGCTCTATCCGCATATGACCGTCCGGCAGAACCTCAGCTTCGGGCTGGAAAATATCGGCATGCCCAAAGCGGAAATCGAAAAACGCATCCAGGAGGCTTCGACTCTGCTGCAGATCGATGAACTGCTGAACAGGCGGCCCACCCAGCTTTCCGGTGGGCAACGGCAGCGCGTGGCTATTGGCCGCTCGATTGTGCGCGAGCCGAAGATCTTTCTTTTCGACGAACCGCTGTCGAACCTTGATGCCGAACTGCGTGTGGTCATGCGCTTCGAGATCAACGCCCTTCATGAGCGTCTCGGCAATACCATGATCTACGTGACCCACGACCAGATCGAAGCCATGACCATGGCCGACAAGATCGTGGTTCTGCGCAAGGGCAATATCGAACAGGTCGGCGCACCGCTGGAACTCTACAATCACCCGAACAATAAATTCGTCGCTGGTTTCATTGGCTCTCCGCGAATGAACTTCCTCAAAGGCCGGATCACGCGCGTTGGCGGCGGTGAACTCACATTCGGGTCCCCAAAGCTCGGCAACATCACGCTTGCCGTTCCGCAATTACCGGTAAAAGAGAGCCAGGAGGTCAGTCTCGGCATTCGCCCGGAAGACCTTGAGGTTGTCGACGGTGACGGTTGGCGGTTCACGGTCTCCATCGCCGAGCAGCACGGTCGTGACACCTACCTGCACGGAAGGCTGGAAGACGGCACGGAGGTCTTGTTGCACAAGCCCGGTCAGTTCGAAACACAACGCGGCGACGTGCTCGTGGTCCGGCCGAGGCAGGGCGCGTGGCATCTCTTCGACACAGATGAGCAGGCGATCCGATGACCGAAAACATGATCACCAATCCCATCCTGCCCGGCTTCAATCCGGACCCTTCGATCTGCCGGGTCGGCGAGGACTACTATATCGCCACCTCGACGTTCGAATGGTATCCCGGCGTGCAGATCCACCATTCGCGCGATCTGGCCAACTGGACGCTCGTCAGCCGCCCGCTGGCGCGAGCCGATCTGCTCGACATGCGCGGTAATCCTGATAGCTGCGGCATCTGGGCGCCGTGCCTGACCTATGCCGATGGCCTGTTCTGGCTGATCTACACGGACGTCAAACGGCTTTCCGGCAGTTTCAAGGATGCGCCCAACTATCTGACAACCGCGCCTTCGATCTCCGGCCCCTGGTCGGACCGCGTCTATCTGAATTCCAGCGGCTTCGACCCCTCGCTGTTTCACGCGCCGGACGGAAAGAAATATCTCGTCAACATGCTGTGGGACCACCGCCAGGAAGGTCATGGCGACCAGTTCGCGGGCATTGTCCTTCAGGAATACAGTGTCGCAGAAAAGAAACTGGTTGGCCCGGTTCACAACATTTTCGAGGGAACCGACCGGAAGCTGACGGAGGCGCCTCACCTCTATTTCCGCTGCGGCTGGTATTACCTGATGACGGCCGAAGGCGGAACCGGGTACGACCATGCCGTGACGCTGGCCCGCTCCCGCGATCTTCTCGGCCCCTATGAGGTCCATCCGCACAAGCATGTCCTGACCACGGCCTTTGCACCGGAGGCGCCTTTGCAGCGTTGCGGCCATGCCGATATTGTCGAGACTGCGGCGGGCGAGACCTATATGGTTCACCTCTGCTCCCGCCCGATTTCGGTCAGCGGAACAGCGGGAAACGCGCAGACACGGCGCGATCTGCCGGGTTCGGATGCGCTGGAACGCCGTTCGCCGCTTGGTCGCGAGACAGCAATCCAGAAGGTGGAATGGCGGGACGACGGTTGGCTCTATCTGGCGGAAGGTGGACAGCATCCAACCTCCGTTCATACGCCGCGGCCCAAGGGCATTGTGCCAGCTGCCTGCGTGCAGGAAGCGGTGCGTACGACCTTCGCTCCCGGTCCGCTGCCGCCGGCATTTCAGTGGTTGCGCAGCCCTGAGCCCGCGCGGTTGTTTTCGCTCGATGCCAGTCCGGGCCAGCTTCGCATCTACGGACGGCAGTCGCCCGGCACAATGTTCGAGCAGGCGCTTCTCGCACGGCGGCAGACGGCTCACCGCTATCGCGCCGCCACGCTTGTGCACTATGAACCGCGCGATTTTCAGAGTTTTGCCGGGCTGATGTGTTGGTACAACCAGTGCCAGTATCACTTCCTCAGCATCACGCGTGAAGACGACGGAAGCCGGGCGCTCCGCATCATGTCCGCGCTCGGCGACTTTCCCTTCGGCAACTCCGTCTTCTCTGGTGACCCCGTTCGGTTGCCGGAAGGACCGGTCGAGCTGCAAGCCACGGTCGATGCGGCAGCGCTTGAGTTCAGCTGGCGGGTTCCCGATGGTGAATGGCAGACGGTCGGCCCCGTGCTGGATGCGACCATCCTTTCGGATGAAGCCGGTGTCGGTGAGGGCAACAACTTCACCGGAGCTTTCGTTGGCATGGCCGCCTACGACATCAGCGGCCAGGGCCACGCCGCCGATTTTGAATGGTTCGACTACGAAATGCCGGGTTAGGCGCTGCCTCGCCCCGACGCTTGCTTGAAACCCGCAGACAAATCTGGCTTTGGCGCCAAGCGCCGAAGACAGGTGAGGTTTGCTCCCTGAAATACGGTTGACGCTGAAAATGGACGATCGATGGTCCACGTCATCCGGTTCTGACGGTAATAAATCGATGAACACCTTGCTATCGCACCTGCTCAAACTGGAAGCTGCTCAAACCGGCCACCACTGCGCCGCATCGGCTGTCGACGAAGATGGCTACGACCTCTGGCTTCGCTACCGCCCGCTCACAGAACCCCGCCGGAGCGCTGTGGACAATGCCGTCAGTGCATTCGTATTCGGCAGTGCGAGCCCGACGATGACAGTTGCGCGGGAAGAGCTGGAACGGGCATTTTCGCGATGCTGGTCAAATGCGTGCCGGTCGCGAACGAAAGTGCCTTTCCGGATGGCTCCGTCCTGGTCGGCACCCCCGAAACACTGCCCGCAGTCGCAAAACTGGATCTGGCTTTGTCGGACCTTGGCCGGGAAGGCTACCGCGTGCGCAGCCTCACACATGAGGGCCGGCAGGTGACGGTCATTGCCGCAAACACGGACATCGGTGTTCTGCATGGCTGTTTCGCGTTTCTGCGTCACATCCAGACCGGAGGCGATCCGGCGCTGATCGACCTTGGTTCCGCGCCGAAGCTCGATCTGCGGCTCCTCAATCACTGGGACAATCTCGACGGTTCGGTCGAGCGCGGCTATGCCGGATATACCATCTGGGACTGGTGGACGCTTCCCGATTACGTCAACCGGCGTTACATCGATTATGCCCGCGCCAACGCATCTGCCGGCATCAACGGCACGGTGCTGAACAATGTGAATGCGGCGCCTGAAATCCTGACAAGCCGCTACCTGGAGAAGGCGGCAAAGCTTGCGGATATCTTCCGGCCTTATGGGCTAAAAGTATTCCTCTCCGTCAATTTCGCTTCGCCGTCGGCCCTCGGGGCGCTTGAAACGTCGGATCCTGCAAACCCGGCCGTCCTGGGCTGGTGGAAGGAAAAGGTCAGCGAGATCTATCGCCTGATCCCCGATTTCGGTGGCTTTCTGGTAAAGGCCAATTCTGAAGGACAGCCCGGTCCAGGCGACTATGGCCGCAGCCATGCTGAGGGCGCCAACATGCTGGCGGACGCGCTCGCCCCTCATGGCGGTATCCTGATCTGGCGGGCCTTCGTCTATGCCTCGGACCCCGGTACCGACCGCGCCACGGAAGCTTTGAGCGAGTTCAAACCGCTCGACGGCACCTTCCGGAACAATGTGCTGTTGCAGGTCAAGAACGGGCCGATCGACTTTCAGCCGCGCGAACCGGTTTCGCCCGCTTTTGGCCAGATCACACAAACCCCGCTGGTCATGGAGTTCCAGATCACCAAGGAATATCTCGGCCAGGCTACGCATCTGGCCTATCTTGGTCCGGTCTTCGAAGAAGTGCTGAAATTCGACACCTTTGCGCGTGGCGCGGGCTCGACCGTCAGCAGAATTATCAAAGGTGAGGTCTTCCCGCAGCCGGTGACGGGAATAGCCGCAGTTGCCAATATTGGGACTGACCGCGACTGGACCGGCGGCACGTTCAACCAGGCCAACTGGTATGTCTTCGGCAGGATGGCATGGGACCCGGACGAGACCGGCCGCCGCCATCGCCGAAGACTGGGTCAGGATGACCTTTGACGGCGACCACGATTTCGTTCGCACCGTCGTAGACATGATGATGGGCTCTCACGAAACGCTGGTGAATTATATGATGCCTTATGGCCTTCACCATCAGGTGGCAACCAGCCACCATTACGGGCCGGGGCCGTGGGTGAGCGAACTGGATCGGCCGGAGTGGAACCCGACCTATTATAACCGCGCGGATGAAAACGGTATCGGCTTTAGCCGCCTTTCTGACGGCAGCAATGCGGTCGCCCAGTACAGCTCCGAGGTCGCCGCCCTTTTGCTGACCCGCATGCCTTCGACGAGCGCTATCTGCTCTGGTTTCACCACGTCCCATGGGACTTCATGCTGGCGTCCGGAAAGACCCTCTGGGAAGGGTTGGCAGTGCGCTACGATGAAGGCGTGGATGGTGTCGCACAAATGGTCGCATCCTGGGAGACGTTGCGTTCACAGGTAGACGGCCAGCGTTTCGAGCAGGTCCGTGCCTTTCTCGGGATCCAGCATCGCGAGGCGAAGTGGTGGCGCGACGCCTGTCTGGCCTATTTTTCCGCCATTTCCCGGCTACCTCTGCCGAAAGGACACGCTCAACCGGCGCATACACTGGAGCACTATCGCGATATCCACTTCTGCTTTGCGCCGGGGACCCGGCGTAAGCGACCGGCGGAAGAACACACGCATTTCCCCGCGTAGAACCCATCGGTTCATTCTGGTCACTTGTTGTCGCGGGTGTCTTGGCGCGGGGCTTGCCACCTGGCAACAGCCCAAACGCCACAGTCGCAATAAGTATGCCGTTGATTGCTGGAAGAACTCCATTCGAGACGATTACCATGACGCTTACAGCCGGACGCAGGTTGAGCACCAGTGCAATCTTCGAGGTCACCGACACGTTGCGCAAGCCATGGAAAGAATGAAATACGAGAGTCCCTGTTTCAACGATAAATCGACACCCATGATAAAGTCGGCCTCGACACACTGACCAGCGGCTGCATTGAAGACATATTCAAAACGCGGCTTACAGGCGGGGCAAACCCCGGCGGAACCCAACTATCGTTTCTCGAACACAGCCTCGCCAACCGGCTCGTTGCTCCCGCGGTGCAGGGCCAGCCGGTTTGCTGCGCCCCGCAGGTGATCCTCGGCGGCCTTGCGGGCCGCCTGCGGATCTGACGAAGCGATCGCCTGGAATATCGCGACATGCTCGCGCTGTACCTCGGATAACAGCGCATTGCGCAGCGAACTGGCGCGGGCGCTGCGGATGAAGTTGCGCACATGGGATTCCAGAAAGTCCGACATGTCGCGGAATTGCGGGTTGCCGCAGGCGTCCACGATTTCCCGGTGAAACGCCAAATCTTCTTCGATGCCGGCCTGATTATTGTCGAATGCGGTCTGGATCGCATGAAGTTTCTGTTCGATCGCGGCCAGTTGTTCCGGCGAGCGACGCACCGCGGCAAGCGCGGTGGCTGCCGATTCCACCGCCATCAGCAATTCGATGACATTGCGGATATCGTCTGTGTCGCTCAGGTCGAAATTGGCCAGACGGAAGGCGACTTCGCGGGTTTCGACTACGAATGCGCCAAGCCCCTGTCGGGTCGCCACCAGACCGTCGCGCTTCAGCGTGCCAATCGCCTCGCGGATGATCGGGCGGCTGACTCCGTATTTCTGCGAGAGGTCGCGCTCGGTCGGGAGCTTGTCTCCTTCTTGTACGCACCTGATGTGATTTCGTCGCGAATCCGAGCCGACACCGAGTCCACAAGGGAGGGGCCGCGCCGCACCCTGTCGTCATAAGCCATATCAATCTCCCTCGAATCAATCTTGTACGCGTTGAACCCCTTTCCACAAGGAGTCTCAACATTATCATCACGAGAATACCAGATTTAACTTGTCAGGCAACCATGTTATATGGTTCATTAGTAACCGGAACATGATGGCATCGCAGCCATGCGGCTCTGGAGGTGGAGTTCGGTATCGATGGTTGGGCTGTTGCGATAAAGGGAGGAAATCACGCCCCCAAGCCGGGCAAGAAGGTGCGGATCGGTGTGCCGCTGACTTACGGACCCTTCAATCAACCCTGGCGGCGCGGATGCTGGCAGATCGTCAAGGCGGTTCTCGATGCCGGCGGCGAGGTGGTGACGGTGCGCGGAGAGCCGACCAAGGCCAGCGAGCAGTCAGCCGAACGGGCGCTGCTTGACCGCGGTATCGACGCGCTGGTCATGGGCATTTATTCCCAGGAATCCGAAACCGCCTATATCGCGGACAGAAGCCCACAAGCGCGGCATCAAGACCGTCGGCTTTACCATTCCGGTCAAGGATCTCGCCGGCCGTCATGGACGATGTCTGGGGCACGGCGACAACGCTTGGCTACTTCGTTCAGAACTACACCAAGCGCCAGGGCACCTTCGCGCAGACCGCCGAGCAGCGCGGCTACTTCACGCCCTTCGACATGGAAGTCGACATGTTCGAGCTGATGTGCAGCTACGAGCCGCGCATGAAGGTGCTGCCGTTCATCGATGGCGGGCAGGGCACGTCCGACGAAATCTCCGTCGGTCGCAAGAACATGCTGTCGCTGCTGCAGGCAAATCCGGAACCGGGGTCGCTTGCGGGCTTTATCTCGTGGTGGTGGCCGTTCACGCTCGGCGCCGCTCAGGCGCTGAAGCAGATGAACAGAAGCGATGTGCCGCTGTTCAACCACTATCTCTCGATTCAGTTCCTCGAGGCCTGGGTCGCCAAGCAGGTGCCGGTTGCATTCAGCTGCGATTCCCCGTTCCCCGAAATCGGTCGCAAGACCGGCGAACTGGCGGTCAAGCTTGCACGCGGCGAAGATGTGCCGAACCTGGTCTACCGCGTTCCGGTCATCACCGTTCTGCCGGAACAGGCGCAAGAGGCGCTTACCCTTCTCAAGAGCCAGGACGAGACAGGCGATCGCACTGCTCAAGCAGTTCGGCGGCTGATTGCAGCAAGGCGGCGGCGGTTGTCGCCGTCGCCCGGTGCCCGGCAAACATCTGAAAGATCGAAGAACACCATCGTCGGACTGCGTCCGTCGGTGAGACTACGAACGCAACCTAACGACTGGAATCAGGCAGTATGACAGTGGAACAGGACAGTCTGGCCGGGGAAGCCCCCTCAGGACACCGCCAGGACAGCAATGGCGACACGCGGCGAAACTACGGCCATTCGAATTTTGCGGCAGTGGGGCACGATCATCGTGCTGGTGCTGGCGGCGGCAGGTTTCGCCGTGGCGTCTCCCTATTTCGCAACCGTGTCGAACCTCAACAACATCCTGTTTTCGATGATCGTCAGTGCTCTGGTGTCGCTCGGTCTCACCTGGGTGGTCATCGCTGGCAGTTTCGACCTGTCGATCGGGCTGACGGTGACGACCACCTCGATCCTGGTTGCCTTTCTCATTCCCGTGGTCGGGCCCTGGGCCGCGATCATCCTGGCGCTTGCCGCAGCCTGCCTTATCGGGCTGGTGAATGGCGTGCTGGTCACCTATGGACGGCTTTCAGGCATCGTGGTCACGCTCGGCGTGTGTTCGTTCTCGACGGGATCAACGTTTTCATAACGGGCGGCTATCAGGTGCCCGTCGGTTATGACGAGACCGCATTCCTTTATCTCGGCCAGGGCAAAATCGGCATGATCGCCGTGCCGGTCATCATCCTGCTTGCGGTCTTCGCGATTGCATACATTGCCGCGATCCGCACCCGCATCGGTCATTATATTTCGGCCGTCGGCGACAATCCGATGGCGGCGTTCTATTCCGGCATCAATGTCTATCGCTGGGTCATTCTGGCCTTCATGCTCTCCGCGCTTCTGTCCGGCGGTGCTGGCATCATCGTCACCGCCATTTCCTCCTCCGCGCAGCCGGTCGGCGGCGATGGCTATCTGCTCGAGGCGTTCGCCGCCGTCTTTCTCGGGGCCACGGTTCTCGGCAAGGGCAAGCCGCATCTGCTCGGCACGCTGGTCGGGGTATTCTTCCTCTACATGGTCGACTCGGGCATGAACATGGTCGGTTTCCCGTTTGCCGCCCGCCATATCTTTCAGGGGCTGGTTCTCATCATCGCGGTTGGCGCCAATGCGCTGCTCAACCGGGAAGAAGTCCACCTGAAGTTCATCTGAGGTATAGGCAATGACCGGCAACGCACTTGTAGAACTTCAAGATCTGGAGAAGGAATTCGCGGGCACCAAGGCGCTGAAAGGCGTCAGCCTCGAATTCCTGCGCGGCGAGGTCCATGGCCTGCTGGGCGAAAACGGCGCCGGAAAATCGACGCTGATCAAGATCCTCACCGGCGTCTATTCACCGAGCGCGGGCGAGATCCTGCTCGAAGGCAAGCCGGTCAGAATTTCAAACCCGCCGGAGGCCCACAAGCTCGGCCTCGGCGCGGTCTACCAGGATGCCGAACTGTTCTCGGGTTTCACGGTCGGCCAGAACATCCTGCTTGGCAATGAACCGGGCAGGATCGGCATCAGCTATCGCGCCATTCACCGCGAGGCCGCCGAAATCCTCGACAGCATGGGGCTGGATCTCGATATCTACCGTCTGGCGGGCGATCTGTCGGCCGCCGAGATGCAGCTTGTGACGCTGGCGACCCTGTTTCACCGCCGCTACAAACTGATCGTTCTCGACGAACCGACGGCGCGCCTGTCAGCGGCTGAATCCGAGGTTCTGTTCGGCATCATTGAAGGCTTCAAGAAACAGGGCATCACCATTGTCTATATCTCCCACCGGCTTCGCGAGGTGCAGGAGATCTGCGACCGGGCGACGATCCTGCGCGGCGGGCTGGTCTCCGGCACGCTCAATCGCGGCGAGGTGACCGAAGACCGCGTCACCGAACTGATGGTGGACCGCAACCGCTCACAGCTTGCGACCTATAATGAGGGCGAAAACGTCCGCGATGAAGTGCTGCTTGAGGTCGAAGGGCTTTCCACGGCAAATCTTGCGCCGATCAACTTCCAGATCAGCGCCGGCGAGGTTCTGGGCATCACCGGTCCTGTCGGCGGCGGGATGGAAGACATTGCCCGTGCGCTCGGCGGCGTCACCAGGCATTCAGGATCGGTGAAGCTGGGCGGCAGGCCGGTCAGCGTCAACACGCCGATTGCCGCCCGCCGCTCTGGCGTTGCGCTGATCCCGGAGGACCGCCGCAAACAGGCGCTGTTTCCCTCGCTTTCGGTTGCCGAAAACGTCTGCCTGCCGGTGCTCGGTTCGCTGCAGCGCCTGCTGATGATCCGGCCCGGGCCGGTCAAGTCGTATGCCGACGGGGTGATGGAACGGCTGGCGGTCAGGCCGCGCGACGCTTCGATCCAGGTCCGGTTCTTTCCGGCGGCAACCAGCAGAAGGTGGTGATCGGCAAATGGATGAGTGCGAAGGCTTCGCTCTACATCATCGTCGAACCCACCAATGGCGTCGATGTCGGCGCCATCAAGGAGCTCTACGACATTATATCCCGCCTGTTCGTTTTTCTCAAACCACTTCAGTCAGGCGGGTTCGCTTGAAACAAGGCGGTAGACGTCACGGAACCGTTTCGGTGACATGCCTGTCTGTTCGCGAAAGACCTTGTAGAAGCGGCTGACAGATCCGAACCCTGCCTCAAAAGCGACGGCTGCTGCATTCTTTTCGCTCCCGAGCAGCATGTGCTGAGCGGTAACAAGGCGGCAGCGCAGAAGGTATTGGGTGATTGTCATACCGGTCGACTGGCGAAACAGGCTCATGGCATATTTCGGATGCAGGTCCGCAGCCCGCGCCACGTCATCCGTCTGAATATTGGTATCGGCGTTGGCGCTGATGTAGCGGGTCATCTCCACCACTTTGCGATGATTGCTCCTGAGCGTTCGTGATACCTTTGGCGCAGTCTCCAGAAGATCCGTCCAGCCGGTGTGGTCCGCCCTGCGTAACCTCAATTCCAGATGCGCATAATTGAGTGTTGAGAGCACCTCCTCGCTGGCGCGAAGTTCTCTCTGAATCATCAGCATCAGGTCGGTATCGAGCGCGAGCTTCTCATCGATCCGCACGAAACCGCCGCTGAGGATTGCGAGTTTGAGCGCTTTGCTGAACGCCGTGAACATGAAAGTCTCGACCGGCACATAGATACAGGCGAATTGGGCATCGCCAGTCGTTTCCGTGACCTGATGCGGGATCGATCCCCAGAAGAAGACGAAATCTCCCGCCTTCAGATCAACGACCCTGCCGTTGAAGAGATACCGTACAGTTCCCGAAAGAATGAGGTTGAGCTCAACCTGATTATGAACATGCGGCGCGCGCATCGGGATAACTGTGTCGCGCTGATCTGCCGAGAACAGGCTTTCGGCAACTCCGAAGGGCGCCTTGCGTTTGTTGGTCATACGGAAATCTTACTATTCAGGAATTAAAGAGGTCAAAGCAAGACGAATTGTTGTGCGCAATCTGCATACAATCAAGCATTCGTTTGACCCAATCCGTATTTAGAGGCCGTTTCATGACGTTTTCCAAGCATATTGCAGCTGCTCTGCTCGGCGCCAGCATACTGGCCGCTCCGCAGGCTTTCGCCGGCACGGTGGTTTTCAACGCATCCGTTGCCAGTGAACCCGATCGGGAATCTCTCAATGCCGCAATCTCAGCATTCGAGGAAGAGTATCCGGATATCACCGTCGAAGTGAATTTTTATGACGAGGAAAGCAACAAGACCGCCATCCGCAACTGGCTGACGACAAGTCCTCCCGACGTCGTAAAATGGTATGGCGGCAACAAGATGGTCCAGTTTGTCGAGCCCGGTTTGCTGGCCGATGTCAGCGATATCTGGCCCGACACGCTGAAAGCGCAGTTTGGTCCGGGCATGGTTGAATCGGTGAGTTTTGACGGCAAACAGTATGGTGTGCCGACATCCTACTCGACCTGGGCGATCTACTATCGCACCGATCTTTTGAGGATGCCGGCCTGACCGCTCCGCTTGAGACGTTTGACGATTTGATCGCAGCCTGCACGGTATTTCGCGAGAACGATATCACGCCCGTTGCGCTCGGCTCCAAAGCGCCATGGCCGCTTGCCGGATGGTTTGACTATATCGACCTCAGGCTGAACGGCTACGCGTTCCACATGGATTTGATGAATGGCAAGGTCGCCTGGACCGATGACAGGGTGAAGGCCGTCTTTGCCGAGTGGAAGAAGATGGTCGATGCCGATTGCTTCGCGGAAAACCACACCAGTCTGGCCTGGCGTGAAGGCCTCGCCAAAATGAACCAGGGCGAAGCGGCAATGATGCTGATGGGCAATTATCTGATTGCCAGCCTGACGCCGGAAAGCGAGCCCGTCACCGGCGTGATGAACTTCCCGGTCATCAATGCCGATATTGCCCGCGCAGAAGACGCCCCCATAGAAACCTACCATATTCCGGCCAAGGCGAAGAACATCGAGGATGCAAAGGCCTTTCTGGCTTTTCTTGCCGAGCCTTCAACGCAATCGCTGATGACGGAAATCTATCCGGTTCTTCCGGCCAATCCTGAAGCGACAGCACCGGATGTCCGGTTGCTGCAGGAGAGCGCGGATCTTGCCGCAGGGGCCGAGTTTTATGCCCAGTTCATCGATCGCGACACGGATTCGCAGGTCGCCAATATCGCGATGGACGGTTTCCAGGAATTCCTCGTCCATCCCGACCGGCTTGATCGGATCCTCACCAATATCCAGCGGGCACAAGCCCGTGCGTATCCCAACTGATCGTACGGTAACCACATAGCAACACAGTGCCGGCGGCCTTCGGGTCGTCGGTGCTCGATTATTCGCGCACGGCCAAAATCAAAAGGTCCATGGTCGCCATTTGCGGGCTATCCATGAAGAAGACCGAGGGGAGTTTCCGGCTTGTCCGAACAGATATTGAAACGACCATATATGCATGAACCGGGCTTCTGGCGGCGAAACCAGCGCAGGCTGGCGCCGGCCTTGTTCCTGGCCCCGGCAGTTGTGATGTTTACGGTATTCGTGATCATTCCGGTGATCATGAGCCTGCGGCTCAGCCTTTATGACTGGGACGGCATAAATCAGGCCCGCTTCATCGGGCTTGGGAATTATGTCGAGCTGGTCAGCGAAGACCCGGTTTTCTGGACCGCTTTGAAGAACAATATCTACTGGCTGATCGCCTTTCTGGTTTCGCCGGCTCTCGGGCTTTTGCTGGCACTTTTTCTGAACCAGTCTGGCTTTGGCATGCGGTTTGTAAAGTCACTTTACTTCATGCCGTTCGTGATCAGCCAGGTTGTTGTTGGTCTGATGTTCAGCTGGTTTTTCAATGCCGAGTTCGGGCTTTTGAACCACATCCTGGCATTTTTCAGCCTGCCGCCGGTCTCTCTCCTCGAGGGCGAGAATACCGCGACCTTCGTCATCATTGCAGCTGGGCTCTGGCCACAGGTCGCCTATTGCATGATCTTGTATCTGACGGGGCTGACTGCCATCAATCCGGAGCTTCTCGAAGCGGCACGGATGGAGGGGTGAAGGGGTTCAAGCTTCTCTGGCATATCGTGCTGCCGCAGCTCCGTCCCGCCACCTCAATCGCGATGATTGTCTCGGTGGTCGGTGCCTTGCGCTCTTTCGATCTCGTATCGGTGATGACGGATGGCGGCCCCTACCAGTCATCCACGGTGCTGGCCTATTACATGTACGATCAGACATTCGGCGCATTTCGCATTGGCTATGGCGCTGCAATCGCTTCCTGCCTGTTCTTCCTGATGGACATCTGCATCGTCATCTTTCTCATTCGCTCGCTGCCAAGAGGAGGCGCTGAGGCCATGTTTCCGATACCGATTGAAACCGCTTCACCTGCGAGGCGACGGGTCTTTTATGCGACCGTCTGGATCTGCCTCTTTGTCTGGCTGCTTCCCATTATCGCCATCGCCATCACATCGATCCGTTCTGTTCAGGATCTGAACGCCGGTAATTACTGGGGCTGGCCGACCGAGTTCAGCGCAGTCGCCAATTACACCCGTGTCTTCACGTCCTCACCGATGCTGCGTTTCCTGTTCAACAGCATGGTGATCACGCTGGTTTCCTGCGTTGGAGCGCTTGCGCTTTCGGCGATGGCGGGCTTTGCGCTGAGCCGCTATCGGTTTCGCGGCTCGACATTGCTGCTTGCACTGTTCATTGCGGGTAATTTTGTGCCGTTCCAGATGCTTATGATACCGGTGCGCGATATCGCCATTCACGTGATACCGGTCTATGACACGATCTGGGCGCTGGTGATTTTCCATATCGCATTCCAGACAGGGTTCTGCACCCTGTTCATGCGCAATTTCATTGCCGAACTGCCGGGTGAGCTGATTGAGGCTGCACGCGTCGAAGGTGTCAGTGAGATCCAGATCTTCTTCCACGTCATTTTGCCGCTCGTGCGCCCGGCCCTGGCCGCGCTGTTCGTGCTGGTCTTCACCTTTGTCTGGAATGACTATTTCTGGTCGTTGGTGCTGGTGCAGTCGGACAGCGCCCGCCCGGTGACCGCAGGTCTTCAGGCGTTGCGCGAAACGTGGACCAATACCTGGCATCTGATTTCTGCCGGTTCGCTTTTGGCTGCCGTTCCTCCGGTTCTGGTTTTCTTTCTGATGCAGCGACAATTCATCGCCGGGCTGACTTTCGGTGCCACCAAGGGCTGACAATACGGGTTTCAAAAATGACTTATGTTTCTCTTGAAAATATCGCCAAGGATTTTGGTACGACCCGCGTCATCAAAGGCATCGATCTGTCGATCGAGCAGGGCGAATTTGTCGTCTTCGTCGGTCCGTCGGGCTGCGGAAAATCAACGCTGTTGCGCCTGATTGCCGGGCTTGAGCAGATGAGCGAAGGCCGCCTTGTCATCGACGGACGCGATATGACAGCGGTCGATTCCGCAAATCGCGGCGTTGCGATGGTGTTTCAGTCCTATGCCCTCTACCCGCATATGACGGTTGCAGACAACATAACCTTCGGCATGCGCATGAACCGCGTGGACAAGGCCATCATTGCCGAGCGTCTGGAGCGGGCGGCGACGATGCTGCACCTGCAGCCCTATCTGGACCGCAAGCCTGCACATCTTTCCGGTGGGCAGCGTCAGCGCGTTGCGATCGGCCGGGCCATCGTGCGTGATCCCAGCGTGTTCCTGTTTGACGAACCGCTTTCCAATCTTGACGCAGCCCTTCGCCATGAAATGCGGGTGGAGATCCTGAAACTGCACAAGAGCCTGGGCTCGACGATGATCTATGTGACCCATGATCAGGTGGAGGCTATGACCATGGCAGACAAGATCGTTGTGCTGAACGGCGGCCATATCGAGCAGGTTGGCTCACCGCTGGATCTGTATCTCAAACCGGCTAACCGTTTTGTCGCCGAGTTTCTCGGCTCTCCTAAGATCAACTGTTTCGAAACGGTGGTGCAGGCGGTCGACAAAGGGGTTGCAATCCTGCCGCTTCCCGGCGGCGCAACCGTCTCGCTGCCGCTTGATTCAGCCGATATTTCGAAGGGTGACGCCGTGACCCTGGCGATCCGTCCTGAACATTTCGTGGTCGGGGAGACGGAGCCTCAAAAATCGAAGCGGCGGTGGAGCTGGTGGAGCACCTTGGTGCTGAAACCCTGTTGATGTTGAAAACGGAAGGCGACATCACGCTGATGGTCAAGGTCGACGGCGTCAGCCACGTGCGTTCGGGCGACAGTGTTTCGCTTGGTGTCCGGCCGGAAGCCTGCCAGTTGTTCAATGCTGCTGGCAAAACCGTGGTTTTCAGCGCAATAGCATCCCCTGAATAGCCCAGGCCGCGCGCAAGACTTCAAGCCGGAAAAGGAAAACGAGATGCTCGGCGTTTGCTACTATCCTGAACATTGGGACGAGGACTGGTGGGCGGAAGACGCACGCCAAATGCGCGAAATGGGCATTCGTTACGTGCGCATTGCCGAATTTGCCTGGAGCCGGATGGAACCGTCGCCCGGTCGCTATGACTGGGGCTGGCTTGATCGTGCGATCGAGGTTCTTGCGGGCGAGGGGCTACGTGTTGTGCTGGGCACGCCGACAGCGGCAGCGCCGAAATGGCTGGTCGACATGTATCCGGATGTGCTGCCGGTTTTTGCCGATGGCAAGGCGCGTGGTTTCGGCTCTCGCCGGCACTATACCGCCGCATCGAAGCGATTTCGGGCCGAGACCGACCGGATCGTCACCGAAATGGCGAAGCGTTACGGTGGCCACCCCGCTGTTGAAGGCTGGCAGATCGACAATGAATTCGGCGGTGACGATACCGTTCTTCTGTATGGTCCCGAAGATGCCGAAGGGTTCCGGGCATGGCTTTCGGCGCGATATCAGTCGGTCGAGGCACTGAACCGGGCGTGGGGCAACGTCTTCTGGTCCATGGAGTTCCGGTCTTTTGGCGAGGTCATTCCACCGGCGGGACAGGTTTCCGATGCCAATCCGGCCGCACTGCTCGATTTCTGGCGTTATTCATCAGACAGTCTTGCCGAGTATTGTGCCGCCCAGGCAGACATCCTGCGCAAATACGCGCCGGGGCGTTTCATCACCCATAATTTCATGGGCTTCTTTCATCAGTTCGATCATGCTCGGCTCGCAGCCTCTCTCGATTTTTGCAGCTGGGATTCATATCCCCTCGGCAAGGTCGAGCACTTTCCGCTTTCCAATGAAGAGCGCGCGCGTTGGTATGATACATCGCATCCCGATTTTTCGGCGTTCCACCATGCGCTTTACCGCAAGCTGCGCAATGATCGGTTCTGGATCATGGAGCAGCAGCCGGGGCCGGTAAACTGGGCCCACTGGAACCCGGCCCCACGCCAGGGCATGGTTCGGCTTTGGGGATGGGAGGCGCTCGCCCATGGCGCCGAAGTCGTCAGCTATTTCCGCTGGCGTCAGGTGCCCTTCGCGCAAGAACAGATGCATGCCGGATTGCAGCGTCCGGACCGACAATTGTCTCCGGGTGGCAAGGAGGTTGCCGTTCTGGGCCGCGAGATCGAGGCTGTCGGGTCATTGCCGCAAATCATGCAGGCCGATGTGGCGATCGTTCTCGACTACGAGGCCGCCTGGGTTACGACGATTGAGCCGCAGGGCGAAGATTTCAACTACAAGCTTCTGCTGCATCGCTGGTATGAGGCCCTGCGCCGGCACGGCATCAATGTCGATGTTTTGACGCCCGGTGCGCCGCTTGAAGGCTACAAGCTTGTGCTCGTACCCTGCATGCCGTCGATCTCCGAAGCCGCGATGGCGGCGTTTGAGGCGACAGATGCGCATCTTCTGTTTGGTCCGCGCAGTGGTTCGAAGACAGAGAACTTTGCCATTCCATCCACTTTGCCGCCGGGGATTTTGCAGCATTTCCTGCCGGTGACGGTTGCGGAGGTTTCCTCGCTGCGGCTGGGCGTGGAAATCGCGGTGAGCGGGGAAGGGGTGAGCGGGACGATCTCGCGTTGGCGCGAATTGCTTGAGACTGAGCTGGACGCGATGGTTACGGCAAAAGACGGAGCGCCGGTGATGGTGGGCAATGAGCGCGCGAGCTATCTCGGTGCCTGGGCCGACCCGGACCTGCTCCACGCCATCTTCGGAATGATGCTTGACCGTTTCGATATTGCAAAAACTACCGTTCCCGAACATGTCCGGCTTCAGCGGCGTGGCAAACTGATGTTCGTCTTCAACTACGGACCGGGGGCATGGACCATCCCGTTTGAAACCAGGCGTTTCCTGCTCGGGCAGAAGACGGTTCCTGCCTGTGATCTGGCGATATTCGAACCCGGCCGCTCGTCATCCGTCTGAGCTTCAGGGCGTTTCCGTTTTTCGCCATGATGCGTGTCCCGGACCAGGGGCATTCCGAAGACGACGAAATCTCCGTCTGTCTTCTCGGTTTTCAGACCGCTGGCGCCGTAGGCTATTCCCTGCGGCCCCAATGGCCATCTTTGCCTATCGTCCAGGCATAGGATGCCTCCAAGAACTGCCGGTGTCTGGTGGCTAGTCCTGGCTGCAGGCTTGAATCGGCGGCAGTGAGGCCTTCGAACACGGCGCAAATGGCGGTGGAGGAGGGGGATTGAATGCGTGTTCGGCAGAAACAAACAGGCTTGTCGTCGAGACTGCCGCAAGCGGCGAGCCGAGGCCGTCAGAGAAGCCCCTTGGGTCGCTCTGCGTTACATTCGGCGGCGCCGGGTATTGTTTTCCAAGCTTCTTCACAAACGGTATTGACAAAATAGGGACGTTATACTTTTCTTGTAAAGCGGTTTAGTAAATCGCTTTACAGAATTATGATGATGGCCATTGAACGGTCACGCAAGGGCGAACAGTATGGCGAAGGCACCGAGCCTTAAAGATGTTGCGAAAGCCGCAGGCGTTTCCGTAGCGACGATTTCTCGTCTGCTGAATGGTTCGCTGGTTTTGCCCAACGACACCCGCACCCGTATCGAAACTGCTATCCGCGAGCTCGGATATGTGCCCAACCCCATGCCAGGCGGCTAAGCCGTGGTTGTTCCGACATGATCGGGCTTGTTGTTCCCGACATCGCCAACCCGTTCTTCGCCATGCTGGTGGCGGCGATCGAGGAAGAGGCCGACAAGCTCGGGCTTGCCGTTTCGCTCAACGCGACGCTGAACCGGCCGGGCCGCGAGAAGAAATATCTCGGACTGATCGAACATCATCATGTCGACGGCCTGATCTTCGTGACCAACCATCCCGATGATGGCGAGCTTGCGGGAATGATCAACCGTACCGGCAAGGTCGTGATCGTCGATGAGGATGTGCCGGGCGCCATGGTTCCAAAGTTGTTCTGCGACAATCATCAGGGCGGCTATCTCGCAGGCAGGCATCTGGCGGAATTCGGGCACAAAAGGTGGTATTCATCGGCGGGCCGGACAGAAATGATCTCCACAACCCGCCGCTATGCCGGTCTGGAGCAGGGGCTGCGCGAACGCTTCGGGGAAGATGCCGAAATCCGGCGCTACCGGGGCGAATACACCGTTTCAGCCGGACGTCACGCGGCGCGGCGCTTTCTTGACGAGAAGCTTCCGGCGACCGCTATTTTCGCAAGCTCGGACGAGATCGCCGTCGGCCTGATCGAGGTGCTTTATTCCGAAGGCGTGACCATCCCCGACCAGGTTTCGGTCGTGGGCTTCGATGATGTTGGCCCGCTACATTTGTTCGCGCCTCCTTTGACGGCAGTGCGCCAGCCGGTGCGCGCCATCGGAGCACGTTCGCTTTCCCTTCTTCTACAAACCGATTGGCAGCAGCCCGATAACCTTTCGCAGGAAGAACTGCTGCCCGTTGAAATCGTCGTGCGGAGTTCCGTCGCGCCGCCGGCGATCAAAAAACAGCGACGCTCATAACCAAGCCAGAGGATGAACTCATGATTTCCAGAATTTCCCGCAGGACGCTTCTTTCGACAGCGCTTGCCGCCGGTATGATGGCAGGCGCTCTTTCCACCGGTGCCGCGGCTGCAGACAAGACCTTCGCGCTTGTCCAGATCAACCAGCAGGCCCTGTTCTTCAACGACATCAATCGCGGTGCCGAAGAAAAGGCCGCCGAACTCGGCGTCGCGTTGCAGATCTACAACGCCAACAATGACCCGGCGATGCAGAACAACGCCGTCGAGACCTATATCCAGGAAGGTGTTGACGGCCTTGCCGTTGTCGCTATCGATGTCAACGGCATCATGGCCGCCGTCGAGCAGGCCGATGAGGCCGGTATTCCGGTGGTTGCCATCGATGCGATCCTGCCGGAAGGGCCGCAGAAGGCTCAGATTGGCGTCGACAATGCCAAGGCCGGCGGTGACATCGGCGGCTATTTCCTCGACTATGTCAAAAGTGATATGGGGGCGAAGCCAAGGTCGGTATCGTCGGTGCACTGAATTCCTACATCCAGAATGTGCGGCAGCAGGGCTTTGAAGATGCCATCGATGGTGTGGACGGCATCACGGTCGCAGGTGTTGTTGATGGCCGCAACGTTCAGGACAATGCGCTGACGGCAGCCGAGAACCTGATCACCGCCAACCCCGACCTCACCGCGATCTATGCAACTGGCGAACCGGCGCTGATGGGTGCGATTGCTGCTGTCGAAAGCCAGGGCAAGCAGGACGACATCAAGATCTTCGGCTGGGACCTGACGGCGCAGGCAATCAACGCCATCGATGACGGCTTCCTGATCGCAGTTATCCAGCAGGACCCGTCCCTGATGGGAGCGGCAGCGATTGAAGCGCTGAATGACCTTTCCAATGGTGACAGCGTTGAAGCCGTAATCTCCGTGCCGGTCACAATCGTGACTGAAGCCAATGTCGAACCTTACCGTGCTATCTTTAAATGATGTCTGATCTACAGCAAACTGGTGCTGCCGGCAGCGGAGGGGAACCCCCTCCGTTCGCCGGAACAGCCTGCAACAGAACCCGCCATTTCCCTTCGCGGCATCACAAAAACCTTCGGCTCGCATCAGGCGCTGCGCGGCGTTGACCTTGATCTTTACCCCGGCGAATGCCTCGGTCTGGTCGGTGACAATGCCGCTGGGAAATCAACCCTCACCAAGATCATCTCTGGTACCTATATTCCCGACGGCGGCACCATCAAGGTTGCCGGCGAGACCGTCGAACTGACCGGGCCCGCCGATGCCCGCAACCGCAATATCGAAATGGTGTTCCAGGACCTCAGCCTCTGCGACCATATTGATGTCGTCGGCAATCTGTTTCTCGGGCGCGAACTTTCCAGCGGACTGTTTCTCGACCGCAAGAAAATGACGGCCGAGGCCGAGCGCATGCTCGAGGCGCTTGAAATCCGCATTCCCCGGCTTTCCGCCAAGGTGGAAAAGCTCTCCGGCGGCCAGCGGCAGGCGATCGCGATTGCGCGGGCGGCCTCGTTCCAGCCGAAAGTGCTGATCATGGACAGAACCGACTTCGGCGCTGGCCGTGGCGGAGGTGGAAGCCGTGCTGCACCTGATCAACCGGGTCAAGGCCAAGGGCGTTTCCGTGGTTCTGATCACCCATCGTCTTCAGGATCTCTTCCGCGTCTGCGACCGCATTGCTGTCATGTATGAGGGCACCAAGGTTGCAGAACGCATGATCGGAGACACCGGACTTGAAGACCTCGTCCAGCTCATCGTCGGGGAGAAAAACATTGAGCGCCTACACCGAACGCGCCAAGGGCTCGCCGATCGTCGATTTTCTCGGTGAAAATGCCCAGGTGCTCTCCATCGCCTTTTTCTTTGTCGCCTGCTTCATCTTCTTTGCGGTCAGCACCGACACCTTTCTGACGGCCGGAAACCTGCTCAACGTCATCCGGCAGGCAGCGCCCATCCTGATTGTCGCCATCGCCATGACATTTGTGATCATCACCGGCGGCATCGATCTTTCGGTCGGTTCGATCATCGCTGTCATCAATGCGGTGGTCGCCATGATCATCGTTGCCGGTGTTCCCTGGCCCTTGGCAATAGTCGCCATGCTGGCGCTCGGTGCGTTCATCGGTCTGTTTCAGGGCTGGTTCGTTTCTTATCAGGGTATTCCGGCCTTTATCGTGACGCTCGCAGGCCTTTCGATCTTTCGTGGTATCGCGCTTTATCTCACCAAGGGCTACTCGATCCCGATCCGCGATGTTCCTGGATTTCTGTTTCTCGGTCGCGGTGAAATCTTCGGCGTACCGTTTCCGGCCATGATCGCAATTGTCGTCGCCATCATCGGCTACATCGTGATTTCGAAGACCCGTTATGGCCGTCAGGTTGTTGCCATCGGCTCCAATCTGGAAGCCGCACGCCGTGTCGGCATGCCCGCCAAATTCGTGCTGATGTCGGTTTATGTTCTTTCCGGCCTGGCTTGCGGGCTCGCTGGCCTGCTGATGGCAGCGCGTCTCGGTTCCGGTTCGTCCAATGCCGCAGTTGGTTTTGAGCTTCAGGCGATTGCCGCTGTGGTTCTTGGCGGCACATCGCTGATGGGCGGACGCGGCACCATCCTGGGCACTGTGCTTGGCACCATGACCATTGCCGTGATCGGCAACGGGTTGATCCTGATGCACATCTCGCCCTTCTTCACGCAGATTGTCACTGGCGCGATCATCCTGCTGGCGATCTGGCTCAACACCCGGATATTCGGCGCGAATTTCAGCTTTGGCCGGGGCAAGGGAGGCAAATGATGTCTGCAAACGAGCTTTCCGAAGCCCATACGAACTCCGGCAAGGTCATGACCGTCAATGGTCCGGTGGATGCATCGGCCATGGGCGTGACGCTGATGCACGAGCATGTGCTCAACGACTGCACATGCTGGTGGAATCCGCCGCAAACGCCCGAGCGTCAGCATCTCGCCGACAGCTTCGTCTGTATGGAGATCCTGAGCGAACTGCATCAGGATCCCTTCGTCAACAAGCACAACATCACGCTTGATGACGAGAAGCTGGCGGTTTCAGAGCTGAAGTCCTTCGTCGATGCTGGCGGACGTACGCTGGTCGAGCCGACCTGTCAGGGCATCGGGCGTAACCCTGAAGCCATGCAGCGGATTTCGGCCGCAACCGGGCTCAACCTCGTCATCGGCGCAGGCTATTATCTGCAGGATTCCCATCCCGAAAAGCTCGCGGCGATGACAGAAAAGATATCGCCGACGAGATCGTCGCCGAGGCCATAAACGGCGTTGACGGCACGGGTGTGAAGATCGGCCTGATCGGCGAAATCGGCGTGTCCGGAGACTTCACCGAAGCAGAGCGCAAGTCGTTGCGGGGTGCGGCTCAGGCGCAGGTCCGAACAGGCTTGCCGCTGATGGTGCATTTGCCCGGTTGGTTCCGTCTCGGCCATGACGTGCTTGATATCGTCGAGGCCGAAGGTGCGGATCTGAAGCACACCGTGCTTTGCCACATGAACCCGTCACATGACGATTTCACCTATCAAAGCGAACTCGCCGGGCGCGGTGCCTTCATCGAATATGATATGATCGGCATGGATTTCTTCTATGCAGACCAGCAGGTTCAATGCCCGAGCGATGAGGAATGCGCCCGCGCCATCGTCAAGCTGGTTGAGGCCGGTCATGGCGGCCGAATCCTGCTGTCCCATGACGTGTTCCTCAAAATGATGCTGACGCATTATGGCGGCAATGGCTATGCCTTCGTGCTGCGCCATTTCCTGCCGCGTCTTGCCCGTCACGGGCTTGACGAGAAGACGCTTCAACGCTTCATGAACCACAATCCGCGCGCCGTCTTTGACAGCGCCGCGCAGCGAAATTCGAACAGAAAACAGGACTGAAATGACAAAGAAAGTACTTCTGGTTGGCGAAAGCTGGGTCACCTCGGAAACCCACTATAAGGGATTCGACCAGTTCGGCAGCGTCCATTTCCACCTCGGCGCCAAGCCGTTGGTTGACGCGCTGAAGGGCAGCGAATTCGAACTGACCTACATGACAGCACACGAGGCGGCTGACGGCTTTCCCTTTGAAATGGAAGGGCTGGATGAATATGACGTCATCATCCTGTCCGATATCGGCGCCAACACCCTGCTTCTGCCGCCGGCCGTTTGGCTGCAATCGAAGACGGTGCCGAACCGTCTGAAACTGATCAAGTCCTGGGTCGAAAAGGGTGGCGCGCTCTTGATGTGCGGCGGCTATTTCTCCTTCCAGGGTATTGATGGGAAGGCGCGCTGGCGGCGTACCGCTGTGGAAGACGTGCTGCCGGTGACCTGCCTGCCGTGGGATGACCGCATTGAAATTCCGGAAGGCACGACACCGGATATTCTGATGGCGGACCACCCAACTGTTGCCGGAATTTCAGGCGAATGGCCGGTCATGCTCGGCGTCAACGAGGTTGAGCTGAAGGATCGTGAGGATATCGAAGTGGTTGCCCGTCTGCCTGAAGACCAGGGCGGACATCCGCTGCTGGTGACCGGCAAGGCCGGCAAGGGCCGCAGCGCAGTATGGACCTCGGATATCGGCCCGCATTGGCTTTCGCCGGCATTCTGCGAATGGGACGGTTACGGCAAACTGTGGAAGAACATCCTCGGCTGGCTTGCCGCCAAGGATTGACGAACAGGGACGAGCTTGCCTTCCCAACCCGCCGGTTCTCCCCTTAACCGGCGAATATCTGTGCAAGTCTCGTCCCGGCTGGGAAAGGCCCGGCGTGTTCCGCGCCGGGCCACTGTCAGCGCCGATGCGGCACTGGCATCGGAAATGGCCCGCGCGTCGAGCATACCACCTCGAAGTGCTGCTGATGCGAGCGCCGCGCCCATGAAGGTGTCGCCCGCACCGGTGGTGTCGATGGCTTTCGCCTTGACGGCGGGAACATGGACAAACTCACCGCCTGCGGTGCTCAGTATGGCGCCATCGGTGCCGGCTGTCAGCACCACTTGGCGGACGCCCCGTTCATGCAGGGTTTCCGCCGCCTGTCTGTCGGTGCTGCCCGTAAGGCTCTTACTTTCGCTTTCGTTGAGAAAGGCAATATCGATGAAGGGCCAGAGGCTATCGAAATACGGTCGGAGTGGCGACGGGTTGAACGCCGTCACCATGCCGTGTTCCCTGCCGGCCCTGAGCAGCATTTCGGTGGTTGCGGTGCCAAGGTTGCCCTGCATCACCAGAAAGTCACCGGGGCGGGCCTCGCGAAGCACTTCAAGAGCCGCCTCAAGCGGCAGGGCCTCGGCTGCTTCGGTTGTTGTTACGATGGAATTCTCCCCGTCCGGGGTGGTCAGCACCATCGAGAAGTCGGTGGTTATGCCGGACAGGCTGGAAAGCCGCGCATCGAGTGGTTCCTCGGCAAGTTGCTCGCGGATCGTGGCGGAGCGGAAATCGTCGCCGATGGCCGAAACGAGTATCGTTTCAAGGCCGCCGCGCGCCATCACCACGGCCTGGTTTGTGCCCTTGCCGCCGAGATCGCGGCTGGCGATCCGGCCTAATATCGAAACGCCGGGCTCGGGTAGCCCGTCGACTGAAATTGTTTCGTCAATGGCGGCATTGCCAATCACAAACGCACGCATTTTTTAGCTTCCTGGAGAACTTTATGCAGAAAATATCAGGTGGAACTTCAAGCGCCATACGGGAAATATTCAAAACTGACAAGGTATTGCTCGGAATGATCCATTGCCCGTCCTTTCCCGGTTCACCGCGCTACAGGGATCAATCTGTCGACAGCATCTACGACACTTGCATGCGCGATGCAGACGCGCTCATCGGCGGCGGGCTCGACGGGCTGGTGATCGAAAACCACGGCGATATTCCGTTTTCCAAACCGGATGATATCGGCCATGAAACGGCGGCCTTCATGTCTGTGGTGACCGACCGGATCAAACAGGCTACCGGTGTGCCGATCGGCATCAATGTGCTTGCCAATGCGCCCATTCCGGCACTCGCAATCGCGCTTGCTGGCAGCGCCAGCTTCATCCGCGTCAACCAGTGGGCCAATGCCTATGTCGCCAACGAAGGCTTCATGGAAGGCCGTGCAGGTGAGGCGCTGCGCTATCGCTCGCTGCTGCGCGCTGAACACATCAAGGTTTTCGCCGACAGCCACGTCAAGCACGGTGCCCACGCGATCACCGCCGACCGGACTATTCCCGAACAGACCCGCGATCTGGCATTTTTCGATGCTGACGTCGTGATCGCCACCGGCCAGCGCACCGGCAATGCGGCAACGATTGAGGAGATCGACGAGGTCCGCTCGGCAACCGACCTGCCGCTGATGGTCGGCTCTGGCGTGACCAAGGAAAACATCGGCGACATTCTGGCCCGCACCAATGGCGTCATTGTTGCATCCTCGCTGAAGGAAGGTGGGGTCTGGTGGAATCCGGTTGATCCTGAACGGGTGAAGGCCTTCATGGAAGCCGCGCGTCCCGCGCTCGGCCGCGATTGAGGAAGTCGGAGATGGAAAGGCTTTCCGATTTCATTCTGCGCGAGAATAAGACGGTCTTCGACGAGATGGTTGCCCATCGTTTCGTCGAGGACATCAAGGCGGACGCGCTGCCGAAAAGGGCGTTCGATCGCTATCTGGTGTTTGAGGGCGCCTTTGTCGAAACCGCGATTTCGATTTTTGCCTATGCCACTGCCAAGGCGGAGACTATGTCCGACCGGCGTTGGATGATCGGCGTGCTCGATGCGCTCGCCAACCATCAGATCGCCTATTTCGAGCGGACATTTGCCGCCCGCCGTATCAATGTGAATGACTTCGACGTCGCGGTTCCAGCCGTTGCGCGATTCCGCGACGGCATGCTGGCTATTGCCCGCGATGGCGGTTTCATCGACACGGTTGCCGCCATGTTCGCAGCGGAATGGATGTACTGGACCTGGTCGAAACAGGCACAGCAGAACACCATTTCCGATCCGCTTCTGGCCGAATGGGTAGGGCTGCACACGGACGAGAACCTTTGCCGCGCAGGCCACATGGCTGAAGAACCGGCTGGATCAAGCCGGGAAACGCTGGGTGAAGCGGAGAAGGCGCATCTGAGCGCTGTCTTCGGCAAGGCGATGCGACTTGAGATCGATTTCCACAGAGCCGCTTATGATGAGGTGGAGGACGCATGACCAAAGCTCCTGAAATCGACGGAGAGCGGTTACTGGCCCGTCTCGATGCATTCGCCGGTATCGGCGCCACGGCGGGTGGCGGGGTCAACAGGCAGACACTGACGCGCGGTGATCGCGAAGCCCGGGCGCTGTTGACGGCTCTGGCCAAGGCGCGCGGCTTCTCCGTGTTTCAGGATGATATGGCCAATCTTTTCATCCGTATGGAAGGCAGGGACAGTGGCCTGCCGCCGCTTCTGATCGGTTCGCATCTCGACAGTCAGCCGTCTGGTGGCCGGTTTGACGGTGCGCTTGGCACGCTGACGGCCTTTGAGGTCCTTGAAAGCCTTGCGGATGCTGGCTTTCAGCCAGAACGGTCGGTCGAAGTGGTGGCCTGGACCAATGAGGAAGGATGCCGCTATGCGCCTGGCTGCATGGGATCTCGCGCCTTTGTCGATGGCGCAATTCCGGCCGAATGGGCGGATCTTCTTGCTGGTGATGACGGCGCCCGGTTCGATGATGAACGGCTTGCCACGATCGAGGCGCTTGCACCGGAGGTCGGCCATCGTCCTCTCGGATTTCCGGTTTCTGCCTATCTTGAACTCCATATTGAACAGGGGCCGTCGCTGGAAAGCGAACAAATTCCGATCGGGATCGTCACCGGCGTTCAGGGCACGCGCTGGCTGGAGGTGCGGTTTGAAGGGCAGACGGCGCATGCCGGAACCACAGCGCTGCAATATCGTCGTGATCCTTTGAAGGCGCTCACGACGGCGCTGTCGGGGCTTTATGCAACGGTCATGCCGGATGATGCCGATGCGCGGTTCACTGTCGGGCGGCTTGCCGTTACACCCGGCAGCGTCAATGCCATTCCGGCGACTGCGTCCTGCACGGTTGATCTTCGCCACCCTGAGGTGGAAATTCTTGACCAGCTTGAAACTGCGATAAGGGATATGTTTGAAGATGCCGCAAAGGCTGCAGCAACTGAATTGAGCATTCGCAAAACGCTTGAGATGAGCCCGGTACGCTTTTCTGAAGCTGCGGTTGAGGCCCTGCACACGGCAGCGAGCACCATCGGTTTTGAGACGAAGGCCATGATTTCAGGCGCGTTTCACGACGCTCTGTTTCTGAGCCAGCACGCGCCCTCGGTCATGATTTTTGTACCCTGTCGCGATGGCCTGAGTCACAACGAAGCTGAGTTTGTTGAACCGGAAGACTGCATTGCTGGTGCACAGATGTTCATGGCGGCGGTCACAGAGTTATTGACGAAGCCTGGTATCGCCTGACCTTCCGGTCAGGCGCAGTGCGAACTGGCTCGGGCAAACTGAACAGACGTGCAGGTTCAGGCGACCTCAGCCACTGGAACTCGATCGGCAGTTCCTCTGTACCGAAATCCGTGTTCGTACCATCCTCTTCTGTTTCGCCGATCGCAACACCCTTCGGCGGATCCACCCTAGGGCAGGCCTGATGCCGCTGCCGGCAAGACAGGGTAGCCTTCCCCGTCGAAGACAGTTCTTCGGATCGAGGTCTCCCGGCCGGGTACACTGCGACGGATGCTCATGTGCGAGCCTATCCCGCAGCTGTATCGGAGGACTGGAACGATTGGCGGCCTGCAGGCTGCTCATCGGCGAACGCGGCTTCGTGCCGCTCACCAAGGCCGGTGCGGACCTGCTGCTCGAACTGATGCTCCGGCGGGCTGTCCTTTGTGTTCTCCGATAGCTGGCCGGAGCATGTGCGTCTGCCCGGAGACGCGCTCTACTTCAGCGAGGGCAGGAGCAGGCTGATCTGCGGAAAGAATAGCAGGAGCAAAAGTCCGGCAATGATGGTGGCGATGAAAGGCAGGACGCGGCGCGACACCTGCTCGATCGTAAGCCCGGATATGCCGCACGCCACGAAAAGGTTGACGCCAAGCGGTGGTGTGAGAAAGCCGATTTCACTGGTGACCACCAGCAGAATGCCAAAATGGATTGGATCTATGCCGAGTTGTTTGACCAGCGGCAGCAGGATCGGCGTCAGAATGATCACCGTCGACAGTGTTTCCATGAAGGTGCCCAGCACGATCAGTATCGCCGCTATGATTAGCAGCATGATAATCGGGTCCGACGTCACGCTGAGGAGCGATGTCGCGATCTTCTGGGGAATGAGGTTAAGCGTCAGGAACTCGCCGAAGAACACCGCCGTGCCCATGATGACGATCAGGCCGCCGCAGACCGTGCTGGCCTCGCTCAGTGCCTGCCAAAGGCCGGAAGGCGTAATCGTGCGTTTGATGATTACACCGACAAGCAGCGCGTAGATCACGGCGATGACCGAAGCTTCGACCGGTGTGAAAATCCCGCCGTAAATCCCGCCGAGCACCACAAACGGGGTCGCAAGTGAAAACTTCGCACGCCACAGCGAGTGCAGGAAACCGCGCATATCGAACGGTTTGGGATGGCCGCGATAGCCGTTTTTCCGGGCGAGTATCCAGGTCGTGAACATCAGCAGCGACCCCATCAAAATGCCCGGCAAAAGCCCGGCCAGAAACAAATCTCCGATGGAAACAGAAGCCAGCACGCCATAGACAATCATCGGATTGGAGGGTGGCAGAAGAATTCCCAGCGTACCGCCGGACGAGGCCACGGCGGCGGCAAAGTCCTTCGGATAGCCATCCTCTTTCATGGCGGGGATCAATAGCGTACCGATGGCGGCAACAGTTCCCGGTCCTGATCCTGAAATCGCGGCAAAGAACATACAGGACAGAATGGTGACCATCGCCAGTCCGCCATAGGCCTTGCCGACGACGGAACGCATGACATTGATGATGTCCCCGGTGATGCCGGCACGTGACATGATTGCGCCGGCCAGAACGAAATTGGGGATCGCCAGAAGCGCAAACTTGTCTACCCCGTCAAACAGGCTGTGGGCCATGGCGCTCAGAGGGATGGGAGAGGTCAGCAATTCATAGAGCGAGGGAATGCCGAGCGTAACAAAGACCGGCACACCGAGGACAAGACACCCCAGGAAGAGAAGCGCAAAGATCATGGCCGCGTCTCCTCAGCCGTCGTCTCTCCGGCGATGACGGAAACGCCATGACGAAAGCACATCCACTGTCTTTCTATGATCCTCAGGATCATCAGCGTATGGGCAATCGGAATCACGGAATAGATAAAGGCGAGGGGCAGGAACAGCGCCGTTGAATAGATCGGGTATTTCAGCGTGCGCGAGATCAGCATGATGCCGGCGGCGACCACGAAAGCGTTAAAGACGATCCAGATCGTATCCGCCAGCAGCAGCGCGTATTTCTCCCCGCCGGGAAACCAGCGGATAAAAAGCGTAATACGGATGTGGCTGCCGCGCCGGGCGGCCAGGCTTGCGGAAATATACACAAACCAGATGAACACGAAGCGCGAGATTTCCTCGCTCCAGGTCAGACCGGTATGCAGCACATAGCGGAAGAAAACCTGCATGGCCAGAATGGTCACAAGGGCCACCAATGAGAGATTTGACAATATGAGTTCGAGCTTTCCGAAAGCCGAAGCGAGCCTGCCGATCATGACTATTCTCCAAGAGCCATGGCAGCATCGCCTGCCCGCCACGCCCGATCATTGGGAACCCCGCAGACTTGCCGTCTGCGGGGTTACTGTTGACAGCTTCCGGTCAGAAGCTGCCGGTATTGCGGTACTGCACGGTCATGTCGACCCACTCCTTGCCGCCGCCGACAAGTTCGAAGAGCTGCGGCCAGGCGCCCTGGGCACGCTCTGCCCAGACTTCCGGATCTTTCAACTCGCAGAAGGTCACACCGAAATTTTCGGTGAGCTCCTTGCGCACGCGGTCACCATTGTTTGCGACATACTCGGCGTGGGCAACATCGGTCTCGTTGGCGGCCGTTAGGAGAATATCGCGATCAGCTTCGGAAAGGCTTTCGAAGAAAGGCTCGTTGATAATCACAACAGCCGCCAGCGGCAGGTAGGTTGCCTCGGTGATATATTTGATATGCTCATGGAAACCGAGGTCGAGCACGACATCGGTCGGGCTGTCGAAGGCGTCAACGACACCGGTCGCTACCGCGCCGAAAGTCTCGCCCCAGTCAATCGGGTAGGTGGAAACGCCCCAGCTCTCCCACATTGCCGTCATCACCGGGTTTTTGGGCGCACGGATTTTCAGACCCTGAAGATCGTCGATTGTGGAAATGCACTTGTCCGCGGCCAAAAGCGAGCGGAACGCGTTGGTGAAGCCACCGATCACGCGCACGCTGCCGCTTTCTGCAAGCACGCGCCTGTTCAGTTCATCCCTGTATGGGCCGGCACGCAGAAGTCCGCCATCGCCCGTCAGATCGTCGGGGCTGCTGTTGAGATAGGGCAGGTTCAGAACATTCAGCGCCGGTGCAAGCTGGGCGACGTTGTTGGTGGTAAGGCCCGCCATCTGCACCGTGCCGAGTTGAACCTTCTGGGCAATGGCCTGTTCAGACCCCATGACGCCGCCATCCAGAACCTCGATCTTGATCTGGCCGTCTGAAAGTTCAGCAACACGGTCGGCAAATTTATGGGCATAGACGCCGTAGGTATGCTCCGGGGCACAGCAGTGGGCGTAGGTGATAGACAGACGTGGCGCAGCTGAGGCTGATGTCACTGCCATGACAAGGCCAGCCAGCGACAAAAGCAAAATACTCAGTCGTTTATGTATCATAGTCTCCTCCTGACGATACAATGATGACGGCCCGCGCTCCCAAGCGGGCTGTCCCTATTCCGGTTTAGTCAAGATACGGAACCGTGGCTCCGCAATACCGCGGGCACCCAGCCCGCGAATGGCAAACAGCGCGCCGGCTTGCGGCGCGAGGGCAATCTCTTCCGGCGACATCAGAAATGTCGCCGATGTGACAAATAGAACGTCCATGTCCGGACCGCCGAACGAACACATTGTCGGACAGCGCACCGGCAGTGGCACCGATCCGCGAAGCTGACCGCTACTATCAAAACAGCCGACAGCACTGCCATCGAACAGTGCGCCCCAGTAATTGCCGTCTTCGTCGACAGTCGCGCCGTCGATCCGCCCCTCATAGGTGGTGGTATCGGCAAAGGGACGGCAATGGGACAAAGTGCCGCTTTCGAGTTCAAGGTCATACTGATAGGAGCGATCAACCCGGCTGTCGGAAAAGTACATTCTGGTTGAGTTCGGGCTGAACGCGATGCCGTTGGAAACGGTGATTCCGGTCTCAACCCGCGTCCATGAGTGATCCGGTTCGAGCCGGTACAGAGAGGCGACGGGATTTAAGCGGTCCTTGCTCATGCTGCCGCACCAGAAACGCCCCTTGCGGTCCACCTTGCCATCGTTAAGACGGGTCTCGGCAAGGTGCGGCTCCGGATCGCCGATACGGGTGATCGTGGCACGGTCATGTGACAGATCAATCAGTGCAAAGCCATTGCCCAGACCGGCGATCAGCCGGCCGTCATCGGCCAGACCGATCGAACCGACAATGTCAGGTAACGTCCATACGCGCACGTCACTGCCGTCAGCGCAAAGGTTAATGATCTGTTTTTTGAGGCTGTCGACGAAATAGAGTCGCTGGCGCTCCGTATCCCAGACGGGACTTTCACCAAGAAGCGCGGGCCTGGCCAGATCGTTTCGACGCTGATGTCTGCCGACCCGAAATCGATCGGCCGCACCCGCTCGCGCTTGGCGGATTGAATACTCGATATCACCGTTGTGTTTCTCCCACTTGCCTGCAAAGGTAGCAATGGGTAGAAAGTATTGAAAATGTTTTTAATGTTGGAATTAAATTCATAAAATGAAGACAACGCTTCGACAGCTTGAATATGTGGTCGCGGCCTCGCAGGCGCGCTCGATTGCGCGCGCGGCAGAAAAAATGCGGATATCGACGTCCTCGATTCTCGCCGCTATCGACAGTTTCGAGCAGGAATTCGGCACTCAGGTTTTCGTACGTCAGCGTTCAAAAGGGCTGATAACCACAGCCGCAGGCGAACGTGTGATTGCCCGTACAATCCGGCTGCTGGACGAAACACGGTCGTTTTCCGAGGATCTCATGGGCAGACCAAGGCAGCTTACCGGAGAACTGCGGGTCGGTGCCTTTACGTCTGTCTCGCCCAATATTGCCCCGCTCGTCATTCGCGACCTGGCTGCAGAGCATCCGGAGCTCATCGTCCATCTGCTGGAGGGTGACATCATCTCCATTCAGCAGCATCTTCGCGACGGGGAGGTGGATATCCTTCTGACATATGATGCCGGACTGCATCCCGACTTTGAAAGCGAGGTGCTGACCAGCGCACCGCCGCATGTCGTTCTGCCCCAGAACGATCCGCTGGCAACACACGAAGCCGTGACACTTACCGATCTTGCAGGAAGAGCGCTGCTTCTGCTTAACCTCCCGCATTCCAGCCGATACGTGTCTCTGCTATTCGAACGAGAGGGTGTGACCCCGGGGCCGATACAAAAATTCGAGATCCTTTGAAATGGTCCGCAGTGCCGCTGCCGCCAGCCTTGGCGCCGCTATCCTCAATATCCGCCCCCGACGGACACGACCTATAGCGGATTGCAGGTGGTCTGCCGTCCCCTGCTGACCTCTTCCCCCAGTCCCAATCTGGTGCTTGCCACGCGGCGCGGCGGCCGCGTCAGCCGGCGCGCCGCTGCTTTCGCAGCCGCTTGCCGGATTTTCTTCGACAAACCCGAAACACGGAAACTGTTCGTATCCGTGCAACATGACGCGTCTTAGGTACTGCTATGCCAGATGAAGGCATGCTTCGTCGTTGCCGAGGTGCGCGCTTTTTCCGGTGCGTATGCGATGAAAACAGGGGTGTTCAGCTGTTTTTGAACCCGTCATTATGGAGCCGAAAAAAAAGGGGCCGGGTTCCAAATGCCGCATATGTTTGTCAACAGACCGCGTATCCATGATTTCATCGCCGACGATCCAGAGATCAGGAAGAACTTTCGCTGGGAAACCATCAATGCAATTGCCTATCAACTGGGCGGGGTGGTCTTCATTTTTGGCAGTGTCTGTTTCTTTCCGTCACTCTCGGCCTATTCCGACCTCGGAGCATGGACCTTCTTTTTCGGCTCGCTGCTCTACCTGCTTGTGACCGGGCATGATCTGATTGAAGTGTTTCTTCATGCCCACGAACGCGAAGGTGTCGCGACCATATGGGACCGGCTGGAATTCTGGGCAGCCTGGACCTATGTTTCCGGAACCTTGCTGTTTGTTGCCGGCAGCGTGTTCTTCCTGTCGCAGGTGGGGTGGTTTGCCGCGGGGGCTTGGTGCTTCATCATCGGCAGCGTGTTGTTTGTTGTCGGCGCGGTTATCAATGTCATTCAAATCGTACAGGCAGACGATCTCGTGACCCTGCAGATGATGAACCTTACCGCGGTGACCTTTGTGGTGGGGTCAACCCTGTTTGCGGTTGCCTCGATCCCCTATCTCTGGTCGTTTTCGAACCCTGCAGACCAAACCCGGCTCGACGGGTTTCTCGCCTGGCAATATCTCGTCGGCAGCGTTCTGTTCTTCGCCGGCGGCCTTTTCAACTACCGTCGCGCCTACCGTATCGTGGCTCAGGCCCTGGGCAAGCCCACGTCGTGGGGCCGGCATCCGGTCACGCCTTATGCTCCGCACAGAAAGAGGCACAGAAAGCGCTAGAAAGGCGGTTTCGCCGCTTTTCAGGCAGCTCTGCGTTTTTGCATAGGGGCCTTGCTGAAAAGGGTCTGCCTCAATCAAATCGAAACGATTATATCCGTCTCAACAGCAAATGATGAGCGTCCCTCAAGAATGGGCGCGCCACTGAAGAGATAGAAAAATGAACGTTACGCGCAGCTTCAGCAATTGGATGAAATACCGCCGCACGGTCAGCGAGCTGGACCGTATGTCGACCCGCGAGCTTTCCGATCTCGGTATCAATCGCGGAGACATCCGCCGGATTGCACGCCGCGCCGCTTTCTAAGCGAAGCGAAAAGAGTTTACAGAATTCGAAGGGTATTCTCCTCCTCCTCCCAAAATACCCTTCGATAGGTCGGTGATACTCCTCCTCCCAGTCACTGACCACATCAAATGGCACCCACCGGATCCTCCTCCCCGGTGGGTGCTATTTTTTGCCCTGTGCAGATAGCACGATTGATATCGCCAGATAGACGGCATGCCTGTTTTCTGTTCAATAAAATGCTGCCCAGCCAGAGCCTTGCAATGGATGCATAGGACTATTGACGTAAAGCCTCTGCCTCAGCCCGTGGTACAGGTCTATATCTCCAATTGTCAGAGACAAGGATGCGTCGCAAGGATGTGACGCCGAGACCTTCAAGCGAAGGGAGATATGATATGAGCATGGCACATAACTTCAACAACTGGGTCAAGTACCGTCAGACGGTCAGCGAACTGAACCGCATGAACAACCGCGAGCTGGCCGATCTCGGCATCAATCGCGAAGACATCCGCCGGGTTGCACGCAAGTCGTCAAAGTAACAGCCGGTGCCGAACGGGTTCACCACCTTCGCGAAGAAGCTGTGCGAATGACCCGACGGAAGCCGAGCGCGGTCTGGCGACCATCGTCCCGCAGCATCGGCGACAAAAATCCCAATCGCCCTCTGTCCATCCTCCCGGGCAGGGGCGTTTTCTATTCAGGGCATGCTTTCGGGCGTGGGAATGTCTCGTAACCGTACCGAAAAATAAAAAATTAGCGTCTTGCTCCGGTCATGATTGTCGCGTATCACAAATGCTATCGAATTGGTTTGCTAAGTTACGTCTGCGCGAAAGTGCTGGAAACGGTCTTCCTATCAAAATCGAACAACGCTGCATGATGGATATCATGTGATCTTGGAACGCACGATTTGAAAGGAAATCGTTATGAGCGTCGGTACAGTAAAATTTTTCAACTCCACCAAAGGCTACGGCTTCATTGAACCGGAAGACGGCAGCAAGGACGTTTTTGTCCATATCTCCGCTGTTGAGCGCTCCGGCATGACCACGCTGGCTGAAGGCCAGAAGGTCAACTTTGAAGTTGTCGCTGATCGCCGCACGGGCAAGAGCGCTGCTGAAAACCTCAGCGCCGCCTGATTGGCGAAAGCCATCGGCTGAAATTGAGAAACCCTCCGAGGCGATCGCTTCGGAGGGTTTTTCTTGCTGCTCGTTGCAGAGGCGGAAAAAGCAAAGACAGGCGGGCAGGCGTTTGCTTGAAGGGCCTACCCGCTCTGCGATCGGCTTACTGGTCCACACCAACCTCGGTGGCGGTTTCATAGCCGTCCATCGAGATGGTCTTGATCTCCGTCGCGTCCAGATCCTGTGAATTGAGATCCACAAACCGGATGCTGCTGTTGTCATAGGTGCGGAAGTAGAACCGTTTTTGTCGAGGTCGTTTGCAGTCGTCCACTGCGTATAGTCCTGATGGCCTTCGCCATTGGCACCGGTTTCGCGGATTGCGCCCTTGGGGATGTCGAAATTGTTCAGGATATGAAACGTCTGGAAGACTTCGTCCTTGCTTTCGGCACCCTGTATGGCGCCACTTTTGAACAAGGCGGCGCGCACGAAGCGGGAAGGCGAGGTAAAGTCTCCGGGAACGCCCAGCAGGCCGGTACCTTGTCCGAAGCCGCTAATCGTCACATCACCAAGCTTTTTCGGCGGGACATTCTCGTAGTCGAGGTTCACATAGTTCTTCAGATTGGTCATGTGCCAGTCGAAGGGTGGATTGTTGGCCATGACCCCGATCTGATCATCGTGGATGTTGAGCTTGCCGTCGACATATTCGACGACGATGCTGTCACCTGTGGCATCGGTCACGAGGTAGTGCCCCGGCAAGATCATGTTGAAGCGTTCGAATACGACGGGCGCGACAGTAATGCCTGGAATTGCGGCTCTGGCCTCTTCCACAGTCGCGAAATTATCGAGGATGTAGGAGCCAAGCTGCCACGGAGCGATGGTCTTGTCCTGCAGCTCGGCACTATAGGGCTGGTAGCCTGCCGATTGGCTGAAATAGAACATGCCGACCGAAAGGCCCTTCTCATTGAGCCCGTCGACAATGACCGGCAAGTTCACGCCGTTCGTTCCGACACTGGCATATTTGGCGTTCCACGTTAGGCCCGGCTTGCCATCCGGCGTTTCGCCCACACGCTTGAAATTACGCGGCGAGACAATCACATCGGATTCCATCTCCATGCCGAATTCCATCGTGCGTCCGCGAACAACCGAGCCGTCCTTCGCAGTGAGCGTGATGCCGGTGCAGGCCTCTGCCGTGGATGCCAGCAGCATGACCGACGCCAGCGCGCCGGCCGTGAATCTCATGGCTTTGGTAATCGCAGTTTTTGCATCTTCATCCCTAATCGTGACTGTGCCGCCTCTTCGCGATCGCGATGACGGCATTCACGTTCTTGTTCAAGCGCCGTGGCGGTTGAAACAGCACGCGTTGTTGCGGCTACCCTTTTTGGGTATGCCTCGCGCGGGCGGGTGTAAATGACAGGGGATGTTGGTCTGGAATGCGGATTTTCAGAGGATATATTTACTAGTCAAATACTTATGTCGCTTTGAGGCGATGAAAGAAACCGCTTGTTCCCAAAAAAGTCAGGCATTTCGCGCGCGCTGGTTTTGGCCGGCGCGCGCGAAAGAGTTACCGCACCAGAAAGACGGGGATTTTGCAGGCGCGCAGCACGGCTGTCGTGGTCGAGCCGATGACAAGCGTGCGAATGCGTGAATGGCCGTAGGCGCCCATCACCAGAAGATCGGCGCCGGTCTCGGCCGCAGTCTCCTCAATGACTTTCTCGGCGTGCCCCTGACGGACCACCAGCTTTGCCGTGACCCCGCCTTCATGGAGGCGTTTCAGCGCGGCCTCTGCCTTGCCTGCCATCGGTTCGTTTTCCTTGCATACGGTTAGAAGCGTCGCGTCGGTTTCCTGCAGAATGTGGCTGGAGATCACGCGATCCACCGCCTTTTCGGCGCTTGGGCCGCCGTCATAGGCGATCAGCACTTTGTGGATCGGCTTGAAGGCGCGAGCCGCTACGAACACCGGCTGCTTTGCCGATCTGATGGCACGTTCCAGATTGGTGCCGAGATGACCGGAGGCGAAGTCCGCCCCTTCGCCACGCTTACCGATGACGATGACACGGAATCCGCGCTGACATCCTCGATCGCTTCGACGAAGTCGCCATTGCGCAAACGGGTCTTGACGTCGGTGACGCCCTCGGCGGCTAGCCGTTCCAGCGCACCTTCCAGAAGAAGGCGTCCGCGCTTCTGCGCGAGCTTGGCGTTCTGCGCGTCGAGATCTGCCAGCTCTTCCAGAAGGGCAGTGCGCGCGCCGAGCCCGATAGAGCCGGACAAATCGGCATGGGCATGGTTGCCCTGCTTGCGCTCCAGCACATGGACGAGTTCTACCGAAAGACCAAGCTGGCTTGCAATCCAGGCGGCATGGTCGCAAACGCTCTCGGCATAGTTCGAGGTGTCGATAAAGGCAGTCAGTTTATCCATGGTTGATCTCCCTAGTGCCCTTCTTTCATGAATTCTTCGAGCGCGTCGGGCTTGTCGTGCACGGCAAGCCGGTCAACGATCGTGGCACTTGCCTCGTTCAGGCCGACGAGCTCGACGTCGGCACCCTCACGTCTGAACTTCATGACTACCATATCAACCGCACCGACACTTGATATATCCCAAATGTGGGCGCGGGAGACATCGATAACAACCTTCTCCAGTGCTTCACGGAAGTCGAAGGCGGCATTGAAATCCTCCACCGAGGCGAAGAATAACTGACCTTCGACATGATAGGTGCGTACGGTTCCATCGTCGGAGAGCTCTGAACGGACACCGAAGAGCTGTGCGATTTTCCAGGCGAAGAAAATGCCGGACAGCAGCACGCCGACAAGCACGCCGATCGCCAGATTGTGGGTGGCGACCACGACAACGACCACCGACAGCATAACGATGGAGGATGAGCGCGGGTGGTCCTTGATGTTCTTGATCGATGACCACGAGAACGTGCCGATTGAAACCATGATCATCACAGCAACAAGCGCCGGCATCGGTATCTGACGTACCCACTGATCGAGCACGACGACAAGGATTAACAGAACAATGCCGGCCATAAAAGTTGACAGCCTGCCGCGTCCGCCCGATTTCACATTGATCATCGACTGGCCGATCATGGCGCAGCCGGCCATGCCGCCGATAAAGCCGGTGAAGAAGTTGGCGATGCCTTGACCCGCGCATTCCTGATTGCGGTTCGAGCTGGTGTCCGTCAGGTCGTCGATCAGCTGGGCCGTCATCAGGCTTTCGAGCAGACCGACCACGGCAACCGCCAGCGAATAGGGCAGGATGATCAGAAGAGTTTCGAGGTTGAGTGGCACCATCGGAAGGTGGAAGACCGGGAAGGCGTCCGGCAGCTCGCCCATATCGCCGACATTGCGGACATCAAACTGAAAGATGATGGTCAAGACGGTGATGACGACAATGGCAACCAGCGGCGAGGGCACCGCATTGGTGACGCGCGGCAGCAGATAGATGATCGCAAGCGCTGCAGCGACCAGCACATAGGTCATCCATGTCACATCGGTTAGCTCCGGCAATTGCGCCAGGAAGATCAGGATGGCGAGCGCATTGACGAAGCCGGTCATCACCGAGCGCGAGACGAAGCGCATCAGCGCACCGAGCTTCAACAGCCCGAAAGCCACCTGAAGGATGCCGGCCAGCACGGTGGCGGCCAACAGATATTCCAGGCCGTGGCCGGCAACCAGCGGGGTCATCAACACCGCGGTTGCGGCAGTTGCAGCCGAAATCATGCCGGGCCTGCCGCCGACAAAGGCGATGATCACGGCAATCGAAAATGATGCGAACAGGCCGACCTTGGGGTCGACGCCGGCGATGATCGAAAAGGCGATGGCCTCGGGAATGAGCGCCATGGCAACAACCAGTCCGGAAAGCGTGTCGGCGCGCACATTGCCGAACCACTCCTGCCTGTACTGGGCGAGTGAAAAATGTCTGGTGTTCATCAATGGTCCCTGAAAGTCTGTTTGCGGCCGGCAGGGGCTGCGGGCCGGGAAGGTCATGAAAACAGGTTTCAACAATTGTCCGGCGGATTGGCGGCCGGAAGAGCCACCCGGGTTTTCACCGGGTCCGGGGTTCATTGACGACAGTCAATACGGTTTTGGGCGCCCAGGGGCAAGGTTTGCGGTGCAAAAATGTAGCGTAAAAGGAGGCGTTTATTGTCGCCAAAGCCCGATATCCGGCAGCACCTGCATCATCGCATGCCAGTGGAACATTGGAATGGCAAGGGGATTTAGGTGTTCGGCCGGGTTTTCAGACAGGCCTTGCACATCAACAGCAGCTGGGCCTGCCGAGTATCTCGGCGTCGCTTTCGCTCTGGCTCCGTTCGAAGCCGTTGCGGATTGCTGCGAAGATGACGGTCAGCCATGTCAGGTTAATGCCGTCGCGGTCGGCATGCCTGAAAATCGGGTCGGGCAAAGGTTCTCCGGGTTCGATGGATCATGGCTTGAGCGGTTCACCTCAACGTTTCTGGACCGAATGCCTGCTGCCAGCTTGAGAAAAGCGCCGGTATTCACTAGAGAACGAGCACGTACCCTCTTTGTGACGGTTTTATGAATGTTTTCCCGGATCTGGAATAGTTACCTCGCACCGCTGCTTGGCCGACCCGCCTATGTGCAGATTGCAGCCTTGTGCCATCGCACCGTGGACAGAAGTCCTGAAGTCTTGCTGATCACTTCGCGCACGACAAAGCGCTGGATCATTCCCAAGGGATGGCCGGTGTCCGGAACCGACGGTGCCGGCACGGCGTTGCAGGAGGCCTGGGAAGAGGCCGGTGTGGCACCTGCCGACGCGGATCATCTCCGGATCGGGCGCTACCGCTACAAGAAAATTGTCAGCGGCGGTTTGCCGGTGACGACCGATGTTTATGTCTATGCCGTGCGGGTCGAGCGTCTTCTCGACAGTTTTCCGGAGATGGACGAACGCAAGCGGGAATGGATGAGCCCGGAAGCAGCAGCGCGTGCCGTTGATGAGCCGGAGCTCAAGTCTATTCTTATGGATTTCCCTAAACGCATAGAAGAGGCACGGTGCCGCTGAGCTCTGTGCAAAAGGCCGGTTGGGCCGCTGGACTTCAAGGACATTCGAAGTGAGTGATGATCCCACGTCTCAATGGAAGACGCTTGACAAGGACTTGAACCGTCTAACGCGTCTGGAAGAGGCGACCATGTACACCGCCCGCCCTCTGGTGGGCGTTGGTGTCAGTCTCGTTTTCGTCACGCTGACTGTGGTTGCGGCGGCAATCTTTACCGGTGGAGAGCCGCAAAGCCTGGCGGTTATCGTTGCCGCCGCCTTTGGCGCCTATATGGCGCTCAACATTGGCGCCAATGACGTGGCCAACAATATGGGCCCCGCCGTCGGCGCCAAGGCGCTTTCGCTGCTTGGGGCCATTGCAATTGCCGCCATTTGCGAAAGTGCCGGTGCTTTGCTCGCCGGCGGCGATGTGGTCTCGACGATTTCCAAGGGCATCATCGACCCTTCGGCGCTCTCCAGCACGGCCGTGTTCGTGCGCGCGATGATGGCGGCATTGTTGGCCGCTTCTGTCTGGGTCAATGTTGCGACCTGGATCGGTGCGCCGGTTTCAACCACCCACTCCATGGTCGGCGGCGTAATGGGCGCGGGTATTATGGCGGCAGGGCTGGCAACGGTGAACTGGCCAACCATGGGCGCGATCGCGGCAAGCTGGGTAATCTCGCCGCTCCTCGGTGGGGCTATTGCGGCGGCCATGCTCGCCTTCATCAAGTGGCGGGTCATCTATGTCGAGGACAAGATCGCGGCCGCGCGGATCTGGGTGCCGGTGCTGATCGGGGTAATGAGTGCCGCCTTTGCTGTCTATCTCTCGCTGAAGGGGCTGAAGAAAGTCGTTTCTATCGATTTTCCCACGGCCCTGGTGATTGGTGTCGCGGCGGGGTTTTTGATGTGGCTCATTTCGGTGCCGTTCATCCGGCGCCAGTCCGCTGGCCTCGAAAACCGCAACCGGTCACTGAAAACGTTGTTCCGACTGCCGTTGGTGGTCTCTGCAGCGCTGCTTTCCTTCGCCCATGGCGCCAATGACGTGGCCAATGCGGTGGGTCCGCTGGCGGCCATCGCCTATGTGCAGAAATCCGCGGCTGTTGCTGGCCAGGTTGTTATCCCGCTCTGGGTGATGTTGATCGGTGCGCTTGGGATTTCCTTCGGTCTCGTGCTGTTCGGACCGAAGCTGATTGGCATGGTCGGCAGCCAGATCACCAAGCTTAACCCGATGCGCGCCTATTGTGTTGCGCTGTCCGCAGCCGTGACGGTGATCGCCGCCTCCTGGCTCGGCTTGCCCGTCAGTTCAACCCACATTGCCGTTGGCGGCGTGTTTGGTGTCGGCTTCTTCCGCGAATGGTATGTGGAGAGGCGCGCCCGTCGCATTGAGATGGAGCGGCCCGTCGCTCGGCGGATCCCGGGCAGGAGCGCGCCCGCCGCAAGCTGGTGCGTCGCTCGCATTTCATGACCATCATTGCCGCCTGGGTGATCACGGTGCCGGCGGCGGCACTTCTGTCAGCCGGCTGTTTCCTGCTTCTGCAACTGATCGGATTTTGAGTTTCCGGGGCCGTTGCTCAAAAGTCACTTTCCGAGTGCGATTCCCATAAGCGCTTTCGCATCATCGCTGGCCCATTCTGCGGGGCCATTGAGCGATCCGAGCAGGCAACCGTTTTCGTCGATCAGGATGGTGGAGGGCAGGCCGAAGGCGAGGCCGTCCTTTTTCATTGTGTTGAAGACGCCCATGGTCTCGTCGCGATAGTAGGCGAGGGATGAAATGCCGATCTCGTCGAGGAACTTCTTCGGCTTTTCATCCGAACCGGTATCGATATTGACGGCAACGACCTCGAAGCTGGCGCTGCCCATCTCCGCTTCGAGTTTATCGAGCGCAGGCATTTCCTCGCGGCAGGGTACGCACCATGTCGCCCACAGGTTCAACAGCACGGTCTTGCCCTCGAAAGCGGAAAGCGAGGTTTCGCCGTCCGCGCTGCGAAAGGCGAGGTCTTGGATCGGGCGCGGCTTTTCGGCGGGAATGAAGGCGGCAACCTCGCCCTTTGCCAGCGGTTTCAGGGTGGCAGCGGTCTCAATAGCCATTTCGCACTGGTCTGCAGTCGCCAGTTCGCCAGCGCCATTGCCAGTCAGCGTGTTTTTCACGTATACCGCCACTGCGCCGGCGATAAGCCCGGCAACAAGCGCGACCAGAACAAGTCTGGCGGAGATGGGGCTCTTGCGGCTCTTCTTCGTCATGTCACTCTCCAGATAGGCACGTCATGGCTTCCGATAACAGCACCTCGAACACAATGTGGGGCGGGCGTTTCGCCTCCGGTCCCGACGCGATCATGGAGGAGATAAATGCCTCCATCGATTTCGACAAGGCTCTCTATAACGAGGACATCGACGGTTCGATCGCGCATGCCACCATGCTTGCCGCCAAAGGCATCATTTCGGAAGAGGACAAGGCGTCAATTCTTTCAGGGCTTTCAACAATTCGTCGTGAGATCGAGGAGGGCAGCTTCACTTTCTCACGCCAGCTTGAAGATATTCACATGAATATCGAATCGCGGCTGCGCGAGTTGATCGGGGCTGCGGCGGGGCGTCTGCACACCGCCCGTTCGCGCAACGATCAGGTGGCACTCGATTTCCGCCTGTGGGTCAAGAAGGAACTGTCAAAGACCGAGGCGGCTTTAACCCGGCTCATCAGCGTGTTTCTCGCCCGCGCGGAAGAACATGCCGAAACGGTGATGCCCGGCTTTACTCATTTGCAGACCGCCCAGCCGGTGACCTTCGGTCATCATTGCCTGGCGTATGTGGAAATGTTCGGGCGCGACCGCAAGCGGGTGCGCCACGCCATCGAGCACCTGGACGAAAGCCCGCTGGGGGCTGCGGCCCTTGCTGGCACCGGCTTTGCCATTGACCGCCATATGACGGCAGCGGCTCTCGGTTTTGAGGGCGGGCCGACGCGCAACTCCATCGACACAGTGTCAGACCGCGATTTCGCGCTGGAATTCCTGTCGATTGCCGCCATCTGCGGCACGCATCTTTCGCGGCTTGCCGAGGAAATTGTGATCTGGTCGACGCCGCAGTTCAATTTCGTGCGGCTGTCCGACAGTTTTTCGACCGGCTCCTCGATCATGCCGCAGAAGAAGAACCCTGATGCCGCAGAACTGGTGCGCGCCAAGACCGGCCGCGTCAACGGCGCATTGGTGGCGCTTCTGACCGTGATGAAGGGCCTGCCGCTCGCCTATTCAAAGGACATGCAGGAAGACAAGGAACAGGTCTTCGACGCTGCGAAAAGCCTAGAACTCGCCATTGCCGCCATGACCGGCATGATCGGCGACCTGACGGTCAACACCGCGTCAATGAAGGCCGCCGCCGGTTCGGGCTTTTCCACCGCGACGGATCTTGCCGACTGGCTGGTGCGCGAGGCGGGACAGCCCTTCCGTGACGCCCATCATGCGACCGGCCACGCGGTTGCCCTTGCTGAAAAAAGGGCACCGACCTCGCCGGTCTGACGCTGGACGAGCTTCAGGCAATCAACCCGGCGATCACCGAGGGTATTTTCGACGTGCTTACGGTCGAGGCGTCGGTTGCCAGCCGCAAGAGCTTCGGCGGAACAGCGCCTGACGAAGTGCGCAAGCAGATCGCCTGGTGGCGCGATCACGTTTGAGTTCGTGTGCGTTTGAGGGTGCACAAGCCCCTCCTGATCAGCTATCAGGTAAGGGATTTGGTTTGAAAAAGCTTGCGGTGGACAACGCCATGCAAAAACACAGGATTGCCGTTGCGGTATTGTTGGTAAGCGTGCTTGCGCTAAGCTCTTGCGGGCGGCGCGGACCGCTGGAAGTGCCACCGGCAACGCCCAAACAGGCTGAACGCGAGGCTCGCAACGCGAACACGCCGGCCATCCAGATCGCGCCAAACGACAAGCCTGTCATTTTTGACGGGTCAGGTGACAATGTCGTCAATGCCGGACCGGATAGCGCGATTGACGGCGAGCCCGGCTCGTTCTTTCTCGATTCCCTCATCAACTAGGCCAGGTCTTTTCCGTGAACCATTTTGAATATCGCGACGGTGTGCTCTTTGCCGAGGGAGTTTCCATTCCGGCGATGGCCGAGGCCGTCGGTACGCCCTTCTATTGTTATTCCACGGCCACCTTTTCTCGTCATTACAAGGTGTTCGCTGAGGCCTTTGCCGGAACGGACGCTCTGGTCTGCTATGCCGTGAAGGCCAACTCAAACCAGGCGATCCTGAGAATGTTGGCCGGTCTCGGGGCGGGCATGGATGTTGTTTCGGAAGGCGAGCTGCGCCGCGCGTTGGCGGCCGGTGTAGACCCGCAGAGGATCGTGTTCTCCGGCGTCGGCAAGACCGTGCGCGAGATCGATTTTGCGCTTGAGACAGGCATCTACTGTTTCAATGTGGAATCCGAGCCTGAACTCGAGGTCCTGAGCGCCCGCGCGGCGGCCAAGGGTGTTGAAGCGCCGGTTTCCTTCCGCATCAACCCGGATGTGGACGCCAGGACCCATGCCAAGATCTCGACCGGCAAGAAGGAAAACAAGTTCGGCATCGCCTTTTCGCGCGCCGAGGCCGTCTATGCCCGCGCCGCCGAACTGCCCGGCATTCGCGTCAGCGGGATCGATATGCATATCGGCAGCCAGATCACCGAGTTGTCACCCTTCCGCGATGCTTTCCGGCTGATGAAGACGCTGGTTGTGGAACTCAGGGCGCAGGGCCATGAAATCGATCATGTCGATGTCGGCGGCGGCCTCGGTATCCCCTATCAGTTCGACAATAACCCACCGCCGGAACCGACGGCCTATGCCGCGATCATCCGCGAGGAACTGGCCGGGCTCGATTGCCGGATCGTCGCTGAACCGGGCCGGATGATTGCCGGCAATGCCGGAATTTTCGTGACCGAGGTGCTTTACGTCAAGGATGCCGAAGCCAGGAGCTTCGTGATTGTTGACGGTGCGATGAACGACCTGATCCGTCCGACGCTTTATGAAGCCCATCATGAAATCCGCCCGGTGGTGCTGAAGACAGAAGCCGAGCGGATGACCGCCGATGTTGTCGGGCCTGTGTGCGAGACCGGCGATTATCTGGCGCTGTCGCGCGAGATGGGGCGGCCGCAACCCGGTGATCTCATGGCGGTGTCGACGGCCGGTGCCTATGGCGCGGTGCAGGCCGGTACATACAACACCCGCCTTCTGGTGCCGGAAGTGCTGGTCGACGGCGACCGCTACCATGTCATCCGCCCGCGCGGCAGCTATGAGGATCTGATCGGGCTTGATTCGTTGCCGGAATGGATGTGATCCTGCTCGCGGAGTTTTGAAGGCGGATCGTTGCAAAATTGGCGCGGCCTCCTCGCTATCGTCATAAACCGTGCTATGTTTTTCGAACGTTTACGCTCACGCCGCAGCCTTCAGGGCGCGACAGACAGGGCCTATGACCGCTCAAAAGCAAGACACCGGAACTGTTCGTCCCGACAGGGGCATGCAAGGCGAGGCGCTGAACCGGCGCATCGCCCGCAAGCGCGCGATCGCACGCCTAAACCTGCTCGCCGAGCGGCTGCTGCCCGGGCTGCTCTGGCCTGCCTGTTTCGTGGCGCTTTATCTCTCGTTTTCCTGGCTTGGCCTGTTCCACGCCGTCCCCTTCGCGCTCCGGATTGCGATCCTGCTGCTGCTGGCCGGCGGTTTTGTTGCCGGGCTGTGGCCATTTCGCCGCTTCCGCTTGCCCACGCGGGCAGAGGCCGAGCGGCGCCTTGAGCGCGAGAACGCGCTGGCCCATCAGGTGATTTCGGTTGCCGGCGACAGACCCGCGCGCGAAACGCCGGAGGCGCTGGCGCTGTGGCAGGCCCATCAGCGGCGCATGGCCGAAAAACTCGATCGTATCGACAGCGGTTATGCCCGGCCGGACCTCTCTGCCGTTGACCGGCATGGCCTGCGCGCCATCCCGGCCCTTCTACTGTTTGTGGCGTTTTTCTATGCGGGCACGACAGGCTCCGGCAGATTGGCCGATGCCTTTCGGCCGCCGGTCAATGAAGGCGAGGCGACTCTCGCACTGCGTTTCGACGCCTGGATTTCACCGCCGCCCTATACCCGCAAGGCCCCAGTCTATCTCCAGGCCGACGGTGCCGATGATGTCGCGGCGATACCCGAAGGCTCGGTGCTGACAGTGCGGCTGTCGGGCAAGGGCACGGACGCGCCGATTGCATTCCTGCCGGATGCTGACGGTCAGCCGCAGACCGCCGACAACGTTGAAGAGAGCGAATTGGCGCGCAGCGCAACCTTCACTCTGAGACAAAGCGGCGTGCTGGAGGCCGCCGGCCGGCAATGGATGATCGACGTGGTGCCGGATGCCTTGCCGGTCATCGCCTTCAAGAGCGAGCCCCGGGCTGCTGCAAATGGTGCGCTGGAGCTCGAATATACCGTTTCTGACGATTACGGCGTGACCGCTGCACGTGCCAGGATCGTGCCGGCGGGCGACATCGACGAGCATGCTGAGCCGCTTTATCCACCGCCGGAGTTTCCGCTGAACATGCCGTCGCGCTCGAGCGAGGACCATTCGGCCTTTACCAGCCGCAATCTTACCGAACACCCGCTGTCCGGTAGGCCGGTCACGATCACGCTGATTGCGGAAGATGCCGCCGGCCATGTTGCCCGCAGCGCGCCGCTTGAAATGATACTGCCCGCGCGAACGTTCTATAATCTGCTCGCCGGTTCTGTTGCCGAGCAGCGACAGATCTTTGCGCTGGACACCCGCGCGATGCCGGAAGCTCTGCAATACAGCGCTGCGATCACGCTGCGGCCTGAAGAGACCATTCCCGATCTCACGCAGTTCCTGCTGATCAAGTCGGCGCAGACGCGCATGCTGCTGGCCCATGATGACGAGACCTATCGCGATACGGCGGACTATATGTGGGAGATTGCGACCGGCATTGAAGACGGCGAGTTGACAGCCGCAGAGCGGCGTCTGCGGGAGGCGCAGGACGCCTTGAGCGAGGCATTGCGGGATGGCGCGTCCGATGCCGAGATTGCCCGGCTGATGGAAGAATTGCGCCAGGCGATGCAGGAATACCTCTCCGAAATGGCCCAGCGCATGCAGCCTTCTAAGATGCAGCAGGGCCAGCAGCAGGCTTTGCGCCAGCGCGATCTCGACAATATGCTCAATCAGCTTGAAAACCTTGCCCGGTCCGGTGACCGGGCCGCCGCCAGCAGCTTTTGTCGGAGCTGCAGCGGATGATGAACAACATCCAGCCGCCATCGTCGATGGCCCAGCAGGGCGGGCAGCAAAACTCGGAGATGCGCGAGCAGGTCGACAGGCTTGGTGAACTGATCCAGGAACAGCAGCAGCTGATGAACGAGACCTTCGAGCTCGAGCAGCAATTGCGCGACCGGGAGCAGTGGGGCGATCCGCCGCCGCGTCAGGGCGGCGATCAGCAGGGCGAAGATGGCGCAGAGCGGCCGCCGCAGGACATGACGGCAGAGCAATTGCGCGAGGCCCTGCGCCAGCTTCAGGAGCGCCAACAGGCACTGTCAGAGCAGCTGGGCGAAATGCAGCAGAAGCTCTCCGAACTCGGCATGCCGCCGGCGGAAGGCTTCGACCGCGCCGGCGAGGCGATGGAGGGGCTGCCGAGTCACTTGGCCAAGGCGAGGAAGCGGCGCGCTAGAGGGGCAGGGCAATGCGCTGGAAGCCCTGCGCCAGGGCGCCCAGCAGATGATGAATTCGATGATGGCGCAAGGCCAGGGACAGGGTCAGCAGGGGCCGAACGGCCAGGCCGGCTGGGGCAACCAGACCGGCCGCGATCCGCTCGGACGCAATCAGGGTATGGATGGACTCGATTTTGGCGACAATGTTCAGGTGCCGGATGAGTTTAGCGTCGAGCGCGCCCGCGAAATTCTCGACGCCATCCGCAAGCGGCTGAACGAGCAGGCCCCGCTTCCCTCTGAACCGCCCTATCTCGAGCGGTTGCTGGAACCCGGCACAGGCAACTGAACCTGCAAGCTGATGAAGCCGGGCCAGCCCGGTTGAATGGGAAAATCAGCGTTACTGAGCCTTTCGGCAGATCACGCGGCAAGTGCGCGGGCTACGGCCTTGCGGATATCCGGCAGGGCGAAGGGCTTCGGCACCACGTCAACGATCTTTTCCATCAGGTCATCGGCGCGTTCGCGCTGTTCGGCAAAGCCGGTCATCAGCAGGATTTTCATGCCCGGATGGGTGCTTGCAGCCTGATGGGCCAGCGCAATGCCGTCCATGATCGGCATGCGCACATCGGACAGAAGCAGATCATAATTGCTCTCCGACAGCCGCTCCAACCCTTCCGCGCCGTCGCAGGCCTCGACCGTTTCGTGGCCGTCGAGCCGAAGCGCACGTGCAACGAACGCCCTCAGAGATGCTTCGTCTTCCGTGATCAAAATCCTAGCCATGGCGCTGTCCAGTTCTTTCTGTCTTATCAAAACCCTGTCGGCATGCCCGTTGTTCCGGGCCTTGTTGCCGTAGAGATCACCAGAACTTTCCTAGCGAGAGGTAAAGATTGAAAAATGACGATTTGTGTAGTTAACAAGCTCTGTTAGCGCGATTTAACCTTGGTTAAGCATCACCGGTAATAACGCCGACGAAAGGCAGCTCGCGGAACGCATAGGCAACATCCATCCCATAGCCGACCACAAAGCGGTCCGGGCAGTGGAATCCGGCGTAATCGGCTTCCAGAACTTCCTCCCGTTTGTTCTGCTTGTCGAGCAGAACGGCGATCGAGACATTGGCCGCGCCACGTTCCTGCATCAGGTCGCGGGCAAAGCGCAGGGTCCGGCCGGATTCGAGAATATCGTCGATCAGCAGGACATCGCGACCTTCAACCACGCTGTCGATATCCTTGACCATACGGACGCCACAACTGACCGTGCCGGTTCCGTAGCTCGACAACGTCATGAACTCGACCTCGGGCGCAAGGCCGATCTTGTGCAGTGCACGAATCAGATCCGCAGCGAACACAAACGAGCCCTTGAGAATGGCGATGACGAGCAGATCTTCCGCCGGACCCTTGGCGATTTCGAGCGCAAGTTCTTCATTGCGCTTTGCAATTTCCTCGGAGGAAAAAGGACCTCGATGTTCTTTCCGCGAACGACGTGCATGGGCGCGCTCCTCTTGTCTGCGCGCCATCGGTCTGCCGGGGCGTCGCTTTCATTGCCTATCGGGAGTGTCCGGTTGTAGTGGGTTTGCATCCGGGCGGCAATCACAACACCGGAAAGCCCTAGCGCCACAGTGCATTTCGCCGTGGATAATCCATTGTCTACACGTAACTTTGCGGGTCCGTTCACCTCCTGTTATTCATAACTGCGTAAAAGTGGCGCTGATCGAGAAGACGAGGCTGCCTGCTGACGATGGCATTGATCCAGTTTGAAAATGTTGGGCTGCGATATGGAATGGGACCAGAAGTCCTGAGGGACATGACGTTTGATGTCCAGAAGCATTCCTTCCAGTTCCTGACCGGTCCGTCAGGTGCGGGCAAGACGACGCTGCTCAGGCTGATGCTGATGGCGCTGCAGCCCACGCGCGGTCTGATCCGCCTGTTCGGCCGTGATGTTGCCGTGATCCCGCATAAGGAACTGCCGATGCTGCGCCGACGGGTCGGCATCGTGTTTCAGGATTTCCGCCTGCTCGACCATATGACGACCTACGAGAATGTTGCGCTGCCGTTGCGTGTCAGGGGAAAGGACGAAGTCTCCTATCGCAATGATGTGATCGAACTGTTGAAATGGGTCGGGCTCGGCGAGAGGTTGCATGTTCGTCCGGCGGTGCTTTCAGGTGGTGAAAAACAGCGTGCGGCGATCGCGCGCGCGCTCATCGACCAGCCGGAAGTACTGCTTGCCGATGAGCCGACGGGCAATGTAGATCCGCCGATGGCGAGGCGCATTTAAGCCTGCTTGTCGAGCTTAACCGACTGGGCACGGCCGTGGTGATTGCCACCCATGATATCGCGCTGATGGATCGGTATGATGCAAGGCGGATGATCCTTTCGGAAGGAAGGCTCGATATCTATGACTAGACCGCCGCGTTCAATCCGCGATCCCCGTCTTGAGGAAGAGCGTCTTCAGCGACAGCGCGAGGATGAGCGCCGCCGCGCTGCGCGCGCGCGCGCGAAGAACGGCTGCTCGAGGAACGTATCCTCGAAGAGCGTCGCCGCGAGGAAATCCGCGTGTTTGAGGCGGAAGCCGCGCGCAAGCGTCAGGTGCAGCAGGAAGCTGCCGCCCGTCAGGCCGGGGCCGACCGCATCGAAAAGGAAAAGGCTGTACATGCAGCAGCCGAAGATCGAGGGGCGAGGCTGAAAAAGCCAAGGCGGCGGAGGCCAGGCGGACCGAAGAACAACGGCAGCCAAGGCGGCCAAAGGTCGAGCCGGGCGCGGACCGTCCGCCATTGCCCCGTGCCGGGAGAAGGGGTGTGCTTCCCGGCGAAGGGGCAGTATTGCCTGAACCTGCCGGACAGCGAGAAAGGCTCACCCCAAGGCCGGACCACGCGACCCCGATTGAAAGACGCAACATCCGAAAACTGCCTGCGGGCCAAAGTCGCGGTAAGCCGACGCCGATCGTGCCGCCCACCAATGTCCAGTCCCGGGCGCTGATGGCAGTGATCGCGATCATGGCGTTTCTCGCCTGCCTGACGCTTGGCGCCGTTTCCATGGTGCGCGCCACGGCGGCAAGCTGGCAGGGCGGCATTTCCAGGAAGTCACCATCCAGATCAAGCCCGTCGAGGGCCGTGATATGAACCAGGCGCTTCTCAATGCGCGGGATGTGGCGCTTCAGTTCGTCGGCACGCTTGATGGCCAGGTGGTGGATGAAGCGGCAACCGAAGGCTTCTTGAGCCCTGGCTTGGTACCGGGCTCGATTTCGACGAGCTCCCGGTGCCGCGTCTGGTGATCGTCACCATTGATGAAAACAATCCGCCGGATTTTGCGGCAATGTCCGACGCACTGCAGAGCGTTGTGCCGGGTGCATATCTCGACGATCACCGGGCGTGGGTGAACCGGCTCTCCTCGATGGCTGATGCGACGACCACGATTGGTGCCTCGATCATGGCGCTGGTATTCTCGGCCATGGTGCTGACAGTAGTGTTCGCCACGCGCGGCGCGCTCTCGGGCAGCCGCGATATCGTCGAGGTTCTGCATTTCGTCGGTGCGGAAGGCAGCTTCGTGGCGCGCCAGTTCCAGAATCACTTTCTTAATGTCGCGTTGAAAGGGGCCTTTCTTGGCGGTGCGCTTGCCTGTCTGTTTTTCGTGATCGCACGCTTTTGGCAGGCGCGTTTTCTGGCAACTCCCGGCGCCGATCAGGCGACCGCTTTGTTCGGTTCGATCTCGATTGGCTGGGACGCCTATGCCGGCATACTGCTGACGATTGCCATCATCGCCGCGCTGACCACGCTGACCGCGCGGCTGACGGTGATCCGCACGATCCGGGAGATCGATCGCATTCGTTCCGATCCCGAACGCACCGACAGCCTGTAGATCTTTGCTGTTTTGCAACTTATTCGTCGTCGCCCCTTCGCCTGAATTTCAGCTATATCGTCTGTAATGTATTGAGAGCGGCGGATTGATTCGGTTGGTCGCCAGTGCATGTTTCTGCCGCAAAAAGCCTGAAATGGAAGGAATATGGCGAAGCAAGTACGCAAGTCGCCTGAGACTAGCGGAGACGGGAATGGTGCGCGGGGACATGAGACCACGCGTGGAGGATTGGTGTTGCGCGCCGTTCTGGTGGCCGGACTTGCCGTATTGATTGCCTTTGGCGGCGGCTTTATTTGGTTTTCCACCAAAATTCTTACTGCCAGGCCACCGCCGCTCTACGAGACAGATGCGGTTGTTGTTCTGACGGGCGGTGCGCGGCGCATTGATGAGGCGCTGGTTCTTCTGGCCGAAGGAGCGGGCGAGCGCCTGTTGATCTCCGGTGTCAACCCGTCGACAACCCCGGAGAGCATCCGCAATCTGACAGGCGGTGACAGCCAGCTGTTCGATTGCTGTGTCGATGTTGGCTATGAAGCGCTCGATACCTACGGCAATGCCGTTGAAACCCGCAAGTGGATCGAGGAGCATAATTATCGGCGCGTGCTGGTCGTCACAAGCGCCTATCACATGCCGCGGGGGCTGTTCGAACTGCGGCATATCGATCCGGATACCGTGTTTGTAGCCTATCCGGTTCCGCTGGGGAGAGTGACGGCCTCTGGTATCACAATCTTCGCTATGTGAAGGTTCTGGCCTCGGAATATGTCAAATTCATCGGGGCGCATGTGCGCGCGGTGACCGGGCTCAGGATGCTGGCCCCCGCAGCGCAGGATATGTAGGGATATGGGAGTGTTTCGCTCAGTCGCCTTTAATACCGCCTTTTATGCCGGCACGGCGGTTCGGATGATTGTCCAGTCTCCTTATTACTTCGCGGCTTCACGCGAAAACGCCTACCGTGTGGTGGTTCAGGGCTGGGGCCGTTTCGTCAATCGTCAGATGCGGTTCTGGGTCGGTACGACGTTCGAAGTCGAAGGGCTGGAAAACCTGCCCGACGGCCCCTGTATCATCGTGCCCAAGCACCAGTCGGCCTGGGATACGATCATGCTCTTGCCATGGATACCGGATTCGGTTTTCATGCTGAAGCGTGAGCTGATCCAGATGCCGCTGTTTGGCTGGTATCTGAAAAAGCAGCGACAGATCGCTGTCGACCGTTCGGCAAGCGGCAGGGCGATGGCGGATGCGATTGCCCGTACAAGGGTTGAGGTCGAGACCGGGCGGCAGTTGATCATCTTTCCGGAAGGAACGCGGCGTCCGCCGGGCGCTGCACCGGACTACAAACGCGGTATACAGCTCATTTACAGCGGGCTTGCAGTGCCCGTGGTGCCAGTGGTCATGCATCCGGGCCTGTTCTGGCCACGCGGCAATTTCCGCCGCCAGAAGGGGCATTTCAAGGTCAGGATCCTCCCCGCCATCCAGCCGGGCAAGCCCCCAAAAGCCTTCTTCGCCGAGCTTGTCGAAACGATGGAGCGGGAAAGCGATCGCCTGCTGGTGGAAACCGTTACCGAAAACCCGCATCTTGAGCTTGCTGCGGTGACGCGCAAGCGCGTCGAGGCCCTGAAGGCGGTCGAGACGGCCTAAGGCCCGTCATTGAGTTTGGGCCGGGGCTGCTCGTTTCGAATCAGATGAGCAACCGATTCCAGCGCTGCATCGTCTATGCGCATCTGGCGCAGATGGTCGACCGTGTTCAGCACATAGTCCCGGTTGGGACCCGAATGACCGTGGCCCTCGCGCACAATCTCGGCCGCATGGTCGGGATTCAACTTGCCCGCATATTGCTTGTGTGAATGATCAACGACATAGGTAACGGCGGGAACGATGGCGCCATTATCGAGCCGGATGGGCAGAACCAGCTCGCGGTAAACCCTTGTCACCAGTTCGCGGTCGCGCAGATAGTCCATGACCGCGTCTGCGTCATTGCTTTTGGCGGCAAAGGCAACTCCCTCGCAAAAGCCGCCCCGATCAAGGCCAAGTACGAGCCCGGGTTTTCCGCGGTTCCGCGATGGACATAGGAGTAAATGCAAAGACTTCGATGATAGCCCGATAGGTGTGCATTCATCCGCTTGTGGGTTGCAAAACCTGGATTCCACATTAACGAGCCGTAGCCAAATACCCAGAATCTCGTCCATATGCTATGCCTGAATCCGTTTGAAACGAAGGACAGAATGGGAAACCACAATGGCAGGTTCAACCCGTACGCGCAAATATCTTAAGTGGACGCTCATCGTGCTGGTCATCGTCCTCGTTGCCTATTCACTTGGCTGGTTCTTTATCGCCCGCACCGTGAAGGCCCGGATTTTCGAGCTGCTGGAAGGTCAGAACGGGAGCAGCACGGTCGTCAGCTGTGAGGATATCGGATACCAGGGGTTTCCCGCAAGCTTCGGCTTCTACTGCGATAGTCTGCACGTTCGTGACCGCCAAACCAACGCCGTATTCGATACGCCGAAGCTTCTGGCCGAAGCGCCGGTTTATGCGCCCTGGTCGGTTTTGGCGAGCGTTACAGGCCCAGCAAATCTGGACAATGACGCCGGCATGATATTGAGATCCGAGTGGGAACACCTCGGCGGAAAGCTGATCTATGGGCGTTCGGCGCCGCGGCTGATATCCTTCGATGTCGAGAGGCTGACGGCCCGTTTTGCCGTGCCTGCAGGTCAGCAGGGCACGCTGACAGCCGAATACGCCCACGGGCTGGTCCGTAATGATGATGGCGATCTCGATCTTGCTTTCACGGTCAACGACGGCGTTCTCAGGCCGCGCAACAATGCCGACGCATTGCCCTCTGTATCCCTCAACCTTCTGGCGACGGTCGATGATGGCGGATCGCTTCTCGCCACAAAGGAAATCCGCCCCCAGGCGCTGCGCGGCAAGAGCGGTATCGTCAACCAGGCAACTCTGGCCATTGGCGATCGGCAGTCGCATATCGCCGTTTCCGGCCCGTTTGCTTTCGATCATGAAGGCTATCTGGACGGCCGCTTCAGTGTCGAGCTGACGGGTATTGACGGTGTCTCGCAGATCATTCAACTGGCGCTGCCGCAAGCGGCGAGGAGTGTAAGTACGGTGGCGGGGCTGATCAAGTCCTTCACCGGCGGTCAGCGCACGATGGCGCTCGATATCAGGGTCGCGCATGGCCGCGCTGTGCTGGGCTTCATCCCGCTCGGACAGATCCCGCCAATCTGAGCCGGCATTGAGGCAGGCTGTTTTGCCTCAATCCCTCTTTTCAAGCCCGTGGCGGCCGAAGTCGGGGGCGTCAACATCCTGCCCGGCTTCAACGATCGAGCGGCGGACATCGCGTGTGCGGGTGAATAGCTCGAACAGCTTGTCGCCTTCGCCCCAACGGATGGCGCGTTGCAGATAGGCCAGGTCTTCTGAAAACCGCGCCAGCATCTCCAGGATTGCGTCACGGTTATGGAGGCAGACATCGCGCCACATCGTCGGGTCTGAGGCAGCAAGACGCGTGAAATCACGAAAGCCTGAGGCCGAATACTGGATGACTTCCGACTGGGTCACCGCCTCCAGGTCATCGGCAGTGCCGACGATGTTATAGGCGATGATATGCGGCAGGTGCGAGACGATGGCGAGCACCTTGTCATGGTGTTCCGGCACCATGCGATCCACAGTCGAGCCAAGCGCCTGCCAGAAGGCGGTAAGCTTTTCGACCGCCGTCACGTCCGCGCCGTCTGGCGGGGTCAGGATGCACCAGCGGCCGACAAACAGACCCTCAAAGCCCGCATCCGGTCCGGAGCGCTCCGTGCCGGCAATCGGATGACCGGGAATGAAATGCACACCGTCCGGCACATGCGGTGCCATCTGGGCAATTACAGAAGCTTTGGTAGAGCCGACATCAGTCAGGATGGCGCCGGGCTTCAGATTGGGCGCGATCTTCTCGGCGACAGCACCGGACGCACCGACGGGCACAGAAACGATCACCAGATCGGCACCCCGGACAGCATCTTCCGGCGCTGCCGTATAGCGGTCGCCAAGCCCGAGTTCCTCCGCGCGCCGCAGCGTTTCCGGTGAGCGCGTGGAAACCACGATCTCGCCTGCAAGTCCTTTGGAGCGGATGTCGCGGGCAAGCGAGGAGCCGATCAGTCCGATGCCGATCAGGGCGACGCGTTCAAACATGGAATCGCTCATGCCGCGTCCGTTTCGGCGCTTTCGGCCATAAACTCTTTCAGTGCCGCGATGACACCGCGATTGGCCTCATCCGTCCCCACGCTCATGCGCAAGGCATTCGGAAAGCCGTAGCCTGCAACCGCGCGCAGGACATAACCACGTGACGAAAGGAAACGGTCGGCATCCTTCGCGCGCAATCCGTCCCTGTCGGGAAAATGGATCAGCACGAAATTGGTGACAGAGGGGTAATCGTGAGGCCAAGTGCACCCAGTTCACGGGTCAGGGTTTCGATCCATCCGGCATTGAATTCGACGGCCTTCTGGGTGAAGGCGTCATCCTTGATGGCCGCCGTTGCCGCCGCGATCGCCGGGGCGTTAAGGTTGAACGGACCGCGCACCCGCTCCAGCGCGCCGACGATTTCGAGCGGGCCGTAAAGCCAGCCGACACGCAGCGCAGCAAGCCCGTAGATCTTCGAGAAGGTCCGGGTCATCACCACATTGGCGTTTTCGGCGACCAGTTCGAGGCCGGCTTCATAATCGTTGCGGCGGACATATTCCGCATAAGCCGCGTCGAGCACCAGAATGACATTTTTCGGCAGGCCGGCATGCAGGCGGCGAACTTCGGAGAAGGGCACATAGGTGCCGGTCGGGTTGCCTGGATTTGCAAGGAAGACAAGCCGCGTCTTGTCTGTAACCGCCGAAAGAATGGCGTCGACATCGACGGTAGCGTCCGTCTCCTTCACGGTGACGGGCGTCGCGCCATTCGCCATGATCTGGATCTTGTAGACAAGGAAACCGTGCTCGGTGATGATGGCCTCGTCGCCCTCGCCGAGATAGACATGGGCAAGGAGGCCGAGCAATTCGTCCGAACCATTGCCGCAGATAATGTTGTTGGTGTTGAGCCCGTATTTGGCGGCAAGCGCCTGGCGCAGAGCGGTCGCCTGACCGTCGGGGTAAAGCGCAAGCGTTTCGCTGAGGTCGCGCATTGCCGCAATCGCCTTCGGGCTTGCGCCAAGGGGCGTTTCGTTCGACGAAAGCTTGTGCACCTTCGCAACACCCTCCACATGGTCCTTGCCGGGGACATAGGCGGCAATATCCATGACACCGGGACGGGGTGTCGGCTTCATCGACTGATCAGGCATAGAAAACCTCGAAAACAACATGTGGCCCCTGGGGGCCGTTTTTGAACGAAGAAGGAATAATCAGGATTGCGCGGTTTGTCGAGGGCGCGCTCGGGCGTGGTGGCTGGCCTTAAGGTCGGTTGCGCGTTGTCGGCACGCCCTGCGGTGCAAGGGCAGGCACCAGCATCTTGCGGGACGCGCGGGCCTTGACCGGAAGCCCCTGATAAAGCCGTTTCTGCGCCTCCACGATAGTAACGCCGGAAAAGGCCGGCCAGAAGGTCCGGCCAGTGCGTTCAAACCCGGAGCGGAAATGCAGCACCGTACGGCTCTTGGAAGGCGGAAAGAACAGTGCTTCGGCAAAAGCGCCGGGGTGAAGTTGGTTTCGCGCAGCAATTCGGTGATCTGGCTCTTTGAATAGGGCCGGCCATTGCCGAAAGGCGTATGATCGAGCCGTGCCCACACACCGCGGCGGTTGGGTGCGACGATGATGAGACGGCCGCCCGGTGCGAGAATGCGCCAGATTTCGCGCATGGTCTCACGCGGGCTTTCTGTGAATTCCAGCGCATGCACCATCAACACGCGGTCGATCGATGCATCGGGCAGGGGAGGTCATCGTCCATCACCAGTGCGGTTGCAGAGGCGGCAGAGGCCGGCCAGTTGATAGCGCCCTGAGAGGCGGGCATGAAGGCCATGACCCGCTCCGCGTCGGAACCGAAGCGCTCGAGATAGGGTAAGCAATAGCCAAGCCCCACCAACCTCTCGTCCGGCAGTTTCGGCCAGACCGGGGCAAGCGCCATGGCAATGGAATGGGCGGCGAGCCGTCCAAGCCGGGTGTGATAAAAGGCGCGAAGGTCAACGATATCGGCATTCATGAGCGAAGTTCCGGCTGTCCCAGTTGGACTTGAGACAGCACAGTACTACATTGATCGAGACTGGGTAAGCAATTGCGAGGCTTGATATGCGTTCACTGGAAATCGCCGTCTTCATGTGCCGTTCAGACAATTACGGGGTACTGGTCCATGACCCGGAAACCAAAAAGACGGTCAGCATCGATGCGCCCGATGGCGAGAAGGTGATTGCGGAGGCCGAAAAGCGCGGCTGGACCATCACTGATATCTTCACCACCCACCACCACAAGGACCATGTGGATGGCAATCTTGTGCTAAAGGATCGCTATGACTGCCGGATCGTCGGCCCCATAGAAGAGGCCGTTGTGATTCCAGGCCTCGATTTTGCAGTCGGCGAGGGCGTTGAGCTGGAATTTGCCGGACGGACAATCGATGTCATCGAAACGCCCGGCCATACGGCTGGCCATATCTGCTACCACTTCGTTGATGACGGACTGCTGTTTGCCGCCGACACGCTGTTTGCCATGGGCTGCGGTCGCCTGTTCGAGCGGCCCGCCACCGACATGTGGCCGTCGTTGAAAAAGCTTATCGCGCTGCCGGATGAGACTGAAGTCTATTTCGGTCATGAATATACGCTCGCCAATGCGAAGTTCGCGCTGTCGGTTGATCCGGACAATCAGGTTTTGAAGGAGCGCGCCGAGGCCGTCGCGGCGCTGCGCGAGGCTGGCGATTTCACCATTCCCACAACCATCGGGCTTGAGAAAAGACCAATCCGTTCTTAAGGGTGTTGGATCCGGCGATCCGGGCGAAGCTCGGAATGGAAGATGCTGGCGATGAAGAGGTTCTGGGCGAAATCCGTCGGTTGAAGGATAATTTCTGATGGCTGCATCTGCTACGGCTACGGCCGAGGCGATGATTGATGCGCTCGAGATGAAACCGCATCCCGAAGGTGGCTGGTTTGCCGAAACCTTTCGCGATACGGCGGGCGATCCGGAGCGCGGCGCCTCGACGCTGATCTATTTTCTGCTTAAGGCCGGTGAGCGTTCGCACTGGCACCGGTTGCTGACCTCGGTTGAGGTTTGGCACTATTATGCCGGTGCACCGCTGAAGCTGATGATTTCACCTGATGGGAAGGGCAGCAAGGCGATGACGCTCGGGCCGGACATTGCCGCGGGTGAGCGCCCGCAATGCGTCATTCCCGCCGGTCACTGGCAGGCAGCGGAAACCACGGGCGATTTCACGCTTGTGGGCTGCACGGTTGCGCCCGGCTTCATCTTCGATGATTTCGAACTGGCACCGCCTTACTGGTCGCCCGAAGGCTGAGGCCTATGTTCACGTTTTTTGCTGACGAACATGTCGCGCGCGGCCAGAATGGCGCCGCCGGTGATCAGCAGGCAGGCGACAATCACCCGCCAGCCCGGCTCGCCGAAACGGGCGAGAAGCAGGATGATGGTCGAAAACAGCGGTGCGGCATAACTTGCCGCGCCGAGCACCTGAATATTGCCCTTCTTTACACCATGGTCCCAAGCATAAAAGGCAATGCCGACCGGAAACAGGCCGAGGCCGACGACGGCAAGCCATTCTCCGGTCGATTGTGGCCAGATCGTCGTTTCAAGCAGGAGATGGCAGAGGAGCGAGAGCACCGAGGTTGCCATGCAGAAGCCGGTCACCACATCGGTCGAAACCTTTGAGAACGACCGCGAGATCAGCGAATAGCCCGACCAGGTGAAGGCGCAGAGAAAAGCGGCGATATAGCCGAGGGTGTATTCGCCACTGATCGTCAGCCCGCCGCCGCGGGTGATCAAAAGTGCAGTCCCTGCAAACCCGGCCAGCGCTCCCGCGATATGGTGGATTCTCAGCTTTTCTCCCGGCAGCAGCGCCGAACCAACGACAATCAGGAGCGGCCAGAGATAGGCGATCAACCCCGCATCGACGGCAGGCGCGTTGCGCAATGCTGTGAAATACAGGAAGTGGTAGCCGAACAGGCCGCCGATACCGGCAATCCAGACCTTTGCCGGCTGGCGTAGCGCGTGGCGTCGCTCCGGCCGTGCGACAAGCACGAAAATACCGGGCAGGCTCGCGATCGCAAAGGCGATGGCCGAGAGCTGGAATGGCGGCATCTTGCCCGATGCGGCGGTAAACAGGGCCAGAAATGACCACATGATGACGGCCGAAAAGCCGATCAGCGTTGCACGCATTGTCAAAAACAAGCCTGTATCAGACGCCGAATTTCGAAGCGTAGATTGTCAGCCGACCGATCTTCAGCGGGATCTGGGCCATAACCGGTGCGTAGACATTCAGCTCTTCGTTGAAGGCGAACCAGACGACGAGTTCGCGGGTGTTGGCGAGATACTCGATGTCGTCGTCCATGCGCTCATAGCCTGCAATTGGGCGGAAGCGGATGGCGCAGCCGACAGCGCGGCCCGAAAAGCCCTTGGTGGAAAAAGGCTTGGACCCTGCCGGTGCAAGCTCAAGATCCAGCCGGGTCTCCCCGTCAAAGATCGCGATCTTGCCCTGGCAGGGACTGTTGGATGGCTGCAGCAGCAGTGCGGATATCGGATCGACGACGCCACGCAGATGCTTTGCCGTGACCTCGACCCAGTCATCGCCGCGCGGGCCGGGATCGGGCTCGATCGTAGAGGATACGACGCGCTTGCGGGAGAATTCCGCGCCGTAGTCACGTGCGTAGTCACCGTCGCGGTAGATCAGTTGAAATTCTCTTGTCTCCGGGCGACCGTCCTTCCAGTCACCTTTGGCATCGACATTGACGGCAATGGAGGTGAAAAGATTGCCGATTCCCGCCGCCTTGATATCGGCGTTGATCCGGTAGTCACCGTCTTTCACAGTGGTATTGAAGACGGCGTCCGCTATCTTGATCCCTGAGAAAGAGATTGTGTAGACGGTCTGCTGCTTGATGTCCTCGGCCCTGGTTGCCGTGGTCCCGACAAGAAAAACCATAGCAATTACAATTTGATAAATGAAGGTTTTTCGCATGTCGCTCTCTCGCACCTTGAATCTGGTCGTTCCTGCTCATCTGTTTATGTCTCAGCCGGAGCCAAAAAAACAGCGGTAAATTTTGCGTCCCCGTGAAAAACCGACGATCCGCCTTGACCTTTAAGTGCCACCCGATTATAGAACCGCAACTTTCCAATTAGCCGCCAATTGGATCGCGGGACTGGGCCGTCCTGCTGTAAGCCGTTGGCTGAAGACGAGTATAGGTGAAATCATGTCCCGCACGTGTGAATTGACTGGTAAGGGCGTGCTGTCCGGCAACAATGTCAGCCACGCCAACAACAAGACCCGCCGCAAATTCCTGCCGAACCTGTGCCGCGTGACGCTGATGTCCGAAGCAACGGGCCAGAGCTACCGTCTGCGCGTTTCCGCTGCAGCGCTGCGCTCGGTTGAGCACCGTGGTGGCCTTGACGCATTTCTGATCAAGTCCGGTGACGGCGATCTTTCGTCGCGTGCCCGTCTGATTCGCAAGGAAATCATCAAGAAGACGGCTGAACAGGCCGCCGCCTGATCAACAGGCACTTCTAAAACTGGAAAGCCTTGCTGCCCCGCAGTAAGGCTTTCTTTATTGCTACGCCAACTGGTGGCATCACCCAGGATAAAAAATGCGACAGTCGCAAACCGTCATTATCTACAGCCTGCTGATGGCAGGTGTCGTTCTCGCCTCCAACATTCTTGTCCAATATCCCGTCCAGGGCATGGTCTACGGCATCTCGCTCGCTGACCTGCTGACCTGGGGGCATTCACCTATCCGCTGGCCTTTCTGGTCAATGACCTGACCAACCGTCAGTTCGGCCCATCTGCTGCCCGCAAGGTGGTGATCGCAGGCTTTGTCGTCGGCGTTGCTTTTTCCTTCTACGCCTCGGTGCCTCGGATTGCGATCGCATCCGGCACGGCGTTTCTGGTCGGCCAGTTCCTCGATATCACGCTGTTCAATCGGCTACGCCGGCAGAGCTGGTGGAAGGCGCCGCTGGTCGGCTCGCTGTTCGGCTCGATCCTCGATACGGTGCTGTTCTTCTCGATCAGCTTTGCCGCCGTCTTCGTCTTCATCGGCGCCAATGATGAATTCGCGCTCGGCGTTGCACCGCTCTTCGGTGTCTTCCCTGTCATGGAAGTGCCGCGCTGGGTCTCCTGGGCGCTGGGCGATCTCTCGGTCAAACTGATCTTCAGTCTCGTCATGCTGCTGCCCTATGGCGCGCTGATGACCTGGCTGAGGCCGATGCGTCAGGTGAATGCCTGACGCCTTTCGGCCAATAAATTTGAGGACTGAGAAGGCGGGAAGGTTCCCGCCTTTCTTTATGCCTTGAGAATGGATCTCGACCGCCTGACGCGGTCCCATTTCCACAATATTGCGGTAGGCGCCGGTAATCGCCGAGCGGAAGGCCGGCTCGCGGCGCAGCTCCTCATCGAAGATCGACTCGTTGGCAAGAATGCGGTCGACGAGCTGGTCGCCGTCATAGTCTTTCGCTTCTGCCAGCAGGGCGTCAGACAGCGGGTCGGTTAGCTTGCCGCCCTCATTTGCCGTCACCCTCACAAAACGGATCCAACCGGCCACAGCGAGCGCCAGCAGCGGCCATGGCCGGTTGTTCTCGATATTGTCGGCAATGCCGTGGAGAAGCCGCTGCGGCAGTTTCTGGCTGGTGTCCCAGGCGATCTGCGATGTCCGGTGCTTCAGCTTCGGATTGGTGAAGCGGTGGATCAGCGCATCGGCATAGTCGTCAAGATCAACGCCTTCGATCGCGGGCAGGGTGGGGCGCTGTTCATCGACCATGATCTGCCGCGCCGCCTTGCGGAAAACATCGTCCTCCATGCAGGCTGAAACCGTCTCAAGGCCGGAAAGACTGCCGAGCATGGCCAGAAAAGTGTGTGCGCCATTGAGCATGCGCAGTTTCATCATCTCGAAAGGCTGCACATCATCGGTCATCATGGCGCCGCCTTCCTCGAACGGGGGCGGGCGGTGGCAAAATCGTCCTCGATCACCCACTGGCGAAAGGGCTCGCAGACAATGCCGTTATCGTCTTCCTTGCCGTCATTGAGCGTGCGCAGCACGCCCCGGCCATAATCGTCGAGCGCCGGTACAACACGGTCAACCATGGTGGAGGGAAGGAGACATTGGCGTCGATCCAGTCAGCAAGCTTTCCGTCGCGCTGGTGGGCATAGGAGAGGACCGCGGCGCGGGCCAGCTTGCCATTGTCGGGCTGGTTGTCGCAGGACAGCACGGTCAGCCCGTCTCGTCCCGCTTTCCAGCGGCGGTTCAAGCCCTCGACAATCACGCCGATCGCCGTGCCTGGTTCTTCGGGATTGGCCAGATCGGCGATAATCCCCTTGTTTTCGAGATCGAGATGACCGTTGCGGACGCAATAGCCTTTTCCGTGATCGTCAGGCTGATCACGGCCATCGGTTCGGATGCGATCAGATCGAGCAGGGTGTCAATGCCGTCACGCTTGGGATGACAGGTTCCGGTGACCACTCCGATCTGCCGCGCGGTGACCGTTTCGGCGTCGATCTCGGCGATCAGATAGGTGTGGCCGGCCTCATCAAGCGCGCTCAGCTCTTCCGCGCCCGAATTCAGTCGGACCGCGACCACGCCGAAATCTCCGCCAGCCTTGTTCATACCCTCCTGCAGGTAGACCAAAGGATGGGCGCGGGCAAAGCCGCCGAAACCGATATGCAAGATCCGCGGGCGAAGTGCTGCGGTGTCGAATTCCGGATTGGCACGGATGATGGTTTCTTGCATGAACTGTTCCTTCTGATCGCCGGGGCCGTCTTGGGGAGGATATCGTCGCGGCAGGTGACAGCCGTCAAGTCTTGTTTGCATAAAATCTCCGTTGGCGCAAAGATGACGTCCGGCTGAAAACCCGTCGACTGAGGGAACTTTGACCGAGGCTGTTCGTTTCAGAACGGCTCACCCCAACTCCAGAGGACAACATGGCCGGACGCGTACTGCTTCAGTTTTTCACTGGTACTATCCAGCGGGCGGAGCGCTGTGGGACGAGGTAGCGGGTAGAGCCGAAGAGCTGGCCGGCATGGGGATCACCGATGTCTGGTTGCCGCCGGCCTATAAGGGCGCAGCTGGCGGCTATTCGGTCGGCTACGACACCTATGACCTGTTCGACCTTGGCGAGTTTGATCAGAAGGGGACTGTCGCCACCAAATACGGTGATCGCGGCGCGTTTGAAAACGCCTGCCACACGCTAGGCGGTCACGGTATCGGCGCCATTCATGATGTGGTCTTTAACCACAAGCTCGGCGCGGATGAGAAAGAGCGCGTGAAGGTTCGCCGTGCCAACTCGCAGGATCGGACCCAGATTGAGGATGAGGCCTTTGAGGCGCTGGCCTATACCCGTTTCACATTTCCCGGACGGCAGGGAAATACTCCGAATTTATCTGGACGCAGAAGTGCTTTTCCGGCGTCGACTATATCGAGGATCCGGATGACACCGGCGTCTTCCGCCTTGTCAATGAATATGGCGATGGCGAGTGGAACGACGAGGTCGACGGCGAACTCGGCAATTACGACTACCTCATCGGTGCCAATGTTGAGCTGCGCAACCGCGCGGTTTCCGAGGAGCTGAGATACTGGGGGCGCTGGTTTTCAGAGCAGGTGCCTGTTGCCGGTTTTCGTCTGGATGCGGCCAAACACATGCCCGCCTGGTTCATCCGTGACTGGATTGGCCATATGCGCAAGAATGTGCGGGAGGACTTTTTATCGTCGCCGAATACTGGCACCCCGAGATCAATGCGCTGAAATCCTATCTCGAACTGGTGGACCGGCAGTTGATGCTGTTCGATGTCGAGCTGCACTACCGCTTTCACGATGCGTCCGTGAACGGCCGGGCATTCGACATGCGCACCATTTTTGATGGCACGCTGGTAGCCGAAGTGCCTGACCATGCCGTCACGCTGGTGGAAAACCACGACACTCAACCGCTGCAATCGCTTGAGGCGGCCGTCGAGCCCTGGTTCAAGCCACTGGCCTATGCGCTGATCCTGATGCGCGAACAGGGCGTGCCGAGTGTGTTCTATCCCGATCTCTACGGCGCCGAGTATCGTGATAAAGGGTCCGACGGTAAAGAATATGACATCCAGATGCCGAAGATCGAATGCCTGCCGAAGCTGATCGAGGCGCGCAAGCGATTCGCCAATGGGGGCGAGACCATTGTGTTTGACGATCCGAACTGTCTGGCGATCATCCGTCAGGGGACCGATGAAGCCGCGGGGTCTGTGACCGTGCTTACCAATGGCGCGGAAACCGAAAAGACATTACGCTTGGCGAAGGGCATGCCAATGCGACCTTCCGCGATTTCCTCGGTCACCGCGAGGATGCGGTCACCACGGATGATGCGGGGTCCGCATCCTTCCCTGTTAATGCGGGCAGCGTCAGCGTCTGGGTGCGTGAAGACAGTCTTCAGGCCTATTGAGGCAGCCTGAATTCCAGCATCAGCGTGTTCTGCAGCGGGGAATTGTTGTCATCGGAGACGATGATAACATGGAGCGATCCGTCGTCCGCACGGATGATATCCATGCCTTCCATGTTGTCGATCCGGTGCGTGCCGCCATAGGCCTGCATGACCACCGGTCCGTCGATCGTGGCACCGGGACGTATTGCTGAACCCGCCAGCCGACGGATACGCATGGCAACACCGGAAAGCAGCGAGAACCGGCGTTCCAGCACCAGAAGGTCGCCATCCGGCAGGAAGGCGGCATCGGTGACATCATAGCTCTCGCGCTTTACAACTTTGAAAATGCCGCGGTCCGGTCCGTCAATGATGGCGGCGAAAAGGTTGCCATCGGGATCTACGCTTTTCTCGGCGATCACCACCATGCGGCCGTCAGGGGCGACGGCGAGCCCCTCGAAACTGCCGTTTCGCCTCAACTCATAGGTCGGGATCAGAAAATCCGGGCCCGTTGCGGCGGTGACGTCCTGATGCCCGTGAAGCGGATAGGTGTCGATCCGGTGGCGGCCTTCGAAACCGACATAGATGCGGTCCCCGACAATGGCGAGGCTTTCGGCATCCATGCCGCTTTTGCCTGCATGCACGCCATTTGTGTTCTTCATCGGGGTGACGGTGACATCGGCAAGGCCTGAAAGCCGTCCGGCAGCATCGCGTATTACCTTGCCGTCGACCCATTCCCCGTATCCGCCACCGCGACAAAACGCTTTGCGTCTGGCAGAAAGCGGATTGCTGAAAGCGACTGGAAATCGGGATCGGGCGAGGTCAGTTTCAGCCCGCCCAGAAATTCCAGCTGGCCAAAACGATCTGTGTCCTTGTCAGGCGCAAATTTTTCGATTGGGACGGCATCGACTGTGACGTTGGCAGCGAAGGCCGGTGACGAAAAAGCGCAAGCGCCAGAGAAAAAGCAGCAGCCTTCATCAGCGCCGTCGTCTGCCCGTCGAAGCCCCGCCTGCCTGTTCTTCGAACAGGCCTGCCAACTGGTCGGTCATCGCGCCTGCCAGCTCGTCGGCATCGACAATTGTCACGGCGCGACGGTAATAGCGCGTGACGTCATGGCCAATGCCAATCGCCAGAAGCTCGACAGGCGAGCGCGTTTCGATGTGTTCGATCACCGCGCGCAAGTGCCTTTCGAGGAAGTTGCCCGGATTAACCGAAAGCGTGGAATCATCCACCGGCGCGCCGTCGGAGATCATCATCAGGATTCGCCGCTGTTCCGGGCGCGCCATCAGCCGGTCATGGGCCCAGATCAGCGCTTCGCCGTCGATATTTTCCTTCAGCAGTCCCTCGCGCATCATCAGGCCCAGATTGGACCGAGAGCGCCGCCAGGGGCTGTCTGCGGACTTGTAGACAATATGGCGCAGATCGTTGAGGCGGCCCGGTGTTGCGGGCTTTCCCTCTTCCAGCCATTTCTCGCGGCTCTGGCCGCCCTTCCAGGCCTTGGTGGTAAATCCGAGGATCTCCACCTTGACCCCGCAGCGCTCCAGCGTCCGCGCCAGAATGTCACCGCAGGTGGCGGCAACCGTGATCGGCCGGCCGCGCATCGAGCCCGAATTATCGATCAGCAGAGACACCACGGTATCGCGGAACTGGGTGTCGCGTTCCATCTTGAAGGAAAGCGGCTGCATCGGATCGATGACCATGCGCACCAGGCGCGCGCTATCGAGATAACCTTCCTCGAGGTCGAAATCCCAGGAGCGGTTCTGCTTGGCCATCAGCCGGCGCTGCATGCGGTTGGCAAGCCGTCCGACGGCGCCTTGAAGATGGGCGAGCTGCTTGTCGAGATAGGCGCGCAGGCGCTGCAACTCTTCCTGGTCGCACAACTCCTCGGCCCGAATCTCCTCATCGAATTCTTGTGTGAAGGTCTTGTAGTCGACCTTCTCGTTCAGATCGTCAAACGGGGTGTTGGGGCGCTTGGTCTCGCCGGCAACTTCGCTGTCCGGATCGGCATCTTCGTCCAGCTCGGTGTCGGCCACCTCCGCGCCGTCCAACTCGCCCTGATCCATCTCCTCGTCCGAATCGTCGCTGTCGTCCGCAGGCGCGGAATCATTGCCCGCATCCTCGTCAAACTGCTCGTCATTCTGGCGTTCGGAACGCGGCTGCTCTTCCTCGGAAATATTCTCTTCGTCGTTCTCGCTGTCGATATCCTCATCGGAATAGTCGTCGGCAAGCTCCATTGAGGAGAGCATCGAGCGGATGGTCCGTGCGAAAGCGTGCTGGTCATCGATGGTTTCCGACAGCCGGTCGAGATCGACGGACGCTTTCTGCTCAATGAAATCGCGCCAGAAATCAAGCACCTGTCCGGCTGAACCCGGCGGCTTTTCGCCGGAAAGCTTTTCGCGCACCAGCATGGCGACGGCCTCGGCAACCGGGGCGTCTTCCTTGCGGTCGATCGCGGAAAAATTGGCCTTGTCGTATTTTTCGGCGTGCATGGCGGCAAGGTTGCTGGCCATGCCCGGCATGCGCTTGGCGCCGATGGAATCGACACGCGCCTGTTCAACGGCATCGAAGATAGCCTGCGCGTCGGCGCCACCGGGCGACATCTGCGCATGGGTCACCGGATTGTGGCAGGCCATTCTGAGCGCCATGGAGTCCCCAAGGCCGCGCACCACGGCAAGCTCAGTCGCCGTCGGGCGCTTGGAGAATTCCGGTAGCCGGATCTGGCTGCCGCTCATGCCCGGCCGGTCGCGCGAAAACACGACCTCGGCCTCCCTGTCGCCGGAGACTGCACGCACACAGCCGGAAACGGCGCGGTGCAACGGTTCAAGGTCTACAGGCGTGTAAGGGTTGGACTTTCTATTGTCGCCGGGGCCGGCCATGGGTTTATCCTCAGGCGCTGATGACGACGTTGGCGGCGCTTTCCGTCAGCTCCTCGCCAAAGGCGCGCTGATACTGCTCGGCCACCAATGTGCGCTCAAGCTCGTCGCACTTGTTGAGGAAGGTGACCCGGAAGGCAAAGCCGACATCGCCGAAGATTTCGGCATTTTCCGCCCAGTTGATCACGGTTCGCGGGCTCATCACCGTCGACAGGTCGCCATTGACGAAGGCCGAGCGGGTGAGATCGGCAACACGCACCATGTTGGAGATGGTCTCGCGACCCTCGGTTGTGTTGAAGCTCTTCACCTTGGCAAGGATGATTGCGACTTCCTGCTCATGCGGCAGGTAGTTGAGGGTGGTGACCAGCGACCAGCGGTCCATCTGGGCTTGGTTGATCTGCTGGGTGCCGTGATAGAGGCCGGTAGTGTCACCGAGGCCGACCGTGTTGGCTGTCGAAAACAGGCGGAAAGCCGGATGGGGGCTGATGACGCGGCTCTGGTCGAGAAGGGTCAGGCGTCCGGAAGACTCCAGCACGCGCTGGATCACGAACATCACGTCCGGACGGCCGGCGTCGTATTCATCGAAGACCAGTGCAACATTGTGCTGGTAGGCCCAGGGCAGGATGCCGTCCTTGAACTCGGTGACCTGCATACCGTCGCGCACCACGATCGCGTCCTTGCCGACAAGGTCGATACGGCTGACATGGCTGTCGAGATTGACGCGCACGCACGGCCATTTCAGTCTGGCGGCAACCTGCTCGATATGGGTCGACTTGCCGGTGCCGTGATAACCGGAGACCATGACGCGGCGGTTATGCGCAAAGCCTGCGAGAATGGCGAGTGTGGTATCGCGATCGAACAGGTAGTCGGGGTCGATGTCCGGCACATAGGGGTCATCAGCCGAATAGGCGGGAACCTTCAGGTCGACATCGATACCAAATGTTTCGCGAACCGAAACCGTCGTATCCGGTGCGTTGGAATAGTCCAGTTCAATCTTGCTCATCATGTCTCCAGCGCGGTCTTTGAAAGTCTAAAGAGCCGCTCAAACGTCTCTGCTAATTTTGGGTCAATAGCGGTCTAGCAGAAGCCGGACTGCTTTAACAATTGGTATGCCTGCACCACAGCCCTAAAAGTTTCCTCGGAGCCGCGGTCGCCGCCATTGGCGTCGGGATGGTGCTTCTTGACCAGCGCCTTGTACTGCTTCTTGATGTCGTCCGGGGTTGCTTCTGCGGTCATTCCCAGCGTTTCGAAGGCTTTGGCTTCCAGCGTCTTCAGCTTGCGCTGATGTCTGGGGCGTTTGGGACCACCCTCCTTGCCGTCATCGACAAAGCCGAACGGATCCTTCATGCGCGAAAATGACGCGGCATTGCCGGCCTTTTTCGAGCCCTTGAGCGGGGACTTGCGGGCGTCACCATTGACGCCGACAGTCCAGGTCGGCCGATGGCCGGTCAGGGCTTCCTTCTGATAGCGGGCGATTTCGCTATCCGACAGGCCGTCGAAATAATTGTAGCCCTTGTTGTAGGTCTTCACATGCTCGAAGCAGAACATGAAAAATTTCCCTCGGCATTACGGCCGACGGGAGCACGGTGTTTCGCGGGCTTGTTACAGCCGTCCCATTGGCACACAGCTGCTTCGGCTTCCGTCTCGGTCTTGGCCGATGCCGGGCGTTTGCGCTTGGTGCGGAGACGATCGAAATATTTGGAGTCAAGATTCATGGCGCTTGATTATGACCTTGTGAGCCCGCCACAACAAGAATTGACAACGGGATTTCTTGCTGTCTTTCTGAACCGTTATCGCGCAGAGCGCGAAGCAGGCACAAAACAGGAGCAGACATTGACGTCAACCGCCGAAATCGAAAACAGGCTGAAAAGCCTTTTCAATCCCGAACGGCTGGTGCTTATGGACGAAAGTGCCCAACATGCCGGTCACTATCATGAGCCGGATGCCCCCGCGATCACCCATTTAAGGATTCGGATCGTTTCCGGCAAGTTCGAAGGGCTGAACCGTGTGGCACGTCATCGTGCCGTCAATGAGGCGCTGGCCGGTGAAATCGAGAACGGATTGCACGCACTCGCCATCGAGGCAGCCGCTCCGGGCGAAAAGACACGGTGGTGAAGACGGTGGTCTGAGCGACGAAATCACGCAGGCGGGGTGGCTGCCGCCGCACCGCCGAGCGGACGGATTCTGAGTTTGGTGATCCGGTTCTTTTCCCGCTTCATAACGATGAAACGCTTGCCGTAAAAGGTGAAGGACTGACGTTCTTCGGGGATTGTCTGGCTTTCATGGATCACAAGGCCGGCAATCGTGGTCGCCTCTTCATCCGGCAGGTTCCAGTCGAGCGCGCGGTTGAGGTCGCGGATCGGAACGGTGCCGTCCACGACGATCGAGCCGTCGGCCTCCTGTTGCACGCCGGATATTTCGAGGTCGTGCTCGTCGGAAATATCGCCGACGATTTCCTCCAGAATATCCTCAAGCGTGACGATACCCTGCACTTCGCCATATTCATCGACGACGACGGCGATATGGACCTTGCGGCGCAGGAAGGCGTTGAGCTGATCTTTCAGGTTGGTGCTGTCAGGCACGAACCATGGTTTTTGCGCCACCTTGACGATGTCAATCGTCGAAGGGGCGGCGTGCGGCTCTGAAAGCGCGCGCGAAAGATCCTTGGAGTGGACGACGCCAATAATGTTGTCGATCGAGCCGCGCCAGACGGGAAGCCGGGTATAGGGACTTTCCAGCACCGTCTTCACCGCCGCCTCCGGCGGATCGTCGGCATTGACGGCGCGCATCGCCGTGCGGTGGATCATGACATCGGAGACTTCGAGCTCGCCAAGGTCGAGCACGCCACCGAGGCGGTCGCGGTCGGCCTTGATCACCGACCCCTCACGGTGCAGCAGGTCCACGGCGCCGCGGATTTCGTCATGCGCGGTCAGCATTTCGCCACCCTTCGTCAGCGTCACGCCGAACATGCCAAGAAGAACGCGTACGATCATGTTGACGAGACTTGAGAGCGGGCCGATCACAAAAAATATGACTCTGACCAACGGAGCGACCACAAGGGCGAAACGGTCGGTTGCCGAAATCGCCCAGCTCTTCGGCAGAACCTCGGCGAAGACCACCAGCAGGGCGGTCATGATCAGCGTGGCATAGGCCACGCCATTGGCGCCGAAAACGTTCAGGAACAGCGTCGTCGTCAGCGACGAGGCGAGGATGTTGACCAGATTGTTGCCGATCAAAGCGCGCCGATCAACCGGTCGCGTCGGTTGATCATCACATTGACAAAGCCCGCCCGTTTGTCGCCCTGCTGTTCTAGCGTGTACATGCGGGCGCGCGAGACGGCCGTCAGTGCCGTTTCCGATCCGGAGAAGAATGCTGATATGATGATGAGACCGACGATAACGGCCAAAGTCATCCAGTACTCGGTGAAGAAATGCGAAATATCGCTCATCGTCATTGAGTTTGTTTTTCCGTCAGGAATGCCAGCACTTCGGACGTCGGTACATCATCGGCGATGAAAGCTTCGCCGATCCCGTGTGTCAGAATGAAAGTCAGCTTCCCGCCTTTTACCTTTTTGTCCTGCCCTATTGCATCCATCAATATATCGGGTGGCGGCAGGGTTCCGTCAATATCATCAATTGTTGTCGGCAATCCCGCCTCCCGCAAATGGGCGGCAACCCGTTTGGCGTCGTCCGGGCTTGCCAGGTTCATGCGCACTGAGAATTCGTGCGCCAGTACCATGCCGATGGCAACGCCTTCGCCATGGACAAGCCGGGCACTGTCATAGCCCGTCGCCCGTTCGAGCGCGTGGCCGAATGTGTGGCCCAGGTTCAACAGCGCACGGGCACCGTTTTCGCGCTCGTCTGCGGCAACGACGGCGGCCTTTGCCTCGCAGGAACGGGCAATCGCCTCGGCCCGGGCTGTACCGCCTGCAAACACGGATTTGCGGTTTTTCTCCAGCCAGTGGAAGAAATCGGGTTGGTCGATCAGGCCGTATTTCACCATCTCGGCATAACCGGCGGCAAATTCGCGGTCGCTCAGTGTGTTCAGCGTATCGGTATCGGCCAGCACCAGATGCGGCTGATGGAAGGCGCCAACGAGGTTTTTCCCTGCCGGGTGTTGATCCCGGTCTTGCCGCCGACGGAGCTGTCGACCTGTGCCAGAAGCGAAGTCGGTACCTGGATGAAGCGCACACCCCGGCGCACCACCGCAGCGGCAAAGCCAGCCAGGTCGCCGATGACGCCGCCGCCGAGCGCAATCACCGCGTCCGAGCGCTCGATGCGGGCATCGAGGATGAAGTCGACGGCTGTCTGAAGATTTTCGAAGCTCTTTGTCTTCTCACCGGCGGCAAGTGTGAGCGAAAGGTCTCTATGCCGTCGGTTTGCAGGCTTTCCGTCAGCATGTCGAGGTAGAGTGGCGCGACACTGGTGTCGGTAATGATTGCCGCCTTGCTGCAGTTGAGCCGTGCCAGCGTCTCCCCGCCCGCGCTTTGCAGCAGGCCGGCGCCGATCAGGATATCATAGCTGCGATCGCCGAGATTGACGCGGACAATGCGTTTGTCGGCGACCTGTTCACTGTTCACTGGTTTTTCCTCCTTCAAGGGCCGCAAGCGCCTTCAAGACGTCGCGCATCACCGTTTCCTTTCGGACGTCGCGCGACAGCACGGTGATGTCGGCCTCCTTGTAGATCGGGTAGCGCTTGTCCATCAGGTCTTTCAGCGTCTGTTTCGGGTTTTCTGTCTTCAGAAGCGGTCGCGTCTGACGGCGGCGTACCCGGTCCCAAAGGGTTTCGAGGTCGGCCTTAAGCCACATTGACAGGCCTGACTGGCCGATCAGCGCGCGGTTGACCGGATTGACGAAGGCGCCGCCGCCGGTCGAGACGATGGCGGGGCCTTCCGTCAGGATGCGCTCGATCACACGGGTTTCCAGTGCGCGGAATTCCGCTTCGCCATATTGCGCGAACAGATCTGAGATCGTCATGCGCGCGGCGGCCTCGATCTCATGGTCGGTGTCGATATAGGGCAGGTCGAGCGTGTTGGCCACGAGCTTGCCGATCGCGCTCTTGCCGGCGCCCATCAGGCCGACCAGTATCAGGTTGCGGTCGGCCAGTCCGGCAAGCGCCTTTTGCCTCAGCCCCGGTTTGCCGGTATCTTGCTTTGCGTTCATAGTGCGCCCATTGTTCTCAGCCACGTATCGGCAAATGCTCAAGGGGCGTCAAGCCGAAGCATGAAGAATTCGGGCTCTTGCCCCAACACGGATAATGGCATTGGACCTTTCGGGCGCTCATATCGAAGCCTTTATCGAGATGCTCAGTGCGGAGCGTGGCGCAGCCAACAACACGCTTTCCGCCTATCAGCGTGACCTTGATGACTTCCGCGATTTTCTCATCGATCGCGGCGTTGTGGCTGATCGGGCACGTGCCGAGGATATAACGGCCTATCTTGCAGGGCTCGGCAAACGCGGGTTTGCCGCAAGCTCCCAGTCACGCCGGCTTTCCGCCATTCGTCAGTTCTATCAGTTCCTTTATGGCGAGGGGTTGCGTGAGGACGATCCGACCGGTGTGATTGACGCGCCGAAAAAGCGCAATCCCTGCCGAAGACGCTTTCGGTCGCCGATGTCGACCGGCTTCTGGAACGCGCGACGCTTGAGGCGCGCGCGCCGGGTTCCGGTCAGTTCGAGCGCATGAGGATGGCGGCCCTGCTTGAGACGCTTTATGCCAGCGGCATGCGCGTTTCCGAACTGGTGACGCTGCCCGCCGGCGCTCTCAAACCCAAACAGCGTTTCCTGACGATCAGGGAAAGGGCAACAAGGAGCGCGCGGTGCCGCTTTCTGTGCGCGCCCATGAGGCGCTGATGGCCTTTGATGTCCTGCGCAAGGCGCGGGCGGCGGAAAGCGGGGAAGATAATCCCCATCTTTTCGCGTCACGGGCTGCGGCCGGACATCTCCCCGACAGGTATTTGCCCGCGATCTGAAAGGGCTCGCCGCGCGGGCGGGGTTGAAGACCACCGCGATCTCGCCACATGTGTTGCGTCACGCCTTTGCCAGCCATCTTCTGCAAAACGGCGCAGACCTGCGTGCGGTGCAGGAAATGCTCGGTCATGCCGATATTTCAACCACGCAAATCTATACCCATGTCCTGGAAGAACGGTTGCGGGAACTGGTCGAAATGCATCACCCCTTGCAAAAGATGCGAAAAAACGGGAATAAGCGGCACTCAATCGTAATAAAAAGCCTTTGGGCGGCGGTCCCGGGCACGTTCGTTAACCCACGGAAAGTTCGACAATGTACAGCTATCTCGATTTCGAAAGGCCGATTTCCGATCTGGAAGCCAAGATTATCGAGCTGAAAAAGCTAGCCTCCGAAGGCGAGAGCATCGATACCTCCGAGGAGATTGCGCGCCTTGAAACCCGCGTCCGCGAGGCAATGAACGATATCTACGCCAAGCTGACCCCTTGGGAGAAGGCGCAGGTCGCCCGTCACCCCCAGAGACCGCATTTCGTCGATTATGCCAAGCGCTTGTTTACCGATTTCACGACGATTGCCGGCGATCGCAATTTTGGCGAGGACGCTGCAATCCAGGCCGGCCTTGGGCGTTTCCGTGGCCGTCCTGTCGCCGTGATCGGTGAGGAAAAGGGCAATGACACAAAGAGCCGGCTGAAGCACAATTTCGGCATGCCGCGCCCCGAAGGCTACCGCAAGGCAATCCGCCTCATGGAACTTGCAGACAGGTTCAATCTGCCGGTGATCTCGATTGTTGACACCCAGGGTGCCTATCCGGGCGTCGGTGCCGAGGAACGCGGACAGGCTGAGGCGATTGCCCGTTCCACCCAGATGTGTCTTCGCATCGGCGTGCCGATGGTGACGCTTGTGATCGGCGAGGGCATGTCTGGCGGCGCGATCGCGATTGCCGCTGCCAACCGGGTCTACATGCTTGAGCATGCGATTTATTCGGTCATCTCCCGGAAGGGGCGGCGTCGATCCTGTGGCGGGATTCTGCCCGTGCCAAGGAAGCGGCGACCAACATGAAGATCACTGCCCGTGATCTGAAGGATTTCGGTGTGGTCGATGAGATCATCCCCGAACCGGTGGGCGGCGCGCATCGCAACGCCGAAACGGTGATCGATGCTTCTGGCGACCAGATCGCCGAGGGGCTTTCCCAGTTCGACGGTCTGTCTCCCGACGAGGTCCGTAATGAACGTCGCCAGAAATTCCTCGCGATCGGACGCAACCTCTAGAACCTTGCCGGTGATGCCGGAAAGGTGAGGGACAGCCTGCTTGCGTCGATGATCAGAAACGGTTAACGCTTTCTTGAAGTTTGGCTGTGCATTATGATCTTTGATGGCGCGACGGCCGAGACGTTGCGTTTTAAGGCAAAATCCGGCAGGTTTTATCCATGCGTTTTAATGTCCTGGCCCCCATGGTTTTCGCCACACTGGCGCTGACGGGCTGTAACAGCTTTTTGACAGTACAGACTTCTCCACTGTGCAGGAGAAGATGAACTACTCGCTGCCGTCTTCCATGGTCGCGCGTATGCGCGCGGAGGACATGGACAAGCTTGCGCCGATCACAATCCGGATTTTCAAGGAAGAGGGCATTCTTGAAATCTGGAAGCAGAAGCGCGACGGCACCTATGGCGAGCTCGAAAGCTACGAGATCTGCGCCTGGTCCGGCAAGCTCGGCCCGAAGAAGAAGGAAGGCGACCGTCAGGCGCCGGAGGGATTTTATCCGCTCTCCAAGGGCCTTCTCAATCCCTATTCGCAGTATTTCCTGGCCATCAATACCGGGTATCCGAACCGCTACGACCGTGCGAACAGGCTGACCGGGTCCGATCTTATGATCCACGGCGCCTGTTCCTCGCGTGGTTGCTATTCGATGACTGACGAGCAGATCCTCGAGATATTTGCTTTCGCGCGGGACGCCTTTTCCGGCGGCCAGCAGGCGATCATGCTGCAGGCCTATCCGTTCCGCATGACCGCAGAAAACATGGTGCGCCACCGCTACAACGAGAATTATCCCTTCTGGCAGATGCTGAAGGAAGGGTATGATTATTTCGAGGTTACCAACAAGGTGCCGGATGTTGACGTTTGCGGCGGGGAGTATGTCTTCAATAAGGATCCGGCCCAAGGTGGTGCGCTGGCCTCCGACCAGGCATGTCCGGCAATGGCCTCCAACATTCCCTCGCAATACATGATGGCGCTTGCGGACTATCGCAGCGATTATCAGGACGCCTTCTCCAAGGCGCTGGTTAAGCATGACGACAAGGTCTGGGTTGATCCCAGCGAGGCCGAGCGCAAGGCGATCGTTGCCGACCTGCGTGAGGATCCGACCGATCCGCTTTACCAGCCGACCGGTTCATCGCTCGAGGCCGGGCGGTACATGACGATCGAAGAATACCGTCTGGCAAAGTATGGCCCGCTGGAAACGCCGGTCGAAATCGATACCGTGACCCAGACGGCCGCTATTCCCGATGTGCCCACCGACCTTCCGGTCGCTTCGGATGTGCCGATCCCGCAAAGAAGCCCGATGGCGGCCTATGCGGAACCTCAGCCGAAGAAGAACGACAAACCCTTCTGGAAATTCTGGTGAGCCCGGACGACCGGGCTTTCGAAATCTACGATCTTCGCGGGTTGAAATGCCCACTACCGGCGCTCAAGACCGAAAAACGCCTTGCGGAACTGGCGCCTGGAACCGTGCTTGGCGTTGCGACCAGCGATCCGCTTGCAGTAATCGATATACCGCATCTGTGCAGCGAACGTGGTCACAGACTGATTGTCACCGAAAGAACGGAAGAGGGCCATCGTTTTGTTATAGAACGTGGTTGAGGGCGGCTAACCTTTGAAGCCGAAGGCCGAAAGCGGGTTGTCGTCCAGTGCCGCTCGGTCGGGGCGGTCGATGCCGGGGCGGTCGAGATAGGTCTCGAAAAGCTCGCGCACCGTACGCTCGGCAAGATCGCGCGTGATCACCACGATCCGGGTCTGCGGGGCCTGGTCCTCATTCCATATGGCAAGCCGGCTCTGGGGATAGACCACGTCGCGCACGCCGTGGACGACAAGCGGACGGTCTTCGCCAGCGAGAGCAACAACGCCCTTCAGCCGCAGCAGTCTGTCACCATATTCAGCCGCGAGACGGTGCTGGAATGCCTCAATGGCGCCCGGCGAATGCACTTTTTCGGCAGTGAGGACGAAGGCGCGGATATGTTCATCGTGGCGGTTGACGTCATGGTGGTGGTGATGGCCAGCGTCCTTGTTGCCTTCCGAAAGCCATTCGCCGACGGAAGAGGCTTTGCGCGCTGCATCGAAAAGGCCGGTCGCCAGCAATGCCGGCTTTTCCGCAGCCGGATCGGCGATATCGACGATCTCGGCCATCGGGTTCAGTTGCGCGAGACTTCTGACGAGGGTATCGCGGTTTTCCGGTTTCGCCAGATCGGTTTTGGTGATCACCAGTCTGTCGGCAACGGCGGCCTGGCGTACGGCTTCGTCGTGGCGGGCAAGCGTGTCCGCGCCGGTCAGCGCATCGATGAGGGTGACTACACCATCAATGCGGAAGGACATCGCAATGGCCGGATGGGCCATGATCGCCAGCAGCACCGGAACCGGGTCCGCGAGGCCGGTGGTTTCGATGATCACGCGGCTGACCGGCTTCACCTTTTCGGTCTGGATCCGGTCGAGCAGGTCGGCAAGGGTGTCGATCAGTTCGCCGCGCACGGTGCAGCACAGGCACCCGTTGGACAGTTCGATGATCGAGATCGCCGGAGCTCTGGACCAGCAGGTGGTCGATGCCGACCGCGCCGAACTCATTGATGATGACAGCCGCATCGCCGAGCGCCGGGTCTTTCAACAGACGGTTGAGGAGTGTCGACTTGCCAGCGCCGAGAAAGCCGGTGATGATCGATACGGGAATAGGTGCGGGCGGATTATACATGAGCAATTCTACTGGGCAGGACGGGCATAGGGCAGGGGTACCGAGGTCAGTTTTTCCAGCGTGTTTGCCGCCATTTCCGTATCATTGGGAAGACGATAGGCATCGACCGTCGGATAGTCCTTCCTGAGTGGCCTCAGATAGGGTGAAGAAAACATCAGATTGCCGTCGGCATCGCGCAGTATCACGCGGTTTGCCGCCGCCTCCGCGCTGCAGATTTGGCTGGTGACATCGGCGACCGGTCTGTCTGGAGCTGGCGGCGGAAGATAGTCGTCAAGTTTCGGGCCACTGCCGCCGCTTGCCTTCAGCCCCGCCTCAAGCAATTCGGCGGCCTTTTCGGCGCGTGCGGGAGCGCTTGGCGCGCCAAAGGCAACGGCGACAACCTCACGGCCATTTCTCTTGGCGAACGAGACCTGATTATACCCTGACGAGCAGACGAAGCCGGTCTTCATGCCCATAGCGCCATCAAAGTTGCCGATCAGAAGATTGGTGTTGCGGTATTTTCCGCTGTCGGTCGCAATCCCCGGAATGGTGAAATAGTAGAGGTATTCGGGGAAACTCTTCTCGATTGCAATGGCCAGAACGGCCATGTCGCGCACGGTTGTATACTGGCCAGGCTGCGGGTCGTTCATCGCATCCATGCCGTTGGCATTGACGAAATGCGTATCCGTCATGCCGAGCCTTCCGGCCGTGTCGTTCATCCGGTTGACGAAGGCCTGACGGCCGCCAATGGCATGTTCGGCGACCGCGCGTGCGGCATCATTTGCCGAATGCACCAGCATCATCTTGAGCGCGCTGTCGACGGTCACCCTTGTGCCGGGGGCGAAGTACATCTTCGATGCCGGCTCGTTGGCGGCGCTTGCCGAGAAGGTGATCGGCGCCTGCGGGTCGAGACGGCCGGCCTGCATGTCCTCAAACACCAGATAGGCAGTCATCAGCTTTGCGAGCGAGGCCGGGTACCAGCGCTTGAACGGCTCGTCGGCCGAGATTACGCGCTGGGTGTTTACATCGACGACAATATAGGGATTGGCGCGCGCCAATCCCGCAGCACCGCACACGAAAGCTGCGGTCGCTATCAGCCATACTACGATCAGGGCGCTCAGACGTCCGTGCGCGGGTCTTGTCGGTGCCATTTGCAACACGAAGCTGTCTCCACTTGCCCGATGCTTGTTATCGATATACGCCTTGAAGGGCAAAATCCTTGTTTGCGGATATATGTGATCCCACATGTTTTAGCGTCTTTTACAATGAATTTAAAAAAATGCAGGGGTATGCTTAATGCCGGTGTTGAACAGTGCCGCAAAAATCCAGGACGAAGCCACGAAATGGCGGCGGTTGCTCCACCAGAATCCGGAACTTCTCTACGACGTAGATGAGACGGCGGCCTTCATTGCCGATAAATTGCGGTCTTTCGGTGTCGATGAGGTTGTCGAAGGCATTGGGGGGACCGGTGTTGTCGGCGTGATCCGCGGCAACCGCGCGGGAAGCCGGACGATCGGGCTTCGCGCCGACATGGATGCTTTGCCGATCTCCGAGCGCAGCGGCAAGGAGTGGTCCTCGAAAAATGCAGGAAAGATGCACGCCTGTGGCCATGACGGCCATATGGCGATGCTGCTGGGTGCATCCAGCCTTCTGGCCGAAACCCGTAATTTTGCCGGCAGCGTGGCATTGATTTTTCAGCCTGCGGAAGAAGGCGGCGGCGGCGGCAAGGCCATGATCGAGGATGGTCTGATGGAGCGCTTCTCGATTTCGGAAGTCTATGGCATGCACAATTTTCCAGGCATGCCCGTCGGAGAATTTGCGATCCGCTCGGGCCCGATCATGGCGGCCACGGATGAGTTCAGGATTGTCATAAAAGGCGACGGTGGCCATGCGGCCCAGCCGCAGAAATCGGTTGATCCTATCGTGATCGGCAGCCAGATCGTCAATGCGGTCCAGACCATTGTTTCGCGTAATGCCGATCCGGTGGGCGCTCTCGTGGTCTCGATCACGGAGTTTCACGCGGGCTTTGCCCACAACATCATTCCCGGGAGGCCGAACTTGGCGGAACAGTCCGCTCCTTTACGCCCGAAAACCGGGATATGGCCGAGCGGCGGATCAAGGCGATCGCCGAAATGACGGCGCTTTCCCAAGGCGGCGTTGCAGAGGTCAGCTATGTCCGCAACTATCCGCCGACCGTCAATCATCCGCAAGAAACGCGTCATGCCATAGCCGCAGCGACCAGCGTTGCGGGGAAGGGGCGGTCGAAACGGAAATCGCGCCATGGACGGCTGCGGAAGACTTCTCTTATATGCTCGAATCGCGTCCGGGCGCGTTTATCCTCATGGGTAACGGTGATACCGCTGGGCTCCACAACGAAGAGTATGATTTCGACGACGCGGCTCTGCCCTACGGCATATCCTATTGGGTCCGGCTTGCCGAAGCGCGGCTTGCAGAATGCGCATTGTAACACCTTTCACGCAATTCAGGGCTTTTCATCAAGCCCTCGCTTTTGTATTGAGAGGCGAGTAGTGGTCCCGTAGCTCAGCAGGATAGAGCATCAGATTCCTAATCTGAGGGTCACGCGTTCGAATCGCGTCGGGATCACCATTTTTTGCAACAAGCTTCGATAATTTAAATTGTGGCGGATTTGTCTCGCTTCAATTGTTGTTTTCCTGGCAAGCACGCGGAGCGGTTTCGCGCCTCGTTGCTGCCGAGCTGGTGTGGCGCGGCCTTCTGGACAGAAATGGAGCAGTTTCTGGACGGGAATCTTTGCGTGTCACTAAATCCGGCACGACGGGTCGCCTTTTCAGCGCCGACCATATGACACAGCTTGGTCGCAGCAAACAGCGACGGGGCCAGATGCCTGACGGTATAGCATTTATGGCCCTCCCGATGAGCAAGCCCCTGATCAGGGGATTCCAATCAATGCATTGCTGGGCAATAAGCGCTGCTGGACCTTCATTTCGTAAGCGAAGCAGCACAATTGTCCGATTGCCAAATGCCACTCGAAAGACTGGTTCCATTGCTGAATTTCAAAAGGAAGAACCATGCGTCGAGGCCAAAACGCCGCCATATTAGTTTGCAGGTCGCTGTTTTCCCCCATGATCGTAACAGGGATAACCAAGCGTGTTCTGCGTGGAACGCCCAAATTGGCATTGGTAGCTTCGACGGCGCTCACCACTCTGGCGGGACCGGCGCTTGCCGGCCTCTACATCGATGGCACTGCCACCGTTGATGGTGTCGACGGCGGCCCATATGGCACCGCCATCTCAGAATCTAACTTTGTTTCGGTCGGGGTAAACAAAGCTAGTGGGCTGACCGTGTCGAGAGGAGGGACGGTAACCGCTCCCATCAGCAATATCGGTTCCAAGTTCACCAGCACGACAACAATAACCGGTGCAGGATCGCGCTGGTTTGGCTTCGACCTGATGCGGGTCGGGAGCTCTGGTGAGGGAAAGCTCAACATCATGGACGGAGGCCAGGTGAGCGGTAAAGACATGGTTCTTGGCGCGAAGAGTGATGGGCTGGGGAAGTTATATCTCGTCGGATCCGGTTCAGGAACCATACTCAGCGGTACATTGACCGTCGGTGATGAAGGCGTCGGCATGGTAAACCTGTCAAACGGCGGCACGGTCACATCGGTCAGTGGCGTCATCGGCGGCGCTGCGGACAGTGATGGCGCCGCCATCGTTTCGGGTGCCGGCACGGTATGGACAAGCACGGGAGGAGAGCTTGTCATTGGCGGTGGTGGAAGCGGTGTCGTGACATTGACCGAGAATGCCAAAGTCGTTGCCTCCGATCGCGTCTTCATCGCCAGAGACAGCGGCGCCTCCGGCACGCTCAATGTCGGAGCGGCGGCGGGAGAAGCGGCTGCTTCTGTGGGTATCGTTCAGACCGGCGCAATCGTCTTCGGCGCAGGCGATGGCAAAATCGTCTTCAACCATACAGATAACGCCTATTCTTTCACCCCGAATATCAGCGGCAAAGGGACGATCGAGGCCTATTCCGGCACCACGACCCTGGACGGCGACAATTCCGCCTTCACTGGCTCGACGGAGGTCTATGGCGGCACATTGCGGGCGGGCAACGCAAGTGCTTTTGCCGACAACACACGCTACAGGGTCGATGGCGGCACTCTGGATCTCGCAGGCAATGACCTGACGGTTTCTGATCTCAGGGGTAAGGGCGGCTTGCTGACCAGCACTGGTTCCGAGGCCGCACTGAGGATTGATCAGGTCGACTATACCGGTTTCAACGGCGATATTTCCGGTCTGAGCAAAATGACCAAGGCCGGTTTCGGGACTCTGGTTCTGCGCGGCGACACTGACGTTTCCGGTCAAGTCAGCGTTGAAGAGGGCACGCTCAGCGTCGTTTCCGGCAAGATGATGACCAGCGATAGCGGTTTGATCGCTGCATCTGGCAGCAACGATGCCGGCTTCGAGATTTCCGGTGCAGGAGCGCGCTGGAATGTCACATCCGGGCTGAGACTCGGCGATGCCGGTGGCAGCGGAAGCGGCAATTTGTGGATTTCGGATCAGGCCAGCGTCAGCGCCCGGAGCCTTCTTATGGGCAATGGCGGCAAGGCCCAGGCCGAGGTTTCGGGTATCGGGTCGGTTCTGTCCGTGTCAGGGTCTGTCGAGATCGGCGGTTCCTCCGCAGGCAGCGCTGCCATGGTGCTCACCAAAGGTGGTCGTCTTGTTGCTGGCGGTGGTGCGGGAACGGTGGCTCTCGCCGTCGGCACGAACGCTACCGGCACGCTGGTGATCGGCGCGCAAACCGGAAAGACGCCAGTTGCTGCGGGGATACTCGAGGCAAAGGCGCTCGCCTTTGGCGCGGGCGATGGCAATGTGGTCTTCAATCATACAGATACGGATTACACCTTTGCGCCCGATATCACCGGTGCGGGCCATGTGGACGTCTATTCCGGCACCACGATTTTGACGGGCAATAACAGCTATACCGGCGGTACCAAGGTCGAAGGCGGTATCCTGCGGGCTGGCGCAGACGGCGCATTCGCCGCAAATACGGCCTATACGGTCAATGGCGGCATGCTCGATCTCAACGGTCATGATCTCACTATGTCGGCGCTTTCTGGGGCTGGCGGCACGATCGGCCTGGGAACCGGCGGGCTGACGATCAGCCAGGATAGCGATACGGCTTTCGCCGGGAGCCTAACGGGCTCCGGCACGCTGGCGCTCGATGGGACCGGTCGTCTTCGGCTGACCGGGGCTTCCAGTGCCTATAGCGGCGATGTCCGCATTGCCTCCGGCACGCTCGAAATCAACAACGCGTTTGCCAGTGGTGCAGGCTTCATTGGAACTGTCGCCGGTGAATATGCTCAGATTGATGTTACCGGTCCGTCAGCCTCGTGGGCGCTGAACGGTGACCTGAACATCGGACGCCGTGGTTCCGGCGCGCTTGTCATCAGCGATGGCGGCGTCGTTAAAACATCGGGCAAGATTGCTGTCGGCAGCAGATCGCTGGCACTGCCCACTGGCAAGGTCACCGTTACCGGAAGTGGATCGCAGCTTTCCACGGGTGCCAGCGGCTCTCTTGAGATCGGATCTATCGTTGGCAGCACCCTTGTTGTCGAAGACGGCGGTTCCGTTACCAGCGCAACGGCGACACTCGGGCGGTCTCCTTCTACGCGGGCGGCTGCGACGGTTACCGGCGCGGGATCGCTTTGGACCACGGGTTCGATGAAGGTCGGTGATCGTGGTACTGGCATACTGACGCTTGCCGATCGCGGCACGATGCGTGCCACCAACACGTTTGATATCGGGTCATCGGGAACGCTGAACATCGGTGCGAGAGCGGGAGATGCGGCATCGGCTGCGGGCTTCGTCGACACGTCGCTGATCGATTTCGGCACAGGCAGCGGCACAATCGTCTTCAATCATACAGATACGGATTACACCTTCTCGCCCGATATCACCGGTGCGGGCCATGTAGGCGTCTATTCCGGTACGACTATTTTGACGGGCAAAAACAGCTATACCGGCGGTACCGATGTGTTCGGCGGCAAGCTTGTGGTCAATGGAACCACCGGCGCGATCAATGTTGCCTCCGCAGCCACGCTCGCCGGTTCAGGCACGGTCGGAGACACGGTGATTTCGGGCGTTATCGCGCCAGGAAACTCCATCGGAACATTGAATGTCGCGGGCGATCTGAGCCTTGGTGCCGGGTCCGTCTATCAGGTGGAGGTCAATGACGCCGGCACACAATCCGGCATCAACAGCGACTTTTGAAGGTCGCGGGCACAGCTGCGATCGATCCGGGCGCAAATCTTGTGGTTCTGGCGGAGCGACCCGGGGACAGCGGTGCCGGTTTTGATCCGGTCAATGTTTATACCGTGTTGACTGCCGAAAGCGGCGTCACCGGCGGCTTCGGAAGCGTGAGCGACAATTTTGCCTTTCTCGATTCCTATCTCGGCTACGATGCCACAGACGTCTATCTGGCGCTTCAGCGCAATGATGTCGATTTCGTCGATGAAGCCAGAACGTCAAACCAGAAGGCAACCGCGGCAGGGCTGGAAAGCCTGTCACCTGATAGCGCGCTTTATCGCTCGATCCTCGGGCTTTATGAAGATGAGGCGCCGGAAATATTCGATGCGCTTTCCGGCGAAATCCATGCCTCCGCCAATACCGTTTTGAGGGATGAACCCAGGGAGGTCGAAAAGGCTATCCTCTCCCGGATTGATGCCGCCTTTGCCGCAGATGCGGTGCTTGATGCAACGCCGAGTGGCGGACCGTTGGCAGTCGACACGGTTTCGATCTGGTTCGATGCGATGGGTGGACTTGGGCGCTATCAGGGCGATGGCAATGCACACACCGTGGACACATCCGGCGGTGGAGCCCTGTTCGGTGGCGACGCCCGCATTGGTCAGGACTGGCTGTTGGGTCTTGCCGCAGGTTACATCCGGTCGTCGATTGATGAGAAGGGATTCACAGCATCTGCCGATACTGACAGCTATTATATCGGCGGATATGGAAGCACACAGTCAGGTCGGTTCAGCTTGAGCTTTGGCGGCTCATACGGCCATCACGACGTTTCCACCAAACGTTCCGTTTCCTTTGTTGGATTGAACGAACAACTGAACGCTGACTATGACGCTCACACACTGCAGGCCTTTGCCGAAACAGGCTGGCGGTTCGGAGACGAGGCCGGATATCTGGAGCCGTTTGCCGGCGCCTCCTATGTCAACCTGAAGACCCAAGGGTTTTCTGAGGCGGGTGGCATGGCTGCGCTGCATGCGGCATCGCAAACACAGGACCTCTGGTCCACCACGCTTGGCGTTCGCGCCGGTCATGACGTGATGCTCGCCGACACCGCGGCACGCCTTTCCGGTCATGCCGGCTGGCAGCATGCCTATGGCGATCTGAACGGGACCTCGGTGATGGCTTTCGACGGCGGCAGTGATTTCACGATCGCGGGCGTTCCCACGGCGCGGGATGCAGCGCTGCTTGGGGTTGGGGTATCTTTCGACCTCAGTCATGATGCCAGCCTTTCGCTTGGCTATGACGGGCGGTTTGCCGAGGGCGTGGAAGATCACAGTTTCGGCATGCGCTTCGACCTTAGCTTCTGAAACACGAAATCGGGATGCACCGCCAGACCATGTGCATGAACAATATGATCTATTTTGCTTACCGGGGCTTGTTTATGAATTTATGGCCTAAACGGAGTATCCGTGGAAAGCGTCGGGGACGAGGTGTGCCAGCCGTCATCCGGGCCTGCGACATATTCAAAGGGAGAAATGAATTGCCGGTATTGGTCTCATTCGATCTGCTGAAGCGAAGAAGCCTGCCGCTGCTGATTTTCCTGTTGCTGACAACAGGCGGCTTGAATGCCGCGGCGGCTGCCGAAGCATGTGTGCAGGATGTCGACCACGTCCTGTCCATGTCACCTGCAAAAATCGCGGGCTCGGAACATATTTCCGGAGAACTTGCGTCAAAGCTCGACGACGCCGTGACCATGGCGCTGCATCAGTCTGCCGCGCCTGGCGTGATTGTGGGCGTACGCACACCTGAAGGGTCATGGATGAAGGGGTTTGGCATCTCTGACCCTGAGACTGGCGCACCGATGGAGGCGGGCATGAAGACCCGCATTGGCTCGGTCACCAAGACCTTCACGGGAACCGTTATCTTGAAACTCGCGGAAGGTGGCCAACTTTCGCTGGACGACACGATTGACACCTATGTCGCCGGTATTCCGAACGGCGACAAAATCACGTTGCGGCAATTGGCAAACATGACGAGCGGCGTTGCAAGCTACACCGCCTCGGTGCAATTTGTGGACTTGTACCTTCAAGACCCGAACACGCTTTTTCACCAGAGGATCTGGTGGCGTATGGGGTCGAGAACTCTCCACTCTTCGAACCCGGATCTGAATACGACTACTCCAACACCAACACGATCCTGCTTGGAATCGTGATCGAGAAGGTCACCGGGCGACCGGTCGAGACAGCCCTGAAGACAATGATCTTCGAGCCGCTCGATCTAAAAACACGAGCTGGCCAGGCCAGCAGACCGCGATCCCCGCGCCTTATGCCCAGGGGATCACGCTACAAGGATACGCAGCGACACCCGAAGCCCCGCTGAACGCGACAAACTGGAACCCGGATTCGCTGTGGAGTGCTGGCGAGATCATTTCCGATGTCGAGGATCTGCTGACCTATGGCAGGGCTCTTGGAACCGGTCAGGGCCTTCTCGGCAAAAATCGCAGGCAGACCGGCTCAGATCCTTTCAGGGGCCAGAACACTACGGCCTGGCGCTGCGTTGCACCGATGGGTGGGTCGGGCATACCGGCGAATTGCCGGGATACACCACGGTCATCTATTACAATACACAAACCGATACGACCGTGGCCATACAGACCAACAGCGACATCCCTTCAGGCGATTGCGGCGATGCGGAGGTTCTGGCCTCAAATACGCAAGGTATTTCGTGCTCCCTTCCGGCCATGCGCATTTTCAATGCCGTAGCGCCACTTCTTGGCGGCACGGTCCTGCCGTGAGTTGATCCCGAAGCCCATGACCCTCCGATGTAGGAGGCCAGTTCTTCCGGGGCCCGTTCGGAAATGCCTCTTTCAGGTGGTTCGGGAACGCCGAAACGCGCCACTCCGGCGCCGGTGCCAGGGATGGAACGCCGCCAGGGCGAGCACCGGTTCGATCTCGATTTTCATGAGGCCTCTCGGGGGCATCCGGTCCCAGGCTTGCGCGACGTAGGAACGGCTTGCCGACCAGCGTTCCATACGGATCGGGGTCGACCCTGATCACCAGATCATAGCCTTCCCCGGTTCGGAGCAACTTTTCCTCGATGAGTGAGAGCCAATTTCATCCGGCAGGATACCGTCTTGTCCTGCTGGCGATACCCTTCTCGATCTGCGCCGAAACAAGCACACGGATCTTTCACAGCATTTTCGAGTATTGCACGGTTCCGTGGTGGCAACCTTCGAGGTGACCCTTACTACTACCCATGGGTGTTTTACTTTGCTTTGGGATAATAATAGCATGGCCGTCTGAGCGAGATTCGGCCCACCGTGTTTATACGTCAATCCAGCCTATGTTGAATGAGCCAATCGATTTCGAGCGGATTTACGCGCTCTGGGATGAGCTGGCCGAGTTTGAGGCCTCTCGCATGCCGGACGCGCGCATGCACCTTCTCTTGGCCGTTTGTAAAATGATCGATGCGCGCCAGGCCGACTGGATCGGCGCCGTGAGGCTTGTCGATAACATGCACAGTGACCCTCTTTTCGGCTGGCGGCCGCGCAGCATATCTGCGCTTTATCCCGATGACGAAACAGCCAGAATCATTCAGGAAGCGTTCGCTCTGATGGATCAGGGGACGCCTGACATCACGACCGTTCGCAATGCCGAGCTGGCCGGGGAATTCCGGGTTTTTATGCTCCATGAGCTGGCGCCGCCAGAATGGTTCGAGGGCGATGCCTACAAGATCTATTATCACGGAATTGACCGACTGGATTCGATCTGGGTAGGGATTCCCATCAATGCTGATGCAGAAATCCAGATTGGCTTTCACCGCGCGCTCTCGCAATCGCCGTTTTCCGAGCGCGATCGTCAAGTCGTCCGCCATGCGTTGCGTGGAATACGCTGGTTTTATCGCCTGCAAATGCTGTCGGAGGGGATCGGGGTGGCATCCGAACCGCTGACGCCGACGGAAGCCCACGTGCTGCTGGGGCTTTTGCAGGGGCTGTCTGAACGCAGAATTGCCGAAAATTACGGCCAAAGCCCCCATACGACCCATGATCATGTCAAGCGAATTTACCGCAAATACGGCGTTTCAAGTCGTTCGGCGCTGATGGCGCTTTGGTTGGGGCAGCAGCCCCCCTGAATAGGGGATTTCAAACGTATATAGTCTAAGCAATAAGCGTTTGCGGAACTGAGCTTTGCTAAGGTTGCAGCGCCCTGCTGCCAGGGCGCTGAATTGAAGCAAAGTTCCGGAATGGCTGATCGATAGGAGGAAACCATGCGCCAAAAGACCTTGCCTGAGAAGTCCAGCTTCTGGCGGGCATCAATTTCGGCGTTGTTGGCCTTCGACCGACCAGAAAACAAGGATGTAAGCCCGGCCGAAGCGCCGCGCCCCAGCGGTCCACCTGCGCGCCCGGATACCTCCTGGTGGGGATTTCTCGAGTTTGGTCTGTTTGCCGCCGGAGCCCTTCTGGCGACCACAGTCGGCTCTCAAGCATCGGCGCAGACCGTCGAGAGGATCGAGCAGACGGTTGCGGGGCAGACCACTATTCTTGAGCGGTTTACACCACGCCCGCAGCCCGGGACCCTCGACATAACGGTTGAGGATCAGCGTCAGCGTATTCCCGAAGAGGCGGCAGCCGCGATACGCTTCAAACTTGGCTCGGTGACAGTTGAGGGCGCGCGCACGCTTGAAGACGACGCATTTTCCGGCATATGGCAGAGCCGGATCGGAGAAACCATCAGTCTTGCCGATCTTTATCAGATCGCTGCGGCTGTCGATGCTGCCTATCTGCGTGCTGGCTATCTGGCGATGACGATTGTGCCGGTGCAGGATTTTTCATCCGGAAAAATCACCTTGCATGTCTATGAAGGCTATGTCGAGACGGTGGAGATTACCAGTTCGCTTCCGGGTATCCGCGAGCGGCTTTCGCCCTATATAGACCGGATCACCGCCATGCGACCTATCCGCATTAAGGAGGCCGAGCGCATCCTGCTGTTGATGAGTGATCTCGGTGGTTTTGATGTTGAAGGGGTTCTTGTGCGCCCGGAGACACCGAAGGGCGGCGGAACATTGCGGCTCAATATCGGCTTTGATCGTCAATCGGCGTCAGTGGGTCTTGATAATCTGGGTTCCGATACGGCCGGGCCACTTGAACTCTCTGGCAATGTGACCGTCAACGACATGTTTGGCCTGTTCGATACGGCCAGCCTTGTGGCCGTCACGGTTCCAAATGCGCCGCAGGAACTGGTCTTCCTGCAGGCTTCGCAAGACATTCCGATCGGCTTTAACGGGTTGTCCGCCGGATACGACCTTTCCTGGATAACCATGAAGCCGGGCGGCGACCTGAAATCTGACGACGTTTATATCGAATCCGTGATCGGAACCGGTCGGCTCAACTACCCGTTCATCCGGACGATTGACCAGAGTCTCTATGGAGGGGTTGAGGTCAATTTACGCAATGATCGCGTCGACGTCATGGGAACGCGTGCGTCCCGTGAACAGACACGTTGGGCTGCACTTTCACTGGCCTATGATCGTCAAAGCGGGCTGACGGCATTTTCCACCGGTGCGGAACTCGGACAGGGGCTCGGGCAAGAGACTGTACTGCCGGACGTGCCTGAGGACTATCGCTATGCACGAGTGAACTTTGATGTTTCGCATGAGCTGGCTGTCGACACGGCCATTCGTCTGCGCAGTGCCGGACAGTATTCCGCCACACCGTTGCCAGCCGCCGCTCAGTTTTCGCTGGGCGGTGATCCCTATGGCTGGGCGTTTGACGGCGGCACTCTTTCCGGCGCCAGCGGAGCCGCTGCGGCGCTTGAAATCAGCCACGATTTTGAAACCGGCTGGTCAGCGCTTCCAGGGCTGACATGGACGACTTTGCTGATTATGGCGCGGTCTGGAACGAACAGGCAGGCGCTGATTTTACGCGCGATGCGCTGGGGTCCGTCGGTATTGGCGTTAGCGGCATGTTCGCCGAGAAAATGAACTTTCAGATTATTGCAGCCGTCCCTTGGTACAGCCCTGACAGTGGCGAGGATGAAGGCCTCAGAGTGTTCTTCAGGCTCGGACTACAGCTTTAGCGCCGCCATCCCACACAGCAGGCCTTCCGATGCTGGCCGCGCTTGATGTCATCGTCGAGACATAAAGGCCCACAGCGGCGTGCCGGGCATTGCAGTCACCGTTGTCCATGGTGGCGAAAACCTTTTGCCAAAGGGGTTTGGCACACGTGGTAACGATGGTGATCAGCCCGTTCTGCCTGATACAGTGTTTCAACTGGCCTCGCTGTCTAAATCAGCCGGCATAACGGCTGTTGCCAAGCCGGTCAGTCGAAACGCGGTCTCGTGGGACAGCCGGATGCAGTGAAATAAAGTCCTACAATAACGACATCATGAGTTGCAGTGCTAGTGAGTTCGAACGGAATGGCGGCCCGGTTGCAACGGGCTTTTCCGGTCTGATTTGGGCGGCTTTGTCTGTGACCTCCGAGCTTTGCTGTTCCGCTTCGTAATCTGCCGAAGCATGCGTCTTTACCTGTTCCTCAATATTTCCGGGTAGAGCTAAGGAACGGATTCTTGCCGTACTGAGGGCCGATACCGGTATCGGGCTTTAAGATGTCGGGCTCTTCAATGAAAGCTAGAGCTGGTCTAGGGTTGTGATTGAACATGTCGGGATTTGGATCAACATAATGCGAGTGACACGACGTGCATTTTGTTTCGGAGCCGGTGCGGCTTTGCTTTCGGCCTGCTCGAGTAATCTGGGTGGCGGTTTTTCCGCTGCTTCCGATCCGGCTTTGCGGAGCGTGCCGAACTCCGGTTGGGATTCATGGGTGGCCGGTTTCAAGGGGCGCGCAAGGGCCAAAGGCATTTCTGACGCCACGCTGGCGGCGGCTTTTCCCGCGCAGGGTATACGCCGGAAGTGATTGCGAAGGACCGCAATCAAACTGAGTTCAGCCGGACGCTTGAAGACTATCTGGCTATTGCCGCTTCCGATGAACGGGTTGCCAAGGGGCGCGCCAACTATGCCCGGTACCGCGGCCTCCTGGAGCAGATTGAGGCGACCTACGGTGTCGACGGAAATGTCGTGGTCGCGATATGGGGTCTTGAGAGCATGTATGGTGAGCGGCGCGGCAACGTGCCCGCCGTTTCTGCGTTGACAACGCTTGCCTATGACGGGCGCCGTGGCGCCTTTTTCGAAAGTCAGCTTCTGGCTGCGCTCCGGATACTCCAGAACGGCGACATCAGCGCGGAGCAGATGACCGGCAGTTGGGCCGGTGCGATGGGCCATACACAGTTCATCCCGACATCCTACCTGGCCTATGCGGTGGACTTCAACGGTGACGGGCGGCGCGATATCTGGAGTGATGATCCGACCGATTCCCTGGCCAGCACCGCGGCTTATCTGGCGCGCTCCGGCTGGCGGAAAGGGCAATCATGGGGAGGGGAGGAAGGTTCGCCGGGCGCGGTCGCTGGCGTAACACGGATCCAGCCGCAGGCTGGTGGTCCGGTTTTTGTAGTCGGGCCGAACTTCAATGCTATCAAGCGATACAACAATGCCAACAGCTATGCGCTCGGGGTCGGCTATCTGGCCGACCGGATTGCCGGGGCCGGGCCGATTTCCGGTCGTTTTCCGCCAGACCGATATGGCTTTACAGCTGATCAACGCAAGCAACTGCAAAAGCTGCTAACGGCGGCAGGCTACGACGCAGGTGCTGCAGACGGCGTCTTTGGTGACGAGACACGCGCGGCGATCATCGCCTATCAGCAGCAAAATGCGCTCAACGTCACAGGGGAACCGTCTGTGGCCTTGCTGACGAGGCTCGGCCAGTAGCCGATATCAACGCAACAGTGTCCGCCGCGGCCCATTCCGGTTTCGAGTTCCAGCGATGCGCCTGCCAAGCGGCCGATGCAGTCTCTCCGGCAGCGATTCGAACGTGAGGTCCTTTTGCTTTCCAATGGAAAACGATTTTTAGTTGCATTTTTGGATGTACATGTAATTGATCAGCAGTTGAGCTTTTTCAATATTCACGCAAAAAGTTTATTCTGATCAAAGGGAAAGCGATATGCTCCACTCATCTGAATGTAGCGCCGGCCAGAATCCGGCCAAGCGTTCGGGCTCCATTGCCCGAAGGCTCGCCGGTCCATTGATGGCGGCGGTTGCCCTTACCGTGGCATTGCCGTTTGCTGCTCAGGCCGCTGATGACACAGCTACCAACCCGCGCGGTTCGACGACGGGCCCGACGTCGGCCAAGGGGTACGACTATCCGGGTTTTTCCCTGCATATGAAGGACGTGAAGCCGGCAGCCAACATGTATCCGGCCTTGCAGCGCCCGGATCAGGACAAGGCCGCCGCGGCCAAGCTTGCAGCCCTGGAGGCCAGGTCTGGCAAGAAGCCGAATGTACTGGTCTTTCTTTTGGATGATGTTGGCTGGTGGGATCCGGGCTTTAATGGTGGCGGTGTCGCGATCGGCAATGCGACGCCGAACATGGACGATCTGGCGCAAGAAGGTCTTCTGCTGACGTCGGCCTATTCCACGCCGTCCTGCTCGCCGAGCCGGGCAACCATCCATACGGGGCAGAACCCGCTTCACCATGGCATTCTTCGTCCGCCGATGTATGGCGAGCCGGGGGCCTTGACGGCGCTTTGACCTTGCCGAAGCTGTTGCAGGAAAAGGGCTATGTAACCCAGGGTGTCGGTAAGTGGCATATGGGCGAGAACAAGGGGTCGCTGCCGCAGAATGTCGGGTATGACGATTATGTCGGTTTCCTCGGTGTTTCGGATATGTACACCGAATGGCGTGACATTTACTTCAACCCGGAAATAGCGCTCTCGCCAGCTCGCTTCGAGATGATGGAGAAGGATGCATTCAGCCATACGGAAGTGCATTGCTCGTCCGCCGACACGGAAAAATGCGAGGCCGGAAAAGTCATTGATCTCGACTATATCAAGGATCTCGATCAGCACTGGAAAGATGTGAGCGTCGATTTCCTCGAAAAGCAGAAAGACAGCGACAAGCCCTTCTTCCTGTATCACGCCACGCGCGGCTGCCATTTCGACAACTATCCGAGTGACGACTATGCTGGCAAGTCGGCTGCCCATACCGTCTACAGTGATTGCCTGGTCGAAATGGATGATATTTTCGGCGCTTTGGTCGACAAGCTGGAAGAGACCGGCGAGCTTGAGAACACGTTGATCCTGCTGACCTCCGATAATGGCCCCGAATGCGAAATTCCGCCGCATGGCCGCACCCCGTTCCGCGGTTGCAAGGGCACGAACTGGGAAGGTGGCGTGCGCGTACCCACCTTTGCCTATTGGAAGGGCATGATCCCGCCGCGGCGTTCGGACGGACTGTTCGACTTTGCCGATATTCTGCCTACTGTCATGTCGATGACCGGCGTAAAGGGCGCAGACATTGGCAAGCTTTTCGAAGACACGACCTATATCGACGGCGTTGATCAGGCTTCTTTCCTGCTGGCGGATGACGGCGAATCCAACCGGCGCAGCCGTCCCTATACGATCAACCAGTATTTCGGGGCGATGCGTATCGACGAGTTCAAATACATGTTTACCGGTGAGATCGAAAACTCGATTGTCCAGAAGGGCGATTGGGGTGGTTTCTCGGGAAGCCTGTTCCACGATACCGGCGGTGCCATTCTGTTCAACCTGTATGAAAGCCCGCGGGAAGACGTCAATATTGGTATTCGTCACATTCCTGCGACCGTGCCGGTGATCGGGGCGACCGGTGACTATATGGCGGAACTGATGAAATATCCGCCGCAGTTCAAGATCGGTTTCGTCGGCAATAATCCCGCGCTCTACAATCTGGCTCCCCAGATCCGCGAGGGTGTTGGCAAGATGCTCGAGGAGAACGGCGTCGGACGACCGAACTGATCTGTTTGTATATGAAATGAGGTGTGGCCGGGACACTTGCGCTCCGGCCACATCTTTATCCGGCAATGACGAACAAGTTTGAGCTTGGACAGCGCTCGAACGGGCCACCAAGCGTTCAACCGTGTTGGAATGAAGGCCGTCCTGCCGGCGAAGCGGCGGCCGCATCCGTTCCCGGACCGCGGTCGTCTATCAAAAACATCTCCAGCCATGCCCCGCATTGTTGTCGGCACCACCTTTTGCGCAGGCCGTGAGCCGGATCATCTAGACGACATCGGAGGAGCGCAGCCGGCATTTTTCGGCGGTCTCCGACGTTTCGATCTGCAGCGTTGTGTGGCCGATCTCAAAGGTGTGGTGCAGCTCGTCGGGTAGGGTGGAAAGCAGGTTACGATTGTGGCTTTCGGCACAGACGATATGGGCGGTCAGCGCCGTCTCCGTGGTGCTCAAGGCCCAGATATGGAGATCGTGCACCTCCTCTACACCGTCAGTGTTTTCCATGTGACGGCGAACTTGCTCGATATCGATACCGGCCGGAACTGCGTCCATTGCGAGCCGCACTGAGTCGCGCAACAGGCTCCACGTTCCCACCAGAATGACGGCCCCGATGACGAGGCTGACAGCCGGGTCGATCCAGTCCCAGCCGGTCCAGCCAATCACAAGCGCGGCTATGATGACGCCGACAGTGACGGCGGCATCGGCGGCCATATGGAGGTAGGCCCCGCGAATATTGATATCGGATTTCCGCCCGGAGGCAAACAGCCAGGCGGTGAAGCCGTTAACCAGCACCCCGGCAAGCGCCACCCAGATGACGATGCCGGTTTCGATCGGCTCCGGGGTGCGGAAGCGGCCGATTGCCTCCCAGCTAATAGCGCCGACGGCCACGATCAGGATGATGGCATTGGCAAGCGACGCCAGGATCGGTGCGCGTTTGAAACCATAGGTGCGGATGCCGCCGGGCGGCTTTGCTGCCAGCCAGATTGCACCCCAGGCAAGAACGAGGCCCAACACATCGGAAAGATTGTGACCGGCATCGGCAAGAAGCGCCAGAGATCCGGTGATAACCCCGAAGATTGCCTCCAGCACCACATAGATAATATTGAGGCTGATGCCGATGGCAAAGGCGCGGCCAAAACTCTTCGGCGCATGAGAATGTCCATGACCGCCGTGCCCGTGCCCGCCGTGCCCGTGAGCGCCATGCCCATGACCGCCGGGGCTGTGCCCGTGATGATGCTCCAACATTGCTTGCCTCCATCGTTAAGATGAAACCAGTGTAGAAGCTATAGCGGGGTGAGGTTCAAGAGGGCCGGGCAGCGAAAAGAGCGCCGGACCGTTCGAAATCCCTACTTCTTCGTCTTGCCCACGCCCCAGAGTGCGATGGCAGCAATAATGACGCTGACGACCACGTTCCAGCCGGCAAAGGACAGGCCCAGTACACGCAGTGCAGCCTCGTCGCATTTTGGCCCTGTTACCCGGTTGAGGTCTGCCAGAAGTGAGCTGGCATTCGTCGTCATGCCGGAAAGCGAGCCAGAGCAATCTGCCGGTCCGGCCCACCAGTGCCATTCGACACCGGAATGGTAGACGCCCATGATCATGCCCCAGATCATCAGGCCGGCGATGACGAGAAGGGCGAGCTTGCCGACGAGGCGCGGCAGAAAGCCGAAGCGCCAGGCCAGAAGCCCGACAATGCCGACAGGGACTCCGATATAATAAGGCTTACGCTCCAGAAGGCACAGATGGCAGGGGATGTAGCCGCCGATATACTCGAAGCCGAGAGCCGAGAGGACCGAAACGGCCATGCCAAGGGTCACCAGAACAAGACTGATGACAAGGCGGTTATCTGTGATGAAGCGCGGGAGCATGGGGCACCTAGAAGACATATTTGACGAGATAGAATCCGCCGAAGAGAAGAACGACGAAAACGGTGAAGAGGATACCGAGATATTTCTCGATGAAATCGCGGATCGGCACGCCGTAGCGGTTAAGCAGGAAGGCGATCAGAAAAAGCGGAACGAGCGGCCGATCACGCTGACCAGCAGGAAGATGCCAAAGTTCAGTCCGGTGGCGCCGGAGAAAATCGTCAGCACCTTGTAGGGAAGGGGGTGATCGCGGCAAGCAGCACGCCCCAACCGCCCCAGGTGTTGTACCATTCGGCGATTTGGTCGAAAGAGTGTTCCTTGCCGTAAAAGGCGAGGATCGGTTGGCCGATGGCCTCAAACAGGAACATGCCGATCAGATAGCCGCCGATCGCGCCGAGAAGTGAGGCGATCGTGCAGATAAAGGCAATACGGACCCATTTGAGCGGCTTGGCGATGACCATCGGGATCATCAGCACGTCCGGCGGGATAGGAAAGAAGGAGCTTTCGGCAAAAGACACAGCGAACAGCGCGCGTTCTGCGTGGCGCGTCGCGGCAAGGGAGAGGGTCCAGTTGTAAAGGCGGCGCAACATCAGGGTCATCCAGAAGTGATTGGCGAAAAGGATTTAGAATATTGCCGGAGGATGGTAAATCCTGCGCCCCTTGTCCATTCATCACTACGCCGTGAGCGTGATTTTTAGCATGATCGGGATCAAAATCCCGGTTGACGCACCGGCCGATCTTCGTATAGTTCGCCCGATCCGGCCTTCAGCTAGGCGGGTGGCCCCTTTGGCGGAACTGGTAGACGCGCCTGACTCAAAATCAGGTTCCGAAAGGAGTGCTGGTTCGATTCCGGCAAGGGGCACCATAACTTCACTTGATTCCTCAATTATTTCAATGGTAACAGGCTTTTAGGAACTGTCCCGGTACGCTTTAAGGTACGTCGGGAGTACGTTTTGAGGCTTGTTTTGAAGTATGTTCGGAAAACCAACGCGGGAACTTGGCAGTATCGCCGGATTGTTCCTAAAGACATTAGGCAGTCCCTAGGCTCAGGACCTATTAAATCACTTGCGACGTTCTCTTCGTTTTGATTCATTGGACTCGAATGGAGAACCGCAATGAGTGATTTTCCGCTGCTGTCGCAGGCGCAGATGCGCCGGATTGAACCTTATTTCCCGCTGTCCCACGGTGTGCCTCGTGTTGATGATCGGCTGATCGTGAGCGGCATTGTCTTTGTCTTGCGCAATGGTTTGCGATGGCGCGATGCGCCGAAGGAATATGGACCGCACAAGACGATCTATAATCGCTTCATCCGCTGGAGCAGGCTTGGTGTGTTCAACAGGATTTTCGCTGAATTGGCGGCCGAATGCGGTGAGCCGGAACAGTTGATGATCGACGCCACGCATTTGAAAGCACATCGCACCGCAGCCAGTCTGCTAAAAAGGGGATGTTCCCAGACGTATCGGGCGCACCAAAGGCGGCCTGAACTCCAAGCTGCATGCGGTTTGCGATGGCCATGGCCGACCACTGATCATGCTGTTGAGCGAAGGGCAGACGAGCGACTACAAAGGTGCTGCCCGAATGATAGAATCCTTTCCCAAAGCAAAGACGTTACTGGCCGACAAAGGCTACGATGCCGACTGGTTTCGAGAGGCCTTGGCGGAGCGCAAAATCAAGGCCTGCATTCCATCGAGGGCGAACAGAAAGGTCCCAATAGCGCATGACCGCAAGCTCTACCAAAAGCGTCATAAAATCGAGAACATGTTTGGCAGGCTCAAGGACTGGCGCCGAATTCACACCCGATACGACCGTTGTGCACACACTTTCTTCTCAAGCATATGCATCGCTGCTGCTGTTATCTTCTGGCTATGATTTTAACGAGTCCTGAGCCTAGGTCAGCGTGAATATCGTAGGGTGTTGGGTGAGACTGAAGCTGAGGCTGCCCGCAAATACTCTCAGGCACATGATGGTTTTGAACGCTTGGTAAAGCATGCGCGGCAAGCCTTGGCTGTTTCCTTGCAACCTAAGAGCCCGATTTAAAAGTTGTTGAGTGATATCAGAAGGATGTGATTCAACCACCTCTGCCAAGAACGTGGAGGATTGCATGCCCTGGACTGATATCACCCGCCTGCAGCATAACCGCGATCGCCTTCGCTATCCAACCGATTTGACGGATCGTGAGTGGGCTGTAATTGCTCCACTGATACCGCTGGCCAAGCCCGGTGGGCGGCCACGGAAAACGAATATGAGGGAAGTGGTGAACGCGATCCTTTATATTGCGGGCAGCGGCAGTCAATGGCGGGCTCTGCCGAAGGACTTCCCTCCGGTCTCCACGGTGCGAGGCTATTTCTATGGCTGGCGCGACATCGGCCTTTGGCAGACCATCAATCATCTGCTCGTCTGCGCTACGCGCGAACTGGAGGGGCGCGAGGCCTCGCCCACAGCCGGTGTCATCGACAGCCAGAGTGTCAAGACCACCGAAAGCGGCGGGGTTTCGGGCTACGACGCCGGCAAGAAGATCAAGGGCCGCAAGCGCCACATCATCACCGATACGATCGGGCTGATGCTGTTCGTGCTTGTCCATGCTGCCGATATCCAGGACCGCGACGGTGCGCCCGATGTCCTGAAAGCCATCCGCTACCGTTTCCCTGGTTGCGCCATGTCTTCGCAGATGGCGGCTATGCCGGGCAGAAGTTGCGAAAAGCGCTGCGCGGATGCGGCCAATGGAACCTTGAAATCATCAAGCGCTCCGACATAGCGAAAGGCTTTGAGGTTCTGCCCCGCCGATGGGTGGTGGAGCGCACCTTCGGCTGGTTCGGACGATGCCGTCTGTTGGCCAAAGATTGGGAAAAGTCCATCGCAAGCGCCACAGCATGGGTCAACATCGCCAGCATCAGGGTGATGACCAGACGCCTCGCACGATATTGTTTCCCATCATGAACTTTTGAATCCGGCTCTGAATATTCGGCAGGCTCTTGTGGTACACTTCTGGGCGCTATAAGATACACATTAAATTTAGTAAGTGACTGGGGTCTTCCGTATAAGGCAATGTTATTTATATGAAATATTCGGTTCGATGATGGCTGTTTTTTAGCCGGATCAACCGGCAAGGGGCACCAATTTTCTTACTATTGTTTTTTAGTAACACCCTGATTTTTAATCAAAAATTATCAGTTTCGCTATGGGGCTATTGCTTTAGCGACCGTTTATGTGCCGCAAATTGGGTAACGAGCGCTATGCGAACGACTGTTCCGTCTCAACGCCTTTGAGACAGAAGTCCGGGCAGCAGAAGTCGAGCGCAGACAAGGCGATCAAGGATATCCGCCGTGCCACACGTAAATCCTATTCGGCTGAAGAAAAGATCCGTATCGTGCTGGAAGGCCTGCGTGGCGAAGACAGTATCGCCGCGCTCTGCCACCGCGAGGGTATCGCCGAAAGCATGTACTACACCTGGTCGAAGGAGTTTCTGGAGGCCGGCAAGCGGCGCCTGGCCGGTGATACGGCACGGGCCGCGACCACGGATGAGGTGCAGACGTTGCGCCGTGAAGCGCGCGATCTGAAAGAGGTCGTGGCCGAGCAGACACTGGAGCTGCGCCTGCTCAAAAAGCATGATAGCGGATGGGGGCGTTTGAACTGTTTGAGCGAAAGCGACGATGATCAGGCCATGTCCTTGCCGGTAACTTTTACTGTTGGGTCAAATCGGTTGCGCTTGGGCCGCATCAGCGGCTCTGGGCTGACGGGATGGGTATGCAGCATGTCGGAGCCGGCCATAATGCCCTCGACGGCCTGTATCTCCAGTCGTTTGGCATCGCGCTTGCGAATATCATCGGTGATTGCGCTGGCCTCTTCCTCACTGGTGCCCAGCGCAATCAGTGTTTCCTTTCCGAACATAAGGCCGGATTCCAGCGTCTCGCGCAGCTCGTATTCCACCCCACGCTGGCGCAGCGCCAGCGTATGGCCCCGGTCATAGGATCGGGCGTAGATGTGCGCGCGGGGAAATGTTCCTGCACGACATCGATCACGCGATCGGTGATCTCGCGTTTCTGGGTACAGACCGCAACGACCTTGGCCTTCTCGATACCGGCGGCAACCAGCACTTCCTTGCGGGTGCCGTCACCGAAATAGATATGAAAACCAAAGGCCGAGGCCTGACGGATACGCTCGGCCGAATAGTCGATGATGGTGACATCGCGGCCGCTTGCGAGCAGGATCTGCGCCGCAATCTGGCCGAAGCGCGAAAACCCGACCATCAGCACATCGGCATCGGCGCCGTCAAAATCTTCTTCAAGCTCTTCATGCCCTTCATGCCGGGTCGTCAGTCGCTCTGCGATGCGAACGGTGATTGGGGTCGTGACCATGGAGAGTGTGACCACCGCAATCAGGACCGAGGCCGTGGCATTGGAAAATACGCCTGCCGCCGCTGCCGTGGAAAACATCACGAAACCGAATTCACCGCCCTGTGGCAAAAGGGCGGCAATCCGCAATGCATCATCATGAGGCGAGCCGGATATGCGGCAAACACCGTAGATCACCGCAGCCTTGACGGCGATGAGCACCGGCACGGCGATGATGATGAGCAGGAGGTTTTCGTAGACCACCTTGAGCTCAAGTGACAGACCGACAGCGATAAAGAAGATTGAGAGGAAGACGCCTCGAAATGGCTCGATATCGGCTTCCAGTTCGTGGCGATAGGAGGATTCCGCCAGCATCACACCTGCCAGAAATGCGCCCATCGCCATGGACAGGCCGACCATCTGCATGGCCATCGCCGAGCCTATGACGAGGAAGAGTGCGGCCACGATCATGACTTCACGCGCACCCGTCGCGGCGATGATCTGGAACACCGGCGTCAGGACGTAGCGCCCGGCGGCGATCATCAGCGCGATGACCAGCAGTGCAAGTGCGGCACTCGTCATCATGTCGCCGGCGCTCGCTTCCTCGGCTCCCCTCCGAGAATGCTCACAAGGGCGAGAAGCGGGACGATTGCGATATCCTGAAACAGCAGCATCGAAAATGATCGTTGGCCGTAGCGGGTGTTGACGTCGCCGCTGTCGTCAAGGATCTGCATGGCAAAGGCTGTGGATGACAGGGCAAGGCCGAAGCCGGCGATCACTGCCGCGCTCCAGTTGCCTGCGCCGCCGAGATAGGCAAGTGGCACTAGGATGGCGCCGGTGACCACCACCTGGGCCAGGCCCAAGCCAAAAATATCCTTGCGCATGGTCCACAAACGGGCGGGTTTCAATTCCAGTCCAATCATGAACAACAGGAACACGATACCAAGTTCGGCGACGTGGAGAACCTCCTCGCCATTGGTGATGCGCTGCAGAACCGGGCCGATGATGACGCCGCCAGCCAAGTAGCCAAGAACCGTGCCGAGCCCCAATCGCTTGAAGATCGGCGCGGCTATGGTCGCTGCGCCAAGCATCCAGACGGTTTCGGCGAACAGGCTCTGCGAAGTTGCCATATGGTGGCCCCTTAATGAGAAGAAAACGGATGGCCCGGGTGAACGGTACTTGATGAGATGCAAAGTGAACAATAAATGGTAGTCCAAGGAAAGGCCAATGCCCATGTCAGCGAATAAAGATTCCGATCGATTGATCGAAAGCGCGGCTCGCATCATCGAGGTTGCGAAGCGCAAGGGCGCCGATGCAGCCGACGTGGTTGTCTCCGAAGGCGTCTCTAACAGTGTTTCGGTGCGCGATGGCGCGCGCGAAAGTGCCCAGGCTTCCGAGAACCGGGGCTTCTCTCTGCGTGTTTTTCCGGCGCCAAGGTGGCAAGCGTTTCAACCAATACCGATGATGATGTGGAAAGCCTTGTGGATCGCGCGCTTGCGATGGCACGCGTATCGCCCGAGGATCCGTTTGCGAGCCTAGCCCACAGGGACCGGCTGTCTCGCAATGTGCCCGACCTCGATCTCTACGACGAGACTGAGATTTCCACCGAGATCCTTGCCAGGCGTGCGATGGCCGCCGAGCAGTCCGCGCTGTCGGTGGCTGGTGTGACGAAAAGCTCTGGTGCCGGTGCCTCGCGCGGCGAAATCGGCTTTGCGCTCGTGACATCTGACGGGTTCGCAGGCGGCTATCGCCGTTCTTACTCGTCGATCTCGGTTTCGGTCGTGGCGGGTGAGGGCAGCAGCATGCAGCGCGACCATGATTCCGACGCGCGATCGCATGACAGCGATTTGCGTGGGCCGGAAGAGATTGGTCGCGAAGCCGGTGAGCGTGCGGTAGCGCGGCTTTCTCCGCGCCAGCTGGAAACCCGCAGGGGCGCTTCTGTTCTTTTCGAGGCAAGGCAGGCGCGAAGCCTGGTCGGTCATCTCGCCGGCGCAATTTCCGGCTCGGCGGTGGCCCGCAAGACCAGTTTCCTGCGCGATCAGCTCGGAAAACAGGTGCTCAAGGCCGGTATAGACCTTGTCGACGAGCCGGCTATTCTGCGTGGAGCAGGCTCCCAACCTTTCGATGGAGAGGGTGTCGAAAGCCACAGGCTGAGCATGATCGAAGACGGTGTGCTGCAACAGTGGTTCCTGTCGACCGCGCTTGGTCGCGAGCTTGGCTTCGACACCAACGGGCGCGGCCGCCGTTCAGGCAATTCGCTTTCGGCATCGCCGACCAATCTAAGCCTTGAGCCGGGCGACAAGTCGCCTGAGGAACTGATCAGGAGATGGGAAACGGCCTTTACGTGACTGAGCTCATCGGCCACGGCGTAAATATGGTGACGGGTGAATACTCCGCGGGGCGAGCGGCTTCTGGATCGAAAACGGCGAGATCGCCTATCCGGTGGCGCAGGTGACGATTGCCGGAAACCTGAAGGACATGTTCATGGCGATGACGCCTGCGAGCGACCTGGACCGGCTCTACTCGATCGCCGCTCCGACTATTCTGGTCGAAGGTCTGACGCTTGCCGGGCGCTAGCCTCCCAATTTCGTGTGCGGGCCTGAACCGGGCCAAAACTATAATCGTGTGAATGCGGCCGGGCAGGCCGTTTCACCGGAACCGCCTGGAAAGGCAGATGCGATTGACCGAATACGAGACCGCCAGCGAAGACTGGTCTGCCGATCTTGCGCTTATTGAGTCAGCCGCGCGCGAGGCGGGGAGCTGGCGCTTTCCCATTTCGGTCAGGACCCCGAAGTCTGGTGGAAAAACGACGGGCAATCGCCGGTGAGTGCTGCTGACTACGCCGCCAACGAATGTCTCGAGTCCATTCTGATGGATGCGCGTCCGGACTATGGCTGGCTTTCCGAGGAAAGCCGCGATGATCTCAGGCGGCTTGAGACGCCGTGTGCGTTTGTGGTTGACCCGATCGACGGCACGCGCGGCTTTCTCGGCGGTCACAAGAGCTGGGTCGTCAGCGTCGCCGTGGTCAGCCAAAACCGTCCGGTGGCCGGTGTTCTGGTGGCGCCGGCGCTCGGGGATATATATTCGGCATACAAGGGCGGTCCGGCGCTTTTGAACGGTGCGCCGATCGTGACATCGATCGCTGATGGTGAGGCCGATGACACCGCGCTTGAACTGTGCCTTCCGGCCAGTCTTGCCGACCGGTTTGAACCGGCCTTTCTCGAACGTTTGCGGCGGGCATCCTATATCCCTTCGCTGGCCTATCGGCTGGCTCTGGTCGCAGAGGGGCGGCTGGACGGTACGCTTGTCAGGCCGAACTCGCACGACTGGGATCTGGCAGCGGCAGATATTATTCTTTCGGCCGCTGGCGCGTCGCTCGTTGATGTGCAAGGTCAGCCGCTGTCCTACAATCGCGCCAGCGTGCGTCACGGTACTCTATTTGCGGGTAATTCCGGGCTGGTCGGCACGTTGTTGCGGCAATTCGGCCCGCTTCCTCAATCTTGACAAGCCCCGGTAAACCCGGGAAACCATGATCGCTCAAATTGAGACCAACGGAACATGAGGTTCAGAAATGGCTGACACGGTCGAAAACAAGCAACTTCTTCACCTCGTCTTCGGTGGCGAGCTGGAAAGTCTGAAAAGCGTCCGCTTCACCGATCTCGATGCGCTCGATATCGTCGGTATCTATCCCAATTATGCAACCGCGCATGCCGCCTGGAAATCAAGGGCGCAGCAGACTGTTGATAACGCCCATATGCGTTATTTCATCGTGCACCTGCACAGGCTTCTCGACCCCGAGCAGTGATGCTCATTTCGTCGGTATCCATGTTTTCGCCGCATGATTCTGTATCATTAAATTTGCGAACATTTCGAGTATTCAATTTTCGAATAAAACCATTTGGTGTTATGCGAAAAAATATTCGGAAAAGATGCAACGACTTCATTATTGGCGTGGTTCGATTTCCCGCTTGATGATACTTCTATGAACATGTGATTCGCGTTTTGGTAGCGGTGTTGCTGCCGGTCCTAGCTCAAGAACGGGGATGCGGACGGAATTATGAAATCTGGCTTTTCGGTATGGTTCGCGACTAACGGGTATTGGCTGGGGGTATCCTCGGCTATCCGTTGCTGAAGCCGATACTTTATCAGCGGATGAGAAAAGGCAAGGAAGAGCGTTCGCGTCTCAACGAACGTTTCGGCCGGACCGATGTGAAACGACCCGATGGGCCAATTGTCTGGATCCATGCGGCAAGCGTGGGCGAGACACTGGCTGTCACCCAGCTGGTCGAAAGCATCAGGGCGTGCGAGATTTCAGTTCTTCTTACGACGGGTACGGTGACCTCTGCGAAGCTTTCGGCAGAGCGTTTCGGTGATGGCGTGATCCACCAGTATGTGCCTCTTGATGCCATGCCGGCCGTTTCGAGATTTCTCGATCACTGGCGGCCGGATCTTGCCATCAATGTCGAGACAGAAGTCTGGCCCGTGACGATTGCCGAACTCGCGCGTCGCAGAATTGCACATATTATCGTCAATGGACGCATTTCCGATCGTTCCTTCCAGCGATGGATGCAGCGGCGGCAACTGGCGCGGACATTGTTTTCGCGGTTTTCGCTGGTCATGGCCCAGACCGACATTGATGCCGAGCGCTTTGCCGACCTCGGTGCGTTGCATGTGACTGTCTCGGGCAATCTCAAGGTGGATCGCGATGCGCCCCCGGCTGATGACGACGCATTGACTGCGCTCAAACAAGCCGTTGGTGATCGCCCCGTCTGGGCTGCGATCTCGACCTTCGACGGCGAGGAAAAATTGCCGCAGATGTCCATACCGCTTTGAAGGAGCGGCACAAGGGGCTTTTGACCGTCATCGTTCCACGTCACCCGGATCGTGGCGATGTGCTTGCGGGGCTGTTCGCCGCCAAGGGCCTCAATGTCCGGCGCCGCTCTCTGGGCGAAACACCGGCCGTTGATACCGATATCCTGCTTGGCGATACGATTGGTGATATGGGGCTTTACCTGCGCCTGAGTGAGATCGCCTTCGTCGGCCGGTCGATGACGGCAAAAGGCGGACAGAATCCGCTGGAGCCCGCAATCCTGGGCACCGCCGTTCTGACCGGTCCCTATGTTGAGAATTTCCGTGATACCTACAGGCAGCTGCGCCAGCGCGGCGCCGTGCGCACCGTCGAAGGGGCGGAAGCGCTTATGCAGTCGGTCGATTTCCTGTTGCGCGACGCGGATGCACGCCGCCACATGATTGAGTCGGGCTATGCCGGTGTGCGGGATATGCGCGGGGCACTGATCAAGACCATGAAGGGGCTTGAACGTTATCTTGCACCGCTTCGGCTGGAAGCCCGGTTTTTCGCCAGACCGAAGCCTGTTCCCAAGCATGAGCGTTCCTTGACCATTCAGGAAAAACTTGCCAGTCAGGACCTGCGCAAGGCGCTGCGGTGAATTCTTTTGGCCGTGCCAACGTCAAGTCGGAGACGGCTTCCCAATGCTTAGCAAAACTCAGCCTTTCTGGTGGAACGACAAGCGCCTCCTGAGCCGGCTGCTCTGGCCTCTTTCCTGGCTTTATGGTGCGGTTGTCGCAAGGCGGATGACGCGTATGCGAGGCGATCTTGTCACTGTGCCTGTTTTGTGCGTCGGCAATTTCACTGTCGGCGGAACCGGCAAGACGCCGGTTGCCGAAGCGCTCGCCCGGGCGGCGTTGGCACGGGGCAGGAAACCCGGCTTTGTATTGCGCGGTTACGGTGCGAAGATTACCGCGGCACGCCTCGTGGACCCGGAACGTCATACCTATGCCGATGTTGGCGACGAGGCGTTAATGCTATCGCGCACGGCGCCCGTTGCGGTCTCTCCCGGCAGGGTTGATGCCGCGCGGCTTTTGCAGGACGCAGGCGTGGATTTCATCATCATGGATGACGGCTTGCAGAGCGGCAAGCTCAGGCCGGACTTCACGGTCGCTGTGGTGGATGCTCGCCGCGGGTTCGGCAATGGGTACTGCTTGCCGGCTGGTCCGCTTCGCGCACCACTTGCCGCCCAGCTCCCCAAAGCCGAGGTGATCCTGCTCAACGGGACCGGAAGCGCGGCCCCGTCCGTGGTCGCGGCAGCTGATCGTGCAAATGTGCCTGTCGTCCATTTCAGCCAGAAGCCGGTGGAGGGGCTGATCAAATGGCCGGCCAAAGGGTTCTGGCCTATGCGGGGATCGGTGATCCGCAAAAATTTTTGATACGCTCACATCTCTCGGGGCTGATGTTGCCGACAGGCAAGCCCTTGCGGATCATGCTCCGATTACCGCAAGGCTGGCAGGCTCGCTCCTTGAGCGGGCCAGGCAGAACGGACTTGTTCTGGTCACGACTGCAAAGGACATGGCTCGGCTCGCCGGCGCTCGTGATGCTCACCTCGATGAATTGCGGACTGAGAGCACGGTGCTGGAAATCACTGCTGTATTCGAAGATGCAATGATGGCCGAACGATTCGTCTGTGCCACTGTCGATGCCTTCGAGGCGCGGACATACGGCCGCCGCTGAATGTGACGGTGTGGCCGTCGGCATGGACCGGCATCCGATTTTCGGTGGGCAAGCGGGGCTGTTTGGCGTATTCTTTCCGCGTACCGGCATTTTCAAGATCGGTTGGTTACGATGAGGATACTGTCTGGAGATGTGCGTCCCGCTGTGGTGGAAGACGCGGAAAAGATTGCGAATGTGCACTGGAGAGCATGGCAGCATGTGTATGCCGGCGTCATGCCTCATCGCGCGCTGCACGAGATGATCACGCGGCGCAATACCACTTGGTGGCGCAAGGCGATTGCCAGCGAGGAAACGTTGCTGGTCCTTGAAGTCCAGGGGCTGCCGGTCGGCTACGCTAATGTCGGGCTCAACCGGGTCAAGGCGCTCCCTCAGGAAGGTGAGATTTACGAAATCTATCTGCTGCCGGAATATCAGGGCCTCGGGTTTGGCCGTGAGCTGTTCTCCGAAGCGCGCGGACTGTTGAATTCACTTGGCTGCAAGGGCACGATTTGCTGGAGCATCGAGGCGCTTGAGCAGGCCGAGCTGTTCTTTGTTGCCATGGGTGGCAAGCGCTTTGCCTTTCTCGAAGAGACCTTTGGAGACAGAGCTCTCGCCAAAGTCTCCTATGTCTGGGACTGAGTTCTGCCGGGCCAGACTATATCCGAAGTATGACGCCAGACCGTCAAATTAACGGAAGTCATTTCTCATTATTGCTTTGTCTGGCCAATTTGATTATCCAAGGCACGATATTTTTCCCTGTTTGGAGGCACGAATGCGTATTGAAGCGATTGCGATCGGCAACAACCCGCCGGAAGACATTAATGTTATTGTCGAAGTCCCGATGGGCGGCCAGCCGATCAAGTACGAGATGGACAAGGATGCCGGTGTTCTGGTCGTCGACCGCTTTCTCTACACGCCGATGATGTATCCCGGCAATTATGGTTTCGTGCCGCATACGCTGTCTGATGACGGTGACCCGATCGATGTGCTGATCTGTAATTTCCGCCCGCTGATGCCGGGATGCCTGATCAATGTCCGTCCCATCGGTGTGATGATGATGGAAGACAATTCCGGCAAGGACGAGAAGATCATCGCCGTTCCGTCCCGCGAGCTCAGCGCCCGCTTCGACAAGGTCGAGAACTTTACCGATATTCCCGATATCCAACTCAAGCAGATCGAGCATTTCTTCGAGCACTACAAGGACCTGGAACCCGGCAAGTGGGTCAAGATCTTTGGTTGGCACGATGCCGATGAGGCCAAGAGGCTGATTGTTGAAGCAATCGAGCGCGCCAAGGAAAAAGGCTGAGTTTTCGTCAGCCATTGACGCGGTTTCACGCATAAAAAACTCCGGGTCGTTGTACCCGGAGTTTTTTATTATCTTTGTCTTTGTCTCAGTAAAGCCGCGGGATCACACCGGTCAGGATCAGCCTCTGCAGGAAGAAGACAATCAGCAGCACAATGATCGGCGAAATGTCGATGCCGCCGAGATTGGGCAGAAAATTGCGGATCGGCCGGTAGACCGGCTCGGTGATCGCGTAGAGCGCGCGACCGATCGAGTTGATGAACTCGCTGTTCGCATTGATGATGTTGAATGCGTAAAGCCAGGAGAATATGGCGCTGGCGATAATCACCCACTTATAAATCTCGAGCGCGTAGTAAATCGTCTCGAATAGCGCGATCATGAATAACTCCCGTTTTTTCCTTGCAAACATTTAGACATTCAAATCTAAACGGGCAAGGGGTACGCAGTTCTCATTGGTTGATATCGACCGAAAACACGATACTGTCCCTTCATATAATTTCCGGAAAGCCTGCCCCCGATGATCAATCCTGAGACCGGCGCCCGCTTCGACGCCTTTCGCCACCGTGGATATGCGCTCTATTTTTACTCGCGTTTCCTGGGGACGTTTGCGGTTCAGATCGTCTCGGTCGCCGTTGGCTGGCAGATGTATGAGGAGACCGGAAATGCCTTCTATCTCGGCCTGATCGGGCTTTTCCAGTTCCTGCCCTCGCTGTTTCTGACATTGGTGACAGGTACGATTGCCGATCGCTACAACCGGCGCATGATTGCGGCGGTCTGCTTCGGCGTCGCCACCGTGTGTGCGGCAACGCTGCTGGCGATCACGATCCTCGGTCTGTTCTCGCCCTGGCCTGTTTTTGCATTGCTGGCCGTGTTCGGCACGGAGCGCGCCTTTTCAGGCCCGGCGCTACAGTCGCTGGCGCCCAATCTCGTGCCGGAGAAGGATCTGGCTAATGCGATCGCCTGGAATTCCTCGTCATGGCAGATCGCCTCGATTGTCGGGCCTGTTGCCGGCGGTCTGCTTTATGGCATCGGCGCGACATTTGCCTATTCGACTGCGCTCGCCTTGTTTGCGGGCGCAACAGTGCTGATGGTGATGGTGCCGAAGCCCGAAAGCCGCAGGCCGCAAAGTGCGGTGTCGCTTCAGAGCATTCTCGCCGGCTTTCGGTTCATCACTTCGGAAAAAGTGGTTCTCGGGGCGATCTCGCTTGATCTTTTCGTTGTTCTGCTGGGCGGCGCAGTGGCGCTGATGCCGGTTTTTGCGAGTGATATTCTGGATCTCGGCCCCTGGGGGCTTGGGCTGTTGCGCGCCGCGCCCGGCTTGGTGGTGTGCTCGTCGCACTTCTGCTTGCCAGTGTGCCGATCCGCCATCATGCCGGCTACTACATGTTTGCAGGCGTTGCCATTTTCGGCGTTTCGACCGTGGTTTTCGGGCTTTCGACCAGCCCGTGGATTTCGATTACAGCGCTTGCTGTCATGGGCGGGGCCGACATGATTTCGGTCTATGTGCGTGAAACCCTGATTGCGCTGTGGACGCCGGACGAGCTACGCGGTCGGGTCAATGCCGTCAACATGGTGTTTGTCGGTGCCTCGAACGAGCTTGGTGAATTCCGCGCAGGCACCATGGCCCATGTTATCGGCGCGGTGCCCGCCGTTGTCTTCGGCGGTGTCGGCTCGCTGGCGGTCGCTGGAATCTGGGCGATGAAATTCACCAAACTCAGAAAGATCGACAGTCTGGAAACGCCCGATCATCTTGTCGGGCGCTAGAGCGGATCAACCGGCGTCGTCGAACACGATATCGAGGAAATTGTCGAGCCAGGCCTTGAGCGCGCGGTCATGCAGCATGCGGCCTTCGAGATGCAGATTGCCCGGCTGGGCCTTGGGCAGGCTGAAACGGCTTGCGCCCCGCACCACCCAGCTTTGCATCATCATCCGTGTCAGCTCAGCATGGAATTGCACGCCGTAAGCCTTTTGCCGTAGCGAAAGGCCTGGTTGGGGTACAGGTCGCCATGCGCCAGCAGGTTGGCCCCATGTGGCAGCTCGAAGCCTTCTCGGTGGAACTGATAGACCATGGACGGCCATGTCATCAACAAACGGCCGTGATTGGTGGCCTCGATCGGATACCAGCCGATCTCCACTGACCCGTCATTATTGCCGTAAACCCTGGCGCCGAGCTGGCGCGCCAGCATTTGCGCGCCTAGGCATATGCCGAGAAAGGGGCGATCTTCCTTCAGCGGAATATCAAGCCAGTCGATCTCGCGCCGGACATAGTCTTCATTGTCGTTGGCGCTCATCGGTCCGCCGAAAACGACGGCGCCGGAATGGTTTGCAAGCGTATACGGCAGCGGGTCGCCCAGCGCCGGGCGGCGGATGTCGAGGGGAAAGCGCTTCTGCATCAGAAGCTGACCAACCCGGCCGGGTGTCGAACGTTCCTGATGGAGAATGATCAGGACGGGTTTTTGCTGTCACTCATTGGGTATCGGTGTCTTTCTCGTCCGTAGTCGAAGCCCGCTTCAGTGCCTCCTGCCGCTCCAGCACGCGGTCGCGTCCGGAAACACCGATCAGTTCGGCAATGCGCCACACCACATTGTCTTCCATCTCGCTGCGGCTGCCGTCGGCATAGGCGATGTCCCAGAGCAGACCGATCAGTTTGATGCGCTGATCTTCATCAAGATGGCGTTTCACATCGGAGGTGAAACGATAGAAATCGACGGCCTCGCTGCCAGCCTCCTCTCCAGCCGCAATGAGGTTTGAAAGGCCGGTGCCATGCAGCCCATACTTGGTTTCCATCAGTTCCCTGAGGCGCTTTTGCTCGCTCTCGCTGATCACACCATCTGCCTCCATCACCTGATAGCAGAGTGCAACTACGGCAACACGGGCATCGTTCGGCCGGTCATTGCTTTCGTCAGCGTCATTGGTGATGTCCTGCAGGAACCTGCTGATTTTTGGAACATACGGGAAAATGCCTTGCTGGTGGATCATAAAAACATCATGGCGCGGGGGCGCTCGTTCGCCAATAGGCGAATTGCACCCGCATGGTCAAATTACAGTTATGACAATCGCCAGGAGAGGTGTTCAGAAAAACCTGCGTTTTTCGGCGGCGGTGCGTCATCGTCGTCGCTGTCTGAAATGCCCGGATCATCCGGTGTACGGCCGCCAAAGGCGAGAACCCAGGCTTCTTGTCAGCGTCTTCGTCCTCGTCCTCCGGCCCGCTTTCAGCCGGTTTCGGTGCGGCTAGGTCGTCTTCCGCAGTGCCTTGCTCTGGTACAGTCGCATCGTCCGTTGCCGGGTTTTCGGGGAGGTGTCCCTCACTTCCGTTTCGTCCAGAGCAGGCTCGGCTTCGGGTTCTTCAGGCGTGGCCCTTTCTGTTTCGTCTTCTGTTTCAGCGGCCTGCGCTTCATCCTCTTTGCCACCCGTGTCGGCGATATGAGCCGCCTCGGCAACGGCGGCCGGGGCCACGGCTGCGGCGTCAATCATTGTTGGGCCGGCGGGCTTATCTTCGGTCAGCCCCTCGGGCGCATTGCTTGCGAACGCCTCCGCTTTGGCCTCGGCGGCATCATCGAAGATCGGCGCAGTGTCGTCGGCAGGCTCTTCGGCTTTCACACCACCAATGGGCGGCAGGCTTTTCAGGGCTGCGTCCAGACGGGTGGCCGAACCTTCCTCGACGGGACCTTCGATCGCGCCGTAAGGCACTTTCCACTCGAACGCATCGATCTTGCCGGTCGCAGGCGAATAGGGGCGCCAGTATTCCGAAACCAGGCCGTCGGCGACCATGTCGGGTCGCGTTCGGCGCGCAGCGCTTGGGCCATCCAGTGGCGTACACGCCCCTGGTCTCCTGTTTCCGCTTCCTCGATATCGGCCAGCAGAAGAAAGGCGCTTTCGCGCGACTGCATACGCGCTGCCGCCTCCGCCTTGGTCCGGGCCTTTTCGAATTCGCGGGCGTCCAGCGCTGCGCGGGCAGCGACCATCAGCGAAACCGGGTTGTTGGGCTTCAGACCTTCGAGCTTTTCGGCCCGTTTCAGACGGTCGACGGCAGTATCGCCGCCACGGGCGCGCGCATAGAGCGCACCGGTCTGCGGGTGTGGTTCCTTCTTCCACACCATCTCCAGAACGCCTGCGGATTTTCTGAGATTGCCCTGTGCGAGATAGGCCTTGGCGGCGATGATCGCGGCAGGATGGAAATCATCTCGCAGTTTCAGCGCCTGAAGCGCGTCGGCGGCCGCGCCCTTCTGATCGGTGTCAAGCTTGCTTTCAGCTCGTGCTGTCAGAAGAACGGCCTTGAGCCGGGCCGATTCCTGCTTGTCTGTAACCTTTGCCGAGCGCTGTTGGTCAAGCAACCGGATGGCATCATCCCAGCGGCCCTGACGGGTGCGGCTTTCCAGCGTCGCCTTGGCCGCCCAGGCCAGGTAGGGCGCCTTGTCGGCGGCGCGCTCGGCGTATTGCTGTGCGGCCTCGTCTGCGCCAACGCGTTTTGCCTCGAGGTAAAGACCGCGCAGGCCGAGTTCCTGTGTTTCGGGGTCGTCGGCCATGGTTTCAAACAGCCGCCGCGCCTTGTCGTGATTGCCCTCGATCAGCGCCACCTGCGCATCGAGCACGTGGATCAGCGGTTCCTGATCGACACTCAGCAGCGCATGGGCGCGCGTGCTCATCTTGCGCGCCATCACCAGATTGCCCGAGCCGGCTGCAATCAGACCGGTGGAGATTGCCTGATAGCCACGGTCGCGTTTGCGGGCGCGGAAATAGCGTCGTGCACTATTGGGGGAGGTCCAGAGTGCGCTGATCAGCCACCATACGACCATGACCACGAAAATCAACGCGATCAGCAGGGCAAGAGCGGTCGTCAGCGGTGTCTGGAACAGCTGGCCCTGCCATGTCAGCGTCAGCTCGCCGGGGCGGTCGGCAAACCAGGAGAAACCGAGAGCAAAGGCGAGAACGACGATCGCGAAAATGAGCAGTCTGATCATATCGTGCCCTCCTTAATTGGCTGGTGTGGATGGCGTTCCGGCAACCGGCGCGCCAGCGGTGCTGCCAAGCGCGCTTGCCAGCGTTTCCGACACCAGTTTGTTGGCCTTGATGCGAGCGGACAGTGCATTTTCGAAATCCGACGAGACCTGTTTGGCGTCCTCCGGCAGGGATTGCCATTCCTGCTCAGCCTGTTTGAGGTTGCCCTGCTTCAGGTCGTTTTCAATGCGTGCAACGATCGCGGGCGTGCCTTCGCCCTCGACATCGCCGACAGGGCGGACATTGACGAGGCCCTTGGCGCTGTCGACCAGGCGATTGAAAATGCCGGTATCGGGTGGCGGCTGGTTGGTGGCTGCAATGATGCTATCGGCGATCGATGAAAACTGCTCGGTCAGCGCTTCACGCGTCGGTACGCCGCTTGCAGCCAGCGATTTGAGCGTGGCCAGGTCTTTGGCTGCGGGGGCAACCTGCGCGTATGTCGCAAGCTCCGTCTCGAAATTCTGGCCCCGGTCGATGGCCGATTTCAGACCGGCGGCGGCAATGGCGCGGGCCACGGCGAGATCCTTGCCGGGCGTGTTCACCTTTGCTCGAGCGCTGTCAGTTTCTGCTGCATGGCCTGCTGGGCGGAACTGATATTGCTTTTCAGGGTGGCGTTTTCCTGGGCAAGGGACTGCAGTTGGCTTGCATCGGACTGGACGGTGTTTCGAAGCTTTGAAACCTGCTGCTGAAGAGCGGCAACGCTGTCACTGCCATTGCCGGAGGATAGGCTTTCGATCTGGCTTTTCAGTGACGAGACGTCAGACTGAAGACTGCTGACGGCGCCGGACTGATCCCCGGATTTGAGGGTCGTGATTTCCTGGCGCAGGGCGGAAAGCTCGTCCTGCATCGATCCATTCGAAGATGACGGGCCAATAAGGCCGGCATAGGATAGTGCGGCGGCTCCCGCTAGTGCAATGACACCGCCCGCAACCCCTGCGGCGATGAAGCCACCGATACCCGGACCGTGGTTTTCCTGCGGCGGTTCATCTGCCGGAGGCGGCGGTGTTGCGGTATTGCCGCCGTCTGATATTGTTTCGGTCGTCTCATCAGCCGTCACGGTCTCGTCGGTTTCGCTGTCAGCTTCTCGGGAGGGCTCCTGCGCGCCGTGTTCTTCATGGCGCTTGATCGCCGCGGCGACATCGGCCATCGCCGTCTTGACGGCGGTGTCGTTATCTTCAGGCGCAACGGGCGGATTTCCGGTTTCGTGGCCGGCCTCATGGGCCGGCGTCACGTTGGTGTCTTCACGTTTTTCGTTCTTCGGGGGCTGTGACGGCGTGTCCGAAACCATGGTTACCTCTTTTGCGCTTCCTGCTGCTAAGTTAGAGGGCGCGCGCTGTTTAGAAAAGGTCTTTGTGGTGTAGTTGTTGCCGGACACGCGGAAAAGCCCGGCAGAAACCCTCAGTCAAGCAGACCAAACAGGCTGTTTTCATCAGGCGTTTCGGCAATTCGGGCCATTGCCGAAAGGTTTCCCGGCAGCCCCGCCGCGACAGCTGCACTCAGGCACAGGAATTCGGGCTGGAGACCGAATTCTTCCAGCAATGTGGGCCGGACGAGTGCGAAAAAGCGTGCGGCACCCGCCGCCGAATAAAACAGGATCGCATCCGGCCTTGCCGCCGTCAGTATCTTCTCAGCCTGCGCCGGTGAAACGACAACCGGTCGCATTGCGTAGACCGTCACGGTCTCGAACGCGATATTGTATTGCTGAAGCGCTTCTTCAAAGAACGGCGCGCGTTGACTGCCGGCGAGGTAAAGCAGCGGCGCATCTTCGTCGGGCGGACAGGCGGCTATGGTGCTGGCTAGGGATTGTCCGTTGCCGCCACCTTCGACTATACGGTTGAAACCGGCAGTCCTTGCGGCTTCTGCGGTCTTGTGGCCGACGGCAAACACCGGCCGGTCCTTCATGCCGGGTGCATCGCGTTCCGCGTTCACCCCGTAAAGCGCCTCGGTACTGGTGACGGCAAGCGCAGACCAGCGGTTCGGTCCAATGGCGTTGCGAACAGCATCCTCGAAATGCACCGGGCGAAACAATGGCATCTGAAACGCGGCGTGCCCCATGGCCTCAAGGCGCGCGCAAGTGCTGGCGGCCTTCTCCTGCGGTCGGGTCACGAGAACGCGCATGGCGTCAGGTCCAGTCTTCGAAAAAGCCGGGGCCTGCTCGTTTCTTCAGTGTTTCGCCGGCAAAGCGCCCGAGCTTTTCGGCTTCACCACGCATGCCGTCGGTGACGATGTCGTGTGCGGTGACGCCGTCCGGGGTCAAAATCATGCCGGAAAACGAAATACGCTCGTTGAAGCAGCGGGCATAGGCCGCAATCGGGGTGCGGCAGGAACCGTCAAGGGCGGCCAGAAATGCCCGTTCGCAGGAAACGGCAACTGTCGTGTCGTCGTCGTTGACGGGAGCCAGCAGTGCGCCGATACGGGCATCGCCGCTGCGTTGCTCGATACAGATCGCGCCCTGGGCGGGGGCGGGCAGAAAATCGCGTACGCTGAGGACTTCGGTTGCCACATCCTCCATGCCGAGACGTTGCAAACCGGCATGGGCGAGAAACGTGCCCTGCACCGCGCCATCAGCAAGCTTTGCAGCCGCGTCTGCACCGAGCCGCGGAACATCACCACCTCGATATCCGGCCTGAGGCGGCGAATCAGAGCCTGGCGCCTGAGCGAGGACGAGCCGACAACAGCCCCTTCCGGCAGGTCAGCGAGCTTTTGACCGCTCTGCCGATAAAGGCGTCGCGCGGATCGGCGCGGGGCAGAAAGGTGGTCAGTGTGAGGCCTTCCGGCAACTTCGTCGGCATGTCCTTTGACGAATGTACAGCGAAATCAAGCTCACCCGACAGAAGCTGGGCTTCCAGCTCTTCGGTGAAAAGCCCCTTGCCGCCGATGGCAGAAAGCGGCCGGTCGGTGATCCGATCGCCCTTGGTGGAAAGTACCACGACTTCGAACATGTCTTCTGGCAGGCCATGAGCCACCATCAGCCGGTCGCGTGTTTCATGAGCCTGTGCGAGCGCCAGCGGGCTGCCGCGCGTTCCGATCCTGTAAGGTTTCGTTTGCATCCTGCGTCCACCGTTGTTACCGGGTGTTTCGTAAACCGGATTGCGCGCCGTCGCAAATACTCGTCTGAGCCCATGAACAAGAAGACAGTCTTTCTCGGTATCGAATCGAGCTGTGATGAAACCGCCGCCGCTGTTGTTGCGCGTGGCGCCGACGGGCACGGTGAAATTCTGGCCGATGTGGTGCTAAGCCAGATGGAGGAGCACGCAGCCTTCGGTGGTGTGGTGCCGGAGATTGCCGCGCGCGCCCATGTCGAAGCGATGGACCGGCTGATTGCCGAGGCAATTCACCAATCCGGCGTCAGCCTGCAAGACATCGACGGCATTGCGGCGACCATTGGACCCGGGCTTATTGGTGGGCTGCTCGTCGGTGCGATGAGCGGCAAGGCGATTGCCTATGCCAGCGGCAAACCGTTTTACGGTGTCAATCACCTCGAAGGCCATGCGCTGACGGCGCGTTTGACGGACGGCGTTTCCTTTCCTTTCCTGATGCTGCTGGTTTCCGGCGGTCATACACAGATCGTGCTGGTGCGCGGTGTCGGCCAGTATGAGCGCTGGGGCACGACCATTGATGACGCGCTGGGCGAGGCCTTCGACAAGACGGCGAAGCTGATGGATCTCGGTTATCCCGGCGGTCCGCAGGTGGAAAAGGCAGCCGTGACCGGGAACCCGAAGCGCATTCCGCTGCCACGCCCGATGCGGGGCGAGGCGCGGCTGGATTTTTCCTTCTCCGGCCTCAAGACTGCAGTCCGGCAGGCCGCGCAGGCGCTGGCCCCGCTGGAAGAGCAAGATGTTGCCGATCTTTGTGCGGCCTTTCAACTGGCCGTCGCTGAAACATTGCGAGATCGCGTCGGACGTTCGCTCGCCCGTTTCAGGGCAGAGGGGCTGGCGGACGAAGATCGCCCGGCGCTGGTTGTCGCCGGCGGCGTTGCCGCCAACAGCGCCATTCGGGAGGTGCTGACATCATTGTGTGAAAGCCAGGGCTTTGCCTTCGTGGCGCCGCCCATCAGGCTGTGCACGGATAATGCTGTGATGATCGCGTGGGCCGGGCTCGAGCGTGAGGCCGCCGGCCTTTCCGCCAATGGACTCGATATGGCCGTGCGCTCGCGCTGGCCGCTTGACGCCAAGGCGAGCGCCCTGATCGGCAGCGGAAAGAAAGGTGCGAAAGCATGAGTGAGAAGAAAAGACTGTCGTCATCGGCTCGGGAGCATTCGGCACGGCGCTGGCCGCCGTTTTTGCCCATGAGGGCGAGGACGCGGTGACGCTGCTCGGCCGCAATGCCGAGCTGATTGAGACGATGCGGACAAGCCGTCGCCATGAAGGAGTGCTGCCGGGCATCACCTTGCCGGACGCGCTGAATTTCACCATCGATCCCAAAATTCTCGGTCAGGCTGATACCGTGGTGCTTGCCGTTCCGGCGCAGGCCCAGCGCGCAGCGGCACTTTATTACGCGCCCTATCTCAATAGCGAGGCCGTCATCATATCTGCGGCCAAAGGGATCGAGCGGGCCAGCAGTCGGCTGATTACCGATGTCTTGAACGAGGCGCTGCCGCGCCATCATGCAGGCGCGCTGTCCGGGCCGGGCTTTGCGATTGATCTGGCTGGCGGCAAGCCGATCGCCATGGCACTCGCTTTCCGGGATCGGACGTTGGCGCAGGAGACGGCGACGATCCTTTCCGGGCGGACTTTCAGGATTTATGCCTCCGGCGACCCCGTCGGCGTGCAGATCGGCGGCGCACTGAAAAACGTGCTGGCGATTGCCTGCGGCATTGTCGAAGGCGCGGAGCTTGGCGAATCGGCACGCGCAGCGCTGATTTCGCGCGGCCTTGCGGAAATGTCTCGGCTGGCCGTTGCCATGGGTGGTGAGGCGGAGACCGTGCGCGGTCTTTCCGGCCTTGGCGATCTGGTGCTGACCGGCTCATCGCGCCAGTCGCGCAATTTCCGCTATGGCGTGGCGCTTGCCGAAGGTAATTTTGACGGGGTCAATGCAGCGCTTGTCGAAGGGGTCTATTCCGCCTCCGTCGCCAGCGAGCTTGCCGGCAGCTACGGTGTGCAGATGCCAATCTCGAATGCGGTCGCCCGCGTGCTCGAAGGCAAGCTCGACATACCGCAGGCGCTGGAAGAACTGATGACCCGGCCGATCACGACCGAATGAAGATTGAGATGCTCTAATTTTCCAGAAGGAGATGGGTGATGAAACCGGCAGCTGTTTTTTGCTCCTTTGTGTCCTGATCTCGGGTTGTACGTCTCACGAAGCGGATCCCGCTGACGAGTATAGACGCTCAGATCGTCTGTATTACACGTATAAACTGTCTATTGAATGCAGAGCAGATGGTGTTGAGCCCAATAGCATAGGTCAGTGCGTGGACAGAAAGTACGAACAAATTCGGTCGCAGCGCGGGGATCCAAACTGTCAGGTCAGGATTTTTGATGGGCAGACGGTGACGCTGAAATGGAAAGACGAGATGTGGCCCGAGGTTTTTGAAGGAAAACCTAGAGTGAAAGGCTGTGTCGAGTGACCGTGCTACTTGAACCAGTGCACCGTACAGGCGGCGCAGAGTAGTGCTGATTGCTGGCAGCTGAAGGATTGATGAACTGGCCCATCATCACTGAATAGAACAAGAGGAGATATCACATGCTTTTCGCCGTATTGTGCAAGGACAAACCCGATCACATCCATATCCGTATGGAAAACCGGCCCCGCCATCTCGAATGGCTCGACGGGCTGAATGAAAAGGGCACGCTGAAGATTGCCGGCCCGTTTCTCGACGAGCAGGAAAAGCCCTGCGGCTCGATGCTGCTGATCGAGGCGAAGGACCAGACCTCGGCGGAGGCGATTGCGGCTGATGACCCCTATGGTAAGGCCGGGCTGTTCGAGAAGGTCGAGGTCAAGCCCTACAAGTGGCTCTACAACAATCCGGGGGTCTGAGCTTCATGGCCTACTGGCTTTTCAAATCCGAACCGTTCAAGTTTTCCTGGGAGATGCTCAAAGACAAGGGCGAGGCCGGTGAGGAATGGGACGGCGTGCGCAACTACCAGGCCCGCAATAACATGCGGGCCATGGAAATCGGCGACAAAGGCTTCTTCTATCATTCCAATGAGGGGCTGGAAGTCGTCGGCATCTGCGAAGTGTGTGCGCTTGCCCATCATGACAGCACGACCGAAGACCCGCGCTGGGAGTGCGTCGATATCCGTGCAGTGACCGCCATGCCCAAACCGGTGACGCTGAAGGATGTCAAAGCCAACCCGAAGCTTTCCGACATGGCGCTGGTCACTTCGATGCGGCTTTCCGTGCAGCCGGTGAAGGAAGACGAGTGGCTTGAAGTCTGCCGCATGGGCGGTCTGGATAATCCGCCACGGTAAACCTTCGTTGCTTCTTGACGTGTCCTTTCATCTGAAGCATCGGCAACAGGCCCAAGAACGTGCTGCCTCATGAATGATCGCAAGACCTTCATCCTGGAAAATACCGATGTCCTGACCCCGCCGCATGTGCCTGAAATCCGGCTGAGGCTGGCAAGCGAGGTGCACGACCTTTGGATGAGAACCGAGGCGGAGCTTGAGGAGATCGGCCTGCCGCCGCCATTTTGGGCCTTTGCCTGGGCGGGCGGGCAGGGACTTGCACGCTATGTGCTGGATCATCCTGAATGTGTTGCCGGAAAGCAGGTTGTCGACTTTGCCACCGGCTCCGGACTGGTGGCGATTGCAGCAGCAAAGGCTGGTGCAATGTCCGTTCTGGCTGCCGATATCGATCACTGGTCCGGTTGCGCGGTTGCCCTCAATGCGGGCCTGAACCATGTCACGGTCGACTATTGCGGCCAAAACCTGATGGGCGACGCGCTGGATTGCGACATTGTCCTCGCCGGAGATGTTTTCTACGACGCCGACTGGGCCGCGCAGTTGCTCCCGTGGTTTGAAACGCTGAGCGAAGCCGGCGTCGCTGTTCTCGTCGGCGACCCCGGACGGGCCTATTGCCCGGTGTCACGGCTTGAAAAGCTGGCCGGATATCAAGTGCCGGTCACACGTGTTCTGGAAGACAGCGAAGTGAAGAGAACCACAGTCTGGCGGTTCCGTTGAATTCCATTTTCAGGATGCCTCAGTCTTAAATATGACTTTTTAAGTCATGTTAAGCTATTGAAATTCAACGAATCGAGTGGACTTGGCCGTCCAGCCATGCGATTTTCCGCGTGCACGGTTGACCAACGGCCTGCACTTTGCCGATTCCTGTTTCGTCTAACCGATTAAATCGGTCCGGCGAGCGTGAAACGTCTTGTCGCAGTGGCTTGTCATGGTTACACCACCGTGGAACAACGGTATTGTCCGGCGTCTTCGCGTCGGAAGCTCGCATCATGCTATGCGCCTTTTGAACACCCGTGAGGTTTTGATGGCCACTCCGACCAGCAACCGGCCCCTGTCGCCGCATCTTCAAGTCTACAAGTTCATTCCGACGATGGCGATGTCTATCATCCATCGTATCACCGGCGTGGCCCTGTATTTCGGTACCGTTCTTCTGGCCGCCTGGCTGGTGTCCGCGGCCATGGGCAAGGAAGCGTTTGACTGTGTCAGCTGGTTCCTCGGCTCCTGGCTCGGGCTTTTGATCATGTTCGGCTACACTTGGGCGCTGGTGCATCACCTTCTTGGCGGTTTGCGGCATTTCGTCTGGGATTTCGGCCATGGTCTCGGCAAGGAATTCACCACAAAAGTGGCAATCGCGCTGCCGTATGTGTCCGTGGGCGTCACAGTGGTGCTCTGGATCATCGGCCTGATCGCCTGGTAGGAGGAAAAACCAATGGATATGCGTACACCGCTCAAAAGGTTCGCGGCCTCGGCTCCTCCAAGGAGGGCACCGGGCATTTCTGGATGCAGCGCATGACGGCTGTTGCTCTTGTGCCGCTCTTCATCTTCTTCATCCTGTTCGTCATCGCCCATCTCGGCGCGTCTTACGAGGCGGTCACCGCTTCGCTTGCCAATCCCTTCGTTTCCGTGCTGATGGCGATGATGGTGCTGGCCGGGCTGATCCACATGCGCATCGGCATGCAGGAAGTCATCGACGACTATATTCACAACGAGTTGTTGAAGCTTTCCGCTTTGATGGCGAACACGTTTTTCACAGTCCTGGTGGGCGGCTTCTGCATTTTCGCCCTCCTGAAGATTGCATTTGTGGGGTAACGACCAGATGGCACCTTCCTCTCCCGAAAAGAACGCCAAGGCCTATGAATATGTCGATCACGCTTATGACGTGATCGTCGTCGGCGCTGGCGGTGCAGGTCTGCGCGCCACGCTCGGCATGGCAGAGCAGGGCTTCAAGACCGCCTGCATTACCAAGGTTTTCCCGACGCGCTCGCATACGGTTGCCGCTCAGGGCGGTATTGCCGCCTCGCTTCAGAACATGACGCCGGACAGCTGGCAGTGGCATCTTTATGATACCGTCAAGGGTTCTGATTGGCTCGGCGATGTCGATGCCATGCAGTATCTCGCCATGGAAGCGCCACAGGCCGTTTACGAACTGGAGCATTACGGCGTTCCGTTCTCGCGCAATGAAGAGGGCAAGATCTATCAGCGGCCCTTCGGCGGGCATATGCAGAATTACGGTGAAGGCCCGCCGGTGCAGCGCACATGTGCCGCTGCCGACCGCACCGGCCATGCCATACTGCACACGCTTTACGGCCAGTCGCTGAAGAACAACGCCGAATTCTTCATTGAGTACTTCGCGCTCGACCTGATCATGAGCGATGATGGTGTCTGCACCGGCGTTGTGGCCTGGAACCTCGATGATGGCACCATCCATCGCTTTACGGCCAAGATGGTGGTTCTGGCGACCGGCGGTTATGGCCGTACCTATTTCTCCGCCACTTCCGCGCATACCTGCACGGGCGATGGCGCCGGGATGATTGCCCGTGCCGGCCTGCCGCTGCAGGATATGGAATTTGTGCAGTTCCACCCGACGGGTATTTACGGCGCCGGCTGCCTGATTACCGAGGGCGCGCGCGGCGAGGGCGGCTACCTGACCAACTCCGAGGGCGAGCGCTTTATGGAACGCTACGCGCCGTCCGCCAAGGATCTGGCGTCGCGTGACGTGGTGTCGCGCTGCATGACGATGGAAATCCGGGAAGGCCGCGGCGTCGGCAAGAACAAGGACCATATCTTCCTGCATCTCGATCATCTCGATCCGGCCATTCTTGCGGAACGTCTTCCCGGCATTTCGGAAAGCGCACGTATCTTCGCTGGCGTTGATGTTACCCGCGAGCCGATCCCGGTTCTGCCGACGGTGCATTACAATATGGGCGGCATCCCGACGAACTACTGGGGCGAGGTGCTGAATGCGGATAGCGAAAACCCCGAGCGGGTTGCGCCCGGCCTGATGGCCGTCGGTGAGGCCGGCTGCGCATCGGTTCACGGTGCCAACCGTCTCGGCTCCAACTCGCTGATCGACCTTGTGGTTTTCGGTCGCGCTGCCGCCATCCGTGCCGGACAGGTGATCGACCGTGAAAGTGCGATCCCGGCGCTTGATACCGATGCCTGCGACAAGATCATGGAGCGTTTTGATCGCATCCGCCATGCCGATGGCTCACAGCCGACGGCGGTGCTGCGCGACAAGATGCAGCGCGCCATGCAGGAAGATGCCGCCGTGTTCCGCATGCAGGAAACGCTCGAGCAGGGCTGCCAGCGCATTTCCGCGATCTGGAACGAACTGCCGGACGTCAAGGTGACCGACCGTTCGATGATCTGGAACTCGGATCTCGTCGAAACGCTTGAACTCCATAACCTGATGGCCTGCGCCATCACGACGGTGTACGGTGCCGAAGCCCGCAAGGAAAGCCGCGGCGCTCATGCCCGCGAGGACTATGTCGATGGCCCGTTCTCCGGTCGTGATGACGAGAACTGGCGCAAGCATACGCTTTCCTGGCTCAATGAGGCTGGCGAGGTCTCGCTTGATTATCGTCCGGTCCATCAGGATCTGATCGAAGAGGGCATCGACATCAACAAGATCGCGCCGAAAGCCCGCGTCTACTGATCGAGAGGAACAGGAAATGGTTGAATTCACGCTTCCCAAGAACTCGAAGATCAGCAAGGGCAAGACCTGGCCGAAGCCGGATGGCGGCACCAATGTTCGCGAGTTCAAGATTTATCGCTGGAACCCTGATGACGGTAAAAATCCGAGCATCGATACCTATTATATCGATCTGGATAATTGCGGTCCGATGGTTCTCGATGCGCTGTTGTACATCAAGGACAATATCGACCCGACGCTGACGCTGCGACGCTCCTGTCGTGAGGGGATCTGTGGTTCGTGTGCCATGAATATTGATGGCACCAATACGCTCGCCTGCACCAAGGGTATGGACGAGATCAGCGGCGAGGTAAAAATCTATCCTCTGCCGCATATGCCGGTGGTCAAGGATCTGGTTCCGGACCTCAACAATTTCTACGCCCAGCACCGCTCGATCGAACCCTGGCTGCAGACGGTATCACCGCCGCCGGCCAAGGAATGGAAGCAGAGCCATGAGGATCGGGTGAAGCTTGACGGGCTTTACGAGTGCATTCTGTGCGCCTGCTGCTCGACCTCGTGCCCGTCCTACTGGTGGAACGGCGACCGTTATCTCGGCCCTGCCGTGCTGCTGCAGGCCTATCGCTGGCTGATCGACAGCCGCGATGAGGCAACCGGCGAACGGCTCGATGATCTGGAAGATCCGTTCCGGCTCTATCGCTGCCACACCATCATGAACTGCACGCAGGCCTGTCCGAAGGGGCTCAACCCCGCCAAGGCCATTGCCGGCATAAAGAAGATGCTGGTCGAGCGCGCGGTCTGAGCCTGGTGAATGGGCGAGAGGCGGGTCTTTTCGGGCTGGCCTCTTGCAGGGCGATGAAAACGCACGATATGATTGCCGTCAATCATGATCGGCCGAGGATGAGCGGGAGTTTTTAACAGATGGTTCAAAAGGTTCTGATCGCAACGGCGATAGCCTCGGTCCTGGCGCTGAGCGCCTGTCAGCGGACCAGTTATAATTACTCCCAGCCAGTGGCGCCCCAGCCTCTGACACCTGCGCCCGCAGGCCAGGTGCAGAGCAGTAACCTTCCGCCACCTGGCGGCGTGCAGCAGGGCACTTATAATTCGGGTTCTATGCCGGTTGATATGGCGACGAAGGGGAATGCCGGACAGTTCCCGGCGGCGCCCGGCGCGCCGACGGGCAGCGGCGGCATGGGCAATGTCGCTGCGCCGGCTGGTGCGATGGCGCTTTCCAATTCTGATCTGGTCGGTAGTTGGAAGGTCAATGAAGGCGGTGTCCAGTGCGACATGTTCCTGACGCTGACCAATCTTGGCGACGGTCTTCGGGGCGGAACCCGGGGCTGCACCGGTGGTCTTTCACAGATGAAATCCTGGGGCATCAACGGCGATCAGGTCGTCCTCAACGATGCCAATGGTTTTGCGATTGCCCGGCTCTACAAGACGGGCGCGAGCCGCATTGAAGGCAGCAGCAGCTCGGGGCAACAGGTTGTGCTCAGCCGCTAAATCCGAAAAGGGCTCGCCGAGGCGGGCCCTTTCTTATAGCGGATTTGTCAGCTAAAGCCTTTGTGGCTTCCGGCCGCGCTTGCCTGCGGCATATCCATCCAATTTCCCGGAATAATTCATGGCCGCGATGACGAGCGTTACCCAACGTCTTGAGACAATGACCGCAGCGGGCAAACTCAAGGCCGATGCCGCACAGCTTGCTGTAGCGGGCGCGCTTGACCATATTCTTGTGAAGCTTGCCGCAGCCAGGCCCGCGGAGAAGGGGGGCGACTGATTTCACGCCTCTTCGGGCTTTCGCGTCAGCCCGGTGGACCGTTGGTGGACGGGCTCTACATCCATGGCAGCGTCGGTCGCGGCAAGACCATGCTGATGGACATGTTCTTCGAGGCAGCCCCGATCGCCGACAAGCGCCGCGCCCATTTTCATGCCTTCATGGCCGATGTTCAGGAGCGGCTGAATGTGCACCGGCGCAAGCTGAAGGCGGGTGAGGTGAAGGAGGCTGATCCGATTGGCCCAGTCGCCGATCAGATCATCGGCGAGAACCGGCTTTTATGCTTCGATGAGTTTACCGTGACCGACATTGCCGATGCGATGATCCTGTCGCGGCTGTTTTCCGCCCTGTTCGAGCGGGGCTGCGTGCTTGTGGCGACATCCAATGTCGCGCCTGACGATCTCTACAAGGATGGCCTCAATCGCGGGCTGTTCCTGCCCTTCATCACGGTTCTGAAACAAAATGTCACGGTAACGACACTCGATTCCGATACCGATTACCGCATGGAGAAATTCGAGGGGCGTCCGGTTTATCTCACGCCGCTGAACGACGAGACCCGGCGCAAGATGGAGGAAAACTGGAACGTGGCCACAGGTGGCGCCGAAACCGGACCGGAAGAGCTTGAACTGCGCGGTCGCGTGCTGCATGTGCCAAAGGCGAGTGGCAAATTCGCGCGGTTCAGTTTCGATGATCTGTGCAGGAAGCCGCTTGGCGCTGCCGACTATATGGCGATCACCGATCGTTTCCACACTGTGTTCATCGATGACGTGCCGGTGCTGACCGCCGACCAGCGCAATGAAATCAAGCGCTTCATCATTCTCGTCGACACGCTTTATGACCGCACCATCCGCACGGTAATCTCTGCGGAAGCGATGCCCGAGGAACTTCTGGTTGATCGGAAGGGCCGCGAGGGGTTCGAGTTCGAGCGCACTGCCTCACGGCTTTTCGAGATGCGCAGCACGGATTATCTCGCCGCGCACAAGGAAAAATGGGCGAAATAAGGGCGCGGCTTCGCTATTTTTTGACGTTAACGTCAAATAAAATGGATATAACCGATTGAAAATATTGGCCTCAGAAAAATCGGTTGAAAAATACTGCAATTGCCGATATCCCAACATCGTCATGGGCACGGTTTTGACCATCGTCCAGAAATGAGTTTTCAGAGGATACATTCATGGCGCGCAATAAAATCGCATTGATCGGTTCGGGCATGATCGGGGCACGCTCGCGCATCTCGCCGGGCTCAAGGAGCTGGGCGACGTCGTCCTGTTCGATATCGCTGACGGCCTGCCGCAGGGCAAGGCACTCGATATCGCGGAATCGTCGCCGGTCGATGGTTTTGATGCAAAGCTTTCCGGCGCTTCCGACTATTCGGCTATCGAAGGCGCGGATGTCTGCATCGTCACCGCCGGTGTGCCGCGCAAGCCAGGCATGAGCCGCGACGATCTGCTCGGTATCAACCTCAAGGTCATGGAAGCCGTCGGCGCCGGCATCAAGCAGTATGCCCCGAATGCTTTCGTGATCTGCATCACCAACCCGCTCGACGCTATGGTCTGGGCGCTGCAGAAGTTCTCCGGTCTTCCGGCTGAGAAGGTTGTCGGCATGGCTGGCGTGCTGGACTCGGCCCGTTTCCGTTATTTCCTCGCCGAAGAATTCAACGTCTCCGTTGAAGATGTCACCGCCTTCGTTCTTGGTGGTCACGGTGACACCATGGTTCCTGTCGCCCAGTATTCGACCGTTGCCGGCATTCCGCTTCCGGATCTGATCAAGATGGGCTGGACCACGCAGGAAAAACTCGACGCGATCATTACCCGCACACGCGGCGGCGGCGGCGAAATCGTTGCCCTGCTGAAGAATGGCTCTGCCTATTACGCACCGGCAGCCTCGGCCATCGCGATGGCGGAAAGCTATCTGAAAGACAAAAAGCGTGTCATGCCGGCGGCGGCTCTGCTCACCGGCCAGTACGGCGTTGACGGCATGTATGTCGGCGTTCCGATCGTTATCGGCGAAGGCGGTGTCGAGCGCATCGTCGAAATCGAGCTCAAGGGCGAAGACAAGGCTGGCTTTGAAAAGTCGGTGGACGCCGTCAAGGGGCTTTGCGACGCCTGCAAGGACATCGCACCCGCTCTGAAATAAGCCGCTTTCTTTAAAAGGACAGATATCCGCATGAATATTCATGAATACCAGGCCAAGGCTCTGCTGAAGGGCTATGGCGCGCCGGTTGCCGATGGCGTTGCCATCCTGAGCGCCGAAGAGGTCGAGGCTGCGGTCGGCAAGCTTCCCGGTCCGCTTTATGTGGTCAAGAGCCAGATCCACGCCGGTGGCCGCGGCAAGGGCAAGTTCAAGGAACTGCCGGCTGATGCCAAGGGCGGCGTGCGCCTTGCTAAATCTGCCGACGAGGTCAAGGCCTTCGTCGAAGAGATGCTCGGCAACACGCTGGTGACCAAGCAGACCGGCCCGGCCGGCAAGCAGGTCAACCGCCTTTACATCGAAGATGGCGCCGATATCGACCGCGAACTGTATTGCTCGCTTCTGGTCGACCGCACTGTCGGTCAGGTTGCCTTCGTGGTCTCCACCGAGGGTGGCATGGACATCGAGGCCGTTGCCGAGTCAACGCCTGAAAAAATCATCACGGTCGCGATTGAACCGGAAGCCGGCGTGACCGCTGAAAACGTCAAAGCCATTAACGCCGCGCTCAAGCTTGAGGGCGATGCGGCCAAGGATGGCGAAACGCTGTTCCCGATCCTCTACAAGGCCTTTGTCGAGAAGGACATGAGCCTGCTTGAGATCAACCCGCTGATCGTCATGGAAAACGGTCGTTTGCGTGTTCTCGACGCCAAGTGCTCATTCGATGGCAATGCGCTGTTCCGCCACGACGATGTCCGCGAACTGCGCGACACGACGGAAGAAGACGCCAAGGAAATCGAAGCGTCGAAATACGACCTCGCCTATGTGGCGCTGGACGGCAACATCGGCTGCATGGTCAATGGCGCCGGTCTCGCCATGGCGACGATGGACATCATCAAGCTTTACGGTGCCGAGCCTGCCAACTTCCTCGACGTTGGCGGCGGCGCTTCCAAGGAAAAGGTCACAGCGGCCTTCAAGATCATCACCGCCGATCCGGCTGTGAAGGGCATTCTCGTCAACATCTTTGGCGGCATCATGCGTTGCGACGTCATCGCCGAAGGCGTGATCGCGGCTGTCAAGGAAGTGGGCCTGCAGGTTCCGCTGGTTGTCCGTCTGGAAGGTACGAATGTCGAACTCGGCAAGAAGATCATTGACGAAAGCGGTCTGAATGTCATCTCCGCCGATGATCTCGATGACGCGGCGCAGAAAATCGTTTCGGCCGTGAAGGAGGCCTGAGTACCCATGTCAATTCTGGTCAATAAAGACACCAAGGTTCTGGTTCAGGGCCTTACCGGCAAGACCGGCACCTTCCACACCGAGCAGGCGCTGGCTTATTACGGCACAAGGATGGTCGGCGGTATTCATCCCAAGAAGGGTGGCACCGAATGGTCTTCCGGTGTTGATGGTACGGCGCTGCCGATCTTCGCCTCCGTTGCCGAGGGCAAGGACAAGACCGGTGCCAATGCTTCCGTGATCTACGTTCCGCCGGCAGGCGCGGGCGCTGCGATTCTGGAAGCGATCGAGGCGGAAATTCCGCTGATCGTCTGCATCACCGAAGGCATCCCGGTTGCCGACATGGTCAAGGTCAAGGCGAAGCTCGACAAGTCGAAATCGCGCCTGATCGGCCCGAATTGCCCCGGCGTTCTGACGCCGGAAGAGTGCAAGATCGGCATCATGCCGGGCTCGATCTTCAAGAAGGGTTCCGTTGGCGTTCTGTCGCGTTCGGGTACGCTCACCTATGAAGCCGTGTTCCAGACCACCAATGAAGGCCTCGGCCAGACCACGGCCGTCGGCATCGGCGGCGATCCGGTCAAGGGCACCGAATTCATCGACATGCTGGAAATGTTCCTCGCAGATGATGCGACGGAGTCCATCATCATGATTGGTGAGATCGGTGGTTCGGCTGAAGAAGAAGCCGCGCAGTTCCTGAAGGACGAGGCCAAGAAGGGCCGCAAGAAGCCGATGGTTGGCTTTATCGCGGGTCGTACCGCTCCTCCCGGCCGCACCATGGGTCATGCCGGCGCCGTGATCTCCGGCGGCAAGGGCGGCGCTGAAGACAAGATCGAGGCAATGGAAGCCGCTGGCATCACCGTGTCGCCGTCTCCGGCGCGTCTCGGCAAGACTCTGGTTGAAGTCCTGAAGGGCTGATCCACCTAAGAACAGATGCGTGACGGCCTTTTTGTGAGGGCCGTCACGAATTTACCGTTTTTGTGGCCATTTGACGGTCGTCATAATCGGTGTTTCATCGGATGGTCCGGCTCAAGAGCCGGTTTCGTCGTTTCAAGCGGGAGGCGGATTGCGATCCGCGCGGTGCATATGTCAAGGCAAGAAGCCAACGAACAATTTCTTCTGACCTCGTTTCTCGATGGTGCCAACGCCACCTATATCGAGCATCTGTACGCGGCCTATGAAGATGATCCGAACTCGGTATCGGAAGAGTGGCGGGACTTCTTCAAGGCGCTCGGCGACGATCCGGATGCCGTGCGCAAGGCAGCCGAAGGCGCGTCCTGGAAAAAGGCCGACTGGCCGCAAAAGCCCAATGACGACCTGACGGCCGCGCTTGACGGCAACTGGGCCGATGTCGAGCAGGTGGTCGAGAAGAAGCTGCGCGGCAAGGCTGCCGCCAAAGGTGCTGACCTCTCGAACGAGGACGTGCTGCGCTCGACCCGCGATTCCGTGCGCGCGCTGATGATGATCCGTGCCTTCCGCATGCGTGGCCACCTTCATGCCAAGCTCGATCCGCTGGGTCTCGCCGGCATGGCCGATGACGACTACAACGAGCTATCGCCCAAGGCCTATGGCTTCACCGAGGCCGATTACGACCGCCGCATCTTCCTCGACAATGTTCTGGGGCTCGAATACGCCACCATCCCGGAAATGCTCGACATCCTGACGCGCACCTATTGCACCACGCTCGGCGTCGAGTTCATGCACATTTCGAATCCGGAAGAAAAATCCTGGATTCAGGAGCGCATCGAAGGCCCGGAAAGAGCATCACCTTCACCGAAAACGGCAAGAAGGCGATCTTGCAGAAGCTGATCGAGGCGGAGGGCTTCGAAAAGTTCCTGGATGTCAAATACAAGGGCACCAAGCGCTTTGGTCTTGATGGCGCAGAATCGCTGATCCCGGCGATGGAGCAAATTATCAAGCGTGGTGGCGCGCTCGGCCTCAAGGAAGTCGTGCTCGGCATGCCGCATCGCGGTCGCCTGAACGTCTTGTCGCAGGTGATGGCCAAGACCCACCGTGCTATCTTCCACGAATTCAAGGGCGGCTCGTTCAAGCCCGACGATGTTGAGGGTTCCGGTGATGTTAAGTACCATCTGGGCGCTTCCTCCGACCGCGAATTCGACGGCAACAATGTCCACCTGTCGCTGACAGCGAACCCTTCGCATCTGGAAATCGTCGATCCAGTCGTTATGGGCAAGGCACGTGCCAAGCAGGATATCATCGCGACCCGCCGTGAAGGCGAAATCGTGCCGCTGTCCGAGCGCGCAAAGGTGATGCCGTTGCTGCTGCATGGTGATGCTGCCTTTGCCGGTCAGGGTGTGGTTGCTGAAATTCTCGGCCTATCCGGTCTGCGCGGCCACCGCGTTGCCGGTACGGTTCACTTCATCGTCAACAACCAGATCGGGTTCACCACCAACCCGGCGTTTTCGCGCTCCTCACCCTATCCGTCGGATGTCGCGAAGATGATCGAGTCTCCGATTTTCCACGTCAACGGTGACGATCCGGAGGCTGTCGTCTATGCGGCCAAGGTTGCGACCGAATTCCGCATGAAATTCCACAAGCCTGTGGTCATTGACATGTTCTGCTACCGCCGCTTCGGCCATAATGAGGGCGATGAGCCTGCGTTTACGCAGCCGAAGATGTACAAGGTGATCTCGCGGCCACGAGACTGTTACCCAGCTTTACGCCGACCGGCTGATCAAGGAAGGCCTGATCACCAAGGAAGAATTCGAGGGCATGCTCGCCGACTGGAGAACGTTCCTTGAGCAGGAATTCGAAGCAGGCTCTTCCTACAAGCCGAACAAGGCTGACTGGCTGGATGGCGAATGGTCCGGTTTGCGTGCCGCTGACAATGCGGATGAACTGCGCCGCGGCAAGACCTCTATGCCGATGAAGACGCTGAAGGAAATCGGCAAGAAGCTCACCGAAGTTCCGGAGGGCTTCAATGTTCACCGTACGGTCAAGCGTTTCCTCGACAACCGCGCCAAGATGATCGAAACCGGCGAGGGTGTCGACTGGGCCATGGCCGAAGCTTTGGCTTTCGGCGCATTGTGCCACGAGGGTTTCAAGGTTCGCCTGTCCGGTCAGGATGTCGAGCGCGGCACTTTCTCGCAGCGTCATTCCGTGCTCTACGATCAGGAAACCGAAGAGCGTTATCTTCCGCTGCAGAATATCCGCGCCAGCCAGGGTCGCTATGAGGTGATCAATTCGATGCTGTCGGAAGAAGCCGTGCTCGGCTTCGAATACGGCTATTCACTGGCACGTCCGAACGCTTTGACACTGTGGGAAGCCCAGTTTGGCGACTTCGCCAATGGTGCGCAGGTGATTTTCGACCAGTTCATCTCGTCGGGTGAGCGCAAATGGCTGCGCATGTCCGGTCTCGTCTGCCTGCTGCCGCATGGCTATGAGGGGCAGGGGCCGGAACATTCTTCCGCCCGTCTGGAGCGCTGGTTGCAGATGTGTGCTGAAGACAACATGCAGGTCGCCAACTGCACCACGCCGGCGAACTACTTCCACATTCTGCGCCGCCAGCTCAAACGCGACTTCCGCAAGCCGCTGATCCTGATGACGCCGAAATCGCTGCTGCGCCACAAACGCGCTCAGTCGACGCTTTCGGAATTCGCCGGCGAGAGCGCCTTCCACCGACTGCTGTGGGACGATGCCGTCGAACACGATACGCCGATCAAGCTGGTCAAGGACTCCAAGATCTCGCCGCGTCGTGATGTGCTCGGGCAAGGTCTATTATGATCTGTTCGAGGAGCGTGAGAAGCGCGGTATCAACGATGTTTACCTACTGCGCGTCGAACAGCTTTATCCGTTTCCGGCCAAGGCTCTGATCAACATGCTTTCGCGCTTCAAGAACGCGGAGATGGTATGGTGTCAGGAAGAGCCGAAGAATATGGGTGCCTGGTCGTTCATCGAACCTTATCTGGAATGGGTGTTGACCCATATCGATGCCAAGCATTCGCGGGTTCGCTATGCCGGACGCGCCGCAGCCGCCTCAACGGCGACGGGCCTGATGTCGCGCCATCAGGCGCAACTCGCGGCCTTCCTCGATGACGCGCTCGGTGAATAAGAATGAATAGGCGCATGCCGGACCCAAAGCCCGGCATGCAATGACCGCCGCAAGGCGATCCGGACACACGTTTTTCAAACTCGGGACTTTTGACATGGCCACTGAAATCCGCGTTCCCACTTTGGGTGAATCCGTTACCGAAGCAACGGTCGGCACCTGGTACAAGAAGGTCGGCGACGCCATCGTCGCCGATGAGCCGATTGTCGAACTGGAAACCGACAAGGTGACCATCGAGGTTCCGGCGCCGGCTTCCGGCACGCTTTCCGAAATCGTCTCCGGCGAAGGCGAGACCGTCGAACTTGACGCATTGCTCGGCCAGATCGCCGCGGGCGATGCCCCGGCCGCAGGCGGCGGCGAAAAGGAAGCCCCAAGGAAGCGGCTCCTAAGGAAGACGCGACGAAGGAAGAGGCAGCCAAGGTTGAAGACAAGCCGAAGTCCGGTTCGGACATGCCGGCTGCTCCGGCCGCTGCCAAGATGATGGAAGAGAAGAACATTTCTTCCGATCAGGTTGAAGGTTCCGGCAAACGCGGCCAGATCCTGAAGGGCGATGTGATCGCAGCTGCGACCAAGGGCACGTCTTCTCCCGCAGCGGAACCTACCAAGGCCGCGCAGCGTGCGCCTTCCAAGGTTGAGGATGCCGACCGCGAGGAACGCGTGAAAATGACGCGCCTTCGCCAGACCATTGCGAAGCGCCTGAAGGACGCCCAGAACACCGCGGCCATGCTGACCACCTATAACGAGGTGGATATGACAGCGGTGATGGAACTGCGCTCCAAGTACAAGGACCTGTTCCTGAAGAAGCATGACGTCAAGCTCGGTTTCATGGGCTTCTTCACAAAGGCCGTCTGTCACGCGCTGAAGGAAATCCCGGCGGTCAACGCCGAGATCGACGGCACCGACATCATCTACAAGAAGTTCTGTCATGTCGGCATGGCCGTTGGCACAGACAAGGGCCTCGTCGTTCCGGTCGTGCGTGATGCCGACCAGATGACGATTGCCGAGATCGAAGCCGAGATTGCCCGTCTTGCAAAGGCAGCGCGCGGCGGTCAGCTTTCGATGGCGGACATGCAGGGTGGCACCTTCACCATCACCAATGGCGGCGTCTACGGTTCGCTGATGTCCTCGCCGATCCTGAATGCGCCGCAGTCCGGTATTCTCGGGATGCACAAGATCCAGGAACGGCCGGTGGCAATCGGCGGTCAGGTTGTCATCCGCCCGATGATGTATCTGGCACTGTCCTACGACCACCGTATGGTCGACGGCCAGGAGGCTGTGACCTTCCTGGTCCGCGTCAAGGAAACGCTGGAAGATCCCGAACGTCTCGTTCTCGATCTCTGATTTCAAAATAACCCGGGGGCCGGAACATGAGCATCGAATTCCTGATTACGGCGCTGATTGTTGTTCTGGCTCCAGGCACGGGCGTGGTCTACACGCTGGCGACCGGGCTGTCGCAGGGGCGGCTTGCAAGCGTTGCGGCCGCCTTTGGCTGCACGCTCGGCATCATCCCGGCGATCCTGGCCTCCGCGTTCGGCATCGCCGCACTGTTTCACACCAGCGCGCTTCTGTTCCAGACGGTGAAGTTTGCCGGCGTTGCCTATCTGCTCTATCTCGCATGGCAGACGCTGAGGGGTCGCGGTGCGTTGCGCATATCCGGCGAAGGCGCATCAGGGCGCAGCCTGTTCGCGATCGCCCGCAACGGCTTTCTGATCAATATCCTGAACCCGAAGCTTTCGATCTTCTTCCTTGCCTTCCTGCCGCAATTCGTATCGCCTGCCGCTGCCTCGCCCATACTGGAAATGTTGGTGATGTCGGCGGTGTTCATGGCAATGACCTTTGCCGTCTTTGTTGTCTATGGCCAGTTCTCCGGCCTGATGCGCGACCGGGTGCTGTCGAGCGAGCGGGCAATGGCGTGGATGCGCCGCAGCGTGGCGCTGACCTTTGCAGGGTTTGGCGTCAAGCTCGCGCTTAGCAGGCCATAGACCGGGAAAGCCCTTCATGGACCATCAATATCTGATCGAGCTTGCATCTCTGATGGCGATCTTCTCCTTCGCCATCGTCGCCCCAGGCGCGGACACCGCGATGATCATCCGGCAGGCGCTGGTGCATGGAAGACGCTCGGCCGTACTGAGCAGCTTCGGCGTCGGTACCTCGCTGATGTTCCATGTCAGCTATACGATCATGGGGCTCGGCCTGATCATTTCGCAGTCGATCATGGTGTTCAATGTGATCAAATGGACGGGTGCCGCCTATCTGATCTATCTCGGCATCCAGTCGTTGCGTTCCGGCAGGACGGAGATCGCTTCCGTTGCGGATGCCGAACCGACCGCAAAACAAGGGACCGCGAAGGCATTCTCGCTTGGCTTTCTCGCAAATGCGCTGAACCCGAAGCCGGTTCTGTTCTTCCTGTCGATATTCTCGACCGTTGTCAGCCACGAAACGCCGGCCGGGGTAAAATTCGGCTACGGCCTCGTTATGGCATCGTGCCTCATCGCCTGGTTCATTGGCGTCTCGCTGTTTCTGACCACACCGCGCATGCGCACGGCCTTTGAAAGGGCCAGTGTCTGGATCAATCGCGCGAGCGGCGCGGTCTTTATCGCTTTCGGGTTGAAACTGGCAACGGAGAAGGCGGGCTGAGCGGCGATTTGAAATTCGGCCTCCGGCCTCTACAAACACGGTCATCCAGCGCCCATCCTTCGCATCGGCGATGACCTCAATAAAGAGAAGGAAATCTGATGTCCTATGATCTTATCGTAATCGGTTCCGGCCCCGGCGGCTATGTCTGCGCGGTCAAGGCCTCGCAGCTCGGCCTGAAGGTCGCTGTGATAGAAAAGCGCGCCACCTATGGCGGCACCTGCCTCAATATTGGCTGCATCCCTCCAAGGCGCTGCTGCATGCTTCCGAGACCTACGCGCATGCAGCCGACGGCATGGAAAGTCTTGGTATCAAGCTTTCCGGCGTCGAACTCGACCATGAAAAGCTGATGGGCCACAAGGACGCGGTGGTGAAGTCGAATGTCGAGGGGGTTGCCTTTCTGTTCAAGAAGAACAAGATCGACGGCGTCAAGGGCACCGGCAAGATCCTTGCCCCCGGCAAGGTTCAGGTCACCAAGGACGATGGCTCGACCGAAGAACTTGAGGCCAAGAACGTCGTGATCGCCACTGGCTCCGATGTCGCCGGTATTCCGGGCGTCGATGTCGATATTGATGAGGAAACCATCGTGTCATCGACCGGCGCCATTGCGCTGAAGAAGGTGCCGGAGCACATGATTGTCGTCGGTGGCGGCGTTATCGGGCTTGAGCTTGGCTCGGTCTGGTCGCGTCTCGGCGCCAAGGTCACGGTTGTCGAGTTCCTGGACAAGATCCTCGGCGGCATGGATGGAGAGGTTTCCAAGCAGTTCCAGAAAATGCTCGCCAAGCAGGGTCTCGATTTCAAGCTGTCCGCCAAGGTGACGGCTGTCGAGAAGGCCAAGAAGGGCGCCAAGGTCACATTCGAGCCGGTCAAGGGCGGCGATGCCGAAACCGTCGAAGCCGATATCGTGCTGATCTCCACCGGCCGCAAGCCTTATACCGAAGGCCTCGGTCTGGAAGACGCCGGCGTCAAGCTGGATGATCGCGGCCGCGTCGAAATCGATGGTCACTTCAAGACCAATGTCGACGGCATTTACGCGATTGGCGACGTGGTCAAGGGACCGATGCTGGCGCATAAGGCCGAAGATGAGGGCGTTGCCCTTGCCGAAATCCTCGCCGGTCAGGCCGGTCATGTGAATTACGATGTGATCCCGGGCGTGGTCTACACTCAGCCGGAAGTCGCCTCTGTCGGCAAGACCGAAGAAGAGCTGAAGAAGGACGGCGTTGCCTACAATGTCGGCAAGTTCCCGTTCATGGCCAATGGTCGTGCGCGGGCGATGGAAGCAACCGACGGTTTCGTCAAAGTGCTGGCCGACAAGGCAACCGACCGCGTGCTCGGCGTTCACATCGTCGGCTTCGGCGCCGGCGAAATGATCCACGAGGCTGCGGTGCTGATGGAATTCGGCGGTTCTTCGGAAGATCTCGGCCGCACTTGCCACGCCCACCCGACCATGTCGGAAGCGGTCAAGGAAGCTGCACTCGGCGCCTTCTTCAAGCCGATCCATATGTAAGGCGGTCGCCGGGTCCAGACTGTGACATAGAAAGTGATGAAGATGCGGCTTGCTAGGCAGGCCGCATTTTGTTTATTGAGGTAGCAGGTTAACCCATTGACTATAGAGGGAAATCCAGTGTCAAAAACTCCTCTTTCTTTTTCGATCAGCCAGCGTTTGCTGCATTGGACGGTCGCACTGCTGATTTTCTTCAACCTGATTTTCTCTGATGGCATGGAGCATTGGGCTCGGCTTCATTTCGGCGGTGAGGCGGTTTCTGCGGATGTGGTCGCGTCGGCGAATATCCATGCTTATGTCGGCATTGCAGTGCTGGTTCTGGCGCTTTTAAGGTTGGGACTGCGCTTCCTTCAGGGCGTTCCCGCCGAGCCTGAGGGGAGCCTCCGCTGTTTCGCACACTTTCGCGCATTGGCCACTGGAGCTTTTATCTGCTGTTTATTGTCATGCCGCTTTCGGGCATGGTCGGCTATTACCTTGGCATTTCGGGCGCCGCGGAGGTTCATGGCAGTGTGCTGAAACTTCTGATGTGGATCCTGATTGTCGCTCATGTCGGCGCGGTGGCGGTGCACCAGTTCTATTGGAAGACAGGCATCCTCAAACGGATGACAACTGGCTGACTGGCCTGGCGGAAGTTCGAAGAGACTTCAGCCGGACGCCAAGGGGGCGCCGGTGTCATTCAAGAGATTGATCCTGTACTTCAGAAGAATTGACTATTCATCGCGCGGCGAATCCTGTTTGCATCAGGAATGCCTCGCAAACAGTTCGGACAGATTTTCGCCGCAGGACCGGGAGCCGGTATCGCGCTGATCACCGCCTCGGTCTTTCTGTTGTCGCTCTCCGATGCGCTGGTCAAGCTTTCCGGTGTCCGCTTCGGTCTTGCGCAACTGATCTTCTTGCGGTCGTTTGTTGCGGCGCTGCTGCTGGGGCTCGGCATCAGCCTGTTTGCACGCGGCGTTCGCTTGCGTCCGCGGCATGCCGGATGGGTGACGGCGCGCAGCCTTTGCCTCGTTGCCATGTGGTTTTGCTACTATGCGTCCCTGCCGAAGCTGCCTTTGTCGCTGGCAGCGGCCTGCTATTATACGGCGCCGCTGTTAATGGCACTGATGGCCCGGTTGCTGCTGGGCGAGCCTGTGGGAGTTGTGCGCTGGTGTGCGATTGTCCTGGCTCTCGCCGGTGTCGTCGTCAGCGTAAACCCTGCTGCCGGGGCAGTTCTCGTCCTTTGTGCTGTTGCCGTTGCTTGCGGCTGTTTTCTATGCGCTCGCGGCGATTCTCACCTGGAGCAAATGCCGTGGCGAGGCGCCTTTGCCATGGCCTTCAATCTCAACCTGTCTCTCGCCGTTGCGGGGCTGTGGCCATGGTCGGTCTGCTTGTCTTTCCTGCAGTTGAGGGGATGGTTTCATGCTGACGGCATGGCGTCCTCTAGCTATGGCCGACTGGGCCATGATTGTGCTGCTCGCTGTTTTTCTGGTTGCGATCACCACCGGTGTTGCTGCCGCCTATCGGGATGCGCCGGCGCCACTGGTCGGCCTTTTTGACAATGCCTATCTCGTCTTTGCCGCGCTGTGGAGCGTTGTTATTTTCGGTGACATTCCCTCTGGTATAGAGGTCGGCGGCCTTGTGATGATTGGTCTGGGAGCAGCTATCGCGGCGCGGCCGCCGTCTCGGCAGCAGCGATGACCTGCAATCGTATTTTGTTGGGTGCAATTTAGAAAAATGTAATATTTACAGTAATTTAATGGATTCATTACAGAGAATTGAGTACCGACAAGATGGTCGTCGGGTGTATTGTCTGGATGGTTAGGGACGACCCTTTCCCAGTTTCAAAAGAAGACTGAAGCAACCCAAGGACAGATCCGATGAAAAAGATAATCGCACTCTCGCTTGCAACAATGATGGTTGGTGCAGGTGCCGCCTTTGCCGGCCAGCCGCTCAATCCAAGCTGGTATGGACCGAAGGTTACGACCGCCGACCGTGATATTGCCCAGCTCTCCATGCCAGGCGACACATTCTCCACGACGGTGAGCAACGGACCCAATTGGCAGGCGACAAAGACCTTCAAGGTTCGCCCCAACGGCACGCCCGAGCTGATCAGCTTCAGCTATGACAATAACGCCTGATGGCATTCGTCGCTGGGCCCCGCTTCAGCAGGCGGGGCCTGCTAGCGTCTAGTTTTCAGGCGCGTGGATGCGTCTTGTCGTAGATCTCCAAAAGCCGACCGGTATCGACGCCGGTGTAGACCTGGGTGGTCGACAGGCTTGCATGTCCCAGCAGTTCCTGAATGGTTCTGAGATCGCCTCCTGCGGCCAGCAGGTGTGTAGCGAACGAGTGGCGCAGAGCATGCGGTGTTGCCTTGTCCGACAGGCCGAGCGCACCGCGCATGGCCTGCATTTCCCGTTGAATAATCGCCGGCTGTAGTGTTTTCCCGCGCAGACCGCGGAAAACTGGCCCGTCCTCACCAAGATGGTAAGGACAGAGCGCGATGTAGCGCTGAACCGCCTCAAGGGCTGCTGGCAGCAGCGGTACGATGCGGGTTTTGTTTCCCTTGCCGGTAATCCTCAGGCTTTTCGGTCCCCCTGCAAAAGCCTCCGGTGTCAGCCCGATGGCCTCTGAAATGCGCAATCCACAGCCGTAGAGCAGGCAGAAAACAGCTGTGTTGCGCGCCGCAATCCACGGTTCTTCCGCCAGTTGGGCCTCCTTGCCCGCGACGGCAAGCGCTTCCTCAGCGCTTAATGGTTTTGGCAGGGATTTCGGCTGCTTGGGTGCACGCATGGCCCTGACGCCTGCGGCATTGGCAAGCCCGCGTTTCTCCAGCCACCGCAGAAATGATCGTATCCCAGCCAGATCCCGGCCAAGCGTGCGTGCTTGTGCACCCTTTCGCCGCCTGTAGGCGAGATAGGCCCGAACGTCGGCCGGCCGCAGCGAATCAATATCATTAAGCCTGACCGGCCTTGCGATATGGCCGCACAGAAAGGCGAGGAACTGCCGTGTATCACGCTCGTAGGCCTCGGTTGTTTTGGCCGCAAGCCTGCGCTCGCCAGCCAGCGTCCGCAGCCACTCTTGACGCAATTCAAGCAATGCATCATCAGCAGGCACCAATATGTCGGCCATGGGGCCCCCTTGTCGGAACTTCTTGCGGCGTTGCGATTTTACAGTAAATTGAGTTTAAAAACGCTAAACGGCCCGGGAGGTGTCATTGTCTTTTCATACAGAATTGCGATATAGGCCGCTCAGCAATAGCAGGAATACATATGGCGCGTCGTGATTCATCATCCGCTCTGGCGCAGTTCGCTGAGACTGTGGCGCTTGTTTCTCAGGGGCAGCCGGGGCACATCGTCGACACGCTGATCGCCGAGCGCGGCCAGAAGATTGTCCACAATCCGTTCTGGCCGGTCATGCGGCCGTTTCTTCATCTCCTTTTGGGCTATGGCAAGGCGATCGATTTTGCCAATGATGTCGAGTCCATGGACGGATATCAGGTCTTTGAATATATCTCCGACCGGCTGAAGCTCGACATCAGCTGCGTCCGCGGCGAGCGTATCCCTGAAAAGGGTGGCTTTGTGATGGTCTCAAACCATCCGACCGGTATTGCCGACGGTGTTGCGGTTTTCGATCTTCTGAAAGCACGTCGCCCTGACATGATGTTCTTCGCCAACAGGGACGCCGTGCGCGTGAACCCACGTCTGGTGGAAATGATCATCCCGGTTGAATGGCGCGAAGAGTTCAAGAGCAAGCTCAAGGCCCGCGAGACCCTGCAGATCACCAACAACGCCATCAGACAAGAAAAGGCGATGGTGCTGTTTCCTTCCGGCCGCATTGCCTATTGGGCGGATGGCAAGCTCAACGAACGCCCCTGGAAGACGTCAGCCATCGGTTTTGCGCGCAAATACGACCTGCCAATCCTGCCGGTACATCTGAAGGCGCGCAATTCCGGCCTGTTCTACTGGTTCGCCAAGTGGTCGACCGAACTGCGCGACATGACGGTTTTCCACGAGCTTTTGAACAAGAAGGGCGACCGTTTCGACTTCACCATTGGCAACATGATCATGCCCGAAGAACTGCAGGGCGAGCCGGCTGATGTGACCGCAGCCCTTGAGCATCACACCGTGCATGCTTTGGCTGGCGATCCTGATGCTGCCTTTGTGCTGGAAAAGAATAAACCCGCTCCGGCCGTGTCGGACGCATCTTGAATTCTCCGCTTCACTTTAGAGGATGCGGCAGGCAAGCTTGCCAGCCATGACCCGAGATCTGCTCGACCTTTTTGGAAAACGCATCGATCCTGCGGTGGTGCGCAGCGTACCCGTTATGGTGCCGCTACCCGTGGCGGGCCCCTATTCCTATGCCGTTCCGGAAGGTATGGCGGTACAGCCCGGCTCTGTGGTTCAGGTGCCTGTTGGCCCCCGCAAGATGATCGGTATTGTCTGGGATGAAGCGGGCGACAATGTCGACCCTAAGAAGCTGAGGCCGATTGAGCACGTGTTCGACTGTCCGCCGGTCGCCGAGCATATGCGCCGCTTCATTTCCTGGGTTGCCGCCTACACGCTGACCCCGCCGGGCCTCGTTGCACGTATGGCCGTGCGCGCGCCAGCGGCCCTTGAACCGGAGCCGATGGTCGAGGGGCTGACGCTGACGGGAACCGTGCCGGAACGTATGACGCCGGCACGCAAGCGGGTGCTGGAACTGGCGGAGGACGGCGCCGGCTGGACCCGTCTCGGGCTGGCGCGCGCGGCGGGCGTCAGCGCCAGCGTTGTCGAGACGATGATGAAGCAGGGGTGTTCGATACCGTGTTTCTGCCCCCGCCGCCGGCTTTCGGCATGCCCGATCCCGATTATGCGCCGCCTGGTCTTTCGCCCGATCAGGGGAGGCCGCCGGGGAGTTGCGCCAGGCTGTCGCGGCGGATCGATTCCATGTGTCGCTGATCGACGGCGTGACTGGCTCGGGCAAGACCGAGGTCTATTTCGAAGCCTTGGCCGAAACCCTGCGTAAGGGCAAACAGGTGCTGATCCTTCTGCCGGAAATCGCGCTGACTGCCAGTTTTCTGGACCGGTTCGAGGCGCGTTTCGGAGCGCGCCCAGGCGAATGGCATTCCGATCTTCCGCCGCGCATGCGTGAAAAGGTTTGGAGGCAGACTGCGGAAGGGGCGATCCGTGTCGTCGCCGGCGCGCGTTCGGCGCTGTTCCTGCCGTTCGAGGATCTCGGCCTGATCGTGGTCGATGAGGAGCATGATACCGCCTACAAGCAGGAAGACCGCGTGTTCTACAATGCGCGCGACATGGCGGTGGTGCGGGCCCGAATCGGCGGCTTTCCTGCCGTGCTCGCCTCTGCCACGCCATCGGTCGAAAGTCAGGTCAATGCGCTTGCCGGGCGTTATCAGCGTATTCACCTGCCGGGCCGGTTCGCCGAGGCTGCGCTTCCGAGCCTGAAAACGATTGATCTGAGGCGTAGGCCGCCCGCGCGCGGCGGGTTTCTGTCCCCGGTTCTTCTGTCGGAGATGGAAAAGACTGTCGGTCGCGGCGAGCAGGCGCTGTTGTTCCTGAACCGCCGCGGCTATGCGCCACTGACGCTTTGCCGGGTTTGCGGTCATCGCTTTCAGTGCCCCAATTGTTCCAGCTGGCTGGTTGAGCACCGGTTTCGCGGGCGGCTGATGTGTCATCACTGCGGCCACGCCGAGCCTGTGCCGGAAGCCTGTCCTGAGTGCGGCACGCTTGATCACCTCGTCGCCTGCGGGCCGGGGGTGGAGCGGATCGCCGAGGAGGTCGAGCAGCACTTTCCTGAAAAGCGCACCATCATTCTGTCATCGGATATGGCCGGTGGCGTCAAGCGGCTCCGGCTCGAGCTTGAGGCTGTTGCCAACGGCGAAGCTGATATCATCATCGGTACGCAACTGGTGGCTAAGGGGCATAACTTTCCGATGATGACACTCGTCGGCGTTGTTGACGCCGATATCGGCCTTGCAAATGGCGATCCGCGTGCTGCCGAGCGCACCTTCCAGCTTCTGGCGCAGGTCACCGGGCGGGCAGGGCGGACGGGTCTTGCGAGCAAGGGGTTGATCCAGACCTATCAACCGGCGCACCCGGTGATGCAGGCGATTGTCTCAGGCGAGGCGGATGCGTTTTATGAACGCGAGATCACCGAACGCGAAAAGAGCCGGCTGCCGCCCTTTGGCAGGCTCGCGGCCGTTATCATTTCCGCCGATAATCGTGGCGATGCAGAGGCCCATGCACGCGGATTGCGCGGGGCCGCACCCGCCGGGCGCTCGATCTCCGTGCTCGGCCCGGCGGAAGCACCGCTGTCGCTGGTGCGCGGACGCTACCGTTTCCGCCTGCTCGTTCACGGCAGCCGGGCGGACGATATCCAGGCCTATTTGAGGGAGATGCTCGAAAACGGACCGCGACAACGTGGCTCAGTCCGGGTGCAGCTTGACATTGACCCACAGAGCTTTCTCTAGATAGATTGACGTTGAGAGCGCGGGGAGCCGCGCCGAAAATGGGAAGGATCTTCCAGATGAGTTTTTATTGGCCGGAGAGTTTCGTCGGACAGGTCGCCTTGTTCATGGCTGTCGTCATCCTGATCTGGGGGCTTGTGGTGGCGCTTGCGCCGCTGAAGCTCTTGGGTGTGGCAGGTTTTTCAGGGCTGAAAGAAGAGAGCGGAGCGAGCATTCACATCCGTTCGATGATCGGAGGAACCTATGCGGCGATGTCGCTGATGGCGCTGCTGTTCGATCAGCCTATGATCTACCGGACCTTTGGTCTGGCGCTGATTTTCGGATTCCTGACAAGGTTGTTGTGGATGGGGTCGACCGGGAGCCGGTCAATCAAGGGCGGCATATTTCTTGTCAGCCAGGCGGTAGCGGGTGTATTCATGCTGCTTTACGGCCTTGGTTGGGCTTGAGGCTGAAAGCTTTCAAAAGCACTGTGTTTCAAGGATTTTCGACTTTGTGACAAGAAACGAACGCCAATGCTTTAAACGGGCTTTGAGCGTGTTGCGAGTCGCTTTTACCTGTGCTAGACGAACCCCGACTATTGGGAGGGCCAGCATAGTTTTTTGCTGTTTCCCGGGGATATTGTGAGTTTTTAGAGGCTTCGGGCAACGCCGGTCACGACACGGCCCGAGCCGATTTTTAAGGGAATTTGTGCCTGTGGCAGACCTATCCCAATCTGTTTCGAGCGTTGCACAGCGTTATGCTGTCTCTCTGTTCGAACTTGCCAAGGATGAAGACAGCATCGACGCCGTGGGTGCCGATCTCGACCGAGTCGAAGCGCTGTTGAACGAAAGCGACGATTTTAGGCGTCTGGTGATGAGTCCCGTTTTCAGTTCTGATGAACAGCTGAAGGCGGTGGTCGCGATTTTCGCCAAGGTCAAGATCGGCGGCTATGTCGCCAATTTCGTTAAGCTGGTTGCGGAAAATCGCCGTCTCTTTGTGCTACCCGGCATGATCTCCGCCTATCGCGGCGAGGTTGCTGCCCATCGCGGACAGGCGACGGCTGAAGTGGCAGTGGCGCATGCCCTGTCAGACGAACAACAACAGGAATTGAAGACTGCGCTGGCTGATGTGACGGGTAAGGATGTGACCCTTCAGATCACCGAAGATGCGTCGCTTCTCGGCGGAATGATCGTCAAGGTCGGTTCGCGTCAGATCGATACGTCACTGCGCACGAAACTCTCCAAACTTAAGCTTTCACTGAAAGAGGTTGGCTGATGGATATCCGGGCCGCGGAAATTTCCGCAATTCTGAAAGAACAGATCAAAAATTTCGGCGATGAGGCCGAAGTCTCTGAAGTCGGTCAGGTGCTTTCGGTCGGCGACGGCATCGCCCGTGTCTATGGTCTCGACAATGTCCAGGCCGGCGAGATGGTCGAGTTCGAAGGTGGTGTGCGCGGTATGGCGCTCAACCTTGAAAGCGACAATGTCGGTGTCGTTATCTTCGGTTCTGACCGTGAGATCGGCGAAGGTGACGTTGTCAAGCGGACTGGTGCAATCGTTGATGTTCCGGTCGGCCCTGGCCTTCTCGGCCGTGTTGTTGACGGTCTTGGTAATCCGATTGACGGCAAGGGGCCGATCGCGTCCGATACCCGCGCAGTTGTGGACGTCAAGGCGCCCGGGATTATCCCGCGGAAGTCTGTTCATGAGCCGATGTCGACAGGCCTCAAGGCCATTGATGCCCTGATCCCGATCGGTCGCGGCCAGCGCGAGCTTGTCATTGGCGACCGCCAGACTGGCAAGACCGCGATCATTCTTGACACCTTCCTGAACCAGAAGCCAATTCACGACAGCGGCCCTGACAGCGAGAAGCTTTACTGCGTCTACGTGGCTGTCGGTCAGAAGCGTTCGACCGTTGCCCAGTTCGTGAAGACGCTGGAAGAGCGCGGCGCGCTGCAATACTCTGTTGTGATCGCAGCAACGGCTTCCGATCCGGCGCCGATGCAGTACATCGCGCCGTTCGCCGGCTGCGCCATTGGCGAGTATTTCCGCGACAACGGGATGCATGCCCTGATCGCCTATGATGACCTTTCCAAGCAGGCGGTTGCCTATCGTCAGATGTCGCTACTTCTGCGTCGCCCGCCGGGCCGTGAAGCTTATCCAGGTGACGTTTTTACCTGCACTCGCGCCTTCTGGAGCGTGCTGCCAAGCTCTCGGACGAGCGCGGCGGCGGTTCGCTGACGGCTCTGCCGGTCATCGAAACCCAGGGCAACGACGTTTCGGCGTTCATCCCGACCAACGTGATCTCGATCACCGATGGCCAGATCTTCCTTGAAACCGACCTGTTCTACCAGGGTATTCGTCCGGCGGTGAACGTCGGTCTTTCGGTGTCCCGCGTTGGTTCGTCGGCGCAAATCAAGGCGATGAAGCAGGTTGCGGGTTCGATCAAGGGTGAGCTTGCCCAGTATCGTGAAATGGCGGCCTTCGCCCAGTTCGGTTCCGACCTTGATGCTGCAACCCAGCGTCTTCTGAACCGTGGTGCGCGCCTGACCGAGCTTCTGAAGCAGCAGCAGTTCTCTCCGCTGAAGACCGAAGAGCAGGTCGTCGTTATCTTTGCCGGTGTTAACGGCTATCTCGACAAGCTCCCGGTTAGTGATGTCAGCAAGTTCGAGCAGGGATTGCTGTCCTACATGCGTGGCGAAGCCGGTGACGTGCTGGACGGCATCCGCACCGAAAAGGCGCTGAGCGACGATCTGAAGGGTAAGTTGAAGGCGGCAATCGAAGCCTTCTCCAAGAACTTCTCCAAGTAACCAGGTAATCTTAGCGGGGATTGAATACCCATGGCTTCATTGAAAGATCTGAAGCTTCGCATTGCCTCGGTGAAGGCGACGCAGAAGATCACCAAGGCGATGCAGATGGTCGCCGCGGCGAAGCTGCGTCGCGCACAGGAGGCCGCGGAAAATGCGCGGCCCTACTCCGAACGTATGGCGACGGTCATGGCTGATCTGACGGCTGCAGTCGGCGAGGGTGAAGAAGTGCCGAAGCTGATGAGCGGCACCGGCAAGGACGACGTCCATCTTCTGGTGGTCTGCACGGCAGAACGCGGCCTTTGCGGCGGCTTCAACTCGCAGATCGCGCGTCACGCGCGGCTGCACATACGGAAGCTGATTTCCGAAGGCAAGACCGTCAAGATATTCTGCGTCGGCCGCAAGGGCTATGATGCGCTGCGTCGTGAGTACGGTGAACTTATCGTTGAGCGTGCCGACCTGCGTGAAGTGCGCAGGATCGGTTTTGAGAACGCCGAGGATATCGCCAATCGCATGATGGAAATGTTCGAAGAGGGTGCGTTTGACGTCTGCACCTTGTTCTATTCCGAATTCAAGTCGGTGATCTCGCAGGTTCCGACAGGTCTTCAGCTTATTCCGTCTGCTGCGCCCGAAGGCCAGGAAGAGCGTTCAGAATCGGCTCTTTACGACTATGAACCGAATGCGGAATCCATCCTTTCCGAAATCGTACCACTCAATATTCGCGTGCAGGTTTTCCATGCTCTACTGGAAAATGCCGCTGGCGAGATGGGTGCGAAGATGTCGGCGATGGATAATGCGACGCGCAACGCCGGTGAGATGATCGACAAGCTGACGCTTTCCTATAACCGTCAGCGTCAGGAAAAGATCACCACGGAACTGATTGAAATTATTTCCGGCGCGGAAGCGCTGTAAGAGCTTGAAAAGAGGGTTTTATCATGGCTGAGGCCTCTAAAGGTAGAGTGACGCAGATTATTGGCGCCGTTGTGGACGTCGCCTTTGACGGCGAACTGCCCCCATCATGAATGCGCTTGAAACCGATAACCACGGCAACCGTCTCGTTCTTGAGGTTGCACAGCACCTCGGCGAAAACGAAGTTCGTACGATTGCTATGGACGCGACCGAAGGTCTGGTTCGTGGTCAGGAAGTAAGAAACACCGGATCTCCGATCATGGTGCCGGTTGGTGTTGAGACGCTTGGCCGCATCATGAACGTCATCGGCGAGCCGGTGGATGAAGTCGGCCCGATCGTCACCAAGGAAAAGCGCGGCATTCACCAGGAAGCCCCGCCCTATGTCGATCAGTCGACGGAATCGGAAATCCTCGTCACCGGCATCAAGGTTGTCGACCTTCTGGCGCCTTACGCCAAGGGCGGCAAGATCGGCCTGTTCGGCGGCGCCGGCGTTGGTAAGACGGTTCTGATTCAGGAACTGATCAACAACATCGCCAAGGCGCACGGCGGTTATTCCGTATTCGCCGGTGTTGGTGAGCGTACCCGTGAAGGTAACGACCTTTACCACGAAATGATTGAATCCAACGTGAACGTCGATCCGGCTGAAAACAACGGTTCGGCCGAAGGTTCGAAATGTGCGCTGGTTTACGGCCAGATGAACGAGCCGCCCGGTGCGCGTGCCCGTGTTGCACTGTCAGGTCTGACGATTGCGGAAAACTTCCGCGATGAAGGCCAGGACGTTCTATTCTTCGTGGACAACATCTTCCGCTTCACCCAGGCCGGTTCGGAAATCTCCGCTCTGCTCGGTCGTATCCCGTCTGCTGTGGGTTATCAGCCGACGCTGGCGACCGACATGGGTGCCCTGCAGGAGCGCATTACAACGACGACCAAGGGTTCTATTACCTCGGTTCAGGCCATTTACGTGCCCGCCGATGATCTGACCGACCCGGCGCCTGCAACGTCGTTTGCTCACTTGGATGCGACCACGACCTTGTCGCGTTCGATTGCGGAAAAGGGTATCTATCCTGCTGTTGACCCGCTCGACTCGACATCGCGCATGCTGGACCCGCTGATCGTGGGTGAGGAGCATTATGCTGTTGCCCGTGCCGTTCAATCAACGCTGCAGCGCTACAAATCGCTTCAGGACATCATCGCCATCCTCGGCATGGACGAGCTTTCCGAAGAAGACAAGCTGTCGGTTGCCCGCGCCCGTAAGATCGAGCGCTTCCTGTCGCAGCCGTTCCACGTTGCCGAAGTCTTCACCGGTTCGCCGGGGATCCTGGTTTCGCTCGAAGACACGATCCGCTCGTTCAAGGGGCTGGTCGAAGGCGAGTATGACCATCTGCCGGAGGCCGCCTTCTACATGGTCGGCACGATCGACGACGCTGTCGCCAAGGCCAAGAAACTCGCCGAAGCGGCTTGATTTTTCTCGGGCGGACTTGCTGCCGCCCGTTTTTGGTTGCGGTGATTTGTTGAGACAAAAGATAGGAACGTCATGGCTGACATGCTGAATTTCGAGCTGGTGACCCCGAAAAGCTGCTGGCCTCCGCGGAAACGGATGCTGTCGTCATTCCCGCGGCGGAAGGCGAAATGACTGTCATGCCGGATCACGCGCCGACCATGACGACGGTTCGCCCGGGCATGGTGAAGTTCAAAAACCGCGATGGCAAGGAATTTCAGTTTCTGGTGTTTCACGGCTTTGCCGATATCCAGGGCGATTCCTGCACGTTGTTGGCCGAAACCGCCGTGCCGATCGGTGAGGCTTCGGATGCGATCGAGCATCGTATCAAATCTCTGCGCAAGGAGCTGGATGATGCTGGCCACCGTGAGCACAAGAGCGCTATCGAGCAGATGATGAACGAGCTCACGCATTTGAACGAAACTGTATTCCCGGGCTGATCGGCCCTGATTATTCTGTTACTTCGTTTCGGCCGCGGCATTTTTGCTGCGGCTTTTCTCTTTTTGGGTATTCTATCATATCCAGCGTTGAGTAAAGCGCGTGGTTCTGGTTTCCATCGCAATCTGCGGACGAAAAATAACAACAACGAACATCGATAGATCTCGATGTCAGGGTGTCGGGTTGAGGATATCGAAACTGAACGAGAAGATGCGTGGCGATATCGTGATAGCGCTCGTTGTCGGCGTACTTGTTGTTGCCGTTCTGGTTTACATTGAATCTTTCGAGCGTCTTCATGAGTTTTCGCGCGCGCATGAAAGCTGGGAACTCGATGAGCTCTTTACCGCCTTGATGGTGGCGAGCGTCGGGCTTCTGATCCTGCTTTTCCGGCGTACACGTGACTTGAAGAGAGAGGTTGCCAGCCGTCGCGAGGCCGAGCGTCTGGCCCACGCACTCGCGCGTCAGGACCCGCTGACGGGCGTCGCCAACCGACGGTATTTCGAAGAGGAGTGCGAGCGCAGACTGGCCCGTGCGCGCCGGCAGTCGGACCGTTTTGCGCTGATGTTCATCGATTTCGACCGTTTCAAGCAGATCAACGACAGTCTCGGGCATGAAGCCGGTGACAGGCTGCTTCAGGTTGTTTCGGACCGCCTGAAAAAGGGCGTGCGTCCGGATGATTTTCTCGGTCGGCTCGGTGGCGACGAATTCGCGATTTTGATGCAGGATGGCGGCGGGACGGATACGACCGAACAGGTGGCCGCCAGATTGCTGGCCGAAGTGTCGAGACCGGTCTCTTTCGTCGGACGTGAGATCACTCCGTCGATCAGCATCGGTATCGCGCTCTATCCGAAAGACGGCACCAATCGCGAAACGCTTGTCAAAAGGCCGATACCGCGATGTACCGCGCCAAAGATGAGGGCCGCCGCCGAATTGTTTCCTTCACAGATGCTATCGACGGCGGCTCCACCGTCGAAAACATGCTTGAGCTTGATCTGGCCGAGGCGCTTTCGTCGGGCCAGATCGTTCCATATTACCAGTTGATCAGCAGTTGCAGTGCGGGCGATGTTCTGATGATCGAGGTATTGGCGCGCTGGCGGCATCCCAGACTTGGCGTGTTGAGTGCCGGCGATTTCATTCCTCATGCCGAGGCGGCCGGGCTGATCCCGGTACTGTTTTCCGCGATCCTGAATCAGGCCTGCAAGGATGCTTTGAAATGGCCGTCTGCCACGGCAATCGCCGTCAATGTTGCACCGCTTCAGCTGTGTGACCGCAATTTCGCTTCTATTGTTCTGGAAATATTGCGCGGCAATGGTTTCCCGCCGGTAAGGCTCGAGATCGAAGTGACGGAAGAGGCGATGGTTGTCGATCTTGAAACCACACGCATGAACATCAAGCGGCTCAAGGCCGAGGGCATCCGTGTTGCGCTGGATGATTTCGGTACCGGTTATTCCAGCCTGCGGCAACTGGAAAGCTTCCTTTTGACCGGGTCAAGATCGATCGCAGCTTTATATCCGGTGTCGGCAACGATCCGCAAAGCGACGAGATTGTCGCGTCGACGATCAAACTTTGCCATGCGCTGGGAATGAAAATCGTTGCAGAAGGGATCGAGGACAAGCAGCAGATGGACTGGATCTGTGCGCACGGCGCCGATGCCCTGCAGGGCTATTTTAATGCTATGCCGGTGCCCGCCGAAGAACTGGCTGCGGCCTTGAAGGCATATCCCGACGGGCGGCCGCGTGGCTAATCTGAGATCGTCACGATCCCGCAATCGCCCGTTTCGGAAGCAAATGCCAGGCGTTGGCCGGCTTCATCCCACGAAAGAGCGGTGATGGCGCCCTTGCCCTGGCGGCGCAGCAGCGCTTCTTTGCCGTCGGAGATGCGCACCGCCAGCATCATGCCGTCGATAAATCCGATGGCCAGCATTTCTTCGGACGGATGAAACGCAACCTGTGTGACCATGATGTTGGCACGGGTCCCGAGTTCCAGAGGCGCCTTGCCCATAGGCCCGTCCTTGCCGGAGAACGGCCAGACGATTGCCGCTGGAGCGCCAGAGGTTGCTAGCCACTTGCCGCGCGGCGACCACGACCATGATTTGACCTTGGCGGGATAGCCGCTCATGCGCATGTGCCGCGCCTCGGCGGACAGTTTGCTGTCGAGCTTCCAGCCATGAAGGGCGTTTTCCTGCATCGAGGTCACGAGGAAGCGTCCATCTGGCGAGAACGCGATTCCGATATGGGCGCCCTTCCATTCCAATTCGACCGGCGGGGCCGTGCCCGTGACCCAGTGCAGCGAAGCACCATTATAACGCGCGGCCGCGATCCTGAGACCCTTGGGCGCGAAAGTCACAGCCTCGACGCTACGCTCCTCGGTGAAGAGGTGCGAGGTGCCGCTGGCGATCACGCGGGTTTCCTTGCCGACCGCATAGGCAACAGCACCGTGCGGCCCGCCGGAAACCGCCGAGATCCATTTGCGCGGGACGCTCGCCAGCTCTTCCGTCGAGCCATCCTTGGAAAGCCGCAGCACCCTGCCGTCTTCGCCGCCCGTCAGCAATGTCTGACTGAACGGGTCGCGCACACAGGTCAGCAAGCCATCATGGGCCTGCACAACCTTTTCGCCCTCATCGAGCCGGTGGACCGCGCCGCCGGCTGTGGCGAAGAACGGAACGCCGCCCAGAAAGGCGGTGGCGATGACGTGGTCGTCAATGTCGAGGGGGCTACGCTCGGCATCAGTTCTGGACCGCGCAGGCCCGGAAGCTTTTCTCGAGCTTTTCACGGTCAAGATCTCGGCCGATGAAAACCAACCGGCTTTCGTGTTTTTCGCCGTCTTTCCATGCACGCTGGTGCTCGCCTTCGATGATCATGTGCACCCCTTGCACCACGTAGCGTTCGTCGTCGCCCTTGAATGCGATAATGCCTTTCAGACGCAGGATGCTCGGGCCCTGGTTCTGTGTTACCGACTGGATCCATGGGAAGAACCTGTTTGGATCCAGTTCGCCGCCGCGGAGCGAAACCGACTGCACCGTCACATCGTGATGATCGGAAAGACCATGATGATGGTGGTGATCATGGTCATGGTCATGGTGATCGTGATGATGATCATGGTCGCAATCAGGACCGCAGACATGATCATCATGATCGTGATCGAGAAAATGCGGATCATCCTCCAGCACATGCTTCAGGTCGAAGGCGTTCTGGTTGAGGATACGCTCCAGTTCGATGCCGGAGCGCTCTGTCCTGTAAATCCTGGCGGCCGGATTGATGGCGTGCACCAGACCTTCGACATCCGCTAGTTCCTCGGCACTGACGAGGTCGGTCTTGTTGAGCAGCACGATATCGGCAAAGGCGATCTGGTCTTCAGCCTCGCGGCTGTCCTTCAGGCGCAGCGGCAGGTGTTTGGCGTCGACCAGCGCAATCACGGCGTCGAGTGCGGTTTTGGCCCGCACGTCGTCATCCATGAAGAAGGTCTGAGCGACGGGAACAGGGTCGGCAAGACCGGTGGTTTCCACGATGATACCGTCGAAGCGCGGGCGCCGCATCAGTCCTTCGACAACCCGGATCAGGTCGCCGCGCACGGTGCAGCACACACAGCCATTGTTCATTTCGTAGATTTCCTCGTCGGATTCCACGATCAGGTCATTGTCGATGCCGATCTCGCCGAACTCGTTGACGATAACCGCATATTGCTTGCCGTGGTTTTCAGAAAGGATCCGGTTGAGCAGGGTGGTTTTTCCCGATCCCAGATAGCCTGTCAGTACAGTCACGGGAATTGGCTTTGCAGCTTGCGTGTCGGTCATGATTGTTCCTTTGAAGGATTTTGCGACTATATAAGGGTGATGCCCTCAGGCAGCAAGGCAGGGCCGGAAACTGCTTGTCGTTATGCCGCAACAGATCTCATCCGGTATCATTTCATGGGAAATTTAAACCGATTTTATCTTTTATGTTGAAATTTCGACGATTTTTGAATTAAAATTTTAAATCAGGATCCGAAGCGCAGCGCGCGCGTGCATTCATCGGGAGAAATGCCATGGCCCAGAAAGTCAAGCTTTCCACAATCGCCGAATCTCTTGGAATTTCCACGGCGACGGTCTCGCTGGCGCTCCGGGACAGTCCTCTGGTTGCGGCCACCACCCGCGAACGCATCAAGGAACAGGCCCGCGCTCTGGGGTATATCTACAATCGCCGCGCCGCCAGCCTCAGAACCTCGCGCTCGGGCATTATCGGTGTTGTCGTGCACGACATCATGAACCCCTTCTATGGCGAGATCCTCAAGGCGATCGAAAGCGAGCTTGATCGCAACCAGCACACTTTCATCCTCTCCAATCACTACGATTCGGTCGAAAAGCAGCGCAATTTCATCGAGACCCTGCTGCAGCTTGGCGGCGACGGGGTGATCATGTCACCGGCGATCGGTACGCCGCCAGCCGATGTCCAGCTCGCCGAGGATAATAACATGCCAGCGATTTTTGTCGCCCGTACCATGGAGGAGCTGGACCTGCCGACTTATCGCGGCGATGACAGCTACGGCATCGCACTTGCCACCAATCACCTGATCGGACTAGGCCATCGCTGTATCGCGATGATCGGCGGCACGGATCAAACGTCAACCGGGCGCGATCGCTATGCCGGATATGTCAACGCGTTGAAAAAGGCCGGAATCACGGTTGATCCGGGCCTGCGTATTCCCGGGCCACGCACCAAACAGGGCGGCTTCGAGGCGGCCGTACATTTCCTGTCCCTGCCGCAAAAACCCACGGCTGCCGTCTGCTGGAATGATCTGGTCGCCATCGGCCTTATGAATGGCATTTCGCGGGCAGGCCTGACACCGGGGGCCGACATTTCTGTGACTGGATATGACGACCTGGAGGAAGCCTCGATCTCCACGCCGTCGCTGACGACGGTTTGGAACGGTCAGGCCGAGGTTGGCCGGCTGGCGGCGCGCGCGCTGCTCGACAGGCTTGCCGGCTCGAATGCCCCCAATGGCATGCATCTCATCAAGCCGGAAATGCGGATCCGCCAGTCAACTGGCCCCCATCGCGAGACCGCCGAGAGCTATCTTGCGCTGTAAAGTCGGGCGCTATTCACGAATTTCAATCGCCAAAACATATTCGGGAGGCATTATGCCCAAACCAGTAGTCATGCTTTCGCAAAATATGAACCCCTTTATCCAGAACGTGCTGAAAGACGATTATGAACTTGTAACAATGCCCGAAGGCGGGCCCGACGCCCTTGGTGAAAAGGTAACCGATATCCGGGCCGTCGTGGCCTTTGGCGGTTTTTCCGGCGTACAGATGGACGCCTTACCGAATCTTGAGATCGTTGCGTGTCCGGGCGTTGGATATGACGGTATTGACACGGAGCATGCGGCAAATCGCGGCATCGTCATCACGCACACGCCGAATGTTTTGAATGACGAAGTTGCCGATACCACCATTGCGCTGTTTTTGAACGCAGTTCGTCGTCTTTACGCTGCTGAGACGTGGTTGCGCGATGGTCGTTGGCAGACCGAGGGCAACTTCCCGCTCTCGCCTTTTTCGGTGAAGGGGCGCAAGGTCGGTCTCTATGGTCTCGGCCGGATCGGGCTTGAAATCGCAGGTCGGCTGGAGCCGTTCAAGGTCGAAATTGCCTATCACACCCGGAGCCCGAAAAAGGGTGTCGCCTATGCCTATCACCCGACTCTTGCCTCACTGGCCGAGGCCGTCGATACGCTGATCTGCGTTGTGCCGAAGACCCCGAGACCCACAAGGTGATCAATGCCGATATCCTTTCGGCGCTCGGCCCCAATGGTATTCTGGTCAATGTCGGGCGCGGCTGGAGTGTCGATGAGGATGCGCTGGTCGCCGCCCTCGAAGCCGGCACGATCGGCGGGGCGGGTCTCGATGTCTTCTATGACGAGCCGCATGTGCCGGAGAAACTGCGCGGCTTCGACAATGTCAGCCTGCTGCCCCACGTCGCTTCCGCCTCTGTACAGACCAGGAGAGCGATGGGTCAGCTCGTAGCCGACAATCTGAAGGGCTGGTTTGCCGAAGGCCGCCCGGTTACGCCCGTGCCGGAAACGCCGGTGCCGCCGAACGTCTGAAGCCGTCCTTCAGGATTGCTGTTTTCTGGCGGCAATGATCTTTTGCATGAGGCCTACAAACTGTGCGCTCTCTTCGTCCGAAAGGTTGAAGAGAGCGTCTTCGTTCTCGGCGGTGGCTGCCGCGATGGCGGGGTCGCGCAGGGCGCGGGCATGCTCCGTCAGCTTTATGCGCTGCACGCGGCCATCCTCCGGGTCTTTTTCCCGCTTGACTAGCCCGTCGCGTTCCATGCGCGAGAGCGTGTTGGCCATTGTCGCCTGCTCGATATCGAGCCGTTCCACCAACTGCTTCTGCGTCAGTCCGTCATGTTCCCACAATTCCAGAAGCGCCGGAAAGGTGCCCGTCGTCAGCCCAAGTGGCCTGATGCGACCAGCAAGTCCGCGTTCGAAAAGCCGTGCCAGATGATTAGCGAGATAGCCGGCGGAACTGTCTTTTGAAAAGGTCATGCGCTTTGTTAGCATTTGCATAGCAAGCTATGCAATGATATATAGCATGCTATATAAATAACGGAGTATGACCATGCTAAAGACTGTTCATCCCATCACCGGCGCTCTCGCGCTTGCAACCATCACCGCTTTCTGGCTGTCGACTATTCTGGCGGAGACCTTCGCCGGCCCCGCGCTTATCGTGATGGTCAAGACCACGATCCCCTGGGGGTTTTACTGCTGGTGCCTTGTCTGGCGCTGGCGGGCTTTTCCGGTTTTCGCCTTGCGCGGCCAATGCGCGGACCGTTGGTGGCGGCAAAGCGCAAACGCATGCCGATCATTGCCATCAATGGCATTGTCGTTTTGATACCGTGCGCGCTGTTTCTTTCCGCAAAGGCCGAGGCTGGTGAGTTTGATACTTTGTTTTATGCCGTTCAAGCAGTCGAACTCGTCTCTGGTGCGGTCAATATCGCGCTTATGGGCATGAACATGCATGACGGCTTGCGGATGACGGCAAAGCGCCGCTGACCTGCGTTGCATATCACCGGCACAGCGCGTCAGCCCCGGCTGGTGCCAGCCGCATAGGCGCGCACAGCATCGCCAAACGCTTCGAAGAGCCTCCGCGAGGTGTTGTCGGTTGTCGCCCAGTATTCCGGGTGCCACTGGACGCCGACGGCGAAGTTCTTCGCGTCGATGACCGAAACCGCCTCGACCGTGCCATCCGGGGCGACGGCCTCGACGGTAAGAGCGGGCGCAACGTCGCCAATGGCCTGTCGATGCAGTGAATTGACCTGCACCTCCCCGGGGCCGAGGATATCGCCCAGGCAGGAGCCTTCCTTCACATGAACCGGCTGGCGGATGACGAACAGCGCGTCGCGGTCGCCTTCCTGCGGCTGGCGGTGGTCATGGCGGCCCTCAAGCTCATGCACTTCACTGACCAGCGTGCCGCCGAGCGCGACATTGAGCTCCTGAATGCCGCGGCAGATGCACAAAAGCGGCATACCGCGCTCGATTGCCCGGCGGATCATCGGCAGTGTGGTGGCATCGCGTCCGGGGTCGAACGGACCGTCGCGCTCTTCTTCTGCCTTGCCGTAAAGTGCGGGGGCTACATTGGTGCGCGAGCCGGTAATCATCACCCCGTCGACCCGGTCGAGCATGGCGTCAATGTCCTGCTTGTCACCAAGGGCGGGAACGATGAAGCTCATCGCGCCTGCCACATCGAGCGCCGCGCCGACATATTGCTGCTGTGCGGCATGCCAGGTGGTGTCGCGGAAAAACAGGTGTCAGCAGGAACGGCGACGATCGGTTTCGGCATGGGAACTCCGGCGTTTGTTTTTCGAAGTGATGTCGCCTTGCCGGTATTCTGTCAAATGAAACCGTGGGGCCGCTCATGGCAAATTCTGATCGGTCGATAACGGCAGACAATCAGAGACCATTAGACAATGGTCGTATGGGCCGTGTTTCAGCGTACAAAAGTCCCGTTGACATGCGGGCGGGAGTTGAAAGACGTCAAGCAAAGTGCTTTGCTTTCAGGGACGCCCGCCGGAGGAGAACGTGCGCGGGTGCATCATATTTTGGGAGGAATCTATGGACCGTCGTTCGTTTATCAAAAAGGTCGGCGCGGGTGGCGTTGGCGCCGCTGCGGCAACCGCGCTTGCAGCCCCTGCGATTGCGCAGGAAAACCCGAAAGTGACTTGGCGTCTGACCTCGTCCTTTCCGAAGTCGCTCGACACAATCTATGGCGGCGCGGAAGACATCGCCAATCACGTTTCGGCCGCAACAGGCGGCAATTTCGAAATTCAGTGCTATGCCGCAGGCGAAATCGTACCCGGTCTTCAGGCTTTTGATGCGGTGCAGAGCGGCACGGTCGAGGCAGCCCATACTTGTTCCTATTATTTTTGGGGCAAGGATCCGACATTCGCCATCGGTACCGCCATTCCCTTCGGCCTGAACCAGCGGTTGTCCAACGCCTGGTTCTATGAAGGCAACGGCAACAAACTGATGAACGAGTTTTACGACACCTATGGCGTCTACGGTCTGCCGGCGGGCAATACCGGTGCACAGATGGGCGGCTGGTTCCGCAAGGAAGTGAATTCCGTTGAGGACCTGAAGGGCCTGAAGATGCGCATTGCCGGTCTTGCGGGCCGCGTGATGGAAAAGGTTGGCGTCGTGCCGCAGCAGATTGCCGGTGGCGATATCTATCCGGCGCTCGAAAAGGGCACGATCGATGCGGCCGAATTCGTCGGTCCCTATGATGACCAGAAGCTTGGCTTCTACAAGGTTGCCAAATATTACTACTATCCCGGTTGGTGGGAAGGTGGCCCGGTCATCCACGGCTTCTTCAACAAGGCCAAATATCAGGGGCTTCCGAAGCACTATCAGGCCGCACTCGATGATGCCTGTGCCTTTGCCAACACCAACATGATGGCGAAATACGACGTCAAGAACCCGGTCGCGATCCGCGAACTGATCGGCGACGGCGCGGTGATGAAGGGCTACAGCACCGAGATCATGCAGGCCTGCTACGAGGCGGCTATGGAAGTCTATGCCGAGCTTGGTGCCGAAAACGCGACGTTCAAGAAAATCTACAATGATCAGACCGAATACAAGAACGCCGCCTATGGCTGGCTGAAGACCTGCGAGTTCCGTTTTGACCAGTTCATGATGGCGCTGCAGAACGCTGGCCAGATCAAGCCACTGTCGTAAGCCACAAAGACCATTCAATCAAAAACGAAACCCCGGAAAGCAGAAGCTCCCGGGGTTTTCTTTGCCTGCCTGACAACCGAGCTGTCAGTTGAAATTCAAGCTCGGCGGCTCGTCCAGGTTGAGGCTGTCTCCGTTCGAACCGCTATCGGAGGGGCTGTCTCCGAAGTTCGGCAGTGCGAAGGGATCATCAGCCCCGCCGTCGCCGCCGCCGAAATCGAGATTGAACGGATCATCCACGCTGCCACCGAAGGAGGGCATCTCGATCGTCACCGAATCAGGATCCACGGTTACCACGTCATCCTTGTAGTGGGTGACGAGCTTCGGGAAGAAGATCACTGCGAGGATGGCGAGGAACTGGATCACGATATAGGGATGATGCCCTTGTAGATCTGCAGCGTGCGCACGCCCTGCATGATCCTGCCTGTCCCCTTGTCCGTCCATTCTCCGACCGGTGTCACTGAGCGCAGGTAGAACAGCGAGAAGCCGAAAGGCGGCGTCAGGAAGGAAGTCTGCAGGTTGAGGCCGAGAATGATGCCGAACCAGATCAGGTCGATCCCCAGCGCTTCCGCCGGCGCCACCAGAAGCGGCACCATGATGAAAGCGATCTCGAAGAAATCGAGGAAGCAGCCGAGAATGAAGATAATGATCGTGACCACGATCAGGAAGCCGTATTCACCGCCCGGAAGACCGGTCAGCAGTTCCTCGATCCAGACATTGCCGTTGATCCCGTAGAAGGTCAGGCTGAAGACGCGCGCGCCCATCAGGATCATCATCACGAATGCGGAAAGCTTGGTGGTGCTGTCGAGTGCGTTCTTCAGCGATTTGAAATCAAGCCGGCCCTTGGCGAGCGCGAGAAGAAGGGCGCCTGTTGCCCCCATGGCACCGCCTTCCGTGGGGGTCGCGATCCCGAGGAAGATTGTGCCGAGCACCAGGAAGATCAGCGCCAGCGGCGGCACCAGCACGATGATGACCTGCTGGCTGAGCCGCGACAGGATATTCAGCTTAAGCCGGTCATTGGCAATCGCCACGAGATAGACGGCGAGAACGCCGAAGACCATCGCCGACACAAACCGCCAGGCCTCGTCGAGCCCGGTGAACAGCACATGGTAGCCGACGAAATAGAGCGCGACGGCGACCGCGATCATCACGAACAGGAGATGACCCCATTGCCAAGCGTGCGGGCCGCCACGGGCATGGCAGGCGCAGCCGACGGACGGATCATCGTCATGATGAAGACGTAAAGGCAGTAGGCGGCAATCACCATCAGCGCTGGATAGAGTGCGCCGACATACATGTCGCCAACGGAGCGGCCGAGCTGGTCGGCCATGACGATCAGAACCAGCGACGGTGGCACGATCTGCGCCAGCGTGCCCGACGCCGCGATGGTGCCGGTGGCAAAGGAGCGGTCATAATTGTATCGCAGCATCACCGGCAGCGAGATCAGGCCCATGGCCATCACCGAAGCGGCGACCACACCGGTGGTTGCCCCGAGCAGCGCACCGACAAGCACCACGGCATAGGCGACGCCGCCGCGAACGGGACCGAAAAGCTGGCCGATTGTGTCCAGCAGATCTTCGGCCATGCGTGAGCGTTCCAGGATGATGCCCATGAAGGTGAAGAACGGCACCGCCAACAGCGTCTCGTTCGACATGATGCCGCCGAAGAAACGGTCTGGATGAGATTGCAGCAACGGCCAGAACAGGGTGATCTCGGGCGAGATCGAAGAGAACTCAACGCCGAGAACGAAGAAGGCGAGCCCGCCGGCAGCCAGCGTGAAGGCGACGGGATAGCCCAGCAAAAGCATCGCCATCACGGTGATGAACATGATGGGGGCGAGATTATGCGCGATGAGATCAGTCATTCGGCATATCCTCAGTCATCATGTGTGCGGCGTTGCCGGCGTCTGAATAAAGCCCCGCGTCTTCCTTGATGTGTCCGGAGAGGGAGGCGGCGCGTTTGATGATTTCCGAAAAGGCCTGCAGCAGGAGCAGAATGAAACCGATCAGGATGAAGGATTTCGCAGGCCACAGGATGAGCCCGCCGGCATTGGTGGAGTGTTCGCCGCTCGCAAACGAGCGCCAGAACCACGGCCAGGCGAGATAGATCATCATCGAGGCGAAGGGCACGAGGAAGATGATATGCAGCACGAGATCAATCCAGTCGCGGGTGCGCTTGCTCCACGACGACGACAGAATGTCGATCCTGATGTGCTCGTTGCGCAAAAGCGCATAGGCGGCAGCCAGCATGAAGACCGCGCCAAAGAGATACCATTGTAGCTCCAGCATGGCGTTGGACGAAAGCGAGAACAGCTTTCGGCTTACAGCATTGCCGGCACTGACCAGAACTGCAATCAGAAGCAGCCAGGACACCGAATGTCCGATGAATTCGTTCAGCCTGTCGATGGTACGGCTTATTATTATAAGTGGTTTCATTTTGGGGCCTCCATACCGTCCGACTTCCTTAATGGAAGTTGTCAAGGCCACGCAACATGCCTTTGGTACAATATGAGATGAAAAAGGCCGTCTGATTGTATTTTTGCGCATGTTTTGCATCGGAGTGCGGAAACTAATTTCTTTTTCGCTGTTTCATCCTGTGTGCGGGTATGCGTCGGATTATTGCCCGGTGCAGGCATGATGTGGTAACTCGGGGATGAACGGGACATTTGTCCGGATGGCGCGGGAGGCCGGCCATGCCGGATCGCACAGGAGGGATCTATGCAGAATGTTGATACGGGCAGCGCCCAGCCCGCGGACGAGGTTGACTTTGCCGAGCACGCGAACACTTACAAGCAGTTCCTGAACGGCGCCAAATACGGTGCAGCTCTCGTCGTCGCGCTTCTTGTGGCCATGGCTGCCGGGCTCGTCGGGCCGTTCGGATTTATCAGCAGCTTGATTATTTTCATTCTCATCAGCGCCATCGGCATCTATATTCTTCGTTGAGCGCCTGTTCGGGCGTTTCTTTTCTTCGAAGCGCGGCATAACGAACGCTAGGCCGTTGCCCTTTGTTGCGCGTTTCGATCTGTCTTTGGGAGACAAGCTTGAGCAAGAAATTATTTGTGCCGAAGGAGACGTCCGGCGCGGAAACGCGTGTGGCGGCTTCTCCCGACACAGTCAAAAACTGAAAGCGCTCGGCCTCGACATCGTGATCGAGACGGGAGCGGGCTTTGCCTCTGGGATCGATGACGATGCGTTCCGCAATACCGGTGCCGAAATCGCCGGTCCGGATGCGGCATCCTCTGCCGATGTGATCTTCAAGGTGCGCCGGCCGGAGCCCCATGAGTTTGCTGCCTATAAAAACGGTGCGATCGTCGTGGCGATGATGGATCCCTATGGCAATGAAGAAGCCCTTGGCGCCATGGCCGAAAAGGGATTTCGACGATTGCCATGGAATTAATGCCGCGCATTACCCGCGCGCAATCGATGGATGTGCTCTCCTCGCAGGCTAATCTTGCCGGCTATCAGGCGGTGATTGAGGCGGCGGTCGTGTTTGACCGTGCCATGCCGATGATGATGACGGCGGCGGGCACTGTGCCTGCCGGCCGCGTTTTCGTCATGGGCGCCGGTGTTGCCGGTCTCCAGGCGATTGCGACGGCGCGCAGGCTTGGCGCCGTGGTTTCGGCAACGGATGTTCGCCCGGCTGCCAAGGAGCAGGTTGCTTCGCTCGGCGCAAAATTCATCGCGGTCGAGGATGACGAGTTCAAAGCGGCAGAGACGTCAGGCGGCTATGCCAAGGAAATGTCGGACGAATATAAGGCCAAGCAGGCCGAACTCGTTGCTGCACACATCGCCAAGCAGGATATTATCATTACCACCGCGCTGATTCCGGGCCGTCCGGCGCCGCGGCTGGTCACCCGTCAAATGCTGTCTGCGATGAAACTCGGTTCGGTCGCCGTTGACCTGGCAGTCGAGCGTGGCGGCAATATTGAGGGCGTAGAAGCGGACAAGATTGCCAATGTCGAGGGCGTTTCGGTTGTCGGCTATCTCAATCTGCCGGGCCGGATCGCGGCCTCCGCCTCGCTTCTTTATGCCAAGAACCTGCTCACCTTCTTCCAGACGCTGGTCGACAAGGAGAGCGGCGAGATCAACATCAACCGGGACGATGAGCTTATCGCCGCCACGCTTTTAACGCATGAAGGCGCGGTCGTTCATCCGAAATTCGGCGGTGCTGCCGCCGGGGAGAGGCCTGATGGCTTTTGAAGATGTCACCACCTCCATCAATGAGGCGATCACCTCGCTGGAGCAGGCCAAGACCACGCTCGGCAATTTCGAGGACGGTTCGCTGGCCGCTCTTGCCCACGGGGCCACAGGCGGAGCCGTGGATCCCTTCGTGTTCCAGCTTGCGATTTTCGCGCTTGCCGTGTTTGTCGGCTATTACGTCGTCTGGTCGGTTACGCCTGCGCTTCATACACCGCTGATGGCCGTCACCAACGCCATTTCCTCTGTCATCGTCGTCGGCGCGCTTCTGGCGGTCGGCCTTTCAGCCAGTGGCATTGCCACCGGTTTCGGCTTTGTGGCGCTCATTCTGGTCGCCATCAATATTTTCGGCGGGTTTCTTGTAACCCAGCGCATGCTGGCGATGTACAAGAAAAAGGAAAAGTAAGGCGGTCAGAACATGTCAGTCAATTTCGCAGCCTTGCTGTTCCTGGTATCAGCGGTTCTCTTCATTCTTGCGCTTCGGGGCCTGTCACACCCCTCGACCAGTCGCAAGGGCAATATGTACGGCATGGTCGGTATGGCAATCGCCATCGGCACGACCCTGCTTCTGGCCAAGCCCGGCTTTTCGGCGCTGGTCTTCATCGTTCTGGCGCTGGCGATTGGCGGCGGCATCGGTGCCTATATCGCGCGCACCATTCCGATGACGGCAATGCCGCAGCTGGTTGCCGGGTTTCACTCGCTCGTCGGCCTTGCTGCCGTTCTGGTGGCCGCCGCGGCACTCTATTCGCCGGAAAGCTTCAATATCGGCGTGCCGGATGACATTCATCTCAGGGCGCTGATCGAGCTTGCGATCGGTGCCGCGATCGGCGCAATCACGTTTACCGGGTCGATCATTGCCTTCCTGAAACTCGATGGCCGCATGTCCGGCAAGCCGATCCTGTTGCCAGCCCGCCACGTGATCAATATCGCGCTTCTGGTCTCCCTTGTCGTGTTCATGGTGTCGCTTTCGGCCACAGCCAGCCCGATCCATTTCTGGCTGATCGTCATCGTCGCGCTGGTGCTGGGTGTTCTGCTGATCGTGCCCATCGGCGGTGCTGATATGCCGGTCGTGGTTTCGATGCTGAACTCCTATTCGGGTTGGGCTGCTGCCGGTATCGGCTTCACGCTCGGCAATATGGCGTTGATCGTCACCGGTGCGCTGGTCGGCTCATCCGGTGCGATCCTGTCCTACATCATGTGCAAGGGCATGAACCGCTCGTTCATCTCGGTCATACTCGGCGGTTTCGGCGGTGAGGCTGCTGCTGCTGGCGGCGGTGATCAGGTCGAACGCAACGTGAAGGCCGGTTCGGCCGACGACGCAGCCTTCCTGATGGAAAACGCCTCCAAGGTGATCATCGTGCCCGGATACGGCATGGCGGTTGCCCAGGCCCAGCACGCGCTGCGTGAACTGGCCGACCTGCTGAAAGAGAAGGGTGTCGATGTCAAATATGCCATTCATCCGGTTGCTGGCCGTATGCCTGGCCACATGAATGTGCTGCTGGCAGAAGCCAATGTGCCCTATGACGAGGTGTTCGAACTGGAGGATATCAACTCCGAATTCGCGCAGGCCGATGTGGCCTATGTGATCGGCGCCAATGACGTCACCAACCCGGCTGCCCGTGATGACAAGACCTCATCGATCTACGGCATGCCGATCCTCGACGTCGACAAGGCCAAGACCTGCCTGTTCGTCAAGCGTTCGCTTGGCTCAGGCTATGCCGGCATTGACAACGAGCTGTTCTACAAGGACGACACGATGATGCTGCTTGGCGATGCCAAGAAGATGACCGAGGACATCGTCAAGGCGATGGGTTGACCGGTTCTTGCCGAATGAGTGTTTCTGACGCCCTGGCCTTTTGAAGAAGGCCGGGGCGTTTTCATGTCTGAAAGGGTGGTTGAGGGAACCTCTGCCAGGGGGCAGGCGTTCAACTTCGACGATTGATCATGAGGAAATTGAGGTGAAGCTTGTTCGCACGATGTCTGCGCTCCCGTTGCTCGTCGCTTTATGCGTTTCAACGATGAGTCTCGACATGCCCGAAAATCCGCCCGTACCGGAACAGCGCCCCGATGACCTCGCGCCAACTGCCGCCGATGATGAGGCCAAAGCAGCGGAACCTGCAGAAGAAGTGGCAGAGCCAAAGGCACCTGCTGACCCCGCGCCCCCGATGGAAGACGACGGTGCATTCAGCCGCTGCACCGCGGCCCTGACGGCGCTCGGCGTGGAATACGAGGTGTTGGAGACCATCGATGATCCCGGCAGGTGCGGGGTGGGACGGCCGCTCAATGTCATCATGGCGCTTGAGGGCGTGCCGCTGGAACCGGCCGGAACGATGCGGTGCAAGACGGCGCTGTCGCTTGCCCGATGGCTTTCCGGCTATGTCGGGCCTTCAGCGGAAATCGCCTTCGGGTCGGGCACCAAGTTGACAGAAGTCCGACAGGCCTCGACCTATATCTGCCGCAACCGCAACAGCCGTTCCGATGGCAAGATTTCCGAACATGCCAAGGGCAATGCCGTTGATATCCGCTCGCTGACATTTTCGAACGGTGAGACGGTCGACATGGTGCCGCGCAAGGAGGATGGCAGCTTCACCGGCGCCTTCCAGCGCACGGCAAGCGCATCCGCCTGTCTGTTCTTCTCGACGGTTCTCTCACCCGGCAGCGACGCGACCCATCAGGACCACATGCACCTCGATGTCATCGAGCGCAGCCGCGGGTATCGCTATTGCCGCTGATTCAGGTCTGGAGCCAGGTGATGGCTGCATCTTCCTGTTCGGGCTCGAAGACCTTCACTTCGGCGTGGAACAGCATGCCGAACATCTGGACAGCCTGGGCGAAGCCGCGATTGTCGCTAACAATGGCGATGTTCTTGAAGTTCAACGGTTCGGAGCGCCGGAACGGCTGGCCGCCCATGGCGGAACCGATATCAGAGCCGGCGAAGTCCGTGGCTGTGACCAGCATCAGCCGCAGGCCATCATCGACGGTGCTGCGCTTTTCGAGCGCCGGCAGCAACTCGTTCTGATAATCGCTTGCGCTCAGCGCGTTGTGGATTGTGAAGCCGATGATGTTGTCCGGCAGGTCTTCGATCTTTTCGAGCATGTAAGGCCTCCATTTTGCGTTGTTTTAGCGCGGGTCGTTCGACAAGGCCAGTGAAAGAAGTTTGATCGCTTTCCATGGCGATGTAGCCGCTTCGTATCCACCTGCTGATAAAACATGAATAGGCCAGTCATATTTATACTTTACCTTTTTTGTCATGTTTTATAATGTCCTCCTGTCATCAATGAAACGGCGAAGGCCGGGAGGGTGAAAATGGCGAAGAAAAACAAGCGCAAGTCGGCCAGGAGCAATTCAGGCCAGCAACAGCAGGATGTGACCCTCGTTGCCGAGGCGCCGGAAGGTCTCAGCGGCCGCAGTTTTCTCTATGTCGGCGGGCGCGATTGCCGGGTCGCCCACCTTAAGGCGGTGGCCGATGATTTCGGCGCCGAGCTTTTCCATCATGACGGCGGGTTGCGCGAAGCCGTATCACGCATCGACAGGGTGTTGCCATCGGTCGACTGTGTTTTCTGTCCAATTGACTGTATCAGCCATGACGCCTGTGTGCGGGTTAAAAGCGGCTGCAAGAAGTTCAAGAAGGCCTTTATTCCGCTGCGCAATGGTTCGAAATCCTCGCTCGAGCGCGCGTTGCAGACCATGAGCGAGCGCAAGAATTGATCAACGGCCTTTATAAAGGCACGATGGGGGCTGATCGGGCTGCACCGGGCATGCGGATGCGCAGGTCTGACACTGTGCGGGGTCAACCGGTCTCTTGCAAAAGAGCAATCGGCCGACATCCTCGATTTCCCCGTTCCTGAATTCAAAACACTGGCAGGTGAGGGCCGGCGTCCAGCCACGGTGATTGACCTTGCCCGCTGGCGAAACCACATTATTCCCGAGAAAGAAACGGCCTGAGGTGCTCACATGTATGTTGCGATGAACCGGTTTAAAATTGCCATCGGATCCGAGAAAGAATTCGAAGCCGTCTGGAAAGGGCGCGATTCGCGGCTTTCCGAGCTCGCTGGCTTCATCTCCTTTCATCTTCTGAAGGGCAGGACTTTTGATGACGACGGCTACACCCTCTATGCCTCGCACACGCTCTGGGAAAACGAGGAAGCCTTCGCCGCCTGGACCAAATCGGAACAGTTTCGCGACGCCCACAAGAACGCCGGTGAGCGCAAGGTGAACTATCTCGGCCATCCTGAGTTCGAAGGGTTTACCAGCGTCGAGGGGGCCTGAATGTCTGATCCGGCCAATATTGCCGTATTACCGGTTCTGCCGTCTCTCGATCTCAACGAGACCAAGGCGTTCTACAGCGAAAAGCTCGGCCTGTCGGACGTGGTCCACGAGGCCGATAACTATCTCATTCTGAGACGGCCGGGGATCGAGCTTCACTTCTGGCTGACGGACGACCGCTCTCTTTGCGAGAACACCTCAGTCTATATTCGCGGCGGCGGGGTCGAGGCGCTCTATTCAGAGTTCTCGATGCGCAAGATCGTGCATGAACGGGGCTTTGAGGAGCGCGAATGGGGCATGAAGGAATTTTATGTCGATGACCCGCATGGCAATCTGCTGCGGTTCGGGCGCATTCCCGGCGCGCCGGAATAGGCCGCAGGTCGATCACCCCTTGCGCGCCGGCATGAAGGCGGTGATGGCAACAAGCAGCCAGCTTGCGATCACCGATGTGCCGCCGATAGGGGCGGCCATCGGGAAAAACCGAAACCGGCATAGTTTCGGGCGGCCAGATCGCCGGCAAAGAGGGCCGTTCCAAAGATCATCATGATGCCCGCCGCCAACGCCCCCATTGTTCGTGACGACAGGATTGCAAGGCCGATCAGGGCCGGGCCATTGGCAAGGCATATGAGAGCGGCGGAAAGCAGCACGGCGCTGTCGCCGTGATAGGAGGCAGCTGCCAGCATGATCCCGGCGGCACCTGCGAGGCCGCCGAAAAACAGCAATATGCGGGCGGAAAACGTCAGGTTGTCCATGGTCAGGCCTTGTTCTGCATGTGGTAGGCAAGCTTTTCGATCGGCGGCATGATGATCGCTCTGAGCTTGATGTCAGGCACCGTCTCTTCCAGCGCACGGCGGAAGCACAGCAGCCACTCGTCGCGCTCCTCCGGCCCGATCGCTGCCGGCATGTGGCGCATCTTGAGCCGCGGGTGCCCATGCTTTTCAACATAGATGGGCGGCCCGCCGAGATAGCCTGTCAGATAGTCGCGAAATTTTGCCTCGGATCCGGTCATATCAGTGGGATGAATTGCCCGGCAATGCGCGGCTTCCGGCATGCTGTCCATCAGTGCGTAGAAACGATGGGCAAGCCGTGCGACCGCATCGCTGCCGCCAATGGCCTCGTAAAGGCTGATCGTTTCCTTTGCGTTCATCGCACCATGCCCGGATCGTTCCACTTCATTCCGATGTAACCATTTCAGGTGGCGATGCAATGCAGCGATACACCTTTTTCCGTCAGGACCGCACGCTGCGCGGTGTCGAGTTCGTCACCGGTCAGGACCGCACTGAAGGTCTCAAGCCCGGTGAGGAAGTGCAGGCCCGGGCGGCCGAATTTGGTGTGGTCGACCAGAAGCACGCGGCGTTCCGCGCCTTTTACGATCAGCCGCTTGGTCTGAACCACTTCGGGGTCCTGATGAAATGCCTCGCCCTCATAGATCGCAGACGCGGAGATGAAGCTGATGTCAGCCCTCAGTCCGCGAAGTGCATCTTCGGTCAGTAGCCCGAAAAACCGTTGAATTTGCGGCTGTACTGACCGCCAAGTGCCATCAGTTCGATCCCGGCCATTCCGGCGAGTTCGGAAATAACACTCAGATTGTTAGATATAACAGTCAGCGGCAGCCGCTGGGGAAGGTGGGCGGCGAGGTTTGCGGCGGTCGAGGAATCGTCGATCATCAGCGTCATGCCGGGCTCGATGAATTCGGCTGCTGCTGCAGCGATCCGCGCCTTCTCGCTGGCTGCCATCTTCTGGCGGTAGCGGAAATCGGCCTGAAACATCGCAGAGGACTGAACGGAAGCGCCGCCCCGCACCTTTCGCAACTGTCCGGAAGCTTCCAGCTCATCGAGGTCGCGATGCACCGTCATCTTGGAAATACTGAAGCGCTGGCTCAGTTCCTCCACGCTGGCATTGCCGCGTTCCATCAGCAGCGCCATCATCGCCGCCCGTCTTTCGTCCGCTCTCAAAGCTCTGTCCTAAATCCGATGTTTCCGGAATTTTGATATAACACCATAGTTTACGGTATATATCACATATAAAAACGATTAAAATAACAATTAATATGATAATTATAAAATAATTTTGTGATTTTCTGTTCCCGCTGTATCATTGTTGAAGAATTAAGTCATTCGCGCCGGAAACGGCTTGACGCTTGGCAAACACATTCAGGCCCACGTCGGCTATGGCGTTGGTCAGGCAACAGGAGAATTTGTTATGGCACGGGTTACCTTGAGGCAATTGCTCGATCACGCAGCCGAATACGGCTATGGCGTGCCGGCCTACAACATCAACAATATGGAGCAGGGCCTGGCGATCATGGAGGCCGCTCAGAAGACCGCATCGCCAGTGATCATCCAGGCAAGCCGCGGCGCGCGCGCCTATGCCAACGACTTGATCCTTGCAAAACTGATCGACGGGCTGGCCGAACTCTATCCCGACATTCCGCTGGTGATGCATCTCGATCACGGCAACAGCGAACCGACCTGCATGACGGCGATCCAGTACGGCTTCACCTCGGTGATGATGGACGGTTCGCTGAAGGCCGATGGCAAGACGCCGTCCGATTACGCATACAATGCCGGTGTGACCAGGCGCGTCTGCGACTTTTCTCACTGGGCCGGCGTTTCCGTGGAAGGCGAGATCGGCGTTCTGGGCTCTCTGGAGACCGGTGAGGGCGAGAAGGAGGACGGCCATGGCTTCGAGGGCAAGCTTGAACATGACCAGCTCCTGACAGACCCAGACCAGGCCGTTCAGTCTCGTCCGGGATACGCAGGTGGATGCGCTGGCGGTGGCCATGGGCACCAGCCACGGCGCCTATAAATTCACCCGCAAGCCCGATGGTGAAGTGCTGGCGATGGCGGTGATCGAAGAGATCCACCGCCGGCTGCCGGATACCCATCTGGTGATGCACGGCCTGTCCTCCGTGCCGGAAGATCTGCAGGAGATCATCAACAAGTATGGCGGTGAAATGAAGCCGACCTGGGGTGTGCCGGTCGAGGAAATCCAGCGCGGCATCAAGCACGGGGTGCGCAAGGTCAATATCGACACCGACAACCGTATGGCGATGACCGGGGCGATCCGGAAGGTTTTGCCGAAAACCCGGCGGAATTCGACCCGCGCAAATATCTCAAACCCGCCATGGAAGCGATGACCAAGCTTTGCGTTGAGCGCTTCGAGGCGTTCGGCACGGCAGGCCATGCCGACAGGATCAAGTCGATACCGTTGTCCGATATGGCCAAGCGCTATGCCGACGGATCGCTGGCACCGAAGATCGGCTGACAGCAGATCACCGGAATTTGAACGCCGCCGCATCCCGTGGCGGCTTTTTCACGCCCGGCGGTCCATCGAGCGCGAGACCAGCAATACCGGCACAAGGCCGGCAAGAATGATGATCATTGCCGGGACCGAGGCGCTTTCGACCTGCGCGCGGGAGGCATCCTCGTAGACGAGTGTGGAAAGCGTGTTGAAGTTGAAGGGGCGCAGCAGGATGGTTGCCGAGAGCTCCTTCAGTGTTTCGATGAACACCAGCAGGGCCGCTGTCCACAATGCGGGGCGCATGTTCGGCAACAGCACGGAGACGAGCGCTTTTGCCGGCGATCGGCCAAGCGTGCGCGCTGCCATGTCGAGGCTGGGTGACAGCTTGTGGAAACCGGCATCGACGCTGCCCTCCGCCATGGCGAGGAAACGCACGGTGCAGGCATAGACGATGGCAAAGCCGCTGCCGGACAGAAGCAGACCGCTGGAGATGCCGAAATTCGCCCTGAGCGCGCCGTCAACGGCGTTATCGAGACCTGCCAGCGGGATCAGTACACCGATGGCCAGCACGGTGCCGGGAATGCCGTAGCCGAGTGACGCAAGGCGGGTCACGGAGCGGATTTTCGGGCCGGGATGGGTTCTGACCGCATAGGAGAGCGTCAGCCCGAACAGAACGGCGAAAGCGGCGGCGAGGCTTGAGATCGAAATACTGGTAATCAAGGCTTCGAAAAGGCGTGCGGAGATGAACGCATCGAGCCTTCTGAGCGCAAACTCGGCGAGCACAAGCGCGGGAATTGCGAAGCCGATGATCACGGGCAGCAGGCAGGCAAGGCTTGCCGCGATTGCCCGGGCTCCGGAAAGCCGCTGGCGTTCGGCCTGTCCGCTGACAGAACGGCCTGCGCTGTAGCGCTGGTTGCGCCGGGCGATCCGTTCCAGCAGGATCAATGCCAGAACGAAGACTAGCATGATGGCCGAAAGCTGTGCGGCGCCCGCGAGGTTGCCGCGGTTGAGCCAGGTTTCATAGATCGAGAAGGTCAGCGTGTTGACCCCGAGATATTGCACGGCGCCGATATCGTTGAGGCTTTCCATCATCACCAGCGTCAGGCCGACGACAATGGCCGGCCGCGCCATTGGCAGCTGTACGGTGCGGAACACCCGAAACCGCCCGGCGCCAAGGGTGCGCGCCACTTCGGCTGCATTGCGCCCCTGCATCGAAAACACCGAACGCGCTGTGAGGTAGACATACGGGTAGAGCACGCCCGACATCACCAGCACCACACCGCCAAGCGACCTTATGTCCGGAAAATAATAGTCTCGCGCCGATTGAAAGCCGAACAATGAACGGTAAAGGGTCTGCACCGGCCCGGTGAAATCGAAGAACTCACCGAAGGCATAGGCAGCAAGGTAAACCGGCATGGCCAGCGGCAGCACAAGTGCTACCGACAGCAGCCGTCTCAAGGGAAAGTCGAAGGACACCACCAGCCATGCAGTGACGACCCCGATGGTGCCGGTGACGGCACCGTTTAAAACCAGAAGCCACAAGGTGCGTCCGGCCACGCGCGGCAGAACGGTTTCTGCGAGATGCACAACGGCAGAAAGATCCGACGAAAACGCCAGCCAGCAGATCGCCGCCAGCGGCAGCAGCATTAGAGCGCAGATGACACCGACCGCCAGAGGCAAAGGACGCAGCGCGCGTCGCCGTCTGGGGCGGGAAAGGCTCGCGCTTTCGGCGTTATCGAGGGACATTTGTATCCGGTCGTGTCTGGGCGGCACCTGCCATCGGCCTGCAGCGCCAAAGTTGACAAGTTTCGACCGGTTTTATTGCCTGTCGCCAAAATGCGCAATATGTCCGCTTGCCGCAGATAGCGGGTATGAACTGTCTAATAATGGAGAGGTCTTGCTTCGGTTTCCGGCAGGAACACCTCCACCAGCATGCCTTCGCTTGGAATTGCATGAACAAGGAGGCGCGCGCCGAGCCTTCGGCAAGTCCACGGGCCTTGTGCAAATGGGCGCTTTCCGCAGCCTTACCCTCGGACTTTGCGCCCGCGCTTTGCCGTCTGCCCGGGGCTATGCCGTTGTCACGGAAGCGCAGAACCGTTTCTCCGCTTGCCGCGACCGCGGTTGAGACCACGATCTGGCCACCGGCAGGGGTGAAATGGACCGCTCCCTGGAGGAGTTGTAATGCGATTTCCTTCAGTGTTTCGGGGTCGCTCGGTGTTCGGGCGAGCACCGGAGAAAGCGCCGCGCGAATGATGATGCGTCTGGCATTGGCACGCGGCTGAACGAGGCTCACGGCTTCGGCCAGCGCATCATTGATCTGTGATGCGTCCTCGTCGTTCATCTTGCTTTCGGGGGCAGGCGGGATTGCGGCGGGCTCGGCTGCTGGCATTTCCAGCGGCGGTTCGCCAAGCAGCCTGCCGACGACCCCGCGCGCCTGCCGGCTCTTGGTGGCAATTTCGCGGGCAAGGGCGTGATAGCGGTTGTCGCCCAGCCTTCCAAAGGCCTGCTCATTGATCGTTTCGGAAAGCGAGATAATGGCGTCGAGCGGTTGTCGCAACTCGTGGCGCAAGGCCGAGCGGACACTGTCACGCTCTTCCTCGGCCTCATGGGCATCACGTCTGGCTGCGCGCAGATCGTCCTCGCGTCGCTTCAGGCCCGTTACGTCACGCAGGATGATGCAGACGCCGCCCGACTGCGGCAAGTACCCGAAATTGATGAACAGCGGGATGAGCCCGCCGCCGGATTCACGTCCGATCACCTCCAGGCTTTCTTGAATGCGGACGCCATCCTCGCCTGTCAGCAGCCTGTCCAGATGGGTTTTGAGATCATTTTGGCTTTCTTCGGCAAAAGAACGCCTGCATCTCCACCAATCATATCCTCGGCCTCGACGCCGAAAAGAGCCAGAGCGGATCGGGACAGCGAGCGGATAAGCCCCTTGTCGTCGAGAACCAGTATGCCGTCAGCGGAAGTGTCCAGGATTGCGTGCAGCTCTTTGGCATCGCCGCCCGGCCACAGGTTCGCGACCGACGGATCAGATGGAGCGGCAGTGACACCATGATTGTGGGCGATGACCGGCATGTCGATCTGTCCGTCGGCGTTATGCTCGGGCCTCAATGTCAATGCAAGGGCCCGGTTGCCGTTCCAGGCAATTGCCTGAAGGTGGAAGGATACCGGCAGGCGGCCACCATCTGCAGTGCGCAGGAACAACCGATCGTCTGCGCCGCGCTCCACAAAGGCATTGGGGCCACCGGCAGCCAGTGACTGCGTCAAGCGATCCGTAGCCGGAAAGGGAAAGAAACGCCGGATTGGTATGCAGAACGCGTTCGCCAGACTGGATTACGATAGCGTCCGCACTGGCATCAATGCTGGCAGAGGTCGTTTTGTGGCTCGGAATGCTGCGGTCGGACTCTCCGCCGTTCGGCGGCGTATGACAGGTGATTGGGGCGATACCTTGTTTTCGGGCGGAACGGCCGTGACGGGGTGTTGTGGTGGTTCCGGTTCGTCGGCGGAACGCAACTGCGTGGCAATTTCTGCCAGAGCGTGGCGTTCATCTGCGGTCAGTTCCTTGGCGGCGGAAGGGCGTGCTTCTTTTGGGCTGGGCTGCGGGGCCTCCGTCTCCTCTCCGAGACGGACAAGTCCAAAGCCGCGGAAACCGCTGAAACTGCGTTCGCGGGAATATGTGGGAAGAGCGGCCAGGTCTACGGGAACCAGCATATCGGTGCCGGATACCGGCCATTCAACCGTGCGGCCGGACCATGTGTCCGCGCTCTTGAGAAGTTGCGCAATGGCTTTGCCACCCGCGACGCCGAGTTGTGTTTCGAGTTCTTCGAACCGCAGACCTTCGATTGTTGCTGTATCGGCACCCACGGCTGCGGCCAATTCCGCCGAGACGCTGATAATTCTTCCTTCTGCATCGGTCCGCCAGACAAAGCGAAGCGGGCGGCATGGATCATTGCCGTCCAGCGTTGTTTCGTCGTGCTGCTCCGGGTTTTCTGCGGGCAGGGGCTGTCGTTTGCGCACAACCACATTCCGGTTCTTCACGTCGGCATCGGCATCGACACCTGAGACGGTCTGCCGCACGAGCGCCCCGAGGCTCTCGTCGATCGCGGCGATGGCATCGCGGGCCGAGCGCTCCACTGTCACCCCGGTCCCTGTTTGCGCGCCGGACGGTTCGGTGGACCGGTTGCTGCCAGGCAGTTCACCGGAAAGCTCTTCGGAGACGAAGATCAGGAAAAGCCTGGGGTTGCCGGAAAGACGACCGAGAGCAACGGGCCATATCCCCGTATGGGTCGTCGCCAGACGCTCGGTGTAGCTTTCGGCACCCGCCGTCAGGCTTTCAGCGATGCGGGCGATATCAGGCTCGTTGAGCCCTGTACGGGCAAAGTCCGGCGTGGCGCGGGACAGGGCGCCGCTGGCGTCCACCAGGGCCAGATGCGCCTCGTCTTCGTCAAAGCCTGCGATCAGGTCTTCACTGACATCGCCCGGCCGTTTGGTGTCGCATCCGAACAAAACATAGCGGCGTCCGCCGAGCACGAACAATTGCGCTTCAGCCTGGGTGGGAACCCTGCGGAACCGTTGTGCAAGGTTCACCGTAAAGCTCCGGCTGTCACCCGGTTCGTTCAGCCTTCCGGCCATGGCCATGAACTGGCGAAGAAGGATGTTCTCGGTCGCATCCAGACCGGTCACCGAAGAGACGGTCTTTCCACCCAGCAGCCGTGCGCCGGCAGCGTTTGCCCAGACAACACGGTGTTTCACAGCATCGACAGCCACCATAGCTTGACCTGTGAGAAATCGGCCACGCAGCGCAGGATGGGTCGCGAATGCAATATAATGTGGGCTTGCCGTGTGCATGGCTTTGCTGTCCGGTTCGGTTTGCAGGCAGATCGCTATGTGCTGCGGTTCGAAGGGACCCGCCGCGCATCGTCTCATTTACGCTTTCTTAATAATAATGGCGATTGTGGTCCAGATCGGGCAGGATCATTTTCGTCCGCACGGTTAATGGCAAAAATGCGGACGGTCGCCGCGATCGGCCTTGTCATGATTTTTTGTGATCGTTGAAGTAGGGGCTTGCAAAATTCTGTCAGGCCTTCTATGTCAGCCGCGATGCAAAACGCATCATCGTTGTGCGGTTGTAGCTCAGTTGGTTAGAGCGCAGGTTTGTGGCACCTGAGGTCGGAGGTTCAATTCCCCCAACCGTACCATTTTTCTTTCAAACTGTTTTCCTGAAGCGGCCGATAGTGATTGGCTTTGCCCCAGGGCGGTTGTTTCCTTCAAGCTCAAGTGATGTTGCCGTTCTGAAATATGCCAACGCGCGCTGTGGTTGTTTTGACGCTCATTTCCTCTTTATGGTTAACCGGCGGCAAATGGCGGGGCTGGTTTGCCCGCCATCCGCTGTGGAGATGTCGGTCGCGACAGCAGGAGAATCCGGTTTTCTGTCGCTCTTTGCCTAAATCAAGGTGACCGAACCTGCAGAAACCACTGGCTGACGAGCGTGCATCGGCTGGCGCGACCTTGCGCTCTACCGGTGGTTTAGATGTGCTCTCATGCTGCTGGGAAAAACGCTCGGCTCGCTTGTTTAGGAATTGTTAATGGGCTATCGTCCGATCGATTTTTAAAATTAATTTTCGTTGGGTAATCGCAGTCTATGTCCCGATTAACGAGCCGGACAGGCTTGGTAACCGTTTGTGTGTTTTTGAGTGGCTTCATCGGGCTGCCGGGCGAGAGATTCGCTGCCGCTCAGGTTCTTGAAGGACCAGGTGCGCTTTTCCTCGATCAGACACCAATCGAGATGATGGCGTCGAATTATACCAGTTTCGAAACGGGTTATCTCCTGCCCAAGGGCGCCGTTTACCTGCAGGTTGGCTCCGACCAGACCGCCGGCGGGTTAGCGACCGGCACACAGGTTTACGAGGGTCGCGCCGACTGGGCGATTACGGATCGTTTTCAGCTCAGTGCTTTCGGGCATGTGTTCGATGATCCGCCGCAATGTGGTACGCCGGCATGCGACGATAATCTGACCTTTATCGCTGGCGGTGCGGGCTTGAAATATGGCCTTATCGAAAGCTACGGACTTTCAATGGCTGCTTTCGGTTCGCTTGAGGGTGTGCTTTTGTCGGGCAACCTTTATCAGAACGATGGCAACCGCGATGTCGACCTCGCCGGAAGCCTGCAATTGCCTGTCAGCCTCACCGTTACAGACTCTCTTCGCTTTCACCTTACGCCGGGCGTCTCGTTTCTTCCCGAGAGTATCAACGGCCAGCCCTATTTCGGTACTATTCCCTTCTTTGGAGCAGGTCTGACCTGGCAGCCGGTTACGGGGCTCCAGTCCTACGCTACGGTCATGCTTCCTTACGGAACCGACGGCAATACGCTTTCAAGTTCGGGTGGATTCGAGACGACGCCTGTCTGGATGGCCGGTGTCAAGATGGCCGTGACGCCAAAGGCAGCTGTCGACATATTCGCCACCAACGGGTGGGGTATGACCCCGGCCACGAGTATCATCGCTTTGCCGCCGGAGGCAGACGATATCGCTTATGGTATCCGCCTAAGCTACACGCCGTTCGTCGGCAAGGCGACGCGCGATGTCTATTTTGACAGTTACCGCGTGGATATGCTGAGCCCTATTACCGAGCTTGAGCTTCAACGGCAGATCGGCGGGATAACACTGGCAAGCGCGGATACGCTGACCCCGCGCAGCTTCGTGATTGAGGCTGGCATGGGAAACCGGGATTTCCGTGATATTCACTTGGCCTTCAGCCCGGATCAGGATCTGCAGCTTGATGCGATATTTTCGCAGTATCCCGGCGGCGGGGCGATCGGGAATGCGCTAAGCCCCTGGAATGACGAATGGTCTTATATGGTTGGCGGCAAGTTGCGCATGATGGACCAGAAATACGGCGATCTGTTTTCGCTGTCAGGGCAGGTGCTCGCTGGCCGAGATTTCAACAAGCCGACGATCGGTGTGCTTTATGGCGCGCTTCCCGCAAGTCTCGCCATCTCGGACAAGGCGACCTTAACGCTTGAATCGAAGTTTGCGGCCTATCACTCTGAACGCCTGTGGGCTGTTGGTGGCGGTGTTTCCGTGCGGCCCTTCCGCGATCTGGAGTTGATGGGGAGGTGACCACGGTTTCTGATGGCGGCGATACGATCTGGGCCGCAGGCGCGCGATATGATCTTCATGGAACGCCATTCAGCGCAGACCTCTATGCCACAAATGCAACAGGTTTGCACGGGATTGGGACAATGCTGGCTCAGGACGAACCCCGCTATGGACTCACACTGCGATTTGAGTATTAAGGAAGTTTAAAATGGCTCGTACATTGAAATCGTCGCAGTGCTCGCGGATGAGCGTGAGGCGCAATAGAGACCGCTTTAAGCGGCCAATACTTTCTATCTCAATGGATGAGCTTCGTTCTGGTTCAAATGTTTTAGGTATTCCATTTATTCTTGCCGGTCGCTCTGCTTGTCTCCCGCGGGTTGATACGTTTTGAGCTTTAGTTTTCGGGGCAAGTGGCAGAAGTTTGGAGAGTTTCAATTGCGTGCCATTATCGCTATCCTTCTGACGGTTGTTCTGTCCGGTTGCGGTGTGATTTACAACGTTTCGGAAGTCCGTCCGGTTGTGGGTGAAAGCTCGGTAGTCAAAGTTGTGCCCGTGTCTGGCCAGAATGTTCAAATGGCAAATGCCATGACACCCTACACGCCGCGCTCGCTGCCGCCCGTGTTCGACCAGACTGCGACCTTGCACAGCTCAGCTGTTCCGAGCATGTCGCCCTACAAGCCGCAGGCACGGCCCGGTGTGGTGCCAACCAAACTTCCGCCCGTGCAGCGGCCCAGGCCCTACAGGATCGGTGTCGGTGATGTTGTGCTACTGGCGACGCCGAATGCAGATCTCGTCGTTGAACGAGATCAATGGTCTTCTCTCAGCCCAGAATGCCCGACAGGGTTTTACGGTTCAGGATGATGGTGCGATCGCCATACCGACTGTCGGCCGTGTGGCGATCGGCGGCATGACGCTGGAAGAAGCGCAGTCAGCATTGTTCCAGAATCTGGTGCAGAGCCAGATCGATCCGAATTTCAACCTGGAAATCACCGAATTCAATTCCCAGCGGGTTGCTGTTGGTGGTGCTGTGGCTGCCCCCAACTGGTGCCGATTACGCTAACGCCGCTTTATCTTGATGAGGCAATCACGGAAGCGGGCGGCGTAGCAATTTCGGATCCGACTAACGCCACGGTCCGTATCTACCGGGACGATCAGTCCTATCAGATACCGGCAACCAAGCTTTTCGCCAAGAACGACATTCCGAAGGTGCTGCTGCATAATGGAGACCGGGTTTTCGTTGACACCGAGTATTCCGTCGAGTTGGCCGAGGGCTACATGCGGCAGGAGCTTGAACTGGCGAAGTTCCAGCGTGACGTGTTGGAGGAGCAGCGTGATATCTTCAAGACACGGGTTTCGATGGATGCTGTCAGCAGGGACTACGTTTATGTCTTCGGCGAGGTCAAAAACCAGGGGCGCTGGCCCTTGCCTTTCGATCAGTATGCCACACTTGCAGACGCGATGTTCGAGCAAGGCGGCATTCAGCCGGTTACCGGCAACCCGCGCCGCATCTACCTTCTGCGCAAGAACCGGGATACGGCAAGCGGGGAATGGGGATAACGGCCTGGTCGCTTGACGCGCAGAACACTGCAAACCTTCTGCTGGCAACCGAACTGCAGCTTCGTCCGAACGATATCGTATTCGTTGCGAGCCAGCCGGTCACCAACTGGAACCGCCTGATTTCGCAGGTGCTTCCTTCGATCTCCGTTATCGGGATGGCCAACGGGCTTTTGAATTGATATCGGGCTCTTGATTGGGTGAGCTTCTCGCATGCCGCCCTGAATTCGACGTCGACAATTTCAGCTTATCTCAAGGGGCCCAGCTCAACTGCTGGGCCCCTTTTCTTGAGGCTTGAGCAGGTCTTCAAAATAAAGGCCGGCTGACAAACCTCTGGCTTGGTCGGAGGTGTTTGATTCAATGGGATATGTTGACGAAACCCGTCCCCGAGCAGACGGCATCTCGAGATAGTGACCCTTGATCGGCTGGTTCCAAAGACTGGCTGCTTCGCAGGATCGCCGCATGGTGGATGTTGAGCTCGCCATCATCACCGATATTCATGTCACGCCTGTTCCTGATCGCAGCCCGGAACATCAAGAAGGTCACAATGGCCCTGGCAAAGGCGGCCAAACCGGCATCGGGATGAGGAAACACAGCCCGTTTTATCGCACACACGATAACGCCGAAAGCTGAGCTGAAATGTCGCTGGGCACAAAACTCAAAACCCACCGGATAAACCGGCGGGTTTGTCAGCAGTCTGGGCCGGTGGGGAAATACCGGCCTTTTCGTTTTTGGCGCAATCGGTTCTCAGAACTGAACCAGAATATTTTTGAACTGCCACGGATCCTTCTCGTCCTTGCGCTCATCGAAGAAGGTCTGACGGCCGGTGAGTGGGGTCCAGTCGGTGTAGTGGCCTTCGACCGGGCCAAGATAGGAGTCTGGATTTCCAGGCAGCGGCGGTAATCCATTTCGTCAGCCTCGACGATACCGGCTTCCGGGTTTTCCAGCGCCCAGACCATGCCGGCCAGCACGGCGGAGGTGACCTGAAGAGCGGTGGCATTCTGATAAGGTACCAGATCGCGGGTTTCTTCGATCGAAAGCCTTGAGCCGAACCAGTAGGCGTTCTTTTCATGGCCGTAGAGCAGCACGCCGAGCTCGTCGATCCCGGTCAGGATGTCGGCCTCTTCGAGCACCAGTTGTTCTTCCTGCGCCGTGCCGCCATTGCCGAACATCTCATCAAGCGAAAGCACGGCGACATCGGCCGGATGATAGGCGTAATGGCAGGTCGGACGGTAGGTCACCTTGTCCTTATCGTTGATCACCGTGAAATAATCGGCAATCGAGACGGATTCATTATGGGTGACGAGAAAGCCGTATTGGGCGCCGGGCGTCGGGCACCAGCTTCTTACTCGTGTGTTGGCGCCGGGCTGTTCGAGATAGATCGAGGCCTTGCAGCCCTTCTTGTGCTCCTTGGCGTTCTTGGGCATCCATTTTTCATGTGTGCCCCAGCCAAGCTCGGCAGGCTGCATGCCTTCAGCCACAAAACCCTCGACCGACCATGTGTTCCAGAAGGTGTTCTGAGGACGTAGAAACTTGGAGCGTTGGGTGTCGCGTTCGGCAATGTGAACGCCCTTGACGCCGGCATCCTTCATCAACTGTGCCCAGCCCTCGCGGTCACCGGCCTGGGGCTCGACAAAATTCATGGAGGTGTCACGGGCAAGGTTGACCAACGCCTGCTTGACGAACCAGGAGACCATGCCGGGGTTTGCTCCGCAACACGAAACGGCGGTGCTGCCGCCGGGGTTCTTGCGCTTCTCCTTGCGCACGGTTTCGCGCAGCGCGTAATTGGTGCGTGCGGCATTGTCGGCATTGTCGTCAAAATAAAAGCCGAGCCAGGGTTCGGTTACGGTATCGATATAGAGCACGCCGAGCGAGCGGCAGAGCTTCATGAGGTCGAGCGAGGAGGTGTCGACGGAAAGGTTGACGCAGAAACCCCGGCCCTCGCCTTCGGTCAGAAGCGGCTCCAGCAGTTCCTCGTAATTGTCCTTGGTCACGGCGGCATGGATGAAGCGTACACCATGATTGGCCGCGATATGGGCCTGGGCGTCATTCGGGTCGATGATCACCATGCGCGACTTGTCGAAGTTGAAATGCCTTTCGATCAGCGGCAGAGCGCCTCTCCCGATGGACCCGAAACCGATCATGACAATGGGTCCGGTGATTTCGGCGTGGATCGGGTATTCCTGAAGCATTTCCGTTTCCTTCTCGGTTAGAACCTGCGTGCGAAGCCAATGCCGCGAACGTCGGAAGAAATTGTGACACGGCTATTTTGTTCCGTGGCGTATCTTCGCGCTGGAAGGGTGACCACAGCATCGGGCGACAGTAAAGCGGATTTGTCGCCACCATTCCAGAAGTCAGTTCAAAACTTCGCGGAGATGGCCGGCAACGGCATCGATTTTGGTGTCTGCCAGGGGAGGGACGATCATGCGTGGTCCGCGCATGATGTGGGCGATCCCTTGCGGCAAGTGTTGGCGCGCCGATCTCATCCTGGCGCTATTTGTCTGGGGCGCAACGCCTGCTGGTGACATGGTGCGCGCCGAGGATTGTCATCAACCCAGTTTCACTGTTTATTCAGAACGCTCTGCAGACGATTCGCTTATCAGCTTCACCTATTTGAAAAAAACAAGAAAATAGCATGACTGCATATTTCTTGGGCAATTGTCTATCTTGACACAAGTTTGAGCGCCTTCTAGAATTTTGAACCAAATGGTCAAAGAGGGATCTTTTAAGAGATGAAGTTTGATTTTTCACTGAGCCGGCGCTGTCTGATCGCGTCCACACTGGTCCTCGGGGCTGTCTCGCTTGCGCCTGCAATCAGTGCCGCTGAGCCGCTGAAGGTTGCTGGCATCCACGCTTCTCCGGTCGAAAATGCGTGGAATTCCGTCATGCATCAGGCCCTTCTCGAAGCCGCTGAGCAAGGCGAGATTGAATATGTCTTCTCTGAAAGCGTTTCCGGCACGGACTATCCGCGTGCCATGCGTGAATATGCCGAACAGGGTGTCGACCTGATCATCGGCGAATCCTATGCCGTTGAATCCGAAGCGCGCGAAGTCGCGGCTGACTATCCCGACACCCCTTTCGTGATGGGGTCTTCCGGCGGCCCGTCGGGCGATAATTTCGGCGTTTTCGGCACCTGGAACCATGATGGTGCCTATTTGGCCGGCATGCTCGCCGGCACGCTGACGGAAACCAACAAGGTCGGTTCAGTCGGCGCGATGCCGATACCGGAAGTCAATATGTTGATCAATGCCTTCGCAGAAGGCGTGAAGGCCACCAATCCTGAAGCCGAGCACTCGGTCACCTTCATCGGTACCTTCTTCGATCCGCCCAAGGCACGTGAAGCCGGTCTCGCCCAGATCGATCAGGGCGCAGACATTCTTTTCGGGGAACGTATCGGCACGGCTGACGCCGCCAAGGAGCGCGGCATTCTCGCCGTTGGCTCGCTGATCGACTACACCCCACGCTATCCCGATACCGTTTTCGCCAATGCGCTCTGGGGCTTCCGTCCGATCCTCGATGCTGCCGTGGCCGATGCAGCGGCCGGAAACCCGGTCGGCAAGAACTACACCGCCTATGGCATGCTGAAGGAAGGTGGCAGCGACATCGCTTTTGTTGAAGGCGTTGCTTCGCCTGAGGCTGTCGAGGCGATGCTGGCCACGCGCCAGGAAATCATTGACGGCACCTTTGAGGTTCCGCGCAACATGGACGAGCCGAAGTAAGGAACGCCCATGCAGGCCGATGCGACAGCGCTTGCCGTTGCGATCGGCAAAGGTGAATTGACGGCGCGGCAGGCGATGGAAACATCGCTTGCCGCGTTGTCGTCGTGGGACAGGCTGGGTGCTGCCACCCATACCGACGCGGCCAAGGGTCTTGCCGCCGCCGACGGTTTCGATGCGCTTTCTGACGCTGAAAAGGCGGAGATGCCTTTTGGTGGTGTCCCGACGCTTGCCAAGGATCTTGGCGGCCCGTTCAGGGGCTTTGCCGTTCAGGCAGGCTCGAATGCGCTAGACGATGCCAGCGATGACGCTGACAGCGATCTTGCCGCAAGGTTTCGCAACGCCGGCCTCTGCCTGTTCGGCCTGACGACCAGCCCGGAATTCGGCCTGTCATTGTCCAGCGAGCCTGACAAAGGCCCGTCCTGCCGCAATCCGCTCGACCAATCCCTTTCTCCCGGCGGTTCTTCCGGTGGCGCGGCGGCTGCCGTTGCTTCCGGCATTGTCGCTATCGCTCATGCTACGGATGCGGGTGGATCCATCCGCGTGCCGGCGGCCTGTTGTGGTCTCGTCGGATTGAAGCCCTCACGTGGGGCGATGGCGGCCGGGCCCGGCTACAGCAATTATCTCGGCGGCATTGCCACAGAGCTGGCGGTCTGCCGGTCCGTGCGTGATACGGCTGCCATTTTCGCCGCGGTTTCGGGCCGCACTTGCGGTCCGTTTCCACCGCCTGCATTCACCGCGCCGGACGCCGCCAAGCTGAAGATCGGCCTTCTGACCGAGACCGGAGATGATGCGCCGATCGACCCCGAACGATGTGCCGCTGTTGAAGACGCCGCGAAGGCTCTGGAAGCGCAGGGTCATACCGTCAGCCGGCTTGGCTGGGGCGATGTCGAAAAACCTGCGCGCGCAGCGGCCGATGCCTTTGCCGGTATTGCCGCCATCAATCTGGCCGAGACCGCGGATCGGTTTAGGCTTGATGTGTCAAAAACCGAAAAATTGACGCAAGCTGTGATCGCGCGCGGACGGGAGATGAGCGGTGAGGCTGTCTGGTCGCTGGTCAACAGCATTGCCTTTATCGCGCGTGATTTCTGGCGCGTTTTTGATGGTGTCGACGTCTTGATTGCACCGATGTTGACCACCGCACCAAAGCCCGTTGGCGCGTTCTTGACTAATCACAATGATACGGAAGCCCATTTTGAGAAAATGCGCGCCTTTGCCCCGCTTGCGGCCCTTGCCAACCTCTCCGGCTTTCCGGCAATAACACTGCCGTTCGGTGCGGATTCGCGCGGGCTGCCGCTGCCGGTGCAGATTTTTGCGCCGATGGGGGCGGAAGCCAGGCTTCTGGCGCTTGCGGTGACGCTTGAGCGGGAGCAACGCTGGTCGCATCCCTTCGAAATCGCAGGATTAGGCGCATGAGAGAAACCGTGCTCGACATTGCCGGAGTCAGCAAACGCTTCGGCGATACACTGGCCAATGACGATATCTCGCTGACTCTGGAAAAGGGCGAGATCGTCGCTCTTCTGGGCGAAAACGGTGCGGGTAAAACTACGCTGATGAGCATTCTGTTCGGCCATTACGTGCCGGATACCGGTTCTGTCAGCGTCATGGGCGCGGCACTGCCGCCGGAAAACCGCGCGCGGCCATACGCGCCGGTGTCGGCATGGTGCATCAGCATTTTTCGCTGGCCCCAAACCTCACTGTGCTCGAAAACGTCATGACCGGAACCGAGAGCCTCTGGAAACTGGCGTCGGACAGCAGAGCAGGGCGGCAGAAGCTTGAAGCAATCTCGAAACGCTTCGGCCTCGCTGTCGATCCGGAAGCACGCGTCGGCGACCTCTCCGTTGGTGAACAGCAGCGCGTCGAAATCCTAAAAGCACTTTACAATGACGCACACATTCTGGTGCTCGATGAACCGACGGCGGTGCTGACCGGACCGGAAGCCGAGAAGCTGTTTTCGACACTGAAGGAAATGGCGGCGCAGGGCCTGTCGCTGATTTTCATCTCCCACAAGCTGGATGAGGTGATGGCGACAGCTGACCGTGTTGTGGTGCTGCGCGGCGGGCGGCAGGTGGCAGAGCGCAAGGCCTCTGAAACCAGCAAGGCCGAACTTGCCGAACTCATGGTTGGCCGCAAGGTGGAGCGGCCGGTGCGCGAGGCTGCGACGCCCGGTCCTGTGGTGCTGGAGGCCGTCGGCGTGACCGTGCGTGTCGATGGCGTCGACCGGCTGAAAGCGGTGGATTTCACCCTGCATGCAGGCGAGGTGCTCGGCATTATCGGCGTTTCCGGCAATGGCCAGTCGGTGCTGGCGGGGCTTTTGAGCGGCACGGCAAAGCGTTCCGCCGGAGACCTCGTTGTCTTTGGCAAAGGCGTTGGCGATCTTTCGGTGGCCGATGCCATCGCGCTCGGCATTGGGCGAGTGCCCGAGGACCGCAACGGCGAAGGCGCCATAGGTGAAATGGCGATCTGGGAAAATGCGGTTCTGGAGCGCATTGCCGATTATTCGAACAATGGTTTTGTCGACCGGAACCGTGCGGTCTCTTTCGCTGACAGCATTATTGAGGCTTTCGATGTGCGCGGCGGTACACCCTCAAGCCGCACGCGGCTTTTGTCCGGCGGCAATATGCAGAAGCTGATTCTCGGCCGTAATCTGATTGAAAATCCGAAAATCCTGCTCGCCGCCCAGCCGGCACGGGGCCTCGATGAAGGCGCGGTCGCTGCTGTGCATGAGCGCATTCTGGCCGCAAGACGCGCCGGAACGGCGGTGTTGCTGATTTCGGAAGACCTTGACGAGGTGATGGCGCTTGCCGATCGCATTCAGGCGATTGTCGGCGGTAGTCTTTCGCCGCCGGTTGCCGCCGAAGATGCCAATGCGCAGAAGCTGGGGCTGATGATGGCCGGTGAATGGACGGAGAATGCTGATGCGGTTTGAACGGCGCGAACACCGGCCCGCCGCCCTTGTCATTGCCACGCCGCTGATTGCGGTTGTCGCGGCCCTCGCGGTTTCCGGCATTCTGATTGCGCTGGCTGGCGCGCCGGTTTTCGAGGCCTACTGGAAAATTCTGGTCGGCGCTTTCGGCTCGAAGCTTTCGATCACGGAAACCCTGACGCGAGCGACGCCGCTGATCCTGACCGGACTGGCCGCCGCCGTTGCCTTTAGGGCAAAGCTCTGGAATATCGGTGCGGAGGGTCAGTTTTATCTAGGTGCAATAGCCACCGCCGCTGTCGGAGCGCGGATCACCGAGGGCATGGCGCCGATCATCCAGATTCCGATTCTGCTTGCCGCCGGGGCCGTTGCCGGCATGGTTCTGTTGCTGCTGCCACTCTGGCTCAGGCTGAAATTTTCCGTCGATGAAGTGGTGACGACGCTGCTTTTGAACTTTGTCGCCATACTGTTTGTTTCCATGCTTGTCGATACGGTGCTCAAAGACCCGATGGCCTTTGGCTGGCCACAGTCGGAAGCCGTTGAACGGGCCGCGCGCCTGCCCAAGCTGATTGACCGCTCCCGGCTTCATATCGGCCTGCTGATTGCCGTCGCCATTGCCTTTGCCGTCCACTTTGTCCAGTCGCGCACCACATTCGGCATGCGCGCGCGGGCAGCCGGGCTTAACCCCAGAGGCGCTGTGTTTGCGGGCGTACCGCTCGCGCGCACGCTGGTGCTGGTCGCCATGCTGTCCGGCGGACTGGCCGGCCTTGCAGGCAGTATCGAGGTGCTGGGCGTCAAGGGTTATGTCACCACGGACCTGTCGCCGGGTTATGGGTATTCCGGCATTGTCGTTGCCATGCTTGCCAATCTTCATCCGCTCGGCGTGGTACTGGCTGCGCTGTTCACCGCCGTCATGTTCGTCGGCGCAGATGGCATGAGCCGGTCGCTCGGCATCCCGACCTATATCGCCGATGTCACCGTGGCATTGTCGCTGATTTCGATGCTGGTTGCCGTCTTCTTCACGCAGTACAGGGTGCGCCGATGAACACGATTGTCGATATTCTGGCGTCAGCCGGCCTTTGGGGTGCCGTTCTGCGGATCGCCACGCCGCTGATCCTCGGCACACTCGGCGCGGTTTTGTGCGAGCGGTCCGGCGTGCTCAATCTTGGTATCGAAGGGATCATGACCTTTGGCGCAATGGTTGGCTGGCTGGCCGTTTTCAACGGAGCGGATTTATGGACCGGGCTTCTGGTGGCAGCCCTCGGCGGTGCGGTGTTCGGCGCGCTTCACGCGCTGCTGACGGTGACGCTTGGGCTGTCGCAACATGTTTCCGGTCTTGGCGTCACCCTGTTTGCCTCTAGCTTTGCCTATTATGTGTTCCGGTTGCTGGTGCCGGTCTCCGGTAGCCCGCCGACGATTGAGCCATTCCAGCCGATCAGCATTCCGGGCCTCTCCGATCTGCCGTTCATCGGCCCGGCTTTCTTCACACAGACCGCTCCGACCTATATGGCAATCGCGCTGGCGATCCTGCTCGCTTATATTCTGGCGAAAACGCCGCTTGGGCTGGCTGTGCGCATGGCCGGTGAAAACCCGCACGCGGCAGAAGCGCAGGGCGTCAACCCGATGGTGATGCGTTATGGCGCGGTGATCGTCGGAAGCGCACTGATGGGCGTCGGCGGTGCATTTCTGACACTATCCGCCTTCAACTCGTTCTTTCCCACCATGGTCCAGGGGCGCGGCTGGATCTGTATCGCGCTCGTGGTGTTTGCCTCGTGGCGGCCGGAGCGGGCGTTGTTCGGGGCGCTGCTGTTTGCCTTTTCGATGGCTTCCAGTTGCGTCTTCAGACCGCGCTTGATGGCGCCGTGCCTTATCAGATATTCCTGATGATCCCCTATATCCTGTCCATCGCCGCTCTCGCCGTGATGGCGCGCCGCGCCCGCGTGCCGCAGGCGCTGATGCAACCCTACCGGCGCGGCGAGCGCTGACAATCCAGAGAAATATCCATGTTCGATCTCATCATCAAAAACGCTAACCTTCCCGATGGCCGCAAAGGCATCGATATCGGCATTGCGGGTGGAAAAATCATCGCCATCGAAAACAATCTCGCCGCAGAAGCCGGCGCGATCATCGATGCCACAAACCGGCTGGTTTCGCCGCCCTTCGTCGATCCGCACTTCCACATGGATGCGACGCTGTCGCTCGGCCTGCCGCGTATGAACACTTCCGGCACGCTGCTGGAAGGCATTGCGCTGTGGGGCGAGTTGCGTCCGACGCTGACCAAGGACGCGTTGATCGAACGGGCGCTTGCCTATTGCGACCTCGCTGTCAGTCAGGGCCTTCTGCATATCCGAACCCATGTCGATACATCCGATCCGAAACTGGTCACCGTCGAGGCAATGCTGGAGGTGAAGGAGAAGATTGCGCCCTATATCGACCTGCAGCTCGTCGCCTTTCCGCAGGATGGTTATTACCGCGCCACAGACGGCGTCAAAGCGCTGGAACGGGCCCTGGATATGGGCGTTGATGTCGTTGGCGGCATTCCGCATTTCGAGCGTACCATGGCCGATGGTGCGAAATCGGTGGAGGCGCTTTGCCGGATCGCGGCTGAACGCGGCCTGCCGGTGGACATGCATTGCGACGAGACCGACGATCCGCTGTCGCGCCATATCGAGACGCTGGCGGCGGAAACCGTGCGCTTCGGCCTTCAGGGGCGCGTTGCCGGTTCGCATCTGACCTCGATGCATTCGATGGACAATTACTATGTCTCCAAGCTGATCCCGTTGATGGCGGAAGCTCAAATCAACGCCATTCCCAATCCGCTGATCAACATCATGCTACAGGGCCGTCACGACAGCTTTCCTAAGCGTCGCGGGTTGACGCGGGTGCGCGAGCTGCTCGCCGCCGGGATCAATGTCGCCTTTGGCCATGACTGCGTGATGGACCCCTGGTATTCGATGGGTTCCGGCGACATGCTGGAAGTCGGTCATATGGCCGTTCACGTGGCGCAGATGTCTGGCGTGGAAGACAAAAGAGCGATTTTTGACTGCATCACGGTCAATTCGGCCAAAGCGCTTGGCCTTGAAGGCTATGGCGTTGAGACCGGCAATTCCGCCAATCTCGTGATCCTGCAGGCCGAAGATGTGGTGGAAGCGCTGCGACTGAAGCCGACACGGCTTGCGGTTCTGCGCGAAGGGCGCGTGATCGCGAAGACAGAGCCGAAGCTTGCCGCGCTGTCATTGCCGGGGCGTCCGGAGTGGATTGACAGCGGCATCAACCCGACCGGGCGACCTGCCTTTTGATGATCTGAACAAAATACGCTCGAAAACCGTTCAACCATCGATCTTTCGCGTCCCGTGTCTATAGTTGATCGCGACATTCAGTTTCGCATAACCGCAAAGGATAAGCGCATGCAGTATCGCACACTCGGCCGCTCTGGCCTGAAAGTCTCGGCACTCACGCTCGGCACCATGACCTTCGGCGGTAAGGACGGCTTTTCCAAAACCGGCAATACCGATCTTGAGGGCGCAAGGCGCCAGATCGACATGTGCGTCGATGCCGGTGTCAATATGATCGATACGGCCGATGTCTATTCCGCCGGCGTGTCCGAGGAGATTGTTGGCGAGGCGATCGCCGACAAGCGCGACCGTCTGCTGCTCGCCACCAAGGCGCGTTTTCCGGCGTTCGAACAGGGGCCGAACGACCGTGGCCTGTCGCGGCATCATCTTGTGCGTGCCTGCGAGGCTAGCCTGAAGCGGCTGAAGACTGACTATATCGACATGTACTGGCTGCATGAATGGGACGGTCAGACGCCGCTGGAAGAAACGCTTGGTGCGCTGGACGATCTCGTCAGTACCGGAAAGATCCGTTATGTCGGTGTTTCCAATTTTTCCGGCTGGCACCTGATGAAGACGCTCGGCATTGCCGAACGCGAAGGGCTGGTGCGACCCGTTGCCCAGCAGATCCATTATACGCTTCAGGCCCGCGAGGCGGAATATGAGCTGTTGCCGATCGCGCTCGATCAGGAGGTTGGCGTTGTCGTGTGGTCGCCTCTGGCCGGTGGGCTGCTGTCAGGCAAATACCGCCGCAACCAGCCGGAGCCGGAAGGCACGCGCCGCGCTGCTGATTGGAAAGAACCGCCGGTCAGCGATATCGAGGCGCTTTATGACATTGTTGAAGTGCTGATCGATATTGCGTCCGCCAAGGGGGCAACCCCGGCGCAGGTGGCGCTCGCCTGGCTTCTGGCGCGACCGGGCATCGCATCTCTGGTTGTCGGTGCCCGCACCGATCATCAGCTTGCCGATAATCTTGGCGCTGCAGAGTTGACGCTTACGGAGGAAGAGTTCTCCCGGCTGGAGGCCGTCAGCCGGCCACCTTTGCTTTATCCCTATTGGCATCAGACATGGACGGCCTCCGACCGCCTGTCGAAGGCCGATCTCGCGCTGATCGCGCCGTTTCTGCAAGACTGATCGCAACCGGAGCCCCTGACCCGTGGATTATGGCGCATATCTCGACCCGGAAATCCGGGCCTTCATTGCGGAAACCCAGTCTTTTACCCGAGTGACCTTAGGGGGATGACTGGCAGGCCCAGCGTGCGGTGTATGATCGTATGGCAGCGCATTTTCGCGCGTTGTCACCGGTGGGCATCACCACGCGTGATGATCGGGTGGATGGTGTTCCTGTGCGCCTTTACGGCACTGAAACCGAAACCGTCATTATTTTCGCCCATGGCGGCGGATTTGTGCTCGGCGGGTTGGAAAGCCATGACGATGTCTGCACCGAAATCGCAGCGACGACCGGTTTTCAGGTCGTTGCCGTCGATTATCGCCTCGCGCCCGAGCACAAACATCCCGCAGCCTATGACGATGTTCTGGCGGTTGCCCGGACGCTTTGCGAAAGCCATGCAGTGGTCCTTTGTGGTGACAGTGCCGGGGCAACGCTGTGCGCGGCTATCGCAGGAACATGGACGGCGCCGGAGCTCAAGGGGCAGGTCTTGATCTACCCGTCTCTCGGCTTTGCGCCGGAAGGTGGAAGCTTCGAAAGACACGCCCATGCACCGCTTCTGACGCGCGCGGAGTTACAGGGCTACAGCGATGTGCGCGGTGGCACGAAAGACGACCCGTCGGCAACGCCGAAGGCTGGCAATCTGGCGCAATTGCCGCCGACGCGGCTTTTCCCGGCCGAATGCGATCCGCTGCATGATGATTCTGTGCGCTATCGCGATACCGCTCTGGAAAAAGGTGCCGATGTGACGCTTGAGACCGGTGCCGGGCTGGTGCATGGCTGGCTCCGGGCGCGCCACAAAAGCGCCCGTGCCAGTGCACAGTTCGCGCTGGTTACCGAGGCTCTGACAGCGCTCTGCCGCAGCTAGCGCCCTGAAAGGCTCACGCGCCTTACAGTTGGCTAAGCCTGCCAGCCGACGATGCCCTTGATCTCGAGGAAATCATCGATTCCCCAGTCGGCATATTCGCGGCCATTGCCGGATTGTTTGTAGCCGCCGAAAGGGGCCATTGTGTCCCAGTCGGGATTGTTGAGATAAACCGATCCGGCGCGAAGACGCCGTGCAACGGCCCTGGCGTGTTGGAGGCTGCCTGACTGGATATAGGCACCAAGCCCGTAAACCGTGTCATTGGCGATCGCCACTGCGTCATCCTCGTCGGCATAGGGCAGGATCGAGAGTACGGGGCCGAAAATCTCTTCGCGGGCAATCGTCATGTCGTTTGTCACATGGCCGAACACCGTGGGTCGGACATAATAGCCGCGATCTAGCCCTTCCGGCTTGCCGGGGCCGCCTGTCACCAGGGTTGCACCCTCGGCAATGCCCGCTTCGATCAGGCGCTGGATTTTCTCGTATTGCTGGCTGGAGACGACCGGGCCGAGCATGGTTTTCTCCGACCTCGGATCGCCGGTAACAAGGCTTTCCGCCGCCGCTCTTGCATAGCCAAGCGCTTCATCATGACGGTCGGCTGGCACCAGCATGCGGGTCGGCGCATCGCAGGATTGGCCGGAATTTTCAAAACAGGAGGTGACGCCGGATCGAACGGATTCTTCGAGGTCGGCATCGGGCAGGATGATGTTCGGGGATTTGCCGCCGAGCTCCTGGGCCACGCGCTTGACTGTATCGGCCGCCGTTTTTGCAACAATGATTCCGGCACGGGTAGAACCGGTGAAGGATACCATATCGACGTCCGGGTGGCCGGCCATGATTTGGCCGACATCCGGGCCGGTGCCCTGTACCATGTTGTAGACGCCCTTCGGTGTCCCCGCCGCATCCATTACCTCGGAAAAATGACACCGGAGACCGGCGCGATTTCGGAGGGTTTCAACACTACAGTGCAGCCGGCCGCAATGGCGGGCGCCACTTTGCAGACGATCTGGTTCAACGGCCAGTTCCAGGGCGTGATCAGCGCACACACACCGATCGGCTCGCGTACGATCATGGCCTTGCCGCGCGGTCTCTCGAATTCATAATCCTCAAGCGCCCTGATTGCCGCCTCGAGATGGCCGCGCCCCGCAGCAGCCTGTGAGCCGCGCGCAAACGAAATCGGCGCGCCCATTTCGCTGCTGACCGCCTCGGCAATGTCCTCATAGCGTGCGTTATAGGCGTCTAGTATGCGCTTCAGCAGCGCAAGCCGTCTCGTCCTTTGCAATCAGAGAAAAGGTTGCGAATGCCGTCTTCGCAGCCGAAACCGCACGGTTGACGTCGCCGGCCGCACCGGCGGAGATCGTCGCAAAGACCTCCTCGGTTGCCGGGTTGATGACATCAAGCGCAGACGGTGCGAGGGAGCGACCCATGCGCCATCAATGAAAAATTTGAGATTGTTGGACATGGGGTCTCCTGGAAAAATCACCGTGCGGCACGGGTGTCTGCTGCGGATGCCGCCATTACCTGCGCTTGTTGCGCCTCACAGCGGTTCGCCGGCCAGAAGTTTGGGCTTGTCCTGCATGGTCCGTCCGGCCGCTTCCTCGATGAAGTAGCGTTTGAGGCCGGGCATGCGGTCAACGACGCCGAGGCCAAAGTCGCGAGCCATGCGCAGCGGGCCGACATCGTTGGAAAACAGCCGGTTGAGGATATCGGTGGTCATGCCCATGCGAACCGTATCGAAGCGCCGCCAGCTCTGGTAGCGCTCAAGCGTATCGACAGCACCAATATCAAGCCCCATACGGTCGGCCTCGACAATGGTTTCGGCAAGGGCTGCAACATCCTTGAAGCCGAGATTGAGACCCTGACCGGAAATCGGATGGATGCCGTGGGCGGCATCGCCCGCAAGCGCCAGACGCGGCGCAATGAAGGACCGCGACAGCGTAAGGCCAAGCGGAAAGGCGCGTCTGCCGCCTTCGAGGCTCAGCTTGCCAAGGTGGTGGCCGAAGCGGCGCTCAAGCTCGACCTCGAACACCATGTCATCGCTTTCGACCAGGCGTTTGGCGTCGTCGGTGCGCTCGGTCCAGACCAGCGAGGACCGGTTGCCTTTCAGGGGCAGAATTGCGAAAGGGCCGGCTGGCAGAAAATGCTCTTCGGCGCGGCCATTATGCGGACGCTCATGGGCAATCGTGGTGACAATGCCTGACTGGCCATAGTCGAACTTCACCGTCTTGATGCCCGCCATGTCTCGCAGGCGCGAGCGCACGCCATCGCAGGCGACCACCAGCCGGGTGGCGATTTCCTCGCCGCCGTCAAGCGTGATCTTCGCGGAACCGCCAGTGTTTGCAAAAGCGGTGACGGCGGCACCATGGCGGATGGTGATGCCAAGTTCGCCCGCCTTTTCGCGAAGGGCATGCACCATTGCAACATTGGGGATCATGTAGGCGAAGGGTTCATCCGCAGAGGCGCGGTCGGCAAAGGTCAGGAAAACCGGCTTCACAGGCTCGCCGGTCTTCGAATCGGTGACGATCATGTCGTTGATCGGCTGGGCGTCATCCTTGATGTCGTCCCAGAGCTCGAGCGTCTTGAGCATGTTGATGGCAGCCGCGATGATGGCTGAGGCCCTTTGGTCCTTTTGCCAGACATGTTCGGGGGCAGCTTCCATCAATTCGATCTCAAGGTGCGGCGCAGCCTTTTGATGGCAACGGCGACGGAGAGGCCGACATAGCCACCGCCAACGATGATGATGTCTTTCATTTTGCGCTCCTTCCTGTTTCGCCGCTACTGGCGGCATGCATTCGCGGTCTCTCGATCAGCACATGCGAAGCTGCTATACGGCATTCAAATACTTAAAGCGATATATAGGGAAGTGTTGCGGATGTCACAGGCCAATAATGCCAAAAGCGGCAGCGTGCTCGCAGATCTGCTTGATCTGGAGCGGCTGGAAGAAAATCTTTATCGGGGGCAAAGTCCGGTCACGACATGGCAGCGCGTTTTCGGCGGGCAGGTGGTGGCCCAGTCGCTGGTTGCAGCGCAACGGACCGTGTCCGAAGGGAAGTTTGTTCATTCGCTGCACGGTTATTTTATGCGTCCCGGCGACACCACGGTACCGATCGTGTTTCAGGTCGAGCGGCTGCGCGACGGCCGCAGTTTTTCGACGCGCAATGTCCGCGCGATCCAGCACGGCAAGCCGATCTTCATCATGGCGGCGTCCTTCCAGATAGAAGAAGACGGGTTTGCACACCAGGACGAAATGCCGGACGTGCCGCCACCCGAAGCGCTGGTTGCCAGCGACATCATGAATGACAGCGAGCATGCACCGGCTCCGATCCGCAACTACTGGAAGCGCGAGCGCCCGATCGAACTCCGACCCGTCGATCTGGATGAATTCCTGTGGCGCAAGAAAAGGTCCGCGCGGCAGAGCATCTGGATCAGGGGCAATGGCGTTCCGCCAAAGGGGCGGGCGTTCCAAACGGCTTTTCTGTCCTACATGTCGGATATGACGCTTCTGGATACGACGCTTTATCCGCATGAAAGTTCGGTTTTCTCCGACGGTGTTCAGGCCGCGAGCCTCGATCATGCGGTCTGGTTCCACCGTTCCTTCGATATATCGGACTGGCTGCTCTACGTGCATGAAAGCCCTTCGGCCAGCAATGCTCGGGGCCTGGCGTTCGGCAAGATATTCTCCCGGGATGGAACGCTGGTCGCCTCGGTGGCCCAGGAAGGCCTGATCCGCCTCAATCAGAATGCCCGACCGTTTTACGAATAGCGCGACGGCGATGGACGTTTCCGGCGTTTTAGCACTGGCCGGACAGATCGGCTCTGGAGATCTTCAGCCGGCGCTTTACCGCGTTGACGATCACGAAGTTTTGCGGCTGATCCTGGGATTCGCACAAATTTTAGGCATTTGCCGCGATATGCGCAGTGGCTCGCCCTAACTCTGACGCAATTTTGCCATGATGCGATTTTCTGTAGAAATATTACATAAATATCAAATAGATATAAGAAGGCTTCGAATCTGGCACGGACTTTGTATGTATCAGGTAGGCCGCTGACGGATTCGCCTGTCCAGGCGGTAAGGAGAACCGGCTTCTCAGGAAGCCGAGGGTAAACAAAGGATGGGAAACCAGATGAAAATTGTGATGGCCATCATAAAGCCGTTCAAGCTGGATGAGGTGCGCGAAGCCCTCACCGCTGTCGGCATTCAGGGCCTGACCGTCACCGAGGTCAAAGGGTACGGTCGGCAGAAGGGGCACACCGAGATTTATCGCGGCACGGAATATGCCGTCAGCTTTCTTCCCAAGCTGAAGATCGAAGTCGCGGTCGCTGCCGATGTGGTTGAGAAAGCTGTCGAGGCGATCGCCTCCTCCGCGAAGACCGGCCAGATCGGTGACGGCAAGATCTTTGTCTATTCCATCGAACAGGCCGTGCGCATCCGTACCGGCGAAACCGATTCCGAAGCGCTGTAAGACAGCAGGGGTAATCAGTCTATGTCTTCCAAACTCAAACTTTTTGCGGGCGTCACTGCGATTGCGGCAGCTTCCTTTGCCCTTCCCGCGCTGGCTCAGGACGAAACCGTGATCGACCTGACAATGGCCACCGGCGTTTCGCCGGCGACCGCCGAAATCCTCAACACGATGCTGTTCCTCATTGGCGGCTTCCTGGTTATGTGGATGGCGGCCGGCTTTGCCATGCTCGAAATGGGCCTGGTGCGCAAGAAAAACGCCTCGATGCAGGGCCTGAAGAACATCGCCCTCTACTCGGTCGGCGGCATCATGTTCTGGTTCACCGGCTACAACCTGATGTACACCGGCGTTGACGGTGGCTTCATGGGCTCCTTCGGCCCCTACGTTTTCCCGGGTCCCGGCATGGATGATGGCTCTGCCGGCTATTCGGTCGCCTCTGACTGGTTCTTCCAGATGGTGTTCTGCGCCACGACCGCCTCGATCGTTTCGGGTACGGTTGCCGAGCGTATGAAGTTCTGGCCGTTCATCATCTTCACCGTCATCCTGACCGGTATTCTGTATCCGATCACCGGTTCCTGGCAGTGGGGCGGCGGCTGGCTCGCTGAAATGGGCTTCTCTGACTTCGCTGGCTCTTCGCTTGTTCACTCGGTCGGCGGCTGGGCCGCTCTTGCCGGTGCTCTGGTTGTCGGTTCGCGTGCGGGTAAATATGCAGCGGACGGCAGCGTTCATCCGATGCCGGGCTCGAACATTCCCCTCGCCGTTCTCGGTACCTTCATCCTGTGGCTCGGCTGGTTCGGCTTTAACGGTGCTTCTCAGCTTGCTATCGGCTCGATCGCCGATGCCGGCGACGTTTCCAAGATCTTCGTCAACACCAACCTCGCCGCTGCGGCAGGTGCCGTTGTCACGATGATCCTGCTGCAGATCGTCTACAAGAAGGTCGACGTCACCATGGTCCTGAACGGTGCGCTTGCCGGTCTGGTCTCAATCACGGCTGAACCGCTGACGCCGTCCGTTCCCGCTGCGCTGTTCATCGGCGGTATCGGTGGCGTTATCGTCATCATCTTTGTTCCGCTTCTCGACAAGCTCAAGATCGACGACGTCGTTGGTGCTATTCCGGTCCATCTGGTTGCCGGTATCTGGGGTACGTTCATTGTACCGCTCACCAATGACGGCACTTCGTTTGGTACGCAGATCATCGGTATCGTTGCCATCGGTGTCTTCACCTTTATCGCATCGCTGATCGTCTGGTTCATCCTCAAGGCTGTCATGGGTATCCGTGTCTCGCCGGAAGAGGAGGCTGACGGTCTCGACAAGTCGGAAGTCGGTGTCGAAGCCTATCCGGAATTCATGTAGCTCCGATCATCGCATTCGGTCCGCTTTATGCGGGCCGCACGAACCCGGGCCATACGGCCCGGGTTTTTTGTGCCGTCTTCGGCCGTCCGGATTTTCGATGGTTAAAGAGGCTTTAACCGATGACTGCTAACCTTGCCGGAGATGCCTCTTGTCCCGGCTGTTGTTATGCGGAGAGAAGGGCAGAACCGAATCAGAACATTGTTTCAGGAACGGACAGACATGGCGGCACGAACAGAGCGATACGGTGAAAAGAGCGGTGGGGAGTTTTCCTTTACCGGATTTGTGCGGCGCTATGTTGTGGCCCTTTTCGGTCTGGCGCTGTTTGTCGCTCTTTGCCTTGCAATCGCTGCCATGGCGACATGGAATGTCGACGATCCGAGCGGTTCGCACGCGACCGGAAGACTGCCGACCAATCTGCTTGGCTATCCCGGTGCCAATTTCGCCGACATCATGATGCAGTCTTTCGGTCTGGCAAGCGTGTTTGCGCTCCTGCCTGTGCTGGCCTGGTCGCTGGCGCTGATGGGCGGCCGCCGGGTCTATCGCAGACCGTCTCGTTTTTCGCCTGGATTGGGGCAGCTCTGGTGACGGCCGCCGTGCTTGGCTGCTTTCCGCCTCCGCCGACATGGCCGCTGCCCAACGGGCTCGGTGGGGTTTCTGGCGACCTGATCCTGCGGTTTCCGGCACTGTTCATCGGCCAATACCCTTCCGGCCTGTCAGCGATGATCATTGGTGCTATCTTCGTGATGCCTGCGCTTTTCCTGCAGCTTTATGCTGCCGGGCTGATCGTCCGGCAACCACCCTTGATTGAAGCAAAACCAGCCGCCCGGGAGGTTCATCTTGACCCCGGCGCACCGTCCGTGGCCGATCTTGCCGAAGAGCGCGATAGCTTCTTTTCGATCGCGCCGCTTCTCGGGCACCTGACACATTCATGGTATACCACCCGTGCCCGCCTGAACCGCCTCTTCGCTTCCAAGGCAGTCGATGATGACGACGACATGTTCGAAGCACCTTATGATTTCAATGAGGATAGTTTCGATCGTCTCGATGAAGATGGTGACAGCGATGCTGCCCCGGCCTATCAGCGGCGCGGCGAGCCGAGCCTTGTCGACCCGGAAGCCCGGCGCGAAAGCGGCTATGCGCCGGTTGATCCGCCACCGTTCGATTATGACGGTGATGACAACGGCTTTGATCCCGAAGACGATGAATATGATGATGGTGGCTATCTGCCCGATGGTGTTCTGAGCGCCGACTTCGACATGCCCACCGGCAGGCGCAGCGAACGGGAAGGCGATACCAGCCAGTCAGGCAGCAGAACGACCATCGCCGGTGAGGCATCGCGTGCTCCGGTGGTTGCCGAGCCGGTTCCGCCGCCGCGGCCAGCCAATGTCGATACGATCCGCCGTCCCGCCCGCGAACCGCTCCACCGCCGCAGAGGCTTCGAGCTTCCCTCGCACGCGCTGCTTGCCGAGCCAAAGGGGTTGTCGCGCGACAAGGCGCTGTCCAAGGATGTCCTGGAAGACAATGCACGCACACTCGAAAAGGTGCTGGAGGATTTCGGCGTCAAGGGTGAGATCATTCATGTCCGCCCCGGTCCCGTGGTCACGCTTTACGAACTGGAACCGGCCCCAGGCATCAAGTCTTCGCGTGTCATCGGTCTCGCTGACGACATCGCCCGCTCCATGGCCGCGATCTCGGCGCGTGTTGCTGTCATTCCCGGCCGCAACGCCATTGGCATTGAACTGCCAAATCCACACCGCGAAACGGTATTCCTGCGCGAGATCGTCGCCAGCCAGGATTTCCAGAATTCGAAGGCAAAGCTTGCCATGGCGCTCGGCAAGACAATCGGTGGCGAAAGCGTCACCGTCGACCTTGCAAAAATGCCGCATCTCCTGATCGCGGGCACCACTGGTTCTGGTAAATCGGTTGCCGTCAACACCATGATCCTGTCGCTGCTCTACCGGCTTACACCCGAACAGTGCCGGTTGATCATGATCGATCCGAAGATGCTGGAGCTTTCCGTTTATGACGGCATTCCGCACCTGTTGTCGCCGGTTGTGACTGACCCGAAGAAGGCCGTGGTGGCGCTCAAATGGACCGTACGCGAGATGGAAGAGCGCTACAAGAATATGGCCAAGCTCGGCGTACGCAACATTGACGGCTTCAACAGCCGTGTGCGCCAGGCTGCCGAAAAGGGCGAGACGCTGTCGCGTACCGTGCAGACCGGCTTTGACCGCGAGACCGGCGAGGCGATTTACGAGACGGAAGAGTTCGATCTGGAGCCAATGCCGTACATCGTTGTGATCATCGACGAAATGGCCGACCTGATGATGGTTGCCGGCAAGGATATCGAAGGCGCCGTTCAACGGCTGGCACAGATGGCGCGTGCCGCCGGGATCCATGTGGTGATGGCAACCCAGCGCCCTTCGGTCGATGTCATCACCGGCACAATCAAGGCCAACTTCCCGACGCGAGATCTCTTTCCAGGTTACCTCGAAGATCGACAGCCGCACCATTCTGGGCGAGCAGGGCGCAGAACAGCTTCTCGGTCAGGGCGATATGCTGCACATGGCCGGCGGTGGCCGCATTCAGCGCGTCCATGGTCCGTTCGTTTCAGATCCGGAGGTCGAAGAGATCGTCGCCTATCTGAAGACGCAGGGCACGCCCGATTATCTCGATGCAATCACGGCGGACGATGATGATGAGATGGGAGATTCCGATGGCGGCAGCACCTCGAACCTCTCCAAGTCCGATGATCCTTATGACCAGGCTGTTGCCATTGTCCTGCGTGACGGCAAGGCATCCACCTCCTACGTACAGCGCAGGCTCGGCATCGGCTATAACCGTGCGGCCAGCCTGATCGAACGGATGGAGGATGAAGGCGTCATCGGGCCGGCCAACCATGCCGGAAAGCGCGAGATTCTGGTTCCTACGGAGCGCGATATCATTGAAGGCTCAAATTGAAGCCCCATCTTTGTCTGCACGCATAACGCGGCGACCTGCCCAGAAAATGCCGTCTTGGCCGGGCAGGGAGCTTATATCAGAGTTCCAGGATATTGACACATGAGTGACCGCAACGTGACCACGCCCCCGCACCGACCGGTCACGCCGGATGTTTTTGAGCGGGATTGCCGGCGGCGTGGCGGCGTTGATGACGGGTGCCGCAATGGCGCAGTCCCTGCCATCATCCAACGATGTGCCGCTGCCGACCAAACGGGACGGCACGCAACAGGTGGCCCAGGTGGCCATGGCATCTTCCGATGTCGCCCAGAATATCGCCAACCACTTCTCGTCGGTCAAATCCATGACCGGTGAATTCATGCAGTTCGGTCCGCGCGGAGATCAAGCCGGCGGCAAGTTCTATCTCGAGCGTCCGGGCAAGCTGCGCTTCGACTATGATGCTCCTTCGACGCTGAAAGTTATTGCGGACGGCCGCAATGTGGCGGTCGGCAATGGCGAACTCGATACCTGGAATTTCTATCCGCTCTCGCGCACGCCACTCAGCCTGCTGCTTGCAGACAAAATTGACCTGCAAAACCGCATGGTGCGCGATGTGCGTCAGCAGAGCGGACTGACGGTTATCGTGCTTGGCGATAATTCGGTGTTTGGCGATCAGGTGATCACGCTGATGTTTGACTCCAAGACGTTCGAGTTGCGCCAGTGGACCATTACCGATGCCCAGGGCAAGGATACCACCGTGATCCTGTCCAATGTCCGCACCGGCGTGAAATTCGGCCGCTCGGTCTTTCGCATCCCTTACGACCAGATCATGTCAAGTCCCAGCAGCAGCGACTGAGGCCCATACAGGCTTTCGGTTATGACAAGAATCGCCTATTGCTGATGCCCCTTCGGCAGACGCAGGAAAGGCGTGAACTTGAAACTGAAGCTTACCACCTGGAACATCAACTCGGTGCGGTTGCGCCTGCCGATCGTCTCGCAGTTTCTCGAAGAGCACGCACCGGACGTCCTGTGCCTTCAGGAAATCAAATGCCTGAACGACCAGTTCCCCTATAAACCGCTGCGTGCCCTTGGTTATGAGCACATCGCGGTTCATGGTCAGAAGGGCTATCACGGCGTTGCCATCGTCTCGCGCCTGCCGCTCGGTGAAGGGTTTTCGACCGATTATTGCGCTATGGGTGATACCCGCCATATCTCAGCCGTGATCGAGGCCGGTGGCCGCAAGATCCGGCTGCACAATTTCTATGTGCCTGCCGGTGGCGATGAGCCGAACCCGGAGATCAATCCGAAATTCCGCCATAAACTCGATTTTCTCGAGGAAATGAAGGCGCTTCAGGCCGATGCCGGCGACGGTGTTGGATCAATTCTTGTTGGTGACCTCAATATTGCGCCGATGGAGCACGATGTCTGGTCGCACAAGCAGCTTCTCAAAGTCGTCAGCCACACACCTGTAGAAACCGAAGGGATGCAGGAGCTGATCGCCGCCGGCGGCTGGACTGACCTAATGCGCCATATCACGCCCCCGGAAGAGAAGCTCTATACTTGGTGGAGCTACCGCGCCAAAGACTGGCGGGCGGCAAACCGTGGGCGCAGGCTCGACCATATCTGGGCCTCAGCCGATCTCGTCCCGGCGTTTGAACGCTTCGAAATTCTGACGGATGCGCGCGGCTGGGAAAAGCCTTCCGATCATGTGCCGGTAAGCGGCTATTTCTCTTTCTGATCGCTTGCTGGGCCGGGCGGCATCGCTTTGACCGCCCCCATCAGCAGGATGCCGAGTACCATGGCGTTCAGCACGTGCCAGAGGAAATGGGTGCCGATCCCGCCCGTCATGGTGCATGAGGTCTGGTCGAGGCTTCGAAACATCAGTGACAAGATGAAAATTGCCGTGGCTCCTGCGAAATAGCGCCACACCGGATGGCTGCGGATGGTGGAAATTGCCGAGGCAAGCGCCATCGCGATCAGTGCTGGCGCATACTGCAGTGAACCATTGAGCGGTTCGCCGTTGCGGGACGTCAACCCGACGAGGTATATAACGGCGACAAAACCGAACAGCGTCGCGACAATATAGCCAATGATGTCGAAGGTTTTGCCGCCGGTGATCCGGATGAAGATCAGCAGGACATAGGCAAAAAGAACAGCCAGATCGGTATGACATCCAGCGCGCCGGACAAAGGGGTTGCCAGCGTGTGGAACAGGAACGAGCCGACACCGATGGCTGCAACCAGCGCAATCACAGTCATTTCGATCAGCGAGCGTTGCGGGCGGTGCCATGCCGTCGGCCAGGCAATCAGGGCCGCGAGGATGAAGGCAAGGTTGGTCAGCGCATTGACCGGTTCGTTCCAGAACCCGGCGGCGGTGCGCTCGCAATAAAGATCGATAAAATTTTCCATCGCTCAGTAGACCTTCATGTCCCAAAGCTGTTTGAGCGATTGCCGGTAGTTCGGGAATTCGAACTCGTAACCCCGCTTTTTCAGCTTGGCATTGCTGACCCGCTTGTTCTCGCCCCAGAAAGAGCGGGCCATCGGCGAAAGGTCAGCGTTCTCGAACGCGATCGCCGGCGGCGGGTCGATGCCCATCAGCCGTGCAGCCTCCCCGACCACGTCTTGTGGCGGCGCCGGCTCGTCGTCGGTTATGTTGAAAATACCGCCGAAGCCGTGCTCGGCCAGAAAGGCTGTTGCATAGCCGATATCCTCGACCCGGATGCGGTTGAAGACCTGGTTTTCCTTGATCACCCGTTTCTGGCTGCCGTCCAGCAGTTTGCGAAAAGCGTTGCGGCCCGGGCCGTAGATGCCGGAAAGCCTCAATATTGCCACCGGCAGACCGTGTTTCTCGCCGGTCTCCAGCCATTGCTGTTCAATCTCAAGACGCCGTTTCGAGCGCTCGGAGGTCGGTCGGCATTCCGACGTTTCATCCACCCAGGCGCCGTCATGATCGCCATAGACGCCCACGGTTGAGAGGTAGCAGACCCATTGCAACGAGGGAGCTCATTATGCACCGCGCGGCTGGCGATGTTCAAAACCGGGTCGCCGTCCTCGCCCGGCGGGATGGACTGGACGATATGTGTGGCCGAGCGCAGCTTGTGCGCAAGGGACGCGTCGATAGCCTGGCCATCGAAGATGAAGGTCTGGATGCCGCATGTGCCCAGAAGCGCTGCATTTTCTGCCGACCGCGTGGTGCCGGCGACATGGCCACAGGCCGGAGCCAGTGCCGAACCGATCACCCGTCCGGAGTATCCCGCGCCGAAAACAATCAGATGCATAGCATTTCCTCCTCGCGTTGCCACTCGCGTTGAACATCTTCATCACTGTCACGGTGGTGCGACTTTGCCAATGCGGCAAATTCCGTTTTCGAAAGCAGACGTGCTAGCGCCCAGACCGCCATTGCGCGAACCACGGGACTGTCATCATCAAGCAGCACGCGGCAGGGATCAGAGAGAAAACGGTGACCGCTGTTTCCGGCGGCAATGAGACAGTTGCGGACAAACCGGTTGCGCCCGATGCGCTTGACCGGCGAACCGGAGAAAAATTTACGAAATTCAGCGTCGTCCAGGGTCAGAAACATGGAAAGCTCCGGGGCTTTCAGGTCGTTGCGGGCCGCAAGCTTCATCTCCGATGCGCTTTGCGCGAACTTGTTCCAGGGACAGGCGGCCAGACAGTCGTCGCAGCCATAGATGCGGTTGCCCATCGCGCTTCGGAATTCTACCGGGATAATACCATGATGTTCGATGGTGAGATAGGAAATGCAGCGGCGGGCATCGAGTTTGTAGGGTGCGGGGAAGGCATCTGTCGGGCAGACGTCGAGACAGGCCCGGCAGGAGCCACAATGGTCCTTTTCGGGCCTGTCCGGCTCCAGATCTTCGGTGGTGAAGATCGAGCCAAGGAACAGCCATGAGCCGAATTGCCGGCTGACCAGATTGGTGTGCTTGCCCTGCCAACCGATGCCGGCCTTCTCGGCAAGAGGTTTCTCCATCACCGGGGCGGTATCGACAAAGACCTTAACGTCAGCGCCTGAGTGCGCGGCAAACCGGCCCGCCATCTGCTTCAGCTTACCTTTGATGACATCATGATAGTCGCGGTTGCGGGCATAGACGGAGACGTTGGCGCGGTCTTTCTGTTCCAGCAGCGGGCGCGGGTCTTCTTCCGGGCCGTAATTCATGGCCAGCATGATCACGGACCGCGCCTTGGGCCAGAGGTTGAGGGGAGGAGCGTCGTTCCAGCGTGTCCGCCATCCACGCCATTTCGCCATGATAGCCGTTTTCAACGAATGCGCTGAGGGCGGCTGCGGCTTCCGGCATGTCTTCGGCACGCGCAATCCGGCAGGCATCGAAGCCTATTGCTTCTGCCTCATCCTTCACAAAGCGTTTCAGTTTTTCCCGGCGTTCAGCCATCGCTTCACCGCTTGTTTGCATCCGCCTCCTTCAAAGGTGGCGCCTTGCGGCTCAAAAATCCAGATCGGCGTAGTGGGAAACCGGCACAACACCGCGCACCCGGTCTGCCAGCAGCGCGCGGAAGGCGGGGCGCGATTTCAGGCGCTGGTACCATTCCTTGGCGGCCGGTATCTCGTCCCAGTTGATCTCGCCCAGATAATCGAGCGCGGAAACGGCGCCACCGGCGGAAAGGTCGGCATAGCTCATCCGTTTGCCGGCAAGCCAGCCGCGGTTTGCCGCAAGCCATGCCAGATATTTCATATGCTGACGGATATTGGCGCGGGCTGCACGCAGAACGCGCGAATCCGGTGCGCCGCCGCCATGCTCGCTGCTCATCTGCAGCTTGTAGACGCGTTCGCGGCAAAGCGGATAGGTGACGTCCTGCTCAAGTTTAAGCAGGAACCACTCGGTCAGCCGGCGGATTTCGGCACGCTGGAACGGTTCTTCGGCGAGCAGTCGGCGTTCACGCTGCAACACGCCATGGGTTTCGTCCATGAACTCGGCGATCACGAACGGGCCGCAGAGCGCACGCATATTGTCATCGACATAGACCGGCAGTGTGCCTGCCGGGTTCGCGGTCAGGAAGGCCTTGCGCTTTTCCCATGGTCGTTCCTCGATCAGGTCGACTTCAAAGGCATATTCGCCGATGACGAGGCGAATGAACCGTGAGGCGGCGGACATGGGGTGATGATAGAGCGTAGACATCTGGCTTTCGTCGCTTGGAACATGAGCACAGTCACGCCGAAATCCCGTTTCAGATACGGGACAGGGGCCGCGACTGGCCGGTCAAGTCGTTCGGGTTCATGTCGCCACTGTACCGCCGAAGGATTAACGATGGGTGACCGGCTAGACCGCACCGCCTCCGGGGCTGATCACGCCAACGGACAGCAGCACAAGCAGCGCGACGCCGAGAACCAGACGGTAATATACGAATGGCATGTAGCTGCGCGTGGACACCAGCCGCAGGAAGAAGATGATCACCGCATAGCCGACGACGAAGGCGATCAGGGTCGCAAGCGCTGTCGGGCCCCAGCCGACCGGGTTGTCCTCGCCGATACTCTTGAATAACTGGTAGAAGCCGGATCCGAAGACGGCAGGTACGGCCAGCAGGAAGGAATAGCGCGCGGCGGCCTCACGGGTGTAGCCGAGCAGAAGCCCGGCGCTGATGGTGCCGCCCGAGCGTGATACGCCGGGGATCAGAGCCATCGCTTGGGCAAAACCGAAGAGAATGCCATCACGCCACGAGAGCTTGTCGAGCGTGATCTTCTTGATCCCGACCTTGTCGGCATAGCCCATGACAAGGCCGAAGACGATCAGCATGGTGGCGGTGATATAGAGATTGCGCAGAGAGTGCTCGATCTGGTCCTTGAAGAGCAGGCCGAGAACCACGATCGGAACAGAGCCGATGATGATCAACCAGCCCATGCGCACGTCGGCTGCCGCATGCCGGCCTGGATAATCGCCGAGTTTCAGATTCTTGGCGAGCCAGGCACTGGCGATCCGCATGATGTCTGACCAGAAATAAACGAGAACGGCGGTTTCCGTCCCGATTTGGGTAATGGCAGTGAAGGCCGCGCCCGGATCAGCGCCCGATGGCAGGAATTCGCCCGCGATGCGCAGATGCGCACTCGAGGAAATCGGCAGAAATTCTGTCAGGCCCTGCAGCAGGCCCAGAAATGCGGCTTCGATCCAACCGATATCCATACGCTCGAATGTCCCTGGTCTTTGAAAACGAAAACTGAAAAAGCGATCTTGAAAACGAACAGTCCGCGCCGGAACAATGACCCTTGAAGGGCCATGCGGCAGCACTTCCTTACTACCGGAACACGGAAAGATTGGGAAGAGTGGGGATGTCCGTGCAGGGCTGATGATATCGTCCTTCAAACGGCAGTTTTCCTTTCGCTTGCCAATAGCCAGGGAGTGTCTATCCTCTTTCGCAGGGGTGAGACGGATATTTTGACAGGGAAACAACATGACAGATACGACAATAGTCGGCAGGGAACACCGAAATGTGGGCTTTGCCGAGGCTTTCAGGCTCGGGTTCAGCAATTACGCGCTGTTTCACGGGCGTTCTTCACGCGGTGCTTTGTGGTTCTGGGTGCTTGCGACCTGGATCGTCAGTGTGATCGTGTCGGGGGTCGACTATGCTCTTTTCGGCAGTTCGCAGCCCGGTATCCTCAGCGGAATATGGAGCCTTGCGATCCTGGTGCCGAGTTATGCCGTTGGCGCGCGGCGCCTGCATGACATCAACCGCAGCGGCTGGTGGCAGCTTCTGGTCATCTCCGTCATCGGCATCATTGTGCTGATTTACTGGTACTGCCAGCCGGGGCAGGCCCAGACCAATGATTTCGGCCCGGACGTCGAAGCCGGAAAGGGCTGAGGGTCGGCCTTTTCGCGACTGACAGTTCAAAGCAGGGGCGACGGCTCACCGGAGTGTGATCGCCGGTGGCATTGTTTTGCCACCACGACGCGTTTTCGTTCACTATTCGGTAACCATCTTCTTTCACAGTTGCGCGCGAAGGAGAATTTCCGATGTTCAGGTTCCGTCCACTGTATGCCGTCCGTGTCGTCTGCGCGCTTGCCGCTTTCGTGCTCGCTTTTGCGGCCGGGGCGGGGTTTCCAGTGTTGCCAACGCCTATGACCGTGGGCAGGTCGACCGCCAGTTCCAGAACTGGATCCAGTCCGACATGCGCAATGCCGCGTTACGGTCTGGAGTTTCAGCCGGTGTCTATGACCGCGCCACGCAAGGGCTTTCCATCAACTGGTCGCTGCCCGATCTGGTTCCGCCGGGCACCAAGCCGCCGCAGACACGCAAGCAGACCCAGCCGGAATTCTCCGAACCCGGACCTTATTTCAGCGAGAACAATCTGAACTATCTCGCGATCAAGGGCCGCAAGCTCTACAACCAGTACAAGCCGGTTCTCGACCAGATCGAGGCGCGCTATGGTGTGCCGGGGCGCATTGTGCTGGCGATCTGGGGTCGGGAAATGGGCTATGGCGCGGCAGAGGAAAAATACGATATCCTTCAGGTGCTCGGCACCAAGGCGTTCATGACCGGCTCACGCCAGCAGATGTTCCAACGTGAATTCATCGCCGCTCTCCAGATTATTCAAAGTGGCGCGGCTCCCCTCGACAAGCGCAAGGCCTCATGGGCCGGTGCCTTCGGGCAGCCGCAACTGATGCCTTCGAATTTTCAGGCATACGCGGTCGATTTCGATGGCGATGGCGTGATCGATGTCTGGAACTCGGTGCCGGATTCGCTGGCGACGATTGCCAAGCATCTGGCAAGCGATGGCTGGGAGCGCGGCCGTGACTGGGGCTATGAGGCTGTCGTCCCCGACAATGTGTCCTGTGCACAGGAAGGCCCGGACAATGCTCGGGCGATTTCAGCCTGGGGCAAGCAGGGCATAGGCCGCGTTCAGGGCAAAAGCTTTCCGGCAGACGAACTGCGCAAGCCCGGCATGATGCTGGTGCCGCAGGGCCGTTACGGACCGGAATTCATCGTCACGCCGAATTTCTACGTGCTGAAGGAATATAACAATTCCGACCTCTACGCGCTTTTCGTTGGCAATCTCGCAGACCGCATCCAGTTTGGCATGGGCGCGTTTGTCCAGCCCTGGCAGCGCACGGGCACGCTATTGCGTTCCGATGTCGCCGCCATGCAGCGCAAGCTGATGGGAATGGGATACGACACTGGCGGCGCGGACGGGCTGGTCGGCTTCAAGACCCGCCGCTCCATCGGCGACTGGCAGATGCGCAACCGGGTGAGCCAGACCTGCTGGCCGACGCCGCAGTTGAAGAACGAATTGCTGCGATAGGCCGGGCTCGGCGCGGCAGAAAAGTTGAAGACTATCGCGCTGTCCTCAGTATCTTGCGGATGTAGCTGTTTGCAGATCGGAAATGGGATGGGCCCGAGGCCTCGATATACCGGCCAAGCGTCCATTTTCCGGTCCACGCGTGAGCACCGTGGGTGTAGAGCTCGTGATTGTCCTGAGAGACGATAAAGGTTCGCAACGTCTCACTGGCGTTTTCAAAATTCAAAAGCAACTCTGCCCACGGCGTGTTGTTGCCCTCTAAATAAATTGGCGCGTTATAAGCCTTGAGCTGGTTCCACTTGTAGCCTTCGGCGGGCACAAATACCCGCCGGCCGGCAACGCCGTCCTCGTACCATCGGTGGAGCATGCCCATCCAATGGGTTCTGTGTGCGATGATGCCTTTGATTGTGGTCGCGTCGTCAGGCGACGACAACGCCGAGGTCTCCTCGCCTACAACGGCGAGTGTCTTTCGCAGTTTCGCCAGATCCTTGTCGAAGGCCGTCAGTAATTCAGATTTGTTCTTGGCTGCTGGCATACCGCATTAATGTGAAAAAGCTCGGTCCGTGCTTTGATTGCGGTCAAACGATTCTGACTTATCGCTCGTTGATCGCGCGAAACGGCGGTCATTCGAACATGCGCCAAGTTGAAGCATGCGGGCGACGATCCGGCATGGGAGGGATGTTTTCGACAACGTCGTATGAAAGCCCCGCCATCAATGATGCTGGTGGTGCATGTGGTAGGGCCGGTTGAACACTTCGTCGCGTGGTGGGATCGCCTGGCGCTCGATCATCCGCCGAACCTCCGGCCTTTCTGCGCCACGATGCAGCGCGCGGATGCGGTCCAGGTTCTCGGCGTCAGCCACCGTGCGGCGCTGGTTGTGGCGCACATAATCCACCCATGTCGGCGCGTGATAGGTCTCGATCCATACTTCCGGATCGGCGATATCGCGCATCAGTGCCCATTTGCGTGCGCCGTCGCGTTTGCGGATCCGTCGGCGCTCGATCATCAGCCGCAGGAATTCTTCCGTATCTTCAGGGCCGATGATAAAGCGGGTTTCGACCACGATCGGGCCGCTTCGCGCCAACATGTCGAGTTTCGGCTCGGGCATCTGGAACCGGTTGAGCGGATCGAGATTGAGACTTTCGAGCGCCGGCATCTTGAAAAACAGGCCGATCACGGCACCCAGCGCCATCACGGCGGCGGCGGCGAGGAATGCGAGCGTGATCGAATGGTGTTCGGCCACCTGTCCCCAGAGCCAACTGCCGAGTGCCATGCCGCCGAAAGAGGCCGTCTGGTAGAGCGAGAGTGCGCGGCCAACGACCCAGCGTGGGGTTGTCAGCTGCACCACGGTGTTGAACAGCGACAACGCCAGCACCCAGCAGGCGCCGGCGAAAAGCAGCGCGAAACAATCGAGCACGAGCGATGTCGAAAAGCCGATAACGGCCGCGCTCGCAGCAAAAATGAGGAAGGAGAGGCTGACAATCGCCTCGTTGGAGAGCCGTGCGCGCGCCTGCGCATTGGCGAAGGCACCACCAATGGCCCCGATACCAAAAGCGCCCAGCATGATGCCGAAGGTTTGCGGTCCGCCGACGATCACATCGCGGGCAACAACCGGCAGAAGCGCGAGCACCGAAACGGAGGCAAGGCCGAAAATGAAGGCCCGCAGCAGAACCTTCAGAATGTTCGGCGACATCACCACGTAACGGAGCCCGGCGCCAATCGCCGTCGTCATCTTTTCACGCGGCAGCGGGTTCTCCGGCGGGCGGAACTTCCAGCGGTAGACCACGGTGAGAAGGCCGAGATAGCTGAAGGCGTTGACGGTGAAGGCAGCAGCCCCGCCGCCGATGGCAACGATGGTGCCGCCAATGGCGGGGCCGAGGCTGCGGGTGATATTGAAGCCGACGGAATTAAGCGTGACGGCGCCGGGAAGGTCGGAACGCGGCACCATGTCGCCGACGGAAGCCTGCCAGGACGGATTGTTGAGCGCGTTGCCGCAGCCAATGAGGAAGGTGAAGGCGAGCAGCAGCCAGGGCGTCAGCAGCCCGGCAAAGGCTGCCAGCGCCAGCAGCACCGAAACAGTGAACATGAACACCTGCGCGGAGAGAATCACCCGCCTGCGATCAAAACCGTCGGCAATGGCGCCGGCCAAAAGCGCGAACAGCATCACCGGCAGCGTCGTGGAGGCCTGAACCAGCGCCACCATGCTTTCCGAATCGGAAATCGAAGTCATCATCCACGCCGCGCCGACATTCTGGATCATGCTGCCGAGGTTGGAGGCAACGGAGGCGAGCCAGATATAGCGGAATGTCGGATGCGCAAAGGGCGCGAACAGTGATTTCGGGTCGGGAGCGGGCTGCATGGGGCTACTCTGTTTTGGTCTGGTGGCATGTCGCCGGGGTGATCTGGCAGTTCATTATAGGGCGTTGTGCTTTCACTTGCCTATATGCGCAGCAGCACGGCGGGTCTCAAACCTTTAGCGATAAAACTTGCAATTTGAGTGGTGAGGGCGTATTCAAACCTCAAATTCTTGATCGTCAGATGAAGGGTGGGACCTCGCGGACCCGCTCTTTTTATTTGGCGCAGGCGGCGGCGAGGTCGTCGGGAGCAACCTTTTTGGCAGATTTGATACAGATGGCGGAAAAAGAAAGAGAAGAACGGCTGATCGTGGAAACGGGCGTCGACAAGAAGATTGCCGACATTATCGAGCCTGTTCTGGAAGATATCGGCTTCAAACTGGTGCGCGTGCGGCTTTCGGGCCAGAACGGTCTGACACTGCAGATCATGGCCGAGCGTCTCGATGGCACCATGACGGTAGAGGGTTGCGAAGAGGTTTCGCAGGCCGTCTCTCCGGTGCTGGATGTCGAAGACCCGATCGACCGGGCTTATCATCTGGAAGTCTCCTCGCCGGGGATCGACAGGCCGATGGTGCGCAAGTCCGATTTTTATCGCTGGAAGGGCCATCTCCTGAAATGCGAGACCTCGGTGCTGGTCAATGAGCGCAAGCGCTTTCGCGGGCGGATCATCGAGGCCGATGTCGACGGTGTCACGCTTCTGCGCGACGGTGTTGCCTATGGCGAGCCGGCCGAGGTGACCATCCCTTTTCGGCGCTGTCGGAGGCAAAGCTTGTTCTCACGGATGAACTGATCCGGGAGGCTTTGAGAGCCGACAAGCTGGCGAAGGAAAAGGCGGCTAACGATGACGACGAAGATGTTGGCGACGACGGCGACGCCGACGGCGGAGATAACTGAGATAAAAGCCAGGCCCTGCTGACGGGGGCCTTTCGATTTAAGATATTCACGGAACCGATGCGGTTCCGGTGGCAAGGACGGAGACCAGAACAATGGCAGTAAGTGCGAACCGGCTTGAATTGTTGCAGATCGCCGATGCGGTTGCGCGTGAAAAATCCATCGATCGCGAGATCGTTCTTACCGCCATGGCCGACGCCATCCAGAAGGCGGCCAAGTCGCGTTACGGGTCGGAAACCAACATCCGCGCCGACATCAATCCGAAGACCGGTGAGATCCATCTCCAGCGCCTGCTGGAAGTGGTCGAGGAAGCCGAAGATTACGGCACCCAGATCCCGCTGGCGCTGGCGCTTGATCGCAATCCGGAAGCCAAGCTCGGCGATTTTATTGCCGATCCGCTTCCGCCGATGGATTTTGGCCGCATTGCCGCCCAGTCCGCCAAGCAGGTGATCGTGCAGAAGGTGCGCGAGGCCGAGCGTGACCGTCAGTTCGACGAATACAAGGATCGTATCGGCGAGATTGTTAACGGCACGGTCAAGCGCGTCGAATACGGCAATGTCATTGTCGATCTCGGCCGTGGCGAAGCCATTATTCGCCGTGACGAGATGATCCCACGCGAAGTGCCGCGCTATGGCGACCGCATCCGCGCCTATGTCTACGATGTCCGCCGCGAACAGCGCGGCCCGCAGATTTTCCTGTCGCGCACCCATCCGCAGTTCATGGTCAAGCTGTTTGCCATGGAAGTGCCGGAAATCTACGACGGCATCATCACCATCAAGTCGGTTGCCCGTGATCCGGGTTCGCGCGCCAAGATCGCCGTGATTTCATCTGATTCATCGATTGATCCGGTCGGTGCCTGCGTTGGTATGCGCGGTTCGCGCGTTCAGGCCGTTGTCGGTGAGCTTCAGGGCGAAAAGATCGATATCATCCCGTGGTCGGAAGATCCGGCATCCTTCATCGTCAACGCGCTGCAGCCGGCCGAAGTCGCCAAGGTGGTGCTGGACGAGGATGCCGAGCGTATTGATGTTGTCGTGCCTGATGACCAGCTGTCGCTCGCGATCGGCCGTCGCGGTCAGAATGTCCGCCTCGCTTCGCAGTTGACCGGCTGGGACATCGACATCATGACGGAAAACGAAGAGTCGGAGCGCCGTCAGAAGGAGTTCAACGAACGCTCGCAGCTGTTCATGGATCTCGCTGGACGTTGATGAAATGGTCGGTCAGGTTCTGGCTTCCGAAGGCTTTGCCGCCATCGAAGAACTGGCCTATGTCGAGCTGGAGGAAATCGCCTCTATCGAAGGCTTCGACGAGGAGACGGCCGAAGAAATCCAGATGCGCGCCAAGGAATTCCTGGAGCGTCAGGAGGCTGAACTCGATGAGAAGCGCCGAGAACTCGGTGTTTCCGATGATCTGCGCCAGATCGATGGCATGACCCTTGCGATGATGGTCAAGCTTGGTCAGGACGACATCAAGACGATGGAAGACTTTGCTGGCTGCGCCGCTGACGATCTTGTCGGCTGGACGGAGCGTCAGAACGGGCAGACCAAGCGATTCGAAGGCAGCCTGTCCGGGTTCGACCTGTCGCGGGTCGAGGCTGAAAACATGGTTGTTCAGGCTCGTCTTGCTGTTGGGTGGATCAAAGAGGAAGACCTCATTGTTGCCGAAGACGTGAATGAAGACGAAGAAGGTGTGCTTGAAGACGGTGTCGCTGAAGAAGAGGCCGGCGAAGACGCTGTACCGGCTTCCGAAGACGACACCGACAAGAGCGCGTAAGGCCCCTGTGACTACTCCGCGCAAAGTGGCTGAAGAGGCGGCGATGAACGAGCGTACCTGCATCGTGACCCGCAATACCGGCGGACCGGATGATCTGATCCGCTTCGTTGCCGCTCCTGACGGGCAGGTGGTTCCCGATCTCAAACGGGAACTGCCGGGACGGGGCTGCTGGGTCACGGCCGAACGTTGGGCTGTCGATAAGGCGGTGTCCAAGGGGCTCTATGCCCGTGCGCTGAAACAGAAGGTGGAAGTGTCCACAGATATCGGCGCGATGGTCGATATGTTGATGGCGCGCCAGCTTGCGGGTATGATGAACATGGCCCGCAAGGCGGGTGAGTTCGTCACGGGGTCGGCGAAAGTTGATCTTGCGATCCGAAGTGGCGCTGCGCTGGCTGTATTTCACGCCGCCGATGCGGCTGCGGACGGCAAGCGCAAGCTTGATCAGGCCCGAAAGGCATTCTGGCTTCAGACCGAGGCCGAAGGGCCGATTCCGGCGATGAGCCCTTTACTGCCGTGGAAATTGACACTCTTTTGCATGAGAATGCGTTTAAACATGCCGCAGCGCTTGCGGGAAAGGCCGGAGAGGGTGTAGTGAAGCGCGCGATGATGCTTCAAAGGTACCGGGCCGCTCCCGGAACTGAAGGAAAAGCCGCGATGACGAACAAATGACGACGTCACGGAATTTGGCCGTGCGCCAGAGCATGAATTTCAAGGCGGGAATTGCGTCTCTTTGAGGTGACAGCGGTTCCCGCGCCAAGGAACGGGAACCGAATGACGGACAGTAAAGACGACAAGACATCCAACGATGCGGGCAAGAAGACACTGAAGCTTAAGCCGTCGGGTGTCAGCCAAGGCACCGTGCGCCAGGATATGGGCCGCGGTCGCAGCAAGGCGGTCGTGGTGGAAACACGCAAGCGCCGGCTGCACAAGCCGAGCGAAGAAACAACTTCAACACCGGCACCAGCAGCACAGCGCACGCCAGCGCCCGCGCAACCGCGCGCGCCTGAAGGGCAGACACGCCGTGCAGACGACGCAAGCCGCCAGCAGCGACACCCCAAGGGGCAGCCTTCGCGTGCCGGCGCGCAGAACCGCCAGCGCAGCGGGCAGCAGCCCGACCGCGGCAATGGTGGCCAGGCTCGCCAGCGCGGCAATGTGCTTCACGATCTTTCTCAAGGCGAAATGGATGCCCGCCGCCGCGCTCTCGTAATGGCGCAGCAGCGTGAGGTTGAAGAAGCCGAACTCCGCAAGGTTCAAGAGGAAGAGCGTCGCAAGGCCGAGGAAATCGCCAAGCGCGAAGCCGAAGAACAGGCCAAGCGTGAGGCTGAAGAAGCCGCCAGGCAGCCGGTCAAGGAAAAAGAACCCGAAGTGGCGGAAACACCGGCGGCTGACGAAGTGCCCGTCGTTGCTGAGTTGCCGCCGGGCGAGGACGCCAAGCCAAGCCGCGTTGCACCGCGTCACCGCCCGCAGGCCCGCACCGATGGTGAGGAAGGCACAGACGCTGGTCGTGGGCGCAAGCCGCGCCGCGAAACGGAAGAAGCCAGCGCGCCAGCGCGCGGCAAGGCTGTTCGCCCGGAAACACCGGCAAAGCCCGCCTCCCGCCCGAAGGGCGCCGGCGAGCGTCGCCGCGGCAAGCTGACCGTGACGGCCGTGACCGGCGATGATGATGGTGGCAACCAGCGCGGTCGTTCGCTTTCGGCCATGCGCCGCCGTCAGGAAAAGATGCGCCGTGCCCAGGCACAGGAGCCGCGTGAAAAGGTTCTGCGCGAGGTCGTCCTGCCGGAGACCATCACCATTCAGGAACTGTCGCAGCGTATGTCCGAACGCGCCGTCGACGTTATCAAGTACCTGATGAAGGAAGGGCAGATGATGAAGCCCGGCGACATCATCGATGCTGATCTCGCCGAGTTGATCGCCTCCGAATTCGGCCATACCGTCAAGCGCGTTGCTGAATCGGATGTCGAGGAAGGCATTTTCGACGTCAGCGATGACGACGCGGATCTTGCACCGCGTGCGCCGGTCGTGACCATCATGGGCCACGTCGATCACGGCAAGACCTCGCTGCTTGATGCGATCCGTCATGCCAATGTTGTTTCCGGCGAGGCCGGCGGCATCACCCAGCATATCGGTGCCTATCAGGTCGAGAGGGAAGGTCAGAAGATCACCTTCATCGATACCCCCGGCCATGCTGCCTTTACCGCGATGCGTGCCCGTGGTGCCGATGTCACGGATATCGCCATTCTGGTGGTGGCCGCTGACGACAGCGTCATGCCGCAGACGATCGAGTCTATCAGCCATGCCAAGGCAGCCGGTGTTCCAATCATCGTGGCGATCAACAAGATCGACAAGCCGGAAGCCGACGCCCAGAAGGTTCGTACCCAACTGCTTCAGCATGAAGTGTTTGTCGAAACCATGGGCGGCGAGACGCTGGAAGTCGAGGTTTCGGCCAAGACCGGGCTCAATCTGGACAAGCTTCTGGAAGCCATTCTGCTGCAGGCTGAGTTCCTCGATCTCAAGGCCAATGCCGATCGTACGGCCGAAGGTGTTGTCATCGAAGCCCAACTCGACCGTGGCCGCGGCTCTGTCGCAACCGTTCTGGTCCAGAAGGGTACGCTGAAGCCGGGTCAGATCCTGGTTGCAGGCGACCAGTGGGGCCGAGTACGCGCGCTGATCGACGATCACGGCGAACATGTGAAGGAAGCCGGCCCCTCTATGCCGGTGGAAATTCTCGGTCTCGGCGGCACGCCGGCAGCTGGTGACCGCTTTGCCGTCGTTGAAAATGAGTCGAAGGCTCGTGAAGTTTCCGAGTATCGCCAGCGGCTTGCCCGTGACAAGGCGGCAGCCCGTCAGTCCGGTTCGCGCGGTTCGCTCGAGCAGATGATGAGTCAGCTGCAGGATACCGGCCTCAAGGAATTCCCGCTTCTGATCAAGGGTGACGTTCAGGGCTCGGTTGAAGCCATTAACGCCGCGCTTGAAAAGCTGGGAACGGACGAAGTGCGTGCCCGTGTGGTTCATGCGGCGGCCGGTGGTATCACCGAATCGGACATTTCGCTGGCCGAAGCGTCCGACGCCGCGATCATCGGCTTCAATGTCCGTGCAAACGTGCAGGCGCGTCGTGCGGCTGAACAGGCCGGGATCGAAATCCGCTACTACAACATCATCTACGATCTGGTGGACGATGTGAAAGCGGCGATGTCGGGTCTTCTGTCGCCTGAGCGCCGCGAGACGTTCCTCGGCAATGCGGAGATCCTCGAAGTCTTCAACATTACCAAGGTCGGCAAGGTCGCGGGTTGCCGCGTTACCGAAGGCAAGATGGAACGTGGTGCCGGTGTTCGCCTTATCCGCGACAACGTGGTCATCCACGAAGGCAAGCTGAAGACGCTGAAGCGCTTCAAGGACGAAGTGTCTGAAGTGCCGGGTGGCCAGGAATGCGGCATGGCCTTCGAGAACTACGAAGACATCCGCGCAGGCGATGTCATCGAAGCCTTCCGCGTCGAGCACATTACCCGCACGCTCTGATCTGAGCGTTCAGGATAGAATTGGGAAAACCGGCTTCGGCCGGTTTTTCGTATGCGGATGAAATTATTGTCTGCACAAACAGAAAACCCGGCGGGCCATTCTGGAGGAGAGGCGCGCCGGGTTTTTCCGGTTGGACCGGAACTGAAACGGATCGCTTAGGGCGATCCGTTCTTTTCCCGCAAGAGAGAGGAGGGAGATTGGCCTGCGGGACGGCCTTACAAAGCGTTTCAGCTATTGAAGGAGGAGGAGATCGTGAAACGCCCTGAGCTTTGAATTCCTTTTCCGTTTAAGAGGCGGTACGTGCCTCACCGGTCTGAAATTGGGTTTAACCCCGAATCTCTCGGTGCGATTTGCGCTGAATCAAATGACTGAAGCCGATCAGCGAATTGTTGAACTTTTGATGCTCGCTGCCTGATTGCGGCGGTCAGTCCTGGCGTATCGGTTGCGAAGTCCGGTTCTATGATTGACCTTCATCCGCCAAAGCGCTACACGACCGGCCAGTCATCGGAACATGTTCGCGCGGGTTCGAACCCCGTCAAATGGCCGGACATCAGACAAACACGAACGATTTAATCAAGGTTGATATGACGAGAGCTACCACCTCGGCGCCCTCCCAGCGCATGCTACGCGTTGGTGAACAGGTCCGCGCCGCCATTACCAAGGTTCTCCAGCGCGGCGATGTCCTCGATCCGCTGCTGGAGAAAACCGTCGTCTCCATTTCCGAGGTGCGGATGTCTCCGGACCTGAAGATCGCGACTGCCTATGTCACGCCGCTTGGCGACAAGGATCATGACGCGACCGTGAAGGCACTGAACCATCACGCGAAATTCATCCGTGGCCGCATCAGTCGTGAAATGCGACAGATGAAATTTATCCCGAGCTGCGTTTCCGCGACGACACCAGCTTCGAGAATTTCCGCAAGATTGATGAATTGCTGCATTCGCCGGAAGTGGCGCGCGATCTCGATCACGACGACGACAACGAAGACAAAGAATAATTGCGCATATGGCACGACAGAGAAAACCCAAGGGCCGTCCCGTTTCTGGCTGGCTGATCCTCGACAAGCCGATCGATTTTGGCTCGACAGAAGCCGTTTCAAAAATCAAGTGGCTGTTCAAGGCGCAGAAGGTCGGTCACGCTGGAACGCTGGATCCGCTCGCCTCCGGCATGCTGCCGATCGCGCTCGGTGATGCGACCAAGACGGTGCCTTACGTCATGGACGGCCGCAAGATCTACGAGTTCACGGTAAGCTGGGGCGAAGAGCGCACCACGGATGACCTTGAGGGCGATGTTGCGGAGACATCTGACAGGCGCCCGGCGGTTGAGGATATCGAGGCACTATTGCCGAGATACACCGGTGTTATCGAGCAGGTTCCGCCGCAGTTTTCGGCGATCAAGATCGACGGCAACCGCGCCTATGATCTGGCTCGCGAAGGTGAAACGGTCGATATTCCGACCCGTGAGGTCGAAATTCACCGCCTGACGCTACTGGGCTGCCCGGACGAGCATTCCGCCGAGTTTGAGGTTGAATGCGGTAAGGGCACCTATGTGCGCGCGCTTGCCCGCGACTTCGGTCGCGAACTTGGCTGCTACGGCCATATCTCCGCATTGCGCCGTCCGCTTGTGGCGCCGTTTTCCGAAGATATGCTGGTGCCGCTTTCAGAGTTGACGGCGCTGGAAGAGATTGAGGATGATGCCGAGCGCTTTGCGGCCCTTGAAGCGTTCCTGCTCGATACTTCTGAAGGGCTGACCAGCCTTCCGCATGTTCCTGTGACCGACGAGCAGGCGCGTCGGCTTCGGCTTGGCAACCCGATCATCCTCAGAGGTCAGCATGCGCCGATTGAAGAACCTGAGGCCTATGCTTCGGCGGGTGGCCGGTTGGTGGCAATCGGTGAGATCGCCGAAGGGCAGTTCAAGCCGCGCCGTGTGTTCGGCTGAACTGTAGCTTTTGAGTTCGCACATGAAAACTGCCGCTATGAGCGGCTATCAACGTGTTGACAAAGCCCGCCTTACCCTCATTCGTCATGCTCGGGCCTGTCCCGAGCATCCAAGCATCTCTCGCACGACACACGTCCCAAATTGAAGGGCGAGATAATTCAGTCTGTTGTAAAGCAGAAGCTCCGCATATGCGACAACGTGTTTAGATCCTCGGCACAGGGCCGAGGATGATGCTCGTAGAATGGATAGGTTTGTCAGAGGTCTGACAGCCGCGTCGAGCGGCAGTTTTCTCTTTTCGATCAGCCTTCGACGAAATCATGTTTCGGTCGATCACGGATGCTGAAACGCTGATGGATGTGTCTATAACGTCCCCTGTCAAACGGGCAGATAGCGCTCTGGCTGCCTCTTTCAAAAGCGCAGCCAGATACCTGGACCGGTCACGGGTGCAGCATGACTTTGCCTTTGCGGCCGGGGGTCAGTGAGGCTTTGACCGCATCGGTGATCCTGGAAAGCGGGTATAGCCCATCGGTGTCGAGGTTCAGTTCTCCCTTGGCCGCGAGGGTCACCAGTTCGGTGATCAGTCGTTTTTTGTCATCTGCGTTCATATCCTTGCTGACGCGCGCGCCCCAGAAACCGCGAACAGTGATATGTTTCATGATCAGCGCACCGGAAGAAAGCGGCATCGGTGCGCCGGTTGCGGTTCCGAAGACAACCAGCTCGCCATCCAGTCCGAGAAGATCAACCAGGTCTGCAGAGATATCTCCGCCGACGGAATCGATGGAGGATGTTGCGCCGGCGTCGCCAATCAGGCTGCGAACCTTGTCTTTCCAGCCGTCTTCTGATGTCGAGAAGACGTTCTCAATGCCATGGGTTTCGAGTTCAGCGACGGCTTCAGGGCGTCTGACGAGATTGACGAGGTTGATGCCGCGGTTCTTCGCAAAGCTGGGCATCAGCTTGCCAACCGCGCCGTTGGCTGCCGTCTGAATAATCCAGTCGCCTTTCCTGGCCTTCAGATTTTCAAGAAGTGACAATGCGCTGAACGGCATGGCGATCAGCTGGGCGCCGGCTTCATCCGGGATCGCATCAGGAAGGGATAAAAGGCCTGCGGCGGGTGCGATGAAAAACTCGGCCCAACTGCCATGAATACCAGCGATCACAACCCGCTTGCCGATCAGTGCCGTATCAACGCCGTCCCCGACAGCTTCAACAGCTCCAAGTGCTTCGCTACCGGCGATTTCGCCCGGAAGCTCAGGCTTGTAGCCATAGGTGCCGCGCACGGTCCACAGATCGTGATTGTGGATCGGGCTCATCACCATGCGCACCAGAACTTCGCCGGTTGCAGGTTCAGGTTTGTTAACGTCCTTGGTGAATAGTGCGTCTGCGGGGTCGCCAAATGTGTCGTGGATGACAGCCAGCATGATCTTTAGTCCTCGTGTGGTTTCTTCGGATGGAAAAACGGTTGTTGGTTGAACAGCGCAGCCCTCTCATCCGGGATGGTTCAATCGTGGAGCCCATATAGGGAGCGGTTGCGGTTTTGTCATTGAAGGTGACGGATATTTCGCATGGCTCAACAGGACGGCAAGCCAGTCATTCCGCAAGAGTTGATCTGTTATCAGTTTCAATTAATTGGGGCATAAGTTAAACTATGCCCGTGCGGTTTCTGGGGAGGGCCACTACGTCTATGTCCCAATATATAATTATGACGGTCAACTTCGCCGGTTTGATGGCCTTGATCGCTATTGCATTTGCTTTGGTGTCACGGTCGGTGGCCGGGCTTTTCACAAGGCAGATTCTGTTGGGGCTTGTGTTGGGACTTGGTGCGGCTTTCGTCTCGCTTCAGCCGATCATGCATGTCAACGGATTGCAGGTCGACCCGCGAAACCTGTTCGTTGGCTGTGCAGGGGCATTCGCCGGGCCGGTTGCGGGCATGGTCAGTTTCCTGATCGCAGCAGCTACGCGCTACTATGAAGGCGACCCTTCCGCCTATATCTGCATCTTGTCACTTTTTCTTGCCACCTGCGCGGGTCTTGCCTGGAGAGCGCTTGTCTGGAAGCATGGCAATGTGGGGCCAGGTCGCCTCGTTGCGCTTGGTCTTGCCATCAGCCTGTCTTATGTCTGCACTTTCCTGTTGCCGCGTGATGATTGGCGGATGGTCTTCTCGTCAGCGATTCCGTTCCTGACGATGACCAATGCGATCGGCACTGTCGTGCTGGGCGGCTTTCTGGAACGGGAGCGAAGGCGCCGGTTGCGGGAGGAGAACCTGAAGGATCAGGCTTCGGTTGATCCGCTGACGGGACTGAAAAACCGTCGGGCCTTTGAGGCGGCCTACAATGCCGAGGTGCTTCCGCAGACGGCGACGTCCGGTGTGGCCTTCATCCTGATCGACCTCGATCACTTCAAGCGCGTCAATGACACCTATGGCCACGCCGCAGGGGACCGGGTACTGGCGGGGTCGCCGCAAGGCTGGCTACCTGCCTGCGCGGTACCGATCTGACCGCGCGCTTCGGCGGTGAGGAGTTTGCCGTCTGTCTGCCCGATACAAACCGGCAGGGCGCTATCATGATCGCACAACGCCTGCGCTGTTCCGTGATCGAGGTTGGTGAGAGTGAAGCTGTTCCCGGTCTTTCAACCAGTATCGGTATATGCTGGGTTCAGGCACCGGTTGATATGGGGATTGCCTTCGATATTGCCGACCGGGCGCTTTATCAGGCAAAGCTGAATGGCCGGGATCAGGTGGTCCTCGGCGGAGATGAAGCCGATCCCGGCTTGCGTTCTGTCCTCAGAAAATCGGTCGGTTGTCCGCAAACCGAAATCTGGCTGGCCGACTCCCGCCTGACGCGGGGTAGGGGCCGGGCAGAGAGTGCAAGACGAGGCCCCGGAGCGTTGTGCCGATGGCGGGCTTTACACTCGACATTCATGCCCTTTGCCCTATATGGCGGCGAGCATTGAAAAAATGCGCTTGAACGGCCCTTGCTGGACGACATCCCGGCCCGGGCGACCCCAAAACACCCTCATTTCGAAAGGATGAACCGATGTCGATTACTGCTGAACGCAAGGCAGAGCTTATCAAGGAATTCGCAACCAAGGAAGGCGACACTGGTTCGCCGGAAGTACAGGTTGCCATCCTCACCGAGCGGATTACCAACCTGACCGAGCACTTCAAGGACCACAAGAAGGATAACCATTCCCGCCGTGGCCTGCTGACGCTGGTTTCGACCCGCCGTTCGCTGCTTGACTATGTGAAGCGCATTGACGAATCCCGTTACACGACCCTCATCGGTCGCCTGGGCATTCGCCGCTAAGTCGTATAACCGGCGGGCGCGCTGCGTCCGCCGTTTTTGTTTTGCGCATCATGTGCGCCGGTTCCAAGCTGTGGCAGGCGAAGGGATCTGAAACGTGGGCCCGGGGTGAAGGCATTCCCGTACCGCAAGCCGAAACGGACCTGTCATGGGGCAGGATTGCTGGCCGCTTCAGATGTTTGGAAGCGACAAGTTGTCTTGCCCGTGACGTGTCGAAAGAAACGCTGATCGCGTTGCGCTCTTTTCCCCAGGAAAAGAGCTGCGCGCCATATTGAAGGACAAGACATGTTCAACACCCACACAGTGGAAATCGAGTGGGCAGGACGCACACTCAAGCTTGAGACCGGCAAAATTGCCCGTCAGGCTGATGGTGCCGTTCTCGCCACTTACGGTGAAACCGCCGTTCTCGCGACTGTCGTCTCCGCCAAGCAGGCGAAACCAGGGCAGGATTTCTTCCCGCTAACGGTCAACTATCAGGAAAAGACCTATGCAGCCGGCAAGATTCCCGGTGGCTATTTCAAGCGTGAAGGTCGTCCGAGCGAAAATGAAACGCTGACGTCGCGCCTGATCGACCGTCCGATCCGTCCGCTGTTCCCGGAAGGCTATAAGAACGATACGCAGGTCGTTGTCACCGTTCTGCAGCATGACCTTGAAAACAACCCGGACGTTCTGGCGATGGTGGCCACGTCTGCCGCGCTGACGATTTCCGGTGTTCCCTTCATGGGCCCGATTGCCGGTGCGCGCGTTGGCTACATCAACGGCGAATACGTGCTGAACCCGCATGTTGACGAAATGCCCGAAACCGCGCTTGACCTGATTGTCGCCGGTACCGGTGATGCCGTCTTGATGGTGGAATCGGAAGCCAAGGAACTCAACGAAGAGATCATGCTCGGCGCTGTGATGTTCGGCCACAAGGGTTTCCAGCCGGTCATCGACGCGATTATCAAGCTCGCCGAAGTTGCCGCCAAGGAACCGCGTGAGTTCGAACCGGAAGATTTCTCCGCACTCGAAGCCGATATGCTGTCCTTCATCGAAGGCGAACTGCGCGACGCTTACAAGATCACCGACAAGGCTGCCCGCTACACGGCCGTTGACGCCTGCAAGGCGAAGGTCAAGGAGCGCTACGCGCCGGCTGAAGGCGAAGAAGCCAAGTACACCGCTGAAGAAATCGGCGCCGTGTTCAAGCATCTTCAGGCCAAGATCGTTCGCTGGAACATTCTCGACACCAAGAGCCGTATCGACGGTCGCGATCTGGAAACCGTTCGTCCTATCGTTTCGGAAGTCGGTCTTCTGCCGCGCACCCACGGTTCGGCCCTGTTCACCCGTGGCGAAACCCAGGCTTTGGTCGTTGCCACGCTGGGCACCGGCGAAGATGAGCAGTATGTCGATCACCTGACCGGCATGTACAAGGAAAAGTTCCTGCTGCATTACAACTTCCCGCCCTATTCGGTCGGTGAAACAGGCCGCATGGGCTCCCGGGCCGCCGCGAAATCGGCCACGGCAAGCTGGCATGGCGCGCAATTCGCCCGATGCTGCCGACCACGGAGCAGTTCCCTACACGCTGCGCGTCGTTTCCGAGATCACCGAATCCAACGGTTCCTCGTCGATGGCCACCGTTTGCGGCACCTCGCTGGCGCTGATGGATGCCGGTGTTCCGCTGGCAAAGCCGGTTGCCGGTATCGCCATGGGCCTGATCCTCGAAGGTGAGCGTTTTGCCGTTCTCTCTGACATTCTCGGTGATGAGGATCATCTCGGCGACATGGACTTCAAGGTTGCCGGTACCGCTGAAGGCATCACCTCGCTGCAGATGGACATCAAGATCGCCGGTATCACTGAAGAGATCATGAAGATCGCGCTCAATCAGGCGCAGGGTGGCCGCAAGCACATTCTCGGCGAAATGGCCAATGCCATCACCGAGGGCCGCGAGCAGCTCGGCGAATATGCACCGCGCATCGAAATGATGACCATTGCAGTCGACAAGATCCGTGACGTTATCGGTTCGGGCGGCAAGGTTATCCGCGAAATCGTCGAAAAGACCGGCGCCAAGATCAACATTGATGATGACGGCACGATCAAGATCGCGTCTTCTTCGGGCAAGGAAATCGAAGCCGCCAAGAAGTGGATCCACTCCATTGTTGACGAGCCGGAGCTGAATGCGATTTACGAAGGCACAGTCGTCAAGACCGCCGACTTTGGCGCGTTCGTCAACTTCTTCGGCCCGCGCGACGGTCTCGTCCACATCTCGCAGCTGGCTTCCGAGCGCGTTGCCAAGACCACCGATGTGGTCAAGGAAGGTGACAAGGTCTGGGTCAAGCTCATCGGCTTTGATGAGCGTGGCAAGGTCAAGCTGTCGATGAAGGTCGTCGACCAGGAAACCGGTAAGGAAGTGGCGTAAGCCAGTTTCCAGTTTAAGGACGACGCTGCCGAAAAATGCAGCGTCGGACCACGTTTTTGCTTCGTCGCTCAACGTCGGCGGTGCGGAGGCGTCGTCTTCGAGTTGGAATTATCAGGCGTGAGCGGAAAGCTCGCGCCTTTTAACAGGTGCAATTCCCATGTCCCGTGAAACACTGAAAACGCTTTTCCATCCCTTCGATAGCGGCACCATAGAGCCGGCGTCTGGCCGCGTTCTGTTTCTGGGTGCTGAGGCCGGCTACCGTCTGCCGGAAGGTTTTTCCGATGACATCGCCGCCGTGCAGCCGTTCTGTCCGCCTTATAATGCGCTTGAGAAGTCCGGGGCTACCGTTGCCCCGGAAGCCGGCGAGGGTCCATTTGCGCTCACGCTGATCCTTCTGACCAAGCATCGCGGTGAGAACGAAAACCGGGTGGCCGAGGCGCTCGAAAAGACGGCGCCCGGCGGCTTTATCGTCATTGCGGGCGCGAAGGACGACGGCGTTCAGTCGATGCGCAAACGGCTCGGCAAGCTTTTCCCGACCTCGAAGCGATGCCGAAATATCACGGTGTCGCGCTCTGGTTCACCCGTCCGGATGACGTGACGGCGGCGATCGAGAGCATGACCCATCCGACGGTCGAGATCGATGGCCGGTTTACCACTGTGCCGGGGCTGTTCTCGCACGACCGGGTGGATGAGGGCTCGCGTATTCTGGCCGAACGGCTGCCGGCGAATTTCTCCGGGCTTGCTGCTGATTTCGGCGCGGGCTGGGGTTACCTTTCGGCCATGATGGCCGAAATTGCGCCCTCAACCGTCGGCATCGATCTTTATGAGGCGGATTGGCGGGCGCTCGAGCGGGCAAAGGTCAATCTTGCAGCCATTGGTCCATCCACACGTTTCTTCTGGCAGGACCTGGCAGGCGAGCCGGTCAAGACCCGCTATGATCTGATCTTCATGAACCCGCCTTTCCACGCTGGAAAGGCCGCCGAGCCGTCTCTTGGCAAGGCGATGGTGAAGGCGGCTTCTGACGCGCTGAAGCCCGGCGGCAGGTTGATGCTGGTTGCCAATCGCGGTCTGCCTTACGAAGACGTTCTGGCCGCCCATTGCAAGAAGAGTGGTGAAGACTATCGCAATGCCCGCTTCAAGCTTCTTTGGGGCGTGAAGTGAAATTCAATGCCCTGATCCCGGAATTCGGGATCAAGAACCTTGCCACCAGCCTCGATTTCTATGTCGGTCTTCTTGGCTTTTCGGTGGTGTATGACCGGCCGGAGGAGGGCTTTGCCTTCATTCAACTCGGTGAAGCACAACTGATGCTCGATACGATCGGCATGGGGCGCACCATTGGTGATGAAACGTCGGTGGTCGGCGGCGGCATCAATGTTCAGCTCGAGGTTGATGATTTCGACGGTATTGCAGACCGGCTGGCTGCCGCCGGCTGGCTCTTGCTGAAAGGGCCGGAAGTGCGCTGCTACCGCACGCCCGAGGGCGAAAAAGCTCAGCATCAACTCTGGGTGCGCGATCCCGATGGCTACCTGCTAAGGCCATTCAAGCCGCTTGATCAAGCAGCCTGAACAAGGCTTTTCTACTGTTCGCCAAGCTTGATCGACGGATCATACTCTTTGCCCTCGACCTCTTTCACCACGGCCTGACCGCAATAGGTCTTGCCGAGAAGCGGGTCGTAGGTCAGCGAAGGAGAGCCGTGCAGCTCCCAGCCCTTGTTCAGCGCGTCGGTCACCCGATGGCAGAAGCTGGATCTGTCCGGGCCGGTCAAAAATCGGTAGAGTTTCATATGGGGTCCTATTCGGAGTTTCTTGCCTTGGCGAGCAGGGCCTCGGCCTGTTCAAGATGCAGGCGCTCGATCATCCGGCCGTCAAGGTCGATGACGTTATGCCCGTCCGCTCCCGGTTTCGCAAATGCTTCGACGATGGCGCGGGCCTCCGCGAGGGCGGCCTCCGATGGGCTGAAATGCGCATTGGCCGGGTCGATCTGGCCGGGATGGATCAGCATCTTGCCATCAAAGCCCATGGCGCGCGCCTCTGTGCATTCAGTCTCGAACCCGGCATTGTCGGCAAAGTCGTTATAGACGCCATCGATGACAGCAACATCATAGGCGCGGGCGGCAAGAACCACCTGCATCAGCCAGGGTACCAGATAAGCGCGGCCGGGCGCAGGTGCCACGCCGGTTGCCGAGCGCAAATCGTTGACGCCGACGATCAGGGCTTCGAGCCTGCCGCCGGCGCTGATCTGCGAATAGGCCCCAGCAATGGCGGCGGCGTTGACGATGCCGGCGGGTGTTTCGAGCATGGCCCACAGGCGAATGCGCAGCGGCGCACCATTGCGGTTCAACATCGCGCTGGCCGCTGCAAGGTTGGCGACGGTCTCCACCTTTGGCAGCAGGATCGCATCCGGCTGGCAGGCCAGTGCCGTCTTCATATCTTCCTGGCCGGTCTCGGTGGTGAGCGGGTTTATCCTGATGGCGGTGGTCACGCCGGTGGGACGATTATGCGTAAAAGCTGTTCCAGGTTTTCGCGTGCCTCGGCCTTGCGGCCATGCGCGACGGGATCTTCGAGATCGTAGATTACGGCGTCAGCAGCCAGGGTTTTGGACTTTTCAAGCGCACGGCGGTTGACGGCGGGCACAGACAGGGCGGAGCGCCAAAGTTTGATCTCTTTCACGGCCATATTCCTAACAATATCCGGACTCATTGTATTTACAGTCACATCGAATTGAAGCTTTTCAAAAAATGTATCGTCAATCAATGAGACAAAATGGCTTGGACCTCTTGCGAAAGCCTTGTCGAAGCGCCAGATTAGAAATTGTGAAAGGAATTTGACAATGGAAAATATCCGTACTGTTTTCATGGCAATTGTCGGTTTGGCCGCCTTGGCGTGTGTGACTGTCTTTGCTGCTTCCATTGGCCTTGCGCTGGTTGCCGTGCTCGCCGTTCTGACGGTTGCGCGGATGATCGCCTTCAAGCTTAACCACGCAGCCGTAACGGTGAAAAACCGCGATTGCCGTAAGCGTGATGGCATGCGCGTCTGGGATGACGGCCGCGGCAAGATCATCGACCTTTAAGGTCAGCGCAATTCCTGTCCAGCCCGGGCGGCTTTCCGGCCGCCTGTTTTGCGGGCGTACTCAAAGGTACAGTTTTTCGTTGAAATCGGCGGCAAAGCGCTTTAGATCGAAGGCCTCTATAAAAGCTTCAATCGCGCTGAGGGATCTAGCATGGAAAAATTCGTCAAGCTGACCGGTGTTGCCGCGCCGTTGCCCGTGGTCAATGTCGACACCGACATGATCATTCCCAAGGATTACCTCAAGACGATCAAGCGCACCGGGCTTGGCACAGGTCTCTTTGCCGAGGCGCGCTATAATCAGGACGGCACGGAAAACCCGGATTTTGTCCTGAACAAGCCGGCCTACCGGGATGCGAAAATCCTTGTTGCTGGCGATAATTTCGGCTGCGGCTCCTCGCGTGAGCATGCGCCGTGGGCGCTCGCCGATTTCGGCATCCGTTGCGTCATCTCCACCAGCTTTGCCGATATCTTCTACAATAACTGCTTCAAGAACGGTATTCTGCCGATTACTGTGTCGCAGAAGGAACTCGACCAGTTGATGGATGACGCCGAGCGCGGATCCAACGCTGTGGTCACCGTCGACCTGGAAAATCAGGAAATTTCCGGCCCGGATGGTGGTTCGGTCAAGTTCGAAGTCGATGCCTTCAGGCGTCATTGCCTGCTGAACGGTCTCGACGACATTTCGCTGACGCTGGAAAAGAGCGACAGTATCGCAGGCTATGAGACCAAGCTTGCCACCGAACGTCCCTGGGCCTGATCGGGCCGGCAATCTGATATCCGAATTGGCGGGGCCGGTCTTGTGACCGGCCTTTTTGTTGCGGTAACCGCGTATGGCAGCACTCAATCTGGCTCGGCGGGGAGGCATGCGGAATACTGATTCTGCAGAACGGGCGAACATTAAGATTTGCCGCGGTGGAAATGCTCAGCTACATTGCATGCAAGGGTTGCATTTAGGAGGGAGCATGCGCTTTATCACAATTGCCGCTGCACTGACGCCTGTTGCGGTGGGATTTCCGTTCGCTTCGGTCGGACATGAGCTTTCGAGTGGAGCGCCGGTGTTTTCGGATGCGGACTTGCCGCTGTTGGCTGTCACCTGCCAGCGTCGCGATCAGGAAGAGAGCGGTTCGACCCGAAGATGTTACTATGAATGTCTTGGCAAACGCATTGAGATCGAAGTGCGGCGCTCGGAATCATGTCCGCTGATGATTGATCGCTGATCGGGTTCGGCGAGCTGCAGCACCTGTTCTCAAAAGTTAATCTCGTAGTGAGGGTGGCTGTCGTGCGGCGCGCATTATGCACGCCGCACCGCTTTTCAGATCGGCACGCCGAAATGGCGCAGGCCCTCGATCACGCCGTCGGCGATTTCGCCTTTGGCCTGATAAATCCGGCCATTGCCGTGGGCAAGCTGCCTGAGTTCGTCGAAGCCGTTGGCGGGGATGATGCCCCGAACATCCGACACCTCGAACATGGCAGCGTCGTTGCCGGTATCGCCTGCAACGACAACCTCGTCATGGGCGATGCCGAGTGTGTCGCAAAGCCAGGACAGGCAGGCGCCCTTGTCTGCCGTGCGCGGCAGAACATCGAGGTCGCGGTCCGATGAATAGACCAGCTTGACCACAAGTCCTTCGGCTGAGAGCGCATCCGCGATGGCGGAAAGCCGGTCCTTCCCGGCATTGTTCAGATACCAGCTTGACTTGAAGGCGTGCTGATAGCGTGCCGGCTGATAGCTGACATCCGGGATATCGCCCATGATCTTTCCAACCTTGGCGACGTCGAAACCGGCGCCGATATAGTCGTGGAAGCCATCGACGGGGCGCTTTGCCTTATGGTCGTGGACCATGGTGCCGACACCGCCGATCAGGAAGTCGGGCTCCGGAAGCCCGGCTGTGCCGATCAGCGCGCGGATATCGTCAACAAGACGCCCGCTGTTATAGACCAGGATCGGACGGTCACTCTCGGGGATCGCCTCGAAGGCGTTCCGGAAACGCGCCGTCGAGCCATTGTCGCCGACCAGCGTGCCGTCGAGATCGGAGGAGAAAAGTCTGATCGTCATGGTTCAGTCGCCGTCGTTCCAGGGTTCTGCCCAGTCACTGTCGGTCAGCGACTGTCGCATCGGTCGCCCTTCCACCAGCGAGATCAACTGCTGGGCGATGCCGGTCCAGGTGAACAGGCTGCGCGCCTTGTGGGCACCCATACGGGCCAGCCGGTTGTAAAGCCTCTGGTGTTTGAACGGCTTCATCATCATGATACCGAGATCGTATTTGTCGAACGTATCGGCAAACAGCGCATGGCGGCCGAAGCTGATCGCACGGTAAAGACCGCCATTGGTGGTCACCACGGTTGGTGTGCCGGAGGCCATGGCCTCGATTGCGGTCATGCCGAACGGTTCGTAGCGGCTGGAGAGCACGAACATGTCGGCCGCACGATAGATATCGGGCAGGGCCTCGTCGGAGACATAGCCGGAGAAATGAACCTTGTCTTCCAGCTCCAGCGTTTTGACCTGATCCTTCAACTCATTGAGAATGCGGGTTTCAAGCTCATCCATATCCGCGCCGCCGACAGCCAGATGAAGCTCGGCATCGGGCACACGCTCGACCATCACGGAAAACGCCTCGATCAGCAGGTCGTACCCCTTGTTGGTGGCCAGCCTGCCGAGTGCCAGCACGGACTTGCCCTTGAAGCCGAACTGTTCGCGCAGCATGTTTCGCGAGGCTGCCGAGATCGGATAGAACCGGTTGTCGTCGTAGCCCGGCGGGATCATGTAAACGCGGTCTTCGCGGATACCGTAATCCTCAACCAGCATGTCGACCTGGATCGGCGTTGTCGCGATCACACTGTCGCAGGCGCGGTATATCTTGTTTTCATGCTTGATCCGTTCGGTGAAGTTGAAGTCCTTTTCGAACTGCTCCTTCTTGTCCGGATAGTCCGTTTCCATCGTCCGCTTCTTCCACAGGCCCAGCGAATGCGGGGTATGGAGATGCGGAATGGACAGCGCTTCGGCCAGTCTCAGGCCGGCATAACCGGCATCCCAATAATGGGAATTGATGAAATTATAGCTCAGATCGTGCTCGCGCATGTAGCGCAGTGCGTTTTCGCTCCACTCCAGAAGGTTTTTATAAAGGTATTCCTTGGGAATGAATTCCTTGCCGCCGCAGGGAATGCGGACGACGCGCACGCGCTCGTCAACCTCGTCGATTTCCGGCTGGTCCTCGAACCGGCGGGTGTAGATGTCGACGGAAAAACCGAGTTGGGCGAGTTTCTTTGAAAGCTCGAGAATATAAACAACCTGGCCGCCGGTATCGGCAGCACCGAGTGGAGGATCGGCCGCGACATAGCCGTGGGTGGAAACAAGAGCGATACTGGGAAATTTATCGGACTCGTTTATGTGAGCCATAATGGATCCTTCCTTGCAATACGTCGGGTGACATCGCGCAGCGGTCGGTTTCGCTATCAAGCATGATGGTCGTCTGTGGTGAAATCTTCAGACGAAAGAAACGGCCGGGCACACGTCCCGCGCCATAGTAACGCATAAAGCACGCATTGGTTCCGAAGAAACTTGAGAAGGGCAGGTTTCTGTGGAAGATTTGGATCATACTCCAAGCCCTACAGGAAAAAACATGCAATTTAATGACGATCCGGCCGGTTTTCTGCGTTCACTCTTCGACGTTGCGGTGGCGGCCGCAGATCCGATGGAACAGGTCTCCAGATATCTGCCCGAATTGCCGAAGGGCCGCACCATCGTCGTTGGCGCGGGCAAGGGTTCGGCCCGCATGGCCGAGGCGCTGGAAGCTTGCTGGGAAGGTCCGCTCGAAGGTGTGGTCGTGACCCGCTATGGCCACGAAGCACCATGCGACAAGATCCAGATCCTCTCCGCCTCCCACCCTGTGCCGGACGAAGCCGGTGAGCGCGCCGCCAAGCAAATCCTGGAGACGGTGTCCGATCTCACGGAAGATGACCTGGTGATTGTGCTGATTTCCGGAGGGGGTCGGCGCTTCTGTCCCTTCCGCAGGAGGGGCTGACGCTGGATGACAAGATCGCGATCAACAAGGCGCTGTTGCGCTGCGGAGCCTCGATCGATGAGGTCAACTGCGTGCGCAAGCACCTGTCCGCGATCAAGGGCGGTTGGCTTGCCGCTGCGATCCATCCGGCTCGCTGCCACACATTGCTGATATCCGATGTGCCGGGCGATGACCCGGCGATCATCGCCTCGGGACCGACTGTCGGCGAGGCCACAACGGCGGAAGATGCCAAGGCGATCATCAAACGCTACCGCATCGAGCTGCCGGATCATGTGGCCCAGCATCTGGATTCGCGGCTTGCTGAATGCGTGGCGCCGGATGATCCACGGCTGGCGCGGGCCGACAATCACATCATTGCAACCCCGCTGATCTCGCTTCAGGCCGCGGCAGAAAAAGCGCGTGCGGCAGGGCTGAACGTACTGGTGCTTGGCGACACGATCGAAGGGGAGGCGAGCGAGGTCGGCATTGTGCATGCGGGCATTGTCGAGGCCATCTATCATCACAATGTTCCGCTACCCCGTCCGGCACTGGTTCTTTCCGGCGGCGAAACCAGCGTGACCGTGAAGGGCGACGGCCGCGGCGGCCGCAATGTCGAGTTTCTGCTTTCTCTGGCCGTGCACCTAAACGGGCTTCCGGATGTCCATGCGCTTTCTGGCGATACCGACGGGGTCGACGGGCGCGAAGAGGTCGCTGGCGCCGTAATCGGTCCCGACACGCTCGAACGGGCGAGGGCCGCCGGCATCGATGCGCGGGCGATGCTTGAAAACAATGATGCTCACAGTTTTTTCGAGGCGCTCGGCGATCAGGTGATCACCGGACCGACACTGACCAATGTCAACGATTTCAGGGCCATCCTTATACTTTAACCGGCAGGTGTTGGGCTTGCGGTGCTATGGACTGCTGACATAAGGCTCCAATGTACGGGCTGATTTACCGATTGGTAACCATATTGCCACATTTTTTGATGAAGACCCCGACCGGTGCATTTCGCCGGTCGCGATTCACAAGTCTCTGGCTGAACTGGATTACCAATGCATCGTTTGCTGAACGGCCTTTTCGGCCTTGGCGTCCTGGCGCTCGCCTCGTGCGCGTCCTCCGGACATCGTGATACGGTCGCATTGCAGACAGCGCTGGTTGCGACCGAAGCGCCCCTGGATATCAGCGGCGGCAGCCCGGAGGCTCTCGAGAAGATGGTGACGGGGTCAATCGACAACGAACCAGAACCCGCGCCGGTTCAGATCGGCTCGATCCACGCACGGATCGTTCCGGGCGCGGATCAAGGCGCGCCGTTGCAGCCTGTTCACCTCGCCGGGGATGGGGTGCCGCGTACATATCCGCTCGCCGGTCGCACGATCTATCTCGAGGAAACCCGTGACATCCTGCTTGCCCCCAAGGAAGTCGTCCTCACATTCGATGACGGCCCGGTTCCGGGCCGCACACCTGCGGTGCTGCATGCGCTCGAAAACCATGGCGTCAGGGGACTGTTTTTCATGGTCGGCGAAATGGCGCACTACTATCCTGAAATTGCAGCAGAAGTTGTCGAAAGCGGCCAGACCATCGGTTCGCACACCTATTCGCATCCGCACCTGCCGGCGCTTTCGCTTGCGGCGGCTGTTGCCAATATCGACCGCGGCGCACACGCGGTAGAGAAGGCAACCGGCGTGGCCCCACGCTTCTTCCGCTTCCCTTATCTTGCCGAGAATAAAAGCCTCGACCAGGCGCTGCTGGATCGCGGTATGATCCCGGTCGGCATCGATATCGATTCACGTGACTACGAGGAGGCCTCGACGTCTGTTCTGGTCAACAGGATCATGACCGGTCTCCAAAAGCGCGGTGGCGGGATTGTGCTGATGCACGACCTGCAGGGCCGCACGGCGCGTGCCATCGGTCCGTTGCTCAACCGGCTTGAGGTCGAAGGCTACAAGGTGGTAACGGTCAGATCCGGACGGCCACCGGAGGAAAAACCGGAAACGCTGATGGCACGGCTGTCCCGCAATACCCTCTTTGCGCAGTAGCCTGCGGTTTCAGGGCGTACCGCAAGCCGCCGAACCGGCTTGAAAAGGCTGAGATTGCGGTCTAGAACCGCGGCATTCCGGCGGATGCGATCGTGATCGGCCCGCCACCGATGTGCTGCCGCGGAGCATGACGTTTCAGCAGGCAGCGCACGGGTTTCAGCAAAACGGGAGGCGTCCATGAGCCATCGTAAACTGTTTCTTCTGCCCGGTGACGGTATCGGCCCGGAAATTACCGCAGAACTCGAAAAGATCATCGCGTTCATGAACGAGAAGACCGGTGCCGGCTTTGAGGTCGAAAAGGGTCTTGTCGGCGGATCGGCCTATGATGCTCATGGCGTCGCGATCTCCGATGATGACATGGCGCGGGCGATGGCGGCCGATGCTGTGATTCTGGCGGCTGTCGGCGGTCCGAAATGGGACAATGTGCCGTATGATGTGCGGCCCGAAGCCGGCCTGCTTCGCCTGCGCAAGGATATGCAGCTGTTCGCCAATCTGCGTCCGGCGATCTGCTATTCCGCACTGGCCGCGTCCTCCTCGCTGAAGCCTGAACTGGTCGAAGGCCTCGATATCCTGATCGTGCGTGAGCTCACCGGTGGCGTCTATTTCGGTGAGCCGAAGGAGATCATCGATCTCGACAACGGCCAGCAGCGCGCCATCGATACGCAGGTCTATGACACCTATGAAATCGAACGCATCGCAGCCGTTGCCTTCGATCTCGCCAGCACCCGTGACAACCGGGTCTGCTCGATGGATAAGCGCAATGTGATGAAGTCCGGCCTGTTCTGGAACCAGGTCGTCAGCCGTGTTCATGCCGAGAAATATCCCGATGTTCAGCTCTCGCACATGCTCGCCGACGCCGGTGGCATGCAACTGGTGCGCGCCCCGAAACAGTTCGATGTGATCGTCACCGATAATCTCTTCGGCGATCTGCTGTCCGATGTTGCCGCCATGCTGACCGGTTCGCTCGGTATGCTGCCGTCGGCCTCGCTTGGCGCTGAAGACCCGGCGACAGGCAAGCGCAAGGCAATGTATGAGCCCGTGCACGGCTCCGCGCCGGATATCGCCGGTCAGGGCGTTGCCAATCCGCTGGCCATGATTGCCTCGTTTGCAATGTGCATGCGTTACTCTTTCAACATGATTGCGGAAGCCGAAGCACTGGATGCGGCGATTGCCCAGGTGCTGGAAGACGGGCTTCGCACCGGTGACATCATGGCGGAAGGTTGCCGCAAGGTCGGGACCACGGCCATGGGTGACGCGGTGGTCGAAGCTTTTGCAAGCAAACTGGCTGTCTGAGAAATCCTTTGGCGCCGGTCCTTCCAAACCGGCGCCGATCCCCTAAATTGGTGCGGATGAAAGAAACGCACCAATCTCAGCCCGTATCCGGCCTGCGCCTTTTCTGGAAACGCAAAACGGCGGCAAAGTCCTTTTCCATTGCTGCGACCCGCTGGCCCTGGTTCCTGTTTCCCGCCGCGACCATGGCTCTGTTGTTCCTGGCCACGCTCGATGGTCCGGTCGCGGTCGCCCGCGATGCCATGTCGCCAGCATTTCAGGATGTCGCCGGGCGCATGACCGACCTGACCACCGCGCCCTGGATTCTGGTCGTGAGCGGCGTTGTCGCACTTGCTGCGCTGGCTTTTCTGGCAAGGTCCTCAACCGTGTCTGGCCGATATCGCGCGGTCCTCATCGTTCATCAGGCCTCATATGTGTTTGCCACCGTGGCGCTTGCCAGTGCGACGGTCAATGTGGTGAAGCGGCTGATTGGAAGAGCGCGGCCGACGCTGTTCGAAAGCGTTGGCGATCTGCATTTCAATGTCGGCGGCTGGGCCTATGACTATGCGAGCTTTCCTCCGGTCATGCCACCACCTCAGGTGCGGTCTTCGCCGCACTTGCGTTGCTTTTCCCCGGATGGGGCCGGGTTTTGCCTGCGTTGCGATTTTCTTCGCATTTGCTCGCGTTGCTGTCGGAGCGCATTATCCAAGCGACATTTCGGCCGGCCTTTTTACGGCGCATGGGTTGCGGTGCTGATGTCTGTGATATTCGCGCATTATCGTCTGCTGTTTGCAACTCCTGAAAAGGGCTGCCGCGGCGCAGAGGTCCTGCCGGAGGGCGTGGCTGAACTGCGGCCTTTTGCCGGGAGTCGGGCTGTCAGGGCCGGCATGCTCTGTCATTGCGCCGGCATGCCGCAGAACGCCTGGGCCAATGCTCCTTGCTGTTTTAAAATGATAGCAGAACCGGTTGACCCCGGCTATTGTGCGGTATTCACCCACCTTTTTGTCAGAAGTAATCGATGAGCCAATCAGATGAGAGCCGGGCAGGCGAGAGCCAGGCAGACGACACCCGTGCAGACGAGAACGGGGCAGACGAAACCCGGATTGAACACGAGCTGCACCGAGTTGCAGCCTCCAACGATCCCTTTGCCGCAGCTGTCCGCACCACCCGGATGCCGATGCTGATCACCGATCCGGCGCGGCCCGACAACCCTGTGGTTTTTGCCAATGACGCATTCCTGCTGCTGACAGGTTACGAGCGGGATGAGCTTTTGGGCCGGAACTGCCGGTTCCTGCAGGGCCCCGGCACGAATTCTGACGATATCACCAAGGTGCGCAATGCGATCGCGCGTCAGGAGCCGATCGAGATCGACCTGCTCAACTACCGCAAGGACGGTTCGAGTTTCTGGAACCGGGTTCTGATCTCGCCGGTTTTCGACGATCAAGGTAAGCTGACCTATTTCTTTGCCTCGCAGTTCGATGTGACGCCTGAGCGTCGGCGGATCGCGGAAATGCATGTCTCGCAGGAGGAGCTTGAGACGCAGATCGAGCAGCGCATCCAGGATCTGAGAGCTTCTGAAAACCGTCTGCGCTTTATCCTTGAAGCCGCGAAAATGGGATCGTGGACCCTCGAGCTTGCCACAAAAAGACTGATCGTTTCCGCGCAGGCCAAGGCCAATTTGGGGCTGGCACCCGCCGACCGGTTGACCCTCGAAGATGTCCGCAAGGCTGTCGACCCTGCAGATCTCGAGGACTGGTCCGCTGGGCTGGAGCGCACGATAAGCGGCGAGCAGGACCTCCACATGGTCTATCGCATCCGCACACCGAATGGTGAACTGCGCTGGCTGGAGGCACGCGGCCAGCTGTCCGGCGCTCCCGACGGTCACCAGTTCGTCAGCGGGATTACCCAGGACATCACAGAGCGCAAGGAGGCGGAGGAGCATAGAAAGCTGCTCGCCCGCGAACTCAACCACCGGGTCAAGAATTCACTCGCAATCGCGCAGTCGATCTTCTCGCAGTCGCTGAAGTCTGCTGGCTCAATCGATGAAGCCCAGAAAATCGCTTTCGGGCGTATCCACGCCATGTCGACGGCGCAGGACCTTCTGACCAAGGAGGGCTGGAATTCGGCCGAACTGCGCGCACTCGTCGGGGATGTGATGGAGCCGTTCAAGGGGGCCGATATCAGGATCGGTGGGCCGCGTGTCATCCTCAATGCGCAGGCGGTCTCCGCGTTGTCGCTGGCGCTTTACGAACTGGCGACCAATGCCACGAAATATGGCGCGCTTTCGGTGCCCGGAGGCTCGGTGACGATCCACTGGGAGATCGTCAAAAACGATCGCCGCACGCTGCATTTTCACTGGAGTGAGATGGGTGGGCCACCGGTCGAGCCGCCGAAAAACGTGGATTCGGGTCGCGCATGATCGAAGAGATCGTTGCCAATTCGATGGAGGGCAAGGCCAGGATCGAATACCGGCCGACCGGTGTGCTTTACAGGATCGTGGCGGATCTTCCAGATGATCCCGACAGGATCGGCCCGCGCGAGAGGTAGGCCGGGGAGCCTGCCTGAGCAGCAGTGCCTTCCGGCAAAGAAAGACCCCGAAGCTGCAATCAAAGCAGGCTTCAGGGCCAGTCGGGGAGGGGCTTTTTTGTTATTCTGCCGGCCAGATGGCCTGCAGCTTTTCGCCCGCCAGAATGCGGTCGCGATTGGTGGCTTCTTCCTTGCCGAGCGCGTCGGCCTGATCGGCGACGGCCTTGACGTGTTCCTTTGCGATCACGACCACACCGTCGATATCGCCGAAGATCACATCGCCGGGTTTGACGGTCGCCTTGCCGATCTGCAGCGGGACCTGGCTTTTCTTCGGTTCCTTCTTGCCGGTCACGCCGATCGGGCTCGGCATGGTGCCGAACAGCGGATAGCCGAGCGAGCGCACCTGTGCGAGATCGCGCACTGTGCCGTTGACGACGGTTGCGGCGCAGCCGTGGGTCTTGGCGCCGGTGCTCATCAGTTCACCGGAGCAGGAGCCCGGTGCACAGGAGGCGTCGCAGACCATGATGCCGCCCTTGGGGGCGTTGTCGATGGCGTTGTGGTAAACGTCCTGAGGTTCGCCCTTCCTGTCGGACGGTTCGAACAGCACCGTGACAGCCGGTCCGCAGACCACGTCACCAGGTTCGAGTGCGCCGAGAAGCGAGATGCCCTCGAGGCAACCCCACAGGCCGAGCGCTTCCATGCTGTCATGGATGTCGCCGGAGTACCATTTCTTCAGGCGTTCGATTGCCTCCCAATCGGTGTCCGAATAGTCGAAGTCGGCCATTTTATTCCTCTTTTCTGGCTTTTTCTGGTTGGATTTCTCGATCGCCTGTCGCAGGTAGTCTGCGGAATTGTCGATCTGGGCGCGCAGCAGCGCCTTGGAGCCGGCCTTGTCGCGCTTGCTGATCAGGTCGAAAATACTGGCGTGTTCGGCATAGGCCTCGTCGAGCGATTTTGTCGGCACCCGGCTGGATACGTGGATCACGTCGTTGATGAGGCCGGAAAGATTGTCATAGATGTGTTGCAGCACCTGGTTGTCGGTTGCATGCACCAGCGCCAGGTGGAAGCTGGCATCGGCGTTGACGAAGCCGGAAAAGTCTTTCTGGTCGCGGGCCTTCTGCATTGCTTCCAGCGCAGCCTCGACCGCCGGGGTGACCGGGTTTTCCAGATCCGTCAGGATTTCCAGAACCTCTGCCTCGATCATCCGGCGCACGGCCATGAGCTGCAGCAGGTAGTCGGGGTCGGTTGAAAAGCGCTGGCGCACCGTGACGGCAAGCGTGTCGAGGTAGCCATCGACATCGTCGCGCACAACTTCGGTGCGTTCGCCATGACGCCGGCGCACCAGCCCCTTGGTTTCTAGCACCTGGATCGCCTCGCGCACGGAGCGGGTGGACACGCCGAATTCACTGGCAATGGCGCTTTCGGAGCCAAGGCGGTCGCCGATATTCAGTTCGCCGTTCAGGATACGGTTTTCCAGAATGGACGATACTTCCGAGTGCAGGCGTTCACGCCGCCGGAGCAGTCCGCTATTGCTCTTTTCGGTTTCGACATCGGTTCTCGTCATGTGGTTCCGTTCCTCTTCATTGTGTTGACAATACTTATGTCATGAGTCATAAGTCAAGTGTTATGTCATTGCGGGGTCGCTGCGAAAGCGGGTTCGAAGCAAGACTCACAACGGGAGGTAGATATGAAAACCACACTGAAGACACTTGTCCACACCACGGTTGCCGCTGCGGCTCTTCTTGGGCTTGCAGGCGCTGCCCACGCCGAATGGCCGGAGCGCGCCGTCACGGTGATCGTGCCGTGGTCTGCCGGCGGTGGCACCGACGCTACCGCGCGTGCTGTCGCTGCCGATCTGGAGGAAAAGTTCGGCCAACCCTTCAACGTCGTCAACCGCACTGGCGGCGGCGGCCTCGTCGGTCACTCGGCAATCGCCAATGCCAAGCCGGATGGCTACACCATCGGCGTCATCACCATTGAAAGCACGATGTACGAGACGCAGGGACTTCCGGGCGTCAACCCTGACAGCTACGATTATGTCGGACGTTACAATGCTGATGCCATCGGCATCAATGTTCAGGCCGATGCCGGTTATGCCGGCGTCGAGGCGCTGATCGAGGACGTCAAGGCCAATCCCGGCACGATCACCGCATCGGGCGCCAATCGTGGCGGCCTTTCGCATCTGGCCTGGGCCGGTCTTCTCAACAAGCTCGGAATTGCCCCGGATGCCAGCATCTGGGTGGCATCCGATGGTTCGGCGCCTGCGCTGCAGCAGCTTGCTGCCGGCGCGATCGATGTGGTGTCCACGTCCCCGGCCGAAGCCCGTTCGCTGGTTGAGGCCGGTGAGGTCGCAACGCTGGCCCTGATCGCCGATGAGCGCAGCCCGCTGTTTCCCGATATCCCGACGACCACCGAAGCGCTCGACGTGGAATGGTCGCCGATGCCATTCCGCGGTCTTGCCGGCCCGGCCGGTCTGCCGGCTGAAACGGTCGAGGCGCTTGAGGCGGCGCTGCAGGAAATCTGCAACGATCCGGAGTTCAAGTCGTTCATGTCGTCGCGGGGCTTCTCCGTCGCCTATCAGGATTCCGCTACCTTCAAGCAAACGGTCTACAGCGACTATGAAGGGCTTGCGGAGACCATGAAGGTTCTGGGTCTGGCGAAATAGCATTGCCGGAGTGAACTGATATGAAAATTAGCGACCGGATCACCGGGCCCGCTTTGTCGCTCTTCGGAGTGGCCGTGATCGTGGGGGCTATGCAGCTCCCCACGGTCCCGGGCGTGCGCTTCGGTGCGGACCTCATGCCCATGCTGGTGGGCATCGGTTTTATCGGGCTGGGGATCGCCATCAGTGTGGGTGGTTTCATCGCCGGCGGCGATCAAAAGCTCATTGACCTTTCCGAATGGCGTGTGCCCTGGCGCAAGAAGGCTGCAGCGTTCTGGACGCTTGGCGGTCTCGTGCTCGGCATCTTCGTCTTTCATGCGGTTGGCTTTCCGCTCTACGCCTTCGTCTACATGGCCGTGCTGATGCTTCTCATGGGAGCATCATGGCCGGTGACCGTGATCATCAGCCCGACTGTGGTGCTGCTGCTCTATTTCGGCTTTTCGAAGGGGCTGCTTGTGCCACTGCCCGCAGGTCTTCTGGGAGGGATACTCTAATGAGCGCCGATACGCTGCTTCAGGCACTGACAATAGTGCTGCAGACAGATGTGCTTCTCGCGATCCTGCTGGGCGCTGTCTACGGACTTTTCATCGGCGCCTTGCCGGGGCTGACGGCAACCATGTCGACGGCACTGCTGGTACCGATCACCTTCTACATGGCGCCGGTGCCGGCCATCGCGCTGATCGTCTCCTCGACGGCGATGGCGATTTCCGCCGGTGACATGCCGGGCACGCTGCTGCGCATTCCCGGAACACCGGCCTCTGCCGCCTACACCGATGAATCCTATCAGATGACGCTCAAAGGCGAGGCCTCCACGGCGTTGTCGATCGGCTTTTTCTTCTCGGCTATGGGCGGTCTTGTCGGCGCCATGGTGCTGTTGGTCACCGGGCCGCTCCTTGCCAAGGTCTCGCTCAATTTCTCCAGTTTCGAGTTCTTCTGGCTGGCGGTGCTCGGCCTTTTGACCTGCGCTCTGGTTTCCGGTGCCGATGCTGCGCGCGGCTTCACCTCGTTATTGTTCGGGATCTTGATCGCAACGGTCGGTCTCGACATCACCACAGGCTCGCCGCGTTTCGTGTTCGGCCAGATGGAACTGATGGGCGGTGTGTCCTTTATTCCCGTGATGATCGGCATGTTCGCCTTTTCGGAAATCCTGCGCGGCTTCACCACCAACCAGAGCGGTGGCGAAGAAATGCCGAAGCTCGGAAAGATCGTGCCGTTTCAGGGCATTTTCGGGCTGTTCAGGAAATATCCGTTTTCCTTTGTACGCGGCGCCTCGCTTGGCACCGCCGTCGGTGCATTGCCGGGTGTCGGTGGCGATCTTGCTGCCTGGATTGCCTATGGCATGAGCAAACGCTTTTCCAAGACGCCGGAAAAATACGGAACCGGACACCCGGAGGGGCTGATCGAATCGACGTCGTCCAATAATGCGGGGCTTTCCAGCGCCTGGATCCCGGCACTTGTGTTCGGCATTCCCGGTGACGCGGTCACCGCCATTGCCGTTGGCGTGTTGTTCATGAAGGGCGTCAATCCCGGCCCACGGCTCTTTGTTGAAAACCCGTCAATGCCGACGGCGATCATCATGTGCTTTTTCCTCGCCAACCTGCTGCTGTTCCCGCTCGGCTTTGTGGCGATCAAGCTTGCCCGCCATGTCTTGTCGATCCCGCGCTCGGTGATCGTGCCGATCATCCTGGTGTGCTGCTTCCTTGGATCATACGCCGTCAATAACACCCTGTTTGGCGTCTGGATCATGCTGATTGCCGGTGCCGTTGGTTATGTGATGGAGCGCAACGGTTTTCCGATCGCACCGGTCATTCTCGGTCTCGTGCTGGGGCCGGTTCTGGAGCGCAATTTCATTATGTCGATGCAGATTTCCGGCGGCAATCTTCTGGGCTTTTTCGAACGTCCCATTGCGGCTTTCCTCGGCGTTGTCGTCTGTCTGATTTTGGTCGCGACCGTCGTGCGCTCGATCCTCTATTTCCGGCGCACAGAACCGGGCGGGGGCGATGCGGTTCACGAAGCGCAATAACCTGTTTCCGGCACAAGATGCTGGTTCACTTCAAACAAACCCCTTCTGAAAGGATGAAAACCATGGACAATATGTTCTCCGTTGAAGGTCGTATCGCTGTCGTTACAGGCGGTTTGGGCCAACTTGGTACCCAGTTCTCGAAATCGCTGGCAGAAGCCGGTGCCAAGGTCGCGATCTTTTCCCGCCGGCCTTTTTCCGAGGCCCAGATCGCGGAAAAATTCCCGGGTCTTGAAGATCGCATCAAGGTCTATGAGGCCTCGGTTACTGATAAGGCCGCGCTGCAGGTGGCAACCGATCAGTTAATCGCTGATTGGGGTGTGCCACATGTGCTTGTCAACAATGCTGGCATTGATTCCAAGCCGGATGGCGGCGCCGATCAGAATGCCCCTTCGAGGACTATCCGCAGAAATATTGGGACGAGATCATCGATGCCAACCTGACGGGCGTAATGCTCACAAGCCAGGTTGTGGGCACCAAGATGGCCGAAGCCGAGCGCGGCTCGATCATCAATGTCGGTTCGATGTATGGCATGGTCTCGCCCAATCAGGCGCTTTATGCCTACAGGCTGGAACGTGACGGTGTGCCCTTCATCAAGGCCGTGTCCTATGCCGCTTCGAAGTCTGGTCTCTTGAACCTGACGCGCTATCTCGCAACCTATTGGGCGCCCAAGAAGGTCCGCTGCAACATCATCTCGTTTGGTGGTGTGAAGACGGGATCATATGACAAGGAATTCATCGATGCGTTTCTGGAACGCGTTCCGCTTGGCCGTCAGGCCGAGGTCGATGAATATAATGGTGTGGTCCGCTTCCTCGCCTCCGACGCCTCCTCCTACATGACCGGCTCCAATGTCGTCGTCGATGGCGGCTTCACCGCCTGGTAGGCGCGAAGCTGAAGATTTTTCTCTCCCGAAAATCTGGGCGGCGGCCGTGCTTGCGGTCGCCGCCTTTTCTGTGTTCGAGGTGGCCGTTTCTAGAAGAAGCTGACCCGACCTGTTGCGATATCGTAGATGCCTGCCGCCGAACCAAGCGTACCATCTGCGTTGGCGGCCGAAAGAATCGGGCCGGTGGTTGCCGCTATTTCGGCATTGCGAACTGCGTTTTTCGCCGTTGCTGCCATCATCAAATCTTCCGGCTCGTCCGCCATTGCTTCATAGACGGCAGGACGGATGGCGTTGACGAGGCTCGGCAGATGCCCCGGCGGCAGTTCATTGTCTTCGATGGAGGCGATGGTTGCCTCGACCGCGCCGCAACTGGTGTGGCCAAGGACGAGGACAGCCCTGATGCCGAGTACGGCTGCGGCATATTCGAGGCTGGCAATCCCGTCTTCATTCAGGAAATTGCCAGCGACCCGGACCACAAAAAGATCGCCCGGTGCCTGGTCGAAAATCAGTTCGGGTACGACACGGGAATCCGAACAGGTGACGATCGCAGCGAAAGGTTGCTGGCCGAGAGAGCGTGCAACGCGGGCGGCGGAGTGATCCGTATTGACCGGCTTATTCGCCACATAACGGCGGTTCCCCTCGACAAGCTTGCCGAGCGCCTCCTCCGCCGTTTGCGGGCGTGGCTCATCGCTCTGTGCAAATGCACGCGATGCAAGCGGCGCTGCCAGCGAAACGGCAAGGCCGCCAGCAAGCAATCCGCGGCGGCTGAGCATCCCTGTTGAGCATTTATGACACATGGCATGATCTCCTCTTTGACCTCTCTGGGTCTTTGCGCACCGATGCCGCCGCCGCATCATCAAAGGCTTGCGGGCAGGCATCGGAAATGATGCTGGTTGGAAGACGGACGGTCGGCTATCCGATTTACGCAAGGATTGACAAAAGCAAGGTCAGTTCAAGGACCTGCCGGCAAGTGTTGCTGATGGTGGTTCGCCGAAGGCGTTTCCGTAGTCTTGCGAAAAGCGTCCGAGATGCAGGAAGCCGAACTGCATCGCAACCCGTGTAACCGTCGTCTCATCACCACAGGCTACCGTGAGCGCATTGCGGGCCCGGTTCAGCCTGAGCGAGCGCAGATAGGCATTGGGAGACATGCCGATATAGTCGTTGAACGCATATTGCAGCGTGCGTGCGGAGACGCCGGTGTGGGCGCAGAGGTCCACCATGGTTGGCAAGGTGTCGGCATCGAGACAGTCTTTCGCAAAGTTGCGGGTACGACGACACAGGCTGACGGCCCGCGAGAGCGCGGGGCGGGGCGCGCTATCCTGATGTGGCCGCTCGGATGTGGCCGCGATCTCCAGCGCTGCCTGTAGCAGGAGCTGGTGCATGCGTTTGATCTCACCGGTTTGTCCGGTCGTCTTGTCTGTTTTTGCCAGACACATTTCGATCAGGGCTGCGAAGGCTGGCTTTAGTTTCGTTTGCCAGGCGCGCACCTGACTGGGGGCCTGTTCCCAGTGCTGTGGCTCAAGGATGCGGGCGGCCTCCGCAAAGCTGTCCTGATCAAACCGGATATAGACGGTCTGGGCACCTTTCGGCACGAACAGATCAAATTCCGTTCTTTCAGGCATGAAAAACACGGTGTCGGCATGTCCGTGGCCGTATTCAGAAAAGCGGAAGCCGGGGGCAGGTGTGCAATAGGAAAGGGTGCAGAGGTTTGTCGGTGTCGCGCCAAGTTTCTGGACAGCGGCATGCTGGCGCTCACGCACCACCGTCTGGCAGCCGAGTGCCAGCGTGTCCATAGTGCTGACCGGTTTTCCGCCTGTCAGCTGGAAGCACTCCATGTCGATCCAGGGCTGCAGTGCGGCCTGCTGCGCAGCATCGTAGACTTCCCATGATTGCCTGGGTTCCTGTTCGGCAGCGCTTTTTGCCTGCATCAGTGTGTCCTCTCGCGCACCAAAGTCATTTTTCTCTGACCTCCGCTCAGGAACCTTGCCTGACTTATGTACTGATCCGCAAGCGCTGTTTTGTCAGCCCAGTTCGAGACTGGTGACGGCGAAGACGCCGGCGATGTGCAGGTCGGGTTTTGTCCCGCAATACATCCGCGCGGTTTCAAACCCGCGGGTGAGGCCTGCGGCTTCCAGCCATGTGATGAAGCCGAGCTGCATCACCGGTACGTCGATATCGACGCGCTGGCTGCCGATATCGGCGATCAGGCCGGCCAGCAGTGCCTTGGCGGCTTGTGGGGTCTTGGCGAATAGCGGGCCGAACTTGAAGCCGTCGCGGCATTTGCGGGCGGCGCCATAGCCGAAGATTTCGCCATCCTTCTCGATCAGCCGGGCACTTTCGGCGGTTTTGAACCACGCGCTGAGGAAATTCGTGCGGGGGCAGGAAAGAAGGCGGTTTCGAAGGCAGCGATCGCCTCTAGGTCGGCTTCGGCTATCGTCCGGCTATCGGCATGTCCCGAACAGAGTGTTGCATCGATCGTTCCGCTCCAGCGTGCGGTGGCGTAGTCGGCGGCAAAACCCATGCGGCCATAATTCTGCTGCTGTTCGGGGACACCGTCGAGACCGATCAGTCGGTTGCCAAGATAGGTCACCGCTTTTTCCCAGACCAGCCGGCCGTACCCTTTGCCACGCATGTCCGGCCGGGTGATGTAAAGTCCGATGAAGCCGAAACCGGTGCTGTAGGCCACGGCAGAAATGCCGGAGACCATGACGCCGTCAACAAAACAGCCGAAGAAGCCTTCGCGGTCTGCAGCCTGGAACGGTGTCGCATCGGACAGGCCCGGATTCCAGCCTTCCGTCGCGGCCCAGTCAAGCAGCGTTTCGATTTGGGAGAGATCCAGAACACGGATTTCGGGCTGCATGGCGATTGATCCTGTTCTGGCGGCAGGCGTGTCGGGTTGGCGCGCCTGTGTGCTGATTGTCCACGAAAGCATATGACGGTCGACCGGACAAGGAAAGGCCGATTGCTGAGAGGGAGCGGTTCTGCACCGCTCAGACGCCTCGGTTTGTTCAGGCGCCTCCACCCCATCGCCGGACGATATCATTGTCGAGGTCGAAGAGGTCGAGCGCTCGGGCCACGGTCTGGGAGACCATGTCATCGAGGCTTTTCGGTTTGGCATAAAAGGCAGGCACCGGCGGCATCACGATCGCCCCGGCTTCGGTCACTGCAGTCATGGCGCGCAGATGACCGAGATGTAGCGGCGTCTCGCGCACCATAAGCACCAGACGGCGACGATCTTTCAGCATGACGTCGGCAGCACGGGTCAACAGTCCCGCTGTCACCCCGGTCGCGATTTCCGAGAGGCTGCGGATCGAGCAGGGGCGACGAGCATGCCCATTGTCCGAAAGGAGCCACTGGCAATCGCCGCCCCGACATCGTCGGGCTGATAGACCACATCGGCACTGGCATGGACCTCAGCAAGGCTCAGTTCGGTCTCGTGGCCGAGAGTGAGCGTGGCAGATCGCGTCATCACCAGATGCGTCTCGATCTCGAGCTGCCGCAACAGGTCAAGGGCACGGAGCCCGTAAATCACGCCGGAGGCACCGCTGATGCCGACGACAAGGCGCTTTCGATTGAGGTCTGTCATGTTTTCCTCGAAGAGAGAATACCATAGATGTCGGGGCCTCGTCGGGGAAGCCTATAGCGGATATCATTTCGATCCGAAATGTTGAATGACAACGGTACAACCGCTTGTGATTGAATTACTTCAATCTTCGGTTTAGCGCAAAAAGCCTCAATGCATGTTGTATGCCATCACGGAATTTTGAAGTGGCGGAATTCGGTGAACTGTTAACTGGTGTAGCGGGCGCGCGGAGAACACGGCAAGTGGGATGACGCAACAATCTTTCAAAAAGCACTAGGCTCAGGACTCGTTAAAATCATAGCCAGAAGATAACAGCAGCAGCGATGCATATGCTTGAGAAGAAAGTGTGTGCACAACGGTCGTATCGGGTGTGAATTCGGCGCCAGTCCTTGAGCCTGCCAAACATGTTCTCGATTTTATGACGCTTTTGGTAGAGCTTGCGGTCATGCGCTATTGGGACCTTTCTGTTCGCCCTCGATGGAATGCAGGCCTTGATTTTGCGCTCCGCCAAGGCCTCTCGAAACCAGTCGGCATCGTAGCCTTTGTCGGCCAGTAACGTCTTTGCTTTGGGAAAGGATTCTATCATTCGGGCAGCACCTTTGTAGTCGCTCGTCTGCCCTTCGCTCAACAGCATGATCAGTGGTCGGCCATGGCCATCGCAAACCGCATGCAGCTTGGAGTTCAGGCCGCCTTTGGTGCGCCCGATACGTCTGGGAACATCCCCTTTTTAGCAGACTGGCTGCGGTGCGATGTGCTTTCAAATGCGTGGCGTCGATCATCAACTGTTCCGGCTCACCGCATTCGGCCGCCAATTCAGCGAAAATCCTGTTGAACACACCAAGCCTGCTCCAGCGGATGAAGCGATTATAGATCGTCTTGTGCGGTCCATATTCCTTCGGCGCATCGCGCCATCGCAAACCATTGCGCAAGACAAAGACAATGCCGCTCACGATCAGCCGATCATCAACACGAGGCACACCGTGGGACAGCGGGAAATAAGGTTCAATCCGGCGCATCTGCGCCTGCGACAGCAGCGGAAAATCACTCATTGCGGTTCTCCATTCGAGTCCAATGAATCAAAACGAAGAGAACGTCGCAAGTGATTTAATAGGTCCTGAGCCTAGAGGTAAGGTTGTGATGTTTCGCGAAATTGAACGGAGGATACCGATCAGGAACGCAGCTCAATACGATTGTCAGTATAGCGAATGCGGTGCCTTTGAAAGACGTTCGCCTGTTTCTCAGTGCCATCCAACAAAAGGTCGGTCGCGACTTAAGTACATGTTCTGAGTATTTTTTTGTTTTTCCCGGGAACCAAGCATGATATCTGAGCGTTAGATGATGTGTTTAAAAAAACGGCCTATCAGAACTGAGCCAAGCTTGCGGCTTCAAATGTTAACTCAACGGGTTAGGCCAGTCAAAGCAACAGGGTGCTATCCAGTCGCAACCTTAAATTGTTCGGATTTGTATCGCATTGAAAAATCTCAGGCTGTTTAAATGCTCATGTCACTACCAATTGCGCTTCGGAACAAAGATCTGTTCCTATTGTTTCAGGCCAACTCCCTCTACAACCGAAAGCCATTCTGGGTTGTGGTTGTTCTGATTGTCCTTCTTGTCATCTTGAAGCTCGCTGGCGTTGACTACGATCAAGAGTTGCTTTTATCGGTCAGGTCTGAAAACCCGACTTGATGGCTGGTCGGGCCTGCGTCACGCACTACTGTGTGTTTTTTCTGGCCAGGGTGTTTGCCTATGCCGGCTTGCCTGATCTGAAGACCGCCTCAGGCCAGCAATCCGCGTCCGCGCAGCATGGCGTCCGGTTCCGGCATCTTGCCTCTGAATGCGCGATAGGCCTCTTCGGGGCGGACTGATCCGCCCTTTGAGAGAATGGCATCCCGCAGACGCCGCGCCTTTTCCGGATCGAAGACGTTTCCGCCTTCCTCGAAAGCCTCAAAAGCGTCAGCGTCCAGCACCTCCGACCACATGTAGGAATAATAGCCGGCCGCATAGCCATCGCCGGAGAAGATGTGCAGGAAGTGGGGTATTGCGTGACGCATGGCGATGGCCTTGGGCATGCCGATTGCGTTGAGCACACCATCCTGAAACGCCACAGGATCGGCAGGCGGCGTGGCGGTCGTGTGCAGGTGCATGTCGACAATGGCGCAGGCCGTGTATTCCACCGTGGCGAAAGCCTGGTTGAAATTTGCCGCCTCCAGAACCTTTTCCATCAACGCTTCGGGCATCGCCTCGCCGGTGCGGTAATGCAGGGCGTAGCTGCGCAGGATATCGGGAATGGTGAGCCAGTGCTCGTAAAGCTGCGAGGGTAGTTCGACGAAATCGCGGGCAACGCCGGTGCCGGAAACCGACGGATAGGTGACGTCTGAAAGCATGCCATGCAATGCGTGCCCGAACTCGTGGAACAGCGTGCGGGCATCGTCGAGCGACAGCAATGCCGGTTTGCCTTCTGCAGGTTTGGCGAAATTGCAGACATTGATCACGATCGGCAATTCGCCGCGTTTCCCATTCGGCAAGGGCAGTTTGTGCTGGCTCCGCAGCGCGTTCATCCAGGCGCCCGAACGCTTGGTCGCGCGGTTGAAATAGTCACCGAGGAATATTGCGAAGGCTTCGTCGTTTTCATCGCGGATTTCGTAGACGCGCACATCGGGATGATATGCGGCAAGGTCCGTCCGTGCGACGGCGCGGATCCCGAACAGTCTTCCAGCGACCGCGAAACAGGCTTCCAGGATCTTTTCAAGCTGCAGGTAGGGTTTCACTTCGCTCTCGGAGAAGGCGAATTTGCGGGTCCTGAGCTTTTCCGCATAATAGCGCCAATCCCAGGCTTCGATGTCGTGGTTGGCGCCGTCTTCGGAAACCAGTGTCTGAAGCTCCTTCTCGTCATCTCCGGAAGCTTTCACGGCTTTTTCCCAGACATCCATCAACAGCGTGTCGACCGCATCTGCGGTTTTCGCCATGGTGTTGTCGAGCTTCAGAGCCGCGAAATTGTCATAGCCCAGGAGGTTTGCCTTTTCGGCGCGCAGCGCAAGCGTGTCCTTCATCACGGACCGGTTGTCATGTTCGTCGCCGGACAGGCCGCGGGAGGCCCATGCATGAAAGGCTTTTTCACGCAGGTCGCGCCGGGCGGAAAGGGTGAGGAACGGCTCCACAATCGAGCGTGAGAGCGTTACCGCATAGGCTTCGGGCCGGCCGCGCTCGCTGGCTGCAGCCGACATGGCGTCGATCAGGAAGTCGGGAAGGCCTTCAAGTTCGTCGTCTGCGGACAGAAACATTGCCCATTCGCTTTCGTCAGCCAGGACATTCTGTCCAAAACGTGTGCCGAGTTCGGCAAGCCGGCCATTGATGGCGGCAAGGCGCTTCTGTTCAGCGTCCGCCAACTGAGCACCGCTGCGGACCAGTCCCTTCCAGTGGCGCTCGAGCACAATCGACTGTTCTTCGGTCAGTGCGAGCGACTGGCGGTTGTTCCAGAGCGCGTCGATCCGCTGGAACAGCGCCTTGTTGGTGCCGATCTTCGAATAGTGCGCTGACAGTTTCGGCGCGATCTCGCGTTCCAGCGCCTGGATTTGCGGGTTGGTATCGGCTCCGGCACGGGTGAAGAATATCGAAGCCACCCGCGAAAGCGCATCGCCGGCAACTTCCAGCGCTTCGATTGTGTTGGCAAAGTCTGGTGTCGCGGCATTTTCGGCGATTGCGTCGATTTCGCGGAGATGATCGGTCAAAGCCCAGTCAAAGGCCGGAGCGAAGTCGTCGTCCGAAATTCTGTCGAATTGCGGCAGGCCCAAGGCACCGTCCCATGTCATCAGTGCCGGATTGAGATCTGTTGCATCTGCCATTGCCGTCAGTCCTGTTGTTGTCATGCCGTTTGCGCCGCTCCGGCGCGCATTCGATCTCTGCGGCATCATGGGCCCCGTGACAAGGGGGTTGATGACTGCGGGATAAAATACTAAGCAATGCTTATTAAATTTCAAGCCATGGAACTTTGATGGAAAACGAGATCGGTACAGACAGGCTGGGATTTCTGTTGTCCGATGTCGCGCGGCTATTTCGCATGGCCTTCGAGCGCGAGATTGGGACGGCTGGACTCGGCATTACACCGGGGAAGCACGCACTCTGGCACGCATAGCCACTCGGAATGGCGCGCGTCAGAGCGAAATTGCCGAGGAACTCGGCATCGAGCCGATGACACTTTCGCGCTATCTCGACCGGCTGCAGCAATGCGGGCTGATCGAAAGACGGGTCGACCCACGTGATGGGCGGGCACGGCGCATTCACACCACCGCGCAGGCCGGTGCTGTTGTCGCCGCCATCAGGCAGCATGCCGATGGGCTGATACAGCGCGTTCAAAAGGAGCTTGCTGACGATGAAAAAGAAGTCCTGCGGAACGCGCTGAAAACCATGCGCAGTAATTTTTGCTGCTCATTCCGGAATGACCATGACCGAGAATACCGCTTTGCCGGCGACACCGATGAGTGAGCGCCGCACCAGTCTTATCGGCGCGATGATGACCATGCTTGGCCCGTTTTCGCTCGCCATCTATACGCCTGCAATGCCTACGCTTGCGATTGCCTTTGATACGACCGACGCCGCGATCAAGCTATCGCTCTCGGTGTTTTTCGGCGGTTTTGCGTTTGCCATGCTGGTGGCCGGCCCGCTTTCCGATGCTTTCGGCCGGAGGAAGACGGCGATCGGCTTCCTTTCGGTCTACATGATCGGAAGCCTGCTTGCCGTGTTCGCCTGGGATGTCAATTCGCTGCTGCTCGGCCGCCTTGTGCAGGGGATCGGCGCGTCGGCTGGCCTCACCGTCGGGCGCGCTATCGTGCGCGACCAGTTTACCGGCGATCCCGCTGCCCGCATCATGAACATGATCGGCATCGTGCTGGCGGTCGGACCGGCTGTTGCACCGACGGTGGGCGGCCTCATTCTTTCCGTTTTCGGCTGGAAGGCGATTTTTCTGGCAATGGCCGGGTTTGGCGCGGCAAGCTCGGCCATCCTCATTACCATGATGTCGGAGACCACGGTTCCGGACCGGGAAAAGGCCAGACCCGTTCCGCTTTTGAAGGCCTATGGCCGCCTTGTGACCAGCCCGCATTTCCTGGCCGCCTCGCTTCTGATCGCCTCTGCGGTTGGTACACTCTATGCGCTGGCCTCGATACTGCCATTTGTGCTGATCAAGGTTGCGGGGCTAACGCCGTCGCAATATGGCATCGGCATGTTGATGCAGACGGGGCTTTATTTCACGGGATCCGTCGTCTTTCGCCTGGCCCTGAAACGGTTCTCCGCGCGGGCCATGGTCCGCGTCGGCCTGATATTCATCGCGCTCGGTGCGTCCGCTATCGCGATCTCGGTTGAAACACTGCCAATCAGCTATCTCTCAGTGATGCTGCCGGTGGGAAGCTTCGCTTTCGGCATTGCCTTCGTCATGCCCTATACGATGAATGCAGCGCTTCTGCCGTTTCCGGCAATCGCAGGCTCAGCTTCCGCGCTGATGGGCTTCATGCAGATGGGGTCCGGCCTTGTCACCGGCATTATCGCTGCGGCTATCGGTTCGCCCGTGCTCGCCTTGCAGTTTGTGGTGCCGTCAATGGGGGCAATCGCGGTCTGCTCCTATTTCTGGCTTGTCCGTTGTGAACGCCGGGACCGGATAGAAGAGGAAAACATGTATGCCGGTGATGCCTCGCATACCGATGTCGATGCCACACCGATCATCAAATAGTCCCCGAAACAGCAACGGGCCGGCGTTGCAGCGCCGGCCCGCGTGTGTTTTGACCGTCAGGCGGTTGAGTCTCAGCCCTGATCGCGCTTAGCAAGCGTTCTCAGGCGCAGCGCGTTGAGTTTGATGAAGCCGGCGGCGTCCTTCTGGTCATAGGCGCCGTGGTCATCCTCGAAGGTGACGAGGGCTTCGGAATAAAGCGACTTGTCGCTTTCACGGCCGATGACGATGACATTGCCCTTGTAGAGCTTCAGCGTGACTTCGCCTTCGACATGCTCCTGGCTCTTGTCGATTGCGGCCTGCAGCATGTAGCGCTCTGGCGAAAACCAGAAGCCGTAATAGATCAGCTCGGCATATTTCGGCATCAGCTCATCCTTGAGGTGGGCTGCACCCCGGTCGAGCGTGATGGATTCGATAGCGCGGTGGGCTGCGAGAAGAATGGTGCCGCCGGGCGTTTCGTAAATGCCGCGCGACTTCATGCCGACGAAGCGGTTTTCGACCAGATCAAGACGGCCAATACCGTTGTCGCGACCAAGATCGTTGAGCTTGGCGAGCAGTGTGGCCGGGCTGAGGCGTTCGCCATTGATGGAAACCGCGTCGCCCTTCTCAAAACCGATCTTGATGATGGTGGCCTTGTCGGGTGCGGCTTCCGGCGAAACCGTGCGCATATGCACATATTCCGGTGCCTCAATGGCCGGGTCTTCCAGCACGCGGCCTTCGGATGAGGAATGCAGCAAATTGGCATCGACGGAGAAGGGCGCTTCGCCACGCTTGTTCTTGGCGATCGGGATCTGGTGGTTTTCGGCGAATTCCAGAAGATCGGTCCGGCTCTTGAACGTCCAGTCGCGCCACGGCGCGATGATCTTGATATCGGGGTTCAGCGCATAAGCCGAAAGCTCGAAACGAACCTGGTCATTGCCCTTGCCGGTGGCACCATGGGCGATCGCGTCAGCGCCGGTTTCCTTGGCAATCTCGATCAGGCGCTTGGAAATCAGAGGCCGGGCAATCGAGGTGCCGAGCAGGTAGACGCCCTCGTAGACGGCATTGGCGCGGAACATCGGGAAGACGAAATCGCGCACAAATTCCTCGCGCACATCCTCGATGAAGATTTCCTTCACGCCAGCCTGTTCTGCCTTCAGGCGCGCCGGTTCCAGCTCCTCGCCCTGGCCGAGGTCGGCGGTGAAGGTCACGACTTCAGCGCCGAATTCGGTCTGGAGCCATTTCAGAATAATCGAGGTGTCGAGGCCGCCGGAATAGGCGAGCACGACCTTTTTGACGTCTTTGTGCGTTGCCATTTTTTGATCAAGTCCATCTGCTGTTTTTTGGCATGTTTGTTGCCGTTTTAGCGGCTTTGCCGCGCCACGCAAGAAAAACCCGTGTCTGCTGCGACTTTCCCGCGTGTCTCATGTGAATTTGCAGATTGACAGGGCACTTCAACTCGAAAACAGTCTGTTGAGGACAAGCGCGCGCTTCGGCTGTGACCGGTGTGTGCGAAAGAAAGGACCATCCGCTCCATTGAGCGGTTGCGATCCGTTGCCGGCGTGAAAGCCGCCAACGACAATGGGAGGAAGACCATGAGCCAGAAGAAAGCGTCGCACCCCGCGTTGAAAGAGGGCAATTCCGCCGTGATTACCGGCGGCGCCTCGGGTATCGGATTTGCTGCCGCGAAAGCGTTCATCGGTCTCGGCATGAATGTGATGATCGCCGATATGAAGAGCGAAAAGCTGAAGGCCGCAGGCGCCGAGCTTGCCGTTCTTGCCGAAAAGAAGGGCGTGAAGGCGTTGATCCATGCTGCCGATGTCTCAGATCTGTCGGCATTGGAAGAACTCGAATGCGCGGCGGTTCAGGCTTTCGGCAAGGTCAATGTTCTGATGAACAATGCCGGCATCCAGCCAAGCACTGAAATTTTTGGCAAGCAGATGCCCTGGGAAAGGATCATCGACGTCAATCTTCTGGGCGTCATCAACGGCACGCGTATCTTTACTCCTGGCATGGCTTCACATGGCGAACCGGCACTGATCATCAATACAGGTTCGAAACAGGGTATCACCACGCCACCCGGCAATCCGGCCTATAATGTCTCTAAGGCCGGTGTGAAGGCGTTTACCGAAGCGCTTCAGCATGATCTGAGGAACCGGGAGAACTGCAAGGTCGAGGCGCATCTCCTCATCCCCGGCTTCGTCTTCACCCCGTTGACGGCGGGCGGACGTACCGAGAAACCGGAGGGCGCATGGACGCCGGAGCAGACGGTCGATTTCATGCTGCAAAGCCTTGCCGCCGGTGATTTTTATATTCTCTGCCCTGATGGTGAAGTGGATCGGGAAACCGACGAGAAACGGATGACCTGGGCCATGGGCGACATCGTCGAAAACCGCCCGCCGCTGTCGCGCTGGCATCCCGATTATGCCGATGCGTTCAAGGATTTCGTGAACGGGGCATGAGATGGCGATCGACGAGGAACTGGCGGCCCGGCTGCGCCACAGGCTTGAAGGCCTCGAAGGTGTCAGCGAAAAGAAGATGTTCGGCGGGCTCTGTTTCCTCGTCAATGGTCACATGATCGTGGCCGCTAGCCGCAGCAAGGCCGGCGAGGGGCGCTTTCTGTTCCGCATCGGCAAGAACAATGCCGATGCGGCCGTCAGCCTCGGCAAGCCGGAGCCGATGATCCACGGTGGGCGGAAGATGTCCGGGTTCTACTATCTCGACGCCGATGACCTTCCCGATCCGGTATTCGACGAATGGGTTTCGATCGCGCTGGAAAACGCCTTTTCGCTGCCGCCCAAAATGTAACACACAGCGTCTCGACTGGCCGCACTTGTCTTCATAAGGCTCTCCGACCATATTGCCGCCATCGCCGACGCCAATACCCAGAAGAAGGTGGCAGAGTTCATGTATACAGGCATTGTCCAGGCCGTCCGTCCGCTCGCTGATGTCAGCGCCTATCCCGGCGGCAAAACCTTCACCCTCGACCTCACCGATGATCTCCTTGCCGACCTGAAGCTTGGCGCCAGCGTCAATATCGAGGGCACCTGTCTTTCTGTCACCGGTATTTCCGGCAGCAATGTCACCTTTGACGCCATGACCGCCACGCTTGAGCGCACCAATCTCGGCGCGCTTCAAACGGGCCAGAACGTCAATGTCGAACGCTCGGCCAAGATGACGGATGAAAACGGCGGCCACGCTATCGCCGGCCATGTGGCAACGACAGCGGTGCTGGAGGAAATCTCGACGGCTGAAGAAAGGGCATTCATTCGCTTCCGGGTGCCTGAGGATTGGGCGAAATACATCTTTCCGCGTGGCTATCTTGCCGTTAACGGCTGCAGCCTGACGGTGGCTGAAGTTGACGATATGCTGTTCACCATCAACCTGATCCCCGAAACCATTCGCCAGACCACGTTTGCCCGCTACAAGGCCGGCGACCGGCTCAATATCGAAGTGGATCACCAGACTATGGTGATGGTGGATGTGATCGAGCGTACGGTTTCACGGGTGCTGCCGCAGCTGAGCGAAGCCCGTCGTTAAAGGTGAGCGGTTTGCACGGACCGCTTCACAAATTTGCATCCGATTAAGTGCCAATGACGGAAGTGAGATATCCATGCGGGCAAGTCTGCGCGACAAGGCGAAGGCCATCTGTGACGAAAAAATAGCCCGGAAAGGCGAAACGGTCGGTCTTTCGTTCTATGCTTTCTTCGCGAATAAAAATGACGATCCCGAACTTCTCATGGAAGCTGCAGAGTGGTGGATTAAAACCCATAAACTCGATCATTTTGAAAAGGCCGTAAAGATAAGAGACCTGATCAACTCCGGCGTCTGAGCAACGGGTTCTTCGCAGAGAGGACTGCGGGGTCATACAAGCAGAGCATAAAAACCCGGCGCAGAGGCCGGGTTTCTTCATATCCGTAATGGCAAAACTTACTTCGTGGCGCCTTCATAGAGTTCGGCGACGTAATCCCAATTGATCATATTGTCGACGAAGGCTTCGAGGTATTTCGGACGCGCATTGCGGTAGTCGATGTAGTAGGAATGCTCCCACACGTCGACGCCGAGGATCGGCTTGGCGCCATGAACGACCGGGTTTTCGCCGTTCGGGGTCTTCATGATTTCAAGCTTGCCATCCTTGACGGCGAGCCATGCCCAGCCGGAGCCGAACTGGCCGACACCAGCGGCAATGAAATCGGACTTGAACTTGTCAAAGCCGCCGAGATCGGACGAGAATCGCGCTTTCGAGCGCGCCCGGAAGCTTGGTGCCGCCGCCGTCCTTCTTCATCCACTTCCAGAAGTGCATGTGGTTGAAGTGCTGCGCGGCATTGTTGAAGAGCGGCTGGTTGGAACCGTATGCCTTGACCATGACTTCTTCCACCGGAAGGTTGCCGAGACCGGCTTCTTCCGCCAGCTTGTTGCCGGTGGTCACATAGGTGTTGTGGTGCTTGTCGTGGTGAAACTCGAGCGTCTCAGCCGACATGTAGGGGCGAGCGCGTCGTAAGCGTAAGGCAGTTCTGGAAGTTCAAAAGCCATCTTCAATACTCCTTTTGGCAGCCGAATAGGTAATTGGCTATTGCCAAATACATAGGGATGAAGGCCGCCGCCGACAACCTGAAAATCCCAAAAATAGGGGATGTCGGCGCGGAACAAATACGGTTTCCGGTGCGTTCCGGTTTTTATTCGTGCCTTGCGTGCGGTCTCGGGTGCAGCGTGTCGTTTCCGAACCCGGTAAGTGCCACAATTGCTGCCAGCGACCCGAACCCCGCCATGATGACAAAAAGCGGAATGGCCGTACCATCTGCAAATGCGCTGACAAGCCCAGTTCCCAAAGCGCCCAGACCGAAACCGAGAGCACCCGTAAGTGCGGCGGCAACGCCGGCGATCTGCCCGTGGGCATCCATGGCCAGCATGTTGCAATTGGTCAGGATCGCGCCCAAAGCCGTCATGGCGACAAACAACAGCCCCATCATCACCCAGAGCTCAGCGCCGATTGTCAGCTCGATGCCTAACAGGACGATCAGCGAAAGCGCATAGGCCGAAGCACCGATGCGCGCGACATTGCGTGCGCCCAAGGCGCCGATCAGGCGGGCGCCGCCCTGGGCACCGATGGCCATGCCGATGGCATTGAGGCCGAAGGCGACCGAGAACATTTGCGGCGAAAGGCCCTTGAGATTGATGAAAATCGAAGACGAGCCGCCGATATAGGCGAAGAAACCGCCCTGAGCGAGCGCAAGCGTGCCTGCAAAGGGTATGAAATGCGGACTTTTCAGGAGTCTGGCGTAGTGGATGAGGGCGTGTCCAGGCCGGCTGTGTCGGCGCAGTTCTTCCATGCGCGTTTCGGGTACGGCAAAGCGGATGTAGATCAGGGAAAACAGACCGAAGGCGGCGAAGAAGGCGAAGATGACCCGCCATCCCGATAAAAGAATGATCAGGCTGCCGACAATCGGGGCGACAATCGGCGCAAGTCCGGTGATCATCATGATGATTGCCAGCAGTTTAGCGGCGGTCTCACCGGTATAGAGGTCGCGCACCATGGCCATCGAGGTCACCATGCCGACGGAGCCTCCGAGCCCCTGTATGAGGCGCCAGACCAGCATTGAGTTGACGGACTGCGACAGCATGGTTCCAAGCGAACCGAGGATGAACAGGGCAAGCGCGATATAGACCATCGGTTTGCGACCGGTCCGGTCGGAAATTGGGCCGTAGAACAGCTGTCCGACAGTGAAACCGGCAAAAAGGTCATGACCGAGTAGGAGATCGCACCATCGGTTGTCGAAAGGTCTGCGGCGATCAGGGGAGGGCAGGCAGATACATGTCGGTTGCAAGCGGAGCCAGCGCAGTAATGCAGGCCAGCCCGACCGCCATGGTCAGCGTATTCACGGTTTTCATTAAAAGGTCTTTTGATGAACTACGGGACCAGTCATCCGCAAATGAGAAGCGCGGCAGGAATGCCGCGGCGGGCTGGCGGGTTCGTGGGTTGTAAATACCTTTCTGTGATGAAAGTCAATAATCGTCACTTTAATGAGTGCATTTTCCGGCACCACGCATTATTGGACTCAAAAGCAGAAAAGGCGCCGAACAGGCGCCTTTTCACCGGTCTTTGTCGCGTGCCGGAGTCAGCTCTCCGGCAGCTTGTAGGCGAGAATATAATCGCCTGTCTTGGTACCGACGGAGCCGTGGCCGCCAGCGACGATCAACACATATTGTGTGCCGTCCGAGATCTCATAGGTCATTGGCGTGGCTTGTCCGCCTGCGGGAAGGCGGGCTTCCCAGAGCTGTTTGCCGGTGGTCAGGTCATAGCCGCGCAGGTAGTTGTCCATCGCCGCACCAAGGAAGGCGACGCCGCCCTTGGTGATGATCGGGCCGCCAATGCCGGGAACGCCCATCTTGATCTTCAGTCCCAGCGGGTTCATGTCCTGGATCGTGCCGTTTTTGTGTTTCCACACGATCTCGCCGGTCGTCAGATCAGCACCTGCGACATAGCCCCATGGCGGCGCCTGGCAGGGGATGCCGAGCGGGCCGAGCAGCGTGGTGAAGGCCACAGCGTAGGGCGAGCCGTTGTTGGAATTGATGCCTTGCGTCGGCGCACCCGGATCAGTCTTCGGCACCAGCGTGGAGGTGTAGGCCATGTAAACCGGCATTGCGAACATCACCTGACGCTCGGGATCGACGGCGACGGAGCCCCAGTTCAGTGTACCGAAATTGCCGGGATAGACGATGGTACCGTTGACCGACGGCGGCGTGTAACGGCCTTCGTAGTTATACTGTTTCAGCTTGATCCGGCAGGCGAGCTGATCAAGCAGCGAGGCGCCCCACATATCTTTGCCGGTCAGCTTGGGCGGGTTGAAGGAAAGCGCAGAAACAGGCTGGGTCGGCGACAGGTTTTCGCCTTCGAGACCACCGTCCTGCGGGGCCGGAACTTCGGTCACCGGCAGGATAGGCTCACCGGTCTCGCGGTTCAGCACGAACACCTCGCCCTGCTTCGTCGGCATCACCAGTGCCGGCACGGTCTCGCCGTCAATCGTCAGGTCAAGAAGCGGAGGCTGGGCAGGTGCATCCATGTCCCAAAGGTCGTGATGGACGCCTTGAAACACCCATGCCGGTTCGCCGGTCTCGGCGTTGAGCGCGGTGACGGAAGAGGAATATTTCTCTTCCGATGGTGATCGGTTGAGGCCGATCTGGTCGGGCACCCTGTTGCCGAACGGCACATAGATCAGTCCCAGATCGCTGTCGCCGGACATCACCGTCCAGCTGTTCGGCGAGTTCTTGGTATAGGTTTCATCCGGGCCAAGCGGTTCGGTCTGGTCCGGATTGCCGGTATCGAAGTTCCAGACCAGTTCGCCGGTGTCGATATCGTAGGCGCGGATGACGCCCGACGGGCTCTGCGTCGAGTAATTGTCGTTGACCGAACCGCCAACAATAATCTTGCCGGCAATCGCAAGGGGCGCCGAGGTCGAATAATAATAGCCCTGCGTCTTGTAGGGCATGTTGGTTTCGAGATTCAGCGTGCCGTTATCTGCAAAATCCTCGCAGACCGTGCCATCTTCGGCGTTAAGCGCAATAAGGCGGGCGTCCGAGGTCGGCAGGTAGACACGCGTGCTGCAGCGCCCACCCGCGGCGATATCCGGGTCATCATAATAGGTGACACCACGGCAGGTCTGGTGCTGGCGGTTACCGTCTACGGGAACCTCCGGATCGAACTTCCATTTCTGCTCGCCGGTCTTCGCGTCAAAGGCCATGGCCCAGCTGTGCGGCGTACAGACATAAAGCGTGTCATCCACCATCAGAGGCGTGTTCTCATAGGTCGTTTCGACAACGTCGTTCACGCCCTTCATGTCGCCGGTCTGGATCTGCCAGGCAAGCTCCAGATCACCGACATTTTCCGTGTTGATCTGGTCAAGCGGCGAATAACGCTGGCCGCGTTCAGAGCGGCCATAGGCATGCCATTCATCGGCAGGCACGCGCTCGGTCACCGAGGCGTCGGCGTTACGGACGCCGGGAAGCGACCCGCTGATCGCGTGCGGATCGGTAAACAGCGAGATTGCCGCCACGACAATCGATAGTGCTACGGCCCCGGCAAGCGGCCAGGCGCCAGCGCGGGCGGCGGATTTTTGTTCGGGAAAGCCATACTGGTCGCGCAGGATCGGGCGCCGGACCCATGGCAGGAACATCCATAGGCCGAGAAGCACAACCAGTCCGCCACGGGTGCCGAGTTGCCACCAATCGAGGCCAACCTCGAGCAACGCCCATGCAAGCGTCACCAGGATGGTTGCGCCATAGACCCAGTAGGTCAGCGGATTGCGGGTGATTATTAAAAAGGCAGTCGCCAGAAACGCGACGCCGGCGATGAGATAAAACCAGCTGCCGCCCAGCACGATCAGCCAGATGCCGCCACCGCCCAGAAACAGGCCGATGAGCGCGAAGATTAGTGTTGTAAGCACTATCATAATGAAATTTCTCCCGAAATTTGGGCGTGTTTCCGGGTGGGTGGTCGAAATTGAAAAAGTTAAGCTCTAAAAATACGTCCCCGCCGCCCCGGTATGGTCAGCGCATACGCCGATGAGCATGGAGCGCTGCCTTTTCGGTAACGTGAGAGGAGGGCTATTGTTCCGAGGTGTTTTTCCGGAAGGAGACAGGCGAGCTTGTGTTCCTGCTGCCGGCCGCTCGTTCGATACGTTCTATATCCGATTGAAAACGCAGGGTTTCGAGGGCTCTTGCTACGGTCAGCGTGGCGAACTTGTGTGACATTTCCGAAAAATCCGGGATCGCCGTGTGACCGAGCGCGCGGCACGCATGAAGCAGGTGGATGATCACCTCGGCCATGCCCGCGCCGTCGCGCGACATGGAGGTGAAGGCGGCGTCGAAGAACTCTTCCGCCAAGATCGCCGGAACATGGACGTGCGGATAGCGCGGTTCACGGCCTTGGTCCGGCATCTCTCCGGCCTCCATGATCCGCACCAGATGCGTGGTGACGTCAATTGCTGTTCCGGGGTCGTTGACGGCAGACGACAGCGCACGAAGGGCGATCTGCGACATCACCGTCAGGCCGTAGAGCGGATCCTGCGTGTAGTTGCGCTCATGGCCGATGGTAAATGCCCTGGCAATCTCAGAAACGATCTGCTGATCCGCAACCTTGCTGTCCTGCGGAAGCCTGATGCCGGCAATATGCCGTCCGGGCGCCACAAAAGCGCCGGGGCGTTCCAGAACATAGATATCGGCGTTTAGTTTGCGGGAAACGGTATTGAGGGCTGCCATGTCGACAAAGCAAATATAGCCTGTCTGCGGAGGATCAATGAGCTGAAGGCCTCCGGGCATGTTTCCGTCAAACTGTGTCCCGCCCAGAAACGGTTCGGCTCGGTAGTTGCGCATCGAGGTGATCGCCTGATCCTCGACCTGCTGAAGGGTGCGGCTGACCTTGCCGAGGCGTCCGAGATAATTGATCCAGCGCAGCAGAATGCCGATGATCAGCACGATGACAGCAAGCGTCGCGACAAAAGCACAAGCCGACCGCCGGTGCCATAGAGATTGGTGTTGAGCGCGATCAGCCCGACCAGGCTGAAGATGAACGAGCCGAGAAAGGTCGAAAGCGCGGATTGGGCCGTCCTGTCCTGAAGCAAGGTTCCGACCGCGCGTGGTGTTGCGCTGTTGGCCGCAGCAGATGACGCCTGCACCACGGTGTTGAGCGAGAAAATCAGAACGGTCAGCATGCTGGAGGCGATGATGGACAGCAGCGAGCCGACAGAATCGACGCCGATGGTTTCGCCCAGGCCTTCGGGGATGTAGGGGTTTAAAAGAATGCCGATCAGCGCCGTTGCAATGCCGGCGACACAATAGATCGCGGCAACGAACCACAATTGCCGCATCACCTGCGACATTACCCATAACCGCCGGGACAACTGAAGTTTCATGGCGCTCTTTCTGTCAAGGCGGACTCTGCCAGACCGATCACAACCGCCAGCAGGTCCGTTTGTGTCGTGTCACCTGACGGTTCAGGCTGGTATCACTAAGGCAATAGCGCTCACCCGGCAACCAAAGCACCTGCCATGGTCTCGAGCTTGCGCAACGTGTTGAGGTTGCGCGCGGTTCCGCTTGAAAGCCCGGAAAGCTTCAGTTTCGAACGGCCCATGCCGTCTGGATAATGAATATGGACCTCGCGGCCGATGACGGCGGCTTGTTCGCCGGCGGGTGCCGTCATGGTTTCCAGCAAGGCCGGATCGAAGGCCTCATCGAAGAAGACGACGCTGACCTTGTTGCCTGGTTGTTTTGAAAAGGGGCAGACGGCGAGGAGGGCGGAAAGCTCGTCATGGGTGCGCAGGAATACGCCCGGTGCCTTGCCCATATGCGTTTCCAGCGTTGTGTTGAGCAAGGCTGCGGCCTGGGCTGCGCCAAGTTGGCTCGAGAACACGACATTGCCGCTCTGGATGTAGGTTGCGACATCCTCGAATCCGACCTTCAGGCAAAGTGCCTTCAGGTCGGCCATGGTGAGCTTGCCGGTGCCGCCGACATTGACCGCCCTCAAAAGTCCAATGAAGACGGTCATCGTCGTTCTCCCGGTTCAGCTTTCAGCCTTGTCCGAAACCTTCAGCGCGAAGGCATATTCGAGCGCAATTTCCTCAAGCCGCTGGAAACGCCCGGATGCGCCGCCATGGCCTGCATCCATATTTGTTCTGAGCAGAATGGGGGCGGTGCCGGTGGTGTTATCGCGCAGCCGTGCCACCCATTTCGCCGGCTCCCAATAGGTGACCCGCGGATCTGTAAGGCCGGCGAGAGCAAGGATTGCGGGGTAGGGCTTTTCTGCCACGTTGTCGTAGGGGCTGTAGCTGGCGATATAGTCGTAAGAGGCCTCCGAGGCGATCGGATTGCCCCATTCCGGCCATTCGGGCGGGGTCAGTGGCAGGGTGTCGTCCAGCATCGTGTTGAGCACGTCCACAAAAGGCACGGCGGCGATGATGCCGGAGAATTTCTCCGGTGCCATGTTGGCAACTGCTCCCATCAGCATGCCGCCAGCGGAACCGCCCTCGGCGACGATATTGCCGTATGCGGTGAAGTTTTCTGACACCAGCGCATCGGCAGCGGCGATGAAGTCGGAAAAAGTGTTTTTCTTGGAAAACATCTTGCCGTCTTCATACCAGGCAAAACCCTTGTCCTTGCCGCCGCGGATATGGGCGATGGCATAGATGAAGCCGCGATCGACCAGCGACAGGCAATTGGTGGAAAACGATGCCGTTATCGAAGTGCCGTAGGCGCCGTAGCCATAAAGCAGGCAGGGAGCCGAGCTATCAAGCGGCGTATTCTTGCGGTAGAGGAGGCTGACCGGTACGAGTTCACCATCTTCCGCTCTCGCCTGGATGCGGCGGGTGACATAGTCGTCTGGATTGTGGCCTGAGGGCACTTCCCGGGTTTTCAGAAGGCTGCGCTCCCGGGTTGCCATGTTGTAGTCGTAGAGCTGGCCTGGCGTCGTCATCGAGGAATAGGAAAAGCGGATCGTGGTCGCCTCGTATTCCTTCGCGCCCTGAAGGCCGAGCGCATAGGCTTCCTCATCGAAGGCTATCGCATGTTCCTCGCCGGTGTTGCGGTCGCGGATGACGATGCGGGGCAGGCCGGCGAAACGCTCCAGCCAGATCAGATGTCCGGCAAATGCCATGTGGGAGAGGATCAGTCGTCCCTGTTGGTGAGGCACGACCTCCTTCCAGTTTTCCTTGCCCGGCGCCGACGCCGGTGCTTCGACGATCTTGAAGTCTTTCGCCCCGCCGTCATTGGTCAGGATGTAGAAGACATCGCCGCCCTCGGTGACGTCATAATCGACCATGGTTTCGCGTTTCGCGATCAGCTTTGGTTTGGCCTTCAGATCGGTCGTCGGGATGATGTGGACTTCCGAGGTCTGGTGATCATGGATATCAATGAAGATGAAATCATCCAGCAGCGAGCCGCCGATGCCGACGAAAAGCCGGGATCGGCTTCCTCGTAGACCAGCCGGTCTTCGCTCTGCGTCGTGCCGAGGACATGATGGTAGACCTTGGAAGGGCGATGGTTGTCGTCGACTTCGGTGTAGAAAAAGCTCTTACCGTCCGGTGCCCAGACGCCGCCGCCGCCGGTGTTTTCGATCACGTCATCCAGATCATGACCACCATCAAGGTTACGGACCTTGATGGTATAGAATTCCGAGCCCTTGTCGTCGTAGCTCCACAGCGCGTAGGCGTGGTCGGTGGTGTGGAAGAACCCGCCGAGATCAAAATAGGCCTTGCCGTCGCCTTCCTTGTCGCCCTCGAGCAGAACGGTCCGCAGATCCGGATCATGCAGATCGCCGTCGCGCGGGATGCGGAAGAAATAGGGCTGCTCGCCGCCGGTGCGGTAGGCGATGCCGTAGGCATAGGCCCCGTTCTTCATCGGCACGGAGCTGTCGTCTTCCTTGATGCGGCCGCGCATCTCGGCGAAGAGCGTCTTCTGAAACGCTTCCGTATCGGCCATTGCGGCTTTCATATAGGTGTTTTCCGCCTCCAGATGGCTGCGGATGTCGCCTTCCAGAATAGACGGATCCCTGAACATGGCCTGCCAGTTTTCCGCACGCAGCCAGGCATATTCATCGGTGCGGATCTTGCCGTGACGGGTGTCTGTCACGGGTTTCGCTGCGGCTTTCGGCGGGGTGGGGAGGTTCTTGAACTCAGTCACTGTGGCGAGCCTTTTTGTTTTCAGGTCGCCGGAAGATAAGGCGGCGGCCGGAGGACATCAAGCATGTGTCTGCAGACTTGCTACAACCAACAGGTTTGTGCATACCCGAGTTATGTTGTTACGTTTTAATCGGGAGAGTCATCGTGTTCAAACCTGTTCTGGTCGCCGCCCTTGTCCTCATGGCCGGTTCGTCGGCCTTTGCGATCAACAAGCGCGTCGCCGCCGAGCTTCAGCGGCTGGATCCGGAAGAGGAACTTGAGCAGCGCTGCGATGTCGAGGCGCTGTCCCGGATTGACGCCGCGCGCAAGGATATGACCCCGGACAAGGTGATTGCGTATACGTTCGAACCGCCCGTGGTTAAGGGGCATACGATTGATGCCGGAGGAGCCGTGTTCCGTTCACGTCAGCACTGGTATCATCTGGCCTATCATTGCGCGACCGACGACACCGCGCTCAAGGTCAAGGATTTCAGCTTCCGGATCGGGGCCGAAATCCCGCGCTCCGCGTGGGACAGATACTATCTCTATCCGTAAGAGCGTGCGGCCGGTGGAGCGTTTCCGCGCGGCCGCACATCACACGTTTAGTCGAAGGTCACAGCCTTCAGTTTGTCGATCCTCAGCGCCTGCAACGCGAGCTTCTCGTAGAACGGCTCGCTGACGCCGCTTCTCACCTTGCGCAGAAAATATTTCTCGAAGCCAACCTTGGCCGCATGCACCCAGCGGCCTTCGGATGCCCAGTTGACATTGCGCGGCGGGATTTGCGGCTGGGCCACGAAGGCCACGCCTCCATCGCCGAAATCGGCCAGGCAGACGGCGTTCCATGTGGCCTGAACATTCGGTTTTTCACCGGCAATCAGGCGTTCGATATTGGCGACCGTCGCCGTCGCCATGGATTCGATCATGAAGCCGGTTTTCGGCACGCCAACGGGCACGGCTGTCTTGCCGGTCGGCGCAATCGCGACACAGACGCCGATGGCGAAGATGTTTTCGAAGGTCGGGTTCTGCTGATGCTTGTCGATGGGAACGAAGCCGCGCGGATTGGTCAGCCCCTCGATCCCGCGAATGGCTGAGACACCGCGGAAGGCGGGCAGCATCATCTTGAATTGCGCCGGCAATTCGTGGCGTTCCTTGACAGCGCCGTCTTCGGCGATTTCTTCGGCAATGACGCTATCCGCTGTCATGTGGTCGACGCGGGCGTTTGTGATCCACTTGATGTGACGCTCGCGCAGTTCGCTTTCCATCAGTCCCTTGGTGTCGCCAACGCCGTCGAGGCCGAGATGGCCGATATAAGGTTCTGGGGTCACGAATGTCATGGGGACGCGGTCGCGCACCTTGGCGTCACGGAGCGCCTTGTCGAGAATGAACGCGAACTCGTAGGCCGGGCCGAAGCATGAGGCCCCTGAACGGCGCCGATGACCACTGGTCCCGGATTTTCGACGAGCGCGTCGAAGGCCGATTTTGTTTGCGCTGCATGGCCTGTTTCGCAGACCGACTGCGAAAACCCGGAGCCGGGACCGAAGCCCTCGATTTCATCAAAAGCCAGCTCCGGGCCGGTTGCGATCACCAGATAGTCGTAGTCGACCGCGCTGCCATCGGTCAGTTCAATCCGGTTTTCAGACGGATGCAGCTTTTCCGCCCCTTCTGGCCTCAATGTGATGTTCCGTTTTGCAAACACCGGCGCCAGATCCACCTGAACCTCTTCTTCCGTGCGCCAGCCCACCGCCACCCAGGGGTTTGACGGCACAAACGAATAGACAGATCCTTTGTTGACGACGGTGACCGTGTGCTCCCGGCCGAGCTTCTCGCGCAGTTCATAAGCGACAATGGTGCCACCAAGACCTGCTCCCAGTACCACTATGTGTGCCATATCTTCCTCCCTTAAAGGACCGGATCTGCCCGAACGCGTATATGGCGAAGGCCGGATCCTCAATCACTGCCGCTCCCAGACAGTGACAATTCATTTATAGATATGTATTATTATGAAGATACGCAATAGCGTATATTAAACTTGTTACTTGAGGGTTGCGTTGCTGACAGGAAATTAACAAACGTCAATCATGGAATTGACCTTGATCAATGCGGGCGACCGCGCGCGGGGGACTGTCGGGGCAACAAGTCAATGACCCGGGCCGCTGCAAATGCGCCGAAAGGCGGGATTTCGCCTAATTGCGGGACCGGGAAAGGAGGAAGCAATGTTTAAGAAAATCATCGTGCCGGTTGATATTTCCGTGCTCGACAAGGGGCTCGACATTCTGAGCAAAGCCAGTGAGTTGCTCGACCCGGCCGGCCAGATTGTGTTGCTGCATGTGGTCGAGGAAATCCCATCCTATCTGGCAATCGATGTGCCGGTGGATTTGCTGGATAGCGCCGTTGAGGATGCGCGCGACAAGCTTCAGGAACTCAGGTCCCGGGCCGGGGTGGATGCGGAAATCGAACTGCGCACTGGTCCGCCGGCACGTGAAATCTTGGCCTGTGCCAAGGCATATCAGGCCGATTTGATCCTGGTGGCCTCGCATCGGCCTGATTTCTCGAATTACCTGATCGGCTCGACAGCCGATCGCGTGGTTCGCCACGCCGCCTGTTCCGTTCTCGTTCGTCGCTGACCTCAGCGCCGGGCAGGTGCAAGAAGGGATGAAACCATGGACACGATGCACTACAAGGCTCTGCTGGAAGCCCGCAAGGCCGAGATACTGACACGGCTTCAGAAGATCGATACCGATCTCGGCCGGACCCGCAACCCTGACAGTCAGGAGCAGGCCGCCGAGGCCGAAAACGACGAAGTGCTGGAGGAGTTCGGCCATGTTGGCTCGGATGAAATGAAGGCTATCGATGCTGCGTTGCAGCGCGTCGCGGATGGCACTTTCGGTGTCTGTGTTAAATGTGGCAACGATATCGCGGAGGAAAGGCTTGAAGCCGTGCCTTATACGCCGTTCTGCAAAACATGCGCGGCCGCACTGGGCTAGAGCTGTCTCACGGCTCGATATCGGTCGGCGAAAGACTGCACATCGCCGTGCGGTCTTTCGCTGATCGCATTTTGAGGTTAGGCTAGATGCGTAGCCGGTGTTATCCAGAACCCGGCAGCGGTATCGCATGTTATGCTCGAAAAACGCGGAGCCTGGCACTCGTATGAAGCAATTCGCACGTCGCGACAGCCCATACGATCTTCCCGAACTGATTGCTGATGGCATTGTCCATGGTATCGGCGTCGTGATGGCGCTCATTGGAGCGACTGTGCTGATTTTTATGCCGTGGTCTGGACGAGCGCAGCTCAGATTGTCGCCGCAGCTATCTATTCCGCTGGGCTGATTCTGACGCTCTCGATCTCGTTTTCCTACAATTTGTGGCCGCCGAAGGCCGGTCGCAGCAAGGCCATCTGGAAGCGGCTCGATCACAGTGCGATCTTCATCCTCATCGCCGCCACCTACACGCCGTTTCTTCAGCGGGGCCTTGCCGATCCTGTCATCATGTCGCTTCTCGTCGGCGTTTGGGTGATCGCAGCACTCGGCATTGCGCTGAAAGTGTTCTGGCCGGGGCGGTATGACCGGCTGGCCATCCTGCTCTATCTGGCCATGGGCTGGAGTGGCATTCTCGTCGCTAGGCCGCTTTTCCCCTTGCTGCCGCTCACGACTTGTATTCTCATCGTAATTGGCGGCGTGATTTATTCGGCCGGTGTGCTATTTCACATCTGGGAGCGGTTGCGGTTCCAGAACGCGATCTGGCACGGGTTTGTGGTTGCCGCCGCAGCCGTGCACTATGCGGCGGTGTTGACCTGTTTCAGCCTGACAGGCTGAGGTCTGAGGCAGGGTGGTGCTGGAAACGGCATGGCTGGGATCGCGAAAGATACGGAAAACAACGCATCAGGGAGAGAAACATGCAGATTGCAAAAGCTTTGACGGTCGCGGCGGTGCTGATAGCGTCACCCGCATTGGCCGAGGACGAGGTGATCTACTCGGATGATCTAGTGTCGCAATGTGTAAATCTCGCAGAAACCGAAGTTGAGATGCGCGCCTGCGCCGGTGTCTCTGCGCAAGCTTGCCAGAACGCATCGGACTACGGTTCCACCACCATCGGCCTGCAGGAGTGCTCAGCGCTTGAAACCAAGTTCTGGGATAGCTGGCTGAACCGGACCTACCGCGAGCTTCAGGCGCGCGCCAAAGCGGCCGATGCCGAGGCTGTAGATGATCCGCGCGCAAATGGAGAGATTGCCGAAAGCCTGCGCGACATGCAGCGTGTCTGGATCAATTTCAGAGACGCGACCTGCGAATTCGAAGCCAACCAGTATCAGGGCGGAACCATTGCCGGGCCGGTCTATGCCGGTTGCCGGTTGTGGATGACAGCCGACCAGGCGATCTATCTCGACCACTCGTGGCCGACTTATTGATTTGACGTGCAACTGGTTGCTCTGGCCATTGGTCCTGAAGCATCCTATGGCCTCGGACCGCGCTTACAGCCAGAACGTGAACCATGTTTCTGGTGAAATTTCAGGATGTGCTGTATTTTGACCGCTTTCCGCTGTTCTGTTGGGATTGGGTCGGAAAACGGTCAAACGGCAAAGCCGGGTTTGGTTCGGTCCGTGGTGGTTTTAGTGGTGTGGCGGCGGGTGCCGTGCCTCCATTCTGCGGGGCAGGCAAGCCCAACGGAAGCAGATTGAAGACAGATTTGTCGACGAGAGACATCCCGGAGATCGCATATGTTTTCGAAAACGTCTATCAGCGCCACCGTTGAAAATCTCGAGTCGGTTTTAAATGCCGTGCCGTTGCCTGTTCTGATCAAGGATCGCAGGCACCGGATCGTGGTGGCGAACGATGCCGCCTGTGTTTTTTCGGACGGACGCGGGAGATGCTGCTCGGGTCCTTGGACGAACAGTTGCCGGATGACCAGAGGGCCGTCTTCTGGAAGGTTGATGACCGGGTATTCGAGACGGGAGAGCCGAACGAGAACGAAGAGGTTGTCACTGACGCCAAAGGTGATGTCCACGTCATCGTTACGCGAAAACGGCTTGTTGAACTCGACACCAACGAGGGAGGCAATCGTTCATCCTGGCCATATTGTCGGATGTAACCAATATCCGGGAAGCCGAGGCGAGGGCCGCCTATCTCGCCGAGCATGATCCGCTAACGGGGCTTTCGAACCGCAACCGCCTCACCGTCAAGCTCGCCGAGGTTATCGCCGCCTCCAGCCGCTCTGATGCCAAGGTTGGCCTTTTGCTTCTGGATCTCGATGGCTTCAAGCAAGTCAACGACCAGCATGGTCATGTTGCGGGCGACGAACTCTTGCGGGTGGCCGCCCGACGCATGTCCGGCCATGTCCGCTCCGGCGATACGGTTGCGCGAACCGGCGGCGATGAGTTCTGCATCATACAAGCGGGTATCCAGCAGCCGAACGGCGCTTTCGCGCTGGCGGAGCGTCTCCTGCGGGCCTTTGAAAAACCCATTGTGATCGGCAAGATGCGGATCTTTATCTCTGCATCCATCGGCATTGCGCTTTATCCTGATGATGCCGCGGGTGAAGAGGAGCTGTATCACAGTGCTGACATGGCGCTCTACGCGGTCAAGCGTTCGGGTGGCGGCGGCTATCTTCGTTTCGATCATCCCGCCGGTAAACCCGCGTGGCCGCAATGGGATATCGAAAAGGAGCTTCGCGGGGCGATTTTACGCGGAGATCTCTCACTCGCCTACCAGCCCTTGTGCGGCGGGGTGGATTCGGCTGTTGTCGGCTATGAGGCGCTCGCCCGTTGGAACCATCCCGAAAGAGGTGAGATCTCGCCGGATGTTTTCATCCCTGTTGCCGAAAGGATCGGCATGATTCGCAAGCTCGGCACCTGGATTCTGGAAACGGCATGCCGCGATGCCGTGATGTGGCCGGAAAATGTGCGCGTATCCGTCAACATCTCATCAGCGCAGCTTGAGGATGGACGTCTCGTTGAAATGGTTCGGCAGGCACTTCGCGTCTCAGGGCTTGCGCCAGAACGCCTCGAGTTGGAGATCAAGGAATCCGCGCTTATCGGTGCCACAGAAATCATCACAGAAACCTTCTCTGCGCTGAAGAGAATTGGCGTCCTGCTGGCGCTGGACGACTTTGGTGCCGGTACATCGTCGATGTCCAGCATCCAGCGCATGCCGTTCGATCGCATCAAGATTGATCGTAGTTTTGTCTCCAGCCTTGCCTCCGATGCCCGTTCCGTTGCGATCATTCGCGCAATCCTGGCAATCGGCAGGGAGCTTAACCTGTCAGTCACAGCCGAAGGTGTGGAAGATGAAAGCCAGTTGGTTGCGCTCCGGCATATGGGCTGTCCTGAACTGCAGGGATTTCTCCTCGGGCGCCCTGAGCCGCTTTCGAAGGTGAACGAAATCGCAAAGCTCACACAAGGGCTGAAGGGAACGTTCTGACGCCCGCCTCCGGTTTGGTCAGGCTTCTGTGCAGCGTGCAGCCTGTGCGGGACGCTTCAAAGCGTGACGGCCTGTCCTTCTTGTGACGAGCGGGTGAGGGCTGCGATCAGCGCGTGGACGTCGAGGGCCGCCCGGCCGGAAACGACCGGAGGCCGGCCATCTTCTATGGCTTCGGCGAAATCCTCGATGATTGCCTGATGCCAGGCATGGGTAAATGCCATCGGATCCGCGCCCCGCCGGTGGTGGCTGCTTCACCAAATTGCTGGTTCTCGCCGTTGCGCCAGTTGATATCGACCAGACCCGATTGCAGGCGGACAGAGGCATTCTCAAAGTGAAACAGAATGCTCTCAGCCGTCCCCGGAAAGCTGGCGGTACTCGCGACCAGCGAGCCGCAGGCCCCGTTTGCAAAATCAAGTCCGGCGCAGACGAAATCCTCTGCTTCCATCCGGTGCAGCCGCGATGTGCGGGCCATCGCCTGCACCCGGTTGACCGGCCCGCAGAGCGAAAGCGCCAGATCGAGGGTATGGATGGCCTGGGAAATCAGCACGCCGCCGCCATCGCGCGCATAGGTGCCACGCCCGACTTCGTCGTAATAGCTCTGCGGTCGCCACCAGGGGACCGCGATTTCCACAACGCCGATCGCACCGAATTTCCCGTCGACCATCAGCGTTTTGAGATGCTGAGACGCTTCGCGCATGCGGTGCTGAAAAACCACGCCCAGCGGCACGTCAGCCCGCTCGCATTGCTCAACGATTGCGGCCGCCTGCTCCAGTGTCCGCTCGATCGGCTTTTCCATCAGGATCGGTTTGTTCACATTGCAGAGCGCCTCCACAATGTCGGACCTTGAATCGGGAGGCGTGCAGATGATGACAAAGTCCATCATTTCGTCTGCAGCAAGCGCCTCAAGGTCGCTGTAGCAGACCGGCGCCGGCGCCCCATGGCTCTCAACATAGGTATCGCAAAAGGCCTGCGCGCGTTCCGGCCGCCGCGACAACACACCGTGCAGGACGAGTTTATCGCTGGCCGCGATCGCCGCCGCGTGAGTGCTCGCGACCATGCCCACACCGATCAATGCAACCCGTGCTACCATCTGTTCAGCCTCCACCTTGATTTCTGTCTGGCGACAATCAACAATTTTTCCCCCGGTCGTCAAACCGGTGTGATTTTCATGCCCCTTTAGAACACCTGCAAAGACCGGCACAGCCTCAGGCAGAAAGCACGGCGTTCTCAGCCGTCCGTCTTCCTGCCCTTGAAGGATTTGGCGAGCAGAAACATTTCCACCGATTCTGAACGTGATGCTGCCGGCTTGACGTGAACCACCTGCTTGAAATTCTGTTTGAGCATTGTGAGAAGGTCCTGCTCCGCGCCGCCCTGAAAGGTCTTGGCCAGAAAGTGCCCGCCTTCGGCCAGGGTCTCGACGGCAAAGTGGGCGGCCACCTCGCACAGATACATGGTGCGCAGGTGGTCTGTGCGCTTATGTCCCGTGGTCGGCGCGGCCATGTCCGAGATCACGAGATCGGGCGGGCCGTCCAGCGCTTCGCGCAGAAGCCGCGGTGCTTCCTCGTCCAGAAAGTCCATCTCAAAGAACTTCACGCCGGGAACCGGGCCATCTCGAGAAAGTCGATCGCAGCCACCCGGACTTCCGTGTCGGTGGAGCCGGTGACCTTGGCGGCGATCTGCGACCAACTGCCAGGTGCTGCACCCAGATCGATGATCCGCCGTGCGCCCTTCAGGATCTGGTGCTTCTCGTCGATCTCGAGGAGCTTGTAGGCCGCGCGGGCGCGAAAGCCCTCGGTTTTGGCGCGCTGGACATAAGGGTCATTGATATGCCGCTCAATCCAGCGCCGCGACGAGGCCTTGAGCTTGGTCTTCTTGACCTTCTGGCCGAGCTTGCGGCCGACTCGGACTGGTTTTGCGGGTGTTTTGGCCATGGTGTCTTATCAGTCCCTGGTGTCGTGGCGTTGTGGGTGAGGGCGATTGAAACCGCCCCGTCGGCGCTTCGCGCGCCACACACCGTCGCGCATCATCATGTCGGTCAGGATGCCTTCGCGCAGGCCGCGATCGGCAACGCGCATGCGCGGGGACGGCCAGCGGCGGCGGATTGCCTCCAGAATGGCGCAGCCAGCGAGCACGAGATCGGCGCGGTCGGGGCCGATGCAGGGATTGGCCGCCCGTCCGGCAAAGTCCCAGGACAGCAGCTTGTCCTGCATCGCGGAAACCTCGTCATTGGAGAGCCAGATACCGTCGACCTTGCGCCGATCATAGCGCGGCAGATCAAGATGAACGCCGGCAAGCGTTGTCACTGTGCCCGAGGTGCCGATCAGATGAAACCCGTCGTTATCAGCGTTCCCTTCGATATCCGGGCAGTGGAAATCGCCGAGCAGTGCTGTCACTTCGGCGACCATATCCTCGAAAATTGCTGGCGTCACATTATGCCCGCCATAGCGTTCCGAAAGGGTGACGACGCCGACCGGCAGCGAGGTCCAGTGCGAGATATTATTGGCGAGACGCACGGAACGGTTTTCGCCCAAACGGATGACGGCGATTTCAGACGAGCCGCCGCCGATATCGAAAAGCACGGCGGAGCGAGTCTCCCGCCCGATCAGCGAGGCACAGCTCGAGACGGCCAGGCGTGCTTCGGTCTCGCGGTTGATGATTTCGAGTTCGAGCCCGGTTTCGCTGCGCACACGTTCGAGAAAGGCGTCGCCATTATCGGCCGCGCGGCAGGCTTCTGTCGCGATCAGCCGCATGCGACGGACCGAGCGCCCCTTCAGCTTTGCCGCACAAAGGCCGAGCGCTTCGACCGCGCGGTCCATGGCCTCGGGGAAAGACTTCCCGTCGCCGCCAGCCCTTCTCCAAGCCTGACAATGCGCGAAAACCCGTCGACCACGCGAAACTGCTGGTGCCGCGTGGGCTGGGCGATCAGAAGCCGGCAATTATTGGTGCCAAGGTCAAGCGCGGCATAAAGCGTGTTGCTGAAATGTCGCTGGTTTGCGGGCTCGTTCCGGCTTGACGCAGCCTGCTCACGGCGGGTGTTGTGCGGTGCTGCTTTTGCTGTCGCACCGGCACCAGCATCTCGCTTTCTTGCAGAAGAAGGCGGATTGCCGGGGATTGTTGTTCGCTGGGTTGCTGCTGTTCCGAGGCGTTGCCAGCAACGCGCACATGTTTGCAGCCGTCGACACCAAGCGGCCCCTTGGTATGGGCCCTGCGCCGCCGTCTACGCTTCTTCTGCCGTGCAGCGGACGCTTCATTATCGTGCTTTTCGTCTGGCGTGTGGCCGCTCGGCGTTGCCTGTTGAGCGACACCGTTCTCGTTTACGCCATTGCCACCGCCTCGGCGCTTGCCGCGGCGGCGCTTGCGTTTACGTGGAGCGGCTTCGGCTTGCGGCAAAGACGGATCACGGCCGGACTGCGGCGCGGAACCGTCATTGACTGCGGGCACTCCGGCGGCGGCATTTCTGCTGCCCTTCCGGGAACGGCGACGATGGGCTCGCTTGCCCCCGCCGCCTTTTGCCAAGCGCGCCCCGCCATCAGACAGCTTGTCGCTGTTTTGGGGGTCTTCCACTTTTCAAATTCCATTACACCGCGCAAGCTGTCACCCAAAGAAGGTCGCTCGCAACATGGTGCTCAATCGTTTTTCAGTTGGCGTCATCATAGCAGTGGTGGGAGACAAGGCCAATGCCTTTTCTTTTGTCTGTATTTCAACGCAGTGCTGCCAAAAACACCTGCCGGTGCGTGCCTCGAACGCAAATTTCGCGGTCTGTGTGCCGGCCTCTTCAGGGCGCGAAGGGGCTTCGCCGGCGGCTGGTGGCCGTCGACCGGAAAATTTTCAAAAGCCTCTTGGCAAGCCGGGGTGATTCTGTTTATAAGCCCACACACTAACTGCGCGCTTGTCGCCGGTCGTTGGGGAATAGGTTAACGGTAGACCCACGGACTCTGACTCCGTTAGTCCTGGTTCGAATCCAGGTTCCCCAGCCATTTGATTTCACAACGCATTCTCAGTTTAGATAGTAGAACAAAGCGGCTCAGTTGGACGTTCGTTTGGGGAATTCTGTTCCCGCTTCGAGCTTTCTGATCGCGCTTTCGGCCAGTCTGTGATCCCGCTTCAGGTAGTGCGAATCGAGGATAGAGCGGACCTGTCGGAGAGAGAGCTCGCTGATGGTCGCGATCTCCGCTCGCGTTTGCGCACGCTGTTTTCGCCGAAGGGCCAGTAGATGTGTTCATCCGTCAGCGCGTGGTGATAGAGATCGACAAGCCACGGCCCGCTTGCCTGAAGGCCCGGATCGTCGCTGAGCCAAAAGGGCGGCAAGCGAGGTCGGCATTTCTGAGCTTCGGGAAGATGCCCTGGACGCAGGCGCCGTCAAACACCGGCCATAGACGCGCGTCCGGCTTTGCCGTGATCGCCCGCAACGCCTTGCCAAGCTTTTGCGCGCTTCAGGCGTCACCGCATCGGGGGCTGGCGCGGGATCGTCAACCACGGCACTCATCCTTCATGCCCGGACTGGCGCTGTCTGCCATGGCGAGCGGGCAGGATGCCGAGCCGCCTCAGCCGATGGCATCGCCGAGCCCGACCGGCCGCGCGGCCATTGATGAACACGGTGGGCGATCCTGCGGCAAGGGCGCGGCCATAAGCAGGGGCCGGGCATGTTGGGCACCCATGGGCGGCGTAGCTGTCGCCGACGTGCATGGCGGGCTTGCCGTTGATGACGTCATCGCCGCTGCCACCGGTGGCCGGCGCCGGCCGATAGTGGCAGCCATGGCCGGAGCCGATATCGCCCTTTCTGTGGGCTGGAGGCATGTTCTTTTCCTCAGCCTGGATTGTTCTTTCTCTACTTTTGCTCTTTATGGTTGCTCATGAAGTACGGTCAACACAAAGAAAGTCCTTTCATGCAAAGGCCCGCCAAACTCACCACTGGCAGGCACGCCGCAGCGGCGGCAGCATGTCTGCGAGATTGCCCATTTCGAAAAGGAGGGCACGATTTTCATTACCGATGCCGAGCGATATCTGGATGCGCGGGGCGGTGCGCCATCGGGTAATGTCGGCGATGCTGGTGAGGCCGCGGGCGTTCATCAGCACGGTGCCATCGGCGATGGCCTGCCAGGTTTCGGTTTCCGGCCGGCCGCTCGCCGTTCTGATTTCGATTGCGTGGGGACCGAGCGAAAGAGGTTGCGGCAGGATCAGGCGTGCAGTGGTGATATTGGCCTCGCATGACAGCATCAGGATGGCGCGGTTGTCCGACCCCATTGCATCCGAGGGCGGCGTTTCCGGCATGGTCAGGTAGATGTTGGTCGTGCCCGGCTGAAGCAGGTCGCCGGGGATTTGCGCGGCGTAGATGGCTGCGCTCTTTTCCGGCAGCGCGCCGTTTTCGGTCGGCGGCGGCGGGGCCGCTGGGGCTGCGGCGGCTTCGGCCATCAGTTCCGGCAAGGTCAGCAGACGGTTGGAGCCGACCCGTGAATAGCGAAACTGCCAGCCGTCATCGCCTGCCGCCCGTGCCCGTTCCATCGCATGCGCCAGAGCGGCGATGGGCGTTTTTCCTGCGAAGGCGGTGCAGGCGCATCGGATGGCGAAACGCCACCGGAAAGCACTGACATCGGCGTGCCCAGCAACTGGTCGAAACAATCGAGCCGGTTCAGCCGGTCGACGGTTTGCAGGCAGGTTCCGAGCCCCGCCTTTGGCACCGCCACGGTCTCCGCTGCCGCCGCCGGGTGAGCGGCAAGCAGAAGGCCGCTTATCAGTGAGAGCAGAACCGGCGTTTTCATATCGAACCTCGTGTTTGTGGCGGTCATCGCTCAGACCTCCTCCCTCTCCGTTTCGGTTATGCTCTCGTCACCGGCGCAAATGCCGTAGCGCGCCAGTTTTCGCGACAGCGTCCGGCGCGGAACACCTAGAGCCAGCGCCATTTCCGCCTGATTTCCGTGGAAGCGACGAAAGCAACGCGCAAGGATATTGATCTCGGCCTTGCTGACCATTTCCTTAAGCCCGCCTTGATCGGCTTCTGCGTTATCGGGTGCGTCGATCGCAGCAGAGGCAGCGCCGGCAAGCAGCGAAGCATGCGCCTCACGCACCTCTGCCAGAGAGATTTCGCCCTCGTCGCGGGCCAGCAGCACGCAGCGGAGTAGAAAATTCTGCAGTTCGCGCACATTGCCGGGAAAGGAATGGGTCTGAAGTTCGGCCATCGCCTCGGCGGTGAACGTCTTCACCGGCTCGTCTTCGCGAGCTGCAATCTCGGCGAGGAAATATTGGGCGAGATAGGCGATATCGCCCTCGCGTTCACGCAATGGCGGAAGCTTGATCGCAAGCTGAGCGATGCGGTGATAAAGATCGGCGCGGAAGGCTCCTCGCCAATGGCGGCCTTGATGTCGCAATGGGTGGCGGTGATCAGTCGGAAATCGACATCGTGCTCGATGTCGGCGCCGAGTGGGCGCAGCTTCCGCTCCTGAAGCACTCGCAGCAGCTTGGCCTGAAGGGCGGGCGGCAGGTCGCCGATCTCATCGAGAAATAACGTGCCGCCATCGGCCCTCTTGATCAGGCCCTCGCGTGCGGCATCGGCGCCGGTGAAGGCGCCTTTTTCGTAGCCGAACAGCTCGCTTTCCATCAGGCTTTCCGGAATGGCGGCGCAGTTTTCGGCAATGAAGGCTTTCGCCTTGCGCGGCGACAGGCGGTGCAGTGCGCGGGCAGCCAGTTCCTTGCCGGTCCCCGTTTCCCCTCCAGCAGCACGGCGTAGTCGCGGCCAGCATAGCGCGCGATCTGGCTGCGCAGATTGGCCATCTGCGGCGATTGGCCGACTAGCCTTTCGGCAAGCGCGTCGTCGAGCCGCTTCCAGCCGTCCTCGGCGCGCTTGCCGGTCTGGTCGTTGGTCCGGTTCGCAAAGGCATCAACCAGTGGACGCAGCGCAAGGAAGGCCTGAAACAGCCAGGATAGAGCTGTGGCCTTTTGCGACAAGCCGGCATCGAGTAGCGCGCGCACATTGAAAAAGCAATACCCGCACCTGGGTGGAAGCCGTTTTGCGCGTCCTCATTGAAGCGGGAATCGAGCCGGAAGGCCAGCAGGCGGCCATGAGTTTCGAACAGGCTTTTGCGTAAGGCCTCGTCGTCGCCGAACGTCGCCTTACCATGGCAATAGGCATTCTGGCGCTGCATGGCGAGGACGGCTGCCGGCGGTCTCCTGTCCAAGCCGAGGGCAAGCTGCGGTAACCGGTCGGTCGGCATCGTGCTATCGCCGGCAAGCGGCATCAGCACGCGCCCGGTCGCGTCAACGGCATAGACCGCCATGCCAATGGCCGGCTGGATATCAAGCGCCGCTTTGATGAATTGACTGCGCAACTGGCCATCGGTGCGCGCCGTCATCATGCGCAAGCCTGCCTCCCCGATGTCGTCAGCCACAGCCTCCATCGTCAGCCACCGTCCGCCAGTTGGGGAGACCGCTCGCGCGGTTCCGTCCGCGCAATCGTTTCAAACGAGAAGCCGTGCTCCTCGTCGTAGTCGACGACGATGGTCCCAAGCGCGATGCCCTGTTGCCCGGCCTCCAGAATTTCGAGTGAAATGGTCGGCAGTAATTGCCGCTGGATGATCTGATCGACGAAGCGTGCGCCATTAGTCGAAAAACCGCACATGGAGCGGATGCGCGCGGCGGCATTGTCGGTGACCGTCAAGGCGATGCGCTGGCTGTCGGCGAGAAGTTCCTTCAGCCCGCCGAGTTTCATGTCGACGATTTCGGCCATGACCGCTTCGGAAAGTGGCAGGTAGACGATCGGCTGCATGCGCGCGAGCAGTGCCGGCTTGAAATGCTGGACGAAGACCGGTTGCAGCGAGCGCGCCATGGTTTCGGCCGATGGCGTCTTGCCGTCCTCGGCCGTCGCCACCCAGTTTTCGATCTGGTCCGAGCCGAGATTGCTGGTCAGGAAGAAAACGACATTCTTGCAGTCGATGGCGCGCCCTCGCCATCGGCGAGTTCTCCCTTGTCAAAGGCCTGGTAGAAAAGGTTTAGCACATTGGCATCGGCTTTTTCGACCTCGTCGAGCAGAACCACGGAATAGGGTTTCTTGCGGATGGCCTCCGTCAAGATGCCGCCCTCGCCATAACCGACATAGCCGGGCGGCGAGCCGATCAGGCGCGAGATGGTGTGGCGCTCCTGATATTCCGACATGTTGATCGTGGTCAGGAACTGCTCGCCGCCAAAAAGCTGTCGCGCAATCTCAAGCGCCGTTTCCGTCTTGCCGACGCCGGAGGGCCCGGCGAGGAAGAACACGCCCAAGGGTTGGCCCTTGCGGTGCAGATCGAGACGCGATGCTCTGAGCCGCTCCTCGATTGCCTTTAGCGCATGGTTCTGGCCACGGATCGTCTGCCCCATGGTTTCGGCCAGCGTCAGCAGTTTCTGATAATCGTCGGCCACCATGGAGGTGACCGGAATGCCGGTCCAGTCGCCGATGACGGCGGCAATTTCGGCAGCGCCCACATCGACGGGCACCAGGCGGTCGGCAAGAGCGATGCGGCTGAAGCGTTCGGCGGCATCGGCAAGATCCGGCTGATCTGTATCGGGTTGCGGGGCCTTTTCATTGCCTGAGCCGGTTTCAAGGAGGCTGCGTCTTTGCTCCAGCAGCGAACCCGCGATTTCACTCTGTTCGGAGAATTCCTTCTCCATCCTGCCGATTTCATCCTCGAGCACATCGAGACGGTTCTCGATAGCAGCAAGGCGCTCGTCTTGTTCATTCGTGAGGGTACCGATAGACTGGTCGCGCAGCAGTCCGTCGCGTTCCCGCATCAGGGCCGCGCGTTCCTCGCCATGCCTTTGAAGTATTGGCGGACTTGCCGAGCGTGCGGCCGAAACCCGCGCGCAGGCCGTATCGATAACATCGAGCGCCTTGTCAGGCAGCTGCCGGCCGGTGATGTAGCGCGCGGAAAGGCGGGCCGCTGCGTCCAGCGCGGCCTCGGTGATATAGACGCCATGCGCCTTTTCATAAGCAGTTTTCAACCCGCGCAGGATGATGACGGCCTCGTCCGCCGTCGGCTCATCGAGCTTGATCAGCTGAAATCGCCGGGTGAGGGCCGGGTCTTTTTCGAAATATTGTTTGTATTCGCTCCAGGTGGTGGCCGCTATGGTCTTCAGTTCACCACGGGCGAGTGCAGGTTTGAGAAGGTTGGCTGCATCCGAGCCGCCCTTGTCGCCGCCAGCACCAATCAGTGTATGGGCCTCATCGATAAACAGCACGATCGGTGTGGGGCTGGCCTTGACCTCGTCGATCACGGATTTCAGCCGCTTTTCGAACTCGCCCTTCATTGAGGCGCCGGCCTGCAGCGAGCCGATATCGAGGCCCCAGACCTCCACGCCCTTGAGCGGTTCAGGCACGTTGCCCTCGGCAATCTTGAGCGCAAACCCCTCGGCCAGCGCCGTTTTGCCGACACCGGCCTCGCCCACGCAAATCGGGTTGTTTTTGCGGCGGCGGCACAGGATTTCGATGATTTGCCGGATTTCAGCGTCGCGGCAGAACACCGGATCGATGCCGCCATTGCGTGCCAGTTCGGTAAAATTCGTGCCGTAGCGGGAAAGCGCGCTGTCTGATGTGTCGGGTTCTTGCGCGCCGACTTGGCCGCCGGGACCTGCGGTTCCCAGCGTCTCGACCGAACCGGACGTCAGCGTTTCAAACCGTTTGAGAATGTCCTCGGCGGAGAGTGTTTCCAGCAGATTGTAATAGGAAAAATCGAGATAGCGGCCCGCGTCGGACAGCATGGCGATCAGCACGGCGCCGGAACGGATCGAAGGCTCCTTCAGTTGCACCGATGCGACGATCCAGGCGTCCTGAAGAAGATCGAGGAGGAGCGGCGAAAACGTCGGCGTGCGGTCGGCCTCGCTCTGGCGCAGTCTGGCGAATGTTCCTCGACAGTCTCTTTCGTCTGATCGGGCGAAAGGTTGTTTTCCTGCAGGATGACACGCATATCATTGCCGGGCTGGCCAAGAAGGCAGAACAGAAAATGTTCGATGGTGACTTCGCGGTGATACCGCGCCACGCAAAGCGATCCGGCTTCCTCGATTGCCAGCCGCGAACCCCGGTTGAACCTTTCGATGATTGCCCGGATATCCAGACGCGCCATGTCAGTTCCCCGCTTTCAAAGTATATTCTGCAATTGCTGGATCACCTGATCCGTGTAGTGGCCAAGGCGAATGTAGAAGGCGGCGAAGGTGCCGATGCACAAAACCGCGAACAGGATCCATATCAGCGACACAGGCGTCTGGCGGCGAATGATATGGGCTTTGCTGATGACCTTGTCGCGAAACGAGGTCAGCACTTCCGGCGGATCGCCGCGTTCCTTGCGAATGGCGTCGTGGACTTCGCGGATTACGGTTTCGAGCTGGCTGCGACCGTTGTGCATGACCCTGTATTTGCCTTCGAAATCAAGGCAGAGCAGTAGGTACAGAAATTCAATGAGCTCGATATAGCGTTCCGGATCGCGCATCAGCCGCGCCAGCACGATGAAGAATTTCTCGCCGCCCCAGGTCTCGGAATGGTACTGCGCCAGCAGGCTGCGCCCCGACCAGTCGGAATCCTGGCCCCAGGGCGAGCACATGACCGCTTCATCAACGGCCGTGCACAGGCAATATCGATGGGCAAGGATCGTCGCGCGGTCGTAACCCTCCCGATGCAGCTCCAGCTCGATGGATTCTGATTTCGGCGCTGATATCGTGGTGAAGATGGTCGATGTTTTCAAAATTGCGGACGTCGGGAATGCGTGCCAGAAGCGCCAGCAACGGCTGGCTGGCATCGACAATTTTGTTGAGGCTGTTGCCGCGCAGCGGAAACGACAGGCGTGACGGCGCATAGGTTCTGGCCGAAACCGTCTTCATTTCCGGGGTGTCATTGGCCTCGATGAGCCTTTCGCTGTCACCCTCCCTACCGGGCTCGAATATGCCCGTTTGGCCCTCGGTCAAATCGCTCATGTCATTGCCCTCTCATTGCGGATGGCCCAGAACTGCATTTCGAGATCGGGGAAGTTGCCGGTCACGTGGAAAGCGAAGCCGCTAGCATCTTCGATGTACTTCCAACCCGGTGAGTTTTCATCAAGCTGGAAATAGGTGAACCCCGCATGATACGGCAACTGGCGCGGCGGCGCTGGCAGACGTTGCAGCACCACGCCGGGCAGTTGCACGTGGATCAGTTCGCGGATCTTTTCGATCGATGAGACCTTGGTCTGCGCCGGAAACTCCAGCGACAGTTTTTCCAACTGAACGCTCGCCTTCACGGCAATCACGAAAATAGCGGTCTTCAGCAGTGACCGGTCATTCAGCGGCGTGGTGTAGACGCCGTATTTCTGCTTGTTGAGCGGCAGCGCGACCGCATTCGCCTCGAAGATCGCCGTCAACGACTGGCGCAATGAAGTAATCACCGGTTCGAAGCAGATGGCCGGCTCTTCGTGGTGGTAAGGGGGCCACATTTCCGGCATCCGCTTTTCGTGGGTAAAGGTCGCAAGCTCGCCCGCCGCTCTTGCCAGAACCATATAGAGATCACGCAAGTGAATGCCCTGAACCGTGGCGAGATGCCTGAACTCCGGCCACAGCCTGTTGATGGTCTGCAGCATCAGGAAATCCGAGACATCCGAGACGCCACGCTGCCCGGGCGTGCCAAGCCGCTCGGCAATCTGGCGGGCGCGCTGCTGCAACAGGCCGACGAAATCCTCAAGCGTCTTCTTCAACTGTGGGGTCGCTTCGAGAGCCGATGCAGTCGGCAGAAAGCGGTCATCGAGAACGAGGCTGCCGTCGGATCGTTTCTCGCGGATACGGGCGATCGGAAGGCAAGTATAGGAGGAGCGATCCTCTTCCTCAAGCATCAGCCGCAGACGGTATTGCGCGACATTGATGTCTAATGTCTCGGTTTCCGCAGAGGCATTGTCGCGTACCTCCTGCAACACCGCGCTCATGCGCACATGCGACTGCGGTTGATCGGAATCCTCGATTTCCGGCACGCCATTGAGCCTGAGAGGCAGCGCGAGATAGACGCGCTGATCGACGATATTGCGCCCGCTGACATCGAGTGCTGCCGGCGGCTTGGTTTCGCCGGGAATGTCGAGCACCGAACCATCCGGAAACACGCCGCGCGCACTGTCGATAACGACCTTGCCGTGTAGCAGGTTCTCCGGACTGATCTCGACCTTTGACAGGCCTGTTTGATAGGCGTCGACGCCCTCGATCCGCGCCCTGATAAGATATTCGATATATCTCTGTTGTTGCTGGAAATGATGGGGTTTCAGAAACAGCCCGTCGCGCCAGACAACATGATTTCTCAATGACATTTTTCGCTTCGATCCATTCTGCCTAAAGCCTTACCGGTGCAGGTTCGTGATGATTTGCGTTGGTGTGATCGCGGTGAAGAGCTGGTAGGTCTCTCCTTGGCATTCACCTGAACGGTGGTGCGCCAGTTGATATCCTGGTAGTTTACGTAGCCGGCGACGATGCCGATGAAGGTCGTGTCCTTTTTCAGTTCGATGTTTTTGATGGGCTTGGACCGGTCCGGCGTGACCTGGACCTGCTTCATGTCGACATAGGTCGATTGTAACGTGCCTTTCGGGTCGGTGGTCAGCGACTCAAAGTCGGATTGCATGAACTGGCCGTCGTCGGAGAGTTGAAAAACCAGACATCGATCGGCAGGGACTGGCCATCATCGCCGCGATTGGCGCCCTTCTCCTCGAAGATCATCATGTTGAGTGTGCTCGGCTGGTCCGTAGTCTTGCCGACAGGGATATCGGGATTCGCGATGACCTTGAGAATCTTGCCCGTCGCCTGTGGAATGCCGCATGACGACAATCCGACCACGACAAACAGCAACGCAACCCACGCAATACGCCGACGCAAACACATTCGCCTACCGCTCCTCTCCCAAGCCAGCGAGCGCCTTGCTGCGCATCTCGCGGTCATAGACCTGCCGGAAAATCTCCCAGAACATGCGGGTGAGACCGCGCTGGCGGTCGGACTTCATCTCCTCGTAATAGTGACGGTACATCTGCCAGTGCCAGGCATCCTGATCGCCAATGCGCGGCGCATGGCCCTTGTAGCGGGCGAAGCGGCGCGAAAGCTGGTCCGGCGCCAGTGCCGCCAGCACAGCGCCCAAAGCCGCATCGATCGCAACCCGGCTCGCCTGTTCATGGGCGCTGATCTGCTCAAGACTTTCCTCGATGGCAGCAGTGGCGTTCAGATGAACCGGGCTTTGAACCAGAAACAGATCGCGCATCGCCTCCTCGGTGCTCATGTCGAGACGCAACGGATTGTCTTCGACTGGATGCAGATGTGTGTCGCTGAGATTGTTGCGGTCCTCGCCCTGGAGACTGTGAATCGCCATAAGCCCGGAAACAGCCGTTTTCAGCGCCGAACCCGTCTCGCGCGCAAGTCGGTTCGCCTCCGGGACCGGCATATCGGCGACCGGCAGTCCCATGGCCTGCATCAGCGGGCGGAGCACCACGTGATCGACCTGCTCGTCGTCTTCCAACTGCCCTGTCCTGGCGGCGGCGGGCCATTCCTCCCGCTCGCGCATTTCCTGAAGACCGCCTTCAACCGAGCGGTTTGCCAACTCGTCGAGATAGTCTTCCAGTTCCTCGCCTTCCTTCGTGACGCCAGGGCTTGCGAAATTCGCATGCTCGGCCATCGGATCGTCGACGCCGGGCCTCTTCTTGCTCGACTTCGGCTGGAGATTCAGGTCGTCGATCAGATCTTTCTTGTCTGGCATGGCTCTCATTCCTCGTTGGCTGTCGAACAGAACGACCGGGTCGTTGGACAAGTCCATCTCTCCGCTGGCGGTTCGGTCGAGATGCGTCACCGGGTCGATCCCCTCATCGAGATCGGTGTCGTCGCGTTCGAAAAAACGCTTCCGCCGTCGTCGGCCTCCGAGGTATCGGCAAGCAGTGCGGCAGCATCAATCTGCTCATCGCGGCTTTCGCCCTTGAGCGTGCCGGGGATGATCGTTTCCACGGCGGAAAAGCGCTCTTCCCACCCCTGAAAGCTCTCGCCTCTGCCCTTTTCCCGGCTTCGTCGGCGGCGAGATAGACGGAAACGTCGAAGTCGCCGATCCTCCATCGGTCGCCATCGGAAATCGAAAACGCGGCACCCCTGGGCAGGGGACGCGAGGAGCCGTTGACGACTATTCCCTCGTCATTTTCGGGCATGGCACAGAAACGGCCATCCTGAAGATATACGCGGACATGATGCGGACTGACGGATCCGGTGCGATCGGCAAGACGCCAGTTTGCGTCTTCGTCCGAGCCTACGGTTCCGCCGTGCTCGGAAAATACGGCGGTTGCGACAATGCCGCTTTCCAGATTGATGGTGTTATTGACGGCGAGGATCAGACGCATTGTCAAAGTCTCCCCGTCACGCGGACATCGCGGCGGCTTGCCTCACCGGTTCCCAGAAACGAAGACCAGCCGAGGTGCGAGCGATATCCCTCAACCTCTTCGGGCGAAACCTCTTCGCGCCCATGCAGGCAAAGCGGTTTGGCCTCTCCGGCCGCGAGACCGAGTTTGATGTCATAGGCATGCTGGTCGCGCAGCATGAACTCGATGAGCTGTTTCACCGCCTCATGGCTGCTGCCGCGCGGCAGGAATTCCTGGAAGCGTTCGAAGCCGAGATTTTTCAGGTAGATGTTGAACTTCGAAGCGATGTCGGGAACGCGCTCGCCGATGACGGCGCTTTCGCCCAGCACCGAATTCAACCGGCCAAGAGAGAACTGTTGTTCGGTGGGAATATCAACCTTGCGCCGGATCCATTCCTCGACTTCGACATCCGGATGGAAGAAGGCATGGGCCACAACGGATGACACCACCTGCGGCGATCTGTTGCGCGAGGCGAGCAGGCCGGTGAAGGTCAAAAGCCTCGCCCAGTTGATCGGCGACAGTTCGCGCGCTTCCCGGTCGGCAAGGCCGAACAGGCAGAATATCGCCTGCGAGAAATCATCCTTCGCACCGGGCTTGTAGCGCACATAATAGCGGTATTTGCGCATCGTGCGATGCATCAGCCCGACAAGCCGGTTGTGGAAGAAATCGAAGAAGCCCTTCAGCAGGGAGCCCTCGGCATCATAGCGCGCAACCGTTTCCTGATAATAGGAGGGCAGGGGGAGCCTGCCCCATGCAGGCCGAGAAATGTCACTTCCATGCGGAAGCGTTCGCGCCTGTCAGGTAAGACCGCCTTCTCGCGCTGATTGACGTCATCAATGGCATGGGCGTCGCCCGGCCCCTTTTCTTCAAGTACGATGCTGTTAATGTCGGACACCGGGAAACCGAGGCGGTTGTCGACGCTGAAAACGATTTTTCGTCTGCCGGAAGCATGTGGGTTCCCGCCTCCGTCCCGTCGTCGAAAGCGCGCTGCGTCTGCTCAACCGCCTGGAAGAAAGACCAGGCGCGGGCATCGCGGACCAGAAGGTCCGTCAGATGATCGGCTGCCGACCTGTCTTCGCTGGCCATTGGTAAACCTCGTTGTTTTCCTCTCCTTCCACGATGAGTTCGTGGAAGGAGTTGATGCTGGCATAAAGGGTGAAGAACTCGGCAAGCACGCTGGCGAACAGATACATGTCGCCCTCGCTCTGAAAGCATGACTCGCGGATGGTCATGCGCGTCAGCAATCCGCGGATCGGCTGGCCGCGAAACAACTTGTCGAAGGGTTTGGTGTCGATCGCGCGGATGCCGTCCATGCGCTGGCGGCTGGTGCGCTCGGCGCGGCGGTCAGCATAGGCCTGGAAATCATAGATGGCGATCACAGCGCCAAGCGCGTCTTTGTTCAGCAGCGACACATAGTTCAGGGCGAGATTGGAAATCATCGTCCAGTAGAGAGACCCATCAAGCGGCGGGTAGATCGGGGCTGTCGGCTGGCGCAGATTGCGAAAGGTGACAAAGGCAGGCGTGTCCTCGGTCATGACGCAGATATCGCCGCCGCCGAGTTCGCGGGCGTGGCGGTTGTTGAAGCAGCTCAGCTCGGACGAGAACCACTTCGTAGTCTGGAACGGCACTCGAATTGTCGTGCCGGACGAAGGAAATGAGGTGATCGGCGCCAGTCTGCCGCAGGGATTCCCGCATTCTGAGCCGGAAGTAGATCTGCGTCAGGTTCTGCTGGCGTTCTACCTCGTGATGAAAGGACTCAAACGCCGGATATTCACGCAGATGCTGACCGGTTGCGGGTTCGCCCTCGGAACGCCAACTCACCACCCGGTCGATCGAAAAGATTGCCTTCGCGCCGTCACCATTGGAGGACGGTCGCAGGGGATAGTGAAGTCGGCGGTGATCGACCTTCATCGGTTCGGCATCATGACGGAACAGGTTGATGGCCGGCGTGCAGTAGAGCTGCACGGTGTCCGGGCGCACCTTGACGTCCGGCGGCAGCGGTCGCTCGAACTGAACCGACAGGCGAAACGTCATGCCGCCTTCATTGCCGAGGCTTTCGCCGAAGCGGAGAAGATCGAAGCACTGGAATTTTTCGGGGAAGACGAAATATTCCTGCAGCAGACGATAGCCTTCGTAGGCCGTGTTGCCGGACGGCAGTATCGCCTCGTTCGCCGCGAAACCGCCGGGGTGGACATTGCGCAGCGGAAAGGAAACGGTGCGCCCGCCACTTTCTCCGCCCGTGACCGTGATGTCGATGGATTTCAGATAGCGACCGAACCACAGATAAAGCATCTGCGCGGTGTGATCGCCGCTTGCAAACCACAGCCGCAGATCGCGGAGATCGATCATGCCGAGCGGCAGACCGGACAGCGTTTCAAAATCGATGTGCAACGTGGTCGACTGCCGCGATCGCTCAAGATATTGCTCGGCGATCTCGAGCGGATAGACATGGGTTTCGGACGTTGTTCGAAACGGGCAGACCGTGCCGGATACCGGTCGCGACAGGATGATCGTGCCGTGCGGCACGACTTGCCGTTCGGTGATCGACTTTTCCTGCGGCGTGAGCTTCATCAGCGCAGTGGATGGAAACGGACGCAGAAAATTCGGCAGCAGCAGATTGACGACGGAATGGGTCAGTTCCGGCAGTTCGTCATCCAGCTTCTCCCGGAGCCGCGAGGTCAGGAACGCAAACCCCTCAAGCAGACGCTCAACATCGGGGTCCGTCGACTGTTCGGAAAGATACCGAGCAAGTTTGGGATTGTTTTCAGCAAAGAACCGACCGCTTTCCTTCAGATAGGTCAGTTCGTCCTGAAAATAGCGTGAGCGCGCCGAGTTTGCCAATTCTGGCTCCTGCAACTAATTACATAACTGTTCCGACGTAGCCATCTGCCGCATGACCGAACTGTTTTTTCTTTGGTCGACAGGCCCCGCCGGGTGCGTTTTTGCGTCAATTCCCTGTCAGAACGTACCCTGCCGTCGAGCACCCTAGATAATCTGTGTGGCGTGTCCGTCCCGCATGAGCAGATCGATTTCGACCAGTTCCTGCCGCGATTTTGCCGGCACCAGAGCCTGGATCCGGAACTTTAGATCGAGCGGCCGATCCGGATCGCGCATGCACTCGACAGCTTTGACCTCGACGCGCGGCTCAAAGGTGTTGATGCAATCACGGATCGACGCCGCGATGTGTCGGGTCAGGTCATTGGATTCGATCGACGACTCGTTGAAATCGGCCAAACCGAGGTCGGGGGCGGATTGGGAAGCGCCGCTGCGTGCGTTGAGCAGGCGGATCAGGTGGCGCTTGATCGAACGTACGGTTGCCTCCGCGGCATCGTCTGTGCGCTCGATTGCCACATTCTCCTCGTCCAGCACAAGACGCTCGAACAGGCTGCCGGCCGACCGGCGATCGATGCTGTCCCGAATGTCGCTTTCGCGGTCCCTTCGCATGGTCGGATTGCGCCTATTCTTCCTTGTCGAGCTTGCCCACCAGGGACAGTTCGAAATTGGCGCCCATATATTTGAAGTGCGGACGAACCTTCAGCGTGACCTGATACCAGCCGGGATCGCCCTCGACATCGGAGACCTCAACGCTTGCCGCGCGCAGCGGACGGCGCGAACGCACATCCGAAGGCGGGTTTTCCTGGTCGGCGACATACTGCTTGAGCCAGACGTTGAGCTCGCGCTCGAGGTCTTCCTTTTCCTTCCAACTGCCGATCTGCTCGCGCTGCAGCACTTTGATATAGTGCGCCAGCCGGTTGATGATCATCATGTAGGGCAGTTGCGTACCGAGCTTGTAATTGGTCTCGGCGGCCTTGCCTTCCTTCGTGTTCTGGAAGATTTTCGGCTTCTGAACGGAGTTGGCCGAGAAGAAGGCGGCGTTATCCGAGCCCTTGCGCATGGTCAGCGCGATGAAGCCTTCCTCGGCGAGTTCATATTCGCGCCGGTCGGTGATCAGGATTTCGGTCGGAATCTTTTCTTCGAGCTGCCCGAAGGCCTCGTAGACATGGACGGGCAGGTCGTACACCGCACCGCCCGATTGCGGGCCGATAATGTTCGGGCACCAGCGGTATTTGGCAAAGCTTTCGGTCAACCGAGTCGCGAGAACAAAGGAGGTATTGCCCCAAAGGTAATGCCCATGATCATCGGTGACACTCTCGGAATAGACGAAGCTCTTGACCGGATTTTCCTCCGCGTCATATGGCTGGCGCAACAGGAAGCGCGGGCAGGTCAGGCCGACATAGCGGAATCCTCGCTCTGGCGGAAACCCATCCATTTTCGAAAGCGGGGCCTTCATAAATTGAGAACAAGTCCTTCTGTGCTGGCAGATCGACGAATTCGTCGACATCGAAAATCTCCGGAGAAGCTGCCGCAATGAACGGTGCATGCGCCATGGCGCCGACCGAGGCGACGAACTGCAACAGCTTGACGTCGCGCGCGCCGGGACCGAAATCGTAATTGGCGATCATCGCGCCCACAGGCTCGCCACCGAACTGACCGTAGCCGGATGAATAGATGTGTTTGTAAAGACCGGACTGCACCACTTCCGGCGCGGTCTCGAAATCCTCCAGCAACCTCTCCTTGGAAACCGGCAGCAGGTCGATCTTGATGTTTTCCCGGAAGTCCGTCTGGTCGATCAGGAGCTTCAGCCCGCGCCAGGCCGACTCCATTTCTTGAAATCCCTTGTCGTGAATGATCTCGTCCACCTGACGCGAGACCTTCTCATCAAGCTGGGCAATCATCTGGTCGACGAGAACACGGTTGATGCGCTCGCCGGGCTTGCGGCTTGAGAGCATGTCGGCGATGAACGCTTCCATGCCCTTACGCGCTATGGAATAGGTCTCCGTATCGTCCGGACGGATCCGGGTTTCTTCCATGATCTGGTCCAGAAGCGAGACGCTTTGTGTTTCGCCGGACTTTTCCTTGAGAGCAGCACCTGATTGGGCCATGTTTTTCAACTCCGAACTACGCGCCGATGATTTCGGCAGGTCAAACTGCATTCCGGTATTCCTTCAGGAAAACGGGGACGTATTCAGCCTTTCTTGTCTTTCGGCTCGTCATCCTTGACGGCGATATCGCCCTCGGGCGTGCCGGACAGGTCAGGCTTTGGCTCTGCCGCCAGTTTTTCAGCCTCTCGCGCTTCGATGGTCTGCAACTCTTCGACCAGCTTCTGCCGTGCATCCTCGTCCTCAAGAATTTGCTCCAGCCGCTGGCGAAAGGCCGGCATATTGCCGAGCGGACCCTTCAGTGCGACAAGCGCCTCGCGAAGCTCGATCAGCTTCTGCAGTTCCGGAACCTGCCGCACCACCGCATCTGGTGAGAAATCCGCAAGGCTCGTGAACTCAAGTGTGGTGCGAAGGCGCGCTTCCTCGTCGTCGGAGAGCGTGTCCTTAACCTCCATCTCGCGCTTCAACCCGGCCTCCTTCATCACCGAGGCGAAGCTGTTCTTGTCCACTGAGAGCATCTCGCGCTCTTCCAGCGGCAAGCCGTCGTCATGACCCAGATAGTCGCCGAGCATGACGAGACGGAGAGGCAGTTCGACCTCCTCCTGCTGATCGCCTGTCGCGGGGACATAACGGATATTGATCCGCTCCTTCGGAGCGACGGAACTGTCTTTTCCAGCCATTTTGTCCTGTCTCCTGTGTTCATTCAGGCCCGTCGGAAGCCGTGCGGCTACGACCTTGGCGAGTATCCGGAAGAAAATTTCCTAAAATAAGGTAACCTCCATCAGTGGTAATAATCACTAACGTCAGTATCTCAGGTTGACAAGACGAGTTTTGAAAAATATCGAATATAAAGGCATTAAGGCTATATTTATTGTAATTTATATTGTTGTAATATATTTTTTACTTAAATATATTTGATCAACGAAATGGCGGCAAGGCGGGAGTGAAACCGTGAAGCAGATCTTTGGACTGGCGAAAGCTCTGGTGCGCGGTTTCTTTGGTGCGCTGAAAAGCCTAGTAAAATCATATGGTACAGCCAGTTTGATCATCGCCTTCGCCCTTTGCGCGTTCATCTGGTTCCTCGGGCCTCGACTCAAGGTCTACGATTTCCAGCCATTTGGGCCAGTGACGTTCCGATTGATCGCAATCATTGCGATTATATTCTTCTGGGGGCTAAGCAATTTGCTCTTCGGCGCGGTGAGCAGACGCAGACAGGAGCGGGCTGGGGAAGAAGAGGTGACAAAGGCGCCGCGGGACCCGGTTAAGGATCGCGTTGATGCGTTCGACCGCAGTTTCCGCAATGCGATGTCCGCCATCGCAAAGCACTGGATCGGCTCTGATGGCAAGCGCGGGAAACGCTCGGTCTATTCGCTGCCCTGGTATGTGATGCTCGGCTTTCCCTCAGCCGGGAAGACCTCGTTCATCGTCGAGTCCGATCTCAAGTTTCCGCTGGCGCATCTTTTCTCGCAGGAAGACGCCAAGACTGTGACGAAAACCGAGGATGTCGATTATTGGGTTACCGATGACGCCGTTGTTTTCGATGTCGCCGGTCAGTTGCTCACCCATCAGCGCAACCGCGAAGACGACAATATTCTCGACGTTTCGCGACTTCTCTGGGACAAATTTCTGGGTCTGCTGAATGAATACAGACCCCGCAGGCCGATCAACGGCGCGATCGTCTGCATCGATCTCGTCGACCTTATACAGTCATCGCCCGAAGTCAGGGAAAACAAGGCAGCCCTTCTGCACGCCCGCCTGGTCGAAATGTCGGAAGCGCTCAGCACGCGCTATACCGTGCATGTCATCCTGTCCAAGCTGGACCTTCTGGACGGTTTTCACGAGTTCGTCTCCGGGCTGACCAAAGCTCAGCGCGAAGAACCTTTCGGTTTCACCTTCTCGGTCTATTCGGAGAAGGCCGGAGACAGCTGGGTGGCGGAGTTCGAGAAGGCCTATGACGGCTTTCTCGAGCGTCTCAACAATCTGATGCTGGATCGTATCGCCGATCAGCACTCCTCGGAGGCGCGACGTAAACTCTATACCTTCACGCGCCAGCTTTCCGGCCTGAAAATGCTGATCAAGGAATTTCTGGGAACCAGCCTCCATCAGGACAAGTTCTCGACGGCGCCGCTAGTGCGCGGCGTGTTCATGGCCTCCTGCCGCCAGGAAGCTGTGCCGTTCAACGCTGTCCTGACTGCGGCCTCGCAGAAATACGAGATCCGCCCGCCCGTGCTTGCCGTCCACGGCGATCACTCGAAGCACTATTTCTCGGCCAATGTGCTCAAATCCGTGATCTTCGAGGAAGCAGGCCTTGCTGGCGACAATATCCGGCTGGAGCGCGCCAAGCGGATGCGGTTCATCCTCTCAGGCGCCGCGGCTTCGGTTCTGTTCATCGGCTTTGTCGGCTTTTATTGGCAGGCCTATGAAAGCAACCGCGCCAAGATGGACGAGGTCGTCAATATCGCCAGGACCTACAAGGCGGACGGAGAAAATCAGATCGCAAACGTGGCAGATGCGGGGCAGTCTTTCCTCAAGCCGCTGAATGCGCTGCGTTCCGCCGGAACCATTTTCGGCAATTATGACCGCTGGGGCGTCGTGCCGTCCTTCCTGACGCTGTCGCAGGGGCGGAGGATCGGGCCGGTCATCGACAAGACCTATATCGACGTGTTGCAAGACGGTTTCCTTCCCGATCTTGCGAGCTATGTGGAGACCGATGTCGTCTCACTCGGCAAGTCGGCCGACACTCGCGATGGCGATAAAAGGCTTGAAGACCTGCGCATCTATCTGATGCTTGGTGACACGTCGAAACGCAATAATGCGTTGGTGGAGGAGTGGTACGGCGAAGTCTGGCAAACCCTCTATACCGGATACGACCAGACGCAGCAGGACCTTTCCAGTCATCTGAAATTTGCCGTCGAGGACGCTAACCTGGAAGTCCCGCTTGACCAGACCGAAGTCGCCTCGGCGCAGGCGGATCTGCGCGCCGTGCCGCGAGACCTGCGCCTTTATCGCAATATCGAGCAGCTTGCCAAAAGCCAGCTTGTGTCGTCCGTCAACTTCAGAAACGAGATCGGGCCGGCCTATAACATCATTTTCAAGCCTCCGGTCGACGCCAACGGCAAACCGGAACCGGTGGAAATCCCACCCTTCTTCACCAAGGCCGGCTTTACCGACTTTTTGTCAAGCAGAACGAGGCGCTGTCCGTCGTTGCCATCGAGGACGCCTGGGTGGCCGGCGAGCGCGACACGGTAAGCTATTCCAAGGAGGATCTGGACGCTTTCCGCAAGCAGGTCGCCGAACGCTATGCGACCAATTACATCGATACCTGGACCACCGCTCTGAATCAGCTGGACATCGTCGATTTCGGCAGCCTCGACAAGGGCGTCGACGTGCTTGAGGAGATCACCGGGCCGGACGATCCATTCGCCCGGCTGATCGCGCTTGTGAAGGCGCAGACACAGATCTACGCCGAGAAAACCGTCACCCAGACACCGGATCAGGCTGCCGATGCCAAACAGCCCTATGACCTTTACCGGGAGCAGGGCATGCGCATCAACCGTGCCTTTGCCCGGCTCGATGCGCTGGACGATCCCCGGGACAACAAGGGCAGCTATCTTGAAGACCTCGAGGCATCGCTCTCGAAGCTTTACGAGTATCTCAAAGAGGTTCGCCAGGCTGGCGATCGTTCCGGCGAAATGGCGCTGGCCAAGGCGAAGGCGCGGGTGAAGCTGGAAGGCGATGACCCGATATACGTCGTCGAGCGCCAGGGGTTGACCTGCCGGAACCGATGAGCCGGTTCTTCGCGACCATTTCCGACCAGAGCTGGGCGGTGGTGCTGGACAAGGCCAAGGAAGAACTCCAGCGCGCCTGGAACGACGATGTCTACGGCGAATACAATCTTTCGCTGGCAACGCGCTATCCGTTCACCATGGACGCTCAGGAGGATGTGCCGCTCACGGAATTCTCCGACTTCTTCGGTCCGAACGGCAAGATCGAGAATTTCTACAACGACAATCTGAGCCTGTTCCTTGATGCCGCAACCGGAAAGTCGAAGGTCATCGACGGACAAAGTCTGGTGATCAATCCCGAGTTTCTTGTGCAGTTGAAGAAGGCGCTGGCTCTGCAGAACGCCTATTTCGGCAATGACGGCGCGCTTGGCGTGAACTACACGGTGGAACCGAAGGGCCTTTCCGGCCGCTTCGGCCGCTCGGTCATGAATGTCGAAGGCCAGCTCGTGCCCTACTCGCATGGACCCCGCTTTCCGGTTCGTATCATCTGGCCGAACGAGCTTTCGAAGAAGGCCGAAAGCGTGCTGACGCTGTTTCCGAGCGGCGGCGGCAAGCCGCGCACCATGTCCTTCAGCGGCCCATGGTCGGGCTACAGGCTCCTGAATTCCGGCAAGATCGTCAATTACGATGCTAATGGCATGGTGGTCGAATTCAATGTCGGCGGCGGGACCGCGAGCTACACGATCACCCAGCAGGGGCAGAAAAACCCGGCGAGACAGGACCCGCTGGCCGATCTCGTTCTGCCTGCCCGTCTGTGATTGCACGTGGGAGAGGCCGATGGCGAATGAGGGATTCCTGAACGCGATTAATGCCACGCTTGCAGATCCTTATGACGGCGACGTCGAGGATCTGCACGCCTATGATGTGATCGGCGATGCGCTGATTCGGCGTGGAACGCCTAGTCAGGTATCGGTCGACTGGCAGCGTGTCGAGGAAGCGGCGTCAAGACTTCTGGCCTGCAACGCCAAGGATATCCGGTTGATCGAAGCGATCTGCATGGCGCGGTTCGCAACTCGCGACCGCGAGGGCCTGCTTGCTTGCCTTGACGGGCTTAACGCCTTTCTGGCTCTGCCGAAATCCCTGCGGAGGCTCGAGAAGAAAGCGCAGTTTCAATCGGCTCTGACCCGGCTGTTGGGGTTCTTGCTGCGCGATGAGCCGCCCGGTCCGGCCGGCGTGCTGGCCGAGGAATTGACCGCGAGTCTCCGGCTGCTCGGTGAGAACGAGGCGGTGCAGGAGGCCGGGCAGTCACGGATGATTTCGGGCTTTCTCGACCGGCTGGCCCATGATGCGGATGGGGCGGGCGGGGATCGCGGCGAGGAGCCAAAGCCCGGCCTGTGTCGACCTCACAGACCAATGGCATAACAGCGGAGGCCAGACAGGTTGAGCCTCCTCCTTCAACTGCGGTCGACTTCCGGCTGCTGCGCCGTCAGGCCGGAGAGCTTGCCGACCTGCTGTTTGATCTCGAACCGGCAGCCCCCGTCTCCTATCTTCTGCGCCGCCATGTGACCTGGATTGACGTTACCGCGCCGCCGCCGCTCAAGGAGGGGCAGAACACGGTCGTTCCGCCGGTCTCCATTGAAAGCGTCGAGCGCTATGAAGCCGCCTTGCGCGAAAATCCGGACGACCCGGCACTTGCCAAAAGGCTGGAGCGAACGCTTCAGTCGCTGCCCTTCTGGATCGGCGGGCATGTTATTGCCGCACAGCTGGCGCAAAAATGCGGGCGTTCTGCCGCAGCCGCGGCCATCGCCGCGGAAACACGCCATTTCCTGGCGCGCCTGCCGGGGCTGACGGGCCTCAATTTCCTCGACGGTCAGCCGCTCGTCGCGACCGACGACCTGGCGGCTCTCGATCAGCTTGCCGGGCACGCCGAACGGGCGTCGGCGGCGGACGGGGATGGGATATATCTGGACAATCCCGGTGGCGAGATGCCGACACTTGAGAGCATGGCAGCAGACCCCGCGAAGGCCAGCGAATGGGATCAGAGTTATCGACAGGCCCCATCACCGCGCATGCGCGCCTTTCTGGAACTCGCCACATTGGAGATGATGGCGGCTTCCGGTTTTGCCGCGATCACCGCCGATCAGGCCATGCGCCTCGAACGGGCGGCCGAAGGCATCGGCGTCAAGGAATGGGACCCGGAGCTTTTCCGAAGGCTGGAGAAGTTCAGAAAATGATGGGTACTAACACTCTGAATCCAAATGGAAATTTTCGCACTCAACGGTACTGGCCAAAAATGGCCAAGCTTGGCCATTTTTGGCCGAGACGGATTCGCTGTTCTGGATCAATGGGTTATGCCGGATTTCGGCATTATGTTCGTACTTGTCCCGGCCATTTTTGGCCGGAGCTTCTTGGGTTCACTTACATAAATAAACGCTCATATGGCCTTGTCGCTGCCCTCGGTGATAAAAATATCCTTTTAAAATCAGTTGTTTGCCATTTTTCCGCTCAAAGAAATCGTCTCTGGCACGGTTTATGCTATGCGATGTTTGCCCGCTGCGGTTTGCCGCTGACGGGCCTGAACCCGCCGACGGCTGTTGCCGTGGCATTTGATAACGATGAAACGAAGACGCCTGCCGGATCTTGCATGTTTGGCGACAGGCGCAATGGCAGGAAAAGTGGAAACCGGTTTTCCGTCCGGCCACTGCGCGAGGCAAAACTCCGGCAGGCGTCTCATAACAGGCAGGAGTAACCCATGCCCACACCCGCTTATATCACGATCGACGGCTCGACGCAGGGCCCGATCACGCAAGGCGCCTTTACCGAGGATTCGGTCGGCAATGTCTGGCAGGAAGGCCATGAGGACGAGGTCATGGTTCAGGCCATCGACCACACCGTCGTCATTCCCCGCGACCCGCAGTCCGGCCAGCCGGCCGGCCAGCGCGTGCACACGCCGTTCAAGTTCACCTGCACGCTGAACAAGGCCGTGCCGCTGCTCTATAACGCGCTGTGCACTGGCGAGATGCTGACCAAATGCGATGTCAAATGGTATCGCACCAACTCCGCCGGCAAGCAGGAGCATTTCTTTACCACCACGCTGGAAGATGCGCTGGTGACCGACATGGACTGCACCCTGCCGCATTGTCAGGACCCGAAGAATGCCGACTTCACCCAGCTGGTAAAGGTCGAGCTTTCCTACCGCAAGATCACCTGGGAGCACACGGCATCCGGCACATCCGGCTCCGACGACTGGCGCGCGCCGGCCGCCTGACGAGGCCTTGCGAAGGTATCTCCGGAGCCGAATGGTTCCGGAGGTGTGCGGAAAAGTACAACCTTAGGTGATTTTCTTCTTGGTGTGCTCCTAATGGGAGCGGGAGTGCCGGAGGAAAGGAGGCAAACATGCTGCGCTATACGATCGGTAAGACCAGAAAAGCCCGCGACTTTCTGCTGGGGTTGTGGCAGCACGGACGGCTGCACCGCGGTGGCGGCCGTGACCAAACGCCCAAGAGCCTGCCGGAAGCGGAAGGTTTCTCCGGCACTGCGCTTGATGTCACCGGTGAACAGGGCGTGGTCGGTGTCACGATTGGCGGTCGCGGCGCAGTGCCGCATCGTGCGCATACCCCTTCAGCCGCCGATGCGCTCGATCCCGGCATCAGCTTCCTGGATCAGTTTGCCGACCACGCGCTGCTTGCCGAAAACGAACGTCGCGCCGCCCGTAGCCAAGCCTCCGCAGATGTTTCGCCGGAGGTCGTGAAAGCAAGGGCGACGGTAGCAAGACCGCATGCGCTGGCACCGCGAGCAGATCAGCGGCCTCGGGCGGATATGACAGGCAACAGGAGTCCGTCATGAACGAGATCATCGACATGCCGGTTCTCTTTCAGGATCAGGACATCGCCTTCACCTTCGCAGCCGTTCCGCTCCCCGGCCAATATGAGAGAGCAGAGACCGGCAGCAGTTCACTGAGCTTGAGCGTAGGGAAGACGTCGCCATATTGAGGAGCGCTAATACCGGGTCCGTGCTTGCCATTGCAATTGACTCGCATCGCATTTATGTCGCATGAAGCTGTAGCACAGCAGGCTGATTCTCGTTTTAATCATTTATTTCAATGCTTTGGCTCTTGATCGGATTTCACTGAGAATCCAGGTTCCCCAGCCAAATCACTTTTCAATTCACCTAAAATTTGAGATCGTTTTTTCTGCTTCTCTGTGCTCATGCACTGCGGTGTCTCACAGACGGCATCATGCAGTTTCAGACGAGGTCGGGCCAGTGGTGGCCGATGTTTTTCGTCGGGGTGACGTCCACACTTGGTGCAGCCTTGTTCCCGTGCACTCTGGAAAAGGCGTGGTTCCGGTTGATCATCACTTACCGCTTAACCATCGTCTTCTCGCCCTTGACCGTTGCCAGAGCGACTTTCTCTTGGAAAGCGGGGCTGTGATTGCGGCCGGGGCTTCTCGTCATTGCGGTGTCTGTGAACGGTATGGCGCCGAATGGCAGAGCCGCAACCATTTATCCAAAGTGTTCAGTTTCCCGAATCGCTTCAGATATATGGTCGGCCTCTACCCCCGCCAGCAGCGGAACTGTTCCGCCGCCGGCGTTGCCGACTTTGCACCGCTATTGATGTCGATGTATCTGTTTTACCGGCTTAAAACTCGTCGTTGCAGCAGCCAAGCAGTGAAAGGCTTCTCCAGCCAAGAGTATGAAATCCGGGCAGCTGCCACCGAAGCACCAACAGCTAAAACAAGATAAGCCGTTGGAAAAGCGTTCGAAGGATCAAGTCGTAGCCAAAGAATTTTGACAATAGCCAATGCAAAAGGGTGGCAGAGGTAGAGGCTATAGGAGCTATCTCCAAGGAAATGAGCGACGCCAGCACCACGCTGCTCCCATCTCTCTGGTAGTGTGAAAACAGAATCCTGCTACGAAAATAATCGCAGGAAGACCGAGGGAGATGAACCGGTTCTCTACACCCGCAGTAATGTAAAAATAAACAATCCCTGAAGTGAGAACGGCCAGAAAAATCCTGAACCCGAGCGCATAGGCCCAATCTTCTGGAATAGTAAAGCCAATAGGCCTCCGGCAAGGAATTCCAGAACAATAGGATTGCCCCAGAAGCGGAAAGGTCCCCCAATCAGAGGGCCCAACACCAACGCCGCCAGCAACAATCCCCAGATGCGTAAAAACCAGGCGTTGGCTGGACGCCAAGCCAGCGCGAGAGCAAAAGAACATAGAAAAACATTTCGTAGTTAAGTGTCCAACCGAGCGAAAGCACTGGTTGATAGTTGCCGTACGCACTCACACAGGGCAGGAAGAGGAAGGAGCAGGCCACCTGCTGAAACGTAGTTGTAGAATGATTGAGTTGGGTCGGAAACAGCAAAAGCGCCAGCAGCATCCCTGTGGTGTAGAACCAATAAAGAGGTACTACTCGAATAATTCTTCGGCGCATGAATTCGAGTGATGCTCCAGGCCGGGTCACGAGCTTTCCGCTCGTCAAGACCATAACGAAGCCACTAACGATGAAGAATATATCGACCCCGATGCCAAAATTGAATGGCAACTCGGGATAAGGGACCCCTACCTGATGAATTTCATTGATTGTATGGCCTGTAACGACACTGAGTGCTGCCACTGCACGTAAAATTTGGATTGATATCAACTGGGATTGGCTTTTTGCCTTAGCCTGCATGCTTGCCGTCCTTCAAAAAAGGCCCTTCATGTTTGCTTGATAAAATGAAAATTACATTCGTTGTCTGAGCAACAACGTATTTGTTCCTAAAGGCATTTCGACACGAAACTGATACCTTCCTGAGGAAGGCTGAAAATATGATATCGATAAAATGTCTATTGATTTCTGTAAAAACAGTATGCTGTAGGTGACTTTTACGGTTCAGCGTAGAAGAAGCAAGAGGACGACCGGCATTTTGAAGGTTTTTATATCGCCGGTCTCAGGTCGATAAGAGCCCGATTTAAAAGTTGTTGAGTGATATCAGAAGGATGTGATTCAACCACCTCTGCCAAGAACGTGGAGGATCGCATGCCCTGGAATGATATCACCCGCCTGCAGCATAACCGGGATCGCCTTCGCTATCCAACCGATTTGACGGACCGTGAGTGGGCTGTAATTGCTCCACTGATACCGCTGGCCAAGCCCGGCGGGCGGCCACGGAAAACGAATATGAGGGAAGTGGTGAACGCGATCCTTTATATTGCGGGCAGCGGCAGTCAATGGCGGGCTCTGCCGAAGGACTTCCTCCGGTCTCCACGGTGCGAGGCTATTTCTATGGCTGGCGCGACATCGGCCTTTGGCAGACCATCAATCATCTGCTCGTCTGCGCTACGCGCGAACTGGAGGGGCGCGAGGCCTCGCCCACAGCCGGTGTCATCGACAGCCAGAGTGTCAAGACCACCGAAAGCGGCGGGGTTTCGGGCTACGACGCCGGCAAGAAGATCAAGGGCCGCAAGCGCCACATCATCACCGATACGATCGGGCTGATGCTGTTCGTGCTTGTCCATGCTGCCGATATCCAGGACCGCGACGGTGCGCCCGATGTCCTGAAAGCCATCCGCTACCGTTTCCCTGGTTGCGCCATGTCTTCGCAGATGGCGGCTATGCCGGGCAGAAGTTGCGAAAAGCGCTGCGCGGATGCGGCCAATGGAACCTTGAAATCATCAAGCGCTCCGACATAGCGAAAGGCTTTGAGGTTCTGCCCCGCCGATGGGTGGTGGAGCGCACCTTCGGCTGGTTCGGACGATGCCGTCGGTTGGCCAAAGATTGGGAAAAGTCCATCGCAAGCGCCACAGCATGGGTCAACATCGCCAGCATCAGGGTGATGACCAGACGCCTCGCACGATATTGTTTCCCATCATGAACTTTTGAATCCGGCTCTAAGCGCACTGATCCTGCCTGTCGGAACGGACGTGGTTCGCCGGCGTTGTTGGCAGCCTTGTCGACATCCGGGTTGACGACGACGCCTGGGCCGCAGCCGCAAGCAAGGTTCGCTTGACCGTCTCTGGCCAACGCCATATCTTTGCCTCGATAATCAAATTCCATTTGAACATTATGTTTCTTTAGCGCCGATACTGACTTCGGAATTCTTGCAGAACGAGCGGTCGGCACACGGATGTGCGGATCCTTTCAGGGCTTTTCATGAGAGTGCTTTCGATCTTGCTCGGCGCATGCGCCGTTTTCACTCTTTTCCTGGGCATTCTTCCCTCGATTTCGCACTTCTGGGTCGCCGCCTTCATTGGCGGAATGCGCACTCATATCGCGGCAGCAGCGCTGTTGTTTTCAATCGCTTTTGTTTTCTCTCAGCGGTCCGCCTTGTCAGTTCTGCCTTTTGTGGCATCCGTGCTGCTATGCCTGTGGGTCTGGTCTATCCACCAGACGATCTCTCAGCCGGAACCAGTCTCAGATGGCGGCGGAGAAATGCTCAAGGTGATTGAATTCAATATTCTGGGAAGCAATCGACACGGCGCTGAGATTGCGCGCTGGCTTGAGCGGGAGAATGCAGACCTCGTCTACGCGCTCGAGTCGCCCCCGATTGTGGGAGAAATCTCTGCGCTTTCAGATGTTTACCCTTATCGTGCCGGATGCGGAGAACTCGTATCCGATTGCGACCTGATGGTGATGTCCAAATACCCGCTTGAGGATGCCGGTTTCAGGAGCATGGGGGCATTTTCCGGCGATCGTTTTTTCCATGCGCGCATCGAGATCAACGGCAGTGCCGTGAACATTGTGGCGATGCATCTGACAAAACCGTATTTTGATGCCTTGCAGCGTCAAGAGCTGATCGTTGCGACCCGCTGGATCCGCGGAATCGAGGGGCCGGTCATTCTCGCAGGCGACTTTAATTCTTCCTTGCTGTCACCGGATATTCAAAATTTCATGATGGCGACAGGGCTTCGATCGTACGCCCGTGAGCCACGTACATGGCCAGTCGGTGCGTGGTCTCTCGGCCTGCCGATCGACCATGTCCTGGTGCGCCCGCCCGTTCACATCAAGAGCCTCCGGCGCGTTGAGGACAATATGGGGTCCAATCACTACGGCCTTGCGGCGGAAATCGTCCTGCCCTCCGCCGTGATGCCAAGGTGAAAATGCGTATCGAGAGCCGATGCTGCTGACAACGGTGACACGCGGGTGGGGATTTTTTTCTATTCTTTCGCCGATGAGTGGTTCAATTGGGTTTTACTGGTGCTTTGAAGCGGTTTAATCCGAGCCAGTCTCAGGGATTCAATTTCAGGAATAAATATGTCACTGACCCATTTGCAAAGGCTGGAAGCGGAAGCCATCCATATCTTCCGTGAAGTCGCGGCGAATTTCTCACGACCGGTCATGCTCTATTCGATCGGCAAGGATTCGTCGGTGATGATGCATCTGGCGATGAAAGCGTTTTACCCGGCCAGGCCGCCTTTTCCGTTTCTGCATGTCGATACGACCTGGAAGTTTCAGGCCATGTACGAATTCCGCGAGAAGATGGCCAAGGCGCTCGGCATCGATCTCTTGGTTCATGTCAATCCGGAAGGCATTGAGGGCGGCATCAATCCCTTCGATCACGGGTCGAGCGCCCACACCCATATCTGGAAAACGGTCGGCTTGCGCCAGGCGCTGGATAAATACGGTTTCGATGCGGCCTTCGGTGGCGCCCGGCGCGACGAGGAGAAGTCTCGCGCCAAGGAGCGCATCTTCTCCTTCCGCAATGCAAGCCATGCATGGGATCCGAAAAACCAGCGTCCGGAAATGTGGAAGACCTACAATACCCGCGTCGGCAAGGGTGAGTCGATCCGCGTCTTTCCTCTGTCAAACTGGACCGAGCTCGATATCTGGCAATATATCTTGAAGGAGAACATCCCGATCGTCCCGCTTTATTTTGCGGCAAAGCGGCCGGTCGTCGAAAGGGACGGCATGCTGGTTATGGTCGATGACGCGCGTATGCCGGTCGCGGCGGAAGAGAGGGTCGAGGAGAAGATGGTGCGCTTTCGCACGCTGGGCTGCTATCCGTTGACGGGGGCGGTCCAGTCCGATGCAACGGACCTTGTGGGTATTGTCCGCGAGATGCTGACGGCTCAGACCTCCGAGCGCCAGGGCAGGGCGATTGACATGGATGAGGCCGGTTCGATGGAGAAGAAAAAGCGCGAGGGGTATTTCTGATGCAGGAGCGCTCCGCATTGACCGGCGACATGACCGAGTATCTTGCCGAACAGGAACAGAAGACTCTTTTGCGTTTTCTCACCTGCGGCTCCGTCGATGATGGCAAGTCGACGCTGATCGGCCGGTTGCTCTACGATACCAAGCTGATTTTTGAAGATCAGCTCGCGGCACTTGAACGCGACAGTGAAAAACATGGCACGACCGGGGCGGATATCGACTTCGCGTTGCTGGTCGACGGGCTTGAGTCCGAGCGCGAGCAAGGCATCACCATCGATGTCGCCTATCGCTTTTTGCAACCGCCGCCCGCAAATTCATCGTGGCCGATACGCCCGGCCATGAGGAGTATACCCGCAACATGGCGACCGGCGCCTCGACGGCGGACCTCGCTATTGTGCTGGTGGACAGCCGCCAGGGCATTTTGCGCCAGACCCGGCGCCATTCGTACATTGCCTCCCTTCTCGGCATCCGCCATGTCGTACTCGCGATCAACAAGATCGACCTGATGATGTATGCTCAGGAGGTCTATGACGGGATCGTTGCGGATTATATGGACTTTGCAAGGGACCTCGGCTTCGAGACGATCGTGCCGATCCCGCTCTCGGCGCGTTATGGCGACAATGTCACCACGCGCTCGCAGAATATGCCGTGGTATGATGGGCCGATCCTGCTTGAGCATCTGGAGCGGGTTCCGGTTGAAAAGGATATGGCCGAAAAGCCGTTCAGGATGCCGGTGCAGCTTGTAACGCGGCCTGACCTGAACTTTCGCGGCTTTTCCGGTGAACTTGCCTCCGGCCGGGTGGCCGTGGGCGACGCTGTGGCCGTGGCGAAATCCGGACAGACCTCAAAAGTCAGTCGGATCGTGACCATGGATGGTGATCTCCATGCTGCGGAAGCCGGTCAGGCAGTGACACTTGTTCTTGATGACGAAATAGAGGTGTCACGCGGCAATATTCTGGTGGCGCCCGATGCGCGGCCCGATGTCGCCGACCAGTTCCGGGCAAAGATCATCTGGTTCGATGCCGATGCGATGATTCCGGGCCGATCCTATATTCTGCGCACCGAAGCGGATACGACACCGGCGACAATTACAGGGCTGAAATACCAGGTCAACGTCAATACCTTTGCTCATGAAGCCGCAAAGACGCTGAATATGAACGAGGTGGGGGTCTGCAATATTTCCACCCAGTCGCCGATCGTCTTCGACGCCTACAAGGACAATCGCGCCACCGGCAATTTCGTGATCATCGACCGTTTGACCAACAAGACGCTCGGTGCAGGCATGATTGATTTTGCCCTGCGACGCTCGCTCAACGTAACGTGGCAGGCTGTCGAGGTGAACAAGAAGGCGCATGCCGAACTGAAGGCGCAAAACCCGCCGTTCTCTGGTTTACCGGTCTTTCCGCTTCGGGCAAGTCGACGATCGCCAATGCGCTCGAGAAGATCCTCCACGCCAAGGGCAAGCACACCTATCTTCTGGACGGCGACAATATTCGCCATGGCCTCAGCCGTGATCTGGGCTTTACGGCCGAAGACCGCGTTGAAAACATCCGCCGGGTGGCCGAGGTCGCCAGGCTGATGGCCGATGCGGGCCTGATCGTGCTGGTGTCTTTCATCTCTCCGTTCCGTTCCGAAAGGCGGCTGGCGCGGGAAATGTTGGATGTGGGCGACTTCATCGAGATCTTTGTCGATACGCCGCTTGAGGTCTGCGCCGAACGCGACCCCAAGGGTCTCTACAAGAGGGCGCGGACTGGAGAAATTGCGAATTTCACCGGTATTTCATCCCCTTATGAAGAGCCGGAGAATCCGGAAATTCACCTGCGCACTTCTGAGCATGAGCCTTTCGAACTGGCCAACCGTATTGAAGACTATCTTACCAGGCATGAGCAGGAGGCGCAGGATGACCGAGACGATGCGTGATATGCAGGATGTGTTTCTTCAAGCCGCGCTTGAAGCCGGACGGGCGATCATGACCGTTTATGAAAACGGTATCGATGTTTCCTACAAGGAGGATGCCTCGCCCGTGACCGCCGCTGATGAGGCGGCCGAGGCAATCATTCTCGACTATCTCGGCAAGGCCTTTCCCGATATTCCTGTCGTCGCGGAGGAATCTGTTGCCGCCGGGCGGATCCCCGATATTGCCGGGAAACCGTTTTTCCTTGTGGACCCGCTTGATGGCACCAAGGAGTTCATCAACCGGCGCGAAGACTTCACCGTCAACATCGCGCTGATCGAAGAGGGCGTGCCGGTTTCCGGCATCGTATATGCCCCAGCAAAGGGGCGGCTTACCGGACGAGCGGACGCGGAGCGGAGAAGCTGACGATCATTGACGATCAGGTTACCGCCGCCGCCGCGATTGCCTGCCGGGCAAAGACAAACAAGCCGGTCGCGGTGGCCAGCCGTTTGCACAACAACACGGAAACGCTCGCCTTTTTGGAACAGATCGGCGCGGCCGACTTTTCGGCGGTCGGCTCATCGCTCAAATTCTGCCTTATTGCGGAAGGTGAGGCGGACATCTACCCGCGCTTCGGCCGGACGATGGAATGGGATACGGCGGCGGGCGACGCCGTGTTGCGTGCTGCTGGCGGAAAGACAATGACCGTCGGCCCCGAACCCGCCGAACTGCGCTACGGCAAGACGTCAAAGTTCAGGGCTGAAGGGTTCGAAAATCCGTTCTTTGTCAGCTCCGGCATCTGATGGATCGGCTTCCGTCAAAATCTGAAACGCACTAAAAGAGGCAGCACTTTATGCCGCCGGATGCGATCACGATTACTTCCTTCTCCCGTGCAGGTCGGCTTAAGGCGGCTCTTTCGACCCTGTCTTCAGGACGGCTGTGGGTGTTCGCCTCTCTCCATGCGCGCGAGGAAACGGCACAGACAAAGCATGGGATCAGACAGGTGGCAGATGCTGGAGCAGATTATGTCGGGCGGCTCTCGTAGATAGTCCGGTATGAACTGGAGACCTCGACGGGGTCGTAGAAGGAGAAACGAAGGTCTTGTTGGTTCCTGCTCGTCAATGCGTCCAGGGTCTGCCGCACCGCCTCGATGGTGAGGGGCCATTAAAGCTGTAGACCCAGTCTGACCCAACGGCTTCCCGCAGGTCGACCAGGGCGTTCGCATTCGGGCAGAGGACCGGCGTATCCTGGGAGAGGGCGGCGAGGACGCTACCGGAATTCAAAATGCTCTGAAAATTGAAAATGGCCAGATCGGCGCTCGAAAAGATCGAGGCAACTTCCTTGTGGGAGAGCATTTGCTTTTGGAAGGTAAAACGGTCGTCTCCGGCGATTTTTTCGGAGATCTCGGCGCAATATGAATTGTCTCCGTCGCCGGCGATCAGCAGGTGAAAGGGCCGGTCCATCTGTTTCAGCAGGTCTACGGTCTCCGAGATCCCCTTATATGGCCTGATCTTGCCGACGCAGCAAAGAAGCGGGGTTGCATCGCCAAGACCAAGCGCGCTGCGTACGTCAGTGAAGGGGCGGAAAACCGAGAAAAAGCCGGTATAATTCGGATGGGGGACAACATGCGCTCGCGCCCCGTCCACTTCCGGATAGGCTGTGCGGATCGCATCCTCGCTCGAGGGCGCCATGATCACCAGATCCGTCACCAGAGGCAGGAAATGCCTCCTCAGATAGGCAATTGCGTTCGCCTTTGCCGGGTTCGGGCTTTCATGTGGCTGGAGATTGTGCACAGTCCAGACGACCGGTTGTCCGTTCTGCCGCGCATAGCGCGCCTGCTCCACTATGCGCCATGCCTTCCACTGGGCGGCTGGCGTTACGCGCGCCGACAACTTGCCCCAGAAAATGCCCTCCAGCCAGTGGACGTGAAACGGCATCTTCCTTTTCACCAGGGAATTGGCGGTGAAATGATGCGGCGTAATGCCGTTCTTCTTCAGCCCGTCAGCGAGGATCGAAATAAAAGGATTATCGAGGCTGTGAACGCGCGCCGGGTACATCAAAATATTCACTTTAAATTTCCTTGATGCTCAAAAAAATCAAAAAACGTATAAGCGCGCGCTCGGCAATATCCGGAAAGTTTGGCGCGCGCAGCCAAGTCTTGTCCTGTCCTGTCCGGTTAATTCAGGTTATCCGGGCTCAATGCTAGTGCATGACCGCCCAAATTTCTATGCTTGCGGACAGCACCAGCTTAAATTAGCCAGTCCGATCCCGCTCAGCAGACGGCTTACTCAAATGTGAAGTCGCATGCGGTAAATGCATCCGGATGCTTTTTATTCGTCCTGTGCCGAATTCTCTAAGGTGCCTGTTTAAAATTTCTCTAGTGATAATAAAGGTTTGTGATCCAATGCTTCTGTCTGGTAGGTGGACGAAAGCACGTTTTGTGATGATATCACAGACCATCATCATAACCGGGATCGTCTGCGTTATCCAACTGATTTGACGGGCCGAAAATGAGCTTTGAGTTCCTGGCTCGCCAATGGATCTAGGCAGCACTCTCGGCTGGTTCGGAAGACGATTTTCTTTTGGGCCCGGGTGGCTCTTGATCTGCCCACCGTCTAAAGTGAAGCGCCCGCCAAAAACAGGCCGGTCATCAGGGGACCTGGCTGCATCCCAATAATCTGCGTCCCGGTAAAAGGATCTCCCGCATAAATCTGCTCCATATGATCGAGAAATCTCTGCGTTGAAATGCGGCATTGCGCGGGGTGCATGTCAGGAAGGCGGTATTATGCCTTGCGGAAGTCTGCGAAAAGACGGAGAATACAAGCCGATATTACAAAATGAATCGTTTTCACTCGTCTAATAGTTATAAAGAATTAATTGCCATGTATATTTCAGGTTGCGAAGCAAACCCGTTGTCGTGACCAGAATCAGAACAATCCAATATCCGTTGGTCCGGGATTAGGGCTGAAAGCAACGTGTTCGCGGTTCGCGGAAGACATTATCGGCTTCAGGCGGAAACGGCAGCCGGACGCGGTTCAGTTCATTTTTCAGGGGCGATTTTCTTTTAGGGGATTTAGTCATTAACGGCCGAATTGCGAAAAATACCGCAGCAATGTTTGCGCGTCAGATTTTTATGGCCCTGATAAGTCTTTTCACGATCAGGGTTCTGATCTCCGAGCTTGGTATCACTGATTTTGCACTGCTGAATGTTACTTTGAGTGTCGTTTCGCTCAGTATGTTCATCATCGGATCGCTCGAAATGATCACTCAGCGTTATATTGCCTATGCCATCGGCAAGGGGGATGCTTTTGATCTGAAGCGATATCACGATGCCCTGCTGGTGCTTCACTTTTCCTGTGTGGTTATCACTGTCCTTGCTCTTGAAACGCTGGGGGCCTGGTTCGTCTCGAACGAACTCGTGGTCGCTCCGGATCGGATCGGGGCGGTGCAGGTGCTCTATCAGTTTCTCATTTTTTCCTTCGTGGTGAAGATTATAGTCGGATTTCATTCCTGGGTGATCATAGCCCACGAGGACATGCACGTCTTTGCCATGTTTTCGATCCTGGATGCCGTACTCCGCCTCGCGGCCGCGCTTCTGATCGGGGTGCTCGGTACCGACGGGCTCATTACATATGGACCGGCTCTCGTCGCTGGAAATGTGCTGGTCCTGGCTGGACAATGGATCTACTGCGCTACACGGTATGAAGAATGTCGCATCGGCCGGATCCACTTCGACTTCAAGACATTGCGAGGGATGTTTGACTTCGTCGGATGGACTTTCTTCGGGCAATTCACAACCGTTTGCCGGACTTACGCCATTACGATTCTGATCAATCAGGCCTTCAGCCCTGCGACCGTCGCCGCGCGGGCACTGTCTTTCACAATCTATAACCAGACACTTGTTTTTGCCCGCAACTTCACGTCAGCACTCGGTCCGCCGATCATCAAGTCCTATGCGGGAGGCGACAAGGAGCAGACCTTCTCCTTGATCTTTTTGGGTCGAAGCTTGCCTTTTTCTGACTTGGGCGGTCACGCTGCCGCTGATGGCGCTTGCCCCGATCGTGTTGACGGTCTGGCTTGGCGAGTATCCCGAGGAAACCGTGTTGTTCATGCGACTTGCCTTGATTGATGCGACGATCATCACCGTCAGCTATCCGATCATGACAGCCGTGCGGGCTGTTGGCCAGGTGCGGACTTACGAGATTCTGCTTGGCAGTTTGCAACTGGGCGTGCTGTTCCTGTCATGGCTCGTGGTGCGCGCAGGGTTTCCGGCCTATTTTATATATCTTGTCGCGGCTACCGTCAGCGCGATCATGTTCTTTGTGCGCCTGTGGCTGACGGCCCGCCTGACCGGCATGCCCATCATACGGTTTTTCCGGTTGGTTTTCGTGCCGGTGTCGATGGTGGCGGTAGCTTCGACCGGAGCGATTCTGGTCGTGATGCAGTTCTTCCCGACCTCTATGGAGGCCGGGTTTCAATCGACAATGCTTGTAACGATCGGCGCAGCCCTGCTGCTGCCCTTGATCTGCGCCGGCGTGCTGGGACTTTCCAGGAAGAGAGGTCATCCGCGCGGCGCCTCGTCCTGCAACGGTTTGGAAGGAACAAGGCTAAATCATGAAGATACTTGCTTTAGGCGCGACCGGTGCGATCGGCGGGCAGCTCGTCGATGTGCTGCTTAAAAGCGGCCACGAGGTCTCTGTTACCAGCCGCCGGGGCGCACCTCTGCTGGTGGCCTTGTCTTCATTCAGGGCAATGCGCGGGACGATGCTTTTCTGGACGAAGTGTTGTCCCTTGAACGCTGGGACGCGATCGTGGATTTCATGGTCTACGACACCGCAGCCTTCGCTCAGCGGTTCGAACGCCTTCTGGGCGCAACCGATCAATACGTGCTCATCAGCACGGCGCGCGTGTTCGCTGACAGTGCCGCCCCTCTGACCGAGCGGTCGCCGCGGCTGCTCGATGTCAGCACGGATACGGACTATCTCGCCACCGACGAATACGCTTTGACCAAGGCGCGGCAGGAAAACCTCCTGCGCAATTCCGGCCAGAAAAACTGGACGATCATCCGCCCCTACATCACCTTCGGTGAAGGCCGTCTCCAACTTGGACCGCTGGAAAAGGAAGGCTGGCTTTATCGTGCCCTTAAAGGCCGGAACATTGTTTTCTGTGATGCCCTGATGGACAAGGTCACGACCCTGACCGATGGGGGATGTCGCCCGCATGATGGCGGGGGTGATTGGCAACGCCGAGGCTCTGGGCGAAGACTACAATCTCACTGGCGGCCATGCGGTGACCTGGCGGGAGGTGTTGTCGCTCTATCTGGACGAGACCGAAGCCGTCCGGGGAAGGCGGCCCGAGATCTCCCTGCTATCGCTGGAAGCGTTCTGCAAAACGTGCAAAAATGTACCCCAGGTGATCTATGACCGCGTCTATAACCGCCGTTTCGATCCCCGGAAGATCGCCGCGAATTTCGACATGTCGACGCTGCAGGACCCGCTTCCAGCCTTGGCCGGTCGGTTGCGGTCGCAACTTGATCCGGACGCCCGTTTCGGTACAGTGGAGTGGCGCGGAGAAGCACTGCGGGACAGGGCCACTGGAGCGCATGCCCGTCTCGGTGAAATACATGGGCTGAAAACCAAACTCTATTATCTCGGCTATCGCCACATATCGCCTGGCGCGATTAAGAGAATGAGGCAACTATGACATATTACACCGATGAAAAGCAGGCCCAGATCGTAATCCAGCTTTTGAAGGCGCATGGCATCCGGCATGTCATTGCCTCACCAGGCGCGACGAATATCTGTTTCGTCGGCAGCGTGCAAACCGATCCGTTCTTTACTGTCTATTCTGCCGTCGATGAAAGATCGGCCGCTTATATGGCTTGCGGCCTGGCGGCACAGTTGGGTGAGCCTGTCGTCATCAGCTGCACTGGTGCGACTGCATCCCGAAACTACCTGCCGGGGCTGACCGAGGCGTTTTACCGGAAGCTGCCGGTGCTGGCCCTGACCTCGACCCAGATACAGGCGCGGATCGGGCATCTTGTCGCGCAGGTGATCGACCGCAGCGAGATGCCAAACGATGTGGTCAAGCTCAGCGTCGATCTGCCTGTCGTCAAGGATGCAGACGATGTTTGGGAGGCCGAGATCAAGGTCAACAAGGCCATTCTCGAGTTGAAACGCCGCGGTGGCGGGCCGGTCCATATTAACTTGCCGACAGTCTATAGTGAGAATTTTCGACTGACCAAGCTCCCGGAGTACCGTGTCATCGATCGCTGGACCGAAAGCGACGCCCTGCCGCCGCTGAAGGGCCGTGTGGGCATTTTCGTCGGCTCTCACAAGACCTGGACGGCCGAGGAAACGGCTGCCGTGGAGCGTTTCTGCGAGACCAACAATGCTGTCGTGTTCTGCGACCATACCAGCGGCTATCACGGGAAATATCGCGTCATGGCCGCGTTGTTGGGTGGGCAGGAAGGCAAGGAGAAAGAGCCCTTGCGGCCTGACATCCACATTCATCTCGGCGAAGTGTCCGGCGATTACTTCACCCATGCGATCAGCGGCAAGGAGGTTTGGCGCGTCAGCCCGGATGGCGAAATACGCGACACCTTCCAAAAGCTGCGCCATGTCTTCGAGATGACTGAGGAGCGGTTCTTTCAAGCCTATTCCGATAAAGATATCAAGGCGACTACCTATTACGACAGCTGCAGAACCGAGATTGACGCGATCCGGGCCAAGCTGCCCGATTTGCCGCTTTCCAACATCTGGCTGGCCTCGCAGTTCTCGCAACAGGTCCCGGCCGGGTCAGTGGTTCATTTCGCGATCCTCAACTCGCTTCGCGCATGGAATTTCTTCAATCTGCCCCCTTCCGTCTCCTCCGCATCGAATGTTGGCGGGTTCGGTATCGACGGCTGTATGTCGTCGCTTGTCGGCGCATCGCTTGCAAATCCGGATCAGCTGTTCTTCCTGGTGACCGGCGATCTCGCTTTCTTCTATGACATGAATGCGCTCGGCAGCCGCCATCTGGGGCCGAATGTCCGTATCCTACTGGTCAACAATGGTAAGGGCATCGAATTTGCGCAGCACGGGCACCGCGGTGCGCGTTATGCGCATGGTCGGGATGAATTCATCGCTGCCGACCGGCATTTCGGCAGGAAGTCGCCCAAGCTCGTGAAGGGCTACGCTGAGGCACTCGGGCTGGACTATTTCGCGGCCTCCACCAAAGACGAAAGCGTGCAGGCCATGGCTGGTCTGCTGAACCCCGAGAAGCGGGAGCGTCCAATGCTTGTCGAGGTGTTCGTTGATGCCGATGACGAGAGCAAGGCGCTCCAGATCATCCGGAATATCGAGCTTGACGCGAGCGTGCGCCGGAAGCGCGTCGTCAAGGACATGATCGGGGCGGAGAACATCAAGCTCGCGAAACGCCTGCTTGTGCGCTGAAACACGTCAGAACGATCGGGTCCGGAGGCCTCTTCCGGATCTGGATTCTCACGCGCCAGACCGACATGATTGAAGGATTTAATCGGGGCGATCCGTCCTGAAGAGAATTCCGGTGGAGCAAGCCATCCAAGGACGAGACCCGATGCCGCAAAATGTTCTTCCCACTGTCTCCGCCGTTATCCCACTTTATAACAAGAAAAAGACGATTCGGCGGGCCGTAGAGTCCGTGCTTGCCCAGACCTTCACCGATCTGGAATTGATTGTGATCGATGATGGCAGCTCGGATGGATCGGACGAGGTAATGCGAAGCATTTGCGACCCCGGATCGAACTGGTGCCGCAGAAAAATGCAGGCCCGGGACGGGCGCGCAACGCGGGCGTCGAACGCGCCCGGGGGCAGATCATCGCCTTTCTCGATGCTGACGACGCATGGAAACCCGATTATCTCGAGACCGGCGTGAAGGCATTGATTGCTCACGAAAATTCCATTGCTTACGTCACTGGATATGACAGTGGTGCTTATTCTGCGGATCGCCCCAACAGGGTCTTGATGCGCACTCAGGTTGCCCAAGAGCTCCCGCCTCCCGAAATACGCAACACAGAGGCTCAGTTGCGCAGCCATCTCAACGCGCTGCATTCAAGCTCTGTGTTGGTCCGAAAGGAGATTTTCGAACAGTATGGAGGGTTCTACGAAGAGAACCGCTGCCTTTGGGGGAGGACAGCTATTTGTGGGCGCAAATTCTGTTTGCGGGACCGATCTTTTGGGATCCGCAAGCTCGAACAGATTATTATGTCGAAGACTCCGATCTGGGGTTTGCGGTCAAAAACCGATCGACGGCGCGACCCCTTACTTATCATGCGTCCGAACTCGTCAAACGTGTTCCAGCGGAGAACGCTGCGGCTTTCTGCAAGCTGGCGAAATCCATTGCCGCTCAGGATGCCTCAAGGCTTGTTAAATCGGGCTACCTGCACGACGCGAAGACCATTCGGAGCGCCCACAATATTTCGCCGATCGGCGCATGGGTCGGGGATAGTCTGCGTCTTGCAAAAAGAAATTCATTGAAATGCGGCCGCGTTAATACGGTCGGAAAACAGTTTTGCAGTTCAAGTTGTATTAAGCACTCATACGAAAGCGCAGGTGGCGTTATGAAAAAACAAATTGGACTTCTCACTCTGCCCTTGCATTCGAATTACGGCGGGATTTTGCAAATTGCGGCCCTTCGCCAGTATCTTGAAGATGCAGGGCACACGACGGTTCTTATGGAGCGGGATTACAAGGGGCCGCTTAAAAACCAGATTGTGATGTGGGCTGCCGAAATTATCCCGCCAGCATTTTTGAAGGGCACAAATCCGGCGAAGGTGAAGGGCGAAAATGGCGGTGTCCGGGGAAAAATTGAACGCTTCATGGCGCGGATCAAACAGCGCCAGCTTCGTGGCACGCATGCCGCCTTTATCGAGCAATGCTTCAAAATGCGCACTGGCGTCATCTACAGCAGCGATGGCATGCGCCAGGCGGTAGCTGATTTTAACCTGGACGCCGTCATTGTCGGCAGTGATCAGGTTTGGCGTCTGAGATATCTCCCCGACGACGGAGTTGCTGATTACTTTCTTGGTTTCGCAGATCGGCCGGATATGCGCCGGATTTCGTATGCTGCCTCTTTCGGGAACAGCGAGTGGATCTATCATGACGAAACCGAAATGGTTTCCAAGCTCTTGGCAGATTTTTCCGCCGTCTCCGTGCGTGAAAAAACGGGGGTGGAGATTTGCCGGGATGATCTCGGCCGGGACGACGCAGAGCTTGTGCTGGATCCTACGATGCTCGTGGACGAAGCATTTTATGACACCGTCATGTCTCCTTCGCCAACCGGGCGCCCCCAAGGTGGATTGTTGACATATGTTCTGGATTTTGACAGCGACCACCCGGACCTGGCCGCTTCGGTGGCGCGGCGCCTTGGACCGGACTGCGCAGTTCATTCACTTGCTCTCGAAGGCAGGCAGAAGCTGGTGGGTGTTCCCGAATGGCTACGCGCCTTCAAGGATGCCCGTTGGGTTTTGACGGATTCCTTCCATGGCACGGTCTTTTCCATTCTGTTCAGAAAGGACTTCATTGCTATCGTGAACAAAAAACGCGGGTCTGACCGCTTTGTTTCACTCTTGTCCCAACTGGGCTTGCAGGATCGACTCGTGGATAGCGACGGCATTGAGGCCATTGCCGAGAAAATGGCGCAACCCGTTGACTATGCTGCTGTTGACGAGAAGCTGAGTGCGTTGCGAGACCATTCTATGCAATTTCTCAAGAAAGCCCTGGATTGAAATCGGTACTGCACACTCGACTATGATCGAACGCCCGTGAAACAAGGGATTTTTAGCAAAACTGCCCTCATCTGGGCGTCTCGATTTGCACTGTTTGCTGCAGAACTTAAGAGCAATGGGGTGATCGCCCGGTCATCTCGGTGTGTGCGTGTTCGATGTTTCTGCCACTTGTATCCTCAGCTTTGCCTTGTTGATGCCGATGGTTCTGTTGAAGCGCTTCATTTTGTCCTGCCGTCCCGCGCGCGTCGCGATCCTTCTGCAATAGCTTTGCCGGCTTGTCTTTCCCGCGCTTGATTGCGCCCTTTTTCTCCTGAGCCCGGAGTATCGACCGATCAGTCAACATCGGCTGATGTTCCGGAGCCCTTGCCCTGGCGCGTCGAGTTCACGGAAAACGGATTTCACTTCTCCGCCAGACGCTCCAGGCTGGGTCTATTTTGCGCCTTGGTTCGATGCTGTTATGTCGTGATAAGCTGCATCGAGCGCGTCAAACATTGTCTGCGCCTGAAATAGAGTCTCGAAGCGCTGGCGCGCGCTAATACCCATTTCCCGAGGATTGCCATTGGCAATCCGACGTATGGCTTCTTCCAGAGCCGCGGGCGATTCCGGCTTGCAGATGGCGCCCGTCTTGCCGTCAGCGATCGCTTCGTGCAGGCTGCTCACCGCGGTTGCAGCAATGGGCCTTCCGGCGCGCATCGCCTCAAGTGCAACGATGCTGAACCCCTCCCATCTCGAAGGCATTACGACAATGTCGCATGCTGCCATGGCCGCGCTCACAGCTTCCGCGCTTTGCCAGCCATGATTGGTGACGTAGCTGGGAAATACAAATTCCTCTGTCCTGCCGACAACCGAGCCACCGATAACATCGAGGCTGAAACCGTCGTGCGATAATCCCGTCATTGCCTTCAATAAGGTGTCGATGCCTTTCTGACGGTCGAAGCGGCCGACGAACAAAAGTTTCCTGTAATTTTCCTTTTCCGGAACGGGACTCCAGGGCATGTCAGCGATGCCGTTGTAAATCAGTCTGCATTTATCTTCCGGGATCCATGCCTGCCTGGCTAGCGCGGCCTCGCTCTTTGAGATGTTGATGATGAGGTCCGTATTCATGGCCAAATAGCGTTCGGTAACCTGATAGACGGACTTCTTGAGTGTTGAGGCCGTCATCGCATGCGCCCATCCATGCGGGCAGTAAACAATCTTGGCCGAACCGCTGCGCATGATCCTGCCGACCAAACCGGCAAAAGAGCTGTGCAGATGAATGATGTCGTAATGGTCACGCGCGGTGATGCGTCGCCAATGCCGGAAGAGCGTCAAGAGGCCGGCGGCGCCGCGCTGATAGTGATCAAATGTGATGATATTGACCTTTTCATCCTTGATCAGATGCGCCTGATCTGCAGGACAAAACACGGTGACATCGTCATATTTTTTCGTCTGGAGGGGATGACGACATTAAGATAGCTCGCCAACCCACCATACAAAGTTTCGGCGAAATGAAGAATTCTCAATTTGTAATTCCTTGGGCAATTTTGATTAAAAAAAGAACTGAATTAATCTTGTTTAAAAAATAATAGCAGTTATGCACTCATGAGATCGGGATACCACGTCGTTCGCCCGAATGCTTGATTTCGGTCTTCAAATCTTAGTCTCATTTGCACTCTCGGACCAGGCGTTCGATCCCGGCAATTGGCAGCCTGAGCTTAATCTGAATTCTTCTCGATCCTTTGTCCAGACGCTGCATATGTATTCATCGGGCATCAAGCCTATCCCGGCTTTGGCCGTCGCGTGAAAATTCCTGCCGTGACAAGGTCGGCGATATATCTTCGCATCTGAACGTGGCTGTCATCATGAAACCCGCCTGATTGTTGCCTCCTTGATCGCGTGTTTCATTGGTTCGGATGTCCAGTTGTCCAAGGAGGGCTGGGGCTGGAAATCTGACGCCCGAGCCTGTTCAGCAGACTGGTTTCGGCGCGATACACGTTTGACGGGCATGTAACTTAATAGTCTACTTTGATACTTTTTTGAGAACAGCCGACCAGAAATCGCGAGCAAGCTGATTCTCAGCGTCATCGGCCAGTCTTTCGGCGCAGATCTACCTTGATCTTGCCTACCAAGATCGCTTAGCGTATCGCCAAGCATATTCCACAACACTGTCGAAGGCGTGTTATGCCTTACCGAAGAAAATTTTTGTAAAAAAATCAGATAGCAACGCGGAAACTGCGGCCAATTTGGGCCAGGCGAGGAGCCATCAGGAAGAAAGTCTGACATTTCCGATCGGCAATCCGTCTCGATATGAACCTATTTATTTTGAGAGAAAATCATGAAAATCGCTGTCGCCGGCCTCGGCTATGTCGGGCTATCCAATGCCGTTCTGCTTTCTCAGAACCATGATGTCACCGCTGTTGACCTGAACGAGCAACGGGTCCTTCAGGTCAACGCGAAAAAGAGTCCGATTATGGACGCCGAGATCGAGGATTTCCTGAGCAATCGGCCGCTCAGGCTGACCGCGACGACGGATGCCGCGTCGGCCTTCAAGCATGCGGACTTCGTGATCATCGCCACGCCGACCAATTACAACACGGAGACGAACTACTTCGACACATCTTCGGTCGAGTCGGTCGTCAGCACCGTCAAGGCGCTCAACCCGAAGGCGACGATCGTTGTCAAATCGACAATCCCGGTCGGCTTTGTCGAACGTATCCGGCGCGAACTCGAAACGGATCAGGTCATCTTCTCGCCCGAGTTCCTGCGCGAAGGGCGCGCGCTTTACGACAATCTTCATCCTTCGCGCATCATCGTCGGGGAGCAGTCCGATCGAGCCAAGGTGTTTGCCGACCTTCTGCTTGAAGGTGCAATCACCAAGGATGTCCCGGTGTTGTTTACCAACCCGTCCGAGGCAGAGGCAATCAAGCTTTTTGCGAATACCTATCTCGCCATGCGCGTTGCTTATTTCAATGAACTCGACAGCTACGCGATGGCGCATGGCATGGATACACGGCAGATTGTCCACGGCATCGGGCTCGATCCCAGGATCGGCAGCCACTACAACAATCCATCCTTCGGCTATGGCGGCTACTGCCTCCCGAAAGACACCAGGCAGCTTCTGGCCAATTATTCCGAGGTTCCGCAAAACCTTATCCGCGCCATTGTCGACGCCAACACCACGCGCAAGGACTTTATCGCCGAACGCATCATCGCCCGCAAGCCTGAAACCGTCGGCATCTATCGCTTGGTGATGAAGGCTGGCTCGGACAATTTCCGCGATTCCTCCGTGCAAGGCATCATGAAACGCATCAAGGCCAAGGGTATTCGCGTCATCGTATTTGAGCCGGTCGTGACCGAACCGGAATTCTTCCGCTCACCGGTTGTCAATGACATCGAGGATTTCAAGCAGCAGGCCGACATCATCGTCGCCAACCGCATCACCGATGAAATCCGTGATGTGGCCGACAAGATCTTCACGCGTGACCTGTTCGGCTCTGACTGATGTGCTTTGAAGCGCCGCAGTTCGGAATGTCTTAGAGCCGGATTCAAAAGTTCATGATGGGAAACAATATCGTGCGAGGCGTCTGGTCATCACCCTGATGCTGGCGATGTTGACCCATGCTGTGGCGCTTGCGATGGACTTTTCCCAATCTTTGGCCAACCGACGGCATCGTCCGAACCAGCCGAAGGTGCGCTCCACCACCCATCGGCGGGGCAGAACCTCAAAGCCTTTCGCTATGTCGGAGCGCTTGATGATTTCAAGGTTCCATTGGCCGCATCCGCGCAGCGCTTTTCGCAACTTCTGCCCGGCATAGCCGCCATCTGCGAAGACATGGCGCAACCAGGGAAACGGTAGCGGATGGCTTTCAGGACATCGGGCGCACCGTCGCGGTCCTGGATATCGGCAGCATGGACAAGCACGAACAGCATCAGCCCGATCGTATCGGTGATGATGTGGCGCTTGCGGCCCTTGATCTTCTTGCCGGCGTCGTAGCCCGAAACCCCGCCGCTTTCGGTGGTCTTGACACTCTGGCTGTCGATGACACCGGCTGTGGGCGAGGCCTCGCGCCCTCCAGTTCGCGCGTAGCGCAGACGAGCAGATGATTGATGGTCTGCCAAAGGCCGATGTCGCGCCAGCCATAGAAATAGCCTCGCACCGTGGAGACCGGAGGAAGTCCTTCGGCAGAGCCCGCCATTGACTGCCGCTGCCCGCAATATAAAGGATCGCGTTCACCACTTCCCTCATATTCGTTTTCCGTGGCCGCCCGCCGGGCTTGGCCAGCGGTATCAGTGGAGCAATTACAGCCCACTCACGGTCCGTCAAATCGGTTGGATAGCGAAGGCGATCCCGGTTATGCTGCAGGCGGGTGATATCATTCCAGGGCATGCGATCCTCCACGTTCTTGGCAGAGGTGGTTGAATCACATCCTTCTGATATCACTCAACAACTTTTAAATCGGGCTCTTAGGTAGTGATCGGCACGCATCATCCTGCGTGTCCGGACGTCCAGGAGGCCATGTGGTGTGGACGGAGTTGATCAAATTTGACCTGCTCCCGTTTGCGCCCGCTGTCAGAACATGGGCGCTTACGGTTTTGGGCTCGATTAGCTTTACCAGATTGGCCGTTGACGACAGTGATGCTGAGTTTTCGAAAAAATAGAGCGAGAAGCGGCTGCTCTTGTTCAGTTGATCGAGCCGCGTCCAGACCCTGTCGGGGATGCAGTTTCGTCCAAGAGCGGCAATCCGCTGACGCAGCTTAAATCGACTCGCTCAAAATTTGCATACCGTCAGGGTTTCCGATGCCGCTTCAAAATTTCCGCTGGAAATACCCTGGGAGATATGGCATCGACAATAAAATGCAATTTTAGAGAAAAGAGTTTGCGCGTTCTCAGGGTTGCAAGATCTGGATATGGGGTCGACTAAATTCAGACATATTTTTTTATTAACGCCTAATTCATGTTATGTTTTCTTGTTAGCTCATTGAATTTTAAAGAAAAGGTCTTTCGAGTACGATGAATCGAAAAGAAAATACAAATAACACTCACCGGGACTCGGATAAGGATGAGGTGATCGACATCCTTTCTATCGCACTGACTGTCTGGCGGGGAAAATGGGCTATATTAATTATCACGCTAATAACGATCGCGATAGGAACTTACTACGCTTATAGAATAGCTACGCCGCTCTATAATTCTTCAGCTATTGTGATGCTGAACACACAAAAGGAACGGGTAGTAGACATTCCTAGTGTGCTTACCGAACTGTCAAGCGACAAGACAGCTATCTTTACTGAAATCGAAGTCTTGAAGTCGCGGGTTCTTATCGGCAAGGTCGTCGATGAGCTAAACCTTGTAGAAGATCCGGAGTTCAATGCAACATTGCGTCCGAAGACGCTGCCCCAAAAGATTAAGGCGACCATACGTAGCTTTCTTTCTCAGGCCGGTAGCGCTTCTGGCGACGAAACCACGGATGCAGACCGTGAAATGCTCATTTACAATGGCGTTGTCTCGTCCTTGCTGTCGAAAATCGAGGTTGCTGTCGTCGCAAACACCACGGCTTACAGCATCACCGCCGAATCCGAGAGTGGAAAGAAAGCCGCATTAATTGCCGACACGATTGCGCAGGAATATGTCCAGAACCAGATCGACGTAAAGCGCGACGCCACGGTTGAGGCCATTGCCTGGCTAACGGATCAGGTTGGCGAATTACAGGTGGCGCTCGAGCAGTCGGAAATTCGCGTGAAGGATTTCAAGGCAGCCAAACCGATGATTTCGGCCGAGCTGTTGACCGGGTTGGAACGTCAGCTCAAGGCCGTGCGGGATCGGATCGCCGAGATGACCAAGACCGCGCAAGATCTCGGTTCACTGGTCAACCTGATGGAGAATGCCAGCAGCTATGCAGAAAAGGTCGCGCTCTCCAGCGACAGCCGTTTGAGCGATCTTGCCGGGGTTGCTGCCTTGGATACCAGCAACGCAGCCGAGTTCGAAGCGCGCTTTTCGCAGCTCATCGAACAGGCGCGCACGGCCGAGACCCGCGTGAAGAACCAGCTTTCTGCCTTGCGGAATTCACAGACGGATATCGAAAAGCAGGTTGAAAGCCGGAGCCAGGAGCTGATCGAACTGCAGCAACTGACTCGGGAGGCAGAGGCAACGCGGCTGCTCTACGAGTATTTTTGAACCGCATGAAGGAAACGTCTGCGCAGCAGGGTATCCAGCAGCCCGACAGTCGAATCCTGTCCTATGCGGTGATGCAGACGGCGCCCTACAAGCCCAACAAATCCATCATCATGGCGGCATCCGCTCTGATGGGGCTGTTTTTCAGCGGCGGCCTGATCTTCCTGCGGGAAAACCTGCGTAGTGTCTTCCGCTCGTCAGAAGAAATTGAGCAGACCACAGGCATGCCGGTCATGGGCCAGGTTCCTCTGCTTCCTGTTCGCTTCCGTCAGGACACACTCGCCTATCTGAGGGACAAGCCCACATCCGCGGCGGCCGAGGCTGTGCGCAATCTTCGCACGTCCGTACTCCTGTCGAATATCGATCAGCCGCCCAAGGTGATCATGGTCACCTCCTCCCTGCCGGGCGAGGGCAAGACGATGATCTCGACTTCGGTCGCGCTCAATTTTGCCGGTATGGGTAAGAAGGTTCTTATGATCGAGGGCGATTTGCGGCGGCGGGTCCTCGGTCAGTATTTCAACAGCGGCGACCAGAAGCGCGGCCTGTTGTCTGTTCTAACCGGGCAGGCTGAACTCGACGAGGTCGTGGTCAGAAGCGAGGAAAACGGCCTCGATGTTCTCTTCGGAGAGAAATCGAACACGAATGCTGCGGACGTTCTGTCTTCCAACCGGTTCAAAGCCTTTATCGAAGAAACACGGGCGCGCTACGACATCATCATCATCGATACGCCACCGGTTCTTATTGTCCCGGATTCGCGCATTATCGCGCAGGAATGCGACGCCACACTTTTCGTGGTGAAATGGGATTCAACGTCCAGGCATCAGGTGGAAGAGGCGATGGGCATGTTTGACAATGTCAAGAACCGCTTGAGCGGGGCGGTGCTGAACCAGATCGACCCGAAGGGCCAGAAAAGTTATGGCTATGGGTATGGGTATAGCTATGGCTATGATGTCGGAAACAAATATTACACCAACTGACCTTGTCTGATGGCCGCGGCGATTGCCGCGGACCGTCTCGCCTAAGTGATTTTTGAAAGCCGTACCGCATAATTTTTACTGAGGGGTTGCCTGGCAATGACGGTCGGCCAACTCCAGCTATTATTTTTTCAGGCGCAGCGCCACCCGCCCACAAATTGATCAAAGGTTGATTTCATCATGACGGACAAGCCCAAACTGATTTTCATTCACGGCGGCGAAGCGATGTATCCGATGAACAAGTCACTCATGGCTCGCCTTTCGGACAAGATCGACTTCTTTGACGAGACCTTCGAATCTGCAGCCAGACGGCCTGATATCGGCGAATGTATATGCTGGCATCTGATGGGGCTTTATCGGGAAAAACTGCCGTGTAAATTCACGATCCACGATTACAGATCCATGTCGATAGGAAGGTTCCGCCGGGTCAAGGATATGGCGAAGCGCTTTCTAAACGCCAGGCCGGATGCGCGCGTCAGCAAACCCGAAATCGAAAAGGTGATGAGGTTCAATGACGATGTTGAAACGATCCTCATCGATATTTCCGTCAGCGACTATGTGATCGATTTCCGCCAGCCGCCGAGCACCGCGCCAGACTATGATTATTGCTATATTGGCGTGATCAGCCGCGAGCGCGGTATTGAGCGCATCATCCGTCAGTTCATCGAGAGTGCTGGAAAAGACAAGACGCTTCTTTTGGTCGGTCGGGTTCAAGATGGCATTCAGGAAGAATTCGCAGCTGCCAAGAATGTGACTTTCACCGGTCCGGTAGAGCAGAAGGAAGTCTTCCGGCTCCTGAACCGCAGCGGTGTCGCACTCTCATATTTTCCAAACCATTTTCCGCACACCCATCAAACCCCAACGAAATTGCTGGAATATGGCGCTCTCGGCATGCGCATACTCTGCAACAATCAGCCGATGAACCGCGCGCGTGCCGAAGATTACGGCCTCGAAGCCGTCTGGCGTGACGATGATCGTCTGTTCGAGGATTTGCCCGGTCTTGCGCAATGGCCCGAAAATTACGAAAAGAACCCTGTTCCTCTGCTGTTTTCCACGCATCTTGAGAACTCCGGGCTGAAGAAACTCCTCGAACGTTTAACCGGACTTACGCTTTAGGAACTGTTGTTTATCAGATAGCAGGCATCCCGTAATCTTCGTTCTGGAAGAGAGCTTCTCGGCGGAACGCTTCCGCCGCATCGAAACAGCGATCCTGATCCAATTGAATCAAGCTCTGTCTGGCGTTTCGCGATAGCTCGGCGCCGGGCGGGAGGTAAGCTCTTTTCTCGTTCGCCGGCTCCTGACGATGAACCGCCATTTGTGGCTCGTGAAATATTCCATTAGCGGGATCGTGGCGTATGGCAATGTGCAGGAAAGATGGCGGATATAAGACCCGAGATCCGGTTCGAAAAGCGTAAGAACGAGGAGGTGGGCCATCATCAGATAGGACGCGATACGCGCCTGCTGTGAGCCGCGGCGCAACGCCCATATAATCGCGAAAAAATAGGCAATGATATTGAGTTGAAGGAACAGCTCGCGCGGTCCCGGATTGAGCAGAAAAGCCAGATTGAGCTTTATGGCCGCATAGAAATAGTTGGCGATAAAGGACCAGGTTCCTTCAATCGGCATCAGGTTTAGAAACGCGGTCCGCACACCAACGGCATTCGGATTGTTCAGCCGGGTAAGATTGACGATGTCACGCGACCCTTGAAGCTCCTGGAAGACCGAAGCCGGCGTTATCAGCAGCACCGTCGCCAATCCCAAGCATAATACGATCTTGAAGGGCAGGGGACGGCGGATGACGAGGTATATGAATATGAAAATGAAAGCGATCAGGAAGTAATAACTGCGAAACTGCATTCCATAGACAAGATAGATCATGACCACGGAGAGTATGGCAAAGCGCGGGCGCTTGAGCCGCTCGATCGAGAAGGCGGCCAAAACCACGAAGGGAACGAGAAGCAAGTCCTTCTGGAAAGTGGCGATCGTCAACATCGACGGGGCAAGGCACAGAAAGGCCACGGTGAGGGCATGAACATTTGACTGAAGGTTACGGGTGCTGAAAAGAATGAACAGAGAGCCCAGAAGATAGACAGGAAACGGGCGGAGGGCATCTGGGACGAGGGTATAGACGAGGGCCGTGATGCCATAGCTCCCTGAGCCAATGATGCCATCCTCGGCCAAGTTCGCGACAAGGTCGGCATCGCGTCCGGCCGTAGCGGAGAAAAGGCTCTGCGCGCCGCTGGCAATGACGAAATAGGCCATCAGCGCAAGAAGCCTTATCAGCGTGGTCTGTTTCAATCGCATTGCCGAACCAACTTATGTCTTTTCAGATTTTTGCCGCGTTTTCGGAAATCGTCTCAATAATTCCAATCAGAGCGAACGGAATGCCCATGAGACCCGAAAACAGGCGAAAGCCGCAATCTTTCCAGGGTGACTGCATGTCACCATTTTCCGAAAAATAAGTGATCGGATTGAATCACATTTTGCCGGAAAGCGGTAGGTCTTTGAGGTCTCTAATTCAGTTTAATTGGAAGCTCAATTTACTCCGAGTTCAGCCATCAGGATGCTTTTAGTTCTTTTCGAGTTGCGATCAAGTGAGAACGGCGGTGCGTTGGCTGGGCAAGGTTGCGGCGGAATAGTTCCGCTGCGGGCGGCGTAAAAGTCGGGCACTTGTATTCCTTTCCGAAGTCGGCGCAGGAGGGGCAGAGGATGTGCACCGTGGAACGCTACCTGACGCAGCCTCTTGCATTTCTCTAAAAGGGATGAGCCCGCGGCATGCAGCCAGACACTTCAACATATCGGCCGACAGCGTTGCCAGGATGCTGGCCTATTCGACGCCGCCCGACTATCTATCGGCGCCGTTCACCTATGGGTCGGCCAAAACTCGATTGATTTATCCCAGCCATTGATCGTTGGCTTGCTGAGGATGAGCGGATGCTGCCCAGGTAGCGGCTACGGCCACACGAGTGCTCGGGTAATCCCCCGAAAAATAATGGGCTTCAAAAGTAGAATTTTCTCGGGTTTTATGACTGAGAGCCCGATTTAAAAGTTGTTGAGTGATATCAGAAGGATGTGATTCAACCACCTCTGCCAAGAACGTGGAGGATCGCATGCCCTGGAATGATATCACCCGCCTGCAGCATAACCGGGATCGCCTTCGCTATCCAACCGATTTGACGGACCGTGAGTGGGCTGTAATTGCTCCACTGATACCGCTGGCCAAGCCCGGTGGGCGGCCACGGAAAACGAATATGAGGGAAGTGGTGAACGCGATCCTTTATATTGCGGGCAGTGGCAGTCAATGGCGGGCACTGCCGAAGGACTTCCTCCGGTCTCCACGGTGCGAGGCTATTTCTATGGCTGGCGCGATATCGGCTTTTGGCAGACCATCAACCATCTGCTTGTCTGTGCTACGCGCGAACTGGAGGGGCGTGAGGCCTCGCCCACGGCCGGTGTGATCGACAGCCAGAGTGTCAAGACCACCGAAAGTGGCGGGGTCTCGGGCTACGACGCCGGCAAGAAGATCAAGGGCCGCAAGCGCCACATCATCACCGATACGATCGGGCTGATGCTGTTCGTGCTTGTCCATGCTGCCGATATCCAGGACCGCGACGGTGCGCCCGATGTCCTGAAAGCCATCCGCTACCGTTTCCCCTGGTTGCGCCATGTCTTCGCAGATGGCGGCTATGCCGGGCAGAAGTTGCGAAAAGCGCTGCGCGGATGCGGCCAATGGAACCTTGAGATCATCAAGCGTTCCGACACAGCGAAAGGCTTTGAGGTTCTGCCACGCCGATGGGTGGTCGAGCGCACCTTCGGCTGGTTCGGTCGATGCCGTCGACTGGCCAAAGATTGGGAAAAGTCCATCGCAAGCGCCACAGCATGGGTCAACATCGCAAGCATCAGGGTGATGACCAGACGCCTCGCACGATATCGTTTCCCATCATGAACTTTTGAATCCGGCTCTGAGGAGATTTTGATGAAAAAGACGAGATTTAGCGAAGCACAGATTATTGGCATTCTGCGTCAGGCAGAAGGTGGCGTTCCTGTGCCTGAACTTTGCCGGGAGCACGGGATGAGTTCAGCGAGTTTTTATAAATGGCGGGCCAAATATGGCGGCATGGATGCGTCGATGATCAGCCAGATGAAAGCGCTGGAAGACGAGAACCGCCGTCTGAAAAAGATGTATGCGGAGATGAGCATGCAAACCGAACTGCTGAAAGAGGCTTTGGGAAAAATGACGCGGCCATCTCTACGCCGGGAGGTGGCCGCGCAAGCCGTGGCGATACGTGGGGTGAGCATAGCACTTGCCTGCCGAACGTTCGGTGTCAGCGAAACTTGCTACCGATACAAAGGCAAACGCAATGATGAGAATGAACAGATCGCCGATCTTCTGACCGGCTTGACGCAGGCAAAGAAGAACTGGGGCTTTGGCCTTTGTTTTCTCTATCTGCGGAACGTACAGGGACGGCGCTGGAATCATAAGCGTGTTTATCGCATCTACCGCGCGCTTGAGCTGAACCTCAGGATCAAGCCACGCCGGCGGCTGAAACGGGAAAAACCGGATACACTCAATGTCCCGACAACGCCGAACGCGGTCTGGTCCATGGACTTTATGGCGGATCGGCTGGCCGATGGCCGGCAGTTTCGGCTTTTGAATGTTCTGGATGACTTTAACCGTGAGGGGCTTGGCATTGAGGTCGATTTCTCTCTACCTGCGGAGCGTGTCATCCGTAGCCTGAACCAGATCATTGAGTGGCGCGGCAAACCGCTGGCAATACGTGTTGACAATGGCCCGGAATATGTCAGTGGAAGGCTTATGGACTGGGCTGAAAATCAGGGCATTGCGCTGAATTACATCCAGCCTGGAAAGCCGCAGCAGAACGCTTATGTCGAACGCTACAACCGGACAGTACGACACGAATGGCTTGACCAATACATCATCGAGAGTATCGAAGAGGCGCAGGCGTTCGCCACACAATGGTTATGGAGCTATAACAACGAGCGACCCAATATGGGCATCGGCGGAATGACACCCGCACAGAAACTGAAAATGGCTGCGTGAATTCTACCAAAAAGCCCCGTTAAAAAGGGGAGGATTACCCTCGGCCATCTTGCAGACGAGTGCGGGGTTACCAGCGGTTATACGATCATCAAGGACTATTTCGGGGAACGGGAGCTGCGATATCAGGATGTGTCGGTGCCGCCTCAGGCTTCGCCCGTTCGTTTAAATCCAACAAGCACCTATGCCAGCTGTCATTGAAATCAGGGGTAAACGCGCTTTGCCGATGATGGCCCTCTTGCATCGGTTTGTGTCAGATAAGCTTACATCGTGCTCGCAGTGTTTCCAGTCGTCCGTTCTGCCTATGGTCTGGTCCCGGAGCGTTATGCTGTTACTGCAGTGATATTCGACCGCCGGGATGGCGGACCAGCCGGCCAGCAAGATCGAGTTCCAGCAGGATCATCTGAACCGTCGCTGCACTTACACCTGTAAAGCGGATCAGGTCGTCGGTTTCGCATGGGCTTGGTCCCAGCGCCTGGGCAACGCGGAGACGGTCGTCTTCACCGGGTTCGACAGGCAGCCCTCCCTCCGGTTCTGTTTCCTCACCGGCATTGCCGGACAGGGGAGTTCCATATTGGCCAGTGGTGCAAGCGCCTCCAGAACGTCTTCGGGTGAGCAGACGATCATGGCGCCCTGCTTGATCAGTCCGTTACAGCCCTGAGCGCGCGGATCGAGCGGGGATCCCGGGACGGCGAGCACAAGTCGCCCGCATTCATTGGCAAGCCGCGCTGTAATGAGAGAGCCGGAGCGCATCGCGGCTTCGACGACGACCACTGCAAGCGCGCATCCGGCGATCAACCTGTTGCGCCGGGGAAATCCCGGGCGCGCGGCTCCCAGCCATAGGGCATCTCGCTGATGGCAACGCCGCCTTCCGCGCAGATCCTGCGGTAAAGCTCTGCATTCTCCGCCGGGTAGACGCGATCAAGCCCACCGGCCAGTGCGGCCAGCGTTCCGTGCTTCAGGCTTGCATGATGGGCCGCAGCGTCAATGCCGCGGGCAAGGCCCGAGGCGACGGTATAGCCTGCGCCTGCTGCCGCAGTGGCAACCATGGCCGCGAACTTTGCACCGGCAACCGAGGCGTTGCGGGCGCCGACGATACCAAGCGTCGGCCGGGTTGCGGTTTCACCGCTGCCGCACATCGCCAGAAGCGGCGGGGCACCGTCGACGGCGCGCAATGCCGGTGGATAATCGGGCTCGCCGATAGCAACGAAACGTCCGCCATTGTCGGCGGCAATTTCCATCTCGCGTTCCGCCTCAACGATGCCGGCCACGCGGATACGTTTCATTGCACCGCCGCGCTTTGCCAGCTCGGGCAGCATTTGGAGTGCGTTTTCGGCACTGCCGCAATGGTTGATGAGTTCGCGGAATGTTGCCGGGCCGACATTGTCGCTTCTGATCAGTCGGAGCCAAGCAATGCGCTGGCTCGTCGAAAGCGATATGCCGGCGGGTCTCAACGGCTGGCTTCCATGTCTCGGCGCAGCGCCACAGCGCTTGCATTGCCGCCGGAAGCCTCTTTATCCGTCACCCCTTGTCTCCGATCCTGCTTTCCGTGCCCGAAATCAGACGCTCGATATTGGTCTTGTGCCGCCACCAGGAAATGATTGTTAAGATCGCCATCACTAATGAAGCTTGCGGTTGACCCATTATCCACAGAGCAACCGGAATGACAAGTGTGGCCACCAGTGCCGACAGTGATGAATAGCGCGAAATACGGGCGACCAGCAGCCAGACGAAAGCGAAGATCAGCACGGCTGCCGGTGCGATGCCGAGCAGCACACCAATATAGGTTGCGACACCCTTGCCGCCCTTGAAGCCGAGCCAGACCGGAAACAGATGGCCGATGAACGCTGCCGCTCCGGCCAGCAGGCCCGCGTTTGGGCCATAGAGTTTGGCACAGATGATTACAGCGAAGGTGGCCTTTAATGCGTCCAGCAGGAGTGTGAGAGCGGCCAGATGACGCTTTCCGGTGCGCAGCACATTGGTCGCGCCGATATTGCCGGAGCCCATCTCGCGGATGTCGCCAAGCCCCGATACCCGGGTGATCAGATAGCCGAAGGGCAGGGAGCCCAGAAGGTAGCCGATACCCAGAACGATCAGTGCTTGCACCGGCGTCAGCCCGAAAGCGAATATATCCCCCACGATCCGTTTCCTCTCTTAGCTCGCCTGATAAACGCATATGCCGGCGACATAGGTGCGCACGGCGCGACCAGAGAAGCGGGCATTTTCAAACGTCGTGTTCTTCGAAAGCGAGACCAGCCGGTCGGGCGTGACGACCCACGGCTCTTCCAGATCGATGAGCGTGATATCGGCCCGGGCGCCGGGCTGAAGCGTGCCTGCGTCGAGGTCGAAGACTTTCGCCGGACGGGTGGACATCGCGTCGATCAGGCGCATCAGCGGCACTTCGTCCGAATGATGCAGGCGAAGTGCTGCCGACAGCATGGTTTCAAGGCCGATGGCCCCGTCCTCGGCGTCGGAGTACGGCAGACGCTTGGTATCGACATCCTGCGGGTCGTGCGACGAGACGATGATATCGATCAGGCCGTTTTTCAGCGCTTCGACCATCTGCAACCGGTCTTCCTCGTGACGCAGCGGTGGTGTCAGCTTGAAGAAGGTGCGGTATTCGCCGATGTCGTTTTCGTTGAGGGTCAAATTGTTGATCGAAATGCCGCTCGAAACCAATGCGCCGCGTTCACCCGCCACACGGATCGCTTCTACGGATTCGGGCACGGAGATCAGGGCTGCATGATAGCGGGCACCGGTGAGTGCTGCGAGCCTCAGATCGCGTTCCAGCGGAATAATCTCTGCCTCGCGCGGAATGCCGGAAAGGCCGAGCCAGCTTGCAAAAAGCCCCTCGTTCATCACGCCGGTCTCGCTCAGATAGCGGTCGCGCGGCTCCAGCGACACCACGGCGTCAAAGGCGCGGGCATAGGTCATCGCCCGGCGCAACACGCGATTATCTGAAAGCGAGTAACGGCCATTGGCGAAGGCCACCGCGCCTTCTCCCTTCAACAGGCCGATCTCGGTCATCTCGAGGCCGGCAAGCCCCTTGGTGAGCGCTGCCGCCGGAAAAATATTGACGACGGCCTTGTCGCGGGCGGTTTTCAGCACGAATTCCAGCAGCGCGACATCATCGATCGGCGGATTGGTGTCGGGCATCATGATAAACGAGGTGATGCCGCCGGCCGCTGCTGCAAGACTTGCCGAGCGGATGGTTTCGGTGTGTTCGGCGCCGGGCTCGCCGACGAACACATGGGCATCGACGAGGCCGGGGGCAGCAATGAGTCCGCCGCAATCGACAATCTCCGCCCCATCGGGTGTGCCCTGATTGGCGGCATTGCTGCCGGCAGCGGAGATACGACCGTTTTCGACGATGATTGTGCCGGTTTCGTCGAGGTCGCGTGAGGGATCGACGATGCGGGCGTTTTTCAGGACAAGCGGTTTCATATGCGCGCACCTCCATTGTCCGAGAGCATGAGCGTTTCCATAACGGCCATGCGCACGGCGACCCCATTTCCACCTGTTTTTCGATCACGCTCTGCGGGCCATCGGCAACATCGGAGGCGATTTCCACGCCCCGGTTCATCGGCCCCGGATGCATCACCAGTGCGTCGTCCTTGGCGGCCTTGAGTTTTTCGTTGTCGAGGCCCCAGAAGCGGAAATATTCCCGGATAGATGGCACGAAGGCGCCGGACATGCGCTCACGCTGTAGCCTGAGCATCATCACCACGTCGGCACCCTTCAGCCCGTCTTCCATATTGTCGAACACCTCTACGCTCATATCGCGGATGCCGGCGGGCAGCAGCGTTGCCGGTCCGACGACGCGCACACGTGCGCCCATCGTGTTCAGCAAAATGATGTTGGAGCGGGCGACGCGCGAATGCAGGATGTCGCCGCAGATCGCGACCACAATATTGTCGAGCCTGCCCTTCGCCTGACGGATGGTGAGGGCATCGAGCAGCGCCTGAGTCGGATGTTCATGCGCGCCGTCACCGGCGTTGATGACCGAGCATGCAACTTTCTGTGACAAAAGTTCTGCCGCACCGGCGGAGACGTGGCGGATCACCAGCACATCGGGGTGCATGGCATTCAGCGTCATCGCCGTATCGATCAGGGTCTCGCCTTTTTCACGGATGAATTGCCAACCGACATATTCATCACATCGGCGCCGAGGCGTTTACCGGCAAGCTCGAATGAGGCCTGTGTCCGAGTTGAGGCCTCGAAGAACAGGTTGATCTGAGTGAGCCCGCGCAACACGCTGTTTTTCTTTTCGCGTGAACGATTGAATGTTATGGCCTCTTCGGCCTTGTCGAGAAGTGTCCCGATATCAACGGGCGAAAGGCCCTTGATGCCGATCAGGTGGCGGTGGGGAAAGAAGACCATTGAGCTTTCCTCCATATGAGGCCGTGCGGTCTATCGCTTGAAGTCCTGCGGTCTATACTGGCTCACCGGCTTTGCTGCAAGCTTTGACAGATCATATCGAAGCGTGCCAACTCTGTGACCTGTCTTCAAAGAGAAGTGCGTAAACGGCAATGACCGACAATGATGTTTTCCGGACGTTGAACCAGCCGAAGCCCTGGAGCGGGTACAACGCCTTTCATTCCGACCCGCTTTTGGGCGATCTGACCCGCAATCTGGCGCGGCCGCTGCGTGACGAGTTCGACACGATCGGCACGTTTGTGACATCGCCGGAGGCGCAGGAACTGGCGCAAATGGCGAACAACAGTCCGCCGCATCTGAAAACCCATGGCCTTGCCGGTGAGCGCCTGGATGCAGTCAGCTTTCATCCCGCATGGCATGCGCTGTTGCGCCGCTCGATGTCATCGGGCCTGCATTCCTCGCTCTGGGAGCCGCCACGCGATGCCGATTCGAAATCGAAGGCGCATAAGCTCAGGGCCGTTCGCCTGTTCCTGACGGCCCAACTTGAATGCGGGCACCTCGAGCCGTTGTCGTCGACATCGGCCTCTCTTGCCGTGCTGGCAGCTTCTCCGCCGTTGCGGGATGAATGGGCGCCGAAAATCCTGTCGCGCAAATATGATTCGACCAATCGTGCCCAGTCGCAGAAAAACTCCGCCACCATCGGGCTGGCGATCACCGAAAAACAGGCTGGCAGCGATATGCGCGGGCTCGCCACCAAAGCGGTGCGTGTCAGCGAGGGCGTATATCGCCTGACCGGCCACAAATGGTTCGTGTCGGCGCCGATGAGCGACGCCTTCATCATGCTCGCCGATGTTGATGGTAAGCCCGGCTGCTTTCTGGTGCCGCGCCTTCTGGATGAGGGCGGACCAATGCGCTGCGCTATCAGCGGCTGAAGGACAAGCTCGGCCTGCGCTCGAATGCGGCAGCCGAGATCGAGTTTTCCGATGCCTTCGGTTTCCTGCTGGGCCCGCCCGACGGGGGCCAGAGGACGATCCTGGACATGCTGACGCTGATGCGTCTGGACAGTGCCGTTATGGCGTCCGGGCTGATGCGCGCCGCTCTTGCCGAAGCGACCCATGCAGCGCGTGGCCGGAAAATTCAGGGGCGCGCACTGGTTGCGCAACCGCTTATGACGCGGGTCCTCGCCGATCTGGCGCTCGATGTGGCTGCTGCCGGAGCGCTGTCCTTCCGGCTCGCCGAAAGCTTCGACCGGGCCCGCGACAGCGCAGAGGAGGCCGCCTATGCCCGGGTGATGACGCCGGTGACCAAATACTGGACAACCAAGATCGCCCCGGCCGTGGTGGCTGAAGCCATGGAAGCCATGGGCGGCAACGGTTTTGTCGAGGAACGTCCGATTGCGCGTCACTACCGGGATGCGCCCGGCCTTGCCCTGCATGACGGTGCGGGCAACATGATGGCGCTGGACCTTCGGCGCGTTGTCGAACACGGCAGCGATCTGTTCGAGGCCGTCTTCCAGGTGATCGCACGGGACCTCGGGGCATCGGGCGCCAAGATTGTCGAATTGCTGAGGGCGGCGATGGCGCTCTGCAAGAGCCATGAAAGTGCCGCGCGGATTTTCATCGAGCAGCTTGCGCTGGCTGCGGGTGCCGCAGAACTTTACCGGCTTGGTGCTGGGCGCATCGCTGATGCCTTCCTTGAGACCCGGCTGGCGGCTGGCTGGCGCTCAACCTACGGCATGCTCGATACCCGTTTTGACGCGAGCTATATTGTCGAGTTGTTGTTTCCGGAGATGGATTAAGCCTCCAACGTTTCGGCAAAAACAAAGGGCCATGCCTTGCGGCATGGCCCTTATTTGCTGACCTGCGGCGTTCCGCGAGCGGGGAGGGCGCTCAAGCAGTTCGCGGGGTCTGCACGGCGCTGAGACGCGCCGAAATCGTCTCGATTAAAACAGCATCGAGGTATTGGAGTTGCGACGCAGGTCAGCGCGCGACTTGCCGATCTTCTTCAGGGATTCGTCATCGAGCTTCAGAAGTTCGGCGTTGACGAAACGGTTGGCCTGGCTTTGACGGGCGTTGGCGATATTCTTGTAAGCGGTGCGGAAGAAACCCATTTTAGTTCTCCTTTTCTGGCGGATCATGTCGGACGGCCATTCCGTCCTTAGATCCATTCTGCTTCGCGGCTATCAGCCCTGATCCTTCTGATCATCACCGGCGCGAAGCCTTCATCAATCAACTGTTTGCAATATAGACTGCGGCTCATGCTTCAGGCAGGTGGGCAGCCGAATGGGAGCTATGCAGAAAACGCATGTGGTTTTGGTTGGTCCGTAAAATACCCGTCACGATGCATGATTTTTGTGCAGCTGTGCCTGAGTTGAGGGCAGGAGCATTCGGCGCCGGGTCCGGAGCGGCAAATGCGGATTGTTGTGATGCCGCATGTTTCGCACTATCGTCGCGCCGGTCAAATTGATTGGTGATTTTCATGTTTCAGTCCTACGACGTTTCCGCCCGCCCGGAGCAGGCCGCACCGCGGCTGAAGGCCCTGCGAGCACTTTTCCCGCCCCTTGGTATCGATGCGGTTCTGGTGCCACGTACCGATGAATATCAGGGAGAATATGTGCCTCCATCTGCCGAACGGCTCGCTTGGCTCACCGGCTTTACCGGCTCTGCCGGGATAGCGCTGGTGATGGCGGAAACTGCGATCGTGTTCGTCGACGGACGCTATACCGCGCAGCTAAAAATGCAGACCGATCCTGCGCTGATCTCTGGCGGCGATCTGGTTGGGTGCCCACCCACTGCATGGCTCACTGAGAATCGTCCCGAAGGCATGCGTCTCGGTGTCGATCCGTGGCTGCATACGCCGAGCGAAGTGGAGCGCCTGAGGGATGCGCTGCGCGAGATCGGCGGCGAACTCGTTCCGCTTGGCGAAAACCCTGTCGATTGCATTTGGGATGACCGGCCCGCATCGCCATCCGCACCGGTCTCGGTTCAGCCGCTGCAATTTGCGGGTGCCCCGGCTACGGAGAAGCTGGCCTTGGTCGCCGAGGCGGTCCGCAAGAAACAGGCGGCGGCGGTGTTGATTGCCGACTCGACCTCGGTTGCCTGGTTGTTCAATATTCGCGGTAATGATGTCGCCCACACCCCTGCACCGCTGTCGCGCGCAATCGTGAAGGCAGATGGCAGTGCAACGCTGTTTCTGGCATCGGAAAAGGTTTCCGGCGAGGCGGAATCACATATTCACACGATCGCCCGGCTTGAAGCGCCTGAAGCCGTTTCAGCGCATCTGGCCGCTCTTGCACGCGAGGGTCACGCAGTCATGCTGGACCGCTCTGCCGTTCCTTATGCCGCCCTCAAGGTCATTGAGGATGCCGGTGGGCGAGCCATCGATGCCGCCGATCCGGTCGTTTCTGCGCGCGCGATCAAAAACACCGCCGAGCAGGCCGGAACGCGCCTTGCGCATGTGCAAGACGGTGCGGCCATGGTGACTTTCCTGAGCTGGCTCGATCACCAGGCCCCCGGAACGGTCAGCGAAATCGAGGCTGCAACGGCGCTGGAGACGGCGCGAGCGTCTGCCGGCGAGCGCATGCAGAACCTGCTGCGCGACATTTCCTTTGACACGATCTCCGGCGCCGGTCCCAATGCGGCGATCATCCACTACCGTGTGACCACCGACACGGATCGCAACCTTCAGGGTGGTGAGATGTATCTGGTCGATTCCGGCGCACAATATCAAAACGGAACGACGGACATTACCCGCACGCTGGCTATCGGTGCGGTAGATGATGAAAAACGACGTTTCTTCACGCTGGTGCTGAAAGGCATGATCGCGCTTTCGACGGCCCGCTTCCCTGCCGGCACGCGCGGTATGGATCTCGACCCGTTGGCCCGCCTCGCTCTCTGGAAGGCGGGTGTCGACTATGCCCATGGCACGGGGCACGGCGTTGGCTCCTACCTCTCAGTTCATGAAGGGCCGCAGCGGCTTTCCCGGCTCGGTTCGCCGGAGCTGAAACCGGGCATGATCCTGTCAAACGAGCCCGGCTATTACCGTCCCGGCGATTTCGGTATCCGCATCGAAAATCTGCTTCTGGTGAAGGAAGCCGAGACGATTGAAGGCGGCGAAATACCGATGCTGGGCTTCGAAACGCTGACATGGTGCCCGATCGATCTTCGGCTGGTCATGCCGGAGTTGCTGACGGATGACGAGCGCGCGTGGCTCGATGCCTACCACACGGAAACGCGCAAAAGCTGATGCCGCTTATCTCCGATGACTCTGAACGCGCCTGGCTGGAGCAGGCGACGCGACCTGTCAGCCGATGATGAAATAGCGGCAGATCATCACTGTCGACCAACCAACCGCAATCATCGGCAGAGGCGATTCGTAGCGCAGCCCCGTGACAAGGGCTGCCGCAATCGCAAGCTTGCTTTCCCATCCGCCGGCATAAAAGGCCGGTGCCACCAGCGTGGTCAGCACGGCCGCAGGAATGGCGTTGAGCGCAGCCTCGGCGCGCGGCGGAATATCGGAGACCACGGACAGCAAAAGGTAGCCTGCGATACGCGTCATATAGGTCGCAACAGCGGCGCCCAGGATCACGAGGATCATGTGCTCATTGGTAAAATCGCTCACTGTGCCGTCTCCTTTTTGCGCCCGGTGGCAGGATCGCGGCCAGCAGAATGCCGGCAACCGCGCCGATGCTGACATGCCAGGGCGAACCGACAATGGCATAGGCCAGAATCGAGCCGAGCGCGCTGACCGCAACAACCGGTAGATAGTTCGGTCGCTTTCTGAAGCCCATCACGAGGCTGAGGAAATAGATCGGCAGCAGGACGTCGAGACCAAGCGCTTCCGGGTTCTTGATGAAACCGCCCAGGGTCGCACCGATCAGAGTCATGATATTCCAGAGAATATAGAGAACGAGGCCGGCACCCAGATACCAGGAGAAGGTGACACCTTGTTCCTTCTCGTGGCGCTTGAGCGCCTCCGCGAATTGCGGATCGGTCATCAGGAAAAAGGCGATCATCTTCTTCGGCAGCGGAAAGTGCGAAATCACCGGCGTCAGCGCCGCCGAATAGAGCACATGGCGGAAATTGACCGCGACAATCGAGACGATGATCAGCCAGGGTGCGACCCGCTGTCCGAACAGCTCTACACCGACGAGCTGGCTGGCACCGGCAAAGATGGTGATGCTCATCAGCGCGGTTTCAAAAACACTCTGGCCATCGGCGACGGAAACCGCGCCGAACAGCATGCCGAAAGGGGCCGCCGAAAGGGCGGGTACAAAGCCGGATCGAAGGCCGCTCGTAAACTCCGTGGTCTCTGACAAGTGGAAAAATCTCCTGGTCATGGGGCGGCAGTTCGTGCGGTATCCCGAATACCGAAGCGGCCAAGAAGAGGCAAGCTAAGTGGTGTTTTACCCGTTTACCGTCTTTCACATCCGTGCACAAATGAGAGGAATTGATAGTGTGATCAATCGAGAGGAAACACATCAGGATGATCAAGCTCAATGCCCGGGAAAAGGCCGCTCTGTCCGAACGGCTGCAGGACTATTGCGCAGAAGAGTTCGACTGCGAGATCGGCAGTCTGCAGTCCGAACTCTTCGCCGAAGTCATCGCACGTGAATTCGCGCCGGTCTTTTACAACAGCGGTCTCAAAGACGCAGAGGCCCTGTTGATGAAACGCATGGAAACCTTCGGCGACGAAATCGCTGCACTGGAAATGCCGGCTTAATCTGCTCTGCGGTCGCCGGTGGCAACATCGATAATGTCCACGCCGGCCTCGCGCATTTCAGCAAGCGCCTGCTCGACGCCTTCCTCGCTTATGCCCCGGCAACCCTCAAGGATCAGGCGGACCCTGACACCGGGCATCATTTCACGGGCATCGAGAGCTGTGAATTTGACGCAGAAATCGAGGGCAAGGCCGGCAATGTCGAGCGTGGTGACGTTGTTTTCCTCAAATAGACGTCAAGGCCGGTAGCGGCGTGGTGGTCATTGTCCCGAAACGCCGAATAGGAATCGATGTTCGGGTTCTCACCTTTGCGCTGCACGAAGTCGAGCGCAGCGAGGTTGAGTTCCGGATGCAACGCGGCGTCATCGGTGTTCTGCACGCAGTGATCCGGCCACATCATCTGTGGCTTTCCGGAAAGTTCGCCCATTTCGAAAGGCTTTGCTCCCGGGTGGGCGGAGGCGAACGAACCGTGGCCTTCTGGGTGCCAGTCCTGCGAGGCTACAATGATATCGTACCCGCCGCCCTCAATAAGCCGGTTGGCGATCGGCACCACGGCGTCGCCATCGGCAACCGCGAGGTTGCCGCCCGGGCAGAATCCATTTTGGATATCAACAAGCAAAAGGGCCTTCATGACACTTCTCCGATAGAACAAGACAATGAAAGAGGAACGCGGTCACTTTGAAGATTGCAGGTAATGTTCGCAGGGCCTGGGCGGGCTGAACAGGAAGCCCTGGAGACCCTCGCAGCCTTGCATACGGAGCCAGGTCTCCTGTTCGCGGGTCTCAACCCCTCGGCAACGATGGAAATGCCGAGATGATGGGCCATGGTAATGATCAGCGCGACTAATGATGTGTCACTGCTGTCATGCGGGACGCCGGCAATGAAGGTCTTGTCGATCTTCAACTCGTCCAGGGAAGCTGTTTGAGGTAGACGAGCGCAGAGTAGCCGGTGCCAAAATCGTCGATCGAAAGCCTGATTTTGAGGTCACGGATCTTTTCAACTGCGAGAGTGCCAGATCGAAATTCACGATCATCAGACTTTCGGTCATTTCGAGCGTCAGTCGCTCCGGCTCGAACGGGTAGCGCGCAAGAAGGTCGGCAAGGTCGGTCACGAACCTTTCCCGCAGAAACTGGCGTACAGAGACGTTGACTGCCAGGTGCAGGTCTTGGTTTTGGGCGAGCATCTTGCAGGCCTGCTCAAGAACCCACGCTCCGATCGGAACGATAAGTCCCGTCGTTTCGGCGACATCGATGAAACTGCCCGGTCCGACAATGCCACGTTCGGGATGGTTGAGGCGGAGGAGAACCTCAAAGTGCCGCCCGGTCGCACCCTCAATGATCTTGGGTTGCAGGAAGAGGCTGAAACCGTCGTTCTGAAGCGCCTTTTCCAGTTCGCTTTCCACATTGAACCTGGACACGATATCCGACACCATCTCGGTGTGGAACCAGGTGATGCTTCCACGTCCTTTCGATTTCGCGTTGTGCATGGCGAGATCGGCGCGCCGAAGCTCTTCGTCTGCGCTTTCGGCACCGGGCTGGACAAGCACCACGCCGGCGCTTGCACTCGGGGTGATCTGGTTGCCGCTGATAAAGGTCCGGCGCGAGAGGGTTTCGTGAAATTCCTCGATTTTTTGTGGGCCAGCGCGCGTGCGGCATTCTCGTCTGTGCCGAGCGCTGTCAGCAGCACGACGAATTCGTCGCTGGAAACGCGTGCAGTGAAACTGCCCCGGTCGAGCTTGCTGTTCATTCGTGCTGCGGTGATGCGCAGTAAAGCATCGCCGATTGCATGACCGAAGATGGAATTCACGGCTGCGAAATTATCGAGATCGAAAATCGCAATCGCCATATACTGCTTGTCCACCCGGTGGGTTGCCAGAAATCCGAAAAGGACTTCCTGTGCCTTGGCGCGGTTGGCCAGTTTCGTCAGCGGGTCGTAATAGGCCAGCGCTTCGATACGGGCCTCGGTGCGCCGGCGTTCGGTGACGTCGCGCCAGACGCTGACGGAACCGAGACGTTCTCCGCGGGCATCGATGACGGGTGCCTTGATCATCTCGAGCGTGTATTTCCGGCCAGCCGAATTGGTGACCTCGCCCTGATTGACCAGCTTGCCCTGATTGTTGACGTCGCTGAATACCTGCTGAATCAGCAGTGCGTCACTGCTCTGGCCGAAAATCTCCTTGTCGGTTTTGCCGACGATCATCTCCACAGGCATGCCCACGAATTCGGCCGCCGCCTCGTTGCAGGCCTCGAGCTTGCCGTTTGGACGCTTGAAGTAGATCTGGTCGGGGATTGCATCGATCACGACCCGCAAGAGAAGGTGCTGTCTGCCAAGCTCCCGAACAAGCCTGCGTCTGCGGGTAAGGACGATGGCGAGCATGATGACAATGCAGGAGAGCACCGCGACTGCGGAAATGAGCGTCAGGTTCAACAGACCATCGGTTTGCCGCAGTTCTGCCGTCGTCTGGCGCACAGCATCCTCGAGGTTCGATGAATAATTGGCCAGCGGCTCGTTACCGGTGTTCAGATCGCCCGCTTCAGAGATGACTGAAAGAAGGATTGTCCTTTCCTGCTGGATGACCGGCCAGGAGAAAACCCGCACCGTGTGTACCGAGCCGTCCTTGAAGCGGTGGGGGAATAGGAAATAGTGTCGTCGGCCGTTTCGCGCTTCGTCAATCTGAAGTCGGATTTTCTCTTTCGACATCTGGTTCAGGTCGGCAAGGAAAAGTTTGCGGAATTCATTCGCGGTCCAGCCATAGAGCGATTGGGCGGCGTGGTTGGCTGCGATGATCTTACCATTGAGCGGCTCGATCAGTATCATCGCAACCGGGCTGCTCTTGAACAGGTCGAGCGGGAGCAGGGATTGCGATTGAGCAAACGCTGACCCAGAAATCCCAAAAACGATAGCCGCACAGAAAACACCAGCTACACGCTTGCCGAGCCATCGCGTCTTTCGGGTTGCCGTCTGCATATTGTGGAGAGACCTTATGCGTTTTAATAAAATAGCATGGTGCTAATAATACCGTTGAGCGCGCAAGCGAAACACGGTCATTATGTAAGCTAAAACTAAATAACGATAGGTTAAATAACTAAAATTATGTCCGAACTTTTTGCACCTTGGCGAGCAAGGTGCGCGGTGGCCCGGCAACTTCGCCGAAACGGTTCATGCGCCGTCATGCCGGCTGAACGAAACCGTCCAGAACACGTTTCTGACCTGCTTTGTCGAATTCGATTGTCAGCTTGTTGCCCTCGATCGCCGTGACGTTTCCATTGCCGAATTTCAGATGAAACACGCGATCGCCCACCGAGAACCGCGACGGCTTTTCCTCGCTGCTGCGGGCAACGAGTTCGCCTTCTATCGTCCGTCCCCTAGGGCCGCTTTCACCATAACCGATGCGCTCGACCGCGTGGCCAGATCGTGTGCCCCAGTTATCCCGTGTCGCATCGGTGCGGTTTTCCTGGGCACGTTTCCAGCCGGGCGTCGCATAGGTATTGGAGAACGGTGCGGCCCGGTCGAAGCGCGATTGCCCGTAGCCGCCATAAGAGACCTCGGTCTCGCCGACTTCCACATGCTCCTCCGGTAACTCATCGAGAAAACGCGAGGGCATGGTCGACTGCCAGAGGCCATGAATGCGCCGGTTGGAGACGAACCATATGTGGCAGTTGCGCTTGGCGCGCGTCAGGCCGACATAGGCAAGGCGGCGCTCTTCCTCCAGTCCGGCGCGGCCGCTTTCGTCAAGCGCGCGCTGGTGGGGAAAAGACCCTCTTCCCAGCCCGGCAGGAACACAGTCTTGAATTCCAGGCCCTTGGCGGAATGCAGCGTCATGATTGAGACGGCATCCATATCCTCATTCTTGTCGACGTCCATCACCAGCGACACATGCTCCAAAAAGCCGCGCATGCTTTCAAAGCCATCCATCGAGCGGATCAGTTCCTTGAGGTTTTCCAGACGCCCCGGCGCCTCGGCGGAGCGGTCGTTCTGCCACATCTCGGTGTAGCCGCTTTCCTCCAGAATGATCTCGGCCAGCTCGGTATGCGGTGTGGTCTCCAGCAGCTCCTGCCACCGCGTGAACTGGCTGACGACGTCGAACAGCGCCTTGCGCGGCTTCGGTTTCAGTTCGTCGGTTTCGATCATCTCGCGGGCTGCCGCGAGCATCGGAATGTCACGGGCGCGGGCGTAATCATGGACCTTGCGCACACTGGCGTCACCGAGACCGCGCTTCGGGGTGTTGATGATCCGCTCCAGCGCCAGATCGTCGGCCGGCTGGCAGGTCAGGCGGAAAAACGCCATCGCGTCGCGAATTTCGAGCCGTTCGTAAAAGCGCGGGCCGCCTATGACCCGATAATTGAGGCCAAGGGTGACGAAGCGGTCTTCAAACTCGCGCATCTGAAAGGACGCACGCACCAGAATGGCCATATCGTTGAGAAGCTCGCCATTGCGCTGCAACTGCTCGATCTCTTCGCCGATAGCGCGGGCTTCCTCTTCGGGTCCCAGGCCGCATGGACCTGAACCTTGCTGTCATCAGGGTCGGAGCGTTCAGTGAACAGCGTCTTGCCAAGGCGCCCCTCATTATGGGCAATGAGATTGCCGGCCGCCCCGAGAATATGGGCTGTGGAGCGGTAATTGCGCTCCAGCCGGACGACCTTTGCTCCGCGGAAATCCTTTTCGAACCGAAGGATGTTGTCGACCTCTGCGCCGCGCCAGCCATAGATCGACTGATCGTCGTCGCCGACACAGCAGATGTTGACCGGACCGTCGTCTTCGCCCGGCCGCTGGGCCAGCAGCCGCAGCCACATATATTGCGCGGTGTTGGTGTCCTGATATTCGTCCACCAGAATATAGCGGAAGCGGCGATGGTATTCTTTCAGGATATCCGGGTTTTCGCGGAAAAGCCGGATCGGATGCAGCAACAAGTCGCCGAAATCGCAGGCGTTCAGTGTCTTCAGCCGATCCTGATAAGCCTGGTAGAGTTGGCGGCCGCGGCCATTGGCAAAGGCACGGGCATCGCCTTCGGGGATCAGCTCCGGCGTCAGCCCCTTGTTCTTCCAGCCGTCGATCATCGCGGAGAACTGACGGGCCGGCCAGCGCTTGTCGTCAAGCCCATCGGCCTGAATGAGCTGCTTGATCAGACGGATAACATCGTCGGTGTCCAGAATGGTGAAATCGGAGCGCAGGCCGACAAGTTCGGCATGGCGGCGCAAAAGCTTGACGCCGATGGAATGGAAGGTGCCAAGCCAGGGCATGCCTTCAACCGCACCGCCGACGAGAACACCGATGCGCTCCTTCATCTCCCGCGCGGCCTTGTTGGTGAAGGTCACCGCGAGGATCTGGCTCGGCCATGCCCGGCCGGATCCGAGGATATGTGCGATACGGGTGGTCAGAACCCGTGTCTTGCCCGTTCCCGCTCCCGCCAGCACCAGAAGCGGTCCTTCGATGGTTTCGACCGCATCGCGCTGTTCCGGGTTAAGCCCGTTCAGATAGTCCGGTGCGTCGGGCGCGCGCCGCGCCGCCATTGCGCGCGCAGCAAACCCGCTTTGTTGAGTCGGAGCGGAATTATCCGCCGGTTTACGCGGTTCATCGTCATCGAAAAACGGAATGTCGTCTTGGCCCTGATTCATGAAGTCAATCTAGTGGCTCGAAACGCAAAGGTGAAGGCATGCATCGCGTTGAGAACAAAATATGCACAGACGAAGCCTGTTCCATGCCGGGAAGCGGATCAGAGCTTTCTTGGCTATCCAAGAAAGATTACAATTTTGTGAGGTTTCATTCCATAGCTTGCAGAGCGGTGGGTGATCTGGATACTTCCACTCATAATTCTCCCATTTGCGTCTGCCGGCGTTTCCGGCATCTTCTTCATGCCGGAGTCATTAATGCGTTTTTACAAACAGGTTGCTGTCAGTGTGTGCGTACTGGCAATCGGGGCAGCGGCCTGGTTCTTTCTGGCGCCCGGCGGGCGCGCACTCCTTACATCCTATGGCGTCCTGAGCAATGAGGCTGGCGGCGGTGATGCCCGTCCGTCCCGCGGGTTTGCCGGTGGCGGGATACAGGTGGTAACCGCGCCGGTGGAGACCGGAACCGTGAATGATGAGCTGACGGCAATCGGCAGTGGTGAGGCGATCCGCTCGGTCACCGTGCTGCCTGAGGAAGCCGGCACGATCAGGGAACTGATGATTCTCGTCCGGCGATACGGTTGAACAGGGCGAGGTTATTGCCGTTCTCGATGACCGCGAACAGGTGCTGGCCCGCGATCTGGCTCAGGTGGCACTGGAAAGCGCGACCCGCCAGGCGGAGGTCAATCAGCGTATCAAGTCTGCGATTTCAAACCTCGAAGTCTATAATGCCGAGATCGCACAGAGATCCGCAGAATTGGATCTGAAGTCTGCAGAACTGGCGCTTTCACGCCGCAGGATCACGGCCCCGATCGACGGCTCTGCCGGCATTGTCGGGGTGAATGTCGGAGACTACATCACGACCTCATCCGAGATTGTCACCATTGATGACCGGACGACGATTCTTGTCGATTTCTCGGTCCCGGAGCGTTTCGCAACCGCAATCCGGCCGGGTGCGCCTGTGAAGGCAAGTCTGGTGGCGGCGCCGGGGCAGATGTTTGACGGTGAGGTTGAAGCTGTCGACAACCGTATCGATGCGGCGAGCCGGACCTTCAAGGTCCGTGCGCGCATTGACAATAAAGGCGATGCACTGCGCGCCGGGATGTCCTTTGATGTCTCCATGCGCTTCCCCGGCGATGTCTATCCGGCGGTCGACCCGCTCGCGATACAGTGGGATTCCGAGGGCGCCTATGTCTGGCAGCTTGCTGAAGGCCAGTCCACAAAAGTCCGCGTCCGCATCATTCAGCGCGACCCCGATGCGGTGCTGGTCGATGCCGATCTCGGTGAAGGCGACAGTGTGATCACCGAAGGCATCCAGCGACTGCGGGAAGGCGCGTCAGTCACCGATATCACCACTGGAAGCCAAACCGACGGGCGCAGCCGGACCAAGGCGGAGAGTGCGTCATGAGCGAGGATGATCAGAAAGACCAGACGACGCCCCATGACGAAAATGCCGACAATGCCACCGAAGCTGCTTCTAGCGATGCGCGTGACGAAGTGCAAAGGTGATTGCGGAGCACGAAAGCGAGCACGGGTTTACCGCGCTTTTCGTGCGCCGTCCGATACTTGCCTTGGTGTTTAACGCGCTGATCGTCGTTGCGGGGCTGGCTGCCTTTTTCGGCGTCGAGGTGCGCGAACTCCCCGACGTGGACCAGCCTGTGATTACCGTGCGCACGAGTTATTCCGGCGCAGCCCCTGAGACCATCGACCGCGAGGTCACAAATGTGATCGAGGGCGCGGTTGCCCGCGTGCCCGGATTGCAGGCAATGTCCTCACGCTCATCAACCGGATCGAGCCGTGTGACGCTGGAATTCAGCACCGACACAGACATCAATGTCGCATCGATGGATGTGCGTGATGCCGTCGGTCAGGTTCAGGGGCAATTGCCGGATGATGCGGATGAGCCACGCATCGTCAAGGCGGATTCAGACTCCCAGCCCGTGATGCGACTGGCCATCACCTCGTCGATTCTGAGTATTGACGACCTGACGGAGCTTGTTTCCGACGAAATCGAGGATCGGTTTGCCTCCGTTCCGGGTGTTGCCGATGTCGAGGTCTATGGCGAACGCGACAAGATATTCCGTATCGATATCAACCCGGCAGCGCTTGCCAGTCGCGGTCTTTCTGTGGCCGATCTGGCTGCCGCGCTCTCCGATATTTCCTGGGATGTTCCGGCTGGGTCGCTGACCAGCACGACCCAGGCGCTCGGTGTTCGGGCGACGGCCGACATCACCACGCCGGAAGAATTTGCCGGTCTCCGCATTGCTGAAAATGTTCGCCTGGGCGATGTTGCCACCGTCGTCTTTGGTCCGGATACGGCAGCGACGGCGCTGCGTTATAACGGCCAGCCGGGGATCGGACTGGGGATTGTCCGGCAGGCAAAATCCAATACGCTGCAGATTTCCGAGGGTGTGCGCCGTGTGGTCGCCGAAATCGCGCCGAACCTGCCAGAGGGCACCACGATCAAGGTGTCGAGCGATGATGCGGTGTTTATCTCCGGCTCTATCGAGGAGGTGGTGCGTTCGTTGTTGCTGGCCGCGCTCATTGTGGTGGCCATCATCTATCTGTTCCTGCGCGACTGGCGCGCGACCATCATTCCCGCAATCACCCTTCCTGTCGCGCTTGTCGGGACCCTTGCCGCGATCTATCTCGCGGGCTTTTCAGTCAATATCCTGACTTTGCTGGCAATCGTGCTGGCAACCGGCATGGTCGTCGATGATGCGATTGTCGTGCTCGAAAACATTGTGCGGCTGCGCGCGCAGGGCATGGGGCCGCGAGCCGCTGCGGTTCTGGGCACACGGCAGGTGTTCTTCGCGGTCATTACCACCACGGCGACCCTTGCCGCCGTGTTCGTGCCGCTTTCCTTCCTGCCGGGGCAGGCGGGTGGTCTGTTCCGCGAGTTCGGCTTTGTACTCGCCTTTTCGGTGATGCTGTCCTCATTCGTGGCTCTGACGCTGTGCCCGATGCTCGCTTCCCGCATTCTGGTTCACCACGAGGATGCGACGCCCGGTCCTGTGGCGCGGATGGGGAGTTCTTGGCGCGGTTTTACGCCGTGACGCTGAGATGGGCGCTGGCCGCTCCGCTGGTTCTTCTGTCGCTTGCCGGATTGCTGATGTTCGGTGCCTATCTCGCCTACGCCAACCTCACGACAGAGCTTCTGCCGCGCGAGGACCGTTCACTGCTGTTGATGCGCGTTTCTGCGCCGCAGGGCGTCAGCCTGGATTACACCCGCGACCGCATTCAGCAGGTGGAAGAACGGCTGCAGCCGCTGATCGACAGCGGTGAGGTTGAAAGCGTGTTTTCGATCTCCGGCTTCGGCAACAATACCAACAGTGGTTTCGTGGTGATGACGCTTGCGCCGTGGAGTGAACGCACCCGCACACAGGACGAGATCTCGCGCGATGTGAACGCGGCCGCCGGGGGATCCCGCTGTGCGCGCCTTCGCCTTCCAGCCCAATTCGCTGAATATTCGCGGCGCCGGAAACGGACTGAGCGTGGCGCTTGTGGGCTCAAGCCATGAAAGGCTTTCGCAAGCCGCGAGTGCGCTCGTCGCAGCCATGGAAGAAGATCCGATGTTCTCTGCGCCACGGCTTTCCAACGAGGCTTCGCAGGCACAGCTCGCCCTGACGCTCGACCGCCGCCGGGCCGCCGATCTAGGGATCGATATCGCCGGACTGTCCCAGGCGCTGATCGCCTTGCTCGATGGTCGGTCGGTCGGTGAGGTGTTCATCGAGGGCGATTCCTATGATGTTCAGTTGCGTGCCGATACGCGCAAACTCGATGATCCCACCGACCTGAGAAATGTATTCCTGCGGACAGGCGATGGTCGCATCGTGCCATTGTCGACCATTGCCGATCTGGAAGAAAAGTCGATTGCGCCGACGCTCGAGCGCGAACAGCAGCAGGCCGCGGTTTCGCTGTCTTCAAGCCTCGGCCCCGATGTGGCGCTAGGCGATGCCTATCAGCGCCTGCTTGAACTGGCCGAGCCGCTATTGCCTGCCGGTGCCCATGTGGAGGCGCAGGCCGAGGCCGCCGCTCTCGATGAAAATGCGTCGGGCATGACTATGGTCTTCGGATTTGCGATTATTATCGTCTTTCTCGTGCTGGCAGCCCAGTTTGAAAGCATGTGGAGCGCACTCATCATCCTTTCGACGGTGCCCTTCGGAATTGGCTGTGCCGTGATCGCCATGCTTTTGACCGGAACCAGTCTCAACATCTATTCGCAGATCGGCCTTGTGCTTCTGATCGGCGTGATGGCGAAAAACGGTATTCTGATCGTCGAGTTTGCCAACCAATTGCGGGACCGAGGCGAGAGCGTACGCGATGCGATCGAGCATGCAACCATGTTGCGCCTAAGGCCGGTGATGATGACAATGATCTCTACCGTCCTCGGCGGCATTCCGCTGGTGCTGGCATCAGGTGCAGGCGCAGAAGCGCGCATCGCACTTGGGTGGGTGATTGTCGGCGGGCTGGGGTTTGCCACGCTGGTGACGTTGTATGTGACGCCGGTGGCCTATTTCATTCTCGCTCGACTATCCAAGCCGAAAGCTGACGAAGAAAGGTTGTTGAACGCGGAAATGCACGACGCTGCCGCGATAGAGCACTGACGGGGAAGGCGGCAGCAAGTACCGGCTTGCATTCACTCAGCATGGAAAAACTTGCTAAACCGTGTCCATACTGTTGATATAGGCAATCATATGTAGTGATCGGCACAGCCGATTCTGAAATTCCTGAAGGGGAAACATGTCACCAAAAACAATTCTGGCCGTTTGTGCAACCGCGCTGCTCGCAAGCTGCGCGGCCAACACGCAGAACAGCGTGAACCCGGCTTCCAATGAAGTATCGGTCACCAACATTTCCGTCAGTGATCCGGCTACCTACATGGATACGCAGGAAGCGGAGATGCGTCAGCAGCTTGAAGGCACGGGTGTGACCATTATACGCACGCCGAAATATATCGCGCTGGTCTTCGACTCGAGCATTACCTTTGCAACGGATAGCTCGGACATTGTGCCCGAATTCAACCCGTCTCTCACCGTGGTCGCCGGCTTGCTGAAGAAATACAATGCCACCGATCTTGACGTGAATGGCTATACCGATTCGACCGGTTCGGACGCTTACAATCTCAAGCTCTCGCAGCAGCGCGCCAACGCCGTTGCTGGTGCGTTGATCCAGCGCGGTGTCAGTCCGCAGCGCATCATGCCGGTTGGTTACGGCAAGGCCAATCCTGTCGCTTCGAATGACACAGCCGACGGGCGTGCACAGAACCGTCGTGTTGAAATCAGGATTGCACCGCCGGCAGTTGCCGGCTCGGCCACCACTGCGGTCAACTGATCGCGCTTCTGATTTCCTTGAATACTGTGGCCCGGTTCGTGTTATCGGGCCACAACCATATTTGGCAGGCACTTTCGCCATATGATTGCCGCAATAGCGCGGCTTGAGATTGAGCGAGATTCACATCTGAGGGACATCATGCTGAAAAAATGACCATTGCTGCAGCAGGCTTTGCGTTTCTTGCCGGTTGCACCACCACGGATCCCTATTCGGGCCAGACCGTCAACAACAACACCGGTACCGGTGCGCTTGCAGGCGGCGCGCTTGGCGCACTTGCAGGCCTGGCTGTCGGCGGCGATGCGAAGGCGCTGCCATCGGCGGCGCCATTGGCGCGCTCGCTGGTGGCGGCATCGGCGTCTACATGGACAATCAGGAAGCTGAGTTCCGCCGCTCGCTCGCGGGTACCGGCATTTCCGTGGTTCGCAATGGCGACATGCTGACGCTGATTATGCCCGGCAACGTCACCTTCCCAACGGACCAGTACACGATCCTGCCAAACTTCTACTCGACGCTGAACGCTGTTTCGACCGTGCTGCGTAAATATGACCGCACGGCCGTCAACGTCAATGGTTACACGGATTCAACCGGTTCTGCGGAATATAACCAACGGCTGTCGCAGGAGCGCGCCAACAGCGTTGGCAACTACCTCATCCAGAGCGGCGTAAGCGGTAACCGGATCTCCGCTGTTGGTTTCGGCCCGTCAAATCCGATCGCCTCGAACGCGACACCGGACGGCCGCGCTCAGAACCGTCGCGTCGAAATCCAGATTTCGGCCGTCAAGATGTAGTGTTTTCAGGCGCTGGATAACAACAAAAGGCGCCGGAAGGCGCCTTTCTTGTATCCGGTTCTTGCTTTTAGATACGGTTACCGGAGCCTGAGACTGACCGGTGCCCGGCCACGTTTTTCGCTCTGAATAAAGAGATGAATACGGGCGGCTGGCTGTACGGCGCGCGCTGCACGCTCTCCCTGGCTCGTCAGCAGGCCGACAAGCTCTCGCGCCTTGTAGCGCCCCTGAAACCGGGCATATTCCGCCAACTTCTGGGCTGCTTCATGGAGAGGGTTGAAACCGCTTCGACGCGCGGTTGAGGGTTCGGTATTGCCTGACATCATGCCGGAACGCTGTTTCCTGTTCACGTCAATCCCCATAGCTACGCAGGACAGATAGAGGGCTATTGTGTGGCATCGGAAGCATTTTTGGTTTGTGCTTTCCGAAACCTTACCAACAAGCTACCGGCTAAATCTTTCGAAACCCTTTACGGAAAACGCCGGCCCGCGATGTGGACCGGCGTTTTATTCACTATTTTTGCTCCAGTGTCTGACAGTACCGGACTGTTCTTGCGCGCTACTGCAGACTGGCCCAGCAACTGACGCCATTCCGCTTCAGCGCACGGCAGGCTCTGACCGCCTCTTCCTGGTCGGGGAAGCCACCGAAGCGGGCCCGGTATATCTCCTGGCCGCCGTTGTTGTAGGCGAGCGCGAAGGGTTCGGATTCTTCAAGTGCGCCACCGGCCTTTCCCTGGGTACGGATGAGGATCGCGCGTGCATCTTCCGCAGTCGCTGCGGTTCCAACCTGCACGACCCAGCCACGCGGCTGACTGATCGAACTGGTCTTGATAGATGTGTCCGGTACGCTTTCGGAAGCCTGGGCTGAAGGTATGATTGCATCGCCCACGGCATCGACAGCGTTGTCGGCTGTCTGCAGAACGTCCTCAACGCTCAGACCATCGTCATTGTCGGCCGGACGGCGGGCGCTCGGCAGCGGCACGTTGGATACGAGCTCGGCCTGAACGCCGGTGAGACCCGCCGCTGCTGCCGGTTTGGCATTGTCGTTTGCTGCATAGGCAAGCGCGACGCCACCCTCTGCCGCTGGACGCGGGTAGGGGATCGGTCCTTTTTCCGGGAACACCATGCTGCCGGCGCGGGCAATCACAAAATTGCCGCCGCGGCCATTGGAAGCCTTCGGCAGATAGGTCGTGACCAGTCGCGTTGCCCATTTATTCCGGCTGGCCGAAGTTGCACCACCCATGACAACGGCGACAATCGAGCGATTGCCGGAAACGGCAGAGGTGGCCAGATTGTATCCCGAAGCGTTGGTGTAGCCGGTCTTGATACCGTCGACGCCCTTGACCTGGCCAAGCAAGCGGTTGTGATTGCCGATATTGTATTTGCCGTATTTGAAATTACGCGTACCGAAATAGTGATAATATTCCGGAAAATGCTGGCGCAGCGCAATGCCGAGGCGGGCCTGGTCGCGGGCCGTGGTTTTCTGCGCGCTGTTCGGCAGGCCGTGTGCATTGCGGTAGGTCGTGCGCGTCATGCCAAGCGAATGCGCCTTGTTGGTCATCATCCTGGCGAAATTGGATTCCGACCCGCCGAGATACTCGGCAAGCGCGGTCGAGACGTCATTGGCCGAACGGGTGACCAGAGAGTAGATCGCGGTTTCCACCGTGACACTGCCGCCGGCGGGAATGCCGAGCTTTGTCGGCGGCTCGGAAGCGGCATTCTTGGAAAACGGGATCTTAGAATTCAGCGTGATGCGCCCTTCATCGAGCGCCTCAAACACCATGTAGAGGGTCATCATCTTGGTCAGCGATGCCGGATAGCGCGGCGCATCGGGCGCCTCGCTGTAAAGAACTTTACCGGTGTGGGCGTCGATCACGATCGCGGCGTCATTGGAATCAGCGCGGGCGTTGTGCACGGGGAGGCCGGTGATAAGAATCATCAATGCCGCGAAAAGCATCGCGACGTTCGAAAACCGGCTCATACGGAAGCGGCGGGTGGCCTGTCTCTGCATTCGAAAAACTCTTGCGAAATCTGGCGGTTGTTGTTTCCTGGCGAAGCCGTGGCGGCATGATACCGGCCGCCTTCGCCCTTTGCTAGGCTTGCCAGCACTGTGATCAATTTGCAGTTAATATTCGTTTAAGTTTTTGCCGGGCTGGCGATTTTTGTGAACCTGCCTCCACCTGAACCCAAGCGCCAGTTTACCGTTCTGTCATGCCCGTCGCCGCTTTTCAAACGCCTTTCCATCAGATATTCAATGCGCGAACAGGAGCAAGACCATGCAGACACCGCGGACCGGCGGCGATCCCTTCAGGCCGCGGAAACGTCGCGAGCCGCCGATCAATCTGCCTCCGGCGGTGCTGGTGGCGCTCGGCCTGCTGTTTGCGATCTTCCTGCTTCAACAGTTTGTTTTCGACTATCGCACCAACATGATGATCTGGCAGGATTTCGGTTTTCTGCCGGTGCGTTATGCACACCCGCTCTCGGATCAGGGCTTCGCATGGCTTTGGTCGCCATTGACCTATTCGTTTCTGCATGGTGGCTGGACGCATATCATCTTCAACGCCATCTGGCTGTCGATTTTCGGTGCGCCGGTTGCAAAGCGCATTGGCGCGCTGCGCTTCCTGTTGCTATGGGTGACAAGTTCGGCGGCTTCGGCCTTTTTCTTCGCCGCCACGGATTGGGGCGCGGTCAGCGTTCTGATCGGAGCGTCCGGCGTGGTTTCCGCCTATATGGGGCTTCCTGCCGTTTCGTCTTCAGCGGCGGCCGGTTCCTGCCGCAGGCGCATTTGGCGCCACGCCTGACCATCGGCGAAGTGTTCGCCGATCCGACGGCCCGCGCCTTCGTCCTGGTCTGGCTTGTCGGCAATCTGCTCGTTGCCGCAGGCGTCAGCTTTGTCGGGATAAGCGCTGCCGATATTGCCTGGCAGGCGCATGTGGGCGGCTTCCTGTTCGGGTTTCTCGCCTTCCCGCTTTTTGATGTCAGGACCCCGCGCACCCTGGTGTTTTGAGGGGACAGCCCGATTTTCCTCCGCCCAGCGTTTGCTTGCAATCGTCAAAAACCTCATGCACCATCTTTTCGTGCACATTTCCTGACAGGCGGAAATGCGCTTGGGAGCTGAAAACGAGGAGGTTTTTATGGCGATCACTGTCAGAATGATACTGGACGAAAAGGGCAGGTCGGTTGTGACGGCGCCGGCTCAGACGCCGATCTCGGAAATGGCTGTCATCCTGCATCAAAACCGCATCGGCGCTGTTGTGATCGTGAATGATGACAACAAGATTGCGGGCATTTTACGGAACGTGACCTTGCCGCCGCCATCGGCAAGCATGGTGCGCGCTGTCTGGCCGCACCGGTGTCTGAAGAGATGACCGACACCGTCTATCGCTGTGACGAGGGCACCAGCGTCAACGAGTTGATGGAGGTGATGACAACAAGGCATTTCCGCCATGTGCCGGTGGAGGTCGATGGTCGGCTTATCGGGATCATCTCGATCGGCGACGTGGTCAAGTCACGCATCCGCGAGGTCGAGCAAGAGGCCGAGCATATCAAGTCTTATATCGCCGGCTGAGTGCGAGAGGCTTATTTGCCGTAGACAGTTTTGGGATCGAAGGCCTTGTGGTCGTCGATGCTTTTCAGCGCGGCCGCATCATCCTTGGCTGTCACTTCGCGATAGAAGCAGGAACGACGGCCGGTGTGGCAGGCCGCGTCATGGCCGGCAACCGAGACCTTCAGCAGGATAGCGTCCTGATCGCAATCGGTGAGTATCTGTTCCACCTTTTGCAGATTGCCCGAGGTCTCGCCCTTCTTCCAGATCGTGTCGCGTGACCGGCTGTAATAGTGGGCAAAGCCGGTTTCGAGCGTCAGCGACAGCGCTTCGTCGTTCATATGGGCAAGCATCAGCACCGCATTGTCGCGGGCATCAGTGACCACGGCGGTGACGAGCCCCTTGTCGTCGAAACGGGGGTGAAGGCGGTGGCCTCGTCAAGAAGGGCCTTGTCTCTCGGCGGCTTTGCGAAATTCATCATGCTTTTTCCTGTCGTTGCCCGGAGGTGATAGACCGGGTGGCCACGCTTGGCAATTCCCTCTGGGTCTTGCCGCGCTCTTGCCGAAATCCCATGTTTTCCTGTAATCAATCTGCACAGGCCCGCTTACGGGCAAGGCGTCACGGAAAGCGAAAATGGACGATATCTATTCCGCCCGGATCTTGAGCCATGCCGGCAATGTCACCCGGCTGGGCGTGCTTGAAGGTGCCGATGCGAGCGCTTCCGCCCATTCCAGGCTGTGCGGATCACGGCTGACGGTTTATCTCGACATGTCCGATGGCAAGGTCAGCGACTATTCCCATGAGGTGAAGGCCTGCGCTCTGGGGCAGGCGTCATCGGCAATCATGGCTGCTTGTGTGATCGGCGCCACGCCGGACGAGATCAGACGTGCGCGCATCGAGATGCGTGCGATGCTGAAAGAGGGTGGCGAGGGGCCGGAAGGCCGATTTGCGGAAATGCGCTGCCTGTTGCCGGTCAGGGACTATCCGGCGCGTCATGGCTCTGTGATGCTGACCTTTGAGGCTGTTGTCAAAGCGCTCGACACGCTCGACGCAAGCACCCCGAACCAGAAAGAGGCCGCCGGGCACGATGTGTGAGACCCATGGCGACGCGAAAACGACGTCGCGCAATTGGCAGGGACCGTTTAGCAAGACGCCGGGACGCCTGTTCGGGCTCGGCATCATCCGTTTCTACCAACTGACATTCTCAAGCCTGATCGGTCAGTCCTGCCGCCATTTGCCGACTTGCTCGGAATATGGCTATGAGGCGATTGCCCGCCACGGGCTCTGGGCCGGCGGCTTTCTCACGCTGTTTCGCGTCGGGCGCTGCGGACCGGGTGGCACACACGGTTTCGATCCGGTTCCCGAAACGCTGGATGACGATTGGCACTGGTATATGCCATGGCGTTATTTTCTGGCCGGCCGACGCTCTCACGCGTCGGAGTAGCGGGCGATCACGAGGTAGCCGGGTGTTGGCTGGCCATTTTCAAAGCGCACATTGATATCGGTGACTTCGACCGTAGAGAACCCTGCCTTTTCGAGACTTGCGGAAAGGTAGGCAAGGCTGTGACCGAAACGGTGATGCGGGGCGACCATGTAATCGCGTCCCTTCAGCGTTTCATCCGGCAGGGTTTCTGCCGAAAACGCCAGAACGCCGCCACCGGCGATGCTCTTGGCAGCCCCGGAGAAAAAGGCGTCGAGCGTTCCCAGATAGGGCAGCACATCTGCGGCGACGATCAGGTCGAACGCCTCTTCGCCATCGTCATGTAGAAATTCCTCGACCTCGGCGACGAACAGCGTGTCGTAGAGCTCTTTCTCATAGGCGATTTCGACCATGTTCTCGGAGATATCGAGCCCGGTGATCTCGCCTGTCATGTCGCGCAGCGCACTGGCGCCAAGACCCGTGCCGCAGCCAAGATCGAGCATGCGTTCGAACGGACCGATGCTGAGCGCCTGAAACCGCTGGCGGATGATCATCGGCACACAATAGCCAAGCTGGTCAACGAGAATATCCTCGAAATCCTCGGCATGCTGGTCGAACAGCGTCTCGACATAGGCATCGGGTGCCTTTTTCGGCACTTCGCCAAAGCCGATCGCCGCAAGACGGACAGCCGCGCCGCCGTGATCGTCGGGGTCGATTGCAAGGACTTCGCGATAGGCTTCGGCTGCTTCGGCAAGCTTGCCTGCCTTTTCAAGCGTCAGGGCCCTGTTATAGGCCTCCGCCAGTTTTTCCTCATCGATCTTCTTTGTCATTGCGGTCGCCCTTTTCCGTGTCGGTCACGCTCTATGCCGTGATCGTTCAAAGCGCAACCGCTACCGGCTGTCCGTCATCATCTTTGCGATCAGCCGTGCGGTATCGAGATCCTGGGGAGTATTGATGTTGAAAAACGGGTCCACCGGGCCTTGCGGCGTTGTGACAGCGGCAAAATCGACAACCTGACTGGTGTGCCGTCCGATGAAGTCCATCAGCCGGCGGTTTGATCGGTCAGAAAACCAGCATTCGAGATCACCGCGAAGGACAACCGGCCAGAGCGCGAAGACGGGATGCGCCCGGCCTTTCGAGCCCGCAAGGACAATTTCGTCCCTGGCGGGTTGAGGCTCTGAAAGCCGCTCCACCAGGCTATTCGGGAAAAATGGCGTATCAACCGCAACCGAAATCATGTGGGTTGCTTGCGAGCCGGTCTGTTGCAAATGATCGAGTGCGGCAAGAATGCCGGCAAGCGGGCCTTGATGGCCGGTTGAGGCATCGGTGACAGGGATCGTTCCGGAGGGATCGGTCGTACCGTGGCCATGTCGGCTGACCATCACCGGAGAAGCCTGTTGCGCGATCCGGCGATGAACGCGCGCTATCAGGGTTTCACCATCAAGCACCAGCTCCGCCTTGTCCACGCCTATGCGCCGTGACGCGCCCCGGCCAGGATCACGGCGGGCAGGGCGGGGGTGGTCATTTTTTATCCTTCAGCATTTGCACTTCCGCCTTGACGATCGGGCCGCCGCCTTCAGACGCGACCGGCTGGCCGGTCTCGGCCAGCGGTGCCAGCCCCTTCTTGCGTTCGCGGTGGAAGGAGTAAAGACCGGCTGCAACGATGATCAGGCCGCCGACCAGCACGTTGATACCGGGGTAGGCGGCGAAGATGACCATGCCGAGCAGCGTGGCCCATAGCAGGCCGACATAGCGGAACGGCGCGATATAGGAGATATCGGCAAGACGCACGGCAAAGACGACGAATTGATAGCCGGAAAGCAGAAAGACGGCTGCCAGCACCAGCTTGAACATGATCGGCCATGTCATCATGCTCCAGTCCTGCTCGACTGTACCGAGAACCGCGCCGCCGATCGTCAGCAGTCCGGCTGTTGCCAGCGTGATGATGATGGCCGGGATGTCGTTACGGATCGTCTTGGTCAGAAGGTCGCGCCCGGACGCGGCGAGCATGGCGATCACGGCAAAGCCCGCCCCTGCTCAAATCCATCGGGACCGGGGCGGATGATGATCAGCACGCCGATAAAGCCGACGGTGATTGCGCTCCAGCGCCGCCAGCCGACCGGCTCCTTCATGAAAAGTGCCGCACCCAGCGTGACGGCGAGTGGCAGGCACTGGATGATGGCGGCGGCATTGGCAAGCGGCATCGCCTTCAACGCCTGCAAAAGGCAATGGCGGCAACCAACTCACAAACGCTGCGGGCCAGCACGCGCAGATCGAAGACACCGCCCAAGCTTGAAAATACGCGGCTCCTCCATGCGATCAGCAGGGCAAAGCAGGTGAGGATAAGCCCCTGAAAAACATGATCTGGCCGAGCCCGATTTCCTCGGTCAGCAGTTTGACCGTGGCATCGTTCAACGCAAAGCCGGCCATCGCCGCGATCATGAAGGCGGCGCCGGTAACATTGGAAGAGGTGCGCATTATTCGTCTCGTTATTGTGTTTTTCGTTCTTATAGAGGAATGACGAGACAGGAAAGTGATCTGTGTCAGCCGTCGACGCCTTAGCCGCCGGTCATGCTCATGTGGCGGGCAACGGCGACCCGCGAGCGGGTCTCGTCGAGCTCGAAATTGTGCGCTTCCGGCTTTTTAGCAATGGCCCGGTCGATGGCGCGGTGCAGCACGGAATCATCATCCGGATGGTCGCGCAGTACTTTGCGGAAATCGGCATTGTCGTCATGGCCGAGACAGAGATACAGCATGCCGGTGCAGGTCAGGCGCACGCGATTGCAGGCCGCGCAGAAATTATGCGAAAGCGGTGTGATGAAGCCTAGCTTGCCGCCTGTTTCCGCGACCTGCACAAACCGCGCCGGTCCGCCCGTCGTCATCGGGACGTCGCTCAGGGTAAACTGACCTTCAAGGTCGCGGCGGACTTTTGAAAGCGGCAGATATTGGGCGGAACGGTCGGTGTCGACCTCACCCAGCGGCATCGCCTCGATAAGCGTGAGGTCCATGCCCTCGCCATGGGCAAAGCGCAGCAGTTCGGGGATTTCGTGCTCGTTGAAACCGGCAAGTGCCACGGCATTCAGCTTCACCCTGAGACCCGCCTTGCGGGCGGCCTCAAGGCCTGCCATCACCTTGTCGAAATCACCCCATCGGGTGATCTCCCGGAATTTCTGCGGATCAAGCGTGTCCAGCGAAACATTGATACGCCGCACGCCAGCGGCATAAAGCCCCTCGGCAAACCGGGAGAGCTGCGAGCCGTTGGTCGTCAATGTCAGTTCATCAAGCCTGCCCTCGGGGATGCGTCGTCCGAGATTTTCGATCAGCTGCATGACGTTCTTGCGCATCAGGGGCTCGCCGCCGGTCAATCGCAGTTTCCGCACACCCTTGTCGATGAAGGCGTTGCACAGGCGCTCCAGCTCTTCCAGTGTGAGAAGGTCGCGCTTGGGCAGAAAGGTCATGTTTTCCGCCATGCAATAGGTGCAGCGGAAGTCGCAGCGGTCCGTCACCGAAACGCGCAGATAGGTGATTGACCGACCAAATGGGTCGATCATCGGCGCCGGTTGGCCGGTAACAGGCTCTTTTTCCAGAATATGCTGATCCACGGCGGATTCTCCTTCAGCCGAAGATGGCGCGGGGGTTGGCAAGCGTCAAGTGAAGTGCCAAACACGGTCATGTGAAATCGGGCATTCTCAGGACATGACAATGGTCTCAGCACCGACAGAAATCAGGGTTTCGCGTGATCGAAGAACCCTTACAGTGTCTTTCGAGGACGACAAGCGCTATGCGCTTCCCGCCGAAATGCTGCGCGTGCTCTCACCGTCTGCCGAGGTGAAGGGACACGGACCGGGCCAGGCGGTGACAGTGCCGGGCAAGCGCAATGTCGGGATCATGACGCTTGAGCCCGCCGGCAATTATGCGATTCTGCATCGGCTTTGACGATATGCACGACAGCGGCATCTATACCTGGACCTATCTGAGAGAACTCGGCGAGGACGGCGCATCGATGTTTGCCGAATATGAGCGAGAGCTTGCCGAAAAGGGAATGACCCGCGATAGGGCGGAGCGGCCGCGCTGAAGCGGAAAAGGAAAAGCATGAAAGTCATTACAAACGTTGAAGACCTCAAGGCCGTATATGGCGAACCGGGGCAGACAGCGCTTGAGAAGGTGACGGCGCATCTCACTCCGGCATATCGGCGAATGATTGAGATTTCGCCGTTTCTGGCATTGGCGACCGTTGGTCCGGAAGGGCTCGATTGTTCACCGCGCGGCGATGCCCAGGCCGTTGTGCGCATCGCCGACCAGAAAACGGTTCTACTTCCGGATTGGCGTGGCAACAACCGGGTCGATTCGCTGATCAATATCGTCCGAGATCCGCGCGTCGCACTGATGTTTCTCATACCCGGTTCGAACAATGCCCTGCGGATCAACGGCCGGGCGGTTGTCGCCGTCGAGCCGTCCCTGCTCGAAAGCTTCGCAATGAACGGCAAGCATCCCCGAAGCGTTATTGTGGTGACGATCGACGAAATCGCTTCCAGTGCGCTCGCGCACTGATGCGCTCCGATCTTTGGAACCCGGAGCGTCATGTCGACCCACAGACACTGCCAACACCGGGTGAAATGACGAAGGTGGCAGGCGCTGCGGACTTCGATGCGGAAACCTATGATCGCGAATGGCCGGAGCGGGCGACAAAGTCGATGTGGTGAGATGGCGGCGCAGGGGAGGCGGCTCAGTCTTCGCGCGCCGTTGTCTGTGCCTGCACCTGTTTTCGCTTTCCGCCGAGGATTTCCGTTACCCAGTTGAGCGAAGGCACGTTCTCGCACGCGGTCAAGAGTGCAATCGTGATCGGGACGCCGAGAAACGTGCCGAACAGGCCCCACATGAAGGTCCAGAAGAAGATCGAGAACACCACCACGAAGGGCGAGATCGACAGCGTCGAGCCGGAAACCATCGGCTCGACGTAATTGCCGATGACGAACTGGATCAGGTTGAGGCAGACGAACAGCGCCAGCGCCGTCTCCCAGTGCTCGAACTGGATAACGCCGTAGAGCGAAGGAAACACGGTAGCGATCACCGATCCGATGAACGGGATATAGTTCAGCGCAAAGGCGATCACGCCCCACTCCACCGGGAAATCGAGCCCGGTCAGCGTTGCAGAACTCCAGAACAATACGCCCGTTATCGCACTCATCTGCGTGCGGACCAGCATATAGCGGCCGAATTTCTTGGCCGTTGCGTCGGCAATGCGGATGGCGGCGAAGGCAAAGTCGGGCTTGCTCAGGGCGCTGAGCTTGTGGCGGAGCTTGTCCACTTCAGTCAAGCCTAAAACGACATAGGCGAGAACCACGAGCCAGAAGCTGAGCGTCGTGCTTGCCTGTCCGGTCACCTGGCGCACGGTGCGGGCGATCAGGCCGACATTGAAAACATCGTTGAGCGAGCTTGCAACCGAGAACCCCTGTTCTCCGAGCCATGCGACGGCATCCTGATAGGCGGCCTGAAGCTGCCATGCCGCGTCGATGAACGAGGTGGCCATCCGGCTGAAGCCCCAGATGATCAGGGTCGCGAAGATGACGAAGACCACGATGGTGCTGATGACGGTGATCGCAAGCGCCACGAGCGGCGGCATGAAGCGTTGAAGCGCGTTCTTGATCGGCCAGGTGATTGCGATGATGAAGAGGGCAAGCGCCACGGGTTTCAGGAAGCCGCCCGCCGCGCGGATCGCGATCAAAAGCAGAATGACAAAAATCAGGGATGTGACGACGGTAACACCGCGCCGCGAGCCCGTTGGCCCAATTTCAGGCATTCATGCCTCTTCAAATGTCTTGCTTGAGCGGATGTGTATGAAAATGTATCGTTCGCGCCTGTCATGCGCAAGCGTCGTACACGCTGCGACACGCAATTGTTGTGCGCCGGAAGGAAAGCAATGAGTGAATTCATCGAAACTGTCACCAGCCCTGAACAGGTGCTTTCTTTCTGGTTTGACGAACTGACGCCGAAGGACTGGTTCAATCCGGACGATGTCGCGGCGCTCGACAACACCATCCTCTACCGCTTTTTCTCGACCCACCGGGCGCTGGCGCGTGATGTCGGTGCGGTCTGGCGGGCAAGCCCTGAGGCTCAACTCGCCGCCGTGATCGTGCTCGACCAGTTTCCCGCAACATCTACCGTGCAACACCGATGGCGTTTGCCACCGATATGTTGGCGCTGAGGGAAGCGAAGCTTGCGATTGCCAGCGGCGCGCACGAGAAAGTTCCGGCCGAACGCCGGGCGTTCTTCTTCATGCCCTTCGAACATTCGGAAGTCCTTGCCGACCAGGACCGCTCCGTGGCGTTGTTTGCGACATTGGGGAATGAGGAATTCTCGAACTATGCTGAAAGTCACCGCGAGGTGATTGCCCGCTTCGGTCGCTTCCCGCATCGTAATCCGATCCTGAAGAGGCGTTCGACGCGCGCGGAACTGGCCTACCTTTCAGATGATGAGAATACTGGCTGGGGACAGAAATAGACGCGCTTGACGGTCATGGACGGGCTGGAAACCGCTTAATCGAGGGACGTGATTTGATGCAGCTTACGGCGATAAGGGAACCTTTCAGGCTCGCCTTGTTGATTGCGGCGTTGTTTTATACGTTTGCCGTTTCGCCCGCTTTCGCTCAGCAGACGGCGACGTCGCCACAAGCGGTGGCGGCGTCCAAGGGCACCGGACAAAAACCGAATGACGCTGTCAGCCAGCCGAGCACTCCTTTCGTCGCCGATACTGTAAACACACTTGACGGCTATGCCAGTACGCTTTCAGCCATATCGGAACAGGTTTCCGGCGTCAGCAATAGCGATGATTCACTCGCAAAACTTCAGCTGCAGGTCGATCAGCTTCAGGGTGAGCTCTCCAAGGTCGAGACCGCCATTCAGGCCAGGCTTGGCGAGGTCCGTGCCCAGTTGACAGAGCTTGGGAGCGCGCCAGGACCTGGAGAGAGCCCGGAGCCGGAAGTGACAACGCGGGAGCGCAACGCGCTTCTGGCGCAGCGCTCTGAAATCAATACGCTCGCTGAGCGTGTAGGCAAGCTTGCGACCTCCGCCGAGGAAATCTCCGATACTGTTTCCCGGATCAGACGCGAGCAGTTTGCGCGTGCGCTTTTCAAACATACCGATCTGGCGGCGTTGTTTTCGACCGATTTCACGATGCTCTGGCAGGGGCAGCTTGCGGCCTCCAAATCATCTTACGGCGGCTGGCTGCGTTTTATCTGGCAGTCGAAACGTATTCAGTTCATCGGGGCCAATCTGCTCTCGATTCTGGCTGCATTTTTGCCTACCGGGTTTCCACAAACTTTGTGGAACGCACGAAACTCGATCTCCAGATGGAGGAACCCGATTATGTGATCCGGCTGCTTGCGGCCTTCTGGACGACCGTCATTCCTTGTCTCGCGCTGTTTGCGTTTCTTGCTGTCTCCTATGTTCTCTTTGTCGGTATGGGGATTTTCCTGCCGGACGTGCAGCGCTTTGTGCTGCAGACCTATATTTCCGGTGCGATCATTTTTTCGTCTTCTTGCTGTCTCGCAATGTGCTGACGCCTGGCCGGCCGCAATGGCGACTGATGCCGATCGGCAATGCAGCCTCGCGTAATCTGATGATCGCCTTTGCTGCGATGGCCTTCATCAACTGGGGCGATATTCTGATTGGCGTGTTGAATGATACGCTCGACGTGGGCGTCCAGCTGGATGTCCTGCGCAGCCTGATATCCTCGGTGCTGATCGGCGGCATCCTGGTGGCTATTTCCTTCATCCGTCCACGTACACCGGTCCATGCGGAGATAAAGCACACGCGGGCGATTGATATTCTGTTCCCCTCCGTAATTGCATTTTCAGCCCGTCTCGTCGGCCTGTTCGTCGTCCTTTGCGCACTTGTCGGGTATATTGCGCTTGCACGCTTTGCCTCTCAACAGGTGGTGCTCACGGGCGCCGTGCTGATCACCATGTATATCGGCATATTGGTAGGGCAGGCCGTCTCTCAAGCAGGCAGCATCGCTCGCACCAGCTTCGGGAAAAACCTGGTTGAGCGATTCCAGCTTTCCGCTGTGCGTGCCGATCAGTTGTCGCTTCTGGGCGGATTGTTGATCTATGCGCTGACACTCCTGATCGGTATTCCGCTCATCCTTCTGTCATGGGGGTGCGCTATGAGGAAATGCGTTTGTGGGCAGCCAGCAACCTGACCTCGGTCACGGTCGGCTCCATCACGATTTCGCTCGGCGGCATTCTGATCGGGATATTGCTGTTCATCGGCGGGTTTCTCGCAACCCGCTGGTTCCAGGGCTGGTTCGACAATAATGTGCTGTTGCGCTCGCGCGCGGATGCCGGCGTCCGGAACTCGGTCAAAACCGGCATCAGCTATCTCGGAATCGTTGTGGCCGGGCTTCTGGCGATTTCGGCCGCCGGTGTCAATTTGTCGAGTCTTGCGCTGGTGGCGTCCGCTCTTTCGATCGGTATCGGCTTCGGCCTTCAGACGATCGTGTCCAACTTTGTTTCCGGCCTGATCCTGCTCGTGGAGCGCCCCTTCAAGGTCGGCGATTGGATCGTGTCCGGTTCAACGGAGGGCTTCGTGAAGCGCATCTCGGTGCGCGCAACCGAAATCGAAACCTTCCAGCGCCAGTCGATTATTGTGCCGAATTCCGAACTCATCAACGCTTCCTCGGAAACTGGATGCACCACAACCAGATGGGGCGCTCGGAAGTGGCCATCGGGGTTTCCTATGACAGCGATCCGCGCAAGGTGATGGACATTCTGATGGATATCGGCACCAGTCACCCGCTGGTGTTGCAAAACCCGGAACCGTTCGTGATCTTCATGGGGTTCGGCGAATCGACGCTCGACTTCGAGGTGCGTGTCTATCTGGCCGACGTTTTCAACGGCATTGCCGTGCGCAACGATATCCGCGTGGCGATCTTCGAGCGCTTCAAGGATGAGGGATTACCATTCCCTATCCGCAGCGTGACCTGCATATCATTCCGCAAAAGGAGCGTCGTGATGAGCTGGCGGATTCGATCCGCAAGCACAGGAAACGCGATGCTCCCGAAGAGCACTCCGAGCCGGAGGTGGTCTCCAAACCAATGTTCGACCATCCAGATGCCGGAAATGATGACGGTGGCGAGCGCTGAGCCTAAAATCAGCCGCGTCGCGCCCGCAAGACTGCATGTCGCAAACGGGCTGTTTCCGCTCTCCCACCCGTTGCATAGTCTTCAGGAACAACGCCCGACAGACGGGCGGTCAAGACAAGCTTGAGAGGCGGAACGGATGACAACGAAGACTAGGGCTCTGGTGATCGGTGGCGGTGTTGTCGGCGTATCAACGCTTTATCATCTGGCGAAGAAGGGCTGGGACGATGCCGTTCTGATCGAGCGCAAGGAGTTGACCTCCGGCTCGACCTGGCATGCCGCCGGCCTGCTGCCGCTTTTCAACATGAGCTATTCCGTCGGCCAGCTTCACAAATATTCGGTGGATCTCTATTCGGCGCTGGAGGAAGAGACTGGTCTGAACGTCGGCTTCTCGAAGGTGTCCAATATCCGCCTTGCGATGACCAAAGACCGGATGGACGAGATATCTTTACTATTCGGGCATTGCTGAAACCATCGGCGTCGATTTCAAATTCCTCACACCTGAGGAGGTCAAGGAGGTCTGGCCGCTGTGCGAGACCGATGGCATCCTCGGCGCTATCCAGCATCCCGATGACGGCTATATCCAGCCCGCCGATCTGACTCAGGCCTTTGCCAAGGGCGCGCGCGACAATGGCGGGCGTATCCTGCGTAACACCACCGTCACCGAAATCCGTCAGAACGCCGATGGCACGTGGCATGTGGAAACGGACAAGGAAGCTTTCACGGCTGATCATGTGATTTCCTGCACCGGCAATTTTGCCCGCCGTACCGGCGCCATGGTCGGCCTTGATATTCCGGTCATCCCGGTGGAGCACCAGTATGTCGTCACCGAGCCTCACCCCGACATTCTGGAGCGGAAGAAACAGGGCCTTCCGGAAATGGGGGTTTTGCGTGAATCCGACAGCGCCTGGTACATGCGTGAGGAAGCTGGCGGCCTGATCCTCGGGCCTTATGAAGTCGGTGCGCCGGTCTGTTATGTCGACGGGCCATCCGACGACAGCGAGTACGAGCTGTTCCAGGAAGAACTTGACCGGCTGATGCCGCATATCGAAACGGCGATGGCGCGGGTTCCTGCCTTTGCCGAGGTTGGCATCAAGAAGGTCTATAACGGCGCGATTGCCTATACACCGGACGGCAACCCGATTGTCGGGCCTGCGCCGGGCCTGAAGAATTTCTGGCTCAACGAGGGTCATTCCTTCGGCATCACAGCCGCCGGCGGCGCTGGCTGGCAGTTGGCCGAATGGATCGTCGACGGCGAGCCGACGGTGGACCTTGCCGGTGTCGATCCGCGCCGCTTCGGGCCTTACGCCACCGAGGGCTATCTCATTGCCAAGAATGAGGAGGCCTATGCCAATGTCTTCACCATGCACTACCCGGATGAGGAGCGTTCGGCCGCGCGCCCGCTGAAGACCGCGCCGGTCTATGAGCGGCTGAAGGCGCTTGGCGGGGTGTTCGGCTCCGTTTACGGCTGGGAGCGCGCCAACTGGTATACGCCGGAAGGCTATGCTCTCGATGAGAGTGAACTTGGCGTTGGTGCCGATGTTATCACCGCGCACAATCACGCGCCGCCGCTTGATGATGGCCGCATTGTCGAAAAATGGTCGTTCCGGCGGTCGAACTATTTCGAGCATGTCGGCAACGAGGTGAAGCACGTCCACGAGAAAGTGGGCATTCTCGACATGACACCGTTTGCAAAGATGGAGGTTTCAGGCCCCGGCGCGCGTGAATTTCTCGATTCTATCTTCGCCAATGCCGTGCCGAAAAAGCGCGGCCGTATCGCGCTGTGCCATCTTTTGGGCGGTCAGGGCGGTGTACGCGCGGAATTCACGCTCTATGAATGGGCGCCCGGCCGCTTCTATCTGGTCTCCGGCGCGGGGCTGGAAGCCCATGATCACGACCTTCTGGCAAGACTCGCGCCGACTGACGGTTCCGTCACGCTGAAGCCGTTGACCATGGAGATGGGCGTTCTTGTCATTGCCGGACCGAAATCCCGTGATCTTTTGAAAAAGCTGACGCGAACGCCGCTGGAAAATGCCGACTTCGGCTGGCTCACGGGCCGACCGATTTCGATCGGTTCCGCAAGCGCCCACGCGCTTCGGGTCAATTTCGTCGGCGAACTTGGTTGGGAACTGCATCATCCGATCGCGATGCAGCCTTATATATTCGACCAATTGATGGAGGCCGGAGCCGAGTTCGACATCAAGCCCTTCGGTATTCGCGCCATGGGTGCCATGGCATTGGAGAAATCCTATCGCGCCATGCAGCGAGAAATGTCGATCGAATACACCGCCTACAGATCGGGCCTCGACCGCTTCGTCAAGCCGAAGAAGGATTTTATCGGCAAGGAGGCGCTGCTGTCGAAGAAGGAGGCGGGACTTTCCGCCGTATTCTCGACGCTCGTCGTTGACGGGGTGACCGATTGCGATGCGCGCGGCTCCGAAGCGATCTATGATGCTGACGGCAAGCTGGCTGGTCGCGCGACCCAGGGCGGCTTCGGCTGGCGCATCGGCAAGTCGATTGCGCTGGCAATGCTGAGCCCCGCCTATGCGACGCCGGGGACAAAGCTCAAAATCCGCATTCTCGGTGAACTCTTTGATGCGACCGTCGTTGAGGAAAGCCCGTTCGATCCGGACAATGAGGCGCTGAGGGCCTGAGTCGGCCTGGAAGGAGTGTCACATGCCTTTTTTGTTACGCCTGAACCCAGCTAAAAATGCCTGTCGTCCGGTGAGCAGGCGAAAGTCATGTATTTCATGGCCTTCTGTGGAGTTTCCTTGAAAAACACTCTTGCCAAGACGGCGTCATCCCCGTAAATGGGGCGCCAGATCGGATCAGGCGGCGCGGTGACGCAAGCAGCCGGATGTGATGAAGGGGTATAGCTCAGTTGGTAGAGCGGCGGTCTCCAAAACCGCAGGTCGTAGGTTCGAGCCCTACTGCCCCTGCCAGTTTAGCGGTTCTGCAAATGCCTGGCATGGCAGGGCGCGTTGACGCTATCGAAGAAATTTTCGTTTTTCTCTTGTCTGAGCGAAAAACGATGATATGTAATGCAAAACAGACTCGCGGTGCGTGGAGCTGGTTACTTCCGCTTTACGTGCCGTAAAGGTGTGGGCAGTTTATGGCATCGAAAACCAATCCATTCACGTTTCTGCAGCAAGTGCGTGCTGAGACGACTAAAGTCGTTTGGCCTTCCCGGCGCGAAACTGTGATCTCGACCCTTATGGTCATGGTTATGGTGGTTGTGGCGGCGCTCTTTTCTTCGCTGCTGACCAGCTGATGAGTTTGGCGATGAATTTCATCCTCAACCTCGGCGCCTGATCGGGAAAAAGGGGAGAAATAAAATGGCTATGCGCTGGTATATTGTTCATGCTTATTCCAACTTCGAAAAGAAGGTGGCGGAAGCAATCGAGGAGAAGGCCAAGCAGAAGGGCCTCGATCATTTCTTTGATCGTATCCTTGTTCCGACCGAAAAGGTCGTGGAAGTCCGTCGTGGCCGCAAGGTCGATTCGGAGCGCAAGTTCTTCCCCGGGTATGTTCTGGTGCGGGCTGATCTCAATGACGAGGTCTTCCATCTGATCAAGAACACGCCGCGGGTTACCGGTTTTCTGGGGAGTGATCAGAGGCCTGTTCCGATCCCGGATTCAGAGGCTGATCATATTCTCGGTCAGGTTCAGGAAGGTGTCGAGCGCCCGAAGGCGACCGTGTCTTTCGAAATCGGCGAGAATGTCCGTGTCTCCGATGGTCCGTTCGCCTCCTTTAATGGTGTCGTTCAGGATGTCGATGAGGAGCGTGCCCGCCTGAAGGTCGAAGTTTCGATCTTTGGTCGCGCAACCCCGGTCGAGCTGGAATACAGCCAGGTCGAAAAAGTTTGAGTTTTGCCCTTCGGGGCATTTCGCGTGGAAGAGCAGGGCGCTTAGCCGGTGTCCCGGAAGCTCGTACCACGCAACCGCAGCCGCCGGCAGATGCCGGCATGAAGGGCCGGGTATCCGGTCCGAGATGAGAAAGGCAGAGTAATGGCTAAGAAAGTTGCAGGCCAGCTCAAGTTGCAGGTCCCGGCAGGTTCGGCAAATCCGTCGCCGCCGATCGGTCCCGCACTTGGTCAGCGCGGCATTAATATCATGGAATTCTGCAAGGCGTTCAATGCCGCCTCGCAGGAAATGGAAAAGGGCATGCCGATCCCGGTAATCATTACCTATTACCAGGACAAGTCCTTTACCTTCGTCATGAAGCAGCCCCCGGTCTCCTACTTCCTGAAGCGGGAAGCGAAGCTGAAGAAGGGTTCGCAGACGCCGGGCAAGTCGAGCGCCGGTTCGATCTCTTCAGAGCAGGTCCGCAAGATTGCGGAAGCGAAGATGAGCGACCTCAACGCCGCCGATATCGAAGGCGCAATGCGCATGGTTGAGGGTTCCGCCCGCGCCATGGGCCTGGAAGTGACGGGTTGATAGCCATGACCAAGATTGCAAAGCGTATTCAGAAGACCCGTGAGGGCATCGACGCCGACAAGTTCTATCCGCTTGCTGAGGCGGTTAAGTTGGTCAAGGAGCGGGCCACCGCCAAGTTCGACGAGACCATTGAAGTTGCTATGAATCTCGGTGTTGATCCTCGCCATGCGGACCAGATGGTTCGCGGTGTTGTCAACCTGCCGAACGGCACAGGTCGCAGCGTTCGCGTTGCCGTTTTTGCCCGTGGCGCCAAGGCTGATGAAGCCAAGGAAGCCGGTGCTGACGTCGTTGGTGCGGAAGATCTTGTTGAGCAGGTTCAGGCCGGCAACATCGATTTCGACCGTTGCATCGCCACCCCGGACATGATGCCGCTCGTCGGTCGTCTCGGTAAGGTTCTCGGCCCGCGCGGCATGATGCCGAACCCGAAGGTTGGTACGGTTACCATGGACGTCAAGGCGGCGATCGATGCCTCCAAGGGCGGCGCTGTTGAGTTCCGTGTCGAGAAGGCCGGTATCGTCCATGCTGGCGTCGGCAAAGCTTCGTTTGCCGAAAGCGCGCTGGAAGAAAATATCCGCGCCTTTGCTGATGCCGTCGTCAAGGCAAAGCCGGCTGGCGCCAAGGGCAATTACGTCAAGCGCGTGGCTCTGTCGTCGACGATGGGGCCTGGCGTCAAGATCGACTTCTCGTCGGTCAATGCCTGATTTTGCGAATTTCCGGAAGGTAGACTTTCGGTGACAAGTTTCGGGCTCCAGGGCCCGGAAAAACCCGGGATGAAAATCCCGGTTTCCTGTCCGAGATTGCAGGTGGGCAACCTTAATTCATTGCCTGCATGAGACGGGTGAGACCCAATTTTTCCGCGATGGACGATGAAGATCCTCCCGCGGTTTAGTTCGGTTCGAACCTGGTGTGCCTTGGCGCTTGAGAAATCGCGCGCTGAAGGGGGCAGGATCCTCGAGCGTCGCTTGGGATCTTGGATAGAACAAGTCCCTTGCGGCAAAGGCAACCGACAGGTCCGGTTTTGGACCTGTCAACTGGAGATAGGCAGTGGAAAGAGCGGAAAAACGCGAATTCGTCACGGAACTGAACGAAGTCTTTAAGGCTTCGGGCTCGGTTGTCGTGGCCCACTATGCCGGTGTCACCGTTGCGCAGATGAACGTATTCCGTTCGAAGATGCGTGAAGCGGGAGGCACTGTCAGAGTCGCGAAGAACCGCCTGGCCAAGATTGCCCTTCAGGGTACGGAGTCCGAGGGAATGTCCGATCTGTTTACAGGTCAGACGCTCATCGCATTTTGCGATGACCCGGTGACGGCTCCGAAGGTCTGCATGGATTTCGCCAAGACCAACGACAAGCTCGTTGTTCTCGGTGGTGCCATGGGGGCAACCGTGCTCGATGCTGATGGTGTCAAGTCGCTTGCGACGATGCCTTCGCTGGACGAGCTGCGTGCGAAGCTGGTTGGTATGATCCAGACCCCGGCAACCCGTATCGCGACGATTGCTTCTGCACCCGCAAGCCAGCTTGCGCGTGTGCTCAATGCCTACGCCACGAAGGACGAAGCCGCTTGAGGCGGTTTTTCGCTGTTTATGAAATTTCGACCCAGTTCGAACCAAACACCTAAGGAAGACTGACATGGCTGATCTCGCCAAAATCGTAGACGAACTTTCTGAACTGACAGTTCTTGAAGCCGCTGAATTGTCCAAGATGCTCGAAGAGAAGTGGGGCGTTTCCGCCGCTGCTCCGGTCGCTGTTGCTGCTGCTGGCGGTGCTGTTGCTGCCGAAGCTGCTGAAGAGCAGACCGAATTCGATGTTGTTCTGGCTGAAGCCGGTGGCAACAAGATCGGTGTCATCAAGGAAGTCCGTGCCATCACCGGTCTCGGTCTCAAGGAAGCCAAGGAACTCGTTGAGAGCGCTCCTAAGGCTGTCAAGGAAGCCGTTTCCAAGGGCGAAGCTGAAGAACTCAAGGCCAAGCTGGAAGCAGCCGGCGCCAAGGTTGAGCTCAAGTAAGCTTTTATATCTGTTCTGCGGGCGGGCGATTGCCTGCCCGCAGGACGAAAACTGATGTGAAGCCATTACCCAAAGTCCCGTTTCGGGCCTTTGGGTAATGGGTTCTCAAGAAGACCTCTCGAATAACGACGGAACCGACTGGCCATCGGTACCCGTCTGTTGCAGGCCCGGATGCAGATTGACAAGGAGCGACGATGGCTCAGACCCTTTCCTTTAATGGTCGCAGGCGCGTACGCAAGTTCTTCGGAAAAATTCCGGAAGTGGCGGAGATGCCGAACCTCATCGAGGTTCAGAAGGCGTCTTACGACCAGTTCCTGATGGTGGATGAACCCAAGGGTGGTCGTCCCGATGATGGGCTGCAGGCGGTCTTCAAGTCCGTCTTCCCGATGACCGATTTCTCGGGCGCTTCGATGCTCGAATTCGTTTCCTACGAGTTCGAACAGCCGAAGTTTGACGTCGAGGAGTGCCGTCAGCGCGACCTGACTTATGCAGCGCCTTTGAAGGTCAAGCTGCGCCTGATCGTGTTCGATATCGACGAAGATACCGGCGCCAAGTCGATCAAGGACATCAAGGAGCAGTCGGTCTACATGGGCGATATGCCGCTCATGACCAACAATGCGACCTTCATCGTCAACGGTACCGAGCGTGTTATCGTTTCGCAGATGCACCGTTCGCCGGGCGTGTTCTTTGACCATGACAAGGGCAAGAGTCATTCCTCGGGCAAGCTTTTGTTTGCCGCTCGCGTGATCCCGTATCGCGGTTCCTGGCTCGACATCGAGTTCGATGCCAAGGACATCGTGCATGCGCGTATCGACCGTCGCCGCAAGATACCGGCCACGTCGCTTCTGATGGCGCTCGGTATGGATACCGAAGAGATCCTCGAGACGTTTTACGAGAAGGCGGTTTATGAGCGTGACGGCGACGGCTGGAAAGTGCCGTTCTCGCCGGAGCGGCTGCGTGGCCAGAAGGTCATCACGGATCTGATCGATGCCGATACCGGCGAAGTCGTGATCCAGGCTGGCAAGAAGCTGACCCCGCGCATGCTCAAGAAGCTTGCTGAGGCTGGCCTCAAGGCGCTGAAGGTCACCGATGAGGAGCTTTACGGCACCTTCCTTGCTGAGGATATCGTCAACATGGAGACCGGCGAGATCTTTCTCGAAGCCGGCGAAGAACTTGACGAGAAGAACATCGCCAGCGTGATCGAGCAGGGCCTGGACGAGCTTTCGATCCTCAACATCGACCACGTCAATGTCGGCGCCTATATCCGCAATACGCTGGTTGCTGACAAGAACGAAAATCGCCAGGATGCGCTGTTCGATATCTATCGTGTGATGCGCCCGGGTGAGCCGCCGACCATGGATTCGGCCGAGGCCATGTTCAATTCGCTGTTCTTCGATTCCGAACGCTACGACCTTTCCGCCGTTGGTCGCGTTAAGATGAATATGCGTCTCGAGCTCGATGCGCCGGACACGATGCGTGTGCTGCGCAAGGAAGATATTCTGGCTGTCGTAAAGACGCTGGTTGATCTTCGTGATGGCAAGGGCGAGATCGACGATATTGATAATCTTGGCAACCGCCGTGTCCGTTCGGTCGGTGAGCTGATGGAAAACCAGTACCGTCTGGGCCTGCTGCGCATGGAGCGTGCGATCAAGGAACGCATGTCCTCGATCGAAATCGACACCGTGATGCCGCAGGATCTGATCAACGCCAAGCCGGCTGCTGCCGCCGTGCGCGAGTTCTTCGGTTCTTCGCAGCTGTCGCAGTTTATGGACCAGATCAACCCGCTTTCGGAAATCACCCACAAGCGTCGTCTTTCGGCTCTTGGACCGGGTGGTCTGACGCGCGAACGTGCGGGCTTTGAAGTCCGCGACGTGCATCCGACCCATTACGGTCGTATCTGCCCGATCGAAACGCCGGAAGGCCCGAATATCGGTCTGATCAATTCGCTGGCAACGTTTGCACGCGTCAATAAGTACGGTTTTATCGAGAGCCCGTATCGCAAGATCGCTGAAGACGGCACATTGACCTCTGAAGTGATCTATCTGTCGGCTATGGAAGAGGCGAAGTACTACATCGCGCAGGCCAACTCGGTGATGACCGATGAAGGCAAGTTCGAGGACGAGTTCGTCGTCTGCCGTCATGCCGGTGAAGTGATGCTGGCACCGCGTGAAAACATCAACCTGATGGACGTTTCGCCGAAGCAGCTGGTTTCGGTCGCTGCCGCCCTCATTCCGTTCCTGGAAAACGATGACGCCAACCGCGCTCTGATGGGCTCGAACATGCAGCGTCAGGCCGTGCCGCTTCTGCGCGCTGAAGCGCCGTTCGTCGGTACCGGCATGGAGCCTGTTGTGGCGCGCGATTCCGGTGCTGCCATTGGTGCCAAACGTGGCGGTGTGGTCGACCAGGTCGATGCGACGCGTATCGTTATCCGCGCCACGGAAGATCTGGATGCCTCGAAATCGGGCGTTGATATCTACCGTCTTATGAAGTTCCAGCGTTCCAACCAGAACACCTGCGTCAACCAGCGTCCGCTGGTGCGCGTCGGGGACTTCGTTAACCAGGGCGACATCATCGCCGACGGTCCGTCGACAGATCTTGGCGATCTGGCGCTCGGCCGCAACGCGCTGGTCGCGTTCATGCCCTGGAACGGCTACAATTACGAGGATCTCGATCCTGCTTTCCGAGCGGATCGTTTCGGATGATGTCTTCACCTCGATCCATCTGGAAGAATTCGAGGTAATGGCCCGCGACACCAAGCTCGGCCCGGAAGAAATCACCCGTGATATTCCGAATGTTTCGGAAGAAGCGCTGAAGAACCTTGATGAGGCCGGCATCGTCTATATCGGTGCTGAGGTTCATCCTGGCGACATTCTGTGTGGCAAGATCACGCCGAAGGGCGAAAGCCCGATGACGCCGGAAGAAAAGCTTCTGCGCGCCATCTTCGGCGAGAAAGCCTCCGACGTTCGCGACACCTCGATGCGTATGCCGCCCGGCACCTTTGGTACGGTCGTTGAAGTCCGCGTGTTCAACCGTCACGGCGTCGAAAAAGACGAGCGTGCGATGGCAATCGAGCGCGAGGAAATCGAGCGTCTTGCCAAGGACCGTGACGACGAACAGGCTATCCTGGACCGTAACGTGTATTCCCGTCTTTCGGACATGCTGCGCGGTCACACGGCGATTGCCGGCCCCAAGGGCTTCAGGAAGGGCGCACAGCTCTCTGATGAAGTCATCGGTGCTTACCCGCGTTCGCAGTGGTGGATGTTCGCTGTTGAGGACGAAGAAGCGCAGGCTGAACTCGAAGCGCTTCGCGGCCAGTACGACGAATCCAAGAATCGCCTTGAGCAGCGGTTCATGGACAAGGTCGAAAAGGTCCAGCGCGGCGATGAAATGCCTCCGGGCGTGATGAAGATGGTCAAGGTCTTCGTTGCTGTGAAGCGCAAGATCCAGCCGGGCGACAAGATGGCCGGCCGTCACGGTAACAAGGGTGTGGTTTCCCGCATTCTGCCTGCCGAGGACATGCCGTTCCTGGAAGATGGAACCCATGTCGATGTCGTGCTGAACCCGCTTGGCGTTCCGAGCCGAATGAATGTCGGCCAGATCCTCGAAACCCATCTGGCCTGGGGTTGTGCCGGCATGGGCAAGCGGATCGGTGAGATGCTTGAAGAGTATCAGGAAAACAACGACATCGCGCCGTTGAAGGAAACGCTGACCCGGGTCTATGCATCGGAAGCCAAGGACGAAGTCTCGAATTTCGATGACGAATCCCTGTTGCGTCTTGCCGATGAAGCAAAGCGCGGCGTTTCGATCGCCACGCCGGTCTTTGACGGTGCGCATGAGGGTGATGTTTCCGAGATGCTGTCATGGGCGGGTTACGATCCGTCGGGTCAGTCCGTGCTCTATGACGGACGTACCGGCGAGCCGTTCGACCGCAAGGTGACCGTGGGCTACATGTACATGATCAAGCTCAACCACCTTGTCGACGACAAGATCCACGCCCGTTCGATCGGTCCGTACTCGCTCGTGACCCAGCAGCCGCTGGGCGGTAAGGCGCAGTTTGGTGGTCAGCGCTTCGGCGAAATGGAGGTCTGGGCGCTTGAAGCATATGGTGCCGCCTACACGCTGCAGGAAATGCTGACCGTGAAGTCGGACGACGTTGCCGGTCGTACCAAGGTCTATGAAGCCATCGTCCGTGGCGATGATACGTTCGAAGCCGGTATTCCGGAGAGCTTCAACGTTCTCGTCAAGGAAATGCGCTCGCTTGGCCTTTCCGTCGAGCTTGAAAACCGTGCTGAAGAGTCCGGTGCAGAAGCAGACGAACTACCGGACGCAGCGGAATAGAGAACAAAAACGGTGCGCCCGCCGCCAAAAGCCGGGCGCACCAATGACACGGCAGGCTGGTTGGTAAGCATGCAATGTCATTTTGCCGCATTTCGCGGCTAGAACCGTTTTAAGAGACAGAAAACCGGCATCGGGGTTTGGCCGGATTTCTCTGTCAGCAAGGGCGATGCCGCCCAGTCAAGGAGACAGGCATGAACCAAGAGGTCATGAATCTTTTCAATCCGCAGGCACCGGCCCAGGTCTTCGATTCGATCCGGATCTCGATCGCCAGCCCGGAAAAGATCCTTTCCTGGTCTTATGGCGAAATCAAGAAGCCGGAAACGATCAATTACCGTACATTCAAGCCTGAACGTGATGGCCTGTTTTGCTCGCGCATTTTCGGTCCGATGAAGGACTATGAGTGCCTGTGCGGCAAGTACAAGCGCATGAAATACAAAGGCATTATCTGCGAAAAATGCGGTGTTGAAGTCACGCTGTCGCGTGTTCGCCGTGAGCGCATGGGCCATATCGAGCTGGCCGCACCCGTTGCCCATATTTGGTTCTTGAAGTCGCTGCCGAGCCGCATTTCGACGCTGCTCGACATGACGCTGAAGGATGTCGAGCGCGTTCTCTATTTCGAAAACTACATCGTCACTGAGCCAGGCCTGACGGACCTGAAGGAAAATCAGCTCCTGTCGGAAGAGGAATACATGCTGGCCGTCGATGAGTTCGGCGAAGACCAGTTTTCTGCCAATATCGGTGCAGAAGCGATCTATGAAATGCTTGCCGGCATGGATCTTGAAAAGATCGCGGGCGATCTGCGTGCAGAGCTTGCCGACACTACGTCGGATCTGAAGCAGAAGAAGTTGATGAAGCGGCTCAAGATCGTTGAGAATTTTCTCGATTCCGGCAACCGCCCGGAATGGATGATCATGAAGATCGTTCCGGTGATCCCGCCTGATCTGCGTCCGCTTGTGCCGCTGGATGGCGGTCGTTTCGCGACGTCGGACCTCAACGATCTCTATCGTCGTGTGATCAACCGTAACAACCGCCTGAAGCGTCTGATTGAGCTCCGCGCGCCGGGCATCATCATTCGCAACGAAAAGCGGATGCTGCAGGAATCCGTCGATGCGCTGTTCGACAACGGTCGTCGCGGCCGCGTCATCACCGGGGCCAACAAGCGTCCGCTGAAGTCGATTTCGGACATGCTCAAGGGCAAGCAGGGCCGGTTCCGCCAGAACCTGCTTGGCAAGCGTGTGGACTATTCCGGCCGTTCGGTCATCGTGACCGGTCCGGAACTGAAGCTGCACCAGTGCGGCCTGCCGAAAAAGATGGCGCTCGAACTGTTCAAGCCGTTCATCTATGCTCGTCTTGATGCCAAGGGTTATTCCTCGACCGTCAAGCAGGCGAAGAAGCTGGTTGAAAAAGAACGTCCGGAAGTCTGGGATATCCTCGATGAGGTCATTCGCGAACATCCGGTGCTTTTGAACCGCGCGCCGACCCTTCACCGTCTTGGCATTCAGGCATTCGAACCGATCCTGGTCGAAGGCAAGGCTATCCAGCTTCATCCGCTGGTCTGCACCGCCTTCAACGCCGACTTTGACGGCGACCAGATGGCCGTTCACATCCCGCTGTCGCTCGAAGCGCAGCTGGAAGCGCGCGTGCTGATGATGTCGACCAACAACATTCTGCATCCGGCCAATGGTCTTCCGATCATCGTTCCGTCGCAGGACATGGTTCTCGGTCTCTATTACCTTTCGATCATGAATCAGAATGAACCGGGCGAGGGCATGGCGTTTGCCGATATGGGCGAACTGCACCATGCACTTGAAAACAAGGTCGTCACGCTGCATTCCAAGATCAAGGGTCGTTTCAAGACGGTCGATGAGGACGGCAACGAAGTCTCGAACATCTATGAGACCACGCCCGGCCGCATGATCATTGGCGAGCTTCTGCCGAAAAACGTCAACGTGCCGTTCGAGACCTGCAATCAGGAAATGACCAAGAAGAACATCTCCAAGATGATTGATACGGTCTACCGTCACTGCGGGCAGAAGGACACGGTTATCTTCTGTGACCGGATCATGAGCCTTGGCTTTGGTCATGCCTGCCGCGCCGGTATTTCCTTCGGCAAGGATGATATGGTCATTCCTGATGCCAAGCACACAATCGTCGCCGAGACGGAAGCCTTGGTGAAGGAATACGAGCAGCAGTATAATGACGGCTTGATCACTCAGGGCGAGAAGTACAACAAGGTTGTCGACGCCTGGGGTAAGGCGACTGAAAAGGTTACCGAAGAGATGATGGCGCGCATTAAGGCCGTCGAATTCGACCCGGAAACCGGTCGCCAGAAGCAGATGAACTCGATCTACATGATGAGCCATTCCGGTGCGCGTGGTTCGCAGAACCAGATGCGTCAGCTTGGCGGGATGCGCGGTCTGATGGCCAAGCCTTCCGGTGAGATCATCGAAACGCCGATCATCTCAAACTTTAAAGAAGGCCTGACCGTGAACGAGTACTTCAACTCGTCGCACGGTGCCCGTAAGGGTCTTGCCGATACCGCTTTGAAGACGGCGAACTCGGGTTATCTGACCCGTCGTCTCGTCGACGTGGCACAGGACTGCATCGTCAACACCGCCGATTGTGGGACGGACAAGGGCCTGACCATGACAGCGATCGTCGATGCCGGTCAGGTGGTGGCTTCCATCGGTCAGCGTGTGCTTGGGCGTGCGGCTCTGGTCGACATCGAGGATCCGGTCACCGGTGAGCTGATCGTTGAGGCCGGCCGACAGATCCACGAGCCGGATGTCGTCAAGATCGAAGCTTCGGGTATCCAGTCGGTGCAGATCCGTTCGGCTCTGACCTGCGAAGTCCAGACCGGCGTCTGCCAGGTCTGCTATGGTCGTGACCTTGCCCGTGGCACACCGGTCAACCTCGGTGAGGCTGTCGGCGTCATTGCCGCTCAGTCGATCGGTGAACCCGGTACCCAGCTGACCATGCGTACCTTCCACCTTGGCGGTACGGCGACCGTGGTTGACCAGTCGTTCCTGGAATCGTCCTACGAGGGCAAGGTGCGCATCAAGAACCGCAATGTTCTGCGCAATTCCGACGGCGTTCTGGTGGCAATGGGCCGCAACATGGCGGTCCAGATCCTCGACCAGCGCGATCAGGAGCGGTCTTCGCAGAAGGTCGCCTATGGTTCGAAGCTGTTCGTCGATGACGGTGACGCGGTCCGCCGTGGCCAGCGTCTTGCCGAGTGGGACCCCTATACCCGCCCGATGATGACGGAACTTTCCGGTACGGTCGAGTTCGAAGACCTCGTCGAAGGCCTGTCTGTCACCGAAACGACGGACGAGAGCCACCGGCTTCACCAAGCGTTCGGTCATGGACTGGCGTTCAACGCCGCGCGGTGCTGATCTGAAGCCGGCAATCGTCATCAAGGACGAGAACGGCGAAGTCATGAAGCTTGCGCGTGGCACCGAGGCTCGCCTGCCCCTGTCGGTGGATGCGATCCTGTCGGTCGAACCGGGCCAGAAGGTCAGCCAGGGTGACGTGCTTGCGCGTTCGCCGCTGGAAAGCGCCAAGACCAAGGATATTACCGGTGGTCTGCCGCGCGTTGCGGAACTGTTCGAAGCCCGTCGTCCGAAGGACCATGCCGTGATCGCAGAGATCGACGGTACGATCCGCTTCGGCCGCGACTACAAGAACAAGCGCCGCATCCAGATCGAGCCTGCAGAGGACGGTGTCGAGCCCGTGGAATATCTCATTCCGAAGGCCAAGCCGTTCCACCTTCAGGACGGTGACTATATCGAAAAGGGTGATTACATCCTCGACGGTAACCCGGCTCCGCACGACATCCTTGCGATCAAGGGCGTCGAGGCGCTGGCGTCCTATCTCGTTAACGAGATCCAGGAAGTCTATCGTCTGCAGGGCGTGATCATCAACGACAAGCACATCGAGGTGATCGTTCGCCAGATGCTGCAGAAGATCGAGATCACCGCTTCGGGTGACAGCGGCCAGATTACCGGCGATATCATCGAGGCGATTGCCTTTGACGATATGAACGAGGAACTGGTGGCTCAGGGTAAGCGGCCCGCCGAAGGCGAGCCGGTGCTGCTCGGGATCACCAAGGCTTCGCTGCAGACGCCGTCCTTCTTCTCGGCTGCGTCCTTCCAGGAGACCACCAAGGTTCTCACGGAAGCTGCAATTGCCGGCAAGGTCGATACGCTGCAGGGCCTGAAGGAAAACATCATCGTCGGCCGTCTGATCCCGGCCGGTACGGGACGTGCCATGGGGCAGGTTCGCCGCATTGCTTCCACGCGAGACGACCTCATCGTCGACGCCCGCCGCAAGGCTTCCGGCGCCGACGAGGCAACCCCGATGCTGTCTTCCATGAACGAAGAGCCTCAGCCGGGCGAATAAGCCCAGCCACAATGACTGAAGAAAGGCCCGGTGCGAAAGCGCCGGGCCTTTTGGTTTTCGGGAGAGGGCGTGTCAGTCCAGCGTCTTGTTGAACCGGCTGACGGCGATGGCCATGGCGACGAGCGCGATCACCGCCAGCATGACGCTGTCGAAGCCGAGCACGGTGATATCAGCGCCCTTCAGCATGATGGCGCGCACGATGCGAAGATAATGCGTAAGCGGCAGGGCTTCGCCGAGATATTGCGCCCAGCGCGGCATGCCGTCGAAGGGGAACATGAAACCCGAGAGCAGAATGCTCGGCAGGAAGAACATCATCGACATCTGAACGGCTTGAAGCTGGTTCTTGGCAATGGTGGAGAATGTGTAGCCGATTGAAAGATTGGTGATGACGAAAAGCAGGGTCAGAAGTGCCAGTGACCACGGGTCACCAAGGATCGGCACGTCGAAGATCAACAGGCCCGAGGCGATGATCAGTGCGGCCTGAAAAGCGCCGACAAAGACATAGGGCATGATCTTGCCCAACATGATCTCGATCGGCCGGATCGGCATGGCGAGCAGGTTTTCCATCGTGCCGCGCTCGATCTCGCGGGTCACGGCAAGGGCGGTGAAGATCAAAAGCGTCATCGTCAGGATCGTGCCAAGCAGGCCGGGCACGATATTGAGTGTCGACTTGCCCGCCGGATTATAGCGGCGGTGCTGGATGATGTTGAACGCCGGCTTCTGCGGTTCTGCGATGGTGATGCCGTGAAGGCCCGCCAGCGATGTCGAAACGATGCCCGAAAGCGCGCCGAGAGCGGACGAAGCGGCAACAGGATCCGTCGCGTCCGCCGCCACCAGCAGGGAAGGCGAAAGCCCGCGCCTGAGGTCGCGCTCGAAATCCGGCGGTATTTCGACGACAAACAGCACCTCACCGGATTCCAGCACCCGGTCCATTTCCGCATCGCTGGTGACAATCCCGGTAATATCGAAGAAATCGGTGTTCTCAAGCGATGCCAGAATGGCGCGCGAGGCATTGGTGCTTTCGCTGAGCATGACGGCGGTCGGCAGGTGGTGCGGCGTGGTGTTGATGGCGAAGCCAAACAACAGCAACTGCATGATCGGCAGCATGATCATCATGCCCATGGTCAGCCGGTCACGTGTCATCTGGATAAATTCCTTGACCGTCATCGCCCAGAAACGCCTGACGGACGCCAAGGGTTGCGCCCTGTCACCCGTCATTGAAATTATCCTTCGACGCATTCATCATGTAAATAAAGGCATCCTCCAGGGTCGCTTCGCCCGGGCGGCACTGGGTGTCGGGTCGGTCCCGATAGGGTTGGATCGCGCGCTCAAGCGCTGCCCGGTCATGGCCGCAGACATGAAGCGAAGAGCCGAACGGCGCCACCAGATCGACGCCTTCTGCGGTTTCCAGTTCTGCCTGAAGCTCGTGCACGTGGGCGCCGGTAATCAGGTAGCTTTCCAGGTTTGAGGCGGCGACCACCTCCTTCACCGTGCCTGTCACCATCAGCTTGCCATAGGCCATGTAGGCGATCTCGTGGCAGCGTTCGGCCTCATCCATGTAATGGGTGGAGACCAGAACGGAGAGCCCCCTGCGGCGAGGGCGTGAATCTGCGCCCAGAATTCGCGGCGCGCCTTGGGGTCGACACCGGCCGTCGGCTCGTCAAGGAGGAGAAGGTCGGGATCGGGGAGCGTGCAAGCGCCGAGTGCAAGGCGCTGTTTCCAACCGCCGGAGAGATTGCCAGCAAGCTGTTTCTCACGCCCGCCTAGCCCGAGCCTTTCGATAGCGTCGGAAACCTTTTGACTCGGTTTGGTGAGCCCATGGATGCGGGCAACGAAATCGAGGTTTTCCCGAATGGTAAGGTCCTGGTAGAGCGAAAAACGCTGGGTCATGTAGCCGACATGCCGTCTCAAGCGCTCGCCGTCGCGGATGATGTCATAGCCAAGGCATGTGCCGGAACCGCTGTCAGGTGTCAAAAGACCGCAGAGCATGCGGATGGTGGTTGTCTTGCCTGACCCATTTGGCCCGAGAAAGCCATGAATTGTACCCTTGCGGACATTCATGGTCAGATGATCGACGACGGTGCGCCCGCTGAAACTTTTGGTCAGATCCTGAACCGAGATCACATTGTCTTCTGCAGACATCAGTTGCTCTCCGCCTGAATGTTGACGGGAAGCCCCACGGGCAGGGCAGCAGGGTCTGTCGGTCGGGCTTCGAGGCGATAGACCATCTTGGCCCGCTCCTCGCGCGAGAAGATTTGCGGCGGGGTATATTCGGCGTCTCGGGCGATGAAGGAAATAGTGGCGTTCTGAGGCGAACAATTGTCACAAGTGACGCTGACGTGATCGCCGACCTTCAGCGAAGCCCGTTCGCGCTCGGGCACGAAGAATTCAATCTTGATGTTGTCCGGTGGCAGAAGCGAGACGACCGGGCGCCCCGCCGGCACCACTTCGCCGGTGCGGTAGTAGATCTTCTCGATGCTGCCGGCAGCCGGCGCTGCAACGGTCTTGAGCGCGAGCATGGCGTGTGCTGCCGAAAGCTCGGATTCTGCTGCGGCAACGCTCTGTTCCGCCTGTTCGATCTGCTGGACGCGCTCGGGCAGCTTACCAAGCGCGATCTGCGCTTCAATCTTGTCGAGCGCGGCCTTGGCCTGTGCATAGGCACTGACGGCATTATCCAGATTTGCCTTTGTGCCACTTTGTTGTTCGAATAGAGATTTGGCGCGGGTGAGCGATTTTTCCGTGTATTCGAGAGCCGCCGTTGCCTCCTTGCGCGATGCTTCCAGCGCGTCGAGCTGTTCCTGCCGGTCCTGCGGCGCCTTTGCCAGCGCAAGTGCGGCTCTTGCCTTTTGAGGTTGGCCTTTGTGGTTTCAACAGTGGCCCTCTCGGCGTCGGCTTCAAGGGTGAACAGCGTTTGGCCTTGATCGGCCATATCGCCTTCGCTCACCGTTAGCTGTGTCAGTCGCGCCGTATTGGCGGCACCGATGTAAAGCGTGTCCGCCTCTATCCAGCCCAGCCAGCCATGGTTCTGGACAGGCCGGAAAATGGAATAACCGAACCCAGCTGCGGCAGAGAGCAGAATGATGGCGATCAGAATGCGCTTCATGGGGCTTCCCTTCAGCAGGTTTGAACAGCGTATCCAGATAAAAATCGAATGCGGCATCGAGATCGAGGTCGCCATAACGGGCGAAATTGGCATCCCAGACCACCGATAGGAGGGCAGGTGCGAAAATGACCTGCGGTGCCTTGAGCACATGAACAGAGCGCAGTTCGCCCTGCTTCTGGGCCTTCTCCAGAACGCGGACAATCAGTGTCAGTCCGGAGCGGATGATGTTTTTATGGTAAAATTCGGCAATGTCTGGGAAATTCCGCATCTCCATTACCATCAGCCGCACCAGGTCGCGCTTTTCTGTGGCAAGGATTTCGGTCTTCAGCAGCTGAAAGAAGATGCCGAGGGTTTCGCGCGGGCTTAAGTCGGTTTCTTCAAACGTCGACGAAGCTGCCATCAGAAGCGGGCCGAGTGCATCGCTGATCAGCGATTTGAACAGGCTCTCTTTGTCCGGAAAATACAGATAGACCGTACCCTTGCCGATTTCGGCGCGTCGGGCAATGTCCTCGATCCGGGCATTGGCAAAGCCTTTTTCGGAAAAGACAGCAAGGGCGGCGTCCAGAATGGAATTCCGGCGCACTTCGGGGGCGAGAGACTTGCGCTTAGGTGGCGTGTTCATGGGTTTTCGACGTTCACTAAGATATGACTGACCAGTCAGTCATATTGGAAAAGGTCACTGGATGCAAGTATTATAAGGGGCATGGGGTTTCGCCATGCGAGAACGGCGCCTGGTAGCAGAAGCGGACGGCTCTCGGTTCAGGTTCACCCCGGGCAGCCTGCCATATGGGCAAGGCGGCAAAACGGTCGCAGGATTGGCGATGGACGAAAGCGACATTCCCTCAGGTTACGCGCCGCTTTGCAATGCGCTTTTGTTTCAAGTCATTGCCCGTTCAGTTTTTATTCTCGAACAATCTCCGGACAAAAAATACAGTGATGATGCAACGCAGCAATATGGTGGGCTTTCGGGCTTGCAGGTTGAAATGAAAATGTATAGTACCCACCGGTACGGATCGCCCGGCACACGGCCATACTTGCCGTTATGCCTGATGAGGGCCGATCCTTTGACAAAGTAGCAGGAAACACCAATGGATCGCCGCACATTCTTCAAAAAGGCGGGCGTTGCTTCGGCCGGCGCACTTGCCCCGGCAGCACTCGCCGCACCTGCCATCGCGCAGGAAACACCAAAGCTCAACTGGCGCCTTTCGTCCGCCTTTCCGCAGTCGCTCGACATTCTCTATTCCGGCGCGACCGGGATTGCCGATCGCGTCCGCGAAGCGACCGATGGCAATTTCGACATTCAGGTTTTTGCCGGTGGCGAACTGGTTCCGCCGTTGCAGGTGCTTAATGCCGTGCGCGACGGCACCATCGAAATGTGCCACACGCCGTCCTACTACTATATCGGCCAGGACATGACCTACGGCCTCGGCACTGCCGTTCCGTTCGGCATGAATGCCCGGCTTAAGAACGCCTGGCTCTATCAGGGCGGTGGCAATGACCTGTTTGACGCCTTCTTTGCCGAACAGGGCGTCTGGGGCCGTCCGGCCGGCAATACCGGTGCGCAGATGGGTGGCTGGTTTTCCAAGGAAATCAACTCCCTTGAAGACCTGAAGGGCCTGAAGATGCGCATTGCCGGTCTCGCCGGACAGGTGATGGCGAAACTCGGCGTCACACCGCAGCAGATCGCCGCCGGTGACGTCTACTCAGCGCTTGAGCGCGGCACGATCGACGCCACCGAGTTTGTCGGTCCCTATGACGACCTCAGCCTCGGCCTCGTCGAAGTTGCCAAATATTACTACTACCCTGCCTGGTGGGAAGGTGGTCCGGTGATCCACGCCTTCACCAACCTCGACAAGTTCAACGAACTTCCAGCAAGCTATCAGCAGATCCTCCGCGATGCATGCGATGCGGTCAATCTCGACATGCTGGCTCGCTATGATGCCGGCAATCCGAAGGCGCTGCGCCAGCTGGTTGCCGAGGGTGCCATCCTCAAACCGTTCAGCGACGAGATTCTCGATGCCTGCTATGCGGTTTCTCAGGAAACCTTTGCCGAAATCTCGGCGGAGAATGCCTGGTTCAAGCGCATCTATGACAGCCAGCAGGCTTTCAAGAAAGATGCTTATCTCTGGATGCAGCTTGCCGAGTTCTCCTTCGACAAGTTCATGATGGTTCAGCAGCGCAAGGGCAATCTCTGAACCGCGCCAGAAGCTGTCAAACAGAGCTACAAGAAGCCCGGAGCTTGCTGCCGGGCTTCTTGCCGTGGTCTGCGGATGGTGGCAGTCTGTTACATGATTGACGGATTCGACGCCACAGCGTAGCGCATGGGGCGTCTCGATGAAGAAAACGGAAAAGAGGGTAAGGCGTGTCGGATAGGATTGTGATTGTTGGAGCTGGGCAGGGCGGCTTTGCCGTTGCGGCGAAACTCCGGGCACTCAAGGACCACCGTCCTATCACCCTTATCGGCGCTGAAGCCGTTCCGCCGTATCAGCGTCCACCTTTGTCGAAAAAATACCTGCTTGGTGAGATGGCGTTTGAACGGCTGCTTTTCCGGCCAATGGATTGGTACGCCGAAAACGGCGTCGAGCTCAGGCTGGAGTGCTTCGTCGAGCGGATCGACCGGGAGGCGAAAACCGTGGCGATGCAGGACGGCACCACGATTGAATACGGCACGCTGGTCGTTGCGACCGGCGCATCACCGCGGCGGCTGCCCAAGGATATCGGTGGCGAGCTCGACGGTGTCTTTGTCATGCGTGACAAGACAGACGCGGACCGGCTTGCAGCCGTCATGAAGCCGGGAGCCAGGCTTCTGGTCGTTGGTGGAGGATATGTCGGCCTGGAAGCGGCTGCCGTGGCGCGCAAATTTGATGTTGATGTCACAGTCATCGAAATGGCTGATCGTATCCTGAAGCGCGTCGCCGCGCCGGAAACAGCAGCGATCATGGGTGAAATACATCGCTCACACGGGGTCGAAATCCTGGAAAATACCGGATTGGTGCATCTGGAGGGCGAGAACGGCCATGTTAGGCGTGCTGTGCTGTCCGGCGGCACAACGATCGAGGTGGGCATGGTTGTGGTTGGGATCGGCGTGACGCCGAACGACCAGCTTGCCAAGGAAGCGGGCCTGACGGTTGCCAATGGCATTGTCGTGGATGCGTTCGGGCGGACTTCCGATCCGGCGGTTTTCGCCGTCGGTGACTGTGTTGAGCTACCCTTCAAGGGCGAGCGCATTCGCCTTGAATCCGTTCCCAATGCGGTTGATCAGGGCGAAGCGGTTGCTGCAATTCTCACGGGGTCGCACATGCCGTACGAACCCGAGCCTTGGTTCTGGTCAGATCAGTATGATGTGAAGCTGCAGATAGCTGGTTACAATGGCGGCTATGACCGTGTCGTCACGCGCGACGGTGCACGTGAGGGCAGCAAGTCGATCTGGTATTTCAAGGGGATGGAGTTGCTGGCCGTCGACGCTATCAACGACGCGCGTGCCTATGTTTGTGCTAAGAAGCTACTGGCTGCGGGAATCAATCCTGCGCCCGATGCCATTGCGGATCCACAGACGGACCTGAAGGCGTTGACCAGTCGGTGACCGTCAGCGCGACATCGTGCTTTGCCTTGGGTCCGGACTTGGGGCATTGTATTTTGGTTTGGAAGCGAATTCCATAGATTGATATAGGGCCGGAGCTATGCCGGTCAGCGAAATAGGGGATTGAAGAATTGTCTTTTCGGCTGAGGGGCGGCTCTAAGTCACGAACTACATTAAGCGATGTCGCACGCTTGGCGGGTGTAAGTCCGATCACCGTTTCGCGCGCCCTGCGCGAGCCGCACAAGGTCAGCGACAAGTTACGCGAAGCGATCCTGGATGTGGTGGAGGAGATCGGCTATGTGCCGAACTTTGCCGCCCGGGCGCTTGCAAGCCGTCACAGTGGTATCGTCGCCGTCCTCGCACCTATTTTGGAGATGAGCGGTTTTTTCACGCCGCGCGCGGGTCGAGGATCGCTTTCTGAACAGCGATGTCACGACCCAGTTTGCCAATATTGGGCTGAACGCGGCGGAAGAGGCGAAGCTTCTGAGGCTTTTCGTTGCCCAGAACCCCGCTGGCATCATTTTGGAGAGCGTTGCTGAATTTCCCGTCAACAAGCCGTTGATCGCGGAGCTTGGCTGTCCCGTTGTCCAGATGATGGATACGAGCATTGAGCCGCTGGATATGGGAGTGGGTATCCGCAATCGCGAAGCGGCCGCTGCTGCAGTGGATCATCTGCTCTCAAAAGGTTACGAACACATCGCTCTGCTCGGTGGCGGAAAGGACATCCGTTCGCGTCGTCGCTTCGAGGGGTATCGCGACGCGCTTTTGAAAGTCGGGCGTTACGACCCGGCCTATGTCTTCGAGGCCGAGGGTGGCAATCCAATGGAGCAGGGGGTGAAGTTGGTGGATGCCCTGCGCTCTCGCATGCCTCAAATCGATGCGGTCTTCTGTCACAATGACAGGCTCGCAATGGGGGTCTATTTTGGTGCCCAGCAGATGGGCGTCCGCGTGCCGGAGGAATTCGGCATTTGTGGATATTACGGTTTGGATTTTGCCGAGATGGCGGAATCGCCCCTGACGTCCGTGCATGTGCCGCTCTACGAAATCGGCTTCAAGGCAGCGGATATGATCATGCGTTATCTGGCCGATGGCGTGAGGCCGGATGCCGCCGTTGAACTGCCGTTTGAGATCATTGATGGCAACTCGACGCGTCGCTGACGTAACGCCTCCTCACCAACCGACACGCTCCCTTCGGTGACCGCGCAATTCTAGCAGTGGCCCAATCCGATCGCATTTTCAGGCTGGAGCGGTGATAACGCTTTGCGGCCGATCCCCATGATGATGGCCTAACTCCGGGTATGCAAAAGCCGCAGGCAAGGCCCGCGGCTTTCAAAGAGCGTCGGTAAAGGGCTGCGCTTACTCTTCGGCGCCGCCTTCTTCTCCGGTTGCTTCTGCACCGTCTTCAGCGTCGTCCTTTTCGGATTTCAGGCCGGCCGGAGCAGCAATCGTGGCGATGGTAAAGTCGCGATCAGTGATAACTGGGTGCACGTTTTCCGGAACATTGACGGAGGAGATGTGGATCGACTCGCCTAGCTCGGCTGTTGCCAAATCAACCGTAATGCTGTCGGGAATGGCATTCGCCGGGCAGTTGAACTCGACCTCATGGCGTACGATGTTCAACACGCCGCCCTTCTTGATTCCGGGGCAGGTTTCATCATTGATGAAGTGCACAGGAACAGCGACGGTAACGGTGCTCTTTTCGGAGACCCGCAGAAAGTCGATATGCATCACGAAGTCGCGGACCGGGTCGAGCTGGTAGTCCTTGGGGAGGACCATGTATTTCTTCTTGCCGACTTCGATCGTGAAGGTGGTGGTCATAAAACCGCCGCCAAAGATCCGCTTGGTTACTTCGTTGCGGGAAACCGCAATCGAAACCGGGGCTTGCTTGTCGCCGTAAATGACGGCGGGCACCATGCCGTTGCGGCGCAGTTCACGGGAGGACCCCTTACCGACCCGTTCGCGCGCTTCGGCCGTGAGCAGCGAGCTGTTATCGCTCATGGCATTTCCTTTCAGGTTGTCTGGAGCGTTTTGCCGGCTTCTGTTTTTGCCCGCAAAACGGAGGGCACGCCCTCATTCGCGCTGCCTCCAAGGGTGTCTGCGCGAACGGGCTGTCCATATAGGAGGTAAGCGAAAAAGGCAAGCGTGTTCGCCGTTGCAGACGTCATAATACAATCGTCATCGAGGACAATTTGTTGTTGTTCCGGCATAGTCCCAAGCGCTACTAATGAGTGTCACGGGGCTATTTCACGGCCAGATACCCGGAGGGACAAGTTGGACGCACTCATTTCATGCGTTGTTGTCGACCATACACATCGTTCGCTCTTTGCTGCGCTTTTCATTGCGTTTATCGGCAGCTACCTGGGTGTCAGCCTCGTTGTCCGTGTTCGCGTCATGTCGCTGGAGTATTCCTGGCCGTGGCTGGTTCTTGCCGGCATTGTTGGTGGCATGACAATCTGGTGCACGCATTTTATTGCGATGCTTGGTTACAGGCTGGATCTGCCGTACTCATTCGATCCGGTTCTGACCTTCCTGTCGCTAGGCGTTGCGATCGCCACTACAACGTTCGCTATGCTGGTTGGTTGCAGCGGCGGCAAGACGCTGCTGATAGAGGCGGGCGGTTTGGTCTTCGGGCTGGGCGTAGCCTTGATGCATTTCATCGGCATGGCCGGCTTCAATGTACCGGCGCGGTTCCACTGGTCACCAGGTTATGTCGTCACCGCGGTCATGCTGGGCGCACTTGGCGGCCTGATTTCCAGTTCCGTGATCGCTCGTGCCAATTGGCGTTGGAATAAGGCGCTCGGGGCGGCTTTCGTGGTGGTCACGATCTTCGCCGTCCATATGATCAGTCTGGTCGGCCTCTCCGTCGTCCCTGATGGTACGGTCCACTGGCCCAATGCTGGGCTCCAGCCGCAGACGATGACGTTTTTCACCGCGCTGGCCGTCAGCGTGGTAGTTGTCCTCGGCCTCGCGCTTCTGATGCTTGATGCCAAAAACCAAGAGCTTGTCTCCGCTCAGCTCCATCGGGCGAGCTCACACGATGCTTTGACGGGGCTGCCAAACCGGCGGGCTTTGATCGAGGAGCTGCAGAGATCGCTGGAGCAAACACGCAGAGGGTTGTCATTTGCGCTTGGTTTTCTCGACATCAAGGGCTTCAAGGAGATCAATGTCGTACACGGCAATGCTGCAGGTGATGATATTCTGGGAATGCTGGCGCAGGGTCTCGTCAGTGTCCTGCCGGCTGATGCTTTCGTTGCGCGTACCGGAAATGACGAGTTTGCAGTTCTACTGCGTGGCTACAGCCGCCGCCAGGATGTGTTGAAGGTCTGTCGCCGTGTGATGAACGAGCTGACGCGCCCCTTTGTCTGGGGCGGCAAGAAGATAGAGATCGTGCTTCATGCAGGCTGTGTGATCTGTCCGGCCGATGGTGCTGTGGCTGACGAGCTTATCGCCCGCCTCGACGCAGCTCTGCAGCGCGCCAAGCGTGGAAAGGGCGGAGAGCTTATCTTTACGACGAAAAACTGGATCACGGTGAGCGACATCTGAATGCGCTGGCGCTCGACATGCGACGCGCTCTTGAGGACGGCGAGTTCCGTCTTTTTATCAGCAGCAGCACCTGACGGATGACCGTACGATTTTCGGATTCGAGGTCCTGCTGCGCTGGTTTCACAAGGATCATGGGCTGATTGCGCCGGATGATTTCATTCCTGTTGCCGAGAAAACCGGCTTCATCGGCACGCTGGGAGAATGGGTGTTGCGCGAGGCATGCGCCGATGCGGTACGCTGGAAACAGCCGTATCAGGTTGGCGTCAATGTTGCCGCCCAGCAACTCGGTGATATTCGCTTCCCTGAAAAGGTGGCGGACATCCTGAGGGAAACGGGGCTACCCGCAGAGCGTCTTGAACTGGAATTCACCGAGAGTGGCATTATCGAGAATGTGCATCGTGCGGATGAGACCTTCGCCAGACTTAAGGCGCTTGGTGTCAGGATCGCCATGGACGATTTCGGGACCGGCTATTCATCGCTGGCGACGTTGCAGCAATTTCCCTTCAACAAGATCAAGGTCGACCGCTCATTTGTCTCGGGCCTGCCCCAGGACACGCTGTCGGCAGCGATCATCCGCTCAACGGTCATTATCGGAAAGAGCCTCGGTCTCAAGGTTCTGGCCGAGGGTGTCGAGACGGAGGAGCAGCTGGAGTTCTTGCGGCTCGAGGGCTGTCCCAGCGCCCAGGGCTATTATTTCGGAAAGCCCAAGCCCCGCAGTGAAATCGACGCGATCGTGAATGAGGATGGTGTTTTCGGTAAGCCGGAATTGCAGAGCACGCCTGAACCGGCACAAGACCAGGCTAGCTAGTCGAAAAGGCTCGAGACGGAGGACTCGTGGCTGGTCCTGTTTATCGCTTCGCCGATGAGTGCGGCCGTCGAAATCACGCGGATATTGCTCGAAGCGACCATTTCGCCGCGCGGCTGGATCGAGTCGGTAATTACCAGTTCTTCAAGCTTGGATGAACTGATGCGCTGCACCGCTGCGCCCGAGAGCACGCCATGGGTAATGTAAGCGGTGACAGAAAGCGCGCCGTTGTTCAAAGCGCCTCGGCGGCATTGCAGAGCGTGCCGCCGGAATCGATAATGTCGTCGATCAGGATACACTCCCGACCTTCGACCTCGCCGATGATATTCATAACCTCGGATTCACCGGGACGTTCACGCCGCTTGTCGACGATAGCCAGCAGACAGTCTAACCGCTTGGCAAGCGCGCGGGCCCGCACAACGCCGCCGACATCGGGCGAGACCACCATGACATTGTCGAGATTGCGGCGCGCCTTGATGTCACGCGCAAGGATCGGCAAAGCATAGAGATTGTCGGTCGGGATGTCGAAAAACCCTGGATCTGGCCAGCATGCAGGTCAAGCGTCATCACGCGGTTGGCGCCGGCCTGGGTGATCAGATTGGCAACCAGCTTGGCTGAAATCGGTGTGCGCGGTCCGGGTTTGCGATCCTGCCGGGCATAGCCGAAATAGGGAAGAACCGCCGTGATGCGCCGCGCCGATGAACGCCGGAACGCATCGATCATGATCAGCAATTCCATCAGGTGGTCGTTGGTCGGAAACGAGGTTGACTGGACGACGAAAACGTCCTCGCCGCGCACATTTTCCTGAATTTCAACGAAGATTTCCTGATCGGCGAACCGCCTTACGCTCGCCTTGCCCATCGGGACATTGAGATAGTTGCAAATCGCTTCGGCAAGCTGTCGGTTGGAATTGCCCGCGAAAACCTTCATGTCATATCGCCCGTTGCGTCTCACTGCCCGCTTTTTAACTGGCTTCCCGGCGAATGCAAGGTGGTTGTTACGGTATCGTGACGGATTCAGCCGACTTTCCCGGCTTGTCTTTCATCACAGGTGCCTGTTCGTGGTGTTTTAACCCTGACTATCGAGCCAGGCGAGTAGCGAACCGACCGATTTCTGTCCGATATCCGCCATCATGGCCGGAGTTACGCCATCCCACGGATCGGTGCCGGAGAAGCCTGTATCCGTCGAGGGCTCGCTGCCTTGAATGCGGTGAAGGCGCAGTCCGTCAGGTCCGATGACATCCCAGACATAGACTACCGAGACCACACCATTCTGATTGACGACGGAGAAATAGCCCTTGAGGCTTAGGTCTGCGGTCGCCTGGTCCATCGGTACTATGGTCAGCCCGGCGGCGCGTACGCTGTCGCCGAGGCGAGCGGAAAGCGGTTCGAGCTTGTCCGAGGGGGCGCCGATGATCGGCAGGAAGCGAACTGACTGGATGATCGTAACCGGGGTTGTTTGCGCTGAAGCGGTTTGTGGTGTTGCTGCGGGTTGAGCCATGGCAGTCAGCGCTGCGGTCTGCTGAGGCGCGGCGACGGGAGTCGGAGACGCGGCCTGTTGCGGTGATGCCGCCACCTGCGGTGCAGGTTGCGAAGCCACTTGGGCAGCAGGTGTCGCTACGCCGGCTTGCTGCGTTTGGCCGAGTTGTTGTGCCTGTTGGCCGAATGTGCTCGGTGGACGACCTCTACCGGGCGTGGTGTCATAGGCCGTTGCGGTTTGCTGGACATATGTTGCTGCACCGGCCGGCCCGCCTGCGCTGGCGGGCGTTGCCAGGTTCTGGCGGGAGGTAGCGGTCTCGGCCACCGGCGGTGGAGTCTGATAGGCTTGAGGGGCCGCAGCGCCAACCGTTGCCGGCGGTGTTGACGACACTGTCAGCATGTCGCTGGTGGAGCAGGCGGAAAGCAGGCCCGCAGCAATAAAAATGCCTGCCATCCGGAACATTCGACCACGCCCTTTCCCTTGAAAATACATGTGATTTTCGGGAGAGGGCGCAGCCTTGTCAAACGATGGCGGTCATCATGCTTTATTTTGTGTAAAGGTCGAGGGTGAGCCGCGAAAGCGGCCTTGGATCGTCCTCGCCGGTCAGATAGGTACGGCCGAGCGTCATCGCCGTGCCGCTGTCGGAATCCATAATGATGATGTGCACGAACAGCGACATCGAAGGCAGGATCGGGTTGGGGTTCCCGGCGTGGAACATCTGGTGTTCCATCCATGACGGCGCGAACCGCGCGCCAAGCGAATAGCCGCAGGCGTTCAGCCGGTGGCGCGACAGGCCGCGGCTGTCCATGATCTCGGCATGTTTGTCGAAAACATCGCCGAAACTGTGCCCCGGACGCAAAAGCTCCTCGATGGCTTCAAGGGCAGCCTTGCCCGCACCATAAAGCGCGTGGTGTCTGTCTGTAGGCTCGCCGATCACGACCGTGCGCATCGCCGCAACGTGATAGTGCGCCCAGACGCCGGCCCATTCGAGGGTGAGTTGGTCGTTATCAGAAAGCGTCCGGCGGCCTGATTTCGACCTGCAGAGCAGCGCGCTTTCGCCAGAACCGATGATAAAATTATTGGCCGGATAGTCGCCGCCGCCGGAAAGCACCGCGCCCTGCATTGCCGACAGGATTTCGCCTTCATCCGCTCCGGGTTTGATCAGGGGAGCGCTGCATCGAAGGCGTCGTCACACAGGGTCGCCGCCTTTTCGATGCAGGTGATCTCGGCCGGGCTTTTGATCAGACGCAGATTGCTGACCAGATAGGACGAGATCCTCAATCTGGCAGAAGGTCGACAGTTGCTCATCCAGCAGATGGGCGGACCGTCCGGTCATGCCGTGGGTGTCGTATTCGACGCCGATACGGCAGCCGAGCAGATCAAGATCGGCCAGCATTTCCTTAAGGTCGCGGCTCGGGTCTGTCTGGCCACGGTCGACCCAAATGCGGATATCGCTGATATTGGAGGTCTGGCGAGCCTGACGGACATCGGCCGAGCGGGTCAGAAGTGTCATCTTGCCGTCGGCGGTCACAGCCAGGCACTGGAAAAATACGAAACCGAATGTGTCGTATCCCGTCAACCAGTACATGCTCTCCTGCGCGAACAGCAGCACGGCATCGAGTTTCTTGGCCGCCATCGCGCTTTTCAGCCGCGTCAGCCTGTCTGCATATTCGTCGCTTTCAAAAATCAGCGCCATATCTGTCTCCCCGGGCGTGCATCGCACGCAGTTGAAGTACGAGGCTCATTGAGCCGCAATCGAAATCGCCGAAATCTGGCGGCCGTAATCCGGCTCGCCGCGATGGGTTGAGCGGCGATAGGAAAAGAAATCCCGCTCGTTCTCGTAAGTGCACTGACCGATGATGTCGTGCGCAATGCCTGCGCGGTCAAGTTTCAGGCCGATGAACCCGGCAAGGTCGAACAGGGCATGGCCGTCCGTTTCGGCAGGCGAGAAGAAACGCGAGAATGTGCTGTCGGCTTCTGTGAAACGGTCGATGAATTCCGGGCCGACCTCATAGGCCTTACTACTGATTGCCGGCCCCAGACTGGCGACAATCGCCTCCCGTCTTGCACCGAGCGATATCATCGCCTCTGCGGTTGCCTCCAGAATGCCGCCAAATGCGCCGCGCCAGCCCGCATGGGCCGCGCCGATGACGCCGTTTTCCGGATCGGCGAACAGCACCGGGCCGCAATCGGCTGTCAACACGCCGAGAACAAGACCCGGCGTTCTGGACGCAAGGCCATCGGCGCGCGGCCGTTCTCCGGCAAACGGTGCCGCAACGCCAACCGCATCCGCCGAATGGCATTGATGGAGGTTGACAAGACGGGCAACGTTTTCGCCGAACCATGCGGCGACTTCGGCACGGTTCTCGGAGACGTTTTCAGCCGCGTCATCGGATCCGGCGCCGCAGTTGAGGCTTTCATAGATGCCAGTCGAAGTGCCGCCCCGGCGTGTAAAAAGCCGTGACGAATACCCGTCTCGGAAAGCCGCGCAGTGAGAAGCGGGCTTTGAACCGGGGCAGGGGCTGTCTCTCTCTCGGCTGTTCGGCCGGGCTGAAGCATTGCAGTATCCTGTTGCATGTTTTGGCGGATGGTGGTGCGCGGAGAGCCTGTTTGTCAATCCTCAACGTCGAAAGGGATAAGTCGAAGATGATGGCTTGATGCGCACAATACCTTGAAAAGATTACCCATTTCATCAGCGTCTTCACCTGCGAGCCGGCGGGCAGCTGCGACGATCTGTTGCTGGGTGCCGGTGTCTTTTCCCCGACCAAGCTCAGAGGCCCGGGGACCGAGGCCGAGACCTGCCAGAAAGGCGCCCTGCATCATCATCGGGTGGACTTGAAGCCCTTCATGCTGTGCCACTCCGGCAAGGGCGGCGAAATCCACATGGCTGGTAAGGTCGGCTTCGCCCGGATGGGCAAGCGGCGGATCGAAGCCATGGTCGCGGACGGCCTGCAGCGTGTCTCCGAACCCGCTCTTTAGGTGGCCGTAATCGATGATCAGTGCACTGCCGCCTTCTTTTTAAGCCTTTCGGCAAGCGTTGCCATCAGTGCTTCGCGCACCGGTGCAGGCTCGAAGATCGCGCCGTCGGGCTGCACTTTCCAGTTTTCGGGAAGCCCGGCGGGGTCAAGCAGGGCCGGGGACACACCGAAGGCCAGCGCGCCTTTGTCGTCAAGTGTCACCACGCGCTCGAAAAGCCTGATCCGGCCTTAACGAACTGGCGGGTTGCGATGGCGTCGAACAGCTCGTTGGCGACAAACAGGGTGAAGCCTTCCGGCGCTTCGACGAGATTGTCAATCCAGCCGATCCGGTCGGCGTGGCATTTGAGCGTTTCAGCCTGCCGCGCGCGCAATGGTAGGCTGGTTTCCATCAGCGTTACGCTGAGCCCGTTGTAAAGATCGGGTGAAAGCTTCGCGATGACATTCAGAACATCCGCCATCATCGTGCCGCGCCCGGGACCGCCTTCGATCAGTACGGTCTGTTGCGGGCGGCCGTGTTGTTGCCAGGCCTGGATCAGGAAAATGCCGATGAGTTCGCCGAAAAGCTGCGAGATTTCGGGCGCCGTGGTGAAGTCACCACTGCGACCCAGAGGATCGCGAGTGCGGTAATAGCCATGGTCGGGATCAGCGAGGCAGAGGGTGAAATAGGTACTGACCGGCATCGGACCGCCGGTCTCGATCATGGTCTTGATCTTGTTGCCAAGCGGCGTGGTCACGATCATTTGCCCGTGTCTTTACGCCTTGCCATGCAGCCGGAATACCAGATGCCCCAGAGCCCTGCGATCAGCATTGGCAGGGAAAGCAGCATTCCCATGGTCAGCCAGCCGCCGAAAAGATAGCCAAGCTGCGGGTCCGGTTCGCGGAAGAACTCCACGAAAATGCGCGACAATGCGTAAAGGCAGATGAAGATACCGCCCGTCAGCGCCGGCCGCTTCAGTGTGTGATAAAACTGCGTGGCGATGAACAGGATCACGAGTATGGCGAGCCCCTCAAGGCCGGCCTCGTAAAGCTGGCTCGGGTGGCGCGGCAGCGGGCCGGCGCCGGGAAACACCATCGCCCAGGCAACATCGCTGGCCCGTCCCCAAAGCTCACCATTGATGAAATTGGCAAGCCGACCGAATAACAGGCCGATCGGAGCGACGGCCGCCATCAGGTCGAGCAGCGACCATGTGTTGATGCCGTGCTTGCGCGAGAAGATCACCATCACGGTGATCATCCCGATCAGGCCGCCGTGGAATGACATGCCGCCGTCCCAGATCTTGAACACGACCAGCGGGTTGGAAAGGAATGCGCCGGGCGCGTAAAACAGCATGTAGCCGAGTCTGCCGCCTACGACGATGCCGACCACCGACCAGGTGACGAAATCGTCCAGCCGCGCCAGTGGCATCGGCGGCTTTCCGGCAGGCCAGAGCTGGTCTTTCTTCAGCAGCCAGCGTGCATAGAGCCAGCCGAGCAGAATGCCCGCAACGTAAGCCAGTCCGTACCAGTGTATCTGCAGCGGCCCGAGACGGATCGCCACGGGATCGATGGCGGGATAGGGCATGGCGGCGAGCATGATGTGGTCTGGCAGCAAGGTTTGAAATCCTCTATGGTCGGCGGGAAGATGGCGACATAATGCGGTCTGGTCAAGCTTCCCGCAGGGCGAATAGTCCGCACATTGTGCGCTGCCGGGCTTGCGCCTTCAAACCGATCTCACTACCTCATGGAGAGGCACCGAGATGGTGCGTCCCGGCATCGCGACAGGAGAAACCGACATGACATCCGGCACCACCCGTATTCTCGACGATCTGGCGAAACTGATGACCGACGCCGCAGGCTCGGTCCAGAGCGCAGGCAAGGACCTCGAAACCGCGGTGAAAGCGCAGGTGGAGCGTTGGCTGAACAGCATGGACGTGGTCCAGCGCGAGGAGTTCGATGCCGTGCGCGATATGGCGATCAAGGCGCGCGACGAAAACGACGAACTGCGTTCGCGCATCGAGGCGCTTGAAGCAAAGCTGAACGAAAAGACCGGGAAGTAATCAAAGCCTGAGGCTTTTGAAAAAGCGGATTATGAATAAGCAAAGCAGGTCTCTTCGAGATCTGCTTTTTGCATTGTCGGAGACATCGCTGTCATCAGATACTGGTCCGGCTCGGTTCTGAGAGGCCCTTTGAAACCATCCGGCAAAACTATCACCAAAAAATCCAGCCTGTGGACATGGTTAAAAAGGCAATTCACTGAATCATTTAGGTCGTGGGCCTGAATCATTTTCGGAACGCAAAAATGATAGATCACTAGAAAGCAGAGCCCGGGGGCTGGTGTTGGCGTTTGCGCATTATACACTGATTTTAATAGATGATTCGAAATGGAGCCCGGTGCGTGCATCGCGGGGAGGCCGGCCACGCAAATGGCTGGAGCCAACGGGCAGCGATCGGAAAAAGGTGGTTTATGGGTCTTGGTCTTTTGGAAATAGAACGTCTGAACAATCCGGTCGACATGATCGAGTTCGTGGCTTCCACGAATGACTGGAGTTTCGAGCGTTCCGGAGAGGACGAGATCGCGATGACGGTCGGTGGCCGTTGGGCCGACTATCACGTGTCGTTCTCGTGGATGAACCAGCACGAAGCGCTGCATCTTGCCTGCGCCTTCGATCTGCGCGTTCCCGACCACCGGGTGACCGAACTGGTGCGCCTGCTCTCGCGCGTTAATTCCCAGGTGCTGATGGGCCATTTCGATTTCTGGCCGTATGAGAATGTGGTGGTGTTCCGGCACTCGCTGCTTCTGGCTGGCGGTGCCGAGCCCACCAACCAGCAGGTCGAGGGTACGCTTTCCAACGGTCTTGACTCCTGCGAGAATTATTTCCAGGCCTTCCAGTTCGTTGTCTGGTCCGGCATGTCTGCTGATGATGCGATGAAGGCGGTGTTGTTCGAAACGGTTGGAGAGGCCTGATATGGCGGATCTCAGCGATATTGATGGGCTGGTTTTGGTCGGTGCCGGCAATATGGGCGGGGCTATGCTGTCCGGCTGGGTTACGGGTGGGGTCCGCCGTGAAGCGATCACAGTGATTGATCCGAACCCTTCCAACAGCATCAAGAGCCTTCTGGATCGTAGCGGCATCCGCCATACGGTGGCACTGCCGGACAATGTCAAGGCGAAGATCCTGGTTCTCGCGGTCAAGCCGCAGGTCATGTATGCGGTGCTCGACACGCTTGCGCCGGTGATTGATGAGGACACTCTTGTCGTCTCCGTTGCCGCCGGCAAGACGCTTCAATATTTCGAGGAGCGCCTTGGAAAACTTGCGATGATCCGCACAATCCCGAACACGCCGTCCATGGTTGGGCGCGGGGTCATTGGCGCTTTGCCAATGGCCGCGTCAGCGAAACGGCACGCGAAGAGGCAGACATGCTGCTAGCAGCCGTCGGTCAGGTCGAATGGGTGGAAAAGGAAGCCGATATCGACGCCGTAACCGCGATTTCGGGAAGCGGCCCTGCTTACGTCTTCTATCTGGTCGAGTGCTTGGCTGAAGCGGGGCGTAAGCTCGGTCTTGATAAAGACCTCGCCATGCGGCTTGCACGCGGCACGGTGACGGGTGCGGGGGCGCTGATGGATGGGTCGGAGGACGATGCCGGCACACTGCGCAAGAATGTGACGTCCCCGGGCGGCACGACTGCTGCCGCGCTGGAGCATCTGATGGCCGAAGAGGGCTTGCAGCCGATTTTCGACCGTGCCCTTGAAGCGGCCTGCAAGCGCTCAAAGGAACTGGCGGGCTGAGCCGGGAGTGCTGTTATGAGGAACGAGATTACCTTTGACGACTTTCTGGAGGTCGATATCCGCGCAGGCACGATCATCGCGGCAGAAGCCTTTCCCGAAGCCCGCAAGCCTGCCTACAAGCTGAAGATCGACTTCGGATCCGAGATCGGCGTGAAGAAATCCTCCGCCCAGATCACGGTGCACTATACGCCCGAAACGCTCGTCGGCCGGCAGGTGATGGCGGTGGTGAATTTTCCACCGCGCCAGATCGGGCCTTTCCGCTCTGAAGTCCTGACACTCGGCATGGCGGACGACAATGGCGATATTGTCCTTGCCGCCGTCGACAAACCGGTCGAAAACGGCGCGAAGCTTCACTGAACCATCAGCACGGAATGTGAATTGATGCCCGAAGCCCGCCGAGCGGGCTTTCAGAAAGTACCACATTGCCGCCATGGGCACGGGCGATATCGCGGGCGATCGCCAAACCGAGGCCGGTGCCAGACGAGTCCAGGTTGCGCGCATTGTCGAGCCGCAGGAACGGTTTGAACACTTCCTCACGCATATCCTCGGCGATGCCGGGACCATCATCGTCAAACGAAATCGACAGCCATTTGGCACCGTGCTTGGCAGTAATCTCCAGGCGGCTGGCGTGGCGCTTGGCGTTGGAGGCGAGATTGCCGACAAGCCGGGCGAAGGCGTTTGGGCGCACGGTTACCGCGTCATCGCCGACGACGACATATTGCAGTGACTTGCCGGAAAGCTCAAAATCCTCCTGCTGGCGCTTGAAAAGCGCTGACAGGCTTGCCGTTCCGGTGGTCTCCTCGGCATCGCCCCGGGCAAAGTCGATATAGCCCTCCAGCATTTTCTGCATTTCCTCGATATCCTGATTGAGTGCCTCGACCTCGGGACTGTCGCCGATCAGAGCAAGCTGCAGTTTGAACCGCGTCAGGATGGTGCGCAGGTCGTGGCTGACACCGTTGAGCATGGTGGTGCGCTGCTCGATCTGGCGTTCGATCCGTTCGCGCATCAGGATAAAGGCAAGACCCGCGCGCCGGATTTCAATCGCGCCGCGCGGCGTAAAGGGTTGTGACGAGACTTGCCCCTTGCCGAAATCATCTGCGGCACGTGTCAGCTTCAGGATAGGACGGATCTGGCCGCGCAGAAACAGTGTGGCGATGCCGATCAGTACAAGAGAAGTGCCGACCATCCACAGGATAAAGATGTGGGTGTTCGAGGCATAGGTCATCGAACGACGGGCAAAAATTCTCAGGATCCCGGCTTCAAGCTTGATGCGGATTTCAACCACCCGCGAATCGCCCAGAGTATCGATCCAGAAGGGGCGGCCGATCTTGGTTGAAATCAGCTCCGCCAGCACCTGATCCAACAGGCCAAAAACGGTTTTGGCAGCGGCGGCGGAAGCTTGCCTCCGGGTTCGATAGCGACCCTCAGCCCCATGTCGCGCGCGGCAATCGACACGATTTCTTCCTGATAGTCGGCATCGGTGGTGTCGATGAGATCGATGATTGCAGCAATGTCACCGGTCACAGCATCGGCGAGCCGGCGGGTCACCATCTGCCAATGGCGCTCCATGAAGACCGTGGCGACAACCGCCTGAAGCAGTAGCATCGGGATGATGATGATCAGCAGCGAACGTGCGAAAAGACCGCGCGGCAGGCGGTGATGCGTCCAGCGGCCGACGATCTTGTAGGCCCAGAATAGATGACGCAGGCCCGGAAGCCGCGCGAGCGCACGGAATGCCTGACGCAGGCTCTCGGCGACGTTCTCGCAGATATTCTTCAAGCTTTGGCGCAGATGTCTCAAGGACACACCCTGTTAGTCCCGGTTCAGCCGGTAGCCGATGCCGCGCACCGTCTGCAGGTAACGCGGATTGGCCGGATCGCTCTCGATCTTGCGCCTGAGCCGGTTTATCTGCACATCGATCGTGCGTTCGTTGATCTCTGTGTCGGAGCTGACCAGGTCGTAGCGCGCGACGGTTTCGCCTGCCTTCTGCGCCAGCATGGCCATGATGTCCTGCTCGCGCTCGGTCAAACGGATGGGCGTTGCGCCCTGTTTCAGCTCTCGGCGGGACAGCGAAAAAGTGAAGGGTCCGAACATGATCTGCTCGATTGCCATCGTTTTGGGGGCTTGGGAGCGGCGCAGGATATTACTGATACGGAGCAAGAGCTCTCGTGGCTCGAAGGGCTTGGCGAGGTAGTCGTCGGCACCAGCCTCAAGCCCTTCTATACGGGCATCGGCTTCGGCCCTGGCGGTCAGCAGTAATACCGGTATCGGGCGCATTTTGCTGAGATCCCGGGTCAGCGACACGCCATCCTCGCCCGGCATCATCACATCCAGCACGAGAAGGTCGAAGTCGAGCCCTTCAAGCTTGCGCCGGGCTTCTGCCGAACTCCCGGCGGTTGAAACGCGGTAGCCTTGTTCGCTGAGATAGCGTTTCAAAAGCGTGCGGATGCGGGTGTCGTCGTCGACGATCAGCAGATGTGCTGCATCGTCAGCAATCTCCCTGGTCATGGGTTACTCCCGTCATTGGCTGAGAGCAGGGCGCCGCAGCGGTTTGCGGGGTCGGCATTGCACATCCGCGCCAGAAAAGCTTAACAGCCCCCGTTCGCTTTCCGGCAGGTCTTTCAGCGCACATGCAATGCGTTCCAGCTGCGGTGCAAGCAATTGCTGGCGCAGGCTTTCACCCTTTGAAGAAAGAAACAGGCGGCGCTGGCGGCGGTCTTCGGGGCCGGTGGTCTGGCCTACATAGCCGCCGTCGATCAGCTGTTTGAGAACACGGGCGAGGCTCTGCTTGGTGATCCCCAGTGTTTCGAGCAGATCGGCGACGCTCATGCCCGGCCGGCTGCCGACGAAATGCACAACGCGGTGGTGCGCGCGGCCAAAGCCGATCTCATCAAGGATGGCGTCCGGATCGGAGATGAAATCACGGTAGGCGAAGAACAGCAGTTCGACGATCTCGAACTCCGCTTCGCCTTCATCACGGTCCGGACCGGTGAATTCATCCGTTCTTGTCGCATGGCTTTTCGACACTGAAGCTTGCGTCCTTTCGCCGTTTTGCATTTCCCGGACGGCAGGGGTTTTGCAATCAAATCAAGTCTGACATAGGTGTTGCAATAGGTTTAGAGCGGTTCACCGTGAAATGGAAGCCGCAGCGCCGGATCGAGTAAAAGGGACAAGAAGAGCATACCATGGCACAGCTTCAAGCCGGGATCATTCCCGTCACACCCTTGCAGCAGAACTGCACCGTGATGTTCGATCTGGAAAGCCGGGAGGGCGTCCTCGTAGATCCGGGCGGTGATGCCGAAGTGATTGTGCAGACCATCGAGGAAAACGGCATCAAGCTTCAGGCGATCTGGCTGACCCATGGACATCTCGACCACGCAGGCGGGGCGATGGACATGAAGGAGCAACTGGGCCTTGAAATCATTGGCCCGCATGAGAATGACAAGTCTGTTCTGGAGGCGATTGAGGAAAGCGCGTTGAAATTCGGGATGGCGGGCATGGTCCGTAATGCCTATCCCGACCGTTTCCTGACGGAAGGGAAACGCTCAGTTTCGGTGAGCATGAATTCGAGGTGTTTCACACCCCGGCCATTCGCCGGGACATGTGATCTTCTTCAACAGGCGACAGAAATTCGCCCATGTCGGCGATGTTCTGTTCCATGGCTCGATCGGCCGCACCGACCTGCCGGGTGGCGATCACGAAACCCTTCTGAACTCGATCCGCAACAAGCTGTTGCCGCTCGGTGACGATGTCGGTTTCATCTGTGGCCACGGTCCCGGTGGCCGGATCGGTGAAGAACGACGCACCAATCCTTTCATTCAGGGGCTTTGAAAAACGTGCTTCAGCCCGCGAGGATGGTCTGGCTATCGTCGAACCCGGCGTTGCCGGTAAAGACTGCCCGTCCGTCTTCCATGCGTACACTGCCTGTGGCAAGGCGGCGCAGCGCAGCGGGTACAACCGGTGCTCGACGGTCAGAATGCGTGCGGCAAGGCTCGCGGCCTCGTCTCCGGGCACAACCGGAACGACGGCCTGGCCGATGATCGGCCCTTCATCCATGCCTTCCGTAACAAAATGAACGGTGCAGCCCGCGACACGCATGCCGGCGTCGATGGCGCGCTGGTGAGTGTTGAGGCCGGGAAACAGCGGCAGCAGCAGGGATGAATATTGATGATACGGCCCTGATAGGCGCGAATGAAGTCGGCTGAAAGCAGCCGCATGAAACCGGCAAGGCATATGAAATCGGGCCGAACGTCTGCAAGCAGGTCGAGCATTGCCTGTTCATGGCCGGCCTTGCTGTCGTAATCCTTGCGCGGCAGCGCATAGGCGGGGATCGAAAGTGCGCGGGCCTTATCGAGGCCCATCGCATCCGGCTTGTCGGCGATCACCGCCACGATTTCGGCGGGAAAATCATCCGCCTTGGCGGCTTCGGCGAGCCTGACCATGTTCGAGCCGCTTCCCGAGACGAAAACGGCGACGCGCTTCTTGGTCATAGATTGATCATGCCCTTGTAGACCGTGCCGTCCATGCCGCGTTCGCGGGTGATGATCCGGCCGAGCGCAAATGCGGTCTCGCCTTCGCGCGTCAAAACCTCAAGAACCGCATCAAGATCTTCGGCCTTGCACACGCCGATCATGCCGACACCGCAATTGAACGTACGCATCATTTCAGCCGGCGCCACACCGCCTGCGCGCGCAAGCCAAGAAAAGACTGCCGGTACGGAAATCGCTTCAAGATCGATTTCGGCGGAAAGTGTCTTCGGCAGAACGCGCGGAATGTTTTCGGGAAAGCCGCCGCCGGTAATGTGGGCAAGGGCCTTGATCGCCCTGGTCTCGCGGATCGCGGCCAGAAGCGGTTTTACATAAATGCGGGTCGGCTCCAGCAAGGCTTCGCCAAGCGACTTACCCGGGGCGAAGGGCGCTGCGGCCTGCCAGCCGAGGCCGTTCATTTCGGCAACGCGGCGCACCAGCGAAAACCCGTTGGAATGCACGCCGGAGGACGCAAGGCCGAAGATCACATCGCCGTCTTCAAGATTTGCCGCTGGCAGAAGTGCGCCGCGTTCGGCAGCGCCCACAGCGAAACCGGCGAGATCGTAATCACCTTTGGAATACATGCCCGGCATTTCGGCGGTTTCGCCGCCGATCAGCGCGCAGCCGGCCTGCCGGCAGCCCTCCGCAATTCCCTCGACGATGGTCGCGCCTTCATTCGGGTCCAGCGCGCCGGTCGCGAAGTAATCGAGGAAGAAAAGTGGCTCGGCGCCCTGCACGACCAGATCGTTGACGCACATGGCGACAAGGTCGATGCCGACGGTGTCGTGCTTGCCTGCCTCGATGGCGATCTTTAACTTGGTGCCCACACCGTCATTGGCAGCAACCAGTACAGGGTCAGTAAAACCCGCCGCCTTCAGGTCGAACAGGCCACCGAAACCGCCGATTTCGCTGTCGGCGCCTGGACGGCGCGTCGATTTGACGGCCGGCTTGATCATTTCGACCAGAAGGTTACCAGCATCGATATCAACGCCGGCATCGGAATAGGTCAGTCCGTTTTTGCGGTTCTCGCTCATGGGGAAATCCTCATGCAAATTCGAAAGGTGGGCATTGCACGGGTTTCGGTTCGATGCAAGCGGAGAGGCGGGAAGCCGGTGCCGATATCGACAAAAGCCCTGTCTTCGGGCCATGGAGCAGGGTGGAAAGTCGGTTTTTGCCGGTGGATATCGGGGAGGCCCGTCGGGACCCTCATCGTTGAGACTTGACGCTGAAGGCGCAATGTCCAACAAACGGAGCGTGGCGGATGTCCCTGCTGGCGGCGTTTGGCCCGTGCTTTTCAACAATGCTGGCAATCGCTTCATCGTTCCGGAGCGGGTCGGCAACGGGAGTGTGGTAGATGACAGGACGCATCAGCGGCGCGGGCCTTCGCAGACAGGTGATATTCTGGCTCCTGTTCGCGGCCTTTGTGGCGCTCTTCCTCTATGTGTTCCGCAGCATTCTGCTGCCCTTCGTGGCGGGCATGGCGTTGGCCTATTTCCTTGATCCGGTTGCCGACCGGCTGGAGAAACTCGGCATGAACCGCTTGTGGGCGACGACGGCAATCATGCTGTTTTTCCTGCTCGCCGTCATTGTGGTTCTTCTGCTGTTCATTCCGCTGATCGTATCGCAGGCGTCCGATGTGGTTCAGCAATTCCCGAAATATGTTGCGCAGCTGGAGCACCTCGTCCAGACGACGCAGCTGAGCAAACTTGTGGACTGGGGGAACAACCAGCTCACGGATTTGAGCGAGAATGTTGGCAAGATGCTGTCCGGCGGTGCCTCCATTGCCAGCACGCTCTTCGGCAGCATCTGGAGCTCGTCGATGGCGGTCGTCAACGTCGTCTCCTTTGTGGTTCTGGCGCCGGTGATTGCATTTTACCTACTGCTTGACTGGGACCGGATGATTGCCAAGGTCGACCAATGGATCCCGCGCGGACAGGTCGACGACGTGCGCTACCTGGCGCGCGAGATCAACAGCGTCATTTCCGGTTTTGTGCGCGGACAGGGGTCGCTCTGCCTGATCCTCGGCATCTATTATGCCGCAGCGCTCAGCCTCGCAGGGCTCAATTTCGGCGCCCTGATCGGGCTTTTCGCAGGATTCGTCAGCTTTATTCCCTATCTCGGATCGACCTCGGGTCTCGTCTTGTCGATGGGCGTCGCATTGTTTCAGTTCTGGCCGGACTTCTGGATGATCGCGCTGATCTTCGGCATTTACCTGTTGGGGCAGTTTCTTGAGGGCAATATCCTGCAGCCCAAGCTCGTCGGTGGCAGCGTACGTCTTCATCCCGTCTGGCTGATGTTCGCGCTGTTTGCATTCAGTGTGCTGTTCGGCTTTGTCGGTCTGCTTGTGGCGGTGCCGGTAGCAGCGGCGGTGGGTGTTCTAGTGCGCTTTGCAATCGACCGCTATCTGACGAGCGATCTCTATTGGGACGGTATCGAGCATCACACCGAAGAGACGACATCGGTGCAGAAAGAAGAGAGCTGAGCCTGGAAGCCGTGACGAAAAAGCCCGACATCCTGCAACTACCGCTCGCCCTGAGCCACGATTCGGCGGCCGGCCGCGAGCATTTGCTGGTCTCCGCCTCGATTGCACCGGCGGTTGATCTCGTTGACTGCTGGCCTCACTGGCGCGCGCCGGTCGTGATCTTGAGCGGTCCGCCGGGTTCCGGCAAGAGCCATCTTGCCACCATATGGAAGGGTGTGAGCACGGCGCGTGACGTGACCGACAGTTTGCGCATGGGGCGTTCTGTGCCCTACAGGCAGGGCGCCTTTCTGTTCGAGGACGCGGATCGCGCGGAGTTTGACGAGACCGGGCTCTTCCACCTCATCAACACCGTCCGTCAGTATGGCGGAAGTCTGCTGATCACGGCGCGTTCGGCGCCGGGCCTCTGGAATGTCGCGCTTGCCGATCTTCGTTCACGGCTTCAGGCGGCAACGCTGGTCGAAATCGGAGCGCCGGATGATGAACTGCTTCGCCAGATCATCTTCAAACTATTTTCCGACCGTCAACTGGAAGTTGATCAGCGGGTGGTCGCGTATCTTGTGTCGCGTATGGAACGCTCTCTCGATGCCGCTTGCCAGATCGTCGACCAGATCGACCGGTTTGCGCTGGCACGCGGGCGCCGGATCACGCGTGCGCTGGCCGCTGAAGTGCTCTCTGAACGCGAAAATGCCCAGCGGTAGCTTTAGCATTCAAACGCAAGCGAAATTCACATTGTCCTGCTTGCAAGCGCTGATAAACTGGGTGATTCTGGTGTCGTGTCACAGTTTCGTTGCCAAAGTCGGATAGTTCGGCAGGTGGTGACGCCATCGTTGCGGTGATGCGTGACCGTGTCTTAGCCAATGAGAGGGAAAAGCTGAAACCATGGAAAATATTTTGTCGCGTGTGGATGGTGTGAACGATCTCAACGGAGCCGAAGACCTGATCCGGAGCCCCGAGCGCTTCATCAACCGCGAGTTTTCCTGGCTGCAGTTCAACCGGCGTGTTCTTGAGGAAACGCTGAACCCGGCCCACCCGCTTCTGGAGCGTGTGCGCTTCCTGTCGATTTCGGCGGCCAATCTCGACGAATTCTTCATGGTCCGGGTCGCCGGTCTGGAAGGCCAGGTGCGCCAGGGCGTGACCATGCTGTCGGCAGACGGCAAGACACCGGCCGAGCAGCTTTCCGATATCCTGCGCGAAATAGACAATCTGCAGATGGAACAGCAGGCCGCGCTTGCTGTGCTGCAGCAGTATATGGCCAATGAAGGCGTCGTGATTATTCGCCCCTCCGTGCTGTCGGATGAGGATCGCGCCTGGCTCACCAATGAATTCGAGCGCGGCATATTCCCGGTTCTGACCCCGCTTTCCATTGATCCGGCCCATCCGTTCCCCTTCATTCCCAATCTCGGTTTCACCATGGGGCTGCAGCTTGTCAGCCGCCATGGCCGTGATCCGATGAATGCGCTTTGCGCCTGCCGCCCTCTATGAACCGCTTCGTGCGCATGCCCGATCTGGACGGCACGATCCGCTACATCACCATGGAAGACGTGATCGGCCTGTTCATCCACCGGCTTTATCCGGGGTACGAGGTGCAGGGGCTTGGTACATTTCGCGTTATCCGCGACAGCGATATCGAGCTTGAGGAAGAGGCCGAGGATCTGGTGCGCTACTTCGAAACGGCGCTGAAGCAGCGGCGTCGCGGATCGGTGATCCGGATCGAAACCGACAGCGAGATGCCGGCATCTCTACGCCATTTCGTGATCCATGAACTCAGCGTTCCCGAAGACCGCGTTGCCGTTCTGCCGGGGCTTCTGGCGCTCAATACGCTGTCTGAAATCACCAAGGCGCCGCGCCCCGACCTTCTGTTCAAATCGTTCAATCCGCGTTTTCCCGAGCGCGTACGCGAACATGTTGGCGACAGTTTTGCAGCGATCCGCGAAAAGGACTTCGTGGTCCATCATCCTTACGAGATCCTTCGATGTTGTGGTCCAGTTCCTGATCCAGGCCGCGCGTGATCCGAATGTTCTGGCGATCAAGCAGACGCTTTACCGCACCTCCAATGATAGCCCGATCGTACGCGCGCTGATCGATGCGGCCGAAGCCGGCAAGTCGGTAACGGCGCTGGTGGAGCTGAAGGCGCGGTTTGACGAGGAGGCCAATATCCGCTGGGCGCGCGATCTGGAACGCGCCGGCGTCCAGGTGGTCTTCGGTTTTATTGAGTTGAAGACCCACGCGAAACTGTCGCTGGTGGTTCGCCGCGAAGACAATAATCTGAGAACCTACTGCCATATGGGGACCGGCAATTACCATCCGATCACGGCCAAGATCTATACCGATCTCTCCTATTTCACCTGCGATCCGAAGATTGCCCATGATGTTGCGGAAGTGTTCAACTTCATCACCGGCTATGGTGAACTTGAACAGAACATGCGGCTCGCAGTCTCGCCGCGCACCATGCGCCCGCGTATCCTCGAACATATCGAGGAAGAGATCGAGCACGTTCGCAACGGTTTGCCGGGCGCGATCTGGATGAAGATGAACTCGCTGGTTGATCCCAAGATCATTGATGCGCTCTACCGGGCCAGCGGCGAGGGTGTGAAGATCGATCTCGTGGTGCGCGGCATCTGCTGCCTGCGTCCCCAGGTGCCGGGACTCTCGGAAAATATCCGGGTCAAATCGATCGTCGGCCGCTTCCTGGAGCACTCTCGGATCTTCTGCTTCGGCAATGGCCACGGTCTGCCGTCGGAGAATGCACATGTCTATGTCGGCTCGGCCGATCTGATGCCGCGCAATCTCGACCGGCGCGTTGAAACCATCGTGCCGCTGACCAATCCGACTGTGCATGAGCAGGTGCTTTCACAGATCATGCTGGGCAATATCATTGACAACCAGCAGAGCTACGAGATACTGCCCGACGGAACCTCACGTCGGGTGGAGCCGCGCGAGGGCGAGGAACCGTTCAACGCGCAGGAGTACTTCATGACCAATCCGAGCCTTTCGGGCCGCGGTGAAGCTTTGAAATCGAGTGCGCCAAAGCTCATCGCCGGGCTTTTGTCTGGCCACAATAAATAAGCCGGTATTTTATGGTCGAGTCAGAAGCACAGGGGCGCCTTCCAGGCATAAACCCTGTCTCCGTGGTCGATATCGGGTCAAACTCGGTTCGTATCGTTATCTATGAGGGCTTGTCGCGTGCGCCGACGGTCCTCTTCAACGAAAAGGTCCTGTGCGGCCTCGGACGCGGCATCGCCGCTACCGGCAAGATGAACGAGGAAGGCGTTGAGCGTGCCTTGAGAGCGCTCAAACGTTTCAAGGCGCTCGCCGAACAGGCCCGTTCGGGCACCATGCATGTGCTGGCCACCGCTGCTGCGCGCGAGGCCGAAAACGGACCAGCCTTCATCGCATCGGCCGAAGAAATCCTCGGCATGGAGATCCGGGTTCTCACCGGCCGGGAAGAGGCGCTTTATTCCGCATACGGCATTATCAGCGGCTTTTACGAGCCCGACGGCATTGCCGGTGACCTTGGCGGCGGTTCGCTGGAGCTCATCGACATCAAGGACAAGACCTATGGTGACGGCATCACCCTGCCGCTCGGCGGTATTCGTCTTTCCGAGCTGTCGGAAGGCTCGCTGACCAAGGCGCGTAACTTCGCGAAAAACAGGTCAAGAAGGTCGGCTTTCTGGAAAAGGGACGCGGCCGGACCTTTTATGCGGTCGGCGGCACATGGCGTAACATCGCCCGTCTGCACATGGAAATGACAGATTATCCGTTGACCATGATGCAGGGCTATGAGCTCGGCTATGAGGAGATGATGAATTTCCTCGACCGGATCGGCGAGGACGAGGATCAGAAGGACGAGGCCTGGCAGGCGGTTTCGAAAAACCGTCGTATGTTGCTGCCTTTCGGTGCTGTTGCCATGCGCGAGGTGCTGAGCGTCATGGAGCCGAAATCGATCTGTTTTTCCGCGCAAGGTGTGCGTGAGGGTCTGCTTTATTCGCTGCTGAGCAGCGAGGATCAGCAGCAGGATCCGCTTCTGGTGGCATCACGGCAGCTTGCGCTTTGCGCGCACGCTCGCCCAAGCATGCCAACGAGATTGCCGCATGGACGGGGCTGATGCTGCGGCGCTTCGGTATTGAGGAAACACCGGAAGAGGCGCGTTACCGTCAGGCAGCCTGTCTGCTTGCCGATATCAGCTGGCGCGCGCACCCCGATTTCCGCGGGCCGCAATCTTTGAACGTGATCGCACATTCCTCGGTCACCGGCATTACCCATCCCGGACGCGCCTTCGTCGCGCTTGCGAATTATTACCGCTTTGAAGGCTTGCGTGACGACGATCATACCAATGGTCTCGGCACCATCGCCACGCCGGAACTGCTCGACAGGGCAAAATTGCTCGGCGGGCTGCTGCGTGTCGCCTATCTGTTCTCCGCCTCGATGCCGGGGATCGTCGGCGCGCTGGATTTCCTGCCGGGCAAGAAGGACAGCGATGTGGATCTCGAACTGGTGGTGCCGGCGCAATATGCTGATTTCATCGGAGAACGCGTCGAAGGCCGCCTGCAGCAACTTTCCAAACTGACTGGTAAGAATTTGGCGATTGCGACGGTTTAAGACCGCAACGCGAGGCTTTTCGCGAAACGGGCCTTATTCCGGCGCGGTTGTGGTTTTCGTCTGTTTCAGCGATGCCACCTCCTGCCTGAGTGCCTTCAGCTCCGACAAGATTATTTGCATCTCCGGCTCTCGCGCCTGGCGGTTTTCCTCGAGCAGTTCCTGCTCGTGTTCCTTCTGCATGGCCGAGACGATGATACCGATGAACAGGTTCAGCACTGTAAAGGCTGTTGAGAGGATGAAGGGTACGAAGAACAGCCAGGCATTGGGATAGACCTCCATCACCGGGCGGACGATGCCCATTGACCAGCTTTCCAGTGTCATAATCTGGAACAGCGAATAAATCGTGGCACCGAGCGAGCCGAACCATTCCGGAAAGGCTTCGCCGTAGAGTTTTGTGGCGATCACGGCGAAGATATAGAACACCAGCGCCATCAGCACGATGATCGATCCCATGCCGGGAAGGGCGGCAACGAGGCCGCCGATCACGCGCTTCAGCGACGGGATCATGGAAAGCAGCCTCAGGGCGCGCAGAATGCGCAGCGCGCGGAGCACCTGCAGCGGGCCGCTAGCAGGAATCACGCTGATCGCGACGATCGAAAAATCGAACAGGCTCCAGGGATCACGGAAGAAGCGCAGCCGGTTTGCATAAAGACGCAGCGCGATTTCGATGACGAAGATAATGAGAACTGTGCGGTCGAAAAAGCGCAGGACAGGCCCTGCAAAGCTCTGCATCACAGTCTCGGATGTTTCGAACCCCAACGTGATCGCGTTGATGATGATGACCGTCAGAATAAAGGCCTCCCAGTTACGGGACGTCGTCAAAGCCAGCACCTTGTCACGCATATTGTCTCGATCTCCGTTTGTCTCCGGCAACCGAGATGGGGAAAGGCCGGCAACATGGCAAGACTTGCCGGGCTTTTGCGCTTGCAGGCCTGGGCCAACTGTCATCACGAATGTGTGAACGCGTTTGCAGAGCCCTCACATGGACCTTTCGGACGTTCTCCCGCATTCTGCCGTCATCCTCAAAAACGGGGAATGGCAATGCTTCGTCAACTTGCGATGCTCGTTCCTGCAGTTCTGGTGCTCGCAGCAGCGAATGCGGCTGCGCAATCGCGCCCGCCGGTCAGCCAGTGCCAGGCGATAGCCGCGCGGCTGCCCGACGTGAAGTTTGCCAGCTTTGTTCCCATTGCCTACGAAGCGCCGGAGGTGACGATCACCTTCATCGGCCATTCGACCTATCTGATCGAGACGCCGGGCGGGGTCAGGATCGCCACTGACTATTCCGGCTTTTTGCTTCCCGGCGGTCCGCCGGATGTCGCGACCATGAACAAGGCGCATGAGAGCCACTTCACCCTGTCGCCCGATCCGGAGATCGGCCTGATCCTGCACGGCTGGGGTGATAGCCCGGGCGAGGCTGCCGACCACGACCTTGTCATCGGCGATACCTATATTCGCAACGTCACAACCGATATCCGTGCCTGGGGCAGTTTTGAGGAAGACGGCAATTCGATTTTCATCTTTGAGGTGGCGGGCCTGTGCATCGGGCACCTTGGCCATTTGCATCATGAACTGACCGACAGCCATATCATGGAGATCGGTCGGCTTGATGTGGTCATGGTGCCCGTGGACGGGGCCTCACTCTGGGGGCGGAAAGCATGCGCAACGTGATCGAGCGGCTGTATTCCTCGATCGTGCTGCCGATGCACCGTACCGGCCCGCGCGTCCGCAGCTTTGCCGATATGATGGGCGAAGGCTTCGAGGTCGTTTATTCAGACAGCCGTTCGCTGACGCTCTCGCTTCGAACGCTGTCAAGCCCGCCGAAGATCGTGCTGCTGGACGGCGTCTGGTAGGTTTGGCCGGTTTTCGCCACGACACTTCCGGCCGCTTCATGCTCTTGGGCTTGAACCGGAAGCCTCTCGCCCTTATAAGGCGCCCATTCTATCCATTGAACGATAAAGACAGGGCGGAGCTCATGGCGGGCCATTCACAGTTCAAAAATATCATGCACCGCAAGGGCAAGCAGGACTCGGTGCGGTCGAAAATGTTTTCGAAGCTTGCGCGTGAAATTACCGTCGCCGCGAAAATGGGCGCGCCCGATCCGGACATGAACCCGCGCCTGCGTCTGGCGATCCAGAACGCCAAATCACAATCGATGCCGAAGGACAACATCGAGCGCGCCGTCAAGAAGGCGTCAGGCGGCGATGCTGAGAACTATGATGAGGTCCGCTATGAGGGCTATGGCCCCGGCGGTGTTGCTGTGATCGTCGAGGCGCTGACCGATAATCGCAACCGGACAGCGTCGAGCGTGCGTTCGATCTTTTCGAAGGCTGGCGGCGCAATGGGCGAAACCGGCTCGGTCGCATTCTCCTTCGATCGTGTCGGTGAAATCGTCTACAAGCCTGAAGCCGGCGATGCGGACGCCATCATGGAAGCTGCCATCGAGGCTGGCGCAGAGGATGTTGTTTTCGACGAAGACGGCCATACAATCTACTGTGGCTTCGAGGATATCAACGAGGTATCTTCCGCGCTGGAAACGGCGCTCGGCGAAGCCGAAAGCGTCAAGGCGATCTGGAAGCCGCAAAACACCATCCCCGTTGACGAAGACCGCGCAACCTCACTGATGCGTCTCATCGACAATCTGGAAGACGATGATGACGTCCAGAACGTCTATTCGAACTTCGAGGTCGATGACGAGGTTATGGCCAAGCTGTCTGCCTGATCTTTCGCGACAACCAATCTGATCAAAAAGCCGCCGGCGAAAATGCCGGCGGCTTTTGGTATCACGCGGCGGCCTTTGCGAGGCTGTTGCGCAGCTCCCCGAACATCGCCACCGATTTCAGTCGTGCCTCCACCGAGTGCACCGGCACGGAGATGATCACTTCGTCGGCCCTGGTGTCGGCGATGAAGCCTTCCATCTTGGCGCGCGCCTTTTCCGGACCGCCGACAACGGCGAACTGGAAAGTGTGTTCGACCGAGAATTTCTCCATTTCGCTCCAGAGGCCGTCCATGCTTTTCACCGGTCGCGGGGTCTTGCCGCGGGCATTGCGGCGAAGCGCCACGAAGCTCTGCAGCGCGGAGGTGAAATGGTACTCGGCCTCGTCATCCGTCTCGGCCATCGCCCCCATGACACCGACGATGACATGGGGCTTGTCGAGCTGGGCGGAGGGCTTGAACTGGGACCGGTAAATATCGAGCGCTTCGAACAGCATGTCCGGCGCGAAATGCGAGGCGAAGGCGTAAGGCAGGCCAAGGGCTGCAGCCAGATGTGCGCTGTATGTAGAGGAGCCAAGAACATAGAGCGGAACCTTTGCACCGGCGCCGGGGTTTGCGATCAGCCTTTGGCCCTCTTCCGGGTCGTCCATCAGCGTCTGCAATTCAACGATGTCATTGGGGAATGTCTGGGCCCCGGCCTCCAGATTGCGACGCAGCGCCCTGGCGGTGTTCATGTCGGTACCGGGTGCCCGGCCGAGCCCGAGATCAATGCGACCGGGATAAAGCGCCTCCAGCGTGCCGAACTGTTCGGCAATCACCAGTGGCGAATGGTTCGGCAGCATGATGCCGCCTGAGCCGACCCGGATCGTTTCCGTCGCGCGCGCCGCCTCTGAGATGACCAGTGAGGTTGCCGCGCTGGCAATGCCGGTCATGCCGTGGTGCTCGGCCAGCCAGAAGCGGGTGAAGCCCGATGCTTCAGCCTGTTTCGCCATCTGGCGGGTGGCGTCCAGTGCCTCTGAAACCGTGCCGCCTTCAACAACGGGACAGAGGTCGAGAATCGAAAATGCAGTCATCGGAAAATCCTGTTCCGGAGAGTGGGGTTGAACCACACTTAGGAATTAATCATCTGATTTGCAAAGAATGGCTGCCGATGCAAAAAAGGCCCGCCGTACGGATCGGCGGGCCTTTCTGTTGTCCGGTTCCAAGCACCGGGCCTTTTGCAGCTTTGCTGCTGGTCCCGGCTATCCGAAATCCCTTTTTCTTGCTCAGAGAAGCTTGCCCATGGCAACGGCCACGTCGGCCATGCGGTTGGAGAAGCCCCATTCATTGTCGTACCAGGACAGCACGCGCACGAGCTTGCCTTCCAGAACCTTGGTCTGCTGGGCGGCAAAGATCGAGGAGGCCGGGTCGTGGTTGAAGTCGCGCGAGACGAGCGGCTCGTCGGAGTATTCGAGAACGCCCTTCAGTTCGCCTTCGGCCGCTTCCTTGATCGCGGCGTTGATTTCTTCCGCTGTGACGTCCCTGCTCGGAACGAACTTCAGGTCGACGACCGAGACGTTCGGCGTGGGAACGCGGATCGACGAGCCGTCAAGCTTGCCGTTCAGTTCTGGCAGAACCAGACCGACGGCCTTTGCCGCGCCGGTGGAGGTCGGGATCATCGACAGCGCTGCAGCACGGGCGCGGTAGAGGTCCTTGTGCATCGTGTCGAGCGTCGGCTGGTCACCCGTGTAGGAGTGGATCGTGGTCATGTAACCACGTTCGATGCCGAACGTCTTGCTCATTACATAGGCAACAGGTGCCAGGCAGTTGGTGGTGCACGAACCGTTGGAGACGATCAGATCGTCGTTCGTCAGCGTGTTGTGGTTGACACCATAGACGATCGTCTTGTCAGCGCCCTTGGAAGGGGCGGAAACCAGAACGCGCTTGGCACCCGATGCCAGCAGCATTTCTGCCTTTTCCTTGGCGGTGAAGATGCCGGTGCACTCCAGCGCAATATCAACATCGCTCCAGGGCAGTTCCTTGGGGTCGCGGATCGCGGTGACGCGCATCGGGCCAAGGCCGGCGTCGATGGTGTCGCCCTTGACGGTCACTTCGTGCGGGAAACGTCCGTGAACGGAATCGTATTTCAGCAAATGAGCATTGGTTTCGACCGGGCCGAGATCGTTGATGGCCACGACTTCGATGTCCTTGCGGCCCGATTCGACGATGGCACGCAGAACATTGCGGCCGATACGACCGAAGCCGTTAATGGCAACTTTAACTGTCATGGTAGGGACTCCTATTCGCGAGTAGAGTTTTACAAAACGCAGAGCCGCCGGATGGCGTTCTAGGGGCGGCTGAGCAATCCATTTAGAGACTGTTAGCGCATCGGCCATCGCGCACCGGTAAGCTGGCAGCCCTGATATAGACATTTTTCGCCGGAAATTCAGCATCCGACTGGCAAAATGCTGTTCTTTTCGACAAGAGACAGCCCGGCAACAGGCCGGGCTGCTCGGTTCATTGTATCAGCCGCTTAGGCGCGCTTGTTCTCGACCGCCTCGACAACCGCCTCAGCGGTAATGCCGAAGTGCTTGAACAGGTCGGGACCCTTGCCGGATGCACCATAGCCGTTCATGCCGATGAAGATGCCGTCATTGCCAATGAAGGTGTCCCAGCCCATTCTGATCGCGGCTTCGACGCCAACCTTGATCGGCGAATTGCCGATGATGGCCTTCTGGTAGTCTTCCGGCTGTTCAAAGAACAGTTCCATGCACGGCACCGAAACGACGCGGGTGGTGATGCCCTTGCCGTCAAGCATCTTCTGGGCTTCGACAGCCAGACCGACTTCCGAGCCGGAGGCGAAGATTGTGACTTCGGCTTCATTGGCCGGGATCAGATCATAGGCACCCGTGGCGCAGAGGTTCTTCTCGGAATAGTCGAGACGAACGGCCGGCAGGTTCTGGCGGGTCAGCGCGATGCCTGAAGGGGCATGCTGGCTTTCAAGTGCAAGCTGCCAGCATTCGGCCGTTTCCATGGCATCTGCCGGACGGAACATCAAAAGGCCCGGGATTGCCCTGAGCGAAGCCATCTGTTCGACAGGTTCGTGGGTCGGACCATCTTCGCCGACGCCGATCGAATCATGCGTCCAGACATGAATGACACGGATGCCCATGATCGCGGCCAGTCGCACCGAGGTACGGCAATAGTCCGAGAAGATCAGGAAGCCGCCGGAATAGGGGATCAACCCGCCGTGGAGTGCGATACCGTTCATGGCGGCAGCCATGGCGTGTTCGCGGATGCCCCAGTGGAGGAACCGGCCGGAAAAATCGTCGGGCGTGATCGACGGTGTCTGGCTGGTATCGGTGTTGTTCGAGCCGGTCAGGTCGGCAGAGCCGCCGAGCGTTTCCGGGATCGCACCGTTGATGACCTCGAGAGCATTCTGCGAAGATTTGCGCGAAGCCAGTGTCGGCTTTTCGTCCGCCAGCTTCTGCTTGTATTTCTGTACCGTACGGTCGAAGGAGCCCGGCAGTTCGCCGGCAAAGCGGCGGTTGAACTCGGCCTTGATTTCGGCCTTCGTGCCGTTCAGGCGCTCGTCCCACTCGACGCGAGCCTTGGTGGAGCGCAGTCCTGCAACGCGCCATGCGTCCAGAATGTCTTCCGGCAGTTCGAAGGGCGCATATTCCCAACCAAGGGCCTTGCGGGTTTCGGCGATTTCTTCGTCACCGAGCGGCGAGCCATGGGCCTTGTTGGTCCCGGCCTTTTTAGGTGCACCATAACCGATGGTCGTCTTGCAGGCGATCATTGTCGGCTTGTCGGACTTCTGTGCTTCCTCAATAGCGGCAGCGACTTCATCCGGATTGTGGCCGTCAATGTCGATCGTGTGCCAGTTGGCCGAACGGAAGCGGGCATGCTGGTCAGTCGAGATCGGCGAGCGAAACAGCACCGTCGATGGTGATCGAGTTGTTGTCCCAGAACAGGATCAGCTTGCTAAGCTTCAGGTGGCCGGCAAGCGTGATCGCTTCCTGGCTGATACCTTCCATCAGGCAGCCATCACCACACAGTGCATAGGTGTAGTGATCCATCAACTTTTCGCCGAACTCGTCGGCAAGCTTGCGCTCGGCAATTGCCATGCCGACGGCGTTGCCGATGCCCTGGCCGAGCGGACCGGTGGTCGTCTCGATGCCGGAAGCGTGTCCGTATTCCGGGTGACCGGCGGTCTTGGAGCCGAGCTGGCGGAAATTCTTCAGGTCATCAAGCGTCATATCCTCGTAGCCGAGGAGGTAAAGCAGTGAATAAAGCAGCATGGAGCCGTGGCCGGCAGACAGCACAAAGCGGTCGCGGTTGGGCCAGTTCGGGTTCTTGGGATCGAAACGCATGAACCGCGTAAACAGCACCGTCGCGACATCGGCTGCGCCCATCGGCAGACCGGGATGTCCCGAATTGGCTTTCTGTACGGCGTCCATGGAGAGGAAACGGATCGCGTTGGCCATCCGGTTGTGTTTTTCAAGAGAAGTCATGTGTTCTTCGCTTTTCTTGATTCTGAGGGATTACGTGGTGCGTTGGAAATCCCGGCTCATGCGGCCGGGCGGCAGTGATGCCGGTTAAATTACAGAGTTACCCGAACCAATCAAGGCGGCAAATACGAAAGCGCCCCGACGGACCTCGAGCCCGAAAACGCGTGGACACTACACCATTTCAAATGGGGCCGCCACAGCTTAACCAGCCATGGTGTAATATGGTGCATTCAATGCTTCTTTCCAGCGTTTATCGTGTCTCTAAATCGATTGATATATGAGGTTTATTACCGTTTCATTGTTTTATGACAAATCGGGGCGGGTCAGCGCAGTTCGAAAGCTTGCGCGCGGCTTTGCGGACCCTGACGCCCCCTGATGAACGAGTCCGGGGGCCGAGTTTCCACTTGACAATGCTGTCTCTCAGTTGACGTCGGCTGTTAACACTCCCTAAGATCATAATGAAATTTCGGGCATCTTGACGATTCGAAAAGCCTGTTTTGCACTAGATGGTGGCAGGGTTCGCGATAATTCAAGCAATGCGCGTCTCTCTTCGGGAGGAAAGTCAATGGTGGCGGAAACGGGACGGCTCGGCAATGCGCTTCAGGCGCTGGAAAAGGCGCTTTCGGGGCTGGAAAACGCCGTGGATGCCCGTGCCGACAAGCTTCAGAACCGTGAAGATCTCGAAAACGAGGTTCGTATTGTCCATGAGGATCGAGCCGGGCTTGCGCGTGAGCTTGACCAGGCGCAGTTTCGGGCCAACCGGCTGGAAGAGGTGAACCGCGAGGTCTCCCGCAGGCTGGTGACGGCGATGGAGACGATCCGCTCTGTTCTCGATCACGAGAAATAGGCGGCAAGAGGAACAGGGGCATATGGCGCAAGTCACCGTCAATATCGATGGCAAGGCCTATCGAATGGCCTGTGAAGCGGGGCAGGAGGATCACCTCGTCGACCTCGCGGACCGTTTCGATTCCTATATCGGCAATCTGCGCGGCCAGTTTGGCGAGATTGGCGACCTCAGGCTGACGGTTATGGCTGGCATCATGATCATGGATGAACTGCACGATCTCCAGGCTCTTGTTGATGCCAATGCCGCAGAGCTCAATGATCTGCGCACAAAAGCGGGCTCGGCGGACAGTGCACAGGCTGCCCACGAAGATGAATTGGCGAGCGTATTGGAAAACCTTGCCGAGCGGCTTTCGAGCCTTTCCAAAAAGGTTTCCGGCGTCGAAAAATAGCTTTTTCCAGCCATTTGGCTGCTTGCGCTGGCGCGCGATCAGAAATCGTAGCGGTGAAGCGTTTTCCCTCTGGCAGGTGGACGGCGAGAAGCCTATATAGGTATTACGGTCTGCGCTTCTCGACAGGAATCAACGAATCCCCGGGGCCTTACTTGATCCTAAGGGAGCTGTCCCTGACCTCGCTCGTGGGCTTGGTTATATGGCGCCCACCTACTTATGTAGGCGCCCAGGATCCAACAGATTCCATCGGTCGCCGTGGACCGCATATTTTTTGACGCAAGCAGTCAGGAGCGCTTGTGAACGACCTGCCAGACAGCAAGCCGGTCATGCGCCACAGAATTCTTGCCCTGCGCGATGGGCTTATATTTGATGAGCGTCGCGAAAAGAGCCTCGCCCTCGCCACTCATGGCGCAGAGGCTCTCGGGCCTGACATTTCCGGAAAATGTGTTGCCGGCTACCACCCCATCCGTTCCGAAGTTGATGTCGGCGTCCTAATGGCCCTCTTGGAAGAGGCCGGCGCATCGCTTGCGCTTCCTGCTGTCATTGATCGGGAAACAATCGTCTTCCGCGCTTTTCGCTCGGGCGAGGATCTTGAACCGGGTGGCTTTGGAACACTGGCGCCCGGCAATAAAGCGCGGCAAGTTGACCCTGATATCCTGTTGATGCCGCTTTCGGTGTTTGATGAAGCCGGTAATCGCATTGGCTATGGCGCCGGTCATTATGACCGGGCCATTGAACGCTTGCATGCGCGTCAGATCTGCCCTCTGCTTGTCGGTATCGCTTTCAACATGCAGAAAGTGCCGTCAGTTCCCGCCGAGCCGCATGACGTGCCTCTCAATGCAATCATTACCGAGAGTGGCTTTCGGTGGACCGGCAAAGAGGCGTGAAACCCGGGTTTCCCGGATGATTTCGACAAAAAACATTTGCATCACGGCGATGGAGCGTTAGAGCCTGTCATGAAATATGCCGGCGCAGCGATGGATCCGGCATGCGCCGCACGGGACAGATTGGATTTTTCATGCGTTTGCTTTTTCTCGGAGACATGGTCGGCAAGACGGGCCGCAAGGCGGTATGGGACCGCCTGCCGGGGCTGATCAGCGATCTGAAACTCGATTTCGTGATCGTCAACGGCGAGAACGCCGCCGGCGGCTTCGGCATCACTGAGGCCATCTTTCAGGAAACCGTCAATGCCGGGGCCGATGTGGTGACCACCGGCAACCATGTGTGGGACCAGAAAGACGCGATCATTTTTGCCGACCGGCATGAACAGTTCCTGCGCCCCGCAAACTATCCTGCAGGAACGCCGGGCAGGGGGCGAGCATCCAGTATGCCCGTAATGGCGCGCGCGTGCTGGTTGCCAACATCATGGGGCGGGTGTTTATGCACCCCGAACTCGATGATCCCTTCAAAGCTGGCGAGGACATTCTGGCGGCCTGCCAGCTCAAGGATCAGGTCGATGCCGTGATTTTCGATTTTCACGCCGAGGCGACCAGCGAGAAGCAGGCCTTCGGCCATTTTGTTGATGGAAGGGCGAGCCTCGTCGTCGGCACCCACACCCATGTGCCGACCGCCGACTGCCAGATCCTCAATGGTGGAACCGCCTATATGTCGGATGCCGGGATGTGTGGCGATTATGATTCGTCTCTTGGCATGGACAAGGAAGAGCCGCTGAGCCGATTTGTTTCCAAGATGAACAAATCCCGTTTCGAGGCGGCGACCGGCCCCGCCACGATCTGCGGCGTCGGCGTCGAAATTTCCGACGCGACCGGCCTGGCCGAAAAGATCGCGCCCTTGCGGCTTGGTCCGCGGCTTTCCGAAACTGTCCCGGAATTCTGGCTCTAGAGTATCTGGCAGTCCGGTGGAGACACCTGACGTTCGCGAAATGCGGCGAAACTAAACGATAGAGCGCGACCGCGCTTCCGTTAAACACAGAACGGCTCTGGTGGCACGCCGCTCACGCGGATGGTCGGTTTGGCACCCTGCTTCGGCTGATCAGTCGGTAGTGCACAATGGCTGCAGCTGTAGGCTCAGAGTATGTGCTCTGATTGTTTGCTGATCTCGTCCAGTGGCAGCGGTTTTGAGTAGAGGAAGCCCTGTAGGCTGTCGCAACCGATCCTGGTCAGGCTTTCATCCTGTTCGCGTGTTTCGACATCTCCAGCCGTTGTCTTGAGCCCCTTGGCGTGCGCGAGATCGACGATCGCGCGAATGATCGCTTCGTCGTCGCCCCGGCGTCCAAGCCCCCTTACGAAATTTCTGTGGATCTTGATCTGATCGACATTGAGGGTTTGCAGGCGTCCGAGCGATGAAAAACTGTTCCGAAATCATCAATAGTGCACGGACAACTGGTCGCCGGTGTGCAGGGCCAAACGCAGATCCATCTCGATTGAGAAAAGGAATACCGGCCGCACCCGGTTGTCTTTGGGTAGTAGAGCGCAATGTCTGCCTTTCGCAGCAGGTTGACCCGCTCTTGGCCGTCTCGCGGCGATACGGCTGCACCGATACTGACGCCTACGAAAACCTTGCTGACGTCAATCTCGAACGGTCTGCGCGCCGCGTCGATCATGGCCTGACAGAGGCGGTCAATTTCCTCAATGCCCCTCTGCCGCAGAGCATGACATTGAACTCGTCGCCTCCGGTCCGGGCGACCAGATCATCCGGCCTGGCGATCTCGTTCAAGCGCGCCGCGAAGTCACACATCAGTGCATCACCGGCAGGGTGACCAAGGGTGTCATTGACCTGTTTGAACCTGTCGAGGTCGAGGTCGAGATAGAGCAGAGCAACTGGCCCCGAAGCCGTCCCTGAACGCGCGCGGTCGACTTGATCGTTGAGGTTCATCGGGTTGGGGAGGCCGGTCAGCGGGTCGTGAAGTGCTAGCTCTCTAATGCCCTCGATGATTGTGAAGTGCAGGCCCAAGCCGCTCAAGCAGATAGCGGCTTGGCGGCTTGCCGACCATCTTTCGAAACATGGTCACGAAACTGCTGGCGCTTTCATAGCCGAGATCCATCGCGACGGCCTGGACTGTCTGGCCGGCGCTCAGCTGTCGCAAGGCGAGGATAACATGCAACTGCCGGCGCCAGCGGCCGAAACTCACGCCCACTTCTTTGGCCAGCAGGCGGCTCAGGCTGCGCTCGCTGAGCGCGACGCGGGAGGCCCACTCCGCGACGGTTGCATGATCCTCAGGCGTCGCAATTAGCAGGTCAGTGAGCTTCTTCAGGCGCGGATCGCCGGGGATCGGGAGGCGAAGGTCTTCGACCGGTGCCGCAGCCAGCTCATCGAAGATGACGGACACAATGCGGCCGTCCGGACCGTCAACGTCATAGAGTTCCGGAAGCGCGTTAGCCCGCATCAGTAAATGACGGAAAAAGCCCGACACCGTGATCGTGCAGCATTCGCTCGGCAGGTTCGGAGCTTCAGGAGGTTCGATGAAGAGCGAAATGCACTCCACCTCGCCCGAGCCAAAAACAGTATGGGGCAGCCCGCCGGGGATCCACACGGCGCATTGCGGCGGCACGATCCAGACCGCGTCTTCAACCTCGCAGTTGATGACGCCGCGGACCGTGAAAAGCAGTTGCGCCTTCTGATGGTGGTGCCGCGGCGATTGCTCCAGGGCCTCAAGATTGGCGACAGCGTTGGTCGCAACGAGCGCGCGAGGAACCTCATCGACATAGGAAAGCCAATCGCTACGGACGTCCAGATGCATCAAAATCCTCGGCATTTTCACTTGGCCGGATTAAAACATATAATGGCCAGCTTGCGCAATGACGCCATTCGCCGACTGACTTATTACTTTCGGGCAGAATAGGCGCGCTCAACTGCCCAATCGCGCACATTCGGATAGGAGTTTTGACGTGATCGAACATAACCCAGTTAAGCTCGCACTCGCATGGCTCGTCCCAGCGGTCGGTGCCGCAATCTTCGTCGCGATCCAGTGCTTCTCTTATCTGAACGCCTACGTCGGTAGCGGCGGGACGATGCAGGCCGCTACGTTCGGCCCCGCCGCGTTATGGGGCGTATCCATTTTTACGGCGCCTGGGTCGTCCCGCCATTGCTGGCGCTTGCCGCAAGGCGCGCGACCGACTGGGCCATGCTCGTTCTCGGCGGTCTTCTTTTCGCCATGAGCACGCTCACCGGCGTATTCGATGGCTTGCGAGACGGCGGCCATCTCGTTGCCCTGGAGCTGTTGGCAGTCACGCTTCCGGGTGTGGTCGCGCTGATCATGTCGTGGCGGCACATCCGCTCGAATTGAAACCATCCATCCCGGCAAGGAGACGAACCATGCCTTTGGACAATACCAACTTCCCGCTCGTCTGGATGAGCTATGACGAAGCGCCCGATCACGACCACGACGAGGACTTCGACGTGTTGGAGGAGAGCTTTAAGCATGGCGCGCCGTTCGTGATCCTGACCGACAACGCGCCGAGCGAAGAGCACGAACACAGCCAGGAAGAAAAGAAGCGCACCGCGCTGTGGATGAAGAAACACAAGGCCGAACTGCGGACACTCGTGCTGGCGATGATCGTGATTGAGCCGAACGCCGCCAAGCGTATGGCATTCAAGACTTTCGGTGTGGCCTTTGCCAAATTCTGGGGCTATCCGTTGAGGCTCGCCACGACCCGCGAGGAGGCCATGGAGATCGCCGGAAAACTGCTGCCGGAGTACGCCGGGTCTGCAACTGCCTGGCCCAACGATGCCCGCTGATCCATATCCTGCGCCATCCCCGAGAGATGGGGGAGGAGAGGGTGTGACTCCAAACCACGAAAATTGGAGGGCTGACGCGCCATGCGATCTCCCGGCAACACATCTATATTGTGCGGCATCCTGCTTTCGCAGACCGTTCAGCGTCTTCATTTTTAAAGAAGAATGGCGCACCCGACAGGATTCGAACCTGTGACCTCTGCCTTCGGAGGGTGAAATTTTCTTATTTCCCGACTTTACCCATCATATCTGGTCTTTACCTAACATATTGATTTAGCTGTAAAAATAGTGTTTCTTTTGGGTGGGCGGTACTTTCGAGATTTCTCGGCTTTACCGCCAATGTGCTACCCCGGTGCTACCCGAGAGAACAGATGATGCCAAAACCGCGCTTGACCAAACAGGTTGTCGATGGCCTGCCCGCGACAGGGAAGGACTATGTGGAGTGGTGCGGAAAGCTATCGGGCTTTGGGTGCAGGGTTCGAGGAAACGGGCACAAGACCTTTATCGTCATGTATCGCGCTGGTGGCCGAAACGCTGTCCCGCGCAAAGTCACCATTGGCACCTATGGAAAGTTGACCGTCGATCAGGCGCGTGTGGAGGCATCGAAGATTTTGGCCAAGGCACAGCTTGGCGAGGACGTTGCCGCCGAACGCGCGAAGCAGCGAGCGGAAATGACGGTTTCCGAATTGTGCGACGAGTACATGCAGGAGGGCGTCGAGCACAAAAAGCCGACCACCATTCAAAGCGACAACAGCCGGATCGAAGCTCACATTAGGCCCCTCCTCGGTCGAAGGCGCGTTGGCGCTGTATCCCGCGCAGACATTGAGCGCTTCTTGCGTGATGTTGCGCAGGGCAAGACAGCCCGAGAGAAAAAGACAGGGAAGCGGGGCCGGTCGATTGTGAAGGGAGGCCGAGGAACAGCCACGCGGACCGTGCGGTTGCTAGGCGGCATCTTCACCTACGCGGTCAGGCGCGACTATGTACAGGACAATCCCTGCCGGGGTGTGCAGCTCTATAGGGACGGAAGAGGCGACCGCTTTTTGAAGCCCGAGGAGTTTCGCCGACTTGGCGAAACCTTGAAGCTTGCGGAAACCGAGGGCCTGCCTTGGAAGTTCAAAGAAGGCAGAAAGGCAAAGCACCGACCGAAACGCCCCGAGAACCAGCGGGAGATATTTTCGCCGCATGTCATCGCCGCGATCCGGCTGCTGATGCTGACCGGTTGCCGCCTGCGCGAAATCCTGCATTTGCGATGGCAAGAAGTGGATTTCGAGCGCGGCATTCTCAATCTTCCAGACAGCAAAACAGGCCAGAAAAAGATTGTAGTGCCAAGAGCGGCTATCGAAATCCTTTCGGGCCTCAAACGTTCGAGCTGCTATGTTATCGCGGGCAACAATCCCGACAAGCCGCGTGCCGATCTGCAACGGCCTTGGCAGCGCATAACCGAACATGCAGAGCTTCAGGGTCTACGGCTGCACGACCTCAGGCACACCTACGCGTCGATTGGAGCCGAAAGCGGCATGGGGTTGGTTATCCTTGGCAAGCTGCTAGGTCACAGGTCGACCGCCACCACGCAGCGTTACGCGCATTTGGGCGACGATCCATTGAAAAGGACGTCAGAACAAATCGCGGACACCATCATGAGCGCTTTGAGTGCGGCACCGCAAAAGCCGCCCGCCGACAGCTAGAATAATATTTCACCCGGATTTTGTGGGACAAATCATGAACGCCGGTATCTACAGTTACCGGAGGGCGTCTCCGGCAACTTTGAGAAACGGAGAAACATGATGAGACCCATTTATCTTACCCGCATTCAAGCGGCCAGATCTCGTTCGAGAACAGCTTGGCCTCACCTGCTCACCCAACTGGCTGGCCAAACTTATCGTAACCGGCGGAGGCCCCCGTTACTGGAAATTCGGTCGTGCCGTGCGTTATCGAGCAGACGCCCTGGAGGCTTGGACCTTTCAGCGCCTCGAAGGCCCCTTCGAAAACTCCAGCGAACGAGCGCGACGCAGAACGGCATTCTCCTACCAGAAATCCGGCCTCGGCATGCCGTTTGAGGAGGCTTGAACTATGCAAAAAGGAAAATTTTCTGAACAAAAACAATTAGTTGACACCACTGGTGGGTCTGGTTTGTTATTAGAGGTGAAGGCCGCTGTGCCTCACCATGACACCAACCCATTGAAAGGACACATGTCATGGAACACGAAACCAACGACTTCATTCTCATTCCGGCAAAAGGCGGCGGGGCACTGGTACGCCGGAGCGAAATCGCCGGAGGTCGCCCGAACGGTGCTGAAGGCGGCATCGTCTACCTCAAATCCGGTCCCTCGGTCTACACGACCGCTAGCATCCCGCAGATCGCGGGATACCTGGAGGCCGAAGTCGCCCACGTCCGCGAGGGCTGACGCCATTGGTGCCGCTGGCATTGACCGGCGGCACCATTCCACGGCTACCATGTGGGGAGGCAGGTCATGACTCTGTACCCTGATGGGCTTCCCTACGACGATATAGACCCTGACACAGCAGCTATTATTGACGCGGAACGCGATGGCGAGCCTGCCGTCGCTCGGCATCGCAAATACCGATCTCACGGGGCATCGCTGGAACTGACCGACGAGCTTGTAGCGCAGGCTCGGAGCCTTGAGACCGAACAGTGGATGTTCGACACCATTAATCGAAGTCTCGCTGTTCGGATCAAACCGACTGGTGGAAAGACCTTCTATTTTTACGGCCAAGCGTCAGACGGTGAAAATTCCCGCCGAATCCGGCTAGGCAGCACAGACGACTACACGGTCAAACAAGCGCGGGTCAAAGCGGAATGGGAGGCATCCTCACCGTCGCTGGTCGCCGAGCCAAAGCTGCGCCGAAGTCTGCCGATCAGCAAAGCGCTGGTAGAGTATTTCGGCGATCATTCACCCGCCGATTCCGATCACTTCAAGACGGTACAGGGCTATTTCTACAGCCACATCGAACCGCGATTTGGTGACCGGCCTTTCTCGGGCGTCTCACGCGAAGAATGGATTGTTCTGGCTGAAACGATTACCTTGGACCAGCGAAGTCGCGGGATCAACTTTCACAAGTCGCTCAAGGCGCTGCTCGGCTGGGCGGTGCGTCGCGGTCTCTTGAAAATCAATCCGCTGCACCACCACAAGCTCGAAATTCCACCCGTCCGCTCCAAGCGCAATCTGGACAAGCATGAACTTGGCGCGATCTACATCGAAGCCGAGCAATTGGGTCAACCGTGGCAGGATATGGTTCGACTGGTGATCCTGACCGGTGAACCCATCGAGTATGTGCGAAAGATGCGCGGGGGCGATATCGACTGGAAACGCGGCATTTGGCACGTGGAGCACAGCGGTGGTTTCGTTAGGCGACGGAGACCATTTCGAAGTGTGTCTCTCACGCCGGAAGCCTTGGCGCTGCTAGACGCGTACCGGAATATTTCCGGGCCATTCTTTCCCTCGCCTGCATCCTTGCACAAGGACGCTTGCCTCAACTATCGGCAGGAAATCCATGAGCAGCTTATCGAGCTTTGCGAGTTCAAGAAGCGGTTCGGTATGGGCGACGTGCGGCGCGGGGTCCATGCGATGGTGAAGGAACTGGGCGGTCTGCCAGAATGGACCTCCTATCTCATGCGGCAATTGCCGACATGGAGGAGTGCTCGACCGATCCGAGACATGGATGATTGGATTTAACGCCGACAGCCCGATCCAATGGAGAAAACAGCATGGCGCAGTCGGGAAACACCGATTGCGCCATTTTCACGCTTGTTGACTCACGGCCAAAGATATTCCGCCCGTAGCCGAGAATCATGTCCGGGGAAACAAGAAACATGGCGCACTAGCCTGTCACACCACCACAAGGCCGGGAAGCAGCTCTCGGCGGGAACCGAAGGAAACAGGCAAGAAACAGACGACCTGGGCAGGAAACACGGTCGCTTCCATTGCCACTTTGTCTGGGCAAGTCGGCATTGCCCGTCGCTTCTAAAGGCCACCTGTAGGCAAAACGGATTAGAAATATGAGGCGAGGACACGTAGTTGGCTGGCGCGCCCCGAAGACTTCGGGGGCGGGAGTTTTTGCGGTGAAATTCATCGGAATCTATTCGCCTAACCTGAGTCACAGCATTTGGTGCCGACTATCGAGTCTGTATGGACGTTACATGAGAGCGAGATGTGCGCACCATGCGACTCCCATTTTCGTCTCTCCACCGAGGTTGTCGCCGGCCTCAGTCATCGGTGCGGAGTAACAGGGTAACGGACCGGCACCCCAACCCAAGCATCTACTTCATGCTCCCGAGCATGAAACGGATCAGGTAACAGGCAATAATCCAGCAGAGAATAACAGGATAAGAATGCAGGAAAGTATTCCAAGGAAAGCTCGACAGGACAGGCAAAGCCCAACCCTTGCCGATTGGGAGAAATCGGCATCAGCCTTCCGGTGAGGATAGAACGTCCAAACCGGAAGGCATCAGCTTTCACTGAAAGTCAGCAGCGTGATGCACCTTTCGAAACGTGGTGCCCCTTGCGCGTTCCCGGCGCATGATTTCGCGCCTTATCCGCCGCCAGCGGCCTTGCTCGAAAGTGTTGGAGCGGTACCATGCAGCGTGTTCTTCCGAGCAGGCCACATCAAAGGCGCGATCATCATCGATTGCCCACAACCTATCAGCTTCAGTCATGATCTCGTTGCGTGGGACCAGGCCGGGCCGGATGGACCCTTCCCAAAAAGCCCATGCGAATGCGCCCCAGATCGGGGAAAGGCAGACCACCCAAATTGTCACCTGGATCCAGTCCATAGAAAAGCCCTCGGAATATCTGAATTTAAGATAACTGAAAATCAGATATAACTGAAGACCCCATCGGGAATCAGATGGGGTAGGCGAGGTGGTAAAGACACTCGGGAGCGCGCGGCACAGGGCACTGATTGCCTACCTGATCGAAGCGCGCGAACGGGCAGGTGTCACCCAAACCGAGCTTGCGGAAAAGCTTGGCGAGTATCAGTCGTTTATAGCTAGACTGGAGAGCGGACAACGAAGGGTGGACGTGGTGGAATTTTTGGAGTTCGCCGAAATACTCGGATTTGACCCGTACAATGCGCTCAAAAAGGTTGAGGCCGCGTGAGAATGCCAAAAGACTTTAGTTTGCTTGTGGTTCGGAAAATAATGAGCAAGAAGTAGTAAATGGACAAAACAGCTAACCCAACCTTCCGACCCAGAGCGCGGCTACTTCAGTTGCTGGGGGATCAACTGATTGGAAGCGCTCGTCTAGCTGTTTTTGAACTTGTCAAAAACGCTTACGATGCGGATGCTTCGAAGGTGGATATTCATTTTTATGATCTCGACAATCCCGACGCTCGAATCGTTATTCGGGACGATGGCGAAGGAATGGATCGCGAGACCATTGAAGAGGTTTGGCTTGAGCCAGGCGCGGACTATCGGGAACGGCAACGGAAAGAAAATAAGCGCAGTGCCCGCTATTTCCGCCTTCCACTAGGTGAGAAAGGTGTGGGGCGTTTTGCGGTCCATAAGCTGGGTACACGCATCGAGCTTAGAACCAGGAAGCAAGATGGCCCAGAATTTACGGTCGAAGTAGATTGGGATTCGTATTCTCAACACCGTTACATGGACCAAGCGCCGGTCTCGGTCATTGAAAGCGCCGATCCGCAATTTGATGCTTCATCAAGCGGCACTCAGATTACCATCTCTGGTTTGAGGGAGACGTGGAAACGAGGTGATATTCGACGACTTTGGAGAAATGTAAAATCGATCTCATCTCCTACCAAGTCACCAGAAAGTTTTTGGTATCGCTCTCCGTTCCAGACCACGAGGATTGGCTTGCAGGACTACTTGACACTCCGGACTTCCTTGATCGAGCAATGTGGCGCTTCGTGTTCTTATACGAGCGCGGCAAGTACGAGTGGTCATACAATTTTCGACCATTGCCTGGAATTAAGATTGAAGGAAACGAGAAACAGTCTGAAGCGGACGCCCGCCTCAAACTAGCTCCCCACGATCAGAGACTGTTCGGAACGACCGACGAAAACGGCAAGTTCACTAAACGAACAGTTGCTGATTCTGAGTTCACCAAGCTTCAGACCGATAATGGGCCATTGGAGCAGCTTGGCCCTGTGATTGGGGAGTTTTACGGATTCTGACCGAGATAGAGACGTCCTCGAGTTTATGGCCGAGGCTGCATCGCTCAACGAATTTCTGGACGAAAATGGTGGGGTTCGCGTCTTTCGCGACGGTGTCCGCGTGTACAATTACGGCGAGCGGGCCGCAGGTGATGACTGGCTCGGATTGGACCAGAGGCGAGTCAATATTCCTACGAGGCGCATAAGCAATAATATCATTCTCGGGGCAGTTGACGTCTCGCTGGAGGCTAGCGGAAATCCGCAACATGGCTTGATTGAGAAGACCAACCGAGAGGGTTTCGTTGAAAATGAAGCCTATGCAAAATTCAAGGCTATTGTTCTTGGCGCGCTTATCGAATTTGAGAATCTTCGCCAGGAAGATAAAGAGCGCATAAAATCCATTCTCAAGACACCTTCAGAAAAAGCCATCGGGGACCTTACTGACCCGATAAACGCGCTGAGGGATGAGCTTGAAAAACGAAAATTGTCGGAAGCTCTGGGCAATCACCTGAAGGCAATAGAGCGCAAGTTCAACGAAATGAAGGAGGTGATGACCCATTCTGGTAATGCTGGTCTGAATCTGGGAATCCTGTTTCACGAAATTGATCGGGGTGTCAAAGGCCTGACAAACGATATTCGGAGGAAGGCACCGGCTGACGAGCTTTTGAGCCGGGCCGAGCACCTCAGCCAGCTACTAGATGGCTTTTCGACGCTCTTGCGAAAAGATAAAAAGAAGAAGCAGCGCATAAAGACGATCTTGCGAGAGTCGAAGCTCCTCAACGACAACCGTTTTGTCGCCCACGATGTTGTTTTCTCCTGCCCGCCGCTCGTTGCTGAACAGGACGATTTCGAAGTCAATGTTTCATTCGGAATGATTCTTGGCGCACTCTCTAACTTGATCGACAATGCGATCTATTGGTTGCAGGTAAAATGGCCGGAGAATTCCGAAGATAGAAAGAGGCGGGCGATCTACATCGGAACAACCGACTATTTTGAAGAGGGGCCTGCAATAGTGGTTGCAGACAATGGCGTTGGCCTCCCTTGGATACCAGCTCGCTATTGAAACCATTCGTTACAATGAAGCCGGATGGGATGGGGCTTGGGCTATACTACGTAAATCTGGTTTGCGAACTCAATAATGCGCGCCTTGTGGTATCACCTGACCCCGAGGACGTAGGCATTCCCCAGCCTATGATGGCGCTGCATTTGCAATTATTTTCAATCAGGAAATCAAATAATGTTTCCAGGCGCAAAGATCATCGCTGTGGACGATGAAGTGGATGAACTGGAAAAGATTGTATCGTCCCTCCGCAAGCTGGGCTTGGCCTGTATTGCTTATAACTATCCCGACGAGCTACCCGAAGAATTTCCGAATGGCTCAGGGCTTCGTGTACTCTTTTTGGATATTAACCTGATTGGAGGTGCTTCGCCGGACCAAGATGCGAATGTCTTTAACGCGCCAGTCAGCTTGATTGATAGGCTCGTGTCGGACAGCAATGGTCCTTATGCTCTGATCACTTGGTCAAGCACTGATCTCCATGATCGATTGATCGAGCGGATCGCAGCAACCGCCTCGCTCGCGCACAAGCAGCCATTTTATTCTAAAGCTCTTTCCAAGGATGAATATTCCAATGCACCCGAGAAACTGAAGGAGGAGGTGCAAAAGATTTTTTCAGAGAATGCGCCATTCGGCGCGCTTCTGGATTGGGAAAAGCGGGTATGCAGGGCTGGCGAAACTGTCCTACGGGACGTTAGTGGTTTGGCCCTTGAGTTCGAGGGTGCAAGTGCGTCGGAAAAGATGGATCGAATGCTGAGCAAGCTCGCCGTTGATGCGTTTGGAAAAGCTCACGTCGAGGCCCATGTGTTTGAATCCGTAAATGAAGCGTTGATGCCATTGCTCGGCGATGCCTTGAACATTCAATTCAATGCGGAGTCAGATGACGGTATCTGGAAGACTGCTGTTACAAAGCACGATGAAACAGATGGCCTCGGTACTGCGGCTATATCGAAACTTAATACCGCTGTCGTTTTTGAAGCCTCCGATACATTTGTAGCTTACCGGAGGGGTGCAGTAATCGAGCTACCAGAGGCTTGGTGCGAGGATGAAGAATTTGAGCGTAGATTTGGGGCAAAGCCATCGCAAGTTCGCGGTGGCATTCTCAAACTCGAAAAGCCGAAGAAGCCCGCCTGGGTTTTGATCCAAGCCCAGGCTGCGTGCGATTTTGCCCAGGGCAATGTTGGCCCGCTCCCTTCCTATTAGCCGCGATAGTGCCAAGTGACCATCAAAGGAAGGCCAATGCAGCCGGGGAACCACTTGGCCTGCCAGCCACTGTTTGGAAAACACCTGAGTTGTGCTGTGAGAGCGTCTTTGCCGATAAGGATTTTCACTTCGAGATCATTCATGGGATTCCATGTCAAATTACTCGAAAGGTTCTGGATGAGCTTGGGTGCAAGGTGATTGGCCGACTAAAGGAGCAGATAGTTGCATCGCTGGCGTTCGAGCATCACAGCCACGGTTCTCGACCCGGTTTCGTCAGTTTTCGCTGAGAGTTCGCACTATTTCAGTCATCACTGGCGGGCAGACACCATTGCCCAACATGTGAACTTTTTGACGGCGGGTTCCCGTTTCGAGCTTGTAGTTCCTTGTAAAGCCCATCGCTTTGGTAAGCTCGGGGACCTGCAACATGCGCATTTGGTGCCCGGCTTCGGAGGGCACGACCAATGCAAATCGATCAACAGTTGTAATCGTCCGTAGCGGCCTGTTCAGCGGCTGCCAACCACCTGAGCCATCCGTTCCATAATAAACTATGAGGAAGGGCGTTTGCTCCCCCACAGCCGCCATGCCCCTTTGAGCGCGTTCTAGCGTAGCTTTTGCGCGTCTTTCGGTATGCAGAGCAGTGGTTCTCCATGTTCCCGGGCAGTCAAGAATGTCCAGCACACATTTGCGTTTTTGCGCTTTGGAGTGGCAACAGTCACCGGATCAGTCCCAAGCCCACAAACAAGAAAAAGTCTTCGGCGGCTCTGGGCGACGCCGAAATCAGAAGCATCCAAGACCATTTCGGATATTGTGTAACCTAGCGCAGCCAGTTCTGACTTCATTTCATCGTACCGAGACCACGGGCGCATATGGACCACGTTTTCCATGACCACCCATTTCGGCTTGAAGGCCTTGGCGAAACGAATGGTCTGCATGGCCGTCGCTCGGCTCTCCTCTGATCGAGGCGCTGATCCCTTCGCACAGGTGTGGTTGGTGCATTCTGGAGATGCCAGAAGAAGATCGATATCACCTATCTCATCCCTCAACTTCGAAGGTGAAAAGGTCTCAAGCCTACCCGTCTTAACGACCGCGTTTGGGAAGTTATTCTTGTAGGTGGACGTAGCAACGTCCCACATATCGATTCCGCAAACGATTTCGGCCCCGGCACTACGTGCGCCGAAGCTGCTGCCGCCACCACCGCAGAACATATCAAGAACCCGGATCGACCTACTCCTTACAAAAACTCAATCCGCGATCTCGTACCAGGTTGCGAGGGTGCTGACCAGGTGCCATCTTGTTCCAGAGGAATTTTCTTGATGGCTGACGTTCTTACGCTCTCTCAGAGAAGTTACTGCATGTCGCGAAACCGCGGCTCAAACACTAAACCAGAAATCCTTCTAAGAAGTGAAATCTGGAGTCGGGGCCTGCGATATCGACTGAAGTCGAAGGTCATTGGAAAACCTGATATAATTATGCACGGGCTAAAGATTGCAGTATTTGTCGATGGATGTTTTTGGCACGGGTGTCCCAAACATAGCATTCAGCCTAAATCAAACAGCGAGTTCTGGATTGCCAAGCTTGAAAAGAATAAGCGTCGGGACTCCGAAGTTTCAGAAGCTCTTCGGCAGGACGGATGGCTTGTGCTGCGATTCTGGGAACACGATGTCGTAAAGGATTGTATCCGGTGTGCCGATGAAATCGAAAATGCAGTCCGAGGCCGCAGGCGACATACTGCGCACGGCTGATCTCAAGAACACGGACCTGATTGTCGATTGTATTTATGAAGGCGGCCGGAGAGGCAACGCTGGCGATGATCCGCTAAATGCTCTCCTTGGTGTGAGCAACCAGGAGGTTTTCGGATACTTGGTAGCCGTGAAGCCCCAAGGTTGATCGTAATGACCACATCTCTGGCAGACGCCGACTGGCCCGATTTTCTGGATCATGAAACCGGGCGCTTCACCTATTACGGCGACAACAAGAAGCCGGGTTCAGACCTTCACGGGACAAGTCGGTATGGAAACAAGCTTCTCAGGTGGGTTTTCGAAAACGCCCATTCCGGCATCGAAGGGCGGCAGCGCGTCCCACCCATTCTTGTCTTCTCTGCCGCTGGAACGCATCGCGATATGAGGTTTCTCGGCTTGGCTGTTCCGGGAGCAGACGGAGTGCCCTTAACTGAAGACCTTGTAGCAGTCTGGAAATCGGCAGGTGGTCTCCGGTTTCAGAATTATCGGGCGATGATGACCATTTTGGATATACCTCGCATTAACCGGACTTGGTTGCGATCAATTATCGATTCAACAAACAGCGTTGCCGATGGGCCGGAAGCATGGGTGCTCTGGAAGCGGACAGGCGGGTTCCGACCACTTAAGGCTGAGAAAACTCTAAAATATCGGACACGAGCGCAACAGGAGCCGCAAACGCCGGGACAAAAGAGGTCATCGCTTCGATCTTGCGAACTTTTGAAGGCGAACCGGTCAAATTCGAACGCTGTGCAGGCCGGATTGCGGAACTATTGCTCGGGCAGGTGACGCAAATAGACATCACACGACCCACCCAAGATGGTGGACGAGACGCGGTTGGAAAGTATCGGATTGGCGGTGCGGCCAATGGCGTTGAAGTTGAGTTTGCGATGGAGGCAAAGTGCTACGCCCCTCACGTGAGCGTGGGAGTGAAGGAACTATCCAGGCTGATTTCTCGCCTTCGCCATCGGCAATTTGGACTCCTGATAACAACATCCTTTGTGGCGGCTCAGGCCTATCAGGAAATTAAGGACGATGACCATCCGATCATCGTCGTATCGGCACGTGACATCGCAGAAATCCTTGAGCAAAACGGACTGGCAGGACCTACGGAGCTGGCCGGATGGCTATCGCAATTTTAGCGTTGGTTGCTCTTGCTCACCAAGGAAAGCGCCGTTTGCCTCCTCGGACCCGCCTTCCTTCGCTTTGTGCGAAGGCGGCTCCGAGGAAAGCAAACTCTCTTATATCCCTATCTCTAACTCTATCTTGTGGCCGCAGAGTTGTACCCCGATCAGGCCGGGCTTTCGATGGGATGGAGATCGACAGAGAAATTGGCGGAAAACGGCGGATTTTGCCACAGCCAGAACGGCGCGATGTCTTAGCCCGGCGTGCTACCCCGGTGCTACCCGGAGCATTTCAGCGGAAAGCTGCAATCACCTAAGTTATTGATTTTGTTGGTGCACCCGACAGGATTCGAACCTGTGACCTCTGCCTTCGGAGGGCAGACGCTGATCACAAAGAAAGCGAGGCCGCTCAAACCGTCTGGCAGACGGTCAGCGACACTTTGCAAAGGCTGCATTCCGCGGCAGGGGCGGACGCGGTCGTCCCTGCCTGATCGCCACATGGCTGCATGCTTCCCATTTTCCGCGAATGCCGTTCCCCATTTTGGGGGCCACTGCCTCTTGGCAAGATGGATAAGAACGGCACAGCAGGAGGTTTTCGCAGATGCGACACTTGGCCTTGGCTGTTAGAAATTTCTGGCGGGTCGGGCTTTGGCGGACGGCTGCCCGATACTGGCCGCGCGCCAACAGCGCGAGGAGATCGCGCGGGCTTCATCGTTGCACCTCAGGCGTGTTCTGGCTAACCTGAAATTGTATCGTGGTGTTGTGACATGAGGCGGCCGTTGGTGCCGAAGGGGAATTGCTGAGAAAAATTTCTTTTATCCTGCTTGTTTTGTTGTTTTCTGCAGGACCGCTTGGCTTTGCTGGTCTTGTCTTCGAGAGCCAGGCGCTGGCCCAGCAGACCGAAGATGAAGACAGCACAAGAGGCATAGAGCTGGATGCGGAAATACGCAGGAGCATTTCCCGGGGCTGGTACAGTGATTTCATGCTGATGCTGTCTGCCTTTCTCGGCGACGGCGCCAGCCAGAACAATCTCGGTATACAATATCTCACAGGTGTTGGCCGTCCACGCGATCCGGAAGATGCAGCCATCTGGTTCGAAAAGGCGGCGACCAAGAACATTACCTCTGCTCAGGCCATTCTCGGGTCGCTCTACATGTCTGGGGAAGGCGTTCCCGTCGACTATTCAAAGGCAGCTCTTTATCTGCGTCCGGCGGCGTCAAACGGGCACAAGCAAGCACAGTATAATCTAGGGGTACTCTACCAGCAGGGCTGGGGTGTTGAGCAGGACGACGGCGAGGCCTTCACTCAGTTTCATAGCGCCGCTGCACAGGGATATATGCTGGCGGAGTTCAACGTTGGCATATATTTCCTGCAAGGAATTTATGTCGAGCAGAATGATCAGAAAGCCTTCGAATGGCTGGAGCGGGCCGCCTACAAGGAAATGCCTGAGGCACAACTCAATTTCGGCTATCTCTACGAGCATGGAATAGGCACGGACCGCGATATCAGCAAAGCACTCCGTTGGTACAAAAGAGCGGCACGTCAGGGGCTGAGTGACGCGCAGTTCGTCACAGGCATGTTCTACCGCAACGGAAATGGCGTTGAGAAAGACTGCGATCAGGCTGTGCACTGGCTGATCAATTCAGCCGAGCAGAACCATCGTGATGCCTTAAAAGAGCTCGGTTTTATGTATGAACACGGGCTTTGTGTTCCCTATGATCCCGGCGAAGCCAAGGAATGGTATGCCCGCGCCGGTGCATTCAAACGCGGCTGATTGGAGCAAGGCTTTTCCGCTTTGTCACTCAATCTCAATCCTTTGGTAACCAAAACAGGAGAGAATCCGGACAGTCACCAGTTGTTGAGTACCTGTACAAGCGAGTAACACATGGTTCCGGTCACTGCCCTTAAGACGAAGGCGGCATCGCCCGCGCGCGCCGAATGGATTGACACCATCCTCAAGGGTGATTGCGTTGCGGCGCTCGAAGCGCTCCCGGATCATTCGGTCGATGCGATTTTCGCCGATCCGCCCTACAATCTCCAGCTCGGCGGCGTTCTCCACCGGCCCGATCAGTCGAAGGTCGATGCCGTCGATGACGCCTGGGACCAGTTCGCCTCTTTTGAGGTTTACGACGCCTTTACCCGGGCATGGCTGCTGGCCTGCCGCCGCGTTTTGAAGCCGAACGGCACCATCTGGGTGATCGGCTCCTATCACAATATTTTCCGCGTTGGCGCCAAGATGCAGGATCTCGGCTTCTGGCTCCTCAACGATATCGTCTGGCGCAAGACCAACCCGATGCCGAATTTCAAGGGTCGACGGTTCCAGAACGCGCATGAGACGATGATCTGGGCCAGTCCTTCTGCCGATTCCGTGGCTACACCTTCAACTATGACGCCCTGAAGGCGGCCAATGACGATGTGCAGATGCGCTCCGATTGGCTGTTCCCGATCTGCTCGGGCGGCGAGCGGTTGAAGGGGAACGACGGCAAGAAGGTACATCCGACGCAAAAGCCGGAAGCGCTGCTGTCGCGGATCATTCTGTCCTCAACCAAGCCCGGTGATGTTGTGCTTGATCCTTTCCTCGGCTCTGGCACAACGGCCGCTGTTGCCAAGCGTCTCGGCCGGCATTTCGTCGGTGTCGAGCGTGAACAGGACTATATCGATGCCGCCACCGCCCGTATTGCTGCCGTAGAGCCGCTGGCCGATGACATGCTGGCGCCGACACCGAGCAAGAAATCGCTGCCGCGCGTGGCTTTCCTGTCGCTGATCGAAAGCGGCCTTCTGGCCGCCGGTGACCGGTTGACCTCGCCCAAGGGCGATTTCACGGCCCAGGTTCGGGCAGACGGCACCCTTGTGAGCGGTGAAGACAGTGGTTCGATCCATCGTCTCGGCGCGCGCGTTCAGGGGCGGAAGCGTGCAATGGCTGGACATACTGGCACTATGATGAGGGCGATGAGCGCTACCCGATTGACCGGCTGCGCGGGCGCATTCGCGCCGCCATGGCCAGCACCTGAATTCGTGCATGTCTACATTAGGACTTTGTCAACCATATATAGAAATTATTCATAAGTTTCCCATATAGGTTGAATTATTCCCTGCAGCAGCGTTGCGGTTCAGGACCTCCGGACAACACGCAGCAAATTCCGGGCCCGGTATAAATCGGGCCCGGTCTTATTTTGAGGGGATCAGGCGGTAATGCCGAAAGATGCGAAATCGGCTTTCAGCGTCTTGGCATCTGTGAAACGAACCGCATTCCAGCCTGCAGCCTTTGCCCCTTCAACATTGACGGCCTTGTCGTCAATGAACAGCGTTGCCTCGGGCGCAAGGCCGAATTCCTCGGCGTGGCGGTCGAAAATATCGCGGTCGGGTTTGACCATCCCGACTTCGCCGGAAACGGTGATGCCACGGCCCTCTTCGAGAAACGGGTAGCGGGCTCGGCAGATGCTGAAGGTATCGGGCGCAAAATTCGTCAACAGCGTCACATCCCGCCCCGAGGCGATCAACGACTGGTAAAGTGCGACTGAATCTTCATAAACATAGGAATCATCTCTTCCCAATGAGCGCGAAAAGCCCGGATGTTGTCGGCCTCTTGCGGGTGACGGGCGATTGCCTCGGCTTCTGCTTCAGGCCAGGGGCGCCCGCGGTCCTGCTCGTGGTTCCAGGCATCGGTGCAGACCTCGGCAAAGAAACGGGCGCGTTTTTCCGGGTCCGGAATGATGCGCGAGAACGGCACCAGCGGGTCGTAATGCACCAGTACATGGCCGATGTCATAGACGATGTGGCGGATTTCAGTGGTCATGATCTCTCCTGCGGGCCTTGAATGCGTCAGGTATAGCCTGCGTGATTGCCTTTTCATTACACTGGGAAGGGCTTCTTCACCAAGTGCGGCGATTTTAGTCCAGCGTGCCCCGGCCACCGGGCGTTCGCCAAGGTTTGCGTGCCAGATGGCGAGCCTGAGCTCAAAATGGGTGAAGACGTGAACGACTTCGCCCTTGGCCGTCCAGTCTGCGGTAAACGGGGCGGCACCCGCTCCGGTTTCACCGTCAATCCTTGCGGTCCAAGCGGTTGTCGGCACCTCCGCCATGCCGCCGAGAAGACCTTTGTTTTCGCGGGTTTTCAGCAGTATCCGTTGGTCTGGCGTTTCCGCGATGAAGGCCGCGCCCCGGCGCACAGGCCGTGCGGCTTTCGGCATTTTCAGTGGAAAGCGCTGCGGGTCGTCGCGGGCAAGCGCGATGCAGTCATCGCGCAGCGGACAGAGCACGCAGGCCGGCCGTTTCGGTGTGCAGATGGTGGCGCCCAGATCCATCATCGCCTGTGCGAAATCGCCCGGGCGCTGGTCGGGCGTCATTTGTCTGGTGTGCGTTTTGATGTCCGGTTTGGCTTTCGGCAACGGCGTTTCGATGGCAAAAAACGCGTGATCACGCGTTCGACATTGCCATCGACAACGGCCTCCGGACGGTCGAAGGCAATGGCGGCAATCGCTGCGGCGGTATAATCGCCGATGCCGGGCAGTGCTTTCAGCCCTTCGAAAGTCTCCGGAAATGCGCCGTCATGTTCGCGCGCCAGCACTTCGGCGCATTTTTTCAGATTGCGGGCACGGGCGTAATAGCCGAGCCCCGCCCAGGCGGCCATCACCTCATCTGTGTCCGCGGCGGCGAGATCTGATACCTTTGGCCAGCGCGTGAGGAACTTGTCGAAATAGGGTTTGACCGCCTGTACGGTGGTCTGCTGCAGCATGATTTCTGAAAGCCAGACGTGATAGGGGTCGGGCAGGACGCCTTGCGCCTTATCGGCAGGGCCGACGCGCCATGGCAGTTCCCGGTGGTGGCGATCATACCAGACGAGAAGCTTTCGGGCGAAATGATCCATGATGTCCTTGCTTTCATGCGCGGTCCTCATCGCTTATCGCGGAAGACCTTCGCCGGGCAATATATGTACGGAAATTACCTCGTGCTTTTCCGTCCTCCCTGTTCATTGCGGGACAAATTCACTAAGGTCTGCAAACCTTCTGCCGCATGACGCGGCCGACTTTGTGAAGGTTTGGAAAAATGCGTTCGTTCCGCCAGAAAAATGCCAGCCAGATTGCCGATGTGGCCAACAGCCTCATCGACCCGATTCTTGCGCGTCGCTCGGGCATTTCGACAGCGCTGCTTGGGGCCTGGGACGAAATTGCCGGCGCAGCCTATGCTGATTTTTCGCGGCCGGAAAAGATCGTCTGGCCGAAACGTCCTTCCGAAAGTGAAGATGGCGGCTTCCGGCCCGGATGCCTGACGATTGCCTGCGAAGGCGCGCGCGTTCTGTTTCTGACTCACGCGCAGGACGAGCTGATCCATCGGGTCAACGGCTTTTTCGGCTATTCGGCGATCGATCGCATCAAGGTGATCCAAAAACCGGTGCAGCCGCCGGGCGGACGCCGCAGGCCGCCACCGCAGCTTTCCCCGGCTGAAGCGCGTGACCTGGAAGCGCGGCTTTCAGGCATCGAGTCTGAGAAACTGCGCGCGGCGATCATGCGGCTTGGCGCAGGTGTGATGAGCGAAAAGCGCAAAAAGGAAGCGTCGGCCGCAAGGAGCGAGGTTGATGGCTCATTTCGCAGTCACATATGTTTGAAGGTCGGGCAGGTGTGCCGGCTTGTGAAAACGTTCGCCGGTCGCTAGTGAAGGTTAAACGGGAAACCAGATGAGAGACATGAAAATGGCTGAATTCGAGATCACCAAGCGGACCCTTTTGCGCGGCGTTGCTGCCGGTGGCGCGGTGGCGGGGCTGTCCTTTGCCCCTTCCGCTTTTGCCCAGAGCGCTGAACTTCCCAAAAGCACGGGCAATGTCGACATGGAAAAGGCGCTGCAGCCCGGACCTCTTGTGGACATATCGATGGGCGAGGAAGATGCGCCGGTCAAGATCATCGAATATCTGTCTATGACCTGCCCGCACTGCGCCAATTACCAGGAAGATACCTTTCCGGCGATCAAGGAAAACTACATCGACACCGGCAAGGTCTATTACATCTTCCGCGAATTCCCTTCGATCCGCGCGCCATGGCGGCCTTCATGCTGGCCCGCTGTGCCCCGAACGGAAAATATGTGCCCTTCATGGACATGATGTTATCGCAGTTGAGGACCTGGGCAACGGCCGAGGATGGCAGCGCGGCAATGCTGCAAATGGCGAAACTGGCCGGTTTTACACAGGAAAGCTTCCAGGCTTGCTTGACGGACCAGACTCTGCTCGATGAAATAAATGCTGTAAGAGAGCGCGGGGCGGAAGAATTCGGCATCAATTCAACGCCGACCTTTCTGATCAACGGCAAGAAATATTCGGGGGACATGTCGGTTGACACTATGTCGGCCCTTATCGACAGCATGCTCTGAAATAACGTCCGCTGAGATTTTGGCGCGCGCCGGGAAAGGCGCGCGCTTTTTGTGTCTGCAGCCATGTTGTGGGGCGGCAGACGATGAAGTTCAATCGCCTGCGTCTTGTTGGTTTCAAGTCCTTCGTCGAGGTGGGCGACTTCGTCATTGAACCCGGCCTGACGGGCGTGGTCGGCCCCAATGGCTGTGGCAAGTCCAACCTGGTTGAGGCGCTGCGCTGGGTGATGGGCGAAAATTCCTATAAAAATATGCGCGCCTCCGGCATGGACGACGTGATTTTTCGGGATCCGGCAACCGTCCGTCGCGTAATTCGGCCGAAGTCGGCCTTCATATCGACAATTCAGACCGCACCGCACCGGCAGCCTTCAACGACAGCGACGAGATCCAGGTCTCACGCCGGATCACCCGCGAGCAGGGGTCGCTCTACCGCATCAACGGCAAGGAGGCCCGCGCCAAGGATGTGCAGCTTCTGTTTGCCGATGCCTCGACCGGTGCGCGCTCACCTTCGATGGTCGGGCAGGGGCGGATCGGGGAACTGATCCAGGCCAAGCCGCAGGCCCGCCGTCAATTGCTGGAAGAAGCGGCCGGCATTTCCGGCCTTTATTCGCGCCGCCACGAGGCAGAACTCAGATTGCGCGGTGCCGAAACCAATCTGGAACGGCTGGAGGATGTCACCGCCCAGCTTTCCAGCCAGATCGAAAGCCTGAAACGTCAGACCCGGCAGGCCACGCGGTTTAAGTCATTGTCTGCCGGTATCCGCGCGCATGACGCCATTCTTTTGCATCTGCGTTGGGTGGAGGCGAAGAAGGTTGAGGCCGAGGCGACCAGCGCACTCAATCAACTGACGACTGCTGTGGCCGGACGCGCCAACGAGCAGATGGAAGCGGCCAAGACACAGGCTGTTTCCGGTCTCAAAATGCCGGAACTGCGTGATGAAGAGGTCAAGGCCGCTGCTCTACTCCAGCGCTTGCAGATTGCCCGCCGCCAGCTTGAAGATGATGCCGCGCGGATGATGCGCCGCCGCGACGAGCTATCGCGCCGCCTGCTGCAGCTTGCCGAGGATATCCGCCGCGAGGAGGCGATGGTCGCAGACAACAGCGCCATTCTTGAGCGGCTTGCCACCGAAGAGGCCGAGCTTTCAGAGTTGCTGGAATTTTCCGGTGAGGAGGTTGCCGGTGCGCGCGAAACCATGGATGAGGCGGCGGCGCGGCTTTCCGAAAGCGAAGCCACCCTGACCGCACTGACGTCCGAGCGGGCCGAGGCCGCTGCCAATCGCGCCCAGCTGGAGCGCGCGATTACCGATCTGACCGACCGGCGGGCGCGGCTGGAAAAACAGATTGGTGAGGCTGACAGCGAGCTCAACGGCATTTCTACCCGCATGGCCGCGCTACCGGACCCCGGGGAAAAGCGCGAGGCGCTGGATGCTGCCCAGAACGCCGAGGAAGAGGCCTATGGTGCGCAGGAGAGCGCGGAGGAGAACCTTGCCGAAGCGCGCCGCAATGAAGCGCTGACCCGTCAACCGGTGGAAGCGGCAAAGGCAAGGCTTTCCGAAATTGAGACCGAGGCGCGGACCATTGCAAACATGCTTTCGGCCAGTGCCGCCGCCGGTGATTTCACACCGCTTGCCGATCTTCTCAGCATCGAACAGGGATATGAAACCGCGCTTGGCGCCGTACTGGGCGATGATCTGGAAGCGCCTCTGCAGGCCGAAGCGCAGGCACATTGGCATGGCAATGGCGATGGTGCGGATGATCCGCCGCTGCCGGCTGGCTGCCGACCGTTGAGCGAAAGGGTCGATGCGCCGCCAGAAGTGATGCGGCGGCTGAAACAGGTTGGCCTCGTTGAGGACGGCGAGGGCCAGTCTCTGATGCGTTCACTTTCGCCGGGGCAGGAACTGGTGACCAAAGACGGTGCCGTTTTCCGCTGGGATGGCTATGTGAAAGGGGCTGATGCGCCAAGTGCGGCAGCTCTCAGGCTCTCCCAGAAAAACCGGCTGGCTGCGCTCGAGGGTGAGCGGCGTGAGGCGGAGGTGACGCTAGAAGATGTCCATCAGCGCCAGCAGCAGGCCGGCGACGAAGTCCGCACCGTCGAGGGCGCGCTTTCCGCGGCCAGAGAAGCTGTCCGTATGGCCGGTCGAATGGTGGCGGATGCGCGCGCGGCTCTTGCCGAAGCCGAGCGGGCGTCCGGTGAACTGGTGCGCCGCCGCGATGTCGTGGCTGAAACCCGCAGCCAGCTCGCCGGCCAGCTTGAGGATGTCGCAATTCGCCACGAGGAAACCGAAGCTCAGCTTGCCGCAGCGCCCGATTTTTCACAGCTTGAACAGCGTCTCGCCACGCAAGGCGCGGAGGTCGGCCGGATGCGCGGCGAACTGGCCGAAGCGCGCGCGCGCCATGATGGGCTGATGCGCGAAAACGATGCGCGCAAACGCCGGATCGTAGCGATTGGGCAGGAACGCGCCAGTTGGGAAAACCGTGCAAAGGGCGCTGAAGCGCAGATCGCCACGCTGAGGGCGCGCGAGGAAGAGGCACGTGATGAACTTGAAGGCCTTGATGAGGCGCCGGAGGAACTGGAGGACAAGCGCCGCCAGCTGACGCGCGAACTGGAAACCGCCGAAACCGCTCGCACGGCTGCCGCCGACCGGCTGGCCGAGGCGGAGGAAGCCCAGCGCGAGGCCGACCGGCATGCCGCCAAGGCGCTTGCCGACCTTGCCGAGGCACGCGAGAAAAGAGGGCGTGCGGAAGAGCGTCTGGTATCCGCGCGCGAGCGGCGCGAGGCGGCCGAAGCGCGTATTGGCGAAGTCCTGGAGGTCGCCCCCATGAGGCCTTCCGCCTGACCGGCCTTGCGCCCGATGCCGATCTGCCTGATCCGATGGCGGTTGAGCGCGCGCTCGAACGCCTGAAGGTCGAGCGCGAACGCCTGGGCGCGGTCAATCTGCGTGCGGAAGAAGAGCAGGCCGAGCTTTCCGAGAAACTCGAGGATCTGGTGCGGGAACGCGACGATATCCTTGATGCCATCCGCAAATTGCGCGGTGCCATCCAGAGCCTCAACCGTGAGGGGCGTGAGCGCCTGCTGGCGGCCTTCGATGAGGTCAATGACCAGTTCCAGCGGCTGTTTATCCATCTGTTTGGCGGCGGCACGGCCGAACTGCAACTGATCGAGTCGGATGACCCTCTGGAGGCCGGCCTCGAAATCCTCGCCCGCCCGCCCGGCAAGAAGCCGCAGACGATGACGCTTCTGTCGGGCGGCGAGCAGGCGCTGACGGCGATGGCATTGATTTTTGCGGTGTTCCTCACCAATCCGGCGCCGATATGCGTGCTCGACGAGGTCGATGCTCCCTCGACGATCACAATGTCGAGCGCTACTGCAATCTGCTGGACGAGAATGGCGGAAACCACCCAGACCCGCTTCATCGTTATCACCCACAACCCGATCACGATGGCGCGGATGGACCGGCTCTTCGGTGTGACGATGGCGGAGCAGGGGTCTCGCAGCTTGTTTCGGTCGATCTGAGAACGGCCGAAAAACTCGTTGAGGAAGCCTGATCGCGCGCTGTCTTGAAGCGCCCACCTGGATTTTCTCTTTTCTCCAATTCTCATTTCGGTGCCGATGCTCTAACGTCCCGGAAAACAACAGTGAAAACGGGTGCCGTTGCGGCGCATCCGGCAACCGGGCGGATAGATGGCGAACTGGGTTTACGGTTTCGGTTTCAGCGAGGCGGAAGAACATGAGATTGACCGGGACCGGCTGGGCGGCAAGGGCGCGAGTCTCGCCGAAATGTCGCGCATGGGGCTGCCTGTGCCACCGGGGCTGACCGTGGTTTCCGATGTCTGTCTTCATTTCTACGAAAACGCCAAGACCTTTCCCGAAGGCCTTAAGGAGGAGGTTGCCGAAGGCCTGAAGCAGATTGAGCAGGCGACGGGCAAGCTTTTCGGCCGTGGTGAAAACCCGCTGCTGGTGTCGGTGCGCTCGGGGTCGCGCGTTTCCATGCCCGGGATGATGGATACGGTTCTCAATCTGGGGCTGAACGACGAGACGGTTGGACTTCTCGCAGACCATACCGGTGATCCGCGCTTTGCGTGGGACAGCTACCGCCGCTTCATCCAGATGTATTGCGACGTGGCACTGGGGCTCGATCAGGAATTTTTCGAGGAGCTGCTGGAAGAGCGGCTTTCCGAACTCGGCCACGCCTATGAAACCCAGCTGACGGCCGGCCAGCTTGAAGACCTCGTTACAAGTTACAAGGAACTGGTTGAGGACGAGCTTGACGACGCCTTTCCGCAAGACCCCTATGAACAGCTCTGGGGGCCATCTCGGCTGTGTTTTCAAGCTGGACCAGTGCGCGTGCCACCACCTATCGCGCGCTTCACGCCATCCCCTTCGAATGGGGCACAGCCGTCAATATTCAGGCGATGGTATTCGGCAATCTCGGCAATGACTCGGCCACCGGCGTTGCCTTCACCCGCAATCCCTCGACGGGTGAAAACGCGCTCTACGGCGAGTTCCTTGTCAATGCCCAGGGCGAGGATGTGGTTGCCGGGATTCGCACGCCGCAAAGTGTAACGGAGCCTGGTCGCATTGCCTCCGGCGGTGAAAAACCGTCGCTGGAAAAGCTGATGCCGGAGGCGTTCCGGGAGCTTGAAACCGTTTCTGCCCGGCTGGAGCGCCATTATGGCGACATGCAGGACATGGAATTCACCATTGAGCGCGGCACGCTTTTCATGCTGCAGACACGGGCGGGCAAGCGCGCTGCCGCTGCGGCCATGAAGGTTGCGATGGATATGGCCGATGAGGGGCTGATCACCCGTTCGGAAGCAATCATCCGCGTCGATCCGGCAACGCTCGACCAGATGCTGCATCCGACCATAAAGCCAGGTTACAAGGGCCATCAGATCGGCTCCGGCCTGCCCGCGTCCCCGGCGCCGTGACCGGCGAAATCGTGTTTACCGCCGAAGAGGCGATGACCGCCCATGCCGAGGGCCGCAAGGTCATCCTGGTGCGCACCGAGACCAGCCCCGAAGATATTCACGGCATGACGACCGCAATTGGCGTTTTGACAACGCGTGGCGGCATGACCAGCCATGCCGCTGTGGTGGCGCGCGGCATGGGCGTGCCCTGCGTGACGGGCGCCGGCAATATGCGGGTCGACCGCTTCGCCAACATATTGCACGGGGTTGGCGGAACGATGCTGCATGCGGGCGACACGGTGACCATCGATGGCGCGACCGGACGTGTGATGAAGGGGACCGCTCCGACCCAGAAACCGTCACTTTCGGGCAATTTTCAGCGGCTGATGGAATGGGCCGATGATGTCCGGCGCATGAAGGTCAGAACCAACGCCGACACGCCAGGTGACGCCCGTGCCGCGCGCGATTTCGGTGCGGAGGGTATCGGGCTTTGCCGCACCGAGCACATGTTCTTCGATGGTGGTCGCATTCATATGATGCGCCGGATGATACTGGCGGAAACCGAAGATGGGCGCAGGCAGGCGCTGGACCAGCTTTGCCGATGCAGAGAGCCGACTTCGAGGAACTGTTTGCCATTATGCACGGCCTGCCGGTGACCATTCGCCTGCTTGACCCGCCGCTTCATGAGTTCCTGCCCAAGACGGCTGGCGAGGTCGAAGACGTCGCTGAGGCGCTGGGTATGGAAACCGACGCGCTGCGCCATCGGCTTGACGCGCTTCATGAATTCAATCCGATGCTCGGCCATCGCGGTTGCAGGCTGGCGATCTCCTACCCTGAGATAGCCGAAATGCAGGCGCGTGCGATCTTCGAGGCCGCCATCGCCGCCGCGCGCACGACCGGTGAGCCTGTTGTACCGGAAATCATGGTCCCGCTTGTGAGCCTGCGTGCCGAGCTTGACTATGTGAAGGCGCGGATCGACGAGGTTGCACATGCGGTTATGGCGGAAAGCGGGATGGAGATTTCCTATCTCGTCGGCACCATGGTCGAACTGCCGCGCGCCGCCCTCAGGGCCCACGAGATTGCGGAAACGGCCGCCTTTTTCTCGCTCGGCACCAACGACCTGACGCAAACAACCTTCGGGCTTTCACGTGACGATGCGCCAAGCTTCCTCAGCACCTACCAGAAAAAGGGTATCATCGAGCGCGATCCGTTCATTTCACTCGATTTCGATGGTGTGGGAGAGCTGATGCAGCTTGCCACCGAACGCGGACGGCAGACCAAGCCGGACCTGCAGGTCGGCATCTGCGGCGAGCATGGCGGTGATCCGGTTTCAATCCGCTTCTGCGAGGGGCTTTTGCTCGACTACGTCTCCTGTTCGCCGTTCCGCGTGCCAACGGCCCGTCTTGCCGCGGCACAGGCGACGATCCGGCAGGCCGGGGAAAACCGCGGCGATCAGCCGGCAAGCCGGTAGCGGCCACCCAACACAGGCGGACCGTCAGTTGCAGCCCTGCCGCTTTCGACAAGGGCCTCCAGATGGGCAAGCACGGAAAGGGCGGCAGCGCCGTGAAGTTTCCGGTCCGTGGTGCGGTAGATCACCTCCACCATTTCGGCAATCGTCTGATCGCCAACCGCGAGCCGTTCGATGATCGCCCGTTCGCGCATGCGCCGGTGTGAGCGGATGCCGCGGACGAAACCATGTGCTGATTTCACCGGCGCGCCATGGCCCGGCAGATAAATGGTTTCCGGGCGCGTCAGCAGTTTTTCGAGCGAGGCGATATAATCATTCATCGACCCGTCGGGTGGCGCGACGATGGTTGTCGACCAGCCCATGACGTGGTCTCCTGAGAACAAAAAGGGGTGCCTTCCAGCGCAAAGGCGAGGTGGTTGGCGGTGTGGCCGGGCGTGTGCAGCGCGCGCAGTAGAAAACCGTCGACGGTCAGCTGCTCGCCGTCACCGATTTCCAGATCCGGCACCAGGCTCATATCCGCGCTTTCCGCAAAAGGGTTTTGCTCCCCTTCATGCAGTGGGCGCGCCGCAGTATGCGGGGCGAATGCGACAATCGGCGCACCGGTTGCAGCCTTCAGGCGGCGGGCCATCGGGGTGTGGTCGAGATGCGTATGGGTCAAGGCGATGTGCTCGACCCTTCGGCCCGCGATCGCCTTTATCCATATCTCGAAATGGCCCTCGATATCGGGCCCCGGATCGATGATGGTCAGCGTGTTGTCGCCGACGAGGTAGCCGTTTGTGCCATGGAAGGTGAAAGGCGAAGGATTTTCAGCGGTCAGCCGGGAAACACCATCGGTAATCGCGACTGTTCGACCGTAGGCCGGATCGAATGCGCGTTCAAACTCAGGCTCGTTCATGATCTTCTCCGTGCCTGCAATGTGCGGCCTGAAGGAACCTATCTGACATCGTTGCGACAGATTGCAAGTGCGGCGAGGGGGGCAGGGCCTTGCGTGATGATAAAAACTCGGACGAGCGACCGATTTAGTCGTTGTGGCCTGCGGTGAGCTTTGCTAAGAGGCATGTCGTTCCGCAGGTGTTATTCCAGCGGACATGTTGGGGTATAGCCAAGCGGTAAGGCACCGGTTTTTGGTATCGGCATCCCTGGTTCGAATCCAGGTACCCCAGCCATATCGATCTTCTGATGACAATGAAGCATAAGAATGCACGAAATCGCCATTTCTCGTGCACCCCCGAGTCAAGCGATTTCTCGGGATTTGCAAATTTTCTTTGAAAATCAAATTAAATCAGATACTTGTGTCTTTATTGGATCAGATCGCGATGAAGATCGGGATTCTGTCATGTTAGGACTTTAATCAGAGTTCAGCTCTTGCCCCCGGTTTTCTTGAAGAGGCGGAAGCCCAAAGCGTGCGGGGCAAAGCATCCTGAACGCACCCTCAACCACATATATGCGCCCGCAGTTTTCCTGGCGCGGCATCTGGGAACGACAGCTTAGCGCCCCCATTTCGGACGTCCAGAGATTGCCGACCTGATCCGAAAAGCTGCCGTTCGTGACGTCGCGTGCGAAGGTCTGCAGAGGGCCGATAGCGGTTAACTCACCGAGGCCTCCGAAGCTACCCATTCAATGGGAAGTCCTTCAGCCGTTTGATTGAAGCAATCAATTTGAGGCGGAGGCTGTCATTTTCTTTATCAAAATGCAACTTTCGATGACAGTTCGGGCAGCACACAACTGCATTATCTGTTGTGTCCGGGCCACCTTCGCCAAGTGACCTCACGTGATGTACTTCCAAGAATGGTTCGCCATTTAGGCGTTTAAACGGGGCCGCGCTGCCGCAATTCTCACAATTTCCAGCGGCTTCTCTGAGTACCCAAGCGATGACTTCTGGATCTCGAACATACCGCTCTAGTGTGGTGGAACTCTTGGGGACCTTGTGGTGCCCTTTTGGGACTGGTGGTTTTCTTGTGTGAATCCGCCTGAGCGCGCGCTCGACGCGTTCAGTTAGTTCTTTTGGATCCGCTGTAGGTGTTTCTGCCGAAGCAGGACCTAACACCCAATATCGACGCTTAAGACCGTGCTGGGATGGTAAGATACCTTTTTGATTGCAGTAATCCAAGAAGCCTTGATCTATAGCGTCATAGCCCTCGTCACTAGGCCCCAATGCTTCGCCGAATAGACTGGACAGCACCATGTTTGTCTTCCGACCATCCCGTTCAGCAAGATTGTCAGCATGGCTAATGTCGTTGTTTACGTATCCAGCGAATTTGCCGGGAGCAAATCGAAAACTACCGTGAATTTGCACAACAGCAAAGAGTTTGCCGTTTTTGATCCGCGCATCGTGAAATCGTCTCTCGCTTACGTTGGTGCTCTCGCCATAGAGATAGAGTGTTTCGATATTATCGAGGACTTGTTCAACAGTGCTTACGATTTCATCCATAACAACCCCAGTCGCTAATGTGGTTGATTTACCAGTAGCATAGGTAACATATAGGCCGCGCGCACCTACTGTGTCTTCTTTGAAAGCCGCAGCGTAGCATCGGCAAGATTGCTAAAGGTCAGTGATGGGCCGGAAGCCACAAGGCGCCTCTTGGTTCCCAAGGTCCGTTTAGTCTACCTTGTTGCCACAACTTGCCTGACAGCTCCCGGCCCCTTCGCCGTCATACGCCATCAATGCAGCATCGGTCGGTTTTCCAGCCTATCTGCTCGCTCAAGCATTCGGATGACCGACCTGAGGCTCAGCGCCGGTTTTCTGCCGGCAAACCTCTCGATGACTTCGGTGATGATCTCGATCGAATTCTCCGACAATCCACGGCGCCGCCCTTCCTGACTGGCGAAGGCGGTGAGAGCCGGTGTGCTGAGCTCAGTCAGGTTGATGGTGACAAGCCGGCTTAACAGCGGTTCCGACACTCCGTCGAGGCTGTTTGCCGTCAGGATCCAGCCAACCCAGCGCATGTCGAAGCGGAGTTGATAGAAAGGACACTCCCATCGTCGCGATGTTTCTGGTTCCAGCAAGGGCAGCAGACTGTCAGCAATGCTGTGCCGCTCTCCCCGGGTGGATACGGCCGCAGTTGCTTTCTCGATCTCATCAAGGACAATGATTGGGTTGGCGACCAAGTGCGTTATTATTGTCGCAACCGGCTTTCCTGCATGAGCGGAACTCCAACCACGCTGCACGCCGCCGACTGAAAACGAGGACTGCTCCACGGTGGCATCGATCGTGCGCAGCGGCACATCGAGAGCGGCACTGGTCCGGCGCGCCCAGGTACTTTTGCCGATCCCAGGTGGACCGACCAGCAACATCGGGGAAGCCGGAAACCAGGATCACCCCGGCGGACCTGAGTTCGCATTGCGTACCAGACGTGCTCAGTAGCAGGGGCCATCCACGGCATTTCCGTATGCAGTGCGGATGCTATCTCGTCGGCCTCTGTTTCGGTTTCGATGCGGCGCAATTCAACACCGCCCGAAAGCATCTCGATCTGCTGACGGTCATCGGCCTTGAGATGCGAAAATCCGGAAGCTCGGTGGCGGTTTTGTTCAATTCTGTTGACCCGGCGCCTGATGCGCGCGTGATCCTCACGGGTGACTGTATCAGCGGCTCTCTGCCAGTCCTCCTTTTCCCGCTCTTCCGGCGAGAGCTTTGCCTCCCGCAGCTTTCGAAGGTGCTCTTCGAAACGGCGCGTGACCTCGATGGTATTGAGGGGCTCGAAGAACCGGGCTTCGACAAAGGTTATGCGGGTCATGGGTACTCAAGCTGACGGTGATAGGCGTGGACAGATACTGAGGAGCAGTAATGTGGAGGGCGGATATTCGGGGCCGGTGTGGCCGCCTTCAAACAGGAGGCGGAGATAGCACCAATATCAAACGCTTTTAAAGTCCTGATTTTTCCACATAAATAATTGAATACGTTGATTTAATGCGAGAAAGGAAACTCCGCCTTGTTGGCAGTCAAAGACCCGGGCGGCGTGCATGTGAAACAGCCGCGCGAATACCCGAAACGGGTTCGGAATTTCTCATCGCACGGCCAGACGCATACCCTGAAAGAGCGGCCATCTGAGGTTTTCGCATTTCGTATGATTTGCGTATCGAACTGACGAAGCAGCCGTCGCCACACTAAGAGGTAATGCGAAAATCAGAATGCCATTCGCATCGTCAGGGGTCGTTTGAGGCCTGTGGCAGAGGTCGCTCAAACCAGGTTCCGTGAATCGTGGTTAACGGCACGTTGACCGTCATTGGTTTCGGTGTGACATGCAGTCGAAATGATCTGCCTGCCTTCCACCCCATCGCGCTTCTCGCTGTGCAAATGTGAACATCATGCCCGTTTTGGTCACCGCCGACCTGCATCTCGACCAATGGCTCGGAGAAGGACGTGATCCCTTCGCCGCGCTGCCTCCTGAAACCTTCGGCACATTGGATGCACTGATCATCGCAGGAGATCTGGCGGACAAACCGAAAACGAGATGGCCAAGAATGCTTCAGCAGCTCGGGCGTCATATCGACCCGGCACGCATTTACGTGTTCCCCGGAAACCACGACTATTACCACCACGTCATTGATGGCGATGACCGTCTTGCCGAATTGACAGCTCACGCTGGAGCCAACTTTGCCCAGAAGGCAGAAATCACGGTCGGCAATACAAGGTTTCTGTGTTGCACGCTCTGGACTGACTTCGCGCTTCATGGCGCGCCTGCTACGGCCATGGCGTTCGCCAGAACACGGATGAATGATTACCGCTATATCCGTAAACCACCCCGGTACGGCAAGATCCAGCCCTCCGACACGGCGCTCGTTCACGGTGATCATCGGCGCTGGCTGGAAGACCAGTTGGCGTCGCCGTTTGCTGGCAAAACGGTCGTGGTGACGCATCACTGTCCGCATCCGGAGCTGCTGTCAGATACGCCAACCGAGTTTGATCCGATCTACGGATCGGATCTTCGGGCACTGATCACGAAGCACGATCCTGACGCCTGGTTGTTCGGACATACGCATCGACAGCGTGAAGCCGTTGAAGGCGACACGATCGTCCGCAATGTTTCGCTTGGTTATCCGTCGGAGGTGGAGGCCGGGCAGGAAGCTGAACTCTTGATGCGGGGCATGGTTGAAGCCTGAACATGCCGGGATCGTGTCCCGAGGCGTGGTGTAGCTGGATCGGTGGTCACCGGTGTTTTTCCGGTAGGGTCGGGTTGTTGAAGCTCAACCTGACGCCATCGAGATTGCGTCAGAGCCCCATTGCAACGCCGATTGACAATCTGGATGTTCACCGCCTCGCCCCAGCTGTTCGAGGCAGGCTCGGCGCTCATGGTCAGCATTCTTTCTCCACCGCAGCTTAAATGGCTCTCGACAGATACCTTGGTATCGGGTCGCCATACTTTGGAACCGTGGGCAAAACCCCAAGTGTGATTTCGCAAAAGGGCGGACGAGATGCAAATAATTGGGCCACGTTGGCTGGGCACGATTTCTTCCTTCCATAGCCTGCTCCGCGTTCGTTCCCGGTCTTCAATGGCGAAAACTAAGCTGAAGACGAGGTGACCGTCAGGAGCGGAGGCGTGGACAAGAAGCTCAGCGGTCCAGATGTCGGTAATCCGCGAGAATGGCCTACGTAAATGACACCTTAAGTAACCAAACGGAGAAATTGAACATGAATGACGACGCACTTGCCAAAGTTCGTGTAACCATAGCCGCCGATTATTTCCGGTATGTCGATAATGGTGACCCCAGGCTCCCGGACCTGATGACCGACGACGTGGAAATCTATTTTCCCAAGTTTGGAACAAGTAAAGGAAAAGAAGCACTGGCAGAGGCCGCCCGGGGTCTAATGGCTTCCCTTCTGAGCCTCGCTCACGACATGGAAAGCATGAAGTATCATGTGGCCGGCAACCATGTAATCACAGAAGGCTTCGAGAGCGGTGTAACCAAAGACGGGATAGCATGGCCGATCGCCGGACGGTCTGAAGGTCGGTTCTGCAATGTTTTTGAGTTTGAAGGCGAGCTGATCAAACGACTGTTTGTGTATGTCGATCCCGATTTCGCCAGCACGCACGGTGAAAGGTTTCTTTGGGGAGATAGAATCCGGACATTGGAGGAATAAACGCCCTGCTCTGGATGATAACGTTTGCTTGCAACGTTTTGGACCATTCTCAGCAACTTCGAACGTCGACGCGGCTAAGTATCTGTCCAAGAATTGCGCTGACGCCCGGGGTTGAGTGAAGAGCGGCAATCAGATTCTTTGTATTTTGCGACAAATACGGAGATATCGAATGGCCTGGACACCCTTCACCTGGCGTCACCATGACAGAAGCCGCCTGCGCTACGCGAGTGACCTGACGGATCGGGAATGGAGCATGATCGCCCCTTTTATGCCATCACAGCCTTTGCGAGGCCGCAGGCGCAAGACCTCGCTTTGCGCCGTGATGGACGCCATTTTCTACCTGCTGCAGTCCCGATTACCAATGGGCGTTGCTGCCGCACGACTTTCCGCCGAAGAGCACAGTCCATCACTATTTCAAACGATTCTGCCGGGACGGGACATGGCGACGTATTCATGACGCGCTCTATTGCCGGACCCGGCGATTGGAGGGGCGCGAGGAGCAGACGTCGTTTGCCATCATTGACAGCCAGTCGGTGAAGACCGGCCCGGATGCCCGCCGCGATGTCGGCCATGATGCAGGCAAAGGTCAAGGGCCGCAAGCGGCACATTCTGGTCGACACGCTCGGCATGCTTCTCAAGGCCGAGGTTCACTCGGCAGGCATTCAGGATCGCGACGGAGCAGCGCTCGTGTTCAACAAAATCGCCAATCGTTTTCCCTTCATCGAGAAAATCTGCGGTGATGGCGGCTATCAGGGCCGAAGGGTGGAAGAGGCAAACGCAATCAAGCAGGTTTTCAGGTTCTGCCGAAGCGCTGGATTGTCGAACGAACATTGGCGTGGCTCGGGATAAACCGCCGTTTGACAAAGGATTTTGAGCGGTTCTCAGCAATGAGCCTCGCCTTCATTCAGACCGCTATGATCAAGCTCATGACAAAGCGGCTCGCTCGCTATCCGCTTTCTTGAACAGACTCTAAGTTGGCTTCGAGAGTCCGGGTAGGCTTACCTGCTTACAGTGAAGTTGGCAGGTCGCGGTCGGTGGGTCAGTGTCAAGAGCGTTGAGGCCGCAATTGCAATTGCGGCGCACATGAAGAGAACAGGTCCCAGCATCACGTAACCTAATCCTCCGGCGATCAGACCGACAATACTTGCCACGGCGCCCGTGCTTTGCGTGTAGCCTGAGACTGTCTAGAATTTTGTGCCCTGGCGTTGTTTCAGGACATAGGGAAACGTTCTTCGAACATGATTGCGAGCTGGCTTTTGACGGCGTGCCATTCTCGCACTGAACGCTTCCACTCGGTTGAGGTAGCATTGAGGGCCAGATAGATCAACTTGGCCGCAGCCTCATCGCTCGGGAAGTGTCCGCGCGTTCTGACGGCGCGCCGGATTTTCGAGTTCAGCGCCTCAATGGAATTCGTGGTGTAGATCAGCCTGCGCACCTCGGGCGGATAGTCGAGAAACGGGATGACCTCGTTCCAGGCCCGCCGCCAGCTTGGCGCGATCGCCGGATAGCGCCTGGCAAGGTCACTGTCCTCGAAAGTTGCCAGCGCTTCTTCCGCCGCCTCGATATTCACGGCGGTGTAGACCGTCTTGAGCGCCTTGGCGACGGCCTTGCGGTCCTTGTAGCTGGCGAAATTCATGGAATGGCGCAGGAGATGGACAATGCAGGTCTGAACCTGCGTCCTCGGGAAGGCTGCCTCGATGGCCTGCGGAAAGCCCTTGAGGCCGTCGACCACGGCGATCAGAATGTCCTGAACACCCCGGTTGCGCAGATCGGAAAGCACGCTGGCCCAGAATTTGGCGCCTTCATTGGCCTGGAACCACAGGCCCAGCACGTCGCGCGTGCCGTCCGGAAGGATCGCCAGCGCCACGAACACCGCCTTGTTGGAGACCGCGCCGTCGCTGCGGATATTGACCCGGATCGCGTCCATGAAGACGATCGGATAGCAGGGCTCCAGAGGCCGGTTCTGCCATGCCGTGACCTCATCCATCACGCTATCGGTGATGGCGGAAATCAGGCCGGGGACGCCTCCACGCCGTAGATTTCCTCGATATGCCCCTGGATCTCCCGGGTCGTCATGCCCCGGGCATACATCGAGATGATCTTGCGGTCGAAATCGGGAAAGCGGCGCTGGTATTTGGCGATCAGCACCGGATCGAAGGTGCCGTTGCGGTCGCGTGGGATGTCGAGGACCACCTTGCCGCTGTCGGTGGTCACCGTCTTGCTGCTGCTGCCATTGCGGCGGTTTGCCGGCTCGTTATGGCCTTCGGGCACAGCCTCAGCCCGCTCTTCGTCGAGATGGACGTCAATCTCGGTGCTCAGGGCACGTTCGGCCAGTGCTTTCGTCAGTTCGGACAGAATACCATCCTTGCCGAAAAGGTCACCGGGCGAGCGCCCTTGCATCAGGCGGTCCAGGAGTTCTTTGTCGATGCTCATACGTGGGTCTCCTCAAAGAGCAGTTACCACGCCAGAGCACAAAAATCAGGACAGTCCCTGTAGCCTTGGACCGCGCCCTGAAGCCGTTCACACGCCGCCTTGGACAGAACCGCCATGAAGGTCGGCCACATGAGCCCGTTTCCAAGTGCGATCAACGCTGCACCAGCATACACAAATTCCGCCCGAGGAAAGAAGAAGGCGGCGAACCCTAATGCCAGACACGCGCCGCCAAAGCTCATCAACGCCCTGTCACCGGATGTTTCGCCGAGACGTGCCAGAACTGGCCCTTGCACCAGGATCATTGCGACACTGAGAAGCGCAAAGAAAAGGCCGATCTGCGTCACACCCCAATCCAGAACTTCGATCGCATGGACAGGGAAAGCCACGTAAAAGAAACTGAATCCAAGCATGACGAGGAAGTTGACAACCATGAGCACTGGCATCCGCGGAAGAGCCAGAATTGCGCCTATCCCATCTGACTCGACACCCTCGACTTTGTAAGCGGACTGCTTTTCCTGTCCGTAGAGGTCACACGCGCTCGGCTCTTCAATAAATTTCGTAATTGGCTTGGGGACCGCTTCAACCAAACCAAACTGGATGAACCCCAAGGCGATCGCGGAGATGACTACCGCTGCAATCACGGGCAATGCCGCGCCCAAGACTGTTGCGCCAAGAAGCCCGGCCACTGCCGGGCCGACCACGAATCCAAGATTGCTGGCGACAGCCATTCGACCGAAATTCCTGGTGCGATCCTCTTCTGCAGTGATGTCCGACAAGTAGGCGTTGGACACGGATACATTTCCGCCTGTAAGCCCATCAGCCGCCCGTGCGAAAAACAACGCCAGCAAGGGAAGCGTCAGAACAAAATCCCCGAACCATGGGTTCGATACTTGGAATAACACTCCGTCCGGCAAGGCGAATGCGACCAGGAAGACGATCCAAGACAACAACGTTCCCAGCTGGCTGAGAAGCAAAAGTCGCCGACGCCCCATCCGGTCGGACATTTTGCCCAAGGCTGGCGCACCGAAGAGCTGAAAGAAGGAGTAAGTCGCCGCGAGGATGCCATAGACAACGGCGTTCCCGCCCCATTGTGTTACCAGAACCACGAGGAACGGCGTCACGATCGAAAAGCCCAGGGTGCCAACGAATGTCACGGCCAAGAGCGGAGCGATGGAAGGATTGGCATTTTTCGCGCTCAAGAGGCCCCACCGTCGTTTCCCGAAAAGAGCTTGGTGATCGAGCGGATGGTCGCTGTCCGCCAAGTTCTTAGCATTGTGCGCTAGTTCGAGCCGTCGATCCAGCCCTTGGCTACGGGCCGTCATCCGATGCGAAATCACTCCTGAGCATCAGCTTGAAAGACGCATGGCGAAAACTCGATCGGTGGTCCATTGGCGCTCGCAAAGCCGGGCACCTTCACAAGGCAACCGTCTGCGTGCAGCGCCTATACCTTGGCGTTAGCAGCACTGCCGGAACGGGCTAGTCGCGGTCGTCACGTATGATTGTGGCATCCTCCATCAGGCGCGATTCTTCCTTCAAGGCAGACACTTGCTCAGGTCGTTGGAGACCCTGCAACCAAGTCTGTCCATCGAGAATGGAGGACCCAATGCCTGCGCTGTCAAACCACCGAGAGACATCGTCCAAAGCGTCACCGACCGTGCAGCCAAGAAGCATAGCTTCGCCGCGAAGGCTAGCCACGTTCTCGCATCTGGTTGCCCTTCGCGCGCTTGAAAACGTTTCGCTGACAGCGCCGCTGCCGCCTTCCGTCACGATGGTGGAAACCTCGGCGAACGGGGCTGGCACCAGTCTCATCGCGACCGATTTCCTACTCAAGACCCCCGAGATTTCCTGTCAATGCCCTGAATCGAACTGCGGCTGATGACAGGCAATACCCCGCCAACCAAACTCGAAACGAAAGGAAAACCAATGACTTTCAAGATCCTGACCTCTGCCTGCGTCGCACTGACGCTGTCGGCCTATGCCGGTCTGGCAGCCGACCCCGCTGACAGCCTGCTGACGGCGGACAACCACACGCTGATCCTTATCGATCACCAGCCGCAGATGGCGTTTGCCACCAAGTCAATCGACATTACCGAACTGCGCAACAACACGGTTGGCCTGACCAAGAGCGCCAAACTGTTCGAGGTACCCACCATCCTGACCACCGTCGCGGCCGACAGCTTCTCGGGCGCGATTTTCCCTGAAATCCAGGCCGTCTATCCGGACGTCGCGCCGATCGACCGCACAACGATGAACGCCTGGGAAGATGACAACGTCGTCGATGTGGTCGAGGATCTGGGCAGGAAGAAGCTGGTGCTGGCCGGGCTTTGGACCGAGATTTGTATCCTGCTGCCCGCTCTATCAGCGATCGAGGATGGTTACGAGGTCTATGTGGTTGTCGACGCGTCAGGCGGGGTCTCGGACGCCGCCCACGACATGGCCGTCGAACGCATGATCGCCGGCGGGGCTACGCCAATCACCTGGCTGCAGTACCTGCTTGAGTTGCAGCGCGACTGGGCTCGTGGTGAGACTTATGCCGGGGTCGCCGACATCGCGGTCGAGCATGGCGGCGCCTACGGGGTGGGCATTTTCTACGCCACCGAAATGTTCAACTCCACCGAAAGCAACTGAACACGGATCGCGAGGCGGGCCAGCGCCCGCTTCGTGTCCCGGCAAAGGGTTAACAGCATGAAATATTTGAGCGCTCTTGCGGTGATTGCCACTATCTTTGGCCCGCTCCATGCCCAGGCCGAAAATGGAAAGCTGGGCGAAAGAATCGGTTCTGCCGTCTACGGCCACCACTGTGCAGCCTGTCATGCACCACATGTCATCATGGTAGCATCGCCAAAACTGCATGACGAACGCGCCTGGAGCCAGAGGCTGGAAAAAGGCTTCAATGCGGTTCTTAGCAACGCGCTGAACGGGATCGGCGCGATGCCGGAAATGGGCGGATGTTCCGAGTGCTCCGAAGCAGAAATCGAAGCGGCGTTGCGCTACATGGCCGCCCCGGCGCTTTCAGCAACTGACCCGAGCGGTCAGTGAAGTCGCTCTTAGGGCGAACAGCCGATTTACGCTCAGTTACGACTTTGCCTGCGTTCAAGATCCGGCTCCGGAACCGGTGTTTGGAAGATTGATTTTCTTGCGGTGCACTTCAGCTTTAGTTTCTCCCAAGATCATTGTAACGTCTTCAGCGCTTGCAGATTGCAATACAGCAGTAGCGGCCAATAGAGTGGCAAATCTTGCACACTGTCGCGCCGGCCGGGTTGGTTCGTCGGTGCGAGCGATGCGAGGTGGGATTCTCGGGGACGCGGTTTATGAGGTTGAAACTTACTGCACAAAAGCTCTCACTGTCGCCTTGGTCGAGGTACCAGCGACACAGCACGGCAATGCATGGTTTTCGCGCCAGCACTGCCATGGCCATGCGTTCCAGTGCTCCTGCAATGGTGTTAGGATTCAGATGAGCACTGTTCTTGTCACCGGTGGTGCCGGCTTTCTGGCCAGTCACATCATCGTCCGGCTTCTGGGCCAGGGGCACCAGGTGCGCGCGACATTGCGCGACATGGCCCGACGGGACGCCGCCAGATCGTTGCTCCTTGGCGGTGGCGCAGATCCGTCACCGATTGAATTCACCCACGCGGACCTGACCGCTGACGCTGGTTGGCAGGAGGCCGTAAGGGGGTGCGACCACGTCTTGCACGTCGCCTCGCCCTTTCCCTCCCGGGCCTCCGAGCGACAGGATCAGCTGATAGGTCCGGCACATGACGGAACCTTGCGTGTGCTTCGGGCGGCGCGGGATGCAGGTGTTCGGCGCGTCGTGATGACCTCATGCTTCGGTGCTGTAGGGTTCGGGCAGCCGATGCGCGAAACTCCGTTCACCGAGGCCGACTGGTCCGATCCCGCAGCGCCGGACGTCGATGCATATACCAGATCCAAGATCGTGGCCGAACGCACCGCTTGGGAGTTCAAGGAAACCGAGGCCGGCGACATGGAGGTTTGCGTGATAAATCCAGGGGAATACTGGGGCCTGTACTCGGGGCCGATTACTCCTGCTCAATCGGGCTCATCAAGACAATGATCGACGGCCGCCTTCCCGTCGCGCCAAAGGTCTTGTTTGGCATTGTGGATGTCAGGGATGCCGCCGATCTGCATATAGCTGCCATGATGGCTCCCGAGGCAGCAGGCCAGCGGTTCATCGCCGTATCAGGGGCGCCCTTATCTCTGATCCAAATTGCAGGAACATTGCGGGGTCTTGGTTCGATCGGCAGCAGAGCGCCGGTCTGGCAGCCGCCGGATTGGGCCGTCCCAGCAATGGCGCGGTTCCTGCCACCGCTGCGCCAGTTCGTTTCGCGGATTGGAATGCCGCGCCTTGCCTCCAGCGACAAGGCCAGAACGGTGTTGGGCTGGAGCCCGAGGCCGGTCGAGGAGACCATCGCCGCTACAGCAGAAAGTCTCGTGGCCCTCAATCAATGACAGCAGGGCCGCGCTGGACACCTGAAACAGGTCGATGGCCCTTCCCAAAGGGCCATCGACGTTTTCATAAACCGCGAAGATCACTGGATCTTCGAGAGGTGAAATTTCACCGCCCGTGTCTTTCCTGATTGGAAGAATCGCCATCGCCGAGGATCCCTTCAGTTTTGCGAGATCGCCGATGCTCAGCACAGGCAGCTCGATCTGGGGGACCGACTGGCGAAGACTGTTCTCCACGCCTTTCTGAAGCTGGAAGATCAAGGCCGCGGCCAACTTATAGACGCGGACAAAACTGGGAGCAGGTCAAGCTATTTCCAGAAAGCGCGATCCCGACCTGGTCCCGGGGCTCGCGCTTTCTTTTTATCCTTCCTCAAAGACTTTGTTTGCGGGCTTGGTGCGAGGGCTAAATCGTCTCTTGCAACAAGTGTTGTATGGACAGTAGCAGTGATCTCGGTGAATATCTCCAAGTGAACCGTTTTGGAGAACCGCCCCGTCGATGCGGTTTGGACTTTGCCCAGCAGATGGATCAAACTAAACGTTGGCCCGGGACGTCAGGAGGACTTCGCTTGGCGCATTTCAAACTGGGCGACTATGCCTTTTTCGCCGCCCCGACTTTGGTGCTGTTGCTGAGTATCCTGGCGTCGAATACGGCGAGCCTTCTGCCTTTCGTGCTGTCAGTTTTTCACCTCCTAATCCTGATCCTGGCCAAGCCGAGATTGGTACGCGAAAAGTTTCGGGCGCTGGCGGCCCTGGTCGTCACATGCGCCATGCTTGGCGTCGCACTCGCGCCCTCCGCAGCTTGGGACGATGGTGTTTGGCTCACCGCTGCCCTTTCGGCCTGCCTGGGCATCTGTTGCTGTGCGGCGGCTCTGGTCCTCCAGGGCAGTCGAGACGATGAGTTTATGGAGATGAAAACGCTGATCAACACCGTTCCCGCGCTTCTTTGGACCGCCGATGGGACGACCGCTGGCGTTAACTATATTAATCAGGTCTGGCAAGAGTTGGGCTGGACCCTCGAAGATCTCGAAGGCGACAAATGGGGCGATATGATGCACCCCGGTGACATCGATCGGCTGAGAGTACGGTGGCAGCATTCGGTGGAAACCGGCGAGCGCTACGAGGAAACCATGCGTGTGCGCCGACGCTGGGGCGAGTATCGATGGATGGTCATCCGCGCCACACCGGAATTCGACGCCACGGGCGGGGTGCGGCGCTGGTATGGCGTCGCCAACGATATCGACGATCTGAAGAAGGCCGAGGAGCGGCTGGAAGGGATGCGCCGCGATCTGGCCAGGGTGGTGCGTGCCAACACGATGGGCGAGCTCACCGCATCCATTGCACACGAGATCAACCAGCCATTGGCCGCAGCTGTGACCAACGGACAGGTTGCCATGCGCTGGTTGGCGGCTGAAACGCCAGATACATCGGAGATCGCGGAGGCGGTGGAAGAGTCCGTGGCTGGCGCGAAACGCGCCAGCGATGTGGTCGAGAGGTTGCGCAAGCTTTACCAGAAGTCCGATACCGAGCCTGTGCCGATCGATATTGCCGCTGTCATCGACGATTCCGTCACGCTGCTCGCCTCGACGGCGCGCAGTTCCGATATCGCTCTGATGGTCGAAAAGCCGGACACCATCGCCATGGTCATGGGCGACGCGATACAGTTGCAGCAGGTGCTTGTCAATCTGGTCGTCAACGGCATTGATGCGATCAGGTCAACGAGCGCCGAAACGGGGTCGGTCTCGATCGGGGTCAGGATCAAAGATGACGGGATCACCATCGAGGTGGAAGATTCCGGACCCGGCCTTTCTGCCTCGGACAAAGAGCGCCTGTTCGATGCGTTCTATTCGACAAAGTCGTCGGGTCTGGGCATGGGACTGGCCATTTGCCGCAGCATCATAGAGCGGATGGACGGAAGGATCACCGGCGAGAATTCGGCAAGGGGTGGCGCTTTGTTCAGTGTCTCGCTTCCGGTGGCGACCACGGCTGGCCTCGCTGCGACCGGGCCGGACTGACAAGCTGCATTATTATCCGGCCCAGCCGGGCTTGAAAACCGGTTTGTCAGGTGGGTCACCAGCGCCTCGACCTTGGCCGGACGTGACCGGGCGGTCGGCGTCACGCAATAAAGCGCGTCGCCGGGCAGGGGCCAGTCGATCAGCAACGAACGCAGCCGACCGTCCAAAAATGCTCGGCGGCAATGAAGTCAGCCAGTTCGGCGATGCCCAGACTATCGAGGACCGTGGCCACTGACACCCCAAGCGCGCGGCAGCGCCATAAGAGCGCTCCTCCGCCACCTTTGCGAATATCGCCAACCCTTCGAGATCCGGGAGCTTGGACGTGGCATTCTCTGCAACAATACACCTACACTGTTTCTATTTTGCGCTGCATTCCTTGTCCACCGCAGCTTAAATGGCTCTCACCAGATACCTTGGTATCGGGTTGCCATCCTTTGGAACCGTGCGTGAAACCCCAAGTGTGATTTCGCAAAAGCACCGCGCAGCCGATGCTGTTGCACATGCGTCGGTGGCCGATAGCCCGAGAGCGGCCTAGCCACGATGCAGCGGCGCCAGGCGATCCGACCCTCCCCGCAGTCGCTTGGCGCCGCCTACATATTACGTCATATTTGAAATGATGAATTTTAGTCATTGCTGTTTTGCAAGGCAATCGTGGCGAGTATTCATGGGGGAACGAAACACCAACGGAGCAACTCCAGTGACAAAGAAACTTGAAGGAAAGATCGCCTTCGTCACCGGTGGCACGTCGGGCATCGGTCTGGCTGGCACGGACGAGAGTGCGCAGCAGGGCCTGCATGATTTCCTGGCCAGCCAGGTACCGTCGGGTCGGGTGGCGAACCGGACGAGATCGCCGAGGCGGTCGTCTTCCTGGCTTCGGATGCATCCACCTTCGTCAACGGGGCCGAGTTGTTCGTCGATGGCGGCATGGCCCAGGTCTGACGCCGTAGCCTTATGGGCCCGGCGCGACCGGCCGGCCTCCGTTTCCACAAGACCAGCCATGCCGAGGACATCATGACCAGCACACCTGCACTTCCCGCCTCCTCCCACCACCACCTAGGATCGGCGTTGGTCGTCTTTGCGACGGCGCAGTTGATCACGTCAATCGACTATAACATCGTCTATGTCGCGCTGCCCGAGATCGGCCAGAAACTGGGTTTCACTCCGCAATCGCTGCAGTGGGTGTTCAGCGCCTACTCGGTCGCATTCGGCGGGCTGCTTCTGTTGGGTGGGCGCGCGGCCGATCTTCTGGGGCGTCGGCGCATGTTCTTTCTGGGACTGGCGCTGTATGCATCATCATCATTGCTGGGCGGGTTTGCGCAATCCCCAGGCGAGATCATTCTGGCCCGTGCCATCCAAGGGGTCGGGGGCGCCGCTCTTGTGCCCGCGACGTTGTCGCTGATCTCGACTCTGTTCGCGGAGGGGCCTGAGAGGAACCGTGCGCTCGGCATTTGGGCGCTGGCCGGTTCTCTGGGACTGACGACCGGCTCGCTGGTCGGCGGCATTCTGGTGGGCACGTTCGGCTGGCCATCGGTGTTTTTCGTGAATGTCCCGATCGCACTTGCCGCGATGCTGGGTGCCTTGATTGCCATTCCCCGGACGTGCCGGCCGAAACCGACCAGAGTTTTGATCTGCCCGGTGCCATGACCGCGACCCTTGGGATCACGCTGCTGGTTTTCACGCTGGCGCAGGCGCCGGAATGGGGCTGGACCTCGGCCGCGATCCTGTTTTCGGCCCTGGCCGCGCTGATCCTGCTGGCCGTTTTCCTGGGGCTCGAGGGCCGGGCCGCCTCCCCGTTGATGCCGTTGCGCCTGTTGCGGAGCGGCGGGCTGCCGACGGCAATGGCTTTGACCTTCACCTTTATGGCCACCTTCATGGCGCTGCCTTATTTCACGACCGAGCTGTTTCAGCGTGTTTATGGCTATACTCCGTTTCAAACCGGCCTTGCGTTCCTGTTGCCGAGCATAGCGATCGCGATCGGCACGCAGATCGGCGGCCGCATGGCATCGCGGCTTGGCGTTCGTCTACTGCTGCTGGCCGGTCTGGCGACCGGAGCGGTCGGAACCGCTCTGCTGGGCCTGATGATCACCCCTCAGGGCGACTATGGCGCGCTTGTACCAGGCTTCCTGATCCTTGGAGTGGGCCAGGGCGTGGCTTGGACGCCGATGTGGATTACCGCGACTGCCGGGGTCCGTGAAAACGAACACGGCATCGCGTCGGGCATGGCATCAACGGCGCTTTGGGTCGGTGGGGCCATGGGATTGGCCGTTCTGGTCCTACTGGCAGATGCCCCCGTCGGTGCGGCGGTGTCGCCGGACAGCCTGACTGTCAGCATTCGCACCGCCATCTTCGCCATAGCCGTCGGCATCGCCCTGATGCTGCCGATTGCGCACAGAGCCGGACGGGTGAAACCGACCGCCCCTTCCGTCATCGACACCTGAATAACCGAATAGGCCTGCAAATCAGAGGACACGAATGATGCAACACGACCCCGAAACCTCAAGCCAAGCCGTCTCCACGCGGCGCGACCTAATCCGGACATTCGGCGCCGTCGCACTGGGCGCGGGCGCAGCCCTGGCCGTAACCCAACCTGGCAGAGCGGCCTCAGCAACGTTCACCTTGCCGCCCGCGACAAGTGATGTAACGCCGTTTGAAGCCGGTTTTTCCCCGAGGCCATCGCCGACCTCAAGCGCCGTCTCGACCGCACCCGTTGGCCCCAGGCCGAGACGGTTGCGGACCGGAGCCAGGGCGTTCGTCTTTCCGAGGTGCGCACCCTGGTCGACCATTGGCGCGACAGCTACGATTTCCGGCGATTGGCAGCCCGACTGAACGCCCTCCCGCAGTTCCGGACCGAAATCGACGGGCTGGGCATCCACTTCATCCATGTCCGCTCACCTCACGAGGGTGCAACGCCGATCATCCTGACCCATGGCTGGCCGGGCTCGGTTCTGGAATTCCTGAGTGTCGTCGACCCGCTGACCAACCCCACCGCCCATGGCGGCCGGGCCGAGGATGCCTTTCACGTCGTCATCCCGTCGCTGCCGGGCTACGGCTTTTCCGACAAGCCGGTGGAAGCAGGCTGGGGCTTGCCGCGCATTGCCCGTGCCTGGGGCGTTCTGATGGAGCGCCTGGGCTATTCCGACTGGCTTGCCCAGGGTGGGGACTGGGGCGCGGGTGTAACCACCTGGATGGCCAAGCAGCATGTGCCCGGCCTGAAGGGCGTGCATCTGAACCTGCCGATCCTCTTCCCGCCCCCATCGAGGGCCAGCCGAGCGACGAGGAAATGGCCTCCATCGGCCAATTGATCGAGTTCGGCAATGTCGGCTCGGGCTATGCAAGGCTGCAGGCAACGCGACCGCAGACCCTGGGTTACGGGTTGCATGATTCACCCGCCGGTCAGGCCGCTTGGATCTACGAGAAGTTCAGCGAATGGACCGACAGCAGCGGCGACCCGGCCGAGGTTCTGTCGGGCGACGAGATGCTCGACAACATCACGCTCTATTGGTTGACAGACACCGCGGCGTCGTCCGCCCGGCTTTACGGCGAAAGCTTCGCCAGTGACTTCTCGACCCAGGTGCTGGACCTGCCGGTGGCCGTCAGCGTCTTTCCGGGCGAGCTCTATCGCCCGCTGAAGGTCTGGGGCGAGCGCGCCTACTCCGACCTTGTCTATTGGAACGAGGTCAACCGCGGCGGCCATTTCGCCGCTTTCGAGCAACCCGAAATCTTCGTCACCGAGCTTCGCCGCGCGCTGCAAGCGCTGCGTTGATTACGGACGCCCCCATCGAAAGGATCGAACCCATGGCAATCTTGACTGATCACACACTTTCCCGCCGCTCTGTTCTGGTCGGCCTGACCGTCGGCGGCACGGCATTGGCCCTGCCGTCCGGCATGGCGTGGGCCGTTTCGGGCGCTGTCGCTCTACCGGAGGCAACCGAAGCTATCACCCCTTCACCGTTGATATTCCGCAAGAGGCCATCGCCGATCTTCGCTTACGGCTTGAAGAGACGCGCTGGCCCGGTGCCGCGACGACCGACGACTGGTCGCAGGGCGTTCCCTTGGCGCGGATGCAGGAGCTGGCCGCGTACTGGCGCAATGATTATGACATGAGCCGGTTGCAAACGCGGCTGAACGCCTACCCGCAGTTCCGCACGCGCATCGACGGGCTGGGGATCCACTTCCTGCATGTCCGCTCACCCCACGCGGACGCGATGCCGATCCTCTTGACCCATGGCTGGCCCGGTTCGGTGCTGGAATTTCTGAACCTGATCGGCCCGCTGACCGACCCCACCGCCCATGGTGGCCGGGCCGAGGATGCCTTCCACGTCGTCATCCCGTCGCTTCCCGGCTTCGGTTTTTCCGACAAACCGGCCGAGGAAGGCTGGAACGTCGCCCGGATCGCCACGGCCTGGGGTACGCTGATGCAGCGCCTCGGCTATGACAAGTGGGTTGCACAGGGAGGCGACTGGGGGCGGGTGTGACCACCGCGCTCGGCCATATCAAGCCGGCGGGTCTGGCGGGCGTCCACCTGAACTGGCCGCTGGTCTTTCCCGAGAAAGTTCCGGCCGAGGGGCTGTCTGCGGATGAACAACGCGCCGTCGATGCCGCCGGTGTCTTCCTCAGCGACGGGTACGGTTATTTCCTGCAGCAGTCCACCCGGCCGCAGACGGTCGCCTATGCGCTGACCGACAGCCCGGTCGGCCAGGCCGCCTGGATCTATGAGAAATTCCAGGCCTGGGCCGATCATGACGGCGACGTCGAAACTGTCCTGAGCCGCGACGAAATCCTCGACGATATCTCGCTTTTCTGGTTCACCGAGACGGCGGCGTCTTCGGCCCGGATCTATTGGGAAAACTACCCGTCCAGCTTCTCGGGCGGACGGATCGACTTGCCGGTGGGGGCCAGCATCTTCCCGGGTGAGCTTTACCGCGCGCCGCGCAGTTGGGCGGAGCAGGCCTATCCCCAACTGATCCACTGGAACGAGCTGGACAAGGGCGGCCATTTCGCGGCGTTCGAACAGCCGGACATCTTCATCGATGAATTGCGCGCTACATTCAGCCAGTTGCGGTGAAGAGAGTGATGTGATCGAACTTCGCGCCCATGACGGCATTGGCCGGGTGCAGAACGACTGGCTGAACGCCCGCCTGCATTTCGCCTTTGCCTGCATGGGCAACCCCGAGCATGTGCCGTTGGATGCGCTGAAGGTCTGGAACGACGATGCGTTCTCGGCTGGCGGCGACTGGGAGACCGCCGCTTCCAGGCATGGCAACCGCTTAAGCTTACGCCCGCAAAGGCGCACAACGCGACAGAGACATGTGGGCCTTCTCCGTGTCGACGAAGGCGAACCTTATCGATTTGTCTCCCGTGCGAAGAAGGCCGTCGCTTTTATTTAACAAGTCGCGCTCGTGTCGAAGAAGTTCATTCTTCTTGCGCAGACGCGCAAGCTCCTTGTTCACGTCCTCGTGCGGACCGGCAAGAAGATGCTGCTCCTCGAAAACCTGACGCCAGCGACCAAGTGTCGATTTCCCAATCCCAAGAGCCGCCGCAACCGACGATATCCCACGACCGCTCGTCGTCAGAATGCGGACCGCCTCCCGTTTGAACTCTTCTGTAAACTCTCGCTGCTTCAGTTCCATAACTCCTGTCAGGTAATACCAACGGAAGCTCTCCACTTTCGAAGGGAAGTCCATGCCTGACCCGAAGACAGTGCGGCGGTATTTCTCGAACACTTTTGCCCAAACAACGAGATTGGCCACGGCAGTTTCGTCCTCAAGCGTGATGAACATCACGCCTTTGGCGGAGCCTGGTCGTTGGTGCGCGAGAGTGAGGTCCACAAAGTTGGCCCGGCGGCCGTCGTGCAGGCGGCTTCGCCAGTCTTCGCGCAATTGACATCGACCAACTTTACTATATTGTCCAAATTAGTAAATCTGGTAGGAATTGCATGGAAACAACGAACAATCCGCGTCGGGAAGCCATACTCGCCGAAGCGGTGCGGGTATTCGGCCGGTTCGGCTACAAGAAAACAGCTGTCCAGGATCTGGCGGATGCGGCGGGGCTTTCCAAGCCTGGTCTCTATCTGCACTTCGCAAGTAAGGACGAGATTTTCCGCGCGGCGATGGAGAAGTATCTTTCGGACGCGCTGGACGATGTCAAAAATCTGCTGACGCAGCACGAGGTTCCGCTGGATAAACGCGTGCTCGGCGCGATGGATAGCTGGTTCGGACGGCATCTGAGAACCTTTACGCCTGAAGCCTTTGACGTGATCGCCGCGGGCGATCGTCTGTCCTTCAAGGAAGTCGAAGGCATCAAGCAGTTGCTTATGCAGCTTTTTGCCGAGACGTTCCAGCAGGCCGGTTTCGATCCATCGGATGCGGCAAACCGGGCTCAGGTCCTTTTCCTCTGCGGCCTGAGCTGGAAGCAGCCTGGCATGACACCACAAGCCTTCCTGTCGGCGATCAAACCCTGCGTTCAGGTTTGCTGCGAGGGCGCATCTGGAGCCAATGGAGACGAAATTAAATGAGCAAGGTACTTGTTACCGGCGGTACGGGATTTCTCGGGGCGCATATACTGGTGCAGCTCCTGAATGCCGGTCATGACGCGCGCGCGACCATCAGGAGCATGGACAAGAAAGACAGACTCCTGAAAATGCTGCAGGCGGGCGGCGCCCGCTCCGAAGCGCTTGAGCTTTTCGAAGCCGATCTTGAAGACGACAATGGCTGGGCGGAAGCGATGGCAGACTGCGACTATGTCTTGCATGTCGCATCGCCATTCCTGCCGGAAGCCCCGATGACGAAGGCGCGCTCATCCGCCCGGCGCGAGACGGCACCATACGGGTGCTGCAGGCAGCGCGTGCGGCCGGCATCAAACGCGTTGTGATGACATCGTCGTTTGCCGCCATTGGTTACGGTCATCCGCCACGACGCGAAGCCTTCACCGAAGCCGATTGGTCGAACCTCGATGCGCCGGACGTTTCCGCCTACATCAAATCGAAGATACTGGCCGAACGCGCTGCATGGAAATTTACGGAAATGGAGGGCAAAGCTGCTGAGCTGTCGGTTATCAACCCCACCGGAATTTTCGGTCCGGTTCTGGGGTCTGACTATGCGAGTTCCATCAGCCTGATTGATGCCATGCTTGAGGGGCGGATGCCATTTGCTCCGCGTATCTTCTTCGGCGTGGTCGATGTCAGGGACGTGGCTGCGCTGCATCTTCTGGCCATGAATGCTCCCGAGGCTGCAGGGCAACGGTTCATTGCCGCTTCCGGCGAGCCCGTCTCGATGATTGCCGTCGCGCAGATATTGCGCAGTCACCTCGGGCCGGCAGCGGCAAAGGCCCCGCGACGTCAGCTTCCCGATTGGGTTTTCAAAGTGATGGCCCGGTTTTCGCCGCCATTGCGAGAGTTGACGCCGCAACTCGGCAAGTTTCGGAATGCCTCGAACACAAAAGCCAGGGAGGCGCTTGGCTGGTCTCCGCGCAGCGCGGATGAGACCATTCTGGCGACGGCGAGAAGCTTGCTTGAATTGAGAAGCTGACGGGCTGAGGCAATCCGGGAGCGGTCGGCGCCTCGACAGCCTGCTGTTTTACTTTCCTCTGCAATCTTTCCTTGGGCAAAGGCTGAAGCGGCTCGGCGAGTTGCTTCTCCTTCCTGTCAAGCCACGCCACCGCAAAGGTCAAGGCGCGGCAGACCGATCGATAGTGCCGCACTCATACCAAGGTTTCGGCCACTCACCCCAAAATTCAGCGCGTTCGGCCGCATGTATGATTCCTGCAGCGCCCGGGATTCCCGACAATTCGATCAGATGAACCGGCCCGGGCAATGTTTCGCCTGTTCCCGGTCGTTCGGGCAAACGCCGCTGCGTATCGCCTGAGCGTGCCGACGAGCTTCGCCGTCAAGGCGGCTTGGCCTGAGCCGGATGCAGCTTTTTGTCTCGAAGCGAAAGGAAGGTCTCCCATGCGCAGATATAACCGAACCGCCATGTTTGCGGTTGTCTTGATAGCGGTCGTCACCACGACGGCTGGCAAACGGGCGGAAGCCCAGTCTGATCCCTATGCGGGAACTGATGTCTCCGATGCGACCCTTGTCGGCGAACTTTCCGGGTTTTCCGAGGGCTTTGCCAAGGTCAACGGCATTCGCCTTCATTATGTCGAGGGCGGCGAGGGGACGCCCGTCGTTCTGCTGCCAGGCTGGCCGCAGACATGGTGGGCCTATCACAAGATCATGCCCGCCCTTGCCGAACGCTACCACGTCATTGCCGTTGATATCCGCGGCATGGGCGCCTCGGACAAGCCGGAGGGCGGTTACGACAAGAAAAACATGGCCGCCGATGTTCTCGAACTGATCGAGAGCCTTGGCTACGACAAGGCGCATATTGTCGGTCACGACATTGGCTCGCAGGTAACCTACGCCTTTGCCGCGAACTATCCTGATGCGACGCTCTCCGCGACGTTTCTTGATGTGCCTGGCCTCGATGACGCGGTCCTTGGCCTGAAGCTCCTGCCGGAGCCCGGCGGAATGACCGAGAAGGCAACACCGGAAAATTTCTTTCTCTGGTGGTTCGCGTTTAATCAAGTGGAAGGATTGCCAGAAGACCTGATCGCGGGCCGCGCGCATCTCTATGAAGACTGGTTCTTCAACTACCTTATGGTTGATCAGTTGGATATGAGCGAGCGAGACCGTGCCATCTATGCGCATGCCTATAATTCACGCGATGCGATCCGTGCCGGCAACGGCTGGTACCAAGCCTTTCCGCAGGACATCGTCGACGCTCGAGTCTACTCGGATCTCGAGATGCCGACGCTGGGGCTCGGCGGCTTTGGCTACTACTGGATAGCCAACTTCCTCGAGACGCACGCCGAATCCTATCAGATCGAGCAACTGGAAGGTGTTGGCCATTACGTCATGGAAGAAGCGCCTGATGTCGTGACCGGATACCTGCTCAATTTCCTCGAAGTGGCTGAGACCAACTAGTCGATAGCCATCTTCTCACCTGCGTCGAAAGACGGCGCAGGGATAGCGGGGAGGCCGCCTTCTCGTGGCCTTTCACATTCAAACGCAACCTCACTCCAAAGGAACCTATGCTATGTCCACAGTCACCACCGCCGATAACGTCGAAATCTACTTCAAGGACTGGGGGCCGAAAGACACCCGTCCGATCGTCTTTCACCATGGCTGGCCGCTCAGCTCGGATGAATGGGATGCGCAGATTCTCTACTTCCTCTCCAAGGGTTACCGGGTAGTCGCGCATGATCGGCGCGGGCATGGAAGGTCCGCCCAGGTCGATCACGGGCATGATATGGACCACTATGCCGCAGACGCTTTTGCGGTGGCCGAGGCGCTGGATCTGAAAAACGCGGTCCACATCGGTCACTCGACGGGAGGAGGCGAAGTGGCGCGCTATGTCGCCAGGCACGGCCAGCCGGCCGGGCGCGTCGCCAAGGCCGTACTGGTCGCGGCGGTGCCGCCTCTGATGATGAAGACCGATGCCAATCCCGAAGGTCTGCCCAAGGACGTCTTTGACGGTTTCCGCCAGGCCCTTGCCGCCAGCCGTGCGCAGTTTTTCCGCGATGTCCCCGCCGGGCCGTTCTACGGCTTCAACCGCGATGGCGTGGAAATGCAGGAAGGCGTCGTTCAGAACTGGTGGCGCCAGGGGATGATGGGCGGCGCCAAGGCGCATTTCGATGGCATCAAGGCGTTTTCGGAGACGGACCAGACCGAAGATCTGAAGGCCATTTCGGTGCCGACTCTCGTCATGCACGGCGAGGACGACCAGATCGTTCCGATTGTCGCTTCCGCGCACAAGGCAGTGAAGCTGCTGCAGAATGGCAGCCTCAAGACCTATCCCGGTCTCTCGCATGGGATGTTGACGGTGAATGCCGACGTTCTGAACGCGGATCTGCTTGCCTTCATTGAGAGTTGACCGTTCCCGAAGACCGAGACGACCTCAGTTTCGTTGTATTTGATACAATCTCTTTCAAGGCATGATCCGGCTTCGCCAGGGTCATGCTTTTCTTTTATCAGTTGCTGTAGGGTTTACCCGAAAGGCTCGATTAGAAGACCAGGACCGGTCCAGACTGCGTGATCGGCCAACGCGATTATATCCGATCTGGAACGAAGCAGGACTGCGCCGTTTCCGATTTGGCCCGACGAAAAGGCCGGATAGGGAGAACTTTGTGTAAGAAGCCTTCGAGGAGGGCGCGTGTCACCACTTATCTTCGCTCGTGCTGCATTCTTCTCGGCCCCGTTCCTTCTTCTGCTATTCTCCATTGGCTGGATGGGCGGAACGATGCAGTTGCCGTTCGCCGCAAGCATCTTTTGCATTGTCATTATGGTTGTCGGGCAAGCGATACTAAAGGCAAAACTGTTCCGGTTTCTCGCTGCGCTCTCCACGTTTTCTGCCGCACTTATTCTTGTGGCTGTGCCCTTTCAGCAAAGAGTAGGCGGAGAATGGGTTGCTGCGGCAGTGTTGTCTTTCCTGGGTGTGGCGCTGAGCGCGGTCTTTCTCGATCGTCGCAGCAGAGAGCTTGATCGCCTTCTCGAACTGGAAACGCTGACGGATACTGTTCCCGCCCTCATATGGACTGCGGACGGGGAGCGCGGCGTCGATTATGTGAACCAGCGCTGGCAGGATCTGGGCTGGACCTTTGAAGATCTCTCCGGCCACAATTGGGGCGTGATGATGCATCCCGACGATCTCCCGCGATTGCGCAGACAATGGCAGGCCTCAGTCGATACAGGCAAGGCGTATGAAGAGACCATGCGCGTGCGCAAGCCATGGGGAGATTACCGCTGGATGGTTCTCCGCGCGACGCCGGAGCGTGATGAAAACGGTGCTGTGCTTCGCTGGTGCGGCATTGCCAGTGACATTGATGATTTGAAGAAGGCAGAGGACCGTCTGGAGGTGATGCGCAATGACCTTGCGCGCGTCACGCGCGCCAACACGATGGGAGAACTCACCGCCTCGATCGCACACGACATCAACCAGCCGCTGACGGCCGCCGTGACCAACGGTCAGGTCGCGTTGCGATGGCTTTCGACTGGTGCACCTGACCTGAGTGAGGTCGTTGAGGCCGTCGAGGAATCTGTGGCCGGGGCGAAGCGCGCCAGCGATGTCGTCGAGCGGCTTCGCAACCTCTATCAGAACTCGGAAATAAAGCCGGTCGCCGTTGACGTGCGCTCGGTCATTGAGGATCCCGTGTCGCTGGTGTCAGCGCTGGCCCGGCGCTCGGATGTCGCCTTGCAGGTGGATCAGGCCGCCGAGCTCGAACCTATCCTTGGCGATCCGATCCAGCTGCAGCAAGTTGTCATCAACCTTATTGTTAACGGCATTGATGCCACGAAATCGGCTGGTCGTCCGTCCGGAACCATCATGATACGGACCTCTACCGAAGCTGATGGCCGCGTGGCTATCGAAGTGGAGGATGAGGGCACCGGCATTTCTCCCGAGATTGCCGACCGCCTGTTCGATGCCTTCTTCTCCACGAAAACTTCGGGCCTCGGCATGGGGCTGGCAATTTGCCGTACCATTATCGAGCGACTGGGCGGGACGATAACCACCCGAAATGCTCCGAACGGCGGTGCGATCTTCCGTGTGTGTCTGCCTCCGATCAAGCGGCATGCAGAGGGGTGAAATGCTGCTGTTCGCCTGCGCCGGCCAGCGCTTCGATCAGACGTTTGCCCAACTCGGCCTGGCGAGATGATCGCCCAGAAACGCCGCCAGAGCTTCGACCTTGGCGGGCCTGGATCGCGCCGTAGGCGTCAGAAAATAAAGTCCCCCTCAGGCAGGGTCCAGTCTTCAAGGACAGCCTGCAGGCGTCCGTCGGCCAGATATTCGGCTGCGATAAAATCCGGAAACTCGGCAATGCCGATACCATCCAGAACAGTCGGTATGAGTGCTTCCACATTGGTGACACGCAGCGGCCCATTGGGGGTGACGCTCACCTCTTCCCCGGCATGGTTGGAAAAACGCCATACATCGCGGCGGGCGCGGTAGGCGTAGCCGAGACAATCATGCGTCGCAAGTTCTCTCGGATGGCGCGGTTTGCCGTGCCGGGCAATATAAGCCGGCGCGGCTGTCACGATCGGCCTGACGGGGCATAGTTTTCGGGCCACGAGCGCGGAATCCCGAAGGTCGCCGATGCGCAGGGCTGCGTCGAACCCGTCTCCGACGAGATCGACCAGATCGTCGCTCAGGTGAAGGTCCACTGCAACATCGGGATACATTCGGAAGAACTTGGGCAGGATCGGCGCGACCCAGCGCACGCCGAATGCCATGGGGGCTGCAAGGCGTATTGTGCCCCGCGGCTGGCTGGAAAGTTCGCGCGCCGCGCTTTCGATTTCTTCGGCGTCAAGGCAGACCTGTATTGCCCGTTCGGCCAGTCCGCGCCCGAATTCCGTAAGCGCCAATTGCCGCGATGTCCGGTTGAAGAGGCGCGCGCCCAGCCTGTCTTCCAATCGGCTGACCCCGCGTGACACGGTTGCGACCGATACGCCGAGCGCGCGCGCTGCCGCTGCATATGAACGTTCTTCTGCGACCTTGGCGAACATGGCCAGGCCTTCGAAATCCGGAATCTTCGACATGTGTTTTTCTGCAATGATCTCTGGGTTCCATTTCGATATTGCGTGGTGATGAATGCCGGCACAAGGCCTCCGGCATACTTTGGTTTGGCTTTGTTCAACCAAGAGAGGTCGTCAGCTTCTTTCGTGTGATTTTCTCTCTCCGCATTTCCCCGATAGTTCGAACACCGGCCCGGAAGCAGCCCGATGGGTCGGAGAAGCCGAACCTGACGGGAGACCGATCCCTCCTCCCCAAACAAGAGTTCGACGCTTTCGAGGCCGCGGGTGCCGCGCGACCTCGAACCGACAGCGCCAGGCGGTCCCTCCTCGGGTGTCCCCTCCGCAACCGCCTGGCGCCGTCGGCAATCAAGAGTACTGCATATATGCAATGATGAATTTCAGTCATTGCTATTTTGAGAAAATGCGCAAAGCGGTAGCACTGAACTCAATCGCAACACAAACGGAGACAAGCAAATGACACAGAAACTTGAAGGAAAGATCGCCGTCATCACCGGCGGCACTTCGGGCATCGGACTTGCAACCGCAAAGCGTTTTGCCGCTGAAGGCGCACATGTTTTCATCACCGGTCGGCGTGAAGCCACGCTTGAGCGCGCGCTGGCGGAAATCGGACCCAACGCTACCGGTGTCAGGGCCGACTCTGCCAGCACGGCCGACCTTGATGCACTGTTCGACACGGTGAAGTCGAGCAAGGGCCGCATCGATGTCCTGTTCGTGAGCGCAGGCGGCGGAGATATGGCGCCTCTGGGCGCAATCACCGAAGAGCAATATGAGAGCACTTTCGGCCGTAACGTGAAGGGGCTGATCTTCACGGTTCAAAAGGCTCTTCCGCTCATGGCAGACGGCGGTTCGGTGATCCTGACCGGGTCGACGACGGGCGTCGCTGGCACCGCCAGTTTCAGCGTCTACAGCGCCTCGAAGGCCGCCGTGCGCAACCTTGCAAGAAGCTGGATCCTGGACCTGAAGGGCCGCGATATCCGGGTAAATGTGGTCTCGCCGGGCCCGACCCGCACGCCTGGCCTCGTTGAACTGGCCGGCCCCGACGAAGGCAATCAGAAGGGCTTTCTCGATTTTCTTGCAAGCCAGGTTCCAGCCGGGCGCGTGGGCGAGCCGGACGAGATTGCGAAAGCGGTTGTCTTCCTGGCCTCGGACGATGCGAGTTTCGTCACCGGCGCCGAACTCTTCGTCGATGGCGGCCTGGTTCAAGTTTAGGTCGTTAAATCAGACGTTTGCGATCGTCCCGGAGGTCGGGCGCAAACGCGTTCGACCTCCGCCCGCCTCATAGAGTGGATCCAGCCTCAATCCGTTTCAACGAAAACGCTCTTTTTCAAAGGACCTGACATGAGAAGTATCGTTTACACGCAATATGGCGAACCGAAAGAGGTTCTCGAACTTCAGGACGCTTCCGATCTGCCCCTCCGGGCCAGAATGAGGTGCTTATCCGCGTGCTTTCCCGACCTGTCCATCCTGGTGACCTCATCGGGATCAGGGGCGGATACCGATCTCCGGACAGTGCGGCTGGGGCTCCGGTGGAGGGCGGCCGTCCGGGCTTCGAAGGGTTCGGCATTGTCGAGGCGCTCGGACCCAACGCAGGTGTCTCGAAAGGGCTGACGCCGGGCGCACGCGTCGCGTTCTTTCCTGCGAAGGGAGCTTGGGGCGAACAGGCCCTGGCGCCCGTTCAGTTCGTAACATCTGTACCGGATGAGGTTTCTGATGCTATTGCCAGTCAGCTGCACGTAAACCCGCTGACAGCCGCGATGCTGCTTCGGGCGGCAAGCAGATCGGGTCTGGGGGCAATGACGTCATTGTCTTTTCGGCGGCAGGCTCTGCCGTTGGCAGACTTGCGATCAAGCTGGCGCTGGGCAAGGGGCTTTCCGTTATCGGACTGGTCCGCTCTAATCAGGGTGCGGAAAGCCTGCAGGCGATGTTCCCGGAGGCAACAATCCTGTCCACTGCGGCGGCGGATTGGCCTGACCGGCTTCGCGCGATCGCAGGAAAAGGCCCGTTCGCGCCGTTCTCGATCCAGTCGGCGGCCGGCTTGCGGGACAACTGATTGACCTGCTTGCCGATGGCGGCGCCTTCATCGGCTACGGTGATCTCTCGGGCGAACCGATTCCGGTTCCGCCGCTTGCCTTTCCTGTTCGCGGCCTGCGCATGTCCGGTATCTCGGTTGGTCGCTGGGCCGGCCTGTCAGAGGCCGAGCGCGCCAAAGACATCCAGACGGCCCTGGAACTTGCTCATCGGTCGCCGGAATTGTTTGCCGTGACTGCCGAATATGACTTGTCCGCGATCGCCGAAGCGGTCGCGCATGCGGAGCGTCCCGGACGAACGGGAACCGTTCTGCTAACATCGAACTGACTATCGCGCTGGAGAGAACACCATGAAGATTGGCATTATAGGCGCATCAAGGCTGGGGCAGTCCCTGGCCCGCCATCTCTCAGGGGTCGGCATCGAGCTGGTCATCGCAAACAGCCGTGGCCCCGAAACTCTGGCGGCGTTGACTGCAGAACTGGGCAGCAAAGTCTCCGCCGGAACGCCCGACGAAGCGGCAACATGCGACATGACCATCATCGCTGTACCTTGGACCCGGGTTGAAGAACTCCTCGAAAGCTTGCCTGACTGGAATGGGCGCATCCTGATTGATGCGACAAATGCGTTCCTGTCATACGCGCCGAACTTTGAACTGGCAGATTTGGGCGGCAGAGCGTCCAGTGAGATTGTTGCCGAACATGCTCCGGGTGCCCGCGTTGTGAAAGCGTTCAATACACTGGATGCCAGGCTCCTTTCCAAGAACCCGCGTGAGCCCGGTGGGCGACGCGTAGTGTTCATATCCGGCGATGATGCCGACGCAAAAGGTGAAGTGTCGTCAATTCTCGCCGCGCTCGGCTTCGCCGCAATCGATCTCGGCGGCCTCGCCGATGGCGGACGTATCCAGCAGGTTGGCGGCCCCCTTGCCGGGCTTGACCTCCTGAAGGCCGGCTGACAGGCCTCCCGACCGTTATGGCGATATGCGGCCAGTCCCGTTCAACCGGGCGGGGAGCTATCGTTGCAGTCCAGATGGACGACTTCAATCCCTAAGCTCAAGGGCATGTTTAATGCAGGCCGTCAATTCGGTGGCATCGAACGGCTTCTTCAAGATACAGGCGGCATCTGAGGCCTCCGGTCGGCTCGCGATGTCCTGATGGTGTGCCGATATGAAAATGATCGGTATTGTAAACCCTTGCATCCTGAGCGCCTGCAATAACTCCGAACCGTGCATTCCAGGGAGCCTGAGGTCGCAGATGACGCACGAGGTGCAGGCCATCCGCGGCCATTCCAGGAAAGCCTCCGCTGTCGGAAATGTCTGTATCTCAAAGTTCTCCATAGCGAGCAGCCGCGCTGTCGCCTTCAGCACATGCGCGTCGTCATCAATAATCGCTATGAGGGTGACCGAGTTCGACACGGCGCCATTTTCCAACCGGTTTTGCAGGCCCATGACGTGGGACTTTGACGCGATTAATACCGCCTGGAGAAGGAAATGGAATCATACATAGGTTTGTGGCTTCAGCTCGACTTCAGCAGCTCTGCCATCCTCACAAGATCGGCCAGGGACCGCGCGGCCATTTTCCTCATCACATTGCCGCGATGGATCTTCACCGTTATCTCGCTCAAACCGAGCTCGCCGGCGACCTGCTTGTTCATGAGCCCGGCTGTGACGTGCTGCATGACTTCGCATTCGCGCGGGGTCAGCGTCGCATAGCGATTGTGAATATCGGCTTTGGCGCTGTCGGCCTCACGACGTTCTCTGTCGTGCCGGAGAGCCACGGTCACGGCGTCGAGCATGTCCTGATCCCGAAACGGCTTTGTCAGGAAATCCAGCGCGCCGGACTTCATCGCCCGCACCGACATGGGAATGTCGCCATAGCCCGTCAGAAAGATCAGCGGAACGGCGATGCCGCGTGCGCGCAAGGATTGCTGAATATCCAGGCCTCCGGCCCCAGGCAGGCGCACATCGAGCACCAGGCAGCAGGGCGCGTCGGGAAATCTTGCCTGATCGAGCTCGCTTGCCGAACCGTATGACTGGGTTTTCAGACCAACGGAGCGGAAAAGCCGCTCGAGCGCATGGCGCACGTCTGCATCATCATCGACGACCAGAACCACGCCGTTCGTGATTGTGTCTTCGGAGTTCGAACGCGACATGTTTTCTATCCCGACCTTCTCTGGCGAAAGGAATACCTAATCTGTAGCGCAATATAGCATGCGCTGGAAACCTGAACCGAAACAACAAAATCTTGGAGATTGCCTGTTATCCGCGACTTGCACCTCGTAAACGCCGCCCCTCTCTCTTTGCGTGTTTTCAGGCAACGCTCGTATCAGCATACAAGACACTTTGGCTGGAAACGTCAAACCTATGTTTAGGGTGCGTCCCCTTAGGCGCAATCGTCAGGGCGGGTTGCGCCCGGCATCATTGGAAGCATCGAAAACATCGATAGAGGAATGCTCCGATGACTGTCAGTCCCACCATGTCTTTCGATCTACCGATCACCGAGCGCCGTTCTGCGAGACCCCATCAAAACGCGTCAGACCAGAATGCGCGGCGCAATACCCATTCTGCCGATGCCGGGGTGCTGCAGTCTATCGGGGTGGATTGACCACCTGGCAGAGACGCAGGGTCGTCTCCTATGTCGAGGAGAATCTGAGCCGATCAATCCGGATAGAAGAGATGGCCTCGCTTGCGCGTCTCAGCAAAAGCCATTTCTCGAGAGCTTTTCGCGAGAGCTTTGGCGACTCACCTTACAATTATGTTCTCGTCCAGCGTGTTGCCCGAGCCAAGGAACTGATGATTGCGACGAGGGCCCCGTTGAGCGAAATCGCGCTGGATTGCGGCATGTGCGATCAGGCGCATTTTTGCAGGGTGTTCAAACACGCAGTTGGGACCAGCCCCGATCGCTGGCGCCGGCCGAACATGCCGGTCTCGCGAACGGCGAGGCGTCAAGAGTGAGGGGACTGGCCGCCAAAACGCCAGAGACCTTTTTGAGTTGACTACGACGGCAAGTGGCTCTGCTGGCGGCCTGCTTTGTCCACGCCATCTGTCCGGGAAATGGTGCCCGACCCGTCAACCAGTTTTTTCAAGAAACGGATTGAGGCAGTAGCGAGAGCCTTTGTCATCGGCGCGGAATTGCCGCGCCGATGACTGCAGTCTGTCATCAGTTGCTGTTGGATTCAGAGCGCTGGATCAGTTCCAACTGCCGATCCGGACCGACGACATAGGTTTCGGTATAGCGATGGCCGCCATTGTAGAAGTCGTGCGTGACAGCCGAACCGACCGGTGCCTTGGTGAGCTGACCGTACTGCTCACCGTAGGTGATGCTGCCGCGAATGGGCTGAAGAGCAAGAGCGGGACCGGCAATCAACCCGGTGAGGGCGATGGAAGCGATGATGGTTTTCATTTTACTGTTCCTTTCTAAAGAGCACCGGAGAACCATTCTCCGACTGCTCTATCGTCGCCGAAACAGCATTTCTTCTATTGTAGCTTGCACGCGATTTTGGCTGATCGGCGCATGCGCTCCTTCTCGTCGAGATAATGCCGCTGCAGGTCCAGATCCGTCGATTTTGCAACGAAGGATCGACGGTCAGAGCCGCGCTCTCGATCGGCTCACGCGTCACTGAGGTAGTGTCGAAAGGAGAAACGAAGCTTGGTACTTCAAAACCCGTTTCTGAGCCAAAGACGCTAGAAGGCCGACTGCCGTGAGAATCTACGTCAAATTGATGGCCCCCGACCGGCACGTGCTAGTCGCCCAGCGGACTTGGCGGAAGGGGCTCTGAATTCTGCACAGAGCCGGAAATTCTAACATCCGGCGGTCCAACAATAGGGCGCACTGCAGCACTAATCCGCAGACTCTCAAATTGAACTTGGGACGCGAGGGGCAAGTCAATAAGCAACATGTGTCTCATCAATCATCCGGCATGAAAACGGGCATTACCTCCTCTCGCAACCAAAGCGGCCCGAAATCTTGTCCACCCGGTGCAAACCGTTCAACACCTGCTGCTCTCAGTTTTGCGTGGATCGTATTGTATGGCAATCCATGCTCGGCATGCAGCATTGCGACTGTAACGAACTTGGCACGGAAGGCCGCGATTTGCTCTTCCGTAATACGGGTTTGAGGGTAGAGATTGTGTGGATGAATTACAGTGATGACGGATATATGCCCGCTGTCGGCCAATTTTGCGAAGTAGGATTGGTCTCTGAAACCGATCGCCCGCCCGAACTCAGGCAAAGACATTGTACCCGCTAAAGGCGTCGCCATTGACGTTTCAGAGAACCAGTCATCGAATGCGCGCTTATTTATCCGTATGCCGTGATAACCCTTTTCACCCTGCATAAGGCCCATTCTGATTTCGCCCGTTCGGATGGCGTTGATAACTGTGTCTACGGAAAGTCCCTTCCGCCGGGCGGCGAGGTTGATTGTCTCCCATTCCTCGTCATTGACGTCTGCATCGGTCGCTTTCGCGCGTAACTCGGCGACAAGGGCAAGGCCTTCGTCAATTTTCCATGGGAATTTGACTGTGTTGCCTGAAATGCGCGGCTTTAGGACGCCGGTTTTGTGCAGCGCCTCAAACTCATGGTGAGTGGCGCCAATGGCTTTCCGATATTCCTTCGGTCCGACCAGAGTGGGTATCTCTGCAAGCACACCGGCAAATTTCTCCGTGTCAAACAATTTTCTGGTCGCCGGTCGTGGGTCGTCCGCATTCCACGCACCGGCATCCACGAGGAACAGGTTGAGCAGGTGCTGGCCAATGCCAGTTTCCTTCGATGCTGTGGTCAAGGAATGTAAACGCCGGCGTTCCACTGCTTTTCCGAGCAGGGTTTCGTTGGCGCCGATTGGCCAATGTGCCAGTACGCAGTCTCGCAGTATCGTCCGGAACGAAGCGAATGCCGGATCTTCGAGTAAATCGATTGAGAGTTTCTCATACAGCCGGCCAAATGCCCTTTTCGGTTCATCACCCGCTGCGTCCGCCTCGGCAACGAGGCCATTCAGTACGTTGAGGATTTCGTCTTCTCCACGTTTGACGACATCAAAGCCGGTCGACAGCGCCATATGTCGTGACTGCCAATCGTCATTTACATGGGATCTTGAAAGTGATTGCAGCTGCACACCTAGCAAGAGGCAGAAGGTTGATACGGCATAGACAGTCTGGCTGGACAGCCATGTTTCTTCCCCGCCATTTTCAAGACGCCTGTCCAGCCAGATATCATAGGGGGTCGGATCGCACTGTTGCGAATTCAACTCGCCCGCGTTCAGGGAAGTCGCGATTGCCGGCAGATGCTGGCTGAAATCATACCGGTCTATGGGCGCTTGGATTGTCCATAGCGGGACAAGCTGACGATGATGCTTCACGCATATCAGCGCTTCTCGAAATTGCCAGTGTCCGCGCATGACAAGAACTTCGAGCGGGTCGTCGTGGTCATTATCAAGATCTTCACGGAGGCAGTCGGGGCAACCGCGAATGGTCGGGTTCCTGAGCGAGCGTGATACATAGAGTTCCCCGCGAAATTTGAGCCTTACGTTGCCAGCGCGGCAGCCAGTCCATGATTTCATTTCGTCGAGTTGCTCGGGGAGAGCTTTCCCCAATAGGCCATTCGCTTAAGGGCTTCGTCGTCCTGATTGACAACGCGTTTCAGCGAAGCGCCCATATCGGAAGCATACTCTCTTGCGCTAACGCCTTTGGACGCGGCCAGCCGTGAAAGGTAGGAAATCGTTGTCTCGCGTGATTTGGGCGACGGAGGCGCGGGCAAGACGCTAGACATCAGAGCAAAATCCTCAAGCTGTGTGGAATCGCAGGCTAACGAGCCGCGTCATGGCCAACAAGTGGAGTAAACCCCATTTGGCAAATCACTCTGTAATTTGGTGGGGTTCTCGATAAAGAGATGCCAACAATATAAACTTTAAATAGTTTAACTGAGATAACTGCACTTTAGAGGTGTTGTCGTCGCAAGTTTTTCTCATGGTTTCTTCCCGGGCTCACTAAATGCGAAAAATCAGCTGTGAGTGGGGTCTTTTCTTCTTTCACCTGATAGCACCGAACATTGCTGCAAGGACGCGGTCCTTTTGGGCGCGGCCTATTCAACGAATTCTCTCGCGAACTCGGGGTTCGGCGGAATAGTGTTTTGGGCATAAAATGGAAAATGCGAAAAATATAAAAGTTGTACTCATTAGGAGTGTATGCACCAAAAACAATCAGAAATATGTAGAATCGCGATTCGTCGACGAAGATACAAGAATGATTCGATTCGTGTGATGGAACCATGAAACACAAAGATCCACCGATTGACCGCAGCAGGCATGCCCGCATCAAATTCGAACTTGAGGTTCGGGGGCTGACGCTCGCTGATGTTGCGCGTCAAGCGAAAGTCGGACCTTCCGCTGTCAGCGCGGTATCCATCGGTAAGGGAAGATCGGCACATATCGAAAAGCATATTGCCGAAGCCTTGCAGCTCGATGTGAAAGACCTGTTCCCCGAGCGATACCCCAACTAAGGAGGCGCATTTCATGAGCTAGACAAAAGCCGAGCTCTGAAAAGGCAGAGGCCCGAAGGATTGCAGTCCTTCGAGCCCCATAAGAATCGTTCTGGACGATTGGCCTCTTTCATCTCACACCTCTCATTTCAGTTCAAGGTCAAACCTGTGCGGAGGCTCTCCGCGCACCATGAAACATGCTGTCTTCACGCGGCGTTGTGAACGAAGAAATCAAGAAGGAGATACGAAAAGCGTGTGGCAGGTTCAGTTGGCACGACGACATCAATGTCGTTGTACTTGCTGGCAAGCCGGGGCCATTCGCAAGACTTACGCGATATCTAAGGAAATGCGAAAAATGGAGTCGCGCTTTCCTTTCATAAGGCATTGAAATTAATGCCTTATTGACTGTCGTTTGTAAGTGTTGTTACACGGTCTTCACTTCCATGACCCCGCTCGTCTATATCTGGCCCAGCCGGCGATACGGCAAAAAAACGCACCGGGAAAACCGGTGCGCATAGAAGTTGGGGCGAGATCGCCCTTTGTGTGTTGCCATTATAGAGCTTCAAAAGGAGCCGGGCAAGCGTCGATCTCCCCGTGATATCAACCGCAATCTGTGCAGCCTGCTGTACGGACTAGGAGGCGCTATGCCTGATTACATTATTGAGCATGATCACTGGAATACCGGACTGGCGAAACTGCCGCCGGCCTCAAATATCAAACTCGGTCCAATCCACGGGGTTCTTCCTTTCGACGGTGTCCGTAACCCGTCAGGACGGAGTGCCTGGTCGCACAAAATTCACCTTCCTTATCGTACGCGCGCCAATAACTGGCGGCCGACAGTGGGCATCGCGGAAAGTGCTGCCGAGGCGGCCTGCGCCCATCAAGCTCTGGTTTGCCCGGAGCTTTATGACCTCAAGTTCCAGCCGTTTACGGTGAAATATCGCGACGAAGATGGAAGGACCCGGAATCATACCTTCGATCTGTTGCTCACTTTCTGCAACGGCTTCCGCCGGGCTCTTTATGTTCGTCACGAGCATAGCCTCAGCAAGCCTGCGACCGCTCGCCAAATCGACGCCATTGTTGCAGCGACGAGCAGACGAGACGCCGATGACGTGTGCGTCGTAAACGCTAGCAACTTCACACGGCAGCGGCGTGAGAATTTGTTCAGGATGCATCACTTCGTTTTCGACCCGGATCCCGAGGCCGATGAAATCGTACTTGATGTGGCGCGAGGCCTGACGACGCTTTGGTTGATGTCGGGTCTGTTCTCTCATGTGCCGCTTGATAGGGATCGTGTCTTTCGTTCCTGCTATCGTCTTGTCGCAAAACGCAAGCTGACAACGGACCTGGACAATGTCTTTTGGGAGAATTCCCGTTTGTGGGTGGCGGCATGACGATTACACCGCAATATGCAGTGCCCTCGGGGACACAAATCACCGTGCGGCAGCGAACACTTCAGGTGAACAGACGCCACGCAAGTGGCTACGAAGCACTGGATGTCGAAAGCGGTGAGGGGCGCTTCATTCCATTCGCAGCCTTTGCTGCAGCCCTCAAGGCACCCGGCACCAGGTTGATGCGTGGCCTGTCTGCTTCAACCTCTGCTTCGCGTCTTGGTGAATATGAAACCGTCGAGGCTCTCTCGCCGCAACAACGAAAAGCAGCCGAGTTCCATCACGCACTTTGTAAAGGCATGGAGGAACTGCGCGCCCGGCTGGTGAAGAAACAAAGAAGGCCAGGTCTGAATCTGTCAATCAGGATGCTGAACGCACCCGCCAATCGAGAAAAGATTGTTGCAGTGGCGCAAGGTTATTTCGACGAGAGAATCCGACTGCAGCCGCGACTGGGAGGCAAAAGTGCTGACTGGACCTTGTATCAAGGACGCACGCTGCGGAAATATTGGCAGCTATATCAAGACCTTCCGCCAGACGTTGATCCACTGGAAGCACTAGTATGTCGTGATGACCGAAAGGGCAATCGACAAGCTCGCCTTGGACAGGAAGTCTGCGAACTCATGACCCAGGCATGGGAAGCTGTCGGACTTGATCTCAAGAACCCTTCAATTGCCAGTGTGAGCAATCACCTGGAAATGCTCATCGCGGAAAAGAACCGATTCCGGCAGATGAATGAGCTGCCCGGGCTGGTAATGCCGTCCGCCGCCACCTTGAAAGCGCATCGCGACTTGTTGGTGGACCCAACGGCATACGAGGTGGCAACGATGGGAGAACGCCATGCCCGGAACACGCGGGGACGCGGCAGCACCGACATCAGAGCACTATTGCCGGGCGAGTATGTAGAAATCGATGAATACAAGTTTTCTCTTGTCACCGTCGCGAAGGTACACGGCCTGTGGGCGAACCTTTCATCAGATCACCGTTCCCTTTGAGAAAGACCGACACCGAAATCCAGAAGCGATGGCAGCTTCTATATATGATCGATGTGGCTTCTCGCATGCCCTTGGCGTGGGTAATCGCTGAGAGGCAAGGTGCCGACGCTACGATGGCGCTCCTACGGATGGCAACGCGCGACAAGACCGAAGAAAAGGTTCGCTACGGATGCAGAGGTGACGCGATGCCGGCCATTGGCCTCGGAAATATTAAATCTGACAATGGCACCGGTCTGAGAAACGCAGAAGTTGTTGAGGCCATCGTAGGTTTGGGCGCACAAAGCACGATTGCACGCACCTATGCCTCGACGGATAAGCCTTTTGTTGAACGAATGTTCGGCACCCTGGAAGACACTGTGCTCAGGACTCTTCACGGTTATACGGGCCGAAAGGCCGGAGAGCTGCCCGGATATGATGCGACAGCGAATGGTGTGCTCGACGTTGAGCAGCTTTACGGCATTCTGACGCGGTATTTCATCGATGAATATCCGTCCACCTGTCACTGTGGCATCGGCATGTGGGGCCAAAGACCGATCGAAGTCTTTAAGAAGCTCAATCGTGAACGTGGTTGCTTTCCGCCAATTGATCCCAACCTCCGGCGTATCCGCCTGGGTTGGGAAGACAAGGTTACCCCAACGGATGAGGGCGTCAGGGTCTTCACCGGTATCTGGTTCAACTCAGCAGAATTGCAGCGCCTCAGGGAAGAACACAGGATCCAAGGAAAAGTTTCGGTGTTCGTCGACCCTGACAATTTGGCACATGCGACGGTTGTCCTGCCCAAGGTCGAGACCGTCGTCGAAGTTCAACTGCAAATGACGCTCCTCAAGAGCATGACACTGGCGCAGTTCCTAGCCTATGTAGCTCGGGTGCGTAAAGAGAGCCCGGCGGCGACTGAAATTCACGAACAACGCATTATGCAGGTGCGCAGGGAGCGCCATGATCTCATGCAGGCGATCGGCGTCGAAAAGGGGCTCCCTCGAAGTTATGTGACAGCAGAAGAAGCCAAGGAAAAAGCAAAAGTGGTTCTCGCCGGTGCGAAGCTTGTTCCGAGCGCAGCCGATGGCGCGTTTGATATCGGCGCATCGCCTGACGCCATCACGGACATCAGCACTGACGGCTCACCTCAAACGTACAAGGTCGCGGGAGCTGATCTGGTCATGGATGCAACCATAACGCCCGAGGATACGGCGAGAAAACAAAGAGCTGCCGCTCCTGGTCATGTCGAGGAGCCGACAAAAGCGAAGGCTCCTGAATTGAAACCCGAAGCATCGCAGAGAAAGAAACCGAACAAGCAGAATAGCGGGCATCTGGGCCGTCCTGCGCAGATCAAGGATCTGGAGTGAAATCATGAACACGTTCATTGATATGGAGACGGCCAAATTCGCTGCGCAGCTCAAGGCAGGTCATTACCCGTTTCCACGAGCGCAGGAATTGCGGAAGCAATTCAACAAATGTGTCGAAGACTATTATGCGAAGGCATTGACCGGAAAGCCATTTGAAGCCCGTGGGCTTCTCGTAACCGGAAAGTCCCGGATCGGAAAGTCTCATGAGATTGACCACATGATCAGGACCTTCAATGAAAGCGGCACTCTGATGCCAGATGGTCGGCCCGCGCGCTTTGTACAGCTTCGTTTGTGGGGGCGGAACTCATTGAAGGATCTGGGCAGTTCGACATTGGAAGCTCTCGACTACCCCGCCTCCGGAAAGTCAAAGCCGCATCAAATCTGGGAAATGGTCCTCAAGCAGGCACGGCGAAACAGTGTCATCGGCATCCACTACGATGAAGCACAACATGCTTTCACGGATACCGGCGCCGCCATGAACCGGGCCATGCTCGACAGCTTCAAGGCTTTGCTCAAGGAGCCGCGCTGGCCAATGATCTTGATTCTGTCCGGTGTCGACGGTCTGGCTCAGCACGTAGAAAGAGCCGGACCAGAGGAACGCCGCCAATTGCGGCATCTCCTGCGGCCAGTCCGCTTTCAACCAATCGATTTCGCCGCAGACTGGGAAGAGGTACAGAGCGTTGCTTTCTCATATGGGAAAAAGCAGAGATCGATTTTGAGCCTCTCTCAAATAACGATTTCTTCGAACGCCTGTGCTACGCCTGCGCCAACCGTTGGGGGCTCGTTATCGAGTTGATCATCGAGGCCTTGACCCTATGTAAATCGGCCGGCGAAAAGTATATTTCACTGGACCATTTCGTCGATGCATATGCCGAAACGCACGGCATGTCTCGCGAGTTCTCGCCGTTTACTGCGTCGGACTATCGGGAGCAGTTTGACCCAGACAGATTGCTGGAACTTCTCAACGAGGATAGCTGATCCATACTTTTCTACGCCGAATGCAAGAAGGTCCGCTCCGAGCGGGCCTTTTTCATGCCGTGCGATGACCATGTTTTTGGAGGTGTGCACGCTTATGCTTCCTATGTGCACCGATATGCCGCGACCCTAGGAGAGCTCAATTAAGTAATTGAATATAAATAATAAATTACGGACTTTGGTGTCCAAAGTGATTCGGTGTGCACACTTATGCCTTATCGGCACCTGCTGACAATGAAGCATAAGAATGCACGAAATCGACATTTCTCGTGCACCCCGAGTCAAGCGATTTCTCTTGATTTGCAAATTTCCTTTGAAAATCAAATTAAATCAGATGGTTGTGGCTTTATTGGATCAGATCACGATGAAAATCGGGATTCTGTCGTGTTAGGACTTTAATCAGAGTTCAGCTCTTGCCGCCTTCTCTTGAAGGCGGGAAACCAAAAGCGTACGGGGCAAAGCCTCCAGAAAACACCACCTACCGTGTCGATGCGCCCGGAAGTTTACAGGCGCGGCATCTGGGAACGATAGCTTAGCGCCCCCAATTCAGTCGTTCGATCAACAAACTGTCAACGGCGGGACCTTTCGGCGCGGACTGGGAGGCGACACGCTCAACTCGGCCATATATATGGCCCGTCTCCTTGCGAGACGCATGGACTAATCTTCAGCCACGATGCAACGGTTCGCCCCGGCCTCTCTCCTACCCCTTTCCAGAAGGTAAAAGAGCTCGCTGCGGTATGGCCAAGTTGTTTGACTTCGGTGTTTCTTGAGGCGATATAAGAGCTGCTGTCCGACGATACAGCATGTCTTCCACCACGGGCAAACTTGAGTCGAGGCGCTGTGAAGCATGCGGTTGCAACGAGGTCGTGGCCGGGGCAGCTCACGCGCTGACTTTTACTGGTTCTGATATTTGAACCTGGAAAAATCCGCAACGAATTCACCACCGGCAAGATCGTAGGCTGCCATACCTATGAAAGTGCCAGTGAAGCTGCCATTCACACCGCGCCCGCTTTCGTCTGAAAGCATAGATGCATCAAGAGTTGGTCCGCAGGTCAGCCATTCGTCTTCGTCAATGGCGTAGCGGAATTGCAATACGACTCCGTCGATATCAAGGCCCAGACGGATGATGCCTTTCGCGGGCAGAGGCAGCGGCTGAGTTAGTGAGAAGGTGAGATTGATTCTGGCCAGGCGCCTTCGCAGGAAATGATCGAAAGTTCACGTCCGTCGTTTCCACCGCCGGAAATCGCCAGATAGTGAAACTTTGAGCGATTATAGTAGGCGATCAGTCCGGCCAGATGCTGAAACGATTTCGGTGCGACATCAGTCTCGGTTTCCGCCATGCACTTGAAACCGGTTTGGCGGCGGGCCACGAGAGCCTGTTCATACCAGCTGCCGATAGACTGACGGCCGTGCAGGCGCAGATTGCCAGGCCGCTCAGACAGGCTGAAAATCCGCTCAGGATAAGGCGTTCTCAGCCACTGGAATTCGATCGGCAGCGTCTCACTGTCAAAGGTCGTATCCGTATCGGTCGAGACTTCATCACCGACGGTCACACCTTTTGGGGTCTCTATCTCCAGCGCCGGCGCCATTCCTCCATTTTCCAGTCGTGGCCAGCCTTCGGCATCAAATACAATCTTCTGGATCGAGGTTTCACGACCGAGAACACTGCGCTGGACTCGGGCAATGGGCGGCTCATCAGATGGGTCATGAAATACTCCCCATCTGGTGTATCGACGATGCAGCCGTGGCCAGAGCGCTGGATCGGTGACTGGGGAACGTGCTTGCTGGTCAGAATATGAAGGTCAGGATGGTTTTCATACGGGCCTTCGACGTTTTTGAGCGCGCGCAGGAAACAGTGTGGTTGTAGCCCGTGCCGCCTTCCGCAGTGATCATGTAGTACCAGTCGTTGAACTTCTGGATATGCGGTCCTTCGGTAATGCCGGCAGATGTGCCGTGATAGATCACCCGAGGTTCACCGATCAGCTTTTTCTCGTCGTGGGAATATTCCTGCATCACAATACCGGCAAAAGCTGACGGCTTGCGACGATAATCCCAAAGCTGATTAGTTAGATATTTGCGACCATTGTCATCATGAAACAGCGATGGGTCAAAGCCGGAGGCATTGAGGTAAATGGGATCAGACCACGGCCCTTCGATGGAGGGCGCGGTAACCAGATAGTTGAAGGCATCCTTGAAGTTACCTTCGGCACGTTTCATGTCTGTGTATATCAGCCAGAACAGGCCGTCGGCATAGGTCAGGCACGGTGCCCACACCCCGCCTGAATCCTGCTCTCCGCGCATATCCAGCTGCGAAGCGCGGTCCAGCGGACGTTTTGTCAGGGTCCAGTTCTTCAGGTCACGAGAGTGGTGGATCTGTACGCCTGGAAACCATTCAAATGTGGACGTTGCGATATAATAGTCCTCGCCGACGCGGCAGATTGCGGGGTCTGCATTGAAGCCGGGCAAGATCGGATTCTGAATTTTCGTCATAATAGAAACCTTATGTGCAATGTGTCCGCTGATCAGCCCTTGACGGCTCCGCCGGTCAGTCCGGCGACGATGTATTTCTGCGCGGCAAAGAAGAAGACAATGGCCGGCGTCATGGTCAGCGTCACGAAAGCAAGAACCCGGCTCCAGTCGGTCATGTAGGCACCGCGATACTGCATGATTCCCAGCGTCCAGGTGTAGGAGGGCTGTTCGTTCAGCACCACAAGAGGCAGCAGGAAGTTGTTCCAGCTCTGCACAAACACAAAGGTGGCAACCGTCGACAGGATCGGGACGGAAAGCGGCAGGGTGAAGCGGAAGAAGAATCCCATATATCCAATGCCATCGATCTGGGCTGCCTCGAATAGCTCCTTCGGCAATTGCTCGAAGAACCCGCGGAACAGCATCATCGAAAAGGCGAGACCAAAGGCGACCTGCGGGAAGATGACGCCTGCGGGTGTATCCAGAAGCCCGAGATCTCGAATCTTCAGAAACAGCGGCAGAATGGCTGTGGCAAACGGGAACATCATTCCGATTGTGAAATAGGCAAACAGCATCTTTTTCCAAAGAAGTGCAGCTGTGCGAAACAATAGGCCGCCATCCCGGAAACGATCAGCGTCAGCACTACGCAGGACATCGAAATCACCAGGGAGTTGCGCAGATAGCGCCAGAAATCAGCCGATGACAGGATGCCGGCATAATTGCTGAGCACCCAGTGATCGGGCAGCCCGATTGGCGAGGTGCGCAGTTCACCGAGCGATTTGAACCCGCCCAGAACCGTGATCGACAGCGGTCCCATGATCACGACGGTCATGATCAGCAGGAATATGATGCGCAACGCCGTGCGCCACCCGAACATGTTATCCGTAATCATCGCGCTGCTCCTTTTTCACGCTGGAATGTCGCACGGTAGGTGAAGGCGAAAGTCGCGCAGCATACAAAGAGCACGATGCCAACCGCGCTGCCGAAGCCGATGTTCATGCGTTGCAAGCCGAAGGTGTAAAGGAAGCTGACGATGGTGTGTGTCGAGTTGGACGGGCCGCCATTTGTCAGTGGAATGATGATATCGAATATCTGCAGGGCACCGATGACAGAGAAGAAGACTGACATGATGATCGCTGGCTTCAGCATCGGCAGTTTGACGTATCGGATCACCTGCAGCGGCCCGGCGCCATCAATGGTGATCGCTTCGATCTGATCCTTCGGAATTGATTGCAGGCCGGCGATATAGATCATCATGTGAAAGCCGAAATACTTCCAGACGATGACAACCAGAATGGCCGTGAATGCCCATTGCCTGTTTGCCAGGATGTAAAAGTTTTCGATGTTGAGCCAGCGCGCAATCTCTGCCGCCAGGCCATAGTCGCCATCGAAGATGAAGCTCCAGATCAGGCCACTGGCGACTTCCGCGAGAATATAGGGCAGGAAGAAAACCAGCCGGAAAACGGTGTTTGACCAGCGCTTTTCATAAATCAGCAGTGCCAGGCCCAGCGCCAGTGGCAACTGAATGAACATGGAGGCGGCGATGATCTTCAGCGAATTGCCAAGTGAATGCAGAAAGATGCGGTTACTGGCTAGCCGTTCGAAATTCTGCGTTCCGACAAAATCCGTCGGAGCGCCATAGCCGGACCATTTGTAAAGTGAGAAATGCGCCGCATCTATCATCGGCAGCATGACGAAAGTGGTGAAAAGCACAAAGGCCGGCAACATGAAGACGATAAAGGTCACCAATGCATTTGATGGCCGCCATAAGGTTTTCCTGACGCCCGGTTGCGTCTGCGCGAGGGTCGACATCCTGTCCTCCTGCGGCGCCGCGCACTTGGGAAAGTGCCGGACGTCACAAAAACGGCAAACGGTCACGCTTTTGCCGTCACGACAAAACATGTGCGCTGATTGCCACTGAAAAGAGAAATGTACCGGCGGACCGAAGTCCGCCGGCCGTCAGTCCGGAGATAGCTACTCCATCATCCGATAGTCTTCGAGCATTTCCGCCGCCTCTTCAGGCGTGATGGCTCCAACGGCGAGATCCACTGAGATGTCATTGACGGCACCACCAAGGTTCGGGCCGAACGCCTGATCGAGATAGAGCTGCATATGGGCAGCATCACCCGACATCTGTGAAACCTTCTGGAAGTAGGGGTTGGTCAAAGCCTCACCAGCGCCTTTTGCAATCGGGATCCATTGACCGGCGGCAGCGTATTTTTCCTCAACTGGTTTGCTGACCCAGTATTTCAGAAAATCGACGGCCTCCTTCGGAGCGTCCTTGGTCACAACCCAACCATTGATGCCGCCGAGAACGTCGGACGGATCGCCGTTTCCGCCGTCAACAGCGGGAAATGCCATCATGCCGAGATTTTCTTCCGGCAGGCCTTCGCCGCTGGCGGAGTTGGCTTTCTGGGTAGAATAGTTCCACTGACCAGCAAGCTCGAACAGTGCTTGGCCATCACCGAACATGCCACTTTCTTTTGCGAATGTGGCGCTGGCGAAGCCTTTCTGGAACGGCTCGATATCGGCCAGACGCTTGAACTCTTCGAGAGCCTTGATGAAATCGGGATTTGTAAAGCCGCCATTCTCGCCTGCGCGGGCTGCAGCAAGTGCTTCAGTGCCCATGATGCGTTCGGCAAGGTAAGCAACGTAAAAGTGCAGAGGGAACTTGTCTTTGCCGCCGGCCACGATCGGGGTCACGCCGGAATCCTTGGCCTGCAGGGCAGCCGCCAGAAAGTCATCCCAGGTCTTGATCTGGCTGACATCAACGCCAGCTTCCTCGGCAAGTGCCTTGTTGTACCAAATCACGATCAGCGAAACCTTGCTCGGTGCACCGACGATTTCGCCCTTGTAGCTGAAGGCTTCGACAGCGCCTTTGGGCATGGTTTCATCGAAGGTGGCCTTGACCTGTTCGGTGATGTTTTGTGTCACACCATTGCGGGCCTGCTCTTCAAGCACGCCGCCGGCCCAAGACCAGTACAGATCCGGACGCTTGTCGGATTGCAATACCGTTGGTAGCTTGGACTTGAAGGCCGAGTTTTCAAGATATTCGATGGTGATCTTTGTGCCGGGGTTTTCCGCTTCGTAAGCATCAACCACGTCCTGGTTGATCGTCTTTTCGAATGGGTCGTTTGGCTCGATGCCCATCACACGAACGGTTGTCTCAGCCTGAGCAACCCCCATCAGCTCCACAAGGGCAACCGCAGTACCAAGCGAGAGCTTGCGATACAATTTCATTGATATTTCCTCCACCGGCGCATCGCCAGCCCCACCCGGAGCCGCTCATGCGCGAAACCGAAATCCAAGAACACCCGCCATAACCATGCCGGGTAAGGTTATCCTCCGCGAAGACCCTCCCTTCAGTGCCGTTCAGGCCTCCCGCGCATCAGCACGAATTTCACGAAAATTCATAGAGAAATGGAAAATAGGCGCGAAAACTCGATCGATGAAGCGAAAATACAGATATGGCATACGTGCGTCAATCGCGTATTTTCGCTTTCGTTATCATTTAAGGGCCTGAAATGTGATCAACACGCTTTATTTTTAGGCCTTTTGCGCCAGATTCATTCACTGAAAGCGCCTTGTGTTGACGGAAATTAATTTAAGAAAAAGAAAATAAATAAATCATATTTTCTTTTTCGCGTGATGTTGCTAGCTTATACGCAGACTTCGCAGTTTCCGCGACGCAGCCAGCTTGCCAACCGCATGAAAAACTGGTGCCGTATGGCAGTTAAAACGGGAGGCGGATTTGAGTGGACCTAGGCAGATGCAAGCAGCTGACGAAATGATCAAAGGCAAAGGGCGAAAAGCCGCGCAATCGGCAACCCTGCACGATATTGCCGCAGCATCCGGTGTTTCGATCAGCACAGTTTCCAAGGTGTTGAACGAGCGTGTCGGGGTCAGCCCCAATAACCGGGCACGGGTGATGCAGGTGGTCGAGGATCTCGGCTATCGCCGCCCGGAATCGAAACTCCGGTCCGCTCCCGATATCAGCTCGGTCACCATCGTCACTTTCGATCGCTACGCTGCCAATGACCATTACTATGTTGACACGATGCGCGGCCTCACGGACGAGGCCCGCCAACTGGGATGGGATCTTGTACTCGATCTGGCCCATATCAACGAAGGCTACACCCGCGTTGACCCGAAAACATTGTTCCGGCGCGGTAAGCCAGAGAGCGTTATCCTTCTGGGCCTCGACCAGCCGGCAGTGATTCAGGCGACCGTCGAAATCGGGTGCCCGGCGGTTATCGTGCATGGCATGGATCCGTTGATGCGCTTATCAAGCGTCTCCCGGATCATTATTACGGCTCCTATATGGCGACCCGGCATTTGATTGAGAAAGGGCACAAGCGCTTTCTTCATGTCGGGCATATCTTTCGCGATACCGTCGTTCAGCGAATGGACGGGATGAAGCACGCCCTGAATGAGGCCGGGATCGCATTTGATCAGCAGCGCGACTTTCTCGATACCGGCAGTGCTGATTTGACCAGCTATGATGCTGCCGGCGCCATCCAGCGCATGCTCGACGAGAAACGTTTCGACCATACGGCCATTGTTTGCGCTTCAGACACGCTGGCGATGGGAACTATTCAAGCACTGATCTCTGCCGGGTTACGGGTGCCGGACGATGTGTCCGTGATCGGCTTTGATGACCTTCCGTTCAGCGCTCACTGCGAAGTTCCGCTGACAACGATGCATATCGAGCGCGGCGAGATGGGGCGCATCGGTATCAAAATGCTGGTCGAGCAGATGACCGGAAAGCTGGTTTCGAAAAGCCGGGTCGGCATGACCATGAGCCTTGTTGAGCGTATGTCCGTGGCTGCGCCTCCACCAGAACATAGATAGCAATACTGCTCCCGACCCCGGGGCGGGCTTTGTTCGGAATAAATTGAGGACCGGCAAAGTTTAGAGAAAAGGGAGTGAGTAAATGGCGAATGTCAGTCTCCAGAAAATCCGGAAGATCTACCCCAACGGATTCGAGGCTGTTCACGGGGTTGACCTTGATGTGCGCGACGGCGAGTTCATGGTGTTTGTCGGGCCGTCCGGTTGCGCCAAAAGCACCATTCTGCGCATGGTTGCCGGGCTGGAGCAGATCTCTGATGGTCAGTTGAGTATCGGCGAGACCGTGGTCAACAAGCTTCCGCCGAAGCAGCGCGGCATTGGGATGGTATTCCAGAACTACGCGCTCTATCCGCATATGAAGGTCTTCGACAATATGGCGCTCGGGCTCAAGCTGGCGCATGTTCCGAAGGACGAAATCAAGAAACGCGTGATGCATGCCGCCGAGCTGCTGGAAATGGTCAATCTGCTTGATCGCTATCCCAAGCAGCTTTCCGGTGGCCAGGCTCAACGTGTCGCCGTTGGCCGCTGCATCGTCAAACGGCCCGAGGTTTTCCTGTTTGATGAGCCACTCTCAAACCTTGACGCCAAACTGCGCGCTTCGATGCGTGTGCGCATTACCGAGTTGCACCGCGAACTGCGTAACGCCGGGCAGCCATCGACCGCAATTTATGTGACACATGATCAGGTCGAAGCCATGACCATGGGCGAAAGGATCTGCGTTCTAAAGGAAGGCACGATCCAGCAGGTTGATGTTCCGACAAGCCTTTATGAGCGCCCCGCCAATGCATTTGTGGCCGGATTTATCGGCTCTCCGGAAATGAACATTCATTCCGCCACCATCGTTGCCAATGATGGAACACCGGCACTGCTTCTGGGCGAACAGACGCTTCTGACACTGCCGAAAAATTATGCGGAAAAGCTTTCCGGCCATATCGGCCAGAAAGTGCGGTTCGGCATTCGCCCGGAACATATTGCAACGCCAGAAAGCGCGGCCCTGCGCCGCAACGAAAATTCCGTGATCGCTGAAGCCATTGGTCCCGTGCGTCTGGTCGAGCATATGGGCAATGAAGTCTATGTCTATTTTGACATCGAAGGCCTGTCCTTTACAGCACGTATCCCCACCGATGATTCCAGGATGCTGGACGATTCCATGCGCGGCACACCTTTCCGGTTCAGCTTCATTATGGAAAGAACGCACGTCTTCGCCGATGGCGAAGCTGGCATCAATTTGACGCTTTGATCGGCAGATCTGAAGAGCAGGAGATGTTGCTTACTGTGTCAGAATAGCGCCTGGATGCGCTGCCCGAGGGCCCGGTTTCAGCCGGGCCCTTAACTGTCATTCGGCGCGGCAGCAAGACCCCACACGCTTTATATCATTTCAATGACTTATCGCGCCGATCAGCTTCGAACCATTCTGTCGATTACATTCCATCGAGGCGCTGAATTCGAAAATCCGGCGCGCCGTCAGAACCAGAGGCTACTTCCCGCGCGATGAGGCGGCGGCCAAGTTGATCTATCTGGCCCTCAATGCTACCTCCACCGAGTGGAAGCGTTCAGTGCGCGAATGGCACACAGTCAAAAGCCAGATCGCCATCATGTTCGAAGAACGTTTCCTATGTCCTGAAATAATGTCAGGGCACAAAGTTTTAGACAGTCTCAACCGTCCTGATCTACGGCGCACCAGGGCCTGCCAGCGCCCTCTGAGCTTGCGTATCGTCGCCATCGTGATCTCCCAGGGTTGATTGCCTGAAATCACGCGTAGGATGCCGGTGGTGGGGATGAGAGATACGCCCGGCTTTTCGGCCGGGCGACTTGCGTTGAGGGGGCGGCGAACCTTAGGTCTCGACACTCGGGTAGTCCTTGCCGTGCCAGCCCTGAAGCCTTGCGGCGAACTCGCGCTGGAACGACAGCGGACCGCTTTTTGCCACGTAGGGCTCGTCATAGATGCCGATGAAGATCGTCAGGTTGAGGAAGAAGTGCGCGCCCATCTCGAACAGTGCCGCATAATCATGGTTGACCAACGCCTCGCGCTCCTCATGGGTGAAGGTGTGGACGGTGGAGGCTTCGACCTCGTTTCCGAGCAGCTTCGGGCCGATTGACTGTTCCCAGGTGGCCACGAAGGTGCGCGGTTCGTCGATATAGCGTTGCAACAGATCGGGGTCGCGGTCGACGGTGTAGAGGAATTTGTTGACGTAATATTTGCTCATGCCGCAGCCTCCTTGGGATACCAGGTGAAATAGGCTTCCATGGTGTGGAACAGGTCGAGATTGTCGACATAGTCCGCACCTTCGGGACCGGCGACGCCGAGCATCAGGATGAAATTCAGGAAGCCGTGGGTGGCGTTACCGCTCGTCGCCATGCTCTCATGGGTGACGTTTTCTAGGATCGCGTCGATATCGCCGGCCTTCAGCCATTCAATTGCCTGTTTGTCGAAAACCGGATCGGGGCCGGTCTCCATGAACTGGCGCGGACCGCCAAGTTCAAGCGAAAGGTGCCCGGTGCCGATCGCGGCAACGCGCTTGTCTGACGGGAAGTCGTCGATGGCCTTGCGGATCGCGCGGCCGACTTCATAGAAGCGCTTCGGCGTGTGCAGCGGCGGCGCGAAGATGTTGGTGTAGATCGGTACCACCGGCAGATCGTTCTGCGGTCGCACGGTGATGATCGGGCAGATGATCGAATGGTCGATCTTCAGTTCGTTGGAAAATGCGAAGTCGAAATTCTGGCTCATCAGCGACTGGTGCATGAAGCGCGACATGTTTTCGTCGCCCTCCAGCACATATTTCGGAATGCCGAATTCTCGCTCCTCGTTATAGAAGGTCGCATCGTAGCGCTCGGCCTTTCCGATCAGGAACTGCGGGCAGTTATCGAGGAAGATCTGGTGGAAATGGTCCGATCCGACCATCACCAGAATGTCCGGTTCCGCCTTCGCAAGCGTTTCGCGGTAGGCCTCGATCTTGCGCTTCCATGTCGGCGCTTCGGGCATCTGCTGTTCGGGTGGCGCCGTGGTTGCCTTCAGATAGAAGGGATGGTGGGTAGACGCCAGTGTTGCAACGAGTTTTGCCAATGCTCTCTCCTCCTGTCGGATGTCCTCATTGCCCGCGCGGCTCCAGAAAGCTTGCGCAGGCATCATGTCGTCGTCTTTTTCGCCTACGGCTTCAGTCGCCGAACAGCGATCGGGTGATGCCGGCCTTTTTGAAAATGTAGTCGCGGCTTTTTCCAGCTCGTCGCGCAGATGAGCGATGTCCGCGCCCACAAGCTCGCCCTTCCACTTGCGCACCTTGCCGGCCACCAGAACACTGTCGACATTCGAGCGCTCCATCAGGGTGACGACGGTGCCGGGGACATTATTGAGAGGCGCGACATTGAGTGCTTCGGCATCGAGCAGGATGATGTCGGCATCCTTGCCCGGCGTCAGAGATCCGGTGCGGCTCTCGAGTTTGAGCCCTTCGGCGCCGCCCATTGTTGCTGCGCGGATTGCCTCCCGGGCTGTCAGCAGAGCAGGGTATTCTTCGCCGGCAAGTGCCTTTTCGTTGGCGAACATCCGCTGCATGGTGACCATGGCCCGCATCTGGGTGAAGAAGTCCGCCGTCATCGTGCATTCCACATCGGTGGAAAGCGACAGGCTCATCTTGTTGTCGATTGCCTTTTGAATCGGCGGCGTGCCATGGCGCATTTGCATTTCGATCGGCACGGAAAGCGAAATATGCGCACCGGCATCGCGGGCGTATTTCCAACCGTCCTCCGACATGCCGGTCATGTGGATGAAGATGTTATCCGGTCCGAAAGCGCCATTGGCACCAAGCTCGTCAAAGGTCGGCTGCATTCCGAATGTGCCGACCACGTGGAGCGCGACCGGCAGGTCGAGGTCGCGCCCCGTCTTCCATGACTGCTCATGGAACGGCAGATAGATCTCGCCGCCCATAATCATGGTCAGTAACTGGTCGTTCGACGAAAAATACCGCTCGCGCAGCCGTGCCGCGTCGCCCGGATATTGCGCGTCGTCGCCCCAGCCTTCGAAATAACCGAAGACCGAGCGGCGACCGGAATCCTTCAACGCCGAAATCACTGCGTCGGAATGCGCCGGCGAGTGGTGGATCTGGCTGACATCCATCACGGTCGTCACGCCGGCATCCAGTTGCGAAAGGGCGCCGAAAAGCTCGTTGATGTAAACATCCTCCGGCCTGTAGACGAGGGAGAAGGACTGCAGCACGGTCTCATAATAGTTCTGCGCATTGGCCGGCAGACCGTCATTGATGAGGATGGCGTTTGCAAGCTGACCGCGCAGCGCGGTTTCGAACTGGTGATGATGGGTGTCGATGAAGCCGGGCATAACGATCTTGCCGCGGGCGTCGATCACGATGGCGTCGTCCGCAGAAATCGTTTCGGCAATCTCGACAATGCGTGATCCCTCGGTCAGGACGTCGCCCTTGGCAAAATCTCCGACGCTCTCATCCATAGACAGGATGATGCCGTTTTTGATCAGTGTGCGCTGGCCCTCTCGCCCGCATGCCTCCGGCACGCCTCTTGCCACTGGCGATGGGGAGGCGGTTGCTCCCATGCCGCCTCCAGCCGACGGGCCGAATGCGGGGTAGGGTAGATGCCCTCTGGAAATGTCGCAAAGCCTGCACATGGTTTCTCCTCCCTTGAACCTGCGCTGGGAACCTGTCTTTCGCTCAGGTTCCCATTGTCGATTGCAGAACCGGATACCGACTCATGGCATGCGCGATATGCGATGCCGCCTCCTGAGCGCGGGCAGCCGTTCGGCTATCATGCTTTCGGGGGTCACCATGCCGGTGTAGCCCGAGGTGTTGAGTGCCGCGATGGTGCGGCCTTCGAAATTTCTGATTGGCACGGCGAGTGCTGTAATGCCGTAATCGAGCTGGTCGACAGTGGTGGCGTAACCGTCCGCCCTGACTGCCATGACCTTGTCGCGGAGCACGTCGGGGTCGGTGACCGTCTTCGAGGTCAGTGTCTCCAGCTTTGCGGTTTTGAAATAGTGCTCCAGCGCTTCATCCGAAAGTCCGGCCAGCAGAACGCGGCCGAGCGAGGTTGCGCCCGCCGGGTAACGCGCACCGATGACGGCCGCCGCACGACGCGCGCGCTGGACCGAGACATGCGCGACATAGATGACATGATCGCCATCGAGCGTTCCCACCGAAGAGGCGTCGCCGAACTCTTCGACAAGCGCCCTCAGATTCGGTTGCAGCACCTCGTCGATATGTGCGGAGAAATAGAACGCCGAACTCAGTGTCATGACCTTGGGGCGTAGATGGAATTTCTTCTGGTTCTGGCCGACGTAACCAAGCGTTTGCAGCGTGATCAGGCTGCGGCGCGCGGCGGCGGGTGAAAGGCCGACCCGGCGCGCGACCTCGCTCAGCGTCATTTCGGGGTGGGTGGCGTCGAAGCATTCGAGGATTGCCAGCCCCTTGGCCAGCGCTTCCACGAATTCGGAAGGTCGTTCGCTCTCTTCAATAATTTTCAGAACTTCAGCCACGTCAATCTTCCTCAAGAACCAGATCCGTAAAGCCGGAGAGTGGTCGAGCCGCACCTGCAAGACAAGGGCTCATCCTCTTCGCTCGGGGCCTGATCTCTCTCCCGGTGAAAACGGCTTCTCGGCCCTGACGACCAACCAACACGCTTTCAACTTGACGATAGCCTAGTTGCTCTCTACGATTTCGGCAAGAGGAAATTATTTCGCAGAGCGAAAAGGGAGTATGTTGTGCGAATTGGAAAACAGGATGGCGCCTTTACGGAAATTGCCGAATCCGATGCCGAAAGCATCACCGTGCGTGGCTACGATCTTTGCAGCGAGCTGATCGGAAAGATCGATTTCACCGACTATTTCTGGCTTCTTGTGACCGGCGAAAAGCCGGACGCGGTGCAGCGGCGGATGATGGATTCCTGCCTGGTCGCTATCGCCGAGCATGGTCTGGTGCCGAGCGTTCAGGCCGCGCGCATGACGCTTGCTGCCGGACCGGAAGCCTGGCAGGGCGCCATGGCCGCTGGCATTCTCGGTATGGGCAGTGTCGTGGCGGGCTCATCGGAGCAGGCAGGCCGTTTTCTGGTCTCCGTCGTGGAGACGGCGGACAGCATGGATGGCGATCTGGAAAAGGCGGCGATTGAAAGCGTCAAGGCCCTGAAGGCCGAGCGTCGCAAAGTGCCCGGCCTTGGTCATCCTCAGCATTCCGATGGCGACCCGCGCGCCAACAGGCTGCTGGCCGTTGCCGCTGAAGAGGGCATTCGCGGCCGCTATATCGAGGCTCTCTACATGCTGGCGAAGGTGGCTCCGGGGATTGTCGAACGACCGCTGCCGATCAACGTGTCCGGTGCCATACCCGCAACCATCCTCGATGCCGGCTGGCCGGTCGATGCCCTGAAGGCTGTTCCGATCCTTGCCCGCACAGCCGGTCTCTCCGCGCATCTTTTCGAGGAAAGCCGGCGCTCGATCGGCTTCATCATGTCGCACAAGGCGGATGTTTCGATTGAATATGATGGCCGGAAGGCTTCCGGAAAAAGCAACTGAACGGAGCAGGCCGGATGGTCAAAATTCTAAAAATATCCGCGTTGTCGAGCTTGGAACCTATATCACGGGTCCGGCCGCAGCGATGCATCTTGGCGATCTCGGCGCCGATGTGATCAAGGTGGAGCGCCCCGGTTCCGGTGACCCGTTCCGGGCATTCAAGGGCGGGCTGTATTCGCCGCACTACCAGACCTACAACCGCAACAAACGCTCGATCGCGATCGATACCAAGGATCCGGTCGAACTGGCGTTCTTGCGCGATCTCGTCTCGACCGCTGATGTTTTTATCCAGAATTTCAGGCCCGGTGTTGCCGAACGACTCGGTGTCGGCGAGGCCGATCTGCGCAAAGTGAAGCCCGACCTGATCTATTGTGCGATCTCCGGCTTCGGTCAGAGCGGCCCGTCGCGGGATCGTCCTGCATTCGATACCGTGGCGCAGGCGGCCAGCGGGTTTTGAGACTTGTAACCCCGCCGACCAATCCACGCGTGATCGGGCCCGCAATTGCCGATGCGCTGACCGGGCAATATGCGGCAATGGCCATCCTTGCCGCGCTTTTGGAACGGGCGGGCACCGGCAAGGGGCGTCGTATCGACATTTCCATGCTCGAGGCCATGACCCATTTTAACCTCGACAGCTTTACGCATTATTTTGCTGTCGACGAGGTGATGGGGCCGCTTTCCCGCCCGACGGTCTCGCAGAGCTATACATTCGAATGTGCGGACGGCAAATGGGTTGCGATCCACATGTCCTCGCCCGCCAAGTTCTGGGAAGGGCTGCTAGCGGCGACCGGACAGGGCCAGCTTGCTGAAGATTCTGCGTTTTGCCGAACGGCTGGAGCGCATCGAACATCAGGACGATCTCATCGAAATCCTGACGCCCGTCTTCAAGGCCGAGACGCGCGATCGCTGGTGCGAAAAGCTGCTTGAGGCCGGTGTGCCCCATGCGCCGGCCTATGATTCCGATGAGGCGCTCGATGATCCTCAGGCGCGGCACTTGCAGATTGCGGTCGACATGGACCATCCCGAAAAGGGAAAGACCACGACCGTGCGCGCGCCCTACAGCTTCGATGAGCAGGTCGAAACCGACATCGCCGCGCCGCCATTGCTCGACCAGCATGGCGCGGAAATACGCGCTGAGATCGCCCGTCGGAAAGCGGGCTGACACACAGGTTTCGCCGCGGACACAGGGAGAAGGTGACCGGCATGCACAAGACCGAAGAAACCGTTCCGGCAGCAGCCGTGATGGAAGCCAGCAAGGACATGCTGCAAAAGAAGCTTTTTGCGATCTTCACCGAAGCGACGAATGGCATGGGGCCGGTTTTTGAAAACATGGAGGCGCATCTGGCCTATCAGGTCGGCTTGGAAAGGGACGGCGTGCTTTATGCCGCAGGCCCGCTCTTTTCCGATGACGGCGAAAGCTGGGCCGGCGAGGGGATGGTGGTCATCCGCGCCGAAAATGCCGAAGCGGCAGCCGGGATCGCCCGCAACGACCCGATGCATAAAGCGGGCGCCCGGCGTTTCAGGGTGCGCCCCTGGATGATCAATGAAGGCCGGGTGTCTATCCGGCTCGACTATTCGACACAGACATTTGTGGTGGACTGAACGCATCTTTCGGGAGGAACAAAAATGCGTCATTTTCTGAGACTGACAACCGTCGCCATGGTGGCAATGCCTTCAGCGCTTTTCGCGCAGGAAACCATCAATCTGACAGTGGCTTCGAGCCACCCGACCGTGATCCCGTGGGTGGGCATGATACAGACCCACTTCATGGCCAAAACCGATGAAATCCTCGCTGAAACCGGGGACTACGAGATCAACTGGAACGAGGCCTTCGGCGGTCAGCTCTACAAGGCCAACGCCACACTCTCATCCGTTGAAGAAGGCATTACCGATATCGGCTGGGTATTCTCGCTGCTGGAACCGGCGAAGCTGCCGCTCAGCCAGGCGACGAGCTATGCGCCGTTCTCCACCGCCAACCCGCAGCTTCAGCTTGAGGTGATGGAAGACCTGATGGAGAACAACGAGGCCTTCCGCGAAGAGTGGGAACAGTACAATCTCAAGGTACTCGGGCTCACCGGAACCGATATGTACGATATCTACACCAAGGAGCCGATTACAGGCATCGCCGACATCGAGGGCATGAAGATCTCGGCCCCGGGCGTCCTCGGCACTTGGCTGCGAGGAACCGGCGCCAATGCCGTCGACGGCGCGCTGACGACCTTTACACCGACATCCAGACTGGCGTTTCCGACGGCGTTCTGACACTTGCGCTCGGCGCCAAGCCGGCGAAGCTTTACGAGGTTGCCCCTATCTCAACCGCTTCGACACGGCTGTTTCGTTTTCCGGTGCAATCGCCATCAATCGTGATGTCTGGGATACGCTACCGGCAGAAGTGCAGGATGCCATGATTGAGGCGGGTACCTATTACACCGCAGCCCACGGCAAGCAGCTCCTGGAAGGCCACGAGGCCGCCCTTCAGGACATGGTCGAAATGGGAGCCGGGCAGAACCCGCCGGTGACGCTGGTGACGATGCCCGAGGAAGAGCGCGAGGCCTGGGTTGCGATGCTGCCGGATCTGGCCGGTGAATGGGCGGACGGTCTTGAAGCACAGGGCCTTCCTGCGCGTGAATTCCTGAGCGCCTATATGGATGGTTTGCGCGAACGCGGTGAAACGCCGATGCGCGACTGGGATCAGTAAGGCGGTCTGCGGATATGTCATCCAACACTGAAAACGCCCGCCATTCAGGCGGGCGCCCCCAAATGCCATCGAGCGTGCGTGGCATATCCTTGTCGACGGTCTTGCCGCGCTCGGCACTGTGCTCATTCTGGTGCTGATGCTGGTCATCTCGGCCGATATCTTCATGCGTAACCTGCTGGGTGCATCCCTTCCGCTCGTATCCGAACTCGGCGCGCTTCTTCTGGTGATGATCGTCTCGTTGCAGCTTGCAACCACCATCCGTGCCGACAGGCTGGCGCGTACGGAGATATTTTTCCCGGGTTCAGGCTCAAACGGCCGGTCGCGGGCAGCGTTCTGTCGGCTCTCTTCAATCTGACGGGTGCCGTGATGATCGGGCTGATCGCGTGGTCGAGCATTCTGATTTTCCAGAAGGACTGGGCGTCCGGTGAATATATCGGTGTTTCCGGCATCGCCACGCTGCAGGTCTGGCCGTTCCGCGCTTTCATCGTCCTCGGTGTTTCCGTTGCCGCGCTAGAGTTTCTTTTTCGGGCTGCGAGTGACATCGCCGCCTGTCGCAACCCCGGAGAGCGCTCATGAGCCCGCTTGAAATCGGAGGATTGGCAATCGCCGGTCTGCTGATCCTGATCTATGTCGGCATGCCGATTGGTGTCAGCATGCTGTTTGTTTCCTTTATCGGGGTTTCGGCGATCCGGGGCGAGACGGTCTCCATGCGTATGCTTGGCGCTGTCGCCAACAATTCACTGCGCGAATACCTTTATGCCATCGTGCCGCTTTTCGTGTTGATGGGCCTGCTGGTGACCATTTCGAAGGTGGGCAAGGATACATTCGACGTGTTCCAGAAGCTCATGGGGCGGATCACGGCGGGCCTTGGTATCGCGACTGTTTTTGCCAATGCGGTCTTTGCCGCGATCACCGGCGTTTCGATTGCTTCCGCCACGGTTTTCAGCCGGGTCGCCGTCCCGGAAATGACGCGTCATGGTTATACCGCCAAATTCGCAACCGGTGTCGTCGCCGGTCTCGTCCGTTCTCGGCATGCTGATCCCGCCGTCATTGCTGATGATCGTCTATGCGGTTCTGGCCGAGGAATCGGTTGGTCGGATGTTCCTCGCGGGCGTCGGTCCGGGCATTCTGCTGGCCTTTGCCTTCTCCATCACCATATTTCTCTTGGCTTGGCTGAAGCCGGATTTCGTCTTTACGGCGGAAAAACTGGCCTCAGAGGACGAAGAAATCGGCTGGTTGGCGCTCATTCGCAAGGCGGTGCCGATCGTCTTCTTGATGGTTCTGGTGCTCGGCGGATTGTATGGCGGTTTTTAAACCCGACAGAGGCAGGCGCTGCCGGCGCCCTTGGCGCCTTGCTGATCGCACTTTTGCGCCGCTCGCTGACGCCGCGCTCGTTCTGGCGGCTTCTGGTCGAGACCGGGCAGATTACCGTCTCCGTCCTGTTCCTGATCCTGGCCGCGACCTTTTTCAGCCGCATGCTGGCGCTTTCCGGCGTGCCACGTTTTCTGGCCGAAACCCTGCTCTCCGGTCCGATCGGCCCCTATGGTTTCCTGCTGCTCTATTTGCTGCTGATCATCGCGCTTGGCTGTCTGATCGATTCCATCTCGATCATGCTGATCCTGCTGCCGATTGCGCTGCCGGTGGCAGACGCTGCCGGGTTCGATCTGATCTGGTTCGGGGTGCTGACGGTGGTCGCTGTGGAGGTCGGGCTGTTGACGCCGCCTTTCGGCCTGTCCGTCTACATTATCAAGTCCGCCATCGCGGACCAGTCGTTGAAGGTCTCGGATATCTTCAGAGGCGCTTTGCCGTTCGTCGGCGCCATGCTGGTTTCGCTTGCCCTGATCGTCGCGTTTCCGTCGATTGCGACCTGGCTTGCACGGCTTTAGCGCTTCAGCATGCATCCGACAAAATGGTCGGGAGCCACCGTCATCCCGTGCGCCCTTCGGCTTATGTACGCCATTGATGCAGGCAGAGCAGAAAACGGGTCGATATAACACTTGCGGTGTTTCGCGCAGGAAATGACTTCAACGCTGCAAGGCTGGCAGGAGTGTTTCGGGAAAATTCAAGGTCGCATTGATCATGAAAATCCCCAACACGTTGAAAAATATGTGTTTTGAATAGACTGTCCACCAGCTTGCGCCATAGCTTCGGGCGGCGCGTGTATGCTGAAGCCGCGCGACATGTTCGACCCCTATGCGCAGATTGGCGAGATCAGGGTTAATACGCGGGACTTTCGATGATCGGAGCGAGTGTGGTCATCGAGTGAACGCTTTCGGATTCGCTCCGAAAGGACGGTCTGCGCCTTGTCGTGCACCCGGACTATTTTCTTAGCCATTGCAGTAAGCTTGCATCGCATCTATGTTGCACGAAACAGTAGCGCAGCAGGCCGATGCTCGTTTTAATTCTTTAATTTCAACGCCTTGACTCTCGATCGAATTTCACTGAGAATCTAGGTACCCAGCCGACTTGATCTCCAAGAGCGCCGAGGTTCAAAGCGTGCGATGGTGGCTTTGGCTAGGCGCATCGGCACCATCCTGCACCGGATGTGGAGGGATGGTACTGAATTTTCCACCACAGCCCTATTGATCGCCAAAACGGACTGAGCTTTAACATCCCATATCGTTGAAGTCTGTCTGAGTGCAGACCTTCGAGGTCCCAACCGGGACGCGGTTCCGATGATGCCGTGGTCAGGGCTGTCGCCGACTTCAGGTCGAGCACGCCAACGACATGGCACATCGGAATTACCGCACTGGACCAGCATCATGTCGGCAGCCGCTGCGCTGACCACGGACCGAAGCATGAACCCGGGGTGGCCTCAGATGAAGGGCAAACCAAGCCAGGCATCGGCGAAATGAGTCTATCGCCAAGGATATTGCCAAGCCAACTGCATGACTGCGGCCGTCATTTCTTGCTTGACTGGAACTGTTCCGTTACCGAAGTCCTGAACCTAGTCATCATAGGCCATCTTCATGATATAAACGAGCAAAAGATATGGCCCCAGAACGTCAACTGAGTGATCGTGGCCACTGTCGCTGGAGGTCGCGGAATGGCTATGCGCCTGACCGCCGCCAGACGCCTGGAAGATGACTTCTGACGAATTCCAATCAGATATCGCCTCCGCGGTTGTTGACGTTGTTCCGAACAACAAATAGGCCCCCTCGCTCGCATCCTTGTATTTCGCCCGGTTTTCGAATGACATATAGGTATGCACTTCTTGCTGCCCGGCAGTGAGTTTTGACGTCACGTTTGGCAACTGCGAGGTGTCAAGTGCCGTTCCACTAACACTTGTTTTTACCTGCGCGACCCCGGTTGCCGTTGTTTTGCTATATGTCTTGTCTTTGCCAGTGCCGGTTGCTTTGGCTGAAGCGATCCCCAATTGATCATCAAGACTTTCAGCACCAAGAATAAAACGATCCCGAAGATCGGGCGTTCCGTTTGTTCCATCGCAAATTTGCCAGCCGGCAGGAATACCGGAGCCATAAAATGCGACAATTGTTCCATATGGAATTGAATCGGACATGATAAACCCTTTCTGTTGTCGATTTTGTATATAGTTTTATAAAAAATGATATCGTCAATATTAAAAGTGAATTTATTATTATTATATGTTATATTTACAAAAATAAATTATCCAATAATTATTTAATCTCCAAAATATAGGAGATTGAAATGAAACATGTTATTGATTTAGAAGATATGCTCAAAAACTCTTCTGAAGAAGAGTTGATCAATTTTCTTATGATCCTTATCGAGGATCTCGATGAAATGGGTGCCCTCAACGCGGTCGAATATTTCTCGCTCCGGAAGTTCTTCTGCAAGGCGTGGCCTTTCGCGTCAAACGCACTGCAATATCTTTCCGCAACGGCGATGCGTCCCAGCGTCCAGGTCGTCTCGAAGGTCGCCTACACGGTCGGAAATTATGTTTCCGGAAAGAAATGCGCACCGTCCGCGTTCAGCGTTCCTGGTAGTTCGGAGGCCTGATCATGTCTGTTTACGAAAACTCTCCGAACGCCGTCCGCGCTCACGATCTGGCGAGAAAGCTCTACCTCAGCGTTGCCATGTCCGGCCTTTTGTGCAGCGCCCCTGGTCTTGCAAGCAAGGCCATGGCTGCATGCAGCGAAGACACTGAACAGTTAGCTTCGACCACCGTTGTCCTTTACTGGAACGGCGCAGATTCGGTCGTCAACGGAAATCCAGGATCCGGGCCTCAGGGCGGAAGCGGCGAATGGAACGGCTCTAATCAAAACTGGACGAGACGAATGCGGCACCATCGCTTCGGTATGGAGTTCCCCGGCCTTGGGCGTGTTCAGCGAAAAGGGCGGGACAGTCACCCTTACAGACAACCTAAAAGTATATAGCCTGACGTTCGAAGATGACAGCTACAGCATTGAGCCGCCCGCCGACGGCGATGACAATATCGGAACCCTGAGTATTGCGCCCTTTCCCTCTGTAACGTGGACCGTTGACAGCCAGTATGCCCAAATTTTCGTTAATTTTGATCGACAGATGGGCGCTTTGGCGACACCAAACAAAGAGCTCATCATCTCTGGTTCCGGAGAAATGATTTTCTACAACAAAAAATCATACACAGGGAGGGTTGTTGTCGATAAAGGTTCAACCTTAACGTTAGGACAGGATAGGAATCCAGCAAGCGTCGATGGTCAAATTGAACTGCTGTCAGATGCACGCATCAATTTCTACTCTTATGATAAGAACAGGAATGATGCTCCGACGACACTTAGTAATTTTGTTTTCAGTAACATCGATAATACGCAGCCGGCTAAAATCTATTTTACCGGCCCTCAAAGCTTTAATCTGACTGGAAACTTTAGCGGATTTCACGGCAACTCCTACATTAAGAGCGATATCGAAATAAGTGACATCGGCTTGCTTGGCGGGGCGGTGAATGTCGAGATAAATCCAACCAAGCAGTTCGGTTCTACGATTTCAGGAACCGGCACGATCGGCGGAGCGGGAAAAGATTTCGTTCTCGGTCCAGGCTTCCTGCAGCCGGGCGACGAAGATACGACCGGAATGCTTACCATCGGCGGCAACCTGATATTATCAGACCAGTCCACAATCATTGTGGCAATCAAAGGGACCAACCCCGACCTAAATGACCAGGTCCGTATCAATGGATCAATCAACACCTTGGCAGCAAAACAGTTTACGATCAACGGGGACCCGGATCCGGGTGACTATACCATCATGTATTACGATGCCGACGCTGGAGACCCGAGTGGCGCTCCAACCTCTGTCCTCATTCAGGGCAACTCAAGAAAAGAGGGAAAAATATCGGCAAGTGATGGAAAAGTAATTTTAACAGTTACGGAGCTTAACGAGTAATTAGAGATTCTATCTATGATTCTTTTCAATATATCATTGATATATCAAAATAAAACGTGACCCGATAATATCGTAAGTTCGTGAAAAAATGGGTGAACAGAATACGCAAGCTATAGAGCGTCAATCGATCCATTACCACATTTGTATTCTGTGAAGAGCTCGACGGAGGGAAAATGCGCGCTGAAATGCAACCTATACGATATATTAAGCGAGGGACAATCGCGCTCATGGTGCCTCTCGCATTTCTTGCCGGTGTGCAGCTCACGCCGGCAAAGGCAACGGAGTCCGCAACCGAAGGGAATGGTTCTGATTCGTTTGGGGTTCCGGCCGAGTTGAACTGGAACGGCGACGCAGGCGGTCCAGGCACGTGGTCCACAACGGCGGTAAATTGGTTCGATCCGGAAAGCGACATCACCAGGAGCTGGCCGGGGCCACCCACACAGGCCGTTTTTGCGGGGCAGCAAGCCGGTACCGTCAGCGTGAGATCAGCCATAACCGTGCTGGACATGTCGTTTGATGATCCAGTTCACAGCGGATATTACACTCTGCAAGCTGACCCGGAATATGGTGGCTATTTACAAATAGCACGCGGCGGGCAGACCGCTTCTATAGTTGGCGAAAACCTCCCTAAACTGGCTGAATTAAAGGTCGATATTGTCGATGCCCCGGCAGCGTTGTCGAGTAACGTGGTCTCCAATATCGAGATCTCCAAGGGCATCAAGTATATTGGCGAAAAGCAGTATTTCGGGAACACGACAATCCTTGCAGGCGGGTTTCTTCAACTTGGAGATGAAAACGGGATTGGCGGCTTTTCCGGCAATGTGGATTTCGCAACCACCACCTCCATATATGACGCACCAAGACTATCCATTTTCTACGATGGAAATACACAGTTCAATACACGGCTGAGCGGGCAGCCCACGAATAGTGCCGTGGGCCTCACATGTACAGATCAGGACGCAGACAGCACCATCGTCAATTACACATCGGATAATAGCACAGCGAATGGGAGCACGCTGGTTTCGAACTGCAACCTGGAAGTCGACGGCAAAATCGGAGGCAATGTCTATGGCATGGACATCATGACCGGAAATCTGCGCCCTTTTTCGCTTTCCGGCGAGGGGTCGTCGGCATCCTTCAAAACAGCATGACCTATGTCACGACCGCAGATATCGGCCCGGGCGGGGTCGCGCCAGATAACATTGGAAAGCTAACCCTCAATGGGCTGGCATTCAAGGCGGTCCCGGCTGATGGAAGCGGCGGTGACGGTACTGTATCGATCGATCTGGAAATCAATGATGCGAGTACGGGTGGGCACGTCACCCACGACCTCCTGACGGTCGAGGGCTACTTTATTCCGACCCGGAATTACAACTTTATGATCTCCGGAACTATGCGGACGAATGGCCAATATCAGCTCGCAAAATTTGGCTATCTTGGCTCCACCGCTGTGGACTATGGCAAGTTCGATACCAGTCAGCTGGACGATCAGGGCAACTGCAAGGCCGAAATATCGACAACAGATAACAACGTGGCCAATGTCTATTTGACCTGCACTGGCTTTTAGTGGTCGACGGCTGCATCTGGTTTCCTTTCCGAGCGCAAATTTCGAGTGCTTGCGACTGTAAGAGCCGGATTCAAAAGTTCATGATGGGAAACAATATCGTGCGAGGCGTCTGGTCATCACCCTGATGCTGGCGATGTTGACCCATGCTGTGGCGCTTGCGATGGACTTTTCCCAATCTTTGGCCAACCGACGGCATCGTCCGAACCAGCCGAAGGTGCGCTCCACCACCCATCGGCGGGGCAGAACCTCAAAGCCTTTCGCTATGTCGGAGCGCTTGATGATTTCAAGGTTCCATTGGCCGCATCCGCGCAGCGCTTTTCGCAACTTCTGCCCGGCATAGCCGCCATCTGCGAAGACATGGCGCAACCAGGGAAACGGTAGCGGATGGCTTTCAGGACATCGGGCGCACCGTCGCGGTCCTGGATATCGGCAGCATGGACAAGCACGAACAGCATCAGCCCGATCGTATCGGTGATGATGTGGCGCTTGCGGCCCTTGATCTTCTTGCCGGCGTCGTAGCCCGAAACCCCGCCGCTTTCGGTGGTCTTGACACTCTGGCTGTCGATGACACCGGCTGTGGGCGAGGCCTCGCGCCCCTCCAGTTCGCGCGTAGCGCAGACGAGCAGATGATTGATGGTCTGCCAAAGGCCGATGTCGCGCCAGCCATAGAAATAGCCTCGCACCGTGGAGACCGGAGGAAGTCCTTCGGCAGAGCCCGCCATTGACTGCCGCTGCCCGCAATATAAAGGATCGCGTTCACCACTTCCCTCATATTCGTTTTCCGTGGCCGCCCGCCGGGCTTGGCCAGCGGTATCAGTGGAGCAATTACAGCCCACTCACGGTCCGTCAAATCGGTTGGATAGCGAAGGCGATCCCGGTTATGCTGCAGGCGGGTGATATCATTCCAGGGCATGCGATCCTCCACGTTCTTGGCAGAGGTGGTTGAATCACATCCTTCTGATATCACTCAACAACTTTTAAATCGGGCTCTAAGAGAACGAACAAGCACATTTTCTGTTGGTGTCGAATTTTCCACTCTAGAAATAGTAAAAAATACATGCAGACGTATATGTATAATTCTTTTAACAGGTCATAAAGCACTTCTGATGCGACCTATGCGTGGTGTTGAAGCAAAAAATGGAACATGTTATGCGCGCTATAAAAATGTTGAAAGACTATAATCTGCTATGCGGAGTGTTTGTTGGGCTGATCTCCGTATTTCTAACGGGAAAAGCTTCCGTGGCGGCTGCAGAGAGTGTGCCGCGGCTCGCCGCCCCCGTATTCTGGCGCCGCAATACCCGGATACCATGCTCTACTGGAGGGAACCGACTGGCGGATCGGGCACCTGGAACACGACCGATCTCGACTGGGTGGACCTGGATACAAACAACATTACGGCTTGGCCGGGTCCTCCGGCAGGAGCCAATTTCTATGGCACCCAAGGCGGGACCGTAACCGTAGCCGGTGCGATTCAGGCGCTTTTCATCACCGCCTCTGCGCCAAACGGCTATACTTTCAGGGAGGCGATATCACCTTGCCGCGCGGACTGGGCGATGCCACTATTGCGGGCCCAACCGCAGGCAGCGGGATTGACGAATTCAGCGTTTTTGAAAGCGATATCAAGGATACAGCGGCTGCCCTTGCGGCGCGGTACCCTGTCCCGGATGTCTATATTCGCGGCGCGGTAAAGTTTAAGGGCACCAAAAGCTATCGGGGTGACACCTATATTGAGGCGCAGGGAAAGCTTCTACTGGGAGACGCTGACCCGGACACCGAGTTTACTGACTTGAATGGCGATATAGGCTTCGTAAATCTCATACCCTATCCTCAAGATGAAGCCTGGGGCATTTTGGAATATTACCTGGAAGCAGCGGCGTTTGACTTCGACAAAACAATTTTATCATCATTTCCGGAATCCGAAATTCAATTCTTTTGCAAGCAAGATGTTGTTTGCATAATAAATTATTCTTCCGATAACGGTGAATATATTGGAAAAACATTTTGCTACGATTGCACTATTAATCTTGATGGAAACATTGGTGGATCTTTATCAAACCTCAATGAGGAAGGTGAATATAGTCATATCTCAATAGCTGGCTCTGGTATTATCGGCCAGCCTGGAGTTGAGAACTCATTTTATGGTGTCGTCATCATGCCATCCATCCAGGAAAGCACGACCGAACTCTTATTTCGTGGATCCGTAAGAACATACCAATCGGAGCCGAACGGCGAGAATGATAATAGGACGCACCTCGGCTTTGCTTTATTGGATGAAGTAGACGACAACAATAACACTTCATTTGCTACACTGAGAATAGCCGAAGATTTTGAGCCATGGGACAGACAAATAAGCGTTACCTTATCGGGAACGCTGTCTGCGCCTGGCCAGTATCGGCTGGCCTCCTTTGGCGGCGTGCCCAACGCGCCGCTGGCAATTCATATCCGCGACGACAACCTCATAACAGCAATACCCTTGCAAATAGATGTTGAACTTTTGCCGAACGGCGAGGGGTTTGATCTCGTGTTGATGGCCACGCAACAATAGCGCGCGGCCACAGGCAGCTTAAAAATATGTGGGTTTATGGCCCAGATGGACCAAGCGTCCAAATTCAAGTGGAGCATCCCATGCATGCAACAACACAGCTGAAAACGTATGCCCTTTTAGGCGGAATATTCCTTGGCTCGATCGCTGCATTTCTGTCGGTCCGGATGCCGGCGAAAGCAACCGAGGTTGGAACGCATGACGCCGTCCGCCCTGTTCTGGTCCCGCAAAATCCCGGCACCATGCTCTACTGGAAAGACCCGACTGGTGGTTCGGGCACCTGGAACACGACCAACTTGGACTGGAGGTTCCGGGAGACAAATAGGGATCTGGCATGGCCGGGCCCTCCGGCAGGAGCCAATTTTCAGGGTGACCAGGGTGGGACAGTAACAGTAGAAGGCACAGTTAAGGCGCTTTTTATCGCCATTTCCGGACCAGGCATCTACACCTTCACGGGAGGAGACATCATTTTACCACTCGGTCTGGGGGATGCCTCTATCTCAGGCACATCGGCTGATGATAATCATGTTGGAGATTTCAACGTTTTTGAAAGTGACATCAAGGATTCAAGGGCTGTCCTTTCGGCGCAATACCCGGTGGCAGACGTCTATGTTCGCGGGGCGGTGAAATTCAAGGGCACCAAAAGCTATGAGGGCGATACGTACATCGATATGCCCGGAGAGTTGTCGTTGGGCGACGTCCAGCAGAACACCCCTTTCACAGACCTGAACGGCAATATAGGTTTTGTTAATCTAACGCATCGTCCTGTCGGTGAAGCTTGGGGCATTTTGGAATATTACCTGACCGCTGCGGATTTTACTTTCGACAAGAGCATTTTATCGTCTTTCAGAAACTCCGAAATATCCTTCACATGCAAGGCCGAGGTGATCTGTAATGTAATATACACCGCGGACAACGGAGATTACAACGGAAACACATTTTGCTACGGTTGCAGATTTATACTCTCGGGAAACATAGGTGGGGCGCTATCAAGCCGAGGATCGGACGATCATCTGAGAGCAATAACAATAGCGGGGTCCGGAAACATTGGATCTCATAATATTGAAAGTTCATTTTACGGACTGAATATACAGCCACGTATAGCCGGAAATAGCGATGCGTTGACATTTCTCGGCTCTGTTAGGACCTACCCTCTCGCAGATCCAGAAACGAGCGACGACGAGACCTGGGTTTCATTTAATATAGAGAATGAAAATGAAGACGAAAATGTTTTATTTGCCCCTCTGATCATAGAAGAAGCTTTTTCCCTTGGGATGGGCGTATAACCGTTGACCTATCCGGGTCGTTGTTCAGGCCGGGTGAGTATCGGTTGGCATCTTTCAGAAATGTTCCCAACGGCAACCTGGCTATTGTCCGCACGGCTCTATCCCTGACAACCACTTTGCGAATAGACGTCGATCTTGTTGCAACTGACGATACAGGCCTAGATCTCATTCTAACGGCAACGCAACAATAGCGACCTGTTGCAGGCGCGCGGGCGTCCGAAGTTAGCCAGCAGGTGTCACGACACGTATATGAAGGAGAGAAAGAAATGCGCATATCAATACAACCTATACGATTAATATGTGCTTCAATGTTGCTTTTGGGAGCGCTCGCAATACTGTCAGCCGGACAGATACCGGTTATGGCCGGCGAAATTGAAACCGGGCAGGAGCTTATCGCCTCGCGTATGGTTGCGCCGGGTCAACAACTCTCATGGCAGGCCAGAAATACAGATTTCGATGTGTGGAATACAACCGCCGTCAACTGGCGTGACGAGGCTACCGGAGCGATAGGCAGATGGCCTGGCGCTCAGGCAACTGCCAATTTCACGAGCAACCAGAATTACAATGTTCAGATTGACGACGGAGGGATTGAAGCACTCACAATAAATGCCGTCGCTGGTGGATACACGTTAACCGGCGGTAACATCGTGCTGCCGCGCGGCACAGATCCCGCCACGCTTTCAGGTCCTTCGGTTGCCACCACTACGACAAACTACCTAAAGGTTCAATCAGACATCGTCGATGGTCAGATAAGAAGTATTTATCAACCCGCCACTTTCGCTGATATGCGCATCCAAGGATACGTGCAATTCCTTGGCTCTAAATCCTACGCGGGAAATACGTACATCGAACCAGAGAGCCTGCTTTTGGTCGACCTTGACAGATCGACCCCTAATCCAGCAAACGGATATTTGCGCGGCGCAATCAATTTTCGTAGCCCTCAAAATGGGTTCCCGGCTGCGTTCGGCTCCCAGATCATTTTTGCCCTAACTCCAAACTCGACCTATAGATACACAAACCGTATCAGTGCATCTTCTATGAATTCGATCATGTCTTTCAATTGCTTCGGCCAAGGAAGAAAATGCAACATAGATTACCATCAAGATAACAGCGACTTTGAAGGAACGACATATTGCTTTGGATGCAATTTTAATATTACAAGTTCCGCTCCAATTGGTGGTTCTCTTTCTAATAGTATTCCATATGGAATTTTTGACCGCATCACAATACGCGGCGCGGGATCGATAGGCAGCCAAAACAGGCAGAGTTCTTTTCTTGCTGCCGATATTATTACGGCCCTAGCCGCTCAACCCGGCCAAAATATAGTCTTCCCTGGTGATCTTGTCGGGGCAGTGCTTCCAGTCGGAGTCGCAGGTGACGGCAGGAACCAATTCAGACTGGGCTTTTCCTTTTTCGGCAACAATACATCACAAGTTCAGGTAATGGGAAGTTTCGTTCCAGCCGGAAATGAGATTGACGTAGTCGTTACTGGAACGCTTACCGAGCCGCGCGACTATGTTCTGGCAACTTTCGGCGGGATTCCCAACGGGCCACCGCAAATCAACTTAATCACCGACACACTTACAACGCAGCTGCAAACCGAAGCAAATTTCGCCGCGAATGGCGAGGGTTTCAATCTTGTTTTATCGGCTACGCAACATTAGCGACGGTCTGCAGGCCACTGGCGATGGAGCTTCATCAATAAACAACTCCCGCACAACCGAAGTGCTCTGCCCCCATGCATCTACACTGCGCCCATTTATTGGACCGCCGGATGTTGGGTTTTCCGGCTCCGATCACGATGGCGGGCTGGCAGTGCCACCGGGATTATGCAATGCGATCGGGACGTTGTATCCGATCGCCGAATGAGGACGGTCCTCATTGTAGTGTCTACGCCAATCCTCCAACTTTTCGCGCGCATCCGCAAGGCTCATGAACCAGTTCGCGTTCAGGCATTCCGCACGCAGCTTGCTGTTGAAGGCTTCGATGAAGCCGTTGTCGGTCGGCTTGTCAGGCCGCGAGAAGTCCAGTGTGACCTATGTTCACATAGGCCCACAGATCGAGGTCGCGGGAGATAAATTCGCTGCCATTGTCGCCCCTTATCGTCTTCGGATAGCCGTCTTTCCCGCAGATCCGTTCCAGCGTTTGCACCACATCCTCACCGCGATAAGTGAAGCGCGGATCGGTCGCCGGGCTGAAGCGGGAATGGATATCCACAATGGTCAGGATCCGCAGCTTCTTGCCTGCCGCGAGCTGATCATGAACAAAGTCCATCGCCCAGATATCGTTCGGCCCTATTGCCTCCTGACGATCCTCGCGCAGCTTTGCCTTCACCCGACGTTTCGGGTGTTTGTTCCTGAGCTGTAGCCCTAACGCCTTGTAAATCCTGCGCGTCTTCTTGATATTGACAGTCCAGCCTTCTCTTCGCAGGAGTACGTGAACGCGGCGGTAGCCAAACCGGACGCGTGTCTCGTATATCTCCTTGATCCCCCTTTCAAGAGCGGCCTGACCGATGTGGCGGGATTTGTAGTGGTAGGTCGAGGTGTCGAACGTCAGAACCTTGAGAGGCTCGTCTGATCGACACGCCCCAGTCTACCAGCATCCCATCCACAAGCTTGCGCGTGCGGGCAGGCACTAGAGCTTTTGGCGGATGACATGCCTCGAAGCATCTCGCGGTCCAGCGTCAGATCCGCAACGATCCGTTTCAGTTTCGCATTCTCATCTTCCAAAGCCTTCAGCCGGCGCGATGCAAAGACCAAGAGGCTAGCGCGATCACTGGGGAGCTGTTGGTAACCCAGATTTGACATAATTCAACTGATACAATCACTTATTTGATTGTTCATTTAATAATAACTACTATTCATCATTTAATATCTTGTCGAACCATGCAAAAGCGAGTAAACGCAAAACGCTAACACGTAATAGCATATGGGTTTTGAGGATGTGCGCCGTTGCAGTTTCTGAAGTTGACGGGAGTATGGCGTTCTTGCGCAGCCGGTTTTCAATCCGCGTCAGCGAAGTCGTTGCAGCTGCGCCGAGCGCAGTAAATGCTGCAGGCGTGAGACAGGCCGCGCACATCAGGCCAGGTAATTCAGAGTTCAGCTTCGTTTATATGAAGCCTGTGTTCTCGGCAGTGAGGAAAGAGTAAATGACCAAGGCAACCACAGGCGCTGCAGACCATCACACGGGCATCTGGCCTGTTATGCTCACGCCCTTCACAGAGAAACTAGAAGTCGACTGGTTTTCGCTGGAAAGCCTGATCGACTGGTATCTCGGCTCGGGCGTTCATGGTCTCTTCGCAAACTGCCAGTCCAGCGAGATGTTCTTTCTGGGCGACGCCGAATCGAGAAAGCTGACGCGGTTTGTCGTCGATTATGTCGATGGACGGGTTCCCGTCGTTGCTTCCGGCCACACCGGTAGCGCCCCTAGTCATCAGGCTGAGCAGCTTCAGGCTGTCGCTGAATGCGGTGTCGACAGTGTTATCATGATTTCCAATCGGCTGGCAGCTCAGGATCAGTCAGACAGCGTCTTTCTTGAAAACCTTTCAGCGCTTACAGAAAAACTGCCGACCAATGTCGGACTTGGCGTTTATGAATGCCCCTATCCTTACAAACGTCTCTTGAGTGACGAGGCGGTTTCATGGGCTGCAAAGTCCGACCGGTTCACCTTCCTGAAGGATACCTGCTGCAACATTGATATTCTTGCCCGCCGCGCTGAACTGGCTGCCGGTACACGCCTGCATATCGCCAATGCCAATGCGCAGACGTTTCTGCAAAGCTTGAAGGCCGGTTGCCATGGCTATAGCGGTGTGATGGCGAATTTCCATCCCGCGCTTTATGTCTGGCTGTTCGAAAACTGGCAGAAAGAGCCGGAAAAGGCTGAAACCCTTTCCAACTATCTGTCGCTGGCCGCACTGACTGAAAGCATGAGCTACCCAGCCTGTGCCAAGGACTACCAGAAAGTAATTGGCAACTTCTCCACGATGAAGTGCCGCTCACTTCCCACCGGCGGATATTTCGATAACCACTTTTCGTCAACGGTCGCTCAGATGATTTCACTTGGTGACTGGTTGAACGAAACGCTGCAACTGGGTCTGCGCCCTTCCGGCCAAGCCTCGGCAACGCGGGTTGCCGCCGAGTGAGATAACCGACCAAATTCATCGAAGAGGAGGAGACCTTGTCGATGCTGACAGCAAGACTTCTGAGCCAGACATTTGTCGTTCCGCTCAACCATGACCTTTTCAGGAATTGCCACGCTTCCACCGTCGTTGTCCTCAAAGACAATAGCCGACTGGTCGCCTTTTTCGGCGGTGAGCGCGAAGGCGAGGGCGATGTTGCGATCTGGACCGTCAGGGGTGACGGTTCGAATTGGGAAGAACCACGGCGACTGTTTGCAGAAGACGGGCTGGCACACTGGAACCCCGTACTCCTCAACGAAGGCGATACGGTCTGGCTTTTCTACAAGGTCGGTCCGACAGTGCATGAGTGGACCACCCGCTGGAGCATGTCGCATGATGGAGGGGTGAGTTGGACCGAGCCTTCAGAACTTGTGGCCGGTGACAAGGCGCCGCGCGGCCCGGTCAAGAACAAGCTTCTCGTGATGTCGAATGGTGAGTGGCTGGCCCCGGCCTCAGTAGAAACCAATGAGATCTGGGACGCCTTTGTCGATATTTCACCGGACAAAGGCGAAAGCTGGCGCCGGGTCGACGTTCCTTTCACCCATCAAACCAGCGCTGAAGAAAAGAGCGACAGCGGCGTATGGGGCGGTCTGGCTGAAAACGCCCTTTGGGAAACCGATCCTCAAAAGGTTTTCAAATGGGATGGCGTGATCCAGCCAAGTGCGTGGAATCCCAACCAGGCCACATCCATATGCTGATGCGCTCGACACGCGGTTTTCTGTACCGATCTGACTCCAGCGATTTTGGCAGAACCTGGTCAGAAGCCTATCCGACCAAAACCGTCAACAACAATTCCGGCATCGATGTTGCCGACACAGGCGGCGCTCTGGCGCTGGCCTTTAACCCCAATGGCGGCAACTGGGGCCGTCGTACGCCTCTTTCCCTGGCGCTTTCAAATGATAATGCCGAAACTTTTCATCGGGTTATCGACCTAGAAACTGAAGAGGGCGAGTTCTCGTATCCGGCGATTATTGCTCAAGGGAAAGAGCTCCACCTGACTTACACCCACAATCGTAAGTCAATTATCTACTGCCATTTGACACTGGAGGATGGCGCGTTATCCGGCTTGAAAAAGAAATAAACAGGCCGAAATCAACAGTATAACAAGGGAGTTGAGAATGTTAAAAGCAATAGGTTTAGCGCTGTGTGGAGTACTGGCACTGGCTAGTGTTCAGGCCACCGCGCAGGAACTGACATATCCGGAGAAAAACATCACTGTCATCATCCCGAAAAATCCGGGTGGCGGCACGGATACGTCTGCGCGTTTGACACTTGAATATGCCAAGAAATATCTTCCGGAAGGCGTTATCTTCGTTCCGGAAAACAAGCCTGCCGGCAACGGTGTGACAGGCCTCATCGAGGCTGCACGCGCCAAGCCCGATGGTCAGACCCTGGTGATGACCACTGTTGAGCTGGCCATGTTCCCGCACCAGGGCAAGTCGCCGGTCAATTATGAAAACTTTACCGGCCTTTATGCTCCGATCGCTGACCCGGCTTCGCTGGTGGTCAATGCCAACAGCCCATACGAGACGCTTGAAGAGCTTGTGGCAGCGGCCAAGAAAACCCGGGCGATATTCAGGTTGCCAATTCCGGCACGGGCGCGATCTTTGATCTCGCTACGCTCAATATGGAACAGCAGCTCGGGATCGAACTGAAGCGGATTCCGTATTCAGAAGGTATCGGCCCGGCAATTGCTGCACTGGTGGGTGGTCACGTTGATGCCGTTATCACCACGCCGGGCGCTGCCAAGCCGCAGATTGATGCCGGTGCGCTGCGGATGCTCGGTGTCATGGACTCCAAGCGCTTTGACCTGTTTCCCGACGTTCCGACCTTCAATGAAGTTCTGGGTGCTGGCACAGACACGCAGCTGCGTGCATGGGCAGCCATTGCCGGTCCTGCCAATATGCCGGAAGACGTCAAGGCTCAGCTGGTTGAAGTCTTCACAGCCGTTGCTGCCGATCCTGATTTCCAGCAGGCCATGAAAAACCAGGGCATCATGCCGAGCATGATTGTCGGTGATGAAGTCTCCGAAATGATGATGCGCGACGACGAAATGTACGCCAAGCTCATCAAAGAATCCCAGTAAGCAATAATTGCTGCGCTCAACCGTGGCCCCCTTTATTAAAAGAAAAGGGGGCCACGGCTCCGGGCGGGGAGGAAAGCAATGAAAAAATATAATGTCCTGGTGGCAGGCGCTTCTGTTCTTTTGGGCCTTGCCATTTTCTGGTTCTCCCGCGGTCTGACGACAATATCGGCTGACGGCGTTCCCGGAGAAGCTTTCTGGCCGCATATGATTGCATGGCTTTTAATCGGCCTTGGTGTTTTGCAGCTGATCGAGGTCATCGCATTTCCCGCCACAAACGCTGATCGCACAGTCACTCTTGGTGGGACGGGGAACCTTTGGGCCTATCTGACGGCAGCCGTCGCTTTCGGATTTGCAACGCTGATGACGTGGGCTGGCTTCCTGATCGCCGGTGGTGTCACGATGCCGATTGTGATGCTGATCATGGGCGAGCGGCGTCCGTTGGTCATCGGCCTCACAACTGTGGCTGCCATTGGCGTCATCTGGTTCTTCTTCGTTCACATTTTCAACATTTCATTGCCGGTCCCGGCATTCGTGGAATAGCGCCGGGGAAAGAACCAGAACCATGCATGATATTCTTCAAGCCGCAGGCATTGTCTTCAGCTACCAGACGCTTCTGGTGGTTTTCATGGGTACACTTGCCGGTATTCTGATTGGCTCACTGCCAGGCCTGACAGTGAATATGGGCATCGCACTGCTGATGCCGCTAACTTTCTCCTTCCAGGGGCTGGAAGGCATCTTGATGCTGCTCGGCGTTTATTGCGGCGCCATTTACGGTGGCTCTATCAGCGCCATTTTGATCAACACACCTGGAACACCCGCCTCTGCTGCAACAGTTCTCGACGGCTATCCGATGACGCTGAAGGGCGAAGCCGGACGCGCGCTTGGTCTGTCGACGGCAAGTTCCATGTTCGGTGGCCTTTTCTCTGCCTTGGCGTTGATCATCGTTGCCCCGCAACTGGCAAAGGTTGCCACGGGGCTGGCGGCACCGGATTACTTCGCACTGGGCGTTTTCGGCATCTCGATCATTACCTCGGTCTCATCGCAATCTGTTATCAAGGGCCTGATGGGGGCTGCGTCGGTTTGTTCATTGCCACGATCGGTCTTGATCCGATGACGGCCGGAATGCGGTTCACATTCGATTCCTTTTATCTGATGGGTGGCATCTCGTTCGTTCCCGTTCTTGTCGGTCTGTTTGCCTTTTCCCAAGCGCTTCTGGGCATTGAGGAAAACTGGAAAGAGCGCATGGAAAACGCGCCGAAGCGGCCACGCACCAAAATTACGCGGGTGCTGCCGACCTGGGTGGATTTCCGCCGTGTTCTGCCGACCTATATCCGCTCCTCGGTCATCGGCACGGCCATCGGCTCCATCCCTGGCACAGGCGGCGATATTGCGTCCTTTGTTTCCTATACAGAGGCCAAGCGCTGGTCGAAGCATCCTGAAGAATTCGGCAAAGGCTCGATTGAAGGTGTTTCTGCTCCTGAAGCGGGGGCCAATTCGGTTGCCGGTGGTGCCATGGTGCCGCTGATGACCCTTGGAATTCCCGGTGACGGCGCAACCGCCATCATGATGGGTGCCTTCATGGTGCAAGGCCTTCAGCTTGGTCCGCTGCTGTTCACCGAACATCCGGTTGAGGTCAACACGATTTTCATCGGCCTTTTGGTCGCCAACCTGATGATGGGCATTCTGGGCTTTTCTTCGATCCGCCTGTTCACCCGCGTTATGTCGGTTCCGCGCAATCTGCTGGTTCCGATCATCCTCGTGCTGTGCACAGTGGGTGCATATTCGGTCAATAATACGATGATCGATGTGTTTGTGATGATGATCGCCGGTGTCTGCGCTTACGTATTGCTGAAGCTCGACTTCTCGATGTCGCCGGTCATTATCGGCATCATTCTGGGGCCGATGGTTGAAGGCAATCTTCGCCGCTCGCTGATCATGTCCGATGGCGACTTCTCGATCTTCGCCACAAGCCCGGTCTGCGCAATCTTCCTCATGATCGCCCTTCTAACGCTGACGATCCCCGTTATCGGCCCGAAAATCAAGGCACGCCGACAGGCACGCAAGGCAGCCGAAAGAGGGGCTGACGCCTGATGAGGCGGAACCGTTATCAATGATCTAAAAGAAGAACCGGCAGTTTTCTGCCGGTTTTTCTGCGCTCAGCCTTCAGCAAAAAACTGCGCCCCCACAAGCTTTTTGACGACGAAATTGCTGCGTTTAATCAATGTATCAGAAGATACCAGATCAGGCTGATCGCCCGGATGGGTTGAGCCGCTGTCGAGTTGTTCCGGGCGTCCCGGAAGCGAAAGCGTGGCGAGCTTCGGCCCCGTCGCCGCAATCACCTTACTGCCGCGCGGGACGGTAAACCGTGTCGACTTCAGACGCTGCGATTCTTCTCCATCCTCGGTTTGCAGGACCACGATATTGGCGGCGTTTCAGGTCTCAAGGCCATAGCCTTCCAGGCCGAGCGCTTTGACCGAATTCACTGTGAGGCAGTCGAAGATCGCCTTCTTGTCTTCCTCGTCCGATAGCTGGATCAGGCTTACTTCAACACGCTGCCCGCAATATCAGCGGTAGCATGAATGAAGCCGGAAACCACTTAAGAACCAGCACCGGCCTGTTCAAACAAAACAAGCCACTTCATCATCATAGCCCCTCTAAACGAAGCGAAAAGGGGTGAGATCGCGAATGGTTCAACGAACTCCTCCAGGCCACGATCGACAAGCTGGAAGGAGGGTACCCTGTTTCATCCAAAGGTTGAAAATATGACTTGGAAAATGCTCGTATATGGTCAATAGTCAGTTGTCTTGAAATGTTCAAACTTATTTTGAGTGATGGTGAGGGCTTACACGATGAGGGTATCTTCAACCCGATACTTGACGAGCGCAAATGCTGAAATCGATTTCGAGCACGGAGGGAAGGTTCTGTCCTCGCTTCAACTGACAAGAAGGCGCCTTACGCTGACTGTCTCCGCTGCGTCGCTGTCCTTCATACTCGCGCTTGTACCCATCACAGCCGCAGCCAGCGATGTTTCCGATGCCAATGCTGCACTGACGGCGGCAATTCAGGCGTATGCAAGCGCCCCCACTGTTGCGAATGCGGCGGCGATCAGTTCCGCATACACCACCTACAATGCTGCCGTGGCTGCCAATGCTACGACGACCTACACAACGCCGACCACAAACATCACCAAGGAGGTGGTGAACAGCGAAGTCGTCATTTACGTCGACAATACGACGATAAGCTATCAAGATCCCGGTGCCTTGGGTAATGGTGAAGCGTTCGACGTCCAGAGCGGCGGCGATCTGTTTTTCGGCAGCGCTACGACCAGTCTCGCCGATGCTGGTGCCAATTCATCGATCGTGTTTGACAGTAATGCAACTGGTGAAGGCGCAGCGATACACAGCGGTGGCGGCGCAGTGACGATTGTCGATAGCCTCTTCTCCAATGGTTCCTCGGGTATCAATGGATCGGCGCTTTCCAATCAAGATGGCGGCTCGATGACGATTGTGGACAGTCGTTTTTTCAACAATGACGGTAATTTGAGCGGCACGGTTTTCAATGACGATGGCAGTACACTCACAATTGCCAACAGCCGTTTCGATCAGAATTCGAGCTCCCAGGAAGGCGGAGCCATCGCGAGCACGGCCGGTGGCACCGTTATTGTCGTAGACAGCAGCTTTTCCGACAATACGGCAGGTAGCGTGGGTGGCGCCGTCGACAATAGCGCTGGCACATTGCAGGTCGCCGGCAGTAGTTTCTCCGGAAATAGTGCAGCCGCTGGCGGTGCGTTAATCAACACCGGCACTTCAACGATTAAAAACAGCAGTTTTTCCGAAAATACAGCGCAGTTTGGCGGTGCGTTATACAACTCTGGAATATTGTCGATCACCGACAGCAGCTTCACCGGCAATTCGGCCAACCTTGGCGGCGGCGGAATTTTGGCAGCCGGTGGAACAATCGATCTGGTAACAACCAGTGGCAATGTCAGCCTGTTTTCCGGCAATACCTCAGGCGGGGAAGAAAATTCGATTGCGCTCTCTTCGGGGGCGGGCAGTACAACAACTCTCGACACATCGGTGGAAAGCGGCGGGCTGCTCGATATTCGCGACCCGATGTCGATTTTTCTGGTAATGCCGGAACGCTTGCCATTGCCAAATCCGGTGCTGGTGTCTGGGCTCTGGGTGGTGAAAATGAATTCACTCAAACTGGTGCCGGGAAGACGACCTTTGATGTGTCGGAAGGGACATTCTATCTTTACCGCGAGGGTGAAGTGGCCAATGCCACGGCCTCAGATGCCAATGCTACGGTCGGGGTTGCCACGATCGCTCTTGCCGGTGCAGATTCAGAATTTACGCTTGGTGGCGATGCAACGTTGGTGGCCGCAGGGGACAATGCCATTACCACTGACGGTGCCATCACGTTTGCCGATGGTGCAACGATCCGCGGTGGCACGGCAGGTGATGCAACCGCTCTTCCCAACAGATCTGCCCCACTGATGACGCTGGGTGGCGCCACTTCGCTGGACCTTTCAGGATCCGGCGGCGTTTCGCAGCTGGATGGCACGGTAAACCTGGCCGCCCCCGCCAGCGCCGATACCTTTACCTTGAATGCCGACCTGGTTGATGGCGTAGGCACAGGCAGCGTCAATGTTCTAGGCGCGGGCCGCACGGTTCTGACCGGCACCAATACTTATACCGGCGCCACCACTATCACCGATAGTGCCACACTGGCGCTTACAGGCACGGGCAGCATTGCCGCATCCAGCGGTGTGAATGTTGGCACCAGCAGTACATTCGATATTGCTGATACCACCGCCGGTGCGTCGATCATCACATTAAACGGCGCTGGTTCGACGGTTCTGGGAGATCAGATGTTGACCCAGACTGCTGCCAACGGCGCCTATGCCGGTGTCATCTCCGGCACTGGCAGCATGGCGGTCACCACCGCCAGCACCTACACGCTTTTAGGAAATAACACCTATACCGGCGATACGCAGGTCCTGGCAGGCACACTTCAGCTTGGCAATGGCGGGACGAGTGGTGCAATTGTTGGCAATGCGGCGATCAGCAGCGGTGCCACGCTTGCGGTCAATCGCAGTGATGTCTGGACCTATGACGGCACGATCAGCGGTGCGGGTGACTTTTCTCAAAATGGCACAGGCCGTACGGTTCTGACCGGCACCAATACCTACACTGGCAGCACGCAGATCGAGCAAGGAACACTGGCGCTTACAGGCACGGGCAGCTTTGCCGCGTCCAGCGGTGTGAATGTTGGCACCAGCAGCACATTCGATATTGCTGATACCACCGCCGGTGCGTCGATCATCACATTAAACGGCGCTGGTTCGACGGTTCTGGGAGATCAGATGTTGACCCAGACTGCTGCCAACGGCACCTATGCCGGTGTCATCTCCGGCACAGGCAGCATGGCGGTCACCACCGCCAGCACCTACACGCTTTTAGGAAATAACACTTATACCGGCGATACGCAGGTCCTGGCAGGCACACTTCAGCTTGGCAATGGCGGGACGAGTGGTGCAATTGTTGGCGATGCGGCGATCAGCAGCGGTGCCACGCTTGCGGTCAATCGCAGTGATGTCTGGACCTATGATGGCACGATCGGCGGTGCAGGGTCTTCTCTCAAGATGGCACAGGCCGCACAATCCTGACGGCTGATAACACCTATACCGGTGGCACGCAGGTGACAGCCGGGATCTTGCAACTTGGCAATGGCGGCACAAGTGGTGCAATTGTTGGCGATGCGGCAATCAGCAGCGGTGCCACGCTTGCGGTCAATCGCAGTGATGTCTGGACCTATGACGGCATGATCAGCGGTGCGGGTGCCTTCTCTCAGAGCCGGATTCAAAAGTTCATGATGGGAAACAATATCGTGCGAGGCGTCTGGTCATCACCCTGATGCTGGCGATGTTGACCCATGCTGTGGCGCTTGCGATGGACTTTTCCCAATCTTTGGCCAACCGACGGCATCGTCCGAACCAGCCGAAGGTGCGCTCCACCACCCATCGGCGGGGCAGAACCTCAAAGCCTTTCGCTATGTCGGAGCGCTTGATGATTTCAAGGTTCCATTGGCCGCATCCGCGCAGCGCTTTTCGCAACTTCTGCCCGGCATAGCCGCCATCTGCGAAGACATGGCGCAACCAGGGGAAACGGTAGCGGATGGCTTTCAGGACATCGGGCGCACCGTCGCGGTCCTGGATATCGGCAGCATGGACAAGCACGAACAGCATCAGCCCGATCGTATCGGTGATGATGTGGCGCTTGCGGCCCTTGATCTTCTTGCCGGCGTCGTAGCCCGAAACCCCGCCGCTTTCGGTGGTCTTGACACTCTGGCTGTCGATGACACCGGCTGTGGGCGAGGCCTCGCGCCCCTCCAGTTCGCGCGTAGCGCAGACGAGCAGATGATTGATGGTCTGCCAAAGGCCGATGTCGCGCCAGCCATAGAAATAGCCTCGCACCGTGGAGACCGGAGGGAAGTCCTTCGGCAGAGCCCGCCATTGACTGCCGCTGCCCGCAATATAAAGGATCGCGTTCACCACTTCCCTCATATTCGTTTTCCGTGGCCGCCCGCCGGGCTTGGCCAGCGGTATCAGTGGAGCAATTACAGCCCACTCACGGTCCGTCAAATCGGTTGGATAGCGAAGGCGATCCCGGTTATGCTGCAGGCGGGTGATATCATTCCAGGGCATGCGATCCTCCACGTTCTTGGCAGAGGTGGTTGAATCACATCCTTCTGATATCACTCAACAACTTTTAAATCGGGCTCTCAGGATGGCACGGGCCGCACAATCCTGACGGCTGACAATAGTGCGTTTGCCGGTCGCTCCTCGGTGACCAGAGGTACGCTGGAGGTCAACGGCACACTTGGTGGTATGATGGCCGTAGACGATGGTGCGCTGCTGACCGGTCTCGGCACTGTTGGTGAAACGTCGATTGCCGCTGGAGGTGTGATGGCGCCGGGAACCGCAGCAGGCGGCTTCGGTGGCGTTATGAGGGTAAATGGCAACCTCACAAATGCCGGCCTGATCACGCTTCAAAACGGACGGAACGGTGATGGTCTGGTGATTTCCGGCCATTACGCGGGAACCGGAGGGCTGGCCGTTGATACCGATTTCAGCCGTGCCTTATCCGATGTTTTGACGGTCAACGGCTCTATTCTCGGCGGTCAAACGCTGATCACCGTGAACAATATCACATCCGGAAATGTGCTCGGCGACGATGTGCTTGTTGTTGATGTCGGCGGCACCAGCGCGGCGGATGATTTTGCCCTTGCCAATGGCCCGATCGGTAGCGGTGCCTTTCTGTATGATCTGGCGCAGAAATCCAATGATTTCTATCTGGCGACAGATGGCACGTATCAGCCTGCTGTTCCGGTTTACGAATCCTACCCGCAGATCCTCATGGCGCTTGGCCGGTTGCCGACCCTGCGCCAGCGCGTTGGCGAGCGTGGGGTCTATGACGACAAGACCTGGCGCGTTTCCGAAGGTGGAGACACGGCGAAGGTGGATGCGTTGTGGACCCGCATTGATGGCACGCATGATCATTTTGCCCCAGATACAGCGGCCACGAAATATCAAACGGATTTCGGTCACTGGTCTGTGAATACCGGTCTGGACGGTCTGTTTTATGATGGCAGCAGCGGCCAGCTGATTGGTGGCGTTTACGCCAAATATGCCAATGGCTTTGCCAAAACCACGTCGGACTATGGTGATGGCAAAACATCCGTCGATGGCTATGGGCTGGGTGCCACGCTGACCTGGTATGGCGAAAACGGCTTTTATGCCGATGGTCAGGCCCAGTTCCTGTGGTCGGAAAGTGATCTGACGAGCAATTCGCTTGGCTCGCTTGTCGACAACAATAATGGCACGGGCTTTTCGACCTCGCTTGAGGTCGGCCAGGGGTTTGCGCTGAATGATAAAGTCTCGCTGACGCCACAGGCACAGCTGATCTATACCAAGACATCATTTGATGACTTTACCGGCTATTACGGTGAACGTGTTTCGCTCGGCAATGACGATAGCCTGCGCTTACGCCTTGGTCTTTCCGCCGAAAACAAAACGGGTTGGACCGATGATGCGGGGCAAGGCCGGTCGGCGGGGATCTACACCATCGCCAATGTCCATCATGAGTTCCTTGATGGCACCGGCGTCAACATCAGCGGTGTGACGCTCGATAGTGACATGCAGGGCTGGTATGGCGAGGTTGGTCTGGGTGGTACCTATTCATGGGCCAATGGAAAATATGCCACCTATGGCGAGCTTTCCGGCCTTGCCGGAATCGGAGATACGCAAGGCAACTACAGTATTGGTGGTAAGCTCGGACTCATGATGCGCTGGTGAAACACCCGCAGGGCAAACACATGAAGACCAGAAGCCGGACGACACGATTTACCTGATCCCCAATGAGTCCGCGTTTACAAGTTTACCCTGTTCTGGCTTGGGCCTTCCATTGACCGGTTGAAATATCCCTGTGGTGTCAGAGCAGCCCGGCTGGAATGCGGGCGGTGATGGTTGACGACGTGGCGCCATGCCGCCAACAGATTGTGGGCATGGCGTAAGTTGTCGAATAGGTGCTCGTTTAAGAGGTTCGTCACGCTTCCGGTCACTGACGTGTAGCCGGCGCTTCAAATGGTCGTGTTTTGCCGTAAGCTGATGACCCGGCGGGCAAGGCTTGAACGTGAGGAAGCCGTAGTCAATCTGAGCTTCGGGCGCGCCATTTTGCATTAATTGGGACGGGCAGGTCCGGCAAGGCTCATCTCCCGCGCCGTCTCGGTGGCCTTGTCCGGCAGGCCGGTTGAAACCGGATGACTGGGGTGCTCTGTGTTGTCGGCCGCGATTGCGCAAAGCTGGGCAAAATGACTTACCGCGATGTGATGGCCGGCATCCGGAATGACGTGCAGATCGGACGAAGCGAGACCATCTTGCAACCGGCGGACCGCCTCAGGCGGGCACATCGTGTCTTGTCCGCCATGGAGAAAGAAGAGGGGTAATTGCAGGTTGACGGCCTCGTTTTCCCAACCCCTTTCGTTGACGGCGAGATCGGCAACCACGGCGGCTGTCGCCCGTTCACCGATCAGATGGAGCCAGTCGAGCGCCCAGCCCGATTCAATATAGCCGTTGACTGTGGCCAGATCGACCGGATTGTCGCGATAGGCATGGCGGTAGGCCCGGGCGGCGAGTTTCGGCGAGCGCGTCAGCATGGCATAGGATCTGACAAGCGCCGTGAGCACGAAGGGGCGCTGTCTGATCGCGTTTGAAAGCGCTGCCTGTATGCTGCGATCCGTCGTATCGAAAGCCTGCGAAGGCGGATAGGGCGATCCGGCAATTACTATTTTGTCGGCGAGTTCGGGATAACGGCTCGCGAATTTCACAGCCCAGGACACGCCGGAATTGACTGCCACGCAGGTCACTGGCTCGCCGATGAAGTGCCTGACATATTCGGCCAGCGCATCGGTGTAGCGATCCAGAAAGCCGAGGGGATGGGCCCTTGTGGCGCCGGCAACGAAAAACGCGGCACAACAATCCAGCGCAATCCGTGCTGGCGCAGAATGGCGACCTTTTCTTCGCACAGGATCGTCGGCGAGATCAGCCCGTGAAACAGGATACAGGACCTGCCTCTGCGATCACCGAATTCCCAGACCGGCAGCTCCTTGCCGGATTCCAGCGCAACGGAGTGAACCAGGACGTCACTGCCGTAGTGGCGGGCGAGCAGCTTGCGTTCGGGCTTTTCGCTGACCGGCCGGCTCAGCGTTTCGATAAAATATCCCATCAGCCGGGTGGAGATGAGACGTATCAGCGCCGCCTGACTGGTAACTCCGAACTTCTGAAAGATGATCTGCAACTGTTTACGCTTGGTATCATAGGAGGCGTTAAGACGCTCAGCCACCTGTTTGAGATCGAGGCCAGAAAGCAGGCCGGTGACCAACTGATATTCGCTGTTGGTCAATCCGCTATCGGATGTCATCGCGTCGAAAAACCTTGGCCCCACGCTCAATGCAAGCCAGGCAGCGCCGGACGGTGGATTGTTCCAGTAGCGGCGCAGTTCGAGCAGGACAACTATGTGATTTGCATGCTCGGAAATAGAGATGCCGTGCTCGTTGACCTCCGGCAACATCAGCCTTGCCGGCCGAAAGTCGCTGTCTCCGAAATACACGCTCTCGCCTTCCTTATCGAGGAGGCAGCACGGCATGTCAAAGGTTGGCAGCCGGGTGTGGAAGAACTGCTGAACCTCGATCTGGTGACGGGCGTTCCTGATTGCGGGATCGTCCTCGTCCCAGCCACGCGGCAATGTCGCCGGAGCGAACAGTCTTGGAATTTCGGCGAGCCGGGAAAGATGCCGCCTCAGGGATATTCGGGGAGGTCTCATGCAGCAGACATTTCAGGAAATCGCGAGAAAGATCAATGGTCGACGCTAAAGAAAGGCAAGGTCTATATTTCAGCTGTTGCCCGAACAGCATGTTGCCCATGACGGTCGCATGTACCAGCGCGCCAGGCATGATGTGGCTCTGTCTCAGATCCCTGGATGAAGGTGAGGGGTCGCAGTCGTGTTGCCTACAAAGGGTGAGGTCGGGGTCATTCCAGCGCAATATAGCGGCGCCAGCTTCCAAGCTCGGTGATGTCTTCAGCACCGTTCTCTCCGCTCGCCTCGCAAATAAAGCCGCAGACCATTTCGCCGCCTTCAAGCTCGACCTTGCCAAGGCCGAGCGGTGATGGAATGCCGGTGAGGAAAGAGCCGAGCTTTTGTTCCGGAATGGCCCAGATCTCAAGGGCAATACCATTTTTCTGCTGCGTGACTGTGCGGATCATGCCTGGTCGTTTCACACCGTCATCGGCCAGCGCGAGAAAACGGTAAAGCGGAGCGGAAACGGTCTCTTCAAGCAGGAATGCACCCCGTTCGGTCAGTTGATGGTTGAGGGGCAGGCCGGAGAGATGTGCACCACAGACCGCGATCTTCACAAAACCTGACGGGTAGGGCGCCGCCGCCGAACGTGCAGGACGGTCCCAACCCGTCGCGCCAAGCGTCCGCTCGCCCGCCATTTCAAGCGGTGCGGACAATGCAGCGAGAAGTGTATCCTCGCCTGATTTTGCAAGAAGCGTAGCGCTTCCCGGCCGTCCGTCTTCGCGCGCGGCCAACGGCACGGCGAGACCGCACATATCGAGGAGGTTCACGAAATTGGTGTAAGTGCCGAGATTGGAATTCGGCGTGACGGGGTCGGCCTCAAGATCGGCGCGTGAGTAAAAGGTTGGGATCGTCGGGACACACAGCGCATCAAGGCCGGCAAGCACCGGCTCGACCGCCCGTGTCAGTTCCTTCAGCCGGTAGAAACCGCGGAAGGCGTCGGTTGCGCTCAGCGTTTCCGCCTTGCCGATGATTTTGCGGGTGACGGGCAGGACCGTATTGGGATCGGTCTGCATCAGATCTTCGATGACGCTGTGGCGTTCGGCCACCCAGGCACCCTCGTAAAGCATTTCGGCAATGGCATAAAACGGCGTGAAGTCGATGTGGTGGATGACGTGGCCCGCCTGTTCGAGCAGGCTGAGTGCATGCTGGAAGGACCGTGCCTGGGCTTCGTCACCGAAGAAACGGATGCTACTTTCGTCCGGTACCCCGATAGCGCGGCCTGCCGGTGCCTCAAAAAGCTCCGGTGTGGCGATCGTTTTCGAATAGGCGTCGGCCGGATCGAAACCGGCAGCCGCCTGAAACGCAGCGCTGGCATCTTCCACCGTCAGGGCGAAGATTGAAATCGTTTCGGTGGAGCGGCAGGCCGGAACCACGCCCGAGGCCGACAGCGCGCCGAGCGAGGGTTTCAGCCCGACAATATTGTTGAGTGCTGCAGGAACGCGGCCGGAGCCTGCGGTATCCGTGCCAAGCGCAAAGGAGACAAGACCGTGGGCGACGGCCACGCCAGAACCGGAGGACGAGCCACCCGGTACGATTTCGGGATCAAGCGCGTTGTTTGGAACACCATAGGGCGAGCGCACGCCGACGAGGCCGGTGGCGAACTGGTCGAGGTTTGTCTTGCCGATCACGATTGCGCCTGCCGCGCGCAATTTGGCGACGGCAAAGGCATCTGTTTTCGGCAAGTATTCCCAGGCCGGGCAGGCCGCGGTGGTGGGCAGGCCGGCGACATCGATATTGTCCTTGACCGCAAAGGGAACACCCCAAAGCGGTTTCTCAGGATCGCAGGCACCCAATGTGCGCGCCTCGGCCTTCACTTCATCTTGATCCCTAAGCGTGATGAAGATGGCGGGGTCGTTGATTTCTGCGATCCGGTCATAGATCTGGCCGATGATCTGCTCCGGCGTTGTGCCGTCCTGATAGGCCGCGCGCAATCCCGACAAGGTCAGTGGGGTCGTCATCTCGTCTGTCCTCATGTTGTGCAGACAGTCATTGGCGGTTTTGCGTGAAAACGCTATTGCTATATTTTCACAAATCCGATGCAATTTTTGCACCGCGTATTTGAAAGAGGTTTTTCGCCGACATGAAACACCTGCAGGATTTTCGCTATATCGAGGCGGTCATGCGTGCCGGGTCTATCCGCAAGGCCGCCGATGACATGAACATCACGGCTTCGGCGTTGAACCGGCGTATCCAGCGTTTCGAGGAGGAGTTCGGCTACGAGATTTTCGAAAGATTGCCGCGCGGTGTGCGTCTGAACCCCGCCGGAGAGCTCCTCGTGCAGCACTTTCGCACGCAGCTTTCCGAGCTTCGCCGTGTGCAGGGCCAGGTGGCGGATCTTACCGGAGAACGGCGCGGTCATGTCACGATAGCCTGTTCGCAGGCACTCAGTCCGTATTTCCTGCCCGCCCGTGTCGCCGCCTATCGGGCCGAGCACCCGGGCGTTACCTTTGCCGTCAAGATCCGCGACAGGGCCGCTGCGGAGCAGGACCTGATCACCTTTCAAAGTGATCTCGCTCTGGTGCTGGAACCGGTCCATATGGTTGACTTCACCGTGCTTTCCGCTGTGCCTCAGGTGGTTCATGCGATCATGCGCGAAGGGCATCCGTTGGCAGGTCAAAGCGAAATCCGGCTGCGACAATGCCTGGACTTCTGCCATGTTCTGCCGTCTTCGGCCTATGCGGTCCGGCATATGATGGAGCAGGCGCTTGCCGGGGCCTCGCGCAATCTTCAGCCCGTGATTGAATCGGATTCTTTCGATTTCATGCGTCATTATATCGAGTTTGAGGACGCGCTGAGCTTTCAGATACCGGTGGGGCTCCGTTTCCCCGCAGGCAGTGGACTGACAAGCCGTCCGATTTCGACCCGCGACTTGCCTGCGGGCTCTTTGCTTTTGGGACAGATGAAGGGCAGAACACTGCCCATTGCTTCGGCGCGTTTCGCCCAAAGCCTGATATCCGCCATGGAAGAGTTTGCAGACTGACAAGCAACGGTCACGAGTGGTGCATTTTTTCACCGGTCATGGGAAAAAATAGCAGAAGTCAGAACAGATGAATGTGGATAGGCTTTCCTCAAGCCAAGAAACCGGCAATTGAAAATCGGCACGCCGGTCAGCCAAACTGGAGAGCTTCAATGAAGAAGATGACAGCATTTTCCCGACGCCGTTTCCTGCAAACCTCGGCTGCGCTGGCGGCAACAACCGCAATGCCGTTTGGCCTGCGTCAGGCCATGGCTGCTGGCAGCCTCACTGTCGGCTTTATCTATGTCGGTCCGAAAGACGATTACGGCTATAATCAGGCCCATGCTGAAGGCGCAGCTGCCGTCAAGAAAATGGACGGCGTGACCGTTGTCGAAGAAGAAAATGTTCCTGAATCCGTCGATGTCGTCAATACGATGGAATCGATGATCAATTTCGACGGTGCGTCGCTCCTGTTCCCGACCTCTTTCGGCTATTACGCCCCTATGTGAAGGAAACCGCGCCGCGTTATCCCGATGTCCGGTTTGAGCATTGTGGTGGTCTTTGGGCGGAGGGTGACCCTGTAAATGCCGGTTCCTATTTCGGTTATATCGGTATGGGGCAGTATCTGAACGGCATCGTTGCCGGCCATATGTCCAAATCGAAAAAGCTCGGATTTGTTGCCGCCAAGCCGATCCCGCAGGTGCTCAACAACATCAACTCCTTCCTGCTGGGTGCGCGTGCCGTTGATCCGAACATCACCTGTCAGGTGATTTTCACCGGAGCATGGTCTTCGCCGGTCAAGGAGGCCGAGGCCACCAATGCGCTGGCCGACCAGGGCGCTGATGTCATCACCTGCCATGTCGACGGGCCGAAAGTGGTGGTCGAAACGGCGGCGGCGCGCGACTGCTATATCTGCGGCTACCACGCCGACCAGAGCCCGCTCGCGCCCGAGCTTTATCTGACCGGTGCCGAATGGAACTGGCCGCATGTCTATACCGAATTCGTCAAGACGACGCTGGCCGGCGGCGACATCCCGAATTTCGTGCGCGGTGGCCTGGCCGAAGGCTTTATCAAGATGTCGCCGCTCGGTCCGGCTGTGACCGATGTTGCGGCCAAGCAGTTCAATGCCGTGCGCGATGAAATCCTGCTCGGCGGCTTCGCGGCTATCAAGGGCCCGCTCAAGGACAATGCAGGTAATGTCATCGCGACCGCCGGACAGTCCTTCCCCGAAACCGATATCGCGCTGGAATCGATGAATTATCTCGTCGAGGGCGTGATCGGTTCAACGAACTGATCGACCATGACAAGTGCTGACGAAACGTCTGCGGCGGGGCCTGCACCCCGCCGCTCGGCCATCCCCGCCTGGCTGGTCTCGCGCCTGGAAGCGATGGCGATCCCTGTGTTCGCCCTTTTGGCGGGCAGCCTGCTGTTCTCGCTGTTTCTGCTGACGCAGGGGCAATCTCCGGCCGAGTTTTTCGCGCTGGTCTGGAAGGCGGGTTTTTCGTCGGCATTTTCGTGGAAGAACACACTTTCACGGGTCAGTCCGCTGCTGATGGCCGCCCTTTGTGTGGCCATTCCGGCGCGGCTCGGCCTGATGATCATCGGCGGCGAGGGGCAATCGTGCTCGGCGGTCTCGCCGCTGCGGTCGCCGGTGTGGCCTGTGCCGGTCTGCCGCCGTTGTTTGGCTTTGCGGCCATGATTGCGGCAGCGATCATCGTCGGCGGCGTCTGGATCGGTGCCGTCGGCGCGCTGCGCATCCTGCGCGGGGTCAATGAAACGATTGCCTCCTTGCTGATGGCCTATATCGCCACTGCGCTCTTCAATCAGTTGGTCGAAAGCGTCTTTCGCGATCCTTCCAGCCTGAACAAGCCCGCGACCTATCCAGTGCCGGATGGCCTGAGGATCGGCAATATGCCCTTCATTGATGCACATTGGGGTGTTGCTTTTGGTGTTATGGCCTGCATAGCCTGCTTTTTCCTGATTGAGCGCACCACCGTCGGTTTTGCCGCGCGGGTCACCGGTGACAATATCCGCGCTGCGCAGGTTCAGGGCTTTCCTGTGGCGCGTTTGGTGATCGGTTTTACTGCCCTCGGTGGTGCGCTGGCCGGGCTTGGTGGCTTTTTCGAAGTTTCCGCAATTTATGGTTCGGCCAATGACTCGCTGATCTCCGGGGTTGGCTATACCGGCATTCTGGTCGCGTTTCTCGCGCGTCATAATCCGTTGGCGATCATTCCTATGGCGATGCTGCTTGGCGGTTTCGAAGCATCAAGCGGTTTGGTTCAGCGCCGGATGGACCTGCCCGATGCGACGATCCTCGTCTTCGAAGGCACCATTTTTGTGATCGTTCTTCTGAGCGAGACGCTTTACGGGCGCTCGGGTTCACTCATCCAAAAAGTGTTTGAACGGGGAAGGAACTGAGATGGCTGATGCTTCTGCACTTGGGCTCTGGGGCGTGCCGCTCGCCATTTTCGGCGGTGCCATCCGTGTGTCGACGCCGTTTCTGTTCGTCTCGCTCGGCGAGTGCCTGACCGAGAGAGCCGGCCGGATCAATCTCGGCCTCGAAGGCACGCTCGTCATCGGTGCTGTGACCGGTTACGCCATGTCCTATCATTCCGGCAATCCATTCATTGGGGTCGCCTTTGCCGCCTTTGCCGGTTTGCTCTTCGGTCTGATCCATGGCTGGCTGTGCAGTTTCAAGGGCGTCAATGATATTGCCGTCGGCATTGCCATGATGGTGCTGGGCATGGGCCTCGCCTTCTATTTCGGCAAGCCCTATGTCCAGCCGGTTGCCCCCGGGCTGCCCGCCATCCCCTTCGGCTGGTGGTCCGATATTCCACAGGTGCGGGCGGCGCTTCAGGTCAATGTTCTGTTTATCGCCGGTGCCATCCTGGCCTTCGTCATGGCATGGATGTTCCGCAACACCCGCATCGGGCTTACCGTGCGTGTCGTCGGCGACAGCACCGATGCTGCCCGCACGCTGGCGATCCGGCCTATCCGTGTGCGGATCCTTGCAACGGCCATCGGTGGCGCCTTTGCCGGTATCGGCGGGGCCTATCTCTCGCTTTACTACCCCGGCAGCTGGAACGAGGGCATTTCTTCGGGCCAGGGGCTGATGGCTGTGGCGTTGGTGATCTTTGCGCGCTGGAACCCGATCAACTGTTTCTGGGCGGCCCTTCTTTTCGGTGGCGCGGGCGCGCTTGGTCCGGCGCTGCAATCTGTCGGGGTCACCGAGGGTTACTACCTGTTCTACGCCGCGCCCTATGTGCTGACCCTCGGCATTCTGATCGCGACGTCTTCCACCGAGCGCGCGCTCACAGGCGCACCGCGCGAACTTGCCATCACGAAATAACGGAGAAAAACATGAGCGGACTTGGCGGTCTCAATGTCTCGGAAAGCGGTGTCGGCATCGGTCTGGTGCAGCTTCAGCTTCCGTTGGTCAAAACCAAGGCGGATCTGACAGCACAGACGGCGCGTGTTGTTGCGCTTGTCGGCAAGGCGCGGCGTAACCAGCCCGGCATGGATCTCGTTGTCTTTCCGGAATATGCGCTGCACGGCCTGTCGATGGATACCAATCCGGAAATCATGTGTACCATGGACGGCCCGGAAGTGGCGGCCATGCGGCAGGCCTGCATCGAAAATCAGATCTGGGGTTGCTTTTCCATCATGGAACTCAACCCCGGCGGCATGCCCTACAATACCGGAATCATCTTTGACGATCAGGGCGATCTGAAGCTCTATTACCGCAAGATGCATCCCTGGGTTCCGGTTGAACCGTGGGAGCCGGGCGATACCGGCATCCCGGTCTGCGACGGGCCGAAGGGCGCCAAACTGGCGCTGATTATCTGCCATGACGGTATGTTCCCGGAAATGGCGCGCGAATGCGCCTACAAGGGCGCTGACATTATGATCCGCACGGCTGGCTACACCGCGCCGATCCGCGAGAGCTGGCGGTTCACCAACCAGTCCAACGCTTTCTGCAACCTGATGGTCACGGCCAATGTCTGTATGGGTGGGTCGGATGGAACATTCGATTCCATGGGTGAAGGAATGATCTGCAATTTCGACGGTACCGTTCTGGCCCATGGCAAAACCGGCCGGCCCGATGAGATCATCACCGCGGAAGTGCGCCCGGACCTCGTGCGCGAGGCGCGTCTTGGCTGGGGTGTGGAGAACAATATCTATCAGTTCGGCCATCGCGGTTACGTCGCCGTCAAGGGCGGCGCGCAGGACTGCCCCTATACCTACATGCATGATCTTGCCGCCGGACAATATCGCCTGCCATGGGAAGACGCGGTGAAGGTCACCGATGGAACCGGCTGCGGGTTTGATGCTCCGACCCGCCTTTTTGGCGAACAACAGAAGGGCTGAGTGATGACAGCAATCGAATCCAACCCCTATGCATGGCCGTATAATGGTGATCTCAGGCCGGAAAACACCGCGTTGATCGTCATTGACATGCAGACCGATTTCTGTGGCAAGGGCGGCTATGTCGACAAGATGGGCTATGATCTGTCGCTGACACGCGCGCCGATCGAACCGATCAAGGCCGTGCTCTCGGCGATGCGCGCTGCTGGCTATCATATTTTCCATACCCGCGAAGGTCATCGCCCCGACCTCTCTGATCTTCCGGCCAACAAGCGCTGGCGATCGCGCCAGATTGGCGCGGGTATCGGTGATCCGGGACCGTGCGGGAAGGTCCTGGTGCGTGGCGAACCGGGCTGGGAAATCATCGATGAACTGGCGCCCGAACCCGGCGAAATCATTATCGACAAGCCCGGAAAAGGCTCCTTCTGCGCCACCGATCTGGAAATGATCCTCAGGCTGAAGGGCATCGAAAACATCATCCTGACCGGCATCACCACCGATGTCTGTGTTCACACCACTATGCGCGAGGCCAATGACCGCGGCTTTGAATGCGTGCTTCTGGAAGATTGCTGCGGGGCCACCGATGAAGCCAATCATGATGCGGCACTTTCGATGATCAGGATGCAGGGCGGTGTGTTCGGCGCCGTCTCCACCAGCCGGGCGCTGCTGGCGGGGCTCAGGCAATGACACAAAGCCGCAAAGCGCCATCGATCGAGACGATTGGCATGACCATGCGCTTTGGTGATTTCACCGCGCTCGATAACGTATCGATGAAGGTTCGTTCCGGGTCGTTTCATGCGCTTCTGGGCGAAAACGGCGCCGGCAAGTCGACGCTTGTGAAGTGTATGATGGGGTTTTACGCGGCCACTGATGGCCAGGTGGCTGTGAACGGTAAGGAAGTCGCCATCAGGGACCCGAGGGATGCGCATGATCTCGGGCTCGGCATGGTTTACCAGCACTTCACGCTGGTGCCATCGCTGACGGCGGCTGAAAACCTGGTGATTGCCCGGATCGACACTCCGGCCATGATTGACTGGCGCAGGGAAATGAAATCCCTTGAGGCTTTCATGCAGACCATGCCCTTTATCGTTCCGCTTGATCGCAGGGTCGAAAGTCTTGCCGCCGGCGAAAAGCAGAAGCTGGAAATCCTGAAGCAGCTTTATCTCGGTCATCGTTTTCTGATCCTCGACGAGCCGACATCGGTGCTGACGCCGTTGGAAGCCGACGAGGTGCTTGGCCATGTCAGCGCGCTGACCAAAGCCGGTGAGCTGAGTGTGCTGATGATCACTCACAAATTCCGTGAGGTCAGGGCGTTTGCGGATGAAGTCACCGTCCTGCGCCGGGGAAAGCTGGCGGGCAAGGGGCCGGTCAGCGACCTGACCAATGAGGATATGGCGGCGATGATGATGGGGCGTTCCGAGATCGGCACGCCTGCGCCGCGTCATGGCGAGGCCGGAGAGCCAGTGCTTGCCATCGAGAATGCTACGGCTCTTGATCGCAGTGGCTACAAGGACATCCATATCGATGGCCTGACCGTTCGGGCCGGTGAGATTGTCGGTATCGCCGGGATTTCTGGCAATGGTCAGGTCGAGCTGATGGAAATGCTGACCGGACAGCGCTCGCTCAAGCAGGGTCGGATCACAGTCAGAGGGAGGCCTATCGCGCCCGGCGCGACGAGGCCCGGCGCCACAAGGTGCGCTACCTGCCGGAAGAGCCTCTGGTCAATGCCTGCGCGCCGCATATGAGTGTGGCGGAAAATCTGGCGCTCAGGGATTTCGATGGCGACGGGAGCCGCATATTCCTCGGCAAAAGGCGATGATGCGCAGGGCCGCGGACCTGATTGGTGAATTCGATATCCGCACACAGGGGCCGCGCGCACCGATCCGTGATCTTTCAGGCGGCAACGTCCAGCGCGCCGCACTGGCACGGGAGCTGACCGGCGATGTCGCGCTGCTGATCGTTTCCAATCCCTGTTTCGGTCTGGACTTTTCGGCAGCCCGTGCCATTCGTGACCGCATTATCGAGGCGCGCAATGCCGGTGTGGCAGTGCTGCTGATCAGTGAGGACCTGGACGAAGTCCTTGAATTGTCCGACCGTGTTCTGGTGATGAGTGAAGGCCGGATCACCTTTGAGACCCCGGTCGGGAACGCTGATCCGAAAGCGCTGGGGCACTTTATGGCGGGACATGCGTGATGGCAGTGATCAAGGCGCACCCTTTCGATTTTCCCTGCGATAACAAGCATCTGGCGCTGATCGTCATCGATATGCAGCGCGATTTCGTCGAGGAAGGCGGTTTTGGTGCGTCACTCGGCAACGATGTGTCACGGCTGCGCGCGATCATTCCCACGGTAGCCCGTCTGATCGATGGCTTCAGGGCGGCCGGACTGCCGGTGGTTCATACTCGTGAATGTCACCGTCCGGACCTTTCCGATCTGCCGGTTTCCAAGCGCGACCGTGGCGCACCGTCGCTCAGGATCGGCGATCCGGGTCCCATGGGCCGTTTGCTTGTTGCCGGTGAACCGGGCGCGGAAATCATTCCCGAGCTTTCTCCGATCGGTGACGAGGTCGTCATCGACAAACCCGGAAAGGGTGCATTCTACGCAACGGATCTTCAGGACATCCTGAAGGCGCGCGATGTTCGCCAACTCGTGTTTGCCGGTGTAACGACCGAGGTCTGCGTGCAGACAACCATGCGAGAGGCCAATGACCGCGGCTATGACGGCATTCTGGCGACCGACGCCACCGAGAGCTATTTCGCAGCCTTCAGGGATGCGACGATCGCGATGATTACAGCACAAGGTGGCATTGTCGGCTGTGCCGCTGAAACCGACCACATTCTGGAGGCGCTCAATGGCTAACTCCCGGCCCTTTGCCGATCTTCTTTCCGGCGGCTGGCGTGACCTGCCGTTCGAGCCCTTTCGAGATGGTGTTGATGTGCATTATCTCTGGCAAGTGGAGGAGGGGCCTGTCTGGGCGTTTCTGCGCTATCAACCCGGGGCAAGCGTGCCGGAACACCTGCATACCGGTCTGGAGACGATCATTGTCGTTGACGGTGTGCAGAGCGATGAGAGCGGTACCTACGGCACTGGCAGCGTCATCTGCAATCCGCCGGGAACGCGCCACAGCGTCTGGACGGACGAGGGCTGCGTTGTCTTCATTCAGTGGGAACGGCCTGTTGAGATCCTGTAGACCTTGTCAGACTTGCTTCGCGCACGATTGAGGCGTTCGTCTTGATACGCTCCTGTACATTGAGGGCGGTATCCGGTTCCGCGTTGCTCAGAATGTCCGGTGTCGATCAAGCACCGGCCCTGCAAAACTTGCGGTGGAGAACCCGCATCTGGTGGGCGGCCTGCAGGTCACCATTACGGGCCGCAATATCTGCACCCTTGCCGAAGGTTTCGATGGCCCGTGCAGTTTCACCCTTGCGCTGATAGGCCTTGCCGAGTGCGGCATAGGCGGCGGAATAGTCCGGGTCGAGCGCGAGCGCCCGGGTGAAGTGGGCAATCGCATCGTCATGGCGGTCCTCGGCAAAGACGATACGGCCAAGGGTCAGTCGGCACAGCGCGTTGTCCTTGCCTGCCGTAACCTGTTTCTCCAATGCCTGGCGAATTCCAGGCGGCATGCAGCTTTCCTCGCCATGGCTGTCAGCTCTCGTTCAGCACGTAGGCGCAGCGTCGTCCGCCGCTGACGATATGCTCGTCGCGCCGGATCAACTGCTGGCGTGCGGCCTCACCGGTCGTGCCCAGGCGCTTGCCAAGCACAGTGGCTGTGAGGCCCCGTGCATTTTCAACTGCATCAGAATGCGGTCGTCAGCGCTGCGGGCTAAATATCCGGGGCTTGCAGCGTTGCTGTCGGGAGGGATTTCAGTATCGCGTGCCATGGCTTATCGGGTATCGTGTGTTGTCCAACCCGTATATTGACCCTGCTTTTTCAAAGCAATGGCTTAGTAAATAGCAAAGCCTAGCGCGAGCCCGGATTGTCCGGGTCGAAGTCAAAACGCTCAGGCACGGCAAGCCCGTTTTCGAGGTGCTTTGCGATGGCGCGCAGCGACACGCCATCGCGGTAAAGCCATGGATCATGGGTGTCGCGCTGCCACGCCTCGGTTGCTTTCCGCATGGCCAGCAATTGCTCGCGGTGGTCCGGGTCGTCGGCTAGGTTTTTGACCTCGTGCGGATCGGCCTCAAGGTCGTAGAGTTCTTCCGGCGGGCGTCGAACATAGTCCCGCACCGAACGCCGGCCGATCATTGCCGGGGCCTCGTTGCGGATCCCCTCCCATGTCAATGAGCCATAGAGATCACCGGAAAACGGAAAATCGAGCTGCCAGGCGACATTGCGATGATATTTGTAACGCGTGGTGCGCATGAAGCGTGTCGGCCAGTAATTGGTGACCTCGTGGAAGGTATGCGAGCCGAACACGGCCTGCCAGTCATCTTGAAGCGTTTCGTTTTCGAGGATTGGCAACAGGGATCGGCCCTTTCGCGGGCCGCACGGGACTTCGTGGCCCGCCCAGTCGAGAAAGGTCGGCAAAGGTCGGTGAAGGACACCAGATTGGGGTTATGAACACCCGCGCGCCCACCCGGTTTGCGCATGATCAGCGGCAGGTGAATGCCGGCGTCGTAAAGTGTGGTCTTGGAATTGAGGAAGGGCGAACCATTGTCTGAGAGAAAGACGACGAGTGTGTCGTCAGCAAGGCCTGCGCTTTCCAGTTCATCGAGAACCATGCCGACGCCCTGATCGAGCCGGTAGATCGAGCGGTAATAGTCGGTAAGCTCCTGCCGCACTTCCGGCAGGTCTGTCAGGAAGGGCGGCACGCTGATTGCTTCGGGCGAAAATACCCGGTCCTCAACACCGGGATAGGCCCGGTCATTGCCGAAACCGCCCCTTGTCTCGTCGCGGTGCGGATCGATGAAGCCGATGGTCAGGAAGAACGGTTTTTCCTCCGCCTCGGCGCTTTCGAAGAAAGTCGAGGCGCGGTCAGCTGCCCATCTGACGTCACGTTCCCAGCTTTCCGCGCGTACCTGCCAAGGATAGGCCGCATCCGGGCCGACATGAACCTTGCCGATGATCCCCGTCAGCATGCCTGCCGCGTTCAAAAGCGCGGGCGCGGTCTCGACATGATCGAAGGTCATGAAATGGTGGTGATCGTGATTGAGGCCGTATTGCCCAGTCTCGTGCGTGTGCAGCCCGGTATAGATCACCGAACGGCTGGCTGAACAGGAGGCGGTGGAGGTAAACGCCATGTCAAAGCGCGTGCCGCTTTCGGCAAGGCGGTCGATATTGGGTGTTGCAATTGCCTTTTCACCATAGCAGCCGGTCATCCGTCCGAGATCGTCGGCAATCAGAAGGAGGATATTGCGCATGGCTCGGCACTTTCTTGAAAGCTGATGGCGGTGTGGCTGCGGGGAATTCGCTGATCACTGCGCCAGCGACATCAATGCCGCGCCTCAACGCTGCACGCGCGGAGGCCCCTTCGGCAACGGCGCTCAGATAACCCGCGTTGAAGGCGTCTCCGGCGCCCACCGTGTCGATCACGTCGAGCGCGCGCGTGTTCGGTGATGAAATTGCGATGCCGGTAGCATGCCGCGCCTTCGGGGCCGCGCTTGACCACGAGTGCGGCATTCGCCCGCATGATTGGCGCAAGCGCGCGGCAGGCGGCGTGGACGGTCCCTTCGCCGGTCAGGCCAAGGATTTCCTTGTCGTTGAGAAGGATGTGGTCGGCACAACCGATCCAGGCCCTAGCATCCGCAATAGCGGCCTCTGTCCAGCCATGGCCGGGCCAGCCCGGATCGATCGCGATGCTCGCGCCGCGCGACAACAGCATTTCCAGAAACTCCGTATGATCGGCCTCAAGGCCCGGCAGGGCGAAGCCGCCGGACACAAGTGTGAGGGCGTTCACGAGCGGCCAGCGCTTGAGCGCGTCGGCGAAGAAGGCAGCGTCGAGATTGTCGAGATGTCCGTTTGTCGACAGGAAGCTGCGCTCACCGCCTTTGCGCAGAACCCCGACAGAAATCGATGTCGGTTCCGGGCGCGCCGCGATCCTGTCGAGGGGGCCTGCGAACTGATGGGTGATCATCGCGCCCGCCGCATCGCTGCCGGTCGCCGAGACCAGGCCCGAGGGATGATTGAGGCGCTGGAGCACGAGCGCGGTATTGGCCGCCGAACCGCCGATGCGGAAATCAGATTTTTCCAGAAAAACCTCCGTGCCCCATTCCGGCCAGTCATCGATACTGCCGGTCACCAGATCGAGATTGGCATTGCCGATCACGCAGATCGGACGGTTGGTGGCGGGTGGGGTGCCGTTCATGTTGCTCTCCTAAGCGGAAACTGCCAGACCCGCTGCGTTGAAGCGGTGAAGGGCCGTCTCATCCGGTGTTACGAAGACCCGCTCGCCTGAGGCAAAATCCTGGGCGCCCGGCGCGCGCACATTCAGCATGCCGGCGCTTTCTGTCTCGACATGAATGAAAGTGTCGCTGCCGAGTTCTTCCGACAGCAGAACCTTGCCTGCCCAGCGGCCCTGGGCGCGCGAAATCGTCATATGCTCCGGCCTGATGCCGCAGGCCGCTGCGCCGAAATCTGCGGCGATTTCTCCTTCGATCACATTCATCCGCGGCGATCCGATGAACTCGGCGACGAAGCGGCTGGCAGGGTTCATGTAGAGTTCCATCGGCGTGCCAACCTGTTCCACCCGCCCTGCATTCAGCACCACGATACGGTCGGCAAGCGTCATCGCCTCGACCTGGTCGTGGGTCACATAGATCATGGTGACGCCTTCCATCCGCTTGTGCAGCGCGGCGATCTCGATGCGGGTGTCGACCCTGAGTGCCGCGTCGAGATTGGACAGCGGCTCGTCGAACAGGAAGATACGTGGCTGGCGGGTGATCGCCCGGCCGATGGCGACGCGCTGGCGCTGGCCGCCGGAAAGCTGACGGGGCTTACGGTCCAGATAGGGGTGATCTGGAGCATCTCGGCGGCTTCGCGGATGCGCTTGTCGGCTTGCGCCTTGTCGAGCTTCGCCTGCTCGAGGCCGAAGGCCATGTTCTCGTAGACCGTCATATGCGGATAGAGCGCATAGGACTGGAACACCATGGAGATACCGCGCTTTGCCGGCAGTACGGTGTTGACGCGCTCGCCGTCGACCATCAGGTCGCCGCCGGAAACATCCTCAAGCCCCGCAATCAGGCGCAGAAGCGTGGACTTGCCGCAGCCGGAAGGGCCAACGAAGACGATGAACTCGCCTTTCTCGAGGCTGAGGTCGATATCCTTCAGAACCTCGACATGGCCGAAGGATTTGCAGATTTTCTTGAGTTCGATGGATGCCATGAGACTATCCTTTCACGGCGCCGGCGGTCAGGCCGGAAACGATTTTTCTCTGGAAGATGAGGACGAGCACAATCAGCGGAACGGTGACGATCACCGAGGCCGCCATGATGTTGCCCCACGGGACTTCGAATTCGGAAAGACCGGAGATCATCGCGATTGCGACGGGGACGGTGCGCTGACTGTCGGTGGACAGGAAGGTCAGCGCGAACAGGAACTCGTTCCAGGCGTGGATGAAGGCCAGAAGCCCGGTGGTCACCATCGCCGGCCACATCAGCGGCAGGAAGATGCGGCGGATGATGGTGAAGGACGACGCCCCGTCCATGATCGCGGCTTCCTCGACCTCGATCGGCATGTCGCGCATGAAGGTGGTCAGCACCCAGACCGTAAAGGGCAGGGTGAAGATCATGTAGGAGAACACCAGCGACCACAGCGAGTTGAACAGGCCGAAGGTGCGGATCAGTTCAAACAGGCCGGAAAGTACGGCGATCTGCGGAAACATCGACACCGAGAGGATGGTGAACAGCAGAAGTCCGCGGCCCGTGAAGCGGATCCGGCTGAGCGCAAAGGCCGCCGTGACGCCCAGAAACAGCGAGAAGATCACAACCACGGTGGCAACGAAGATCGAATTGAAGATCTGGTGGCCGAAGACCCCGTCGGTCAGCATGTGGGCATAATTGTCGAAGGTCAGCGCTTTGGGCAGATAGTTGACCTCGAACAGCGCCTGACCGTTTTCGAGCGATGTCAGGATGGCGTAGTAGAACGGAAACAGCGCCTGGGCGAGGATGATCAGAACGAGCGCGTAAAACGCGATGCGTTTGACAGGGGAGGATGGTCATCTGTCGCCTCCAAGGTTCATGCGGGTGGCGCGGATAAAGCCGATCGTCAACAGTGCGATGATCAGGAACAGCAGCGTGGAGGCCGCTGAGCCATAGGCAAACTTGTCGAAATCGAACAGGTTTTCACGCGCGAACACCGACATGGTGGCCGTATTGGCATTGTTGGGGGTCAGTACATAGACGATGTCGAAGACGCGCAGCGCATCGAGCGCGCGGAAGACGATCGCCACCAGGACGGCTGGCATGATCAGCGGCAGGGTGACCTTGCGGAACACGCGCACCGGATGAATGCCGTCGAGCTTGGCCGCCTCATACATATCCTTCGGCACCATCTGCAAACCGGCCAGGATCAAAAGCGCCATGAATGGCGTGGTCTTCCAGATGTCGACGATCAGCACGGCAAGCATCGCGGTATCGGGATCGGCCGTCCAGGCCACAGGCTCGGCGATGATGTGCAGTTTCATCAGGATATCGTTCAAAATGCCGAACTGGTCATGCATCATCCACGCCCACATCTTTGCCGAAACGATGGTCGGGATCGCCCAGGGATCAGCACGGCGGCACGAACGAGCGAGCGGCCGTGAAACTGCGTGTTCAGGACCAGCGCGATGACCATGCCGAAGATGGTTTCAAACAGAACCGAGAAGAAGGTGAAACGCAGGGTGTTCCAGACAGCCCGCCACCAGTCGGGATCAGCAAGTAGGCCGTAATATTCGCCTTCGCCTCCGCCATAATCGAGATATTCGAGATAGTTGCGGAAGCCGACCCATTGTGCCTCGCCGGGAAAGTCGATCGATGCGTCGGTGAAGCCGAAATAGATCGTCCGTACCAGCGGATAGACCGCAACCACGGCAAGCACCGCCAGCATCGGCGCCAGAAACATCCAGGCCGAGATAACCCGCTGATGTGACAGGGTCGATTTTTCGACCGGTTCTGCCATGTTCCGTTCCCTTCCTGTCGTGCGTTGAAACGGCGCCGCGCGACGTCTTGCCTGCGGCGCCGCCCGATTTTACCAGCCGTTGCCGCGCAGACGCTTCAGCTTGGCTTCCAGCTTTGCAAGGTTCTGTTCGGCGGTGCCGTCGCCCGAAAGCGTATCGTGAACGGCAGTCCAGAATTCCGACGAAACCTCGTTATATTTGCGCTTGGTCGCAGCCGAGGGACGCGGCAGGGCGTTGAGCACCACCGGCTTCCAGCGCGGAACGAACGGCTGGGCCTCACCGACTTCCGGATCGTCGTAAACGGCCGTGACTGTCGGCGGACGCGAGGTCTCGATGGCGCGTTCCTTCTGGTTTTCGAAGTTGTTGAGATACTTTACCAGCTCGATCGCTTCGTCCGGGTTGGGCGAATATTTCGAGACCGCAAGGTGCCAGCCGCCAAGCGTGGCCGCCGAGCTGTCGCCCTCCGCTCCGACAGGAAGCGTGGTCACGTCGAACTTGCCCTTGACCGGCAGAATCCGGGCCGTCGGCCAGCGCATAGGCATAGTTCCAGTTGCGCATGAATACGGCATTGCCCGTCTGGAATACGCCGCGGGCATCTTCTTCCATGTAGTTGAGGACGCCCTGCGGGGCGATGGTGCCGACCCATGACTTGGCCATGTTGAGCGCCTCAGCGGCCTTGGGGTTGTTGATGCCGATTGAGCCGTCAAGTTCGACAATACGGCCACCGCCATAAGAGTAGATCCATTCCTGGCCGTCACAGGTCAGACCCTCATAAGGCGCACCCTGAAAGACATAGCCCCACATGTCCTCATTCCCATCGGTCCGCTCGCCATCCATGATGATCTGCGCGGTCTCGGTCATCTCGTCCCAGGTTTCGGGAACCGGCTGATCGTATTTCTCCAGAAGGTCCGTGCGATAATAGAGCGCCGGTGCGCCGAGGAACATGGGCAGCGCCACGAGCTTGCCGTCGACGGTCTGCGATTCCACTGCGGCTGGAACAAACTGGTCGATGATGTCGGCGGTTGCCTCCGTCAGGTCGACGAAGTGGCTGGCCAGTTGTGGCGCGCCGATAACGTCAATGCGGTAGACATCGATATCCGGCGATTTGGCCGAAAGCCAGAGCTTGTACTGGCCGAACTGGTCAGTGGTTGATTCCGGCATTGACACGATGTTGACGGTGTTGCCGGTCATCTCTTGGTAGCGGTCGAGTTCCTTGCGCAGAACCTCATTGTCCTTGCCGATCGCGCCGTGGACGATATTGAGTTCGACGGCACTCGCCGATACCGTCATCAGGGCGCTCGCAGCAAGCAGCACGCCTGTGAATTTCCTAAAATGCTTCATTGCCTGTTCTCCTCCGGCCCTTGGCGGACCGGGTTGATGAAGTTCCCGCTTTTTTGAAATCAGGCCCTTCGGGGCCGGATGTTTTTCGGTGTGGCTCTCCGGCGGTCATCCGCCTTGTCTGCCGCAATCAGCCGGTCCGATGATGACGAGCCGGCGGTGGTTTTGCTGATCCTTTTTACGTCTCCTTTCTGCAGAAAATCGGCGAGGTCCAGGCCATCTGCCCGGTTTTCTCGCGCAGTCGCACATAGATACTTTCGCCGGCTGAAAACGCCCCCAGCGGTATCTCGCCCTGCCATTGCCATTGATGGGGAAGGGGCAGGCTGTGAAAACGAAAAGCCGGGCTGTCGATCGGGCCGAGATTGCCCGAGCGCGCGCCTTCGAACAGCTTTCTCAGCGGAATATCCAGCTCGGTGCCGGAAAGCGTGGCTTTCAGCCTTGCTTCGGGGCCTGCATTGATGTGGATAGCAAAGCCCTGTGTTGCCGAGGTGACATTGTTGGGATTGGCGGCTGCAGTGATCGAAAACGAAACGATGCCGCCGATCAGTTGCAGCTCCGGCAGCGAGGCCGCCTGATCCTCGCCTTCCAGCGGGAGACGATCTCGGCACCGCGGAACCGGGGCTCGACTTTGAGGATATCGCCGCCCGCAAGGCTCAGTTCACCGGTCCAGTCATGGCTTTTGCCACGTGCGCCCCAGCCGAGTTCGACGAACAGAATGGTCGGTGTTGTCGTGTCGTCACCGGCATCAACCGGGGCGGGCTGCAATTCGGGCGATATGCGTTCGAACAGCGCGCCGTTGCGAAACACGTCGATACTGTCGATGAAGCCGCCGCCGATTGCCTCGATCTCGAGCGTGGCCGCCCCCGAGGGCGCTACGATGCCGCCCTGAACCGTGTCGCCGATTGCTGTCAGCAGGTGGATATTGTCGCCGGTCAGCGCGTTGGTGTGCCGAGCGCGCATGGCCTGGAAGATCGCATCCCGGTCATCATTTTCGGCATAGACCGCCATGCGGCCATGGCCGTAGGAGCCGGGGTAGGCGGAGTGGTGATCTGTATTGCCGACAATGCCGAAGACCGCGCCGCGTTTCAGCCCCGACCGCATGGTGGAGGCGCCATTCACCGGCCCCATGGAATGCAGATAGGAACGATCGGATTCTGACTCTTCCGCACAGCCGTGCATAGAAAACATTTCGACAAAGGGCGACAGTTCAGGGTCGAACGTGTCCCAGTTGATGCCGCGTGCGCCCTGCCGGTAACCGATATGATGCGGGAAGGCGAGCGCGCGTTCACCCTTGGCGTCTTCAAGGGCGGCCTTGAGGTCGGCCGGGGTGTCGGCGATCTCAGGTTCTGCCACATCGAGGTCTGCGTAGACGATGGTGTAGTCGCCGTGTTCACAGGAATGGATTTCGTAACCCGGAAAAACGGCAAATCGCGCCGGAGCCTCGTAGCTTCTCAGTGTCTCGAAGTGATCCTTCCAATTGGCCTTGAGCTTCGCGAAACCCTTGACGTGGAAATCGACGATATGTGCGACCTCCGGAACGTCGACCGGCATGTCTGGCCATGCCGCATGGCCGGTGATGGAGACGAAATCGAGTTGAAGCGCAGCTCTTGCCAGCGCGTCCTCCAGCCGTCCATGGCCATAGGAAAGCGCCGCGTGGTTATGGATATCGCCAAACAGCGGCTGAATGCCGAGGCGATTGGCAAGCGGGGTCAGGTGCTCCGAAAAACGTCTTGTCATTTCAAGAACTCCTGCGTTTTCGGATCGACCGGCATGCCGCCATTGTCCATGGATTTCTGCGCGGCCAGTACGAGACGCAGCGCCGCCAGTCCGTCCCCGACGCCGACCGGCGGGTTTTCCCCGTCCATGAAACGGCGCAGCGTGCGCACAAGCTCGAGATCTGCGCCGAAATGGGTCGATGTGCGATCCGGGCTGGTAAAGGCCAGCGTGCCATGCTTGCGGCCGTAGTCCTCGACGATATCGATGGCGCCGGATTGGCGTTCCATGCGGATACGGCCGGACGAGCCAACGATTTCAAGCGTTTCCTGATCCTCGGCAAAGGGGCCGAAAATGGCGAAGAACAGACAGGCCGAAACGCCATTTTCATAGCGGATCGTTACGATGGCGTGGTCGTCGATGTCGGCGCCGGACTGATAGACGCAGGTGTCATTGCGGTCCTCGATCCGTTCCGCCGCGCTCCAGCTTGCGTTGGCAACGGCGCCTGCGCCCTCAAAACGGTCCACCAGCGTTTCATGGCGGCGGTAGGGGCAGTCGCGGTCGCAGACCGAACAGCGCTCCGGTGCGTTCGGGTCGGGCTGGAACACATTGCTGCGGCCGCCGACAGCGGTGACGGAGAGCGGTTTGGCGGCGGCCAGCCAGTTCAGCACATCGAAATGGTGCGAGCACTTGTCATTGAGCGCGCCACCCGAAAGCGCCTGTTTGCGGTGCCAGAGCTGGAGGTAGCGTGAATAGGGAATGACCGAGCGCAGCAGGATCATCTGCGGGGTGCCGATACGGCCCGAATGGCAAAGTTTCACGGTCTCCACCCAGGGCTTTTCGTAGCGTCGGGTGAATGCCATCAGCATGGGGCGGCCGGCGTTTTCTTCCGCTGCCAGAATTGCTTCGGCATCTTCCAGCGTCACCGAGATCGGCTTGTCGAGGTAGACACGCTTGCCGGCAGCGATCGCTGCTTCCACCGGCGCCCTGTGCGCATTGGTATGGGTGGTGACAACCACGAGATCAACGGCGGGATCGGATACGGCGGCTTCAAGGGTTTCGAAAACCCGCACGATGTGACGGACACCGGCCTTGCCGTAAAGCGCATTCAGGTGGTCCGCAGCGAAGCCGGCACGGTCTTCAAGCCGGTCGAATACGCCGACAATGCGAAATCCGGTTTCGCCGGCAATCTCGGCCATGCGTGAGCCGACATAGTAGATGCCGCGCTCGCCGGCACCGACGATTGCCACACCTGTTGTTTTTGCTGGACCGGCTGGTGGAGCATTCGACGCCTCTGAACTTGATCATTATCATTGGCTCCGGATGCTATTTGAGTATAAATATGGCTACAACATCATATGTACTCAATCTGATGTAAGATCGATCACCGATCCATGGTGCACATGGGAGATCGGCAGGTAATGGGTCTGCGGTTCGTCGGACCTGTCGCCGATCCGTTCCGTGATGATCCGTTCGAACACGGCAAGTTTTTCGTCGTGGCTGTTGCCGACGACATCGAAACGGCCAAGATGCTCTGACTGGAAATCGGTGCTTCCGAGCATGATGACGCTGAGGTCGCGCCCGGCTTCAAGTCCGAGTTGCGCAAGGGCGCGCTCCAGAATGAAGCCTTCGACAACGCCCCAGACGATCAGGCCGGAAAACGGAAGGCCCCCGTCGGTGCTCGCGTGCCGGCCGATCGCTTCGGCAATGTCCTCGATCTGGTAACTGCCGGGCAGGGCGTCGAGTTCGATCAGCCAGCGTTGTGTCGGGTCGGGCAGCGAACTGCCGAGCAGTTCGAATTCACGGCGCGCCATGGCAATCTGGCGCGCATTGTGTGCGGATGTCAGGAAGGCAATCTTCTCATGACCGTTCTCTCTGATCTTACGGAAGGCGATAGAAAGTGCCTCGCGCCAGTTTGTTCCGATGGCATCGACATCTATACCGGTGGCCGAAACGCCGTCGATAACGATGTGGTCGGCCTGTCTGTGTAGGGCAGCCAGAAACGCGACCGTGAGGATCTCGAAATTGACCTGGATGAGGCACGCGCGGAATCGGCCGATCCGCTCCAGCACATCGATTGCCTGACCATCGCCGGAAAACCCCAGCTGCAGGACCGAAAAGCCGGCAGCCTTCACCCGTGCTGCGACTTCCTGAAGTGTGACCCGTGCAAGCCTGCTGTCGGAATTGCGATAGAGGATCAGAAGGTCCGCGGCGAAAGACTGTCTCGGACTTTGCGGCAGGCATTCGGCGGTGACGATGCCCGCGCCTGGCCGGGCGACAATGCGACCGTCTTCGAAGAACGGCTTCAATGCCGTTTCAACGGTTCGCTGCGCTGTTCTGAATTCGCGCATGATATGGCGGACAGTCGGCAGGCGCTCTCCCGGTTCCGCAGCCGCAATTCTCTCTTCCGTCCATGTTCTTATAGCGTCCACGATTTGTCGTGTTTTTTCTGCATTCGTAGAATATGAGTATAAATTGTAATCGAAGCAAGCGGCGATCTGCCAGATGACCCATCGATCTGAGCGCTCGGGATGCAATCCGACGCGAACATAGCGCCGTGTCTTTATCGCTTCGTGGAGCAGCGGTGGGATCAGAGTACCAGATGCACGGTCAATGCAGCCAATACGAGCACCGTTAATCCTATGGCTGCGACCCAGAAAAGTGCACGATTGTAAATGGGAGTTGGTTGGTAGCAACCTGAGCAAGTCGATTGCGGAAATCGAAGCTTATGTTCACAGTAAGTGCAATGATAAAGCCGCATATTCGAGTCTTTTCATGTTTTTAAAAATCGTAAATAGAAATGTCTTCGCAAGAAATAACGAAGTGTTTTTACACAAAATCACGTTTTTGATTGGTGTTTGTATTCGTGCTCTGTCGCCTATGATGGCAAATATTTCATCTGAAGATACGTGGCCGTTGTTTCAGGAGATGTGCTGTCTTTGATATTGGAGCGGTTGCCTTCCGTAAGACAGCGCTATCGTAAAGTGATAGCCATAGATGAATCAAGGGGTGTGGAAGAAAAATATGACAAATGGAGTATATTTTTCCCGTCTGTATGCTGTGGTTCGGTTTTGGCACGCCATAGTGAGCAGCAACGCACTGATGCCTACCTGGAACGCGCACTATTCACCCTCATTGAGCGGAAGTTCGACGGTTACGCGCAGCCCGCCCTGCTCTGAGCGGTTACTCAGCGAAATTTTGCCGCCATGGGCGAGGACGGTGGTTCGCGCGATCGAAAGTCCGAGACCGACGCCACCCGTATCGCGCGAGCGCGATTTTTCAAGCCGCACAAACGGATCGAAGACGCGGACCATACTTTCGTCTGGAATCCCGGGGCCTTCATCATCGATGAAAATGACAGCCTGCCCGTTTTCAGCAATTGCGGAAATCGTGGTTCGCTGCCCGTAGCGCACGGCGTTTTCAAGAAGGTTGCGGAGTGCGCGTCGCATAGCCGTGGTCCTGACGCGCAGTGTGACGTCGGCGATTGCACCGGAGGTGACGGATGCGCCGGTTTCACGCAGCTCTTGCGTGAGCGCGCCAAGAAATGCTGGCAGACTTACCGTTTCCACCGGTCCGCTCAGTGACATGCCCCGGGAAAAAGTGAGTGTTGCCTCGACCATCTCCTGCATTTCGTCGATCGTCGCAATCATCCGCACACGCGTTTCCGCGTCCTCCACCATTTCGGCGCGCACGCGCAGCGCGGTCAACGGTGAGCGCAGGTCATGGCCGAGTGCGCCGAGCATTTGCGTGCGCTCGCGTACGAACCGATCAAGCCGGGCCTGCATGTCGTTAAACGAGGCCGCCAGCTTCTGCATTTCATCGGGACCGGTAAGGTCAAGAGGCTCGACATCTTCGCCCCGTCCGAGCCGGTCGGTGGCTCTGGCAAGTTTACGCAGGGGGCCGATCAGTCGGGATAAAGCAGCCCACAGCACGACCACCAGCAGGATAGCCGTAATCGCGAAAGGCAGGACCTCCGACCAGACCCATTGATAGGGCGGGTCACGAAACCGGGACGTGACATTCAGCCAGTTACCGTCGTCAAGCGCAATGGAGAGGTTGAGCTCGACGGCACTAGCAGGTGGCTGGTTCGGCGGTTGGCGCATCTGGTTCATGCCGCGCATTGCGCCTGCACCCGGTACTGCGCCGGGAACGGGGCCGACACGCGGAGGTCGGGATTGATCGCTGTGCAGGTCGACGCGGATGGTACGTGGATCATCGCGGGCAAACACGGAGCGGATCCGCCGTTCGATCCAGCTCGGCGCACTGGCGTTCTGATCTGTGACCAGTGGAGTTTCGCCCACGCTGAATTGAACGAGGGAAGAGCTTGCCGCCTGCAATATCTCGGCCCTGAGGTCCTGCGGCGCATCTTCCAGGAGTTGCGTCGTGTTACCGGCGCGGTCTGCCGCCTCAATGGCGAGCGCCGATCGCACCGCGAGTGCACGCTGATCCACAAACAGCCACAACGTCAGCGACTGGGCGATGGCGAGCGCCATAACGATGAGCGCGATGATCTGGCCGCGCAATGTGCGTGGAAGAAGCGGTCTCACGGCACATGCTCCACATCGCAGGCGAGGCTGTAGCCGCCGCCGCGCACCGTCACGATGATTTCTGGCGTTGCGGGATCGCGTTCTATTTTGCGGCGCAGACGGCTGATCTGGTTATCGATGGTGCGATCAAAAACATGGGCGCTGCGTCCGGAAGTCGCGTCCAGCAACTGCTCGCGGCTGAGCACAAAGCGCGGGCGCGACAGCAAGACAGTCAAGAGCCGGAAATCTGCCGTGGTCAAAACCTCATCACGCCCGTCATCGGCGGCAAGGCGGCGTGTGTCGGTGTCGAGTGTCCAGTTCGCGAAACGGAGTTTTTCACCAGCCGGCGCGCCGGAAAACGCGGCTGCCGGTCCGATCGGCGCAGGATGGCACGGATGCGCGCCAGAAGCTCGCGCGGATTGAAGGGTTTCGGCAGATAGTCGTCAGCACCGACTTCCAGGCCGATGATCCTGTCGGTCTCCTCGCCGAGTGCTGTCAGCATCAGGATCGGTATGCTGCCGTCGGCACTCAAGCGGCGGCAGACGGAAATGCCGTCCTCGCCCGGCATCATCACGTCGAGAACGATCAGGTCAAAGCTTCCGCCGCGCAACTTGTCGTCCATCTCCGTCGCGTCGCGGGCGGCGGTGGCCCGGTAGCCGTTACGCTGCAAGTAGCTTAACACCGCATCGCGGATTTCGCGGTGATCGTCGACGATCAGGATGTGGGGTTCTTTGCTCATGACCTTATCATAGCGCAGGCTTGGGGCCGGTTGCGCAAAACTGTGTCACGTTTTGTATCAGATGCCCTGCCTTGCGACCAATGGATACAATTGAGGGCGGTCTCGGCATTCTTCTGCGACAGTGAGGGAGCAGATTGGCGACATCGAAAAACCGAAAAGGAGCGATGTCATGAAACGCAGAACGATTTTCGCAGCAGGACTGGTTGCAGCACTCATCGGCGGTGCCGCCGTTCCCGCATTGGCGGCTGGGCCCGACGACAATTGGGGTGGTCGCGGTCAGGGCGGGCGGCAGATGATGACGGATTGCAACGGCCCGCAGGGGGCGCGAGAGGGCAGGGTGCGCGCCAGGGTATGATGCAGGACCGCCAGCAGGCGGGACAGGCCCGTGGTTACGCCCAGAACGGCGTCGCACAGGGTGGAAATGGTACCGGCTGGACGGCGATGCGCAACAATGACCCGGGCAATTATGGCCCCGGCACGATGAACGGCCGGCAGGGCGGGCCGCAGGGTGATTTCGGTCCCGGCGGCATGCGTGGCACTGGAAACGGAACACGCGGCAACGGTCCGGCGATGATGGGCGAACTTGGTGCGTTTGATGCCAATAACGACGGCTTCCTTTCGCTGGACAGATTCGAGGCCTTCCAGGTTGAGGTCGGCCGGCCAATGTTTGCGCGTCATTTCCAGTATCTCGACACCGACGGCGACGGCAAGGTTGCCGTATCCGAACTGTCGGTTATGGGCACGGGACCGCAGCAGCCTGGCGGTCAGGGCCCGGCCGGCAATCAGCGTCAGCCGCAGATGCCGCGCAGCATGGGCAACTTTAACAACTGAAGCGCGGTAGCGGAGAATAAGCGGGCGCCGGAGTGATCCGGCGCCCGCACTCATTTATGGCCCGTATATCAACTGGAGCCTTAGCCGCTCGATGTTGCGGCCTAGGTGAATTTGCCGCTGAGATAGTCGAGATAAGGTTTGCAGTCTTGAGCATCCGCCCCGATCTCCGCCAGCATTTCGCGTCGGTTTTGGAGCGGCCGTGCTGCCAGACAATTGCGCCAAGCCTTGCCCTGAGTGGGGCCAAATCGCCCATTTTGGCAGCATCGCGCAGCGAGGGCTCGGTTTCGTCCAGCCGCGCCATGATCTGGGCTGCGGTGACATTGCCAATCGTGTAGGTCGGGAACGAGCCGATATAGCCGCTCGACCAATGCACGTCCTGCAGGCAGCCAAGTCCGTCATGCGGAACGTCGATGCCGAGGTCCTCACGCATGGCGGTGTTCCAGGCTTCGGGGACGTCGTCGACGGCAAGCGAGCCGTCCATCAGTGCCATTTCGATGCGGACCCGCAGCATAATGTGCAGGTCATAGGTCAGCTCATCGGCCTCCACGCGCACTAGTCCGGGCTCCGTGCGGTTGACGGCGCACACAAACTCCGCCTCGCTGACATCCCCAAGTTGATCGGGAAAATGGGATTTCAGGCGGTCGAAATGGAGCGCCCAGAAATCAGCCGAGCGTCCGATGTGATTTTCAAATAGCCGCGACTGGCTTTCATGCATACCGAAACTACTCCCGCCGACGGCGTAAAGGCCGATCATGTCGGTGGTATGAGCCGAGCGCGTCAGTTCCGGATCGACCCCTGTTCATACATCGCATGGCCGGTTTCGTGCATGGTGCCGAAGATCGACATCGGAAGATAGTTCGGGTTCCAGCGCGAGGTGATGCGCACATCCTGACGGGTGAAGGAAATCTCGAAGGGATGGACGGCGGTGTCAAGGCGGCTGCGATCCATGTCGAGACCGAGGTGCTCGGCAAGTTCCGCGCAGAGCGCCTTCTGTGTTTCGACCGGATAGTCACGATAGAGAAAATCTGTACGCGGCTTGGGTCGCTTGAGGGCTGCCTCCAGTACCGGTTTGATGCCATCGCGAAGATCATCGAACAACGCCTTTAGCGATGCGGCACTTTCGCCGGGTTCATAGATCTGCACCATCGGATCATAGGGGTGCGCTTCATAGCCGATGGCGTCGGCCGTTTGCCGCGCCAGCGTCACGATTTCGGAAAGGTGCGGCCGGAACAGGCTGAAATCGCCTTCCGCCCGCGCCCTGGCCCAGACACGCCCGGCGATGATCGAGATTCTCGTCCTGACGCTTCAGGAGTTCGGGTGGCACGCTCATATGCCACTTGCGGGCTGAAAGAACGGCTTCGGCAGCACGGCGGTTGCGTTCAGTGGCGTTGCTGGCGAGCACGGCTTCGGCCGTTTCCTCCGTTGCTCCGTCAAGTAACAATCCACGCGCCATTGCCTTCAGCGTTGCGATCTGCTGGCCACGGGTTGCCGCTCCGCCTGCGGGCATCATTACGCGCGCATCCCATTGCAGCATGTTGACGGCACAGAGAATGTCGTTGATCTCGGCGATGCGGTTTGAAAATTCGATCATGCTGCCTCCGTTTTCGGTGTCACGGCGGTGCCGCCGTCGTTGAGGTGGCATGCCACCTGCGCGCTGCCGGCTTCCGCCGGTTTCAGGCGCGGCAGCTCCGTTTTGCATCTCGGTCCGGCCATCGGACAGCGCGGATGAAAGGCGCAGCCCTTCGGCGGGTTGAGCGGCGAGGGATCTCCCCTCGATCGGCTGAAACGATCCGCGTCCGGCGCCAAGCTTTGGGATCGAGGCGAACAGAGCCTTTGTGTACGGATGAAGCGGCCTGGCATAAAGCTCTTCAGCGGAAGCAAGCTCGACGATGCGTCCGAGATACATGATTGCCACACGGTCGCACACATGACGCACGACCGAAAGGTCATGGCTGATGAAGATGGCCGTGAGGCCCAGTTCGCGGCGCAGATCCATGAACAGGTTCAACACCTGTGCCTGGATTGAGACGTCAAGCGAGGCGACGGCCTCATCGAGTACCAGCAGTTCCGGCTCCATGGCAAGCGCGCGGGCAATGGCGATACGCTGGCGCTGGCCGCCGGAAAACTGGTGTGGCAGGCGATCGGCATAGGCGGCTTCAAGCCCCACCTGCTGCAAGAGGCTGCGCACCCGTGCGCGCACAGCATTGGCCTTGACGATCCCGTGAATGCGCGGCCCCTCGGCAATGGTCTCTCCCACCTTCATGCGCGGATTGAGGCTTGCAAACGGGTCCTGGTGGATCATCTGGACCTTGGTGGTGAGCTTTTCGACGTTGTTCCCGCGCTTGCGGGCAACGGGCGCTCCCTTGAGGAAAACCTCGCCATCGCTTGGTGTATAGATGCCCGATATGATCCGCCCGAGCGTGGATTTGCCGCAACCCGATTCCCCGACAAGACCCAGAACTTCACCTTCGGTTACCGACAGCGAAATGTCGGAGAGCGCGTGAACGGTTGAGCCCGAAGGCCTGCCGGTGAGCCGATCAATACCTTGCATGACAAGGCCGGACTTGCGGGTAAAGCGCTTGTGAACGCCTTCGATCTTAAGAAGTGGCTGGTTCATGGGGCCTCCATCGGGCGATGACAGGAAACCGAATGACTGCCGGTTTCGATGAGCGGCGGCTCGGTGGCACAGAGATCGCTCGCGCGCGGACAGCGCGGCCTGAACGGACAGCCCGACGGCAGATTGGCAAGCTGCGGTGTTGAGCCGGGGATCTGCGGCAGATGTGCGCCCGGTTCATGTAGGCTTGGCACGGAACCGATCAGCCCGACCGTGTAGGGGTGGCGCGGGGCGGCGATCACGTCTTCGGCGGTGCCGCGCTCCACGATCCGTCCGGCGTACATCACGCAGATGTCGTCTGCGAGGCTGGAGATGACGGCAAGGTCGTGGGTGACCCAGACGATTGCCGTTCCTGTCTCGTCGGCAAGCCGGCGAACTTCCGCGAGGATCTGGCTCTGGATCGAGACGTCGAGCGCCGTGGTCGGCTCATCGGCGATGATGACGGCGGGGCGGTGCAGAAGTGCCGTCGCAATCGCCACGCGCTGGCGCATGCCGCCGGAGAGCTGGTGCGGATACGCCTTCAGCCGTTCACCGGCGGCGGGTATGCCGACGATTTCAAGGGCTTCGCGGGCGCGTTCCCATGCGGCGCGTTTCGACATGTTCTCGTGCACGCGCACGGCCATCGCCATCTGGTCGCCAATCCTCAACACCGGGTTCAGTGTCATCATCGGGTCCTGGAATACCATTGCAACCTTGGAACCGCGCAGTTTGCGCAGCGCTTCCGGTTTCAGCGCGCGCAGATCCTGGCCTTCCACCAGCACTTCGCCGCCGCTGATATGACCGGGCTCCTCGACGAGGCCAAGAATGGAAAAGCCAGTGACGCTCTTGCCTGATCCACTTTCGCCGACAAGGCCCATGATCCGGCCGCGTTCGACCGAGAAGCTGACATTGTTGACGGCCGTGACGTCGCCGCTGCGTGTTTCAAACCGGGTCGTCAGGCCCCGGACGTCAAGTGCTTTGGTCATCTGCTGCGCCTCGGATCAAGAACGGTGCGGACCTGGTCGCCGACCAGATTGATCGTTACCACGGTGACCATCAGGAACAGGCCCGGATAGATCGACAGCCAGTACCGGTCCGTGTGGATGTATTTGAAGCCGTTGGCGATCAGCGACCCGAGCGAAGGTTCGGTGAGCGGAAGGCCAACGCCGAGGAAGGAGAGGGTCGCTTCCAGCGCAATCGCACTGGCGACCTGTACCGTTGCCACCACGATCAGCGGTGGCAGCACGTTCGGCAGGAGATGACGGAACAACACACGGCTGGTGGGGAGCGGCGTGGAACGGGCGGCTTCGATATAATCCTTGCTGCGTTCCACCGTTGCGGCGCCATGGGTGGTGCGGGCGAAGTATGCATATTGGGCAACCACCAGCGCCAAGATGATCTGGCCCACGCCCTGACCGAGAACGGCGACAAGGACCAGTGCAAGCAAAATGGCCGGCATCGACAATTGCAGGTCGACGATACGCATCAGAAATGCCTCGATCCGTCCGCCGAAATAGGCCGCCGACAGGCCGATGCAGATGCCGACGAACAGCGCCAGCGCACCGGCGGAAAGGCCGATGATGAAACTGGTGCGCAGACCGTAAAAGATCGCCGACAGCATGTCGCGGCCGACATTGTCAGTGCCGAGAAGATGCGTGTAGCCGCCCGAGCCGACGGTTCCCGGCTTTAAAAACGCGTCCATCCAGTCGAGTTTCGCCATGTCGTATGGATCCTGGGGGAGACCAGAGGGGCCGCAAACGACACGAACAGCAAACTCACGATCAGGATCAGGGAAATCACGGCGACCGGCGAACGGGCGAAGTCGGAACAGAAATTGCGGAAGCGGGCCAGGCGGGTTTCCACCGGGGCTGCCGCAGATGTTGCGTCGGTCATCACTTGCCTCCTTTCAGCCGAACACGCGGGTCGAGCTGGGCATAGACGATATCGACGACGAGATTGATGAGCACGAACAGGATCACCACGAGAATGAGATATGTGACCATAACAGGTCGGTCGAGCTGAAGGATGCTGTCGATGATCAGCTTGCCAATGCCCGGCCAGTTGAAGACGCTTTCGGTGACGACGGCAAAGGCGAGCGTCGAGCCGAGTTCCAGCCCGAAAACCGTGACGATCGGGATCGAAATGTTGCGCAGCACATGGCTGAAAACGATCTGCCTGTCCGGCAGACCTTGCGCGCGCGCGAATTTCACATAGTCCGTCTGCATCGCCTCGACCATGCCGGCACGGGTGAGGCGAATGAGAAGCCCCATCATGAACAGCGACAGATTGAAGGCTGGCATGATCACATGCCGCCAGCCGTCGACCGTCGCAAGCGAAGTGCGCAGGCCGAGGAACGAGCTGACATCGCCGCGCCCGCCCGAGGGCAGCCAGCCGAGATTGACGGCAAAGGCCATAACCAGCAGCATACCGATCCAGAAGGTGGGGACCGAAAAGCCGAGAACCGAAAGCGCCATGATCGCCCTGGCGAGTAGGCTGTTCGGGCGGTAGCCCGCATAGATGCCGGCCGGAATGCCGATCAGCGTGGCAATCATCACAGCGACGAAAACCAGTTCCACGGTCGCCGGAAGCCGCGAGAACACCAGCTTGATCACCGAGACATTGTAGACCATCGAAGTGCCGAGGTCGCCATGGACGACATTGGACAGGAATGTCCAGTATTGCTGCCAAAGCGGCTGGTCGAGGCCGTATTGCTCGATCAGCTTCTGGCGAATTGCCTGGGTCGCGCCCGGGTCAATCATCACGTCAATCGGATTGCCGATGGCGTAGACACCCAGAAACACAATGATCGACATTGCAAAGATGACAACAACGGCCTGCAGCAGCCGCTGGACAAGAAAACCGAGCATCCGAGCCTCTTGGATTTAAGCGTGCGCGTATTTGCGACGCGCTGAATATCGTACGAATGCGGGTTGCCGGCACCTGCCGGTGGTCATTCGCCGATGATTGGCTGCGGCCGGTGTCGGCCGCAGCACTTGATACCCTCTCGCAAGGGTGTTCAGCGGTCCACCTTACTCAGCAGGCTTGATTTCGTAGGCGCGCGTTTCCTGGTCGACACGAGGCGTGATCTCAAGCGTGTCGGCATCGGCGGCCCAGACGGTCTGCAGAATGACGGTCGGGATCAGAGCGCGGTCGTCCATGGCGATGAAGGAGGCTTCCTCATAGAGCTTGCGGCGTGCGTCGGCGTCGAGCGTCTGAGTGCCCTCTTCAAAGACCTTGTCGAATTCCGGGTTGGAATATCCGGTGCGATTGAAGTTGCCGAAACCCTTTTCCGCATCCTTGAGTGCGCCAGCGCACCGTAGGTATAGGCGGCTTCACCCGTGAGCGTGCCCCATGCGGACATCGTCATCGTGTATTCCTCACGTGCCGCTGCGGGGAAGAAGACCGTGCCGTTGAGCGCTTGGGCGTTCACCTTCAGGCCGAGACGGGACCACATCTGTGCAAGCGCCTCGCAGACGACAGCATCGCCGGGAACGCGGTTGTTGGTGCAGGTAAAATCGATCTCGAACCCGTCCGGATAACCGGCCTCGGTAAGCAGGGCCTTGGCCTGTTCGATGTCGTATTCACGGGCCCCAAGCTTGTCAGTATAGCCGAAGAAACCTTCCGGCATAAGCTGGTTGGCCGGGTTGCCAAGGCCTTCGAGCACGACATCAACCAGGATGTCGCGGTTGATGGCGAGATCGAGCGCTTTGCGTACGCGCAGATCCTGCAGCGGATTGCCGTCAACCGGCTTGCCGTTGACCGTGATCGGCTGCGGCTCTTCGTCCTTCACGCTTGGCGCGATGTTGAGGATGTAGATCGAGTCGGAGATGAAGGTTTCCAGGCTGTCGTCGTTCTGGAAAGCCAGATAGTCGGAGGCCGGGACATAGTTGATCATGTCGACATCGCCGGAACGCAGTGCTGCAACGCGGGCTGCATCGTCTGGAATTTCGCGGCGGACGACCGTTTCCCATGCAGGCTCTTCGCCCCAGTAATCGTCGAAACGTTCAAGCACGAGATCGCCCTTCGGCTCCCAGGAAACGAATTTGTAGGGGCCGGTGCCGATGGCGGCTTCGCCTGAGTTGAACTCCTCGTTGCGGGCTTCCATGCCTGTGCCGGAGGAAACGACGAAAAGGCGGGTAAAGTCGTTGGGAAGGGCTGGTGCCATGCCCTTGGTGTGGACGCGCAGCGTATAGTCATCGACCACTTCGACACTGTCGACATATTTTGTGTAGAGCGTCATCGGCATCGGACCGGTGACTTCCGGAATGCGCTCGATGGAAAACTTGACGTCTTCGGCGGTAAAGTCCGATCCGTCATGGAATTTGACGCCTTCACGCAGCTTGAATTCCCAGGTTGTGTCGTCAATCGGCTCCCAACTGACGGCAAGGCCCGGCTTAAGCTGCAGCTTGTCATCGACATCGACAACCGTGTCGTAGATGTGGCGAAGCGCTTCTGCCTGGCTTCCGAGCGTCGACCAGTGCGGGTCGATCGAGTCAGGGCCGGCGCGCAGACCGATGATCAGGTCTTCGGCGAGCACTGCGGGCGCTGCGGCCATGAGCGCAAGAGCAGTGACGGCCGAGCGGAGAAGAGATTTATTCATCAGGATTGTTCCCTTTGTTTCAACTGATTGATACGATAGTCCCGGTTTTTAATACGGTCAACCCTGATTTGAGACAAATATCGTTTTGAAAACATAAAAACTGTCGGTTCAAAGGCTTGGCAGGCTTGGTGTTTTTGTTCATTATAACACTATGATAGACACTCAGGTGCAATTCGATCAGGCAATGGATCGCATCGTCGATGCCATTGATCGCAAGTCCTCTGTTCCCGTTTCGGTGCAGTTGCGCGGAGCGCTGGAATTCGGCATCGCCTCGGGCGAGCTTCCGGCAGGCGGTCGCATGCCGTCGGTCCGCTCGCTTGCGTCCAGGCTCGGCATTTCCCCGGTTACGGTCAGCACGGTCTATGCGGCTCTGCAGGAAGTCGGGCATACCGAAGGCCGGGTCGGTTCAGGCACATTCGTCAAAAGCATTTCGGTTGCCGCAAATCAGGTCCGTCTGCGTGAACTCGACATGCGGATCGCCGAACTGGTGGATCTCGGTCGCGATTGCGGCATTTCGCCCACTGAACTCGCAACGCGCGTTTCCATGGTTTCCAGCAGGCCGCATATGAATATGCGGCTTCTGATCGTCGGCAATTTCATCGAGGCGACCGAGGCCTATGCGCAGGCCCTGCGTCGGCATCTGGCTCATGGCGATGTGCTTTCGGTTGCGACCATGGATACATTGAAGGATGTTGCGCCTGAAAGTGTTGATCTGGTGATTTCGCCGCGCAGCCTTCTGAAGTCTGCACGCGATTATTTCGCCGAGACGCCGATCACCGGCGTTACTCTCATTCCTGATGAGGCCACGCGGGTTTCGCTCGCCTCGCTTGCAACCGATGCAGAAGTCGTCGGCTATTCCTATTTCGATACCTTCGTCACGCTGATGAAGGCGGGTATCCGCCGGTTCGGCCCGCATATCACAGAACTGACGATGGTGGTGCGCGGTGAACCCGGCATTGAGGAGGCGATCACCCGCGCCGATGTTCTGGTCTACGCCACCGGAGCGGAATACCTGCTTGAAACACTGCGGCCCGACCAGATCGCTTTCGAATACCGGCACACGCCGGACATTCATTCGGTGCGCAAGGAACTGCTTCCGACAATTGAAGCCTACAGAACAAAAGTCATGAAAAACGGAGAGGCAACGTTGAAAATTTCCGACAGCAACTGGTTTGAGATCGAAGAATACCTGAAGAACGACGATCGCTGCATTCTGCCGCTGGGCAGCACGGAGCAGCATGCCTGGCTCAGCCTCTCAGTCGACAGCATCCTGTCCGAAAAAGTGGCGGCGGATGCGGCTGCCCCGCTTGGCGTTCCTGTGTTTCCCGCCGTCGCCTACGGGCTGACGCCCTATTTCATGGCGTTTCCGGGGTCCGTCACGCTGAAGCTTACGACCTACGCCGCGCTCATCTCAGATATTCTCGACAGCCTCTATGCGACCGGCTTCCGTCGCATCCTTATCGTCAACGGCCATGGCGGTAATTCGCCGGTGCAACCGGTGACCATGGAGTGGATGGAGCAGAATGAGGGCGCGCGCTGCCGTTTTCATGATTGGTGGCGGGCGCCGAAGACCATGGCAACCGTGCGCGAGATCGATCCCGTCGCCAGCCACGCAAGCTGGATGGAGAATTTCCCTGGACCCGGCTTCCCGGCCGCGCCATGCCTGCCGAACAGAAGCCCTATGTAGACTTTGACCGGTTGCGCGACCGCAATTCCGCCGGTGTGCGCGAACTGATCGGCGATGGCAATTACGGTGGGTTTTACCAACGCCCCGATGAGGACATGGAGCGCGTCTGGTCGGTTGCCGTTGAGGAAACCCGTTCCCTGCTGGAAGGCGACTGGGCATGAGTGATTCCACTATTCTGATCTGGGGCGCTGGCGCGATCGGCGGCGTCCTCGGTGCCTATTTCGCACGCGCCGGCCATAAGGTGCATATGGTCGATATCGTGCCGGAGCATGTCGAGGCGATGCGCATGACGGGCCTGAGGATTGAAGGTCCGGTGGAAGAGTTCACGCAAATCCTGCCGGCAAGTACGCCGGACGAGATTGCAGGGGCGGTTCGATCGTGTTTTTCTTTCGGTGAAGGCCCACCATACCGCTGCAGCGCTTGAAATGCTCGCGCCACATCTGTCTGCGGGCGGCTATGTTGTTTCGGCGCAGAACGGTCTGAATGAAAAGGTGATTGCCGAAAGGATCGGCGCGGAGAATACCGTCGGCTGCTTTGTCAATTTCGGCGCAGACTGGCTGGAACCGGGGCGTATCCTCTACGGAAACCGTGCCGCCGTTGCTGTTGGCGAACTCGATGGCCGGATGACACCGCGTGTTGCCGAGATCCATCAGCTTTTATCGTTGGTCGAACCCGAGGCTGTCGCCACCGACAATATCTGGGGGTATCTCTGGGGCAAGATGGGCTACGGCTCGCTGTTGTTTTGCACTGCTCTGACGCCTGATTCCATGTCTGATGCGATGGCGCGGCCCGAACATCGGATGGTCTATGAAAGGCTCGGCCATGAGGTGATGAAACTGGCCGAAGCCGAAGGCGTCAGCCCGCTTGGTTTCAATGGTTTCGATCCGAAAGCCTTTTTGTCCGCCGACCCCGAAGGAATGCGCGCGGCACTTGAAAAGATGGTGGCGCATAACCGCAAGACGGCCAAGACGCATTCCGGCATCTGGCGCGACCTTGCCGTGCGCAAGCGCAAGACTGAGATCGATGCGCAGATTGGCACGATGATTCCGCTGGCTGCCTCGCACGGGCTGGCGGTTCCTGCCCTGGCAAAAATGGTCGAGCTTGTCCACGACATCGAGGATGGCAGGCGCCAGCAATCGTCAGTGCTGGTGGATGAGATGGTGCGGCTGTGCAGCTAGATCTTTCAGGCAAGGTTTTCGCCGTGACCGGCGCGGCGCAGGGGATTGGTTCGGCCATTGCCCGTCAGTTGAAGGACTCGGGCGCGCAAGTCGCGGCAATCGATATCGATGGTACAGGCATGGAACCGCTACGCGAGGCTGGCATCAGCCTTCATCAGTGCGACCTCGGTACCCGCGATGGTGCGCACAAGTCCATTCAGTCCGTGATCGCGCATTTTGGCTGCATTGACGGGCTGGTGACATCGGCTGGCGGTGTGCGCGGGCAGATCGGGCGGCCCATCGAAGAGATCGGCGTCGATGACTGGCGCGTGATCTTTGAGGCCAATGTCGATGCCGCCATTTGGTGCGCGCAGGCCGTGGCACCGGGCATGAAAGAGCGCGGCGCAGGCCGGATTATCACCATTTCATCCGGCGCGGGGTTGCGGCCGAGCCTCACCGGCATTCAGGCCTATGCCAGCGCCAAGCACGCGCTCGTCGGGCTGACAAAACAACTGGCGCTCGAACTCGGCCCCTTCGGTATCACAGTCAACTCCGTGGCGCCGGGTTTCATTCTGTCCAACCCGTCGACTGAGACGCAATGGTCGGCCTTCGGGGCGGCGCGGCGAAGTCGGTGATTGACGGTATTCATATGCGGCGCCTCGGTCAGCCGCAGGATGTTGCAAACGCCGTGGCCTTTCTGGCCGCGCCGCAGGCGGGCTGGATCAGCGGACAAATACTATCGGTCGATGGAGGCCACGCATGAGCGAACCCTATGAATGGGACGAGGCGATCTGGCGCGGCCGGGTTAATCAGGTTCGTGCGGGGAAAAATCTGCTGCCAAAGGCCTGGCCGGGCGGTGCGCGGTGCGCCGTGGCTCTGAGTTTCGACAGTGACCACGAGACAAACGAACTACGCGATGGCGGACAGTCTCCCGGCCGTTTGAGCTGGGGTGAGTTCGGCGCCAGGCGCGGCATTCCACGTATCCGCAAGGTGCTGGACCGCTATGGCGCGAAGGTGAGCTTCTTCGTGCCCGCCGTTTCCGCTCTACTCCATTCGGAGGAACAGAAATCGCTGACGGACGACGGCCACGAGATCGCGCTTCACGGCTGGATTCACGAGCGAAATGCTGAGGTGCCGGCCGACAAGGAGCGCGAACTGATGCTGCGGTCTGCCGACACGCTGGAGAAGATCACCGGCAACCGGCCCGTCGGCATGCGCACGCCGTCATGGGACTATTCCGATGCGACGCTGAAAATCGCGCGCGAACTCGACCTTCTTTATGACAGCTCGCTGTTTGCCGATGACGATCCTTATGAAATTCTCGATAATGGCGAGAAAACGGGAATTGTCGAACTGCCGGTCGAGTGGATCCGCGATGACGCCGTCTATTTCATGATGAACCGGTTTGGCGCGCAGCGGCCCTATACGCCGCCCGCCGATGTCCTTGATATCTTCCGGCGTGAATTTGACGGTGCCTATGAAGAGGGCGGGCTATTCCTTCTGACCATGCATCCGCATATCACCGGCTATCGTTCACGTATCTTCATTCTGGAAGAACTTCTGTCTCACATCACGGCAAAGGGCGATTGCTGGATAGCCACCCATGCCGATATCGCCCGCTATTGTGCACAACAATCCGGGCTGAAGGGGTAACACATGCGCTATTCTCTCGCGGTCCATGGCGGGGCCGGAACCATCCTGAAATCGAAGATGACGCCGGAAGGGAAGCGGCCTATCACGCCGGCCTGCGCCGCGCGCTTGAAGCCGGCGAGGCCGTTCTGAGAAAGGCCGGCAGTGCCTTTGATGCGGTCACCGAAGCCGTCTGCGCGCTGGAAGATGAGCCGCTATTCAACGCCGGGCGCGGGGCCGTTTTCACGGACCATGGCGAACAGGAAATGGACGCCGCGGTCATGGACGGCCGAGACCGCAGGGCGGGTACCGTCGCCAGCATTTTCGGCCCGAAAACCCGGTTCGTGCTGCTCGTGCGGTGATGGAACAGACGGCGCATGTCTGCATGACCGGACCGAACGCTCTGGAGATTGCCCGCAAGGCCGGCCTGGAATTTTGTGGCAAGGACTATTTCTTTACCCAGGCTCGCTGGGATGCGCTGCAGGAGACGCTCAAATTGAAGGCAGCTGGTGAAGACAATGATGACCCGGCGCGACGACATGGCACGGTCGGTGCCGTTGCCTGCGACAGCGAAGGCAATTTGGCGGCTGCCACCTCGACCGGCGGCTGGACCGGAAAGGCTGCAGGCCGCATCGGCGATACTCCGATGATCGGCGCGGGAACCTATGCCGATAACGCGACCTGTGCTGTTTCCGGCACGGGCCACGGTGAAATCTTCATCCGCTGGACGGCGGCATCCGAAATCGCGGCACGCATGCGGTATGCGGGCGAAAGCCTCGAACAGGCGGCGAAACATGTGGTGATGGTCGATCTTGCCGAAAATGACGGCTCCGGCGGTGTCATCGCCGTCGACCGGGAGGGCAACATAACCCTGCCGTTTAATTCGGAGGGCATGTATCGCGGCTTTGTCCGTGCCGGCGAGGAAGCCGTCACGGCGATCTATCGTTGAGCATAAAGACCGGCTGCGTCTGCTTTCTCATGCGCCGGTCTACTTGCTGATCAGCGCCGAAAGCTTTTCGGCGGCAGCATGCAGAAGACCGAGGTGACCGAGGGCCTCTTCCAGCGAGAGGCGCTGCAGCGGTGCATGGAAGGAAAGTGCGGAGACCAGGCGACCGAAACTGTCGCGGATCGGTACGGCAACCGCGATCATACCGTCCATGAATTCCTCATTATCCGTCGCATAACCGCAGGCCCCCACCCGTTCGATTTCAGCAACAAGGTCTCCTGGTGTGGTGATGGTGTTGGCCGCGCCTGCCGTCAGTTCGGTCGCGTTCAGATAGTTTTCGAGATGCTTGCGGTCGAGCGAGCTCAGATACATCTTTCCGCTGGCTGTGCAATAGAACGGCACGCGAGTGCCGACGGGCAGCTGGATCCGGAGTGGCCATTTGGTTTCCACGCGCTCCAGATAGATCATCGCATCAAGGTCCGGCAGCGAGATATTACAGGTCTCGTTGATCGCCTCGGCAAGCTCGGTCAGGATTGCCACGCGCGCTGTTCTGATACGCAGGGACGACAGGATGCCCGCCGACATCACCCGCAGTCTCCGGCCCGGACAATATCCGCGGCCATCGATCTCGCGCTGAATGAAGCCCTCAGCCTCAAGCGTGGCGAATAGCCGGTGGATGGTCGGTTTCGGCAGGCCGAGTTGCTGGTTCACCTCGGTCGGCGTGACCGGCGATCCTTTTTCCGCCAGCGCCTCAAGCACCAGCAGAAGCCGGAGGTTTGTCGGTATCTGTCCGTCTTTGACTTGATCGTCCAATGTATATTCCAACCGCTTTCATTAAATCTGGCAGATGGCGAAGCGCCGTTTCATCGCTGCGGGATGAGCATTGTCGAGAGTGACGGGACAAGCGCGACCAGAAACCAGACTGCAACCAGCGCAACGATATAGGGATAGATATAGCGCAATATCCTGAAATAGGACACGCCGGTCACGCCCGATGCGACGTAAAGATTGAGGCCATAGGGCGGTGTGATGAAGCCGATTGAGGCACCGATCAGGAAGACCACGGCAAACTGGATCGGATCGACGCCGATGGAGGCTGCAATCGGTGCCAGTATCGGCGCCATGATGATCGTTGTCGGCAGGCTTTCCAGCACCATGCCTGTAATGAAGACCAGCGCCATCGCTGTAAACAGGACTGGATAATAGCCGCCCATGGAGCGCACGAAATCGCCGATCACCTGTTCAGCGCCCATGACCGAGAGGATCTGCTGCATGACCACAGAGATTGCGATCAGTGGGGCGAGAATGCCTGTGATCTGAGCTGAGCGCAGGGTGATTGAGGGGATGTCGAGCGGAGTGAAGCCGCGCACCACCAGCATTTCCCCATAGCTGCGCTCGTTGGGGGGCGGTCTTCGGAGGGCGATCCCATCATCCGGTGAAGCGGCAGCGACAGGAAGCCGACCAGCACGCAGAAGCCGACGGTGACGGCAGCGGCCTCGGTCGGCGAGAATTTACCGGTATAAATCCCCACAACACGATGCCGATGGCGAAGAAGCCGAGCCATGAGCCGATGGCCGTCTTGATGACGCGAGAGGGCTGAAGCGCGATGATATGGCCCCAGCCATTTCTGCGGCAGATCAGCCAGCAGAAGAACATCATCGACAACCCCATCAACAGGCCCGGAATGATGCCAGCCACGAACAGGTCCGAGATCGGCAAATTCATCAGGAAGCCGTAGACGATGAAGATGATCGACGGCGGGATGATGATGCCGAGCGTGCCGCCGGCTGCTGCCGTTGCTGCAGAAAAGCGCTCGTCATAGCCGCCCTTCTTCATTTCCGGATGCAGCATGGCGCCAATGGTTGCCGTCGTCGCCGAGTTGGAACCGGAGATCGCCGCGAACAGGCCGCAGGCGCCGATGGCCGCCATGGCCAGGCCGCCGCGCATCCAGCCGAGGCAGGAATAGGCGAAATCGGACATGCGCCGGGCAATCCCGGACTGGTTGATCAGGTCACCCGTCAGGATGAACAGCGGCATCGCCAGCAGCGCAAAGCCGTCAGTGAAGACATCGGAAAGCGCGGAGCCGAGATTGTCGAGCGGCAGGCCAAGCATCAGGCTCATGCCAACGACCCAAAGGCCGATGACGAGCAGCACGGGTACGCCAATCAGGAAGAAGGCGGTCGCGCCGAGTGAGATCAATGTGATCAGAAGAGAGTCAGCCATCTGTTCTTCCTCAATCGCCGAATTGCGCCGACGCGGAAATCAGGTCGGCGCCATTCTTGTATCTGCGATAGTCGATCGCGAGATTTTCGATCGCCCGTCCGGCGATCAGGATGAAGCTGATGGGCACGGAGATCAGCAGCCACCACTGCATCACATTGTCGGTGCCGAGCAGGATCTGGAAATTTGCCGCCGAGTTGAACACCACCCGAGTCGAGGTGACCACGACGATCCAGGAAAACGTGAACCAGAGAATGGCATCGACGATCAGGCAGGCAAACTGGAAGGTCCGTGGCATCATCGAGCGGAATTCTGCAAAGCTGAGGTGGTTGCGGAATTTGAGATTATAGGCGCAGCCGGCCCAGCTCATGATCAGGAACAGGAATGGCGGCAAGGTCGTCGACCATGGCGCCTGCACCGAGAATACGAAACGGCGGATGACCTCGACCCCGATGATCGCGGCGATCAGCAGATAGGACCAGATCATCACCGATTTCTCGAAGTGGCGCTCAAGTGCTGGAAATCGTCCGTACAGAACGGCAACGAGGAGGCCGCCAAAAAGCGTCGCAAAAACCGACAAGCCAGGCGCCGTTCGTGCCAAGCGCACTGCTTATCGTCCAACTATCCCAGCTTGGTATTGCCGCAACAATCGACCAGGCTTCGCCAAACAACGAATCCAACGTCATCTCCTCCCAAAGTGATGTTTCCGTCCGCGCTTCAGCCGAAAGGCAGTGCCGCGGTCCGGCGATCGTCTGCAACAGCCGGCATCCCTCCAGAGTGCCGGCTGTCTTTATATAGTCGCTGGCGCTAGATCAGCTTTTCCACCAGCGGCGCGGTTCGACATTTTCAGGCTTCATGTCGGCCGGGACCTCGCGGGCGATGGCGCTGATTTCAGCGTAGGTGTCAATGCCGCCGGCCCAGTTGTTGAGCCGCTCGCGCCACTGTTCCCACGGGCCGGGGTTGAATTCCGGCGAGCACATTTCCTCTGCCATCTTGATCTGGTCGTCTGCAAGAAACGCAGGCCGAACATTGTATTCATCGAAGATGGTGCCGGGAAGCTGCGGATCGGAGAAGCCGACCGTCTTGACCAGCGCTGCCTCATTGGCCGCCTGAATCTGTACCTGTGTCAGATAGGCTGATTCCATCACCGCTTCCTGCACCTCCGGCTCGAACCGGTCGAACGCCTTCGAGGAGATGGAGGTGTGCTCCGTGCCGCAGAAGAATTTGAGGTCGACGGATTGTGAGACAACCGGTGACATGTTCGCATATGCCACGGCAGACGCCCAGGTTTCCGCGCCGTCGATCAGTCCCTGCTTGAGACCGTCAAGTGTTTCTTCCCAGGCGATCGGAACCGGGTTGAGGTTCAAGAGCTGCATGGCGATACGGCCAAGCTGTGTGCCGGTGACGCGGTTCTTGGTGCCGAAAAGCTCCTCCAGCTTGGTGATTGTTGGCTGATCATCATATTTCATGCCGAGCTGGATGCCGCGCAGCTCGCAATGCGAGAACAGGAATTTCAGCCCGTGGCGTTTTTCCAGCGGATCCCGCAGGATGCGCTGCGAACCGGGGCTGTAAAGGAAGTGATACTGCGAGGCCCGGCCCGGGAACATATAGGCATAGTCCAACACGTTCAGATAGGGCGCGCCGCCGGCCGAGTTCTGGGTCGATGCGGCATAGAGGTCGATAATGCCGAGCTGCGTCTTCTCCACGCAGTTCAACTGCCCGCAGATCTGGTTGTCGCCGATGAACTCGACGCGCACCAGACCGTTGGTGCGTGATTCGAGGTCGCGGGCAAATTCCAGGCAGCCGGCACGCTCAATCAGAAGATTGCGCGCGTTGAACCCGGATGCACCGTATTTCAGCGTGTATTTCGGCTCCTTCGAAAAACGCTTCTCATAGGTCGACTCGACCGCCTGTGCCAGGCGCGGCAGCGTAACGACGCCTGCCATCGAACTTGCCGCAAGCAGCGTCGAGCTCAATCCGAATTTTCCTGAAAGTTTGAATAAATCGCGCCGCGATATGCCGCGCAGCTTCTCGTTCAGTCCAGACATTTCTTCCCTCCCTCTGAAAAAATGAGACTTGCAGTATCGATTTCAATCATATATCGACTGTCCTTGCAAGGAATATTCGTCGCCTCGGCGGCAATTCAGGGCTTGAGGGGGCTCATGGAGCGGCTGGAAGCAGATTATGTGATTGTCGGAGCAGGGTCGGCGGGCTGTGTGATTGCCAACAGGCTGAGTGCGGATCCAACGTTCGTGTCGTGCTGCTGGAGGCAGGCCCGACCGACTGGAATCCGTGGATCCACATCCCCGTTGGCTATTTCCGCATGATGCACAATCCGTCTGTCGACTGGTGCTACAGGACCGAGCCGGACCCGGGCCTTAATGGCCGTTCTCTTGACTGGCCACGCGGCAAGGTGCTCGGCGGATCATCCTCACTGAACGGCCTGCTTTATGTGCGCGGCCAGAGCCAGGACTATGACCGCTGGGCCCAGATGGGCAATGCTGGCTGGAGCTGGGAGGACGTTCTGCCGCTGTTCAAGCGTTCTGAAAATCAGGAGCGTGGCGAGGATGAGTATCACGGCGCAAAAGGCGAGCTTTCGGTCTCGAACATGCGTCTGCAGCGGCCGATCTGCGATGCCTGGGTGGCTGCCGCCAATGCCGCTGGTTATCCCTTCAACCCGGATTATAACGGTGCCACGCAGGAAGGAGTTGGTTATTTCCAGCTCACGGCGCGAAAGGGGCGGCGGTGTTCTTCCGCCGTTGCATTCCTGAAGCCGGCGCGCAAGCGGCCCAACCTGATCGTCGTCACCGGCGCACTGGTGCAGAAGGTTGTGATCGAGGATGGCCGCGCCACCGGTGTCAGCTACTTGGCGCGCGGCGAGACAGAGGCGTTGCTGACCGCGCGGCGCGAGGTCATCCTGTCATCCGGCGCCATCAATTCGCCCCAGCTTCTGATGCTTTCCGGCATCGGCGATGCGGAGCAACTGAAGAAGAACGGTATCGATGTCGTGCGCCATTCCCCGGATGTCGGCCGTAATCTTCAGGACCATCTTCAGGCACGTCTGGTGTTCAAATGTAACGAGCCGACATTGAACGACGAGGTGCGCAGCATTTTCAACCAGGCCCGGATCGCGCTGAAATATGCCCTGTTCCGTGCTGGACCGATGACCATGGCCGCAAGCCTCGCCACCGGTTTCCTGCGCACCGGCGATCATGTCGAAACGCCCGATATCCAGTTTCATGTCCAGCCGTGGTCGGCGGACAGCCCGGGCGAGGGGTGCATCCGTTTTCGGCCTTCACCATGTCGGTCTGCCAGCTGCGGCCGGAAAGCCGGGGGAGATCGTGCTTGATGGCCCGGACCCGCGCACTTATCCGAAGATCCATCCCAATTATCTCTCGACCGAGACCGACCGCCGCACCGTCGTCGAAGGTGTGCGTATTGCCCGGCGGATCGCACGGCAGGCGCCGCTCAACTCCAAGATTTCGGAGGAATTCCGACCGGCTAGTGATCTGGCGATGGATGACTACGAGGGCACGCTGGCCTGGGCGCGCGATTATTCCACGACGATATATCACCCGACCGGCACCTGCCGTATGGGCCAGGATGAGCGCGCCGTTGTCGATGAGCGATTAAGAGTGCGCGGCGTTCAAGGGCTGCGTGTCGCCGACTGCTCGATCATGCCGGAAATCGTCTCCGGCAACACCAACGCGCCGGCGATCATGATCGGCGAGAAGCTGAGTGATCTTATTCGCGAGGAATACAGCGCGAATGCCTGATCGCAGAAACCACAATAAGAGTTCGAAAATTCGGAGAGGAGAAACCCGATGAAAATGACAACCGAGGAAGCCTTCGTCAAAGTCCTGCAGATGCACAGCATTCAGCACGCCTTTGGGATTATCGGTTCGGCGATGATGCCGATTTCAGACCTGTTCCCGCAAGCGGGCATCAAGTTCTGGGACTGTGCGCATGAATGCAATGCCGGGATGATGGCCGATGGCTACAGCCGGGCCAGCGGACAGATGTCGATGGTGGTTGCCCAGAACGGTCCCGGCATTACCTCGCTGGTGACCCCGGTCAAGACCGCATACTGGAACCACACGCCGCTTCTGGTGGTCACCCCGCAGGCCGCCAACAAGACCATGGGGCAAGGCGGCTTTCAGGAAGTCGAGCAGATGGCGCTGTTCAAGGATATGGTTGCCTATCAGGAAGAAGTGCGCGATCCGACCCGGATGGCTGAAGTGCTCAACCGCGTGATCCTCAAGGCCAAACGCGCCTGCGGTCCGGCGCAGATCAACGTGCCCCGCGACTTCTGGACCCAAATTGTCGATATCGACCTGCCGGCCATCGTCGAATTCGAGCGTCCTGCCGGTGGCGAAGAGGCGGTTGACCGTGCGGCCGCACTTTTGAGTAAGGCGAAGTTCCCGGTCATTCTCAATGGCGCCGGCGTCGTTCTTGGCGGCGCGATCGATGCGTCGAAGGCGCTTGCCGAGCGGCTCGATGCGCCGGTCTGCGTCGGCTACCAGCACAATGATGCGTTTCCCGGTTCGCATCCTTTGTTTGCCGGGCCGCTTGGCTATAACGGCTCCAAGGCGGCGATGGAGCTGATCGCCAAGGCCGATGTGGTGCTGGCGCTCGGCACCCGCCTCAATCCGTTTTCCACGCTGCCGGGCTACGGGATCGATTACTGGCCGAAGGATGCCGAGATCATTCAGGTCGACATCAATCCGGACCGGATCGGTCTCACCAAGACGGTGACGGTCGGCATTGTCGGTGATTCGAAGAAGGTCGCCACCGGCATTCTCGACCGGCTTTCCGGTTCCGCCGGTGATGCCGACCGCGAGCAACGCAAGGCACTGATTGCCAAAACCAAATCGGCCTGGGCGCAGGAGTTGACCTCGCTTGACCACGAGGAGGATGATGCCGGGACAAGCTGGAACGAGCGCGCCCGTGACCGCGAGCCGGAGCGGATGAGCCCGCGTATGGCTTGGCGGGCGATCCAGAAAGCGATGCCGAAAGATGCGATTATCACCTCGGATATCGGCAATAATTGTGCCATCGGCAATGCCTATCCGACCTTTGAGGAGGGACGCAAATATCTTGCGCCCGGCCTGTTCGGCCCATGCGGCTATGGTTTCCCCGCGATCACCGGTGCCAAGATTGGCAAGCCGGAAACCCCGGTCATCGGCTTTGCCGGCGACGGCGCCTTCGGCATTTCCATGAATGAAATGGTGTCGTTGAAACGGGAAGACTGGCCGGCGATCACCATGGTGATCTTCCGCAACTATCAGTGGGGGCTGAAAAGCGCAACACGACGCTGTGGTTCGATGATAATTTCGTCGGAACCGAACTCTCGCTTGACGTGCGCTATGCCGACATTGCCAAAGCCTGCGGTGTCGAGGGTGTTCAGGTCACGACGATGGATGCGCTTTCCTCCGAGCTCGACAAGGCAATTGAGCGGCAGATGAAGGAGAAGAAAACCACCTTCATCGAGGTTGTGCTCAATCAGGAGTTGGGCGAACCCTTCCGCCGCGACGCTATGAAAAGCCGGTTTCCGTGGCCGGGATCGACCCCGCGGACATGCGCGCCAACGCGTGACGGCAAGATAATGAGAGGCCGGAAAATGTTCTCCGGCCTCTCCGTCATCTTCCGGGGAGGGAAGAATATGGCCGATGATGGCCCAAAAGCCGATACGCTGACGCGTGTCCGCAGCTTTTTCGATATCAATAAATACGGTCTTCTTGTCTGTGCGCTGATCGCGACCGCAGCGCAGTTTCTGTCTGAGCATTACGGCGCGCCGGCCATGCTGATGGCGCTTCTGATCGGCATCGCTTTTCATTTTCTGACCGAGGATGCCCGCTGCGCTGCCGGCATCGACCTCACTGCGAAGAAGGTGCTGCGCTTCGGCGTTGCCATTCTCGGCGCGCGCATCAGTGCTGATATGCTGATCGGGCTTGGCTGGCAGATGGTTCTGGCTCTGGTGCTGGCGGTTGCCGGAACCATTCTTTTCGGTGTAGCGGTTGCCCGGATGATGGGGCGAAGCTGGCATTTCGGCGCCTTGTCCGGCGGTTCGGTCGCCATCTGCGGTGCATCCGCCGCCATGGCGATTGCCGCTGTGCTGCCGAAGGATGAGCATTCCGAGCGCAATCTGATCTTCGTCGTCATGGGTGTGACGATCCTGAGCACGATCGCGATGATTTTCTATCCGATCCTGACCAGCGTGCTTGCCTTTACCGATGTCCAGTCGGGAACCTTTCTCGGCGGCACGATCCACGATGTCGCTCAGGTCGTCGGTGCAGGATTTTCGGTATCGGTGCCTGCCGGCGAGATGGCGACACTGGTGAAGCTGATCCGGGTGACGATGCTGGCGCCGGTCATTCTGGTGCTCTCGCTGGTGATCCGTAACCAGATGGCGGGCCGGGTGGAAGAGGCTGGCAGGCCGCCGCTTCTGCCATTTTTCGTGATCGCCTTTCTCGTGCTGGCAGCAGCAAACACATTCGGCCTCGTTCCCGAGGCACTCGGCCTTCTGCTTGCGGAGATTTCCCGTTGGGCGCTACTGTTCGCGGTGGCGGCGGTGGGCATGAAGACTTCGCTCAAAAGCATGCTGCAGGTCGGCGGCCAGGCGATCCTGCTGATCGTTCTGGAAACCCTGTTCATCGGCACGGTCGTGCTGGTGGGCACAATCGTGATTGTGAGGTGAAAGCATGAAACCGCTTGAGAAGATCATGGCCGCCGCAAAGCGGCTCGACAAGAAGATCGTTCTGCCCGAGGCCGACGATCCGCGTATTCTGGAGGCGGCCTGCAAAGCGGCCGAAATGGGGCTTGCGCGCATCGTGCTTGTCGGCAATCGGGAGCAGATCGCGGAACGATGCTCGATTCTGGGGCTGACGTTTTCGGCCTCGATCGAGACGGAGGATCCGCAAACCTCCCCACTTTTCGAGGAGCTTGCCGCGCTCTATTTCAGGCTCCGAAAGCATAAGGGGATCAGCGAAGAGGACGCCGCAGCGGCTGCGCGCGAGCCCCATGTGTTCGCGGCCCTGATGGTCAAGGCGGATCACGCCGACGGAACCGTCGGCGGCGCGCATCATTCGACCGCCGATATGGTGCGCACGGCCATCCAGGTGATTGGCCCGGCGCCGGGAACGCGGCTGGTCTCGAGTTTCTTCCTGATGCTGATGGAAGGTGACCACCACCCGAAGAAAGGCGCGTTCATCTTCTGCGATCCGGCGTTGGTCATCGATCCCAATCCCGGTGATCTCAGCAAGATCGCGATTGCGGCTGCTCATTCCTATGAAGTGCTGACCGGCGAAACGCCGAAGATTGCGATGCTCTCCTTCGCCACGCGCGGCAGTGCCTCGCACCCGTCCGTAGACAAGGTCGAGGCGGCGGTGAAGCTTGTGTCCCTCAACCGGCCCGATCTACTGCTAGACGGTCCGATCCAGTTCGATGCCGCCTTCGTGCCGGAAGTGGCCGCAGCCAAGGGCGCGCGTGAGCCGCTCGGCGGTGAGGCCAACATCTTCATCTTCCCCAATCTGGAGTCCGGCAATATCGGATACAAGATTGCCGAGCGCATCGGTGGTGCCACCGCAGTCGGTCCGGTGTTGCAGGGGCTGGCAAAACCTGCCAACGATCTTTCGCGCGGCTGCTCTGCAGAGGATGTGCTCGATATGATTGCGGTCACGGCGTGCCAGGTCGATGCGCATCTATGATGGAGGAAAGTCTGAGGCAGAGATTTCAGCGCGCCCGGAGACGGGCGGATGCCTGATCTTGCCTTCACATTGCCAGTCTATCTGGGCTTTGCGCTGATCCTGTCGGTTGGCGCTTTTTTCGCGGCTTTTCCGGTTTCGGCATGGCACTTGTGGCGATGCCGCTGCTCATTTTGCTGGTGCCACCGACCGTTGCCATTCTGGCGCTGATGATTGTGCAGATCGTGCTCAGCAGTTTTGACATGAGGGAGTGTTTTGGGTTTGCCGATCGTCAGGCGGTCGGCATTCTTGCAGTTGCCGCTCTGTTTGGGACGCCGGTCGGGTTGATAGCCATCGGCTTTGTGCCGCTCTGGCTGGCGCAGATCATCATCGGCGTGATCGCCGGTGCTGCTGCGGTAGCGCTGTTTTTCCGGTTTTCGCTGAAGGCCGAGCTCGGTGTTGCCAGAACCGGCGCGGTCGGCTTTTTCGCCGGGCTTTTCGGCGGGTTGGCGGCAGCACCCGGTCCGCCGGTGGTGGCCTATTTTCTCGCACGTGAGGTGGCACCGCGCCAGAAGCGGGCCTCGATGATCCTGCTGTTTGCGATCATGGCGGTGTTTGCGCTGCTGACTGCGGCCATCAGAGGCACGCTCAGCCTCGATATCGTATTGTTGGGATTATTTTCCTCGCCCTTCTGCTATGCCGGATCGGCGTTGGGCGCGGCATGTTTCCGGCGCGGGTCGGATGATGGCTACCGAATTCTGGCGCTCGCCGCCATGGAGTTTTCGGCTCTGTTCAGCATTGTGCTGGGACTGGCACGGTTGTTCCGCGGTTAGCCCGAACTCAACTGACCGGTCGTCAGAGTTCGGTTTTTCGTCAGCATCCGGTCGTTCAAGCCGGGAATGTTCGAACAGGCCCGGATAAGCCAGCCCGACCCTTGCCTGCAGGCCACACCACCACTTGCGATTGGCCGGGCAGTTTACCGGGTGTTCCAGATCGGGCATGCCATTGACCCGTTTCTTGCCCGGATTCCGGCGTGCAAAGGTCATAAGAGGCCCGAGAAAGAACGAGCGCGTCGTCAGAAACGGACGATTGGACCAGTTTATGCAGTCGGAATGGGTGAGATAGAATCCATCTTCGAGCTTTCGGATAAACCGGTTTCCGTTCTCGATTGTATCCGCCATTGCAATTGATTCATGCACGCGCAATCGAGCTGCGAGCGGCCGCAGATAACCGCGAAGCGTCTTGCGCAGCGGTTCTTCGGGCTTCCAGTAGCGCAAAAACGGTGTGAGACACCGGACTTGCGTTCGCCAAGCTGGAAGGCTTTCATTTCATGTTGATCGAACAGAAACACAGCGCGCTTCAGAAGATCGCGTGCATGATCGCTCGCCACAAAGAAATTGTCGCTCTCGACGATCAGAATACGCTCGCTCGAAAGGCTTTCTGCGCAGCGCGCAAGCCCCTCCTGGATACCGAGATTTTTCTCGGTCGCCACCGGTTCGAAGTCATAGCGCCGGGCGATGTCCATTTCTTCCGGACTGCCTTCCTGACAGACCACTGTACGCTGGGAAAACAGGTCGCCTACAGGCTGAAGAGAACGCAAGGTGCGCTCCAGGGTCCTGGGCGATTTCCATGTCAGCACGGAGAGACCGACTTCTGGAAACGGGCCTTCCTGCATGTCTGAAAGGGACGTCATTTTGATTTCCCGATACCCGGAGTCACGAGGTCGTCGGTGCCAGCAGCCAATGCCCGACAGCAATATGCCATCGGGGTGTTGGCTTTTCTGAGCATGGCCGAGAGCCGGTTCCTAACGCCACAAAATCTCAAGAATTTCGTAGGCGCGCGAACCACCGGGTGCATTGACCTCGATGCTGTCACCAACTTCCTTGCTGATGAGCGCGCGCGAGATCGGGGACGAAACAGAGATCCGGCCGGACTTAACATCGGCTTCAAGGTCACCGACGATCTGGTAGATCTTTTCTTCTTCCGTATCTTCGTCGATGAGTTTCACAGTTGCACCGAAGCGCACCGTGTCACCGGACATCTTGGTCGGGTCAATGACTTCAGCGCGTGTGGTCACGTCCTCAAGCTCGTCTATGCGGCCTTCATTGTAGCTCTGGGCTTCCTTGGCAGCATGGTATTCGGCATTTTCCGAGAGGTCGCCATGGGCGCGCGCTTCGGAAATCGCCTGAATAATGCGAGGACGTTCCTCCTGCTGACGCCAGCGGAGCTCTTCCCTGAGCTTCTCGGAGCCGATTTTGGTCATCGGTACTTTCTCGACCATATTCTTGTCCTTTGGTCATTTGCGAAGCGGCGGCGCAGGTCAGGCTTAAGGGCCGTTTCCTGCCGCCGCCGCATGTGTGCAAGCGTTAGTTTGTGAGACAAACAGCCCTCCACTTAGGAAGTCCCAAGCTGCATTGCCACATAAAAAGAAACAGGTTCCGAAGCGTTGACCCCGGAACCAGTTTCGAACCTGATGCGCATTATAGCAGAAGCCTTGACGCCATTTCCAGATAAATCGACGGTCGGGCTTTGCGACAAACGTTCCGCCGTCATGACGAAAAGGTTCCGGGTGTGCGGTCCGTATCCGGCGTGGTGCTAATGTCCGCCATCGACAATGCGCGGCTGGTCAACCCTGTAGATTTTCCGGGCAGCGAATGTGAGCAGAAGCATTGCAACGGCGGCGACAGCCGAACAGATGGCATAACTCAGGCTGAAAGCGGCCCGTGCCGTTTCAAGCCATGCCGGGTCGGCAAGTGCGAGCTCCCGCGCGCCATCGACAGCGCCTGCAAGTGTCTGGCTGGCAGCTGTTGCGATTTCGCCGGGCAGGTTCGATAGGTCGGCCGCTTTCATCTCCAGACGGTAGACCAGCGTGGCAAGGCTGCCGAGCACGCCGACGCCGAGCGCGCCGCCGAATTCGGCGCTGGTCTCCGACATGGCGGAGGCGACACCGCCGCGCTCGGGCGGCGCCGAGCCGACGATCAGACCGGTCGTGGTCAAAACCACAGGAATGAAGCCCGCGCCCAGAACTGCATTAGCCACAAGAATGCCCGCAAGGCTTTCTGCATAGGCCGCAACTGCCATCAGGGCCGCCCCTGCAGAAAAGATCACCAACCCGCCAAGCACGGTGCTGACAGGACCGAACCGGTTGGTGACACGATAGGCCTGCAGCGACATCACCGTATAAAACAGACCTGGAATAGCCGCCCACAGCGCTGCCTCAAGTGGCGTCAGGCCGAGCACAAGCTGGAAAAACTGGGCCTGCATCAGGAACATGGCGAAGATAAAGAACACGACGCCGAGATTAACGAGCATGGAGACTGTAAAGGCCGGCGTGCGAAACAGCGCGAGGTCGACCAGCGGTTCGGCAAGTCCGCGTTGACGACGTACAAACAGCGCGCCGAAGCCGATGCCAGCAGCAACGGGCAGAAGAGGAATGATGTCTAAGCCATAGACCGCAACATGCTTGAACCCATAGATCACGGGCAGGACGGTCGCGAGCGAAAGCACGACGCTTGCCAGGTCCAGCTTCGGGCTCTCGCCGGAACAGTATTCCGGCAGAAGAAAGGGCGCACAGACAATCAGCGTTGCCATAATCGGCACATTGACCAGAAACACGGATCCCCAATGGAAGAAATGGAGCAGCAGGCCGCCAATCAGTGGTCCGACGAGCCCACCGAGCGCAAACGCCGTGCCCCAGACGCCGATTGCGCGATTGCGTTCGGCCTCGTCCGGGAACATGTTCATGATCAGCGAAAGAGTGGATGGCGCTATCGTGGCGCCTGCGATGCCGAGAAGCGCACGCGCAAGAACCAGCATGCCGGCGCTCTGAGCGAATGCAGCGAAAACGGAGGCCGCTGCGAAGGCCGCTGCGCCCAGCATCAGCAGTTTGCGCCGGCCGATACGATCGCCAAGCCCACCCATGGTGACCAGAAAGCCGGCAACCATGAAGCCGTAGATGTCGTTCATCCACAGCAGTTCCGTGGCCGACGGCTCCAGGTCGCGGACAATCGCGGGGATCGCCAGAAACAGCACAGACAGATCCATCGAATAGACCAGACAGGCGACGGAAAGCGCCACAAGGCCGATCCACTCGCGTCTGGTGGCTTTCGCCGGTACCAAGGCGGTGTCTGTCATTGTTCAGTCCTGCATGATGGGGGCAAACATGCGCAAAAACGCACCAGAAGACGGCGCGCCTTTAATATCTTCAAAGCTCGACCCCAGGCAATGCGAAAAATAACGTCGGCGGCGCTTGCCGTTTCGCTCAGCGCTTGCGCTCAACCAGCGAGAAGAAGGCGCCCTGCGGATCGAGGCACTGTGCGATCATGTCGCCGCCGGGGACTGCCATCGGACCGTTGGCCACCTGTCCGCCGCCGGACCTGACCCGTTCGACCGCCGCTTCGATGCCGTCAACGATGATGTAGAACGACCAGCAGGGTTGAGCGACCTGCGGTGGTTTGGTGATCATGCCGCCGATCGCGTCGTCACCGGTTCCGAAGATCAGGTAGGTGCCCATGGGGCCGAGATCGTGGGCGGACAGCTGTTTCCAGTCGAACATCTCGGAATAGAACGACATGGCCTCGGCACCGTCATCCGCATAAAGTTCGTGCCAGCCGAAAGTGCCGGGGAACCCGGTTGCGGGCATGATGGCATGGGGCCTTCCGGCATGACCGGCTGCATCAGGCAGATCGCAGCGCTCTGCGGATCGCGCATCACCGAGAACCGGCCGATACCGGGAATGTCGTGGGGCGGCATCAGTGTCGTGCTGCCTTTATCCGCGAATTCGGCAGTCTTTGCGTCGACGTCGTCAACATAGACATAGCCAAGCCAGTGCGGTGGCACATTCTGCTCGCACATATCGTCCGTCAGCGCCATCATGCCCGCGAGGCCCATCTCGTAGCCGGGCAGATCGCATATGGTATAATCGATGGCGGGCATGCCGCTGTCCTTCGCGACCCAACCCGCAACGCTGCCATAGAAAGCCGACGCGGCCTTTGTGTCCGTCGTCAGAAGCTCATACCAGATGAATTGTCCCTGCATCATGCCCTCCGACAGTGCCCAATGATGACTGCAGCTGATGTTTACATCAACGTAAACTGCCGTCGTCAAGTTAAATTGACAGATGGCAGGTTATATCACGGCGTACGAGGCGTATTGACTGCAGCCGCAGGTCGGACAAATCTTCACCGAGACTCCAGCCGATCAGGAGACGTGCCCGAAAGGCACCTGCCATCTCATTTCAGGATGGCGCCCAGCCGGTCAAGATACTGTTCATTGGCAGCCCGCAGCAGGTGCCGAATGGCCTCGTTTTCCTCTGTCTTCTCGAAACGCATACGCCAGGTCAGCCGCGCGCCGTCTGCGTCATCCGCGAAGGTCATTTCCAGTGTAAAGACGTGGACCGGCTCATGATGAACGGCGCGGATGAAGCGTTGCTCCACCACGTCTTCAAAACGCCAGCGATTGTGAAAATCGGTACCGTTCGATGCCGTCATAGTGATCAGCCAATGGCCGCCGGGCACAAGATCAAATGCTGTTATCCGGTTGGTGAAGCCGTGAGGCCCCCACCAGCGCGCCAGCGTCGCCGGATCGGCAAAGCATCCATAAAGCGTCTGCCGGTCAACCGCAAAAGTGCGCTTATTGATGATCTCGATGTTTTGGCCATCGCGGTTGCTCTCTTTCAGAGATGACAAAAAAGGCGGGTTGGGGCCCGCCTTCCTGTCTTGCGTCTTGCAGTCAGGTGTAGCTCTGCAACGGCCGGACTTCGAGTTGGCCATTCTTCAACGCCCTGATAGCCATGGCGGCGGCGAGTGCGCCGGACATGGTGGTGTAATAGGGCACTTTCTGGGTGAGTGCTGCGCGGCGCAGCGATTTGGAGTCCGAGATCGTCTTGTCATTGCTCGTGGTGTTGAACACGAGCTGGACCTGACGGTTGCGGATCGCGTCCTCGATATGCGGACGTCCCTCGCGCACCTTGTTAATCTTGATCGTCTCGATGCCGTTTTCGACCAGGAAATCGCGGGTGCCACCGGTCGCCATTACCGAAAAGCCCTGTTCGACCAGAAGTTTGACGGCTGGCAGAACGCGCACCTTGTCTTCCTGCTTGACCGAGACGAAGACGCAGCCTTCGCGCGGCAGGTCGACGCTGGCACCGAGCTGCGATTTGGCAAAGGCGATCGCGAAATCGGTGTCGAGGCCGATGACCTCGCCGGTCGAGCGCATTTCCGGGCCGAGCAGCGTATCGACGCCGGGGAACTTGGCGAAGGGGAAGACCGCTTCCTTGACGGCGATGTGGTTCAGGTTGCGCGGGTTCGGGCGCTCGCCATAAGAGGCTATCACGTCGTTGAGCTTCTCGCCCGCCATCACCCGGGCGGCGATCTTGGCAATCGGGGAGCCGATGGTCTTGGCAACGAACGGCACGGTGCGCGATGCGCGTGGGTTGACCTCGAGAATATAGACAACGCCGTCCTTGATGGCGAACTGCACATTCATCAGACCCTTGACGTTGAGCGCGAGCGCCATCGCCCGGGTCTGTTCCTCAAGTTCGTCCAATATGGCTGGCGAAAGAGAGTGCGGTGGCAGCGAACAGGCGCTGTCGCCGGAGTGGATCCCCGCTTCCTCGATATGCTCCATGATGCCGGCAATGAACACATCCTTGCCATCGCAAAGGCAATCGACATCCACCTCGATAGCATTCGTCAGATAGCTGTCGAACAGCAGCGGGTTCTTGCCGAGCATGGTATTGATCTGCCCGGTCTTGTCGTTCGGATAACGCTGCTTGATGTCCTCTGTCACGAGTTCCGGCACGACTTCCAGCAGGTAGTGCGAAAGACCGGCATCATTGTGAACGATTTCCATGGCGCGCCCGCCGAGCACGTAAGACGGGCGAACCACCAGCGGATAGCCGATTTCGCCAGCAACAAGACGCGCCTGTTCCACCGAATAGGCGATGCCGTTGTTCGGCTGGTTGAGGTCAAGCTTGATCAGGAGCTTCTGGAACCGGTCGCGGTCTTCGGCAAGGTCGATCATATCGGGCGCGGTGCCAAGGATCGGGATGCCGTTCTTCTCAAGCGCTTCGGCAAGCTTCAGCGGTGTCTGGCCACCAAACTGCACGATAACACCGACAAGCGTGCCCTTTTCCTGTTCGGCGCGCATGATCTCGATGACGTCTTCCGCCGTCAGCGATTCGAAATAGAGCCGGTCGGAGGTGTCATAGTCGGTTGAAACCGTTTCCGGATTGCAGTTGATCATGATCGATTCGTAGCCGGCTTCCTTCAGCGCGAAGGCAGCATGGCAGCAGCAATAATCGAATTCGATGCCCTGACCTATCCTGTTTGGTCCGCCGCCGAGGATGACGACCTTCTTCTTGTCGGAGATCCCGGCTTCCGAGCGGGCCACACCGTCGAACGGCGTTTCGTAAGTGGAATACATGTAGGCTGTCGGCGAGGCGAACTCGGCGGCACAGGTATCGATGCGCTTGTAGACAGGACGAACGCCAAGCCGGTTTCTGAGCTGGGCGACTTCCTTGGGGCGGCCGTGGGTGAGGCTGGCCAGACGCTGATCGGAAAAGCCCATGGCTTTCAGCATGCGAAGATTGTCGGCATCTTCCGGCAGCCCGTGGGTGCGGACCTTTTCTTCCATGTCCACGATGGCCTTGATCTGGTCGAGGAACCACGGGTCGATATGGCTGTGCTCGTGGATTTCCTCGAGGCTGACGCCAAGGCGCATCGCCTGAGCGACCATGCGCAGGCGGTCCGGCGTGCCGGTGCCGATGGCAGCGCGGATGGCATTGCTCGGCTCGCCGTTTTCGATGCCGGGAATTTCGATTTCGTCGAGACCGGAGAGGCCGCGTTCAAGGCCGCGCAGCGCCTTCTGCAGCGATTCCGAGAAGGTGCGGCCAATGGCCATGACTTCGCCGACGGATTTCATCGCCGTCGTCAGCGTGTTTTCCGCGCCTGGAAATTTTTCGAACGCAAAGCGCGGGATCTTGGTGACCACATAGTCGATGGAGGGTTCGAACGAGGCAGGCGTGGCGCCGCCGGTAATGTCGTTTTCCAGCTCATCCAGCGTGTAGCCGATGGCCAGTTTGGCCGCGACCTTGGCGATCGGGAAGCCGGTGGCCTTGGAGGCAAGGGCAGATGAGCGCGAAACACGCGGGTTCATCTCGATGACGACAAGGCGGCCATCGGCCGGGTTGACGGCGAACTGAACATTGGAACCACCGGTTTCCACACCGATCTCACGCAGCACCGCCAGCGAGGCGTTGCGCATCATCTGGTATTCCTTGTCGGTCAGCGTCAGGGCGGGGGCAACCGTGATCGAATCGCCGGTGTGGACACCCATCGGGTCTATGTTTTCGATCGAGCAGATGATGATGCAATTGTCCGCCTTGTCGCGGACCACTTCCATTTCATACTCCTTCCAGCCGAGCACGGATTCCTCGATCAGCACTTCGGTGGTCGGCGAGGCGTCGAGGCCGCGTTCGACAATCTCGAAGAATTCGGAGCGGTTATAGGCAATGCCGCCGCCTGTACCGCCAAGGGTGAAGGACGGGCGGATGATCGTCGGCAGCCCGATTGTGTCGAGCGCCTGTGCGGCAATCGCCATGGCGTGCGACATGTAGCGTTGCTTGCGGTCGGTGTTGCCGAGGTTCCACTGGTTTTCAAGCTCATCGAGGGCGGTGTCGAGGGCATCGCCGGACAGCGTCTTCTTCAGCTCCGCACGCTTGGCCTCGTGCTCCTGACGGTGCTGGTCCTTGATCTCTGTGGCGTTGGCCAGCATGGATTTCGGTGTTTCCAGCCCGATCTTGGCCATGGCCTCGCGGAACAGTGCCCGGTCTTCCGCCTTGTCGATGGCATCCGGCTTGGCGCCGATCATCTCGACATTATAGCGTTCCAGCACGCCCATGCGGCGCAGCGACAATGCGGTGTTGAGCGCGGTCTGGCCGCCCATGGTCGGCAGCAGCGCGTCCGGGCGTTCCTTGGCGATGATCTTGGCGACGACTTCCGGCGTGATCGGCTCGACATAGGTCGCGTCGGCAAGTTCCGGGTCGGTCATTATGGTGGCCGGGTTGGAGTTGACCAGTATGACCCGGTAGCCTTCCTCCTTCAGGGCCTTACAGGCCTGGGCGCCGGAATAATCGAACTCGCAGGCCTGGCCGATGACAATCGGCCCCGCGCCGATGATGAGGATGGACTTGAGGTCTTGGCGCTTGGGCATGGGTGCTATCCGTCGGTTCTTCTTTTCATCCTGCATTAAAGGCCGGCGCGGTTGTCCGGGCCGGGTGCAGGATGCGAAATCATTTAGGCTAGGTGGGCCTTATAGGGAAGATGGAGGTGGAACGGAACCCCGAAAATGAACCGATCACACAGCCGTCAACCATGTTTTTTGTGACAATCGTCAGCGTGAATGTGAACTTTTTCCCTGTTTGCCTCGTTATCACTCCAAACAGAGGAGTTAACAATGTTTGAATATCTGCCTCTCATCGCTTTTCAGGCCGCCTTCGCCACCGCCGGACTGACCATTCTTTACCGCATTGTCGGCGGTCGGTTTGTCACTGTGCAGGAAAACTCGCACCGTGCGCCGAGCAAACTCTATCGCAAGCGGGCGCGCGACTGAAAATCGTGTCTGTCTGAAGCGGCTCAACGCGATCCGCTTGCCGTTGGCCAGAAACGGCAAACATCGACACGTTAGCCCCGGCCCGCGGTCAGGCGCTCGGCTTCTGAACCCTGAAGCGCAGTTGTGCTGTACGAGAATGTACCTTCACTGATTACTTCATCAGCCGCCCTTTGAGGGCGCCGAGTGCCGCCCGCGCAAACGAGCCGCCGACGCTGATGCGTTTCACGCCGACGCGGTCAAGTTCTTCGACAGAATAGAGCGGACCGCCAAGGCCCATGACCACATTGACCGGTCTACTGACGGCACTGCAGACAGCTTTGATTGCCTGCAGATCTGGAAGTCCCGGCGCGTATAGCACGTCTGCTCCGGCCTTTTCGAAGGCCTGCAATCTCCTGATGGTGTCATCAAGATCCGGTCTGCCCCACAGAAAGTTCTCCGCGCGTGCCGTCAGCAAAAACGGCAGGTCCCTTGTGGCTTCGGCCGCTGCCCGGATGCGGCTCACGGCCACCTCGAAATCGTAAATCGGGTCTTCGCGCTGACCCGACGCATCCTCGATCGAACCACCGACAAGCCCTGTTGCCGCAGCGAGCCGTACTGTTTCCGCACAGTCTTCCGGCGAAGCGCCGAAACCGTTTTCCAGATCTGCAGAAACTGGCAGGTCGGTTGCCTCGACAATGGCGCGGGCGTTTGCGAGCACCTCTTCACGCGTCAGGACGGCAGCGGAATCACGTTTGCCGATGGAAAAGGCGAGGCCAGCGCTGGTGGTGGCCAGTGCCTTGAAGCCCAGATTGGCCAGCAGGTTTGCGCTTCCGGCATCCCAGGGATTCGGCATCGCGAATGCGCCATCTGCATCGTGCAGGGCTTTGAACGCAGCGTATTTCAAATGTTGATCAATCATGCTGTTTGCCTTTCAGTCGGAACATAAAGTGAACAATAATATGTATTCCGCGGATCGGCAAATTCGCCGGGGTGCGTTCTCCACAGGAGTGAACAAAGGCGCGTCTGACGCGTTGCCTGAACAACACGGAGAACAGAATGAATTTTGAAAACCTGTCGCTTGTCTGGCTGATCGCGATCTTTGCCGGTGCCGGTCTCGTTATCCTCGCATGCGGTGTGAGGATTACCGATATTGCCGACCGCATTGCCGACCGCACAGGCCTCGGCGAGGCGTTGATCGGCGGCTTGCTCCTGGGCGCTGCGACCTCGCTTTCCGGCACAGTGGTGTCGATCACGACCGCATTCGAGGGAAGGGCGTCTCTGAGCTTCTCCAACGCCGTTGGCGGTATTGCCGCGCAGACGGCGTTTCTGGCGCTGGCAGATATGATCTACCGCCGCGTCAATCTGGAACATGCGGCTGCCGATCTCTCCAATCTGTTTCAGGGCGCGCTTCTGGTACTGCTGCTCTCCATTCCGCTGATTGCCTATGTTTCACCCGATATCTCGCTTCTGGCCGTCAGTCCGTTTTCGCTCATTCTGTTCTGTATCTATATCGCCGGTGTTGTCGCCTCCAAACGTGTTCGTGACGATCCGATGTGGCGGCCGGTCGGCACGCGTGAAACCCGCACCGACACGCCGGACGAGGCGCAACAGGATGCCCGCGGAAATGTGACGATTTTTGCCGTTTTCATCGTGCTGATGCTGCTGATGGGGCTTGCGGGCTATGCGATTTCAGGCGTGGCCGGTGTGATGACCGACCGCTACGGACTGTCCGCATCGCTGGTCGGCGCGCTGATGACGGCGGTTTTGACCTCGCTGCCAGAGCTGGTGACCACGCTTGCCGCTGTTCGGCGTGGCGCGCTTCAGCTTGCCGTCGGGGGTATCATTGGCGGTAATACCTTCGATACGCTGTTCCTGACGCTTTCTGATGTTGCCTATCGTGAGGGCTCGCTCTATCAGGCGATCACCAAGGATGATCTGATCTGGCTGTCGGTCGGTCTTTCGGCAACCGCTATCCTGCTGCTCGGCCTGATCGTGCGCCAGAAAGCGGGTCCGGGCCGGATCGGTTTTGAAAGTGCGGGCATTCTGGCGCTTTATGCGGGTGCGGTGGCGTTGACCGTTACATGAGCGATGACGGATTCGCGTGGCCGGCGGTGATCCATATGGCCGCCACCCACGTTGTCCCTTGTATCGACCTCGTCTGCAAACCATCCGGATCATATACCCCGTACCCGACAGGACTTCTCCATGCTGATTGTTCACTATCTCGAAGATTCCGTGCCCATCGCATTCTCTGGCTGCTTGAAGAGCTCGGCGTCGAATACGAGGTCAGGTCCTACAAGCGCGGCGAAAACATGAGCGCACCGGAAAGCCTCAAAAAATCCATCCCCTCGGCAAGTCCCCGGTGATTGAGGATGACGGCGTGATCGTCGCCGAAAGTGCCGCAATCGTTGAATATCTGATCGACAAATACGGTGCCGACAGCGGTCTTCGTCCTCAGCCGGGAACCGATGCTGCGCTGCGCTACCGCTACTGGCTGCACTATTCGGAAGGCTCGGCCATGCCGATCCTGGTGATGAAGCTGGTGTTCCAGAAAATCCCGGAGCAGGGGCCGAAGCTTCTACGCCCGCTGCTGAGCGCAATCTCGAAGGCTGTGATGGGCAAGCTTACCGATCCGCAGCTTAAAACCCACGGTGCCTTCTGGGAAAAAGAGCTTCAGCGCGATGGCTGGTTCGCCGGGCCGGATTTTACTGCCGCCGACATCATGATGAGCTTTCCGGTAGAAACCGGGTTTGAGCGCATTCCATTCGACGAGCGCCCGCAGGCGCTTCTAGACTATCTTCTCGCCATCCATGCCCGCCCGGCCTATCGGCAAGCGCTGCAACGCGGTGGCGCCTATCGCTACGGCGGCAACCCGATTTCGTGATGATCTGATCCACCTGGATCGCTCGCATTCCGGCATACCGCAGGGGTATTGCCCATTTGTCGGGAGATGTGCGCGCTTCGTACTGGCAATTGCCTAAAAATCGGGCTAGGGAAACTGGCCGCCGGAGCCCCGCTATTGTCTGGTTCCGGCGTGTCAGCTTCTGGTGAAATCATGTCTGTCACAATGCCTCCTGCGCATGCAGCCGGTCATTCGTGGTTGTCCCATTTCAGGGAAACCTTCGCTCTCGGAATTCCTCTCATCGGTGCGCAGCTCGCCCAGCAGGGCATCAATGCCACCGATATTTTCATTCTTGGACAATTGAGCGCGCTGGATCTCGCGGCTGCTGTCCTTGCAACCCAATATTACTTTACGATCTTCATCTTCGGCATGGGGCTCGCCATTGCGGTGATGCCCATGGTCGCGCAGGCCTATGGCCGCGGCGATGAGGTCGCCGTGCGCCGCTCCATGCGCATGGGCATGTGGGCTTCGATCATTTACAGCGTCTTGTCTCTGCCGTTGTTCTTCTGGGCCGAACCGATCCTTCTGGCGCTCGGTCAGGACCCGGATGTGGCGGCCAGGGCGGCGCAGTATCTTTTGTCGTCGGCTTCGCGCTGTTCCCGGCGCTGCTGTTCCAGGTCCTGCGTTCGCTGGTGAGCGCAACGGCGCGCGCGCGGGTGGTTCTGTGGGTTTCGGTTCTGACGCTGGTCGTCAATGCCTTGGTTGCGTACGGTCTGGTGCTCGGCGGCTTCGGGATGCCGCAAATCGGCATTCGCGGCGCGGCGATCGCGACCTTTGTCGGTCAGGCATTTGGCTTCCTGTATCTGGTCGCCTATATCGGCCGCGACGCGATGCTTGCCCGTTATGCGCTTTTCGTCCGCTTCTGGAAGCCAGACTGGCAGGCGCTGAGAGAGGTGGTCCTGCTTGGCCTGCCGATCGGGATCTCCGTTCTGGCGGAAGTATCGATGTTCACCGTTTCGTCGGTGCTGATGGGCCAGTTCGGCACTGTGCCGCTGGCCGCCCATGGCATTGCCATCCAGCTGTCCTCGATCACCTTCATGGTGCCGCTGGGCTTGTCCCAGGCGGCCACGGTGCGCGTCGGCGTGTTCCAAGGTGCGGATGACCGGGCCAATGTGACGCGGGCCTCCGCAACGGTCATGGTGGTGGCGATCGGTTTTGCCGTTGCAAGTGGTCTGGCCTTTGCGTTCGCGCCGCGGGCGCTGTCAGCGCTCTTCATCGATGTCAGCCTGCCGGAAGCGGCAGCCGTGATCGCCTATGCCGCGCCTTTGATCGTCATCGCGGCGCTGTTCCAGCTGCTCGATACGGCACAGGTGATCATGAACGGGTTTCTGCGCGGTCTGAAGGATACCCGTATCCCCATGGTGCTGGTGCTGATTGCCTACTGGATCATCGGCCTGCCGCTCGCCTGGCTGCTGGCGTTTCCTTTCGGTCTTGGCGGCATCGGCATCTGGATCGGCTTTCTCTGCGGCCTCGGTGCTGCGGCCGTGATGCTCAGCATACGCTACTGGCGCCTGCTGCAACGCGCATAAAGTCGACAAGGCTGCGCGTTTCGTCTTTCGTTTTGGCCGGAACAGGCGGATACTGACGGGACCGGCGCAGTGCCGGGCCTGTCACCTCGGGGAGGGAAACATGCGTAACGACATCATATTCGGGGCGATTCTGCCCTGGTTGACCTATCTTCTGGCCAAGCACTTCGACTATTCGACAGTCCACGCGCTTGCGCTGGGCTCGATCTTCCCGATCGCGGTGATTGTTGTGGCCTATGTCCGCAGCAACCGGCTTGCGGCGATTGGCGTCATTACGCTTGCCGCAACCGTGGCTTCGCTGGTGGGCAGCCTCTATTTCGATAGTCCCTATCTGGCGCTGTTGAAGAACTCGCTGATCACCGGCTTTATCGGACTGGTCTTTGCCGGGTCGCTTTTGATGCCGCGCCCGCTGGTCTTCCACTTTGCCACCGAAGGTGATCCAGAGGAGCGTAAGCGCCTGAAACGGCTCTACGCAGCCTCGCCGGATTATCGCGCGCTGATGCGCTTCATGACGCTTGCCTGGGCGGTGGTGCTGATCGGCGAAGCCTGTGTCCGGGCGCTGATCATTCCGCTGATGCCGGTTAGCGTTTTTCTGGTTGTTTCGGAAGTGATGTGGATCGGCGTCTTTGCTCTGATGATGGCTTGGAGCTGGCGCTATGGCGGGCGAAAAGGCACGGCGATTGCCAACGCTGAAGCCGCGCGCGAACAGCACTCCTTTTCACGCCATCCACGCAAAAAGGGCCGCGACAGGCGACCCCTTGAGACCTTTTGAAAGGCCTTTGCGTTCAGGCGCGCTCCTCCAGAAGCGCTTCCCCTTGTTCTCGCGCAACAGATTGACGAAGCGGCGGAACAGGTAGTGGCTGTCCTGCGGACCGGGGAGGCCTCCGGGTGATGCTGAACGGAGAACACCGGCTTGCCGGCAAGTGAGATGCCGCAATTTGAGCCGTCGAACAGCGAGACATGGGTTTCGGTGACACCGTCCGGCAGCGACTCGGAATCAACCGCAAAGCCGTGGTTCATCGAAACGATCTCGACCTTGCCGGTGGTGAAATCCTTGACCGGATGGTTGGCGCCATGGTGGCCCTGATGCATCTTCACGGTCTTGCCGCCCAGTGTCAGCGCCAGTATCTGGTGACCGAGGCAGATGCCGAAGACCGGCAGGCCACTATCAATCAGCGTGCGAATCACCGGCACGGCATACTCGCCGGTTGCCGCCGGGTCGCCCGGGCCGTTGGACAGAAACACGCCATCGGGCGACAATGCCAGAATGTCTTCGGCCGATGTCTTTGCCGGGACGACGGTGACCTTGCAGGAGAGCCCGGCGAACAGGCGCAGGATATTGCGCTTCACACCGTAATCGATGCAGACGACGTGGTATTTTGCGTCGGTTTCGCCGAGTGCGCCATAGCCTTCGTCCCAGACCCAGGGGTCTCGTTCCATTTGGAAGACTGACCGGAGGTGGCGACGACGGCAAGATCGAGCCCTTCGAGTCCACCCCATGCCTTGGCTTCCGCCTTCAGCGCATCAATGTCGAAATTGCCGTCGGGGTCGTGGGCGATCACGGCGTTGGGTGCGCCATGCTCGCGGATCCAGGCGGTGAGTGCGCGGGTGTCTATGCCGGAAAGACCGATAATGCCGCGGGCCTTGAGCCATGCATCGAGATCGCTGGACGAACGGTAGTTCGACGGCTCGGTGATGTCGGCCTTGAAGATCGTGCCGACCGCGCCGCGGCGTGCTGCTGGCGTCAGGTCTTCGATATCTTCGCTATTGGCGCCGATATTGCCGATATGCGGAAAGGTGAAAGTCACGATCTGTCCGAGATAGGACGGATCGGTGAGGATTTCCTGATAGCCGGTCAGCGCGGTGTTGAAGCAGACTTCCGCCTGCACATGGCCCGTGGCACCGATACCCTTGCCGAAAATCGTCGTGCCGTCGGCCAGCACCAGAACGGCCGTCGGCTTTTCCGTAATCCATGCGGAGGAGGTCGTCATCGTAATCCTTATAATGTTCCTCGACGGCGTCTAGCCGATTGAACAAGGTCTGCGTTGCGCTATATATATCCCGCACGAACGGGGTTCACTCTTTCGGTCCGGTCTGAACCGGGCGACGGAGAGAAGGGCAGACCTTTTTGATGCGGTCGCGGGAAAATAGTCAAACGCGGCTTGCGGGTCAATTGCTCTCGGTGCAGACTTGTGGCATCTGGTCAAATTATATGTCGAACCCGTTTTTTAATTTGATTGCAGTCCACGATTTCGGTAAACGCCGCCGCCTGTCGACATGTGTCGGCAATGGTTTTGAAAGCTGGCGTTGCCAGGAGTAGGTTCATGTTGCGCGATCAACTCGCCTTTGCACTCAAAGACAGCTCGAAAGCGGACGATCCCGTCCGCTTTTGTACGCTGCGGCTGGTCCAAGCGGCCATCAAGGACCGCGACCTTGCCCACCGCGCAAGCGGCAAAGACCCCGTCAGCGACGATGATATCGGCCAGATTCTTCTGAAAATGCTGAAGCAGCGCAAGGAATCCTCCCGTCTCTACGAGGAGAAGGGACGTCACGATCTGCCGCGCAGGAGCGCGAGGAAATGGCAGTGATCCGCGAATTCCTGCCGGCGCAATTGCCGGAGGCAAAATCCGCGAGGTCTGCGCTTCCGTCGTTGAGGAAACCGGTGCGCAGGGGCTTCGCGATATGGGCAAGTGCATTGAGACGCTGAAGGATCGCTATTCTGGCCAGATGGACTTCTCCAAGGCCTCCGGCGTTGTCAAGGAAATGCTGAAATAGCAACCGCGCCCCAAGGCTGTGGATAACTCCGTGGATATGAGGGATAACCCATACCGGCGGAGCTGGAAGTTTGCGGGACACCGTAAGGTGATTGACCTGCAGGCCGGTCGGTTTCAGGCGAAAACGAGGGCTTTATGCGCTTTCCGTCATCATTTCTGGATGAAATTCGCGACCGCGTACCGATTTCGGGCGTCATCGGTCAACGGGTGACGTGGGATCGCAAGAAGACCAATGCCGGGCGCGGCGATTTCTGGGCCTGCTGCCCGTTTCATGGCGAAAAGACCCCGAGCTTTCACTGCGAGGACCGCAAGGGCCGCTATCATTGTTTCGGCTGCGGGGTTTCCGGCGATCATTTCCGGTTTCTGACCGACCTTGACGGCATGAGTTTTCCCGAGGCAGTGCAACGGATTGCCGACATGGCCGGCGTACCGATGCCGGCGATCGATCCGCAGGCTGAAAAGCGCGAGGAGAAGCGTCGCACCCTGATTGACGTGATGGAACTGGCGGCCGGCTTCTTTCGGGACCGGTTGCAGGCCAGCGAAGGCGCAAAGGCCAGGGCCTATTTGCGCGAAAGAGGCCTTTCCGCCCGCACCATAGACACCTTCCAGCTTGGCTATGCGCCGGAAAGTCGCAATGCGCTGAAAGAATTTCTGGCCTCCAAGGGTGTTGAAAAACACGAGATCGAGGCCTGTGGCCTGGTCGTTCACGGTCCCGAAATCGCTGTCTCCTATGATCGCTTCCGCGACCGGATCATGTTTCCGATCCTGTCATCGCGCGAAAAGGTGATCGCTTTCGGGGTCGCGCCATGCGCCCGGACGCGCTGGCGAAATATCTGAATTCCAACGAGACCGAGCTGTTCCACAAGGGCAATGTGCTGTTCAATTTCGCCCGTGCCCGCCGGGCGCTTTCCGGCGCAGATGGCGCGGGCACGGTGATTGCCGTTGAAGGCTATATGGATGTCATAGCGCTACATCAGGCTGGCGTTGAAAACGCGGTGGCGCCGCTGGGCACTGCGATGACCGAAAACCAGCTTCAGCTTCTCTGGCGCATGACCAGCGAGCCGGTGCTCTGCTTTGACGGCGACGGCGCGGGGCAGCGTGCTGCCGAAAGAGCGGCGGGTGTGGCCTTGCCGCTGCTGAAGCCGGGCCATTCACTGAAGTTTGCCTATATGCCGGAGGGCAAGGATCCCGATGACCTCGTGCGCGATGGCGGGCGTCAGGCCTTTGACCAGATCCTGCGTCAGGCAAGACCGCTTGCCGATACGGTATTCGAGCGCGAGGCGGGCAGCGAAGAGAGCACAACGCCCGAACGAAGGGCGGCCATCGAGGCCAGGATCAATCAGCTGGTGCAAACCATCGGCGATGAGAATGTGCGTCGCCACTACCAGCAGGATTTCCGCAATCGCCTGTATCAGCACTTTCGCGGGGGCAGCCCCGGGGAGGGCGGAATTTCACCCCAAAAAGGGTCAGGGCAAGGGCTACGGTGCGCCGCAGGCCGGCGGCTTTTCGGCCTCCGAGCGCCTCTCGCGTTCGCCGCTTGCTAGCTTCCGTCCGGCAGGCGCCTCGCTGTCATTTCGTGAGTGTCAGCTTGTCTTTTTCTTCTGACCCATCCTGAACTGGCACGTGAAGATTTCGACAGCATCGCCACGCTTTCGTTTGATTCTGTCCGAAATGCGGGCGTTCTGGCCGGTTTTTCTTGCCGAGGCATCGCGGCCTGACGCCGGACGGGAGCGGCTTCGGCAAAAGCTTGATGATGCCGGGTTCGCGCCACTGATCAAGCAGTTGCAGGGGCATGTCAGCCGCAATGTCAGCTGGATTGCCGGTCCTGACACCGCCCTTGAGGATGTGCGGGAGATGTTTCATCAGGCGCTTTCCTGCATAACCGGGCCCGCTCGCTTGCCCGTCAGAAGGGCGAAATTGAGCGCGAGATCGGTGAGGCGACGGAAGCGGGTAATCTGGCGCTGCTTGATGAACTGATGCCCGCGCTTGTTTCTGTCCAGAACGAAATTAGCCGGATCGACAATCAGGAAGCGGAAATCGAGGGTTTCGGGCTGATGTCAGGGCGCGGCGGGCGCTCCGGCGCCTCGAGCTAGCGATCAGCGTCCAGCAGAGCGTGCTGGTTTCGGAATGATATAGGTGACCGGTACTTGTATTTCTTTGAGTTCGTTCTAAATGTAGTCTCGCGGACCGTCAGGAAGGCTGCATCGGTTCGGACATCTACTGAAGCGTCGCGCGGGTGGCTTTTAAGGCGCATTTGCGATATGAAATCGCGCGATACCCTATTTGGCGCTTGACGGATGGCGAAAATCTGGGAATCACCAGTTTGAATGGCACAACGCAGCGAAATTTCATGATCTGGACAGTGTTCACCCGGGGTGACTGGCTCCGCGGCGGTGAATTCTGTCCTCTTCATGGTTAAAATTTTGAGGCCGGCTGGAATGACCCCTAAAGGGTCTTTAATCATTTGCCGGTATTGCCGCTGTGGAATTACGGCAGAAGCGTCAAGGAAACAAAATCTATGGCAACAAAAGTCAAGGAAAACGAAGAAGCCGAAACCGAACGCGAAGGCGGAACCGACGGCCCTCTTCTGGACCTTTCCGATGATGCCGTCAAGAAGATGATCAAGGCCGCCAAGAAGCGCGGCTTTGTGACCATGGACGAGCTGAATTCCGTTCTGCCTTCCTCCGAAGTGACCTCCGAACAAATCGAGGACACGATGGCAATGCTGTCCGATATGGGCATCAATGTTATCGAGGACGAGGAAGAAGCCGAAAGCGATAGCGGTAGCGGTAGCGGTAGCAATTCCGACGACGACAGCAATTCCGAAAGCGACAGCACGGAAGTGGCGACGTCGACCGGCACGGCTGTTGCGGCGACCAAGAAGAAAGAACCGACCGACCGGACCGACGATCCGGTGCGCATGTATCTGCGTGAAATGGGTTCGGTCGAGCTTCTGTCGCGTGAGGGTGAGATCGCAATCGCCAAGCGGATCGAGTCCGGCCGCGAGACCATGATCGCCGGTCTGTGTGAAAGCCCACTGACCTTCCAGGCGCTGATCATCTGGCGTGACGAGCTGAATGAAGGCACCACGCTTTTGCGTGAGATCATCGATTTGGAGACCACCTATTCCGGTCCCGAGGCCAAGGCTGCGCCTCAGTTCCAGAGCCCGGAAAAGATCGAGGCCGACCGCAAGAAGGCCGAGGAAAAGGAGAACGCCCGCAAGAAACGTTCGGACGATGTGACCGATGTTGGCGGCGAGGGTGTTCAATCGGACGAAGAGGACGAGGAAGACGACGAATCCAACCTGTCGCTGGCCGCCATGGAAGCGAGCTGCGCCCGCAGGTGATGGAGACGCTCGACCTGATCGCCGAGACCTATGTGAAGCTCAGAAAGCTGCAGGACCAGCAGGTGGAAGCCCGTCTGGCCGCCACTGGAACGCTGACCAATGCCCAGGAGCGCCGCTACAAGGAATTGAAGGAAGGTCTGATCGGGGCAGTCAAGTCGCTGTCGCTCAACCAGAACCGTATCGACCTGCTTGTCGAACAGCTTTATGACATCAACAAGCGTCTCGTCGAGAATGAAGGCAAGTTGTTGCGCAAGGCGACCCATCGCGGCGTCTCGCGGGATGAATTCCTGCAGCATTATCATGGCGCCGAGCTTGATCCCAACTGGATGAAGTCGATCGGCAATCTGTCCGGCAAGGGCTGGAAGGATTTCGCCAGCCAGGACGGTGCCGATATCAAGGTGCTGCGCAGCGAGATCCAGAGCCTTGCGACCGAAACCGGCATCTCGATTGCCGAATTCCGTCGCATCGTCCACATGGTCAAGAAGGGCGAGCGCGAAGCCCGGATCGCCAAGAAGGAAATGGTCGAGGCCAATCTGCGTCTGGTGATTTCGATTGCCAAGAAATACACCAATCGCGGTCTGCAGTTCCTCGACCTTATTCAGGAAGGCAATATCGGCCTGATGAAGGCGGTCGACAAGTTTGAATACCGCCGCGGCTACAAGTTCTCGACCTATGCGACATGGTGGATCCGGCAGGCGATCACGCGTTCGATCGCCGACCAAGCCCGTACCATCCGTATTCCGGTGCACATGATCGAGACGATCAACAAGATCGTCCGGACATCGCGCCAGATGCTGCATGAGATCGGCCGCGAACCGACGCCGGAGGAGCTTTCAGAAAAGCTTTCCATGCCGCTCGAGAAGGTGCGTAAAGTGCTGAAGATTGCCAAGGAGCCGATCTCGCTCGAAACCCCTGTGGGCGACGAGGAAGATCTCGCATCTCGGCGACTTCATCGAGGACAAGAACGCACTTCTGCCGATCGATGCCGCCATTCAGGCGAACCTGCGCGAGACCACGACCCGTGTTCTGGCCTCGCTCACCCCGCGTGAAGAACGTGTTCTGCGCATGCGCTTCGGCATCGGCATGAACACCGACCACACGTTGGAAGAAGTCGGCCAGCAGTTCTCGGTCACCCGCGAACGTATCCGCCAGATCGAAGCCAAGGCGCTTCGCAAGCTGAAGCATCCGAGCCGCTCACGGAAGCTCAGAAGCTTCCTGGATAGCTGATTAGCCAAGAAAATGCGAAATCTAGAAAACCCGGTCGCAAGGCCGGGTTTTTGTGCCGTTGCGGGCAGAAATGAAACAGTTCCGCTTCGAAGCCTGGCGACAAAAGCAAAGCTCGAAAATCACCTTGCTTCGACGCTGCAGCAGCTGGTGTTTGCCACGCCTTGCAAAAACACTAAAGCCCAGGCGCCACGCAAGAAGCGCCAGGGCGCGCTCGGGAAAGGCTGACGGTGAGGAACCATCAGCCGTGCTTCCGGCGAAAAGCTCCGGAGAACTATTCCGTGATCTGAAGGTTGACCGCTTTCGGCCCCTTGCCACGCCGGTCGGGCTCGGTGTCAAAGCTGACTTTCTGGTTTTCCGCCAGCTCGGTCAGGCCGGAGGCCTGCACGGCGGAGATGTGGACAAAAATGTCCGCGCTGCCATTGTCCGGCTTGATAAAGCCGTAACCCTTATCTGTATTGAAAAATTTAACGGTGCCAGTTTCGGCCATACTTCAAGGTCCTTTTCTTACCGCCCCGCTTGCACAAAATGGGCGGATATTCCGATGCTCGTTTGCCCTTATGGACAGCGCAGGCGTTTCTCGAATTTTTAAGGAAAGGAACCTTTTTACCGCAGTCTTCGGATGGCCTGGACACGTTTACAGGCCAAATCCTTCAAGGACCGCCCGGAAAGTTAGCGTTTCCGGCGCGCATGAGATTATATGGTCTTCCCGTGCTCGCAAAATGCCCGAACAATGGCAGGATGCTGCGTTTACACAGTTTTGGCAAGCGAAACTTTGAAGAACGGTGGTGCGTCGGTTCGATAGGCGACCATATCCTGTATTTGTCGGCACTTGTCATCCAGAAGACAAGAACAGCGCAGAGGGATATACTGCTCTCACTTGCAGCCGTTGCTGGCGGGCGCGTTCGCTGCGTCGTGCCGACGCAGGTTTGAGGCATCTGTGATGGCTATCGGCCCTAGCTTTTTGTCTTGAAGCTGGTGTAGGAGCATGGATACCGATGAAGCCTCGTTCAAAGAGTGCACGCCGGTGGTGCGCAATTGCCATGTCTGAACATTCCGGGAGATGCCGATGCGTCGACACATGTCAATTCCGATGGCCGCGTCAGCCATGCTTGCGCTCGGCCTGTCCTGTTCTGCCGCCGGTGCTTTCGAATACCGTCAGATCGACGGTTGGGCCGTCAGTTGCAACAATGCCTATGTCTGCACAATCTCGCTCAATCCGCCTGCCGGAGAGGGCCAGAGCACGGAACTGGCCGCTATTCAGTGGCACCGGGATGCAGCGCCATCGGCCCCGCTGACGCTCAGCCTGCCCTATCCTCCCGGCTTTTATCAGCAGGGTGATTCCAAAGGCGTGTTTCAGATTGGTGTCGATGGTAGCCCGGTTTTTCGGTACCGGTGAGCGATCTCTCGAAGGATGACGCGGTTGGCACCTTTGGCGTCAACGCCCCCGGTGCGCTGAATTCATTGTTCGAAAAATGGTGGTGGGGACGTCGGCAAGCGTCAGCTATTCAGGCGGGCTCGGTAAGTTTTCCGCGACGATAAGTATGGCCGGACTGTTGGAAGGTGCCCGTTTCGTGGATGACTTGCAGGGGCGTGCAGGACGGGTCGATGCGCTGGTCGAAGCTGGCGATGCGCCCGCGCCGGAGCGCGTCAATGTCTGGTCGATCGAGCGCTATGATCAGCTTCCACCGTCTATATTGCGGAATCTGGGTGATACGGAAAGCGGTTGCTACACCGACGAAACCCATCTCGATCAGGCCGATGCCTTCGGTTTTGATGCCGGTTCGAGCACCATTATCCTGCTCCCGTGTGGCCCTGCCGGGGCCTATAATCAGCCTTATCAGCTTTATGTCGGAAAGGAACAGGCGTTCCACCGCGCGGCGTTTCCCAATGTCAGTGAGGCGGGGATCACCGTTCTGGATACGGTTTACAATGTGAATTTCGACCTCAGAAACAGAAAGCTGTCCTCGGTCTATCTGGGGCGCGGGCTTGGCGACTGCGGTCTCGCGCATTACTGGAGCCTCGACGAGAATGCTTCCGGGAATCCGCTGGTTCTGACCCATGAACGTTCCAAGAGCGCCTGCGACGGCAATGATGTCGGCGCACACAACTGGCCCGTCACCTGGAAGTCTGCGGTTGGCCGGTTTGCCGAAGCCGGCGCGCTACAGACTAAATAAGCGTCCGGCTCTAAGAGGGGCGGTAGACCCGCAGCAATTGCCCGTTCGCCTCGTCGGTGACGATCAGCAATGCGCCATCGGGCGCCACCTTGATGTCACGCAGCCGTCCAAATTCATCCTCCAACAACCGGGTTTCGGCTGTCGGGGTGCCGTCCGCGTCGCGGGCGACATGCGCGAGCAGCTGATCCTTGAGTGCGGCGATCAGAAAGTCGCCGTCCCATTCGGGAAACATCTCACCGCGATAGACCGCGATGGCCCCGGGCGCGATCGACGGATCCCAATAATAGAGCGGTTGTTCTAGCCCTTCGGCATGGGTGCCCCTACCGATCTCTGCGCCGGAATAGTGCGTGCCGTAAGAGATCTCGGGCCAGCCATAGTTTTCGCCGGCTTCGGGCGTGTTGATTTCGTCGCCGCCGCGCGCACCGTGCTCTACGGTGTAGAGAATACCGGTCCGGGGATCGATAGTGAGGCCTTGCGGGTTACGGTGGCCGATCGACCAGAGTGCCGGCAGGGCGTCCGTGTTGCCGACGAACGGATTGTCGGCCGGCACACTGCCATCGGCGTGAATGCGCAGGATCGAGCCGGCATGGTCATCCTTGTTCTGCGCACGTACACCTTCGCCTCGGTCTCCGATGCCGAAGAACAGATGGCCGGTATCGTCGATGGCGATTCGGGAGCCGAAATGGCGGGTTGTGCCGGAAAACCGGTTCATCGAGAAGATTTGCGCTACCGAATCGAGGTGAAGGGCCTCCCGGTCGAGTTCTGCGCGGAAGACGGCTGTGCCCTGCCCATTTTTGCCAGAGATCGAAGCGGTGAAATAGATTGTCCGGTTTGTTTCAAAATCGGGATCGAGCGACAGATCGAGCAGCCCGCCCTGACCCCCAACATAAAATTCCGGAAGGCCGGCAATCTCGCGGACGGTCCCGTCGGCGCTGATCAGGTTCAGGCGCCCGGGGCGCTCGCTCACGAGGTAGGCGCCATCGGCGAGAGGTTCGACGGACCAGGGGTGCGACAGTCCGGATGCGATCTCTTCGACGGCAAGCGGTGGTGTCTGGGCGCTGACGGAAAAGGCGGGTAGCAATATCCAGAGTGCGGCTGCTGCAGAGGTCAGAGCGGGCTGGGTCTTGAAGGGGAGAATCTCAACAGTGCGCTCCTCAGGCGTTGGCGTCATCATTGCCGTCGGAATCTGAACTAGGCGGATGCTGACCGACGGCAAGGCGCAGCAACCACACAAGTCCGTGAGCCCGCTCTGCGAGCGCGTTTGAGCAGGCTGACGGCGCGGTCCCGATCATCTTCAAACTGGTTTCATGTTCCTGACGTTAGTTCGCGTTCGGTGCGGCCTTTGACTGCGCCAAAAGTGGCACGAGCGGGTTTCTCGGTGCCAATTCTTAAGGCGAACCACAAAAAAGCTCTTGGGATCATAGCGGTGTGCTCGCTGTCAATTGATCCAGCTTGAGCGCCGTCTAGGGCGCGACATCTGTTACCACATGCGCATCAATCAGTTCAGGTAATTCCGGATACCACATGTCTGAAGGCATGCTGTCGAACATCATGTCGAGGAACCAGACAGCAACCCCAGCCTGAAGGAAGATCGCGCGGTCTCGGTCTTGTTCGCGCAAGGGGTCTGCATTCAGGACGGCATAGTCGGCCTCAATCCGGTATTGGTGGAACCCGAGCCTGCCGCCAGACGACAATTGTCGTTTTATCCCGCCGATGAAAACAGTCGTGCAAGACGAACTGCATTCAGACGTGACCAATGTGTTCAGACCATTCTGCCTGATAGTATTGGACAACCCTCTGGCTTGGTAGATATTGCCGCCGGTGCTGGCCAGAATGATCTGTTTTACATCCGGATACGCTTTGAGTTGGCGTTTGAGATGGCTGGTAATTCCAAGCTCCAACGAACCGTTCAGGGTCAATGACCGTCCGTCAGATGTCGGTTCGATGCTGTATTTTTTGCGCGTTCAGCTTCAATCTCAGATTGACGTATTGAGCTATCCGGAGCGGGAAGTGTCATATGCCAAGCATCAATCGCATAGGTCATGACCCAAAAAAGGCCAATACCAGGACCATCTGAGTTCCCCAGACTGGGGCCATATATCCGGTGATGCGACCATAGAGCTCTGCAGCGCGAATGACTCCAACGGCCTGCCAGACGAATAAAATTCCATAAAAAACAAAGCTAAAAGCAGGACTAATACCTGAGTTTCATGGAAATCCTGCCCCTTGCCTGGGCGGAGCCATTCCTGCAACAGCAACACTAAAACGCGAATTAAGACAAGATTGATCCAGAACGACCATGCAAGTCCATGCTCGCCGCGCCAATGCCCGATCAGGTATCGTCTGACTGTTTGGATCAGCATGCCCCCTGCCATACTCCATTGTCTTTAGCCGGAACGATATACTGCGTTCGTTTGTTGCGTCTATCCCGAGCGGGAACAAATGACGGTCAACAAAAGGCCCCACCCTTTAGCACTACTTTTACAGAAGCGCTGAAGCACAAATCGTGTCTCATTCAACTCCTTTTCGGTCAGGCTCTAAGAGCCGGATTCAAAAGTTCATGATGGGAAACAATATCGTGCGAGGCGTCTGGTCATCACCCTGATGCTGGCGATGTTGACCCATGCTGTGGCGCTTGCGATGGACTTTTCCCAATCTTTGGCCAACCGACGGCATCGTCCGAACCAGCCGAAGGTGCGCTCCACCACCCATCGGCGGGGCAGAACCTCAAAGCCTTTCGCTATGTCGGAGCGCTTGATGATTTCAAGGTTCCATTGGCCGCATCCGCGCAGCGCTTTTCGCAACTTCTGCCCGGCATAGCCGCCATCTGCGAAGACATGGCGCAACCAGGGGAAACGGTAGCGGATGGCTTTCAGGACATCGGGCGCACCGTCGCGGTCCTGGATATCGGCAGCATGGACAAGCACGAACAGCATCAGCCCGATCGTATCGGTGATGATGTGGCGCTTGCGGCCCTTGATCTTCTTGCCGGCGTCGTAGCCCGAAACCCCGCCGCTTTCGGTGGTCTTGACACTCTGGCTGTCGATGACACCGGCTGTGGGCGAGGCCTCGCGCCCCTCCAGTTCGCGCGTAGCGCAGACGAGCAGATGATTGATGGTCTGCCAAAGGCCGATGTCGCGCCAGCCATAGAAATAGCCTCGCACCGTGGAGACCGGAGGAAGTCCTTCGGCAGAGCCCGCCATTGACTGCCGCTGCCCGCAATATAAAGGATCGCGTTCACCACTTCCCTCATATTCGTTTTCCGTGGCCGCCCGCCGGGCTTGGCCAGCGGTATCAGTGGAGCAATTACAGCCCACTCACGGTCCGTCAAATCGGTTGGATAGCGAAGGCGATCCCGGTTATGCTGCAGGCGGGTGATATCATTCCAGGGCATGCGATCCTCCACGTTCTTGGCAGAGGTGGTTGAATCACATCCTTCTGATATCACTCAACTCCTTTTCGGTCAGGCTCTAAATGACCGGGTTGGTGTTGGGCGACCTGTTGTGGTGGTCCATGACGAACAGGTTTGATCTGACCGTTCGAGATGTATTGCGTTTCTGCATCCTGGCTGCTTCCCGTTCAGTGAAGTCTTCTTCGAATCGCCAGAAAGGGGACGTCAGACTTTTGTTTCATTGCTTCCGCGGTGTCGCGTCCACGTCGCATGGATTTGCTGACACTCACCGTATTGCGATGAAATCATAGGGAACTCAGATGCAACACGGATTTGAAGTGAAGCGGTGCTGAAGGTATTATTTGAATGGCGCGCCCGACAGGATTCTGAACCTGTGACCTTTGGAATCGGAATCCAACACTCTATCCAGCTGAGCTACGGGCGCCCGTCGCAGTCCGGTTTAAGTCGGCTGCGTTGCGGGGTTGTTTAGCGCAGCTTGCCGCGCGCATCAATCGCAAAAACAAACGGGCATTCGAAAAAGCGCACTGCCTCGGCTGCGGGGAGGCTGTTCACCTGGTCCGTGTGCACCAGTGGCTCTAGACCAAAGTATAAGTAAGTTAAAGCTAACTAAATCGGGCGTTTCGGGAAAATATAACTTTGCCATGCTGTTACCGGTCGGTCGCTGCAACATATAGCAGAATTGGTATATCTGCTTCGGCGTTCTCAATTTGACACTTCAGGTCGGTTCTACCACCCTCCAATTGCGATCTGCTCCTTGCAATCGTCTCATCTTTGCCAGCCGGGAGGGCCGAGGCTGCCGGAAATTTTCTCCGGAGCGAGGACAGAAGAAATACACGTTTCGTGAATTGGGAGAGAGATATGAAACTCGTAGTATCTGCATTCGCCGTTGCGGCGATGGCGGTGACATCTTTGCCGTGCCGGGGTTTGCGCAGGACAAGGGCACGATCGGCATTGCGATGCCGACGAAATCGTCTGCCCGCTGGATTTCCGACGGTGAATCCATGGTCCGGCAGTTCAAAGAGGCCGGGTACGATACCGACCTTCAGTATGCCGAAGACAATATTCCCAACCAGCTGTCGCAGATCGAAAATATGATTACCAAGGGCGTAGACGCGCTTGTTATTGCCTCGATCGACGGCACGACGCTTTCGAATGCGCTTGCCAACGCCGCAGCTTCTGGCATTCCGGTTGTGGCCTATGACCGCCTGATCCGTGAGAGCGGTGACGTCGACTATTATGCGACGTTCGACAACTTCCAGGTCGGCGTTCAACAGGGCTCTAGCCTCGTCAAGGGTCTTGAGGAGCGCTTCCCGGGGCAGGATGTCTGGAATGTTGAGCTTTTTGGTGGTTCGCCGGACGACAATAACGCCTATTATTTTTATGACGGCGCTATGTCGGTGCTGCAGCCGATGATTGACGAAGGCAAGATCGATATTGTTTCAGGCCAGATGGGCATGAACCAGGTCGGTACGCTGCGCTGGGACGGCGCTGTGGCTCAGGCCCGCATGGATAACCTGCTTTCGGCAAACTATACCGACGAAACCATCCATGGCGTGCTTTCGCCCTATGATGGCCTTTCCATCGGTATCCTGTCGTCGCTGAAGGGCGTCGGCTACGGCTCGGGCGATCAGAAAATGCCGATCGTGACCGGTCAGGACGCCGAGCTCCCTCGATCAAGTCGATCAACATGGGCGAGCAGTACTCCACCGTGTTCAAGGACACGCGCGAACTGGCCCGTGTGACCGTCGGCATGGTTGAGGCATTGCTTGAAGGTGGTGAGCCGGAAATCAACGACACGAAAACCTACGACAATGGCGTCAAGGTTGTGCCGTCCTATCTGCTTTCGCCCGTCTCTGTCGATGGATCCAACTGGGAAGAAATCCTGGTCGACAAGAGCGGCTACTATACGCTCGAAGAAGTTCAGAATTGAGCGTCAATTAAATAAAAGGCGGGGTTAATCTCCGCCTTTTCATGTTATTGGATTGAATAATCTATAGAATCTGAAGTGTTGATAGTGAACAGAAGTGACGACTTGTAAGTTTTCGTGATAAGTACGTACTAAATTAATTCGAAAGCACTGCGCGGTGAATAATGATATTTATCAGATAGTACAAAAATGTACTGCGCAAAGAGGTTTCAATCGAATTAATTGATTTGACTTACGTGCCTCACGATGTATCGTCGCCCCATCCGTAATGGTCGATGTCGGCAATTGCCGGGTGCTTTGCGGAGGTGCCGGTAGGGTGTTCATCAGCGCTTCAACCGGTGGGCATACATTTCAAGGACATGCCGGAACATGGCGTTCCCGGCTTTCAAATGGGAGAGAGACATGAAAAGCGTTATCTCTATGCTTGCTGCTGCAAGCGTGGCCGTTGCGGCACTTGCAGTGCCGGCGATGGCTGCAGACAAGGGGTATGTCGGTATCGCGATGCCGACGAAGGGGCTCGATCGCTGGAACAAGGACGGTGCGTCCATGGTGAAGCAGTTCGAGGATGCCGGTTACAAGACCGACCTTCAATATGCTGAAAACGAGATTCCTGCACAGCTCTCGCAGGTCGAGAACATGATCACCAAGGGCGTCAATGTCCTCGTGATCGCTGCGATTGATGGTGGCTCGCTGACGGCGCCGCTCGCCAATGCCGCGGCCGCCGGTATTCCGGTCATTGCCTATGACCGCCTGATCCTCAATACGCCGAATGTCGACTATTATGCCACCTTCGACAATTACAAGGTCGGTGTGATTCAGGGCAACAGCCTGGTGGAAGGCCTGAAGGCCCGCTTCCCCGACACCAAGCCCTGGAATGTCGAGCTGTTTGGCGGTTCGCCCGACGATAACAACGCCTACTTCTTCTATAATGGCGCCATGTCGGTGATTCAGCCGCTGATCGATTCCGGTGACATCGTCATCCCGTCAGGCCAGATGGGTATGGACAAGATCGGTACCCTGAACTGGTCGAACGCCGCCGCGCAGGCCCGCATGGATAATCTGCTTTCTGCCTATTACACGCAGGATCAGCTCCACGGCGTTTATGCCTCCAACGATGACCTCGCCATGGGCGCCATTTCCTCGGTGAAGAGCCTTGGATACGGTTCGGGCGATATGCCGATGCCGATCATCACAGGTCAGGACTCGAACCTGCCCAACGTCAAGGCGATCATCGAAGGCCTGCAGTATTCCTCGATCTTCAAGGACACCCGCAAGTTGGCCGAAGTTACCGTTGAAATGGTCGAGGCGATTTCCGAAGGCAATGCCCCGGAAATCAATGATACCTCGACCTATAACAACGGTGAAAAGGTCGTGCCGTCCTATCTGCTGGAGCCGGTTGCTGTAACCCAGGACAACTGGAAGCAGATCCTGGTCGACGACAGCGGCTACTACACGATGAAGCAGATCGAAGAATAACCCCGAGAGCTTTGCGCGAGGCCTGCCGCCGGCCGAAAGGGTCGGCGACAGTGCCAGGCGCCAGCCGGGTGAGGGTGTCATGACAACATTGCTCGAAATGAAAAAATCACAAAGACCTTTCCGGGTGTGAAAGCGTTGAGTGATGTCGATCTCGCTGTCGAAGAAGGTGAAATTCACGCGCTTGTAGGCGAAAACGGTGCCGGCAAGTCGACGCTGATGAAGGTGCTTTCAGGCGTCTATCCGCATGGCAGTTATGAGGGCGAGATCCATTATGACGGTGAGCTGGCGGCGTTCGGCGGTATCTCCGACAGTGAGAAAAAGGGTATCATTATTATCCATCAGGAACTTGCCCTGGTTCCGCAATTGTCGATCGCCGAAAATATCTTTCTCGGCAACGAGGTCGCCAAAACCGGCGTGATCAGCTGGCCGGATACCTATCAGCGTACTGAGGCACTTCTCAAGAAGGTCGGCCTCAAGGATCCGCCGGCCACGCTCGTGGAAAAGATCGGCGTCGGCAAACAGCAACTTGTCGAGATCGCCAAAGCGCTTTCCAAGGACGTGCGGCTTCTGATTCTCGACGAACCAACCGCCGCGCTTTCGGAAGGCGACAGTGCCAAGCTCTTGAACCTTCTTATGGAGCTCAAGCAGCAGGGCATTACCTCGATCTTGATCTCCCACAAGCTGAACGAGGTCGAACAGGTAGCCGATAATATCACGGTGATCCGTGACGGTTCCTCCGTAGCCGATATCGATTGCAACAAGGAAGAGGTTTCGGAAGCCAAGATCATCCAGGCCATGGTCGGCCGGACGATGGAAAACCGCTACCCCGACCGCGAACGCAATATCGGCGAAGAGCTGATGTCTGTGAAGGACTGGACGGTCTGGCACCCTGAACAGACCGATCGTCAGGTCATCAAGGGCGTCGAGTTCAACGTCCATGCCGGCGAAATTGTCGGGATCGCGGGCCTTATGGGCTCCGGTCGCACCGAACTTGCGATGAGCATTTTCGGCCGCAGCTACGGTCGCAACATCTCGGGCGAAGTCACGCTGGGCGGGCAGAAGGTCGATGTCTCGACGGTGCCGAAGGCGATTTTTGCAGGCCTGGCCTACGTGACCGAGGACCGAAAGGCTTTGGGCCTGATCCTTGACGAACCGATTACCAAGAACGTCACCCTGGCCAATCTTCCCGGCGTTTCCAGATATGGCGTTCTGAATACGGCGGAGGAAACCAAAACCTCCGAATATTATCGCAAGGCGATGAATATCCGCACACCGACGGTCGCGCAAAGAGTGGTGAACCTTTCCGGGGGTAACCAGCAAAAGGTGGTGCTGTCCAAATGGCTGTTCACGCAGCCGGACGTGCTCATTCTGGACGAGCCGACGCGCGGTATCGATGTCGGCGCGAAGTTCGAGATCTACAGTTTGATGAACCAGCTTGCAGCCGAAGGCCGCGGTGTGGTGATGATCTCGTCCGAAATGCCGGAACTGCTCGGCATGTGTGACCGCATCTACGTCATGAACGAGGGGGCATTGGTGGGAGAACTGAGCGCCGAAGAGGCGAGCCAGGAACGCATCATGTCCTTCATTGTCAGAAAATAGAAAGAGATGACGATGAGTACTCCTGAGGAAACTACGGGCCAGAGCAAGCCGTCGATTCGCTCCTACCTGACCCTTCGCATGCGCGACTACGGCATCCTGCTTGCCCTGATTGTCATTATCGCGTTCTTCCAGGTCATGACCGACGGCGTATTGATGCGTCCGGTCAATATTACCAACCTGTTCCTTCAAAACAGCTATGTCATCATTATGGCGCTTGGCATGCTGATGATCATCGTGGCGGGACATATCGATCTGTCCGTCGGCTCCATTGTCGGCTTTATCGGCGCGCTTGCGGCGGTGATGATGGTGCAGTGGCACTTGCCGATTCTTGTGGCCATTCCCGCCTGTATCGTCGCTGGCATGCTGATCGGTGCCTGGCAGGGCTATTGGGTGGCCTATTGGCGTATCCCGTCATTTATCGTGACGCTGGCGGGCATGCTGATCTTCCGCGGCCTGTCGCTGTGGCTGCTCAACGGTCAGTCGGTGGGTCCGTTCCCGCCCGGTTTCCAGTTGCTGTCCACCGGCTTCGTGCCCGATATCTTCGGGGTCGGCAAGCCGAACATGACGGCGCTGGCCGCTGGCATTATCGCCGCTGCCACAATTGTCTATCTCGCCTGGCGTGGCCGGTCGCGCAATCTTGCCTACGGCATCGAGGATGAACCCTATTCCTTCTTCCTCGGCCGCAACATCATCGTGGCGGCGGTTCTGGTGTTCGTCTCGTGGAAGCTTGCGTCTTTTCGGGGTCTGCCCAACGTTCTGGTCTCGATGGCGGTCCTGACGGTGATCTACACCTTCATCACCGAGAGCACGACTTTTGGCCGCAGGGTCTACGCGATCGGCGGCAACGAGAAGGCAGCAGCGCTGTCCGGTATCAATACCCGACGGCTGAATTTCATCGTGTTCGTCAATATGGGCATGCTGGCAGCCCTTGCCGGTCTCGTCTTCGCAGCCCGCCTGAATATCGCAACGCCGAAGGCCGGCAACGGCTTCGAGCTGGACGTGATCGCGGCAGTCTTCATCGGCGGTGCGTCGATGTCCGGCGGCGTGGGCAAGATCGTCGGCGCGGTCGTCGGTGCCTTCATCATGGGCATTATGAACAACGGCATGTCGATCATGGGTATCGGTATCGATTACCAGCAGGTGATCAAGGGTCTCGTCCTTCTCGCAGCCGTCGTCTTCGACGTCTACAACAAGAACAAGGCCTGACGGCGAAAGTCATCTTTGAAAAGCCGAAGGGGCAGGGCGGTTTCCGTTCTGCCCCTTTTTTGTGCCTTTGACTTGAGTCTGGGGCCAATTTCCCTGTTTGAGGGCATGGGCTAGCTTTCTGGGGTCTGCGTATAGCAATCAATGACTTCAGGCGGTCAGCACCACGCCGGAAGCGGCGGTTGATATGGGTCAAGGTGCATATGCGGCAGGGCGCATATGCGATTCTCATGCAAAAATTACTTGATGCCCTTAGTGATCCGACCCGCCGAGCTGCTCTCTCCATTGTCTGGGAAGATGGTGAGCATTGCGTTTGCGAATTGATGGAGCGCCTCGACGCAAGCCAGAGCCGCATGTCGCGGCACATGAAGATATTGCGTGAAGCCGGCCTGGTTTTGGACCGGCGAGATGCGCAGTGGGTTCGTTTTCGGCGCAACCCGGATATAGCGCCGGCCGCCGCCGCAGTTGTCTCAAGCGTGTTGAATGCGGAAAAATGCTGGAGCAGGAGTTGTCATGATAACCCAGATCTCCGGGAACGCCCGGAAGCGTGAAACACCGGATTGGGTTTGGTTTGCTGGCATTGCCGCCGCCGCCATCCTTGGGTGGTGGGTATATGGGCAGCTGATCCCGTTTTCCGAATGGGTCACCGCGCTGTTTCCGTGGCCCACGACAGTCACACAGGCGAGGCGATTACCTTTTTCTTCTACGATGTCCCGAAGGTGTTGCTGCTTCTGACCGCCATCGTCTTTGTGACGGGTGTGTTGCGCAGTTGGTTCAGCCCCGAAAAGACCCGGGCGATCCTTGCCGGCAAGCGTGAGATCCTGGGGTATCCGCTGGCTGCATTGTTAGGGGTGCTGACCCCTTTCTGCTCCTGCTCGTCCGTCCCCCTTTTCATCGGCTTTGTTTCTGCGGGCATTCCTCTTGGTGTCACGTTTTCGTTTCTGATCGCGGGCCCGATGGTGGGGCCTGTCGGGCTCGGGCTGCTTTATGGTCTGGTCGGCTGGAAAATCGCGACGATCTATCTCACATTCGGGTTTTCGGTTGCCACGCTTGCGGGATATGCAATGGGCAGGATGGGGTTGGAACGCTACCTGCAGGATTGGGTGCGCACCCTGAACACGGGGCCGGTCAACGCGTTGCCCGAGGAAAAGATCACATTCGTTGAGAGGTTGAAAACAGGAGCCGAACAAGTCCGTGAAATCGTCGGAAAGGTCTGGATCTGGGTTTTAGTCGGGATCGGGATCGGCGCGCTGATCCACGGTTATGTTCCCGAGGCTGTGATGCTGAGAATCATGGGCGGCGAGGCCTGGTGGTCGGTGCCGGCGGCGATCGTTGTCGGTGTGCCGATGTATACCAATGCCGCTGGCGTCATTCCCATCGTTGAAGCGCTGCTCGGCAAGGGGCCGCTCTTGGCACCACGCTCGCTTTCATGATGTCTGTGATCGCCCTGTCTCTTCCGGAGATGATTATTCTGAAACAGGTTCTGACGCTGCGGTTGATCGCAATATTCATCGCTGTTGTTTCGGTTGGTATTCTCGCGACCGGCTATCTCTTCAACTTCCTTCTGTAACCGGGGTCACCCCGGAAAGGAGACGCTATGAAAACTGTCAAAGTCTATGGCCCTGGTTGCAAGCGATGCGAAGCAACCGAAACAATGATCCGCAATGCGGCCGCGAGACTGGGCATTGAGGTCGAGATCGAAAAGGTGACGAGCGCCCAATCCATCGCAGCGGCGGGCGTGATGTCGACGCCCGCAGTTTCTGTTGATGGCAAGCTTGTCCATGCTGGTGGGCTTCCTGACGAAACCAGACTGGAGCAATGGCTGAAAGTCTGATTTTCCGGGAGCCGCCGTTTCTGGTTCAGGTGAGACCAAAGGCCCTTTGAAGGTTCAGTTCTGGCTCTGATCAATCCTGCGGCAGGACGACCGAACGATCAGCCGGGCGGGCAGGCGCAGCTGGCGTGGCGGTTTGGCGCGGACGCCGGCCGGCGCGCTCTCCGCCTCCAGCCGCTCCGTCAGCATGTCGGCGGCGGCTTCCGCGATGGCTGGAATATCCTGATCGAGCGAGGTGATTTCGGGATCGAAGCCTGCCGAATAATGTAGCCCGTCGAAGGAAATCAGCGAGACATCGTCCGGTGCCTTCAGCCCCATGGATTTGAGCCCCTGCAGAATGCCGCGGGTCTGGACCGTATTGATGGTGACGATCGCTGTCGGGCGGTTGTGGCGCGACATCAGGTCCTGGGCGGCGCGGAAGGCCTGGTCCTCGCGCTGGTGGTGGGTGTAGGCGAAATCGTCTTGGATCGGGTGCCCGGCTTCGGCCATTGCCGTGCGGATCCCCGCGATCCGCTCGTCCGAAACCGAAATGCCGGTGCGCCCGGCAATGACAGCGATGTTGCGGTGGCCGAACTGGAGCAGATGATGGACGATCAGGCGGGCGCCGAGTGCATTGTCGTCGACCACGCAGTCAAACGGTGCCCCCTCGATCACGCGGTCGATAATCACCGTTGGAACCTTGATCGCCGGAATGATGTTTCTGGCGTAGTTCTCGCCAAGGCAGGTGGGAAACAGCACAAGGCCCGCCACCTGGTGGTCGCCCATGCGGGCAATGTCGGCCAGTTCACGCACCGGGTCATCGCCATTGGAGGCGAAGAACATCGAATAGCCCTTGTCGGACAGCGCCACCTGCATGCTGCGGGCGATGCTGGCGGCATAAGGGGCGGCAATATCCGGCACTAGCAGGCCGATCTGGCGCGAACGGCCGAGTCTCAGATTTCTGGCAACCGGATTGGGGACATAGCCGACGGCCGCGATCGCTGCGTTAACGCGTGCGCGTAACGTTGCGCTGACCGGTGCGCTGTCATTGATCGTGGCCGACACCGTTGTCACCGAAACGCCGGCAGCCTTCGCTACATCCTTGATTGTCGACATGTCTCTCCCTGACCCAATACACTCTATTTACATGCTTATTCCGGTTTTGCCAGCCTGCTGAGACAAATCGGCTTGATCATCGTCTGTTTTCACGTTAAATACGTAACGTTACGTGTTCTTAGTATACGGAATTTCGGGGAGAAAAGCGACCTGTTCGTTGAGGATGCGAAAGGTTGCGTGTTTTGGGAGGATAAATTGAAGAAATCTGCTTTGTTGCTCACCGCCGCTCTGGCCACCGCCGCCGCACCGGCATTTGCCGATGACAGCGTGCTTCGCCTGCGCATGAACGGCGATATCAATTCCGTCGACCCTATTTCGACGACGAACTACACCATCCGCAATGCCAGCTATCTGATCTATGACGTGCTGTTTGCGCTGGACGAGAATTTCGAGGTGCAGCCGCAGATGGCTGAAAGCGTCGAAGTTTCCGAGGACGACCTCGTCTACACCATCACGCTGCGCGATGGTCTGACCTTTCACGACGGCAGCCCGGTAACGGCAGAAGATGCTGTTGCCTCGCTGACACGCTGGGGCAAGGTCGACGGTCTCGGCAAGATCATGTTCTCCAAGATGGAAAGCATCGCTGCGACCGACGACAAGACATTGGTGATTACCATGGCAGAACCATGGGCACAGGTGCTGCCGGCCATTGGCAAGATTTCATCCAATATCCCGGTGATCATGCCCAAGCGGCTGGCCGAACAGGATCCGGGCGATCCGGTGATCGAGCCGATCGGCTCCGGACCTTTCCGTCTGCTGGTCGACGAATGGGTGCCGGGCTCGATTGCGCCGTATGAGAAATTCGAGGGCTATGTGCCACGTGATGAACCGGCCTCCATGGCAGCCGGAGGCAAGCTCGCGAATTTCGACCGCATCGAGATCGTCAACATTCCGGATACGTCAACGGCAATCGACGCACTGCTTACCGGCGAGATCGACTGGATGGAGGAAGTGCCCGCCGACATGCTGCCATTGTTTGAGGGGCAGGACGAAGCCGTAGCCGAGCCGGCGCTCCAGTCGGGCAATTCGCTGCAACTGGTCGTCAACCACCTCAACCCGCCTTTCGACGATCCGAAGATCCGCCATGCGCTGCAGCTGGCGCTGGAGCAGGAACCGTTCATGCAGTCCATGAATGGTGACAATACCGAACTCTATGAAATCTGCGGCGCGGTGTTCTTTTGCAACACGCCGTTTGAGAGCGACGTCAATACCGACCGGGTGCTGACCCGCGACGTGGAGGCGGCAAAGGCGCTGCTCGAGGAAGCGGGCTATGACGGAACGCCGGTCCACATCATGCATGTCACCGATATCGCCGGTCAGGACGCCGCCTATTCGGTATTGAAGCCGATGCTGGAGGAGGCCGGGTTTGTGGTTGACGAGCAGATCGCAGACTGGGCCACCGTCTCGACACGTCGCGCCTCCAAGGAACCGGTCGCCGATGGCGGGTGGAACGTGTTCTTCACCGGCTGGGGCTATGTCGACCAGATCAACCCGATGACCAATGTCTATGTCGCCGGGGCTTGTGAGGATGGCTGGTTCGGCTGGGCCTGCTCGGAGGAACTGCAGGAGCTGCGTGAACGGTTCGCCGCCACCAACGACCCGGAAGAACAGAAGGCGCTGGCCATCCGCATGCAGGAGATCACCCACGATCTGGTGCCCTATGTGCCGCTCGGCCAGGTCTATCCGAGCCAGGGTCTGTCGACCGATCTGGAAGGCTATATCGAAAGCCCCGTACCGTTCTTCTGGAATGTGTCGCGCGCCGAAAACTGAGTATGATAACGGGCCGGAGCGTGTGTCTTCGGCCCATCTTGCCTGATTAATTCCGGGAGGAACGCGTGCCGGCTTATATTCTCGGCCGACTTGCAGCGGCGATACCGACCCTGCTTTTGGTCTCCGTCTTTATCTTTCTGCTTGTGCATCTGGCACCGGGCGACCCGGCCTTGCTGATTGCCGGCGACAATGCCAGTCCGGCGCAGGTCGACCAGATCCGCGAGCGGCTTCATCTCGACCAGTCGTTGCCGGCGCAGTTCGTCATCTGGTTTTCCAACGCCATCCAGCTCGATCTCGGCGCGAGCGTTTATTCCGGCAAGCCGGTGACCGTGCTGATCGCCCAGCGCATTGAGCCCACTTTCATGCTCGCCGCCTATACCATGGTGCTGACCGTGCTGGTCGCCATTCCGCTCGGCACAATCGCAGCCTGGCGTGCAAATGGCCTTGTTGACCGAACCATCATGGCATTTTCCGTGGCGGGCTTCTCGGTGCCGGTGTTCGTGACCTCCTATCTGTTGGTTTATCTGTTTGCGGTGAAGCTGCGCTGGTTTCCGGTTCAAGGCTACAAACCGCTGTCGGATGGTATCGGTGCCACCTTGGTTTCGCTGACGCTTCCGTCGATTGCGCTGATGCTGGTTTTCGCGGCTCTGATTGCCCGCGTCACCCGCGCTGCCGTTCTGGAAGTGCTGCAGGAGAATTTCGTGCGCACCCTGAAGGCCAAGGGCATGAGCACCGGCCGCATCCTGGTGCTGCATGTGCTGAAGACGGCCGGTGTGCCGATCGTCACGGTCATCGGTATCGGCTTTGCCGCTCTGATCGGCGGCGTGGTGGTGACGGAAAGCGTGTTCAACATTCCCGGCATTGGCCGGCTCACTGTCGATGCCATTGTGCGCCGTGATTATCCGGTGGTTCAGGGCATTATCCTGTTCTTTTCCGTCACGCTGATCCTCATCAACCTGATGGTCGATCTCAGCTACGCATTGTTCGATCCGAGGGTGAGGGGATGACTGCCATCATGGAACAGAGCGAAAAGCCCGTCCACGCTTCTGAGACACGTTTGCTTTTCGGGGAAGGGGTGCGGTTTTTGAAGGCCCACCGCGAAGTCACCATCGTGCTTTTGATGCTGGTCGCCATGGCGCTGGTTGGGGTGTTCGCACCACTTCTGGCGGGCGATCCGATGGCGATCAACCCCGCCATGCGCTACCGGCCGCCATCGGCGGAGCACTGGCTTGGCACAGACAAACTCGGTCGCGATGTCTATGCCCGGCTGATCTATGGCACGCGTAATTCCATGACCGTCGGCTTTGCCGTTGCCGGCATCACCACTGTCATCGGTGTTGCCATCGGTGTTTATGCGGGCTTTTTCAGCATCGGCGGCGCCATCGTCATGCGTCTCAACGATGCGATGATGTCGATCCCGGCGGTGCTGCTGGCAATCGCGCTGGCCTCCCTGATGGAGCAGGGGCTTGCCGCCGTCATCGTCGCTATCACGGTGCCGGAGATTCCGCGTATGGTGCGGGTGGTTCGCGCGCTGGTGCTCGGCATTCGCCGCCAGCCTTATCTTGCCGCCGCCGTTTCGATCGGCACGCGCGGCCTGCCGCTGGTGTTCCGCCATGTGCTGCCGAACATGTTAGGCCCGGTTCTGGTGCAGGCGACCTATGCCTGTGCGTCTGCCGTCATCACCTCGGCCGTGCTGGCCTTTCTCGGCGTCGGCGTTTCACCGGATATTCCGAGCTGGGGCGGCATGATGGCAGCGGCCAAATCGATGTTCAGGCTTCATCCCGAGCTGATGCTTTATCCAGGGTTGGCGCTGTCACTGCTGGTGCTGCTCGTCAATATTCTGGGCGACCGGCTCTCCGATGCCGTTGATCCGCGCAAGGCCAGAAGGGGAATCCTATGATGGGCGAGACATTTCTTTCCGTCGATAACCTGTCGCTGACGTTTTCCGGAAAGGCAGGCATTCACCATGCACTCACCGATGTCTCGTTTCATGTCGATCGCGGCGAAATCCTCTCCTTTGTCGGGGAATCAGGATGCGGTAAATCGGTGACGGCGATGTCGGTGATGCGGCTTTTGCCCCGTTACGGCGTTGAGTATCCAGCCGGCAGCATTGTGCTCGATGGCGAAGACCTGCTGGCCAAGAGCGAGCGTGAGATGCGCGCGATACGCGGCGGCAAGATCGGCATGATTTTTCAGGACCCGATGACCTCGTTCACGCCGGTCCACACCATCGGTATGCAGATCGCAGAGACCGTCTCGCACCACAAGGGTGTTTCGAAACGGGTGGCAATGGCGCGTGCATTGGAAATGCTCGATCTGGTGCGCATTCCCGATGCGAAGAACCGTATCGGCGCCTATCCGCACGAGCTTTCCGGCGGCATGCGGCAAAGGGTGATGATCGCCATGGTGCTTGCCTGCGATCCGGAGCTTCTGATCGCCGATGAGCCGACGACAGCGCTCGATGTGACGGTGCAGGCCGAAATTCTGGAGCTGATTACCGATCTGCGGCGCGACCTCGGCATGTCGGTGATCCTGATCACCCATGATCTCGGGGTGGTCGCCGAAACCGCCGACCGGGTGATGGTGATGTATGCCGGCCGCGTGGTCGAGGAGGGGGCGGTCGCCGCGGTGCTTGGAAACCCGGCGCATGGCTACACAGCCGGTCTGATCGAGGCTTTGCCGCTATCGGGCGCTGCCTATCACCGTCAGCCGCTGAAGGAAATTCCGGGCGCTGTGCCGCGGCTCGACCATCTGGTGGAGCACTGCATCTATGCCGATCGCTGCGGCTTCGTGACATCGGCCTGCCGGCAGGCGGTGCCTGAACGGCAGGTCGTCGGACGAAATCACCGGGCGACCTGCCTGAATACCGGTAACGTGACCTCGGCGCTCAGAGACAATGAAATCGTGAGGGCTTGGCAATGAATGTGCAGGTGAAGCTTGAAGGCGTCAGCAAGGCCTATGACATCGGCAAGGCCGGGCTCTTCGGAAAACAACGGTTGCTGCATGCGGTCAACGGGGTCGATCTAGAGATCAGAAAGGGTGAAACGCTGGGGCTGGTCGGCGAGATCGGGCTGCGGAAAATCGACGCTTGCCCGGCTGATCATGCATCTGGAAAAGCCAACCGAAGGCGCGATCGCTTTTGACGGCGAGGATCTGAATACGGTTTCCTCATCAAGGCTGCATGCCGCAAGGCGGCGGTTCCAGATGGTGTTTCAGGATCCTTACGCCTCGCTCAATGCTCGCATGACGGCACGGGTGATCCTGGCCGAAGCGCTGAAGAACTACCGCTATGGCAGCCCGGCGGAGATCGGCAAACGTGTCGAGGCGGTGGCCGCCGCCTGCGGGCTGTCGTCCTATCACCTCGACAAGTTCCCGCATGAACTTTCCGGCGGTCAGTGCCAGCGGATCGGTATCGCCCGCGCCATCGCGCTCGATCCGGAGATGATCGTGGCCGACGAACCGGTGTCAGCGCTTGACGTTTCGATCCAGGCCCAGATCATCAATCTGATCCTGAAACTGCAGCAGGAAATGGGCCTCACGCTGGTTTTCGTTTCGCATGATCTGTCAGTCGTCGCCCATATCGCAGACCGGGTGGCGGTGATGTATCTGGGGCGGATTGTCGAGCTGGCACCGGTGCATGACCTTTTTACGGCAGCGCACATCCCTATACGCGGCTTTTGCTTTCGGCGGTGCCGCGTCCGGCCCCGTCTGTGAACCGCGAGCGGCAGATGAAGGGCGAACTTCCAAGCCCGCTTAAGCCACCCGAGGGGTGTCACTTTCGTCCGCGCTGCCCCTATGCGACGGATAAATGCCTTGAAAAACCACCGCTCAGGCAGATCGGCGCGGAACGTCTAGTGGCCTGCCATTACGGCGAGCAAGTCGCAGGTGCCCAATGAGCGGACATGAAAACTGCCGGTGATGCTGATCCCGGGTCTTCAGTGCGACCGCCGGGTCTGGCAGTTGCAGACCGCATTTCTGGAAGCGCGCGGCCATGACGTGATTATTCCGGACGGGCATTTTGAGGCGGATACGATCAACGCCATGGCGGAAATCGTTGCCGGACAATTGCCGCAAAGGGTGCACGTCGCGGGGTGGTCCATGGGTGGCTATATCCTTTGCCGTCTTCTGGCCACCCATCCCGATCGGATCGCGCGTGCCGCGCTGATCGCGACCTCGGCGCAGCCCGAGAATGCAAGGCGGACCGTGGAACGCCGGGCAGCGATGATGTCCGCACGCCGGCTGGGCATGGACGTGGCCTATCGCGCCAGCCTTGAAGCCTGTTGCTACCGGCCGGAAAACGTGCCCGCCGCGCTGATGAACGACCTTGTCCACATGGGCGTCGATCTGGGCATAGACACGTTCTTCTCCCAGCAGAACGCCATCATTGCGCGTCCTGACGGTCGTCCGGCGCTGGCTGCCTTTGAAGGCCCCGTCACCATCATCTGTGGTGAGCAGGATACGGTCACGCCGCCTGAATTTTCGCGGGAAATGCACGAGATCGCGAAGGGATCGCGCCTCCAGATGATCCCGGAAGCGGGCCACAATGCACCGGTAGAACGACCGGATGCTGTGAATGCGGCCCTGCGGGACTGGCTTGATTCCGGGCCGGCCGGCAGCGATGTAACGCGCGCGGCAACGGCCTCCTGAAAGCATCCCCGGCACACTCACGTGTGCCGGGGCGGGACGCACCCCGATTGTCCAGACAACCGGGTCACCCCGGCACCTTGGCATGTCTGGACCCTCTATCAACGTGTGGGTTGCGCACTCGGTTTCATCATTGCCGATGTTTAATCCGATAAACTTTCTACCGCCGTCTTGCTTCCCGCAATTTCATCCGCTGCCAAAATGCGCTAATGCGGTTCGCAAAGAAGCGCGCCCGGGAGGTATGAAACGAAAATGGCCAGTCTCACGCTGCGCAACGTCGTCAAGAAATACGGCCAACGTCAGGTCATTCACGGGATCGATCTCGACATCGCCGATGGCGAATTCGTCGTTCTGGTCGGCCCGTCCGGCTGTGGCAAGTCAACGCTGCTGAGAATGGTTTCGGGGCTCGAGGACATTACCGGCGGTGAGGTTCTGGTGAATGGAACGCTTGCCAACAAGATGCAGCCGCGCCAGCGCATATTGCCATGGTGTTCCAGGATTTCGCGCTCTATCCGCATATGAGCGTGCGAAAGAATATGGCTTTTGCGCTGCGCATGGCCGGCATTTCCCGCTCCGAGCGCGATGCGGCAGTCGAGCGGGCCGCCGAGATGCTGGGGCTGACGCCGGAACTGGAGCGCTATCCGAGTGAGCTTTCCGGCGGCCAGAAGCAGCGCGTTGCCATGGGCCGGGCACTGGTGCGCAATCCGGAAGCATTCCTGTTTGACGAACCGCTGTCGAACCTCGATGCCAAGCTCAGGGCGCAGATGCGCGCGGAAATCAAGGCGCTGCATCGCCGGCTCGAAACCACGATGATTTATGTCACCCATGACCAGATGGAAGCCATGACCATGGGCGAGCGTATCGTGCTGATGCGTGCGGGTGTGGTCGAACAGGCCGGAACACCACTGGAGCTTTACGACCGGCCGCAAAATGTTTTCGTCGCGGGCTTTATCGGCGCGCCGGGCATGAACCTCATTGAAGGCACGGTTGAGGAGCAGGACGGCACATTGGTGCTGCGCAGCAAGGGCGGGGCGCTCTGGTCGCTTCCGGCCCTTCCAGCGCTTCCGGCTGGTGCCGCGATTACCATCGGAGTGCGGCCCGAACATGTGTCGTTTTCCGAAAGTGGAACCGAAGCCGTGATCGAGTTCACCGAGACGACCGGTTCCGAAACCCATGCGACTATGACAGCGGGCGGCGATCAGGTGCTGCTGCTGACACCCGAACGCGTGCCCTATGAGCGCCACCAGAAGGTGAAGATTGCCTTTGAGACCGAGCGTCTGCATGTGTTCGACACCGAAAGCGGTGCAAGGCTGAACTGAGACCGGAATGCCCCGTCGTGACCTGGACCCGCTTTTTGATCGGCTGTCGCGTTCGAAATTTCGAAGCCGGTTTGCGCTTTCGACGAAGGACCGCGCCTATGCCGCCTCAAAAGGCCGGGCGGAGGTGAACGCCCATGCCGAGGATTTCATCCGCAAGCGGCTGGCACCCGCCGCACCGGTCAATGATGGAAAACAGACGCCGATGCGCGGCCACCCGGCCTTTATCGCCCAGCATGCAACGGCGACCTGCTGCCGAGGCTGCCTGATGAAATGGCACGGTGTTGAACCGGGGCGCCCGCTCAATGAACGCGAAATCGCCTATGTGGTTGCGGTGCTCGACCGCTGGATCGTCAGCCAGATGTCACCCAGCCGAGAATGACAAAGCCGGTTCAGGCAGAACGCTTCAGATCTTTCAGTTTCTCGGGTTTTTCGCCGCCATAGGCCCATTCGAGCAGTTCGACGGTATGCAGGATCGGAATGGCGGTGCCGGATGCGATCTGGGTGATGCAGCCGATATTGCCGGTGGCAATGACGTCCGGTTTCACGGCCTCGATATTGTTGACCTTGCGGGTTTTGAGCTTGGCGGAAATTTCCGGCTGCATGATGTTGTAGGTGCCGGCCGAGCCGCAACACAGATGCCCCTCCGCCGGTTCCTTCACTGCAAAGCCGGCTGCTTCGAGAAGCAGTTTCGGCCCGGCCTTGATCTGCTGGCCATGCTGCATGGAGCAGGCGGAATGATAGGCAACGGTGATGCCTTTCCGCTTCTGGTCAGGAAGATCGAGCACCGTCAGATATTCGGTGATGTCCTTTGCAAGCGCGGAAACCTTTTCGGCTTTTTGCCGATAGGCGGGATCGCGCGCCAGCATGTGGCCGTAATCCTTGATCGTGGTGCCACAGCCCGATGCGGTGATGATGACGGCATCAAGCCCGCCGGCCTCGATTTCGCGTGTCCAGACATCGACATTGCGCCGGGCCTCGCTGAGTGCCTGTTCCTCCCGGCCCATATGATGGACCAGAGAGCCGCAACAGCCTTCGCCTTCGGGCACCACGACCTCGATGCCGAGCCGGGTCAGCAGCCGGACGGTGGCCTCGTTGATGGCCGGGTCCAGCACCGATTGCGCGCAGCCGGTCAAAAGCGCCACGCGGCCGCGCTTTTCGGCGGTTGCGGCATGCGTTGCCGGCTTTGAAACGGGAGAGGCGGCGGGCAGGCGTGTTGGCGCCAGCTTCAGCATCGCTTCAAACGGTTTCAGTACTGCAATGCCGCCGAAAAGGCCCGCAAACGGCCGCCCGAGCCGGGCCAGCGAAAGGGCGGCGCGGAAGCGGGCGGGATAAGGCAGAACTGCCGCTAGAACCGCGCGGGTGACGCGGTTCATGAAAGGGCGCTTGTAGGTCTTTTCAATATGGACGCGGGCATGGTCGACCAGGTGCATATAGTCGACGCCCGAGGGGCAGGTGGTCACACAGGAAAGGCAGGAGAGGCAGCGGTCGATATGGGTGACCACCTCCTCATCCGCCGGTCTGCCATTTTCCAGCATGTCCTTGATCAGGTAGATCCGCCCGCGCGGGCTGTCGAGCTCATTGCCGAGCGTCACATAGGTCGGACAGGTCGCAGTGCAGAAACCGCAATGCACGCATTTGCGCAGGATCGACTCGGCTTCGGCGGTCTTCGGGTCGGCAAGCTGTTCGGCTGAAAAACGGGTCTGCATGTCGGGTGCCTAGACCAACCAGCTTTGCGGACGCTCGATCGGCTCCGAGCGGTTGACCTTCTGCAGACCGATAATCACGCGGACAATGACCCAGACGGCCGTCGCAACGAAGCCGAGAACGCCGATGAGCACAAATGTCAGCACAAAGGAAATTGCAGAAAAAGCAGCGCAATCCAGAAGGTGCGAATCGCCCAGGTGTAATGAGTCTTCAACCAGTCCTCGGCCTTGTCACGGTTCATATAGGCCGAAATCAGGCCGATAATGCCGGCGATGAAGATCGCGCAGCTGATAAGGTAGAGGATGTAGATCAGAATGACGTTGTTTTTGGTCGGGTCCATCCAACCGTCGCCAAAACGCTTCGGCGGTGTTGTTTCAGGCTCGCTCATGCTGCCATCTCCTCGGTGTTCATCTTGCCAGGGCTGAAAATGCCCTTCGGGTCGAATTTCTGCTTGATCCGTGCGGACAATGCCGCAATGGCCGCGGGCTGCGGTTCAAAGGCGGGTATCAGGGCGCGTGTTGCCGGGGCAGCCCGCATCAGTGTGGCGTGGCCGCCGCCATGGATCTTGAGAAGCGCCCGCACCCGCTCGGCCTCCGGCGCGCCGTCCATGCGCATCCAGATGAGGCCGCCCTGCCAATCGTAGAGCGCATCGACAGCCGCCTCAAGGCGGATTGCTGCGACAAATTTCGCGGCTTCAGACGGCGCAACGCTGACGCGCCAAAGCGGACGCATCGACTTTTCGGCGTAAGGGGCCGCATCGCGGATCTCGCGCCACAACGTTCTGGTTTTTGCTCCGTCAAGTTCCGAGACCGCCCCAAGCGCGCTTGCATAATCCTTCAGCTTTTCAGCACGAACGGCAACGGAGTCCGGAAGCCCTTCGAGCCGAAGACAAGTGGCGCTGTCACCTTCGAGCGCGCCGGAAAGGAAGGCGGAGCGGACGCTGTAGGGCAGGTGGGCCGCGCCCGAGACCTCCAGCGGCAGCGCCATGGCCGCCGCCATCAGGGCAATGGCGTCGTCATCGGTCAGGTTCGAGATCACGATTGTGGTGGCCGCTTTCGGGGCCGGAAGCACCTTGAAGGTCACCTCGGTCAGAAACCCGAGGGTGCCGTGGGAGCCGGCCATCAGCCGGGCAAGATCAAGCCCGGTGACATTCTTCATCACCCGCCCGCCTGCCTTGATGATGTCGCCCTTGCCATTGACAAAACGTGTGCCGAGCAGGTGGTCGCGCGCAGCCCCTGCCAGGGCAAACCGGCGGGGGCCTGAGACATTGGCAGCAAACACGCCGCCGATTGTCGGCGTGCCCTCGTTGTTCATAATGCCGCGATGGTCCATCGGCTCGAACGCCAGAAACTGGCCGTTTTTCTGAAGCGCCGCCTCGATTTCCGCAAGCGGCGTTCCCGCGCGCGCTGTCATCACCATTTCGGACGGCTCGTAGTTCACGATGCCCGACAGTGCCGAAGATGACAGGCTGATTTCGGCCTGTGGCGGATTGCCGAAACCGGAACGGGTATTGCCGCCGCAAAGGGCAAGCGCTACGCCGCGTTCAAAATGGCGGGCGATAATGCCGGCGGCTTCCGTCTCGCTTTCAGGTGTCAGGTGTTCAGTCATCACGTCCCTCGAGCGGGAATACCTTGGAGGGGTTCAACACCCAGTCCGGATCGAATGCGGCGCGCACCGCCATCTGCTGGCGAAGGTCGATGTCTGAATACTGATGGCGCATCAGGTCGCGTTTTTCGATGCCCACGCCGTGTTCCCCGGTCAGGCAGCCACCGGCATCGACACAGAGTTTCAGGATTTCGGCGCCCGCTTCTTCAGCGCGTGCGGCATCTTCGGGGTCGTTGATATTGTAGAGGATCAGCGGATGCATGTTGCCATCGCCGGCATGGAACACATTGGCGACGCGCAGGCCATAGCGATCAGTGATTTCGCTGGTCTTCTGCAGCACATAGGAAAGCTGGCTGAGCGGCACGGTGCCGTCCATGCAGATATAATCGGCGATGCGACCTGTGGCCCCGAACGCGGATTTTCTGCCCTTCCAGATCAGTGCAGCTTCGGTTGCAGACTGGCTGCGGCGGATCGCCATCACCGCGTGGCGCTCGGCAATCGCGATGATTTCGGCGAGCATCGCCTCCATCTCGTCATCCGAGCCCTCGACCTCGATGATCAAAAGTGCACCGGCATCGAGCGGATAACCCGCCTTGGCGAAGGCCTCGCAGATTTCGATGGCCGGTTTGTCCATGAACTCGATGGCAACGGGAATGATGCCGGAGGCAATGATCTCGGTGACGCAGGCGCCAGCCTGTTCGGAGGTTGGGAAGCCGAACAGCACGGGGCGCGCGCCTTCGGGGCTTGCCAGAAGTCGCACCGTTGCCTCGGTGATGATGCCGAGCTGGCCTTCCGATCCGCAGACGAGCGCCATCAGGTCGTAACCGCCAGAATCCAGCGATTTGCCGCCGATGTCTATAATGGTGCCGTCGACCAGCACCATTTTCACGCCGAGCAGGTTATTCGTCGTCACGCCGTATTTAAGGCAATGAGCACCGCCGGAATTCATGCCGATATTGCCGCCTATGGTGCAGGCAAGCTGGGAACTCGGGTCAGGCGCGTAGAAAAACTCTCGGGCTTCACCGCTTCGGAGATGGCGATGTTGGTGACGCCGGCCTGTACCACCGCGGCGCGGTTTGGCAGGTCGATATCGAGAATGCGGTTCATTCGCGACAGCCCCAGGATGATCGCGTCCTCCTGGCCGATGGCGCCGCCCGAAAGCGAGGTGCCGGCACCGCGTGGTACAACAGGAATGCCGTTTTCGTGGCAGTAGCGCAGCAGCTTTGCCACCTGCTCGGTGTTTTCCGGCAGGCATACGGCCAGCGGAACACGGGTATAGGCTATGAACCCGTCAGTCTCGAAAGGCACAAGCTCGCGCGCCTCGTGGACGAGAGCGTCCTTGGGCAGCAGGGCTTGCAGATCGGAAATGATATCGTTTCGCCGAGCCACAATCTCGGCCTTCAGCGCGCTGAACGCGATCGCACCTGACAAGGGCTTGCCTCCGCATCAAATAGAAACGCCGCTACAGGCGCTTCAAACTCCCAATGCGTTCTAGCACTGGCTCCGGGGCAAGACAAATGCTAACACTTATTCCGAAACGGCAATAATTACGGCGACTATGAACCTCACAGACATCGAGATCTTTGCCCGCGTGGCAACCACCGGCAGCATGACGGCGGCGGCGCAGGAATTGCGGCTTTCGCCGGCCGTCGTGTCCAAGAGCATCAAACGGCTGGAGGCAGAACTTGGCGCCCGTCTTTTGCAAAGGACCACGCGTCGGGTGATGCTGACGGAGACCGGCCGCGGCTACCACGAGCGCATATTGCCGGTTCTGGCCGGTGCGGAGGAGGCACGGGCGTTTGTGGAAGGGCGCACCGCGGCCGTCAGGGGACGGCTTCGGGTCTCAGCGCCCACATCTTTCGGGCGCATGCACATTGCGCCCCACCTCAGCACGTTCATGAACGCGCATGGGGCGCTGCAGATCGAACTGCTTTTGAACGACTCATTCGTCGATATTGTCGCGGATGGGTTTGATGTCGCGATCCGGATCGGTGAACTCAGCGACAGTACGCTGGTGGCCCGCAAGCTTGCGCCGGTGCGTCGGATCCTCTGTGCGTCGCCGGCTTATATCGCGCGGATGGGACTGCCGGAAACGCTGGCCGAACTTGAGGACCATATCTGCCTGCCGGCACACAATGGCGAACACTGGCGGCTGGAAAGCTTGCAGGGGCCGGTCTCGCTGCGCCCGGAGGGCCATCTTGTCACCAATTCCAGCGAGGTGGTGCGTGAGGCGGTGCTGGCCGGCATGGGGATTGCCCTGCGCTCGACCTGGGATATCGGACCGGAGCTTTCAAGCGGCCGGCTGGTGCAGGTTCTTGCTGACTACGAAAGCCCGGGCGATGTCGGACTTTTCGCCGTTTATCCCAGCCGCAATTTCCTGCCCGAAAAAGTGCGGCTATTCATCGATTTCCTGGCTAAGCTCTACGCCCCCGCATCTTATTGGGACAGGGGGCGTGAAGTCTGTCGTCACGCAATGATCAATATGCCTGTGACCAGCGAGATCAGGATGACGATGAGAACGATGAAGATCAGAATGCGGGCGATGCCGGCCGAAAGACCCGCTACGCCGCGAAAGCCGAGAAGGCTCGCCACTGCGGCGACAATCAGCAATATCAAAATCCACTCAAGCATGGGTGTTCCTTTCGGGCTGAATTCGTCTTTGCAAGTCGAGATAAAAACGGCGCCGTAGGCGAAAGTTCCGCGAGGCGGAGCGAAAACAGTCGCTGCAGGCAGGCGGACAGGCCGTGCAACCTGGCAATTTCATAAAAGCTTCACTTGCGGGTAGTTTCTATTCAGACAAGCCATGATAGAAACAACCTTTGTCAAATTTGCAGGAGTTCTGGGTCTGTACGCCAGCAGCCTCGCCTGCCGGAAGGAATACAGCGGGAAATGCCTTCAGACAGTAAGTTGGCTGACACCAAGGAAACGAGCGAAGCCCGCCAGCAATATGCAGCCCTGTGCTACAGGCTTATCAAGTCAAAAAGAAGACTTGCATCGAGGTGTTGTTGATCACCAGCCGCGATACCGGACGCTGGGTGACGCCGAAGGGCTGGCCGATGGCCGACAAGGCCCCGCACGAAGTTGCCGCGCAAGAGGCATTCGAGGAGGCCGGCATCAGGGGCAAGGTCTCCGATAAACCGCTTGGCAACTTTTCCTATCTGAAGCGCCTCGATAACGGCACCTCCGTGCCCTGTATTGTCGCGCTTTTTCCGCTGCTTGTGCGCAAGACCAAGACGAAATTTCCCGAAGCGGACGAGCGGACACGTAAGTGGACGACGCCGGAAGAGGCTGCCGGACTGGTGCAGGAAAGCGAGCTGAAAACCCTGCTGATCGACTTCGTCGACCGGTTCGACAGGTGATTTGCCCGCCGTCAGGGCATTCTGATCTACTGCAATTTGCATTAGGTTACGCGCGATCTCATTCGAATCGCGGGAGCCCCCATGCGCGCCAACTACCGCCTTCAGCGCCTTTTTGTGGATGTCGATCTTGCCGCCGGCGCAAGCATCGAGGCCGACAAAAATCAGTTTCACTACCTTGCCCATGTCATCCGCGCCGATGAGGGAAGCGAACTTCTGCTCTTCAACGGGCGGGATGGTGAGTGGCTGGCACGGCTATCATATCCCACCCGCAAGAAGATCACCCTTGAACCGGTTGAGCAAACCCGTCCGCAGCCGCCATTGCCCTACCTTTCCTATCTGTTTGCGCCGCTGAAAACGGGGCGGATGGATTATATGGTGCAGAAGGCCGTCGAGATGGGGGTCGGGCGCATCCAGCCGGTTCTGACGCAGCATGTTCAGGGTAAGCCTGCCAAATCCGACCGGCTCAGGGCCAATATCATCGAGGCCGCCGAGCAATGCGGCGTGCTTGCCGTGCCCGACCTGGATGAGCCGGTCAAGCTTCCCGAACTGATGGAAAACTGGGATGCCGACCGGCGGCTGATCTTCTGCGACGAGGCGGACGAGCATCAAAACCCCGTTACCGCGCTTGGAGAAATCAAAGAGAAAAAGCTGGCGCTGCTGATCGGGCCGGAAGGCGGATTTTCCGATGAGGAGCGTGCCTTGCTGCACGAACTGCCTTTCGTAACAGCGATTCCGCTTGGTCCTCGTATCCTGCGCGCCGATACCGCTGCAGTCGCTGCGCTGGCGGTAATCCAGGCGACGATCGGCGACTGGAAATAAGGAAGTGACCTTTGGGAGCATGTCACGTCGTCGTGCATTTATGCTTTAATCAATGAAATTGACTTGATCGCTCCGGCAAACCGCGCCAATAGCGGGGAACTTCCGGCCTTGCCGGCACACGATATCGAGGACGCTTCCATGGCCCGTGACACTTCCGACGCTACGCCGATTACAGATACGGCAGAACTTGCTGCCTATCTGGAGGCTGGATCAAAGCCCGAGGCGGATTTCCGCATCGGCACCGAGCATGAGAAGTTTCCGTTCTTCAAGGCGGATAATACCCCGGTTCCCTATGCGGGCGAGTATTCGATCTCGGCCATTCTGCAGGGCATGAAGGCCAAGCTCGGCTGGGAAGCCATCATGGACGGCGACAATATCATCGGCCTATCCGAGCCGTCCGGCATGGGCGCGATCTCGCTGGAGCCGGGCGGCCAGTTCGAGTTGTCCGGTGCCCCCGTGAAGACGCTGCACGAGACCTGCCGGGAATCAAACCGGCATCTGGCGGTGCTGCGCTCCGTTGCCGAGCCGATGGGGATCGGCTTCCTGGGTATCGGCGGTAGCCCAAAATGGACCCTCGAAGAAACCCCGCGCATGCCGAAATCGCGCTACGACATCATGAGCCGGTATATGCCGAAAGTCGGCACTCAGGGCCTCGATATGATGTACCGGACCTGCACGATCCAGGTGAATATCGATTTCTCGTGCGAGAGCGACATGCGCCGCAAGATGGCGCTGTCGCAAAGCTGCAGCCGCTGGCAACGGCGCTTTTTGCGTCATCTCCCTTCACCGAAGGCAAGCCCAACGGGCTGTTGTCCTGGCGCGGTGATATCTGGCGCGACACCGACAACAACCGTTCCGGTCTGCTTGACTGCGCTTTCGAGCCGGGTTTCGGGTTCGAGCAATATGTCGAATGGGCACTCGACGTGCCGATGTATTTCATCATCCGCGACGGGCGTTATCGCGACTGCACCAACATCACCTTCCGCCAGTTCATGGCTGGCGCGCTTAAGGGCGAGGTGGAAGAGTGGCAGCCGACCATGGGTGACTGGACCAACCACCTTTCGACGCTGTTTCCCGATGTGCGGCTGAAGCGCTTCCTGGAAATGCGCGGCGCTGACGGCGGCACCTGGCGGCGCATTTGCGCGCTGCCGTCCTTCTGGGTCGGCCTGCTTTACGAAACCGGCGCGATGGATGCCGCCGAGCAGCTGACCTCAGACTGGACGATTGCCGATATTCACCGGCTGCGTGAGGAGGTTCCCCGCCTTGCGCTGAAGGCCGAGATCGGCGGCCGTTCACTTCTCGATGTTGGTCGCGATGTCATCGAAATCGCGCGCATGGGGCTGAAGGCCCGCCAAAACCTGAACAGCAGCGGTCAGAGCGAAGCCGTGTTCCTGATGACGCTCGACGAGATCGTCGCCAAGAAGGCGACCTTCGCCGAAGATCTTCTGGCACTGTACAATGGCCGCTGGAAAGGCTCGGTCGATCCGTTGTTTTCCGAGTTCCAGTACTGATTTTAACGTCTGGACGCTCGTTCAAGCAGGCACTACTGTCTTCTCCAGCGAGGAGATTGGAATGGGTGTGACCGGCATTGGCGGGTTCTTCTTTCGCGCGAAGAACCCTGAAGCGCTCAGCGCTTGGTACAGTGAACATCTCGGCGTTGGTGCCGGAGAACATGGCCATTGGGAAACTGCGGCCGGCGCTTCCGTGTTCGCGCCATTTCCCGAGACCAGCGACTATTTTCCAGCCGATAGGGCTTTCATGCTCAATTTGAGAGTGGATGATATTGACGCTATGTGTGAACGGCTGCACACCGCCGGTATCGAAATCAGCACCGATCCCGCTTGGGATATTCCTGGTGTTGGTCGCTTCGCACGGATCCACGATCCTGAAGGAAACCCGATTGAGCTGTGGCAGCCCGATCAAGCCTGAAGCCATTCGATAAAAAAGCCCGGAAACCGAGTTTCCGGGCAAAATGCAGAGTGAAGGCTGAACCACCCTGCGGGGAAAATGACGCTTCCATCAGGCCGTGGTTGGGACGACGACCGTCAAATCAACGCCAAATTCTGGAATACATGCCGTCTATGCGAAACGACCGGCGAAAAAACGGTGCAGGTGTCGGGCCCGCACCTGTCGGAAATTGTGGTCAGATCACCATACGCTGGGCGCGGTTGCAGGCCGCCCGCTTCAGGTCCACCATCGGATCTTCCTTGATGGAGGCCATATAGGCCTGTTCGACGTCTGTACGGGTCAGGCCTATATCCTTCAGCAGGGCATCGTCCATGTCGGCCATATAGCGGACGGCCGAGCGGTTTTCGTGAACCGTGCCAGCGCAGCACGAAACGCGCTAAGGCTTTCCATCAAAGAGTTGGACCGGTGCGCCAGGGCCCGGCTATCAGATGCTCTTTCCATCAACGACATTGTCGCCTCCTGCGGTCGGGCCTTGACCATTCTGATCCGCGGCCCATTGAATAGATCCGAACGTATTCCCTTCGCGCTGTTTTGCGCGTCGTGTCCGACTGAATGTGAGCAAACCGGATTTCATGTACCGCAGCCACCCGAAACATGCTCGGGTCATAATTGACTGCGATTGGAATGCCCTTCTTGTTGTTTGACAAAATGGCGATTTCTTATTGATCAGTCCAACGAATGTTTCTAATATCAAACATCAATACTCTTGATGGGTGGTATTATGGTTGCGCCTTTGGATATCGATCAGCTTCAGACCTTCGTTGCCATTGTGGACAATGGGTCGTTTACGCGTGCCGCCGAGCAGGTTTTCAAAACCCAGTCGGCGGTATCCATGCAGATGCGTCGGCTTGAGGAGCGGATCGGCAAGCGACTGTTTACCAAGGATGGTCGCGGCGTCCGGCTGACCGACGAGGGTGACAAGCTTTTAAACTACGCGCGGCGGATCATCCGCCTCAATAATGAGGCGATTTCCGCATTCGACGACAATCGGCTTGAAGGCTCGATCCGCATCGGCACGCCGGATGACTATGCCGACCGCTATATGCCGGACATCATCAACCGGTTTGCCAAATCGCACCCCAATGTCGAGCTTTACATCGTCTGCGAGGATTCCAACGACCTTGTGGAGCGTCTGAAAAGGGGCGAACTCGATATGGCGCTGGTCACCCACAATCCGCGAACGCGCGATTCGGAAGTTGTGCGCACCGAGCCCTTGTGCTGGGTGGCGTCTGCCAACCATGCGCTGCCTGTGGACCGTCCGGTGCCGCTCGCGGTCGGCCGGCGTGATTGCCGCTGGCGCCAGCTCGCGATCTCTGCGCTTGAAGGTGTGGATCGCGATTACCGCGTTCTGTTCACCAGCTGGTCGGCAACCGTCGTGGCCTCTGCCGTGCTTGCCGGCATGGCGATCTCGATCCTGCCGGAATCGGCGCTGCGCAACGGCATGCGCGTGCTCTCGCAGGCCGACGGTTTCCCGTCGCTGCCGCCGGTACAGATCGGCCTGATGAAACGCCCCGGCGCCGCAGCCTCGCTGACGACCGCGCTTTCCAACCACATCATCGCCTCGCTCGACAATATCAGCACCGTGGAGGCAGCTCCGGGCTTCGATCTGGACGTCAAGGCACTGCCGCGCTCACAGCGGCTGAAGTCGGGCCCGATTTCGGCAAGCTGGTAGGTTTCGCAAAGAGCAAAGACCGGTGCATCGCGCACCGGCCTTTTCTTCGTCGTTGAGGAGCTTCATCGGGAGGCGGCCCCTCAGGCCATCGCCGCCGGGCTCTTGAGCGCGGCCATGCCGGCTTCGGCATCGGCGCCAGCGGGCAGGCGCATCGGTGTTGAGGGATCGGTTGCCGCGCGCCACACGCCTTGCGCGACATCTTCAGGTGTGGTTACCAGATCGGCGGGTTCGGCGGCCCACTGTTTGAAGACGCCATCGGCGATTTCAGCGTAGGCTTCGGCGACGCCCATGCCATCGGGTGAAAGCTTCGCGGCATTCTTGCCAAACTCGGTGGTGGGGCCGCGCCCGGGCAGAACCACACGCACACCGACGCCGAAGGGCGCAAGTTCCAACGCCAGGCAGTCGCTGAAAGCGTTCACCGCCGCCTTGCTGGCCGTATAGACGGAGAGCAGGAGAAGCGGCCGGAGCGTGACCGTCGAGGTGACATTGACGATCATGCCGGAGCGCCGGGCTCGAAACTGCGGCAGGAAAGCCTGAGTCAGCGCCATGAGGCCGATGGTGTTGGTCTCGAAGACCTTGCGAATGATATCAACCGGCGTGCCTTCAAGGGCGTTGAGCCAGCCGACACCGGCATTGTTGACGAGGACATCCACCGGCCCGGCCGCTTCGACCACATTGGCAATGCTTTGTGGATCGGTAACGTCGAGCGGCAGGATTTTCAGATTGTCGGATGCGGGAAACAGCTCCGCGCGGGGTGTACGCATGGTGGCGATGACCCGGAAGCCGCGGTCGAGGAAGATTTTTGCGGTCTCAAGGCCGAAACCGGAAGAGCAACCGGTGATCAGGACAGTTTTCATGGATAGCTCCTTTGCACAAGGCGACAGACGCACGAGCGCCAGACGCCGGAAGGCGTTGAACAGAATTGTCGGTTTATCGGGTGGTCAACGGCGGTGGCGCGCTGACAATGCCAATATAGACAGTCAGGTCCGGACGGACCATAATGGGAGATCGCATTTGCATCATAGGAAGTCCGGATTTGACCGATCCCCTTGCCGATATCGTCACATTTCTTCAGCCGCGCGCGCCTTATTCAAAATGGGTGACAACGGCAGGCCCATGGCGCATCCGGAGGCAGCAGACCGGACAGGTTTTCTATTGTCTGGTGCTTGAGGGTTCCATTCGGTTTCAGACAGACGGCCGCGAGGAGATTACCCTGATGCAGGGCGATTTCGCGCTGGTGCCGTCGTCTTTCGGCTTTACGACGACCAGCCCGACGGAATCATTGCCGCCGGGCGAAGTCTCGGCGCCCGTTTTCCTCGACAACGGTTCGCTCAGGCTCGGCCGCCCGCACGGTCACGCCGACAGCCAGTATCTCGTTGGCCACTGTGTTTTCGGTTCTGAGGATGCGGCTCTGCTGGTATCGCTGCTGCCCGAAACCATCATCGTCCGGCAAGATGACCGGCTGACGGCTCTTGCAAAGCTGGTGCGCGGCGAGACGCTGTCGCGGCGTCCGGCACGCGATGTCGTGCTCGAGCGTCTTCTTGAGCTTTTGTTCATCGAGGCGTTGCGGTCGACGGCTGCCGGTGCATCGGCTCCTGGCCTGTTACGCGGGCTTGGGGATCCGCGGCTGTCGGAGGTTATCCGCGCGATCCATCGTGAACCGGGACGCGGCTGGACGGTCGCTGATCTCGCCGCGATCGCGGCGCTGTCACGCTCGTCCTTCTTTGCGCGCTTCAGCCGTGCCGTTGGGGTGCCGCCGATGGAATATCTGTTCGCATGGCGGATGGCTCTGGCGAAAAACCTCCTGAGCCAGGGCCAGCTTTCGGTCGCCGCCATTGCGGAGCGTATCGGCTATGGTTCCTCCAGCGCCTTCAGTCTTGCCTTCACTCGTCACAGCGGCATCGCGCCGACCTATTTCGCCCGCTCCGAGGCCAAAATGGCGGCGGAATAGCAAAAGGCCGGCGCTTTCCGCACCGGCCTTTGTCTTGTTCGTTCGTATCCTTAACGCGGCCTATTCGGCTGCGTTCGGGGCGCCGGGCGTCGAGATCGCGTTGGCCTCGTAGCCATGGGCTTCCTTCAGTGCCGCGCGCACGCCGGCCTCATAGGCGGGATGGACCTGCTTGAACAGCGCAAGCTGACGCTCGATGATTTCACCCGGCACACCGCCCATGGCGGCGGCGACATTGTCGAACAGACGCGCCTTCTGGCCATCGTCGAACAGTTCGAACAGCGCACGGGGCTGGCCGAAATCGTCATTGCCTTCACGGTGGTTGAACCTGCCCATGTCGCCTTCGATGCGCAGCGGTGGTTCCTGCACGGACTTGTCCTCAACCGCGCCCCCATGCTGTTGGGCTCGTAGTAAGCATCCGTTGCTCCGGTCTTCTGGCCGAAGAAATTCATCTGGCCATCCTTGTGGTAGTGATGGACCGGACACTTCGGAGCGTTGACCGGCAGCGCCTCATAATGGGTGCCAAGACGATAGCGGTGGGCATCTGCATAGGAAAAGATTCTGGCCTGAAGCATCTTGTCCGGTGAATGCGAGATGCCGGGCACGACGTTGGAAGGCGAAAACGCCGCCTGTTCGATTTCGGCGAAGTAATTGTCGGCGTTGCGGTTCAGCTCCATCACGCCGATATCTATCGGCGGATAGTCACTGTGCGGCCAGACCTTGGTGAGGTCGAAGGGGTTATAGGAGGTCTTATCGGCGTCCGCCTCCGGCATCACCTGCACCTGGACCTTCCATCGCGGGTAATTGCCTGTCTCGACCTTTTCGAACAACGCTTCCTGATAGGTCTCGCGGCTCTTGCCGATCAGTGTTTCGGCCTCGTCATTGGTGTAGTGCTTGTGGCCCTGTTCGGTTTTGAAGTGGAACTTGACCCAGAAGCGTTCGCCGGCATCGTTCAAGAGCGAATAGGTATGCGATCCATAACCGTTCATGAAGGTCGGGTCGACGGGAATGCCGCGGTCTGACATCAAGATCGTGACTTGATGCAGGCTTTCCGGCGACAGTGACCAAAAATCCCACATTGCCGTTGGTGAACGAAGATTGGTGCGCGGATGACGTTTCTGGGTATGGATGAAATCCGGGAACTTGTAAGCGTCGCGAACAAAGAACACCGGCGTGTTGTTGCCAACAAGATCCCAGTTGCCGTCCTCGGTATAGAACTTCAACGCAAAGCCGCGCACGTCGCGCTCGGCGTCGGCCGCCCCCAGTTCGCCGGCAACGGTCGAGAACCGGGCGAGCATCGGTGTTTCCGCGCCCGGCTGGAGACACTTGGCCTTGGTATATCTGGAAATGTTGCCAGTGATCTTCAGCGTGCCGAATGCGCCCCAGCCCTTAGCATGGACGACGCGCTCGGGGATGCGCTCGCGGTTTTGATGGGCAAGCTTCTCGAGAAGCTGATAGTCCTGAATCATCACCCCGCCACGCGGGCCGGCGGTGATCGAATTCTGGTTGTCCGGCAGCGCAGCGCCGGCTGTGGTCGTCAGTGTCGGTTTCTTGTCGGTCATGGTTTCCTCCTTCTCTGGACACATTGTCTGGCCGCAAACACGGCATTTTCGCGGCAAACGCCGGTTGCCTCGGATTATCCTGAAACTATCGCACCTTGCGTCAATAATTCCCAATTGTGATTTCTGAATTTTTCGATAATGAAAACCTATGATAACATTCAAGCAACTCCGTTACTTCGAAGCGCTTTCGCGTGAACGCCATTTCGGCCGCGCGGCGGAATCCGTGCATGTCAGCCAACCGGCGCTTTCCGCGCAAATCATGGAGATGGAGGCGAGCCTCGGTGCGCGTCTTGTCGAGCGCGGTCGCCGCAAGGTCATACTCACACGTGAGGGAAAGCGCGTTCTTGCCCATGCACGCACCGTGCTGACGTCTATGGCCGAACTGGAGCGCGCTGCCAGGCCATCCTCCGCGCCGCTTGTCGGCCCGCTTGCCATCGGCCTGATCCCGACGGTCGCCCCTATCTCATTCCCCGGCTGGTGCCGTATCTGAACGACCACTTTCCCGAGGCCGAGATTGCGCTGAAGGAAGCGATCACAGATCGCCTGCTCGATGATCTTCAGGACGGAACGCTCGATGCGGTGATCGCGGCCTTGCCTCTGGAGCGCGATGGGCTGAGCGTGAAAAAGCTCTTCGAGGATCAGTTTTTCATGGCCGTGGCGCGCAACAACAGAACCGTACTTGCTTCTCCGTTGACGCAGGCTAGCATTGCGCCGGAGCGACTTCTACTTCTGGAAGAGGGGCATTGCCTGCGCGATCAGGCGCTGGCGGTTTGCGAGCGTGCACCGCGCCGGGCGATTGTCAATGTCGGGGCCACATCGATGACGACACTGCTGCAGATGGTGGCAAACGACATGGGCATGACGCTGATACCCGAAATGGCGGTTGCGGCAGAGACTGCACGCACCGCGCTTTCGATTCTGCCCTTTGCCGAGCCTGCTCCCGCGCGCGCCATAGGCCTCGCCTGGCGACGTTCGGATGCGCGCGACGATGATATGGAGGCCCTTTCACAGGCCGTCGTGGCCTGTGGCACATCATCGCCACAGGGACAACGCGTATAAAAAGCGAAAATCATGTCACCGGCCTGTCAGGAGAGATAGCTATTTCTCCACGGACACGGCATGATTGCGGTGAACGCGCCCGGGGCTGGCGCTATATTGCATGAAGAGAGGGATATCATGATTGGAACAGCAAAGCGGCTGGTCATTGCGGGGGTGCTGGCGCTGAGCCCGGCAGCGGCGTTTGCCGACGATGATGTCATGGTCTTCGGCGACGACACCTATGTCAGCGGCCAGACGACCAATCTCGATACCGACAGCCCGCGCAGCGCATTCGTTTCCGGTTTTTCCGCCTCGATCAACGGCCCGGTGGCCAAGGATGCGCACATCGCTGGCGGTCATGTCAGTGTCGATGCGCCGGTGGCCGGCGATCTTTACGCCGCCGGCTTCTGGGTCGCGATCGACGGTTCCATCGGCGGCGACCTCTCGGCGTCCGGCTATTCCGTTTCCCTTGAGAAAAACGCCTCGATTGGCGGCAATTCCCGCGTTTCCGCTCGCTCTATTGAAGTCGATGCGCCGATGAGTGGCAGCTTTCTGGCCGTGGCTCAGAAAATCGCCATCAACGCGCCGATCACCGGCGACGTCATGATCGGCATCACTGAACTTACATTTGGCCCGGATGCGAGGATCGATGGCACGCTGACCTATGTCGGGCCGAAGTCGATCGAGATTCCTGAAAATGTAATTTCGCCGGATCGCGTCATTCATCGGCAATTCGCAGGCACGGCGCTTTCCACACTTGCGCAGATGTCGGCGGCAGGGGGCGATCCACGAAATTCGGGAGAATGGCGTGGTTCGCACCACCGCAGAAGGCGTGGCGACAAAGGCAGCTGTCAATGTTGCCAAAAACCAACTCCTTGGTGGTGACGACGCCGGGTTCTGGGCGCTGCTGGCCGGCTTACTGGTGACCCTGATTATCTATTTGGTGATAGTGGCAATCTTTCTGGCTTATGTTCCGGGACGCACCGAAGCGGTCCGCGCGCGGCTTGCAGCCAAGCCGTTTTCGTCTCTGTGCCTGGGCTTCCTTTTTCTTTCAATGCTGGTCGGTGCTGTTCCTGTTGCCGCCGTCACCGTTGTCGGGATCGTCTTCATTCCCTTTATTCTGCTGGCGATTTTCGCCGCATGTGTTCTGGCCTATCTGGTCGCTACCTATACGATGGCCTGGGCCGTTCTCTCGCGGATCAAGCCGATTGTGCCGTCACTTCTCAACAAGCTTCTTGCGACGGCTGCCGGCCTCGTTCTCCTGTCGCTGACCCATTATCTGTGGTTCTTCGGCTGGATCATCAATCTGGCCGTTGTTCTGTTCGGCCTCGGTGCCATTGCCGCGGTTTGCGCGAAGACCATGCTGGCGCGCCGTGAGGGCGATGCCGCAGAAGAGGCCGCAACCTTGCCGCCTGAAACAGCGGCGGCTGACAAGCCGGCGGCGGGCGAAAGCGGAAATGAGCCTGACAGCCCCTAAGATGAAGCGTCATGCCGGTTCTCAGTCCCTCGTGTTTCCGCTAGAAGCATCCGGTTCGCGAGAAAAACAGGGAGTGGGGCATGACTGAAAAAGCCGGGTTGATTACAGGCGAGGATGGGCGCGCACGCTGTTTCTGGCACGGCAATCTGCCGGATTATCTGCGCTACCATGATGAAGAATGGGGGCGGCCGGTCGTTGATGATGCCCGGCTGTTCGAAAAGATCTGTCTGGAAGGGTTTCAGTCGGGTCTGTCGTGGCTCACAATCTTGCGCAAGCGTGAGAATTTTCGCGAGGCCTTTGATGGTTTCGATTTTCACAAAATTGCGCGCTACACCGAATCCGATGTCGAGCGGCTTTTGGGCAATGCCGGAATCATTCGCCATCGCGGCAAGATCGAGGCGACGATCAACAATGCCGGCCGCGCCATCGAGATGAAGCGTGAATTCGGCACGCTTGCCGCATGGTTCTGGGCGCAGGAGCCGGGACCTGAGGTTCGCCCCGCGATTGTCGATCGCGAAACGCTGGTGGCAAATCCGACGACGCCGGTCTCCGTCAAGATTTCGAAGGACCTGAAAAAGCGCGGATGGAAATTTGTCGGCCCCACCACCGTCTATGCTTTCATGCAGGCCATGGGGCTGGTGAATGACCATATTGAAGGCTGTTGCTGCCGGGGCGAGGTGGAAAGGTTGAGGGCGGAGTTGGTCCGCCCCGCAATCAGATCGGCCTAGCCGATCTGCAACACGAAGATCAGGCTGAGCGCGATTGCCGTCAGCACGCCGATGGACAGGATCGCGGTGGCGACCACGCGGCCACCGGCGCGGCCGAGAGAGCGGATATCGACCGAAAGGCCGAGTGCAGCCATGGCCAGCACCGTGAGCGCGTTTGAGGTGTGGGCCAGCGGCGGAACGAGGTTTTCCGGAATGGCGCCGAAAGAGCGCAGCGCCATCATCAACGCAAAGCCAATGATGAACCACGGGGCGATGTGCCTGAGCCGGACCTTTGCGCCCGAACCTTGGAGGCGGCCCGTGCGCTCATGCCGAGTGCGAACAGAACCGGACCGAGCATCATCACGCGGATCAGCTTGACCAGCGTGCCGGTCTGCACCGCGATGAGCCCGCCCGGCTGGGCGGCGGCCAGCACCTGCGGCACGGCATAGACGGTCAGTCCCGACAGAACGCCATATTGCGTGCCGGTCAGTCCAAGGCCGACGAGCGCCAGCGGCAGTGCCAGAACCATGACGACGCCGAGAACGGCGGTAAAGGCAATTGCCGAGGCAACATCCTCCGGCTCAGCGTCAATCACCGGGGCCGCCGCCGCAATGGCGGAATTGCCGCAGATTGAATTGCCGCAGGCCACCAGCGTGGCTAGCTTGTGCTTGAGGCCAAGGCCGCGGCCGATTCCATAGGAAATCGCGATTGCTGCGATGACGGTGAAAATGATGCCGAGCACCAGTGCTGGCCCTGCCGCCTTCAGCGCCTGCATGCTGATCGAGGCGCCAAGCAGTACAATCGCGACCTCAAGCACGAATTTCTCGCAGAAGCGAATGCCGGGCGTGAACGCTGCCGGCAGGTTCACAAGCGAGCGGATGGCGGTGCCGATCAGGATCGCCAGCACCAGATTTTCGATGAAACGATGCTCGGTGAGGTGCACCTCTACCGCCTCAAGCCCGAAGGCCGAAAGCGCGACGATACATGACAGCACAATGCCGGGCGCCAGCGACAGAAAAGGCGCGGCCCAGGGATGGGTGTTTTCATTTTGAAGAGCAATGCGCATTGGGGAATCCTGTGTTGCACAAAGCATGTCATGCTCAAATGTCGCCTTCCATCGAATAATAATTGACGTTTCGTTCGATTAAAGCGAATGTTTTTCCATGATGACACTTGAACAATTGGTGGTGTTTGTGGCGGTTGCCGAGCGCGAGCATTTGACGCGCGCAGCGGAAAGCCTGCATCTGACGCCGTCTGCCGTTTCCAGCGCCATTCGCAAACTGGAAGATTTTTATTCCGTGACGCTTTTCGACCGGGTCGGGCGCGGCATCGTGCTGACGGCGGAGGGCAGGGCCTTTCTGGAAGAGGCTCGGGCAACGCTGGCGCGGGTTCGTTCAGCCGAACGCGTTCTGGGCGAACTCGGCGGGCTGGAACGCGGCGCGCTCTCGGTGTTCGCCAGCCAGACAATCGCCAGCTACTGGCTGCCGGAAGTGCTGATGCGCTTTCACGCGCGCTATCCCGGCATCGAATTGCAGCTCTCCATCGGCAACACCATGATGGTGGCCGATGCGGTGGCCCGTGGCGAGGCGGAGCTTGGCTATATCGAGGGCACGCTTGACAACCCGCTTCTGGCCAAGCGCCATCTCACCGATGATGCGCTGATGGTGGTGGTGGCGCCTACCCATCCGCTGGCAAAGGACCAGCCGGTGACGCCCGGCGAACTTGCCAGAAATGTCGCCTTCGTGCTGCGCGAGGAGGGATCCGGCACGCGGTTTGAATTCGAACATGCCATGGCGGATTTCGGCATCGCGCCCGCCGATCTCAATGTGGTCATGGTGCTGCCATCCAATGAAGCGGTGCTGTCTGCTGTGCGCTCCGGCCATGCCGCCACGGCGATTTCCGGCGCGGTTGCAGCCCCATGGCTGGCGTCCGGCGAGCTGAAACGGGTCAATTTCGACCTGCCGTCTCGCGCCTTCCAGCTCTTGAGCCATAAGGAACGCCACCTCAGCAAGGCGGCGAATGAGCTGGTGGCGTTTTCGCTTGCGGGCAGCAAGCAGGCGTGAACGGTTCTGCAAGACTTGCCGCACGGGCCTTGATCACTTAAGACAGCGGGCGAAATTCCTCTCCTTTCGATGATGAAGAGCACCATGAGCGACAAGAAGAAAAACAAGCCGCAGAAACTGAAGGCCCGCCTGCCGCGCGGTTTTGGCGACCGCTCTGCTGCCGATATCCGCGCGACCGAGGAAATGGTGGCGAAGATCAAGGCGGTTTATGAAAATTACGGTTTCGATCCGGTGGAAACGCCGCTGTTTGAATATACCGATGCGCTGGGAAAATTCCTGCCGGATAGCGACCGCCCGAATGAGGGTGTGTTTTCGCTGACAGACGACGACGACCAGTGGATGAGCCTGCGCTATGACCTGACAGCGCCGCTCGCCCGCCATGTCGCTGAAAACTTCAACGAGATCCAGCTGCCCTACCGCACCTATCGCAACGGCTATGTGTTTCGCAACGAAAAGCCGGGACCGGGCCGCTTCCGCCAGTTTATGCAGTTCGATGCCGACGTCGTCGGCGCGCCCGGCGTCCAGACCGATGCCGAAATGTGCATGATGATGGCCGATACGATGGAAGCGCTTGGCATTCCGCGTGGGGATTATGTGATCCGGGTGAATAACCGCAAGGTGCTGGATGGCGTGCTGGAGGGGATCGGCCTCAGCGGCGAGGAGAATGCAGCGCAGCGGCTGACGGTGCTGCGGGCGATCGACAAGCTCGATAAGTTTGGCGTCGACGGCGTCCGGCTGCTGCTTGGGGAGGGGCGCAAGGATGAGAGTGGGGACTTTACCAAGGGCGCTGGGCTCGATGATAAGGAGATAGAACAGCTTATTAAGCTTGTTGACTGGACCAACTCGAGAATAGCGACCAAACGAGTTGGCGATAGCTATCCGATTAGTTGGAGTGAGAGAGCCGAAACGGATGAAAATCGTTCTGATCAGTTTTCGTCGTCAAATTTGTCAAGGATCCAGGCTCTATTTATCGGGTTCGGCTGGCATAAGGCAACGCATGTCGGGATTGACGAACTGTCGCAAATATCCTCGTTGATTTCATCAGCTGGATACGATGATAGAGTACAAATTGACCCCTCCTGTGTCCGTGGCCTCGAATACTACACTGGCCCCGTCTACGAAGCCGAGCTCACCTTCGACGTCACCAATGAAAAAGGCGACAAGGTCGTGTTTGGCTCGGTCGGTGGTGGCGGGCGGTATGATGGGCTGGTGTCGCGGTTCATGGGCCAGCCGGTTCCGGCGACGGGCTTTTCCATCGGCGTGTCGCGGCTGATGACGGCGCTGAAGAACCTCGGCAAGCTGGGTGCATCCGACGTTCTCGAGCCGGTGCTGGTCACCGTCATGGACGGCGATGCGGAAAGCATGGGCCGCTATCAGAAGATGACGCAGCAATTGCGAAGCGAAGGCATCCGCGCCGAGATGTATCAGGGCAACTGGAAGAAATTCGGCAATCAGCTGAAATATGCCGACCGTCGCGGCTGCCCCATCGCCATCATTCAGGGCGGCGACGAGCGCGCCGAGGGCGTGGTTCAGATCAAGGACCTGATCGAGGGCAAGCGGCTTTCCGGCGAGATCGAGGACAATGCCGAATGGCGCGAGGCCCGCGTGGCCCAGAAGACCGTGCCGGAAAGCGCGCTCGTCGAGGAAGTCCGCGCCATGCTGGAAGCGCAGGCGGAGGATCGGCGCCGGGCCGGATAGCAAGCCGGAGAGGGCAATGAAGGGACCATTCAGGCGCGATGTTTCCGATACGGTCGCGAACGAACTGAAGAAGCTTCAGGCGTCCTGGCTTGACCGCCTTTCGACATCCTGTGTGACCATCGGCATTCTGGGACCGGTGGTCGCCAGCATTTTCGTGAACGATGTCAGCCGGTCCTTTTCCGTGCTGGGGCTCCTGATCTGGATTTTTCTGGCAATCGTGCTACATATAGCGGCAAGGATGACAATCCTGTCGATGAGGTAAGCCATGAGTTTTGAACAGGTCTATATCACGATACCGCTGATCCTGCTGGTTCCGGCATTGGGTATGCTTGGCTTCCAGCTTTGGCGTGCCCGCCACAACCATTGAAGATCGCTGCGCCGGTGATCTTTTCCGGTCCCGCCGGTCTTTTCCGATGATTCTCAAATCCATCCATCACGTTCAGCTTGCCATGCCCGAGGGCGGGGAAGTCGATGCGCGGGCATTTTATGCCGGTGTGCTCGGTGTTCCCGAGGCCGAGAAGCCCGACAATCTGAAGGCGCGCGGCGGGTGCTGGTTCGAGGCTGAAGGCCTGCGCATCCACCTCGGCGTTGAGCAGGATTTCCGGCCCGCAAGAAAGGCGCATCCGGCGTTTGTCGTGGATGATGTCGCCGCGGTTGCGGCGGCGGTAGAAAAGGCGGGATACGCTGTGAAGCCGGACGAGCCTCTTGAGGGCTTCCTGCGGACCTATGTTTACGATCCCTTCGGTAACCGGATCGAGCTGATGCAGGTTTTGGACTGAAGGCGGCCGCAATCGTTGACTTTTGGTGCAAAGGATGGTCATCGGATGCGGCACAATGAATGACGATGGGACAATTATGCCGTCCACCAGCCTGCCGGATTGCGCCGGCGCCATCCTTGCCGCTTTTTCGGCGCGCGATACGGTTTTGACCGACACCCCGGTGATCCAGCCCGCCGCTCCGTTTCTGGACATGACCGGCGAGGCGCTGCGCCGCCGTATTTTCATGACCGAGAGCGAGACCGGCGAGAGCCTGTGTCTGCGCCCGGAATTCACCATCCCCGTTTGCCGCCACCATATCGCGGAAAATGCCGGCACGCCGCAGCGCTATGCCTATTGCGGCATGGTGTTCCGCCAGTCGCGCGAGGATGGCGCGGACGAGTTCTTCCAGGCCGGTATCGAGGATCTCGGCACCACGGATGTGGCCGCTGCCGACGCCCGCGCGATTGCCGATGCCACCGCCGCCCTCGGTGCCTGTCTGCCCGGTCAGCGGTTTTCGGTTATTCTCGGCGATCAGGCGATTTTCGAGGCGGTTGTGCGCGCGCTGGGGCTTCCCGGCGGCTGGCAGAAACGACTTATCCAGGCCTTCGGCAACCATGCCCGGCTTGAGGCGCTGCTGGAAACACTGGCCCGCCCGAACCCTGTTTCCGGGCTGGACCGCCGCGTCGCTGCCTTCCTCGCCGATGGGGATGAGGCCGGGCTGATTGTCCATATCGACCAGACCATGCAGGCCACCGGCTATTCCACCAATGCCAGCCGCAACCCTGAGGAAATTGCGCGGCGGCTGAAGGAGAAACTGGCGCTTTCGGTGACCAGCCTTGACCGCGATGCGCTGGAAGCGCTGAAAACCTTTCTGTCGCTTGAGGTCAGCCTTGATGCGGCCTCTTCCGAACTGTCTGCATTTTCGGAGAATTTCGATCTCGATATCGGTGCGGCGATTGGCGTGTTTGAACGCCGGATCACGGCCTTGCGGTCCGCCAAGGTCGATGTTGCGGCGATCACCTACCGCGCTGCCTTCGGCCGTCCGCTTGATTATTATACCGGTCTGGTGTTCGAAATCGCGGAAGCCGGTGAACGCGGGGCGCTTTTGGCAGGCGGCGGGCGCTATGACCGTCTGCTGACGCTGCTGGGCGCCAGCGATCATATTCCCGCCGTCGGCTTTTCGCTGTGGCTCGACCGGATCGAACGCGCCGGAGAACAAGCATGACAGTTACCATCGCATTGCCCTCCAAGGGGCGCATCAAGGAAGGCGCGGAACAGGCTCTGGAACGCGCAGGTTTCCCCGTCGAGACAAATGGCAATGACCGATCCTATCGCGGCCATGTGCGCGGACGTGAGGATATCGAGATTGCCTTCCTGTCGGCGTCTGAAATTTCCCGTGAGGTTGGCAATGGCGCGGTCGATTTCGGCGTGACCGGCGAGGATGTGGTGCGCGAGAACGTGCCGGAAGCCGATGCCCGGGTCGAGTTCGTCTCCCGTCTTGGTTTCGGTCAGGCCGATGTGATTGTCGCCGTGCCGGAGATCTGGCTCGATGTCGACACCATGGCCGATCTCAATGATGTCGCCTCGGAATTCCGCAGCCGCCATGGCCGCCGGCTGGCGATTGCCACAAAGTTCTGGCGGCTGACACAGCAGTTCTTCACCGCTAAGCACGGGATCCAGCTTTATCGGATCGTCGAAAGTCTCGGCGCAACAGAAGGCGCGCCAATGGCGGGCCAGGCCGATATCATTGTCGATATCACCTCCACCGGCTCGACGCTGCGGGCCAACCACCTGAAGACCCTCTCCGACGGTGTGATCCTGAAATCGGAAGCCTGTTTCGTGCGTGCCAGGACGCCTGCGCATGAGGGGATCCGGTGATTGCAGAAATTCTCGCGGCGATGCGCGACTGATATCTGCACCTTTCTCTGCGCGATGGGGTTGCCACCGTTGCGGCGAAGTAAGTGATGATTGTGTAAGATCGTCATTTTCTGGTCGTTTGACAATTTTTTGCCATAAAAATGACAAGTGTGGGCTTGTGCTATGTCGTCGCAAGGCACATTTGGCACATATACAAAAACAATTTTTCAGGAGCGTCCATGTCACGCTTGACCGAATTTCCGATCACTCAGAAATGGCCGCCCAACGATCCGGACGTCATTCAGCTCTATTCGCTTCCTACCCCCAATGGCGTAAAGATCTCGATCGCCCTTGAGGAGATGGAACTGCCCTACGAGGCGCATCGCGTGTCCTTCGGCACGGACGACCAGATGTCGCCGGAGTTCCTGTCGCTCAATCCCAACAACAAGATTCCCGCAATCATCGATCCCCATGGCCCGGACGATATGCCCATCGGCCTGTTCGAATCCGGCGCGATCCTGCTCTATCTTGCCGACAAGACCGGCCGGTTGGTCCCCAATGATCCGATCGGGCGCTATGAGACGATCCAGTGGGTGATGTTCCAGATGGGAGGCGTCGGGCCGATGTTCGGTCAGTTCGGCCATTTCTACAAATATGCCGCCGACAAGGTTGCCAATAATCCCTATCCGGTCGAGCGCTACAAGAATGAAGCCCGGCGGCTGCTCGGCGTTCTCGAAGGGCGCCTTCGCGATCGCAAGTTCATTATGGGCGAAGAACCCTCAGACTACAGCATTGCCGATATCGCGATCTTTCCTGGGTGCGTGGGCTGTCTGCCCACTACGAGGCAGACGATGTGCTTCAGCTTTCCGACTTCAAGGCGGTCAATGTCTGGGCCGAGCGCTGCTCGGATCGTCCCGCCAGCGTCAAAGGGTTTACGGTTCCTGGCGAGGTTTAAGCGCCTCCCTGACGAACTCGATGAGAGCGCGGCCCTTGGGTCGCGCTTTTTGTTTGTCCGCCCCTCTTTTTCAGGAGTAGACGAAATGCCAGGGCCGCGCGGCCACCCTTTTTGTGGCCGGCCGACGATCAGAATTTGAATCCGATACCCGCCATCAAGCTGGCCTGGCTCAGTTTGGCATCGGGAAGCCCGGGAATGCCAGTCGCCTTGGTAATGATGTCTGTGGAGCCGTAGTCGCTGTAGCTTGCCTTCAACCGGGCAAAGACGTTGTCAGTCAGCGCATAGTCGATGCCGGCGCCCAACGTCCAGCCGTTCATGACCTCGTCAAAGCTCTGGTTGGTCAGCGAGAAGGAGCCGTCAAGCCGCGTTGCCGTCCAGCCGCCGCTGGCAAACACCAGAATACGGTCAAAGGCGTAGCCGACGCGTCCTTCGACACTAGCCCGCCATTCGGTCCCGAACGTCACGCTCTGGCCATTCAGGATGGGAAAGGGTGATACGATGGCGTAGGAATTGTCGTTCCAGTTATAGCCGAATTCGGCGTCGATACCGACAACGAAATTGTTGGACAATTGATGACTGTAACCGCCGAAGATCGCGGCAGCGGCGCCATCGGCACTTTCGGTCTTTGTTCCGTCAAAGATGTTTTTCGGCACTTCGCCGGCAACCCAGCCATACCCGCCTTGGGCGCCAAAATACGCGCCGGACCAGTCATAGGCAGCGGCCTCGGGGCCGGGTAAGGTCAAAGGATCCGCGGCCTGGACTGTGGCTGCTGTGGAGGCTAAGGCAACAATCGCCAGAAAATAAGACTTCATTCTATCAATTCACCCTGCATATTTGTCTTACTGAACGCGCGACAGCATCCTGATGACATGTCGTTCGAAAACAGGCAGGGGTCTAAGCCTGAACATGCCATTCGACGCTTTTCGCTGCTTCTTCTGAATTCCAACGATTTCAGCAGGCATTGCGTACGTTCGCAAACGAATTATTAATTTTTGTTCAGGTTTTTGAGGTCTGGCGGCATTCGGGCCTCAGTTGTTATCTTTCGTTCAGGGTATCACGCAAAAAAGGCGCCCCGAAAGGCGCCTTTCTTAAATTCCGGATGGCCGGTTGGGCTGTCCGCAATCAGGCTTCTGACCTGATTACATCATGCCGCCAGTTTAGCGCGCTTGCCGCGCTAAACCATAAGACATGATGGGCGTGCTTTATGCTGCAATCAGGCTTTTTGCCTGATTACATCATGCCGCCCATGCCACCCATTCCGCCCATGCCGCCCATGTCAGGCATGCCGCCGCCAGCGCCGCCATCCTTCTTCGGAGCTTCGGCAATCATGGCTTCCGTCGTGATCAGCAGCGAAGCAACCGAAGCTGCGTTCTGCAGAGCCGTGCGAACAACCTTGACCGGGTCAACAATACCCATGGCAATCATGTCACCATATTCGCCGGTCTGGGCGTTATAGCCGTAGTTGTCTTCGTTCTTGTCGAGGATCTTGCCAACAACGATCGAGGCTTCGTCGCCTGCGTTGGTTGCGATCTGACGAACGAGCGACTGAAGGGCCCGGCGAACGATATTGACGCCAGCATCCTGATCGTCGTTTTCGCCCTTGACCGTGATCTTCGTGGAAGACCGTAGAAGAGCAACGCCACCACCGGCAACGATACCTTCCTGAACAGCGGCGCGCGTTGCGTTCAGCGCGTCGTCGATGCGGTCTTTCTTTTCCTTCACTTCAACTTCCGTGGAGCCGCCAACGCGGATCACGGCAACACCGCCAGCGAGCTTGGCAAGGCGTTCCTGCAGCTTTTCGCGGTCGTAGTCAGAAGTGGTTTCTTCGATCTGAGCCTTGATCTGGGCAACACGTGCCTCGATGTCGGACTTCTGGCCTGCGCCGTCGACAATCGTGGTGGTTTCCTTGGTGATCGAGACCTTCTTGGCCGTGCCGAGCATGTCGAGGGTGACGTTTTCGAGCTTGATGCCGATGTCCTCGGAGATAACCGTGCCGCCCGTCAGGATGGCGATGTCTTCGAGCATGGCCTTGCGGCGATCGCCGAAGCCAGGCGCCTTGACGGCAGCAATCTTCAGGCCGCCACGCAGCTTGTTGACAACCAGCGTTGCAAGGGCTTCGCCTTCAACATCTTCAGAGATGATGAGGAGCGGCTTGCTGGACTGAACGACGGATTCCAGAACCGGCAGGAGAGCCTGAAGGTTGGAAAGCTTCTTTTCGTGCAGAAGGATGTAGCAGTCTTCCAGCTCGGCAATCATCTTTTCCGAATTGGTGACGAAGTACGGCGACAGGTAGCCGCGGTCGAACTGCATGCCTTCAACGACTTCAAGTTCGGTTTCGGCGGTCTTGGCTTCTTCAACCGTGATGACGCCTTCATTGCCGACCTTCTGCATGGCAGCAGCAATGTCTTCACCGACCTGCTTTTCGCCATTTGCGGAGATCGTGCCGACCTGTGCAACTTCTTCAGACGTGTTGATCTTCTTGGCCTTGGCCTGCAGATCCTTCACAACTTCCGAAACGGCCATGTCAATGCCGCGCTTCAGATCCATCGGGTTCATGCCGGCAGCAACAGCCTTGTTGCCTTCGCGGATGATCGAGGAAGCAAGTACGGTTGCCGTCGTGGTACCGTCACCGGCGATGTCGTTGGTCTTCGAAGCAACTTCGCGGACCATCTGGGCGCCCATATTCTCGAACTTGTCTTCAAGTTCGATTTCCTTGGCAACCGAAACGCCGTCCTTGGTGATGCGCGGAGCGCCGAAGGACTTTTCGATAACGACGTTACGACCCTTGGGGCCGAGTGTGACCTTGACAGCATCGCCGAGCACGTCAACGCCGTGCATCATCTTTTCGCGCGCTGTGCGGCCGAATTTGATTTCTTTAGCAGCCATTTGAAAACTCCTGGTTTGTCAAAACCTGATGGGCTTTAAAGCCCGGCTGAATGGATAGGGTGGCTCGGTGGAGTGCGCTTGATTAAGCGACAACGCCCATGATGTCGGCTTCCTTCATGATCAGAAGGTCTTCGCCGTCGAGCTTCACCTCGGTGCCCGACCACTTGCCGAACAGGACGCGGTCGCCGACCTTGACGTCGAGCGCGACAACGTTGCCGCTGTCGTCACGGGCGCCATTGCCGACGGCGACGATTTCGCCTTCCTGCGGCTTTTCCTTGGCAGTGTCAGGGATGATGATGCCGCCCTTTGTCTTTTCTTCGGACTCGACGCGACGTACGACGACGCGGTCGTGCAGTGGGCGGAAAGAAATGCTTGCCATTGTCTATACCCTCGATCAAATGACATTCGCAGCCGCTTTTGCGGCCGCCTGGATAAGTGTTAGCACTCTAGTTAGGTGAGTGCCAATGACGCTGATTTAGGAAGTGATATGCGGCATGTCAAGAAATCGACGAAAGATTTTTGGCGCCAGAGAGCGGCGGCGAGCCTTGAATTTCGCCGTTCATACAGGTTTTACGTTGCGGCGATAACCCTTGGCCCATGATTTCTAACAGTAATGCGAGGAGATTGTGACGGAAGTCGCCGAGATCAAGCCAACCCCGTCTTTTTCTGAACTGGTCGCGGTATTCACCCGCATCGGCTTTCTGTCGTTTGGCGGCCCGGCGGGACAGATCGCCTTGATGCACAGGATCGTGGTTGACGAGAAGCGCTGGATCCGGGAAGACCGTTATCTTCATGCCCTGAATTACTGCATGCTGCTGCCCGGTCCGGAAGCGCAGCAGCTCGCCACCTACCTCGGCTGGCTGATGCATGGTGTGCGCGGTGGGGTCGTGGCCGGGCTGTTGTTCGTGCTGCCGGGGCTTGGCGTCATCGTCGGGCTTGCTGCCGCCTATTCCATGCTTGCCGATACCTCGTGGATGGAGGCGGTGTTCATGGGGCTGAAGGCCGCGGTTCTTGCCATTGTTGTCCAGGCACTCTGGCGGATGGCGAGGAAGTCGCTGAAGGGACCGGTCTCGGTAGGCTTCGCGGTGACGGCTTTCCTCGCGTTGTTCGTCTTTGGTGTTGCCTTCCCGATTGTCGTGCTTGCAGCGGGTATCTGTGGTTATTTTTTCATGCGCGGCAGCGTTGGAGATGTCGGCGAGGATGAGGTCATCGGGCCTGTCAGGACAAAAAAGGCCTGAGAGCGATCGGTACAATCGCGGTCTGGACACTTGTCTGGTTGATGCCGCTCGGCTTTCTCGCTGTCTTCGGCGCGGCAGGGACGCTCACAGACATTTTCGGCTTCTTCGTCAAGGTGGCGCTGTTTTCCTTCGGCGGTGCCTATGCTGTGCTGTCTTTTGTCGCGCAGGAGGCGGTGGTGACCTATCACTGGCTGACGCCCGCCCAGATGCTCGACGGGCTGGCGCTCGCGGAGACAACGCCGGGCCCGCTGGTGCTGGTGCTGTGCTTCGTCGGATTTCTCGGTGCTTATGCTGCGCCCGCGTTTGCCGCGCCGCTGATCTCCGGCATGATCGGTGCCCTGTTGACGGCCTGGGCGATTTTCGTGCCGAGCTTTGTCTTCATCTTCGCCGGCGCCCCCTTTATCGAGGATTTGCGCAAGAACCCGGCTCTTTCCGGTGCGATGGCCGGAATTGGTGCCGCGATTGTCGGGGTGATCGCCAACCTTTCGCTCTGGTTCGCACTGCATGTGATGTTCGGCAGCGTGGAGCGTATCGAACTCTTCGCCCTTCGCCCGTTATTTGATGCCGGGCCGGTCTGGCCGGTCTGGTCGAGCCTCCATCTCTCTTCGCTGGTCTTGAGCCTTATGGCCGCTGTCGCGCTTTTCGGTCTGCGTATCGGCGTTGTACCGCTTCTTCTGGCCGCCGGGCTTGCGGGACTTGCCATCTCCAGCTGGTTGTGAACAAAAGAGCGCTGAACCTGCCGCCGGACGACCCATCTGACACAAGAAAGACACGCTATGCCCCGATCGATTCCTGCTCTCAGTGCGCTTTATGCCGATTATGATGTCGTGCTGTGTGATGTCTGGGGTGTTCTTCACAATGGCGTTGCGGCGTTTCCCGCAGCCAGGCAGGCGCTCGCCGAGGCCCGAAAGGCTGGCAAGACCGTGATCCTGCTGACCAATTCGCCCCGGCTTTCAGCCTCTGTGGTTGAACAGCTGGCGGTCCTTGATATCTTTTCGGAAAGCTATGATGCCATTGTTACCTCCGGCGATGTTACCAGAACACTTGTCGTGGAAGGTCCGCGCAAGCTGTTCCATCTGGGCCCGAAACGCGACACCGGGCTTACTGAGGGAACCGGTGCGTCGCTGGTCGGCGAGGCGGAGGCCGAGGGCATTCTCTGCACCGGCCTTTTCGATGACGAGACCGAGACGCCGGAAGATTACCGCGACATGCTTGTCGGCTTTCAAAAACGTGGCGCGCCGCTGATCTGCGCCAACCCGGACCTCGTCGTCACACGCGGCAACCGGCTGATCCCGTGTGCCGGTGCTCTGGCCGCGCTTTATGAGGAAATCGGCGGCGAAACCCGCATTGCCGGCAAGCCGCACACGCCGATTTATGAGGCCGCCATTGAAAATGCCCGCTCGCTCCTTGGCAATGTCGACAAGGCCCGGGTTCTGGCGATCGGCGACGGCATGCCGACAGACGTGAAAGGCGCGCTCGGCTACGGGCTTGACCTGCTGTTCATCGCCGAAGGTATTCACGCCGCCGACTACACGGTCGATGGAAAGGTTGACGAAGCGTCGCTCGATCGGTTCTTGACGGAGCGGAACGCAGAGCCGAAATACTGGATGCCCGATCTCGCTTGAGGCCGGCCGTATTCACGTGAGCAACATAAAATGACCGTATTTCACCGCAACGAATTTCGTGACCCCCTGCCGTCGGCGCTGAAGGGCGGGGTAGTGGCCATCGGTAATTTCGACGGTGTGCATCGCGGCCATCAAAGCGTACTCCGCAGTGCACTGGCCATTGCCGAGGAGCGCGGCGTGCCCGCTCTGGTGCTGACCTTCGAACCGCATCCGCGCACGGTCTTTAATCAACAGGCCCCGGTTTTCCGTCTGACGCCGGCGCCGATGAAGGCGCGTTTGCTGGAGGCGATGGGCTATCATGCCGTCATTGAATATCCCTTCGACCGAACCTTTTCGCAGCGTTCACCGGAGGAATTCGTCACCTCTGTGCTGATTGACTGGCTGGCTGCAAGCGAGGTGGTGACCGGTTTCGATTTTCACTTTGGCCGCAACCGCGAGGGTGGACCGGCCTATCTGATGGCCGCTGGCAAACGCCACGGTTTCGGTGTCACTCTGATGGATGCGTTTCGTGACGAAAACGCTGATGTCGTTCCTCAAGCCGCATCCGGGATCTTTTGACCCGCGGCGAAGTGGTGGAAGCCTCCGGCCTGCTCGGCTATCGCTACACCGTCTTGGGCGAAGTGATCCACGGCGAAAAGCTTGGCCGCACGCTTGGCTTTCCGACCGCCAATATGGCGTTCGATCCCGACGCCAAGCTTCGTCCCGGCATCTATGCCGTGCGCTACCGTCGCCCCTGCGGCACGCTGCATGACGGCGTGGCAAGCTTCGGCCGCCGCCCGACCGTGGTGGAAGACGGCAGGCCGCTGCTCGAAACCTATATCTTCGATTTCAAGGGCGATCTTTACGGTGAAACCGGCTCCGTCTCGCTCTTCGGGCGGCTGCGCGACGAATTGAAGTTCGACGGACTGGAAGCCCTCGTCGCCCAGATGCACCGCGACGCCGACCAGGCCAGGGCACTGCTGTCCGCCGTTCAACCGTTCTCGCCGCTCGACGCGGAGATTGCGTTTTGAATTGGGTGACGGGCGCTAATTGGCAATTTGCCCGCAGCCTTGCCGTCGACTCCTCTTTTCTTTGCGACCAAAAAGCCTTAAAGACGGCCCCATGATGACTGGGATACGGTTTCGCACCATTCGAATTATTGGCCCGGCTTTCCGCGCAGCCTGAATTGAGGCGCCGGAAGGTCCGGGATTTCGGCGTTTCCCACGCCCCTGCCACCGACAGATTTCCATGACACTTGCGAGCGCGCCATCCGGCGCCGCACCAGAGAAAAAGCCGCGAAACCATGAGCGATACAAAAGACACGATCGACTACTCTGAAACGCTTTACCTGCCGAAAACGGACTTTCCGATGCGCGCGGGCCTTCCCAGGAAGGAACCCGAAATCGTTGCCCGCTGGCAGGAGATGGCGCTTTACAAGAAGCTGCGCGAAGACGCCAAGGGCCGCGAGAAATTCGTGCTTCATGATGGCCCGCCCTATGCCAACGGCAACATCCATATCGGCCATGCGCTGAACAAGATCCTGAAGGATGTCATCACCCGCTCGTTCCAGATGCGCGGCTATGACAGCAATTATGTGCCGGGCTGGGACTGCCACGGCCTGCCGATCGAATGGAAGATCGAGGAAGCCTACCGCGCCAAAGGCAAGAACAAGGATGAGGTGCCGATCAACGAATTCCGCAAGGAATGCCGTGAGTTCGCCCAGCACTGGATCGATGTCCAGACCCCCGAATTCAAACGTCTCGGTATCGAGGGTGACTTCGAAAACCCCTACACCACGATGAATTTTCACGCCGAGGCCCGGATCGCCGGCGAATTGCTGAAGATCGCAAAATCCGGCCTGCTTTACCGTGGTTCGAAGCCGGTGATGTGGTCGGTGGTCGAGCGCACTGCGCTGGCAGAGGCCGAAGTGGAGTATCACGAGGTCCAGTCGGATACGATCTGGGTGAAGTTCCCGGTCGCCAAAGGTCCGCAAGACCTTCTCGGCGCCTTCGTTGTGATCTGGACGACCACGCCATGGACGATCCCTGGAAATCGGGCGATATCATTCTCGTCACGTTTTCCCTGTGCGGTTTACGAAGTCACGTCTGCTGAGAATGATTTTGGCCCGCAGCCGGGCGAGCGTCTTCTTTTCGGCAAGCGGTTGGCAGAAGAATGCGCGGCCAAGGCCAAGCTGGAATTTGCTTTTGTTCGTGATGTCGCTGCAGAAGAGCTGGAGGGGATGGTTTGTGACCACCCGCTGAAGGGGCTTGCTGGTGGCTATGAATTTGCGGTTCCGCTCATCGCTGGCGATCACGTCACTGACGAGGCCGGTACCGGTTCTCGTCCACACCGCCCCGGCCATGGCCGCGAGGACTTTGACGCGTGGATGGATGCAGCCCGCGAACTTGGCGCGCGCGGCATCTCGGCAAAGATCCCGTTCACGGTCGGTGATGACGGCTACTACACCGATGATGCGCCGGGCTTCGGTCCGTCGGCAGAGGGCGGGGCTGCCCGCGTCATGGATGATAACGGCAAGAAGGGCGATGCCAATGACCGGGTCATCAAGGCGCTGATCGCTGCGAACAATCTGTTTGCCCGTGGCCGGATCAAGCACGACTATCCGCATTCCTGGCGTTCGAAGAAGCAGGTCATCTTCCGCAACACCCCGCAGTGGTTTGTCTATATGGACAAGGATCTCGGCGATGCGACGACGTTGCGTTCGCGGGCACTTTCCGCCATCGACGATACCCGGTTTGTACCGGCCGGCGGCAAAAATCGGCTGCGCGGTATGATCGAAAACCGTCCGGACTGGGTGCTTTCCCGTCAGCGTGCCTGGGGCGTGCCGATCTGCGTGTTCGCCGACAAGGCCGGTAATGTGCTCATCGATGACGCCGTCAACGCCCGTATCCTTGAGGCCTTCGAGGCCGAAGGCGCCGACGCCTGGTTCGCCGAAGGCGCGCGCGAGCGTTTCCTGGGTGAAAAGGCGAGTGAAGACTGGGATATGGTCACTGACATTCTCGATGTCTGGTTCGACTCAGGTTCCACCCACACCTTCACGCTGGAGGACCGTCCGGACTTGAAATGGCCGGCGGACGTCTATCTCGAAGGCTCGGACCAGCATCGCGGCTGGTTCCATTCCTCGCTTTTGGAAGGCTGTGCCACGCGTGGTCGTGCACCCTATAACGCCGTCATCACACATGGTTTCACGATGGACGAGCAGGGTCGCAAACAGTCGAAGTCGCTGGGCAACCAGGTCTTTCCGCAGGATGTAATGGCAAAATCCGGTGCCGATATTCTGCGCCTGTGGGTCATGACGACGGACTACTGGGAGGATCAGCGGCTTGGTGAACAGATCATCAAGACCAATATCGACAGCTACCGCAAGCTGCGCAACACGCTGCGCTGGATGCTCGGGACGCTTGGCCACGACGAGGGCGAGGAAATCGCAATTGCCGACATGCCGGAACTCGAGCAGTTGATGCTGCATCGCCTGTTCGAATTCGATCAGCTGGTGCGCAAGGGCTATGATGATTTCGACTTCAAGCGGATTGCCCGCGCACTGACGGATTTTGCCAATATCGAGCTGTCGGCGTTTTACTTCGACGTTCGCAAGGATGCGCTTTACTGCGATGCGCCGTCGAGCCTGCGCCGCCGTTCGGCATTGGTGGTCATCCGCAAGCTGTTCGATTGCCTGGTGACCTGGCTTGCGCCGATGCTGCCGTTCACCATGGAAGAGGCCTGGCTTTCGCGTGATCCGGAAGCCGTCTCGGTTCATCTGGAACAGTTCCCTGCGGTTCCGGCCGACTGGAGAAACGAAGCGCTTGCCGAAAAATGGCTGAAGGTTCGTGAGGTCCGCAAGGTCGTTACCGGAGCGCTTGAAGTCGAGCGCCGTGAAAAGCGGATCGGCTCTTCGCTGGAAGCCGCGCCGGTTGTCTACATCGATGACGAAGACCTGCTGGCCGCGATCGAGGGCCGGGATTTCGAGGAGATCTGCATCACCTCGGCAATCACGGTGAAGGAAGGCGAGGGGCCGGACAATGCCTTCCGCCTGCCCGAGGTTGCCAATGTCGCTGTCGTTCCCGCACTTGCCGAGGGCCGCAAATGCGCGCGCTCCTGGCGGATCACCGATGATGTCGGGGCGGATCCCGCCTATCCGGATGTCTCCGCGCGTGATGCGGCGGCCCTGCGGGAGCTTGCAGGCAAGGCCTGATGCACGATATGGCAGCCGGACATTGTTGTGGCCGGCTGCCTGAAGATGACGATTGCTGCAGATGAATTGCGAAAAAGACCGTTCTACGTTAGAAATGTCGCGTTTTCGCCGGATTTATAGCCAAACAATGGCATATGGCCGAAATTCTGATTGGGTGTCCACCGGCACCAAGGAGTGGTAGTAGAGCGCATGACTTTTGTTCCCCGTTCGATGAAGATCGCAATCGCTCTTGCGGGCATTGCTTCGCTCGCCTCCTGCGTCAGTGCGCCGACCTATGGCACCGGCAAATCAGCGACCGCGCAGCTCGTGGAGGATCTCGGAGAAGCCGTTCTGGTGATCAACCCGGATCAGCCTGATCTTCAGTATGAAGCCCGGCCGACACTTGTGACGCCGAGCAAGGATGTTTCCGGCCGCCCGCTGATTGCGCCGCAGAAATCGGTCGCCTCCGTTGACAATCCGAACTGGATCGAATCACCGGAAGAGCAGCGCAGCCGCCTTTATGAGGAAGCGGAGGATAACAAGGACAATCCGTTCTATCGATCGCCGCTTCTGGCAGGCGACAACCCGCAGGCCATGACCGAGAAGGAACAGCTGGAAGCCTTCAGAAAGGCGCGGTCCGAGGCGACTTCGATTGACATCACCCAGCGCCGTTACCTGATCGATCCGCCGGAACAGTATCGTGTCCCCTCAAGCTCCGAAGCGCTGAATGATCTTGGTGAGTCGGAGCGTGCAAAGGAACGTCGCCGCCAGAAGCTGGCCGAGGGCAAGGACCCGGATCGTTGTTTCCTGTTCCTGAACTGCAAAAGCGGTAAGTCGGACAGCTTCCTCGAATCGTCCAAGAATGCCGGACAGCAATAGCCGCTTCCATCGGGGGACATCATGAATTACGCGATCCGCCCTGCGGTCAGGTCCGACGCTGCAACCATCTATCGCTTTGTCTGCGAACTGGCCGCGTTCGAAAAAGCGCTGGAAAAGGTGGAGACCACCGAAGAAGGTCTGGCCGAGGCGGTTTTTGGCAGTGGTTCGGTCACTGATGCGCTGATTGCCGAGATTGACGGCAAGCCGGCTGGGTTCGCGCTTTACTATTTCACCTTTTCGACGTGGCAGGGCCGCAACGGTATCTATCTGGAAGACCTTTATGTCTCGCCCGAATTTCGGGGTGCGGGGCTCGGCAAGGCGCTGATGCGCGCGGTTGCCGATGTCGCTGTTGAAAAGACGTGCGGGCGGATGGAATGGAGCGTGCTCGACTGGAATGTCGATGCGATCCGTGTTTATGACGGCGTGGGCGGCAAGCCGCAAAGCGAGTGGATCCGCTACCGGCTGGAAGACGAGACGCTTGCGGTCTTTGCCGGCCGTTGAGAAGAACTAGCGGCGCGTGGTGAAGAAGTCCCTGAGAAGGGCTGCGGCGCGGGTTTCGGAGAAACCGGAATAGACATCGGGACGGTGATGACAGGTCGGCTGGTCAAAGAAGCGGCCGCCATGATCGACACCACCGCCCTTGGGATCGGTCGCGCCGTAGTAAAGCCGTTCGATGCGTGCAAACGAGATCGCTGCCGCGCACATGGCGCAGGGTTCCAGGGTGACGTAGAGATGGGCGCCGGGAAGCCGTTCGGAGTCGAACGTTTCGCAGGCTGTACGGATGGCCAGTATTTCAGCATGGGCTGTCGGGTCATTCAGTTCGCGTGTGCGGTTCCCGGCAGCAGCGACCAGCGTGCCGTCCAGAACGATGACCGCTCCGATCGGAACTTCACCGCGTGTACCCGCAGCTTCGGCCTGTTCAATCGCAAGTGCCATGAAATCTTGGCCCGCAGCCATTTTGACAAGTTTCCTCTTAACCAATTCTTCCTGTCCTGATAGAGGATCGGGATCAACAGGCAAAGCGAAATGACCCAGAAAGACAAATTCCCCAAACGCGGCGGAAAGCCCTCAGGCAAGCCCGCACCCGCTGCCGGCAAAGATGCTCCGGCGGTTGACGCCGAGGAGCGTGCGCCGGAACGGATTGCGAAGCTTCTCGCGCGGGCCGGCGTGGCTTCCAGGCGCGATGCCGAGCGGATGATCCTCGACGGGCGCGTGAAGGTCAACGGCAAGACGCTGGAGAGCCCCGCGCTTAACGTCACGCTTTCCGATCGTATTGAGGTCGATGACGAGGAAATCCGTGGCATCGAGCGTACACGGCTGTGGATTTACCACAAGCCTGCCGGTCTGGTGACCACCAATTCCGACCCCGAGGGCCGGGCAACGGTGTTTGAAAAGCTGCCGAAGGAGCTGCCGCGGGTTGTCTCTATCGGTCGCCTTGACATCAACACCGAAGGCCTTCTGCTTTTGACCAATGACGGCGGGCTGGCGCGCGTGCTTGAACTTCCCGCGACCGGCTGGCTGCGCCGCTACCGCGTGCGCGCCCATGGCCGGATCGCGCAGGCGGACCTCGACAAGCTGAAGGATGGCATTGCCGTTGACGGCGTGCTCTATGGCGCTATCGATGCCACGCTTGACCGTGAGCAGGGTTCCAATGTGTGGATCACCATAGGGCTGCGCGAAGGCAAGAACCGGGAGATCAAGAATGTGCTCGGCGCGCTCGGTCTCGAGGTTTCACGTCTGATCCGCATTTCCTACGGGCCTTTCCAGCTTGGCGAACTGCCTGAGGGCAATGCGCTGGAGGTGCGTGGCCGCACACTGCGCGATCAGCTCGGGCCGCGCCTGATCGAGGAGGCCGGCGCCAATTTTGACGCGCCGATCTACAACGACGGCGAGGCCGCGGTTGCAAAACCGGAACAACAGCCGGAAGCGCCGAAACGCGCACCGCGCAAGGACAAGCTGGATCGCGGCGAGCGGGCCGAACGTGGCCGTGACCGCCTCGACACCAAGCGCAAGGGCGACGACGAAAAGACCTTCAAGGACATCGTGACGCGAAACCGGTCGACGAATGTCTGGATGGCGCCGGGCGCCCGTCCGCTCGGCCCGAAGGCCAAGAAGAAGGCCGAAGACAAGGCGCGCGAAGACGAACGACGTGACGCCCGCCGTGATGGCCGGCCGAGGCTCGATGGCGACGCCCCGCGTAAACCACGGCCCACCGGTGGCAAGGGCAAACCTTTTGCCGGAAAACCGGGGGCAAGCGCTGCCAAGGGGCCGCGCAAGCCGCGCGCCGAAGCCGGCGAAGGTGCAAGTGAGGGCAAGCGTTTCTCCGGGCCGAAGCGGCCAGGCGGAGACAACCGTTCGCGCAGTGAAGGCCGCCCCGCCGGCGCCCGTCCTTCAGGCGATAACAAGCGCGGTGGACGTCCTGACAGTGACAGCCGCGGCAGCCGGGACAAGCCGGGCGGCGACAGGCCACGTGGTGGTGCAGGCAAGGGGCCGAGGGGCAATGCGGATCGTCGGCGGTGAATTTCGCGGACGGGCGCTCAACGCGCCCAAGTCCACTGATATCAGGCCGACAACGGATCGTACCCGCGAAAGCCTGTTCAACATTCTCGCGCATGGCTATCCCGATGCGGTCGAGGGCGCGCGCCTGCTGGAGCTTTTGCGGGCACCGGCGCGGTCGGCCTTGAAGCCCTGTCGCGGGGCGCGCGTGCGGCGCTTTTCGTTGAAAACAGCGTTGAAGGGCGCGGCCTGCTCTGGGCCAACATCGAGGCGCTCGGTCTGGCAGGGCGCGCCCGAATCATGCGCCGCGATGCCACCAGACTTGGAAGCGTCGGACGGATTGAGCCTTATGACCTGCTGTTCGCGGATCCGCCCTATGGCAAGGGACTTGGCGAAAAGGCGCTTGCTGCGGCGGGTGAGGGCGGTTGGTTGAAACCGGGTGCCCTCGTTATTCTGGAGGAAGCCGCAGACGTCACGCTGACGCTTCCGGCAGGCTTTGTCATGCTGGAAGAGCGGGAATTTGGCGATACGCGGATGCATTTCCTTCGCTATCAGCCATAGGTCAGCTAGATTTTCCGATCAAAGCGCGCTGTGCGGCAGGACGAAGGTCGTGTCGTCGGCAGGTGTCTGATTGACCGAAAGCCGGGCGCCGAAAACGGCGTAGAGATTGTCATCGGTCAGCACCTGCTTCGGTGTTCCTGAAGCTGCGACCTCACCGTTTTCATCAGCACGATCCGGTCTGCGAACAGCGCCGTCAGGTTAAGGTCGTGCATCACCGAAATCACACCGCCGCCGGCTCGGCAGAAGCCTTGTGCCAAGCGCATGATGGCAAGCTGGTGGAGAATGTCGAGGCTTGCCACGGGCTCATCCAGCAGCAGCCAGCGTGGCGCACCTTCGGCAATTGGTGCCTCGATCTGGCACAGCACGCGGGCAAGCTGGACGCGCTGCTGCTCCCCACCTGAAAGCTCCTGATAAAGCGACCTTCGAAGCCGTTGAGATCGACGGCTTTGAGTGCCCGCGCCATGGTCTGGCGGTCTTTATTGCCATCCCGGTGACTGCGGCCCGAAAGCCCCATGCGCAGCACTTCGGTGACGGTGAAGGGGAAGGCGAGGTTCGAGGCCTGCGGCAGCACCCCGCGCACCTCCGCAAGCTGCCAGGGATGAAGAGCCGCGATGTTGGTGCCATTGATGGCGACGCTGCCTGTATCCGGCTTCAGATCACCCGCTATCGCCTTTAGTGTTGTCGTCTTGCCGGAGCCGTTCGGCCCGCAAATGGCGGTCAGTTCGCCGGCATGCGCCTCAAGCGAAACATCGTTCAGGACCGGGCGTCCGGAAAGCGCCACGGTAATCCGGTTGGTCGAGATCATGGTCATGTTGTCACAGGTTCAGGCGCGAGCGGTTTTTCAGCAGGATCCACAGGAAGAACGGGCCGCCTGCGATTGCGGTGATGATGCCGATCGGCAGTTCGGCGGGCGCAACGATGGTGCGGGCAAAAGATCGGCCAGCACCAGAAGCGCGCCGCCGAGAAGGGCTGACGCCGGGAGCAGATAGCGATGATCCGGGCCGATGACGAGTCGTAGAAGGTGCGGCACCACGATGCCGACAAAACCGATGCCGCCGGAAACGGCGACGCCCGCACCGGTGGCCGCTGCGACGGCAATAATGGTGATGTTCTTCAATCGTTGGACCGGAATGCCGATGTGATAGGCCGTCGCCTCGCCGAGCGTGATGGCGTTGAGGCCGCGCGCCATGAACGGAAGCACCGCAAAAGCTGCCAGCATGATCGGCGTGATGGCCCAGATCTTGGGCCAAGTGGCACCGGCCAGCGAGCCCATCGACCAGAATGTCAGGTCACGCAATTGCTGGTCATTGGCGAGATAGACGAGGAAACCGGTGGCCGCACCGGCAAGGGCTGCCAGCGCGATACCGGCAAGCAGCATGGTCGCGACCGAGGTTTGCCCGTGACGGGTCGAAATGCGGTAGAGCGTCAGCGTTGTAGCCAGAGCGCCGACAAACGCGGCGGCAGGCAGCGCGTAAAAGCCCATAAGATTGGTGATCGGTGCGGCGATTGTTCCGCCAAGCACAATCATCACCACCGCGCCGAGACTGGCACCCGCAGAAACCCCGACGAGGCCCGGATCGGCGAGCGGGTTGCGGAACAGGCCCTGCATTGCCGTGCCGCAGACGGCAAGCGATGCGCCCACCAGAAAGCCCATCATGGCACGCGGCAAGCGGATATCGAAGACGATGATGCGGTCACGCGCGGCCAGCGCATCATCCGCGTTTCCGGTGAGTATTGCGCGGCCGACATCGAAGACGGAGGCATCCGAGGCGCCGTTGGCCACAGAAATCAGAACAGCAAAGACCGAGGCCACGGCGAGCACCAGTATGGTGAACACCGCAACCGAGGAACGGTCGCCGCTTTCCCGCCAGTTCAGCCGTCGTCCGGCCGAGGTCAGTGTGTCGATCACCACCATGCCCGAATCAATCCCCGTAGATTTCCGTCGTCAGCGCCGCCAGGTTTTCCCCAAAGCGCGGGCCGAAATTCATCATGCCGACCGGGTCGATCCTGTAGATCGCCATGGATTCACCGGCGGGCGTGAGCGCAAGGGCAGGCTGTCCGGCAACATCCTCATTGGTCGGTACGTGATTGCCGGCAGCACCATCCATCAGCAAAATGACATCGGGCGCGGCCTCGATCACAGCCTCGTCGGAAAGCGTCTTGTAACCCTCAAAGTCACCGAAGGCGTTTTCAAGACCAGCCGCCTCGATCACACCGTTGGCGGCCGTGCCGGTGCCCGAACCCATCACCTTGCCGCCGCGCAGGCTGAGAATGAAGATCGCACTTTTCCTCTCGTCAGGCGCGCGGGCAGCGTTTTCGGCCAGAACCGGATCGAGCTCGGCTGTAATTTCATCGGCAAGCTGCTTCGCGTCATCTTCGCGGCCAAGCAGCGTGCCGATCATCGCGACCTTTTCGAGAATGCCGTCGCGGCTATAGTCTTCGGGAACGAAAGCCAGATCCACATTGGCGGTGGTCATAACCTCCATGGTTTCCGGCGGTCCGGCACCCTCGATAGTGATGATCGCCGACGGATTGACCGACAGAATGCCTTCCGGCGAGAGCTGACGCATATAGCCGATATCCGGGAGGCTCAGCGCTTCCGGTGGGTAGGTGCTGGTGGTGTCGCGCCCGATCACGCTGTCGCCTGCGCCGAGCGCATAGACGATCTCGGTTACGGAACCGCCAATGGTGACAAGACGGGATGGATCCTCAAGCGGTTCGAGAGCCTTGGCCGCGGTGACGCCGGCAAGCAGCATGCCGGCGAGGAGGAGCGCTTTAACGAGTGCGGATGAGATGGCCTTCATGATATCTCCTCAGGCGGCGGCGGTTTCGCTGTAGCGCGGCAGGTTTTCGGCAAGATCGCGCCAGACTGGGCGCTCGGCATAGCCTTCCAGACGCTTGCCGAAGAACTGGATGATCATCTCACCCGCAGCATTGAAGGCCTCGACCGAGGTCACATGGCCGTCGCTCGTGGGTTTGCGGACCAGCCATGTCTCTGCAATCTGGTCGCGGCGCAGATGCAGATGGAAGCTCGGGTCCATGACATTAATCCACGGTCCCATCTCGACGATCTTCTTCACCGGGCCCGAATGGATCTGCACGATGCCGTTATTGTTGACGAACACCATGATCGGCAGGTCTTCGATCTCGGAGGCCTTGTGAAGCAAGTTCGCAACGGCGTCGTCGGCAAGGCGGAAGGCGTAGTCATCGCCAACCGTCGAGATCGCCGTCTGGCGATGAACCTTGAGGTCGCTGAGCATGCCGAAGAACTGGTGGGTGTCCGTCAGTGCGCTCCAACGGTCGCGCAACAGCTCGACATCGACCGCGCGCGGATCACGGGAATGCTCGGCATCATGGGCGGTGATTTCGCCGGTCGTAATCGTCTGACTGTCGTCATCGAGCTTGTGGGTCTCGACAAAGTTACGGTAGGCCTCGACGTTGGATGCGGGGCGCCAGTGCAGTTTGAAAACCGCCGCACCGCTGGCATCGAAATATTGCAGGCTCAGCTTTTCATTGCCGTCTGCATCCATCTTGGTGACGGCGAAGGCATGGATCCAGCGGCTCGGAAAAATCCTGAGATCGATATTCTCACCGAGCACGATTGCGGATTTCTTGCCGCTCCTGATGTTTTCGAAAACACCGATCTTCTCGTGGACCGCGCTTTCATTGCGCGACAGCGCCATGATCTCGCCGAAACCCTCGGCATGGGCCAGAAGGTGGGCAGGTTCGGGCGAAATCCGCGTTGCCGTCAGGCCGGTTTCTGCGGCAACAAGGGCGGCCTCGGAGATGCCGAGCTGAGCGGCGATGTCGCGCTCGCGCATTTTTGGATTGTCACGGCGGAAGGCGCGAATTTCTTCGGGTGTCTTGGTCATCGGTCTCGTCTACTTGTTCAAAATAAGCTTGCCCTGGCGGGTGATTTTCATGCGATAATCGGCGCCCTGGTGACGAATGATGATCTCATGGCCGCCTTTGAAGAGCGCCTCGCTTTCATGCACCGGCGCGCCGTTTTCTCTGATCTGCGTTTCGGCCCGTCCGGCCGTCTTGTCGTCATTCATTCTGATTGATATGTCTGTTAGTGTTTAAAACTTGAACTTTAGAGTCCGGTTTTATAAGTTGACTCTATTAGTCACCTTTGTCTATCCATGCAATAGACGTTTTGCAAAGTGAGCGGTAGGATGACGCGCTACCGGGTAACCCTTGCGTTACCGATCAATTCCGATCCGAAACCGCCGGAGATTTGAGAAATGAGAATTTTCCCATGCGCCGCCGTCGCGCTTTTTGTCATGTCGCAGCCACTTCTGGCGCAGGAGGCCGCAACCGGTGCCGCCGCGATGCCGGCCAAGGAGCCGGCGGGTCTTTCGATCTCGCTCAATGCACTGGATACGACCGATAACGGCTGCAAGCTGACCTTCCTTGTGGAAAACGATCTGTCGGAGACGATCGACAGCCTGCAGGCTGAAGTCGCGCTGTTTGACACGGACGGTATCGTAGACCGGCTGACCATGCTCGATTTCCTGTCTCTGCCCGCCGGCAAGATGCGGGTTCGCCAGTTCGAACTGCCGGGCGCGGGCTGCGATGCGTTGGGCGGCCTGCTGCTCAACGATATAAAGGTCTGCGATGGCGCCGGCGTCGACTGCATGGCCGCACTTGAGACCGGGTCGAAGGCTGGAATTCCTTTCGACGGCTAATTGCGCCAAAGGACACCGCGCATTCTGCGCCAAGACCAATAAGACACGCTGTAGCGAAGCCGCCGATGATGGATGACAGGGCAATGTTTGCGATGGGGTTGCCGGGTGGCGTACGCGATGCGGAGCCGGTGAAGCCTGATCGTCGCCGTGCTGAGCCGGCGTCCGCAAGCGCATCCGAGATTGCATCGGAAAGCCGTGTGCCTGTCGATCTTGATCGCGTTGTGCTGGAGCTCAAGGCCGCAGCCGGTGCGTCCGTTGAAAAGCCGATCGACACCGAGCAGGAAGCGGCAGAAGGCACGCCTGAACTGCCGCTTGAAGATGAAAGTCTCGACAGCGTGACTTTGCCGCGCATCAGCGGCGGCCCGCAGAACCCGTCGGCAGGAAAACGCCTGCCGATGGCCGTTCTGGTGTCGGTTCTTTTCACACCGTCGCCTTTGCAATGGCGCTTCATGTCTCCGGAGTCCTTCCCGAAGCGGCGAAAGAAGAGGGCGGCGTGGTCGTCAATGTTGTTATGCTCGGCAGCGGCGATGTTGATGCGGCTGCAAGTGGCGCCGAGGATGCGCAGCCGACCGAAGTCGAGGCGCAACCGGTGCCCGTGGAGCAGGCGGTCAGTCCTGAAGCCGAGACTTTGAGCCCGGAAACATCCGAGTCACAGCCGACCGAGGTGCCTGCGAAAGCGCTTGCAGCGCCCACACCGGCGCCCGAAGAAGCGTTGACGCCGCCGGTTGAGGCGGCTCAGGCATTACCCACGGAAACAGCGGAACCGGCAGCCGTCGCAGCGCTTTCTCGCCCGGAACCGGAAATGCTCGCGGTTGCGCCGACTGAGGCCGTCGTTCCTGATCGCGTGCCCCGGCAGCGCCGACCGCTTCTAGTAGTGCAGCACCGCCGCCGGAAATGGCTTACGCTGCCCGTTCTGAGGCGGTAGACGCTGCTGCGCCCCCAGAAACAAATAGGCTTGCTGCGCAGGCCGCCCAGACCGAGACCATCACCGCCCAGGAAGACGATCCCGAGCTGGCCTATGATATCGCGCCGCCGATCCCGCAGCGCTCACCATGGGAATCCGAGCCGCTTCCTGCCGATCAGGTCGCGGCCCGGCAGGCGCAGGCCGAACGCGCCCGCCAGCGGACGAGAGCCGCAAAGCGCCAGTCCGCCGGTTCGGGAGGGCAATCCAACCGCGATGCGCGCAAAGGCTTGGTCAGCGGCACATCTGAGCGCGGGGCAACACAGACAGCGGAAGCGCGCAGCGGTTCATCCGGCGATGGTGCGGCCGCGATGGCGAATTATGCGGGAAAGGTCGGGTCGCGGCTGCGCCGTGCGGTTGCCACCGAACGGGCCTACCGGGGGCTTGGACCGCTGCAGGCAACCGTGATCGTCAACCTGACCCTGAACCGTTCGGGGGGATAGCATCATTGTCTCTTGTGCGTTCGTCGGGCAGCAGCAGCGTCGACGCGATCGTGCTGCAAAGGGCCCGTGCAGCAGGGCCCTTCGGTTCGTTCCCGGCGAGCTATGCCGGCACACGGCATAAATTCCGCCTGCCGATCAATCTCAATCTGCGCCGATAAAATACCGCTTACGTGGTGCCGAGTGTGCGCTGAAGGCCCTGCAGGGCCGGCTGATAGTTCGGGTTCAGCTGCTTGGCCTTCTGATAATAGGAGGCCGCCTTGGTAAAATCGCCCTGCCGCTCGAAAATCAGGCCAAGATTGGCCCAGCTCTCGGCGTTCTGCTGGTCAAGTGCCAGCGCTTTGTCGAAATCGGCCTTGGCGTTCTGGTCGTCGTTGAGCGCCAGATAGGAAACGCCACGGCCGTTATAGGGCTGTGCGGATTTGGGCGAGAGCGAGATAGCCTTGGTGAAATCTGCGATCGCCAGTTCCTGCTGGCCGCGCTGCTGGTAGATCAGGCCGCGATTGTGGTAGGCACGCGGATCGGTGGTGTTCAGCTGAATGGCGCGTGTGAAATCGTTGAAAGCATCATTCTGCTGGCCGGATCTCGCGGTAGAGATTGCCGCGTCCGATATAGGCGACATCATAGTTTGCGTTGATCTGTAGCGCCCTGTTGTAGTCGTTCAGAGCGTCCATCTGTCGGCCGAGGCTGCGTTCGATCAGCGCACGATTGGCATAGGCCTGATAATAATTCGGATTGAGTGCGACGGCCTTGTTGAAATCTTCCATCGCGCGTCGGTCGTCGCCCGCCCGACCATAGGCCGCGCCGCGCACATTATAGGCCTCGGGGTCGTTCGGGTTGGCGGCGATCACATTGGAAAGAGATGCGATGTTCTGCTCGGATCCCTGGGCCGCATCGATCGAAACGATATTCTGGTTCATCGACTGGGAACTCTGACAGGCTGCCAACAGGCTGACGGCACCAAGCAAGAGCGCGGTCCTCAGCGTCCGGCCGGTGCATGTTATGAATGTGCCAGCGGTCAATTCTGTCATTTCCGTCCCTCATGTCGTGTCATTCGGCGCGCAGCGAATTGCGGACGCGCGGAGTTTTTACCGGCGCAAGGTAAATATCTAGCAAATAAAAAGGCGGGGGCCTACGCTCCCGCCATCACAACATGGTCAATGTGCCGAAAAAACGACAATCAGCGCGAAACCAGACCTTCGCGGACGGCACGCTTGCGGGCCAGCTTGCGAACGCGGCGGATCGCTTCGGCCTTTTCGCGGGCGCGCTTCTGCGAGGGCTTCTCGTAGAAATCACGCATCTTCATTTCGCGGAAGATGCCTTCGCGCTGCATCTTTTTCTTCAAAGCGCGGAGAGCCTGGTCGACATTGTTGTCGCGGACAAGTACTTGCACGTGTATCCCGTTCCTTAAAATCGTTGGTGTCGTTCGGCCTGGCAAATACTTGCACGTCAGGCGTTGTTGCTTGTCATCGTCGGGTTCGGCCCAACATTTGGCGTCGCGGATATCAGGTTTTTGCCGGCTAGTCCAGCCCCTTTGGCCATGATGTCAGGCGATTGTCCGGAAACATCCCTCTGCTGAAGCGTCAAAATCCTGTCGTTGAGGACCGGGTGACTGTGGTCATCCAGGCCTTCAGAAAAACGATGTCGAACGCAGGTGGCAAAAGCGTCGCAAAAGGACGTTGCGTCACTTTCCGATTTGCGATTGGTATAGGGTAACGAATACGATCAAACCCGGTCGGAGGGAGCATTCAGATGCGCAAATATTCCGTTTTCGCTTTGGCGCGCGAGGCTATGCGGCATCACAGCGGCTGGGAAAAACACTGGACCTCGCCGGAGCCGAAATCCGAATATGATGTCATCATCATCGGCGGCGGCGGTCATGGCATGGGCGCTGCCTATTACCTTGCCAAGGAACACGGCATCACCAATATCGCCGTGATCGAAAAGGGCTGGATCGGCGGCGGCAATACCGGCCGCAACACCACGATCGTGCGCTCCAATTATCTCTATGACGAGAGCATGGACATCTACGAGCATTCCCTCAAACTCTGGGAAGGCCTGGCGCTCGATCTTAACTATAATGTGATGTATTCGCCGCGTGGCGTGATGATGCTGTCGCACAACGAGCATGACCGCCAGACGTTCAAGCGTCATGTCCATGCCAACCGGCTTTATGGCATCGACAATGAATGGCTGACGCCTGAGGCTGCGAAAGAATACTGTCCGCCGCTCGATATTGCCGCGACGGCACGTTACCCGATTAACGGCGCGGCATTGCAAAGGCGCGCTGGCACGGCCCGCCACGACGCTGTCGTCTGGGGCTATGGCCGCGCGGCATCAGACCGCGGCATTCACATCATTCAAAACTGTGAGGTCAAGGGTATTCGCCGCGGGCCGGATGGCGCCGTGAGCGGGGTCGAAACCTCGAAGGGCTTTATCGGCGCGAAGAAGATCGGCGTTTCGGCTTCGGGTCATAATTCGGTGGTGATGGCGATGGCCGATGTCAGTCTGCCGCTGGAAAGTCAGCCGCTGCAGGCGTTGGTGTCCGAGCCGCTGAAGCCGATCTTTCCCTGCGTGGTTATGTCCAACACGGTGCACGCCTATATCTCCCAGTCCGACAAGGGCGAACTCGTCATCGGCGCTGGCACCGACCAGTATAATTCCTATTCGCAGACCGGTGGGCTTCAGATCGTCACCCACACGCTCGATGCCATCTGCGAGCTGTTCCCGATCTTCCGCCGGGTCAAGATGATGCGGCAATGGGGCGGGATCACCGATAACACGCCTGACCGCTCGCCGATCCAGAGCATCACCCCGGTTCCGGGCCTGTTCGTCAATTGCGGCTGGGGCACGGGAGGCTTCAAGGCGACGCCGGGTTCGGCCCATCTCTTTGCCCATCTGATTGCCAAGGGCGAACCCCACAAGCTGGCTGCGGGCCTGACACTTGATCGCTATCGCACCGGCCGCCTGATCGACGAGGCTGCTGCTGCCGCCGTCGCGCATTGAGGCCCGCCATGCTCTGGAACGTCAACAACAAGACAGAAACCAGCGCCGGGGCCGTTGCCTGGGGCTCGGCCGGCAGCGGGCCGCCGCTGGTGCTTGCCCATGGCTGGCCGTGGTCGTCGTTTTCCTGGCACCGGCTTATCCTGCCCCTGTCGAAGGCCTACACGGTCTACTGGTATGATATGCCGGGTTTCGGTCGCTCGGCGAAGGATGCCGGGCAGGCGACCGGTCTTGATGTGCAGGGCCTTGTGTTCAAGGAAATGCTGGAATTCTGGGCGCTCGACCGGCCGAGCGTCTTCGCCCATGATTTCGGCGGCGCGGTGACGCTGCGCGCCAACCTCCTGCATGATGTCGCCTATACCGACCTGCTGTTGATGAATGTCGTTGCTGTCAGCCCCTGGGGCTCGGAATTCTTCGATCATGTCAGCCGCCATATTGACGCTTTCACGCCGTTGCCGCCGCATATCCATTCGGCCATCGTTTCGGCCTATATTCGTGGCGCGCTGGTGAGTGAACTCGACGAGCACGAGCTGCATGAACTGGCCTCGCCCTGGCTGACCCCGGAGGGACAGGCGAGTTTCTACAAGCAGTTCGCCCAGGCCGATGACCGCTTCACCGACGAATTCGCCGACAGGCTGAAGGCAATCGCATGCCCCGTCACTGTCATCTGGGGTGAGAAAGACCCGTGGATCCCGATCGCGCGCGGCCATCAGCTTGCCGGTGCCATCGGTGTTCAGCTTCACGCGCTTGAGGGCGTGGGCCACATGCCGCAACTTGAGGCGCCGCGTCCGCTGCTCGACCTGATCATGACCTTACCCGAGACCCTGCCCGAACTGGAAGGGAACTAGACCATGCTGCTCATCCATTGTCCCTATTGCGGCGAAGCGCGAAGCGAGCTGGAATTTGCCGGCGCCGGCGAGGCCCATATCGCCCGTCCGGAAAATATCACCGAGGTTTCCGACGAGGACTTTGCGCAATATTTCTTCATGCGGACCAATCCCAAGGGCATCCATTACGAGCGTTGGCGCCACATCCATGGTTGCGGGCGTTTCTTCAATGCGGTGCGCGATACTGTCTCTGACCGGTTTTTGAAGACCTACAAGACCGGCGAGCCAAAGCCCGACCGCGCCGAATTTGAGGGAGAAGGCCGATGAGCGGTGGATTGCGTATTGCGGGCAAGGGGCGGCTTACGCCAGCCAAGACCATCCGCTTTTCCTTCGACGGCAAGACCTATTCGGCGCTAGAGGGCGACACCCTTGCCTCCGCGCTTTTGGCCAATGGCGTGCATCTGGTCGGCCGTTCCTACAAGTATCACCGCCCGCGCGGGTTTCTGACGGCCGGTTCCGAGGAGCCGAATGCACTCTTCGATATCGCTCGCGATAGCGCGCGGCGTCAGCCGAATGTGCGCGGGCCGGTTCAGGAAGTCTTTGACGGCATGAAGGCGTCCTCGCAAAATCGCTGGCCCTCGCTTTCCTTCGATGCCGGTGCGGTCAATGATTTCCTCTCGCCGTTCTTTATTGCCGGGTTCTACTACAAGACCTTCATGTGGCCGCGCGTTGCCTGGCACAAGCTGTATGAGCCGATGATCTCGCAGGGCTGCCGGGCTTGGCGTAGCGCCCACGGAGGAAGATGCCGACACCTATGCCTGCCGCTATATACATTGCGATGTTCTGGTGGTCGGCGCCGGTATCGCCGGGCTGACGGCAGCCCTTTCTGCGGCCAAAGCCGGCAAGGACGTCATCCTCTGTGATGAGAAGCCGGAGCCGGGCGGTGCGCTTCAATATGAGAGCGGCACCACCGTGAATGGCATGCCGGGCTATGACTGGGCGCTTGCCGCCGTGGCAGAGCTTGAGGGCATGGATAATGTACGCATCCTGCCGCGCACCACGGCCTTTGGTTATTACAACCACAATTTTCTCGCGCTTTGCGAACGCCTCACCGATCATTTGCCGAACGCCAAGGCCAACGGTCCGCGTGAGCGGCTCTGGCAGCTGCGGACGGATGAGGTGATTCTCGCCACCGGTGCCATCGAACGGCCGATGGTTTTCCCGCAAAACGACCGGCCGGGCATCATGCTGGCCTCTGCTGCGCGTGCCTACCTCAATCATTACGGCGTTGCCCTCGGCAAGCGGGTTGGCGTCTATTGCGCCCATGATTCCGCTTATGAGGCGGCGTTCGATCTGAAGAAGGCCGGTGTCGATGTGGCTGTCATCGTCGACAGCCGGGCAGAGGCTGGAGACGGTCTGGCAGGGCAGGCCAAGGCACTCGGCATCAAGGTGCTCGCCAACAACGCGGTCGTCGGCACCAAGGGGCGCCTCAGAATTTCCTCCATGAAAGTGAAGGACAAGGCAAGCGGCAAGTCCCGCAGTTTCGATATAGACGCGCTGATCACATCTGCGGGCTGGACTCCGTCCGTGCACCTGTTTTCGCAGTCGCGCGGCAAGCTGGTCTTCGATGCGGATGAGCAGCGTTTCGTTCCCGGCACCCATGCGCAGAATTCCGTCTGCGTCGGGGCCTGCAATGGTACCGATGCCATTCATGCCATCATCGGCGAGGCGGCGGCTGCAGGCGGCGGCGTTGCCGATATTGCGGCGGAAAATGCCCGTCAATGGACCGGTGGCATGCTGGGCGAGGATGAGAGCGCCGACAGCCACGCGCGCGCTTTCATCGACTATCAGCACGATGTCTGCGCCAAGGATATCCGCCAGGCTGTGCATGAGGGCATGGCCTCCATCGAGCATATCAAGCGGTTTACCACCAATGGCATGGCATCCGACCAGGGCAAGCTTTCCAACATGCACGGTCTGGCGATTGCCGCCGAGATGCTCGACCGGCCAATCCCGCAGGTGGGGCTCACCACCTTCCGTCAGCCGTTCACGCCGGTCACTTTTGGAACACTGATCGGCCACTCACGGGGTCCGCTTTTCGACCCCGCCCGCAAGACGCCGATCAATGGATGGGCGGAAGAACGCGGTGCGGCGTTTGAGGATGTCGGCAACTGGAAGCGGGCCTGGTATTTCCCGAGGCCCGGCGAAACCAAGCACGACGCGGTCAACCGCGAATGCCGGACAGTGCGCGAAAGCGCGGGTGTCTTCGATGCCTCGACACTTGGCAAAATCGAGGTCGTCGGACCGGATGCCGAAGCCTTTATGAACCTGATGTATTCCAACGCATGGTCGACGCTGAAACCCGGCAAGTGCCGCTATGGCCTGATGCTGCGCGAAGACGGCTATATCTATGACGACGGCGTGGTTGGCCGGCTTGCTCATGATCGCTTCCATGTGACTACGACGACCGGCGGTGCGCCGCGCGTCCTCAACCTTATGGAAGACTATCTGCAGACCGAGTTTCCGCATCTGAATGTCTGGCTGACGTCTGCGACCGAACAATGGGCGGTGATTGCCGTGCAGGGGCCGAAAGCGCGCGAGATCATCGAGCCCTTTGTCGAGGGCGTGGATATTTCGGCGGATGCGTTCACGCATATGAGCCTTGCCGAATGCACGGTCTGCGGCGTGCCGGCGCGGCTTTTCCGGGTATCGTTTACCGGCGAACTCGGCTTTGAGATCAATGTGCCGGCCGACTTCGGCCTGTCGGTCTGGAAGCGTATTTTCGAGCGGGCAGAGAGCTTTGGCGGCTGCGCCTACGGCACCGAGACCATGCATGTGTTACGCGCCGAGAAGGGCTATATCGTTGTCGGACAGGATACCGACGGCACGGTGACGCCGTTCGATGCCGGCATGGGCTGGGCGGTGTCTAAGAAAAGACCGATTTTGTCGGCATTCGCGGGCTCAAACGGCCGGATCTGGTGGCCCAGGATCGCAAGCAGCTTGTCGGTCTGATGGTCAAGAACAATCCGCGTCTGGTGCTGGAGGAGGGCGCGCAGGTCGTTGCCGATCCGAATGCGGCCAAGCCGGTGCCGATGCTCGGCCATGTGACGTCGGCCTACTGGTCGGAGGCACTTCAGAGCGGCATCGCCATGGCCGTGGTCAAGAACGGGCACGCACTCAAGGGTGAGACGCTCTATGTGCCGATGCCGGACCGCAATATCGCCGTCGAGGTGGTCGATACCGTTTTCTACGACAAGGAAGGAGCGCGCATCCATGGTTGAGGAACTCGTTGCGACACGCACAACTCCGCTATCCGGCACCTATGGCGGCTCCGGCCTTGCCCGGCTTGTGATCGCCGGTGATGCGACCCGGCTTTCGGTCAGGGCCGGTGAAGAGGCACTTGGCGCGCTTTCGGGTGCGCTGGATATCGAACTCCCGCGTGCGCCGCTTTCTGCTTCGGTGACGGACGGCGGCTATGCCTTCTGGCTCGGGCCGGATGAGTGGTTGGTGATCAATGAGCATGGCGAGGAAATGATCCCGCGCCTTCAGGGCATCGAAGCGCCGTTTTCCGCCGTTGACGTCTCCCACCGAAACGTTGCCGTGACGGTTGTAGGTCCGGGAGCGGCGGCGGCGATCAATGCCGCTTGCCCGCAGGACCTCAGGCCAGACCGGTTTCCCGTCGGCAAGGTCGTGCGTACCGTTCTCGGCAAGGCCGAGATCGTGCTTTTCCGCAAGGAAGAGAACACGTTTCGCATCGAGTGCTGGCGCTCGTTTGCACCCTATGTCTTCGGCCTTCTCGACCAGGCAGCGAAGGACACTGCCTACTGAGTGTCCTAAAATCCACCGCAAATCTTGGACATTAACGTGGGCCCTTATTGCTCATCAGACAGGTCACGTTCGACAGTCATTCCATCGGAGACTGAAACTGGTGTGGTCAACGTTACAGGTACCTTTTCACCGCGAACAATTTTGCTGGTTGAGGCATACAAATAATATTTGCCGTCGGGAATCATGCTAAAGCTGAACGAACCTGATCGGTCGGCCCTGTTATATCGCATTGAGGTATAAAAGGCTTGTGGCGCCCCAATGTATATACCGCCATCGTAATCCGCCTCGTAATGAAGCCTCTCCTCAGAAAATGGAGTTTTGGGAACAAGGAAAACTCTCAAGCCTCGTTTGTATTTTATGGTTCCATCTTCGTTTTCAACGAAGACCTGTCCTATTATGGTGTTGTCTCCACGGCCTTTCGCATAAGCGACTTCGGTTGTGCTGAAACGGGTAGTGGGCTGCCAAACCTCGCCTACCTTTGCCATGTTCTCCAAGGTCCCCTCTGGTACACAGGCAGAAAGAAGCACGACAACAATAACCGCTACAGTCGCACGAATCATCGGAATGCCCCTTTTTCGTTCTTTGGTCTGCAAAACTACTTTCCTGAAATAACTCAAATTTTCATTGATTTCCAAGTGCATCGCCGACTTAAGTTATCGAGTCTTTGCTAACTCTATCTCTGACTGGCCACCCTCAATAGGCTGTATCCTTGGCACCCAGATCGAGAATGCCGAAGACATAGGGTGCAAACAAGCACCAGCATTCGATATGACTGAAGGTTTTGACTCTCAGTTCAAACCGTTTCCGGTCGGTCTTCGGCGGCGAACTGGACAAGCGTGATCCATTCGGCAGTCAGCGCCGGTTTACGCTCGTCCTCAACTTCAATGCTGACGGTGTAATGGATCGCCAGAAGTTCCGCGCCCCGGAAGCGGGCTTCCTTCAGGGTGAAATGGCCGCGGACGCGCTTGCCGCACTTCACCGGAGCGACGAACCGGACCTTGTCGAAGCCAAAATTGATGCCCATGGTCTGTTCGCGCACCTGCGGGCGCAATCGTAGTTCATGGCCGAAAGGAGAGACAGTGTCAGGAACCCATGCGCGATCGTACCGCCGAAAGGTGTCTCTTCGCGCGCGCGTTCGGGGTCGGTATGGATAAACTGGCGGTCGAGTGTGGCGTCGGCGAAGGTGTCTATCATCGTCTGATCGACTGTGAACCAGCGCGATACACCGACTTCATGGCCGATGTAGTCCTGCACTTCAGCAAGCGAAATCTCTTTGCCCATGGCCTTCTTTCAGGTTTTCCGGTTGTCGCCAGGCTTTCGTTCAAGTGCTATCCGGCATTCGACAGCTTTTCGGCATAAAACGATACCGAGCGCGGTGCAAGCGCGATCTCGACGGCGCCGCGGCTCTGGCCTGTCAGGTTGTGCCAGCCGTGATCATCGCGTTCGGGTAGCCGGAATACCATGTCCACCTGGCTCCGGTTGATGAGCATGGCCAGCTGGTTCGGTTCACCGGTCTCCCGTTCGACGGTCGAGAACACAATGCTCAGACTGTCGCATCCGGCCGCTTCCCAGTCCTCCACCGTCATGATATTGCCGTCCGGGCGCAGCCAGGTGACGTCGTCTTCGGTGAAGAAATCGGTTCCGGAAAAGACGGCAAACTGTTTGCGCAGCGCCGAAAGCTCGCCGGTATAGGCTACCAGTTCTTTATCCATGGCGTCCCAGTCGATCCAGGTCGTCTCATTGTCCTGGCAATAGGCATTGTTGTTGCCATGTTGGGTCATGCCGCCCTCATCGCCGGCCTTCAGCATGATGGTGCCGCGGCTGCCAAACAGCGTAGCGAGCAGCGCCTTCACGTCCTGACGGCGGCGGGCGAGTGCACCCTCATTGTCGGTATCGCCCTCGACACCATTGTTCCAGGAGTAGTTTTCGTCATGGCCGTCCCGGTTGCTCTCGCCATTGGGACCATTGTGTTTGTGGACATAGGCGGTCACGTCGTGGAGCGAGAAACCGTCATGGGCAGCGATGAAATTGACCGAGCGGGTGACATGCTGGTCGCGTAAGGAAAAATATGCGAGGATCCTGAAAGCGCATCGGCGAGCCGGCCGGTCATATAGTCGTCACCGCGCCAGAATTTACGCAGGTCATCGCGCGCCCGGTCGTTCCATTCCAAAAAGGTGCCGGGAAATGGCCGAGTTGATAGCCGCCCGGACCGATATCCCAGGGCTCGGCGATCATCGTCCGTCCCTTCAGTACGGGATCGGCGAGGATCGCTTCCAGTGTTTCGGCATGGGTATCGAAACCCTGACGCGTGCGCCCGAGTATCGGCGCCAGATCGAAGCGAAAGCCGTCGACACCGGCCTCTGTGACGAAGAACCGAAGGCTGTCGACGATATACTGGCGGACCATCGGATGATCGCAGGCAATGGTGTTGCCGCAGCCGGTATCATTGATGAATACCGACGGATCGTCTTCGGCCAAACGGTAATAGGTCGGGTTGTCGAGCCCGCGAAAGCTGAGCGAACCGCCGAACTGGTCGCTTTCGCCGGTATGGTTGAAGACGAGATCGAGGATCACGGCTATGCCGGCCTCGTGGAGTGCTGCGACCGCTCCGCGCAATTCAGCAATGCCGCCCGGGCAAAGGCGCGGATCGGGCGCCATGAAGGTGACCGGGTTGTAGCCCCAGGCGTTGGTGAGGCCGAGCGGCTGAAGATGGCGCTCGTCGATCCAGGCCGTCACCGGCATCAGTTCGATTGCATCGACGCCGATCTTTTGAAGGTGTTCGATCAGGGCCGGGTGGCCAAGGGCTGCGACCGTGCCGCGAATGCTTTTCGGAATATGCGGGTTGAGCGTGGTCAGCGATTTGATGCCTGCCTCATAGATGAACCCGCCTTCGGGCAGGTCCACGTGAGACGGCTCTTCGCCAAGGTCCGCAACCACAACGCCTTTCGGCACAAGTGCGCTGGTATCGGAGCCATGCCGCGCAAGCTGAGCATCATAGCGGTAAGGGCTGTCGATTTCCCGTGCATAGGGGTCGACCAGAAGTTTCGAGGAATCGAACCAGTGCCCAGCCATCGGGTCAAAGCGACCGAAGGCGCGGTAGCCATAACGCTGACCGGGTTTTGCGCCGTCAACCAGCAGGCGGAAGAGATTGCCGCGCTCATGTGCCATTGGCAGGCGCGCGGTCTCCGTTCCATCTGCGTCGAACAGGCAAAGCTCCACGCCAGTCGCGTTTTCCGAATAGACGGAAAATTCGACACCCCGGTCGAGAACCCTCACACCGGGCTTTGCTGTTGCGTCGTTCATCAGCAGGCTCAGGTGATCACAGTCGGGGCATCTCGGCCGGTATGTTCCCTGATGCCGGCAATATGCTCGGCATAGGCAATCAGGCCGGCAAGCGTTTTCTGCGTTTCTTCCTCGTGGTGGGCCGGGTCCGGCTCGTAGTGTTCCAGATAGACGCGCAGCGTCGCTCCCGAAGTGCCGGTGCCCGAAAGCCTGAAGACCACGCGCGAACCGCTTTCAAACATGATGCGCACGCCCTGATGCTTGCTGACCGAACCGTCGACCGGATCGTGATAGGCAAAGTCGTCGGCCTCCTTCACGGTCAGATCGCCGAAACTGGTGCCGGGCAGGGTGGCAAGCTTTTCACGCAGCGCGTCCATCAGGCCGTTGGCCGCATCGGTTTCGATGCCTTCATAGTCGTGGCGGGAATAGTAGTTGCGGCCAAATTCGGCCCAATGCTTCTTGACGATGTCGAACGCGGTCTCTCCGCGCACGGCCAGAACGTTTAGCCAGAGCAGCACTGCCCACAGCCCGTCTTTCTCACGGACATGGTTGGAGCCTGTTCCAAAGCTTTCTTCACCGCAGAGCGTGGCCTTGCCGTCATCGAGAAGATTGCCGAAAAACTTCCAGCCGGTCGGCGTTTCATAGGCGCCGATGCCGAGTTTTTCAGCCACGCGGTCGGCGGCCTGGCTCGTCGGCATGGAGCGCGCAATCCCGGCGAGGCCGATCTTGTAGGCCGGTGCTAGATGGGCGTTGGCGGCAAGGATCGCAAGGCTGTCGGAGGGGTGATGAAAATGCCCTTGCCGACGACCATGTTGCGGTCGCCGTCGCCGTCGGATGCAGCGCCGAAATCGGGACCGTCGGCACTCATCACTTCGTCATAGAGCTCTTTGGCATGCACCAGATTCGGGTCCGGGTGGTGACCGCCGAAATCCTCCAGCGGGACGAAATTGCGCACCGAGCCTTCGGGCGCGCCGAGTTGGTTTTCGATGATTTCCTTGGCATAGGGGCCTGTCACGGCGCTCATCGCATCGAAGGCAATCCGAAAGCCACCAGCGATATAGGAGCGGATCGCCTCGAAATCGAAGAGCTCTTCCATCAGTGCGGCGTAGTCGGCGACCGGATCGAAGACTTCAACTTCCATATCGTCGACATGATAGCTGCCGATGGCATCAAGCGGCACGTCGTCGGCTTCGGATATGCGGTAGCGGTCGATCAGCTTGGTGCGCTCATAGATCGCATCGGTAATGCGTTCCGGCGCCGGACCGCCATTGGCGGTATTGTACTTGATCCCGAAATCCTCATTCGGGCCGCCGGGATTGTGGCTGGCTGACAGGATGATGCCGCCGAAGGCCTGATATTTGCGGATCATGTTGGAGGCTGCCGGCGTTGACAGGATGCCGCCCTGACCGACCATCACTTTTCCGAAACCATTGGCAGCGGCCATCTTGATCGCGGTCTGGATCACTTCGCGGTTGAGGTAACGCCCGTCACCGCCGATCACCAGTGTCTTGCCCTGATAGTCTTCAAGACTGTCGAAAACCGACTGTATGAAGTTCTCGGCGTAGTGTGGCTGGGCGAACTCCGGCACTTTCTTGCGCAGGCCTGAGGTGCCCGGTTTCTGTCCGGCAAAGGGTTTGGTAGCAATCGTTTTCGTCATGATTTGGGAACCGTCATATTAAGGCTTGAATATAAATCAGCATAAAGTTTTGCGCTTGATTTCCATGAAACGTCGCTCTTCATGCCTTGTTTTTGGATATGCATCCAGGTTTTCTTGTCTTTGAAAAGATTGACCGTGCGGCGCAGTGCATGGACCAGGGCCCAGGTTTCAGCGGGCGAAAACTGGATGCCGGTGGCCGCCTTGATGTCGAGGGCTGCCGGGTTGGCATCAATCACCGTATCGGCAAGGCCGCCGGTGCGGGCCACGAGTGGGACGCAGCCGTAGCGCAGGCCATAAAGCTGGGTCAGGCCGCAGGGCTCGAAACGCGAGGGGATGACGATGACATCGGCGCCGGCCTGTTGAATGTGCGAGAGCGTTTCGTCATAGCCGATAATCGTTCCGACGCGACCGGGGTATAGCCGCACCGCATTGCGGAAGGCTTCTTCCAGATCGTGTTCGCCCGTGCCCAGAACTGCCAGTTTGCCGCCCATGGCCACAAGTGGACCGATGGCCTCGGCAAGCAGGTCCATGCCTTTCTGCCAGGTCAGGCGTGAAACCACGCAGAAAATCGGGGAATCATCATCATCGAGGCCGAAGCGTTCGCTCAAAACCTGTCGGTTGGGCTGGCGCAGTCTCAGTCGGCTTGGTGTGTAGCGGCTTGCGAGGGACATGTCCGCGGTCGGGTCCCAGACATCTGTATCGATACCATTGACGATGCCATGCACCGTGTGGGCACGGGCGGAAATCAACCCTTCCAGTCCCATGCCGTACATCGGGGTTTGGATTTCGCGGGCATAGGTCGGGCTGACGGTCGTCACCGCCCATGCCGTCTGCAACCCGCCTTTCAGAAAACCGACATTGCCGTAATATTCAACACCATCAACTGACAGGGCGTGGGCGGGCAGGCCGAGCCAGGGGAAAATGTCAGGTCCGAAGGTGCCCTGGAAGGCGATGTTGTGAATGGTCAGGATCGACGGTTTTTCCGGTGTCTCCGAGTAGCGCATGAAAACCGGTGTCATCGCAGCCTGCCAGTCGTGGCAATGGACTAGGTCTGGCTCCCAGCCCGGCATCACGCCGGCAGCCACGTCCGCTGCCGCCTTCGAAAGTGCGCCGAAGCGCCGCCAGTTGTCGGAATAGCCTTCCCCGGTTGCTGAATTGTAGGGATTTCCGAAACGGCCGAAGAGTGCCGGTATATCGAGAATCAGGAGATCAAGGCCCTCGTGACTGGCCGCGTAAAGTGTAGCCCTTTCGCCGAAAAGGTCATCGAATTCGTGAACCTTTTCGGCATGCCCGTCGACCGCCTTCATGACCGCCGGATAGCCGGGGATCATGGTGCGGGTTTCAATGCCAAGACCGGCAAGAGCGAGCGGCAGTGCGCCTGCCACATCGGCCAGACCACCTGTCTTGATCAGCGGGTAGATTTCCGACGTAACGGAAAGGACCTTCATTTTTCAGCTATCCAATCTGTCAATCATCGACTGTGTAATCAGGCAAATGCCGTTTTCCGAACGTCGGAAACGGCGGGCATCAACATCCGGATCCTCGCCGACAACAAGGCCTTCGGGAATATGTACACCGTGGTCAATGACAACGTTTTTCAGTTGCGCATGGCGTCCGATGTGAACATGGGGAGAATGACGGCACCTTCGAGGCGGGAATAGGAATTCGCGCGCACACCGGTGAACAGCAGGCTCTTGTAGAGTTGTGAGCCGGAGATGATGCAATCTCCCGAGACCACGGATGATATGGCCGAACCACGGCGGTTTTCATCGTCATGAACGAATTTTGCCGGCGGCGTGACCTCGGAATAGGACCAAATCGGCCAGGACTTGTCGTAGATATCGAGTTCCGGAACGATAGCGGTCAGATCGATATTGGCCTGCCAGTAGGCATCGATCGTACCAACATCACGCCAGTAGGATTCCTTTTCGTAGCTTGACCGCACGCAGCTTTCGGAAAAGCGGTGCGCCATCGCCTTGCCATTCTTGACGATGTAGGGAACGATGTCCTTGCCGAAGTCGCGGCTCGACGTCGGGTCGGCGGCATCGCGGTAGAGGCAGTCGAACAGGAATTTGGTATTGAAAACGTAAATACCCATTGACGCGAGCGCCATGCTCTCATTGCCGGGAATGCCTGGCGGATTGGCCGGCTTCTCGACGAAATCGACGATCCGGTCGGTGGCGTCAACATGCATCACGCCGAAGCCCTTGGCTTCTTCCACCGGCACTTCGAGGCAACCGATGGTGATGTCGGCGCCCTCGTTGACGTGCTGCTGGAGCATCGCCTCGTAATCCATCTTGTAGATATGGTCACCAGCCAGAATGATCATGTATTCCGGACCATAGGAATCGATGATGTCGATGTTCTGGTAGACCGCGTCCGCGGTTCCTTCATACCACTGCGTTTCGGAAACGCGCTGGGAGGCGGGAAGCACGTCGAAACTTTCGTTTCGCTCCGGCCGGAAGAAATTCCAGCCCTGATGCAGGTGGCGGATCAGCGAGTGCGCCTTATACTGGGTGGCGACGCCAATGCGCCGGATACCGGAATTGAGCGCGTTGGAAAGCGCAAAGTCGATAATGCGTGTCTTGCCGCCAAAATAGACCGCTGGCTTGGCGCGCGTGTCGGTTAGTTCTTTAAGGCGGCTTCCGCGTCCCCGGCCAGTACATAGGCCATGGCGTCACGCGAAAGGGGTATCCGATCCGTCTATTATTCATCCTTCCCTCCCTCTCAGTCTTCCGGTTCCAGCATGATGGTTGCAAGTGGCGGCAAAAGCAGCGTGGCGGAGATGCCGCCATGGCCCTGGATCTCGGCACGCACGCGGCCACCATTGCCCTTGCCGCTACCGCCGTAGATTTCGGCGTCGGTATTCACAATTTCCCGCCAGGCGCCGGTTTTCGGCAGCGGGACCTGGTAATTTTCGCGTGGGATCGGTGTGAAGTTACAGATCACGATGATCGGCTTCTCGCCCGGGGCCTTGCGTTGCCAGGCGAAGACGGAATTCTCGTCATCATCGACAATCGTCCACTCGAAACCTTCGGGTTCACAGTCGCGCGCATGCAGTGCCGGTTTGGCGCGGTAGGCGAAGTTGAGATCGCGTACCAGCCGGCGCATGCCTTCATGGTTCGGGTAGTCGAGCAGGTTCCAGTCGAGGCCGCGCGCCTCGCTCCATTCGCTCCACTGGGCAAATTCCTGACCCATGAACAAGAGCTTCTTGCCAGGATAACCCCACATGAAGGCGTAATAGGCTCTGAGATTGGCGAATTTCTGCCAGTCGTCGCCGGCCATTTTGGCAATCAGCGATCCCTTGCCGTGCACCACTTCGTCATGAGACAGAGGCAGGACATAGTTTTCGGCAAAGGCGTAGAGCAGACCGAAAGTGATCTCCTGATGGTGATGCTTGCGGTAGATCGGTTCACGCGCGAAATAGCTCAGCGTGTCGTGCATGAAGCCCATATTCCACTTGAAGCCGAAGCCAAGACCGCCCTCATGAACCGGCTGTGAAACCTTGGGCCACGCAGTCGATTCCTCGGCAATCGTCATCATCTCCGGATGATTGCCGTAAACTGCCTTGTTGGTTTCCTGAATGAAACGTACGGCACCGAGGTTTTCATTGCCGCCGTATTCGTTCGGCACCCACTCGCCGTGTTTGCGTGAATAGTCGAGGTACAGCATCGAGGCCACTGCATCGACACGAAGGCCGTCAATATGGAATTTCTCACCCCAGTAAAGCGCGTTGTTCAGGAGGAAAGAGGCCACTTCTGTGCGGCTGAAATTGTAGATCGCCGTGTTCCAGTCGGGGTGAAAACCCTGACGCGGATCGGCGTGCTCATAAAGCGATGTGCCGTCGAACTGCCTCAGGCCATGCGCGTCGGTGGGAAAATGCGCCGGCACCCAGTCGAGAATGACGCCGATACCGACCTTGTGGCAGCCATTGATGAAGCGGGCAAAGCCTTCCGGCTCGCCAAAGCGGGCGGTTGGCGTGTAAAGCCCGGTTGTCTGGTAGCCCCAGGACGGATCATAGGGGTATTCGGAAACCGGCAGAAATTCGATATGGGTAAAGCCCATGTCGGTGCAATAGGGGATCAGGCGGTCGGCCAACTCATCCCATGAAAGAAACGAACCGTCCTCGTGCCGCTGCCACGACCCGGCGTGGACCTCATAAATCGTTATCGGCTCGCGCCGTCGGTCGCTGCCCGCCCAATGTTCGCGGTGGGCGTCATCATCCCATTTCTGCACCAGATCGCCCGTTGTGACCGAAGCGGTCTGCGGGCGCAGCTCGCTGCGGCGCGCGAACGGATCAGCTTTGAGCGGAAGGAGATTGCCATCGGCGCCGATAAGTTCGAACTTGTAGGGTTGTCCCGGCTTGACGTCGGGCGCGAAGATTTCCCAAACGCCGGAATCGCGGCGAAACCGCATCATGTGGCGGCGGCCGTCCCAGCCATTGAAGGCACCGACAACCGAGACGCGGCGGGCATTGGGTGCCCAGACCGCGAAATGAAACCCCTCAACGCCCTGATGCGTGATCTGATGGGCGCCGAGCTTGTCGAACAGCCTCAGATGCGAGCCCTCGCGGACGTAATAGTCGTCCATCGGGCCTAGAACCGGCCAGAAACTGTAAGGATCGGTTACCGTCCATTCGGTCTCGCCCCGTGTGGCATGGTAACGGACCGGCACGAAGCCGGACACATCAACCGGTCCGGCGAAGAAGCCGGACTCATCAAGGCGTTTCAGTTTGCCGAGCGGTTTACCTTCAAGGTCGAAGGTCTCGACGGTCTCCGCACCGGGTAAGAAGCACCGGGTGACATGGGCCTCGCCGACATCCTGGATGCCCAGCACGGAGAATGCGTCTCCGTGCGTTGCATTCAGAACAGCATTAATTTCCTCCGCGACGGGGCATAGCCCCGTGCTCGTTCCGGATCGTCTGATCCCGGTTTTTCATAAAGCGCTCCAGATGTCGTGTGCATACTCCTGATCGTCCTGTCGGACGAAAACCATCCCATGCGGGCAGTATTTCTTATCACCTTAACGTTCCATGACGTCTGATCGTTCCAGATCGCGTCAACTTCCCGCTGGGCGGCTGCGTAGGCATCAAAATCGGCAGCGACCATGAACCAGTCATGGTCGTATAGTCCGCCGATCAGATCGACATACCGGCTCGGATCGTCATGGGAGAACACGCCGGACGAGATAGCCGAGAGAGCCTGGGACAGCTCCTTCGACCCCTCGATGATCTCGCGGGGATTGTGACCTTTGCACGGGCCTGATCAACCTCTTCGGCAGTCATACCGAAAATCACCATGTTTTCGGCGCCGACCCAGTCACGCATCTCGACATTGGCGCCATCGAGTGTGCCGATCGTCAGGGCGCCGTTGATGGCGAATTTCATGTTGCCTGTTCCCGAGGCTTCCATGCCGGCAGTCGATATCTGCTCGGAGAGGTCAGCTGCGGGGATCATCACTTCGGCCAGAGAGACATTGTAGTTTGGAATGAACACGATTTTCAGCAGGCCGCGTACCGCTGGGTCATTGTTGATGACACGGGCAACATCATTGGCGAGCTTGATGATCAGCTTGGCATTGTGATAGCTCGGCGCTGCCTTGCCGGCGAATAGTTTGACGCGCGGCACCCAGTCCATTTCCGGATGCGAGCGGATCTGGTCGTAAAGTGCCACGGCTTCGATGATGTTGAGAAGCTGGCGCTTGTATTCATGGATACGCTTGATCTGAATATCAAACATCGCCGTCGGGTCGATGCGCGTTCCAAGCCGCTCGCCGATGAGGTTGGAAAGCTTGACCTTGTTCGCCTGCTTGACCGCATAAAATTTCTCCTGAAAGGCGGAATCCTCGGCAAGGTCATTGAGCGATTGCAGCTTTTCTGCGTCATCGAGAAATTCGTCGCCGATCGCCTCGCGAATAATGCCGGTCAGGCCCGGATTGCATTCCTTCAGCCAGCGGCGCGGGGTGATGCCGTTGGTCTTGTTGTTGATCCGGTCGGGGTGAAGGCGATGGAGGTTGTAGAACACCGTTTCCTTCATCAATTCCGTATGAAGAGCGGAAACGCCGTTGATGCTGTGGGAGCCGAGAAAGGCGATATTGCCCATGCGCACCCGGCGCTCGCCCCCTCATCAATCAGCGAGATCTCGCGGATCGCCTCATCGCTGGCATTGGCTTCCTTGCGGGCCTTCAAAAGGACCTTGGCATTGATTGCGTAGATCAACTGCATATGCCGCGGGAACAGCCGTTCGAACAGCGGCACCGGCCAGGTTTCCAGCGCTTCGGGCAGAAGCGTATGATTGGTATAGGCAAAGATGCCGTTCGTCAGGTCCCACGCTTCGTCGAATTCGACATCGTGGATATCGATCAGAAGGCGCATCATCTCGACAATGGCGATGGCCGGATGGGTGTCGTTGAGGTGGATGGCGACCTTTTCCGGCAGCATACGGATGTCATTGAATTGCTGCATGTGCCTGCGCAGAATGTCCTGCAGCGAGGCCGACGAGAAGAAATATTCCTGCCGGAGCCTCAGCTCCTGGCCGGCAGGGTTGGCGTCCGCCGGGTAGAGAACGCGGGTCAGCGTCTCCGCCTTGGTGCTTTCCTGAAGCGCACCGATATGGTCGCCGGCATTGAACTTGTCGAGCAGGATCGGGTCGATCGGCTCTGCCGACCACAGGCGCAGCGTGTTGACGCGTTTGGCGCGCCAGCCAACCACCGGGGTGTCATAGGCCTCGGCGGTCATGCGCTCGGTCGGCTTCCAGACATAACGCGGCTCCTTGCCTGCGGCCTCGATGATATCAACCTTACCGCCGAAATTGATTTCGTAGGTGCTCTCGCGTCGGTGGAATTCCCAGGGGTTGCCATGGGAGAGCCAGTTTTCCGGCAGCTCCACCTGCCAGCCATCGGCGATTTCCTGGCGGAACAGGCCGTTGACGTAGCGGATGCCATAGCCATAGGCGGGCACATCGACGGTCGCCATCGATTCCATGAAACAGGCGGCGAGACGGCCAAGGCCGCCATTGCCGAGCGCTGCATCAGGCTCGAGGCCTGCGAGTTCAGCCAGGTTGACGTCGAACTTGGCGAGCGCCCCGTTGATGGCTTCGACCATTTCAAGGTTGGAGATGGCGTCGCGCATCAGGCGGCCGATCAGGAATTCGAGTGAGAGGTAATAGACCCGCTTGGAGCCCGCCTCATATGTCTTGCGGGTGGATTCCATCCACTTGTCGGTAATGCGGTCGCGGATTGCCAGGGTGACGGCGCGCAGCCAGTCATGCGGCTGGGCAACAATGGTGTCCTTTCCGACCTGATATGTCAGCTTTTCGAGAATATCGGCGGCCAGACCGTCGACGTCCAGGAGCGTGGCGTCGGCAGGGGCAGATCGGGATGGGTCAATTTGCTCATTAGCTTTTTCCGTCAAACAGTGGCTGGAAAATCTGAAAAGTGCGGCGCCTGAAAACAGTCTCCCCGACGAGGAGCGACCGGTATACTCTTATTCTTCCGTGCAATTTATGCACTGATATGACGCACTTGCAACAAAGTGATGAGCTGGCGCACGAATTTCTCGCTGGCGTATCAGACGCATGGGCGCCAGACGCCTTCAAGCCGAGAGAAAAACGGAATCAGGTAAGATTACCGGCCGGAGTTGTATTTACGGTATCGTGCACGAGGAGTGACGTCGGGCGCTCATGTTGCAGGCGCGAAGATACGGGCGCCAATCGCAGGGGTTTTGCCACCTTGGCCGGCGATGTCAGAACGCGCCGTGGATTGTCTGAACGGGAGTGACGTCCACAGCCTGGCTCGCCTTGTGCTCACCATAAGTCTTCATCACGCCAAGAACCGGCGCGACATCGGCATAATCGCGGCCGTAGCCGACCACGATATGGTCCGAGCCCGCTTCCATATTGTTGGTCGGATCGAATTCGACCCAGCCGGTTGCGTTGCCGCACCAGACACGGACCCAGGCATGCATGGCATCGGCACCTTCAAGGCGCGGCTTGCCGGGCGGCGGAATGGTGCGCAGGTAGCCGCTCACATAGCCGGCCGGTACCCCGATCATCCGCAGCGCCGAGATCATCACATGCGAGAAATCCTGACATACACCGCGCCGCATCCGGAAGGCTTCGCCCGGCGTGCTGTCGACCGTCGTCGCCTCGCCGTCATAGGAGAAATCCTCAAAGATCCGGGCGCAGATTGCTTTCGCGATCTGGTACACACTGCTGTCGGCTGGGGCCAGTTCCCGACCATAGGCGCCGATCGCCCGGTCAAGCGGAATGCGCGAGCTCGGTCCGATGAAATGGTGCGGAGAATCTCGGCCGAGATCCAGCACGCGATCATATTCGCGCTTCAGTTCGGAAAGTACGGTGGTGAACTCCAGCATGGTGCGCGGGGCATCGACGTTGACACGGGCCTTCATCATGATGGCGAAGCGCTGATGCGGCGGGTTGATCAGAGTTGCGATCGCGGGATGACCGAAGAAATCGGTAAAGCCGCGCTCTTCGCTGGGCGCTGGATCAAATTTGACGTGACCGGCGATCAGCCGCTGACGCTGGGTGACCGAAAGCGGCATCACACGGGTAATGTGGCGCGCGAGCGAGGCCGGCGTGTCGTATTGATATTCCATTTTGAGAGACAGATCGTAAAGCATTGTCCCTCACAGGTAATTCTGGGCAAGACAGTCCGAAAGCGCCTCGAAATCGCGCTCCAGCGTCTGGTAATAATCGGTCGAAACTGTATCGGCGGTCATCACCGCAAGCCCCGACTGCACCCGCATGCTTTCGCGGTGTAAAGGGGACATCTGGGTCGGGTAGCCGTGTTCGGGCAGTTTTTCGACTTCAGCCAGAACCTGGTTCAGCTGGAACAGAACCGAACGCGGGTTCTGCGGATCGAGCGCCAGAAGGTCGGTGATCGTTAGATGATCGGTGTAGACATTGTAGTGGCGGCGGTGGGTCATGACATTGTCGCTGATTTCCAGCAGCATATCGAGCGCGCCGTCGGGCGCATCCTCGCCGGAAAGCTCACCGAGAAGCCGGGTCATGTGCAGGCCGCGCTCCAGATAGCGGCCGATCGACAGGAACCGCCAGCCAGTCGAGCGGTACATGTTTTCGTGCACCAGACCGGCAAAACCGGCAAGCTTGCGCAACAACACCGTCACCGCATGCGCGGCGTCGTCGCCCGGCTTCACACGGTCAACGAAACGACGGGCCGTCTTGGAGAGGTCGTTCAGCGCCAGCCAGCCATCGGGCGAGAACCGGTCGCGGATATTGCCGGCGGAATAAACGGCGCTGTCGATATCACGCAACAGGGAGGGCGGTAGCGCGGCCTCTGAAAGGTCGAGCCCGATCTGATCGAGATAGTCTTCTACCTGCGTCAGCAGAGCCTGTCCGCGATCGTCCACTTCGGCAAAGCGTCCGTGCCAGGCACGCAGGATACGCAGATTACCTTCCGCACGCTCGATATAGCGGCCAAGCCAGAAAAGATTGTCGGCGGCACGGCTAGGCAGGTTCGCGGGCTTGTTGCGCGGAATGCGGCTTTCACGTGTCAGGAGCGTGGGCTTTTCGACGGGCGTCTGACTGACGACCCAGACATCGGCGGCGCGCCCGCCTGCCTGCATTGCAATAGCCGCGACATCATCAGACGAGCCGATGCGGGCAAAGCCACCCGGCATCAGCGTCCAGCCATCATGGGTGCGCGCTGCAAAGACGCGCAGCGAGAAAGGATGCGGTGTCAGCTTGCCGTCAACGAAAGCCGGAGCGGTCGAAAGCTTGACGGCTTCCTGGCCGACGAGCCAGGGCGCGCGTTTTCGAGCCAGCGGGCCACCGCGCCACATTTGCGCTCACGCAACCGCTCGCCGGTGAAGGATTGTCCGGAATCGTCGAAGAACGGCATGCGCGAATAGGCCGGGCCGATCAACATCTGGTCCAGGTTTTCTGCAACGTGGCGGCGTTCGTTCTCCTGTCCGCACCACCATGTGGCAATCGACGGGATCTTGAGGTCCTCGTTGAGCAGACGGCGGGAAAGTGCCGGCAGGAAGGCGAGAAAGGCACGGGTTTCGACCATGCCGGAACCCAGCGCATTGACCATGGTGAGGTTGCCCGCGCGGATGGCGCTGACGAGGCCGGGCGTGCCGATGCGCGAATTCTGGTTGAGTTCCAGCGGATCGGTGAAACTGGCATCGAGGCGCCGCCACAATACGCTGACCGGCATCGGTCCTGCGACGGTGCGGACCATCAGCCGGTCGTTGATGACGATAAGGTCTTCGCCTTCCAGGAGCGAGACGCCGAGATAGCGAGCGATATAGGCATGCTCATAATAGGTTTCGTTTGCGGGGCCGGGGGTCAAAACGCCGATGCGGCCCTCGTTTCCGCCCGGCTCCGCCTGTAACGCATCACGGAACGCGCCGAAAAGGTTGCCACGCGACGCACATGCATGTCGCTGTAAATACCGGAAAAGGCGCGTGATGCGGCAACGCGGTTTTCCAGCGCAAAACCGGCGCCGGAGGGGGCCTGCGCGCGATCGGCCAACACCCACCATTTGCCGTCCGGGCCGCGCCCGACTTCAAACGATATGAAATGCAGGTAATGGCCGCCGGGCGGATCGATGCCGACGAGCGGCCGCAGGAACTCGCTGTTGGAGGCGACGAGGGCGGGGGGATGAAACCTTCGGAAACGAGGCGGTTGTCGCTATAGAAATCCGCCATCATCGCTTCAAGCAGGTCGGCGCGTTGCTTCAGCCCGTCAGCAAGTTCCTGCCACTCATTGTCATCGATGATGATCGGAATATGGGAGAATGGCCATGCGCGTGTGTCATCCTGCCCATCATAGGCGCGGTAGAAAACACCGGCGTCGCGAAGGTAGCGGTCCGCGCGGGCAAAACGTTCCGAGAGTTCGCTGGCCGTCATCCCCGAAAGCGCGTTGACGAAGGGCTGCCACACCGGGCGCACGTTTCCTGCGGCGTCGACCATCTCGTCGGGCACACCGGGTAGGGGAGCATAGTCCCGGGCATTCCAGGCGATGGCGGGTTCCGCCTCGTGGTGCTCGTCTGCCATATTCTTTTCGGCGAAACTTTCCGCCTTGGGTTCTGCCATTTGCAGCGCTTCCTGCCGCCCGCATCGCTGGAGACCCCTGTCGCAAAAGCACGATGAGGGGCTCCTGTTCGCCAAACGTTAAATCGGTCCGGGCGAAGTGTCGTCGCCCGCTGCCGAGGTGTTAAAGCCCTGTCGGGCGCCTGAGATCGAGCGTTAGCGGGAACTCCGGTGACGGCGCTTCGTTGAAGACCGCGTAGCCGCCAGCAGTGTGCCCCGCAGCCTCGAATCGTGCAAGTCGCCTTGCTTCCGCCTCGTTGCCATTGATCGGAAAGGTCTCATAATTGCGCCCGCCGGGATGCGCAACATGATAAATGCAGCCCCCGACTGATCTTGCTGACCATGTGTCGTAAATGTCGAAGGTCAGCGGTGAGTTGACCGGCAGGACGGGGTGAAGGCCGGAGGCCGGCTGCCAGGCCTTGAAGCGCACGCCGGCAACCGAGACGCCGTTGGCTCCGGTTGGCTTTAGTGGCACCTTGCGGCCATTGCAGGTCACGATATAGCGCTCCGGGGCCTGGGTCTCGAGGCGGACCTGAAGGCGTTCGACGGACGAATCCACATAGCGCACCGTGCCGCCGGGCGCACCCTGTTCACCCATCACATTCCAGGGCTCAAGCGCCTGACGGAGCTCCAGCTTGTTGCCCTCATATTCAACCTCGCCGAAGAACGGGAAGCGGAACTGCAATTGTGCCTCGAACCATTCCGGACGGAATTCCAGGCCGTTTTCCTTCAGGTCCTGAAGAACATCCATGAAATCCTGCCAGATGAAGTGCGGCAGCATGAAACGGTCGGCAAGCGCCGTGCCCCAGCGCGCCAGCTTGCCCTCGATCGGGTTCTTCCAGAACCGGGCGAGAAGCGCGCGTACCAGAAGCTGCTGGGCCAGGTTCATGCGGGCATTCGGCGGCATTTCGAACCCGCGGAACTCGACGAGGCCGAGACGTCCTGTGGCGCTGTCGGGCGAAAACAGCTTGTCGATGCAGATTTCGGCGCGGTGGGTATTGCCGGTGACATCGATCAGCAGATTGCGGAACAGACGGTCGACCATCCAGGCAGCGGCGGCTCGGTGTCGGATTGCGGGTGCGGAATATGTCCCATGGCGATTTCGAGCTCGTAGAGCGCGTCGTGGCGAGCCTCGTCGATGCGCGGTGCCTGGCTGGTCGGGCCGATGAACAGGCTCGAGAACAGATAGGAGAGCGAGGGATGGCGCTGCCAGTGCAGGACCACGCTCTTCAGCAGATCGGGCCGGCGCAGGAACGGACTGTCAGCGGGGTTGGCGCCGCCGACCACCACATGGTTGCCGCCGCCGGTGCCGGTGTGCCTGCCGTCGATCATGAACTTGTCGGCGCCCAGCCGTGTTGCACGGGCTTCCTCGTAGATCGCCGTGGTGGTCTCCACGCATTCATTCCAGTTCGCGGCGGGATGGATGTTGACCTCGATGACGCCGGGGTCGGGTGCGACACGGATGACGTCGATACGCTCATCCTGTGGCGGCGAATAACCCTCGATGTGGACGGGGAGGTTGAGCTTTTCAGCCGCGCGTTCGGCCGAGGCGACCAGATCGAGATATTCCTCCAGCGTTTCGGTCGGCGGCATGAAAATGCACAGCCGCCCCTCTCGCGGTTCAACCGACATGGTGGTCCGCACGTGACTGGCTTCCAGCGGGCCGTAGGCTGCGGGCCTCGGCGCCGGCGGTTTGTACTGAAACGAGGCGAAAGGCAAGGTCGGCAGAACTCGTCCTTCATCCTGCCTGAAGTCGGGTAGAGGTCCGCGTTTGACCGAAGGATCAAGCGGGTTGATGAACGGGTACTCGGCCGGCGGGATCCAGGCAAGCGAGATCGAGCGGCAGGCGGAAGCCGATAGGGCTGTCGCCGGGAATAAGGTAGATGCGCCCGCGCCGTGTCGTCCATTTTTCGGAAACCCATTTGACCCCCGAAGCGCGGCTGCCCCCGAAGCGCGGCCCTGCCATGCCTGCACGGGCAAGATATATCCGACGGGCTTTGTCAGTCCGCGTTCGAAAACCTTGGTGATGCGCGCCCGGTCTTCGGGGCTTTTGAGCTTTGAATTGGACGGGTCGACATTATCCGGCAGTTTGCCTTCGCGGATCAGCCATTCCGCGGGATCCTCGAACACCGGTTCGACGACGTCCGGCTCGATGTCCAGTTCGTTGGCGATGGCCTGCAACAATCGTCCGGCGTCGTTCTCGTCAACCTTGATTTCCTGCGCTTCCTCGGCGATCAGGTCCTGATTGTTCCAGATCGGCACGCCGTCCTTGCGCCAGTAAAGCGAGAAGGTCCAGCGTGGCAGGCTCTCGCCCGGATACCATTTGCCCTGGCCGTAATGCAGAAAGCCGCCGGGGCGAAACGCTCCCTCAGCCGGCGGATCAACTCGTCGGCCAGCCCGCGTTTGGTCGGGCCGACAGCGCCGGTATTCCATTCATCGGCCTCGAAATCGTCGATGGAAACGAAGGTCGGCTCGCCACCCATGGTCAGGCGCATGTCTGTTTCTTCGATCAGCTTGTCGACCTTGGCGCCAAGCGTATTGAGCGCATCCCAGCTCTCGTCTGAATACGGTTTGGTGATGCGCGGATGTTCTGCCACCCGGTCGATCTTCATATCGAAGTCGAAGCTGATCTCGGCCTTGCCGGCATAGCCGCCGGTAATTGGCGCAGCGTTGCTGAAATGCGGCGTGGCGGCCAGCGGGATATGGCTTTCCCCAGTCAGAAGGCCGGATGTGGCATCAAGGCCGATCCAGCCCGCACCGGGCAGGAAAACCTCCGCCCAGGCATGAAGGTCGGTGAAATCGTGATCGGTTCCAGACGGGCCGTCGAGGGCCTTGATATCCGGCTCAAGCTGGATCAGGTAGCCGGAGACGAACCTTGCTGCGAGCCCCATATTGCGCAGGATTTGCACCAGAAGCCAGGCGCTGTCACGGCACGAACCCGAGGCGCGCTCAAGTGTTTCCTCCGGCGTCTGGACGCCGGGCTCCATGCGGATAATGTAATTGACGTCATGCTGCAGGCTGGCATTGATACCGACGATCATGTCGACCGTGCCCTGACCGGGCGAAAGATCGAGCTTCTCCATCAGCGTCTTCAGCCGCGGCCCCATCGGCTCGGGCCTCAGGTAGATCGACAGATCCTCGTGGATCGCTTCGTCATATTTGAACGGGTATTTGGTCGCCTGTTCTTCGACGAAGAAGTCGAACGGATTGTAGACCGTCATGTCGGCGACCAGGTCGACCTCGATCTTGAACTCGGTGACCGGCTCCGGGAACACGAAACGAGCCTGATAATTGCCGTAAGGGTCCTGCTGGAGATTGACGAAGTGGTTCTCCGGCGTGACCTTCAGCGAATGCGAGATGACCTTTGTCTTCGAGTGGGCTGCCGGTTTCAGCCTGATGATCTGTGGTCCGAGACTGACGGGATTGTCGTATTTATAATGTGTGAGGTGGTAAATCGCTGCTTTGATTGACATCTGCGTCCTTGCCGACGGTGAAGGGCATCTTCGGCACAAACCGAAAACGCTCTTTCAAGTTCCCCTGTTCTTTTGCCGGGAAGTGTGGGCAAAGCTTGACGATAAAGCAAGCAGGATTGCCCGTACGGCGCGAAATTCCGAACGGGCTTTCTCAAGCGGTGGCGCGTAGCGATTTTGATAGCCGGCCAGCCGGGAAGTCAGTCGCTGAGCTTGACGATCGCCACTTCGCCTTCAAGCGCTGTCTGATAGGCGGAAGCATGCGGTTCTTCATCCGGGATTTCGGTGATCAGGCCGATCTGGTCGAGATCAGCTTCCGAGTAGCCTTCATTGGCCAGCGCGTTCAGTGTATTGCGCACGGCAGTATCTTCATCGGGTGCGGCGATGATCACATGGACCTCGGTGTCGCCGTTCCACTCGTGATAGACCTTGCCGGTAATGATGAAAACCATGCGCTCGCCGTCGCTGGTGTAGCCGGGGATGGCAATCATGTCCCCTCCTTTCCTGGGTCGTACTTTTGCTGCTTCGTTTGAGTATCACAACGAGGGACAGATATCTCCCTCCCGGAACAGCGCCTTTTTTGATTGCATAGTGATTTATTGTGTACTAATAGTTGTATCTGGCAATGCGTGCAAGGATGGTGGCCGATGTACACGGTGATTGATACCCCATGGGATACGACATCATACATTCCTCAACTGATAAGCGGCGGTGTTGAGGCCGTTATCCGCTATTATAATCATCAAAATTCGACGGCCCTTCCGGAGAAACAGCTTGGTGAAAACGAAGCCAAGGCTCTGGCCGGCGCCGGGCTTTCGATTGCGGTGATCTTCGAGCAGGACGGCGGCGCGGGCGGGCGGATCAGTGACCTGGATGCCGAAAGTGGAAACAGTGATTCTGCGCGAGCTCTGGCGCTGGCAAAGTCGCTCGGTCAGCCGCCGGGCTCAGCGATCTATTTTTCAGTCGATTACGATTACTACGAGGACGCGGACCTGCAGAAAATCAAACCCTATTTCGCGGCGGTGTCATCAGGCCTTGCCGGGATGTACAGAGTGGGGGTCTATGGTTCCGGGACGGTCGGGGCCACCATGCAGGACGCAGGCTATGCCGAACTGATCTGGCTTGCCGGTTCCACAGGGTGGTCTGGGACCCAGAAAACCCTGGACACAGATCGCTGGGCTCTGTTTCAGAGCGAGCTGGATATTGCCACCCCTTGCCGCATGACGGCGACGTGATTGCCGCCGGCCTTGCCGACTTCGGGCAGTTCACGCTCGACGGCGTATCGTCACCGGCGGTCGGGAACGGACAATCGGTGTCGGTTTGAATACAGAACGTTGCCCTCCGCATCGCCGGCGGGGCGCCTTGAAAAGGTCGCACGGCAGGTGTAGAACGACACCAACCGAAAAACCAACAAGGACGTGCCACCGATGATTTCTCACCTCGAAACAGCAATTGCACTGGCTTCGAAGGAGATCTCTGTTCATGCACGCCACCATCACACTTTCCGGTCTGTCCCTTACCACCACTGACGAACGTCCACTTTTCCAAAACATCGACGCCGTTTTCGGTCCCGGTCTTACCGGCTTGGTCGGACGCAACGGTGCCGGTAAAACCACGCTTTTGAGAGTGATCGCCGGTCATGTCCGTCCGTCTTCCGGCGCCGTGCATGTTTCGGGCAGGCTCGCGATGTTTGCTCAGGAGGCCCGGCCGCGCTCCGGTGAGACACTGGCGGATTGCTTCGGGATCAGCGCCATGCTTGAGATGACCGAAGCGGCGGAAAATGGCGGAGCCTGTGTCGAGGACCTTGCTGCTATCGACTGGATGGCGGAGGAGAAGGCTGTCACCGCACTCGGGCGCTTCGATATCGACTATCCGCTTTCGACGTCGCTAGCCCGGCTTTCGGGCGGGGAACTGACACGGGCGCGACTCGCGGCAATTTTTCACGCCGAGTCTGACTTCATTCTCCTCGATGAGCCGACCAATAATCTCGATGCAAGCGGGCGCAAGCACCTTCTCGATGTCCTTGCCGGCTTTCGTGGTGGGGCATTGGTCGTGAGCCATGATCGCGAATTGCTTGAAACGATGACGGCCATCGCCGAACTGTCAAGCCTTGGCCTCAAGCGCTACGGCGGCAATTTCAGCTTCTACGCTGCGGAAAAGGCGGCGGAACTGAAAAATCGGGAAAGAGCGCTCATCGAGGCCCGGCACGAGGTGCGCCGGATATCACAGGTCACACGACAGCGGGCCGAACGCAAGGCGCGCACAGATGCTGCGGGCCGGAAAACGCGCAAGCGCAACGATATGCCGAAAATGATGCTGGATAGAATGAAGGGGAGGGCCGAATCGACGGCAGCCAGACAGGCCGCGCTGTCCGGGCGGCAGGCCGAAAAGGCATCCGAAGAGCTTGAGAGTGCGAGGGCGTCCCTTGAGGTGATTGCACCTTTCTCCGTTACCTTGCCGCCATCGGGACTGGCGTCCGACCGCCGAGTGCTGCGGGCGGCCCATCTGAGCGTCGGCTATGAGGCTGCGAGCCCGCTGTTGGTGGATCTTTCAGTGGAGATGTCCGGGCCACAGCGAGTGGTGATTGAAGGCGCAAATGGGACGGGCAAGTCGAGCCTCGTCAAAACCCTTAAAGGTGCATTGGCGCCGCTTGCTGGAACGGCGGAGATCTTTGTGCCTTGTGCCATCTTCGATCAAACTGTATCGCTGCTCAAACAGGAAAGCAGCGTGCGCGACAATTTCATGAGGCTTAATCCGCACGATGATGACAATGCCTGCCGGGCGGCGCTCGCCCGCTTTCGTTTTCGCTCGGATGATGCACTGAAGCCGGTGTCGGCACTGAGCGGTGGTGAGGTGCTGCGTGCGGGGCTCGCTGTGGCGATCGGCGGCACGCGGCCCGCGCAGTTGCTCATTCTGGATGAACCAACCAACCACCTGGACCTCGAAACGCTCGCAACGCTCGAGGCGGGACTCAAGGCCTATGACGGTGCGCTGCTTGTCATCAGCCATGACCCGGTTTTTCTGAAGAGAATCGGTGTTGGCAGTAGAATCGCGCTTTCCGGTGCAGGCCGGACGCCGAGACATATTATTGCGTGAATACCGCGACAGGGGCGGCGAAAATTGCCCGGTACGGTCAAAGGATCCAGAAAGGGCGCGAACCGCAGCTGGGATTCGAGAATTTCGGGGCATCGGACTTGACGGCATACAGGGAAATGAGTATGTGGACGCCAACAGAACCCATGTGAGGCATGGCCGTTCGGGAAGCCAAATGTCCCGGAGTTCACCTCAGACTAGGTTCTCATACAGCACGTTGAAGATCAAATGCTGCACGCATGACGCGGCAAGGTGCCCGAGTCCTCTGCTTTAAGGTCCATCTGCCGGGAAGGCGGGTCGGGCCGTGCTTGTGCGCATATAGACACTCAGTGTGCTTCTGTTCGCCGGTGACGGCATTGAATTGAAATGCCCCACAAGGGCGACGAGACACGTAATTCTAAAGGGATGGGTATATGCCTACCGTAAACCAACTGATCCGCAAGCCGCGCCAGCCTCAGGTCAAGCGGAACAAGGTTCCCGCGCTGGAGCAGAACCCGCAGAAGCGCGGCGTTTGCACCCGCGTCTACACCACGACGCCGAAGAAGCCGAACTCGGCTCTGCGTAAGGTTGCCAAGATCCGTCTGACCAATGGCTTTGAGGTCATCGGCTATATTCCTGGCGAAGGCCATAACCTTCAGGAGCACTCCGTGGTGATGATCCGCGGCGGCCGCGTGAAGGACTTGCCGGGTGTTCGTTATCACATCATTCGTGGTGTTCTCGATACCCAGGGCGTCAAGAACCGTAAGCAGCGCCGTTCGAAGTACGGTGCGAAGCGTCCGAAGTAATTCGGTTTTCATTTCTCTGGCGCTGCGCGAGGTTCTCCGCGCTTTAAGTGCCGCAACTGTTGAGAGACAAAAAGTATGTCACGACGCCATAGTGCAGAAAAGCGTGAGATCAATCCGGACCCCAAGTTCGGCGATCTGGTGATCACCAAGTTCATGAATGCCATCATGCTTCATGGCAAGAAATCGGTCGCAGAATCGATCGTTTACGGTGCGCTCGACGCTGTTGAGGGTAAGTTGAAGCAGGATCCTATCGAGGCCTTTCATCAGGCTCTCGAAAACGTTGCTCCGCACGTTGAGGTTCGTTCGCGCCGCGTTGGCGGTGCAACTTACCAGGTTCCGGTCGATGTTCGTCCCGAGCGCCGTCAGGCTCTCGCGATTCGTTGGTTGATTGCTGCTGCCCGCAAGCGTAACGAAACCACCATGATCGAGCGCCTGTCCGGCGAGCTCATGGACGCTGCGAGCAACCGCGGTTCTGCCGTCAAGAAGCGTGAAGACACGCACAAGATGGCTGATGCCAACCGCGCATTCTCCCATTACCGCTGGTAATACTGATACGAGGGAAGGCCTGATATCATGGCTCGCGAATATAAAATCGAAGATTACCGTAATTTCGGTATCATGGCGCACATCGACGCTGGCAAGACCACGACGACCGAGCGTATCCTGTTCTACACCGGCAAGTCGCACAAGATCGGTGAAGTTCACGACGGCGCAGCCACGATGGACTGGATGGAGCAAGAGCAGGAGCGTGGCATCACGATCACGTCCGCTGCCACCACCACTTTCTGGCAGGGCCGCGATGGCAAGAAGCGTCGCTTCAACATCATCGACACCCCCGGACACGTTGATTTCACCATTGAAGTCGAGCGTTCGCTGCGTGTGCTCGATGGCGCCGTAGCGCTTCTTGACGCCAATGCCGGTGTTGAGCCGCAGACGGAAACCGTGTGGCGTCAGGCTGACAAGTACAATGTCCCGCGGATGATCTTCTGCAACAAGATGGACAAGATCGGTGCCGACTTCTATCGCTCGGTCGATATGATCAAATCCCGTCTCGGTGCGATCCCGGTTGTCATCCAGCTGCCGATCGGTGCTGAGAACGACTTTGCCGGTGTCATCGACCTGATCGAGATGAAGGCGCTTGTCTGGGACGGTGAGCATCTTGGTGCCGAATGGGAAGTCACCGACATCCCCGCTGACATGAAGGAAAAGGCTGAAGAGTGGCGCGAGACGATGATCGAAACGATCGTCGAAGTCGACGAAGCCGCTATGGAAGCCTATCTCGAAGGCGAAATGCCGGATAACGACAAGATCCGCGAACTTATCCGCAAGGGTACGATTGGCGTTCAGTTCTATCCGATGCTGTGCGGATCGGCCTTCAAGAACAAGGGTGTTCAGCCGCTTCTCGATGCCGTTGTCGACTTCCTGCCGTCTCCGATAGATATCGAGGCGATCAAGGGTATCGACGTCAAGACTGAATCCGATATCGAGCGTCATGCTGATGACGAAGAGCCGCTTTCGATGCTGGCCTTCAAGATCATGAACGACCCCTTCGTTGGTTCGCTCACCTTCTGCCGCATCTATTCCGGCAAGCTCGAAAAGGGCTCCGGTGTTTTGAATACAGTGAAGGAAAAGCGTGAGCGTGTCGGCCGTATGTTGCAGATGCACTCGAACTCGCGTTCTGACGTTGAAGTCGCTTATGCTGGCGACATCATTGCTTTGGCTGGCCTCAAGGAAACCACCACCGGTGACACGCTTTGCGATCCGCTGAAGCCTGTTATCCTGGAGCGGATGGAATTCCCCGAGCCGGTTATCCGGATCGCTATCGAGCCCAAGACCAAGGCCGACCAGGAAAAGATGGGTATAGCCCTGAACCGTCTGGCTGCTGAGGATCCGTCCTTCCGCGTTTCGTCCGATGAAGAATCCGGCCAAACGATCATCGCTGGCATGGGCGAGCTTCATCTCGACATTCTCGTCGACCGTATGAAGCGCGAGTTCAAGGTTGAGGCTAACGTCGGTGCGCCGCAGGTTGCCTACCGCGAAACCATCACCCAGGCCCACGAAGAAGATTACACCCACAAGAAGCAGTCGGGTGGTTCGGGGCAGTTCGCCCGCGTCAAGATCGTCTTCGAACCCAATCCGGATGGCGAGGATTTCGTATTCGAATCCAAGATCGTCGGCGGTTCTGTTCCGAAGGAATATATTCCGGGCGTTCAGAAGGGTATCCAGAGCGTTCTGTCGTCCGGTCCGCTTGCCGGCTTCCCGATGCTCGGCATCAAGGCGACCCTGATCGACGGTGCCTACCATGACGTCGACTCATCGGTTCTGGCCTTTGAAATCGCCGCGCGTGCATGCTTCCGGGAATCTGCCCGCAAGGCAGGTGCCCAGCTTCTCGAGCCGGTCATGAACGTTGAGGTCGTTACCCCGGAAGATTACGTGGGTGATGTTATCGGCGATCTGAACTCCCGCCGTGGTCAGATCCAGGGGCAGGAGCCGCGTGGCAACGCGACTGTTATCGAGGCTCAAGTGCCGCTGGCGAACATGTTTAAATATGTCGACACGCTGCGCTCCATGTCGCAGGGCCGCGCCCAGTACACGATGACCTTCGATCACAATGCACCCGTGCCGTCGAATGTCGCACAGGAAATTCAGGCGAAGTATTCCGGTTCGAAGTAACCGGAATACACCCGTAACGCATAAATGACATAACCCCGTCGCGGGGTCTGAAAAGAATAGGAGCCTAAAATGGCAAAGGCAAAGTTTGAGCGGAGCAAACCGCACGTCAACATTGGCACGATCGGTCACGTTGACCACGGCAAGACGACACTGACGGCTGCGATCACGAAGTACTTTGGTGACTTCCGTGCGTATGACCAGATTGACGCAGCGCCGGAAGAAAAGGCCCGTGGCATCACCATCTCGACGGCGCACGTTGAGTATGAAACCGACGCTCGCCACTATGCGCACGTCGACTGCCCCGGCCACGCCGACTACGTCAAGAACATGATCACCGGTGCGGCCCAGATGGACGGCGCAATCCTGGTGTGTTCGGCTGCTGATGGGCCGATGCCGCAGACCCGCGAGCACATTCTGCTTGCCCGTCAGGTTGGCGTTCCGGCAATCGTGGTGTTCCTGAACAAGGTTGACCAGGTCGACGACGAAGAGCTTCTCGAACTCGTCGAAATGGAAGTCCGCGAGCTTCTCGACTCTTACGAGTTCCCGGGCGACGAAATCCCGATCATCAAGGGTTCGGCTCTTGCTGCTATCGATGACAGCAACAAGGAAATCGGCGAAGACGCCATCCGCGCGCTGATGGCCGCTGTTGACGACTACATCCCGACGCCTGAGCGTCCGGTTGATCTGCCGTTCCTGATGCCGATCGAAGACGTTTTCTCGATCTCGGGTCGTGGTACGGTTGTGACCGGTCGTGTTGAGCGCGGCATTGTCAAAGTTGGCGAAGAAGTCGAAATCGTCGGCATCAAGGACACGCAGAAGACGACGGTTACCGGCGTTGAAATGTTCCGCAAGCTGCTCGATCAGGGCCAGGCCGGCGACAACATCGGCGCACTGATCCGTGGTATCCAGCGTGAACAGGTCGAGCGTGGCCAGATTCTCTGCAAGCCCGGTTCGGTCAAGCCGCACACCAAGTTCAAGGCAGAAGCCTACATCCTGACCAAGGATGAGGGTGGCCGTCATACGCCGTTCTTCACGAACTACCGTCCGCAGTTCTACTTCCGCACGACGGACGTGACCGGTGTTGTCACGCTTCCCGAAGGCACGGAAATGGTTATGCCGGGCGACAACGTTACGGTTGACGTCGAGCTGATCGTTCCGATCGCGATGGAAGAAAAGCTGCGCTTCGCGATCCGCGAAGGCGGCCGTACCGTCGGCGCCGGCATCGTGGCCGCTATCGTCGAGTAGTCGGCGGGCGACAGGCACTTTTGAACAAGGTAGGGACGGGGCAACCTGTCCCTACTTTTGAAGATTGAAGTGTGCGGTCGAAGTTCAATGAATGCGCCTTATCGATGACGACAAGGCGGAGACAAGAAGAAGACAAGGACGAGTCGCATGAACGGCCAGAATATCCGCATCCGCCTGAAGGCGTTTGATCATCGGATCCTTGATGCCTCCACGCGTGAGATCGTATCGACGGCCAAGCGTACCGGCGCGAATGTTCGCGGACCGGTTCCGCTCCCGACCAGGATCGAAAAATTCACGGTCAACCGTGGCCCGCATATCGACAAGAAGAGCCGCGAGCAGTTTGAAATGCGCACCCATAAGCGCCTGCTCGACATTGTCGATCCGACCCCGCAGACGGTTGATGCTCTGATGAAGCTCGATCTGGCTGCCGGCGTCGATGTTGAAATTAAGCTCTGAGTTTCAGAGTTAGACAGTTAAACGGGACCAATCGATGCGCGCTCTTATCTTGAGTGGCGCTTGAAGTCCCAGACAGAGACACGCCGGGCCTGCAAGGGCTTGGCCGGAACTCTAAAAGGAACGAACCGATGCGTTCAGGTGTAATAGCACAAAAGGTGGGAATGACCCGCGTCTTCAATGACGCAGGAGAGCATATCCCTGTAACAGTTTTGCGAATGGACGGCTGCCAGGTCGTTGCAACGCGCACGAAAGAAAAAACGGCTATACGGCAGTTCAGCTCGGTGCAGGCCACTCCAAGGTCAAGAACACCACCAAGGCGCTGCGCGGTCATTTTGCCAAAGCTTCGGTAGAGCCCAAGGCCAAGCTGGTCGAGTTCCGCGTTTCCGAAGACAACCTGCTCGATATCGGCGCCGAAATTACGGCTGGCCATTTCGTGTCGGGTCAGCTCGTTGACGTGACCGGAACCACCATCGGTAAGGGGTTTGCCGGTGCGATGAAGCGCCACAATTTCGGCGGTCTTCGCGCTACCCACGGTGTTTCGGTCTCGCACCGTTCGCATGGTTCGACCGGTTCCAACCAGGATCCCGGCAAGGTCTGGAAGGGCAAGAAGATGGCCGGTCACATGGGCCAGACCCGTGTCACCACCCAGAACCTTGAAATTGTCCGCACCGATGAAGAGCGCGGTCTGATCCTCGTCAAGGGTGCCGTCCCAGGCTCCAAGGGCGCATGGATTACCGTTCGTGACGCTGTGAAGTCTGGTGTTCCTGAAAATGCCCCGCGGCCTGCCGGCCTGCGCGCGGCTGAAACCAATGGAGCCGAGTAATGGATCTCACAGTTAAAACACTTGAGGGCAAGGACGCCGGCAAGGTCAGCCTGAAGGACGAGATCTTCGGTCTGGAACCGCGCGAAGATATTCTTGCTCGTATGGTGCGTTACCAGCTCGCTGCAAAGCGTCAGGGTTCGCACAAGACGAAAAGCCGTTCGGAGGTCGCTCTGACCGGCGCCAAAATGTACAAGCAGAAGGGCACCGGTAACGCCCGCCACCACGCAAAGCGTGCGCCGCAGTTCCGTGGCGGTGGTCGTGCTCATGGTCCGGTCGTTCGCGATCACAGCCATGACCTGCCGAAGAAGGTACGCGCTCTGGCGCTGAAGCATGCGCTTTCGACGAAGATGAAATCTGAAGACCTGATCATCATTGATGACCTTGTCGCTTCGGAAGCCAAGACAAAAGCGCTTCTCGCACAGTTTGCCGGCCTCGGTCTGGAAAACGCTCTGATCATCGGCGGTTCGGAACTCGACGGCAATTTTAGGCTAGCCGCCCGCAACATTCCGAATATCGATGTTCTGCCGGTTCAGGGCATCAATGTTTACGACATTCTGCGCCGTGGAAAGCTTGTGCTTTCCAAGTCTGCAGTCGAAGCTCTGGAGGAGCGGTTCAAATGAGCGATATCCGCCATTACGACGTGATCGTTTCGCCGGTCATTACTGAGAAGTCGACGCTGGTTTCTGATAACAACCAGGTCGTCTTCAACGTTGCCAAAACTGCGAGCAAGCCCCAGATCAAAGCCGCTGTCGAAGAACTCTTCGGCGTCAAGGTCAAGGCTGTGAATACGCTTGTACGCAAGGGCAAGATCAAGCGCTTCCGGAATTTCTCCGGCAAGCAAAAAGACGTCAAGAAGGCGATCGTCACGCTGGCTGAAGGTCAGTCCGTAGACGTGACGACCGGCGTTTGAAACAGACCCGGTAGGGTAAAGACCCAATAGGGAATGAGAAAATGGCATTGAAAACATTCAATCCGACAACGCCGAGCCAGCGCCAACTGGTAATCGTCGAGCGTTCGGAGCTTTACAAGGGCAAGCCCGTCAAGGCTTTGACGCAGGGCCTGTCGTCCAAGGGCGGTCGTAACAATTACGGTCGTGTTACCGCGCGCTTCCAGGGCGGCGGTCACAAGCGGACGTACCGCATGATCGACTTCAAGCGTCGCAAGTTCGACGTTGAGGGCACGGTTGAGCGTCTGGAATATGACCCCAACCGGTCGGCTTTCATCGCGCTCATCAATTATGCGGATGGTGAACTGGCCTACATCCTGGCGCCGCAGCGGCTTGCTGTTGGCGACAAGGTCATGGCTGCTGAAAAGGCGATCGACGTGAAGCCCGGCAATGCGATGCCGCTGCAGAACATCCCGGTCGGCTCGATTGTTCACAACGTTGAGATGAAGCCGGGCAAGGGCGGACAAATCGCCCGTTCCGCCGGTACCTATGTTCAGCTGGTCGGTCGTGACCAGGGCATGGCGATCCTGCGTTTGAATTCCGGCGAACAGCGTCTGGTGCCTGGCTCTTGCCTTGCGTCCATCGGCGCTGTATCCAACCCCGATCATTCCAACACGAACGACGGTAAGGCCGGTCGTACGCGTTGGCGGGGCAAGCGTCCGCATGTTCGCGGCGTTGTCATGAACCCGATCGACCACCCGCACGGTGGTGGTGAAGGCCGCACATCCGGTGGCCGTCATCCCGTTTCGCCCTGGGGCAAGCCCACAAAGGGCAAGCGCACCCGTTCGAACAAGTCGACCGACAAGTTCATCATGCGCTCGCGCCACCAGAAGAAGAAATAAGAGAGGTAGTCTGTAATGGCTCGTTCAGTATGGAAGGGACCGTTTGTTGACGGCTATCTTCTCAAGAAAGCTGAGAAGGTGCGTGAAGGCGGTCGCCACGAAGTGATCAAGATCTGGAGCCGCCGTTCCACGATCATGCCGCAGTTCGTCGGCCTGACCTTCGGCGTTTACAATGGTTCCAAGCACATTCCGGTATCCGTGTCGGAAGAGATGGTCGGCCACAAGTTCGGTGAATTTGCACCGACCCGGACCTATTACGGTCACGGCGCCGACAAGAAGGCGAAGAGGAAGTAACAATGGGCAAGGCAAAAGCCGCACGCCGGCTTAAGGAAAACGAGGCGCAGGCCGTTACGCGCACGATCCGCGTCAGCCCGCAGAAGCTCAACCTCGTCGCCGCTATGATTCGCGGCAAGAAGGTTGACCGGGCTCTGGCCGATCTCGAATTCTCGCGGAAGCGTATTTCCGATACCGTCCGCAAGACGCTCGAATCGGCAATCGCAAATGCAGAAAACAACCACGATCTCGACGTCGACTCGCTCGTCGTCGCTGAGGCCTATGTCGGCAAGTCGATTGTCGCCAAGCGTTTCATGGTTCGCGGTCGCGGTCGCGCTTCGCGCATCCTCAAGCCGTTTTCGCATCTGACGATCGTCGTCCGTGAAGTCGAAGAGGAGGCCGCATAATGGGTCAGAAAATCAATCCGATCGGTTTCCGTCTCGGCGTCAACCGCACATGGGACAGCCGCTGGTTCGCTGACAACCACGAATACGGCAAGTTGCTCCATGAAGACCTGAAGATTCGCGCCTACATTCAGAAAGAACTGAAGCAGGCTGGTATCTCCAAGGTCGTTATCGAGCGTCCGCACAAGAAGTGCCGCGTGACGATCCATTCGGCCCGTCCTGGTCTCATCATCGGTAAGAAGGGCGCTGACATCGAAAAGCTGCGCCGTCAGCTGGCGACGATGACCGACTCGGAAATGCACCTCAACATCGTTGAAGTGCGCAAGCCGGAGACCGACGCCACGCTCGTCGCCCAGTCGATCGCTCAGCAGCTGGAACGCCGTATCGCGTTCCGCCGCGCCATGAAGCGCTCGGTTCAGTCGGCTATGCGTCTTGGTGCTGAAGGTATTCGTATTGTCTGCGCGGGCCGTCTTGGCGGTGCTGAAATCGCACGTACCGAATGGTATCGGGAAGGCCGCGTTCCGCTTCATACGCTGCGCGCCGACATCGACTACGGCACGGCCGAAGCACAAACCGCATACGGCATCTGCGGCATCAAGGTCTGGGTCTTCAAGGGAGAAATCCTTGAGCATGATCCGATGGCCTCCGAGCGTCGCGCGACCGAGGGCGACAACAAGGGTAACAGCGGCAACAATCGCCGCCGCGAACACGCCTGAGAAGGCGCTGTCCGCGAAGTTCGGAGATAGAAGAAAATGTTGCAGCCAAAGCGTACAAAGTACCGCAAGCAGTTCAAGGGGCGCATTCATGGCGTCGCCAAGGGCGGCAGCGATCTGGCTTTCGGTGAATATGGGCTGAAGTCGCAGGAACCCAACCGCGTCAACGCACGTGAAATCGAAGCGGCCCGCCGCGCGATTACCCGTCACATGAAGCGTGCCGGCCGTGTGTGGATCCGGATTTTCCCGATACGCCGGTCACCTCCAAGCCGACCGAAGTGCGTATGGGTAAAGGTAAGGGCGGTGTCGATTATTGGGCGGCCCGCGTTAAACCTGGCCGGATCATGTTCGAAATCGATGGTGTGAGCGAAGAAATTGCTCGTGAAGCCCTGCGCCTCGGCGCGGCAAAGCTTTCGGTCAAGACGCGCTTCATCCAGCGTATCGCAGAATAAGGAGTGGTACTGATGAAAACCTCTGACGTACACGCCATGACCGAAGACCAGCTCAAGGACGAGCTCGCCAACCTCAAGAAAGAGCAGTTCAACCTGCGCTTCCAGAAGGCGACCGGACAGCTGGAAAAACGGCGCGCATTAGAGAAGTGCGCCGCGACATCGCGCGTGTTAAGACAATCGTTGCCCAAAAGGCAGCTGCCGCTAAGGCTTGAGATTAAAGGACCGACAAGAAAATGCCTAAACGCATCCTGCAAGGCGTTGTCGTAAGCGACAAGAACGATAAAACGGTCGTAGTCCGGGTTGAGCGTCGTTTCGCCCACCCGCTGATGCAGAAGACTGTTCGCCGCTCGAAGAAGTACAAGGCGCATGACGCCGAAAATCAGTACAAGATCGGCGACAGCGTCGTCATCGAAGAATGCGCACCGATCTCCAAAGACAAGCGCTGGACGGTCGTTTCCGCCCAGGCTTGAAAGCAAAATTGAACAGCTATTTCGCCGGGCCTCTTGTGCTTTGGCGAAATATCTGTATGTAGCACGGCATTGAGATGCGGGGCGTCCGGCAACGGGCGGCCTTTTCCGTAAGGGCTTTCCCCTGTTGTAGGGTGTTTGCGCCCCGAAAGACGCTACAAGAAGACGCTCTGGCTCTTGCACACAGGTGCATGCCCCGAAAGAAATCCTTTTCGGGCTGCACGGTTAGAAAAGTGCTGGACAGGAAATTCAGGCGACCGCCGGGTCTTTGAAAGACAGGGCGGGCGCCTTGATACGTGTCGATTAAGCTGGTCTAGGGGCAGAGTGCCCAACCGGTCCGGTAACAACAAGAAGGCGACCTGATATGATTCAGATGCAAACAAACCTCGACGTGGCGGATAATTCCGGCGCACGTCGTGTCATGTGCATCAAGGTTCTGGGCGGCTCAAAGCGTAAATATGCCTCGATCGGCGACATTATCGTCGTTTCGGTCAAGGAGGCTGTTCCGCGCGGGCGCGTCAAGAAGGGCGATGTGATGAAGGCCGTTGTCGTTCGCACGGCAAAGGACATCCGCCGCGCTGACGGCTCCGTCATCCGCTTCGACGGCAATGCCGCCGTTTTGATCAACAACAACAAAGAGCCGATTGGTACGCGTATCTTCGGGCCGGTACCGCGCGAGTTGCGTGGCAAGAGCCATATGAAGATCATCTCCCTGGCTCCAGAAGTTCTGTAAGGGAGCGCGGAACATGCAGAGAATCAAAAAGGCGACAAGGTTGTCGTTATCGCCGGTAAGGACAAGGGTCGTACCGGTGAAGTCGTAAAGGTTTTCCCGAAGGAAGACCGTGCCGTCGTTTCGGGCATTAACGTCGTGCGCCGCCATCAGAAGCAGTCGCAGACTGCCGAAGCCGGTATCATCACCAAGGAAGCGCCGGTTCACCTTTCGAACCTCGCTGTTGCCGACCCCAAGGACGGCAAGGCGACTCGCGTCGGCTTTAAGGTCGAAGGTGAGAAGAAGGTCCGCTATGCAAAGCGTTCGGGAGAAGTGATCGATGGCTGAAGCAACGTATGAACCGCGTCTGAAGTCGGTATTCAAAGAGACGATCCGTCCGCAGATGCTCGAATCCTTCTCCTATGGCAATGAAATGATGATCCCGCGCCTTGATAAGGTCGTGATCAACATGGGCGTGGGCGAAGCTGTTGGTGACTCGAAGAAGCCTGCCAATGCTGCTGCCGATCTCGCAGCAATTGCCGGCCAGAAGGCGATCATCACACATGCACGCAATTCCATCGCAGGCTTCAAGGTCCGTGAAGGCATGCCCATCGGCGCCAAGGTTACGCTTCGTGGCGACCGCATGTATGATTTCGTTGACCGCCTGATCAACATCGCGCTGCCGCGCGTTCGCGACTTTCGCGGCCTGAATCCGAAGAGCTTTGACGGTCGTGGCAACTTTGCCATGGGCATCAAGGAGCACATCGTGTTCCCAGAGATCGAATACGACAAAGTCGATCAGATGTGGGGCATGGATATTATCGTTTGCACGACGGCGAACACGGACGACGAAGCACGGGCGCTCCTGACAGCGTTCAACTTCCCGTTCCGCAAGTAACCGTAACGACGAGCGTAGAAAAGGAAAACGACATGGCGAAAGTAAGCGCAGTCGAAAAGAACAAGCGCCGCCGCAAGACGGTCGCCCGGGACGCCGGAAAGCGTGCCGAGCTGAAAGCGATCATCAAGGATCAGAAGCTGCCGATCGAAGATCGGTTCCGCGCTTCCCTGAAGCTGGCGGACATGCCGCGCGATGGTTCCAAGACGCGTATCCGTAACCGCTGCGAAGTATCTGGTCGCCCGCGTGCGTATTATCGCAAGCTGGGCATGTCCCGTATCGCACTTCGTGACCTTGGCAATACCGGCAAGGTGCCGGGTATCGTCAAGTCGAGCTGGTAAGGAGGCGTCCAATGGCAATGTCTGATCCCCTGGGCGATATGCTCACCCGTATCCGCAACGGTGCCTCGCGCCGCAAGTCCTCCGTGACCACGCCGGCTTCGAAGCTGCGTGCCCATGTTCTGGACGTGCTGCAGGCTGAAGGTTACATCCGCGGTTATACACAGTCCGAGTTCGAAAACGGCAAGTCCGAGATCGAAATCGAGCTGAAGTACTATGAAAACGCCTCGGTGATCCGTGAGATCGCCCGCGTTTCCAAGCCGGGCCGCCGGGTTTATGTCTCGGTCAAGTCCATTCCGCAGATCGCAAATGGTCTTGGTATCACGATCCTTTCCACCCCCAAGGGTGTGATGGCTGATCACCAGGCACGCGAACAGAATGTTGGTGGTGAGGTTCTCTGCTCGGTCTTCTAAGACCGGGTCGACCCTCCTAACGAAACAGACAGGTAGATAAAATGTCTCGTATCGGTAAAAAGCCCGTTCAGGTTCCCGCTGGTGTAACTGCGACCGTAGAAGGCCAGAAAATCACAGCCAAGGGCCCCAAGGGCGAGCTCACTTTCGTCGCCAATGACGAAGTCAGCCTTAAGCTCGAGGACAACGGTGTCGTTGTTACCCCGGTTAACCAGTCCAAGGACGCACGCTCCAAGTGGGGCATGTCGCGCACCATGGTCGAAAACATCATCAACGGTGTTACCAGCGGTTACGAGCGTAAGCTCGAAATCAACGGCGTTGGTTACCGCGCGGCCATGCAGGGCAAGAACCTGCAGCTGTCGCTCGGCTTCAGCCACGAAGTTGTTTATCAGCCGCCGGAAGGCATCACCATTACCTGCCCGAAGCCGACGGAAATCACCGTTACCGGCATCGACAAGCAGGTTGTCGGCCAGGTCGCTGCGAACATTCGCGAATATCGCGGTCCCGAACCCTACAAGGGTAAGGGCGTGAAATACGCGGAAGAACGTATCGTCCGCAAGGAAGGCAAGAAGAAGTAAGGATCACGCGTTATGGCTAGCAGGAAACAAACCATTGCACGCCGCGCCACCCGCGTGCGCCGCCAGGTCAAGAAAGTGGCAAACGGTCGTCCGCGTCTGTCGGTTCACCGTTCGTCGAAGAACATCTATGCTCAGATCATCGACGATACGGCAGGCCGCACGCTGGCAGCCGCTTCGTCGCTCGATGCTTCGCTGAAGACTTCGCTGAAGACCGGTGCAGACCGTGAAGCAGCTGAAGCCGTTGGCAAGCTCGTCGCTGAGCGTGCCACCAAGGCAGGTGTCAAGGAAGTCGTGTTTGATCGCGGCGCATTCATCTTTCACGGTCGTGTCAAGGCTCTCGCCGACGGCGCCCGGGAAGGTGGCCTGAGCTTCTGATGAAGCTTTGAGCGCCCTTGTTAAGAGGGCGCTCCTGAAATTCGGCCAAGGCGATACTGTTCCCTTAGAATCAAGTCGCCTTGTGCCCTTCACCGGCCGCCAACCTGTCAGAAATGGCAGAAGCGGCTTTTGCATATGCCGATTGCACCCGGAAAAGAAAAAGGAACAGGACAATGGCACAGGATAGAAGGGGATCGCGCGACGATCGCCACAACAGGGATGAGCGCGACAGCGAATTCGTTGACAAGCTCGTTGCTATCAACCGCGTTGCAAAGACCGTCAAGGGCGGTCGACGCATGGGTTTCGCAGCACTGGTCGTCGTTGGTGACGGCAAGGGCCGCGTTGGCTTCGGCCATGGCAAGGCGCGCGAAGTGCCGGAAGCCATCCGCAAGGCGACCGAAGCTGCCAAGCGCGAGATGATCTTCGTGCCGTTGCGCGACGGCCGTACGCTGCATCACGACGTCAAGGGCCGCCACGGCGCGGGCAAGGTTTTGATGCGCACTGCCAAGGCCGGTACCGGTATCATTGCCGGTGGTCCGATGCGTGCCGTTTTCGAAACGCTGGGTGTTGCTGATGTCGTTGCCAAGTCGACCGGCTCGTCCAACCCCTACAACATGGTTCGCGCCACTTTTGATGCCCTGAAGAACCAGGTCCATCCGAAGGACATCGCGGCCCAGCGCGGCCTGAAATACGCCACGCTGCAGGCCCGTCGCGAAGCCGCCGGCGCAATCACCGACGAGTGATGGGAGCAGCATCAATGGCCAAAGCAAGCACCAAGAAGACTGTCACCGTTGAGCAGACCGGTTCGCCGATCCGCCGTCCAGCCTCACAGCGTCAGACGCTGATCGGCCTCGGCCTCAACAAGATGCATCGCGTCCGTACCCTGGAAGACACGCCTGCAGTGCGCGGCATGATCAACAAGGTCGCCCATCTCGTGCGCGTCGTCGACGAGAAGTGAGACGGGAGAACACTATGAAACTGAACGAAATCAAAGACCACGAAGGCGCAACTCACGCTAAGAAGCGCGTAGGCCGTGGTATCGGTTCGGGCACCGGCAAGACCGGCGGCCGGGGCGTTAAGGGTCAGAAGTCGCGTTCGGGCGTTGCTATCAACGGCTTCGAAGGCGGTCAGATGCCAATCTACCGTCGTCTGCCGAAGCGTGGTTTTACCAACATCTTCGCGAAGGACTTCGCTGAAGTATCGCTTGGCCGCCTTCAGGCTGCTGTCGATGCCAAGAAGATCGACGCCAAGAAGACGGTAACGGCTGAAGTGCTCAAGGAAGCTGGCGTGATTCGTCGCGTTAAGGATGGCGTTCGCGTCTTGTCCGACGGCGAACTCAAGGCAAAGCTCACTCTTGAGGTTGCTGGCGCTTCCAAGTCGGCAATCGAGAAGATTGAAAAGGCTGGCGGCTCCATAACCGTGCAGACCAAAGCCAAGAACGCTGAGTAATTAGCGTAGATTCGAAAATGATCGCCCGGAGTGCTTCACACCGGGCGTTTTTTCTTCCATATGTGCCTCGACCACCGGCCGGCCCGTTTGTTCGTGCCCGGCGGGTGGTTTATCGCGAAGGCTGCCGAGCGCCCGTAAAGGGCTGCATGTCGACCCCAGCGATTTGGCATTTAATCGCATCGGGCGCCTTTGTGGTGGCCGTGCGGCGACGCGGAGATACGCATGGCTTCTGCAGCGGAACAACTCGCATCCAATCTCAATTTCTCGACCTTCGCGAAAGCGACGGATCTGAAGAAGCGCATCTGGTTTACCCTGATGGCGCTTCTGGTCTACCGGCTCGGCACGCATATTCCGCTGCCCGGCATCAACCTTGATGCCTATGCGCAGGCCTTCCAGGGGCAGTCCGAGGGGATCCTCGGCATGTTCAACATGTTCTCCGGCGGCGCGGTGCAGCGCATGGCGATTTTTGCGCTGGGGATTATGCCCTACATCTCGGCCTCCATTATCGTGCAGCTCATGACGGCGGTGGTGCCGTCGCTTGAAGCGCTGAAGAAGGAGGGCGAACAGGGCCGCAAGATCATCAACCAGTACACCCGTTACGGCACGGTCGTGCTCGCCACCGCACAGGCTTACGGTATTGCCATCGGCCTGCAGTCGAGCAGCAATCTGGTCACCAATCCAGGCTGGTTCTTTATCATGTCGACCGTCGTCACGCTGGTTGGCGGTACGATGTTTCTGATGTGGCTCGGCGAACAGATCACCTCGCGCGGCATCGGCAATGGTATTTCGCTTATCATCTTCTCGGGGATCGTGGCCGGTCTTCCTTCAGCCGTCGGAAATCTGCTTGAACTCTCCCGCGTCGGTTCGATCTCGGCATTCGTTGCCGTCGGCATTTTGGTGGTCGTCATTGCCATTTTCGCTTTGATCGTCTTCGTAGAGCGGGCGCAGCGCCGGCTTCTGATCCAGTATCCGAAGCGCCAGGTCGGTAACCGCATGTTCCAGGGCGACACTTCGCACCTGCCGCTGAAGCTCAACACCTCCGGTGTGATCCCGGCGATCTTTGCGTCCTCGCTGCTGCTGCTGCCGGCGACACTGGCGGGCTTTTCGTCGAATGAGCTTCCGGGCTGGGCCACGGGCGTTATCGCGGCTCTGGGTCACGGTCAGGCGCTTTACATGGTCGCCTATGGTGCCCTGATTGCGTTCTTTGCATTCTTCTACACCGCCATCGTCTTCAACCCGAAGGAAACGGCGGACAATCTGAAGCGCCATGGCGGCTTCATTCCGGGCATCCGTCCGGGAGAGCGCACGGCCGAGTACATAGACTATGTTCTGACTCGCATTACCGTCGTCGGTGCGATCTATCTGGTGTTCGTGTGCATCCTGCCTGAGATCCTGGTGTCGCGCACCGGTGTTTCGCTGGCGCTCGGTGGCACCTCGCTGCTCATTATCGTTAGTGTGACGCTGGATACCGTATCGCAGATCCAGGGACATCTGATCGCCCAGCAGTATGAAGGGCTGATCAAGAAATCGAAATTGCGGGGAGGCAAGAGGGGACGATGAGACTGATACTTCTGGGACCGCCCGGCGCCGGCAAGGGACGCAGGCGCAGCGTATTGTAGCCAATCATGGCATTCCGCAGCTCTCGACCGGAGACATGCTCCGGGCAGCGGTCGCTGCTGAAACCGAGGTTGGCAAGAAGGCCAAGGCTGTCATGGATGCCGGAGGACTGGTTTCCGACGACATCGTGATTGCAATCGTTTCCGAACGGATCGATCAGGACGACTGTAAGGATGGCTTCATCCTCGATGGTTTCCCGCGCACGCTGGTGCAGGCAGATGCTACCGAGAAAATGCTTTCGACCAAGGGTATCGAACTCGATGCCGTGATCGAGATCAAGGTTGATGACGAGACGCTGGCAGAGCGAATCGCTGGCCGCTACAGCTGCGCCAAGTGTGGCACGGGCTATCACGACGACTTCCACAAGCCGAAGGCGGATGGCGTTTGCGACAAGTGCGGATCGACCGAATTCAAGCGTCGTCCGGATGACAACCGTGAGACTGTCGAAAAGCGCCTGAAGGCCTATTACAAGGAAACTGCGCCGCTGATTGGCTACTACTATGCCAAGGGTACGCTTTCCTCGGTTGACGGTATGTCTGATATGGACACCGTGACGGCCAGTATCGAGAAGGTTCTGGCAAAGATCTGATTTTGCCGTGCCGTATCCCCGATGTTTGAAGGGGCGGGGCCGGTGTTGAAAACGCGAACTGACGTCCGGGCATGCGGCTTCCGGCTGTCACAAAAATTAAGGAAATAGTTGCATTGAGGCGCTGTTTCCGCTATGAGCGCTCCAACTCGCGACACTTGGCAAGACTGTCAAAGTCCTTTTGATTTCGAACGGGACCGGTTTTGCCACGGAATTTTGTTGCAGCAGAGCTATTTGAGGCGGCGTGTCCGTCTGCTAGAAACCGGCAAGTGCCAGACTTAGGCAAACTGCCCATGATAATTGCTAAGGAGAATCGGCGTGGCTCGTATTGCTGGCGTCAACATCCCGACTGCCAAGCGCGTAGTAATCGCGCTGCAGTATATTCACGGGATTGGACCGAAATTCGCACAGGAAATCTGTGAAGCCGCATCCATTCCGGCAGAACGCCGGGTGCATGAGATGACGGACGCGGAAGTTCTGCAGGTTCGTGAAAAGATCGACCGCGACTACATGGTCGAAGGCGACCTGCGTCGTGAGAACTCGATGAATATCAAGCGTCTGATGGACCTTGGTTGCTACCGTGGCCTGCGTCACCGTCGTGGCCTTCCGGTTCACGGTCAGCGCACGCACACCAATGCCCGTACCCGCAAGGGCCCGGCAAAGGCGATTGCAGGCAAGAAGAAGTAATTTCGGATTATATCCAATCCGGACAGAGCCGGCGGTTTACGCCGGCTTTCTGCGTGAATGACAGGGTGTCGGTTTTAACCGGGGCCTCGTCGGTGGAGCCGCTGGGACTACGGCGGTGAAGAGATCAACGGAAGGAAGATCATGGCCAGAGAAGCCACACGCGTTCGTCGTAAAGAGCGCAAGAATATTTCGTCGGGCGTTGCCCACGTCAACTCGTCGTTCAACAACACGATGATCACCATCACAGATGCACAAGGCAACGCCATTGCCTGGTCGTCTGCCGGTGCCCAGGGCTTCAAGGGTTCGCGTAAGTCGACCCCGTTTGCTGCCCAGATCGCTGCTGAAGACTGCGCCAAGAAGGCTCAGGAACATGGCATGAAGTCGCTTGAAGTCGAAGTCTGCGGTCCCGGTTCGGGTCGCGAGTCGGCTCTGCGCGCGCTCCAGGCTGCTGGTTTCGTCATCACGTCGATCCGCGACGTTACGCCGATCCCGCACAATGGTTGCCGCCCGCGCAAGAAGCGTCGCGTTTAATCAGCTGTCAATTTGCTCCGGCGTTTCCGTGTGAAGCTCCGGTTCTACGAAGCTCGGCCGTCACGATTGGATAGTGCGGCGAACGAAAGGTAGAAACATGATACAGAAAAACTGGCAGGAACTGATCAAGCCGTCGAAGGTGGAGTTCACTTCCAGCGGGGCCAAGAAGGTCACGCTCGTTGCTGAACCGCTGGAACGCGGCTTCGGTCTGACGCTCGGCAATGCGCTGCGGCGCGTTCTTCTGTCGTCGCTGCGTGGCGCTGCTGTCACCGCCGTTCAGATCGACGGCGTGCTGCACGAGTTCTCGTCGATCCCAGGTGTTCGTGAGGATGTCACCGACATCGTTTTGAACATCAAGGAAATCGCCATCCGCATGGAAGGCGATGAAGCCAAGCGCATGGTTGTCCGCAAGCAGGGCCCCGGCGTGGTGACTGCAGGCGATATCCAGACCGTTGGCGATATCGAGATTCTAACCCGGGCCTCGTTATCTGCACGCTGGATGAAGCTGCGGAAATCCGCATGGAGTTCACGGTCAACAACGGCAAGGGCTACGTGCCTGCCGAGCGTAACCGCTCGGAAGACGCGCCGATCGGCCTCATTCCGGTCGACAGCCTGTACTCGCCGATTCGCAAGGTGTCCTACAAGGTCGAAAACACCCGTGAGGGTCAGGTTCTCGACTATGACAAGCTCTTGATGACGATCGAGTCGGATGGTTCGGTCTCTGGTGAAGACGCTGTTGCCTTTGCGGCCCGTATTCTTCAGGACCAGCTTGGCGTTTTCGTCAACTTCGAGGAACCGCAGAAGGATACGGAAGAAGACGATGTCACCGAACTCGCCTTCAACCCGGCCCTTCTCAAGAAGGTCGACGAGCTGGAACTTTCCGTCCGTTCGGCCAACTGCCTGAAGAACGACAACATCGTCTATATCGGCGATCTTATCCAGAAGACCGAAGCCGAAATGCTGCGTACGCCGAATTTCGGTCGGAAGTCGCTGAACGAGATCAAGGAAGTGCTGGCCTCGATGGGCCTGCATCTTGGCATGGAAGTGCCGGCCTGGCCGCCGGAAAATATCGAGGACCTCGCCAAGCGGTACGAGGATCAGTACTAACCACTCATACTGCGGGCTTGTTGCCTGCAAGTGAAGGAGAATAGCAATGCGCCATAAAATTGCAGGCCGCAAGCTGAACAGAACGGCAAGCCATCGCAAGGCGATGTTTGCAAACATGGCTGTCTCGCTCATCATCCATGAGCAGATTGTTACCACTGTGCCGAAGGCGAAGGAAATTCGCCCGATCGTCGAAAAGCTTGTCACCCTCGGCAAGCGCGGTGATCTGCATGCGCGCCGTCAGGCGATCTCGCAGGTCAAGGATGTCGAAGCCGTCAAGAAGCTGTTTGACGTTATTGCTTCGCGTTACGCAGACCGCAACGGTGGCTATACGCGCATCATGCGTGCCGGCTTCCGCTACGGCGACAACGCGGCTCTCGCCGTCATCGAATTCGTTGACCGCGACGTGAACGCCAAGGGCGCCGAAGACAAGGCCCGCGTGGCCGCAGAAGCCGATCTCGGAAATGGAAGCCGCTTAAGGTCTTCTGACTGAAGTGGACTGAATTGAGAGCCGGGTGCGAAAGCGCCCGGCTTTTCTATATTCAACCGAGTTCATTATTAGGAAAAGCGACGATGCAGGATCGTTATGCCGGGGACGTCGGTGACTATATAAAGTTTGGTCTGCTGCGAGCTATTTCAGCGGATAAGAAGTTGGGAATTGCTTGGTACCGCTATCCAGATGAAACCCGGGGCGGCGACGGCAGGCATATAGCCTATCTGGATAGGCCCGAACTATGGGAGAAGTTCGATCCAGAGCTGTTCCAGCATTTGCGTCGCGTGGTTCGCGGTGCGCGCTCAATCGATTCGCTCGTCCCTGTTGTCCAAGATAGTATCGTGTTCGATCGCGCTTTGGATACATCGACTATGCCAGCATCAGATAGATCGAGTTGGCGAAAGCAGTGGTTTCTCCAGTTGCTTTCTACTATTGATGGATGTGACGTGGTGTTTGCTGATCCGGACAACGGTATTGTCTACGATAGCGGCCACCGAAGAAGATCCCTTGATTTCGGCAAGCGTATCCCACTTTCAGAGGTAGTGGATTTGGCGCAAGGTCGGTGTGCTGTTATCTATCATCACAATAGCCGCTTCAAGGGCGGGCATGATAGGGAGGTCGACTTCTGGCTTTCCCAATTTAGGGTGCCGGCGGTTGCTGTGCGCGCCAGGAAGTATAGTTGCCGGACGTTGGATCGTGTCCCGCAGCGTGGTGTAGCTTCGGCGTTCGCCATGCCTTCCGGACAGGGCTGGGAACGGATCAGCTTGCCGCAGCGGGCAGGCTGATGAGCGGATCATCGCTCATTGTGGCGATGGTCTCAAGGGTCATGTAGCGGGACCGCTGGACGGCCCACTCGTCGTTTTGTTCGAGGAGTAGCGCGCCGACCAGTCTGACGATGGCGTCATCGTTGGGGAAAATGCCGACGACCTCGGTGCGGCGCTTGATCTCGCCGTTCAGGCGTTCGATCGGGTTTGTCGAGTGAAGCTTGGCCCAATGCTGCCTGGGAAAGGTCATATAGGCGAGCACGTCCTGTTCGGCGCTGTCCATGAGCGTGGCGAGTTTCGGCACGTTCGGCCTGATCTGGTCGGCAACATTGGAGACTGTCTAGAATTTTGTGCCCTGGCGTTGTTTCAGGACATAGGAAACGTTCTTCGAACATGATTGCGAGCTGGCTTTTGACGGCGTGCCATTCTCGCACTGAACGCTTCCACTCGGTTGAGGTAGCATTGAGGGCCAGATAGATCAACTTGGCCGCAGCCTCATCGCTCGGGAAGTGTCCGCGCGTTCTGACGGCGCGCCGGATTTTCGAGTTCAGCGCCTCAATGGAATTCGTGGTGTAGATCAGCCTGCGCACCTCGGGCGGATAGTCGAGAAACGGGATGACCTCGTTCCAGGCCCGCCGCCAGCTTGGCGCGATCGCCGGATAGCGCCTGGCAAGGTCACTGTCCTCGAAAGTTGCCAGCGCTTCTTCCGCCGCCTCGATATTCACGGCGGTGTAGACCGTCTTGAGCGCCTTGGCGACGGCCTTGCGGTCCTTGTAGCTGGCGAAATTCATGGAATGGCGCAGGAGATGGACAATGCAGGTCTGAACCTGCGTCCTCGGGAAGGCTGCCTCGATGGCCTGCGGAAAGCCCTTGAGGCCGTCGACCACGGCGATCAGAATGTCCTGAACACCCCGGTTGCGCAGATCGGAAAGCACGCTGGCCCAGAATTTGGCGCCTTCATTGGCCTGGAACCACAGGCCCAGCACGTCGCGCGTGCCGTCCGGAAGGATCGCCAGCGCCACGAACACCGCCTTGTTGGAGACCGCGCCGTCGCTGCGGATATTGACCCGGATCGCGTCCATGAAGACGATCGGATAGCAGGGCTCCAGAGGCCGGTTCTGCCATGCCGTGACCTCATCCATCACGCTATCGGTGATGGCGGAAATCAGGCCGGGGACGCCTCCACGCCGTAGATTTCCTCGATATGCCCCTGGATCTCCCGGGTCGTCATGCCCCGGGCATACATCGAGATGATCTTGCGGTCGAAATCGGGAAAGCGGCGCTGGTATTTGGCGATCAGCACCGGATCGAAGGTGCCGTTGCGGTCGCGTGGGATGTCGAGGACCACCTTGCCGCTGTCGGTGGTCACCGTCTTGCTGCTGCTGCCATTGCGGCGGTTTGCCGGCTCGTTATGGCCTTCGGGCACAGCCTCAGCCCGCTCTTCGTCGAGATGGACGTCAATCTCGGTGCTCAGGGCACGTTCGGCCAGTGCTTTCGTCAGTTCGGACAGAATACCATCCTTGCCGAAAAGGTCACCGGGCGAGCGCCCTTGCATCAGGCGGTCCAGGAGTTCTTTGTCGATGCTCATACGTGGGTCTCCTCAAAGAGCAGTTACCACGCCAGAGCACAAAAATCAGGACAGTCCCCAACATTGCGCCACTGGGTGCTCGCCGCCTCCGGCGTGTCCTGTGCAAAGGCGGTGGCGATGAAGGCGGAGACGACCCGCCGCCCGTTCTTCCCGGCATGGGCGAGCGCATTGCGCATGAAATGGACCCGGCACCTCTGCCAGGTGGCGCAAAGCACCTTCGACACGGCTGCCTTGATGCCCTCGTGGGCATCGGAGACGACCAGCTTGACGCCGCGCAGACCCCGCCTTGTCAGCTTGCGCAGGAATTCCGTCCAGATCGGCTCCGCCTCGGATGTGCCAACCTCCATGCCGAGCACTTCGCGCCGGCCGTCGGTGTTGACGCCGACGGCAATGATGACGGCGACGGAGACGATCCGCCCGCCGCGCCGGACCTTCATGTAGGTGGCATCAATCCAGAGGTAGGGCCATTCTCCTTCAATAGGCCTTTCGAGAAAGGCCTTCACCTTGTCGTCGATCTCCTCGCAAAGTCGGGAGACCTGGCTCTTGGAGATGCCAGACATGCCCATGGCCTTCACCAGATCATCGACGGATCGGGTCGAGACGCCCTGGATATAGGCCTCCTGGATCACCGCCGTCAGTGCCTTCTCGGCCATGCGCCGTGGTTCGAGGAAGCTCGGGAAATAGCTGCCGGTGCGAAGCTTCGGAATGCGAAGCTCCACCGTCCCTGCTCGCGTCTCCCAGTCCCGGTCGCGGTAGCCGTTGCGCTGGGCATGCCGGAACGCGTTCTTCTCGCCATAGCCCGCGCCGGTCTTCGCGCTCACTTCCAGCGCCATCAGCTTCTCGGCGGCAAAGCCGATCATCTCGCGGAGCAAATCGGCATCGGCGCTCTTCTCAATCAGTGAGCGCAGGTTCATCATATCGTCGGTCATCGGTGGTCTTTCCATCAGGTTGGTCTTTGACAACCCGACCCTAGCGGAAAACACTGGTGACCACCGATCCAACTACACCACATGCAGGGACACGATCGGACGTTCTTTGTCCTGAACCCTGACTCCGTGATAACAGACGGTCTGTCAGCGTTTTGTCAGAAATGGTCAGCATTTCGGGTTACGCTACACAAAGGGCAAAGCTAACGCGGCACATCAATCGTCGCCCGCACATGCTTCAGCGAGGCCACGATGGTGAAGGTCATGATGACGAGCAGGGACCATGAGCTCCATTTGCCGATATGCACGGTCGACCATGCGCCGAGCTGGTCCGGATACTGCCAGACCGAGAAGAAGGTCGAGATGTTTTCAGCGAGCCAGATGAAGAAGCCGATCAGCACGAAGGCGAGCAACATCGGCATCTTGAGATCGCGGTCATAGGGGCGGAAGATCACGGTGGTGCGGGCATAAAGACCGATCGCCAAAGCTGCGATATACCAACGATAGTCGCCGATATAGTGGTGGGTGAAGAAGTTGAGATAGATCGCCAGCGCCACGAGCGTCGCCATCCAGTAGGGCGGGTGGTGTATGATGCGAAGGTCGAATAGGCGCCAGGCCTGAATGATATAGCTGCCGACGGCGGCATACATGAAGCCGGAGAAAAGCGGCACGCCGAGAAGCTTGGTATAGGCGAAATCCGGATAGGCCCAGGACTGAATCGCCCCCGATGTCTTGAACGCCTCGAGCGCAAAGCCGACGACGTGGAACAGGCAGATCGCCTTGAACTCGTCCATCGTCTCCAGCCCGAACCGGATCATCGCAAGCTGGATGACAAGCGCGATGATTAAAAGCAGATCGTAGCGGGGAATGCCGGCAAGTCCTTCGCGCGGCGCGGCAAAGATCGCGATGAAGAAAAGCCCCGCAAACAGGCAGGCGCGGGCCTCCTTGAAGCCGAAGAACAGGAACTCCACGCAGAAGCGGCGAAGCCCCTGAGCGCCGGATCGGGCGCAATGTCGGTTAGCCACCGATCGGGTGCCCACGTGCTTCTGCCTGCCGCCAAATCGGTCATGTCCCCGCGCATTCTGTTGAGTGCGCGGAAACTGACGCAGAGTAATGGCGATATTGAGGCTCGGTATGGATGTATTGTGGCGCGGTTGTCCGGCTCCGGCGCCTCGCTATCTGGCGCCCGCCTGCAGCCGAGCTGCCCTTTCTTCGCGCGCTTGCGCTCCATCAGCTTTGGCCGGATGAGGCGATAGCCGAGGAGAGCGACGCAAACGGCGATATAGAACATGATTTCCGGGCCGATCACCTTGCGGCCCATGGCGAAATGCAGCGTGCCAAGGGCCGCAATCACATAAACCAGCTTGTGAAGCCGATACCAGTTTTGCTTCAGCGTGCGGATCGCCCAGTTGTTGGAGGTGAGCGCCAGCGGGATCAGAAGCACAAGCGCGATCATGCCGAAGGTGATGAAGGGGCGCTTGATAACGTCCTGCACCACGACGGAAATATTCATCTGCTGGTCGAGCACCAAATAGACCAGGAAGTGGAACGAGACGTAATAGAAGCCGAGCAGGCCAAGGGCGCGGCGATAGCGCAGCAGGTTGATATCGGCGAGATCTCTCAGTGGCGTCACGCAGAGTGTCAGCAGGATGAACCGCAGTGCCCATATGCCGAGCAGGTGCTCGAAGGTCTTGACCGGATCGACACCGAGATTGTTGGTCGCGCCGAGCCAGAAATACCAGAGCGCGGGCAAAAGCCCCACGATATAGAGCGCCCAGACGGAAGCCGGCCGCCACCGGGCGGCGCCTGTTTTTTGCAGATTTCTGGGCCATGTTTTGCGCCACCGGGTCAGTAATTCTTCGCAAGGTCCATGCCGGCATAGAGGCTCGCGACCTCGTCGCCATAACCATTGAAGATCTGCGTGTCGATCCGCTTGCCGCCGCCGAAAAGCCCGCCGCCTTCGCCAATCACACGTTCCGTCGCCTGGCTCCAGCGTGGATGCGGCACATTCGGGTTCACATTGGCGTAAAAGCCATATTCGCTCGGCTGCAGCAGGTTCCAGCTATTGGGCGGCTGTTTGTCTGTGAGCGTGATCCTGGTGATCGATTTGATGCCCTTGAAGCCGTATTTCCACGGCACGACCAGGCGCATCGGCGCGCCCGACTGGTTCAGCAGCGTCTTGCCGTAAAGCCCGACAGAGATGATGGTGAGCGGGTGGTTGGCCTCGTCGAGACGCAAGCCCTCGACATAGGGCCACGGCATGGGTTGACCGAAACCGCTCTGGCCGGGCATTTGCTCCGGCCGCACCACGCCCTCGAAGGCAACATATTTTGCCGCGCCGGTCGGTTCCGCCATATCGATGATCGATTTTAGCGGAATGCCGACCCATGGAATGACCATCGACCACGCTTCCACGCATCGCATGCGATAGACGCGGTCTTCCAGCGGAAACTTCGTCATCAGTGTTTCGATATCGACAGTCTGCGGCTTTTGCACCATGCCGCCGATTTCGAAGGTCCAGGGATAGGGCTGGAAGTTTTCCGAATTCTTGAACGGATCAGCCTTGCCTGTGCCGAATTCGTAGAAATTGTTGTAGTGGGTGATGTCCTCGAAGCCGGTCTCGGCGCGCGCGGGCTTGGGGAAAGGGCCGGGAACGGTCTTCAGGTCCTCACCCTGCGAGAGCGCGGCTGCGCTGGCCTGGCCAAAGCCCGTCGCAAAAGTGGCGCCGGCGGCAAGGCCCGCAGCCAGAAGCGTGCGACGTTTCAGATAAAGATGTTCCGGTGTGATCTCGGATGCAGGTATATGGGGCGGCTTGTAAGCGGACATCGAAATGTCTCCCGTAATGCTCATTATGAACTATTACGTTGGAACATCGCCGATAGTTTCAGCTTGCACAAGAAACTTCGAGACCACGTTTTTGTGTTCGGGGCGTGAGGGGCGCGCGATCTGCCTGCCGCGTCAGCCGTCAGGTCTCAATCATTCTTTTTCGTCAGACCCGGCGTGCGAGATGCCTTCTCCCAGAAGCTCTTCGACAAACCATGCGGCAAACTGGGCGCGGCCCGAAACCCCGGCCTTGGCATAAATCCGGGCCATCTGAGCGCGCACCGTGCCTTGGGCCGATCCGCGCAGGTTGGCGATTTCCGACATGTCCATGCCCTTCAGTGCGAGCATGCCGACTTCCCGCTCTGCCGCCGTCAGGCCCCAGACATCAAATTGTGTTTCGATGATACGAACGAAATCGCCGCTGGCGATATCGAGCGCGCGGCCTTGCGCAGCCATGCGTTCCAGCGTCAGCCGCAACTGCCAGCCAGCCATAAATATGCCGAACACGAGAACGAATGCCGTCAACGCCTCGATAATCGACTCAGCGCCCGCTGGACCGGAGACAAGGTCGCGAACAGCATCGGCAACGAAGAAAAGCGCTGCTACGCTCTGAAGAAGCATGAAGATCGCAAGGGCGATCGTCTGTGACCGCCCTTGCCGTGTTGTTTTCTGAAGTCTCGTCAACGGGTTGGACCCTTGATCATCGGGCGGACAAGATTTCTCCTGAGCGCGTAGCTTTCTGCCGCAACACCTGCGACATGAATGAGCGCCAATATTAGCATGAGATTGGCCGCCGTTTCATGCACTGCTTTCACGACATCGCTCTCTGAGGATGCCTCGCTATCAGAATCGCCATCCGTCACAAGCACAGACCAGTCACCCTGTTCGACCGCAGCGCGCTCTTTGCGATAGCGATCGGGGTTTTGGCGTCCGTCATGATCAGTCCCGTCGCGATCACCGCGGCAAGGCAGGCCCAGAGCGCATAGACCATCATCGCACCGGCCGGGTTGTGCGAGGGGTATTCTTTTGGCTTGCCACGCAGCAGCGAGAAAAGATGCGATGCCGCTGCACGCGGATCCGGGAGGAAGGCGGCAAACCGGGCTTCCTTCGGGCCAATGAACCCCAGACAAGACGAATGATCAGCACAGCCATCGCGATCCAGCCGATCCAGATGTGGATGGCTCCGCCCGGCTCTGAAATCAGACCGTTGATGATGACTGCGGCGGCAATCAACCAGTGACTGAGGCGCACAATCGGGTCCCACGGGTTGGGCGGGGCAATCATTGCCCCTTTCCCTGCTTGTCCAGTCCTCGACATGTCAGTCTTTTCCGGAAATTTTGACGATCGCGCCGGTCTTCGGGCTGATATAGACTTCGTGCATCACATTGTTTTCATCGTAGCACTTTGCCTCGATCATGCCAGCCTCGGCCTCAAAGCCCTTGAGGTTGCAACCGGCCTTTGCAGAGCTGTAGCGGCATCCGTAGGAGTGGTGCCGACGATATCGCCGATGGCGGGCATTGCGAATGCGGTGACGGGGGCGGCAATGAGCGAGGCCGCAAGCATCAGTGAACGGATCATGGTAATTCCTCTGTTGGTACGACGCTCCGCATGTGGAGCGCAACGCCCCCATCTGCTGCCTTGAAGCACAGCCGTCCATCTGCTTATGGCTGATCTGGGTGCGCGTAAGCAATTGCTTATGGGGCGGTCTCCGGTTTTTGGAGTAACCGTACCGGAGAGTACCGTTTTGCCGCTAACCGATAGTGACAGCCCGGCCTATATGGGATACCACCACCACAAGCGGCGATACCTGCGTGAGGCGCAGGAGCACATTGAGGAGGACCGGATAGGTCATATGTGCTGTGAACGCCTGATTTAAGAAAGGAAGCACCCATGCCTGCCTATCGTTCCAGAACGACGACACACGGACGCAACATGGCCGGCGCGCGCGGTCTCTGGCGCGCAACCGGCATGAAGGATGGCGATTTCGGCAAGCCGATTATCGCCGTCGTCAATTCTTTCACGCAGTTCGTGCCCGGTCACGTGCATTTGAAAGACCTCGGCCAGCTTGTCGCCCGCGAGATCGAGGCGGCCGGTGGCGTTGCCAAGGAATTCAACACCATTGCCGTCGACGACGGCATCGCCATGGGCCATGACGGCATGCTCTATTCGCTGCCGTCGCGCGAGATCATTGCCGACAGCGTCGAATACATGGTCAATGCCCACTGCGCCGATGCGATGGTCTGCATCTCCAATTGCGACAAGATCACCCCGGCATGCTGATGGCGTCGCTGCGCCTCAACGTCCCCACCGTTTTCGTTTCCGGCGGCCCGATGGAGGCCGGCAAGGTGGTGCTGAACGGCAAGGAACAGGCGCTGGATCTGGTTGACGCCATGGTCGCCGCCGCCGATGACAAGTATTCCGACAGCGACGTCCAGTCGATCGAGCGCTCGGCCTGCCCGACCTGCGGGTCCTGCTCCGGCATGTTCACCGCCAATTCGATGAACTGTCTGACGGAAGCCCTCGGCCTGTCGCTGCCGGGCAATGGCTCGACGCTTGCGACCCACGCAGACCGCCGCCGCCTGTTCGAGGAAGCTGGCCACCGGATCGTCGATCTCGCCCGCCGCTATTACGAGCAGGATGACGAGACGACGCTGCCGCGCAATATTGCCAGCAAGGCGGCGTTTGAAAACGCCATGACACTCGATATCGCCATGGGTGGCTCGACCAATACCGTGCTGCATATTCTGGCCGCCGCCCATGAGGCGGAACTTGACTTCACCATGGACGATATCGACAGGCTGTCGCGCTACGTGCCGTGCCTGTGCAAGGTTGCGCCGGCGAAGAACGACGTTCACATGGAAGACGTCCACCGCGCCGGCGGCATCATGGCGATCCTCGGCGAGCTGGACCGGGCCGGGTTGATCAAGCGCGATAGTCCGACCGTGCATTCGGCGACGTTGGGCGACGCTATCGACCAATGGGATATCGTGCGCACCAATTCCGAAAGCGTGCGCAACTTCTTCATGGCCGCCCCGGGTGGCGTCCCGTCACAGCAGGCATTCTCGCAGGAGCGCCGCTGGTCCGAGCTCGATCTCGACCGGGTTTCCGGTGCGATCCGCAATGCCGAGCATCCGTTCTCCAAGGATGGCGGTCTTGCCGTTCTCAAGGGCAATATCGCGCTCGACGGCTGCATCGTGAAGACCGCTGGCGTTGACGAGAGCATTCTGAAATTCTCCGGCCCCGCTGTGGTCTTCGAAAGCCAGGATGCGGCGGTCAAGGGCATCCTCTCCAACGAGGTCAAGGCCGGCGATGTTGTCGTCATCCGCTACGAAGGGCCGAAGGGCGGGCCGGGCATGCAGGAAATGCTGTATCCGACCAGCTATCTGAAGTCGAAGGGCCTCGGCAAGGATTGCGCACTGATCACTGATGGACGCTTTTCAGGCGGCACATCCGGCCTTTCCATCGGCCATGCTTCGCCCGAAGCAGCCCAGGGCGGCACGATCGGCCTCGTGCGTCAGGGCGACATGATCGATATCGACATCCCCGGCCGGACGATCGATCTGCGCATCTCGCCCGCCGAGCTTGAAGCCCGGCGCAGCGCGCAGGACGAAAAGGGCTGGAAGCCGGAGCACCCCGCCGCCGCAAGGTGACGACCGCGCTCAAGGCCTACGCCGCCTTCGCCGCCAGCGCCGATAGGGGCGCTGTGCGCATCCTGCCGGAATAGGCGAGGGTATTGGGTTTACGGATGCAGAAGGCGCGGTCCCTGAGGGCCGCGCCTTTTTGTGTCTGGATGCTATGAGGCTAATTACGCGCGCTCGAATGAGGCAAGCTCACGGCACATGTCGTGGCAAGTCTGGCGCATTGACACTCGGCAAAAGTTTTAGGGCCCATCGCTCTCAGAAAGTGCATTGACGAGTGTTCGTGCCTCTTGGTCGGTCAACTTGTGGTATTGCACATTGCCGGCGTAACGAAATTTGACAACAAAGCGAAAGTCATCAGAAACAATGTGGTAAAGCGTGATGTGATCGGCAATTCGCGACACTTTCGCGACCTTGCGGCGAGAAAGGAAGATTCTGTCGACAAGGCTGAGCTTTTTCAGCTTGGCACCCGAGGAACGCCTTTCCGGCGGAATTCGCGTTTTGAAGACATCGCATACGGTGCCTCCGGCATCAAGGTAGTTTTCAAGCATGGTCTGGGCAAAAGCGTCACAAGCCTACGCCCACCCAGCCCGCCTGTCTCCAGGTGATTAGGTTGTCTTCGTTGACGGTCCAGCAGATCAGTCGCCATCCGCTGCCAAGGAATACGCTGTACTCTTTGGAGAAGCAGGAGAGCTGCCCTTCAGGTTCGCCTTTCAGATCGACAAACCCGATATTTTGCCGAGCAAGTTCCTGCAGCCCCACCGTCCGCTCTTCAGCCCGCTTCTTTGCAGCGTTATAGCTATAATCGGTTGTACCAATAAGCTCTCTCTGACTGAAGCCTCGTTTCTCCAGGTCGAGACGGGCTGTGGAAGACTGTCTGCCGACGGGAATCCGCTGCTCAAGAAAGTCGACATCGGCTGCGGGGATTCGCGCGCAGCCTTCTGCACTCGCAAGTGCAGCGAGGAGAAGGACAGTCAGGCATCGTTTCGTTTGTCGAAGCATGGCTCGGTTTCTAGCAGAGCGGTTCTCCCGATCACCTTGAGGCAACTGCTCGTTTTCCGTAAAAATAGTGTGGCGAATCGAAATGGCTAGATCGCTTGCATCACTGTTGAAAAGCGGTGGCTCTGGATACGGTAACACTCAAATAGGCTTGTCGATCCCGTCATAGAGCTTCTGCAACTGACCAATCCGAACCTGATAGGCCTTTTCGATGCAGGAGACGTCGGTACCGCAGGCCTCGCGCTGCTTCAGCCATGCCTTCTGGTCGTCGGCCATATTGCCGGAAACGCCCATGGCGAAGAGGCCCTTGAGCATGGTGTACATGGTCGCCATCTTTACATCGTCATCATTGAGCGTGAGGTTGGCGCAGATGGTCTTCTCGTTCGGGGTCAGGCCGGAAGCCGAGCAGTCGAAGCTGGCTGCTCTGGCCTCGTTGGCGCCGCCGAAGGGGGCGGACATGGAAAGCGTCAGGGCCAGTGCCATCGTTGCCGGCAGGCTGCCGAAGGCGAGATAGGTTTTGCGGGGCATTGCGATCTCCTCTTGTGAAACTGGCGCATGCCAGATGTTTTGAAAAGTGCAGCCGGAATTGCGGCAATTTCATGCTTTGGCCAAACAGCCTTTCTAGCCTTGCATCATGCCTCCGGCGTAAGCATCTCTATCGCCGGGACTTCCAAAAGGCTATGTCGTTACACATGAAGGAATTCTGAATGGCAATGGACATGATGAAAGAGCCGATGAGTTTTGCTGCCGGAGCCGGTGCAGTGCCGCGCCGGGGGGCTGAAATCGAAGCGCTTTGCCGTTGCAGGCGCGCTTTCGCTTTCTCTGGCGCTTTGCGGCGGCAGCCAGGCTCTGGCCGAGCGGGAAGTGCCACAAGGACAGGCACAAGTGATGCTGTCCTTTGCGCCGCTGGTCAAGGAAACCGCGCCCGCCGTCGTCAATGTCTATGCCGAGCGCATGGTGCAGCGGCGGATGTCGCCCTTGTTTTCCGATCCGTTCTTCAGCCGGTTCTTCGGCGAGCAGATGCCGGGTCGCTCCGAGCGGCAAACCTCGCTCGGATCCGGCGTGATCGTCACCGGCAACGGCATGGTGATCACCAATAACCACGTCATCGCCGGGGCAGATGATGTTCGGGTGGCGCTTTCCGACGGACGCGAATTTTCCAGCACGGTGCTGTTGAAGGATGATCGTTACGATCTCGCGGTGTTGAAAATTGACGCCGACGAGGAATTCCCGACCGTGCCGATCGGCAATTCCGATGCGGTCGAGGTCGGCGACCTTTCGCTTGCCATCGGCAATCCGTTTGCGGTCGGCCAGACGGTGACCAGCGGCATCATTTCGGGTCGGGCGCGCAATTCCGTCAATGATGGCGAATTCGGCTTTTTCTACAGACCGATGCAGCGATCAACCCCGGCAATTCCGGCGGCGCGCTGTTGAGCATGAATGGTGAGCTGATCGGCATCAACACGGCGATCTTTTCCTCCGGCGGCGGGTCGAATGGCGTCGGTTTCGCGATTCCTGCGAATATGGTGAAAGTGTTTCTGGCGGCGGCTGAAAACGGGGATGCCAGTTTCCAGCGACCCTATGTCGGGGCGTCCTTCGGTCCGGTCAGCTCGGATATTGCTGAGGCGCTGGGGCTCAAGGCGGCGCGCGGAGCCATCATCTCGGCCATACGGCCGAACAGTCCGGCGGAAAAGGCGGGGCTCGAACCAGGCTCTGTGATCATTGCCGTCAATGATATTCCGGTCGAACACCCCGATGCTCTGCTCTACCGGCTGACGGTCGCCGGTATCGGCAATAGCGCCGACCTGACCGTCGAGCGGAATGGTGAGATTGCCCACGTGGCACTGCCCTTGCAGCTTGCGCCGGAAGATCCACCGCGCGACACGCGCGTGATCGACGGTGCTTCTCCATTCTCCGGTCTGACGGTGGAAAACATTTCGCCACGTGTGTCTGAGGAGTTGCGCCTTTCCGGCATCAGTGATGGAGTGGTGGTGAGCGATATCGAACAAGGCACGCCTGCCGCACGTATCGGCTTTGCGAAAGGCGATGTGATCGTTTCCGTCAATGGCGAGGCAATCGACACGACACGGACGCTTGAAGGCGAGGCCGGACACACCCCGTCCAGTGGCGCTTTTCCGTCAATCGCGGCGGCAGGATGATAAACCAGATACTCAGATGACCGACCTGTTTGCCCCGCACGTCCCCGAAGACATCGAAAACAAGCGGCCGCTTGCCGATCGGTTGCGGCCAAAATCGCTTGCCGAGGTCACCGGTCAACCGCATCTGACCGGCCCCGATGGTGCGTTGACGCGGATGATCGGCTCCGGTTCTCTTGGATCGATGGTATTTTGGGGGCCTCCGGGCACAGGCAAGACCACTGTGGCGCGGTTGTTGTCCGGCGAGGCCAATCTCGCCTTCGAGCAGATCTCGGCCATCTTTTCCGGCGTGGCTGACCTCAAGAAAGTGTTCGAGATCGGCCCGCGCCCGGCGCATGAACGGGCGCCAGACGCTGCTGTTCGTCGACGAGATACACCGCTTCAACCGCGCCCAGCAGGACAGTTTTCTGCCCGTCATGGAAGATGGCACCATCATTCTTGTCGGGGCGACGACCGAAAACCCGTCCTTCGAACTCAATGCGGCTCTTCTGTCGCGCGCGCGGGTGCTGACCTTCCGCTCGCATGATGGCGAAAGCCTGACGGAACTGATGAAGCGCGCCGAAGAGACCGAGGGCAGGGCGCTGCCGCTGGATGATGCCGCGCGCGAAACACTGGTGATGATGGCCGACGGCGATGGCCGCGCGATCCTGACGCTGGCCGAAGAGATCTGGCGTTCTGCGCGCGAGGACGAACGTCTGGATCCGCAAAGCCTGATGAATATCGTCCAGCGCCGCGCGCCGATTTATGACAAGGGGCAGGACGGCCACTACAATCTGATCTCGGCGTTGCACAAATCGGTGCGCGGCTCGGACCCGGATGCGGCGCTTTATTATCTCGCCCGCATGTTCGATGCCGGCGAGGACCCACTGTTTCTGGGGCGACGTCTGGTGCGCATGGCGAGCGAGGATATCGGCCTCGCCGATCCGCAGGCGCTTGTTATCGCCAATGCCGCCAAGGATGCCTATGACTTTCTCGGCTCACCCGAGGGCGAACTGGCGCTGGCTGAGGCCTGCGTCTATCTGGCCACCGCGCCGAAGTCCAACGGCGTCTATACCGCCTTCAAGGCGGCGATGCGCGCGGCGAAAAACCATGGTTCGTTGCTGCCGCCCAAGCATATCCTCAACGCGCCGACCAAGCTGATGAAGGATGAGGGCTACAACGCCGGTTATCGCTATGACCACGACGAGCCCGACGCCTTTTCCGGACAGGATTATTTTCCCACCGAGATGGGCAGGCAGCAATTCTATCGCCCGCCCGAACGTGGTTTCGAACGCGAAATCAACAAGCGTCTGCAATGGTGGGACAAGTTGCGGCGCGATCGCAACAACAGCTGAGGCCTTTTCGGCGGGTCCCCGGGAACTCTTCTCTTCAGGTTGCGTTTACCATGCAACAAGAAGGGAAAACTGCAATGGATAACCTGCCCGCACGTGTTCTTGCTTATCTTATCATTGCTATCGGTGCAGCCGCGGTCGTTTCGGTGATCCTCATCGTGCCACCGCTTTACGACGCCCGTGCCTTCCTGCTGCCAGTGATTCTGTTGATCGCCTGGGTCGCCGGCCCCGTCCTCACGCATTATCTCGCGCCCGCCACGCGACCGCGTCTCCGCAAGCGGTAGCCCCTGCCGCGTGACGCAAACGCCCGACCGGAAGGGAAGCCGGCCGGGCGTTTGTTGTTTTCGATCCGAAAATCAGCGCGTGCTTATTGCGCCGGACCCTTCTTGATTGGCTCCTGATAGGTGAAGCCCATGTCCCAGGGGAAATAGATCCAGGTGTCCTGGCTGACCTCGGTGACGAATGTATCGACGGTCGGCACGCCCTTGGGCTTGGCATAGACGCAGGCAAAATGGGCTTTCGGCAGCATCTCACGCACTTCCCGCGCGGTATTGCCGGTATCTGTCAGGTCGTCGATGATCAGCACGCCTTCACCGGCGGTTTTGATCAGTTCCTCGGAAATGCCCTTCAAAAGCTGGGTTTGGCCCTGGCTGGAGTAGTCGTGATAGCTGGCGATGCAGACCGTCTCGATCAGGCGGATTTCAAGCTCCCGCGAGATCACGGCCGCCGGGACCAGCCCGCCGCGGGTCACGCAGACGATTGCGGTGAAGGTCTGTTCGAGGCCAGCGAGGCGCCAGGCCAGTGCGCGGGCATCGCGGTGAAACTGATCCCACGTAACGGGAAAGGCTTTTTCGGGAAGGGACATGTTTGGCTCCGGGGCACGCTGACGCAGAATGATTTTGCCGGCGGTCAAAACCCTCCGGTCTGTGGCATGCGAACCCGCCCCGGCGCTTGTTTTCTGGACAAGCAATGCCCGAGACAGATGACGCTCTGCCGTTGGGCATCGCTATTAGCCCCATTCACCGTCAAAAGGCAAGCAGGGCGGGGCGTCAGGCACCGGAAAGATGGGCCTTGGCGATCAGGCAGACTGGATCAGCGCGACATCAGTGTCGCAGCTGTCATCGATTCCAGCAGGGTGCGGGTTACACCGCCGAACAGCATCTCCCACAGCCGCGAATGGGTATAGGCACCCATGACCAGAAGATCGACGGATTTATCCGACAGCCGGTTTTCGATGATGGTCCCCGCCTTGGCCTTGTCGGCATGGGCGCTGGTGGCCGTCACATTGACGCCATGGCGGGCGAGCGTCGAGGCGATTTCGGCGCCTGTGAGACCGCTTTCCTGCTCGTCGCTGTCATGCGGGTTGACCGAGAAAATCTCGACTTCGTTTGCCTTCAGCAGGAACGGCATGGCGTCAAATGTGGCGCGGGCTGCCTCGCGCGAGCCATTCCAGGCGACCATTACCCGGTTGAACGGCTTGGCGACCTTGTCGACATGAGGCACCAGCAGAACCGGCCTTCCGCTTTCAAACAGGAAGCTCTCGAAATCGGATCGCGCATCTCCGGGGGCATCGGGGCTGACTTGCGGAGCGATGATCAGGTCGCAGGTGCGTGCGCTGTCGATGACCGAGGAACCGGCAAAGCCGGCGGCGGAGACGATTTTTCGCCATTCGTAGGACAGGCCTTCCCGGTCTGCCCGTTTGCGGAATATCTCGCCAAGCTCGGCGCTGCGCTTTTCGGCGATGTCCTGCAGCGACTGGATCGAAATCGGGTCCGGAATTTCCATCGGCGCGATGATCGGTGTCGGGTTTACGGTTTCTGCATGGAGGCCGATGAGGTGTGCGTCGAATGAGCGAACGATCTCAACGGTGTAATCCAGGAAACCACCAGCCTGTGTGGGTGATTCCATGACGGCGAGAATGGTCTTGTAGGTCATCTGAAACGCTCCTCTTGGGCTTGGCTCCCTGCCCATATAGGTCGCCGGCGACCGATTGGCGGTTCCGGCAGTTACTGCAACGACAGTCTATTCCTATTGCCAGAAAATGCGAAGGGCGGAAACGCGTCTTTCGGGTAAGGCCGAACGGAATTCAGTGTGCCGTCATCGCCTCCAGCATGGATCGGATATCGGCGGCGGCGGCCTCGACGTCGGCTTTCTCACGGGCACGGACGACGAGCTGCGTGCGGAAGCCTTCTGCTGAAAAACGAGGATAGGAGCCAATCGAGGTTTCGGGATGGGCCTTCTGAATTTCGCCAAGTCTGGCGGCGATATCGCCTTCGCCGAAGGGGCATTCCACGGTCTCGGAAATAAGCGGCACTCCGCCCTTCAGTGTGGGGATCACATTGTCGAGCATCGCCTGGAAAATGCTCGGCACACCGGCCATCACGTAAATATTGCCGATCACGAAACCGGGGGCCGTGGAAACCGGATTGTCGATCAGTGTGGCGCCTTCCGGCATGCGCGCCATGCGCTGACGCGAGGCGTTGAATTCGATGCCGCGCCGCTGGTAATGCGTGGTGAGGCGGGTCATTGCCTCGTCATTGTAGATGCAGGGCAGGCCGAAAGCGGTGGAAACCGAGTCGGCGGTTATGTCGTCATGCGTGCCGCCAATGCCGCCGGACGTGAATACATAAGTATAGCGAGACCGCAGCGTATTGACCGCCTCAATGATCGCGTCCGCGTCGTCGGCAACGATCCGCACCTCTTTCAGGCCGATCCCGATGAGCGTCATGGCTTCTGCCAGATGGCCGATATTCTTGTCCTTGGTCCGTCCGGACAAGAGTTCGTCGCCGATGGCGAGCATGGCTGCGGTCGGATTGTCGTCTTCGCTCATTGTCGTCGGACCCATGGTTCTGTTGAAGCAGGAATTGCGGTTCCGTTTTGGACCCATGTTTGGCTTTCTTCAAGCCCGCGGCTCGGTAAGTGAGGCAAAGCCGTTGTGAACCTGCTGATGAGTGAACACTGCGTCTATCGTCCGGCGTCTGGACTTCGCCCAGCCGGAAGGCCTATCTCTCGATTACCAATTTTTGAGCCAACCCAAGTGGAGTTTTCCAAAATGGCTAAAGTTCTCGTTCTCTATTACTCGGCCTATGGTCACGTCGAAACCATGGCCAAGGCCGTTGCCGAGGGTGCCGCTGCCGAAGGCGCCGAAGTCACCATCAAGCGCGTTCCCGAGCTGGTTCCCGAAGACGTTGCCAAGGCATCGCATTTCAAGCTCGATCAGGAAGCCCCGATTGCCGACCCGAACGAACTTGACCAGTATGATGCCGTGATCTTCGGTGCCGGAACGCGCTTCGGTACCGTCGCCTCGCAGATGCGCAACTTCATGGATCAGACCGGTGGTCTCTGGGCACAGGGCAAGCTCGTCGGCAAGGTCGGCTCGGTGTTCACCGCTTCGGCAACCCAGCATGGCGGCCAGGAATCGACCATTCTCAGCTTCATTCCGACGCTTCTCCATCACGGCATGGTGGTTGTCGGCCTGCCCTACGCCTTTGCCGGTCAGATGGGTCTCGACGAAATCAAGGGCGGCTCACCCTACGGCGCTTCCACCATTACCGATGGCGACGGCTCGCGTATGCCGTCGACGGTCGAACTCGAAGCCGCCCGTTTCCAGGGCGCGCATGTTGCCAAGCTTGCCGGCAAGCTTTCGGCCTGAGCTTCTCTTTTCTGACATGTTGATGACGCGCGGTCCCTGTGGCCGCGCGTTTTTGTTCCCCGGTTTTCCCCGTCAGCTCCCGACCCGGCCACAGCGCTTAGGATTCCTGCAGTTTTCACAGGCAGGGAGGAGCCGCACGATGCGGATCGAAAACCATAAAATTCCAGGGATCTGGTACGGACAATCCGCCAATCTGGGTGCCCGGCGGCAAAACCCGCCGGTCATCATTGTGCTGCATTACACCACCGGCTGGAATGGTGCGGCAAGCCGCGACTGGCTGATGGGCGCTGCAGCCGGCTCATCCAACCGCGGCTCCAGCGCCCATGTCGTGATCGACCGCGACGGCACGGCCTGGCAGATTGCACCGTTCAACCGCAAGGCATGGCATGCCGGTCCATCGCGCTATGGCACGCTGGAGGGGCTCAACAGCTATTCCGTCGGCATCGAATTCGTCAATGCCGGTTGGCTGAGGCCGAACGGGCTCGGCGATTTCACCGACGCTTATGGCAAGCGGTTTACCGAGCGTGCGCTGAAAAAGACCGGCGGCTATCAGATGGCGCCGCATCAGCGCGTCGGCACAGGCCGGTTTGCCTGGCCGCTTTACCCCGAGGCACAGCTTGCCACCGGTCTCGATCTGGTTCAGGCCCTCATCGGCCACTATCCGATCAAGGCAATCGTCAGCCATGAGGAGATTGACACGCGCGGCTGGAAGACCGATCCGGGGCCGGCCTTCCCCATGGAGCGCTTCCGCGCGACGCTGGGTGAGGCCAACGACAGGGAGCCGATGGCGGTGGTTACCGCCGGGCGGCTCAATCTGCGCGGCGGTCCGGGCGCGCAATTTGAGAAGGTGGTTCCGCCGGGAACGCTTCTGAAGGGCACGCAACTCAAGATCATGAGCCGGGATGGCGACTGGGCCTTCGTCGCGCCCGAACACCCGGACGGCCGAGAGGGCGTTGTTACCGGCTGGGTGCATACGGCCTATATCGCGCCCATGATCGCGGCCTAGTGGAATGAATTTGACATTTGAGGTCCGTTTCAGCGACCTCGCCCATCAAATGTCAAATTTTAAAATTCCACTAGAGCGCCGTGCGTCCCTTCTGACGCATATAGGACAATGCACCCGGTCGCAGCGAGCGGCTTGCAAAGGCTTTGCTTGCGTCTTGCGGGCAGGGCCTCTATATCAGCGCCAAATAAACGGTTTGACATCCAACCTTGAACTGGACTGGCGGATCATGAATACACTCGGTTTTGACAAGAAGCCGGAGGACACGCGCGTTGTTGTGGCGATGTCCGGCGGCGTTGACAGCTCGGTCGTGGCCGGGCTTTTGAAGCGCGAGGGCTATGATGTCCTCGGCATCACCCTTCAGCTTTACGATCATGGCGCGGCTGTGCACCGCGCAGGCTCATGCTGTGCAGGGCAGGATATCGACGATGCCCGTCGCGTGTCCGAGCGGCTCGGCATCCCGCATTATGTGCTGGATTATGAGGCCCGGTTCCGCGAGACGGTCATCAATCCGTTTGCCGAAAGCTATATCGCCGGTGAAACGCCAATCCCCTGTGTGGCCTGCAACCAGACGGTCAAATTCGCTGATCTGTTGACGACGGCGAGGGAACTCGGTGCCGATGCGCTGGCGACCGGCCACTACATCCGTTCCCGGTCGAACCCGACACCGGAGAACCCGATGCGCCGCGCCCTCTACCGGCCTGTGGATGCCGAGCGCGACCAGAGCTATTTCCTGTTTGCGACCACGCAGGAACAGATCGATTTTCTCAGATTTCCGCTCGGCGGTCTGCCAAAGGCCGATACCCGTCGGTTGGCTGAGGAAATGGGCCTGATCGTTGCCGACAAGCCGGACAGCCAGGACATCTGCTTTGTGCCGCATGGCAAGTATTCCGACGTGATCGCCAAGCTGAAGCCGAATGCTGAACTTGGCGGTGAGATCGTGCATCTCGACGGTCGCGTGCTTGGCCGCCACGAGGGCATCGTCCGCTACACGATCGGCCAGCGCAAGGGGCTGGGCGTTGCCACCGGGGAACCGCTTTATGTGGTTTATCTGGATGCCCGCTCGCGCCGTGTCATCGTCGGCCCGCGCGAGGCTCTGGAGACCAGGCGTATTTATCTGCGCGACGTCAACTGGCTGGGGGACCGCCCGGTGGCTGAAGAGGCTGCAAGCGGGTTTTCGTGTTTCGCCAAGGTGCGCTCGACGCGGCCGCCACTGCCCGTGATGCTGCATGTCGACGATGACGGCGTCTACGTCGATCTTCTGGAAGGCGAGGACGGGATCGCCAGCGGTCAGGCCTGTGTGCTTTACGATGCGCCCGGCAATGATGCCCGCGTCTTCGGCGGCGGCTTTATCAGCCGTTCGGAACGCTCAGCCGATGCGGAAGAGCAGCTCAAGACCCTGCTGACGGGACTGGCCGCCTGAGCGCGGCCGCCGTCAGGTGGCAATAGGCTTTTCGGCGGCCATGAACAGCTTCAGCGATTCCTGGTAGCCGAGCTGCAGCAGCTGTTCGATATAGCCGATCAGCTGATCGGCCCAGCTGAAGCCGAGATAGGCAGCCAGCCAGACGATCAGCCCGGCAAGGATCAGCCCATAGACGAAATTCCTCAGGATCATCAGCAGCATGGCGAGCAGCACAAAGGCGATCAGGCCGTAAAATAGCGAGGGCGCCAGCGCGACACCGTCGGAATGGGCGAGATAGCCCATATAGACACCGAAGATGATGCAGATGGCCGCACTCAGCCGGTCGCGGATCATTCTGTGGGTGTAGCTTGAACTTGCCATCTGTTGCGGTCTTTCTTCCCTGGATGCTCAATTTGTTTCAAGTCTTGAACGCGCAGCATGTGATGCGGGTTCCGGGTGCATAATAGCACTGTGCAACCAAAACGTCAGGAGAGTTCTGCGACAACCCGGTTCAAGAGCAACATGCCCTCTGGCGTGGCGCGCAGCCGGCTGTTGCCGATCCGCTCGATCAGGCCGAGGCTGATCAGAAAATCCTCGCGTTCGCTGTCCAGCGGTTTACCGGCAAGCGATGACCAGCGGGCAATATCGATGCCCTCCCTGACCCGAAGCCCCATCAGCAGCAGTTCGTCTGCCTGTTGTTCGCGTGAGAGCGTTGTCTGCTCGCTTACGCCGTGCCCGTCCGCTTCGACCATCTGCAGCCAGGTTTCAGGGTGTTTTTCGGCTGCGGTCGCGACCTTGCCAGAGGTTGTATTCAGCCTGCCATGGGCGCCGGGGCCGATCCCGGCATAATCGCCATAGCGCCAGTACGTCAGATTGTGCCGGCTTTCCGCACCGGGGCGGGCGTGGTTCGAGACCTCATAGGCCGGAAGACCGCGCCCGGCGGTGACCGCCTGCGTGACTTCGTAAAGATGGGCGGCATGGTCGTCGTCAGGCACGACGAGCTTACCCGCACGGTGGAGATCGAAGAAGCGCGTGCCTTCCTCTATGGTGAGCTGGTAGAGCGAGAGGTGATCTGCGGCGAGATCAATCGCCTGGTTGAGCTCGCGCTCCCAGTCTTCGGCGCGCTGCCCGGGCCGGGCATAGATCAGGTCGAAAGACATGCGCGGAAAGATCTCGCGCGCCAGCCGGATTGCACCAAGGGCCTGCTCGACATTGTGCAGGCGCCCGAGAAAGCGCAGTTCCCTGTCGTTCAACGCCTGAACCCCCATGGAAACCCGGTTGACGCCCGCCGCGCGATAGCCGCGAAAGCGTTCGGCTTCCACGCTCGAGGGATTGGCCTCCAGCGTTACCTCGATGCCGTCCGGCACATGCCAGGCGGCAGCGACGCCGTCGAGAATGGCGCCCAGCGTATCGGGTTCCATCAGCGAGGGGTCCCGCCGCCGATGAAAATGCTGGTGACCGTCCGGGGCCGGAAAGCGCCCGCATATGGCCAATTTCACGCAGGAAACCCGCGACAAAGCGCTGCTGGTCGACCGGCTGGTGGCGGACATGGCTGTTGAAATCGCAATAGGGGCATTTGGCCGCGCAGAACGGCCAGTGCAGATAGACGCCGAAACCCGGGTCGCCGTTATCGCCATTGATCGCTGCGATCATTGCCGGGTCGGTGGTCAGCGCGAAAGCCCCGTCTCGGTGAAGAGCGCGAAGGCGCGGGCGCGGTGGGAAAGCGCCCCACCATCGGCCGGGCCGCCTTCTGCTTTCTCGGTCGCTTCCATCTGGCCGAAGGTCCTGTCATGGCCTGCGGGCTGGAACACGGGGTCATAACCATGGCCCTTGTCGCCGCGCGGCGGCCAGACGAGGTTGCCTTCCACTTCACCACGGAAGGTTTCGGTGTGGCCATCCGGCCATGCAAGGCAGAGTACGCAGACGAAACGGGCGGTGCGGGCTTCCGGCGTCACCGCGCCTTTTTCCGCAAGCGCTGTCTCGACCTTCTCCATGGCCATCATGAAGTCGCGGCTGCCGTCTGCGGTCTCGGCCCAGTCGGCAGTGTAGACGCCGGGCGCGCCGTCGAGTGCATCGACAACGATGCCGCTGTCGTCAGCCAGTGCAGGAAGTCCGGATTTTTCCGCAGAAGCCAGCGCCTTGATCGCTGCATTTTCCTCGAATGTGGTTCCGGTTTCATCCGGCACGTCGAAGGAAAGCTCGGCGGCTGATTTTGCCGAAAAGCCGAGCGGGCCGATCAATTCGGCGATCTCGGCAATCTTGCCGGCATTGTGGCTGGCGACGACAATGGTCTTGGTTTCGAGTTTGCGCATATTTTCCTATAGTCCCCAGAGCTTTGCTTCCGCGCATTCCAGGCTGTTGCCTGCGGGGTCGCGGAAATAGATCGAGCGGGCGCCGTTTGGCCAGCAAAAGTCACTCTCAATGGCGATGTTTCGCGCTTCAAGCTGTGCAATCACCGCGCTGAAATCATCCCGTTCCAGCCGGAAGCACACATGGCCCGCGCCGCGCGCGCCATGAGTGGGCACTGGGAGCGAACCGGGGGCAGCGGGCTTTTCGGTCTCGGCCGGATTGAAGATCAGCAGCACAGCGGAGCCTGCGCGAAAGAACACATGCCGGTTTCCGACGCGGGAGATTTTTCCAGCCCGAGAACGCCGCCGTAAAACGCCTCGGCGGCGTCAAGATCGTCGGCATAGAGCGCTGTCTCCAGAACGGCGGCAATCGGCATGGCGTGTTCCTCAATCGCCGGCGATGGTCTTCTTCTGCAGTTCAACCAGTTCGGCAATGCCGTCCTTTGCCAGGCCCATCAGCGTCAGGAACTCGTCCTGGCTGAACGGCTTGCCTTCGGCGGTACCCTGGATTTCGACGATGCCGCCGGTGCCGGTCATGACGAAATTGGCGTCGGTCTCGGCGGACGAGATCTTCCAGATAATCGAGGTCGATGACCGGCTGATCGGCGAAGATGCCGCAGGAGATTGCGGCGACGTGGTCCTTCAGCACCTTGTCGGTCTTGACCATGCTGCGCGCTTCCATCCATTTCAGGCAATCATGCAGCGCAATCCAGGCCCCGGTGATAGACGCGGTGCGGGTGCCGCCATCGGCCTGGATGACATCGCAGTCGACGCTGATCTGGCGTTCACCAAGGGCCTCGAGATTGACAACGGCGCGCAGCGACCGTCCGATCAGGCGCTGGATTTCCTGGGTGCGGCCACCCTGCTTGCCGGCAGAAGCCTCGCGGCGCATGCGATCGCCGGTAGCGCGCGGCAGCATTCCGTATTCGGCGGTGACCCAACCCTTGCCGGCATTGCGCAGCCACGGCGGAACGCGCTCTTCTAGGGAGGCGGTGCACAGCACATGCGTATCGCCGAATTTCACAAAGCAGGAGCCTTCAGCGTGTTTGGAGAAGCCACGCTCGAAGGAGACATTGCGCATCTGGTTGAGTTGTCTGCCTGACGGCCGCATGATCTGATCCTTCCGGTTTCAATTGCGGGCTTTCTACGGGGTAGAGGGGTATTTGCAAAGAAAAACGGCATGCGGCGATGATGCAAAGACGAATTGCGCAGCCGCCTTCCGACACTATATTGAGGGGAGGCCTCACACCATCCGGCAAAGCAGAGCATGACATCAGATCACAGACCAATCGCAGATAATTCGGCTATGGCGCTGGACGACCGTTCGCGGGAGGTGTTTCGCAAAATCGTCGAGAGCTATCTGGAAAGCGGGGAGCCGCTGGGCTCGCGCAGTCTTTCGCGGCTTTTGCCGATGTCATTGTCGCCGGCATCGGTCCGCAACGTCATGAGCGATCTCGAAGAACTCGGGCTGATCTATGCGCCCCATATCAGCGCCGGCCGTTTGCCGACGGAAAGTGGCCTTCGCTTCTTTGTCGATGCCTATATGCAGATCGGTGACCTGGCAGAAGACGAACGCTCCGAGATCGACCGCCATATGAGCAGTGTTGATCACGGCCAGCCGGTCGACGGGCTTTTGAATGAAGCAAGCCAGATGCTGTCCGGCATGTCGCGCGGGGCAGGGCTGGTGATGACATCGAAGAGCAATACCGTGCTCAAGCATGTCGAATTCATCCGTCTGGAGCCGACAAAGGCGCTCGCCGTGCTGGTTGGTGAGCACAACGAAGTCGAAAACCGCATCATCGAGCTTCCGGCAGGCACGACCTCCTCGCAACTGACGGCGGCGGCGAATTTCCTCAATGCGCATCTGAACGGCCAGACCCTGCCGGAGCTGAAATCGGTTTTGGCAAAGCTCAAGGATGAGGTCCGCCATGAGCTCGACCAGCTTTCGCAGGATCTCATTGGACGCGGGCTTGCCATCTGGTCCGGCAGTTCGGACGATGGTCATCCGGGGCGGTTGATTGTGCGCGGCCGCGCCAATCTTCTCGAAGGTGTTGCCGATGTCGCCGATATTGACCGCCTTCGCATGCTGTTCGACGACCTTGAGAAAAAGGAAAGCCTGATCGAACTGATCAACCTGGCCGAAAGCGGGTCGGGGGTCCGCATTTTCATCGGCTCGGAAAACAAGCTGTTCTCACTGTCGGGCTCTTCGCTCGTGGTTGCACCCTATCGTGACAGTGACAATCAGGTCGTTGGCGCGGTCGGCGTGATCGGCCCGACCCGGCTGAATTACGCCCGCGTGGTTCCGATGGTCGACTATACGGCGCATCTCCTGTCGAGACTGTCGCGGTCTCGTTGACTGACATCATGCGAATACTGGGTGAGGCCTTGATTTTTCGGGAGTGAACCTCGATATCGGGGCTCGAGAGATTCAAAGAAAATGAAACTTGCGGAGACGTCATGACCGACGAGACCAAGAAGAACGGCACTGACGAGGAAATCAACGAGACGGTTGTCGACCTTGAAGCCGAAGCGCCGGTTGAAGAAACCGAGACCGCGGAGGCCGAATTCGCCGAACCCGATCCGATCGATCTCCTTCGTGAGGAGAACGAAAAGCAGCGCGACCAGTTGCTCCGGCTTGCTGCCGAAATGGAAAACCTGCGCCGGCGCACTGCCCGAGACGTGAAGGACGCCAAGGCCTATGCGGTGACGGCGTTTGCACGCGACATGCTCGGTGTTTCGGACAATCTTCGCCGCGCGCTGGACGCTATACCGGAAGAAAAGCGCAGCGAAGAGATCAAAGGCTTCATCGAAGGCATGGAGATGACAGAGCGTTCCATGCTGACTGGGCTTGAGCGCCACGGGGTCAAGAAGATCGAAGCTGACGGCGCGCGATTCGATCCACACTTCCATCAGGCGATGTTCGAAGTGCCGAATCCGGAAATTCCTGCCAACACTGTAGTGCAGGTCGTCCAGGCCGGTTACATGATTGGCGAGCGCGTTCTGCGTCCGGCCATGGTGGGTGTCTCCAAGGGCGGTCCCAAGGCCGATGTCGCCCCGTCGACAGCCGAAGGCGAAAAGCCTGAATAATCGCGGATGTCGCGATCATCGTTTTGAAAGGCGTTTCGCTAATGCGGGACGCCTTTTTAATGTTTGTGGGAGGTGTGGTTCAGGCTGCGGAAGAATCCAGGTCGGAATTCAAAAAGGCGTAGATCGCACTTTCCGAATCAGACGCTCTAAGCTTTTTGACCAGTTCCTGGTCGCGCAGAAGCCGGGCAACGCGCGACAGCGCCTTCAGGTGGTCGGCGCCCGCGCCTTCCGGGGCGAGCAGCAGAAACACCAGATCGACCGGCTGGTCATCAAGCGCCTCGAAATTGACGGGATGCTGCAAGCGGGCAAAGACACCGCAAATATGCTCAAGTTTCGGCAATTTTCCGTGTGGAATGGCGATACCATTGCCGACGCCGGTGGAGCCGAGGCGCTCGCGCTGGAGCACCACTTCAAAGATCTCGCGCTCGGGTACTCCCGTCACGGCCTCCGCTTTGGCGGCCAGCTCCTGCAGCAATTGCTTCTTGGAGTTTGCCTTGAGGGCGGGGATGATCGCCTCCTGTTTCAGCAGGTCGTCAAGGGCCATATCCTGGTATCCTGGGTTGCGGCTTGAAGGGCGGGCGCCGGAAACGGCGCCCGCCGAAGTGGGTCAGCCCTGAATGCCGGCTGTATCGATCCAGCCGATATTGCCATCGGGGCGGCGGTAGACGATGTTGAGCGTCTTGTTGTCCGGGTTGCGGAACAGCATCAGCGGCTTGTCGGTCATATCAAGTGCCATGACAGCCGTTGCAACCGCCATCATGCGCACTTCGGTTTTAGCTTCCGCGACAATAGCCGGTGCATAGTCCTCCGGAATTTCGGTCTCATCCTCCTGCGGCATATCCATAACCGAATAGGCGACTTCGGCGAAATCGGCATGACCGTTATGCTGATGATGATCCTTCAGTTTGCGCTTGTAGCGGCGCAGCCGCTTGGCGATGCGTTCGAAAGCTGCATCAAAGGCGGCCTGGGGATCATGCGCCTTACCGGCCGCGTGAAGCACAGCACCGCTGTCGAGATGCACCTTGCAGTCAGCCTCAAAGCCACCTGCGGATTTCTCGACGGTAACCTGGCTGGAGTAGCCGCCGTCGAAATACTTGGTGACCGCTTCCTCGATTTGGTCTTCGATTTTTTCACGGAAAGCCTCGCCGACTTCCATCTGTTTTCCCGAGACGCGAACACTCATGAATCTTCCCTTCTTCTATGTTGGCGGCCACCAGTCTAAGCCAAGCCTCGTTCTCCTCCAAGAACTCAACGGCTGGCCGACCGGCAACCGGCACGGCATTTCAATGACGCGATGTCATCATAACGTATTTGGGCATTTTTCAGCCGTTTGCCAGCGGGATTTTAGCAATATTCTTCTGCGTGTTTTTTGCAGGCACCATCGGTTCGTCTGCTCGCTCGCGCTGGCCGGTCCGCATTTCGTCTCGCGATCACATGCGGTGATCCCTCTTGCGGCGGATGCTCTAGCGTTCATGGCCAGTGAAGTCAATCATACCGGTCTTTTGCATGTCCCGGAATTCCGAAAGTTCACGCGCCGACAGCCCGGGCGTAGGCTCGTTTTTCGCGCCGGCGCTGGACAGAGGAGGGGATATTCATTGCTTCCCTGTATTTTGCAACTGTGCGACGGGCGAGGGTGATGTCTTCGCGTTTGAGGGCTGCAACGATGTCGTCGTCAGAGAGGACCGTTTCGGGGGCTCGGCGGCAATCATCCGGCGGATTTTGTGGCGGATTGACTCTGCCGAAAGCGCCTGACCATCGATCTGGGCCGAGGCAATGGAGACCGAGAAGAAATAGCGTAGTTCGAACAGCCCGCGCGGCGTCAGGATAAACTTGTTCGAGGTCACGCGGCTTACCGTGGATTCTGTGCATCTTTATGGCTTCGGCCACGGTCTTGAGGTTCAGCGGGCGCAGATGGTCAACTCCGTGTTTCAGGAAGCCATCCTGCTGGCGCACGATTTCGCTGCCGACCTTGAGAATGGTGCGGGCGCGCTGGTCGAGGCTGCGTGTCAGCCAGTTTGCCGTCTGCAGGCAGGTGTTGAGGAAGGCCTGATCGGCATCAGACAGGCCGGAAGATGTCTTGATCTGCGTGAGGTAGGAACGGTTGACGAGCACCCGCGGCAATGTGTCCGGGTTCAACTCGACTTGCCATTCGCCGTCCTTGCGGGCGGAAACGATGACATCGGGAAGGACTGATTCGGGTGGCTGGTTGCTGAAGGCGCTGGCCGGCTTCGGGTTCAGCCGGCGCAGAGCCTGCACCATTTTGAGCAGGTCTTCTTCATCCACGCCGCACAGCTTCGTCAGCTTGGTGAAGTCGCGTCGGGCGACCAGGTCGAGGTTTTCGACAAGCTTGGCCGTGGCAGGCGTCAGTGTGCCGAGTTGAAGCAACTGCTGGTACATGCAGTCAGACAAAGATTGCGCGAAAACACCGGGTGGATCGAGCGATTTGAGGGTATCAAGGACCGCGTCGATCCGCTCCGTTTCCAGCCCGGCTCTTTCTGCGATTTCAGCGGTCTCACCACGGAAATAACCCGCCTCGTCGATATAATCGACAAGATGGCGGGCAATCGCCTGTTCGTCGGGACGTTTGAAGGTCAGCGCGATCTGGCCGGTGAGGTGGTCGCGCAGGCAGGGCCTGGAGGCGACGAATTCGTCGAGGTCGACATGATCGTCTCCACCTCCGCTGCCGGGCATCGATTTCCACTGGCTCATCAGTTCGGGGGCGTCGGGACTAACAGTAGCGCCATCATCACCGAAAGCGCTGTCATAATTGCTGTCGAGGCTTTCTCCCAGCCGGCCCATATCCTGACTCTGCTGATCCTCGGAAAACCAGTCGCTTGACATTTCCGAAGCTTCGGTAGCCTCCGCTTCGGAGGGGTCGGGCCGGTCATCGACCGCTGCGTCATCGCTGGCGACTTCCAGAAGCGGGTTCTTTTCCACTTCCTGCGCGATGAACTGGTCCAGTTCCGCAAGCGGCATCTGGAGAAGCTGGATCGACTGCATCAGTTGCGGTGTCATGACCAGCGACTGGTTCTGGCGCAGGAACATGTTGGCGCTGAGTGCCATGATGAGAGCAAAACCCCTTCATAGCAACGGAACGGCTTTGGCGCGCATCCGTTGACACAATATTCTGGTTGTCAGATCCTGTTCGGGAGACTGGCACAGAAATTGCTTGTCTATCAAGCCCTAATCCGCACTCAATGATGAACCGCAAGGCCGGTCGCTACAGGCTGAAATCGTCGCCGAGGTAGAAGCGACGCACGTCGCTGTTGGCAACGATCTCGTCCGCCTTGCCGTGGGTCAGGACTTCACCGGCATGAATGATGTAGGCGCGGTCGATCATTCCCAGGGTTTCACGGACATTATGGTCCGTGATCAGAACGCCGATGCCGCGCCGTGTCAGGTGACGGATAAGGTTCTGGATGTCGGTGACGGAAATCGGGTCGACGCCGGCAAACGGCTCATCGAGCAGCATGAAGGCGGGATCGGTGGCAAGCGCACGTGCAATCTCCAGACGGCGACGCTCGCCGCCGGAAAGAGCGACCGCTGGCGATTTGCGCAACTTGGCTATGCCGAACTCTTCCATCAGGGTCTCAAGTTTCTCTTCCCTCTCGTTTTTTTGAGAGGGGTGAGTTCCAGTACGGCCCGAATGTTGTTTTCGACCGTCAGGCCACGGAAGATCGAGGCTTCCTGCGGGAGGTAACCGACGCCGAGACGTGCACGGCGGTACATGGGAAGACCGGTGACATCGCGGCCATGCAACGCGATGCTGCCCTCATCCACCGGTACAAGCCCTGTAATCATGTAGAAGCAGGTTGTCTTGCCAGCCCCGTTTGGTCCAAGCAGGCCGACCGCTTCACCGCGGCGCACGACAAGCGATACGCCGTTGACAACGCGCCGGTTGCGATAGGCCTTGGTCAATCCCTGTGCAATCAGGGTGCCGTCATAGCGGCCATTCTTGCCATTTTCGGGCTTGGTCGCGGTGGCATCGGATTGCTCGGCTGAGGATAGTGTCCTCGTTGCATTGTGCTTTGGCATGCGGATCAGTTGCCCGGGCGCGATTGTGGATTGAGTCTGATCTGCACCCGCTCGCCGCAGGCGTCGAGCTTGGCCTGGCTTGTCGCCATGTTGACGGTCAGCTTGCAGCCCACAAAGACGTTCTCATTTTCCTTGAGGACCACCTGTTTGCCTTCAAGCACGAATTGCTGGGCGGTCATGTCGAAAAACCTGTGTCGCCGGTCGCGTGCTGGGTCGCTGTTTGCAATTCCACGTTGTCAGTCAGGTCAATTCTTTCGATATCGCCCTGTCCGGAGGCTATGCCTGTTGAGCCGCCGGCATAGCTTACCGTCATCTTGCCGGCCTTGACCTGGCTGTCGCCCTGCACGGCAACGACATTGCCCGTGAAGGTGATGAGCTTGGTCGAGTCATCGACTTCGAACTCGTCCGCGTCGATGTCGATCGGCTGGTCGCCGGACAGCTGGAACCCGCCGGTTTGCGTCGATTGCGCTTGCCCGTCGGCGACGGACAGAGACAAAGGGAGGCCGATGCCAGCACGAATACCGCAGTGAGCCGGGTGGCGCAGTCTTTCAAATCGCTCAGATCCATACGAACCTCATTCACCGCTCTGTGCCAATGCTGTTGGAGCGAGCGTAACATGAACACCGCCGCCAAACCGAATCTTCTGACCGTTATCGATGATATTCACATTTTGAGCAACCACTGAAGCCTGGGGGAGTTGACCGACACGGGGTGATCGCTTGTCAGCGTTCCCGCCTTGATATCGATCTGCGCGGAGGTGAAATCTGCGGTCATGCCGTTTGACATAGTGATTGTGAATGGTTCGTCGATGCTCAACCGTTCGGTCACGCGGTCATAAAGCGTCCTGGTGGCGTTGACCACGGCGGTGACGGATTCGTCGACCGGAACGGAGGCGACCACGTTTTCCAGAAGGACAGTGGTGTCCTCGGGATTGGTCGCAGGCAAAAGTGCCCGCTCGGCTTTCAGCGAGTAACGGATGCCGTCCGAATTGCGACCCGACATGCCTGGGTTGGTCATGACGATCATGCCATCCTCGATCGATGCCGCATCAAGGGTAATGTTATCAGGCACAATGGAGCGCAGAAATGTCGCTGCGATTAGACCGAGCGTGATGAGAACGGCAGCAAGGGGCAGCAGGATTTTCAATCGGCGGACATGTCCGGAATGACGTGACGCGCGCCGAAAATTCTCCTCAATGGTCGGTCTTGCAGGTGTTTGTTCGTTTTGCGCCGTGCTTGAAATACTCATTCGTGCCGTCTGGTCTTGCTTCCATGAGCGGTTTCTTTTCGGCGCGGGCGCACCTGCGGCGTCCTGATCCATTGCCAGCCTTGGCTTATCGGTAGTATGTTTTTGTGGCCATAACAAGTTGATCCCGCGAGAAACCGTTCAGTACCGGTTGACATCATATGTGGGCGGCACGCACATTCACCAACCTTGACGGCGGAAAACGCCGTTCAAAACGTTGCGAGGGCTCTCATGAATCTGTCGGACATCCTTGAACGTAGGCGCTTGCGCAGGCGCGTGGGATGGTGGCGTGCGGCTGCTTTGGTGATTGCCGTTCTGTTTGTCGTTGTCCTTTACCGGGCGTATGGCGAGGATTCGGCCGGTTCAATGCTGTCGCGTCCCCACGTCGCGCAGCTCACGATTTCCGGCTTGATCGACGATGATCCGATCATGCTCGAAACCATTCGCCAGATCGGTGAGGATCCTTCGGCCAAGGCCTTGGTGGTATCGTTGTCGACCGGTGGTGGAACCACTTTCGGCGGCGAGGCTCTTTACAAGGCGTTGCGCAAAGTCGGAGAAAAGAAGCCTGTCATCAGCGAAATCCGGACTCAGGCCGCCTCAGCCGGTTATATGATCGCGCTTGCGGGTGAGCGTATTTTTGCAGGCGACACCTCAATTACCGGTTCGATCGGCGTGATTTTTCTCTATCCGCAGGCCAAGGATCTTCTCGACAAGATCGGTATTTCGATGGACTCGGTGAAATCCGCCCCCTGAAGGCAGAGCCGTCACCGTTCAACAATGCGAGCGATGAGGCCGAAGCCATGGTGCGCGCCATGGTGATGGACAGTTATGACTGGTTTGTCGACGTTGTCGCGGAGCGGCGCAACATGCCACGCGATCAGACGCTGGCACTTGCCGACGGGCGGATTCTGACCGGACGGCAGGCGCTTGAGGCCGGTCTTATCGATGAAATCGGCGGGCGAGAGCAGATTTCTGCCTATCTGGTCGAGAACGGCGTTTCAGAGTCCCTTGAAATCAAGACATGGGATAACGTAAACAGGGATGGCTTCGGGGTCAGTTTCGCAAGTTTGGGGGCCAAACTGGTCGAATCACTTGGTTTGGGATGGTTTGTCAGCGAAGACGCTCTGCACCAGACCGGACTTGTTGACGGTTTGCTGTCTGTGGGGCAGACTGATTGGCATTGAAAATCAGAGAGTTGAGGGGCTGAGCGTGATCAAGTCGGAATTGGTACAGATTGTTGCGGCGCGCAATCCGCATCTCTATCATCGTGATGTCGAGAATATTGTGAACGCCATTCTCGACGAAATCGCGGATGCACTGGCTGCGGGCAACCGAGTCGAGTTGCGCGGTTTCGGGGCATTTTCGGTCAAAAACCGCCCGTCGCGCTCCGGGCGGAACCCGCGCACCGGCGATACCGTTTTCGTGGAAGAAAAATGGGTGCCGTTCTTCAAGACCGGCAAAGAGCTGCGCGAGCGCCTCAATCCCGACCAGAAGGACGACCAGTAGGGGTGCCGACGGAACCATTCAAAGATAAATCGCTCGAGGCGCATGATGTCAAAGCTTGTCAATATTCTGATTCTGCTGCCGATCGGGGTGGTGCTCGTTTTGCTTTCGGTTGCCAACCGGCAATCGGTCACGATGGCGCTCAATCCCTTCAATGCCGGCGATAAAGTCCTGTCTGTTTCCGCCCCTTCTTTGTTTACATCTTCATTGCCTTCATTCTCGGTATATTGGCTGGCGCGCTGTTTACCTGGATCTCGCAACGCAAGTACCGAAAAACAGCAAAACACAGCAAGCGCGAGGCAGCGCTCTGGCGCGCGGAGGCCGACAAGCAGAAAGCCCAGTCCGCCGAACTTTCCGCCAGCCACCCTCTCGATCAGTTACCCTCTGCCTGAGAAGACTTGCCATTTTCCGGACAGGGCTGATAAACCGCAGCTTTCGATCACTCCGGAATGATGGCCTTTCATGACGCCTTCCAGACAGGACAAGACACGCCGCAAACCGTCGGGCGGGAAGCCGCAGGCTAAGCCGGACCGACCGCGCAAAGGCCCTCGCTCAGCTGCCCGAGGCGATGAACCGTCCGGACACCGTCCGGCTGAAAAGCAGAGTGAGCGTCGCAGCCGCCAGCCGGAACCGCAATGGATTGCACTGCGCAGCGGCGATCGTCCCGCCGAGCGCGTGCCCAGCATCCTGCAGTCCGGTTGCGCCGACGGTTTCCACCTGATCGACAGCGGTCATGGTCTCAAGCTCGAACAATATGGCGACTACCGCATTGTCCGCCCGGAAGCGCAGGCTCTGTGGCCGCCGCTGCTCGAAGAGAAGATCTGGGCCAATGCGGATGCGATCTTCACCGGCGATACGGATGAAGACGGCATGGGGCGCTGGCGCTTCCCGAAGGGCGCGCTCGGCGAGACCTGGCCGCTTCGGATCATGGATATCGATTTCCTCGGCCGGTTCACCGCGTTTCGCCATGTCGGTGTGTTCCCAGAGCAGGTGGCTCACTGGCTATGGATGCGGGATACGCTGGAGCGAACGTCGGGCCGCAGCACGAATCCGCCGAAAGTGCTCAACCTCTTCGGCTATACCGGTGTTGCCTCGCTGGTCGCCGCAGCAGCCGGAGCAGAAGTGACCCACGTCGACGCCTCGAAGAAGGCCATCGGCTGGGCGCGCGAAAATCAGGCACTGTCCGGTCTCAATGACCGGCCGATCCGCTGGATCTGCGACGATGCGATGAAGTTCATCGAACGCGAGGAGCGGCGCGGCAATCACTATGACATCATCCTCACCGATCCGCCGAAATTCGGGCGCGGACCCAGTGGTGAGGTCTGGCAGTTGTTCGAACACCTGCCGAAAATGCTGGATCTTTGCCGTGCGATTCTGAAACCGGATGCACTCGGATTCGTGCTGACGGCCTATTCGATCCGCGCCAGCTTCTATTCCGTTCATGAGTTGATGATGGAAACGATGCGCGGTTTTGGCGGCACGGTCGAATCGGGCGAACTGGTTATGCGCGAGGCCGGGCTTTCCGGGAATGAACCGGGCCGCGCCCTTTCAACATCCCTTTATGCGCGGTGGTTGCCTCAATGAGCTTCGAGCGAGACGAAAGGCGCGGCCAGCGCGTTGGAACCGTGAAAGAGGTCACATCCCTTTCCAATCCGATCATCAAGGACATCCGCGCGCTTTCGCAAAGAAGCACCGCGAAGAGACCGGCACGTTCATGGCCGAGGGACTGAAGCTTGTCATCGATGCGCTGGAGCTCAACTGGTCGATCCGCACGCTGATCTACGCCAAGGCTGCAAAGGGCAAGGCGCCGGTGGAGAAGGTCGCCGCCAAGACGGTCGCCTCCGGCGGTCTGGTGCTGGAGGTGTCAGAAAAAGTGCTTTCGGCGATTACCCGCCGCGACAATCCGCAGATGGTCGTTGGCGTGTTTGAAAGCCACTACAGGCCGCTTTCCGATATCCGCCCGGCCAGGGACGAGACCTATGTCGCGCTCGACCGGGTGCGCGATCCCGGCAATCTCGGTACGATCATTCGCACCGCCGATGCCGCCGGGGCGTCTGGTGTGATCCTCGTTGGCGAGACCACGGATCCTTTTTCGCTTGAAACTGTTCGAGCGACCATGGGCTCTGTGTTCGCGCTGTCGGTTTCGCGCGCAGAACCGCGTGCTTTTCTCGACTGGGCCAAAAACAGCGGCGTTGAGATCGTTGCCACCCATCTTGCCGGCTCAGTTGACTACCGCACCATCAACTACGCAATAAAACCGGTTGTCCTGCTGATGGGCAATGAACAACAGGGCCTGCCGCCAGAACTAGCAGATGGTGCCGGGCGGCTTGCCCGTATCCCCAGCAGGGGCGTGCTGATTCGCTCAACCTTGCGGTTGCGACCGGCGTGATGATTTATGAGGCGCGCCGTCATCTGTTGTCGCTTGACCTGCCGGAGGCTGAACGTTGACCTCTCCGCTTTCGCGCCCGCTGCCTGCTGCAGTCTTCGTCATTGTAGCAATCCTGATCGATGCGATCATCAAATATGCAGTAGAGATTTATCTGCCGTTTCACCGCACCATCGGCGTCCTGCCGTTTCTGGGGCTGTTCAAGACCTATAATCCCGGGATCGCCTTCTCGCTTCTGTCGGATACCAACGGCTGGGCGCTGGTCGGCATGCGGTTGGTGATCGTCGCGGTTGTAATCTATCTGTGGCGCAAGACCGAGCCCGGGCAGACATGGGCGCTGCTGGGTTTTGCGCTGGTGGTTGCCGGTGCGCTCGGCAATATTCTCGACCATTTCATCTACGGTCATGTGGTCGATTACATCCGCTTCGACATCGGTGGGCGGACCTTCCCGATCTTCAACCTTGCCGACAGTTACATCACGGTCGGGGCGGTGTTGATCTTCGTCCAGGAATTTCTGTTCAAAAGCCCCGGGAGCGGCGGACGCTAGGGCGGGCATCTCGAATTTTTATTAGAAAACGCTTGAACATCAATGGATTGCAAAGGTTGTCCGGTGATATTCAGTGCGGTTGCATGTCGCTTGACGGTCAAAAGATTCTGGACCATGCTTTCTCCATGTACTAGTGTTTAGCCCGTTGGAACGGTGCCCGGACGGCACAGGAGAGGCGGCGCGGAATTGACGCGAGAGCACCTCTTTCAAACGAATTGACCTCCAGAGCGGCGGTATGCGACTGTCACGAACGTGTCGCAGTGAGATGGTTTATGACATCCAAGATGAACGATCCGGAACACGCTATGACCATGGAAGCGCTCGACCTTCTTAAGGCCGCAGAACGCACCGGTGCCGCTCCGGCGGTAACCAAGGCGCTTTTGGAGGAGGGCATTCTCGGCCGCATTGGTAGCCTTGAAACCCGCATCGCACGCACCCCGGTGAAATTGAAGCCGCGCAGGCGGTGCGTTATCGCGTTTTCGTCGATGAAATGCAGGCCCGCCTTCCGGCAGAGGCGATGCGTTCCAAACGCGACTTTGACCAGTGGGATGCGATGTGTGACCACCTGCTGGTGCTCGACACCAAACTTGACGGCGATGTCGAAGACCAGATCGTCGCGACTTACCGGCTTTTGCGTCATGAAGTGGCGATGGAGCATGGCGGGTTCTATTCCGATTCGGAATATCAGACCGACAGGCTGGTGGCCCGTCATCCGGATGTCCGGTTCATGGAACTCGGCCGCTCCTGCGTGCTGCCGGATTACCGCAGCAAGCGGACGGTGGAGCTGCTGTGGCAGGGTAACTGGTCCTATGCGCTGAAGCATAATATCGGGGTGATGTTCGGCTGTGCCTCGTTCCATGGCACGGATTCGGCGGAGCACGCGATGGCGCTCTCCTTCCTTTATCACAACGCCCGCGCCACCGGCGAATGGGCGGTAAAAGCCCGGCCTGAACTCGCCGTCGACATGAACCTGATGAGCGCGGAAGAGGTTTCCGGACGTCGGGCGCTGACAGGGCTGCCGCCACTGATCAAGGGCTATCTGCGCCTTGGTGCCATGGTTGGCGAGGGGCCGTGGTCGACCACGCCTTCAATACCACCGATGTGCTGGTGGTTCTGCCGATTGCGTCGATTTCCGACCGCTACATCAATTACTACGGCGCCGACGCTGGCCGTTTCGCAAGCTGACCGCTTCGGCGGCCTTTTGTGTAACTCAGTCACCATCAAAACCGTTTTGCCCAGCTTTCTCTTGCCGGGCTCTTTCGGCAGGTCCGATTTCGTGAGACATGGAAAGACAACCGAGGCGCCGAGAGCGTCTCCGGCGAAGCATTTCCGCCGGTAAGAGCTCCAAACCATACACAAGCAAGCAAGTGACCGTGGCAGACGACAACCGCATCAAGATCGAAGAGCTGATTTCCGAGGAAAGCAGGACAACGGCAACGCCGATGATGGAGCAGTATATCGAGATCAAGGCGGCCAACCCCGATCTCCTGCTGTTTTATCGCATGGGCGATTTCTACGAGCTGTTCTTCGACGATGCCGTGGAGGCTGCCCGTGCGCTTTCGATCACGCTCACGAAGCGCGGCCAGCATCTCGGTCGTGATATTCCGATGTGCGGCGTCCCTGTTCATGCTGCCGATGATTATCTCCAGAAGCTGATTGCCTTCGGTTTCCGCGTTGCCGTCTGTGAGCAGACGGAAGACCCGGCGGAAGCGAAGAAGCGTGGCGGCAAATCCGTGGTCAGGCGCGATGTCACCCGACTTGTCACCGCGGGAACGCTGACGGAAGAAAAGCTGCTGGCGCCGGGCGAAAGCAATTTTCTGATGGCGCTTTCGCGGGTGAAGGGCGAGGGCGAGGCGGCTTACGGGTTGGCCTGGATCGATATTTCCACCGGCGTCTTCAGGCTCTGCGCGACATCGGAAAGCCGGCTGGCAGCCGATATCATGCGGGTCGAACCGCGCGAACTGGTGGTTTCAGATGCGCTGTTTGCAGATCAGAAGCTGCGGCCGGTGTTCGATCTCCTCGGTCGTGCGGTTGCCCCGCAGCCGGCGGTTCTGTTCGACAGTGCCACAGCGAAGGACCGACTGTCGCGGTTCTTCGGGGTGGCGACGCTCGATGGGTTTGGCCGGTTCTCGCGGCCCGAACTGTCTGCGGCCGCCGCTGCTGTTGCCTATGTCGAAAAGACCCAGATCAATGAGCGTCCGGCCCTCGGCATTCCCGAGCAGGACGGCGGGTCAGGCTCGATGTTCATCGATCCGGCAACCCGCACCAATCTGGAACTGGTCCGCACCATGAATGGCGGCCGCGACGGCTCGCTGCTCAAGGCCGTTGACCGGACGGTGACCAGTGGCGGTGCGCGGCTTTTGTGCGAGCGGCTGATGTCGCCGCTGACAGATCCCGAACATGTCCACCGGCGCCTTGATTCGGTCGGTTTTTCCTCGGCGAGGTCAGTCTTTCCGCAGCCCTTCGCGATCACCTGAAGCAATTGCCGGATATGCCACGCGCGCTGTCGCGCCTGGCGCTTGATCGTGGCGGGCCGCGTGACCTCGGTGCGATCCTCAGAGGGCTTGAGGTTGCGCGTGCGATTGCCGCTGATCTGCAACCCGCATCGCTTCCCGAAGAGCTTGCCGCAGCGCTTGATGCGCTCGAGGCTCTGCCGGAAGAGCTGGAGGCGCAACTCGCGGCCAAGCTTGCCGACGAACTGCCGCTTCTGAAGCGCGATGGTGGCTTCGTGCGCGAAGGGGCCGATCAGCGCCTGGATGAGGCGCGCGGCCTTCGCGACACCTCACGGCGGGTGATTGCGGGCCTTCAGGCGCAGTATGCCGAGGAGACCGGCGTCAAGGCGTTGAAAATCAAGCATAACAATATGCTTGGCTATTTCATCGAAGTGACCAGCGGTAATTCACGGGCTCTGACGGAGGGCGATGAGGCCAAGGCAAAATTCATCCATCGCCAGACGATGGCGAACGCAATGCGGTTTACGACAGCTGAACTTGCCGATCTCGAAAGCCGGATCGCCAATGCTGCCGGTGAGGCGCTGGTAGTTGAACTTGAGGCCTTCGAGGCGCTCAGGCAAGCCGTTGTTGCCAGCGCGGAACGGCTGAAACAGGGCGCAGTTGCGCTTTCCGTGCTGGATGTGTCCGCCGGGTTTGCCATTCTCGCCGAAGCAGAGGCCTACTGCCGACCAGTGGTGGACGGCACCACCGCCTTTGAAATCGAAGGTGGCCGTCATCCGGTGGTCGAACAGGCGCTGGCGCGGCAATCGGCAGGGCCATTTGTCGCCAATGATTGCACGCTGTCGCCCGAAAGTGGCGAAAAGGGCTGCCTCTGGCTTCTGACCGGCCCGAATATGGGGGTAAATCGACATTCCTGCGCCAGAACGCCTTGATTGCCATCCTCGCGCAAATCGGTGCCTATGTTCCGGCGGTCAAAGCCCATATCGGCATCGTCGACAGGTTGTTTTCCCGCGTCGGCGCATCAGATGATTTGGCGCGCGGCCGCTCGACCTTTATGGTCGAGATGGTGGAAACGGCGGCGATCCTCAATCAGGCAGGACCGCGCTCGCTGGTCATTCTCGACGAGATCGGCCGCGGTACGGCGACCTTCGACGGGTTGTCGATTGCCTGGGCGGCGGTCGAGCATCTGCACGACGTCAATAGTTGCCGTGGCCTGTTCGCGACCCATTTTCACGAGCTGACCGCGCTTTCGGAAAACTGCCGCGCCTCGTCAATGCCACGATGCGGGTCAAGGAATGGAAGGGCGAGGTCGTTTTCCTGCATGAGGTTGGTCCGGGTGCTGCCGACCGCTCTTACGGTATTCAGGTCGCACGTCTAGCCGGGCTGCCCTCAGCCGTGGTCAAGCGGGCGAAAAACGTACTCGCCCGGCTCGAGGATGCCGACCGCAAGAACCCGGCGGCAAGTCTGATCGACGATCTGCCGCTGTTTCAGGCCTCCATGCGCGCACCGGAACCGGAGCCGAATGCGTCGGAGGTCGAAGCGATGCTCAATAGCCTGAAGCCGGACGACATGACACCGCGCGAGGCGCTGGAGGCGTTATATGCGTTGAAGCGGAAAATGCACGATGATGTTTCCATTGAAGGCTGATTTGCCTTAAGACACCACCGGTGGCACAGGAAAACACCAATGGCGGCAAAAGAACCGCAGGTGAAAAGGCAAGTCTATGCAGAAATCCGCGGGCGAGCAGCGCGAAAGCACTGCCGAGCACACAGTCAAAAAACGCGCGCAAGGCGCAGCCTGACCGTTATGCAATGACGGAGGTGCTTGAGCCATCAAGGCTCAAGGCCGCTCTGCGTGCGATCGCCAAGAAGAACGCCGACAATTCCGATCAGCTGCGGCAGGATATTCTTTCCCATCTCAAACAGGTGAATGCCGCTGGCCGTGCTCGTGCCTACGATATCCTGAAGGAAAATGGCGGCGGGCTGGAGTGCGCCCGCCGGGTGTCCTGGCTGCAGGATCAGATCCTGATCGCGCTGAATACGCTCGTGACCCAGACGATCTACCCAGAAACCGGCAATGAATTCACGATCACCGCCGTTGGTGGCTACGGACGCGGCACGCTGGCGCCCGGCTCGGATATCGATCTTCTGTTCCTGATCAATGACGGCGACCATGCCGAGACGCTGAAATCGATCGAATATGTGCTCTATATGCTTTGGGATTTGGGGCTTAAGGTTGGCCATGCCACCCGCACCATTTCCGAGTGCATCAAGCTTTCCAAATCCGACATGACGATCCGCACCTCGATTCTGGAGATGCGCTATATCGCCGGACGGAAGACGCTTGCGAATACACTCGAGCGCCGCTTTGATGATGAGATCGTCGCCAATAGCGCGCCGGAATTCATTGCTGCAAAGCTTGCCGAACGCGATCAGCGCCATCAAAAATCATTCGATACGCGCTATCTCGTGGTTCCCAACGTCAAGGAAGGCAAGGGCGGATTGCGTGATCTCAACACGCTGTTCTGGATCGCCAAATATTTCTACCGGGTGCCCGAAACCACCCAGCTCGTTGACCTCGGCGTGCTGTCGCGACAGGAGCTGAAGCTGTTTCTCCGTGCTGAGGATTTTCTGTGGGCGGTACGCTGCCACATGCATTTTCTCACCGGCAAGGCGGAGGAGCGGCTGTCCTTCGATATTCAGCGCGAGATTGCCGAAGCGCTCGGCTATCAGGATCGGCCCGGCCTTTCGGCTGTCGAACGGTTCATGAAACACTATTTTCTGGTCGCCAAGGATGTTGGCGATCTGACGCGGATTTTCTGCTCGGACCTTGAAGAGCAGCAGGCCAAGGCCGCGCCCTCGCTGACGCGCGCAGTCCTGTCCAAATTCTCCCGGCGGCAGCGGACCATTCCCGGCTCGATCGAGTTTGTCTCTGATAGCGGGCGCATAGCGCTTGCGGAGCCGGATGTGTTCAAGAAGGACCCGGTGGCGATCATTCGGTTCTTCTATGTTGCGATCATCAACGATCTCGAATTTCATCCCGATGCGCTGAAGGTCGTGACCCGTTCGCTGTCGCTGATCAATGCGAATCTGCGCGAAAACGAGGAGGCCAACCGGCTGTTCCTGTCGATCCTGACCTCGCGCAACAATCCCGCGCTTTATCTCAGGCGCATGAACGAGGCGGGCGTGCTTGGCCGCTTCCTGCCGGAGTTTGGCCGCATCGTCTCGATGATGCAGTTCAACATGTATCACCACTTCACCGTGGACGAGCACCTCATCCGCTCGGTCGATGTGTTGTCCGAACTCGACAATGCCGGTGGCGAGAGCGAATTGCATCCCTGGCCGCCCGCCTGATCACTTCGGTCGAAGAGCGGACGGTGCTTTATGTCGCGGTGCTGCTGCACGATGTCGCCAAGGGCCGCAAGGAGGATCATTCGATTGCCGGAGCACGGCTGGCGCGCAAGATCTGCCCGCGGCTTGGTCTTTCGGTCAAACAGACCGAGCTGGTTGCCTGGCTGATCGAGTATCACCTGCTGATGTCGATGACTTCGCAGACCCGCGACCTCAACGACCGCAAGACCGTGGTCGATTTCGCCGACAAGGTGCAGTCGCTCGACCGGCTCAACATGCTGCTGATCCTCACCGTCTGCGATATCCGCGCCGTTGGCCCGGATGTCTGGAATGGCTGGAAAGGCCAGCTTCTGCGTACGCTCTATTACGAGACCGAGATCCTGCTGTCCGGCGGCTTTTCTGCGGTCTCGCGCAAGGCACGTACTCAGCACGCTGTCGAGATCGCTTGATAATGCTCTGGAAGGTTGGGGCGACAACGAGCGGCACAAATACGCCAATCTGCAATACCAGAACTACCTGCTTTCCGTGCCGCTGGAAGATCAGGTGCGCCATGCCCGCTTCATTCGCGAGGCTGATACAGGCCGCAAGCTGTTTGCGACCATGGTGCGCACTAATACGTTCCACGATATCACCGAGATCACGCTTCTGGCGCCCGACCATCCGCGGCTTTTGTCGATTATCGCGGGAGCATGCGCTGCCACTGGTGCTAATATTGCAGACGCGCAGATCTTCACCACCACGGATGGCCGCGCACTTGATACCATTTTGCTCAACCGCGCGTTCGACGACGATGCGGATGAGCTGCGGCGCGCCAACACGATTGGCAAGCTGATCGAGGATGTGCTCACGGGCCGCAAGCATCTGACGGATCTGATTGCCGCGCGCAGCCGAGAGCGGCGTACGGCGAGCGCGTTTTCCGTTTCGACGCATGTATCGGTCTCAAACAAGCTCTCGAACATCTTCACCGTGATCGAGATCGAGTGTCTGGACCGGACCGGACTTCTCGCCGACGTCACCCAGACGCTTTCGGAATTGTCGCTGGATATCCAGACCGCGCGGATCACCACTTTCGGTGAAAAGGTGATCGACAGCTTTTATGTGACCGACCTTGTTGGTGCCAAGATCACCAACGAAAACCGTCAGGCGGCGATCCTGGAGCGGATGAAAGCCGTGTTGGAAGACAAGGGAGACGCCTATCGCAAGGGCATGCCGCAGGGCATGCTGCTGCCGGCGGAAAACGGGCAGGATACGACGGTCAAAGAGGACGGAAACGCTCGATGAGCCTCGTCGGCAAGTTCGCCACCGTCGGCGGCGCCACATTTGCAAGCCGGCTGCTCGGTTTTGCGCGTGAGACGATGATGGCGGCCGCTCTCGGAAACGGTGCTATGGCCGACGTTTTTACGCGGCCTTCCGCTTTCCCAACCTGTTCCGGCGCCTGTTTGCCGAAGGCGCTTTCAACGCCGCATTCGTGCCACTGTTTTCCAAGGAGATCGAGGAAAACGGCGTCGACGGTGCCAAGCGCTTTTCCGAGCAGGTGTTTGGCGTTCTGTTTTCCTTTCTCCTCGTCATCACTGTGGTGATGGAACTCGCCATGCCGCTTCTGGTGCGGTTCATCATCGCGCCTGGCTTTGCCGATGATGTCGAGAAATTCGAGATGACCGTGCGGCTTGCCTCGGTGATGTTTCCCTATCTGATCTGCATGTCGCTGATGGCGATGATGAGCGGCATGCTCAATTCGCTGCACCGCTATTTCGCCGCTGCGATCGCGCCGGTGTTCCTCAATGTCGTGCTGATCGGTGTGTTGGCCTACGGTGTCTATACCGGCGCGGACCCGGAGCAGATGGCGCGCAATCTCTCCTGGGGGTGCTGGGCGCTGGCATCATCCAGCTTTCCGTTGTCTATTTCGATGTGCGCCGCGCCGGCATGCGGCTGACGTTCCGCCTGCCGAAGATTACACCGAAAATTCGCCGTCTGGTTGCCCTTGCCGTGCCTGCAGCGATCACCGGCGGCGTTATCCAGATCAACCAGATCATCGGCCAGGCGGTCGCCTCGGGCAAGGATGGCGCAATCTCCGCGCTGCAATATGCCGACAGGCTTTACCAGTTGCCGCTCGGCGTCGTCGGGGTCGCTGGCGGCGTCGTGCTGTTGCCGGAGCTGTCGCGGGCGCTCAAGGCCGGCAACAGTTCCGAAGCCTCGCATATCCAGAACAGGACAATCGAATTCGTGCTGTTTCTGACGGTGCCGGCCGCCTTCGGGCTGATGGTGATTTCGCCGGAGATTACCCGCGTGCTTTATGAGCGCGGAGCCTTCGGGCCGGAAACGACGGCGCTGGTGTCCGCGATCATGACGGTCTATGCCTTCGGGCTTCCGGCCTTTGCGCTGACCAAGGCGCTTCAGCCGGCGTTTTACGCGCGCGAAAACACCAAGCTGCCGATGCGTTTCACGCTGGTGGCCGTGGTGATCAATTCGATCCTCGCAATCTCGCTGTTCCCGATCCTTGCCGAACGCGGCATCGCGCTGGCCGAAGTGGTCTCAGGCTGGACCAATGTTCTGCTGTTGGCCGCAACTCTGATCATCACCGGGCAGTTGCGGTTCGATCGGCTGCTGATGCGCCGCGGGCCGCTGATCATCGCCAGCGCTGTTGCCATGGCGGTTGCTGTCCGGCTTGCGGCAGGGCGGATGTCTGACTGGTTTACGCCGGAAGCGGCTTTCCTGCAGCAGCTTGGTGGGCTTCTCATTCTGCTTGGACTTGCAGCCGTCGTCTATTTCGGCCTCGTCCTGGCAACCGGTGGCGTCAACCGGGCGCTGATCGGCCGTCTTGTCAGGCGTCGCGGCAAGGGCTAGGGCGTCTGGCTGTTTGACCTGCCGCTGCCAGCGGTGCATAAGCGCTATCGAAATTCAACCGACCGGGCCTTCCACCCGTCCGAAAGAGACCATCACATGAGCGAATTCAAGCCGCAAATCTTCTCCGGCGTGCAGCCGACCGGCAACCTCCATCTCGGTAACTATCTGGGCGCACTGCGCAAATTCGTCGCGCTGCAGGATCAGATGGACTGCATCTACTGCGTGGTAGACCTGCATTCGATCACCGCACAGCTCGTCCATGAGGATCTGAAGAGCCAGACCCGTTCGATCACCGCGGCCTATCTCGCCTCCGGTATCGATCCGGTGAAGCACATCGTCTTCAACCAGTCCGCCGTACCGCAGCATGCGGAACTGGCCTGGATCTTCAACTGCGTGGCGCGGATCGGCTGGATGAACCGGATGACTCAGTTCAAGGACAAGGCCGGCAAGGACCGTGAAAACGCCTCGCTCGGCCTGCTGGCCTATCCGAGCCTGATGGCGGCCGACATTCTGGTTTACCGCGCAACCCATGTGCCCGTCGGTGATGATCAGAAGCAGCATCTTGAGTTGACGCGCGATATCGCGATGAAGTTCAATCTTGATTTTTCCAAGAAGATCAAGGAGATCGGCAAGGGTGTTGATATCATGGTCGGCGATCAGCCGGTGAACGCCTTCTTCCCTATGGTCGAGCCGCTGATCGAGGGACCGGCGCCGCGCGTCATGAGCCTCAAGGACGGTTCGAAGAAGATGTCGAAGTCGGACCCCTCTGATCTTTCGCGCATCAACCTGACCGATGACGCCGATACGGTGGCCCGCAAGATCCGCAAGGCCAAGACCGATCCGGATGCACTGCCGAGCGAAACCGAAGGCCTAAAGGGGCGGGCCGAAGCCGATAATCTTGTTGGCATTTTTGCAGCCCTTTCCGATCGCACCAAGGCTGATGTGCTTGCTGAATACGGTGGCCAGCAGTTCTCGCAGTTCAAGCCGGCGCTGGCTGAGCTTGCCGTCTCTGTGCTCTCGCCGGTCAACGCCGAGATGCGCCGTCTCATCGATGATCCCGCCCATATCGATGCCGTTTTGAAGGATGGTTCGGAACGGGCAGGGGCAATCGCCGAGACAACGATGAAAGATGTGCACGAGATCGTTGGCCTGCTCTGACGCTTGCTTTTACGTCATCTATGCTATGATACGGTGTCTGGATCGCTGGCAGACGGTCGCCCGCAAGGCGGCGTGACTGTCCGGTCCGGCGCTTGTCGCCGGGCTTTTCAGGCGGTTCGGGGCCGGACAATTGGAGTTTCGCAAACATGGTTTCCAAACGACTTTCCGGCGAAGCCGGACATCGCCGAAAATTCATGGCCATTGTCGACGATACGCCAGAATGCAACCGCGCAGTTCGCTACGCTGGCCGTCGTGCAAAGAACACCAATGGCGGGCTCGTGCTCTGCTATGTGATCCCTGAACATGAGGTTCAGCAGTGGATCGGCGTTCAGGAGTTCATGCGGGCCGAGGCCTGGCAGGAAGCAGAAGCGATCGTCAACAAGGCGGCCGAGGCTGCGCGCGAGGCGATCGGTGTTGAGCCGGAAATCGTGATCCGCGAGGGTGATCGTTCCGATGAGATCAACGCCGCTGTCGAGGAAGACCGCGATATCGCGATTCTGGTGCTTGCTGCCGGTTCGGCAAAGGATGGGCCGGGCCCGCTGGTCTCGCTGCTGGCCGGACGCAACAAGGCCTTCAGCATTCCGGTTACCGTTCTGCCCGAAGGGCTGGACGATGCCGATATCGATGCGCTTTGCTGATGCCCTTGCGATTGACGGTCAAAGCGCCGATATAAAGGCAAAGCCGCCCCCGACGATATGATTTGGAGATGAATATGTTCATCCAGACCGAAACGACGCCGAACCCGTCGACCCTGAAATTCCTGCCCGGCCGGATCGTGATGGAAAGCGGTAATGCGGATTTCCGCTCGGCGGATGACGCGATTGTGTCGCCGTTGGCAACCCGGCTTTTCGCCGTACCCGGCGTTGAGGGCGTGATGTTCGGCTATGATTTCGTAGCCGTCACCAAGGGTGACGCCGAATGGCAGCATCTCAAGCCCGCAATCCTCGGCGCGATCATGGAGCATTTCATGTCCGATGCGCCGGTGATGGCCGGTGAGGCGCCGCAGGTGGACGCTGATAGCGACGAGGAGTTTTTCGATACCGGCGATGAAACCATCGTCGCCACGATCAAGGAACTGCTCGATACCCGCGTGCGCCCGGCCGTCGCCCAGGATGGCGGCGATATCACCTTCCGCGGTTATCGCGAGGGAACGGTATTTCTCAATATGCGCGGTGCCTGCTCTGGCTGCCCGTCGTCTACGGCGACACTGAAGCATGGTGTTCAGAATTTGCTGCATCACTTCGTGCCCGAAGTGGAGCATGTCGAGGCCGTCTGACAAAGGCTTCACGGCGGCTTACCGTCGGTTCTGAAAGGTCCGGAATGCTTATACTGGCGCTCGATACGGCTCAGGCGGATTGTGCTGCATGCCTCTTTGAAACGGAAAGCGCCACGGTGCTGTCCCGCACGGTCGAGACCATCGGTAAAGGCCATGCCGAGCGGCTGATGGCCGTCATAGACGAAACGCTGCAAAAGGCCGGAAAGGCGCCGTCAGGCTTTGACCGGGTTGCGGTCAATATCGGCCCAGGTTCCTTTACCGGTGTCCGGATCGGAGTGTCCACAGCGCGTGCGCTGGCGGTTGCGACCGGAGCCGAATGCGTGGGTGTGTCGACGCTGTCGGCGATTGGGCGACAGGCGCTTCGATTTGCCACTGGCCGCGCTGTGCTGGCGACCATTGATGCCCGTCGCGGTGAGGCCTATGCTCAGGTTTTCGATGCGCAGGGACGGGCGCTGAACCCACCGGCGACCTATGCCTATGGCGCGCTTGAAGAGCTGTTGCGGGAGCATGATGCGGTCGCCTTTGGCACCGGGGCGGTTGCGGCCGGGGTTGAGACCGGCGGTGATGTCACAGGGGCTGAAATCGATAGTATCGCGCGGCTTGGCCGTGAACCGATGCCAGGACAGCCGGTGAGCCCGCTCTATCTGCGCGCGCCCGATGCCAAGCCACAGACCGGCTTTGCGGTCGCTCGCCGCTGATCGATCGGATTTGCAATGTTGCCGTTTTTGAGACGATCGCCGGAAATAGATCTGTTTCCTTTGTCTGACGAGCATCTGGGGCTGGCCGCCGATATCCACCGAAAGCGGTTTTCACCGGCCTGGAGCGCGGGCGAGCTGCGAAAGCTTTTGGGGCAGAAGCCGGTGTTCGGCCATATTGCGCGGCATATGAACAGGGTTGTCAGTCCTCCTGCCTCGGGTTTCGTTCTGGCCCGCAGTGTGGGTGAGGAGTCTGAAATTCTCACCATCTGTGTCGATCGCAATTACATCCACAACGGTGTTGGCTGGCGTTTGATGGTCGCAGCCATGCAGGAGGCGCGCGCACGCGGCGCGGGTTATATGCTTCTGGAAGTCGATGCCAACAACGGCGTAGCGCTCGGCCTCTACCGCAAGCTCGGCTTTTTCGAGGTCGGCCGCCGCAACGCCTATTACGCCCATGATGACGGGACACGCTCTACCGCGCTTGTCTTGCGGCGTGATCTCGGCTAACCGGAAACGTCAAAACGCAAATGTGGGAGGCCCAAGGCGATGATATGGCTGCGCTATGCCTATGTGGCGCTTGCCCTGTTTCTCGCCACGGCGGTGCTCGCTCCCTGCAGATCATCGCACTCTGGCGCGGCTGGGCGCTTGCCCGCAGGATGCCGCGCTACTGGCACATGGTTGCCTGTTTCGTGCTCGGCATCCGCATTCACGTCCATGGCGGGATCGAGACCCGGCGGCCGCTGATGCTGTCTTCGAACCATACCAGCTGGCTCGATATCATCGTGCTGGGCCGGGTGGCCGATGTTGCCTTCATCGCCAAGTCGGAAGTGCGATCCTGGCCGATTTTCGGGCTGTTCGCGCGGCTGCAGAATTCGGTCTTCATCGAGCGTGCCGACCGGCGGGGCACAGGGCGTCAGGTGAATTCGATTGCCGAACGGCTGGCAGGCGGCGAGATCATCATCCTGTTTCCCGAAGGCACGACCTCTGACGGCAATAGGCTTTTGCCGCTGAAATACTCACTCTTCGGCGCGGCTTCGAGTGCAGTGCCGTTTTCGCCGGACGGTACGGTCTATGTGCAGCCGGTGGCGCTCGCATATACCGGCATTCATGGACTACCGATGGGGCGCTTCATGCGCTCCATTGTGTCATGGCCGGGGATGTCGATATGCTCCCTTCGCTTGCCGGCGTCATCAAGGCGCGCGCACTGGACGTTGATGTCTGTTTCGGCGACAGCGTGACATTCGAGGCGGGTACGAAGCGCAAGGCTGCAGCGGTCGAGGTCGAAGAGCGTATGCGTATTCTACTCTCTGAGCGGTTGTGCGGCCGCTCTCGGCCCTGAGCCATTTACGTCGCGCGCATTTTTTCATTTTCTCAAAACTGAAACCGCGTTAAAAGGCCGACCATGACACAGGACACCACGACATTGACCCGGCAGGATGCGCCCGCAACCAACCAGCGCAAGGTTTTCATCAAAACCTATGGCTGTCAGATGAATGTCTATGACAGTGAACGCATGGGCGAGGCGCTCGCCGCTGACGGCTATCAGCCGACCGAGGTGATCGAGGATGCGGATCTCATTCTACTCAACACCTGTCACATCCGTGAAAAGGCGGCGGAAAAAGTCTATTCCGCGCTCGGGCGCTACCGCGACCTGAAGGCTGACCGCAAGCGGCAGGGCCGTGAAACCCTGATCGGCGTTGCCGGTTGCGTTGCTCAGGCGGAAGGCGAGGAAATCCTGCGCCGTGCGCCGGATGTCAACGTCGTGATTGGCCCGCAGACCTATCACCGGCTTCCCGAAGCGCTGCGCCGCGCCAAGACCGGCGAGCGCGTGGTCGATACCGAATACGCGGTCGAGGACAAGTTCGACTACCTGCCAAAGAAAGAGCGCGGCAACGGTCCGAAGAATGTTTCCGCATTTCTGACGGTGCAGGAAGGCTGCGACAAGTTCTGTACCTTCTGCGTGGTGCCTTATACGCGCGGGTCCGAAATCTCCCGCTCGCGCAAACAGATCGTCGATGAGGCGAACCGGTTGGCCGAAAACGGCGTGCGTGAAATCACGCTGCTGGGTCAAAATGTCAACGCCTGGCACGGCGAGGGGCCGGACGGCGCGGAATGGGGGCTTGGCGCGCTTCTGTTTGATCTTGCCGCAATCCACGGTATCGACCGGTTGCGCTACACCACCAGCCACCCGCGCGATATGGATGAGCGGCTGATGGCGGCTCACCGTGAATTGCCGGAGCTGATGCCCTATCTGCATCTGCCGGTACAGTCCGGTTCCGACCGAATTCTGAAAGCGATGAACCGCCGCCATACGGCTGAAGAATATCTGGCTCTGATCGAGCGTATCCGTGAAGTGCGGCCCGATATCGCCATGTCCGGCGATTTCATTGTCGGCTTTCCCGGTGAGACGGAAGAGGATTTCCAGGCCACGCTCGACCTGGTTGAAAAGGTGCGTTATGCGCAGGCCTTCTCGTTCAAATATTCGCCGCGTCCGGGAACTCCTGGTGCTGAACTTGGCGATCAGGTGCCGGAAGCGGTCAAGGCCGAGCGCCTGCAGCGGCTGCAGGCGATGCTCACGCGTCATCAGCTCGAGTTCGCGCAATCGCGGATCGGCATGGAAATGGACATTCTGCTGGAAAAGCCCGGTCGTAATTCCGGCCAGCTGATTGGTCGTTCGCCTTGGCTGCAATCGGTGGTGATCGATGCCGGTGATGCCAATGTCGGCGATATGGTGCGTGTAAAAGTGACAGATGCCAGTGCCAATAGCCTGGCGGCGATCTCGTCTCAGTTGACCTGTGACAGCGCGGTGAAATCTTGGGCGCTGCCTGAAATTCACTTCACAAAGCGAAGAATCGCGTTTAGCCTTTCTCCATGAAGAGCGATTGGCGAATAAAGAATCACATTTCTGCCGCTTTACCTCTGTCGTTGACTGAACGATTTCCTATGTATCGCAACAAAGACACTGCATGTGCCGGGCTGAGGCCTGCAGGTGGTGCCATTTGCTTTTGTCAAGGAGACGGACCGCTTGAACGCTACTGAGATGGTTGCAAAGCATGAAATCCAGGCCGGGCCGACCGCCGAGGCCAGCCATTCTCGTCCTGACATTCGAGAACAACCGCTATGCCAGCGCGTTGTTCGGCCAGTTCGACGAGCATCTGAAATTGCTGGAAAAGCAGCTTGCCGTAACGGCGGTGCCGCGTGGCAATTCGGTCGCGCTCAGCGGCTCGACGCTCGCCACGCATCAGGCAAGACGCGCGCTCGATTATCTCTATGAGCAGCTTCAGAAAGGCGTTCAGTTGGAAAAATCCGATGTCGAAGGGGCAATCCGCATGGCGCAGGCCGCTGACGATCAGCTGACCCTGCCGACGCTGGAGCGCAAGGCACGGCTTTCGATGTCGCAGGTTTCGACACGCAAGAAGTCGATTGCTGCCCGCACACCGGCACAGGATGCCTATATCCGCGCCATGGAACGCAACGAACTGGTCTTCGGTGTTGGCCCTGCGGGGACCGGCAAAACCTATCTTGCCGTGGCCCATGCCGCCCAGCTTCTGGAGCGCGGTGCAATCGAGAAGATCATTCTGTCGCGCCCTGCTGTGGAAGCGGGTGAACGGCTCGGCTTCCTGCCGGGCGATATGAAGGAAAAGGTCGACCCTTATCTGAGGCCGCTTTACGATGCGCTTTATGACATGATCCCGGGCGAGCGGGTGGAGCGCGCCCTGACGGCGGGCGTGATCGAGATTGCGCCGCTGGCCTTCATGCGCGGACGTACGCTGACGAATGCCGCGATCATTCTCGACGAGGCGCAGAACACCACCTCGATGCAGATGAAGATGTTTCTGACGCGGCTTGGCGAAAATTCGCGCATGGTTGTCACCGGCGATCCGAGCCAGGTCGATCTGCCGCGCGGTGTCAAATCCGGCCTAGTCGAAGCGTTGTCCGTGCTTGAGGGCGTGGAAGGTGTTTCGACCAACCGGTTTACCGATAAGGATGTCGTCCGTCACCCGCTCGTCGCCCGCATCGTTGCGGCCTATGAGGGACGTCTTGTACCGTCCACCAGCGGCGATGATCGCTGACGATGCCAGCATTTGACTATCAGGTCAGCCGGGACGCTGATGGCTGGCCCCAGGAGGAGGAGCTCGAGGCTCAGGTTGCGCGCGTGATCGGGGCGGCTGCCGTTTACCTTACCGAACAGGAAGGGCAGCCGTTTCCTGAAAATCCGCCGGAACTGTCGCTTGTTTTTTCTGATGATGCGGCCATCCGCGACATCAATGCGGAGTGGCGGGACAAGGACAGCGCGACCAATGTGCTGTCGTTCCCGGCCTTTCCGGTCTTCCCTGGCGACATGCCGGGGCCGATGCTCGGCGATATCGTGATTGCCTTTGAAACGGTTGCGCGGGAGGCCGAAGTGCTCGAAAAGAGCTTCGACGATCATCTGACCCATCTTCTGGTGCATGGATTCCTGCATCTTTTGGGGTATGATCACATCGAAAATGACGAAGCAGAGGTCATGGAGGGGCTGGAGACTCGCATTCTGGCCACACTTGACCTATCTGATCCGTATCAGGGCAGCGACCCTCTCTAACGCCGAAAGAACGATGAACCAGCAACAAACAGTACCGCTTGCAGACAGCGGTCAGGGAGCCGAAGACGGCTCCTCACTCGACGAGCCCAACAGTCCGGTCTCGGACAAAAACCCTCAGAAACATGCCAGCTCCCCGCTGCGGGGCCTTCTGCTGCGCTTCAAGCGCAACGGAAACGGCTCCTCCCGCCTGCGTGAGGATCTGGAGGATGCGCTTTCGACCGAAAGGGCCGGGGACAATGATTTCTCGCCCGAAGAAAGGGCGATGCTCAACAATATACTCCGTTTTCGAGAGGTCCGGGTCGAGGACACGATGGTTCCCCGGGCCGATATCGATGCGGTGGAGCAGGGCACAACAATCGGGGAATTGCTGCTGATTTTTGAAAATTGCGGTCATTCGCGCATGCCGGTCTTCTGCGAGACGCTGGATGACCCGCGCGGTATGGTCCACATCCGCGATCTTCTGGCCTATCTTTCCAAGCAGGCCCGCGGTCGCCGTCGCGCGCGGCCCGCCAATGCGCGTGATGCGGCAAAGTCGACCGCGGCCAAGAGCGGTGAGGTCAAGCCCGCCGAACGGCAGGGTCGGGGCCACCAGAACCCGCTCGACCTCGGCAAGGTCAATCTTGACAAGACAGTCGCCGAAGCCGGAATTATCAGGCCGGTTCTGTTCGTGCCGCCGTCCATGCTCGCATCCGATCTGCTGCAGCGCATGCAGGCCGGTCGTACCCAGATGGCGCTTGTGATCGATGAATATGGCGGGACAGACGGCCTCGTCTCCCATGAAGATATCGTGGAAATGGTCATTGGCGAGATCGACGACGAGCACGACAGCGAAGAAGCGATGTTCACGCGCGTATCCGAGGATGTATTCTTGGCCGATGCCCGTGTCGAGCTGGAGGATATCGCGGAAGCGATCGGTCCCGATTTCGAAATCGGCGAACATGCCGAGGATGTCGATACGCTCGGCGGCCTGATTTTCTCTGCTATCGGCCGGATCCCCGCCCGTGGCGAGGTGATCCAGGCACTGCCCGGATCTGAAGTACACATTCTTGATGCCGACCCCCGCCGCATCCGCCGCGTCAGGGTTCTGCGCAAGCGCGGGTCTGCCCGCCGTCGTTCAGCCGCTGCCGCCCGTGCCGGTGTTCCAGGCCATGATGAGGCTCGAGAGGCGGGGCAGGGCGACGAAGTTGCTGCCGACGATATCATGGTCGATGGGCACTCCGAGGCCAGAGACTAGGCCCGAGGTGCTGTTTCCAGACAAGGTGGGGCCGTCTTTGAGGCTGGCGCGTTACTTTCAGTCACTTCGCAGCTGGCATAGGCGTTTTGCGCTTTTTGCCTGCGGTGCTCTGGCGACCTTTGCGTTGGCGCCGTTTGGCCTGTTGCCCGTCATGTTCGTCGCCATGCCCGCTCTGGTGTGGATGATGGACGGTGCGCTTGATGCAAAGACAGGCCAGCAGCGGCTTCTCGCCGGCTTTGCCTGCGGCTGGTGGTTTGGATTCGGTTATTTCGTTTTTGGGCTCTGGTGGCTCGGTGTTGCCCTTTTGAAGGAAGCCTCGCTTTACGCCTGGGCGCTTCCGCTGGCCGTGTTGGGTTTTCCGGCTGCGCTTGCGCTGTTTTACGGGCTTGCCGGTGCCATGGCGGCCCGGTTCTGGGCAAAAGGCCCGCTTCGTCTCGTCGCTCTCGCAGCAGCATTGACGTTGGTTGAATGGCTGCGCGGACATATGGCGAGCGGGTTTCCGTGGAATGCGATTGCCTACACCGCGATTCCGGTACCGCTGTTGATGCAGTCGGTTCGGCTCACCGGGCTTTATGTGATGGGCGGTCTTGCTGTGTTCATCTTCGCATCACCGGTGCTTGTTGCCGATCCCAGGGGACGTTTCATCGGGCTGTCGGTTTCGCTCATGCTGGTCGCAGGTGATCTCGGCTATGGCTGGTATCGGCTCAATACCGCCGACGATAATGCGGAAAGAAGCATCAATTTTCGCCTGGTTCAGCCCGCTATCGAAGAACAGGCATGGCGCAGCAGCGAGGGCCGTGCTGATATCTTCGCAAGACTGATCGCGCTTTCCACCCGTCCTGCTGAACCGGGCGCTCCTGAACCCGATGTGATCGTCTGGCCTGAAAGCACGCTGCCGTTTCTTCTTGAGGAACGGCCTGACGCGCGGACGGCGATTGGCGAAATGCTGAAGCCTGGACAAGTACTGATCCTCGGGGCGGCACAGTTTGCCGGACGCAAACCGGATGGCTGGCCGGAATTCTACAATGCCATTTATGTTCTCGATGATAGCGGCCAGACGGTATCGGTTGCCGGAAAAACGCATCTGGTACCCTTTGGCGAGTATTTACCGTTCGAGGATTTCTTCCGCTCGATCGGGCTTGCGGCGCTGACCGCGCTTCCGGGGAGCTATGTGCCGGCAGACAACCGGCAGATGTTGATCCTGCCTGACGGCCTGACGTTGTTTCCACTGGTCTGCTACGAGGCCAGTTTTCCGCGCCTCGTCGCTGGCCAGACCGCCGGGACTGCGGCTCTGTTGAACCTGACCTATGACGCATGGTTCGGCCGGACGCCGGGCCCGTACCAGCATTTTGGGCAGGCGCGTTTGCGGGCTGTCGAAACGGGCAAGATGTTGATCCGTGTCGGAGAAAACGGTGTTACCGCTATCATCGATAGCAGGGGCAATATACTCGACAGACTGCCCTTCGACAGACCTGGCGTGCTCGACCGCAAGATTGCTCTTCCTTAGATTGCACCGATTGTGAAAATAGCTAAAAGATGTATCTATGGTTGAGGTCAATGTACTAAATAAGCTATTATTTATTCACCCCATGGTTTTATATTTTGCGCATAATTGACCGGATTACTGCAAAATTGCATAGTGATTCAGCTTGGCCGTCAACCAAGGCTTTTTGTTGCCGCACTCTTATGGTTGTAGTCCAGCTTGATCGGGTGTGGCTTGAAAGAAGATGCCAGGCTGCGAAAAAGTAGGATAAGAAATGACAGAAAACAAAAAAACCGAACCCCATCGACATTCATGTTGGGAGTCGGATCAGGTTGCGCCGTACCATGTTGGGCATGAGCCAGGAAAAGCTTGGTGAAAGCCTAGGAATTACATTCCAGCAGATTCAGAAATACGAAAAGGGCACCAATCGTGTTGGTGCCAGCCGCCTTCAGAATATTTCTACGATTCTGAACGTTCCGGTGGCCTTCTTCTTCGAAGACGCGCCCGGCGATCAGGGACCGAATGCCGCAGGCATGGCCGAAGCTTCGAGCTCCAGCTATGTCGTCGACTTTCTGTCTTCTTCTGAAGGTCTTCAACTCAACCGGGCTTTTGTGAAGATCAGCGACGCGAAAGTGCGCCGCAAGCTGGTTGATCTCGTCAAAACACTGGCAGCTGAGGCAGACTGAGCCTCTCAATCGCAAGACCGAGAACCGGAAGGCCGCCATGCTGCCTTCCGGGTCCGTTCCATGTCGCGTCGACTATGACGTAAATGGCATAAAGATATATTTATATGGTTGTCCGCTTGTCATTTTGTGGCGAAGCGTCTAACAAATTCGGGCCAATTTCTATGTGGGAATCCCGATGCGCACCAATTATTTCTTCACCAGCGAATCCGTGTCCGAAGGACATCCCGACAAGGTCTGTGACCGGATTTCCGATGAAATCGTGGATCTCATATATCGCGAAGCCGTCAAAACCGGCGTTGATCCGTGGTCGGTGCGGGTCGCCTGTGAGGCGCTGGCAACGACCAATCGTGTCGTGATTGCCGGTGAGGTGCGGTTGCCGCCGAGCCTGATGAAGAAGGACAAGAACGGCAACGAGATCGTCAACCCGTCTCGTTTCAAATCTGCGGCGCGCCGTGCGATCCGAAGCATCGGCTATGAGCAGGATGGGTTTAGCTGGAAGACAGTGCGCATTGATGTGCTGTTGCACGCCCAGTCGGCTCATATCGCGCAGGGCGTCGACAGTGCCTCCGACAGACAGGGTGACGAGGGCGCAGGCGACCAGGGAATCATGTTCGGCTTCGCCTGCAGCGAAACGCCCGATCTGATGCCTGCGCCGATCTATTACGCTCACCGCATTCTCCAGACGCTTTCCGAAGCCCGCAAGGCAGGAGAAGGCGAGGTTGCGCTTCTCGGGCCGGATGCCAAGAGCCAGGTGACGGTGCGGTATCACTACGGCAAGGCTGCCGAAGTCACATCCATTGTGCTGTCCACACAGCATACCGATGAAAGCTGGGATTCCCAAAGGTACGCAGCGTAGTCGAACCCTATATCCGCGAAGCGCTTAGCGGACTGCCGATTTCCGATGACTGTGTCTGGTACATCAATCCGACCGGAAAATTCGTCATCGGAGGTCCGGACGGCGACGCGGGGCTGACCGGTCGCAAGATTATCGTTGATACCTATGGCGGCGCAGCCTCCATGGTGGCGGCGCATTTTCCGGCAAGGACACCACCAAGGTGGACCGCTCCGCTGCCTATGCCGCGCGCTATCTTGCGAAGAATGTGGTTGCCGCCAATTTTGCCGAGAAATGCACGATCCAGCTCGCTTATGCTATCGGCGTTTCACAACCGCTCTCGGTGTATGTCGATCTGCACGGAACGGGAAAAATAAGTGAGGATGAAGTCGAAAAAGCGATCCGCGCGACCATGGACCTTTCGCCATCCGGCATTCGCCGTCACCTGAACCTCAACAAGCCGATTTATGCCAAGACAGCCGCTTACGGCCATTTCGGCCGCAAGGCCGGTCGCGATGGTTCGTTTTCGTGGGAGCGTCTTGATCTGGTGCGCCCATTGAAGCAGGCTTTGAAGAACTGATCGATCGACGTGAGCGAAAACAGTCAACATGAAGCCGGAAAGGCCTTTTTCGGTCGCCGCAAGGAAAGCCTCTGCGCGACAGGCAATCACGCAATCTTGCCGAGGTATTGCCGGGTCTTGCGATCAATCCGGATGAAAGCGCACCTTATGATTTGCGGTCACTTTTTGGCGCAGATGTTAGCACAATCCGCCTCGAGATCGGGTTTGGCGGTGGTGAGCATCTGCTGCACCGGGTCCGCGAGAACCCCGGGACCGGCTTCATCGGCATCGAACCTTTCGTCAATTCGATGGCGAAGCTGCTGGGACAGGTGGAAGGCGCTGAGCCTGACAATCTGCGGCTTTATGACGACGATGCGGTTGCCATCCTCGATTGGCTGCCGGAGGCCTCTCTCGACCATATCGACCTTCTTTATCCCGACCCCTGGCCGAAGCGCCGTCACTGGAAGCGCCGGTTTGTGTCGCAGGTCAATCTCGACCGCTTTTGTCGCGTGCTGAAGCCCGGTGGTCGGTTTTGTTTCGCCTCCGACATCGATTCTTACATCAACTGGACATTGCTGCATTGCCGCCGGCACGGTGGCTTTGGCTGGCAGGCGCAGTCTTCAGAAGACTGGCTTCGGCCTTATGACAACTGGCCGGGAACACGCTATGAGGACAAGGCGCGCCGGGAAGGGCGCTCCAGCGCCTATCTGACCTTCTTGAGGATCTGAACCCGGCGTTCCTCTGTTCTCTTCAGTGGAGTGTAACGGTCTTCAGGTCTTCTTCCATGGCCTTGAAGAAGATACTTGTGCGGTTTTCCGTCAGCAGGAGAAGTGTTCCGTCGGCGCCGAAAAGCGCCCAGAGCTTTTCGGCCGTCCTCAGTTCTTTGGCGTCAGGGAACTGTCTGAGCGCCTCTTCTCGCTCGAACACGCGGAAATAGCCGAGGCGGCCGGCGCCGAAGGCGGCGAGTTGATCGGATTCGGAGAAGGTTGCCGCGGACGGAAATGTCATGAGATCAACTTGCCTTTGCCTTTAAGTATGGGGAAACGACAGGGGCGGCACTGCGCTTGCGCAGACAACCGAACCTTGTGTTTTCAAAGGCTATTCTGAAACCGAAATCTTAATTTTTCGTACCTCTTGCGGCTTTCTTGCAATGTCGATGGCCAGGAGGCCGCGATCGAGCTTTGCGCCGATAACCTCCATTCCGTCTGCGAGGGAAAACTGCCGGCGGAACTGGCGTCCGGCTATGCCGCGAAACAGGAATTCACCGCTTTCGCGTTCTTCCCGATTGCCGCTGACGACAAGAATATTATCCTGCGCCACGGCGTCGAGTTCGCCCTCATCGAAACCGGCGACGGCGAGCGTAATTCTCAGAAAGATGCCGCCAGGCTCGTCGGGGAACCATTCCACGTCAAAGGGCGGGTAACCGGATGCCCCCTTCAGCGCCTCGCCCGGCGCGCTTTTCTCCAGCATTGTGGGATTGATACGCAGATCGATTCTCGGCATTTGGCGCCTCCCGTCCTTTCGCTTGCGATATGCGGCATATGGGCGAACGTGGCAAGGTCAAGCGAACTTGACAAGTCCAGGGGCAGTGTCCATTCACTCAACCTGAGTTTCATGAATACAGAGACAGACAAAATGAGCGCACGAAAAATCATAATCGACACCGATCCTGGACAGGACGATGCCGCCGCAATCATGCTGGCGCTGGCCAGCCCGGTGGAGATCGATGTACTCGGCATTACGGCTGTTGCCGGCAATGTTCCCCTGGCGCTGACCGAGCGCAATGCGCGCATTATCTGTGAGCTTTCTGGCCGCAACGATATCAAGGTTTTTGCTGGTTGCGACCGGCCGATGCACCGACCGCTGGTGACCGCTGAACATGTGCATGGCAAAACCGGTCTCGACGGACCCGAACTCGGCGATCCTGCAATGCCGCTTCAGGACATGCACGCCGTCGACTTTATCATCGAGACGCTGAAGAGTGAGCCGGAAAAGACTGTGACGCTTTGTGCGCTCGGTCCGCTAACCAATATTGCGACCGCCTTTGAAAGGGCGCCGGAAATTGTCGGCCGGGTGCAGGAAATCGTGTTGATGGGCGGCGGCTATTTTGAAGGTGGTAACATTACACCGTCGGCCGAGTTCAACATCTATGTCGATCCGGAAGCAGCCAAAGCCGTGTTTGCCGCCGGCATTCCGATCGTGATGATGCCGCTTGATGTGACCCATCAGTTGCTTTGCCTGAAAGAGCGGGTCGATCGCATCGATGCAATCGGCAGGCCTGCGGCGCAAGCCATGGCGGCGATGTTGCGCTTCTATGAGCGTTTCGATATCGAGAAATACGGCTCCGACGGTGGCCCGCTGCATGACCCTTCGGTGACGGCCTATCTGCTGAAGCCGGAGCTTTTTCCGGGCGGCAGTGCAATGTCGAGATCGAGACCGTATCGGAGCTCACGCTTGGCGAAACCGTCATCGACTGGTGGCATGTCACCGATCGCAAACCCAATGCGCTGGTGATCGGCAAGGCGGATGCGGACGGATTTTTGCGCTGCTGACGGAACGTCTGTCGCGCCTATAAGGCAAAGCGATGCCGCCGCGACGGTGGCATCGCTTTCACCGGATGTGACGCTCAAAGCCGCTTCTTGACCTCATCGGCGGTGGGAATCGAGGGCTGGGCGCCGGGTTTCAGGCAGGCCAGTGCGCCGGCCACCGAGGCACGGTGTGCTGCGTCTTCGAAGGAAAGCCCCTGTTCCAGGCCGCTTGCGAGATACCCGCAAAACGTATCGCCGGCGCCAACCGTGTCGACGGGCTCGATCTTCAGCGCATCAATCTTGAAGAAAGATCCCTTGTGCATGGCAATGACGCCGTCGCCGCCAAGGGTGATCACCATGGTCTGGCCGGTGCGGTCGTGATGGGTCTTCAGCATAGCGATGCGGCCTTCGCTGCCGAGTTCTTCTGCACCGACGAGGCGCTCGAATTCGGTCTCGTTGGCGATGACGATATCCGCCAGAGTGCTGAGATCTGCGGCCTCAGAGGTCAGCGGTGCGGTGTTCAGAACGGACGTCACGCCCTTTTGCGCGCAGCTTCCAGTGCAGCTCGAATGGCAGGCGCCGGCACTTCCAGCTGCAGCATCAGGATATCGCCCGCCGACATGCGATCTACGGCCGCACGGGCATCCTCTTCGGTGAGCGTGCCGTTGGCGGCAGCATTGATCACAATGACGTTTTCGCCGTCGCCGCCGACAAGGATCATTGCTGTGCCCGTTGCCCCGTTCGTGGTGCTGAGCGACGACAGGTCGACGCCCGCTTCGGCCAGAAGCGCGATGGCGGGTGTTGCGAATTCATCGCTGCCGACAGCCCCCACCATTGCCACATCGGAGCCGGCGCGGCGGGCGGCGAGCGTCTGGTTCGCGCCCTTGCCGCCGGGCGCGGTGGAAAACGACAGCCCGGTCACTGTTTCGCCCGGTTCCGGCAGGCGTTTTGTGGTGCTGATGAGGTCCATGTTGATGGACCCGAAAACCGTGATCATGGCTGTGTCTCCTCGCATTCCGTTCATGGCTTTCGCGAAGAACAACGCTTCAAACGGAAAGCCGCCTCCCGGGGTTTTATGGCCGGGACGACGGAAAGACAATCAGTCCTCGTCGACAACACGCAGTTTCATGCGGCCGACGCCCGAGCTTGCCGGATCGTTCTCGCTGGGCGGGGCAGACGGCTGGTCGGCCTTGTCCGCGGGATCCCCACGTCTTTCGAATTCAAGCGCGCCGATTCGCTCGCCGCGCCGTGCGATCTTGCCGGTTGAAACCCGGATCTGTTCGACATCCTGGCGTGCCTGCGAGAAATGGCTGTTGAGCTTTTCCACACGATCGTTCAGGCGGGTGAGATCGCCAATCAGGTGCGCGACCTCGCCCTGGATAAGATGCGCCTGTTCGCGCATCCGCTGGTCCTTCATCACCGCCTGCACCACCTGAATAGATAACAGCAGCAGCGTCGGCGAGACAATCACAACGCGGGCCGCATGGGCACGCTGAATGCTGGCTTCGAAATGTTCGTGGATATCGGCGAAAATCGATTCCGACGGGACGAACAGAAACGCGGTATCCTGGGTTTCACCGGGAAGAAGGTATTTGCCGGAAATGTCGCGGATATGGGTCTCCAGATCGCGGCGGAAGCGCTGGCTGGCAGCGCGGGTTTCCTCCTCGTTCCTGGCATCGCGCATCGCGTTCCACGCTTCCAACGGGAATTTGGCGTCGATTATGAGCGGCGGCGCGCCGTTCGGCATGTCGACCACACAATCCGGCCTGGTGCCGTTTGAAAGCGTGGCCTGAAACCGGAATGTGCCCGATGGCAGGGCATCGGCAATGATCGTCTCCATCCGTCCCTGACCGAAAGCGCCGCGGGTCTGCTTGTTCGAAAGGATCGCCTGCAGGCCGACGACATCCTTGGCCAGAGACTGGATATTGTTCTGTGCGGCGTCGATCACCGCCAGCCGCTCCTGAAGGCGGCGCAGGTTTTCATGGGTGGTCTGGTGCTGCTGGTGCAGCGTGGAGCCGATCTCGCTGCGATAGTCCGTCGAGACGCGAGCCAAGCGAGGCGTTCAGCTCCGATTGGCGGCTGCCGAAAAGCTCGGCCATGGTTGACATCCGCCCCTGCATCTCTGTCTGGGCGCGGACCAGATTGTGCAGTTCGCGCTCAAGAGTGCGCGCCCGTCGACTGGCACCGGATCGAAGCGCCACAAAAAGACTGCTGCAATGACGATGAATATCGCGAGCCCGCCGAACATCATAATGACCGGGTCAGTCATCGCGATTGCATCTGTCAGTCTGTTCATCGAGCCACCTTTTATTCCCTGTGAGGGTAGCATAAAAGCGACCAATGGAAAGATCAAAACATGAACATCGGAAAATTGACCGGGAATGAGTTTTGTCGGCGGGCTTCGTTGAAACGAAACCATTTCCTCTTTGCCAACATGCGCTATGGGAGGCGCATGACCACGATGCCTTTGATAATTCTGCCGGACCCTCTGCTGCGCAAGGTCTCCGAACCGGTCGAGCGTTTCGACGACGACCTGAAAAAACTGGCTGGCGACATGCTGGAAACCATGTATGAGGCGCCCGGTATCGGGCTTGCCGCGATACAGGTCGGTGTGCCGCGCCGCTTGCTGGTGGTTGATGTCGCCACCAGAGACGAAGAGGAAGACGACAGCGCGCCGGAGCAGGAGAGGGCGAAAAACCCTCTCGTTGTCATCAACCCGACCATTCTGACGTCGTCTGACGAACGTTCGGTTTATGAGGAAGGCTGCCTGTCGATTCCCGAATTCTTCGCCGAGGTGGAGCGTCCCGCCAGTGTCCGGGTGCGCTATACCGACCTCGACGGCAAAGAGCAGGAACTCGAGGCCGATGGCCTGCTTGCGACCTGTCTTCAGCATGAAATCGACCACCTCGATGGTGCCCTGTTCATTGACTATATTTCACGGTTGAAGCGCGACCGGGTGATCAAGCGATTTACCAAGGCGGCGCGACAGCAGACGCTTTAAGGTTGCGACCGGCTGCCACACCACAGAACTGAACATCGCGAAAGGACGGACAATGGCGCTCAGGATCATTTTCATGGGAACGCCGGATTTTTCCGTCCCGACCTTGCGGGCGCTTTGCGAGGCCGGGCATGAGATCACCTGTGTCTACACCCAGCCGCCGCGCGCGGCCGGACGCCGCGGACTTTCGGAGGTCAAGTCGCCGGTCCATCAGGCCGCCGAACTACTCGGCCTGCAAGTGCGCACGCCGGTCAATTTCAAACAGGACGAAGACCGTGAGGCGTTTCTGGCGCTCGACGCCGATGTTGCGGTGGTCGTGGCCTACGGGCTGATCCTGCCGGAAGCGATCCTCTCCGGCACGCGGCTTGGTGCTTACAATGGTCACGCCTCGCTTTTGCCGCGCTGGCGTGGAGCGGCGCCGATCCAGCGCGCCATCATGGCGGGCGATGCCGAGACCGGCATGATGATCATGCGCATGGACAAGGGGCTCGATACCGGCCCGGTGGCTATGACCGAAAAGGTCGCGATTGGCGAAAACATGACAGCTGGCGACCTGCACGACCGGCTGATGCTGAAGGGCGCGAAGCTGATGGCAGAAGCCATGCAGAAGCTTGAAGACGGTGACCTGACGCTGACCCCGCAGGCCCAAGATGGCGTCACCTATGCGAAGAAAATCGTCAAGGGCGAGACCCGTATCGATTTCAGCCGTCCGGCCGCAGAGGTTCACAATCACATTCGTGGCCTTGCGCCGTTTCCCGGTGCCTGGACCGAAATGCCGGCGGGACGGCGTGCCGAGCGCGTCAAGGTCCATGAAAGCCGGATCGGCAATGGCGAAGGACCGGCCGGCGCCGTTCTTGATGGCGATCCGCTTACCATTGCCTGCGGCACGGGCGCCGTCTGCCTCACCCGGCTGCAGAAGGCTGGTGGTAAGGTGCTGTCGGCGGACGATTTTCTGCGCGGCAATCCGCTCGCTGCCGGCACGGTTTTCGTCTGATGCCGCGCTATCGTTTCACAGTCGAATATGACGGCACGCCCTATGTCGGCTGGCAGCGTCAGGCGACAGGCCGCTCCGTTCAGGGCTCGCTCGAAATTGCCGTGAAGGGCTTTTCCGGTCAGGACGTTTCGATCCGCGGGGCGGGCCGCACCGATTCCGGTGTTCATGCGCTGGGGCAGGTCTGCCATTTCGATCTGGACCGCGAATGGAGCGCGTTCACCATGCTGAATGCCGTGAACGCACATCTGCGCATGGCCCGCGACAGTATCGCCGTCACCGAGGTCACGCGGGTTGCGGATGATTTCGACGCGCGGTTTTCCGCTCTCAAGCGTCACTATGTCTATCGTATCGTCAACCGCAGAGCGCACCTTTCGGTGGACTATATGCGGGCCTGGTGGGTGCCGCGTCCACTGGACCACGAGGCTATGCATGAGGCCGCGCAGCGGCTTGTCGGCCGGCATGATTTCACGACCTTCCGCTCGGTCCAGTGTCAGGCGAATTCTCCGGTGCGCACGTTGGACCGGCTCGCGGTCACCCGTGCGGGCGAGATGATCGAAATTCACGCTTCGGCCCAGAGCTTTCTGCATAACCAGATCCGCTCCTTTGCCGGCACGCTGAAACTTGCGGGCGAGGGCAAGCTGAGCGCCGACGATGTCGAGCGCGCACTTGAGGCGCGGGACCGCAAGGCCTGCGGAACCGTAGCGCCGCCGGAGGGGCTTTTTTCCGCAAGGTCGATTATCCGTAATCGGCTTGATGGCAACTTGCGTCCTGCGTGGGTTTTATGTATCAATATTTCCAGATTTATGGATATATTGGAGGCCAGAATGCCGGTGACCATCTACCACAATCCGAAATGCGGCACCTCGCGCAATGTGCTGGCGATGATCCGCCAGTCCGGCGAAGAACCTGAAATCATAGAATATCTGAAGACGCCGCCGAGTCGTGAGCGTCTTGTCGGGTTGATTGCGGCGATGGAGATTTCGGTGCGCGATCTGCTGAGGCGCAAGGGTACGCCCTATGACGAGCTGGGCCTCGATGATCCGGCACTTTCCTATGACGCACTGATCGACGCGATGATGGATCACCCGATCCTGATCAACCGGCCTATCGTGGTGACCGCGAAGGGCACGAAACTCTGCCGCCCTTCCGAGGTTGTGCTGGAAATTCTGGATAACCCGGATATCGGTGGATTTTCGAAAGAGGATGGTGAGGTCGTCGTCCCGGACGGGAGCAAGGGCGCATGAGTTCAGACTTTGATGACAGCATGCCATTGCTGGACCAGACGGCGTTCCGGCCTCTCGACCGCGAGCGCCTTTTTGCCAAAGATGACAATCCGCATGCGCCGCGTGTGCTGATGCTCTACGGGTCGCTTAGGAGCGTTCCTATTCGCGTCTTTTGACCGAGGAAGCCGCACGGATTCTCAGAGCCTATGGTGCCGATGTCCAAATTTTCGATCCCCACGGCCTGCCGCTGGTTGGCAGTGAGCCGGATGATCATCCCAAGGTGCGCGAACTCAGAGATCTGTCGATCTGGTCTGAAGCACAGGTGTGGTGCTCGCCGGAACGCCACGGGGCAATGAGTTCGGTGATGAAGACGCAGATTGACTGGTTGCCGCTGTCGGACGGCGCGGTGCGGCCGACCCAGGGCAGGGTGCTGGCGCTGATGCAGGTCTGTGGGGGATCACAAAGTTTCAACACCGTCAATCAGCTCAGAATCCTGGGCCGGTGGATGCGGATGGTCACCATTCCAAACCAGTCATCGGTGCCAAAGGCCTTTACCGAATTCGACGAGACCGGGCGCATGAAACCGTCCGCCTATTACCGCCGCGTCGTCGACGTGATGGAAGAACTGATGAAGTTCACAATGCTGCTGCGCGGCAGGAGCGAGTACCTGACCGAGCGCTATTCCGAACGCGTGGAAAGCGCCGAGGCCTTGTCGCGCCGGGTCAACCAGCGCGCCCTGTGAGGCCAGTTCAGTTCGGCTCGAAGCTCTGGCCGGCCACGCAGGCGATCTGGGCGGCATTGGGTTGCGCCGGCAGCAGCGCATAGGCGTTGCGCTGTTCACGGCTTTCGCAGATCGGACGTTCGATGGTCGAAAATCCCTTTTCGGCAAGGCAGCGATTGACGATCCGGTTTCGAAGCCGCTCATTGGTGTCATAGCTGACGCTGGAGACAGGCGTGGTATAGCCGCCGACCTCGCCGCAATAGGTTCTGTCGCCATCGGTATTGCAGTCGATGAAGCCGGGGACGCTATAGCCGCCGGAAACCTCGGTCACCATGTTCTGCGGTACTTCCTTCAGCGCCTGAATGAAGCACTGATCATAGGCCAGCTGGCGCTCGGAGCGGGTGCTACCTTCCTTGTAGAGCAAATCGATCGGTCCGGTCTGGCATCCCGTCAGTGCTACAAGCATGCCAACGGAAAGAATTGATTTTGCCTTCATACCCTTGTCCCCACCAAAACTGTCTCAATTACGATTGTGGTCAGCAGTCAGCCCTGTCAAGCCTCGTTCAAGCGCCGAGGATATAACGTGTGCCCATATCGGTGATCAAAAGTGCTGTGATCGTCGAGGCGATGATGGCAGCTGCCGTGGGCAGAGCCTTCTGCTCCATCAACAGGTAGACAATTCTGATTTCGAGCAGGAACGCGGCAAGGACAACCGCCTGGAAGATCAGCAGCAGCACGCTGGCGAGCGGTTGAAGGCCGGTCGCAATCAGCAATATTGCCAATGCTGCGAAAATATTGATCGGCAGGCTTATCCAGTTGCTGGCGACGACGACTTTCAGGAACGCGCGCGGCATGCCGGAGACCATACAGACGAGACCAAGAGCCACAATTGGCCCCATCCAGCCCAGCCCCTGGACAAGCGCGCTTCTGAAAATGCTCTGCGCACCCAGAGGAAAGGCCTGGGGAACGAGTTTCGAAAGACTGACGAGCTCGCTGGCCACCATGAACGGGAATGAATAGGCGAGTGCCCAGAACGAACGCGCCAGGCCGCGTTCGGAAAAATCGAGATAGCGCGTATGCGCCGGGTCACCCTTGACCAGCAGCCACAGGCCCCGCATATAAAACAGGATTTCACCGGGTGTGGGCAAGGCTAAACCACCTTTCGATGAAATGGCTGTAAATCTCGGTCAGCATTTCAAGGTCAGAGACCGGCACATGTTCGTCGACCTTGTGCATGGTCTGGCCGACAAGGCCGAATTCGACCACCGGGCAGTAATCTTTGATGAACCGCGCATCGGATGTGCCACCGGTGGTGGAAAGCGCCGGGCTATTGCCGGTGACCGTTTCGACGGCTGCGGCCAAACTGCCCGACAGGCGCTGGTCGCGGGTCAGAAAAACCGGGCTGATACGACCGAGCCATTCGAGGCTGAACCTGGCTGCATCGCGTCCGGGTCTCAGCTTTTCATCATGCGCCGCGCGTTCCAGTCGGGTCTTGAGTTCCGCCTTCAGGGTTTCTTCGCTCCAAATGTCGTTGAAGCGGATGTTGAAGGTGGCCGTCGCGCTTTCGGGAAGGACATTGGTGGCGGTGTTGCCGGTATCGACGGAGGTCACTTCCAGATTGGACGGCGGAAACAGATCGGTGCCGCCATCGAGCGGCTCGCCCATCAGTGCATCGAGCATTGCCGTCATCGCGCGCAGCGGATTATCGGCAAGGTGGGGATAGGCCACATGACCCTGCGTTCCGGTGACCGTCAGCTTCGCCGTCAGCGATCCCCTGCGGCCGACCTTGATCATGTCGCCGAGCGCATCCGGGTTGGTAGGCTCTCCGACAAGGGCTGCATCCCAGTGCTCGCCGCGCTCCTTCGCCCATTGGAGAAGCTTTTCAGTGCCGTTGATGCCAGGGCCTTCCTCATCGCCGGTGATCAGCAGCGATACGGAACCGGGCAGGGCATGGCCCTTGTCGATGAGCCGGGCGAGGGCAGCAATGAAGCAGGCGATGCCGCCCTTCATGTCGACGGTGCCGCGCCCGAACAAAAGCCCGTTCTCGATGACGGCGGAAAATGGCGGATGGCGCCACGAGGCCGCGTTGCCGGGCGGCACCACATCGGTATGGCCGGCAAACATCAGGTGCGGACCGCAGCTGCCCCGGCGTGCATAAAGGTTCTCGACATCAGGCGTGCCATCCTGACGCCCGGTCATGCGCGTAACCGAAAAGCCGAGCGGGGTCAGCATCGCCTCAAGGGCTGAAAGCGCGCCGCCTTCTTCCGGTGTAACGGAGGGGCAGCGAACAAGCGTTTCGAGGACTGAGACGGGATCGGTGACGGTCATAAGGGATATCTAGACGCTTTTTCTGCCGTTGCGAGGGGGAAGGGCCCGACACGAGACATTTGCTGGCCGGGCCCTTGATTTTCTCTGAATATCAGTCGCGCAGCAATTCGTTGATGCCGGTCTTGGAGCGGGTGCGCTCGTCGACGCGCTTGACGATGACGGCGCAGTAAAGGCCGGGTCCCGGAGCGCCGTTGCCCATCGGCTTCGCCGCGGGAAGCGACCCGGCAACAACGACCGAGTAGGGCGGGATTTCGCCATAGGTGATTTCACCGGTGGCACGGTCGACGATCTTGGTGGACTTGCCGATAAAGACGCCCATGCCGAGCACCGAGCCCTCGCGCACGATGCAGCCTTCAACGACTTCCGAACGGGCGCCGATGAAGCAATTGTCTTCGATGATGGTCGGGCCGGCCTGCATCGGCTCCAGAACGCCGCCAATGCCAACGCCGCCGGACAGGTGGACATGCTTGCCGATCTGGGCACAGGAACCGACGGTCGCCCAGGTGTCGACCATCGTGCCTTCATCGACATAGGCGCCTAGATTGACAAAGGACGGCATCAGCACCACGCCGGGCGCGATGTAGGCCGAGCGGCGCACGACAGCATTGGGCACAGCGCGGAAACCGGCAGCGCGGAACTGGTTTTCGCCCCAGCCTTCGAACTTGGACGGCACCTTGTCCCACCAGGTGGCGTTATCGGGGCCACCCTTGACGACTTCCATGTCGTTGAGGCGGAAGGACAGCAGAACGGCCTTCTTCAGCCACTGATTGACCTTCCATGCACCATGTTCCTGATGCTCGGCGACCCGTGCCTCGCCGCTGTCCAGCAGATTGAGCGCGTCTTCCACCGCTTCGCGCACTTCGCCTTTGGTCGAGACGGAAATTTCTGCACGGTTTTCAAATGCGGTGTCGATGGTTTTTCAAGCGATGCGTGGTCGGTCATTTGGTGGTCCTTTGAAAGTCGCGCTGAACATGCGCGGAAGAATCCGTGAGCTCTAAGCTTTCCAACATGCTCTAGGCGAGGTGTGGCAGTGCGTCAATCTTTGCCGCAGGGCGGCCACAACGCAAATGCCCCCGCGAAACCGCGAGGGCATGCCGATGAAGCGCATCGGATGCGACCGATGGAGACGGTCTTCAGAAGTGGTGTGGTGCTACCAGTGCATGGGGCGGTCTGGCAGGTCGTCGACGGTAATCACCAGGTCGCCGTTGTGGTCAATGCGAGCGAACATTTTCGCGGAGATGGCTGAAAATTCTTCCGCTGATATCTGGCCGCTGCGGTCGGTATCAGTGCGGACAAAGAAGACCCGCTGCATATCGCCGCGGCGTTGACCGTCCCGCATGCCATACTGGCGCGCGCCGTCGGGGCCCATCCTGTGGTGCCCGCCGTCCTGCATCGCCATGTGGGGCGTCCAGCCATTCCTGTTTCCAGCTCGGCTGCTACCATCGGCCGCCATCCGACTGTCGTCGGCCGCTTCGGGCATTTGGTTCTTATTGGCAGCGGTTTCCGCACGGGGATTGTCCTTGCGGTATTCCGCGATCTTTGCCTTGCGGTAGTCGGAAAATTCGCCGGGCGTGATCACGCTGTCACTGTTGACGTCAATGTCCGCAAAGCGACCGTCCTGAAAGGCGATGAACTCGTCTTCGGTGATCCGCCCGTCCTTGTTGGCGTCCGACGTCTTCAGCAGATAGATAAATCCGCGCTCGGAAGGCGCTGTCCCGCGCAAGTCGCGGGCGGCTCCCGGTATTGCGGTCACGCTGATCGCCAGCGTGGTTGCAAGTGCCGTCAGTGTCAGATGCTTAGCGGTCATGGCTCAATTCCTCGTTTTGCCGTGATGACAACAGCAAAGGTAAGCGAGCATGAGCGTTAAAACGACTTAACTTTTGGAAAGGTCGCTGAATTATCGGTAATTCATATTCTGTTCACCATAAAAATCGAGCACGCTGCCGACAAAGCCGGTCATATCCTCGGTGATATAGTCTATATGGCCGGTTTCATCGTCAAGCCGTTCAAAGGCCTGCGCAAAACCATATTCCAGATTGGGCGGCACGATCAGAACGGTCTTCATGCCGAGCGCCTTCGGTTGTTTCAGATTGCGCGGCAGGTCCTCGAACATCGCGGCATGGTCGGTATCGACACCGGAACGGCGGAGAAATTTAGCGTAGGCATCGGCCTCCGGTTTAGGCGTAAACCCGGCCGCGACGATGTCAAAAATATCATCGAAATGGTCGAGAATGCCGAGCGCTTCGGCTGTCTTCTGCGCATGCGGAACGGAGCCGTTGGTGAAGATGAATTTGCGGCCCGGCAGTGCCTTGATCGCCGCCCCCAGCACCGGGTTTGGCTCCAGCACCGAATAATCGATCGCATGCGCCTTTTCGAGAAAATCATTGGGGTCAATGTCATGGTTGATCATCAGCCCCTGCAAAGTCGTGCCGTGATCGCGGTAATACTTCTTCTGGATAATGCGCGCGTCTTCTTCCGGCAATGACAAGAGGTCCGAAACATAGGCGGTCATGTTGCGATCAACCTGAGCGAACAGGTCGACGTCGTGGGGATAGAGCGTATTGTCGAGATCGAAGACCCAGTCGCGGATCGTCTCGAAATCGGAAAGCTCCGGGTGTGTTTTAGGCTTGGTCATGGCCTGCTTATGGCAGAGCAGGCAGGCGAAGGAAACTGCTTTCCGTCAATACCGACGGCTTGCTGTCTTCCGGGACCAACAAGACTGTGCTAAGTCGAAGCCATGAAAACCGGCATGATCTGTTTCGGCCATTGCGGCGCGGTCATCCTGCAGGACAGAAAGCGCCTGCCGGCCCGGTTTTTCGCAACCTTCTGCAAGACCGCCTGCGGACGGCGTCTTTCGAGCGTGAACTGACCTCCGTCTTTTCGGTTTCTCACCTCGCAAGGTCTCATCTCCATGGAACTCTGGATCGGCATTACATTCGCCGCTGCCTTTTTGCAGAACATGCGCTCCACGCTTCAGAAATATCTGAAGGGACGCATGGCAACGCTTGGCTCCACCTTCACCCGTTTCGGCTTCGGTCTGCCCTTTGCCGCGCTCTACTTCGCCATTCTGGCTTTCGGCCTCGACCGGCCGGTGCCGGCGATGAACGGCGATTTCGCCTTCTGGGCGCTGATTGGCGCGGGCGGTCAGATCGGCGCCACCTTTCTGCTGGTCTATCTGTTTTCCTTCCGCAATTTCGTGGTCGGAACCGCCTATTCGCGCACCGAACCGGCGCAGGCGGCCATCCTTGCCTTCGTCTTTTTCGGCGCGACCATCTCGTTTGCCGCCATCGCCGCCATTCTCATATCCATTGCCGGTGTCATGCTGATTTCGCTGTCGCGCAATGACATGGGGTTCGGCGGGCTCGTCCGTGGGTTGTTGACCCGTACGGCGCTGGTTGGCATCGCGTCGGGCACGCTGTTCGGGCTTTCGGCGGTGTCTTATCGCGCCGCCTCTCTGTCGCTTGCGCCGAGCCTGCCGCAACCCGATGCGATCATGCAGGCCGCCTACACCCTGGTGATTGTCATCGCCATTCAGACGCTGGCCATGCTGTTGTGGATGCTCGCCTTCGACCGGGACGAGCTCATCAAGGTCGCAAAAGCTTGGCGACCGGCGCTTGCCGTCGGGTTCGTCGGCGCGACAGCGTCCTTTGGCTGGTTTGTTGCTATGACGCTGCAGCAGGCCGCGATCGTCAAGGCGGTGGCGCAGGTGGAAATGCTGTTTTCCTTCGCAACGTCGGTTCTGGTGTTCAAGGAAAGGATGACGTCGGTGGAGGCGCTTGGCTGCGCGCTGGTCGTGCTCGGCGTGCTGACGCTTCTGCTGGCTTAGCGGTGATTGACTTGTCCTCCGCAAGCGGCAAAGGATGGGTAAGGGGACAACCAATCCGCGCGGGGACATGATGACGGAAGCTTCTGAAGTGCAGGAGACAGCCTATCCGGGCCGCTGGCTGGCAATGTCGGTGCTGATCGCCGCCGTTTTCATGAACCTGCTCGATGCCACGATCGTCAATGTCGCGCTTCCCTCCATCGGCAAGGATCTCAATGCCCACAGCTCGTCGCTGGAATGGATCGTGGCCGGCTATGTGCTGGTGTTCGCGCTGGCGCTGATGCCCTGCGGGCGGCTTGGAGATATCATCGGCAAGAAACGGATGTTTCTTCTCGGCGTCGGCTTCTTCACCGTGGCCTCGGCCTGTTCCGGTGCTGCCCCCAACATCGGCACGCTGGTGGTTGCTCGCCTTTGCCAAGGGCTTGGGGCTGCGATCATGGCGCCGCAGGTGCTGGCGCTGGCTCAGGACATGTTTTCCTCCAAGGAGCGCTCCAGTGCGTTCTCGCTGTTCGGGATCGCAAGTGGCGTTGCCATTGTGTCAGGTCCCCTGATCGGCGGCTGGCTGATTGCTGTCGATCTGTTCGGGCTCGAATGGCGCTCGATCTTCTACATTAATGTGCCGGTCGGCATTGCCGCCGTGATCGCCGGCCGCATCCTGATACCGGACATCCCGGCCAGCGAACGGGCGACGCTCGATGTCACGGGCGTGCTGATTATTGCCTCTGCCTTTGTGTTTTTGATCTTTCCGCTGGTCGAAGCGCGGCGGTTCGGCTGGCCGCTCTGGTGCTTCGCGATGATGATAGCCGCCTTTCCGGTTTTGCCTCTTTCTATCTGTTCGAGCGCCGGCGCGAGAGGCAGGGCCTTTCCCAGCTTTTGCCGGTTTCGCTGATGCGCAATCATGGCTACATGCTCGGCGGGTTCATCGCGCTGATGTTCTATTCCACACCGGCCGGGCTGTTCATGACCTTTGCGATTTTTCTCCAGCAGGGTTTCGGTTTCACGCCGCTTGAGGCTGGCCTGAGCACGATCCCTTTTCCGCTGGGTACCTTTCTCTCCGCCTTCACCAACAGCCGCCTTTCCGACCGTTTTCTGAAGGGCCGGATTCTTGGTGCCTCGGCGATGATGGCGGCGGGTTATCTTCTGTTGTTCTTCGTGGTTCTGCGCGCCGGCCAGAACCTTTCGATTCTTGATTTCGCGCCGCCGCTTTTCATCTGCGGCTTCTCGCTGGGCATGACGGCATCGCCGTTGTTTCAGACCGTCCTTGCCGATGTGCCGGGGCGCGATGCGGGCTCGGCTTCCGGTGCGCTTCAGGCCATCCAGCAGGCGGGCAGCGCGCTTGGCGTCGCCATCGCCAGCGCTTTGTTCTTCTCCATCATCGCCGCCCGGCAACAGGCGGGGGCGACGACGGCAGATGCCTATGTCGCGGGTTTTTCCGCAAGCGTCGGCTATATGGTTTTCGCCATGGCCGCAGTGTTTGTTGCGACTCTGTTCATGCCCGTCGTCAAGGCGTCCGGCGAAAAGCCGGAAGCCGGCGAGATGATGCTCGGCTGAACACCCCTGCCGTGCCAATTGACTTTTGCAGTATCCTCGCCCAATTGATGGCGACCCACAATAACCAAGCGGAGAACCCTTTGGCTTCCAGTCCGACGGAAACCGCGCCGCAAGGCGCGATGGCCGAGCAGCATCCGGGTCGATGGACGGCGCTTGCCGTTCTGCTTTCGGCCGTGTTCATGAACATGCTCGACGTTACCATCGTCAATGTTGCGCTGCCGTCGATCCAGGAGGGTTTGAACGCCTCGAACTCCGCCATCGAATGGATTGTCGCCGGCTACGTGCTGATGTTCGCGCTTGCGCTGCTGCCGTTCGGAAGGCTTGGCGATATCGTCGGCAAGAAGACCATGTTCCTGGTCGGGGTTGCCAGCTTCACGCTCGGTTCGGCGCTTTGCGGTCTGTCTCATACGACGCTGATGCTGGTTTTGGCTCGGCTGTTTCAAGGCTTTTCGGCGGCAATGATGACACCGCAGGTGCTGGCGCTGACGACGGTGATGTTTGCTCCGCACGAACGCGCCAGGGCTTTCAGCTTTTTCGGCATGATGGCAGGGATTGCCACTGTCAGCGGGCCAATCATCGGCGGGTTTCTGGTCGAGCACAGCCTGTTCGGCCTTGGCTGGCGTGCTATCTTCCTGATCAATCTGCCGATCGGACTGTTTGCGATCATCGCCGGTGCGAAGCTTGTGCCATCCACGCCGCGCCGGGCCGATACGCGCAATGATTATCTTGGTATTGTGCTGATTGCCGTTGCCATGTTCATGCTGATCTTTCCGCTGGTGGAAGGTCGCACCTTCGGCTGGCCGTTCTGGTGCTTTGCGATGATGATCGGGGCCGTTCCTGTGCTCGCAGCCTTTGTCATCTGGCAGCGGCGGCAGAATGCCAGGGCAAGCCGCAGCTGCTCTCTTTCAGCTCATGAAGAACCGCAACTTCATGGTTGGCGGATCGATGGCGCTGTTCTTCTTTTCAACGCTGCCGGGGTTTTTCCTGTGCCTTGCGATGTTTTTGCAGGTCGGCTTCGGTTTCTCTCCGCTGAAATCAGGCCTGACCACCGTGCCGTTCTCGCTTGGCGTTTTCGCTGCTTCGCTGATCAGCGGGCGGATCGGCCAGCACTTCCTGAAACTTCGGGTGATCGTCGGTATCGCGTTGCTTGGGGGCGGTATGTTCTGGCTCAGGCTCTACGTGCTCGGTGTTGGTGACGAGGTTGCGCGCTGGTCGCTGTTCATGCCGCTGATCGTGTCCGGACTTGGCCTCGGGATCGCGATTGCCTCGATCTTCCAGCTTGTGCTGGCAGGCGTCCCCCATGAGGAGGCGGGTTCGGCCTCCGGCGCGCTTCAGGCCGTCCAGCAGCTGGGCGGCGCGTTCGGGATCGCGATTGTTAGCGGCATCTTTTTGCCCGCCTTGGCATGATGATGCAGGCTGGCGCGGACAATCACCCGGCCTATGTCAGCGCTTTTGCCATGGCGCTGATCTACAATCTCGCGGCATATGTTGTGGTTATTGCGTTGACGCTGCTTTTGACCTCGGAGCGAAAGCCCGCCGCACCGGTTGCCGCAAAGCAAAACGCCCCGCACATTGCATGAGCGGGGCGCTGATATTCAAACGGTGAGGCAGAAGGTCAGGGCACGATCAGCGTGCCTGCGCCACCCTTGGTCAGAATTTCGAGCAGGACCGAATGCTTGACCTTGCCATTGAGGATGACGACGCCCTCGACACCAGCCTCGATCGCTTCGATACAGGTCTCGACCTTCGGGATCATGCCGCCGGAAATGGTGCCGTCGAGGATCAGCTTGCGGGCCTCGGCAACGGAAAGCTCCTTGATCAATTCACCTTGTTTGTCGAGCACGCCGGGAACATCTGTCAGGAACAACAGGCGTGTTGCGCGCAAGGCACCGGCAATGGCACCGGCAAAGGTGTCGGCGTTGATATTATAGGTGTGACCATCATTGCCGGGGGCCACCGGAGCGATGACCGGGATCATTTCCGATTTCGCCAGAAGATCGAGCAGGGTGGTATCGACGGTATCGACCTCACCGACAAAGCCAAGATCGAGAACGCGCTCGATATTGAGTCGGGGTCAATCACGGTCTTCTTGGCCTTATTGGCAAACACCATGTTGCCGTCCTTGCCGCAAAGGCCGATCGCCCATTCACCGGTCTGGTTGATCAGCGCGACGATTTCCTTGTTGATCGAACCGGCAAGCACCATTTCGACAATCTCGACGGTCGCCTGATCGGTGACCCGCAGGCCGCCCTCGAATTTGGATTCGATCCCCATTCGCTTCAGCATGTTGCCGATCTGCGGTCCGCCGCCGTGAACCACGATCGGGTTGACGCCCGACTGTTTCAAAAGCGCGACGTCGCTGGCGAAGGCCTGGCCGAGTTCAGCATCGCCCATGGCGTGACCGCCATATTTCACGACGATGGTCTTGTTCTCGTATTTCTGCATATAGGGCAGCGCCTGCACCAGCAGACGTGCCTGAACTTCGCTTTCCGACAATGACATGGAATACCCCGGCATGCTTTGATCCTTGCGGCCTTTTAGCGCATCCCGGCGGCTTAGTGAATATTCGACCGTGAACTATTGCGCAGGCCTAGACTTGCCGAAGGTATGCTGCGCCCTATAACGTTTGGATTAACGGGAAGGGGATCCGGGCATTGATGGCAAATGATGATCTTGGCGCACTGCTTGCGCGCGTTGCCCTTAAGGACCGACAGTCCTTCGACCAGCTTTATGAAACAGCCAGTCCGAAACTTTTTGCGATCTGTCTTCGTATTCTGGGCGATCGCGGTGAAGCGGAAGACGCCCTCCAGGACATTTTCGTGCGGATCTGGCAGCGCGCCGGCACATTTGCGGCCGATGGCCGTTCGTCGGCCGGTTGGCTGGCGACCGTTGCGCGAAACCATGCGATTGATCGTTTGCGGCAGAAAAACCGGCCGCGCGAGATATCGATACCGTGCACGACCTTGCCGACGAGGATGACAGTCCTGAAGATCATGCCCATCTTGCAGGCGAGGGCCGCCGGATCGACAGCTGCATGCAGCAGCTGAAACCGGAATGGGCTTCAGCCGTCAGGGAAGCCTATGTGCGCGGTTTGAGCTATAATGAACTGGCGGAACGCAATAACGTGCCGCTTAATACAATGCGGACATGGCTGCGTCGCAGCCTCCTGAAACTGAAAGAGTGTCTGGAAGCATGAAGAGGCCGACACAACAGGAAGGCGGAAAGCCCGAAGACGAAATGCTCGCCGGCGAATATGTCATCGGTGCGCTTTCGGCTGCCGAGCGACGCGACGTTGAGGCGCGGATCGCAAGCGAACCTCTCTTCGCCGCCAGGGTGCGCGACTGGCAGCAAAGCTTGAGCCGCTCGACGCGGCCTATGGCGCCGAAACGCCGCCGAAAGCGGTCTATCGCGAAATCGAACGCAGGCTCTTTCCAGAAGACAAACGCGCGCGCGTATCGCTCCCGGCGCGTCTCTGGGGCTCTGCGGCGCTCTGGCGCGGGGTTGCGGCGATTGCAGTCATCGCTGCGGTTGCCTTCACCGTCTACAATGAGCAGATGGCAACACCGCAGACGACATTGCTTGCCGAGCTCAGCGGTCCGGACAATGCCGTCAATCTCGTCGCCCGGTATAATGCCCGTAGCGGTCAGGTCTCGCTGACGCCGGTTGCCGCCGGCGCGCCGGATGAAAAATCGCTCGAACTCTGGCTGATCGAAGGTGACGATCCGGCGATCTCCCTTGGCGTTCTCCCGCAAACAGGTGAGGGTAAACTCATCGTGCCGCGTGATATCAGCGACCGGATCGGTGCAGGGACTTTTTGCGATCAGTATCGAGCCTTATGGCGGGTCTCCGACTGGAACGGCGACCGGGCCGGTGATTGCGGTCGGAGAGCTGAGGTCGCTTTAAAACATCTTAAAATCAATAACTTGAAGAAAAATTCAAAAAAACTGAAACTCTTTGGCCAAGGTCTCCGTCAATTGTTTCATCCCCGGCGCCAGGAGGGCACCGGGAGACATGAAAGACCTAGAGGAGACTATCATGCTGAACACCTTCAAGACCACCGCCCTTGCCGCCACGCTGATCGGTGGCTCTGCCATCGCAGCCTTTGCTGCCAATCCGATGGTTGGCGGTGCCGAGATGTATCCCGACAAGAACATCGTCGAAAACGCCATGAACTCCGAGGACCACACCACGTTGGTGGCCGCAGTCAAGGCTGCTGGCCTCGTCGAAACGCTGCAGGGTGAAGGGCCGTTCACTGTTTTTGCCCCGACCAATGCGGCCTTTGCCGATCTGCCGGATGGCACGGTTGACGAACTGCTGATGCCGGGAAACAAGGAAGCGCTTGCCAAGGTGCTGACCTGCCATGTGGTTTCCGCCGATGCCATGGCGTCTGCCATTCAGCAGATGATTTCTGATGATGGCGGCGCACATGATGTGCCGACTGTCGGCGGCTGCACGCTGAGTGCGACCGAAATGGACGGCATGATCACGCTGACCGACGAAAACGGCCGTACGGCAAAGGTCACGATTGCCGATGTCGAACAGTCAAACGGCGTCATCCACGTCATCGATACGGTGCTTCTGCCCGCAAGCTGATCACCCCACATCCATCTGCCTGACCGGGCGTCTCATCAGACCCGGCAGGTGAGCGCCCAATGGACCGCTCACTTGGAACCGCCTCCCCGGGCGGTTCTTTTTGCGTTCAACCGGCCACGGTTTCCTGGATCGCCTGCCGCAATGTATCGAGGCCGGCATTCTTTTCCGAGGAGGTGGCGATAATGCCGGGGAAGGCGGCCGGATGCTTGCGGGTTTTCTCCGCCGTGGCGATGAGAAGTTTTTCAACAGCCGGTGGCTTGATCTTGTCCGTCTTGGTCAACACGATCTGATAGGAAACGGCGGCCTTGTCGAGAAGATCGAGCACGTCGTCGTCATTCTTCTTGATGCCATGGCGGGCATCGATCAGCAGGTAGACGCGTTTCAGAGTGGCGCGCCCACGCAGATAATCAAACACAAGCTTGGTCCACAGATCGACCTGCTCCTTGGGGGCCTTGGCATAGCCATAGCCGGGCATATCCACAAGCGCCATTGGCGGCAGATCCTGATCGTCGCCGGAATAGCCGTCGGGGACGAGAATAATTGAGTTCTTGGGTTCGGCCCGGCGTGTTGGATGTGCGCGCCAGACCCTTCCGGGTCAGAAGCGCATTGATCAACGATGATTTTCCGACATTGGAGCGGCCTGCGAAGGCGACTTCGGGTGGGCCCTCCGGTGGCAGGAACTTCATCGACGGCACTCCGCGGATGAAGATCCACGGGCGGGCGAACAGGGCGGCGTCTTGGTCGATGGGCTGGGTCATGTCCGTTTCTTATCATAAGAAAAGCCCGGCAATACTGCCGGGCGAGAGTATTGCCGGTCTTGAGCCGGCAATACAGATATTCAGGCGGTCAGTCCCGGTAAAGGCCGGAACCGCGTCTTGCGTCTATTCCGAAGCCGCTGGCTTCTTGCGGCGGAACACGCCCTTCAGATTATCGAACAATTCGATCTTGACGCCGTGACGCTTCATGATGATCGACTGCTGCAGGATCGAGAGCGTGTTGTTCCATGCGTAGTAGATCACCAGACCGGCCGGGAACTGTGCCAGCATATAGGTGAAGACCACCGGCATCCAGTTGAAGATCATCGCCTGGGTCTTGTCCGGCGGTGTCGGGTTCATGCGCATCTGCACCCACATGGTGACGCCCATGATCAGCGGCCAGGCGCCGATCATCAGCGCGGTCGGAACGCTCCAGGGCAACAGGCCGAACAGGTTGAAGACGCTGGTCGGGTCAGGTGCCGAAAGGTCCTGGATCCACCCGAAGAATGGCGCGTGACGCATTTCAATGGTGACGTAGAGCACCTTGTAGAGCGCGAAGAAGATCGGGATCTGCAGCAATACTGGCCAGCAGCCAGCCACCGGATTGATCTTTTCCTTTTTGTAAAGCTCCATCATGGCCTTCTGCAGGCCCATCTTGTCGTCGCCAAACTGTTCCTTCAGCTCGGTCATCTTCGGCTGCATGCGCTTCATGTTGGCCATGGAGGCATACTGCTTGGAGGCGAGCGGGAAGAACAGAAGCTTGATGATGACGGTGGTGATCAGGATTGCGACGCCGAAATTTCCAACATGACGGTAGATGTAATCCATCAGCTGGAACAGCGGCTTGGTGATGAAGAACAGCCAGCCCCAGTCGATCATGCGGTCGAACAGCGGGATATTGAGCTGGTCCTGATACTGGGTCAGGACGTTGGTTTCCTTGGCGCCAGCGAAAACCATGGTCTTCAGATCTGCCGCCTGTCCGGCCGCAATCGTCAGCGGCTGGTTGTCGGAATAGTCCGCCTGATAGCGCGCGCGCCCGTCCTCAAAATGCGAGAACCGCACGTCGTAGTTCATGTCGGCCTGCGGAACGATCGCCGTTCCCCAGTATTTGTCGGTAACGCCGAACCAGCCACCATTGGAGCCGCTGTAGGTCTCGTTTTCCTTGCCGATATTCTTGTAGGTGTCTTCGGTGATGCCGGCATCGGGAGACATTACGCCGAGGAAGCCTTCATGCAGAACCCAGGCCGACGGTCTCGTCCGGGAGGTTGAAGCGGGTGATGCGACCGTAGGGGTTGACGGTCACCTGCTTGTCGGAGCTGTTGGTGACCTTGTCGTCCACCGTGATCATGTAGTTATCGTCGATGGAAAACGTACGGAGGAATGTCAGTCCGCTGTCATTGGTATAGGAGATTTCGACCGGCGTGGACGGTGTCAGCGTGTCGCCGCTTTTCAGCGTCCACACGGTCTGTGGTCCTGGGACTTTGCCCGAGTTTTCGCCCTGGACGAAGCCCAGTTCGGCGAAATAACCGTTTTCGGTGTTGGCCGGGCTGAACAGCGTGACGATCGGGCTCTTGGGATCCACGGTGACGTGGTAATCCTTCAGCTTGATGTCGTCGATGCGGGCGCCTGCAAGGTTGATCGAGCCCGAGAGCGAGGGCGTATCGATCTTCACCCGTGGTGCGGTTTCCTGCTGCGCACCGGCCTGCGAGAACACGGCATCGCCACCGGCAGCCGGCGTCCCGGCGAGGTGCCCGCGCCGGTGTTTTTGTTGGTGGAAACCGTCTGTTCCTGTACCGCCTGCTGCTGTGCGGCCAGCTCCTGCGCGGCGCGCTGCTCTTCAAGGCGCGGGCCCATATACAGGAATTGCCAGGCCAGAACGACCAGGACCGTGAGAGCGATCGCAATGATAGAATTGCGGTTATTTTCCATCTTATCTTCCTGGTGCGGACGCCGTCCGGCTCCGTCCGGTTCGCGGCGATTTTGAAATCCGTGATTCCAGCTCATCTGTGAGCCTCTCGAAGGAGGCGCCAAGCACCTCCCGACGGCCCACAACGACATAATCGCAACCGGGTTGCATTGCAAATGCGCCCTTGAGACGCACAGCCTCTTTCAGCCGGCGACGCATTCTGTTGCGCTCGACGGCGTTTCCTGCCTTTTGGTCACAGTAAAACCGACGCGGGGCCCGGAAGAGGGATCGCGTCGGTCGAGTACTTCCAGCAGAAACAGCGGGCCTTTCCGCCGTTCGCCTTTTGAACGGCCAGAAATTGCGGGCGGGTCTTGAGCCGCCCGACAACCGTTTCGGTTTGTTTATCCGGCCCGGCCATCAGGGCTGAAGCCCTTAAGCCGAAAGACGCTTGCGACCGCGTGCGCGGCGGGCTGCGAGAACTTTCTGGCCGCCTTTCGTTGCCATGCGCGAGCGGAAGCCGTGGCGACGTTTGCGAACAAGCTTGGAAGGCTGATAGGTACGCTTGGTAGACATTTGTTTAAATACCGCGGTGTGCGGCCCTTCTTGGTGAACTGCCGAAGCAGTTTAAGCGTGTGGATTATGTTACCGTCATTGATCCCGCTTTTCAGCAGGACAGGGGCGCGGAAACTGCGCGGCTTATAAGGAAAGCGCGGTAAATTGTCAATCATGCCGGGCGAGGGAGTTTTCAAGTGCCTCAAACAACGCGGTTTTGTCTAGTCTGCGATTGGTCTATGGTCGAGCAACTTCTTCTGTCGGAGACACGCGATGCGATGGGGAAAACCCCGCAATGAGCACGAGGCGCTGGGCGAGGGTGTCGCCGTGACCGGTTTCCTTTCGGGCCTGTCCGGACGCATCCTGGCGCTGACCGTCGCGATCATCATGTTCGCCGAAGTGGTGTTCTTCGTGCCGTCGCTGGCCAGCATGCGGCTGAGATGGCTTGATGACCGGCTGAGTACCGCCGCTGCGGCTGCGACGGTCATTGACGGCCTCCAGCCGCAGGTTCTGCCGCGCGCACTGCAGGACGACACACTGATGGCGACCGGCACCAAGGCGATTGTGCTGAGAAAGGACGGCATATCCCAGCTCCTTGCCATCGCCGATATGCCGCCGGAAATCAGCAAATCCTATGACCTGACCGATGTCGGTCCGGTGGAAGCCGTTATTGACGCATTCGACGAACTGTTGTTCGGCGGCGACCGGGCTATTCGGGTGTTCGGCCATATCGGTGACAGTGACGCGATCATCGATCTGGTGATTTCCGATGACGAGCTTCGCCATGCGCTATTGATACATGCGCGCAATATCTTTCTTCTCAGTATCCTGCTTTCGACCTTTACGGCGATGTTGATCTTCTTCCGGCTGAATTCATTGCTTGTGCGTCCGCTGCGGCGTCAGATCTCTAATATGCAGACTTTTTCCGAGCACCCGGATCTACCGGAGAGCGTGTTTCAGCCAGCCGACTCGAAAGACGAACTCGGCATTGCGAGCCGCCATCTTGCCTCCATGCAAAGAGAACTTCAGAAGACGCTACGCCAGCAGAAGCGCCTTGCCGAACTGGGCCTTGCCGTCTCGAAGATCAATCACGACATGCGCAATATTCTGGCGTCGGCGCAACTGATGTCGGATCGGATTGCGGGCACAGACGACCCGGTGGTCCGTCGCGTGGCCCCGAAGCTTCTGCGCGCCATCGACCGGGCTGCTGCCTATTCGCGTTCGGTTCTGAGCTACGGACAGGTTTCTGAAGCTGAGCCCAAGCGTGAACAGGTTAATCTGTTCGAGCTGATCAATGACGTGCACGACTATCTGGAGCTTTCAGAAGATGTGCCGATCGACTGGATCAATCGTGTCCCGGACAATTTGATTGTCGATGCCGACCCCGAGCAGTTTTTCCGTATCGTCTTCAATCTGTGCCGCAATAGCGTCCAGGCGCTGACCCAGCAGGCTGGCGAGCGGCGCGATTCACTCAACTGTCTTGTCGTCTCTGCGCAGCGTCACGGCAGCGTGGTTTCGCTCTCGATCGACGATACCGGGCCGGGCATGCCGCAGAAGGCACGTGAGAACCTGTTTGCAGCTTTCCGCGGTGGCGTGCGCAGTGGCGGAACAGGGCTTGGCCTTGCTATTGCCCGCGAACTGGTGCTCGCGCATGGCGGCACGATCGCGCTGGTGGAAAAGGCAGGGCAGGGCACGCTGTTTCGCATCGAGGTGCCCGACCGTCCCGTTGCGCTTGATGTCTGGCGCGGTGAAAACGAGACTGGACTGTGACGGCGTGAGCCTGCGCGGAAAGCGCCAACAGGGCGCTTTGCCGGAGGGCCTTTGTTTATCCTGTTGAAAATAAACCTCTATTTCTTTCTTTCGTACCTGCCCCGGGGCCATGTTCCTCCATGTTTTCTGGCCGCATCGGTTCATTCGAAGGTGTGTTTCAGAAAAATGACAGGTTTTTTTGAAATCCACTTGCATTCCAAAACGCAAGGTTCTAGAAGCCCTCTCGCACGCCGCAGACAACATGCGGTGCTTCGCAAAAGGCAAGCGCTCGTAGCTCAGCTGGATAGAGCACCAGACTACGAATCTGGGGGTCGGGAGTTCGAATCTTCCCGAGCGCGCCATTTTTATTCATTAAAATCAGTTACTTGATGCTTCTATCTTGTCGAAAACTTTTCGACCTGTTTTCCAGGTAAGCCGGGGTAAGCAGCAGGATCGGTTTCGATACCGTTCCACGACCGCTTGCGTCGCCAAACCCTAAAAACCCTTTTGATTCTATAAAATTGGTGCTGTCATCGCCGTCATGACTGTCATTATCTTGTCTATTCAATAGGTTGACCGTGACAGCCTCGTTCAAATGGCCGTCATGCGCCTGTCAGGCATTCGGCTGCGGCCTGCGGCGACGCTTTTGCTGCGGTAACTCTCACATGGATGAGATGAAAGGTGCCGGGCCAGCGTGACGCTGATCCGCTCATCAATCGTGCAGGTATAACGTGTGGAGAGAGATGGAGTTTAGCCGAAACGGCCCGAAGCGTTGAGACTTTAGGCTTTGCATCCGGTCTCAGACTAGGCCGATCGCGCGGTGCCAAATACCCGCAGGGCAGAGTGACACAGGAAGGACCCATGCCCCTTATGACAGCCGCTGTCTGGTGTGGACGATCAAAACAAAGGGGCGCGGGGTAATCCTCCCCTTTTACCGGGGCTTTTGGTAGAATTCACGCAGCCATTTTCAGTTTCTGTGCGGGTGTCATTCCGCCGATGCCCATATTGGGTCGCTCGTTGTTATAGCTCCATAACCATTGTGTGGCGAACGCCTGCGCCTCTTCGATACTCTCGATGATGTATTGGTCAAGCCATTCGTGTCGTACTGTCCGGTTGTAGCGTTCGACATAAGCGTTCTGCTGCGGCTTTCCAGGCTGGATGTAATTCAGCGCAATGCCCTGATTTTCAGCCCAGTCCATAAGCCTTCCACTGACATATTCCGGGCCATTGTCAACACGTATTGCCAGCGGTTTGCCGCGCCACTCAATGATCTGGTTCAGGCTACGGATGACACGCTCCGCAGGTAGAGAGAAATCGACCTCAATGCCAAGCCCCTCACGGTTAAAGTCATCCAGAACATTCAAAAGCCGAAACTGCCGGCCATCGGCCAGCCGATCCGCCATAAAGTCCATGGACCAGACCGCGTTCGGCGTTGTCGGGACATTGAGTGTATCCGGTTTTTCCCGTTTCAGCCGCCGGCGTGGCTTGATCCTGAGGTTCAGCTCAAGCGCGCGGTAGATGCGATAAACACGCTTATGATTCCAGCGCCGTCCCTGTACGTTCCGCAGATAGAGAAAACAAAGGCCAAAGCCCCAGTTCTTCTTTGCCTGCGTCAAGCCGGTCAGAAGATCGGCGATCTGTTCATTCTCATCATTGCGTTTGCCTTTGTATCGGTAGCAAGTTTCGCTGACACCGAACGTTCGGCAGGCAAGTGCTATGCTCACCCCACGTATCGCCACGGCTTGCGCGGCCACCTCCCGGCGTAGAGATGGCCGCGTCATTTTTTCCCAAAGCCTCTTTCAGCAGTTCGGTTTGCATGCTCATCTCCGCATACATCTTTTTCAGACGGCGGTTCTCGTCTTCCAGCGCTTTCATCTGGCTGATCATCGACGCATCCATGCCGCCATATTTGGCCCGCCATTTATAAAAACTCGCTGAACTCATCCCGTGCTCCCGGCAAAGTTCAGGCACAGGAACGCCACCTTCTGCCTGACGCAGAATGCCAATAATCTGTGCTTCGCTAAATCTCGTCTTTTTCATCAAAATCTCCTCAGTCATAAAACCCGAGAAAATTCTACTTTTGAAGCCCATTATTTTTCGGGGGATTACCCGGGGACGGCCAGCTGTGGGCGGCTATGGGAGAAGCAGGAAGGGTCGGATTAGTCTCTGTTGTCTTCGTTCGGCTGCGCAGACGAGAGCGGCCGGATGATGATCATACGACCTTCAGCCGTCCGGCTGTCTGTCACGGCATAACCTTCGCTTCTGAGCAGCGGCGCTGCCCGGCGGACGAGCGTGCCGAGCGTTGCTGCTGTTGACGGCCAGCCCCTCATGTTCTTGATCGCCGGCGTTGCATGCTCGTTTAGGACTTCGAGAAGATGTGTGGCTGTCCCGCTGAAGCCGGTCACACGATGCCGCTTGATGATGCGGGTCAGCTCGCTGCGGAAAGGATCATTCTCAAGTGCGACCTTGGCTGCATCCGTTCTGCTCAGACGATAGGCTTCGAGGAACTGGCTTGGTTCCCAGCCAAAAGCCGGAGAGCAGGTTTCGATCCATTCGGCGAAGTCTGCCATGCGCGGTGGGTTTGCAAGCCGCATCGATGCTCGACGACCCAATCCCTCCGACACAGCATCCAACAGTGCGCCCAAAAGGTAGGGTTTCATCCGCTCCAGCTTTTCCTTCAGATGTCGCCCTGTCTGTCGCTCGTCTTCCGGGATGCGTGGCAGATGGATGGCGATGGCACGGTCGGAGAGGTCGGCTCGTCCGGTCAGGCCCGGAATGCCGTTCAGGATGACCGGGCGCTGTGCTTCAAGCACGATCTGCTCGTTGTCGGTATGCAGCGCACGGGTCGCAAAGCCACCGCCGGTCGAAAGCCTGCAGAGCGAATCCGAGAACCAGTTGGCGACGCTCGACATTTTGTCGAACGCCAGCACATGGCCGTTCTTGGCGGCAATCACCAGCTCTCGCTCGTCTTTAGAGGCAGTGCGCTTCTTGCCGATCTCGGCATCGATCAGGTTCGCAAGCAGATCAGTTACCGAGCTCTTGCCGCAGCCTTGGCTTGTCACACGAGCAGAAGGCTGAACTTTGGCGGCGGTGGAGGGCCGGGGAAACGCTTAGTGAAATTGGTCGGGCACTGGGAAAACATGCGGCTTCGGTGTTTGGTGTAGTTGCGGCAAAGGGTGGTTTTGCGCCTTTGCCCCGACTACGCAAACTGGGGTCACTCAGTTTGGAGGAAAGAGAGGAAATCTCGCGTGGCCTTGCTGAGGGCCACTCCTTGCGGCAGCTTGGCCGAGATCTGGGGCGATCCGTTTCGACGATCAGCCGTGAAGTTGCTTGCAATGGCGGGCGCCGGGCCTATCGCGCCACCCGTGCCGAGGAACGTGCACTGGATCGCGCCCGCCGCCCCAAGCCTTGCCAACTGGCATTCAACCCAGCTCTGTGCAAACTGGTTGCCGGGAAGCTATCAGTCCAATGGTCACCACAACAGATCGCTGGATGGCTGAAAGCCCAGTATGCCGGAGACGCTTCAATGAAGGTATCGCACGAGACGATCTATAAAAGCCTGTTCATTCAAGCGCGTGGCGTTCTCAAGAAAGAGCTGCTGGCCCATCTGCGCAGTCGCAGGATAATGCGTCGGAGCAGAACCGCGACAACGGCAGGGCAGAAGCGGGGGCAAATCATTGACGCGGTGTCGATCCGGGACAGACCGGTGGAGATTGAAGATCGCGCCATCCCTGGCCACTGGGAAGGCGATCTCCTGAGCGGTTAAAAGAACAGCCACATCGCTACCCTCGTTGAACGCAGTTCGCGCTTTGTCATGCTGGTCAAGGTGAACAGCAAGGACAGCGACAGCGTCGTGGGTGCCCTGATCAGGCAAGTGAAAAACCTGCCGCAAGAGCTGATGACCTCGCTGACTTAATATCGTGGAACGGAGGTGGCCGACCACCGCAAGTTCACTGTCACGACCAATATCAGCGTCTATTTCTGCGACCCGCAAAGCCCGTGGCAACAAGGCAGCAACGAAAACACCAACGGTCTGCTGAGACAATACTTTCCGAAAGGAACGGACCTGTCCGTTTACACCCAGCACGACCTTGATCAAGTCGCGTTACGCCTCAACACCAGACCACGAAAAACACTTGGTTTCCAGACGCCAACTGATACGTTCCAGAGAGCCGTTGCGTTGACCGGTTGAACCCACCGTGGCCTTTTTAGGATTTCCCTCTCCTCCTTGAGAAGCCGAACCTCACGTCGAAGCCGTTCGTTCTCTTTGGCGAGGTCTAAATCCTCTTGCGAAACCACGTCAGTGTCTCGATGTGCCGTGATCCATTTGTTCAGCGTTGACATCCCAACGCCGAGATCATCGGCCACTTGCTTGCGCGTCAGCCCGCTTGTCAGCGCGATACGCACCGCATCTTGGCGAAATTCGTTCGTCCGTTTCTGTCCCATAATTCATATCCTTTGCTGCAGTAAATGCTATCAAAGGAGCGGTATCAAACCGCGACAGGTCCACCTGCGCGTGCATCCACACGGTGTACGGCCAAAGTTCCTCGAACCGCGATCACGAGCGCTGGGCCCGCGCCGTTCACAAACATGCACACATCCTCAATGCCCTTGTCCATCGCGAGGGCCTCTCCTGCGAGAACTTCTGCGCGCGCACTACATTTTCGGCTGGGAAGCGGCGCCCCGCGCCCTCAAAATGAACGCCGCCGGCGACGAGATGTGAGCCATCGGGAGGTTGCCCGCTCGGTGCGGCACCAGCTGGCAGCGAAATCAGGCAAACGCCTGCGTGTTTGCCATAAGCGCACGGATGCTCTCGATCAGATCGTCGAGCACCGCTATGCCGCGTGCGCCCGAGGGACGGATTGCAAAGTATGAAATCTCGACGTCCGGCTCGAACGGCCTGGAAATCGTCCCGGTGCCCGCCGCATTGAGACTGATCCTGTCGACAATACCGACCCCATGCCGGCTGCGGCAAACTGGCAGCAATTGAGCATGGATGTTTCCACTACACTGACAGGCTGCTGTTCGGCGTTGGCGAAAGCCCGGTCGAGCGCCCTGCGCATCGGCGAGTTCCGTCCCGGCAAAGCACGCGCTGCTCGACGAGATCGGCAGGCGCAGGAATTCTTCCCAATGTTCCATGATGAGAGCGGTGTTGATTGGAGCGCCTATATGATTTGCCAGCGACGGATAGGCTTCGGGTTTCTCGAACGTGTGGAGTTTCCGGTCTTTGATATTGCGCTGCCTGGGCGCAAAGCGTTTGCCGGTCAGCCCGACAGAAAGCGAGGCCATCTATGTTCTCGCCGGCCTGTTCGATCACAACGCAGTCCTCGATATCGAGCAACTGTTCACTGATACAGGTGGCGCCAGCGATCATGTGTTTGCACTCGTCACCCGATCATCATTGCTCTGGCTGCTTTCTGTGCCGGCAACCGGCTTCTCCTGTCCCGTGACGGGCAGAACGACGACCTTTGCGCCGTCCGGGACGCGGCGATAGAGGTCCATGACGTCCTGGTTCATCATACGGATACAGCCCGACGACATTGCCTGGCCGATCGACCACGGCTCGTTGGTGCCGTGGATACGGTAAAGCGTGTCCTTGCCGTCCTCGAACAGGTAGAGCGCGCGTGCGCCGAGCGGATCTCGTCGGTCCGCCTTCCATGCCGCCCGCCCATTTTTGATAGGTGTCGGGATCGCGCTTGATCATGTTCTGCGTCGGCGTCCATGTTGGCCATTCGCGCTTGTAGGCGACATTCGCCGTGCCGGACCATGCCATGCCCGCACGTCCCACACCCACGCCGTAACGCATGGCCTTGCCGTCCGCCATGACGAGATAGAGGAACCGGTTCTCGGGATCGACCACCAGCGTGCCCGGCTGCTCGCCGGTCGGATCGTCGACAAGCTGACGCCGGAATTCGGGATCGAACTGCCTGAGGTTGACGGCCGGCACATTGAACGGCTCATTGGTGACAGCGGCGTAGCGCCCGTCCTCAAGCACCGGCTTCGGCGCGGGCGGCTGCGGAGGGCTGCCGGTCGACGCACAGGCCGAGAGCGCGGTGACGACAACAACCGGAAGGAACTTGACGATAAGATTTCTCATTCGACGCGTTCTCCCGCAGCGTGACGGCGCCGGGCCTCCGCCACCGTTTCCTTGAAGCCGTCATAGTCGAGCGTGGTCGTCATCATCGGGCCGATCAGATAGGTCGGCGTGGAGACAAGGCCGAGCGCATCACCCTGCTCCATCGTGCGGCCCAGAAGCGCGGCGATTTCGGCGTGATGACCGGTAACATCATTCTGCAGCTGCTGCATGTCCACATCTGTGGCGTGCACGGCATCGAGCATCCGTTCCTCGGTCACCTTGTGGCCAGGAACGGCCATCAAGGCATGATGGACCTCTTCATACTTGTCCTGATAGCTGGCCGCGAGCGCCAGTTGCGCGCCATAGACCGAAGCCTCCGAAAGCACCGGCCAGTCCTTGTAGACGAGCCGGATATTGCCGTCCTCTTTAACGATACGGTCGAGGTCCGGGGCCGATTTCTTGCAGAAGGGGCAGTTGTAATCGAGGAAGGCGACGATGGTCACGTCACCCTCGGGATTGCCCGCCTCGGGTGCGTCGGGATCGTGCAGAATGGCGTTAACGTCTATATCCTGGGCCATTGCGGGCATGCAGCCGGCAAAGGCGAAAGCCGCCAGCGTGACAGCGGCCAGGAAGGTCCTGCGCTTCATATCGGTCTCCTTGATTGGTCCTCAGGCACCGGCCCGGGACAGGTTTTGTGCGATGGTTTCAGGGGTGATGGCGCCGGTGATCCGCGAATTGCCGACCTCCCGGCCGTCGCGATCGACCAGAAAAAGCGTTGGTGGGCCGACGACGGAAAACCGGTCCATCATGGCCCGCGCCTCGCTGTTCTGGCGGGTGACGTCGACCGTGATCATGGCAACGTCTTGAAGCCGCGCGGCAATCGCCGGCTCGGCCATGATCTTCTCATTAGACTTGCAGATCGTGCACCAATCCGCGGTGAATGAGACCAGCACTGGCGTTTGCCTGGAACCGGCAAGTGCTTCATCAAACGCGACTAACGAGGTGACCTGCGTTTCTGCGACCTGATGCTGGGGAACAGGCGTGCCGGCCAGAAATGCCAGCGGTCGCAGCGGGTCGCCCTCGCCGGCAGCAGCACCGACAAGCATGACCGCGCCGGCAATGAACGCCACAAGGCCACCTGCCTTGGCTGCGCGTTTTCCCCAGCCGCTTCTGGCTGAAAGGCGATCGAAGGCGCCTGCAAAGACAGCGAGACCAATGGCCGTCGCGCCCCAAAGGGCAAGAGCGGCGGGCGGCGGCAAAAGTCGCGCAACGAGCATTACAGCAACGCCAAGAAACACGACGCCGAAGGCCTGACGGATCGCGACAAGCCAGGGGCCGGATTTTGGCAGGATACGCGCCCCGAAAGTGCCGAAGGCAATCAACGGCAGTCCCATGCCGAGACCGAGGGCAAAGAGCGCTACAGCCCCCTTGGCGGCCTCGCCCGTGTTGATGGCATAAAGCATCGCCGCCGCCAGAGGCGGGGTGACGCAGGGGCCGACGATGAGCGCGGAGCCGAAGCCCAAGACGGCAGCACCCGCAACCGAACCGCCGCGCCCGCGACCGGCAAGGCGGGAGGCAAGCGCCGAAGGCAATTGCAGCTCGAAGAGGCCGAACATGCCGAGCGCAAGGGTGACGAACACGGCCGCCGAAAGACCAAGGACCCAGGGCGACTGCAGTGCGGCCTGAAGATTGGCGCCGGACAGGCCAGCGACCAGACCGACCAGTCCGTAAGCTGTGGCCATTGCCAACACATAGGAAAGCGAAAGGAAGAATCCACGACCGGCGGAGAGTTTTGCGCCCGCACCCGCCAATGTAGCCGACAGGATCGGGATCAGCGGAAAGACGCACGGGGTCAACGCCAGCAGCAGGCCGAAGCCAAGAAAACCCGCTGTCATCCAAAACACATTGCCGTTGAGATAGGATTCCGCCGTGTCGGTCTCACCCGGACCGGTTTCGGCAATGCCGGTGTCCAGCGCAGCGGGTCGAGCAGGTGAGGCCGTTTGCCAGGGGCTGGATGGGGCGGCGGCAGCACTCAGCCGGTTACCGCTCCCCGATATCGAAAGGCTCGCCAGATCGATCGTCTTTTCGGCCGGCGGATAGCAAATCCCTTGTTCGGCGCAGCCCTGATAGTGCACCGTCAGCATGTCGGTGCCAAGCTCTTGCGGGAGCGCGACCTCAACATGGTTGTGATAGACTTCTACGTGGCCGAAATTCGGATCGTCCTTTTCCACACCATCGGGCAAGGCCAGTGAAACCGGCACGCCGCCGTCGCTTGCCTTGAGGCTGTCGCGATAGAGATAGGTGCCCGGCGCAATCGTCCAGTCCAGAGTCACCACGCCGCTGCCATCGCGGCTGGCCTGAAGCCGGAAGACCTCATCGGCCGGCGGCGGCATCTGCGCGAAGGACGCGCTCGACAGGCCGACGAGCAGCAGGACGACCGTTGAAAAGGAAAACAGGAATCGGATCATTGCAGTCATTGGCCATTGTTGATTATGCAGGCGAGACCGCAGATCGTCCAGCCAGCTTAAGTCAGCCTTAAGCTGGCTGGAAAAGAACAGGCGCGTTCAAACGGAAAGACAGTCCATGCGCATACTCGTGATTGAGGATGATCCGGTTCTGGCCGATGGCCTTGCCGTCGGCCTCAGGCTCAACGGATACACCGTCGACGCCGTGGAGACATGCGCCGACGCCATTGCGGCCATTGCAGCCGGTGCTTACGATGCGATCATCCTCGACCTGATGCTGCCGGACGGCTCCGGGCTCGATCTGCTGGCAGATGTAAGACAGGCCGGAAACCGGACGCCGGTGCTGATGTTGACCGCACTCGACGAAACCCAGGACCGGATTCTGCGGGCTCGATGTCGGCGCCGATGACTATATCGGCAAGCCTTTCGACCTGGACGAACTGGCGGCGCGTCTTCGCGCGGTTACGCGCAGGGGCCATGGACAGGCCGGGCCGGTTCTGAGCGCCAACGGCATCGCGCTCGATCCATCGAAAATGCTGGCCACCGTCGACGGCCGGGAGATCGTGCTTTCGCGCCGCGAATTCGCGATCCTGATGGCGCTGATGGAGCGCCCGGGCGTTATCCGGTCCCGGCAGCAACTGGAAGACCGGCTCTATGGCTGGCAGGAAGAAGTCGAGAGCAATGCCATTGAAGTCCACATCCACAACCTGCGCGCCAAGATCGGCAAAACCAGCATCGACACGGTGCGCGGGCTTGGCTACCGTATGAGGCCAGACCGATGAACTCCTGCGTCGCCGTCTTTTCATTCTGCTTGTTGTCGCGTCCGGCATCATATGGTTTGCCGCAGTGGTCTGGATTTCGAGCTGGAGCCGTTTCGAGGTTCAGCATGTTCTCGATACCCGACTTCAGGAGGCCGCCCGCATGGTTCACTCGCTGGTCTCCAGCAGCAATATTGATGCAGCGCGTGAGAACGGAGCATTCGCCCCGGTTGATTACGAGAAACAGTTGTCATGCCAGATCTGGTCGCTCGACGGAGATCTTGTGGCCCGCTCCAGCGGGGCACCGGATGAGAGCATCGCGCTCAATGAGGAGGGTTTCGGCGATCGCGAGGTGAATGGCGAGGCGTGGCGGGTCTATACCATCATCGACCCCGAGAAAGGCGTGCGGGTGGTCGTCGGCGACCGCGTCGGCCTTCGCGACCGTCTCGTCCGCGACCTTGTCGCCGGGCTTTTGGTCCCGGCAGCGCTGGTGCTTCCGGTGTTCGGCTTTCTCATCTGGTTCAGCCTCGGGCGCGGTCTTCGTCCGCTGAACCGTATCGCCAGCGACATCACTGCCCGCGAGGCTGAGGATATGCGCGCGATTGACGCCAAAGATACCCCGTCTGAGGTCCGGCCTCTGGTGGACGCGCTGAATGGCCTGTTCGGCAAGGTGGATAGAGCGCGAAGGCACGAACGCGAATTGACGGCCTTTGCTGCCCATGAACTGAAAACGCCGCTTGCGGGCTTGCGCATGCAGGCGCAGGTCGCGCGCGCTGCAAAAGACGACAAGATGCGCGACCAAGCCCTCAGACAGATCCTTGTTTCAGTCGACCGCACAGACCGTCTGGTCCGCCAGTTGCTGACACTGGCGAGACTCGAAGCCGGGTCAGAGCAGATCGGCCGGGAGCCGACGGTTATCGGTGCGGTGTTGCGCGATGTGATCGCGGGGCTGCCCGAAGGCGGCAAAATGATCATCGATCCGGCTCTGGACCAGTTCAGCGCCGAGACAAATGCCGAAACACTGCATCTGATTTTGCGAAACCTGCAGGAAAATGCGGTTCAGCACGCGGGCGCGAATGGCGAGGTGCGCTGGCGCATGACACCTGAGGGAGATGGACTAACCGTTGAAGATAACGGTCCGGGCGTGCGGGAGGAGGATATCGACCTCCTGACCCGCCGATTTTATCGCGGCCGCGACAACAAGGCATCCGGCACGGGGCTTGGGCTGACAATTGCCTCCATGGCAGCGAAACGGCTCGGCGCGTCCCTCACATTCGAGAACCTGCCGGACGGTCAAGGCTTTCGCGTATCGGTTGGACCGCTCTGATTTGCTCCTCATTCCCGAATACAGAAATGGCGCGACCTCCTCAGCCGCGCCACATTCGAACAGTTTACCTATATCTTAAAATCAGCGCTCGGAAAGCGGGGCAGAGAAGGTCTTTCCTTCAACATCGGTCAGCGTCAACACCATATCACTGTTGATGTCGGCGCCTGCGGGAACCGCAAAATTCAATGAAGCCTGACTGCCGAGTTGGCAGCGAACACTGTAAGCCAGCGCCTTGCAGGTCGAATAAGGCGCAAAGCGATTATCCGAGATATTGAGAATGTCCTTGTTCGTAAGCGCATCGACGCCGTAATCGAAGACTGGCTGATCGGTATCGTTCTTGTCGGCAAGGGTGGCACGGACAATGTAAGCCCCTGCGTATCCGGCCCGCGATCCATATAAACATGCACCGAAGCCGTATCCTTGGTCAGCACGCCCTCGCTCATCGTAACGCGCGGATGCAGGTTGTCGAAGCGCTTGCCGAGCGGGCTGTAAATGGCATCGAAGAAGAAGCCATAGAAAAACACCGTGAAGACGAAGGACAGAACCCCCAGAAGTGCGGAGATCGTCACAAAGCGGCTGGGCGTTATCGGAAGCGGGCCGCTTGTAAACCAGGCAAGCCAGGGCTTTTTCGCAATACGGCCCGATTTTACAAAGAGATTGTCGATCGAGTACGGCCCGCTACCAGTCACCAGCGTCACCGAGGTCATGGCAAAGCTGCAGGCCGCCATCGTCCACTCGTCAAGGCATGTCGTGCCCATCCAGCCGAATATGATCATCAGCACCACGGAAAGCCCCATGCCGATCAGCGACACGAAACGCGTGGCAAAGCCCAGCAGAAGCCCGACGCCGACGACAAGTTCCACAAGGCTGAAGCCGATAACGGAAATATGCAAAAGCAGCCCGTGATCGAGCATCCAGTGAACCACGTTTTCGAAGCCAAAAGGCACGCCGGGTGCTGCATGGACCAGCTTGTTAGCCAGATATCCGGGCGATTCCGGATCGATTTTCTGCGTTGCGTAAATGAAACGGCGCGAAAAACCGCCCCAGTAAACCCATCCGATGACAAGCCGGTTGGCGAGAATCGCAGCCCCGATCAGCTGCCAGACCGAGGGGCCGATTGACTGCCCGTCGCCTGTTGTTTTTATAGTCTGCACAGCGGTGCTCCTTTCAGCATTGGAGTTTTTGGCCGCTTTCGGCATGTTTCGCGGCCGTTTTGTTTTCCGACGCCATCTTTGACCATAGCCAAGTACGGGAGCACTTGATCTGCATCATGAAATCATGGCTAAATTATTGGTTTTATTATTTTATTTACGGATATTACTCAGAAATACGCGCACGGAAAATGCCGCATAAACCTGCCAGATGACAGCTCTATACGGTTCAAACAAGCCCCTGATTTTCGCGCTGGATTATCTCTCAGGCTTCACTTCGATGATGACAAAAACACTACCTTTCCGCCGGCAGACAACCGCTGGTGCAGGTCTTCGGCGTCTTTTGGATTTTTCATTCTGATCATGGCGCCGAGCGTCGGCTGCAGGTCACCGACCGCCCAGTTTTCAGCGCGCGCAGCCCCGTCCGCCGCACCTTTGAAATCAAGCGGTTCGATGCGATAACGCATTGCACGCCCTTCGCCTGTCACCAGATAGAGGGAACCTGCGGCCATATCGACAACGACCGTTCCGGTGTCTTCCGTGGTTTCAAACGCCACGGACCGGCGGCGATCATCTGTTTTTATGGAAGCAGGGACAATCGAGGGAACATAAAACCCGGTTTCCGGCGCACGTCTGGTATCGCTGTTGGAAAGCGTTGCCGGGGCGTATTGTTCTTCCAATACTGCGCAGCTCGCGAGAGCGGCTGTGGTCAAGAAGGTCAGAGCCACGCAAAACAGCCGGCAAAACGCCACCCCGCCGGGCCATTTTGCAAAACGACAGCTTGGCGAACCTGCTGTTATGGTATGTCCGGACATAATCGCGAACCCGATCACGAGAGCACCTGCTTCAATGCGTTTGACGTGTGCTCGTCCCGGAACCTTAAGGCAGGCTTAAACGTCGTCCGTTGAACCGACGATCGTCAGGACATATCGCTTTGGGCTGATACCGGGTTCGTGGACATTGAGATAAGATCCTGACCGAGAAACTGGAGAATGGATGTCATGAAACACCAAGGCTGGATTTGAGTGACGTGGTCCATTTTGATGCACAGCGTCGGTCTTGAAAGGGTTCGAACCGGAGATATCACCCATCGAATACGTAAGTAGCTGTTTTCCATACATTTAATGAATAGACTGACATCAGCCACGACATTTAGGGACCGAGAGACCTAGTGGCCGCCGCACTCGAAGAAGAAATTTTCTTATGTTTGATGGCACCAAGAATTGCTGGCCGCCTTCTGGCAAAATGCTGATAAGCGGCGGCCGTTAGAGCCCGATTTAAAAGTTGTTGAGTGATATCAGAAGGATGTGATTCAACCACCTCTGCCAAGAACGTGGAGGATCGCATGCCCTGGAATGATATCACCCGCCTGCAGCATAACCGGGATCGCCTTCGCTATCCAACCGATTTGACGGACCGTGAGTGGGCTGTAATTGCTCCACTGATACCGCTGGCCAAGCCCGGCGGGCGGCCACGGAAAACGAATATGAGGGAAGTGGTGAACGCGATCCTTTATATTGCGGGCAGCGGCAGTCAATGGCGGGCTCTGCCGAAGGACTTCCTCCGGTCTCCACGGTGCGAGGCTATTTCTATGGCTGGCGCGACATCGGCCTTTGGCAGACCATCAATCATCTGCTCGTCTGCGCTACGCGCGAACTGGAGGGGCGCGAGGCCTCGCCCACAGCCGGTGTCATCGACAGCCAGAGTGTCAAGACCACCGAAAGCGGCGGGGTTTCGGGCTACGACGCCGGCAAGAAGATCAAGGGCCGCAAGCGCCACATCATCACCGATACGATCGGGCTGATGCTGTTCGTGCTTGTCCATGCTGCCGATATCCAGGACCGCGACGGTGCGCCCGATGTCCTGAAAGCCATCCGCTACCGTTTCCCTGGTTGCGCCATGTCTTCGCAGATGGCGGCTATGCCGGGCAGAAGTTGCGAAAAGCGCTGCGCGGATGCGGCCAATGGAACCTTGAAATCATCAAGCGCTCCGACATAGCGAAAGGCTTTGAGGTTCTGCCCCGCCGATGGGTGGTGGAGCGCACCTTCGGCTGGTTCGGACGATGCCGTCGGTTGGCCAAAGATTGGGAAAAGTCCATCGCAAGCGCCACAGCATGGGTCAACATCGCCAGCATCAGGGTGATGACCAGACGCCTCGCACGATATTGTTTCCCATCATGAACTTTTGAATCCGGCTCTTAGGTCCGCTTCATCGGTGATGTCAGGTTAACTTGAGCAGAAAAGTTTGCGGCTATTTCACTGTTATGCGCAAATGTGCCGTCAGCTACAAACGCCATCGTTACCCGGCTTCGGTGATCGCACATGCGGTCTGGCTGTATTTCCGGTTTCCGTTGAGCCTGCGCTTGGTCGAAGAATTTCTGTTGGAGCGCGGCATTATGGTTTCCTATGAGACGATCTGGTGTTGGGCGAAGAAGTTCGGGCCAGATTATGCCGGCCGCTTGCGCCGCAAAGCGCCGAGCCTGAGCGATGTCTGGCATCTCGACGAGGTCGTGGTGACGATCGGCGGCCGCAAACATTGGCTCTGGCACTGCGTCGATCAGGACGGTTACGTTCTGGACGAGAATCATCCAGGTGCGCCGCAACACCAAGGCAGCCAAACGCCTACTGATCCGACTGATGAGGATGCAGGGATGCCTGCCGAAGCGCATCGTCACCGACAAGCTTGCCTCCTATGGCGCCGCACCGCGACAGCTAATGTCCACGGTCGAACATCGATCACACAAGGGATTGAACAACCGAGCCGAAAACTCCCATCTGCCGCTTCGGAAACGGGCGCGGGTTATGCAGCGGTTCCGCTCACCAGGCGCGCTACAGCACTTCGCAAGCATACTTTCAGCGGTTCAAAATCTCTTTTGTCAACGGCGGTGTAAAAACCGGCCACGGGGCGGAGCAAAAGTCGGCCACCTCGGGCGCAGGTATGAGGCCCGCGGGAGGGCGTAGCCCGAGCGGGGCCTCATACCTGCGTAGCGATTTTGAAGGGTTTCAGCTGGCCTTTCGGGCACGGCTTTGGGCGAGACGATAGCTGTCGCCATTCATTTCGAGAATGTTGACATGGTGCGTGACGCGGTCGAGCAGAGCGCCGGTCAGTCGCTCCGAACCCAGAGTTTCCGTCCATTCGTCAAAGGGCAAATTGCTGGTGATCAGGGTGGCGCCCCGCTCATAACGTTGCGAGATCAACTCGAACGGCAGTTCCGCGCCAGTCTTGGAGAGCGGCACGAAGCCGAGTTCGTCGATGATCAGCAGCTTGTACCCTGCCATCTGCTTTTGGAAACGCAAGAGACGCCGCTCGTCACGGGCTTCCATCATCTCACTGACCATGGCTGCGGCTGTGGTGAAGCCAACAGACAGGCCCTTCTGGCAGGCTGAAAGGCCGAGGGCGAGCGCTATGTGCGTCTTCCCGGTTCCGCTGGGGCCGAGAGCGATGACGTTCTCGCGACGCTCGATCCATTCGCAGCGGGCCAGCTCCAGCACCTGCATCTTGTTGAGCTTCGGGATGGCGGCAAAGTCGAAACTGTCGAGGCTTTTGACGACCGGGAATTTGGCTGCCTTGATACGCCGCTCGACCTTGCGACGATCCCGTTCGACCATTTCCCGCTCGGCAAGCCGGCTGAGGTACCCGATGTGGTCGACGCCCTCGGTGGCGCAAAGCCGGGCCAGTTTCTGATACTCCCGCTGGAAGGTCGGCAGCTTCAGGCTCTTGAGGTCGTGGGCAAGCAGGATCTCGGGTGCTTCGGTGCTCATGCCGCTTCTCCCTTCCCCGATGACAGGAGGCCCATATACGCCTTCGCCGATGTCGTCTCGACGGTTGCTCTCGGCAGGTAGGGATAAATCGACAGATCCAGTCGCGGCGGCCGGCGCTCTATCCGGCAAAGAATCAGATGTTTGACGGCGTCGAAGCCAATCGCCCCGAGTTGCAGAGCTTGCTTGATCGCCGCATGCAGGTCAGCCATATCGAAGCTTTCCAGCAGACGAAGAACCTGTACGTATTCTCGCCGGCCATGCTTTGCCATGCGGCCTTCCATCAGCCGGCACAGTGTCGCAAACTCCTCCGGCAGAGCCCAGCCCTGCAGAGGGGCCGCCTGATCCAGCGCATTGATCTTCTGTTCGATCAGCGGCAGGTAATGAACAGGGTCGAAGATGACATCTTCCCGATCCCAGCTCCTGGGATGGCGGGCGATGATCTCGCCGCGGCAACCAATCACCACCTTGTCGACATAGCCTCGAACCCAAACGTCCTGATGACCGTAGGCGACAGGCACGGAATAGTCACCGGATCGCCGTGCGCTCTTTGCGCACGCGACGATCCGGCACTTTGAATATGCGCATCGTTCCGAACGGAAATCGTTCCCGATCTCCTGGCCGATGCGCGGGTTTTGTAGCGAACGAGAGACTGGGCCGTGACCCTGGCGCTGGCCTGATCGCAGGCATCGAAGGGCGACGCCGGCAAGGGGCGCATAGCCGCCAGATCGCGCTGCAGCCGTTCACCGATCGTCTCGCTCTCACCGCGCAGCCTGTCACATTGGCGCTTCCGGCACTGTTCTTCCAGAAAGGCATTGAACGCATCCCACGTCGGAAACTGCGGGATGGGGACCATGAAGTTACGCCGGGCATAACCGACAAGGCCCTCGACGTTACCCTTGTCATTGCCCTTGCCGGGGCGGCCATAGCGATCCCGGATCAGGTAGTGGGACAGGAACCCGCTGAACAGTGTTGCCCGCTTACGCGTGCCGTCAGGCAGGATCCTCGCCACAAGGCAGCGATCATTGTCATAGACGATCGATTGCGGCACGGCCCCGAAGAAGGCGAACGCATGGACGTGGCCATCAACCCAGGCCTCGGCCACCGCCGCCGGATAAGCCCGCACGTAGCAGCCGTCGCTATGCGGAAGGTCGAGCACAAAGAACCGGGCTTTCTGCTCGACACCGCCGATCACCACCGTCGCCTCACCGAAATCCGCCTGCGCATGGCCGGGCGGATGAGAAAGCGGCACGAACACTTCCTGACGGCGCTGTTCCCGCTCCCGGATATAGTCCTTGATAATCGTATAGCCGCCGGTGAACCCGCACTCATCACAAAGCCGGTCGAAAACACGCTTGGCCGTATGGCGCTGTTTGCGCGGCACGTGTCTGTCTTCATCCAACCAGTGGTCGATCGTCGAAACGAACGCGTCCAGCTTCGGCCGCCGGACTGGTGATTGTCGCTGATAGCCAGGTGGCGTCGAATACGACAGCATCTTCGCTACGCTGTCGCGGGATATGTTGAAGTGTTTGGCTGCCTGACGCCGGCTCATCCCTTCCGAGACGGCCAGACGAACCTTCAGATAAAGATCCACGGTGTAAATCCTCTGTCCCTCCTGCGCTCATTGCAGAAGGAAGATAGGTGGCCGGATTTTACTCCGCCCGCGGACGAATTATTCCGCCGCTTTCGTGGCCGACTTTTGCACCGCCGTTCTCAAGGAACAGCGCCGCATAGAATGCAAACAGGTTTACCCCCACACGACCGGCAGATTGACCATGGTGACCTCAACCGGGCGCAACACCTTTCGTCCGTTAAACATCTGCTCATTCGCGAAGCGGCGGAACCGGTCGCCGGCATGCTCTTCCACCTGATGAAACATATAGGCAGGCAGGTGCAGATAGAGCAGCACCGCGAGACCGAAAAAGGCGAGGGCGATTGCCGGCGCCAGCGCCATAAAACCAAACGCCATGAACAGCGCCGAAGAAACCCAGCGCTTGGCCAGCCAATCCACCATCGCGGACTGGGACGGCGCATGAATACCGCGGCGAAAACAAGTTTGCCATGGCCCAACCCCCGGGTGTTGCCTGCGCATCCGTCCTGGGCTTCTAACCTGATGGAGACATTGGTTTATGTGTAGCAATGGTGCGGCATGAACGGGTGAAGCGAAAATGTCCGCTGACCGGCCGAACTAACCCTTGGCACCCCGTCACCGGTATCCTACGCCTGACCCTAGGCAACTATACGCAAGCTCAGAGGACGCTGGCGTATCAATATAGCCGTTCCAGTTATGACCAGAAGCCCGACTTCCTGCCGTGGTCGCGCTGCAGCCACGCCAGATAGGCATGATGTGGTTCGATCGCTCCGAAATCGTCAATATGCAGGGCCAGGGCTTCGCATTCGATCAGATGCCTGGCTGCGTGCTTGCAGCGGCTGGAGCAGGCATTCCCGAGACTGAAATCGATCATGGCCCTCAGTAGCACAGTTGCCGCTAGCGGGTATTTTTCCCGCAAGGTTTCGCTCGCCGGCGTCAGAAGTTCATAATAGTTACCATCGATCTCGGCATATCGGTCGACAATGAGAGCACTGGCTTCGCGAAGGGCGGGCCATTCCATGAAGAAAACAAGAGCCTGATGGATCAAACAGCTAGGATAGGTCGCAACCCAAGCCATCGCCTCGGCTTGAATGTCATCGAAATCCGGCAGGCGTTTCAGATAGTCACGAAGGTGCTGTGGTTCGAGCGAGGTTTCGAAGCACTGCCACCTGAACTGTTGGGCTTCGTCGGCCCGGCCAAGTGCCTCAAGGGCATCCGCGATAACGCGATCAGACAACTGAAGACCATAAAAGTTTCAGTCGGCCGCAGGGTGTGGTTTTTCAGCGCGGGGCAAGAGCCGTAATCAACTTATTGGCGACCGTCGCGATCTCCGCTCCGGCAGAGAAGTCGAATTTGTTGATGGAAATGAAGACGCCGACGCCCCGCGATGGCGCGAAAGCGATATAGCTGAAGATGCCGTCCGCACCGCCCGACTTCTGAATTATCAACGGGGCATCCTTTTCGGGCATCATGATCACCCATCCAAGGCCGAGCGCACTCATATGTCCGGAGCCGTCCAGACCGTAGACCGGGTCCATACCGTCCCGCATTGTCCATGCGGCATGGCTTAATGCGCGTACCTCGGCATCCTGCTCATTGAAGCGGTCGAGGTTCCATTGCAGATAGCGGACCATATCATTGGCGGTTGTTTCCAGAGACGAGGCTCCAAACTTGTTTGGAAACGGTTCGCCCGGATACATCTCGTTCCCGTTCCAGTCATAGCCGGTCATGACGTTTTGGCCTTCTTGTTTGGCGTAACTGGTCGCCTGAAGACCGATCGGCTCAAGTACCTGCTGCTGCAGGTAATCCGCATAGGGCATGCCCGCAAGGTCCGACAGGGCCATGGCCAACACATCGAAACCGATATTCGAATACAACATTCCCGTACCCGGCGTGAACAAAAGCGGGTCGCCTTCGAGGTTGGCCGCGAAGGACTGATCGGAATATTTATCGGCTCCCTCGACGGGCTCCAGTTCCCGCGGGAGCCCGCTGGAATGCGTGACCAGATCGATCAGACGTATGGCATTGCCATCGCGGGAAGGCAGGGTTGCGAACACGCCCTCGTGGGGGCCGACTGTATCCGTCATCCGAGCCGTGCCGTCTGCCACCAGATGCGCCAGCGACAGTCCGGTGAACGTTTTGGTGATCGAACCGACGCCGATCCGCGTATCGCCGTTCGGTTCGATGCCGCTGCCTTTTCTGACTTCGCCGAAGCCCAATACTGTGCTTTCGTCCTCGCGAACAGCGGCGATCACCATTCCAGGGACGTTCTTGTCGATGAAGAAGATCTGACCGGAGAATTCAACGGCTTCCTTCAGTAGTGGATCATCTGCAAAGGCAGGTGCAGTGGCAAAGAGTGCGATAGATAGGACGGTGAACGCATGTTTCATGACAGACTCCGTTTTCCTTTCTGACCATTTATTTCTGTTTTCCGCCGGAGCCAGTCCTCAGGCCGGGCCGGACGGCAACTTAAAATCGGATTCTGTTGCCGTTCGATCAGACAATATGACGCACAGCCGGAGCTATCACAAATCAATTTATGCTCCTCATCTACCTTTGGTTCATAAAAGGCGTATGCTCACCCGCTCGACCGGATGGCTGCAACGGAGTGTGCCGCGCAAGCAATTGATCCCAAAGCGAGATTGTGACCCAGGGCGTGGTGCAGCAGGGTGGCGGTGGCCACCAGTGTTTTCCGGCAGGGTCGGGTTGTTCGAGACCACGCTGATGGAGCACCACCGTCGTCCAGGTTCAGTGGTAAACCTGCGTTCCCTTGTTGAGATGAGCGCCGACGCCGAATTGCTCCGCAAAATGGCTGGCTGGAGAAACTGATGACGCCATCGTCGGGCTCGGGTGGCCACTGCTGCTCGAACAGAACAGTGATATCAGAAAGGGCTTAAGCCCGCGAATATGGCTCGATGCCATCATCCGAAGCTGCAATGACAGCAAGGCTCCCCAGTAGCCCTCAACCTCGTCTCCAGGGTGAAAGTGCTTCGGCCAGGGATCGCCAGCGTTTATCTGGCAGTCTCCTGCCGACGAAGGCACCTTAAAATTTCTTTGTCAGATAGGTCGAAATCGTGTTCTTCGAAAAGTCGTAGACATCAATGTTCGAGAAATTCTGGGTGTAGGCGTATTCGATGCGGGGCGAAGCCCCTGATGGAAAAATTCCGCAGCGTAATGCCGAGCGAGGCCTGAATACGCTGATCGGTGCGCTTTTCGCCAGCGAGATAGGTTATGTCCTGATATTCGCGATCATCGACAAAAAATGAGATATCCGAAATCGCACCGAAACTCCATTCCCGAAAATACTGCGTATTCAGAGCAAACCGGACATAGCTGTTGGTGTCATTGGCAGCATCGACATAGCTGACATTTCCGCCAAAACGCACCGAACTTGCCGACGAGATGGAATAGAGATGGCTGAGCCCCAGCACGGTCTCGCTTCCGTCAAGTTCATTGCGGTCGTGGTAGTCGAGTTTGCGCCACAGGCCGCGCAGTGTTGTGACGCCCTTACGGCCCATATTGTGCCGCAGCGAGAAAGCCGGGCCGAGTGACCAGCGATAAGGTTCTTCACCCTTCATCACATATTGGCCGACAAGTCCCCTGTCACCGTCCAGTCGCCCAAATCCCGGCGATAGTCGACGAAACTGTCAAAGTAGCTGGTGTTGAAAGTGGTGTCGCGATACCAGTTGCCATTGACCCCGCCGCCTGCCGTGATCGATGAGGTCTCATCGAGGTCGAAACGGTAGGATCCGTTCAGCCCATAGCCATAGCCGATACCACTCTTTTTGGGCCGGCAGTATGGGAATGCCGCCGACATAGACGAGATCGGCGTCGGGCGCTTCGGTGATGTTGGTGCTGGGCGCAATGGAGAGATAGCCACCGAGCGACCAGGGGCGGATTGTGCGGGCCCTGGCGGCGAGGCGTTCATAGGCTGCGCGCTCATCGGCACTGTTCGCACTGCCGGCCAACAGTTCGAAGTGATGCAGTGATGCGTTGCCTTCGCCTTGTTCGTAAAGAACGCTGGCAAGCTCACGCCTGACATTGCGGGCCTCGGGGTTCTGCGACAAGATGGCCCGAAGAGCGCTTGCCGCTTCAGGCAACCGGCCCTGTTGTTCCAGAATGAGGGCCTGCGTGAAGGCGGCCGCCAGCGTTTTTCCTTTTCGTCGGTGGCGAAGCTTTTCGCCAGTGCCAGCGCATTTTCATACTGGCCGTATTCGACCAGCACGCGCACCGCGTCAAAGCCGGTGACGGTGGACTGCTTTGCCAAGCGCCCTTGCGGGGTGCCCATCATACCCAAACCAAGAGTGAGCGCGAGAAGGCAGGCGCGCTGGGCGCGCGCCAGCCCCCGATACAGGCCGCGCGCCGGCTTTCCGGCGCGCGGTTCATGTCTGCGGTTGGCCATCAGCCTCAGTCTGCCCGATTTGCCTGGAACACACCGATGGTCGCCTTGGTCGGGTTGTCGGCACTGTCGAAGGCTGCCACGCTGCCTGCTGTTGAATCTGCTCCGGCGCCATAAAGCGAGCCCTGAACCACGGATCCTTCGCCAGCCGCGTTGCCACCGATCGTCACACTGTTGGCAACATAGGCGGCGCTGTTCTTGTCGAGCGTACCGGCAAAGCCGACATCGTCCATCGCGCCAATTGCGTCATCGCCGTCATAGATAGTCAGGCCACTGAAACCGCCTGAAACCGCGCCGCTCTGGAAGTCGACGGCGATTTCGCTGGAACCGGATACCAGGCCGCCGGCCTCACCATTCTGTGCACTGCCAAAATAGTCGCCCCGGTAGGTGCCGGTACCCTCCTGCGGCAGATCGGAAACGGTGTCTCCGCTGTAAAGGGCGAGGAAGTTGCCATTGCCTTCGTCATTTTCACCGTCCACGGTGATGTAAAGGGCACCTGAAGAGCTGTTGTCGTTGTCGGAACCGAGGAACGCTTCCAGTGTCGCTGTCTGGCCATCAAGAGCGGCTGTGTCGCTGTTCTCGCTGAAGGACAGGCTCTGGCCGGCATAAGGGCCGGATGTGAAGCTGAGGGAGATATTGCCGTTGTCATCTTCGGCAAATTCGCCAGTCGTACCGGCAACCGAGGTGACGGATCCATTCCGTAGCTGAACAGTGGTTCCGCCGACTGTGTAGTTGCCGTCACCACCGCTGGGTTCGCCTCCCTGCGAGCCACCACCAGTGCCCGGGTCCCCGGAGAGCTGCTGCCGGACGTGCTGCTGCATCCGGCCACCGCGATCATTGCTGTGCCAGCCAGAGCTGCCAGAAGGATCTTGTTCATTACCCCTAACTCCATTGTTTGCTTTCAAGTCGCGCCTCGAATGAGGCGTTGAATTGGAAAGCTAGGGGGCGGGCATCAGGCGCGCCCCCATATGGGGGTGAAACCGGCAACTTAACGAATCATTATATGTAAAAGACCCTGGATTTCAGTGGTTTCAACTCCCACGCCACAACAAACCGACATTGTCCGGCGTGGGATAGAAAAGCAAAGAAGGCGGCCCGGAAAACCCGATGACCTAACCGTATTCGGCCATGTCGGCGGCGACGGCGGCCTGCATGTCATCGAGAATGTCGGGAAGCGCGCTCAGGACGCGGTTCCAGCGTGGCATCAGTGGGGTGGCGTCGGGCGTCTCGAGGAAGGAATTACCGGCGTCGATGAGGTTTGAGGCAAACAGTTCGACGGCCTGTTCTTCCTTGTGGCGGTCGGTCGAAAGCCCGTTCATGCGCGCATCGTTGTGATAGACTTCAACGAGGTCGAGTGCGGTGCGGAAATAGGCTGCTTTCACCGTTCTGAGCGTCTCATGGGAGAAGGTCACGCCATCGGTTGCGAGCTTGCGGAACACAGCCTTGCAAATATCCGTCGACATCCGCGACAGGCCCTTCTGGGCGTCTTCCGGTGAGAGAGGCTGATGCTTGTGGTCATAGGCATCGGCGATGTCGACCTGACAGATGGCGGTGTTGGAGTAATTGCGCCACAGCTCCGAAAGAACGCCGATTTCCAGGCCCCAGTCCCACGGAATGCGGATATCCGGGAGGATGTGGGTGCGCATGGCGAACTCGCCAGCCAGCGGATAGCGGAACGCCTTCAGATAATCGATATAGGGCTGGTGACCGATGGTCTTTTCAAGACTCAGCAGCAGCGGCGTGACCAGAAGCCTTGTAACACGCCCGTTGAGTGAACCATCGGCAATGCGCGGATAATAGCCCTTGGAAAACACGTAGGGAAAAGCCGGATTGGTGACCGGGTAGACGAGGCGCGCCAGCATTTCGCGCGAATAGGTGACGATGTCACAGTCGTGAAGCGCGACCACCGAGGAATTGCGGGCGCCAAGAACATAACCCATGCAATACCAGACATTGCGGCCCTTGCCGGGCTGCTCCGGAGCCAACGCCGCTTCGCCGAGCCGGTTATGGATGGCCTTCATGCGCGGGCCGTCATTCCAGAGCACGGCATGCTGCTGCGGCAGGCGGCTGAAATATCTCAGCGCGTAGCGATACTGTTCCTCGTCAGCCTGATCGAGGCCGATGATGATGTTCGAGATATAGGGCACTTCCGTCAGGTGATTGACGATATTATCCAGCGCTTCGGCCTCAAGCTCGGAAAACAGCGAGGGCAGGATCAGCGTGATCGGTCGCGTTGCCGAGAAACTGGTAAGCTCGCGTTCGACCCGGTGCAGCGAGCGCTCGCGCATATTGTGAAGCGTCGCAACAACGCCATTTTGATGAAAATCAGCCATTGCTGGCGCTCCTGGTGTTTTTGTTGCGGCAAGGCCCGAAGACGGGCGGCCGAAAGGGGAAGGGCATTCCCTACCAACTATATTATACCAATAATTGCAATATCATGTCATTCCAGCCCGATGGCCCGGCCTTGTCGGAGCGGATGATATGGCCATCGCGTTCCCGCGCCGTTTCTGCCAGCGGAGCATGGGCGGGATTTGCGATGATGAAGCCCTTGTCGGCGGTCTCCAGCATGGCCGCGTCATTGGGCGCATCGCCAAGTGCGATTGTGAAAACGGGTCCGCCCGTCTTGTCGCGATAGGCCGCAGCGACCTTTTTCATGGCATCTGCTTTCGAGGTTTCGGGCATCAGCGTGAAAAACGTCCACCCTGGACCGCCTGAAAGCCGCCTTTTCGAAGGTGCATGAGGAACGCTTCGCGCTCCTCCTCGCTGCCGGACCAGAGGCCCGGCTCGGAAAACTGCCGCTTTCGGGCAAGCCGGGCGTCCTCAAGACGCATGCCGGTCTTTTCGGCAACCTCTGCGTCGCTCCAGTCGCCAAACCCTTCAAATTTCGCCCTGAGCGATGCCGGCATCGCACCGAGAGCCGTTCGCAGCCGCGTATAGGTCGCGGTTTCGTCGCTAGCCGTGCCGGAAAGCCCGACGATGCCAGCGCCATTTTCCACAATCATCGGATCGTCGATCCCGATCTCGGCGGCGATTGGTCGCATCTCTGCTTCGGTCTTACTGCTCGCCAGAACGATCACGATGCCGCGCTCTTTAAGCGCTTCAAGCGCAGGCCGGGCCGGTTCAAACGAATAGGTCTCGTGATCGAGAAGCGTTCCATCGAGATCGGTGAAAACGATTTTCATGAGCAGGCCTTTCGAACCTTCGTGCTTGAGACCATTAAACGCCGGTCGCCGCAGTTTGTTGCCCGGCGGGCTTGATTTTCAGGTCAGGCCGATTTCGCCAGGAACTGGCGGGCGGCATAGAGCGAAATCGCGGAGGCGTTGGACACGTTGAGCGACTTGATCTGGCCCGGCATGTCGAGACGGGCGAGCGCCGTCACCGTGTCGCGGGTCTTCTGGCGAAGTCCCTTGCCTTCGGCGCCCAGTACAAGAGCAATCTTGGAGCCGGTGAGGGTGTCTTCCATCGCGGACGGGCCTTCGGAATCAAGGCCGATCGAGGTGAAGCCCATGGCGTGCAACTCTTCCAGTGCGTTGGCCAGGTTGGTGATCTGGATATAGGGAATATACTCAAGCGCGCCGGAGGCCGATTTGGCGAGAACGCCTGATTCGGCAGGGCTGTGGCGCATGGTGGTGATGACGGCCCCGGCGGAAAAGGCAACCGCTGAACGCAGGATCGCGCCGACATTGTGGGGATCGGTCACCTGGTCGAGGACCAGAAGAAGCGGACTGTCATTCAGCGCGTCCAGCTTGCGCAGGGGCAGGGCCCGTGTCTTCAGCATCACGCCTTGATGGATGGCGTCTTCGCCGAGGATGTCGTCGATCGCGCGCGGGTGGACGATGTCGACGGCAAGACCTTTCGGCAATTCGAGGCCGTCTGTCAGCCGGGCGAGCGCATTCTGGGACACCTTGAGGGAAATCAGGGTGCGCTCGGGGTTTTCGATTGCCGCGCGGACGGTATGCAGTCCGTATAGCAGCACTTCATCGCCGCTGACGGGTAGGGGCCCGGTCGGTTTTCTGGTGCCGCGTCTTTCGGCTTTTGCCGGTGTCCCTTCGCGCTCGCGTTTGGCGTCTCGGTGGGCACGCCTCAGCTTGGCGTAGTGGGAATCCTTCGGGGAGGCGTTCTGGTCATCTTTTTGCTCATGCGCCCCTTATAAAGCCGCAGCCGGCATCACGCTAGGCCGTTCAGGCCCAAGAAAGCCGAAAGCTGCGAGCCCGACATGGGGCTGTGATTTTTCTGTCATTTTTTCTGTCGCGCCGTGTTGACAGAGCGAGGCGAGGCGGTCATATACGCGGCGCAGATCGATATTGCCCGATGCAAACGCGGACGGCAGACGGTCTGAGGCATGACTGCCGTCCAGGCTGGTACTGGAGGAGTGCGTGAGTGGTTAAAACGGACGGACTGTAAATCCGTTGACTTAGTCTACGTTGGTTCGAATCCAACCTCCTCCACCACCGGCGTCTGACATTTGGGCGGGTATAGCTCAATGGTAGAGCAGCAGCCTTCCAAGCTGAATATGCGGGTTCGATTCCGCTACCCGCTCCAACCTATCAGATTCCAGTTCCATACGTATATTTTTGTGGAGTGCCGGCGAAACGGATTGGGTATGTTTCCTCTTGATGTTGTGCTTCCCACCAAGAAGCGCTTAGGCTGTAATTCGTACAGATATGACTTTATCATGCTGTCGGGGAGAACATGTGTCGGGGGACGGGGCGGAAACCGCTCTGCGTGGATTGACTTGGAGCCCCTTTCTCTTGAATAGGCCTAAGTTCAATCTGTTTAGGGGGCTGCTGACCGATAGGCCTGTGTTGGTAGCGTCCCCTGCGCTTCCGCGCGTATGAGGGATGTCGGTAATTTCGGTTGCAACGGTGTGGGTAAAGAGGGTGAGGTTCTCCGACCGGTGGAAATCATGCAGTCATTGATCGTTACGGGGGCTGGCGATCCTGGTGGGAAGTTTTGTCCTAGCCTGGTTTACCGGTGGAAGGCAGCGCTACTTGATGCTGTTTGCGGTCGCGCTGATGGCAACCGATCTCGGCTTCATCATCATGTTTCTCCAGCCTTTTCTGCCGGACGCTTTCGCGCGCATCGCGGGAAATATCGTCTTTGTCGCCGCGCAGGTCTCGTTCGGGGAGGCCCTGCTGCAGAGGCGGGGCAAGACCCTTGGCTGGCCCTTCATTCTCGGTTCTTTTTCGGGCTTTCGGCGTTCTATGTCGTACTCTATGCGACAACGACGATCGAAATTCGCACGGCCGGCATTAATTTCGGCCTGACCGTGGTCTTCATCGCCACGATCAAAAACATATGGATCCGCAGTGACGACAGCATTCACGACAAGCTGATCTTCTGGACCTTCACAACACTCGGCCTGATGCATAGCATTCGCACTGTCGGCGTGTTTTTCACACAGGATATTGCCAATCCGCAGTCCGCAATATGGGGCTTTTGCAGCTCTATATCCTGCTTCTGGCAATGGTGCTCACGCTTGAGATACTGGCCGCCCATTTCTTCGAACGGCTTGAGATGCTGAGCACGCTCAGGGATCGGGATCATCTGACCGGGGTCTTGAACCGCGCGGGTTTTGAGCGCGCTGTGAGCGCTGTCTATGCCGGTCGGACGCAGGTGATTGTGAGTCTGCTCCTGATAGACATCGATGAGTTCAAGGCGGTGAATGATGCGCTCGGCCATCCCGCTGGTGATGCGGTACTTCAGCACGTCGGCGCGGTGCTGATTGAGCACTCGCGCGCCGGCGATGTTGTCGGTCGGATCGGCGGCGATGAATTCACCATTCTGGCCGTCGGCCTTGACGCGGAAGGCGCATGGGCGCTCGGGGAGCGTATTCGCAGGCGGCTCGACGAAAAAGTTGTCGCCGTCTATGACCGGAAAATTTCTGCCTGCTGCAGCTTTGGCGTCGCGACCGTCAATATCGAACGTGGCTACGAGACGCTCTATGTTGCAGCCGATGCCGCGCTTTACGAGGCCAAGCGCCTCGGTCGCAACCGCGTGGTCAGCGGTTCGGCTGATGCAGGCTAGGGCGGACGGGCCGGTGAGGGACATGTAGCGTCTTTCCTGTCCGAGCGGCGTTGTTCCGACGTGTGAGGTTGGTGCCGTGGGCTTGCGGCGCGCATTGGGATTCTGCTCAAGATTTTGTCTTGCTTATTGCTTCCGAAAGCCTTAAACGGCGGCACTAAACCGGTTCGCCGGGTCATCCGTGTTACCAAGTTACAGGAAGCATTTTCATGGCAAAGGCAAAGTTTGAGCGGAGCAAACCGCACGTCAACATTGGCACGATCGGTCACGTTGACCACGGCAAGACGACACTGACGGCTGCGATCACGAAGTACTTTGGTGACTTCCGTGCGTATGACCAGATTGACGCAGCGCCGGAAGAAAAGGCCCGTGGCATCACCATCTCGACGGCGCACGTTGAGTATGAAACCGACGCTCGCCACTATGCGCACGTCGACTGCCCCGGCCACGCCGACTACGTCAAGAACATGATCACCGGTGCGGCCCAGATGGACGGCGCAATCCTGGTGTGTTCGGCTGCTGATGGGCCGATGCCGCAGACCCGCGAGCACATTCTGCTTGCCCGTCAGGTTGGCGTTCCGGCAATCGTGGTGTTCCTGAACAAGGTTGACCAGGTCGACGACGAAGAGCTTCTCGAACTCGTCGAAATGGAAGTCCGCGAGCTTCTCGACTCTTACGAGTTCCCGGGCGACGAAATCCCGATCATCAAGGGTTCGGCTCTTGCTGCTATCGATGACAGCAACAAGGAAATCGGCGAAGACGCCATCCGCGCGCTGATGGCCGCTGTTGACGACTACATCCCGACGCCTGAGCGTCCGGTTGATCTGCCGTTCCTGATGCCGATCGAAGACGTTTTCTCGATCTCGGGCCGTGGTACGGTTGTGACCGGTCGTGTTGAGCGTGGCATCGTCAAGGTTGGCGAAGAAGTCGAAATCGTCGGCATCAAGGATACGCAGAAGACGACGGTGACCGGCGTTGAAATGTTCCGCAAGCTGCTCGATCAGGGCCAGGCTGGCGACAACATCGGCGCACTGATCCGCGGTATCCAGCGTGAACAGGTCGAGCGTGGCCAGATTCTCTGCAAGCCCGGTTCGGTCAAGCCGCACACCAAGTTCAAGGCAGAAGCCTACATCCTGACCAAGGATGAGGGTGGCCGTCACACGCCGTTCTTCACGAACTACCGTCCGCAGTTCTACTTCCGCACGACGGACGTGACCGGTGTTGTCACGCTTCCCGAAGGCACGGAAATGGTTATGCCGGGCGACAACGTTACGGTTGACGTCGAGCTGATCGTTCCGATCGCGATGGAAGAAAAGCTGCGCTTCGCGATCCGCGAAGGCGGCCGTACCGTCGGCGCCGGCATCGTGGCCGCTATCGTCGAGTAAGTCTCGAACGTTAGAAAAATATTTGAAAGCCCCGCCGGAGCGATCCGGCGGGGCTTTTGTTTGGGTAAGTATCTGGGGCGAAGCCCTAGCAGCAGTTCAAAATCTGCCGGATTCTCTCTGTCAACTGCTGGCACGTTTCATCGAAACCGGCTTCGTCTGTGCGGAAAATGATATCGCTGAAGCGGCGCTGTCCATACCCTTGCGCGATCATCTCTGCGCTGCGAGTGATTTCACCCTTGCTGAGCATTCGGTCCCGCGCCGAAATACTGGCAATGTCGGCGATCAGCCCAATCGTGCGGCATGCTATCCCCATGCGTGCAAATGTCTGCTGGTAGAATATCCAGTTCGTGCATCGCAAGGGGTAGGAAACAATGACTGCTTCATGGGTTTGCAATGCCTGTTCGCTTGCCAGAACGATTCGGCGGCTGGTCTGTAGGATCGAACGGAGCCAATCTCCCGGAACCGAATGATCGTCGCCGTCGATAAAGCCGTATCCCAGGGCGGAGGCTGCGGCCTGTCCCAGGCTGGTTTTGCCCACGCCGATCGGTCCATCGAGCAAAATGACTGACTTTTGCATCGTCTTCCTCTCTTACACGCCTGAAACCAGCATAAGCGCCAGCGGCAGTGTAAAGAACGAAATCACCGTCTGGACCGTCACCACCGCCGAATAAAGCCGTGCATCGCCGCCGAGCTGGCGGGCGAGGATATAGCCGTTCATTGCGGTGGGAACACCCGCGCCGAGCACCATGATGGTCAGCGGCATGCCGGAAATGCCGAACAGGGTTGCGAGCGTATAGATCAGCAGCGGAAACAGGATCAGCTTCAGGCATGACGGCAGCAGCACCATCGGCTTCGGTTTCAGCGCATCGGCGAGAACAAGCCCCGCACCGACAAGGACCAGGCCCATGCCGAGCGCGGCCCGCGCCACCAGGTTCATCGCGTCATAGACCGGCTGGTAGATCGGGATGGCAAGAACATTGAACGCAATGCCGACAAAGGCTGAAATGATCAGAGGGTTGGTGGCGATCTTGCGGGCCATCATCCCGATATTGCGGTTTTCGCCGGAAAACCACACCAGCACCAGAACATTGATGAAATTGAGCGGAATGATGGTCATGGTCATCATCAGAGAAATGACGGCCATGCCCTCCAGCCCTGCCAGCTTGTCGGCAATGGCGAGCGCCACGAACCCGTTCCAGCGCGTCGTCGTCTGGAAGACCGAAGTAAAAGCCGGGGTGCCGAGCCCCATGGCTTTCAGCAAAGGCCACAGCGCGATCGTCAAGCTGGAAATGGCTGCGACGCCGAGAAGCGAAACCCAGGCGATGTCACCGGTGGCGATGCTTGAAAAATCGGCTCTCGCCAACGTCGTGAACAATAGAGCGGGAAACAGCACGTAATAGCCGAGCTGGTTGAGCCCGTTCCAGAAATTCTGATCGAAGATCGGCAGCCGCTTCAGGCCGACACCGAGGGCGACGGTGAGAAAGATCGGCAGGACACTTTCAAAGATGATCAGCATGCTCGTATTCCGTGTTTTCGTTGCCGGCCGGTTAACTTTCCAACGAAAAGTCACTTGCCATGCAGGAAGAATTGCTGTCAGACAAGACAGGAGGAGAGGCGGAAAAGCAATGCAGGACCGGGTTACGCAGCGATTTCAGATCGGGTTGATGGGCGTCGCTCTGGCCGTCCTGCCGGTCGAACTCGTCGTCAGCGGCGCTATCCTGCTCGCTTTTGTGTTTGTCGATTACCTTTTCGACCCGAAGCGCATGTTGCGCGACCCGGCCGCAGAATATGGTCCGGTGAGCAAGCAGTAGGTTCAGCTTCGCGAAAGTGACGAAAGTCTGTCGAGCGCCCCTTGCAGGATGAACGAGGCTGCCGCCGAATCAATCCGCCCGGCGCGTTTTTGCCGTGACACATCCATTTCCAGAAGCGCCCGTTCGGCCGCCACTGTTGAAAGCCGCTCGTCCCAGAAGGTGAAGGAGAGGGCGGTCAGCGTCTCCATGTTGCGTACAAACGCACGGGTTGCCTGTACCCGTGGTCCGGACGAGCCGTCCATATTCACTGGCAGGCCGATCACGAAACCTGCGAGCTTTTCGTTTTCGGCAAAGGCCAGCAGGTTTTCGGCATCCTTCGTGAACTTGACGCGCTTCAAGACCGGGCGCGGGGTCGCAAAGCGGCGCGACAGGTCGGATACGGCAAGGCCGACGGTTTTGGTGCCGAGATCAAGGCCGGCAATGGCCGTGCGCGGCGGCAAGCTTTCGGCCAGTTCCTCGATTGTCAGCACTGTCATTTTTCTTTTCCCATGGTTTTGCCGCTTGCCGATGGAAAATGGCAGGCTTCCGCATTACGTTTCTCTTAAGCGTGCTCAACTACCGCTTTGAAGGGAGAAAAGCAAAATGAAGCTAACCTGGCTTGGACATTCCGCATTCCGGATCGAGATCGCCGGTGCGACGATCCTTATCGATCCCTTCCTTTCCGGAAATCCGTCCTTCGAGGGGCTCGACAAAAAGGCTGTGACGGAAGGTGTCACCCATATTCTTCTGACCCATGGTCATAGCGACCATCTGGGCGATACGGTCCCGATCGCCAGGGAAACAGGTGCAACGGTGCTTGCCAATGCCGATCTCGCCGCATGGCTCGGCTCCAAGGGGTCGAGAACCTGCAGCCGGGCAATACAGGCGGCACTGTTGATTTCGGCTCTTTCACCGTCACCTTCACCAATGCGCTGCATTCCTCCGCGTTGATCACCGAGGATGGTGTTTCGCATGCGCTCGGCAATCCGAACGGGCTGATGCTGCATATCGATGATGAGCCGACGCTCTACCATATGGGCGACACCGACATTTTTGCCGACATGGCGCTGATCAACGAACTGCATGCCCCGGCCATCGGCCTTGTGCCTGTCGGTGACCGCTTCACCATGGGCGGCGCGGTGGCGGCGCTGGCGTGCCAGCGCTATTTCAATTTCGATACGGTGATCCCGATCCACTACGGCACGTTTCCGATCATAGACCAGACCCCGGAGGCGTTTGTGACCGGTATGGCCAGTGGACCGGGCGAAGTGCTGACGCCGAAACCGGGTGAAACGGTTGAGTTCTGATGAAATGCCCCGTTGCGAAGGGCGGCGACGCCCTTTATAGCGTGGGATGAAATCTTGAAGCTGGAGAGTTTCCATGTCCGTAGACACTGCGACCGTCAAACGCGTAGCCAAGCTGGCCCGCATCGCCGTCGATGACGAGGCGGCAGATCGCATGACCGGCGAACTGAACGCTATACTCGGCTTTGTCGAGATGCTCGGCGAAGTTGATGTGGCCGGTGTCGAGCCCATGACCTCGGTCATGCCGATGGAGATGAAGAAGCGTCATGATAATGTGACCGACGGCGACAAGGCCGACGACATCGTTGCCAATGCACCGGAAACCGAACGGAATTTCTTTCTGGTGCCAAAAGTAGTGGAGTGAGGGATGGTACAGCCTAAGATCGATATTGAGAGCCCCCAGCAGAATGACCTGAAGGCGCTTTTCACTGAACTGAAGACATCGCTGACGCACCTGTCTTCTTCCGATGTGATCGACTACCAGTTGACCGTCGATGTCAGTACGCCGGCTGCAACCAGCTTTGTTGCCCGCGTGGATGGCAAGCCGGTCGCTACCGGTGCGCTTGTGCGCCACCCCAATGGTGTCGCTGAAGCAAAGCGCCTGTTCACCGAGCCGGCCTACCGCAAGCATGGCATTGGCCGTGCTATTTTGCGGCACATCAGCTCGTTGGCAAAGAGCGAGGGTCTTCGCGAACTCTATATCGTGACTGACGCCGATCTGAAGGAATCGATTGCGTTTTGTGAACAAGCTGGCTTTGAACGCACCGACAAATTTCTGAACAATGCACCGACGAAGCAGTCCGTCTTCTTCCGCAAGGCGCTATAACAACACGATAAAGTGAATCAGATGACCGAACTGACCGCCCTGACGATCGCCGAGGCCCGCAACAAGCTTCAGGCGAAGGAGATCACCGCGACCGAACTGACCGTGTCCTATCTGAAGGCGATCGACGACTTTAACGGCACCTTAAATGCCTATGTCGCCGTCACCCATGACAAGGCGATGGCGATGGCGAAGGCTTCGGACCTGAAGCTGTCGCAGGGTTCTGGCGGTGCACTTGAGGGTATTCCGCTTGGCATCAAGGACCTGTTCGGCACCCGCGGTGTCCACACGCAGGCGGCCTCGCATATTCTGGACGGGTTCAAGCCGGGTATGAATCGACCGTCACCCAGAACCTCTGGGATGACGGTGCGGTCATGCTCGGCAAGCTGAACATGGACGAGTTCGCCATGGGGTCGTCCAACGAGACCTCCTATTACGGTCCGGTGATCAATCCGTGGAAGGCCGAGGGGTCCAATCTCGAGCGGGTTCCAGGCGGCTCTTCCGGCGGTTCAGCGGCGGCCGTTGCCGCGCATCTGTGTGCGGGTGCGACCGCGACCGATACAGGTGGTTCCATCCGCCAGCCGGCGGCGTTTACCGGTACGGTCGGCATCAAGCCAACCTATGGCCGCTGCTCGCGCTGGGGCGTGGTTGCCTTTGCCTCCTCGCTCGATCAGGCCGGTCCGCTTGCACGCGACGTGCGCGATGCGGCGATCCTGCTGAAATCCATGGCCAGTGTCGACGACAAGGATACAACATCGGTTGATCTGCCCGTGCCGGACTACGAAGCCGCCATCGGCCAGTCGGTGAAGGGCATGAAGATCGGCATTCCGAAGGAATACCGCGTCGAAGGCATGCCGGAGGATATCGAAAAGCTCTGGCAGCAGGGCATTGCATGGCTGAAGGATTCGGGCGCCGAAATCGTCGACATTTCGCTGCCGCACACGAAATATGCGCTACCGGCCTACTACATCGTGGCTCCGGCTGAAGCCTCTTCCAACCTTGCCCGCTATGACGGCGTGAAATACGGCTTGCGCGTGCCCGGCAAGGACATTGCCGACATGTATGAAAAGACCCGGGCCGAAGGCTTCGGCCATGAGGTCCAGCGCCGCATCATGATCGGCACCTATGTGCTGTCTGCCGGCTACTACGATGCCTATTATCTGAAGGCCCAGAAGGTGCGCACGCTGATCAAGCGCGACTTCGAAAACGTCTTCGCGCAGGGCATCGACACAATCCTGACGCCTGCAACCCCGTCGGCAGCCTTTGGCATCGCCGATCAGGAACTCGCCAACGACCCGGTGAAGATGTATCTGAATGATATCTTCACGGTGACGGTGAATATGGCGGGCCTTCCGGGTATCTCGGTTCCGGCCGGGCTGGATGCCAACGGTCTGCCGCTTGGCCTGCAACTCATCGGCAAGCCCTTTGACGAGGAAACCTTGTTCCGCACCGCCTCGGTCATAGAGCGGGCGGCTGGCCGTTTCACCCCCGAAAAATGGTGGTGAGCGGGGGCTGGCCGTCTTTCCGGGGAAACCCTCCTGATCAGCGCCGACAATGAAACCATGCAGCGCAGCCCAGTTTCAGGCCTGCGCTGCCAAAATGCCGCGTTCTGGTGCCAATTCCGTCACACTCTCAGCGTTCAAGCGCGCCTTTCAATTGATTTGAAAGGCTGAACGTGAAAACGATTATCGTGACGTGTCTGGTGGCCAGTTTTTGCTGTCAGGCTGCACTTCCATGATCGCAGCCAACAGTGAAAGCGCTGCGATCGATCATTTTGTCAGTCCGCCCGAGGGAGGGACGGTCGCGGTTTCCGGCCCCGATGACCGCGTGAAACTGTCCTATGCACAGGAGGAGACAGCGAGCCCTGCTTCATCTGCGTTCGACATGATTGTAAAGCTTGGAAATAACAAAGTCGATGTCTACCGCTATCGCGATCCTGACACAGGCCGTAGCGGCTATTTTGACGGCAAGGGATATCGCCTTGGCCAATATTTGCTGCGCAATCCGGTGCCCGACGCGCGGCGCACTTCCGGCTTCGGCACCAGACGCCACCCTGTACTCGGTTATTCACGCATGCATGCCGGTGTCGACTGGGCAGCGCCTATCGGTACGCCGATCTATGCCGCTGCCGATGGTGTGGTGAAATCTGTTGGCAAGCATGGCGGCGACGGAAAGATGACGGTTATCGACCACGGCCACGGCTATGAAAGCGCCTACAGCCACCAGAGCCGGTTTGCCGATGGTATCAAGGCAGGCGTGACAGTTCATCAGGGTGAGGTGATCGGCTATGTCGGCAAGAGTGGCCTCGTGACCGGTCCGCATCTGCACTATGCGATGTCCGTCAATGGCCGAAAGGTCGATCCGATGCAGGTACATTTCATACGCGAAGGGCGGCTTTCTGGCACGGCACTGGCAAAATTCGAAAAGGCGGTCGCGGCGGACGGCGATAAGGCGCACACCGAGGCAGGCGTGTGACGGGCGTCAAACATTGCCGTCTTTTTGCCAGCCTTTCGTTTCTTGTCATCCGGTCGGAACGTGTAGCCGGTTTCCACGGCGCTAAGGCCGAACTTGTCGCGCAGCGCATCCATTGCGCTCTCCGCCGCCGCGCGGCGGGCCGCCTTTGGGTCGACGAGGTCCGGTGGATCGGCGGTCGCCGGGTCGCAAAGCTCACCGATGCCGATACCGATCAGGCGGAAGCGGGTGCCATCAGCCTCGTTCTTCAGCAGCGACAGCCCGGTGGCGAATATCCGGTCGGCTAGCTGGGTTGGTGCTTCCAGATGGCGGCTGCGGGTGCGGGTTTTGAAATCGGCGGTTTTCAGTTTCAGCGTCACCGTGTACCCGGCATGGCCCGCTGCCTTGGCGCGCCGCGCAGTTTTTCGCTCAGCCGCCGCAGATGCCTGGCAAGTGTTTCGAAATCGCTGATATCGGTGAAGAAGGTGGTTTCGTTGGAAACGCTTTTGGCCGCGCGCTCGGGCTTTACGCTGCGCGTATCCTCGCCGCGGGCCAGATGGTAGAGCCGCTGGCCGATCGTGCCGTAGCGGCGCAACAGCTCGTTCTTTTCCATCCGCTGAAACTGACCGATGGTCGTCAGCCCGTCGCGCTTCAGGGTTTCGGTAAAGGCCTTGCCGACGCCCCAGATCATGCTTACTGGTTTGTCCGCCAGGAAATCCACGGCCTCCTTTTCACCGATGACGGAGAAGCCGCGCGGCTTCTGGAAGTCCGAGGCAATCTTGGCGAGGAACTTGCAGTAGGAAAGTCCGATGGAGATCGTGATCCCGAGTTCGGCCTCGACACGGGTGGCAAAGCGGGCGAGGGTTTCGGCAGGTGCTGCCTTGTGCAGGCGCTCGGTCCCGGAGAGGTCGAGAAAGGCCTCATCGATCGACAGCGGTTCTATCAGCGGCGTCAGATCGTGCATCATCTGTCTGAGCTGCCGGCCGACGGCCGCGTATTTCTCCATGTTCGGGGGTATGACGATGGCTTCGGGGCAAGCCTCCAGCGCCTTGAACATCGGCATTGCCGATTTCACACCGCGGATGCGGGCGATGTAGCAGGCCGTAGAGACGACGCCGCGTTTGCCTCCGCCGATGATGACCGGCTTGTCGGCGAGCGACGGATCGTCGCGCTTTTCAATCGCCGCATAAAATGCGTCGCAATCGATATGGGCAATGGAGAGCGAAAAAGCTCGTCATGGCGCAGCAGGCGCGGGCTGCCGCAACGGCTACAGCGTCGTGCACTGCCGTGTGCCGGGGAAATACAGTCGCGGCACAATCCGCTTGCCTGAGAAGTCATCGGGGCCATGGCGATCGGAACAAATGTTGAACACGGCGAAATTAGTGCCGCCGGACAGGCAAGGCAAGCGCAATTTCCCGGTCATCAAGTGTTCTCTGCCACGTGGCGACGGATGATCTCGTCGGCGTGATCCCAGCCGGTTGCGAGGACAGAAGGCGGCGTGGTCTTCGGCGCCAGTGCACGGTAGTCGTCATTGATCAACAGATTGATCGTCAGCGCATCCGGCAGGCATTCGGCCACCGAGCGGCAATTATAGAGCATATCATCGACGAAGATCAGTAGCGGCGGGGCGGTTTTGCAAAGCGCCTGCAGAACCTCGCCCTTCGGCTGTTCCGAGGCGATCAACGGAAAATCGAAGCCGTGACGGACCAGAAGCCGCTGCCGCTTTTCGCGGTGGTGCGGGGCATGGCCGTCAGCAGCAGCACATCGGCAATATCCGTCAACCCTTCAAGCGTATCGCGGGCCGTATCGAAGGGAGCCTGCCAGTTTTCCTGATTGTCGTAGAATGCGGAAAGCAGTGCGCCGACTTCTGAAACGTCCACACGCCGCCCATCATCAAGCGATATGACATTGCCGTTAAGGCTGAAGGTATCAAGCTTCAGTTCGTGGCCATTGGCTTTCAGAAAAGCCTTGAAGGGTGCGACGAATTGCAGCACCACTTCATCCACGTCGACGACCAGAAGCGGCCGTTCTCCTATTATAAGATCGCGTGTGAAGACCTCGGCTGCCTGCGTCATTGTTCGAAACCATCGCTATAGTCGAGCTTCTGCCAGGCCCGCGATATTGTTTGGGGGCAATGCCATTGTCGGTGCAGAATGCCATCAATGTCGGTTCATGGCCGGCGATGAAGCCGATCATGGCGCGCTCGAAGCCCGGATCCTCGGTGAGCGCGCGCAAATGGCCGGCCTCAACGCCGGAAAGAGCACAAAATCGGCTCAGCATTTCGGGCTGCTGGGAAAGCCAGACCAGAATGGCGATGGCGAGCTCGTTTTCGGGGGAGTGTTCTCCGGCTCTTTTTGAAAATGTTGCAACAGGATTTCCGTTTCTTAACCAAATCGCCCTAAACTCGGTGGCTGATGCGCTCACAGTGGCACACCGGGGTGATTCTAGCGCCTTGCCGGCGCGTTGCAAGCCGGGGCAAGGGGATAGTGCGAATGGCAAAACAGGTTCTGATTGTTGAAGACAATGATTTGAATATGAAGCTGTTTCGTGATCTCGTTGAGGCGCAGGGTTATGAAGTGGTGGAAAGCCGCACCGGCGTGGATGCGGTGGAGCTTGCCCGCCTTTTCAGGCCCGATCTGATCTTGATGGATATTCAATTGCCCGAAATTTCCGGCCTCGAAATTGCGCATGAACTGAAAGCCGACCGGACGCTTGCGAAAATCCCCGTCGTCGCGGTGACAGCGTTCGCCATGCGCGGGGATGAAGAGCGTATCCGAGAGGCGGGATGCGATGCCTATCTTTCAAAACCGGTTTCGGTCCCGAATTTCATCAAGACCGTGAAGACCTATCTGGGTGATGCCTGAGGGGCGAATTTGAATACCGCGATGGATGAGAGCATTGTTCTGATCGGAGGCGAGGGCGCTGTTGCGCAGACGCTCTCGGCAATGCTGAGCGGCTGGTCTGTGGGTTTCTTCCAGGCCGATTTTTCCGACAGTCAGACGACGATGGCGGCGGTTGATGCCGCGAGCCTGATTCTTGTTGCGGTGGATGATGATGCCCCGGGGCCTGCGCTTGCCTGCTGTGGCATCCTGAAGGAACGTGATTCTGGTGTGAGCGCGCCGGTGGCGATCGTGACACCGGAGCGGGCGGATGCGACGCTGCGGCTGGCCGCCCTGCGCGCGGGCGCCGATGATGTAATCGGGCTTGAGCACAATCTCAGCACGGCTGCTGCCCGGATTTCAGCGCTTCTGCGTTTTCGCACGCTTCAGGCCGAGGCGGGCGCACTTGCTTTCGGTTGTGCGGCGCCACATGCCGCAGCGGTGCCGGATGAGACGGTGAAGGTTCTCGTCGTTGCCGAGGATGCGGCAATGCGGCAGGACCTGTTGAAGAGCATGCTTTCGCTAACAGCGACCGTGGCGACGGGGAACCTGCCCGAAGCCCTTTATCTTGCCTCCAGTCAGCGGTTTGATCTTGTACTTGTTCATGGGGGCGCTGTCCTTGCCGATGCCCTGCGGATCTGCGGCCAGCTGCGTTGTGTGCCCGGCATGCGCTTTGTTCCGCTGTTTGCGCTGTGCGAGCCGGGTGGCATACCTGATATTTCGGGTGATGCGGCACGCAGCGCCGATGATTGCATGATATGGCCGGGCGAGACGGGAGAACTGGTCCTGAGAGCGCTGCTGCATTTGCGCCGCAAGCGCTACGTCGAGGCGCTGGGAGCCGCGCTTGATGATGATGTGTCAGTGGAACCGGAATCTTCCGACGCTGTGACTGGCCTTCTGGCGCCCGAGCGTTTCGCCTCCACGCTGAACACGCTCAAGCATGAGGCCAGCACCGCCGGAGAACCGCTTTATATGGGTGTTGTCAAAGTGCCAGATGACCCTGGCGGAGATCGTGTCGAAGCCGTCGCCTCATTGATCCGGTATCATCTGAGCGGTCGCGATGCAGCAAGCCTGGTGGAGGAGGGGCTTTTGCCATTCTTTATCCGGACCGCCACCGCGACGATGCCGAACACGCGATTGCACAACTCCGATTACGGCTTGACGCCAGCCTTGCCGGCCGCACGGCCGACTCCGCCACCGGTACGTTGAGCAACGCAGAACACAGGCCGTCTCCAGTCCGTACCGCCTTGACGGAAGTGAACTGAATTCCCGCAAGGTCTGGGCGCGTTTCGCAGGAAACGCGCTAGAACACAAGTTGGCCCCCGCCGGCGGTTTCTACATGCGCGGAGCCGGTGGAAAACGTAGCTGCCAGGGCCAGTAACGCCCAACTGTTAACCTTAAAATTGACAGAATTCAGGAACAGCCTGAGAAACTGGTTGATTATTATTTCAGTACGTACAAAGTTACTGTAACGGCCTTTTGGCAGTTACCCCATGATGCTCAGGTCCGCCGCATCTCCTGGAATCGTGGGGTCGGTCGGTTGGTCGCTATAGGGATTCCTCGTGCCCGAGCGATCAACCGGCCGGTCTTTATGTTAGCGCTTTCTTTTTAGTTTATCCGTGCCGCTGGCGCGCTTGCGTGGACGATGCCACAGCGGGCGCCCGTCTATTCCGGGTCCGGCACGAAGCTCATCGAATGTCCGTTCATGCAATACCGCAGACCGGTCGGGGCAGGGCCGTCCGGAAAAACATGGCCCAGATGGCCACCGCAATTGGCGCAGCGGATTTCGGTGCGCTCCATGCCGAGTGTTTCATCGCGCAACTCCGTAACAACACCGGGTGCTACCGGCTCGAAGAAGCTCGGCCAGCCGCAGCCTGCATCAAATTTGGTATCCGAGCGGAACAGGGCAGTTTCGCAGCCGGCACAATAGTAGGTACCTGATTCGAAACTGTTCCAGTGAGGGCCAGTGAACGGCCGCTCAGTGCCATGTTGACGCAATATATGATATTGTTCGGGCGTCAGTTCTTCACGCCATTGTGAATCTGACAGCTGTTTTTTCTGTTTATTGCTCTGGGTCAATGTCGCGCCCCGCTATCTTTTGCCGTTTAATGGGATTGTCCGCAGCCTTAGTTGGGTTGCAGCACGAAGAAAAGCAATGGCCGCTTCACCGGGTGAGGCTAAAGTGACGAATTCTGTGGTGCGTCATCTTGCGCATGCGAAAAACCGCCACTCGCCCTTGAGCCGGTGCTTTTCTTACCGTAACACCTATCTTGTCCGGACTTTTCGTCCGGGCCAGACTGTATATTGCAAGTTTTTGGAGACGCCATGACTGCCAATGAAACGGCTCTTGTACTTTTAGCCTTGTGCTTGCCTTTTCTGGGCGCGGTCCTCTCTCCGATAGTCTACCGGATATTCAAGTCATATGCGCCATGGCTTCTTGCGCTGTTGCCGCTGTTCTCGCTGATCCAGTTTGTTCGTTTGGTCCCGCAGATCGCGGACGGCGCGGCGCTGACCGGTGGTTATGACTGGGTGCCGAGCCTGGGTTTGCGCTTTTCCTTCCTGCTCGACGGTCTATCCCTGACATTCGCGATCCTGATCACCGGCATCGGTACGCTGATCGTGCTTTATTCCGGCGGCTACATGAAGGGGCATCCGCAGCAGGCGCGGTTCCTCTCGTTCATGTTCATGTTCATGGGCGCGATGTTGGGTATTGTGGTTTCCGACGGCCTGCTGATGCTTTTCGTCTTCTGGGAGCTGACCTCGATCACCTCCTTCCTGCTGATCGGCTTTGACAATGAGAAAGCAGCTTCGCGCCGCGCGGCGCTGCAGGCGCTGGTGGTTACCGGCGGCGGCGGTCTCGCGCTTCTGGCTGGCGTACTTTTGATCCAGCACATCACCGGCGCCACTTCGCTGTCTGCGCTGTTCGAGACTGGTAATGTGCTGCGTGACAGCCCGCTTTATCTCGCGGCCTTTATTCTGGTGCTCGGCGGTGCCTTTACAAAATCCGCTCAGTTTCCGTTTCACTTCTGGCTGCCCAATGCCATGGAAGCACCGACGCCGGTTTCGGCCTATCTGCATTCGGCCACGATGGTGAAAGCGGGTGTGTATCTTCTGATGCGGCTGAACCCGGTGATGGGTGATACGGCGGCCTGGTCGACCGTACTGCCGGTCTTCGGCGCTGCGACATTGATCGTCGGTACGCTTCTGGCCATCCGCCAGACCGACCTGAAGCTCATGCTGGCCTACACGACGGTGTCCTCGCTTGGCCTGATGGTGATGATGACGGGCATGGATGTCCCGCATGCTGCAGAGGGTGCGGTGCTCTACCTGATTGCCCACTCGCTGTTCAAGGGCGGGCTTTTCATGGTGGCGGGCCTGGTCGATCATGAAACCGGTACGCGCGATCTGACCAAGCTCGGCGGTCTGGCAAAGGCAATGCCGATCACATTCGCGGCCGGTCTTGCGGGTGCCGTTTCCATGGGCGGGCTTCCGCCTTTTGTTGGTTTTCTCGCCAAGGAAGGGCTGTATGAGGCGCTGATCGCCGGCAGCCTGTTTGCGACGATCTTCCTGGTGATTGCGATTATCGGAAATGCCCTGATGTTTGCCATCGGCTTCGGTGTCGGCCTCAAGCCCTTCATCGGGGCGAAGACCGAAACCCCGAAGCACGCGCATGAAGGACCGGCGCTGATGTGGATCGGACCGGTTGCGCTGGGTTTGACAGCGTTTCTGGCGGCGTTCTTCTCACATTATTTCAACACCCATTTTTCTGGCCCGATGGCGAGTGCGGTTGCCGGCGAAGAGGTCGAAATCCACCTTTCGCTGATTCCGCATATCGGCCTTCCGCTGGGCCTTTCCATGCTCACGGTCGCCATAGCGCTGGTGATTTACTGGAAACTCGATGCAGCGCGTGCGGCGATGGCCGGGCTTTTGTCCCGGCTCGGTCCCGGGCCCGATTCCTGGTTCGACAGTTTCATGCGCGGGATCGTCCGCCTTTCCTTCCGGGTTACTCAGACGGTCCAACCCGGACGGCTTGAATTCTATATCACGGCAACGTTCTGCATTATTGCTGCAGTGCTTCTGGTTTCGCTGGTATCCTTCGGCGAGATGCCCGAATGGCCGGGCCTTCCCGATGACGTTCATATCAGTCATTGGGTCATACTGGGGCTGGCCGTGGTGGGGCTGGTGGCCGTAATCACTGCGCATAACCGCCTGACGGCGATCGTCACTCTTGGCATTCAGGGGTTCTGCGTCGCCGTCCTGTTCCTGCTGCTTGGCGCGCCTGATCTCTCGTTTACGCAGTTCATGGTGGAGACGCTGTCGGTCGTCATTCTCACCCTGGTGATGACGCGGCTCAATCTTGTGCCGTCCGACCACCGCGCGCTTGGCCAGAAGCTGTTTGACGGCTCCATCGCTGCCCTTTGCGGCCTTGGCTTCGCGCTGCTTTTGATGCGCACGATCCAGGTGCCGTTCAATGACGAGCTTACGGTCTTCTTCAATACCTATTCGAGGGTCATCGCCCACGGGCAGAACGTCGTCAATGTCATCATCGTTGATTTCCGCGGAACGGATACGCTGGGCGAGATTGGCGTGGTGATGATCACCGGGCTTGCCATTCTGGCGCTGATCCGCGTGCGCGCCGGCAAGACCAAAACGCAACCTGTCGCAACAGAGGAGCAGGCACGATGAACACGCTGATCTTCCGGACGGCTGCGCCGTTCCTGTCCGCCCTGATGATGCTGTTTTCAATTTTCGTGCTGTTGCGCGGACACAATGCGCCGGGCGGTGGCTTTATCGGCGGACTGATCGCCGCTTCGGCGATTGCGATTTTCGGCATCGCATCAGGTGTCGCGGCTGTCCGCCGCGCAGTATTTTTCATCCCATGGCGATCGCCGGCGCCGGTCTTCTGCTTTCGGTTCTGTCGGGTTTGATCTCGATTTTCGCACATGTGCCATTCATGACTGCGCACTGGATCTATCCGGTGATCTTCGGTGTCGAGGTTCCGCTCTCCACCGTCACGACCTTCGATATCGGGGTCTATCTCGTTGTATTCGGGTCGATTTCCTCGATCTTTTTGGCCCTTGAAGAAAAGGACCATGTCTGATGGAATTCCTGCTGTCCTGCCTTGTCGGTCTGTTCTTCGCTGCAGCCATCTATCTGATGTTGTCGCGTCATAGTGTGCGGATCATGCTCGGCATCGCCATTCTCGGCAATGCGGTCAATCTCTTGATCTTCACGGCCGGGCGGATCACCGGCTTTGTGCCGCCGATCATTCCCGATGCCATGGAAACACTTCCTTCAGGCACCGCCAATCCGTTGCCGCAGGCGCTGATCCTGACGGCGATCGTAATCTCGTTTTCGTTCTTCGCCTTCCTTCTGGTTTTGACCTATCGCGCGTATCAGGATCTCAATACCGATGATACCGACGATATGCGGGCTGCCGAGCCCAAGGACCAGCCCATGCCGCCGCTCGGCTACTGACAAGGATATAAAAAGACCGTTCCATGGCCGCTTCGTCCCCCGCCCATAATGTCGATCTGTCTCTTGCGCTGACAATGGAACCGTCAACGCTGACGGACTGGCTCGTCATATTGCCCGTCGCCATCTGCATCACTGTCGGTGCGGTGCTGATGCTCGTTCGCAAACACACGGTCTGGCATCCTGTGATTGCCATTCCTTCACTTGCCGTTCTTGTCGTTGTCGACGCATTGCTGGTCTATGCTGTTGCCAGCAACGGCCCGATCACCATGGTGGCCGGCCGCTGGCTGCCGCCATTCGGCATCGCATTTTCGGCCGATCTGCTTGGTGCGCTGTTCGCTCTTGCTGCCGCGATTGCCGGACTTGCCGGTGCGGTTTTCGCTATCGGCGATATCCGGAAGAGCGAACGGCTTTACGGCTTCTATCCGTTTTTGATGCTTTTGATGGCGGGGGTCTCCGGCGCTTTTCTGACCGGTGATATCTTCAACCTCTATGTCTGGTTCGAGGTTCTGTTGATCTCATCCTTTGGCATGCTTATCCTGGGCTCCACCCACGAGCAGCTTGACGGGGCAATGAAGTATGCGGTGCTGAATTTGATCGGCACGACGCTGTTTCTGATCGCGGTTGCCTACATCTATGCTGTGTTTGGTACGCTCAACATGGCCGATATCGCGCTGCGCGCTCGCGCAGCGCCCGGCCTGCCGACAGCGACGATCGGTGCCTTGTTCGTACTCGCATTCGGCATGAAAGCGGCCGCATTTCCGGTCAATTTCTGGCTTCCGGCGTCCTACCACACCCCCGTACGGTGGTTTCCGGCCTGTTTGGCGGATTGTTGACCAAGGTTGGCGTCTACGCCCTCCTGCGGGTCATGGTGATGATCCTGCCCGCTGATCTGGCAAATCTCGGCGCTCTCGTCAGTATCAGTGCATTTCTGACCATGGTGCTTGCGGGTCTCGGTGCGATCGCACAGCACGATATCCGCCGCACCGTTGGTTATGTGGTGATTGTGGGCATTGGCAACATCTTTGCCGGTGTTGCCGTAGGCGGCGTGTCCGGTCTTGAGGGAGCGCTGGTCTATGCGCTCCACTCCATGGTGCTGATGACGGCGCTGTATTTCATCGTCGGCCTTGCAGGAAAACTCGCTGGCGGTTTCTCTCTGGTCGAGATCGGCGGCCTTTATCGCAGTAATCCGGCTTTTGCGGGCCTGAGCCTTGCGGCCTTCTTCGCCGCCGCCGGCCTTCCACCGTTTTCCGGCTTCTGGCCGAAGGCGATCCTGGTGCGGGCAACGCTTGATGATGGATCGTGGTGGCTGACCTTTGCCATTCTTTTTGCTGGCTTTTGTACTACGATCGCACTGGGGCGCATTTTTCTTCTCGCCTATTGGCGGCCTGCCACAGAGCCGCCCGCAGCCAGAGTGAAATTGCCGCTGTCGCAGAGCCTGCCGGTGGTAGCGCTGATGGCGCTGGTGGTGGTCTTCGGTGTCTATCCCGAACCGCTCCTGACCATGGCCGGGCGCGCTGTCGCAGGCATTCTCTCGCCTGAGGCCTATTTCATGTCGGTCTTTCCCGGGGAGATTTCTAGATGAGTATGTTGCTCCTGAACCTTGTCCTGGCGATTGTCTGGGTTGCCGTTACTGGCAGCGCGTCGCTGCACAATCTGGTGTTCGGCCTTGTGATTGGCGCTATCTCGGTGGCGCTTGTCCGCCACCAGATTGGCGGGGCTGGATATTTCACCAAGGCCCGGCGCATCGTCGCGCTGTTGCTGATATTTCTCTATGATCTGATGAAATCAGCCTGGTCGGTTGCCACGTTGGTCTGCTCGCCCCGTATGGAGTTGAAGCCGGGCATCCTTCGCTTTGAACTGTCGCTTGAAAAGGACTACGAGATCGTTCTTCTTGCCAATATGATTACACTGACCCCTGGTACGCTGACTGTCGATGTGTCGGATGACAAGAAGTATCTCTTTATCCATGCCATTGATTGTTCCGATCCCGACAGTATCCGCCGTGATATTGCCAACGGGTTCGAAAAGAAGATCAGGGAGGCCTTCGCCTGATGACACCTGATATGATTGTTGACGTAGCCGCAGACCTCTCGATCGCAATTCTGTCTCTCGCGCTGTTATTGACTGCGTTTCGGGTGATAAAGGGGCCGACGCTGCCGGACCGGGTTCTGGCGCTCGACATGCTTGTCGCTGTTGCGATGGGCTTTATTGTGGTGATCGCCATCCGCACCGGTTTCACGCTTTATATCGACATTGCGATTGCACTTGGGCTTGTGGGCTTTCTGGCGACGGTGGCCTTTGCCCGCTTCATCCGTTCAAGTGGCATGCGCGATGAAACGGAAACCGGATTCGGCGTGAAGCCGCATCCGATGGCCTATGATTCTGGCGCCAGCGGCGAAGATGTGCCGGTGGTTTCCGCGGATCGGGACAAGAAGGAGTGATACCGTGACGGCGTATTTACTGGCCCTTTTCGTTTCTGCATTGATGCTGGCGGGCGCACTGTTTGCACTTACGGCCGCAATCGGAGTTCTGCGCCTTCCCGATCTCTATTCGCGTATGCATGCGGCCTCGAAAGCGGGGACGGTAGGCGCCGGTCTGATTTTCTTGGCGATTGGCTTCCATGATGGTGAGATCACCACATTTGTGCGCGCCTGCGCAGGCATCGCATTTTTGTGCTTACAGCTCCGATCTCCGCGCATCTGCTTGCGCGCGCCGCGCATCAGGTCGGCTATCCACTGCACGAGAATACAGTTCAGGATGAACTGCAAAGCAGCGAAGATGGTCAGCTTTGAAGCGTATTTTGCCTTTTTTAGTGTTGGAGCAAGCGTCTTTTTGCGGAGTATCGGTGATTTTCTCTAAAGAGAAAGTTAGTTTTGTTCGGTTTGTAACTTTACTTTTTCGTTTGGAATGATATCCCCTCTTCGATGCCTTTCTGACGAGGCTTGTCTGAATATAGGGCAATATCTGTCCTGTTTTGATGGGATTGCGGATTGGATAAGTTGAAAACTTGCTTTTGCAGGCATGATTTCAGGATCGATTCGTAGATTGCAACCTATATATATCTGCAATTAAAGGCGGTGTTATATCTGGTGAAGGCGACATAGAGCTTTCGGCGATCTCTAATTACAGGCGTAATAACAAAAAAATAGGAGTGAATAATGACGGAAACTGTGGTCGAACAGGACACCCAGAACCTGGTTGAGCTGACTGCCGATATCGTTGCGGCCTATGTCAGCAACCATGTGATCCAAACCTCTGACTTGCCGGGGCTGATTCAAGAAGTGCACGCCGCTTTGGCCAATACCGCTCGGCCGCAAGCCAGTGTGTCTTTGGCTGAAAAGCAGAAGCCAGCTGTATCGGTCCGCAAGTCGATCAGCGGCGATCATCTCGTCTGCCTTGAGTGCGGTGGGACGTTCAAGTCACTGAAACGTCACCTGATGACTCACCATGAACTGAGCCCGGATGCCTATCGCGAAAAATGGGACCTTCCTGTCGATTACCCCATGGTCGCACCGTCCTATGCCGAGGCTCGCTCGCGCCTTGCCAAGGAAATGGGACTTGGACAGCGGCGCAAGCGCTGAAGGTCCAGTGACACTCCTGTAAATAATGCCAGCCGCATATGCGTGCTGGCATTTTTATGCCTGAAAACGCTGCCCTTCTCACCTTGCTTTGAAAGGGAATTCAAACCAAATGCAATTATTAATCGTATATTCATCGTTATGCCCGTAAAACGACGTGGTTGACTGAAATAGGAAAATAATCCTATTTCAGTTGTAAATAAACAAATAAAAACAATATTGGGTCTTTTGCGCATTTCACATTCTATCCCCGGTTGCCGGACAGATGAGAGAATATATTCCTAATAATCCGGGAGTAAACATGAGCGAGCCAAAAGCAGCCCTTTCGGGCATGGTGCGAGATCAGGCCAATTTCATCAAGCACGCGGGCAGGTGTGAATGGGATCCGCTGCGGGCAACACAGATGACGAATATTCGCACGGCCTGCCGTATCGTTTTGATGATCACCAGGGAGATGGCAGAAGTCGCGGGCGAACGGTCTGCGATCAGCAATGAGCGCCGGCGTTCCATTTCGCACTTCCGCCAGATCGCGATGTATGTGTGCCATGTGACGCTGCAGTTATCGCTCAGCGAAATCGGAGTGGCATTCGGGCGTGACCGGACCACAGTTGCCTATTCATGCCGGGTGATCGAAGACCGGCGCGACGACAACCGGTTTGACGGATTTGTCGCCTCGGTCGAGCGGTTGGCCTATAACGTGATCGTTGCTGCGGGGGGCAGGTGTGATGGTTGAAGGCAGAACCCAGCGTGCGGCATGCCGCACCGCAGAAAAGACGCCATTGGAGACCTTGTCCCGGCTGAAGGCGCGCGATGGTTCGCGGTTCCTGCCGCATGAGGCCTGTGACGCCGGAGAGCGATTGTTTTCGGATTTTGTGCGGGCGCAGATGCAGCCCAGGATTACCGCCTCGTTGGAGCCGCGCCTGGAAAGCCGCCGCTCTGGCCTGCATCAACGTGATGCGGGATGTTCCGATACAGCGCTGGATGCCCGGCAGCGTGTCGGCATGGCCCTGAAATCTGTCGGCCCGGAACTTGCCGATGTGGCGCTCGATTTTGTCTGTTTCGAGAAGGGGCTGGAGCAGATGGAGCGCGAGCGGCAGTGGCCGGTCAGATCGGCCAAGCTGATGGTGCGCACTGCGTTGATGGCACTTGCGCGCCACTATACCCCGCCACAGATGCGCCGAATGTCACGCCATTGGGGTGCCGAAGGCTACAGGCCCGATATCTCGGCAATGTTTGCCGATGACTAGCGCGCGTCAGGTCGCCAGCGTTCTGGCGGCCGTTTCGCGGATTTTCGTTACCATGGCGTTCAGCCCATTGGCGCGCTGGGCGGAGAGGTGATCGACAAGCCCGATGCGGCGAAAGATGTCGATCGCATCCGTGCGTGCAATGGTCGATGCCTTCTGGCCGGAATAGACGGTCAGTACGATGGAAACCAGGCCGCGCACGATAAAGGCATCCGAATCACCGCGAAACAGAATCACCGGATCGTCGCCTGCCTGTTTTTCGCTGACGAGCCAGACCTGGCTTGCGCATCCGTGGACGCGATTTTCCTCTATCTTCTCGTCATCGGGCAGGTCAGGTAGTGCCTTGCCGAGTTCGATCACATAGCGGTAGCGGTCTTCCCAGTCGTCAAGAAAGGTAAAATCGTCGATGATCTGGTCGAGTTTCTCATTCATGAGGCGCCTCTCGTCTTGTGTCGCGCTTCATATAAACCGATGTGCGGCCGATTGAAACGGCTGCGCTCCTGTTTGCTGGCCGTTGCGGTCAGCGCGGGCGTGGCGTGGGAAGGGGCACGTTTTCCGGCAGGCCGGAAATGCGAACCACGTCTGCTGCCGGCTGAGGCTCCGGCATTTCGGATTCGGGCACAATTGCGCCGGTGCGGATGAGATCGGTCGCCGCCGGCGGTATTTCTGCCATGCGGGCTGCCGGTGAGATCTCGGTGGGAGCAGGGACTGCCGGACGCGCGGTCTTGTCGGTGGCTGACGCTGGTGCCTGTGCCGGTTTGTCCTCGGAAAAGTGTTCGCCGAGATAGAGGTAGACAATTTCTGCGCCCTGGCGGGCCCGCTTGCCGAGGAAGCCCAGCAGGCCGGCGCCGTCATCGCAGACATCGGGTCGCTCGTCACACATGCCGCTCATATAATCGATCGTGCCACGCGCAGCGGAAACGGCGCTGCCGATATCTTCGCCGCTCGGCAGCACGGCCTGGCCACGGCCGGCCTTGTCACCCAGCAGGACGGGCGCGAAGAACGGCACGATCAGCAACAGCAGAAAAATCATGAATGCTGATTTCAGCAGAAATCTCATTGCGTTCTTGCCCGCTAATCGGTTCCATCTAAGCGTGTCCGGGCGGCCACGCTTTCAAACACTATCATAGGACGGTAAATGAGCTGCTAAAAGGGTGGCGGTTGCCGCCCATTGCGGAAGATGTGGTTCGCGTCTCTGCTGTTTTCATAAAAAGGTATTTTAATACAATATGTTGGATTGAAATATAAGGGCAGGGAAGGTCGGTGCCTGCCAAGGATTATTAACCATATTACCTGTTTTAGGTACAACTACACATCGTATGTATCTGGCCGGGGCACGTTCATTCCATTACCCTTCGTTAAGTCGCGCCGGTTACTTTGGCGCGAATCCGGAGGGCGAGCGATGCCCTTGGTTTTCCGGGGTATGACTGAAGAGTGATGATCAATGGCGAAGGCAAAGAAAACACCGACCAGGCGCAAGAAGAAGACACCGTCGGTTATGACGCGCGGTCTGTCTTCGGCGGGGCTTTCATCGGCCGGCACCCCTCCTGGGTCGGTGGGCCGCTGGTTTTCGGCATCGTTCTCAGTTTCGTGTCTGCGAATGCGCTATGGTATCAGCCGGGTCCACATCCCGAGCCGCTGATGAAAACCCGGCAATCTTCCGATCCTTATGTCGTTCCGGGACGAAGGATGGCAAGCGAAGAGAATTTCGAAACGTTCCGGATCGAGATGGAGCAAGACGATGACGGCGCCGCGGTCGAGGTCGCGGCCGTTGACAGGTCCGGCGGCGGTGACGACCTGATGGCGATACTCGAAGCCGTCCAGACTGCGCCGCCAGGGTCGTCTTCCGTGCCCCTGCCACAGCCGTTCAAGATGGTTGTCGTTGATGACCGGATCATTGTCCGCCAGGTTCAGGAGCAGCTTGCCGCAGCGGGTTATTACAAGGGTAAGCCGGACGGTGTCACCGGTCCGTTGACAGAAGCGGCCGTGCGCGCTTTCCAGGGCGATCAGGGGCTTGCCAGAACCGGTGTTGCAGATTCCGGGCTGCTGGCGATCCTTAAAAGCGGGAATGACGGTCGGCCGCCGGTGCCGACACCGCGCGCCGAAACGGTGTCTGGCGCTGAAACCTCGGATACGGTCGCTACCTTGCAGGAAACGGCGGATGCGGCGGGGTCCGTGCCGGTTGCCGATCCAATGGTTGTGGAAATCCAGCGCGGCCTCGTCAATATCGCATATGATGACGTGACCGTTGACGGCGTGGCGGGCGACAATACCCATGCCGCGATCCTTCAGTTCCAGAAACATTACCGCTTGCCGGAAACAGGCGAGCCGAGTGTCGCAGTGCGTGACAAGCTTCAGGAAATCGGTGCGCTCTGAGCACCGGGCGAACTTTCCTATCAACAGGATGCCGGGCCATGCGCCTCAAATCGGATATTTTTGTTTCTGCTCTGGTGCGCCGGGTGTTTTCCAGCGGTGATTTTGCCGTTGTGGAGCGAAAAGGCGCGGAAGATGCTGGCGCGATCGCGATCCGGCAGGTGATGCGGGGCGGGCGGGAATGCCTGTTCATGCCGGCGCCGCAGTATTTTTCGGCAGAAAGCGCCGAAGACCGGCTTTTTGAAAAGCGACTGGATCTGGCACCGGCTGAAGAGGTCGAGAGCCGGCTTGAACGTGAGATCCGCTATGACAGCGATCTCTGGATCGTCGTTCTGGAAACCGAGAGCGTCGAGGGCCTTTTCGCTGTGGCCAGCGAGGATGACGCCCAGTAGCGCGTATCAGCAGCGCGCATCATTAGCGCTCAGGCGGACCGGCGCGTCTGGCGTCGCGTGGGACCTTTTCGGATGCTGCCTGCTGTTCGGTGCGGATGCTTTGCCAGGCCAGCAATTCCTCGATACAGGCTGTCGGTGAGAGGCTCTGGACAAGCTTTTCCGTTGCCTCTTCGACACTCATTTTTCGTTCGCTATAGCGGGTGCGATGCGCGGCAGAACGTAGGATGTGTCGTCTTTGGTCATTCCGAGTGCGATAAGTGCGATACCGAGCCGCCGTCCGCTGGTTTCCGACAAGATATCTGTGGCCAGAACCCGGTCGCCGCCAAGCGCGCGGGCAAATGTTTCCAGAAACAGCGCCCTTTCGCCGCGCCGTGCAAAGCGCACAAGAAGGGCGGTCTGAAGTTCGGTGAGTGTCGAGAGGCCAAGCCTGTCCTCCGCCTCGCTTCCTGCCTTTGCCGCCATTGCCTTCAGGGTCTGTCGCAGGATCTCGCTTTCGTCGCGGCTGCCGTCGCGCACTTCGAAATTACCCTGGGGGATTTCGCTGTGTTGCGGACGGTGGCAGCCGATCAATGCCTGGATGACCTTTTGTGACAGGTCAGCGCGGTGAATGATCGCGCGGACATGTTCCTCGCCCATGGTCTCGATGAGCGTGGTCAGGGTTTCGTCGGACATGGCAGGGGAACGGGCCAGAAAGGGCGCGGCGATGGCGATGTCCTGCGCGCCGATATAGCGGCAGATTTCCTGTGGCACGTGCGGATGACCGGACAGGGCTGCAACCGCCTGCCGGCGGGCTTCCGGCGTGGAGGCCTCGTAGACCGGCGGAAACAGCTCTACAAACCGGCGACGTTCGGCGTCACTGGGTTTTTCCAGAGCCCCGAAACTCGATACCGTCGCCATCAACACGACGTCGAGCTTGCGCGCGTTTTTCAGCCCTTCAAGTTCCCGGTAACGATCGACCAAGGCCGTACTCCCCGACTGGATCATCCCGCGGGTTCCGCTTGATGATCGCGTTCTTCCTCTGATACATCGGATTGTCGAAAAACGGCAGCCGCCTTTTTGCCGACGCTCCAATGTCTTCATTCTGACAAGAGGTTAGGAGCAAATCGTTAGAAAGATGTTAACCATAGAGCATTGTTTGCATCGGCCGCCCGGTGCGGTGCGATCTTCACGCCCGGAGATCAGATCGCCAGATATTCCTCACGCAGTTCTGCATTATCGAGCACGTCCTGGGCGCTGCCGGAGAAAACAACCTCACCGGTATCCATGATCACTGCGCGGTCGGATAGCCTGAGGGCGGCCACCGCATTTTGTTCGACGATGATTGTGGTGATGCCGAGATCGCGGATCTGGCCGACTATCTTCTCGATTTCCTGCACGATGACCGGAGCCAGCCCCTCATAGGGTTCGTCGAGGAACAGGATCTTGATCTTGCGGGCAAGCGCGCGGGCCACGGCCAGCATCTGCTGTTCGCCGCCGGAAAGCGTGATAGCTTCCTGATTGCGCCGTTCGGCAAGGCGCGGAAAACGGTCGTAGACCTCCTCGATCGACCAGCCCTTTTCGCCGGCGACTTGAGCAAGGATCAGGTTTTCTTCCACAGTAAGCCCACCGATGATCCGCCGGTCTTCCGGCACCAGCTGCACACCTGACAATGCGGCCTGGAAAGCGCGTTTGTTGTGCAGCGGCTCGCCATCGAGCCAGATCTCGCCCTGACTGAGCGCCGGACTGTCGAGACGGGCAAGGGTTCGAAGCGTTGTTGTTTTGCCGGCGCCATTGCGGCCGAGTAGTGAAAGGACCTCGCCTTTCTTGATGTCGAAGGACACGCCCTGCACGATATAGCTTTCACCATACCAGGCATGGATGTCGCGAACCGACAGAAATGCATCATTGACTGTTTCCGACACGTTGACCTGCTCCCCGGCGAAATTGCGTTTTTCCGTGACCACGTTCATTCGTGGGCCTCCCCGAGATAAGCTTCCCTGACCTTCGGATTGCCGCGTACCTCATCGGGAGAACCTTCCGCGATAATGCGGCCCTGGGCAAGAACCGAGATCTTGTCTGCCAGAGAGAATACGACATGCATGTCATGCTCGATGATGACCTTGGTCATGCCGCGGGCCTTGATCCGCTGCAAAAGCTCGATGGTCATGTTGGTGTCATGGCGGGCCATGCCGGCTGTCGGCTCGTCGAGCAACAACAGTTTCGGTTTCTGGATCAGACACATGGCCAGTTCCAGCCGGCGCTTGTCGCCGCGTGACAGCGATCCGGCTTCATGATGACGACGCGCGGAAAGGCCGATATCCTCGAGCATGAATTCTGCCTCGTCGCGGATTTCCTTTTCGCCGGCAAGCGCTTTGATGGCATTGAGCCGGAAGGCACCGTCGCGCCGGGCAAAGGCCGGGATCATGACGTTTTCGATCAGCGTCAGGTCCGGAAATATTTCAGGTGTCTGAAATACGCGCGAAACCCCCATCTGGTTGATCTCGTGCGGTTCGTGCTCGTCAAGCGTCTGCCCGTCGAAGATCACATGGCCGTGGCTCGGCTTGATGCGCCCGATGCAGACATTGAGCAGTGTCGACTTTCCGGCGCCGTTTGGGCCGATGATGGCGTGAACCTTGCCGCTTTCGACCTCGAGATTGACATCGGAAAGGGCGCGCAGACCGCCGAAGCTCTTGTGGACGTCGGCAACGTGCAGGACGATGTTGTTGTCTGCCATGGTTTTACTCCGCTGGCTGAATTTTGGCGGCCGACTGTGCCTTGCGACCGCCGCCGCCGCCGCCGAAGCGGGCACGCAGGCGTTTGACGCCTTCCATGATGCCGCCGGGCAGGAAGATAACGATGGCCATGAAGATCAGCCCGAGTGTCAGATGCCAGCCATCGCCGACAAACAGCGATAGAAGCCCGACCAGCGGGGTCTCGATGAAGTCCGGCAGGAATGACAGTGCACTGTGCAGCGCCTGATCATTGAACGAGGAGAAAATGTTCTCGAAATATTTGATCACGACCGCCCCGATGACCGGGCCAAGCAGCGTGCCGACTCCGCCGAGAATGGTCATCAGAACCACTTCACCCGAGGCCGTCCACTGCATGCGCTCGGCGCCCGCCAGCGGATCTGTGACGGCCATCAGCGCGCCGGCAAGCCCTGCGAACATGCCCGAGATGATGAAGGCGGAGCGCAGATAGGGTCGCGTGTTGAAGCCGGTATAGATCATCCGGTTTTGGTTGGTTTTACCGCCTTCAGCATCATGCCGAAAGGCGAACGGAATATCCTGAGTGTCAGGAAAAAGCAGATGAGAAGGGCGATGGCGCAGAAATAGAACCCGGCATAGCCCTGCAGCTGGATCCCGAAAAGTCAGGCGAAGGCAGGCCTTCACCCGGCGTCAGAAACATGTGGTCGATGATGCGCGGGTCGTTTTGTGAAAGCTGCAGCCCGGTCTCGCCGTTGGTAATCGGCGTCAGCACCGAATAGGCGAGATTGTAGCTCATCTGTGCAAAGGCGAGTGTGAGGATCGAGAAATAGATACCCGAGCGGCGCAGGCTGACATAGCCGATAAGCGCTGCAAACAGCCCTGAACAGATGACCGCGAAGACAATCGCCGGAATGGCGTTCATGGTGAAAAGCTTGAACGACCAGACGGCCGCATAGGATCCGACTCCCAGAAAGGCTGCGTGACCGAAGGAGAGATAGCCGGTCAGACCAAACAGCAGGTTGAAGCCGATGGCGAAGATCCCGTAGATCGCGAATTTCTGCAGAAGGGCGGGATAGGCAGCACCAAGCGGCATGAACAGGATCGGCGCCAGCAGCACAATCGCCGAAAACACGATGAACAGGATCCAGTCGTTGCGCGAAAGATTGGCAAACATGCGGGCTATTCCTCCATCACGCCACTGCGGCCCATGAGGCCGCGCGGCATGGTCAAGAGTATTATGACGGCAACGAGGTAGATGATCACCTGGTCAATACCGGGAATGATGGCCTTAATCTCGTTCATCGAGGCAAAGGACTGCAGGATGCCGAGGGTGAAACCGGCAACCACAGCGCCTGGCAGCGAGCCCATGCCGCCGACAACGACGACGACGAAGCTCAGGACCAGAAAATCCATGCCCATATGGTAGTTCGGCGGCAGGATCGGGGTGTACATCACGCCGGCGATACCCGCGACCACAGCGGCGATGCCGAAGACGACGGTGAAACGCTTTTCGATGTTGATACCGAGCAGGCCGACGGTTTCGCGATCACGCATGCCGGCACGCACCACCATGCCGTAGGTGGTGAATTGCAGGAAGGCGAACACGGCCCCGATGATCAGGAAGGCAAACAGGAAATAGATCAGTCGCCACCAGGGGTAGACGATGAAGGCATCGGCCATGCCGAACCATGCGGCGATATTGGCGGTACCGGCAAAGGCGTCGGGGGCAGCCTGCGGTATGGGGTTGGCACCGTAGATTTTCTTGATGATCTCCTGCAGCACGATGGCCAGCCCGAAGGTCACCAGAATCTGATCGGCATGCGGACGCTTGTAAAAGAACCGGATCAGCCCGCGTTCCATGGTGAGGCCGATGATCAGCATGACCGGGATCGCCAGAAGTATCGAAAGCGGCACCGACCAGTTGATGATGGCAACACCCAAATCGCCGAAGGCGTATTCCATGTAGGGCACGGGGCGGGGCGCAAACAGCGCGCCTTCCACCTTTGGCGGCTGGACCGGCCATGTCAGAAGAGCATTGAAAGTGACGGCGCAAAACGCGCCAAGCATGAACAGCGCGCCGTGGGCGAAGTTGACTACGCCCAGCGTGCCGAAGACCAACGTCAGGCCAAGGGCGATCAGCGAATAGGCTGCGCCCTTGTCGAGGCCGTTCAGGAATTGAATGATGATGGCGTCCATTGACCGCATTTCCACTGTTGCCGGAAGGGCCGGGCGCTTTTCGAACGCCCGGCCGAAAGTGCAGTGATCGCTTCAGATCAGCAGGTCTTGGCGGTGTCGGGGCCGAGCTCGCCGCCGAAGATCGCCGGGTCGTAATCGACGTCGGTGCGCGGCACGACCTTGACGACTTTCAAGAGGTCGAACTCGCTTTGCGGATCCGGATTACCGCGCACCACGAGCACATCCTTCATGCACTGATGGTCAGCGGCACGGTAAAGCGTTGGACCATTGCCCATGCCGTCGAATTCGAAGCCTTCCAGCGCCTTGATGACTGCCGGTGCGAAGAAGGTGCCGGCGCGTTCCACCGCATCGGCATAAAGCAGCGCCTGAACGTAGCAGGTGTGGGCGGCCTGTGACGGCGGGAAGCCGTATTCGGCCCCGAAGGATTTGACGAAAGCCTGGCTGCCCGCATCATCCAGAGACCAGTTCCAGTTGGCCGAGCCGAGGATGTTTTCAGCGGCCGAACCGGCGCCTTGCGCCATCAGACGCGAGAACAGCGGCACCACGATTTCGAAGTTCTTGCCGTTGACCTGCTTGTCCTTCAGGCCGAACTGGACGGCCTGGGTCAGCGAATTGACCATGTCGCCGCCATAGTGATTGAGAATCAGCACATCGGCGCCGGAGTTGAGAACCGGGGTGATGTACTGCGAAAAGTCACCAGCGCCGACTGGTGTCTTGACGGCCTGAACGGTTTCCCACCCGAGGCCTTCGGTGGCATTCTTGATCGATTCTTCCTGGGTCCAGCCCCAAGTATAATCGGCAGTGAGGTGATAGGCGCGACGATCTGAACCGTATTCTTGCTGGAGCACCGGTGCCAGCGCTTCGCCGGACTGGTAGGCGTTGAAGAAGTGGCGGAAACCATAGCGGCGTTTGTCCTTGCCGGTGGTGTCGTTGGAATGGGTAAGGCCAGCCATAAAGATGACGCCCATATCCTGGCACAGGCTTTGAACTGCAACCGCAACGCCGGAGGAAGAACCGCCGGTGATCATGACCGCGCCTTCCTTTTCGATCATGCGCTTGGCACTGTCACGGGCGGCGTCGGATTTGGTTTGGGTGTCGCCGGTGACGTAGTTGACCTTCTTGCCGAGAATGCCGTTGCCCTTCAGCGCCTTGGACGAGAAAGTGGCGAGCATGCCGCCGTCGCCTTCGCCGTTCAGGTGTTTGGCGGCAAGCTGCAGCGCCTTCATTTCATCCGCACCCTCATCGGCGTATGGCCCGGTCTGCGGGACATTGAAACCGAGGGTGACGGTACTGCCGGTTGGCATGTTGCACGACATGTCGGCGGCATAGGCCCCGCGCATGAAGTGCATCGGGGCGGCCAGCGTTACACCGGCGGCGGCGCCGGCTCTCAACAGGCTGCGCCTGTTCATGATAAATTTCGACATCGGACTCCTCCCAAGTCGTCTGAAAAAGGCTGCGCGCTCCTTAAGGGCGCAGAGGCGCTTTCCTCCAAAGCGCATGGGAGACAGTAACAAGCAGTCAAATTGTCGCAATTGAGCGAAAGTGATAAGACCTTTGTTGAAGGTAGCGGAGACTTACGCTCTTCAATTGCTGCGAGGGTGACGGGTTGAACCGCACGGCGCGGCAGCGCATATAGCGTCCTTCAGGACGAAGGTGATCCGCACATGGTCGACAAGACAGAAGAAAGAGAGCCATTCTGGCGGGCAAAACAGCTCGACCAGATGAGCAATCAGGAATGGGAAAGCCTCTGCGACGGCTGCGGGCTTTGTTGTCTTAACAAGCTTGAGGACTGGGAGACAGGCGAGGTGGCCTTCACCTCGGTCGCCTGTCGCCTGCTTGATGGTCACAGCTGCCAGTGTTCTGACTATGAGGAGCGTTGGAAGACCGTGCCGGAATGTATCCAGCTCGATATCGAAGGTGTGAAGGAAATCCCCTGGCTGCCGCCGACCTGCGCCTACAGGCTCGTTCATGAAGGCCATGACCTCTATTGGTGGCATCACCTTGTCTCCGGCGACCGCGAAACGGTGCATCAGGCTGGTATTTCCGCGCGCGATCGGACCGTGAGCGAGATGGAGGTGCCAGTCGAGGACTATGAGGATTACATCATCGAATGGCCGGTGCTGACGGGGAGAATACCGGCTGATTCGGGTGTCTGCTATTGACGTCCGTGCCGGGCAGGCTTGATTCAGCGCAAGGCGGAGCGACGGAAATTATATATTCATCATCGTAAGTATGAATATAAAGGATGTTCCCATGGCTACCGATTACCTTCAGATGACCGCCGATATCTCCAAGCAGACTGCCGTGCTGCGCAAGGATCTTCCCGACACCATGAGCGGGTTCTCTGCGATGGCGGGTGCGGCCTGCAAGGCCGGCGCTCTTGATGCCAAGACCAAGGAATACATTGCGCTCGGCATTGCCGTGGCGCTGCGCTGCGAGCCCTGCATTGCCTTTCATGCCAAGGCGCTGGTCAAGCTTGGCGTGACCCGTGCGGAATATGAGGAGGTTCTGGGCGTTTCCATTTATATGGATGGCGGTCCGGGGCTGATGTATGCCGCGCATGCCATGGAGGCTTTCGACCAGTTTTCCGCAAAATAAGAAAAAATCTTATTATAGGAAAATAGTCCTTGACGGCGTAACGGTCGTCTGGTAAGTTTTGTCTACAGTCGGAAATCTGCGGCGGTCGATAGTGACCGTTATGGTTTCAGATTTTTTGCCAGATTTTTCCAAGCCCGGTTCTCGACCGGGCTTTTTGTTGCCGAACGGCTCTCCGGGCGGTTGGCAGGAGGGTTTTATGGTTGACCATGAGACAATCGATATTGCGCTGTTCGGGCTCTGGCCGCGCAGCCCGCGCTATGACGGCGACCCTGCCGGGCGGCGGGTTGATGCGGCCTATCATGAGATCGAGCCGAAGGCGCGGCCCGGCGATGCCGATGACGATCTCAGGCTGTTGCTGAATGACCTGACATCCGAGATGCGGGCCCAGTTTGCATTTTTCCGCAAGCTCAGGATGGCGGCTGTGAAAAAGAGCCGTGGGGGCGAGGCAGCAGATGTGCGCGGCGAGGTCAAGGCGGCGGCCGATGCGGTGTCGCTGATCATCCGCACGCTGGAAAAGGCCGACGAGATGCAGCGGCGGCTTGCCGAAAACCGCCGCAATGCGGACGAGCGCGACCTCAACCTCAGGGACTATGATGATGCCAAAGCCCATTTCCTCGACCTTATCGAAAAGCGGGCCGGGGAACTTGCGGAAAGGCGGATTGCCGAACGGTCAGGCGAACAATGATCCTTACGCCTTTGTTCGCGCGCTTTCGCGTGACTGGTCCTTTCTGGCGCGGCCCGAACAGCTGCCGCCGAAGGCCGACTGGCGCACCTGGTTGTTGATGGGCGGGCGCGGCTCCGGCAAGACGCGGGCCGGTTCGGAATGGGTTCAGGGCCTCGCACTGGCAGCCGGCCCGAAAAGCGATCTGCGCATTGCTCTGGTGGCCGAAACGCTCGGCGATGCCCGCGAGGTGATGATTGACGGGGTTTCCGGCATCTGCCGGGTGGCGCGGCGGATGAAGCCGGTTTTCGAGATCACACGGCGCAGGCTGGTCTGGCCGAATGGCGCAATGGCCTATCTGTTTTCGTCCGAGGACCCGGAGGCGCTGCGCGGGCCCCAGTTTCACTATGCCTGGTGCGATGAACTTGCGAAATGGCGCTACGGTCAGGAATGCTGGGATATGCTGCAGTTTGGGCTGCGCCTTGGCGCTGCGCCATCTCAAATGGTGACGACCACGCCACGTGCGGTGCCGTTGCTGAAGAAATTGATCGCGGAGAGTGACACGGCGCTGACGCGGATAGCGACGGCGGATAACCGTGCCAATCTGGCGCCGGGTTTCATCAAGGCGCTTTCAAGCCGCTATGGCGGCACGCGTCTTGGCCGTCAGGAGCTTGATGGCGAGCTGATCGAGGATCGTGAGGATGGACTGTGGCGGCGCGTGGAGCTTGAGACAGCGGTTTCTCGCAATGCGATGGCGACGGGGCGTATAGTCGTGGCCGTGGATCCGCCGTCCGGCTCCGGCCGCAAATCCGTCTGCGGTATCGTGGTTGCCGGAGGAATGGAAAACGGCGGTGCGTTGGTTCTGGCCGATTGTTCTGTTGAAGGCGGCACGCCGGCGCAATGGGCGCGGGCGGTGGTCGAGGCTTTCCGGCGGTTCGATGCCGACCGGGTGGTGGCCGAGATCAACCAAGGAGGGGACATGGTCACCGCGATGCTCAAGAGCGTCGACGAGCGCCTGCCGGTTTCAACGGTGCGCGCCAGGCGCGGCAAGTTTCTGCGCGCCGAGCCGGTCGCAGCCCTCTACGAGCAGGGCAGGGTGCGCCATGCCGGCTATTTTGCCCGGCTTGTCGACCAGATGTGCGATTTCGGGCCGGACGGGCTTTCCGCCGGGAGATCACCCGACCGTCTGGATGCGCTGGTGTGGGCGTTGACGGCACTGCTTCTGGAGGGGACGGGGTGCCGCGCGTGCGCAGGGTTTGAGACGCTATTGCAGCTTGCACCGCACCATGCTAGCCGATTGCCGCTATCGGCTATTTCGGCACTGCAAGAGGTTTTCGCATGATCAGACATATCGTTTTCTTTTCGGTACCGGAGGGCGGCGACGCGGATGCGGTCGAGGCCGGTCTTTCGATCCTGACGGAAAACCCGCATGCGAACGTGCTGGAAATCGGCCGTAATGCGCGCAGCGACCTTTATGACGAAAAGGTCGAGTTCGTGGTCTATGGTGAGTTCGAGGACGAGGAAGCGCTGGCTGCTTATCGCGCCCACCCGCTTTACAAGAAGTCGACTACCGTGGTCCGGCCGATCCGGGAGATGCGCATCGCCGCCGACTATGACACGGCATCTGCGCTACGACATTCGCGCTACCGGGATTGATATCCCGACTGAATTTCGACTGACGAAGCCCCGGTTTTCCGGGGCTTTTTGTTTCAAGCCGAGGAAAAGGGGTGAGGCATGAAAATGCCCTTTCATCTGCCGGGCAGGCGCCCGGCCGACGCCGTTGGCGTGTCTGACAAAAAGGCGGCGACAATGATTTCCGCGATTGCGCTCAGTGGCGAGGCGCGCTGGTCCGGTCGGTCCTATGCCGCCCTTTCTCGCGAAGGCTTTATGAAAAACCCGGTTGCCCACCGAGCCGTCAGGCTGATTGCGGAAGCCGCCGGTAGCATGCCTTGGCAATTGTTCGAAAATGGCACGCTGGTCTCCGATCATCCGCTGCTTGCACTTCTCAGGCGGCCAAACCGGCGAATGTGCGGTGCCGATTTCCTGGAGGCGTTGTTCGGCGGGCTGCTGCTATCTGGCAACGCCTATATTGAGCCGATCACCCTTGGCGAGGACTTGAGGGAACTGCATCTTTTAAGGCCCGACCGCATCCGCGTGATCGAGGGACGCGACGGTTGGCCGGAGGCCTATGAATACCGCACCGGCAATCATGTGACCCGGTTTAGCAGCGAAGGTGACGGGCTCTCGCTGTTACACATGCGGCTGTTTCATCCGCTTGACGACCAGACGGGTTTCTCGCCGCTGGCCGCGGCCCAGGTGGCGCTCGACCTGCACAATGCTTCATCCGTCTGGAACAAGGCGCTGCTCGATAATTCGGCGCGGCCTTCCGGCGCGCTGGTCTATCAGCCGAAGGATGGCGGCAATCTCACCGAAGAACAGTATGAGCGGCTGAAGCAGGAGCTTGAGGAAGGCTATAGCGGCCCCATGAAGGCCGGGCGGCCGCTGCTTCTGGAGGGCGGGCTCGACTGGAAGGCGATGGGCCTGACCCCGCGCGACATGGATTTCACCGAGGCACGCAACGGGGCGGCCCGCGACATCGCACTCGCCATCGGCGTGCCACCGATGATGCTGGGCATTCCCGGAGACAACACCTATTCGAATTATCAGGAGGCCAACCGCGCCTTCTACCGTCTCACGGTCTTGCCACTGATTGCCCGCACCGCCGCCTCGCTGACCACATGGCTGGAGCCGATCTATGGCGACGGGCTGAAGCTCGAGCCTGATCTCGACCAGGTGTCCGCTCTGGCCGCTGAACGCGACGCGCTGTGGGCTCGTGTTTCGGCGGCGGATTTCCTGACTGACGAAGAGAAGCGCGAGGCTGTGGGGTATTAGCGCATGAAACAGAAAAACCCTGAAACAGGAGCGGATATGGGCGGGAAAACCATGCTGGCCGATGAAATGAAATATGCCGATCTTTCGCTGACGGACCTGGCCGGAGATGGTTCGTTTTCCGGCTATGCCAGCCTGTTTGGCGAAATCGATCTCGGCAAGGACATGATTGAGCGCGGCGCGTTTTCCCGCTCGCTGCAAAAGCGCGGTGCCGAAGGGGTCCGGATGTTGTTTCAGCACGACCCTTCGGAGCCGATCGGGGCCTGGCGCAAGATCCGCGAGGACGGTCGCGGGCTTTATGTAGAGGGCGTGCTTTCTGCCGATGTGGCGCGGGCCCGCGAGGTGCACGCGCTGATGAAATCGGGCGGGCTCGACGGGCTTTCCATCGGATTTCAGACCGTGCGCGCCAAGACGGATGCCAAAACCGGCGTGCGCCGGGTGCTGGAGGCAGACCTCTGGGAAATTTCGATCGTCACCTTTCCGATGCTGCCTTCGGCACGCATCACCAGCGTGAAGCAGGCGGGTGACGCTTTTCCCACGATCCGGGAATTCGAGAGATGGCTGACGCGGGACGCCGGCCTGAGCCGAAAGGCAGCACGCCGGTTTCTTGCCGGCGGCTATACCACGCTTGTCGGCGGGCGGGACGCGGCCGGCGGCGACGATATGGACGACGAACGGCTGCTCGGGCTTTTGAACCGCGCACGCCGGTTGATGTCGTCCTGAGTTTTTCACGCATTGAGAGGAATGCACCGTGACCAATACGAAGATGAAAACAGCGCCCGAGATCAAGAGCGGGCCCGCAGGCATTTCCGAGGCTTTCGAAGCCTTCATGTCCAGCTTCGAGAGTTTCAAGGATACCAATGACCGCCGGCTCGGCGAAATCGAGAGCAAGATGGGCGAGGATGTGGTGACCCGCGAAAAGGTCGACCGCATCAACCGCGCCATGGATCTCCAGGCCCGCCAGCTCGACGAGATGCAACTGAAGAAGGCACGCCCGGCACTTGGACATGGCACGAGCCTTGCGGCGAGCGAGCACAAGGCCGCATTCGAAAACTATATCCGCCGCGGCGATGAGCATGGCTTGCGGGCGCTTGAGGCCAAGGCGATCTCCACCACGGAAAGCGATGGCGGCTACCTGGTGCCGGATGAGACCGACACCGAAATCGGCCGCAGGCTTTCCGCCGTCTCTCCGATCCGAAGGCTGGCAACGGTGCGTCAGGTTTCAGGCGCCGTGCTGAAGAAACCGTTCATCGCTTCAGGGTTCACCGCCGGCTGGGTCGGAGAGATTGCCGATCGCGACCAGACGGCAACGCCGGATATTTCCGAACTCACCTTCCCGACGATGGAGCTTTACGCCATGCCGGCGGCAAGCGCCTCGCTGCTTGACGATGCGGCCGTCGATGTCGAGAGCTGGATCGCCTCGGAGATCGATATTGCCTTCGCCGAACAGGAAGGTGCGGCCTTTGTGAGCGGCAATACGGCGAGCACACCGAAGGGCTTTCTGAGCTATACGACGGTGGCTGACAGCGCCTGGGAATGGGAAAAGCTGGGATACATCGCGACCGGCGTCGACGGCGGTTTCAAGGCGGCCGACCCGTCTGATACGCTGATCGAAACCATCTATGCGCTGAAGGCGGCCCACCGCCAGAATGCCCACTTTGTGATGAACCGGAAGACGCAAGGTGCGATCCGCAAGTTCAAGGACGATGATGGCAATTATCTCTGGCAGCCACCGGCAAGTCTCGGCCAGCCAGCCTCGCTGATGGGCTTTCCGGTGACCGAGGCCGAGGACATGCCGGATATCGGAACAGACAGCATGTCTGTCGCATTCGGTGATTTCGCTGCCGGTTATCTGGTCGTGGACCGGGCGGGCGTGCGGATCCTGCGCGACCCCTATTCCGCCAAACCCTATGTGCTGTTTTACACCACCAAGCGCGTGGGCGGCGGCGTTCAGAACTTCGAAGCCATCAAACTGGTCAAGTTCGGCGAAATGTAAGCGATTACAACGCGAAATAGATACAACCCCGGCAGTTTTTGCCGGGGTTTTTTGATGGCAAAAGGATAAAAAGCGATGAGCTATGCGCTGATAACGCCTGCGGCGGAAGAGCCTGTGACACTTGCCGAGGTCAAGGATTTTTGCGTATTGACAGCGGTGACGAGGATGCGCTGCTCGGCGATCTTCTCACCGCGGCGCGGGACTATCTGGAAACGGTCAGCGGTCTCTCTCGTCACTCAGGCGTGGCGGCTTTACCGCGATGACTGGCCTTCTAGCGGCATGGTGTCGCTTGCGCGCGGTCCGGTTCAATCGGTCGATACCGTTACGGCTTATGATGGCAGAGGCTTAGCTTCTTTAGTTTCGCTCGATCATGCGCGGCTGGATGGCCGGGCACGGCCGGCGCGTTTCTGCCTGCCGGAACTCGCCGGACGGAAAGCGGGCATGAACGGGATCGAAGTGGATTTCACAACGGGGTTCGGGGCTGCTGGGGATGTGCCGGAGGTCGCGAAACAGGCGATCCTGCGCCACGTCGCCCACATGTTTGCGTTTCGCGGTGTTGTGCAATCCGATCTACAGCCTGCCGCGACGCCGGATGGCTATGACCTGCTGATTGCACCGCTGAAAGCCTGGAGGCTTTGATGCTGACACTCGACCCCGGCGCTTTTTCGGCGCGCCTCGATCTGATGACGCCCGAAACTGTTTCGGACGGGCAGGGCGGAGCGACCATCACCTATGCGCTTGTGGCCAAGGCCTGGGCCAGGATCGAGCCGGTCTCGATCCGTTTCAGCGAAGAGGCCAATGGCGAGACATTTCAGGTGAGCCATGAGATCTGGCTGCGGGCGCGGACCGATCTCGTGCCCGGCATGCGGCTGCAGCGCGGCAGCCGGGTTTTCAGACTTGCAGGCTGGCGCGACCCGGATGAGACGGCGCGCTACACGGTCTGCCGTTGCGAGGAGGTGGCGTCATGAGTTCCGCTGAAAATGCGCTGTTGGGCGCAATCCATATGGCTCTGTCGTCTGACGCGGCGCTGTCTGCGCTGATCGGGCCGGATGCCATTTTCGACCGGCTGCTGAGCCGGCCGCAACTACCTGCAATCGTCTTCGGCGAATGCGAGACGCGCGACTATTCAACGGTAACCGAGAGCGGAAACGAGCATTTTCTGACCCTCGAAATCTGGTCTGAGGCACATGGGCGCAAGGCGTTGCAGGCAATCGAAGCGCGGGTCAAAGCGCTGCTTCATGACGCCGAGCTTGCCCTGTCCGGTTTTGCCCTTGTGAACCTGAGGCACCGTTCCACGCGGGTGCGGCGGGTCGCGAGGACCGGTTATTTCTTGGCCGAAATGCGGTTTCGCGCGGTGAGCGAACCCATTTGAACCGAGTTTTTACAATTCTGAACGGAGAGTGTGATGACAGCCCAGAAGGCCAAGGATCTGCTGCTGAAGCTGCATAACGGAAGTACCTATGAGACCGTTGCCGGGCTGAGATCGAAGCGGCTGGCATTCAACGCCGAGACGGTGGACATTACCGATTCGGAAAGTGCGGGACGCTGGCGTGAGCTTCTCAGTGGCGCCGGTGTTCAGCGCGCTTCGATGACGGCAAGCGGCATCTTCAAGGATGCTGCCTCCGATGAAACGGTGCGTGCGGCATTTTTGCCGGCGCGCTTGTGAGTGCGGAGATTGTCATTCCGGGGTTCGGCACGCTTGCCGGTCCGTTCCAGTTTACGTCACTCGAATATTCCGGCCAGCATAATGGAGAGCTGCAGTTTGAGGTTGCGCTGGAATCTGGCGGGGCAATCAGCTTTGGAGCCAGCGCATGACACGCAGCAATGCAGCAGGCCGCGCCAATCGCTATCGGGGCGAAGTGGAGGCGGTGATTGACGGCGAGCGCCGCATTCTGTGCCTAACACTCGGGGCGCTGGCCGAGCTTGAGACGGCATTTTCGGCCGATGGTCTCGGTGATCTTGGAAAGCGGCTCGCAGCCGGGCGACTGAAAGCGCATGACCTGATTGCCATCATTGGGGCGGGCCTGCGCGGTGGGGGCAATGCTATCGACGATGACGAGGTGGCAGCGATGAGCATGGAGGGCGGCGTGGCCGCCTATGCAAAGCTTGTCGGGGAACTTCTGACCGTGACGTTTTCGGGAGGGAGGCCGTTGGCCCGGTGACGGATGCAACCAGGCCGGACCCTTCCTAGCCGCAGCGGCAGGCCCCGAGCCTCCCGGCGCCGAACCCTTTCCTGGCGTTCGGTGCTTCACACAGGGCTTTGCCTGCTGCGGCTGCAACCCGATGATTTCTGGGCGCTTTCGCCGGTCGAATTCGCATCGATGACGGGCACTTTCGCGCCGGCCGCGCCCTATCCCACACGCGCAGGCCTGGAAGATTTGATGATGCGCTATCCCGACAAAACGAGGAATGGTGATGGAACCTGATGCAAGCGACACGTATGCCGAGGCGGTCAGCGGGGCGAGCGCGCTCTATGATGTTCTGACCGATCTTGAGGCGCAGTCCGACCGGTTTTCGTCGGCGATCACCGGCGCGCTGAAGATGCAACGCTTTCCGGCAAGGGTCTGGAAAGCGTGCTGGGAGGCCTCGGGCGACGGCTGAGCGAACTGGCACTGAACTCTGCCATCAAGCCTCTCGAAAACGCGATTTCCGGCCAGATCGGCAATCTGACCGATGGGCTGTTGCAGGTCTTCGCGCATGCCGATGGTGGCGTTCCGGGCCGGATCACGCCGTTTGCCTCAGGCGGCGTTGTTTCGCGGCCAACCTATTTTCCGATGAGTGGCGGCCTCGGTTTGATGGGCGAGGCGGGAAGCGAGGCGATCATGCCGCTGAAACGTGGACCGGACGGTTCGCTTGGTGTTTCCGCTTCAGGGGAGGCAGCCCGCATATCGTCTTCAATGTGACAGCCCAGGACGCGGCAAGTTTTCAGAAGAGCCAGGGTCAGATTTCGGCGATGCTGGCGAGAGCCGTGCGCTCAGGCCAGCGCAACATCTGAGGAGGCACTATGAGCGCGAGTTTTCACGAAGTGCGTTTTCCGTTGCGGCTTTCGCTCGCCGTCAGCGGCGGACCGGTGCGCCGCACCGATATTGTCAGCCTTTCCAACGGACGGGAGAACCGCAACCAGCGCTGGCGCAATGCGCGGCGCGCTTATGATGCCGGTTCCGCCGTGCGTTCGGTTGCCGACCTTTATGAGTTGACCGAATTCTTCGAGGCGCGGAGCGGCCAGCTTCACGGTTTCCGTTTCCGCGATCCGGTGGACTTCAAGTCCTGTGGGCCGCTTGCCGAACCCGGCCCTTTTGACCAGCAGATAGGGACAGGTGATGGCGAGAACACCCAGTTCCAGCTCATCAAGATCTATGGCGACGCGGCGGCCTCCTTTGAGAGGGTCATCGGAAAGCCGGTGGTCGGTAGCGTGCGGGTTTCGGTCGACGGGATCGAGGCGCCGGACATCGACTTTTCTGTCGATGCAACAACCGGGATCGTGACATTTTCTGGTGGAGCCATCCCGGCGATCGGGGCCGAAATATTCGCCGGATATGCCTTCGATGTTCCCGTGCGGTTCGATACCGACCGCATCGATATCAACATGAAAGCCTTCAACGCCGGCAGCGTTCCTTCGGTCCCGTTGATGGAGATTATGCCATGAGAGTGATGAATGCTGCGCTCGAGGCGCACCTTTCACAGGACACCACAACGGTTTGTTACTGCTGGCGGTTGACGATGAAGAACGGCGCAGTGCTTGGCTTTACCGAGCATGACCGCGATCTGTTTTTCGCCACTACGCTTTTTCTGGCGGCCAGCGGTTTTGTTGCGTCAGGTTTTGAGGTCGAGGAGGGGCTTGCGGCCAGCACCAATGAGGTTGTTGGCGGGTTTTCGCATGACGCGATCACCGAGGAAGCGCTGGCGGCTGGCGACTATGATGGCGCCCGCGTGGAGATCTTTATCGTGAACTGGCAGGAACCTGGTCAGCACCAGATCATTCAGGTGAGTGAGGTTGGAGAGGTTTCACGCGAAGGCGGTGGTTTCGGTGCGGAGTTGCGTGCGATCACGCACCGCCTATCGCAACCGCAGGGGCGCAGTATCACGCGGCGTTGCGACGCGGTGTTCGGCGATGCCGCCTGCGGTTTTGATCGGCAGAGCCCGGGATTTTTCAAGACGGGGACGATTGTAGCCGCCGAAAGCGAAACCCGGCTTGTTATTGCGGCGGATGGAACTGCCGCCGAAGGCTTCTTTTCCCACGGCTTGCTAACGTTCGAGAGCGGAGGCCTTTCCGGACGCGCTTTCGAAATTGAAACCAGTGGTCTTTTGGCAGGTACGATCCGCATCGATCTCTGGTTGCCTCTGGAAAAAATGCCGGATGCCAGTGATCAGGTGCGGCTGACGGCAGGCTGTGACAAGGCCTTTACCACCTGCAGGGAGAAGTTCGGAAATCATCTCAATTTCAGAGGGTTCCCCCATGTTCCGGGCGCCGATTTTGCTTATTCCTATGTGAATGGCGAGAGCGCGCATGACGGAAGTCCGTTGTTCAAATGACGGTGCTGGGGGAGCGGGCGGTCACAGAGGCCGAGAAATGGATCGGAACGCCCTACCGTCACCAGGCCTGCGAGATCGGGGTCGGATGCGACTGCCTTGGGCTTGTGCGTGGCGTCTGGGGCGCTCTTTACGGTGAGGTCCCCGTGTCGGCGCACCATATGCTGCCGACTGGGCCGAGCGGACCGGAACCGAGCGGTTGCTCGAGGCCGCCCTGCACCACTGCGGAACGGCCATTGCCCCAAACTGCATGGAGCCGGGCGATATTCTGCTGTTTCGCTGGCGATCACAGTTCGCCGCCAAGCACGCCGGTATTCTGAGCGCACCGGATTATTTTATCCACGCCTACGAACAGGCCGGTGTCATCCGTTCGGCGCTTGTGCCCGGATGGCGGCGAAGGATCGCCGGCGTGTTCCGCTTTCCGGCATAAGCCGCCAGCACCATGCAGTGAGCGCGGGAAACCGTGCATCCGCACCAGGACATCTGAAACCAGAGCAGGCCTCGCTACCGAAACCGGCGCGCGCCTTGCATTTACGTTGAGGCGAAGAGATGGCGACAATCGTTTTCAGGCCGCCGGCGCTGCCATCGGAGGAATACTGGGCCCTTTCGGGGCGATTGCCGGCAGGGCAGTCGGCGGGCTGGCCGGTGCCGCGTTTGACGGCTCGATCTTCTCCGGCGGGCGCAGCGTCAAAGGGCAGCATCTGGCGACTGCGCGGGTTGGCGGAGCCGAAGAGGGCGCCGTTATCCCGCGGGTCTACGGCACGTCGCGGGTGGGCGGTACGCTGATCTGGGCGACACGGTTCGAGGAGCAAGTGACCGAGGAACGCTCGGGCGGCAAGGCGACGGGACCGACGGTGGAGAGTTTTGCCTATTTCGGTAATTTCGCGTTCGGTATTTGCGAGGGGCCGGTTGCCGCGATCAGACGGGTATGGGCCGATGGCCGCGAACTGGATCTGACCACGATCCAGATGCGGTTTTATCCCGGTGATGAGGGGCAATTGCCGGATCCGCTGATCGAGGCAAAGCAGGGTATGGGCGCTGCCCCGGCCTATCGTGGGCTTTGCTATGTGGTTTTCGATCGGCTGCCGCTGGATGGTTTCGGAAACCGGATACCGGTGTTTCAGTTCGAGGTGTTGAGGCCGACGGGAAAACTTGAGACCCAGATAAAGGCGATTGCCGTGATCCCCGGTGCGACCGAGCACGGGCTGTGCCCGTTTCCTGTAACCGAGGCGCTTGGCAGCGGACAACAGAGGATACTGAACCGCAACACGCTTGTCGGGGTAACGGATTTCGAGGCCTCGATTGACGAACTGATGGCGCTTTGTCCCAATCTGGAACGCGTGGCCCTGGTGGTCACGTGGTTCGGCTCGGACCTCAGGGCGGGAGAATGCCGGATCCGTCCGGGTGTGGAGACATCCTTTCGCAGCGAGGAAAGCACCCCTGGAAGGTTTCGGGGATCGCGCGCGCGTCGGCCTATGTTGTGTCCACCATTGATGGTGGCCCGGCCTATGGCGGTACGCCCAACGATGCCGGGTTGATGGCGACGATTGCCGATCTCAGGGCGCGGGGCCTTGAGGTCTATCTCTACCCATTCATCATGATGGATGTCCCTTCTGCCAATGGTTTGCCGGACCCTTATGGCGGTGCCGAGCAGGCGGTCTATCCCTGGCGCGGGCGCATTACATGTCATCCGGCTGCCGGTTGGCCGGGCACGAGCGACCGGAGCGTGGCAGCGCGGTCGGAGGTCGAGGCATTTCTCGGCACCGCTGAGTCGCATCATTTTACCCCGGCTGCCGATGGTGTTGCATTCGCGGGTTCTGACGAGGGATACAGGCGACTGGTCCTGCATTATGCGCATCTCGCGGCGGCCGCAGGCGGTGTCGAGGGGTTCATCATTGGCTCTGAGCTGCGGGGACTGACGTCCATCCGTGATGACAATGGTGCTTTTCCCTTTGTCGAGGGGCTGGTCGAGCTGGCTGCCGATGTGCGCGGTATTGTGGGGCCGTCAACGGCGCTGACCTACGGTGCGGATTGGAGCGAATATTTCGGTTACCACCCGAATGATGGCAGCGGCGATGTTTTCTTCAACCTCGATGCGCTGTGGGCAAGTCCTGATATCACCGCTGTCGGTATCGACAATTATATGCCGCTTTCCGACTGGCGGGACGACGATCTTGCGTCCCAAAATCCCGATGGCTTCCGTGTCACGACAGATCCGTCCGCGCTCGGGAGCCAGATCGCGTCGGGCGAGGGGTATGACTGGTACTATCAAGATGACGCTGCACGGGCCGCTCGCCTGCGCTCGGCGATTACGGATGGACTGGCTGGCAAGCCCTGGGTCTATCGATACAAGGATCTCGCCGGCTGGTGGTCGCACCCGCATCATGATCGGATCGGGGGCAGTGAGATGGCAACGCCGACGGCCTGGACGCCGATGTCAAAGCCGATCTGGTTCACCGAACTTGGCTGTCCCGCTGTCGACAAGGGCAGTTGCCAGCCGAATGTATTCGTCGATCCAAAATCGGCTGAATCTGCTTATCCTTACTTTTCCAACCGCAGCCGTTCGGATGATGAACAGCGCAGGTTTCTGGAGGTGCATCTTGACTGGTGGGCTGGCCCGGAAGCTCCGGCCAATATGGTGGATCCGGACCGCATCTTTCTCTGGTGCTGGGATATCCGGCCATACCCGGCCTTTCCCGGGACGCGGATCTGTGGAGCGATGGCAGAAACTGGGAAGCCGGCCACTGGCTGAATGGTAGGCTTGGCACATCAACACTTGCAGATACCGTGCGCGCACTTCTTGCCGACCACGGGTTTACCGATTGCGATACCGCCCTGCTGAGCGGCGATCTGGTCGGCTATCAGCAGGCAGATATCAGCTCCGCGCGAGATCTGATCGAGCCGTTGCTCTCGCTTTATGCTGCAGACAGTATCGAGAGGGCAGGCAGACTGACGTTTCGTTCACGCAACCGGACCAGCCTGCCGCCGCGGACAATCGAGGTGCTTGCCGAGCGCGACGACAGCGCGGGGCTTTGGCGCGAAACGCGGCGGCATGATAGTGACCTCGCCGGTGAGACGTCGATAACCTATTTCGATCCCGCGACCGATTATGAGCAGGCGTCTGCACGATCGGGCCGCGCGCTGGAGGCAAATGATCGCGTCTTGCGCTACGGCCTGCCGGCCGTACTGCCCGAGGCGACCGCGCTCGAACTGGCGAGAATACTGTTGCGCGAAAACCGGGTCGCGTTGCGCGAGATCAGCTTCGAGCTTTCACCGCAGGAGCAGAGCCTGGAAGTCGGGGATGTCATACGCCTGCCCGACGGGCCTGCCGGTCGTTTTATGGTCACGCGCGCTGAAGTTGCCGAGACGATCCGGTTTGAGGCGCGCTCGTTCATCGCGAGTGGCGGCGGTGGTGTTCGCGCGCAAACACGACAGGGCGCCGGCGATCTTGCATCGGCCGGATTCGCTCCGAGGGTCGTGTTCATGGACCTCGCACGCGATGGCTCGGGCGCTGCCGAAAGCTTTGCGCGCGTTGCCGTCTTTGCCAGGCCCTGGCGGCGGTGTGTCATTGCGTCGTCAGCCACAGGCGAGGGCTTTCAGCCAAGCGCCATCATTGAAAGACCGGCAGGGACAGCACGGCTCGCTGCCGCGCTTTCACCGGGAAACATCGGTCGTTTCGATTTCACGGACGAGCTTGTGATCGATCTTGATTTTGGCGGACTGTCATCGGCCTCGATGCCTGCCGTACTCAGCGGCGCAAACCGCATCGCGGTCAGCGCCAACAATGATGTTTTCGAGATCATCGGATTCCTGGAGGCTACTGAAATTTCGTCCGGCCGCTGGCGACTTGCGGGACTCGCTGCGCGGGCTGAACGGCACTGACGATGCAATGCTGGCCGGTGCGGCAGTCGGGCGCGACGCAGTGGTGCTTGATGCGGCGGCGGTCCCGCTGGGGCTCAGCGCTCGCGATGTAGGGCTTGCGCGCAATTATGCCGCGGAAACGGCGCAGGGTCGGGTTGATCCGAAAGCCCCATACGTTTTTGCGGGTGGGCTGCGCGCGGAAACGCCGTTTTCGCCGGTACATCTGCGAGCGAGGCGGCTCGACACGGGCGATGTTGTGCTGACCTGGGTCCGGCGCTCCCGTATTGATGCGGATGACTGGAGCGCCGCCGAAATTCCGTTGGACGAGGATAGCGAAAGCTATCGTCTGGAGATTTTTCCGGTGAGACTTTGCTGCGAAGCGTTGAAACGACGTCGCCGTTCTACTCGTATTCTGAAGCCGACCAGATTGCCGATTTCGGCATGCTGCCTGATCTGCTTGCGATCAGGCTACGTCAGCGCGGCCGAAAGGTCCCGCTCGGTGTTGCGCTGAACGCGCAGCTTTCCTTCCCAACTGAACAGAAAGGACTTGATCATGGACTTTGCGAAAAAATGGTATCTGTCGAAAACCGTATGGGGTGCCCTTTTGGCGATCCTCGCTCCGCTGTTTCAGCTTTGCGGCATATATCTCGATGAAGGCATGCAGCATGAACTGGCTGCGTCGATCACGACACTTGTCGGCGCTTCAGGCGGGATGATTGCGCTTTTGGGACGGCTTTCGGCCAAGGGAATGCTGACTCGCTGACTATCGTCGCTTCAAGATTCCCGCCGGCTCCACTCAATGCCGGTGGGCGGCATTTGACGGGCTATTCATTTGCAGTTCAGCCTATTATCTTTAAGAGGTTAGTGGTGAATGGAACTCGTGGGGAAAATCGTGTTATGTCCAGAGCGAAACATGGGGTGCGGATCCTGATCGCGGGCCTTCCGCTTGTTATAGGCTCGACTGGCGCGTCAGATGCGGCCGACTGCGCCGCGGCTGCAAGGGCTGTTATCGCAAGTACGGGTGGTGAGCTTTTGTCGGCTTTAGCGGCGCCCGATGGTAAAGATTGCCTTGTAACTGTTTTTGTACCGGCGAACGCTGGCAATCCACCGCGTAAGATCACGCGGCGTGTTCCCGTAAGCTGAAGCAGTGGTGGCAGCCGCAGAATGAAGATGCAAGGCAGTCCCGCAACCAGTGAATAGATACAGATGCGTATTCTCCTCATCGAAGACGACGAAAACCTCAACCGGCAACTTGCACAGATGCTTCGGGATTCCGATTACGTGGTCGATTGCGCCTATGATGGGGACGAAGGATATTTCCTTGGCGATACAGAACCCTACGATGCGGTGATCCTCGACATTGGCCTTCCAACGATGGACGGTGTGACAATTCTCGAGAAGTGGCGTGCGGCCGGTCGGAATATGCCTGTGCTGATCCTGACGGCGCGCGACCGCTGGAGCGACAAGGTTGCCGGTATCGACGCCGGCGCGGATGACTATGTCACCAAACCTTTTCATATCGAGGAGGTGATGGCCCGTATCCGCGCCCTGATCCGGCGGGCGGCCGGCCATGCCGCGGGCACGATAAGATGCGGGCCGATCGAGCTTGACGTCAAGGCCTCGAAGGCAACCCTTGGCGGCCAACAACTGCGCCTTACCTCTCACGAATACCGATTGCTGTCTTATCTGATGCACCATCAGGGCGAGGTTATTTCGCGAACCGAACTGACTGAACATCTTTACGATCAGGACTTCGATCGTGATTCCAATACGATCGAAGTCTTTGTCGGACGGCTGCGTAAAAAATCGGCCCCGAATGGATAGAAACGGTTCGCGGGCTCGGCTACCTTATGCGGGCACCCGAATGAAATGGGCCAATTCACTCACGTTGCGCTCCCTGGCCCTGACGACCATGTGGTTTGTCATCGCTCTGCTGGTCATAGCCGTGGTGATTTCTGCACTCTACCGCAACGCCGCTGAACGGGGCTTCAGGCAATTGCTTCAGGCGGAGATGTTCAACGTCGTCAACTCTGTCTCGATCAATGAGCAAGGTGATCTTCAGGGATCGCCGCAGACAGGCAACCTGAGCTACCAACAACCGCAGACGGGATGGTACTGGGTTGTCGACCCGCTCTATGATGCGTCAAAGGAAACACTGCGGTCGCCGTCTCTTGGGGCCACCGAGTTGCCGATCAAGCCTGAAAGCGAAGTCCCCTATGACGGTGATTTCAAGCGGACCTATCTCGTCAGGGATGATCACGGCAATGAACTGGCCGTAATCGAAACGGTGGTTGTGATCGACGAAAATGATCGGGCCACCCGAGTGCGGGTCTCGGGCAATCTTGATGCGGTCGATAATGACGTTCGCTGGTTTTCAGAGCGTCTCTATATCGCTCTTGCTCTTTTGGAGTTGCGAGCGTACTGCTGAACGGGCTGATCATTCTCTTTGCGCTTCGGCCACTCGACAGCGCGCGTGCTGCACTCAGGCAGATTTCCGACGAGGGCGAGGGCGTAATGAAGGGGCTTTCCCCGTCGAGATCCAACCGCTCGCTGATGAAATCAATGCGCTTCTCGCCAACAACCGAGCCATCGTCGAGCGTGCCCGCATGCAAGTGGGAAATCTTGCCCATTCGCTGAAGACCCCGATCGCGGTGCTGCTGAACGAAGCCCAGAGCATGGGTGGGCAGGGCGGTAAACTCATCGCCTCGCAGGTTGTCATGATGCAAGCGCAGGTACAGGCTTATCTGAACCGTGCAAGAATTGCTGCGCAAACTGAATCGGTGCTCACACGCTGCGAAATCGAGCCCGTGCTGGAACGGCTTGTCCGGGTCATGCGAAGGCTCAATCCCGAAACGGTATTTTCGCTTTCGTGCGCCGGTGGCCTTGTACTCGCTGCTGAGCAGCAGGATATTGAGGAAATCGTTGGAAACCTGCTCGAGAATGCAGCCCGTTTCGCCAAACGTCAGGTCAGCGTCAGTGCACAGTGGCTTGAGGGGCTGACGAAACCGGAGATTGGGCGGAGATCATTGTTGTTGACGACGGGCCGGGTCTGACGCCGGAGGAAATCCGCACAGCAATGAAGCGCGGGCAGCGCCTTGACGAGAGCGGCTCTGGGTCCGGATTGGGCCTGTCCATCGTCGATGACGTTGTGCAGGCCTATGGTGGACGCTTTGAGCTGACCGGTCTGAATGGTTCCGGCCTGCATGCCCGGGTCGTTCTGCCGGCAAAGTGCAAGAAGTAGTATTTGCGTGACTGGCGGTTTGTCCGGTGCGGCGAAATCTGGCCATAATCTGCCTCTACGACCGAACCAATCTTGCGTCAGAACGTTTGGTCTTTGCAGATCGTTGAGAGAAACCGCTCGGTTTATCGTCGCTGATAAACCGCGATATTGTTTGAATTCAGGGTTCAGAAGCCGTCGTGAAAAGTAATGTGCTGCTTATTGGTCTCGCTCTGGTCGTTGCAGGTTGTTCTTTGAGGCAGCAGGCCGCGCCGCCGTCTGTTGGGCAAAGCGTCGCTCCGGCACAGTCGGTTCAGACCACGTCGCTTGATGGTGGGTTGGTTGAAAGAACCGGCGTTACGCTTTCACCGGCCGATCGTGCACGTGCGCTACGGGCTGAGCAATATGCGCTTTCGGCAGTTCCGCCGGTGAGTCGGTAAACTGGCAAGGCAAGGCTGCGAGTGGAGACGTCAAGGTTGCAAGTCCCTATCAGGTCGGAGACCAGAACTGCCGCCAATACACCCAAAGGGTGACCGTTAAGGACGCTGAATATGTCGGCCGCGGCGCAGCCTGTCGTGGCCCGGATGGTGTCTGGACCCTTTTGAACTAGCTGCAAATTTTGCCGTCGGTTATGGCGTCTGCCGCGCTGCGACCTTTTGCGGCAGATGAAACACAATAGAACTTTAGTGTGTTGGCTATTTCGCTGCGGTAGCGTACGAAGATGCCATTATGATTTTCGCGACCGTTGCCCTTGTCATGTTCGTTGTTGCAGCCTTCGTGGTTGCACTGCCTCTATTGCAGACGTCAGGCTCGAGTGCAGACCATATCATGGCCGGCCAGGCCGCAGTCTATCGCGATCAACTGCGGGAAATCGAGCGTGAACGCAGGGAAGGGCTTCTCAGCGAACCGGAATACGAGGCGGCGCGCACCGAAATCGGCAGGCGACTGCTGGCCGTCAGTGATCGAACGAACGGAACGGCCTTGCGCGGCCGCAATGGCCGCACGTCTCGGTGGGGCGCTGCTGTTGCTATTGTGATTGTCCTGCTGGGGGCAGGCTTTATCTATCCATTTGTTGGAACGCCTGGAGCTCCGGACCAGCCGCTTGCCGACCGCATCAATGCCGACGAACCGGATCTTGCCGTGCTCGTGGCCCGTGTCGAGCAGCATCTGGCGGTAAACCCCGATGACGGACGGGGTGGGACGTGATCGCACCGATATATCTGCGCGAAAATCGTTTCGAGGCGGCACAGAACGCCTACGCCAATGCGATACGGGTTTCTGGCCCGACGGCTGATCGTCTTGCCGGACTGGGTGAGGCGATCGTCGTCCAGAATTCCGGAATTGTGACAGATGGAGCGTTGGACGTGTTCAAACAGGCCGAGGCGATCGATCCGGAAAATCTCCGAACGCTCTATTTTACCGCCCTAGCCGCCGAACAATCGGGTGACAGTGTCTTTGCTATAGAGCGTTTTGAACGCCTGCAAGCTGCGCTCCCCGACAACTCGCCGTGGCATGAAATGGTGGCTCGCCAGATCGCTCTGAACCGCGTGCGCCTGGCCGATGGCGGCGTTGTTGAGAACGGACCGGATGAACAGGCCGTCGCGGCAGCGGCCGAGCTTGCACCTGAAGCGCGCGCCGATATGATCGCTGGCATGATTTCAGGTCTTGAGCAAAGGCTGAACGAAGAGCCCGATGACATCGACGGCTGGATGCGCCTGATACGCTCCTATTCCGTTCTTGGGGAACAGAGAAAAGCGGCTTTGGCACTGGAGCAGGCCATCGGTTATTATGGGGTGAGCAGCGAGCAGGGCACCCGTTTGGCAGCGTTTGGAGACTCGCTTGAGATATCGGGAGCAGAGCCTTGAATCGCAAACAGAAAAGGCTGGCTGTCATTGCAGGCGGTGTCGGGTTTATCGCCGTTGCTGTGCTATTGGTGATGTTCGCGCTCAGCCGCAGTGTTTCGTATTTTTACATGCCGTCAGATCTTGCCGATAAGCCAGTTGGTGAAGGAACGCGCATCAGACTTGGCGGGCTGGTCGAAGAAGGCTCGATCAGGCGTGCCGAAAATTCCAATGTTCTTTTCACCGTGACCGATGGTTCAGGCACCGTCGAGGTCCGCTATGCGGGGATATTGCCTGACCTGTTTCGTGAGGGGCAAGGCGTGGTTACCGAAGGCCGGTTCGACGGCAACGGCGCGTTCCACGCTGATACGGTGCTGGCCAAGCATGACGAAAACTACATGCCCAAGGAAGTTGCTGACCGTCTGAAGGAGGATGGTGTCTGGGAAGGGAGGCCAGCCCGTGACTGTTGAACTCGGTCTCTTCGCGCTTGTTCTCGCGCTGGCGGTGGCAGCGATTACCTTTGTTGTGCCCGCTGTCGGGGTCAGGCGCAACAGTCCGCAATTGATGACGGTTGCCGTCAGCGGAACGCTAACACTCTTTGCGCTTGTGGCACTCTCCTTCGGCGTGTTGATCCGCAGCCACCTAGTTTCCGATTTTTCCGTGCGCAATGTCTGGGAAAACTCGCATTCGATGATGCCGCTTGTCTACAAGTTTTCCGGTGTCTGGGGAAATCACGAGGGGTCGATGATGCTCTGGCTGCTGATCCTGACGCTGTTCAGTGCCCTCGTTGCAGCTTTCAGCCGGAACCTTCCCAATGATCTGCGCGCCAATGTCCTGTCCGTCCAGGCCCTGATTGCGACGGCGTTTCTGCTGTTCATCATTTTGACTTCGAACCCGTTCATGCGGGTGTTTCCGGTACCTGGTGAGGGTCAGGACCTCAACCCGATTCTTCAGGACTTTGGCCTGGCTATCCATCCTCCGCTTCTTTACCTCGGTTATGTCGGGTTTTCAGTCTGCTTTTCCTTTGCCGTGGCTGCTCTGATCAGCGGGCGGATTGATGCGGCCTGGGCGCTCTGGGTGCGGCCCTGGGCATTGCTGGCGTGGTTGTTTCTGACCGCTGGCATCGCGATGGGATCTTACTGGGCCTATTACGAACTCGGTTGGGGCGGCTGGTGGTTCTGGGATCCGGTAGAAAACGCTTCCTTCATGCCCTGGCTGGCGGGGACGGCGCTTCTGCATTCCGCGCTGGTGATGGAGAAACGCGAAGCGCTCAAAATCTGGACGGTGCTGCTGTCGATCCTGACCTTTTCGCTGTCATTGCTCGGTACGTTCCTTGTCCGATCCGGTGTTTTGACTTCAGTACATGCTTTCGCAACAGACCCCACGCGTGGCATCTTCATTCTCACAATCCTCGCTCTCTTCGTTGGCGGATCATTGGCGCTTTTTGCCTGGAGGGCACCGCTTTTGCGCGCCGGCGGCCTGTTTTCGCCGATTTCGCGCGAGGGTGCCCTGGTCTTCAACAACCTGATCCTGACGGTGGCAACGGGAACGGTGCTGACTGGCACGCTCTATCCGCTTGTGCTTGAGACCCTGACGGGCGACAAGATTTCGGTCGGTCCGCCATTCTTCAACATGACCTTCGGGGTTTTGATGATCCCGCTTCTGCTTGCTGTTCCCTTCGGCCCGATGCTGTCATGGAAACGGGGGACCTGAAGGCCGCAGGCGAACGTCTGCTGGCCGCAGGTTTTCTCGCCATCGTTCTGGCGGTTGCTTTCATTTATTATCATTCCGGCGGACCGGTGCTTGCCGTTTTTGCAGTGGCAATTGCATTTTTCTGATCTTCGGTGCGGCAAGCGACCTTTTGTTCCGCTCCGGCTTCGGCCGGATGCCGCTGTCCAGGGTTTGGCCGAGATTCGCCGGCCTGCCGCGCTCGGCCTTCGGGGCGGCGCTTGCCCATTTCGGTCTCGGGGTGACGGTACTGGGCATTGTCGCCGTTTCGCTTTACGAGACCGAGGCAGTTCTGGAGATGTCTCCCGGCATGACTGTCGATGCAGGTGGTTATACGGTAACCTTCGAGGGCACGACGCCGGTAACGGGGCCTAACTATGTTGATGAACGCGGTCTGTTCAAGATCTCGCAAGACGGCCAGGTGATCCGGGACAGCTATTCGGCAAAGCGGGTCTATCTCTCCAACAACATGCCCACGACTGAAGCCGGTATTTCCACATTCGGCCTGAGCCAGCTCTATGTTTCGCTCGGGGACGAGCGGACCGATGGCGCCTGGGTTGTTCGGGTGTGGTGGAAGCCGTTCATCCTTTGCATCTGGCTCGGTGGCGTTGCCATGGCACTTGGCGGCGTGGCTTCGATTACGGATCGCCGGCTTCGCGTCGGAGCTCCGGAGCGAAGTCGCAAGCGCCGCCTGTCCGCAGCCACTCAGGCGGGAGCGGCTGAATGAGGCTCCGCGTTTTTCTGATTGCGCTTTTGATACTGTTGCCATTGGCGACCGCTCGAGCGGTGATGCCCGATGAGGTGCTGGACGATCCGACCCTTGAGATACGCGCTCGCGAGATTTCCGCACAATTGCGCTGCATGGTCTGCCAGAACCAGTCGATCGATGATTCGAACGCTGAACTTGCACGCGACCTAAGACTACTAGTGCGGATCCGTCTGGTAGACGGTGACAGCAATGCGCAAGTCATTGACTATGTGGTCTCGCGTTATGGCGAATTTGTGCTTCTGAAACCGCAGTTTTCGCCCAAGACATGGCTTTTGTGGGGCGCGCCGGCTGTGCTGATTCTTTTCGGAACTCTGGTGCTATGGCGGCTTTCTGCAAACCGTCATACGAAGGATCGCCCGCTTTCGAAGGACGAAGAGGCCCGGCTCGATCGGCTTCTTTCTGGTGATGCCGAGGATTAACAATCCGTCATTTTGTGGACAGATTTCCGTAAGGTCGTAACCTTTATAGTGCCTTTATCAAGTTTGAAGACAGCTTCAAAAACGTCACTAAAGGAAAAGGTAGACCAGATGTTGGACCAGACTTCCGGACACAACAAGTTCAAGCCGATTTTGAAAGCCTCGGCGGTTGCCGGCGTTGCCGCAGTTCTGTTTTCGGCAGGTGCGCCGCTTACGGTTCCCGAAGCGCTCGCCGATCCGGTTCAGGTCGAAGCCCCCAAGGTTCCGGGCTTCGCTGACGTCGTTGAAGCGGTGTCGCCTGCCGTCGTTTCCGTCGTTGTAGAAAGCAATGTCCAGCCGGTTGCCCAGAATGAAGGCTTCGGCTTTGGCTTTGGTGGTCGCGGCTTCGATGATCTTCCCGACGATCATCCTTTGAAGCGTTTCTTCCGTGATTTCGGCGCGCCGGTCGAGCCCCAGCAGCCGCCAAAGCCTCGCAGTGGTGGCCCGCGTCCGGTCGCGCAAGGGTCGGGCTTCTTCGTTTCAGGAGATGGCTATCTCGTGACGAATAACCACGTCGTGGGCGAAGGCGACACCTTCTCCGTTTTGATGGACGACGGAACCAAATATGCTGCCACGCTGGTCGGAACAGACCCGCGCACCGATCTGGCCGTTTTGAAGGTCGACGCCGATCACGAGTTTACCTATGTGAAATTCGCCGACGATTCCAAGCTGCGCGTTGGTGACTGGGTGGTTGCCGTCGGCAATCCCTTCGGCCTTGGCGGCACTGTTACCTCGGGGATTGTCTCCGCACTTGGCCGCGATATCGCCTCCGGCCCCTATGACGACTACATTCAGGTCGATGCCGCGGTTAATCACGGTAATTCCGGTGGTCCGACTTTCGATCTCAATGGTCAGGTTGTCGGAATCAACACTGCGATCTTCTCGCCGTCGGGCGGCAATGTCGGCATTGCCTTCGCCATTCCCGCACATCTAGCCCAGAATGTTGTCAACGATCTGATTGATGATGGCACGGTCGAGCGCGGCTGGCTCGGTGTTCGCATCCAGCCGGTGACCGATGATATCGCCGAATCGATTGGCCTTGCCAAGCCGGAAGGCGCGCTGATTTCCGAACCGACCTCCGATAGCCCCGGTGCGAAGGCGGGCCTTCTTCAGGGTGACGTGATTACTGCCGTCAATGGCGATGTCATCGAGGATGCCCGTTCGCTGTCACGGATGATAGGCATGATGGAGCCGGGCGATGATGTCGAGCTTTCGGTCTGGCGGGATGGCAAGTCCCAGACGATCGACGTCAAGCTCGGCGAGTTTCCGACCGAAGATCAACTGGCAGCCGTCGAAGGCATTAGCGGCCCAGAAGAAAGCTCGCTGATGAGCCGGATGGGGATCGAAGTGCGCCCGTCGGATGATGGCGCGGGTGTGACTGTGACGGCCGTAAACCCTGACTCTGATGCAGCATCCAAGGGGCTGACCGAGGGCCAGAAGATCCTGAGCGTCAACAACAAAGCGGTTGCCTCGGCCGACGACATTCTCAAACAGGTTAAAGAAGCCGCCGGCAATGGACGAAAGCAGGCGCTCTTTCAGGTCGAGACTGAAAACGGCAGCATGTTTACTGCTCTGCCGACCGGCAACGAGAACGAGGATGCCGGCTGACCGGCCCTGACAAGATGAAAAAGGCGCACGGGAATATCCGTGCGCCTCTTTCATTCTGCACCTGTTGCGGAGTACCCACAATGTCTGTCGATGAAACCCGTGAGATCGCTTGTAACGCTGATCGCAATGGCGATATGGTCGCCACCATGCGTATTTTGGTAATTGAAGACGATCTCGAGGCCGCCGCCTACCTGACCAAGGCCTTTCGTGAGGCCGGCATCACCTGCGAGCATGCGGGCGATGGCGAGAGCGGTTTGTTCATGGCGAGCGAAAACGAATACGACGTGCTGGTGGTCGACCGCATGTTGCCGCGCCGCGACGGATTGTCGGTGATATCTGCGCTCAGATCCAAAGCCATCCACACGCCGGTCCTTATTCTTTCAGCGCTGGGGCAGGTCGATGACCGGGTGACGGGTTTGAGGGCCGGTGGCGACGACTACCTGCCAAAACCCTATGCGTTCAGCGAACTTCTGGCGCGGGTGGAGGTGCTTGGGCGGCGCAAGGGCATGCCGGATCAGGATGTCGTCTACCGGGTTGGCGATCTGGAGCTCGACCGCCTCTCGCACGAGGTGCGCCGGGCGGGCCGCGAGATCACGCTCCAGCCGCGCGAATACAGACTGCTCGAATATCTCATGAAAAACGCCGGGCAGGTGGTCACGCGCACCATGCTCCTGGAGAATGTCTGGGATTACCACTTCGATCCACAGACCAATGTGATCGATGTGCATGTGTCGCGGCTGCGCTCCAAGATCGAGAAGGAGTTTGACAAGCCCTTGCTGAAGACGATCCGTGGTTCCGGCTATATGATCAAAAATGATGCCTAGAGCGGTTCAGGTGAGAGATCGTCTGCGGCTGCTGTTCAAATCCACCGCTGTCCGTCTTTCGGCTGTTTATATCCTGCTGTTCGGCCTCTGTGCTGCCGTCATGGTGTTCTATGTCACAGCTGTGTCTGAGGATCTTGTTCTGCGTCAGACGCGGGATCTCGCTCGAAAAAGAAGTTGCCCAACTCGACCTTACCTATGAAAAGGGCGGCATTCGGCGGGTGTTCAATATTATCGAGAGACGTGCCCGTCAGCCCGGTGCCAATCTTTATGTCATCGCCAGTCCTCAGGGCGAGATACTGGCCAGCAACGTCGCGTCGCTGCAGCCGGGTGTCTTGAACCGGCTCGGCTGGATCGAGCCACCTTTCCGTTACGAGGGTTTTGCAGAAAACAACAGCGGATCGCACCAGAACCTCGCGGCAGGCTATGTCATCGAGCTTGACAACGGCATCAGGCTGCTGATCGGGCGAGATCTTGGCGACCCGGAACGCCTGCATATCGTTGTCAGGCAGGCTCTGTTGCTTGCGCTCATCATCATGGGCGTTGGCGCTCTCGTGATCTGGTTCGCGATCGGGCGCAATGCTTTGAAGCGCATGGACCGGATGTCGAGTGCCAGCGGCAAGATCATGGCTGGCGACCTCTCCCAGCGTCTTCCCGTTACGGGATCCGGCGATGAGTTTGACCGGCTTTCCAACTCGCTTAACCTGATGCTCGACAGGATCGTGCGGCTGAATGAGGGGCTACGACAGGTTTCGGACAATATCGCTCACGACCTCAAAACCCCGCTGACACGCCTGCGCAATAAGGCGGCTGATGCTGGTGCCACCGAAAGCCCCGACGAGCGCCGTGCTGCGCTTGAAGGGATCATCGCCGAATCGGACCAGTTGATCCGAACCTTCAACGCGCTTTTAATGATATCTCGCGTTGAGGCAGGTGCTGTCGCTGCCGAAATGTCAGTCGTCTGTCTGTCAGCGATTGTTGAGGACAGCGCCGAGCTTTACGGTCCCGTTGCCGAAGAGGCCGGCCTTTCGCTCGACTGTGCAATCGAGCCGGATATTTCGATTAACGGCAATCGCGAACTGATCGGCCAAGCGATCTTCAATCTTCTCGACAACGCCATCAAGTATTCCGAAGGCAGTGGACAGTCGATACATCTGTCGCTGAAGCGCGAAGACGGGCGTGCGGTTTTCGTTGTGGCTGATAACGGGCCCGGCATTCCGTCCTCGCGAATGGACGACGTCAAGCAGCGCTTCTTCCGCCTCGATGAAAGCCGTTCGAAGCCTGGCACGGGGCTTGGTCTCTCGCTGGTCGATGCTGTCGCTTCCATGCATGGAGGTGTGTTTTCGCTTACCGAAGCAAAATGCCTGCTGGAAAACTATACTGGTCTGGGGGCGGTCCTGAGCTTTCCGCTCGCCCGTCAAAAAGGAAGCCTGGACTGAGCGGTTCGGGTTGGCGCACTTACCTTCTTCCCTCAAAGATATCAGTGAGCAGTTCATTTCCGAGGCCTGCATCTCTTCCTCTTTGGCTTTAAGCCGGCGTCCCACGATGTTAAGGCAGATAAAACCATTGCGGAGGATATGATGAGCGATCGGGTAGCCGTTACATTGCGGGATATTTCGGGAGAGCCCGTCTTTCCGCTGAATGACCAACTGGCGCTGTCTGCCTTCGACGAGATGGCAGCCGGCGTCGATAAGCACGATCTCCCTCAATTTCTTGCTGATCGCGATGACCCGCTGACGGCCTTCCTCGCGGCCTCTTTTTCGCTTTCACCTTTCCTTTTCGACAGCTTCCGCGCGCATCCGGAATTGCTTCTCCGTATCGAGGAGCCGTTTATTCCGCAGCTTGAGGGCGAGATAGAAACTGCACGAGTTGCCTGGCGCGATGCGGACGGAAAGATCAGCGACAACGATATTATGGTGCGCCTGCGGGTTTCAAGGCGCCGCATCGCCTTTCTGACAGCACTTGCCGACCTGGCGGGCATAATCGCGCCCAAAAGACGACCTCGCTGCTGAGTGAATTTGCGAGTGCTGCCGTCACTGCGACGGTGGATCATCTGCTAGCTTCAGCCGCGCGGGAGGGCAAGCTGACGCTGAAAAATGCCGATGCACCCTCTGAGCAATCGGGTGTCGTGGTTCTGGGTATGGGCAAGCTGGGCGCATGCGAGCTGAATTACTCCTCCGATATCGACATTGTCGTCTTCTTCGACCCTGAGGCCGGAATCGTCAGCGAGACAGACGACCCGAGGTCGCTTTTTCCGCGTCTCATGCGTCGCCTCATCCGGATACTGCAGGAGCGTACCGGTGATGGCTATGTGTTCCGCACGGATATGCGGCTGCGACCCGATCCCGGATCGACCGCGCTGGCTATTCCGGTCGAGGCAGCGCTTCTCTACTATGAGAGCCGTGGCCAGAACTGGGAACGGGCCGCCTATATCAAGGCGCGGCCGATCGCCGGCGATCTGGCCGCGGGCGAGGCTTTTCTGGGCGAAATGATCCCGTTCATCTTTCGCAAATATCTCGATTATGCAGCGATCGCCGATATCCATTCCATCAAGCGACAGATCCATGCGCACAAGGGGTTCGGTCTTGTTGCTGTCAATGGGCATAATGTCAAACTCGGACGCGGCGGGATCCGCGAGATCGAGTTCTTCGTTCAGACCCAGCAATTGATCGCTGGTGGACGTATGCCGGAGCTGCGGTGCCGGCGGACGGTGGATGCGCTTGAGGCCTTGCACGAAGCGCGCTGGATTGACAAGGCCACGAGCGACGAACTCACCTCTGCCTACTGGTTCCTGCGCAATGTCGAACACCGGATACAGATGGTGCGTGACGAGCAGAGCCATGTTCTGCCGGACGATAATGCCGATCTGCTGCGGATCGCGCATATGAGCGGCTTTGAGACGACTGAAGCCTTTTCAGAAGCCGTGCTCGAAGTGCTGAAAATCGTCGAACGGCGCTATGCACGGCTGTTCGAGCAGGAGGCGGCCCTTTCAGGCGAGACTGGCAATCTTGTGTTTACCGGCGAAGACAATGATCCGGGAACGCTGGAGACCTTGAGCAAGATCGGGTTTGAGCGTCCCGAGGACATCGCCAAGGTCATCCGGATATGGCATTATGGACGCTATCGCGCCACGCAAACGGACAAGGCCCGCCAGCGCCTCACCGAGATCATGCCGGATCTGCTGAAGGCCTTCGGTGCAAGCCGAAGGGGAGACGAGGCGTTGCTGCGCTTCGACCGCTTCCTCGCCGGTCTGCCGGCCGGTGTCCAGTTGTTTTCACTGCTGAAGAGCAATCCGAATCTTCTTCTGCTGATGGTGGAGGTGATGTCGGCGGCGCCGCGACTTGCCGAGATCATTGCCGGGCGCGCCCATATTGTCGACGGCATGCTCGATCCCGCCTTGATGACGGAAATTCCGACCCGCGAATATCTTCTCGAACGGCTCGAGGCCTTCCTTAGCGGAGCGGAGATCTACGAGGAACGGCTCGACCGGCTCAGGATTTTTGCGGCAGAGCAGCGTTTCCTGATTGGTATCAGGCTTGTGACCGGTTCGATTAGCGGCTTTGCCGCCGGTCGGGCGCTGACGATGCTGGCAACGTTGGTCATCGACGAAGCTTTGCAGGGAGTGCTTGCCCAGATGCAAGAGGCGCATGGTCTGGTGGACGGCCAGCGGACCTGTGTGCTGGCCATGGGCAAGCTCGGCAGTTCCGAACTGACCGCAGGCTCGGATGTCGATGTGATCGTGCTTTACGATTGCGATGATCCGCTTTCGATGTCCTCAGGTCCGAAGCAGCTCGATGTGCCGCGCTACTTCGCCCGCGTGACCCAGCGTCTGGTGGCTGCACTGAGCGCCCCCACGGCGGAAGGTGTGCTTTACGAGGTCGATATGCGGCTTCGACCTTCCGGAAATGCAGGGCCGCTTGCGACACGACTGGCTGCTTTCGAAAAATATCAGCTGAATGACGCCTGGACCTGGGAACATATGGCGCTTTCCCGTGCACATCCTCTGTGCGGCGACGCCACACTGATGAAGGATACCGGAGCGGTGATCGATGCCATTCTTGGGCGCCCGCGCGACCAAGAGGAACTGGCTCGCGATATCGCCGAGATGCGCGCCAGGATCGAGCGCGACAAACCGGCCAAGAGTTCGTGGGATCTGAAGCTTATACCGGGCGGACTGGTCGATATCGAGTTCATCGCGCAGTACTGCCATCTGGCCTGCCATGTGCCGCGCGGTGAGGTCGGCGGCTGCGAGGTGATGACCACAGATGATGTCCTGGCGCGGTTTGCTCCCGGCGTGATGCCTGAAGGTGATCTCGAGGTCTGTCGCAGGGCGCTCGCGCTTTATACCGATATTGCCCAGCTGACCCGGGCCTGCCTCAATGAAGGGTTCGAACCTGATACCGCGCCCGCGGGTCTTCTGGAACGTCTTTGCAAGCTTGCGGATTGCCCTGATGTCGGTGCGATGGAAGCGATGATTGCCGATCTGGCCGGCGATGTGCGGGCGGTCTTCCGGAAGCTGCTTCCAGCCGCCGGAGGTGCGACCGGATAACGCCCATCAGCCAACGATGCGTCGTACTACGGGGCCGTCATGGCCGTCGCTCGCAAAGTACACTTCGCCCTTGTTTTCAAGGCGTTCAACCAGCGCATGGAGCGCCTTGCCGCCAGCATGAATGTGGCGGGCGTATTCGTCGAGCTTGCAGCCCGGCTGCCGCGCTTTTTCGGTTTCGGCAATCATCAGCTCCGAAAAGCCAAGCACAGCGTTTAGGGACGTGCGCATCTCTGCGGGGACCGCATGGTCGGCAGTTTGGCCGGCAAAAGCCTTTTCTGCCTGGGAAGGGACACCTGCCGGACCATCAAGAGCGCTTTCCAGCGACGCGCATCGCAGTTCGAGCTTGCGGTGCGAGGTCGCCATCGCGCTGACTTTTTCTCTGAGGCGCTCCTGTTCGACCTGAAGGCGGTTCTGTTCTTCCTTGAAACGGGTGATATTCGTTCCCATCGTCAGCTGTGTACCGTTTTCAAAACGATGTTCTGCAAGCTGCATCCATTCCCCATGCGTTGTCCTGACTTCGGCGGTGCTGCTGTTACCCGATTGCGTGCGTCGCACGACAACAGCATGGCCGTCGCCTTCGACCGAGAGCGCCTCGCGGCGAACGGCGTTGTGGCTACCATCGATATCATATGCTGACCGGAACGATGCGTTTGCGAGATCGAGGCTGCCGTCCTTGCGCCAAAGAGCGAGCGGTTGAGGCAGTGCATCGAAAGCAGCCTCGAGTATGCAGACCTTCCGGGTGGCTGCTTCCAGTGCCTGGTGGCGGCCGGATGCCGCGCGGATTGCCGCGCCCGACACGGTTACGCGGCCTGACTTGATTGCCGCATGCGCACGGATTGCAAAAGCCGGTAGCGACCATCATCTTGGCGAATGCGGATATTGGTCTCGATCAGTCCGTTATCGGAGGGCCGGAGATTGCGCGCAAGACCGTGGCGGTCGTTAGGATGAACAAGGCCGAGTAGCTCGCGGTAGGTGATTTCACGCTGCTGAGAGCCGAGCCCGAGGGCGGCACTTGCCGAGCCGTCCAGAATAGCGCGCCGCGTTGCTGGCTCGAACGACCACAGACCTGCTTCACCATTGGCAAGCATGGCGTCGCGCGTGCTGCGCTCCGCAGACATGATGTCTCTTGTCTCATCAGCACGATTGATCTGTGTGTAATAAGCGTAGACAACGACGAGCAGCAGAAGTGCCATGGAGGCAAACAGGGTGACGTTGAGATTGACCTCGGCCCGCCAGAAGGCGTTCATTCGCTCCATCGCGTGCAGCGCGATCACCATTCCGCCATTGTCACCAACCAGGTGCATCGAGACCTGGTAGGGGCGCCGTCAATCCGGGTTTCGACGACTTGACCGGCCGTGCGCGGATGGTGTGCCGATGTCAGTTCGGGGAACACGGATGCCAGTGAACGACCGATAAGGTTTGTACGCGCTGTGGTTGTGGTCAGCACGGAGCCCGTGGTGTCGATCATCAGAAGATCGGTATCCGATCCGGTTGAAGCGATCGAATTCAACGACTGCAACCTTTCTTCGGCGGCGGCTGCGTTTTCCGGTTCGAACAATGCCGGCTCATTTTCGAGTGCAACAACAGCCATCGCTGATGTCAGTTCTGTGGCCTGTCGCACAGCATCTTCCATGCGGCTGTGGCTCGACATCAAGGAGAAACCGCGGGCGGCGGCAACACAGATGAGAAAAGCAATGATCAGATACTGAATCGAATTCTTCAGAACTCTTTCGACGATCGGCCGTTTGGCTGCGGCCAATGCACCAAGCCCCGAAAATCCGCGACGTTGCTGGCCTGAGAGTGCCTGTTTTGCAGTGAATCCAGAGCGCAGGCTCCCGTTCACTGCGGGGTCTTCCCACAGATCTGATCGTTTCATTTGCATAAGTTCCCTCGTCTGATCCGCGAAACCGCCTTGCGAATCTACCCTAGTGAATCAAAGGTGATTCGGGTTGTCCAGCACCCAGAGGGAAGCTTTTGTTAACCATATACCAAATAAGGCTTTTTTGTGGATTGACGGCCGCCGCGGGGTTTGAGTGGAAGAGGTGCGGCGGACCGTTTTGTCGAAAAAGGGACTCGGATTACGTGTCTTGGCAAGGGCCAAATCAGCTTTTCAACATCCGATCGACAATATCCCTCAGGTTGCGGGACAGGTCGTCATGAGACGCAATGCGTTTGATTGCCTTGCGGGCCAGCGCGCGCCGGCCTGGCTCAAGTGCCTCGAACGAGCGCATCGCCGTCATCAGCCGAGCCGTCAGCGTGGCATTGCGCTTGTCGGAGGTCAGGATGAAATCGGCGAAGAAGGCATAACCGGCACCGTCGGCGCGGTTGAAGCCGGTCGGGTTCGACGAGGCGAAGGCCCCAATGAGGGCGCGCACGCGATTGGGGTTGGTCTCGTCGAAGGCCTCGTCGCCCATCAGCGCTGCAACGCGCTCCAGCGTCGCCTCTCCGGGTACCGTTGCCAGCGTCGAGAACCATTTGTCGAGCACGAGCGGTTCATCGGCAAAGCGCTGCCTGAAATCGGCAAGGGCATTTTCGGTCTCCGCTGAACCTGCAAACTGGTGCGCCAGCACGCGCATGGCGGCCAGCATGTCGGTCATGTTGTCGGCTTTCTCATAGGCTCGGCTGGCGCGGTGCGGGGACTTTTCGGCAGCAGCCGCAAGGGCAAGGGCGGCATTGCGCAGCGCCCGGCGGCCGGCGCCCTCTGCATCAGGACTGAAAGCGCCGGTATTCTGCATCTCCTCCGCCAGCTGCGCGAACGTATCGCGTCCGACTGTGGCAATGGCTTCAACCACTGCCTTGCGCGCCACATGGATCGCATCCGGATCGACATCGCCACCGAGCTCGCGTCCAATCTCGAGTTCGCCAGGAAGCGTCAGGGCAAGCGCCCGGAAAGCAGGCTCAAGTGTTGCATCTTCTGCCGTGGCCACCAGTACCTCGCTCAAGGCTGCGTCGGTCACCACCGGTTTACCCGCCTTGGCGTCCCTAGCGGCCTTCACAAGCACCTCAAGCGCCAGCGCATTGACCGTATCCCAGCGGGCGACCAGATCGCTCTCGGCGCCTGCGATGCGCAACCTGTCTTCGCGCGACTGATCGAAACGGATTTTCACCGGTGCGGAGAAATCACGGTTGACTGATACGGCTGGCCGGGCGCCGATTCCTCGAACACAAAGGCCTGTTCGCTCTCGGTGATCTCCAAGACGTCCTTCCGGTGTTCTCCGCCGGTGATTGCCGTCGGGGCCATGTCGTCGCCATTGGGACCAATAAGTCCGACCCGCAGCGGAATGTGCAGCGGCTTCTTGGTGCTTTCGCCGGGCGTCGGCGGTGTGGTCTGGCTGAACGTCAGCTTCAACTGGCTCTTCTTTTCATCATAGAAGCTTGCGACCGATATCACCGGTGTACCGGCCTGGTGATACCAGAGCGCAAAATGCGAGAGGTCATGGCCGGTCGCGTCCTCGAAGCATTTGAGATAGTCCTCGATCGTCACAGCGCCGCCGTCATGACGTTCGAAGAACAGATCAAGCCCCGTGCGGAACCCGTCATGGCCGAGAAGCGTGGCAATCATCCGCGAGACTTCCGAGCCTTTCTCGTAGACCGTCGTGGTGTAGAAATTGTCGATCTCGAGATATTGCGTCGGGCGCACCGGATGGGCGAGCGGGCCACCATCTTCCGGGAACTGGTGGGCACGAAGGAACTTGACCTCATCGACGCGCACAACCGGGCGTGAGCGCTGGTCGGCGGAAAACTCATGCTCGCGATAGACCGTCAGGCCTTCCTTCAGGCTCAGCTGGAACCAGTCGCGGCAGGTTATCCGGTTTCCGGTCCAGTTGTGAAAATATTCGTGTGCCACTACGGCTTCGATCCGCGCATAGTCGTCGTCGGTCGCAGTTTCCGGGTCCGCAAGGATCAGCCGGTCATTGAAGATGTTGAGACCCTTGTTCTCCATCGCCCCCATGTTGAAGTCGGAGACAGCGACAATCATGAAAATGTCGAGGTCATATTCCCGCCCGAAGCGCTCCTCGTCCCATTGCATCGAGCGCCTGAGCGAGATCCATGGCATAGCCGGCGCGCGCCGCCTTGCCGTGCTCGACATAGATCCTGAGTGCCACGTCACGTCCAGACATGGTCGTAAAACTGTCCTCGATCATCGCCAGATCACCGGCAACGAGCGCGAAGAGGTAGGACGGCTTCATGAAAGGGTCGTGCCACCTGGCCATGTGGCGGCCGTCACCGAGATCCTGTTTCTCGATAAGGTTGCCATTCGAGAGCAGGAGAGGGCAGGTCTCTTTGTCCGCTATGATGGTAACGGTGTAGACTGCCAGCACGTCGGGCCGGTCGTAAAAATATGTGATGCGGCGAAACCCTTCGGCCTCGCACTGGGTCGAGTAGATGCCGTTGGTGCGGTAGAGCCCCAGGAGTTGGCTGTTGGCGGAGGGGTTGATCCGTGTCTTGATCGTCAGCTTGAACGGGCCTTCCTCGGGAAGATCGCGGATCGTCAGGAGTCTGCATCGCAGTCATAGCGTTCGGGCAGAAGCGGCTTGCCGTCGAGCGCGAGGCCGGAAAGCGCCAGCCCGTCGCCATCGAAAACGAGCGGTGCGGACGGATCGGCGCCGGGCCGCCGGCGCATTAGGATTTCGCTGCCAACGGTTGTCAGCGTTTCGCCGAGGTCGAATACCAGGTCAACGGTTTCGATGATGAAATCCGTCGGCTGATAGTCTTTCAGGTAAACGGTCCGGTTTTTGTCCGTACGCATGATCTTCCTCTTTAACATTTTTGTGCGGCTGCGCCGATCGATGCACAACAAAGCGCCGAAGCAGCTGAATTGCAAATGCTTCGCCGAATTTTGATGAAATCTGTACAATTGCGCGGGAAGTGGCGTAAGGACGGCGACATTTCTGCGACCGTTATCGTCGCCCATTCAAACACAAGAATGTGCCCTTCATGCCTTTCGAAGACAACGCCAACCCCATCCGCGGTATCGTTCTCAAGCTTTCGTCGATCCTTGCCTTTCTGTGTATGCAGACCTGCATCAAGCTGGCGGGGGCGGGGATTGCGCCGGGGCAGGTGACGTTTTACCGCTCGCTGTTCGGCATTGTACCGATCATCGTCTATCTCGCCTGGCGCCATGAACTGAAGGGGGCCTACAGGACAAAGCGTCCCGTCGGGCACTTTCTGCGCTCCCTGATCGGGATAACCTCCATGGGCATGGGTTTTTACGGGCTGATGCACCTGCCGCTGCCGGAGGTTATTGCGCTTGGATATGCCATGCCGCTGCTGTCCGTTGTGTTTGCTGCGTTGTTTTTGGGGAAGTCGTGCGGGTCTATCGCTGGTCGGCTGTCGGTGTCGGGCTTTTCGGGGTGCTGGTCATTTCCTGGCCGAAACTGACGCTTTTTCGCGAAGGCGGGATCGGGTCGGAGGACGCCCTTGCGGTGGTGCTCGTTCTGGCCGGTGCCGCTCTCGGTGCGCTTGCGATGATCCAGGTGCGTCGTCTGCTGGTCACGGAAAAGGGACCGACAATCGTCCTTTATTTCTCCAGCTTTGCGGCGCTTCTGTCGCTTGCCACATTGCCTTTCGGCTGGGCCCCACTGGCGTTTTGGCCGATGGTTCTGCTGGTTCTGTCTGGACTCTTCGGTGGTATCGGGCAGATCATGATGACCGAATCCTACCGTTTTGCAGACGCCTCGACGATTGCGCCGTTTGACTACAGCTCAATTATTTTCGGAACTGCGATCTCGTTCTTTATCTTTGCTGAAATCCCGACGATGAATACGCTCACCGGTTCTGTGTTTGTGGTCGGCGCCGGCATCTTTATCATCTTTCGAGAGCACAGGCTGGGGCTTGAGCGCCGCAAGATCCGGCGCGTCTCGCCATCCCAGACCTGAACTGATCGGCTTATTCCGTCTGCGAGGGATCGTACTCGGTTTCATAATCGACCGCGATACTGCCAGCCGGATCTGTACCGCGCATGGGAACAGCAATGGCGTGGAAGTCACTGCGTTCATCAGCCGAGACGGTGGGGTTGCCGCGCATCACACGCCAGCCGGCATAGGCGGCGTAGATAGCGAAACCGATTGCGAGATACAGCATCAGGCCACGGGGCCCAGCGAGTTCCATCGCACTGCCGCCGATCAGCGGACCGGCAACCGTACCGAAACCGTACAGGATCATCAGCGAGCTTGAGATCGTGACATATTCGCTCGGATCTGCACGGTCATTGGCATGGGCAACATTGAGAGAATAGATCGGATAGAGCATGGAGCCGACGATGAATGCCGCGCTGTAAAGCAGGCGCGGGGTTTCTGGCGACATGAAAAACATTGCAAAAGCCGCGACAACGCCGACGCCGCCGCAGGCGCTCATCACATAGCGCCGGTCGGTCAGGTCGGATATGCGTCCGATCGGGATCTGACCAAGCGCGCCGCCGGCCAGCACAAAGGCCAGCAGGGTCGCGCCCTGACCCGTCGTGAAGCCGCTCTGCGTCGTATAGACGCCGCCGAGGCTCGACCATGTGCCGGATAGTATCCCGGCCAGAATGGCGCCGACAAAAGCGGCTGGCGAGCGCTGATAGAGCTTGCGCAGACCGAGTTGCACCTGCGCAATCGGTGCCGGAGACTGGGCTGTCGAGAGTGCGGTTGGAAGAATGGAGATGGCAAAGACGATACCGCAGACGATGAACAGCGTTGTATTCAGCGGGTCGCCGAGGGGAACGAGATATTGTCCGCCGATCGACCCGGCGAGTGTTACCATCATGTAGATTGAGAACACCGAGCCCCGGGTTTCGTTGGTCACCCGTTCATTCAGCCAGCTTTCAATCACCAGATAGCAGCCTGCGACTGCAAATCCCGAAATCGCCCTGAAGACAATCCATGTGCGCCAGTCAACAAGAAGGGAACTGGCGAGGATCGAGGCCGTCAGCAACGTAATCAGCGCGCCAAACACCCGGACATGGCCGACGCGCAGCACCAGTTTCGGGGTTGCGATACACGATACAGTAAAGCCGACGGTATAGCCGGTCGCGATCACCGAAATCAGGATCGGTGACCATCCTTCTGCCACCGAACGGACTGGAATCAGATAGTTCATCAGCCCGTAACCAACCATCATCAGCATGGCCGAAATCATCAGGGACGCAATGGAGACGAGACTGGCAAACATGGGATTCTCTCGCTGCGGTGTTCAAGAGTGTCTCTGGTTTCCGCCGGAAGCACGGCCAGCGCGGCGACTTCCGGCCCTATAGGATTTTCGTCACGATGCCGCAACCTTTTTCAGGCGTGATTTTGCGTCTGTATTTTCCCTTTCGGATCAACTAGGGTCCGCCAAACACAAAAGACGAGAGGCCTGGAAGCGGTCCAATTTCTGGCACGCAGGCGCCGGTAAACATATTTGAGCAATGCCGCTATCATCAGACACGATTGCGAACCACCCTTCCTTCCTCCCTTCACTTTCGCTTTACAGCGAAAATCTTACAGGGGTTTACCAGGAAAACCAGCGCCTTGGTGCCAATTTCGGTTCACAACGCCGCTGGCTGATATCGCAATCGGCGCTTGCCCTTTATTGGGGCGGGAGCGGAGGGCTGACCATCAGCGCTCTGATTGATATGCTGAAGCCCTTCAAGGTTGCCAGCCCCAACACGATCCGAGACTATATCGATGAAACTCTTGCATACGGTTTCCTTCAGCCTGACCCTGCACGTCAAAGTCTGAGGCCGCGCTATTTCGCGCCGACTGAGCCGGTTTACGACGCCATTGGCCTCTGGTTTACGGCAAACCTGTCAATCCTTGACGCGCTCGATGGGGCTGGCCGCGTGGCGGAATTCTCCGCGCGGCCTGAGTTGATCCCGGCCATTCAGCCACATCTTGCCAGGGGTGCCTTCATGACTCCGCCTGGCGCGAACCGCCGCCGCGGATTGCGCTGCTGCAGAAAACGATCTCCGGCGGTTTGGTAATGGATAACATCATCATTCTGGTCGGGCACCAGAAACGAGATCGGGGACGATACCTGATCCCGGCTCTCAATGCGCGGGAGATCGCCCAACGGATACTGATCTCGCGTACACATCTTCAGCGCATCCTGCGCAAGATCATCAATGTCGGGGCAATTGGCTGGACGGGTAAGCCATTCGAAAGCGTGATGTGGGTCGACGGCGCCTTCATCGATGAATATATTTGCTGGCAGGCCGTCAAGTCTCATCACCTGGACAGGGTTTTTGGCGTGGTTGCAGGACAGAAGGTCGATTAGGAACTGCCTGCAAAGGCCGGACTATTTCTGGTAAAATGCCCTTTTGCTTGGTGTCTACCCACATTTAGCTATGTTTCATGTTTAATATGAGATTTACCTCAAAGTCTTATGATGGTTGTCTTGAAGGCCACGCGCCAGGCTATCATCATGAAGGATATTTTGATCTTACCTTACTCGGCGCTTAAACCGCTCGACTGGACAAACGGATGCGATTGATGGATTCCGAATTGCCTCAGACGGCTGACACAAGACCTGTTGTGCAGACGCTTAACCGTGCGCCTGAACGTGTTTTGCTGGTCGACCCATATGGTCTGATCGAAATTGCCAATGAGGCAGCGCTTTCTTTTCTGGGGGCTGGTGAGACTGATGTTTGTGGAACATCGCTGGTCTCCTGGTTTTCGGAGGCTAACCGCAAGGATATAGAGCGGGCAATGGCGCGTGTGCTTTCCGACGATCCCGGCAATCGGCTGGAGGAAGTTTCGGCGGATTTCTCCGGTGGTTCCGGCGGAAGTTCGCAGCTTTCGATTGCCCGCATGCGCCACCGCGATGGGGTATGCGTGGTGGTAAGCCCGACCTCGGGTATGCGCCAAACATCGCACAGGACTGTACCCATGCCTAAGGTCGACAACACCGAATTCGGTATCGCGACACCCGAGAGCGGACGGCCGCTACCGGTGCGTCAAGAAAGAGATTCCGCACCCGTGAACAGTCAGATGCCATGGAACACGCTGCGTACCCGCTCGTCTGCGGAACCGGTGCGCCCCCAGCGCATTTCCAAAAACGTCTTTGCCCGGCAGCCCTCCGATCAGGAGAATGAGGCCACAGACCTGGAATATCTTCATTCCAGTATGCCCGCCCCAGCGATATCCGGACGCGCTGAAACGCTGCAGCCGAAAACCATTGACAGCGCTAGCACAGCCGAGGGAAACACCATCGCTCAGACCTCGCCTGCGTCTCCATCGACGCTATTTAATCGCGACATTTATGCCGAATTCGAAACCGAACGTGATCGCAAGGAACGTCAGCATGATACACCGCTGATCTCTCCGGAAAAATGTCTTCGCGCTGCGCTCCAGCAGTATCGTAGCGAGGCGCTGGCCGAGAGTATCACGCTGGTAACGAAGGTTGGTGAGGGAGGCCGTGGTGTCCCCGTTGATGACGTGTTGTTGACTGCGTTGTTTTCGCATCTCATTGAGCGGCTGATTGCTGTGTCGCCGCCATATTGCGATGCCCAGATCACGCTTGAGGCCACGCAACCGGAAGGCTTTCTGGCCCGGTTCACTGACATTGGCAGGGGATTGAGCGAAAATGAGCTCGATGCTGTCTTCAGTCAGCCGGAACTGTCCATGGGGATTTCCCACACCTGTCTCGTCAAGGCACAGGAGGCCGCTTCCGGACTTGGCTTGAAGTTTTCGGTCCGGACAGCGGTGGAAACCGGAACGACCGTCGAAGTGGCCTTCATCGACTGATAACGGCGCGCGCATACAGAAAAGCCGGGACGTATCCCGGCTTCTCAAAAGTACTGCGATTTTTCCATGCTGCGTTCAGCGGCGCAGGTCCGGTGCCGAAGACCAGAGCTCCGGCGTCAGCTGTTCACGCGCCGAGAGCCCGCATTGCCGGGCGCCGAGTGCTGGCGTCGTGATGGCCAAGTGTCTTGGCAAAGCCCTTGGCAATCGCGCGGTCGATGCCCCGCTGGCCATGGTAGCCATTGGTCGAGCGTCCGAGTTCGAGAGAAATGCGCGTGTTCTGCATAAGGGTTTCGTCCATGTCCTGTACGTGTCTCATTGCCTTGGTTCCTGTGGATCCTCCCAAGACATGAGCTCTTATCCCTGAAACGCCCGCGACGAGCAATGGGCCCTGCCGGAGGGCAGCCATGCGCCTGGCGCATGCCGGTGTTAAAGGATTGGAAACATTTTAAATTTCCGGCGACGATAACCGACTTGAATGCTCTTTGGATAGGGTGCGTTTCCGTTTCAGATGGCCGTCATTTTCCGGGTGTGGCTAGTCGAGACGAGCCTTGAAAGCCAGTAGGTCGTGCCAGGCCGGCTTCTTGTTGGCGGGGGCTGCGAGAAGCTCTGTCGGGGAGAACGTCACCAGTGCCTCGACAGAGTGTCCGTCGATCTCGCGCGTATGCCATTTGCCGCGCAGATCGAAAACGGTCTTGGTGCCGTCAATCAGCATCCGGCTCGCGAAATTGCCGAGTACGAGAAGAATACGAGGTTCAGCAAGCGCGATCTGGCGCTCGATAAACGGCCGGCAGATGTCCATTTCCGAAAGGGTGGGGCTGCGGTCTCCCGGAGTACGCCAGGGAATGGCGGTGGTGACTGCAACCGCCTCGCGCGTCAGGCCAATGGCCGCGAGCATCCGTTCGAACAGGCCGCCTGCACGTCCGGCAAGCGGAGCGCCGTAGCGGTCATCATCGCCGGTCGGAAAGCCGCAGATTGCCAGAATTCCGCTCTCCGGCAGGGTGTCGAGCGCGATAGTCGAGCGTGCATTATGCTTTAGATTGCATCCCGAAAAACCGTTCAGGACGGTTTTAAGCTCGTTGAGGAGCGTGCGGATTCGGCCGCAAACTGCGCATCGGAAACGGCTTTTTCATCTGGTATCGTTGTCGCACCGCCGGTAGACCGCGGCACGGGCGCTGCCTGAGGCGCTGATACCGGTGCTGCCGGTGCTTTTGCCGGGGAGCGGCTGGACCTTTCTTCGGCGCCGCAGCAGGCGTTTCGGCACGGACCGTCAGATTGACGGGTTCGTCCTCTATCAGCATGTCCACCCCTGCATCGGCATAAAAATGCAAAAGGGCTGCTGCTTCGCGCGCTGTCAGTTCCCGGGTGGTGGTCATTATCTGTCGTGCTTCCCTCAGGCGGCCGCCAGGCCGCCCGCCAGTGCGTTTATAACTGCATTGATATCAGATTGCGCGTGTTGCGCCACCATCACAGCGGATCAGGCTTCCCGTCAGGTAGCTTGCCTGCCTTGAGCAAAGGAAGGCGGCCACGCTGGCAAATTCTTCGACGCGCCCGAGCCTGCCCGCCGGGATCGTCGCCAGCGAAGCCTTACGCACGTCAGTCAGGCTCTGGCCACTGCGCTCGGCATTGGCGTGATCCAGTTCATCGATCCTGTCGGTGTGGATGCGACCCGGCAGAAGAAGATCTGCGGTGATGCCGGAGGCCGCCACTTCGTTCGAAAGTGTCTTGTTCCAACCGACCAGTGCCGAGCGCAGCGTGTTTGAAAAGGCAAGATTGGGAATCGGCTCGATCACACCGCCAGAAGCAACAGTCACAATCCTGCCCCAGCCCTTTTTCTGCATCTGCGGGATCAGGGCATTGGTCAGCGTGATGATCGGGGAAACCATCGACTGAAAAAAGCGGCTGAGCTTTTCCGGGCTCATGTCGGCCACCGTGCCGGGCGTCGGGCCGCCGGAGTTGTTGACGAGGATGTCGACGCCGCCAAGTTTTTCGTTGATGGCCGACAGCAGATCCTCAACGAAGTTCTCCGCGGCGATGTCGGCGACTGCGAAATCCGCTTTCCCCGGCGTCGTGTCATTGATGACCTTGCAGTTTGCCGCAAGCCGGTCTTCGGTGCGTCCGCAAAGAAGCACATGCGCGCCTTCCTTTGCCAGCGCTTCGGCGATGCCGGCTCCCAGACCGCGTGAAGAGGCAAGCACCACGGCCTTTTTTCGGCAATACCAAAATCCATGAAAAACTCCCTTGGCCGGAAACGGCCGATTTCTCGAAAATGAATGGCAGAATTTGGCATTCACCATAGACGCCTGCCATGTCGTCAATCAATCATTATCGGACGCAAGGACAGGCACTTAGCGCGCTGAGACTGTGGAAACCTTATCTGGCCTGGGCTCTGGCCTGGTGGCCAGATGCTTTCAATTTGCCCGGAACGTCTCTAGGAATAGTCAATCAGGCTTACGAGAAAACGTGCGTCGGCGATTTCGGGTAATCGTGGCACGGGAAGGGATGATATGGCTGAAGAACTGCCGGAACGCGAGAGCATGGAATTCGATGTTGTGATTGTCGGGGCCGGACCATCGGGCCTTGCAGCTGCCATTCGGCTTAAACAGCTCAATGAGGATCTGAACATCGTTGTTCTGGAAAAGGGAGCCGAAGTCGGCGCCCATATCCTCTCCGGGGCCGTGGTCGATCCCTCCGGTATCGATGCTCTTCTGCCCGGTTGGCGCGATGAAGAGGGCCATCCCTTCAAGACTGCAGTGACCCGCGACCGCTTCCTGCTGCTCGGGCCATCCGGTTCGATTGCGCTGCCGAACTTCGTGATGCCGCCGCTGATGAATAATCACGGCAATTACGTTGTTTCGCTGGGCAATGTCTGTCGATGGCTCGGCGAAAAGGCCGAGGCGCTAGGGGTCGAGATCTATCCCGGTTTCGCCGCTTCGGAAGTGCTCTATGATGACAATGGCGCTGTCATTGGCGTTGCCACCGGTGATATGGGCATTGAACGGAACGGCACGCCCGGCCCGAACTATACCCGCGGCATGGCGCTTCTTGGCAAATATGTGCTGATCGGCGAGGGCGTGCGTGGCTCGCTCGCCAAACAGCTGATCGCGAAATTCGGCCTCGATGAGGGGCGCGAGCCGCAGAAATACGGTATCGGCCTGAAGGAATTGTGGGAGGTCTCTCCCGAGCAAAGCAAGCCCGGTCTGGTCCAGCACAGTTTCGGCTGGCCGCTTGACGCCAGAACCGGTGGCGGCTCGTTCCTGTATCATCTGGAAGGCAATCAGGTGGCGGTCGGCTTCGTGCTGCATCTGAACTACAAAAACCCCTATCTCTCACCGTTCGAGGAATTCCAGCGGTTCAAGACCCATCCCGCGATTGCGCCGGTCTTCGAGGGCGCCAAGCGCGTCTCCTATGGGGCCCGAGCGATTTCCGAGGGCGGTTACCAGTCGGTTCCGAAGCTTTCATTCCCGGCGGTGCTTTGCTCGGCTGTTCGGCGGGGTTGGTCAATGTTCCGCGTATCAAGGGCTCACACAATGCGGTGCTGTCCGGCATGCTCGCTGCCGAGCGGGTCGTGGAGGCCCTTGCGGCAGGGCGTTCCAATGACGAGATCGCCGAAATCGAGGCAGATTGGCGCGACGGCGCGATTGGACGCGATCTGAGGAAGGTTCGCAACGTCAAGCCGTTGTGGTCGAAGCTCGGCACCTATGCCGGCATTGCGCTCGGTGGTCTCGACATGTGGACCAACACACTGTTCGGCTTTTCGTTTTTCGGGACACTGAAACACGGCAAGAGCGATGCCGCTTCGCTGGAACCGGCCGCCGGTCACAAGCCGATCGACTACCCCAAACCCGATGGCGTTCTGACTTTCGATCGTTTGTCGTCGGTCTTCCTGTCCAACACCAATCACGAGGAGGACCAGCCGGTCCACCTGAAGGTGAAGGACATGGCGCTTCAAGAGACGTCCGAATATGAGGTCTATGCAGGCCCGTCGGCGCGTTACTGTCCCGCCGGTGTCTATGAATGGGTCGAGGAAAACGGCGCGGAGAAATTCGTGATCAACGCCCAGAACTGCGTTCACTGCAAGACCTGTGACATCAAGGACCCGAACCAGAACATCACCTGGGTGCCGCCCCAGGGGGCGAAGGGCCGGTCTATCCGAATATGTAGGCGGTCACCGGATCGCCGCATGTAAGGCGTTGTCTGCTTATGTGACTTCCGGCGTCAGTCCCGGCACCGGAACCTATGTCTGCATGACGACGTTAAGCGGCTGTGATCATTCTAAGGACAAGCGATGCGTCTCAAAGGCATTTTCAACCGCGACGGCGGCACCTTCAAAACCACCGATATGGACGCGTTTTCGGAGCTTGCCAGCAACATCTTTCGCGATGCCGGTCATGATTTCGAGTGCGAAATCGTCAAGGGCAGCGAGATCTCGGATATCATCAGGCAGGCGGCCGCCGCCGAGGGGTTTGACGGTCTCATTGTCGGCGGCGGTGACGGATCGATATCGCTTGCTACGGGCTGCATGTACGGTACGGACAAGCTGCTGGGCGTGGTCCCGGCTGGAACCATGAACCTGTTTGCCCGCAGCCTCGGTCTGCCGCTCGACATCGAGGAAGCGCTGAGAACGCTTGCAAATGGAAAGATGGCCCGTGTCGATGTGCCGACGATGAACGACCGACCATTCATCCATCAGTTCTCCGCAGGCCTGCATGCCACGATGATCAGGAACCGCGAACAAATCGAGTATGATTCGCGGCTCGGAAAGATTTCCGCGAGCACGCGCGCCTGGATCGACACGCTGCGCACCATTCCCGAAATCAGGCTGAGTTATGAAAGCGACGCGGCAAGCGGTGAGGGCGTTTTCGCGCTTGTCGGTGTTTCCAACAACCGCATCCATGGCAATGCCAGCCTGTTCACTGATCGTCCGCAAGGCGGCAAGCTGGTACTTTATCTGTTGAGGGCCGATGAGGTTGATTCGGTACTGGGCTTTGCTCTCAACTATGTTTCCGGGCGCATTGAGGACAGCGAAAACGTCATCGTGATCGAGACGGAAAAACTGACGCTGGATTTTCATTCAAAAGACTTTGATCAGTCTTTCGACGGCGACCCGCTCGATGAAGTGCTTCACGCCGTTATCGAGCAACACCCAAGCTCGCTGCAGGTCATCGTTCCTTTTGACAGCGCGCTTGAGTAGCGGACTTTACTGAAAGGCCGTCAGCTTGTTGACAAAGCCCGCTTCCCGCTCATTCGTTATGCTCGGGCCTGTCCCGAGCGTCCCGGCACCTCTCGCCACGACAAGCGTCTCGGATGAAAAGACGAAATCATTCAGTCTGTTTTAAAACAAAAGCGGCGCCTATGCGGCAATCTGGTTGGATCTTCGGCACAGGGCCGAGGATGACGTCCTTGGAATGGATAGCTGTGTCAGCCAACTGACGGTCTCTACTGAAAGGCCGTCTCGTAAAAGCTTCTGAGTTTGCGCGAATGTAGCCTTTCCGGTGGCATGGAGGCCAGTTTCTGCACGGCCTTGATACCGATGTGCAGGTGTTGACGGACCTGGGTCGTATAAAAGGCGGTTGCCATGCCTGGCAGCTTCAGTTCACCGTGAAGCGGCCTGTCGGAAACGCACAGCAGCGTGCCATAAGGCACGCGGAAGCGGAAACCGTTGGCCGCGATCGTCGCCGATTCCATGTCAAGGGCGATCGCGCGCGACTGGGACAGGCGTTTGACCGGACCGCTCTGGTGCGAGAGTTCCCAGTTGCGGTTGTCTATGGTGGCAACGGTACCGGTGCGCATCACCCGTTTCAGTTCGTATCCCTCAAGCCCCGTGACTTCGCCGACGGCGTCCTCGAGGGCCTGCTGGACCTCCGCCAGTGCCGGGATCGGTACCCAGATCGGCAGGTCGTCGTCGAGAACGTGATCCTCGCGTACATAGGCATGGGCAAGCACATAGTCGCCGAGCTTCTGGCTGTTGCGCAGACCGGCACAGTGGCCCAGCATCAGCCAGGCATGGGGTCTCAGCACCGCGATATGGTCGGTAATCGTCTTGGCGTTGGAGGGGCCTACGCCGATATTGACCATGGAAATGCCCGAATTGTCGGCGCGTTTCAGATGATAGGCTGGCATTTGCGGCATGCGGACCCCGGCATGTCCGCCCTCGGGCTCGACTTCGCCGGGTAGGGTGATGTTGTTGCCGGGTTCGACGAAGGCGCTGTAGCCTTCGCCGCCCTTGGCCATCATCTCACGTGCAAAGGCGCAGAACTCGTCGACATAAAACTGATAGTTGGTAAACAGCACGAAGTTCTGGAAATGCGCCGAACTTGTCGCGGTATAGTGGCTAAGGCGCGCCAGCGAATAATCGATGCGCTGGGCCGTGAATGGCGCCAGTGGTTGCGGCTCGCCCGGCTCCGGCTCGTATTCGCCGTTGGCGATCTGGTCGTCGGTGGTGTTGAGATCGGGGGTGTCGAAGATGTCGCGCAGCGGCACATCGGCGAGCGCTGCCAGATCGGCTTCGACATGGGTGTTCTCGCCGAAGGCGAAGTGCAACGGAATGGGGGTCTCCGATTCCCCCACCGTCACCGCAACACCATGGTTCTTGATCAGCAGGTCGAGTTGTTCGATTAGGTAGTTCTCAAACAGCACCGGGTGGCTGATGGTCGTGGCATAGGTGCCCGGCGTTGCCACATGTCCGAAGGACAGGCGCGAATCGGTCAGGCCGTAGCTGCCGGTCTCGATGCTGACTTGCGGATAGCAGGCGCGGTAGCGACCTTTGATCGGCGCGCCGCCGGCAAGTTCAAGAAAGGCATCAATGACAAAACGCGTGTTGCGTTTGTAGAGCGCCTGCAAGGCTTTTACGGCCTCTTGCGCATCTGTGTAGCTTTGCGGTTCCACCGGATCCGGCGAGATAACGTTTGCTGTCAAAGGTTCGTTCTCGTGCATGGCGACCCTCGTTTTTGTAGAAACAGCGTTCCACCGGCTTTCGCTGGTCTTTTTCAGTTTCAAATCGATCTATATCGAAGAGGACGATATTTTGCGACACGATGAGGATGATTTTTCATGACCGCACCGATCGAGCTTTTCTACTGGCCGACGCCGAACGGCTACAAGATTGCGATTTATCTTGAAGAGGCCGGCGTTCCCTACAACGTCAATCTGGTGAACATCGGCAAGGGCGACCAGTTCAAGCCGGAGTTTCTCAAGATTTCGCCCAACAATCGCATGCCTGCGATCATCGACCCCGAAGGGCCAGGCGGCGAACCTGTCTCGGTTTTTGAATCCGGAGCGATCCTTCAGTATCTCGGCCGCAAGTTCAAAAATTCTATCCCGAGACCGAACGCGAACGCATTGCCGTCGAGGAATGGCTGTTCTGGCAGATTGGCGGGCTTGGCCCCATGGCCGGGCAGGCACATCATTTCCGCAATTATGCGCCCGAAAAGATTGCCTATGGCATTGACCGCTACACCAATGAGGTCAACCGGCTTTACGGCGTGATGGACAGGCGGCTTGGCGAGGCGGAATATCTCGGCGGTGACTATTCGATCGCCGACATGGCCTCGGTCGGCTGGGTCAGGTCATACGAGGCGCAGGGGCAGAATCTCGATGATTTTCCGAACCTGAAGCGCTGGTATGAGGCCGTGATGGACCGACCCGGCGTCAAGGCCGGGATCGCCGTCGGCCAGCAAGAGCGTGCCAAAATGAACCTGGCGTCAGACAAAGACGCTCAATCGGTTCTCTTCGGACAGAAAGCGCGCTGAGCGCCATCACTCTTTGAAGAGTTTCAGGCGTTGGGATCAGTCCAGCGCCTGAAGCACGGTCGGCAGTTCTCGGGCGAACAGCTCAATGTCTTCGCTCAGGCCTGTCGAAACCCGGATGCAGCGGTCGAGCGGCGCCACGCCCGGCATGCGGATGAAGACACCGCGCGCGCCCAGCCCTTCAACAATGGCGCGCGAATAGGCGCCGTCGCGGCCGCAGTCGATGGCGACGAAATTGGTTGCTGATGGCAGCGGCGAAAGCCCGTTTTTACGCGCGATCCGGGCAATTTCGTCACGCGCATCGCGGATGCGGCCGATGACGCTCTGCAAATAGGCCTGATCGGCGAGGGCCGCCTCGGCGGCAACGAGGGAGAGGTGCGGCATGCCAAAATGGTTGCGGATCTTGTTGAACGCGGCAATCGTCTGCGCTTCGCCGATGACGTAACCTGCTCTGACGCCGGCCAGTCCATAGGCTTTTGAAAACGTCCGGAACCGCAGAATATTCGGCCTGTCGAGAAAACGATCGATGGCGGGAAAGGCTTCGGCCGGCCCGCATTCGCAATAGGCCTCGTCGAGCACCATCATGCAGGTTTCTGGAAGCGCGTCGACGAACCGCGCAACATCGTCCTCATGCCAGAAACTGCCCATCGGATTGTCGGGATTGGCAAAATAGACCATCGTGGCGTCATGCTCTTGAACGGCAGCCAGCAGCGCCTCGAGGTCTTCCCGGTCATGGCTGTAGGGCACGCTGATCCGCACTCCGCCAAAACCGTCGACATGGTAGTTGAAGGTGGGGTAGGCGCCAAGCGAGGTGACGACTTTCGTGCCCGGTGAGACCACCAGCCTGACGGCCATGCCCAGAAGGCCGTCCACACCTTCCCCGATCATCAGGTTTTCGATCCCGCAGCCGTGGTGATCCGCCAGCGCCTTGCGCAGTGACAGGTGTTCGGAATCCGAATATTTCCAAATGTCGCCAGCAGCTTCGCGGATGGCCGCGAGCACGGAGGGGCCGGGCCGAAACCGCTTTCATTGGCGCCGATCCGGGCGATGATCGGGTAATTGCGGGTGCGTTCGAGTGCTTCTGGCCCGACGAAGGGGACCGTGGATGGCAGTTCCTGATCAAGGGCGTGAAGCGCGAAAATTCAGCCATGCTATGCGTTCCGGTTTATTTGAAAAGGCGCTTCAACATAGTCACTGCGACCTGGAAGGCAAGATGGGATAGGGTGGCACCAACGCAAAACGGCGCCCGTAAGGCGCCGTAGCAAAACTATCAGTCTGGCTTGTCTCAGCGAAATGCGCGGGCTGCAACACGCTCGATATCGCCCGGAAGCAGGCCGATATCCTTGAGCTCTGCGGCAGTGAGATTGCGCAGCTGGGAGCGGGTACGACGATAGCTGAACCATTTCATGGTGAAGTCAAAGGGATGCATGGGTGTTTCCTCGAATTTTCCGGCAGTCTGTGGCTGCATTGATTTTGACTGAGAAAATACAGGGAGAATCGCGAAACGTCGTGTGCAGTTTTTATGCAACTGCCATGCATTTGTGCAGGGTATTGCATATTTTGAGGGCTGCGTGGCGATGGTGGGTAGTTTTAAGGCACCCGCAGATGACAGAGCTCAATTCGGGGAACGGATATCGTTCAGGCATAAAAAAGCCCCGCGCCGGGTTCGGCGTGGGGCTTTTGCAAAGTCAGTCAATGGCGCGCTCAGAATGCGGCCTTGCGGGCAACGCGACGGATATCATCACGGTTGATACCAAGATCGGACAGTTCGCGTGCATTCATGCGGCCGAGTTCGGTGACGGTCTGACGGTACTTCATCCAGTTGTTGAACGAACGGGTCATGCTCATGTTTCTCTCTCCTGTTTGCTGGGGCGCTTGTTTGCTGCGCCTCAATCTCTGATGACTGGGATATAGTCCTTTCCCGGTAACTCGGTCAGGGGCTTATCGGTAAAGCCGCTATGCACTGGATGCATGGCGTCGTCCGAAGGGCAGGATTCGCCTATCAAGATAGAGGCAGGTCTGCTTGAAATGGTGTGGGAGGTGGCCGACAATCGCCGAAAAAGGCAAAAAATAACGCCCACCGGGGAGGAGGATCCGGTGAGCGTCATTTGCTTTGGCTAACGACTGGGAGGAGGAGCGTCGTCGGCCCATCAAAGCGCGCTGGGAGGAGGAGTGCGCAGCTTCGAATATCTACCCGGAGGCCGGGTCAGGTGATGTTGCCTACTCGGTTCGTCTGAGTGGGCTCAATCATCTTGTTGAACCCAATATAGGTGAGGTGGCCGGAAAAGTGCAGTGCCATCTCGGAATAGAAGATATGCGCCAAGCGCATGTCTGCATTTGTGTGCATCTGCGAAGAGACAGTCGCTTCAGTTGATCACGGAAGGTGGCTGTTTGCCCAGTAGTGCGATCAGATGATCTTCATTCATGGGGCGTGAGAAATAATAGCCCTGTTGCAGGAAGCACCCGAGCGACCGCAGCATTTCAGAGTGACTGCGCGATGTGACGCCTTCGCAGATGACGCCGATGCCAAAGGATTTCGCGATCCGTGTGATGGTTTCGACGATCTGAACGCTCTCCTCGGAACTGATAATGGGCGTCACAAGCTGCCCCGCGATCTTGAGCCGGTCGGGACGGACCAGGGTCAGCCCCACCAGTGAGGCATAACCGGATCCGAAATCATCCAGATCGATACCGATGCCCAGTGCCCTGATGGCGTTTACCGTCTTGATCAGCGCGGCATCGGGGCGGTCGAAGGGAATCGATTCGAGTAGTTCGAAGTGAACGATGCCAGGGGCAGGTCGAGGGCTGAGAGCATGGACACCAGTGCGGGATCACGCAAGCGCTGCGAGGAAACGTTGACCGATATGCCCGGGAGTGAGACGCCGGATTCCTTGCTGCGTTCGATGATTGACAGCGCCTTGCGGAAGACGATGTCGTCGATTGCGTCAAGCAGCCCCAATTGCTCCGCCACATCGAGAAATGCCTTGGGCTCCAGGAGGTTGCGGCGCGGATGCTGCCAGCGGGCCAGCGCTTCGACGCCGATAATTTCGGATGTCCTGACATCGAAAATCGGCTGGTAGTACGCCGTGATTTCGCCGGCTTCGACAGCCTCCTGCAGTTCGTCCGCCTGTTGCTTGAGCGAGAAAGTCTTGGCCATCAGATTGCTGGTGTAGTTCACGGTGCGGGCCCGCCCGCGGTTTTGGCTTCATAGAGCGCAAGGTCGGCTTTGGTCAGCAGGTCCGAAGCCGTGTCGCGGAATCCTCCGCGGTTGCGATCCCCAGGCTGACACCCATGCGGCAAGACCTCCCATTTATGCGCACGGGCTTCGCAAATGAAGCGGTCACTGCGTTGGTAAAGCCCTCCACGTCACTGTCTTCCCGCATTAGCACGACGAACTCGTCGCCTCCGGTACGCGCCAGGAAATCGTTCGGGCCGAGTTTCTCGTTGAATTTTCCCGCGGCGTACCGCAGGACTTCGTCGCCGAAGACGTGGCCCATAGTGTCGTTGATGGTCTTGAAGCCGTCGAGGTCGATCAGCACGATCTTCATGCCTGCCGGCAGCTTGCCGTCGGTCTGTGCGGCTTCCATCTGCTTTTCGAAATGTCTTCGGTTGGGAATGCCGGTCAAGGTGTCCTGCAGCGCAATTTTCTCCATGCGCCGGCGCGCTTCTTCGACTTCGATATGCTGGGCCTCAGCCTTGGCCTTGGCTTCCGTGAGCGCTTCCTGAAGGCGCTTGTCGGCCGAGACGTCCCAGTTGACGCCGACGAATTTGCGCCGGCCGTCGGCATCAGCATAGGCATTACCTGCCGAACGGACTGTCTTTTCCTGGCCACCGGGGGTGATGATCCGATATTCAGTGAGGAAGCCTTTGTCTTTTTCAGCATCCTCCCAGCTGAATTGCCTGAATTTCTCCTGGTCTTCGGGATGAAGGGAGGCGCTCCAGCTGTCGAAGCTCTGGATGTGGCTTCCGCCTTCCATTCCGTAGATCTTCAGGATCTGGTCATCCCAGACCTGCTCGCCGGATTCCAGGTCGTGTTCCCAAAGGCCGATATTGGAGGCGTTGAGCGCCACATCGAGCTGGCGCGAGAGGTTCTCCACCGCCATCATGCTGCGACGGATATTGTTATTGTCGCGAAGGCGCGCCCGAAACAACAGCAACAGCGCGCCGAGCGGTGTGAAAAAGCGATTGCGAATACGATCAGCGCGAAGCCGAATGCCTTGCGCCAGTCGAAACTGCCTTCTGAAAGCGCCAACGGCGCGACGCTGACGGTCCATGTGGAGTTTCCGATGTTCAGTTTCGTCTGCGCCGGGTTTTCCGTCTTCAGGATCCTGGCGCCGGCTGTGGCCTCTCCGCCTGAACCGGCAAGCGTGGCTGTCTGAACGCTCAATTGTATTGTTTGCTCCAGCTCCATCAGGCCGATTGCATCGAGAATCGCTTCGAAACCAACCGCAACGTCGAGCGTCCCATCCGCAAATGCGTATCTGAAGATCAGCACACGTTGGCTATTGGGCAGGGAATAAGGACCGAAAATCTGCCGGCTGCCCTCCGATGCTCCGGCAGGAACGTCCACGGCTCGCATGGTCTGTTCAATATCACTCGGAAAGACTACGGTTCGGTCTTCCTGTCGAAGAATCACGGCTTTTGTCCACGGTGCAGCAGTAAGGTAGGCCTGAACCGTATCGTCATATGCGGCGAGCCCGTCCGTGTCGCTCAGTGACGACGACAATGCCACGCCGACCTTTTCTGTTAGGTCCAGAACCGACTTGAGGGCCTTGGCAAAGCCTGCCGCGCGGATTTCTGCCTGCTGCTGTCTTTCCTGTTTTACGGCTTCGCGAATGTAGAAGCCGCCGACAAATGTTCCGGTTGCGACTGTCGTGAAGAAAAGCAGGGTCAGGAGCGCAAATAGCCTGATCTTTGCCCGGTGCTTCTGCGGTATGCTGTTCGCTTTCAGTCTTGTCATATTTGCATCCGCTGAATAAGCGCCGCTTCAGATGGCATTGCTCGCTCCCCTACTGAACATACTGTTTGCCCGCTGTCGCCAGCCCTTCATAGCCGAGGGGCGTCTTCCTGTCGTATGGCGCCTGCCTGTTCGTGCAAACCCGTCCGGTCAGGGTCTGGACGCCTCCACAACCCACAGAAACGGTTGATAGACCTCAGGAAACTGCCAACTATCTTTGATAGGAGCCGACGCTAATATAGTCAAACGGCTTTGGCCTCAGTCATCGCTCCCGTCGGGGGCTATGGGCAGGTGAGCGATCGCTTGTCAGTGCCCGGGCACGCTGCGTTGGACGGTAAAAATCCGCGATGTTCGAGCGTCGCGTTTGATGATTTCTATAAGGCACGGCTCGCGCAAAAGTGTAGTAACGGCACGCAGGGCCAGTGCATGGGCAATCGAAAGGTGGCGGGCGGCGGTTCTGCTGTCACGGGCCTCTTCCAAAAGCGCAAGCGCCAGCACGGACGCGGCAATCGGGTCGAGATCAAGGCGATCCATGTCCAAAGGCTGGGCCATGTCCGAAGCCGGGGCCGCGAGCGTATCCGGTTCGGGCCGGTCATTCGTCATCGGCGATCGCTCTCCCCGCTCAGGCGGATCCGCACCGGGATCGATTTCGAGGTCGGGGTGCCGCTCCCTCACCATAGCTTGAAAGTGGCACCAGCACGTTGAGTTCGGGGAAATAACCGGCAACGCAACCGCGCGGAATGTCATAGGGTATGATCTTGAAACCCTGTGCAACACGGGAGACGCCGTCGTCGTCCGGGCCAGTGATTTCCACGCTCTGGTGCGCGCGCGCCAAGATCCGTGATGTCGGCGGGATTGATGAAGATCACCCTGCGCTCGCCGTAGACGCCGCGGTAGCGATCATCCAGCCCGTAAACTGTGGTGTTATACTGGTCGTGGCTGCGCATGGTCTGGAGCACGAAGCGGTCCGGGCGTCTTCCCGTGCCTGAAAAGCGGTCTTTTCCGGCAGCGGACCGGTATAGAAATTGGCGCGATGCGTTGGCGTGTTCCACTGGCGTTTTGCTGCGGTGTTGCCAAGATCGAAGCCGCGCGGTTCTCGCACCCGTGTGTTGAAATCGTGAAAGCCGGGGATCGTCTTCCCGATCAGGTCGCGGATCCTGTCATAGTCCTGTGCAAGCGCTGCCCAGTCGACAATCTGCGTGCCGATCGTCGCTGTGGCTATCCCTGCCACGATGGCAATCTCGGATCGAAGCTCGGGGCTGGCTGGCGCATTGATGCCCGCCGAGCCATGGACCATGCTCATGGAATCCTCGACGGTGACCAGTTGCGGCTCGCCTCGAGCGTTGAGATCGATTTCGGTCCGTCCGAGGCAGGGCAGAAGATATGCGTTTTCGCCCGGCATGGTATGGCTGGCATTGAGCTTGGTCGCGATATGGACGGTCAGCATCTGTCCGCGCAGGGCCTTTTCGATGAAGCCGCTGTCCGGCACAGCACGGGCAAAATTGCCGCCAAGGCCGACAAAGGCGCGGGAGCGCCCGGAGATCATGGCGCCGATGGCCTCGATTGTGCTGTTGCCGTTTTCGCGCGGCGGTGAGAAGCCGAAGACTGTCTCCAGTGCGTCGAGCAGGGCCACCGGTGGTTTTCGTTGATGCCCATGGTGCGGTCGCCCTGCACATTGGAATGGCCGCGAACCGGGCAAAGCCCGGCACCCGGGCGGCCGATCTGTCCGCGCAGCATCATGAAGCTGGTGATTTCCCGGATGGTGGCGACCGAATGCTCGTGTTGGGTGATGCCCATCGCCCATGTGCAGATCATATTGTCGGCACCGAGATAGATCGCTGCCGCCTTTTCGATTTCGGCCCGCAACAGGCCGGATTGGTCCTCGATGGCGCTCCATTCGGTCGCGCTGACGGCTGCGACATAGCCTTCAAAATCGTGGCAATGGTTGCGAATGAAGTCATCATCGATCACGCCTGTGCCACTTTCTGCGCGCGCCTTCCGGTCGGTGTCGAGCACTGCTTTCGCCATGCCGCGGAAGACGGCCATGTCGCCGCCCAGCCGCGGCTGAAAGTAGTCGCTTGCAATCGGTGCGCTGCCGCCGGTGACCATTTCGCGTTTGCGCTGCGGGTCGGCGAAGCGCTGAAGGCCGCGCTCCTTCAGCGTGTTCAGCGCCACGATACGTGCACCGCGGTCTGCGGCGCGGCGTAGATCGCCAAGCATGCGCGGATGATTGGTGCCGGGGTTCTGGCCGACCACGAAGATCGCATCGGCCTTCTCGAAATCTTCAAGCCGCACGGTACCCTTGCCGATGCCGATGGCCTGGGTCAGCGCGACGCCGGAGGCCTCGTGGCACATATTGGAGCAGTCAGGCATGTTGTTGGTGCCGAAGATGCGGACAAAGAGCTGATAGAGAAAAGCCGCCTCGTTACTGGCGCGGCCAGATGTATAAAACTGCGCTTCGTCGGGAGAACCGAGCGCCTTGAGGGCCGCCGCGATGCCGGTAAAGGCCTCCTCCCAGGAGACGGGTTCGTAATGATCCGTATCCCGGTTATAGCGCATCGGATGGGTCAGGCGGCCATGGTTTTCCAGCGTATAATCGTCAAGCCGGGCAAGTTCGCTGACCGTGAAACGCGAAAAAACGACGGATCGGCCCGCGCATCGGTCGCTTCCCAAGATACCGCCTTCACGCCGTTTTCACAGAATTCGAAAGATGAGCCATGCTCGGGGTCGCCCCAGGCGCAGCCGGGGCAATCAAACCCGTCGGGCTGGTTCGCCTTACTGAGCGCCCGGGCCCCGACCAGCGGTGCGCCGCTTGCCATCAGCGACCGACCAGAAGCGATCAGCGCTTCCCAGCCGCCTGCCGCCTTGCCGTTGTCTTTGTGCTTTTTACCGCGCTCTATTTTACCGCGTTCCATGTGACCTCCCCAGGCCGCTGATGTCTCTGCCAGTTCACTGTATTTCAAGAGAATTTAACAAAAAACAAGAATACCGTACATCACTTAGGTAATGCTCTGCGCCGCGGCCGCCAACCGCGACACAGCGGCGCGATCAGAAAAGGTTGCTCCGGAGCGATTTCATTTCCTGCGAAACCAACTAAGAGATGGGCGCGGTTTCGGAACCGCGCGGGCAGGATTGCGTTGCTGACAGAAAGGTTTTCCGTATGAGCCATCTGGATGAAGAGTTGCTGAACCAGTCCGAAACGCGCGAACAAACCCGCGATATCTACGATGAGGAAGGCACTGTCAGTGCCGAATTTCTCGGCGGGGTTCAGCAGGCTATTGCCAATGCGGACAGCGCGTTTCTGCTTGATCAGGTCGCCAGTCTGCATGAATCCGAAATCGGCGATGTCATCGAGGCGCTCGACCATGAAAGCCGTCCGGAACTTGTCCGACTTCTCGGTAATGATTTTGACCTGACAGCCCTGACGGAAGTGGATGAGGCGATCCGCCTCAATATCATTGAATCGCTGCCCAGCGAACAACTGATCAGCGCGCTCAGCGCTCTCGATTCGGATGATGCCGTCTACATTCTGGAAGACCTTGCCGACGAAGAGCGCGAAGGTATTCTTGCCAAGCTGCCCTTCACCGAACGTATCCGGCTCACTCGCTCGCTGGATTATCCGGAAAGTTCGGCCGGCCGACGAATGCAGACGGAGTTCGTCGCGGTGCCGCCGTTCTGGACGGTCGGGCAGACCATCGACTACATGCGCGAGGATGACGATCTTCCAGAGTCCTTCTCGCAGATCTTTGTTGTCGATCCGACATTTCGGCTTTTGGGGGCGGCGGATCTCGATCGCATTTTGCGCACCAAGCGGCAGACCAAGATCGAAACCATCATGCGAGAGACCAACCACCCGATCGATGCCGAACTCGATCAGGAAGAGGCCGCGCAGGTTTTCGAGCAGTATGACCTTCTCTCCGCCGCTGTCGTCGACAATAACGGTCGGCTTGTCGGCGTTTTGACCATCGATGATGTCGTCGACGTCATTCACGAAGAGGCCGATGAAGATATCAAGCGCCTCGGTGGTGTCGGCGACGAGGAATTGTCGGATAATGTGATGCGTGCGGTGCGTTCACGCTTCGGTTGGCTGTTGATCAATATGGCAACAGCATTTCTGTCGGCCAGCGTCATCGGCCTTTTCGATGAGTTCTATCGGTCAGATGCTCGCCCTGGCCGTGCTGATGCCAGTCGTGGCTTCCATGGGCGGCAATGCCGGAACCCAGACCATGACGGTGACGGTGCGCGCGCTCGCTACCCGTGACCTTGATATTTACAATGCCGCGCGGATCATCCGCCGGGAGGCCGGCGTCGGATTGTTCAACGGCGTTGCATTTGCCCTGCTAATTGCGATAGCGGCCGGCTACTGGTTCGATAATCCGCAACTGGGCGGTGTTGTTGCCGCAGCGATGGTCATCAACATGTTCGCCGCCGCCATGGCGGGTATTCTTATTCCCCTTTTGCTGGACAGGGCTGGCGCCGACCCGGCCATATCCTCGACCGTCTTTGTGACCACTACAACCGATGTAATCGGCTTTTTCTCGTTTTTGGGAATTGCGACCTGGTGGTTTAATATTTAAGTTTAAGAATATTTCTGGTTTATTCATTCGACTGATAGTGGTGAGATCTGTTGTGCAGAAGCGATTTTATTCGATTACCGACCTGACACGTGAATTCGGTGTTTCCACGCGAACGCTCAGATTTTACGAAGATGAGGGGCTGTTGCAGCCAGAAAGACGTGGGCGCACGCGGCTTTACAGCGAAAATGAGCGTGTTCTGATCAAAAAATCCTTCGCAGCCGTCGTATTGGACTTCCGCTCGCCGAGATCAAAGATATCCTGAATTTGTTCCACCGTCCGCCGACAGAGATGGGTCAGCTCCAGCAAACCATGGACAAGATCAAATCCCGGCGCGATGAATTGCGCCAGAAACGCCGCGATATCGATGAGATCATGACGGAACTCGACAATGTCGAAGAGACCTGCCTTACACGCCTTGCTGAAATTGGCGTCGGCACCTGATCCTTTCAGCTTTTCCCGCCTTTTCTAACGTATACTGCATGACATCGCGATCCGTCCGAGTGCAACCGCATCCTTGTCGGTGGTCTGGTTGCGCATCAGTGGCTCCAGCAGTCCTTCTGATTCCAGCACATCGCGTGTGCAGGTACAATAAGTTAAGCAAAGGCCGCTTCATCGGTTCGCTCGCAGCTTGTCTGGCAGCTCGACAGATAGGCTGGCGCCAGGTCCGGCGGAACCACAAGCGTTGCAGCGTAGACGAGGCCGAAAAGAATGGGCTGGTGCAGCAGATAGAACACCAGGCTGTGCCGGCCGATAAGGGTCAGCAGGTTTTCCCGCTTTGGCAGTTGTCTTTGGCGTTTCAGCCATTCGTATGTCCATCTGGAGACTGCTATCCCGACGAGGAACGGCCCGATCCAGGGCAAAAGCGGAACGAAGTCGTTTGAGGACGGCGGATGCGCGGCCATGCCGATCCAGGCGAGATAACGCGGATCGAGCACATCGAAGCTTGCAAAATGCGGTAATAGTGCTGCGACGACGCCAATTGCGAAAGTAATGGCGGCCGGCACGCGCAAAAACAGAAGGCCGATGATGGACGCAGCGGCGATGGCGTGCAGGATGCCGAAATAGATGATCGCTTCCGGTGTCGTGAACCAGGACACGATGGTGATTGCCACGCTGGCCAGAACCAGCACACCAATCCGCCTGGCGAATGAGGCGAGCCTCAGCGATTTTCCATGGGCCATCCAAAGGCTGTACCCCGCCAGAAACAGAAAGCTTCCGGCAATCAGATGGGCAAAAATCGCCCAACCGCCCCGCGTCGAGACGCCAGACGGTACATAGCCGAAGAAATCGAGATCCCAAGTGAAATGGTAGATCGCCATGGCGACGAGTGCGATCCCGCGCGCTGCATCGATGCTGTGGATACGGCGGTTTTTGGTGCTCGCCTCAGATGTCGGTGTGGCGGTCATCAGGTCCCCTCGCTATTGGATTCGCTCGCTTCGATTATCGTTTTGCGCGCATCGGAAAAATACTGCCGCCGCATCAGGATCATGAACACGAAAGCTGTCGAGGCCATAAAGAAATAGGGGCCGAGAAACCATCCAAGATACCCGATGGAGAGAAAAATTGCCCTCAATCCCGTGTTGAAATGACGGGCGGCGATGATGTTGACCTCCGCAACCCGCTCGGCCATGCGCTCCAGCACTCTCCGGTCTTTTTCCGTACTGGTGATCATCGGAAGGCCACCGAACAGGATCGTGTTGTAGTTGAACAACCGGTAGGACCACCCGAACTTGAAGAAGGAATAGCCGAAGATCGCCGCAAGTCCACCGGCCTTCATTTCAAAGGCAGCGCGGGTGCTTGGTATCAACCCTGGCAGATCCTCGAACAATATTTGTGCCCTGTCGGCCTCGCCCATCAGCGCGAAGCAACCGCCAATGGCGAATATCGAGGTCGAAGCGAAAAAGCGGTGCCGTTCTGGAGGCCGGAAAGGATCTGGGTATCGATCATACGCAGGTCGCGCATCAATGCTGTCTGCATCCAGCGTTTGCGATGGATCAGCATGGCGCCGGTAAGGCTCGTGCGCCGGATCAGCCCGAAGCGTCCGCTGACGAGACCGTCGAAAACAAACCAGCAGCAGAGAAAAAAGTCAGGGCGAGAAAATCCGCACTTGTCATGGATCCGGCCTTCAATGGTTCGGCTTTTCGAGGCGCTCACAATGACTTGGCAAGCGTGCGATCGGCACAATCATCCTGTTTTGTCGGCAGCGAAGAACCAATGCAAGCACGGTTTCTCCAAAATTCTGAAAATTCGCCATTGCAGTTTATGTGACAGTTTAATAAAGCGATAACCATCGGTGCACATCCTCCCAAAGTGCACTGGGGTCAAAAAACCGGAGTGATCATGGAAGATACCGCTCACAAGTCCTGCTGGGGCGTAACCCTGCGGGCTGTCATCGGAATTGGTGCTGTTCTCGGATTTGCCTATCTTGTTGTTGCCGTTTAACCGGCATTGAAGTTCTCCACAAAACAACGGCGTCGCCTTTCAAAGGCCGCCGTTGTTTTCGTTTCCAGGGTATGGTTACGATCTGCGCCAGATTTTTCAAGCCAGCTTTTGAGGACGATCTGTCGCGTTCCGGTGCGGCAATGTCGATGATTGACACGTTCATGTGTCTTCACGGGCGCCTAATCGATGCAGTAAGGTCGACTTTTGTGGCAATGGAGAGACCGAAGTGTTTTTGTCGGTTTTCGAGGTTTTCAAGATCGGTATCGGCCCGTCTAGTTCCCATACGATGGGGCCGATGTCGGCAGCCAACCGCTTTCTCGCGCTTCTGGCGTCTAACGACTGGCCACGGCCCGCAGGCGCAGTCGTTTCGCGCCTCAGCGTCAGCCTGCATGGCTCGTTAGCCTATACCGGCGTCGGCCACGCAACCGACCGCGCTGTGATACTCGGCCTTGCCGGCGAGCGGCCGGAGACGGTTGATCCCGATGCCATGGATGCGACCATAGCCCAGATCCGGCAAAAGGGTACTGTCGAGCCTGCGGGGCATCCTGGCTACGCATTCGATTGCGATGCGGATGTGATTTTCAACAGGAAAGAATCGCTGCCGGGCCACGCCAACGGCATGACATTTTATGCACTGAATACCGACGGCACGATCCTCCTGCGCCAGATTTATTATTCCATCGGTGGCGGTTTCGTGCTCACCGATACCGAACTGACCGCCTGGCAGGAGGCGCGGAATTCTCCGGCGAGCGACAAGCAGACAGACGATATCCCGTTTCCCTTCAGGACGGCCGCCGAGATGCTTTCCATGGCGAAGCGGTCGGGCATGACAATCGCCGCTATGAAGCGTGCAAACGAGGAAGCGCGCATGCCGCGCGAAAAACTCGATGCCGGTCTGGACGGTCTCGTCGGCGCAATGGATGGCTGCATTGATCGTGGACTGAGGGGCGAGGGCGTGCTGCCGGGCGGGCTGCATGTGCGCCGCCGCGCTGGCCAGCTTTATGAAAAGCTCTCCGCGGCGAAACTTTCAAACCAGTTCGACCCGATGATGGCCAATGACTGGCTCTCGATGTTCGCCATGGCGGTCAATGAGGAAAATGCGGCTGGTGGACGCGTCGTCACCGCGCCGACCAACGGGGCGGCCGGTGTTGTGCCCGCGACGCTACGTTATTGCCGGGAGTTCCAGAGTGCCGCCGGCAAGGACGCTACGCGCGACTTTCTGCTGACGGCAGCGGCCATAGGCGGCATCATCAAGACCAACGCCTCGATTTCCGGCGCGGAAGTCGGCTGTCAGGGTGAGGTGGGGTCTGCCTCGGCCATGGCGGCGGCCGGGCTGGCGGCGGCCATGGGCGGCACACCGGAGCAGGTGGAAAACGCAGCCGAAATCGCACTGGAGCATCATCTCGGCATGACTTGCGATCCGATTGCCGGTCTTGTGCAGGTTCCTTGCATCGAACGGAACGCGCTGGGCGCGGTCAAGGCGGTGACCGCAGCCTCGCTGGCGCTGAAGGGCGATGGCACTCATTTCGTGCCTCTCGACAATTGTATCGAGACCATGCGCCAGACCGGCAGCGACATGCACGAGAAATACAAGGAAACCTCCACCGGCGGGCTGGCCGTCAATGTGGTGGATTGCTGAGGCCACGTTCACTCATACCTTGACGCAGCCCGTCGCGCGCGCTTGATAGGGCGCTATGAGCCTTCATCTTCTCAAACTCTGTGTCGGGGCGACGAGCATCGACGATCTGCGCGGCTGGGTATCCGAGCGCGCCATGTCCGCCATGGCCGCCGGTCTCGATCCGCACAGCGTGCACACCACCCGCATGACCCCGAAACGGCGCGACGAGCTGCTTGAAGGCGGCTCGCTCTACTGGGTGATCGCCGGCCAGATCCGCGCCCGCCAGACGCTGCTCGATATCACCAACCATACGGACGGACAGGGGATCCAGCGCTGCGACCTGATCCTTGCGCCTCAGGTGATCGACACGGTGCCTGTGCCGCGTAAGCCGTTTCAGGGCTGGCGCTACCTGAAGACCGAAGACGCACCGCGCGACCTTGATTTCGGCGATGGCGGTGACGAAATGCCGGACGACCTGCGCGCAGAACTGGCAGAGCTCGGGCTGCTTTGATGGTTCCATAAAAGAGCGGACCGAGGCTCCGCTCCTTTGATGCGGTATCCGCCTCAGTGCAGGATCTGGCTCAGGAACAGTTTGGTGCGTTCGTGCTGCGGATTGTCGAAGAACTCGTGCGGCGAATTCTGTTCAACGATCTGACCCTGGTCCATGAAGATCACGCGGTTGGCGACCTGACGGGCAAAGCCCATTTCGTGGGTCACGCACAGCATGGTCATGCCTTCTTCGGCAAGCCCCACCATGGTGTCGAGCACTTCCTTGATCATCTCCGGGTCGAGCGCCGAGGTCGGCTCATCGAACAGCATGATCTTCGGGCTCATGCACAGCGAGCGGGCAATCGCCACGCGCTGTTGCTGGCCGCCGGAAAGCTGGCCGGGATACTTGTCCGCCTGCTCGGGGATCTTCACCCGCTCCAGGTAGTGCATTGCGATTTCCTCGGCTTCCTTCTTCGGCATCTTGCGCACCCAGATCGGCGCCAGCGTACAGTTTTCGAGGATTGTCAGATGCGGGAACAGGTTGAAGTGCTGGAACACCATACCGACTTCGCGGCGGATTTCATCGATCTTCTTCAGATCGTCGGTCAGCTCGATATTGTCGACGATGATATTGCCCTTCTGGTGTTCTTCCAGGCGGTTGATGCAGCGGATCATCGTTGACTTGCCTGACCCCGAAGGCCCGGCGATAACGATGCGCTCGCCCTTCATGACCTTCAGGTTGATGTCACGCAGGACGTGAAAGTCACCATACCATTTGTTGACGTGGATCATCTCTACCGCAACCTCGGTATCCGAGACGGTCATGTGAGACGTATCGATAGTTTCTACCATGATTTTACCCTCAAATACTTTGGCTAACTTCTATGTCCGGTATCCAGGTGGCGCTCCATGAAGCTGGAATAGCGCGACATGGCGAAGCAGAAGACCCAGAAGACGATGCCGGCGAAAATCAGGCCGGTGATCGGAGTGACGGGCGAGGCCCATGTCGAGATCTGTGAAGTTGAACTTGATGATGCCGAGCAGGTCGAACATGCCGACGATCGAGACCAGCGACGTGTCCTTGAAGATGGAGATGAACTGGTTGACGATCGCCGGGATCACCAGCTTTATCGCCTGCGGCAGGATGATCAGTCGCATGGTCTGCCAGTAACCGAGGCCGAGCGATGCCGCGCCCTCGAACTGCCCCTTCGGCATCGCCTGCAGGCCGCCGCGAATGGTCTCTGCCATATAAGCTGAGATGAACAGCGACACGCCGACAATGGCACGCAGGAACTTGTTGATGGTCATGCCTTCCGGCAGGAACAGCGGCAACATCACGCTCGCCATGAACAGGATGGTGATCAGCGGCACGCCGCGCACCACTTCGATGAACGTGATGGAGAGCGTACGCACCACCGGCAGTTTCGACCGCCGCCCGAGCGCCAGCACAATGCCGAAGGGTAGCGAAACGGCGATCGCGAAGTAGGAGAGGATCAGCGTCACCATCAACCCGCCCCAGTCGGACGTGTTGACAACCGGAAGGCCGAAAACGCCGCCATAAAGGATGAAGAAGGAGATGAACGGCAGCGCAAGGAACAACAGGAATGCGTTCCAGCCCTTGTGGGGTGCACTCGGCATCAGCATCGGGATCAGCAGGAGTGTAAACACCGCGCCGACGAGGATCGGACGCCAGAGTTCGGCATCAGGATACCGACCGAAGATGATCTGATCCATCTTGTTGCCGATGAACGCCCAGCAGGCCCCGCTCCAGCCATCCGGCCGCATGCCGCCCTGTGCCACGGTCGCGCAGGTTGCGCGGTCGGTCCCGGTCCAGGCGGCGTCGATAAACAGCCAGTCAATGATGGGCGGGATCGCCCAGACCAGAAAGATGATGCCGATGATGGAGAGGATCGTATCCTTGGGTGTGGCGAACAGATTGGCTCTGACCCACTGGATTGCTGTTCCTTCTTTCTTTGGCGCAGGCTTTTGTGCCTGCATTTCCTTTCGGACGTAAGCCAGTTCTTTCGCCATCTTATCTCTCCACCAGGGCCATCTTGGCGTTGAACCAGTTCATGAAGATCGACGTCAGGATCGACAGGGTGAGATAGATGATCATCCAGATCGTCACCACCTCGACAGCCTGACCCGTCTGGTTGAGGACGGTTTTGCCGACCGCGACGATATCGGCATAGCCGATCGCGACGGCGAGCGAGGAGTTCTTGGTGAGGCTCAGGTATTCACTGGTCATCGGTGGAATGATGATGCGCATCGCCTGCGGCACGACCACCAGCCGGGTGACCTTACGCGGATGGAGGCCGAGCGCACTGGCGGCCTCGGTCTGGCCCTTGGCGACGCCCAGAATGCCGCCGCGAATGATCTCTGCCATGAAAGCCGCGGTATAGAGCGACAGCGCCAGATAGAGCGACATGAATTCCGGCCCGATCACGGCGCCGCCTTGCAGGTTGAAACGACCCTTGACCGGTATATCGAACGTGACCGGCATGCCGGACACGAAATAGGCGATGAGCGGCAGAAGGATCAGGATCGCGATACCGGTTCTGATCACCGGAAACTGCTGGCCGGTCGCCATCTGCCTGCGTTTCGCCCAGACGGCAAGGCTCATGATTGCGGCAATGGCGACCACCAGTGCTGCGCCCATAAACCAGGAGCCGGGTCCGAATATCGGCGTGGGAAAGGCAAGACCGCGATTATTGAGGTAGATATCGAGCGGCAGGGAGAGTGAATCGCGCGCCGAAGGCAGCAGCGACAGAACGCCCGTATAGAAAAAGAAAATGACCAGCAACGGCGGAATGTTGCGGAAGATTTCCACGTAGACCTGGCTGAGTTTGGCCATGAGCCAATTCGAGGAAAGCCTCCCGACGCCGACGATAAAGCCGATAATCGTCGCCGTAATGATGCCAGCGACAGAGACGATGATCGTGTTGACGATGCCGATGACCAGAGCGCGGCCGTAGGTCATATCGTTATTGTAGGCGATCGGCGTTTGCGCGATGTCGAAGCCGGCGCGACTGTCGAGAAAGCTGAAACCGGAGGCGATGCCGGCGTTCCGCAGGTTTGTGATTGTGTTGTCCGTGACCCACCAGACAAATCCGACAACCAGAATGGCCGTAACCAGTTGGTAGAGGAAACCTCTGACGGCGGGATTGTATAGAAGCGCGGCAGCCCGCGACTCCCCAAAGGAAGCGTTGCTTATCGTATCAGCCATGTGTTCCCCGGTTACCGGAAGTTGTTGCCCTGAAGGGTTCTTGTTTTGCTCGGCGCATGGCGGAATTCCGCCATACGCCAATATACATTATTCAACAACCAGTCCGACTTAGCGGATCGGGGGCCGTACTGCAGGCCACCATTGGTCCACAGCGCGTTCAGGCCGCGCTCGATCTTCAGCGGGCTGCCTGCGCCAACGTCCTTGTCGAACACTTCGCCGTAATTGCCGACGAGCTTGATGACGTTGTAGGCCCAGTTTTCGTCAAGGCCGAGGTCGGCGCCGAGTTTGCTGTCGGTTTCAGTGCCGAGCAGGCGCTTGATCCCCGGATTGTCGGAGGTTTCAGCCATTTCGTCGACGTTTTCCGATGTGATCCCGAATTCTTCGGCATTCAGCATCGCGTAGTGAACCCACGATACGATATCGCCCCACTGGTCGTCGCCTTGGCGCCATGCCGGGCCGAGCGGCTCCTTCGAGATGATCTCCGGCAGGATCACATAGTTGTCCGGATCAGTCAGGGTCAGGCGGATCGCATAAAGGCCCGACTGGTCAGTGGTGTAGACATCGCAGCGGCCCTGATTGAAGGCGTTGTTGACGTCTTCGAGCTGTTCGTAAACAACCGGGTTATAGTCCATGCCGTTGGACGAGAAGTAGTCGGCGAGGTTCAGCTCGGTGGTGGTGCCGGACTGTACGCAAACTGCAGCGCCCGAGAGTTCCTTGGCCGACGAAACGCCGAGATCCTTCGGCACCATGAAGCCCTGGCCATCATAGTAGTTGACGGTACGGAAATCGAGGCCGAGCGAGGTGTCGCGAGAGAGCGTCCAGGTTGTGTTGCGGCTCAGAACGTCGACTTCGCCGGACTGAAGCGCCGGGAAACGGTCGGTTGCCGTCAAGGCAACGAAATTCACCTTGTCGGGGTCGCCGAAGATCGCGGCGGAGATTGCGCGGCAATAGTCAACGTCCAGACCGGACCAGTTTCCTTCATTGTCGGGCGCGGAAAAGCCTTGCAGGCCCGTGCTGACGCCGCAAGTCAAAGTTCCCTTTGATTTAACGTCCTCAAGTGTCGTGGCCGAAGCGCCCTGAGCGCCAAGTCCCAAGACTACTGCGCCGATAGCGGCTGACAGAATCGTCTTTTTCATTTTCCCAACCTTTGTTTATCGTTGAAGCTTGAAGTTGCGGCCTTTACTGGTAGCCTCCAGCCAAGCGGCAGCAACTGCCCGCAAACCCCTCGGTGCGAGCTCGTGTATCACAGTCGTAATTTTCCAGATGGTCAATACTCGCCTTTGAAAAATGGTCTGATTTTGTGAGAAACGTCCATTTTCGTTTAAAAAATGGGCACCGAGGCAAAATATAGGCAAATTCGTGCTGGTAAATCGGGCAGTGTTTCCTTTCAATAGTCTAATCCTTTGGTCGTATTGTGTTTTCAACTTTGCGGCTTGACCACCTTGCGGTAACGATTCAAAACACGGCGCGACTGCACTGTCTCATCATTCAGCGGAACATCATCATGGCTTCAGAAAAGACTGCCGGCAAAAGTGTCGGAAAAAATACCATTCTTGCGCATGTCGGCCATGATCCGGGTACGTTTCACGGCTTCGTTAACCCACCGGTCGTCCACGCTTCGACGGTGCTTTTCCCCGATGCAAAAACAGCCGTCGACGGAACGCAACAATATACCTACGGGACCCACGGCACGCCGACGACGGATGCCTTGTGCGCGGCGCTGAACACGATCGAGAGCGCTGCCGGTACGCTGCTCTATCCTTCCGGCCTTGCCTCGATCACCATGCCCTGGCTGGCATTTCTGGCACCGGGCGACCACATTCTGATTGTCGATTCGGTTTATGATCCGGCGCGCCGCTTTGCCGACAAGGTGCTGACGCGGCTGGGTGTCGAGGTGGAATATTACCATCCCGGACTTGGCCTTGATGTCGAGAAAATGTTCAGACCCAACACCCGCATCTTCCACACCGAGGCGCCGGGTTCGAACACGTTCGAGATGCAGGATATTCGTCAGTTGTCTGATCTCGCCCATGCCAAAGGGGCCCTCGTGTCGATGGACAATACCTGGGCAACGCCGCTTTATTTCAAGCCGCTGGATTTTGGTGTCGATCTGTCGCTGAACGCCGCTACCAAGTACCCGTCCGGCCATTCGGATGTCCTGATGGGTACCGCCTCTGCAAATGAGCGCTGTTTTGCCCGGCTTGAGGAGCACTACACCTGGACCGGCATGTGCGCCGCGCCGGATGACAGCTACCAGATCCTGCGTGGGCTTCGGACCATGGGGGTCCGGCTTGCCCATCATCAGAAAAGCGCTTTCACTGTCGCGCGGTGGCTGGAAGAGCGCCCGGAAGTTTCCCGTGTGCTGCATCCTGGCCTGCCATCCTTTCCCGGTCATGACATCTGGAAACGCGATTTTTCGGGAGCGAGCGGGCTCTTTTCGATCGTTCTCAAGGCCGAGCAGGGAGCCTTCCGGCGGCGGCAACATGCCTTCCTCGATGCACTCGATATTTTCGGTATCGGCTATTCCTGGGGCGGTTATGAATCGCTCGCCGTGCCGGTCAATCTTGCCAATCGCACGGTCTGCACTGCGCCCGAAGACGGTCCGGTTATCCGTCTGCAAATCGGGCTCGAGGATGTCGACGATCTGATGGCGGATCTGGAAAAGGGGCTTGCGGCCGCTGCTGCTGCCTGAACCGGCAAAATGTGGTGCTTTTCAGCCAGAAGTCAAACAAGCCGGCGATCCCCTGCCGATCGCCGGCTTTCTGTTTTTCTAGCGTCGTTCGATGTGCCTTTCAGGTGCGCGCGGCACCTCCCGCCGAACGGGCGCCTCGGGGCGCACAGGCGCAGCACGGCGCACCGGCTCCTCACGGCGAACGGCTGGTGCATCCCGCGCGACCGGCGGTCGTTCCACCGGGCGCGCAGCCGGCTCTGCGTCGTGCCAAGCGGGATGATATCCTGGCGGCGCGCGCCATCCGGGCGGCGGTCCGCCCCATCCTCGCGGCGCGCGCCATCCCGGAGGCGGCAGATAGGGGCGCGGGCGCGGCGGCAGTGCATAGCGGTTCCAGTTCGGATACCACGGATAGCTGCGATAATGATTGTTCCAGTAGGCCTCGCTAAAGGCAGTGATGGTGATGCCGGCGGCAAATGCTACACCCGGCGACATGGTCTGGCGCTGGTCCTGATAGACGATCTCGATCGAGTTCGCCGAGACCCAGCCGCGATTGCTGCTGTAGGAGACGTCGCACCAGCTGTAGTCTGCAAGGCAGCCGTAATTGGAAAGCGTTGCCCCGGCAGGCACCACCGTGATCGAGGGATAGGATGTCGATGGACCGGCGCGCAGGTTGACGTTCGATGTCGTATAGGCGTCGACAGAGGATGCCTGTGCCTGAAACGCCGACAGCACCAAAGCTGCTGCCATGCCGGTAGTCTTGAACAGTCTGCTGTGTTTCATATGGTTCTGCTTCCCGGTGAGATATCGAAGACTTGTTCTCTCTCGAAGAGGTAACCGCCATTATCTTGCAGCAAGCTGAAAGGGGATGAACGTTTCTGGCCCGCCATGCATTCAGTGATGCACGATGGCGCCTAAATTCGGTCCAGCCCATATGCCTTGTAGCCGTAGAGCCAGTCGAGCTCCGAGGCCAGCGAATCCGCAGAGCGTAGTTTCAGCACCACGTCTCGGCCGATCCGGATTGGTCCGGCTGCATGGTAGGCAAATTTATTGAAACTGGTCCGCTTGCGCAGCGCTGTCAGTCGTGGCTTGCGATGCGCCACGAATGCGTCAAAAGCCTGAGGAACCGGCATGGACGAGAGGAAGGCGGCGAGTTCGAAGCCATCCTCGATCGCCATGGCGGCGCCCTGTGCGGAAAACGGCATCAGCGCGTGAACTGCATCGCCGATTGCGATTGTGTCGCGTCCATTGTGCCAGTTGCCTTCGCCGACTTCGTAGAGCGGCCAGAACGTCGGTTTGGCGGCGGAAAACGAACGCGTCAGCTCAGGGACCCAGCCCTTGAAGTGACGGTCGAGCGCCGTTTTCCAGCTGCTGTCGACCTCGGTGTGCCAGGCCTCACCAGCACTCGCGCCTGCGGCAATGGCCACAAGATTGAAGCCGCCGACATCGCGCAGAGGATAGGCGACGAGATGAGCCATCGGCCCCATGAAGGCGGTGACCTCGTCGCGCTTCAAAAATCCCGGCGCGTCTTCGGAGGAAAGAACAAAGCGCCACGCGAGATTGCCCGAAAACATGGCTTCCGGTGCGCCCTTGATCTGGCGGCGGCTGTGCGACCATACGCCATCGGCGCAGATGATGACGTCGACCTGCTTTGCTGTCTGCCACGCCAAATTGTCTTGGTTGGCCTTGTCGATACGGGCGCCGAGATGCAGCGTGCAGAGCGGTTCTTCAGCGACCGCATGCCTGAGCGCTGACTGTAGCGTTGCCCGGTGCAGGACCCCATAGGGCGCGCCCCAACGTTTGCGGGCTTCTCCGACAGGTACATGGGCCAGTTCGCGAAGTGTCAGGCCGGAGGCGAGCGCAACCTGCTTCGGCTCCCGCCACTGGCCTTCGAGCCGGGCGAGAACGCCGACTTTCGCAAGGCAGCGCGAGGCGTTGGGAGAGATCTGCAGGCCAGCGCCAACCTCGGTCAACGCCTCTGCCTGTTCGAAGATCTCGCTGGATATGCCATTTCGGGCGAGCGCGAGCGCTGCCGTCAGGCCGGAAATGCCGGCGCCGATAATGGCTGCATGTGCAATCGTCATTTTCTCCTCCCGACCCTTCTTTACGCCATGACGAACGCAGCGTGAGGAAGGGTGAGGTCAGGCAGCGTCGACGTGATAGGCGCAGCCGGGCGGGTTGGTTTCCTCACCATGAAGTGCGGGTGAGTATTTGTAGTGTGTCGAGCAATAGGAACAGACAGCCTCGTTGTCATCGCCCATGTCGATGAAGATATGCGGGTGATCGAAAGGCGCAGACGCCCCCACGCACATGAATTCCTTGACGCCGATCTCGATGGTTTTGTGTCCGTCGTCGTTCTTGAAATGGGCGATCCCGTGGCCAGCCATAATTGTCTCCGGTTCCTTGAGCTTTCGGCCCGGACACTATAACTCTTCGTCGCAAATGTGTAGTACCCGAATTGCATCGAAAGACGGTTTTGAACGACCTTCTCTGTCATGCATTTCGGGCCGATGCCGACACCGGAGACGAACGCGATGAACCTGAACCTGCCGCAAAACCGCTCGTTTGAGCATGAGGGGCTGAAGCTTGCCTATTTCGATGAGGGGGCAGGTGACGGGACACCAGTGTTGCTGATTCACGGCTTTGCCTCCACAGCGGCGGTCAACTGGGTACATCCGGGCTGGCTGAAAACGCTGGGTGATGCTGGCTACCGTGTGATTGCGATCGACAATCGCGGTCACGGGCAAAGCGACAAGTCGCATGATCCGGAGGTCTATTATCCGGCGAAGATGGCCGGTGATGCAGCGGCTTTGCTTGATCATCTTGGTATCGAGAGCACCCATGTGATGGGCTATTCGATGGGCGCGCGGATTTCGGCCTATCTCGCCCTGGCGCATCCCGAAAAGGTGCGCTCGCTTGTCTTCGGCGGTCTCGGTATTGGCCTTTGCGACGGTGTTGGCGACTGGGACGCGATTGCCGAAGCGCTGAGGGCGCCGTCACTCGATGACGTAACCGACGAGAAGGGGCGCATGTTCCGTGCCTTTGCCGATCAGACCAGGAGCGACCGCCTGGCGCTTGCCGCCTGTATCGAGACCTCGCGCCAGAACGTTTCCCGTGACGATATCGGCACGATCGCGGCCCCGACGCTGATCGGCGTTGGCACCAAGGACGATCTGGCCGGCTCACCGCGGACGCTTGCCAGCCAGATGCAGAACGCGATCGCGCTGGATATCCCCAACCGCGACCACATGCTGGCCGTTGGTGACAGGGTGTTCAAGAAGGCGGTCCTCGAATTTCTTGCGGAGCAGAACGGGGACTGACACGAAAATCTGACCGCGGCCGCATTTGTATTCGGGCCGCAGTGATCTATATTTGCGCTGAAAGCGACTTTCATTGGAATGACAGGCGCCGGAAATTCGGTGCGGGAACCACAGGAGGCCAGGATGGCCGCATATCCCGACAAGAGCAGTCACGAGGCGAGCCTGAAGGCGGTCGACCCGATCTGGGCGAGCCTCAGGGCGGAGGCGGAATACGCGCTGGAGAAGGATCCGATCCTTGCTGCCTTTCTCTATTCCACCATCCTGAACCACACCTCTCTGGAGGATTGCGTCGTCTACCGCATCTGCGAGCGGCTCGATCATCCCGATGTTCAGGCGATCCTGCTGCGCCAGACCTTCGACGAAATGCGTCGCGACTGGCCGGAATGGGGCGATATCCTGAGGGTCGACATTCAGGCGGTCTATGACCGCGACCCGGCTTGCACCCGTTTCATGGAACCGGTGCTCTATTTCAAGGGGTTTCACGCAATCCAGACCCACAGGCTGGCGCATTGGCTCTGGAACAAGGGACGGCGCGATTTCGCGCTTTATCTGCAGAGCCGCTCGTCCAGCGTGTTTCAGACCGATATCAATCCGGCAGCGAAGATGGGGAAGGGGATTTTTCTCGACCATGCGACCGGCCTGGTGGTCGGCATGACAGCCACGATCGGCGATGATGTCTCGATTCTGCAGGGCGTTACACTCGGCGGTACGGGCAAGGAGAGCGGCGACCGTCATCCGAAGATCGGCGACAGTGTGCTCATCGGCGCTGGCGCCAAGGTGCTCGGCAATATCGTTGTCGGCCATTGCTCGCGGATCGCCGCCGGTTCGGTGGTTTTGAAGCCGGTGCCGGCCAATACCACAGTTGCGGGGTGCCGGCCAAGGTCATCGGCACGGCTGGATGTTCCGATCCTGCTCGCTCCATGGATCAGCTGATCGGTTCGCAAGACTGAAAGGCTGACTGCCAAAATCGCGGCGTCAGCGCATTTGCATTATCGGCTCTCGCGTGTCAAAGCGCCGCAACATTTGAAGACCAGACGGAGTTCATCCCTTGAAGCCAGACGAAATCAAAAGCTCGACTCCTATTTCAAGCGCGTGTTCGGGCCAAATTTTGCTGTTCGGGCACGTCCGCGCAAGGACGATTCCTGCGAGGTTTATCGCGAGGACGAGTTCATCGGTGTCATCTACCTTGATGACGAGGACGGCGATCGTTCGTTCAACTTTTCCATGGCAATTCTCGACGTCGATCTCGAATCCTGATCGGGTTTTGCTGCTGTGATCGATGAGGCCGGCTGCGGTAATGTGGCCGGCCTTTTTATGCCTTCGCCGAGGCCGCAAAAAACCGGCCCCAGGGGAGCCGGTATCAAAAAAGCAAAAAAATGGTGATATGAAATTGTTTTCGAACACAAATTTAAAACGGTGCGGGCCAATAAACGTAAGCTGATAAAAACCAATTGTGGAAACGCCGTCGCAAAAAAACGCGCGATGTTCGTCCCCGTTTGCCCTGGCCATGGGATAGTGTAAGAAGATCACGTTTTAATGACATCTGACCATTCTTAGCCCTTTATCTCAGAACATTCTGATTTGCGCTTGGAAGGTGCGTGGGAAGGAATACGCATGCCTCCGGTTTCCGAAATCGTTCAGCTCGTTGTGTTGCTGGCTGTTGCCGGCTGTGTAGCCGGCTTTCTGGCCGGCCTGTTCGGCATTGGCGGCGGCGCTGTTCTGGTGCCGGTCTTCTATCAGGCTTTTGCCATGGCCGGTGTGGATGAAAGCATTCGCATGAAGCTGTGCATCGGCACGTCGCTTGCCATCATCATTCCGACATCGCTTCGCTCCTTTCAGTCGCACTACAGGCGCGGGGCGGTCGATATGACGCTGTTGCGGCAATGGGTCATTGCCATACCGCTCGGTGCGATCATTTCGGCCATGGTGATCGCTTATGCTCCGAGCGATGTGCTGCGTGGCGCGTTTGCGGTCATCACGCTTCTGATCGGCCTGAAAATGCTGTATCCCAAGGCCTCCAAATGGCGGCTTGGTGAAGACCTGCCCAAAAATCCTTTGCTCTTCGGCTTTGGCTGGCTGATCGGACTATTGTCCGGCCTGATCGGCATTGGCGGGGAACGCTCAACAACACCTTGATGACACTTTACAACCGGCCGATGCATCAGGCGGTTGCAACATCGGCTGGCGTTGGCGTGCTGATTTCGCTGCCGAGTTTCGTCGGTAATGTCATCGGCGGCTGGGGACATCCGGGGCTCCCTGTGTTTTCCACCGGTTACGTGAACTGGATTGCGGTTGCGCTGATTATTCCGATCACACTTTTGATTGCGCCACTCGGCGCACGGGCTGCGCATGCAATCTCCGACCGGTTGCTGACGGCCGGATTCGGGATATTCCTTCTGACGATCTCGGCGCGCTTCTTCTATTCTTTCCTCTGATTACTCAATCGGTCAGGCGAAGTTCCTCTGGGCGCATGTCAACGGAAGTCAGCGTTTCAAGGAAGCTCATGCCGAGCAGGCTTTCTGCAAGCCTTCCTTCTCCGGCCACCATCGCGCGGACATCGCGCCGCGTGATCGGACCAACCGCGACTTCATTCAGCGTGACCGGGGCAGCCATGGCGGTGCCGTTCGCGGTTCTGACCATGGTTGAGTAGTTGAGAGATTTGGCGTCGAAGCCGAGCCGTTCCGCATCGCGCGCCGTCAGCGTTATCCGGCTTGCTCCGGTGTCGACCAGCATTGGCATGCTGACCCTATCGATAACGACATTGGCGGAAAAGTGACCGTTACGCCCCTTGCCAATGATCACCCGGTCCTTACCGTCGATCGTCGTGGTTGTCATTGTCATACCGGGCACGAGGCCACCGAACAGACGGGCGCCAATATCCTGAAAATCATTCCTGAAGATATAGGCCGCCGAGACGACAAGGAGGATTGCGGCCCAGATCAGCAGCGATTGGAAGACATAGCCGAGATTACGCTGGCCCTGAAGCACGCCGGCGGCAACGAGCACAAGCAGCGGAGCAAGCCAGATGGCCGATGCGAAGGTGTCATTAGCAACACCGAGCGTGCTGCCATCGCCGCCCGTGACCATCAGCATGATCATGCCGACGGAAATGATTGCGATCAAAATCCAGAACAGGCGCACTTCAGTCACTCCCCTTGTCCAACACGACAGGCGGGCAGGCTGAACCGATGCGACCGCGCACGTCTAATCTGATCGGATATCGGGTTTCAGGTGAAAATGACAAGGGCGATGAGGAAAACGGTCTCACCGATCTGAATGGTTGCCCCAAGGGTGTCGCCTGTATGACCGCCAAGACGGCGGGTGACAAAAAGCGAGAAGCCAAAACAGGCCGCGGCCAGAGCGAGCGTGGCAAAGAGTGAAGGCACAAAAGCACCTGCGAGAGTCGAAAAAGGCCGACAAGGATGATGCAAAGGGCGACAGCCCACAACGCATCGCGTATGGCCGGACGACCGAGCGTGACGGCCACGCCGTCAGATTTGGCTGGCGGCGACGCGCACCATTGGCAAACCATTGCCGTGCGACCTGCAGCCGCTGCCGCGATAAAAAGCAGCGCTGCGTTCTTGGCCCCCAATGGTACCAGCATGGCGAGTGCCGTTGCTCTGAGCGTTACCGAAACAACAATGGCGAGCGTGCCATATGCGCCGGTGCAGCTGTCCTTCATGATCTCAAGGGCTGCCTCGCGCGTCTGGCCGCCGAAAAGCCCGTCGGCAGCATCGGCCAGACCATCTTCGTGAAGCCCGCCGGTGACCAGAAGGCTTGTGGAGATCGCCAAAAGCGCGGACAGTAGGGCGCCCGCGCCAAGCTCTATGAACAGCACTAGAATGAGAGCCGGCAAGAACACAGCGATGGTTGCCGCAAGCGGATATGCCCATGCTGCACGTGCTCCCACAGGTGGATCGCTTTGCAATCTTGCCGGGATGGGGAGCCGTGTCAGGAACCCGGTCGCAGATGCAAGGTGCGTCGCAAGGCGATATAATCGCGTCATGGTAGCGCTTCCATAAAGTCATTATTCTTGCAATGCGGCATTGTTGCAGATTAAGACGACTTTGAATAGATCGTACCTTCTTGCAAATAGATAAGGACTTGCTTCGCATGGACCCCGCCGGACAACCCTTCGATGATTTCCGCGCCCTGCTCAAGGCCTTGCCCGGTGCCGACACTCCGGCACTGGCAAACGCTCGAAAGCGCAATTCTGCGTTGACGAAGCCGGAAGGTTCGCTCGGTCGTCTGGAAGAAATCGCCATGTGGCTTGCCGCCTGGAGCGGACGTGCACCCGCTGTGCACAGGCCCATGGTCGCCGTCTTCGCCGGCAATCATGGTATTGCTGCGCAACAGCTTTCGCCTTATCCGGCAACCGTCACCCAGCAGATGGTCGGCAATTTTGAAAAGGGCGGAGCGGCGATCAACCAGATATGCGCCTCAGTTGATCTCAGCCTTAAAATCTTCGATCTGGCGCTTGACCATCCGACCGGAGATATCACGGTCGAGCCGGCGCTTTCCGAGCGTGATTGTGCCGCGACCATGGCCTATGGCATGGAGGCCGTGGCCGGCGGTGTCGATCTTCTTTGCCTCGGTGAAATGGGGATCGGGAACACCACGGTTGCCGCTGCGATCTGCTGCGGGCTTTATGGTGGTCCGGCCGCCGAATGGGTGGGTCCGGGAACCGGTTCCGAAGGTGAGATGCTGGAGCGCAAGATCGCGGCTGTGGAGAAGGCTGTCGCTCTGCACAAGGACCATCTGTCTGATCCGCTGGAACTGCTGCGCCGTCTTGGCGGGCGCGAATTTGCAGCCATCGCCGGCGCGATTATCGCAGCACGGATGCAGAAGGTTCCGGTCTTGCTCGACGGATATGCCGTCACTGCTGCCGCCGCTGTTCTCAAGGCGGCCAATCCTTCCGCGCTCGACCACTGCATGATCGCGCATGTCTCGGCTGAGCCGGGCCATCTGAAGCTTATCCAGAAGCTTGGCAAGACGCCGCTTCTGGCACTCGGCATGCGCCTTGGCGAGGGAACCGGTGCTGCGCTTGCCGCGAGCCTGGTGAAATCCGCAGCCGCCTGCCACACGGGCATGGCGACTTTTGAGGAGGCGGGCGTTTCCGGTCGCGCTTAATGTCCTCCCCACCGGTCAGGCGACATATTGCCGGTTCTCCTCAAAGCATGTCGAAGATGTGACGTTTGGAAGTACGCTGTATAAACAGGTATTATTGAACGCCATCAAAGGCTTGTCGCGCCAATGTTACACGGCGGTGGCAGGTTGCTCCGATTGGAGCATGTGCGAGCAGGAGATGATATGACAGAACCGCCCGTCGAAAAGAAAAGGGTTTTCGCCATCTTCTGGCGGCGGGAGGCTATTCCTGGCACGGCTTTTTGCGCTTGCTGAAGGAACAGGCGTTTCGCCACGAACTGATCGGCTTTGTCATTGGTCTTGCTGTTTTCGCCTTTGTCAGGGCGAGCGCCGTCGAGTTTATGATCTTCGTGATTTTGATGTTCTGCCTGTTCGCAGCCGAGATCGCTGAACACGGCCGTTGAGGAGATCATCGATCGTGTTTCGCCGGAGCGGTCGGTGGAGGGCAAGCATGCCAAGGACCTCGGCTCCTTCGCCACCTTCTGCCTGATTTGCTGCAATTTTATCTATGCCGTCTATGTCGTGTTTTTCTGACGGGCCTTGTCAGCCCACCCGATGACGATAGACGAGGTTTGCCGGGTGAGGGCGTTTCGCAGTTTTGTCGATTGTCGCTCCAAGCCGTTCGGCAAGTTTGATCGAACGTGTATTGCCTGGGTCGATATAGCTGACGATGCTTCGCCCGAGGTGCGTGCGCCAACCCCATTCCAGCATGGCCTGTGCCGCCTCCGCCGCGTAGCCCCGGCCCCCTGCGCGGGCATAGATGAACCACCCCAGTTCCAGTTCCGGGAACAATGGACCCTTGCAAAGGGCGACCTGTCCCAGAACCGCAGAGCTTGTCTTGTCTTCGAACATCAGTGCGCCGTGGCCAAAAAGCTGCCATTGGGCAACGTCGTTGCAGAAATACGACCATGCCGTTTCGGACGTGTGCGGGCCGCCCATGAACTGAGCCCTCGGTGAGGCCAGAAACGCCAGATAGTCCGGCCAGTCGGAAAAACTCAGGCATCGAAGCCGAAGGCGCTCGGTTTCAAGCACGGGAATATCGATCATGGTTGGCTCGTTTTGGATCAGGCCGCGTTTGCAGCCTTGTGCCGGTCGCCCTCGCGGCTCAGAGCGCCGATGATCTCCGCCTCAAGCAGTGCTTCGATCTGCAGGTCGGCGTCGGCGTGTTCCTGTATCCGGCGCTCGTCATCATTGGCCACTTTGCGGGCTCGTCGCTTCAGCGCTTCGGCCAGCCGGTGGTGACCGCTGCGGGATGTAGACGGCTGGGAAGTCTCTTGCGTCTCGATTTCGATGCTCCCGGGAACGAAGGGCATCGCGTTTTCGGGAGAAAGCGGCAGGGTCATCTCTGAGCCGTTTGCATGCAGGCCCAGGCCTGGCAGATCCGTCACCCGCGACGGCGGGAATGCAACGCTTGCAAGTGTGCCGTGGCCCGCCGTCGATTGCAGCACCAAGTCGCCCTGATGGGCCTCGACGAGCTGGCGCACGATCGAAAGGCCGAGGCCGAAGCCCTCGACATTGGCCGTCGATGCGCCACGCGAAAATGCTTCCGTTGCTGCGGCAAGCACTGCTGCGTCCATTCCGCAGCCATGGTCGCGCACGCTCAGATATTGTCCGCCATCGGCGGTGTGACCGGCTGCGACCAGAATATCGGCGCCCTGGGATGAAAATTTGATTGCATTCGACAACAGATTGGTGAGCATCTGCTTGACCGCACGCCCGTCTGCCATGACGGGTGAGAGCTTTCACTGGCATCGCAATGGATCGAGATTGCCCTGGAGGCAGCCTCAGTGCTGACCATTGCCATGGAAGCATCTATCACGTCGACCAGATAGACGGGCTGTTCGACGAGCCTGTAGCCGCCAGCCTCAAGTCGCGACAGGTCGAGAACGCCATCGATCATGTCGAGGAGATGCGTTCCGGAGCTGTGAATATCGGCGGCATATTCCTTGTAATATGGGTTCCTCAGCGGGCCCATCATCTCGTCCTTCATGATTTCGGAGAATCCGATGATGGCATTGAGAGGGGTGCGCAGATCATGCGACATGGCGGCCAGAAAGGCGGCTTTAGCGCGGTTGGCCTCTTCGGCAGTCAGTGCGGCCGCCTCTGCCTTTCCAAGGCTTTCGGTGAGGCGCTGGTTCAGCGCGTCCTTTTCGCGTTCCTTGGCCTGTAGCGCCTTGTCACCATCACCGAGTTGATGGTTGAAATAGGCGATAAACACCATGACCACGGCAAGCGTCGCGGCAAGGCCGACGTCGAAGGGCTCGCGGCTGGCATAGGCAATCGCGGCGAAGACACCGACAGCCGGCATGAACACATGCCAGGTTGTTTTCGGCAGCGCCACGGCACCGAGCGCCAGCAGGAAAGCGCGATGATGACCATGGCGCCCTTAAAAACGGGAAGGCCGCGCCCGAGCAGACATTGCAATCGAGGAGCGCGGTCAGTGCCCACGCGCCGCCGACGAGCCAATAGCCACCAATTACGCGGTTGTTCCATTTGGCCAGCGATGCGGCGTCCCTGCCTTCATGGGCGGCGTTTCGGATGATGGAAAAGGCGACGCCGTGCAGAACCAGCGCTGCGAGCGCCCAGACGGCAAAGATCAGGTCCTTGCCGATGTAGAGAAAGCCGGCGGCGGCAATCACCAGAAGGACTGCAACGGCGGGAATGCCCTTTTCAATGACGGAAAGCGCATGCCGGAACGCTGCGACCGAGTTCGTTTCGGCAGCACGGTCAGACTCGTTCGGCGAACGTTCTTCATCGTTCACCTGAGGATCATGACGCTGGAGCATCTCGCGTTTCATGTGGGCCTCGCTACGGTTCGCATCGCAAATCTCGTTTCTCGCTGATAAGGAGTTTACGAACCAATTGTTAAGAAATGCTTCTCGTAAAGGATTTGTTAGCCTTGTTTTTTAATCGGGCCGTAAGCTTTACACTTGTGTCAGGCTCTTTTCGGCATAGGAAAGCGTTTGATGAACCGCTGCGCAGATCAAACGCTTTCCGGCGAAATCGCCGCCTGTCGCATCTGCCGCGACCGTCCCGCCGGCGGGCCACAACGCCGTCTGCCACACGAGCCGCGTCCGGTCGCGATTTTTCATCGCGGGCGCGGATTCTGATTGCGGGGCAGGCGCCGGGGCTGCGTGTGCATAAGACCGGAATTCCCTTCAACGACCGCTCCGGCGACCGGCTGCGCGACTGGATGGGGGTCGAACGGGGTGCATTCTATGACCCGGCGCGGTTCGCAATCCTGCCCGTGGGATTCTGTTTTCCCGGCTATGATGCCCGTGGCAGTGACCTGCCGCCGCGCCCTGAATGCGCGCCGCAATGGCGGGAGCGGGCAATGGCGTCCATGCCGCAGATTGAACTCGTTCTGGCAATCGGCATGTACGCCCAGAAATGGCATATGGGAGCGGCAAGCCGCAAAACATTGACGCAAACCGTGCACAACTGGCGGGAAGGTTATTTTTCCAACCATGCGCCCCGCATCCTGCCGCTGCCCCATCCAAGCTGGCGCAATACCGGCTGGCTGAAGAAGAACCCGTGGTTTGAGCAGGAGGTATTGCCGGAACTGAAGGTCGCTATACGGCTTTATGGCGGCGGATGAACAGGAACTCCGCTTCCATGCACCGTTTTCCCCATCTACAAAATCATTCTTTTAATCCGTGTTTTTTTGCTATAACCGAAAAAATATTTTACGGAGAGCGGAAATGGACCGTCTGGATAGAAAGATTTTGCGCCTTCTTCAGGAGGATTCAACCCTGGCCGTTGCCGATATCGGTAAAAGGGTCGGCCTTTCGACCACGCCATGCTGGCGGCGGATCCAGAAGATGGAGGAGGAGGGCGTGATAAAACGGCGGGTGGCGCTGCTCGATCCGGAGAAGGTCAATGCCAATGTCGCCGTCTTCGTCGCCATCCGCACCAATTCCCATTCTGTTGAATGGCTGAAGCGTTTTTCCGAGGTAATCTCCGACTTTCCGGAAGTGCTCGAATTCTACCGTATGAGTGGTGATATCGATTACCTGTTGCGGGTGGTCGTGCCGGATATTGCCGCCTATGACGCTTTCTACAAGCGGCTGATTGCCAAGATCGAGATCTGCGATGTGTCGTCTTCTTTCGCTATGGAGCAGATCAAGTTTTCCACCGAGCTGCCACTCGACTACATGAAGGTGGAGCCTTCCAAATCCGGGGAATGATACCCGCAGAACTGCTGTGATCTAAGTACTTTTTGCGTAATTCTTGCCATTGTGACGGTTTGTTAAGCATTTGCTGTTAATCGATCATAAAGCATAAATGTCAAGGATTGCGGTATGACGAGAGTACTTGCGGCAGCCTTTATCGCTGCCATGGCCGGTGGGCCTTCGCTGGCAGCGGATCTGGCTGTCACGGCGCCGATCACCTATGAAGAAGTCTATGTGGAGGCGGAACCACAATGGGACGGCCCGTACCTCGGGCTTCGGGGCGGATATGACTGGACCCATGCCCGGGGCACGATTTCAGGCGCGGCCGGCAGCTCTTCGTGGAGCGATAGTCTTGCCGGCCCGGTTGTCGGACTGTTTGCCGGCTATAATTTCCAGTTCGACAATAATCTCGTTGTCGGCGCCGAAGGCGATGTCAACTACACTTTCAACGAGAGCCAGTATGACGCTGGCGGTGTGTCGCGTACTCATGGCATCAACTGGGGCGGATCGCTGCGGGGCAGGATTGGTTATGCGCTGGAAAACGTGCTTGTTTACGGTACGGCAGGTCTTGCGATCTCAAACTTCTATCTGGGAAAGGGGTCGAAGCGCCCGCATGAGGTGATCTACGGTTACACTGTCGGCGCGGGTGTCGACTATGCCTTCACCGACAACATCTTTGCCAGGCTCGAATACCGTTACACGGGCTATCCGAGTGCGGATTTCTCGGGCTATTTCGGGGCAGGCAACAAGGCCAGCCAGGAAACGTCCTCGAACGTCGTCACCGTCGGACTTGGCGCGAAATTCTGACATCGCAGTCATACTGGTCAGCATCAAACGGCCTTGCGGCTTTACGCAGGGCCGTTTTTTTATATTGAGCGGCCTCGTTGAAATGGTCGTGCAGAACGGCCTGTTGTCCACCCGCATTCGTTGGCGGGACTGGTTTAAGGAGAAGATATGTCTGATCAGATTTCCCTTGTTTTTCCTGATGGCTCCAATCGCGAATATGCTGCCGGCACGTCCGGCCGCGAAGTTGCTGAGTCGATTTCAAAATCGCTAGCCAAAAAGGCCGTCGCGATCGCGCTCGACGGCGAGCTGCGCGACCTTGCCGATCCGGTTGAGAGTGGCCGCATCGAGATCGTCACCCGCACCGATGACCGTGCGCTGGAGCTGATCCGCCATGACTGCGCCCATGTGATGGCTGAGGCCGTGCAGGAATTGTGGCCGGGAACGCAGGTGACCATCGGTCCGGTGATCGAGAACGGTTTCTATTACGATTTCGCGCGCGAAACGCCCTTCACGCCTGACGATCTTCCGAAGATCGAAAAGAAGATGAAGGAAATCATCAAGCGCAATGCAGCCTTTACCAAGGAAGTCTGGTCGCGCGACAAGACCAGGCAGGTGTTTGCCGAAAAGGGCGAGGCCTACAAGGTCGAACTCGTTGACGCGATCCCGGAAGATCAGGACGTCAAGATCTATCATCAGGGTGACTGGTTTGACCTTTGCCGCGGCCCGCACATGCCCTCGACCGGGCAGATCGGCGATTCCTTCAAGCTGATGAAGGTGGCCGGTGCCTATTGGCGCGGCGACAGCAACAATCCGATGCTGACCCGAATCTACGGCACGGCCTGGGCCGATAAGAAACAGCTCGACGCCTATCTCAATTTCCTCGAGGAAGCCGAAAAGCGCGACCACCGCCGGCTTGGCCGCGAAATGGACCTGTTCCACTTTCAGGAAGAGGGTCCGGGCGTCGTGTTCTGGCATTCCAAGGGCTGGCGCATGTTCCAGTCGTTGACCTCCTATATGCGGCGCCGCCTTGAAGGCGATTATGAGGAAGTCAATGCGCCGCAGGTACTCGACACATCGCTGTGGCAGACCTCCGGCCATTGGGAATGGTACCGCGAGAACATGTTCGCGGTTGCCTGCGCCGATGAGGAAGCCGAGGACAAGCGGGTGTTCGCGCTGAAGCCGATGAACTGCCCCGGTCATGTCCAGCTGTTCAAACACGGTCTCAAATCCTACCGCGACCTGCCGATCCGCTACGCTGAATTCGGTGTCGTGCATCGCTACGAGCCGTCGGGCGCCATGCACGGGCTGATGCGCGTACGCGGTTTCACGCAGGACGATGCCCATGTGTTCTGCACCGAAGAGCAGCTTGCCGAGGAATGCCTGAAGATCAACGACCTGATCCTGTCGGTCTATGAGGATTTCGGCTTCGGTGAGATCGTGGTGAAACTATCCACGCGTCCCGAAAAACGCGTCGGTTCGGACGAAAACTGGGATCACGCCGAGGCGATCATGACCGAGGTTCTGAAGACCATCGAGGCGCAGTCTGGCGGCCGCATCAAGACCGGTATTCTGCCGGGTGAGGGTGCGTTTTACGGGCCGAAGTTTGAATATACCCTGAGGGACGCGATCGGGCGCGAATGGCAGTGCGGCACGACCCAGGTGGACTTCAACCTGCCGGAACGCTTCGGCGCTTTCTATATCGACTCGACGTCGGAGAAGAAGCAGCCGGTCATGGTGCACCGCGCGATCTGCGGTTCGCTGGAGCGCTTCCTCGGCATTCTGATCGAAAACCATGCCGGCCATATGCCGCTCTGGTTTGCGCCGCAGCAGGTGGTGGTTGCGACCATCACTTCGGAAGCGGATGACTATGGCCGCAAGGTTGCCGAAAAGCTACGCGCTGCCGGTCTGTCGGTTGGAACCGACTTCCGCAACGAGAAGATCAACTACAAGGTCCGCGAGCATTCGCTGGCCAAGGTACCGGTCATTCTCGTCTGCGGCATGCGTGAGGCAGAAGAAGAGGCAGTCAATATTCGCCGCCTGGGCTCGCGTGACCAGCAGTCGATGTCGCTTGCCGAGGCGATCTCGCTCCTGACCGAAGAGGCGACGCCGCCGGATCTGAAGCGCAAGCAAGCAGCGCTCTGATTTGAAGAAAAAGGCGTGGCTTGCTGGCCACGCCTTTTTCAGGGTTCGTTGTCACTGGCGAATACGATACGCTTTCGACGGCGCCGATGGCAGGTGTGGCCCCTAAAACGTCACTTCAGCCGCTGTTTTGTGCAGCAATAGTGGGCTTGGCGCCCATGACCGCCATGGCTGTCGTACCGCTCAGTTGACGTTGCCTGATGCGAATTCGGCTTGGTCTTGGTTCAGCAGCAGCTCGACCAGCTGGTTTCGACCGGGGGTGACCGAAAAATTCTTTTCGTAGACATTGTCCTTGTTCCGGGCGACGGCGGTGTATTCGCCTTCTGCGAGGATCATCGAGGGAAGGCGCTGCGGCTCTCGGTCAGCACGTCTCCTGATGCCCCCAGTATCGTCCAAGACGTATCGGCCAATGCTTCGCCGCCGCTTGTGGCTGCCAGCGTCAGTGAGACAACGGCAGCATGCTGTTTCATCGTCGCCTCGGTGATTTCTCCCGCCTTCACTTTGAGGCGTGCATGGGATTCGGCATTCAGTTCACCGTAGAGTGACACGATGTTATAGGTCCCCTCCGCAGGCGCAGGATCGTGCCGGGTCTGACGTCATCAATCACGAGTTCGCGTTGCTCGCCGCGATCTTCATAGATGGCAAAGCGGAGCAGATCCTGGTCAGCCGGTGCATCATCGCCCAGCGTTGCATTCAGAACCAGCCCGCCGGCATGCAACACCAGAGCGACCTCGATCGCATCCTCGCCGTTTCGGGCGATGGAGATTTTCCGCGTAGTCGATGCACGCCCGAAGGCGCAATTAACGAAATAATCGCCCGGCGTCAGTTCAATCATCTTGCTACCGCCCTCGGCGGAGGCCACGAGTTCCAGCCGTCCGTTGCTGTCCGGTACCGATTTGAAGACCCGCCAAGTCAGCCCTTCGCGCATGGCTTCGCCATCTTCTGTGAGGCGCGCCTCAAGCGACACAGCGCGCTTCTCGCCGGGCGCCTGGGTGCCGCGCATCATCGCGAATGGGTCATCTGTGGATTCTGATTGTGCCCATGCCGGTGCCGCTGCCAGCAGCAATCCGAAAAGCAAAGCGGCTAGCAGCCACGAAAGGGATGTCGGTACGCTCGATCCAGAACCATGTTGTCCGCCGGTTGACTTGCCGATCGCAAGCGTTCAATCCAAATACTGGTTGCGTTGTGGCCTGAATATCATGGCCTTTTCAAGGGCGCAGGCCGTCTTTTTGAATGTATGAGGTTTGCTTTGAACGAGAAAAATCAAGCTGTCGTCGATTTTCTGAAATCACGCCGGTCGACGCCGGTTCTTCAGTTGGACGCACCGGGTCCCGGGCGGGCGGAACTGGAAGAAATCCTGACCATCGCCGCGCGTGTTCCTGATCACGGCAAGCTCGCACCCTGGCGTTTCATTGTTTATGCTGGGTCTGTGCGTGCAGAGGTTGGTGAAGCACTGGCCGCGATTGCCAGGGAGGACGATCCCGACGCATCTTTGGAGCGCTTGAAACTCGAACGCGAACGCCTGATGCGGGCGCCTGTGGTGGTCGGTGTCATTAGCAGTGCCGCTATTCACCCGAAGATCCCTGAATGGGAGCAGATCATGTCTGCCGGTGCCGCCTGCTATAATCTTGTGGCGGCGGCCAATGCCTTCGGCTACGGTGCCACCTGGCTTAGCGAGTGGTATGCTTTCGACGAACGCGCCTTTCCGGTGCTTGGCGTTGCGCCCGGCGAGAGGATCGTCGGCTTCGTTCACATCGGCACCCGCACCGAAGAGCCGTTCGAGCGTGTGCGACCGGCGCTTGCCGATGTTGTGACCTGGCGCGGGGCTCTCTGAGATGTTTTATGCGACCGATCGGAACGAACACGGACTGTCTCACGATCCTTTCAAGGCGATTGTGTCGCCGCGGCCTATCGGCTGGATCGGTTCGCGCAGCAGCGACGGACAAGATAATCTTGCGCCCTATTCCTTCTTCAATGCCGTTTCCACGATGCCGAAAATTATCATGTTTTCGTCGGACGGCATCAAGGACAGCGTGCGCAATATTGCCGAGACCGGCGTGTTCACCGCCAGCATGGTGAGCCGCGACCTTGCCGAGAAGATGAACAACACGTCGGCACCGCTTGACCATGGCACAAGTGAATTCGAGGCGGCCGGACTTAAGTCGATATCAGGCCGGCTTGTCGATGCTCCCTTTGTTGGCGAAGCTTACGCCGTGCTTGAATGCCGGATGACGGCAATCATGGAGCCTCCTGCACTTGAAGGTGCCAGTTCGGAAAGCCGGATGGTGTTCGGGCAGGTGGTCGCAATTCATATCAAGGACGAGGCACTGACCAGCGAGGGCCTCCTCGACATGGCGAGGGTGCGGCCACTGGCGCGCCTTGGCTATCTTGATTATTGCGATGGCGGCGATGTGTTCGAGATGGCGCGGCCTGGCTGAGCAGAAGTTTAATTTTCAGCTGATTCTTTGGGGCTGCCGGTCGCAACCGCCCTTGTCGGCCTTAGCGTCTCAAGACATGGTCAGGCGGTGCCGAAAGCGTTCTTGATGATGCCGATATGGTCCGGGTTTTCAGTGAGCTTGCCGGCAAAACCGGAGCGGGCCGACTGGTGGCAGGAGGTTTCAAAGGCTTCCGCCGGTGACCGTGCTGCGCTGAAATCGATAGCGGGGATGCCGAGATTGCGTGCGGCGAGCATGGTCGCGACCGCACCGTGGCGGGCGATGGTGCCGTCGCCATGGTCCTGTTCGAGTGCATCACCATCATAGCCAAGAGCAATCAGGCGCCCGTGCCGGTGCAAGAAGTGGCGGGCATTGAGCAGCCCGCTGCCATTGTCACCGATCATAGCAATCAGCGCGACAGATCCTTCATCGAGCCCTTCGCGCGCTTCCATGACCCGCAGCAGGGTTTCTGCCATCTGGATGCGGGCAGCACTTTCAACGCCGCGCAGAATGATACCGTCAGGCGCCGCGCGCGCCGCCTTCGAGAAATCCTCGACATTGTAGGCCTTGGATATTGGCTCACAGATCAGGAATATGGGAAGTGAGGGAGAACGCTTCGGAGCGATGCGATGCGTTGAGGAAGCCGGTCCTCGCCCTTGGCATGAAGACAAAGACAGTCGGGTCGGTTTCGCTGCGGATCAAAGGGTAACGGGTCGTCTGTCGCCATGCCGAGCAGCCAGACTTTCATGCGGCGAATGTCCATCGTCATTCCTCCAACCGGGTCTCCCACGCTCGGCAGGATGAAGCAATGTCAGTTGCTTGGAAACGGCGTTGAGCGCCTTTCCACCTGTATTATGACAGTTTTACGGCTGTTCGCTCGAAAAAACAGAAGCCGGGCGGCGATTTGCCGCCCGGGACGTCGAGTCAGGCCGCTTTGCGCATGTCTGCGAGCGGGCCGGCCCACTTGAAGAGTTCGTCGAGCAGGCCTTTTGCTCCTGTCTCCATCTCGCCATTGGGCTTGAACGTGCCGTCTTCAATGAATTTCGGGAAAAATGGTACCGGAACGACCTGGGGCAGGGCGTGCGCATTGAGGTTGCCAACCAGTGCACGCAGTTCCTGGGCAGCGCGCAGGCCGCCCGAAATGCCGCCATAGCTGACGACCCCGGCAGGCTTGTAGCCCCATTCCAGGGCAACGATCTGCACTGCATTCACAAGAGCGGCTGCCGGAAAGTAATCATATTCCGGGGTCACGAAAATGAAGGCATCCGCCGAATCGACACTGGCTGCCCACTTGCGTGTATGTTCATGCTGATAATCCTGCATCCGCGGGTGCTTTGGTTCATCGAGAAGCGGCAGATTGAAGTCGGCAATATCAACGAGTTCAACCTCGAACTTGCCGTGTTCGCGCGCGAGATCGCTGACCCATTTTGCAATGGTGGGGCACACACGGCCCGGCCGGGTGCTGCCGATGATGATGTTGAGCTTCATGAAAATCTCCTTGCCACAGCGCGAAGCCTAACCCGTCCACGCTGAAATTCGAATGAGAAGACCGGCGGGGAGGATACTGCCGGCCTCGAATGTGTACGAGCGTCAAATAGGGGTCGTTCAAGACGTGGCAAGGCAAGAAACAGATGTGATCTGGTCACATGCAGGTCACTGTCTCATGGAGATTCTGCCCCGTCCAAAGGCGAGGCCGAGAGCTGCTGTCGTCACTTATGACTGATAGACGACGATTGGTGTCGGCAGGTTGTTGACCCTGTTGTATAGGTCGATCACGTCTTGGTTGATCATACGGATGCAGCCAGAGGAAACGGCCTTGCCGATCGAACTCCAGTCCGGATTGCCGTGCACGCGGTAGAGCGTGTCCTTGCCGTTCTCGAAAATATAGAGCGCGCGTGCGCCGAGCGGGTTCATCAGACCCGGCTCCATGCCGCCATTCTTGTTGGAGTATGCCTCGAGTTTCGGGTCGCGCTCGATCATCTCTTCCGGCGGGAACCATTTCGGCCATTCCTGCTTCCATTTGATCACGCCATTGCCACCCCAGGAGAAGCCGGAACGCCCGATGCCGACGCCGTAACGCATCGCGGTACCGTCGGCTTCGACCAGGTAAAGGAAACGGTTGGGTGTATCGACGACCACAGTTCCGGGGCTTCGCCGGTCGGATCCGGGACGCGCTGGCGGTAATAAACCGGATCGATTTGCCGCCATGGCACGGCCGGAATCATATAGCCGTTGTCATCCAGCGGACCATACATTTCGGTCAGTTCGGCTACAGTGTAAGGCGTTCCCTCCACCCGGGGCGCTCTCGATGCTGCAGATTGCTCGGGGTACTGACTGACGCAGCCAGCCAGGAGCGTGGTGGTTGAAACGGCACCGAGAAGGAAAGTCCGGCGCGACAGCGTCTTGTCAACGAGCATTCAAGCCTCATCAATTTTACGAAATTTGCTTTTCTACAGAGGCTTTTAGCCGAGCGCGTTCCCCTTCATAGCTCCGTGTGGTCACAATTGCGGGATCGCCGTGCTTGGCGAGGCAAGTGTGACCGAAAACACGCAGTTTGCGGGCGCTTCATTCCACGGCGCAACCGGTATCCCTGCCGAGGTCGCAGATATTCTTCAACATCTGTGTTCGCACAGACGTCCATGGCTGAGGATTGGTAACGGCCACCCAGGCATCGATGTAGTCGCGGGCGAGATAGTTGTGTCCGAAGCCGGCCGGCAGCGCCTTGGAGAGGATCATATCGAGCGTCAGCTGGAGCTGGGTCACGACCGGCACAAAATGGAGATAGGGCGATACGTCGGGTGCCGGCGGTTCCTGCATCCACTCAGGCGCCCGGAAAAACGAGTTCGGCTCGAAAAATACGATCGGGTCCGAGGCGTATTGCAGGAAGTTGATCCTGATCTGTCCCCATTGATCGCCGCCTTGCGCGGGCGTGCGGAACTGCGAGGAGAAGCGCACAACTTCCCCGTCGTCCACCTGCGGCAGGACATAGGGCGTGCCGGGGTTGCGTGCCGCAACCGTTTGCCGCCAGAGATATGAGGGGAAGGGTGGGCCGGCCCAGAGGGCACCGGCCACGGGCTGGTCGAGCATCTGGAAAACATTGAACGAGTGCATTGAGGACCATGCGCCGAGACTGATGCCGTGCATATAGAGTTCGGGGCGGGTGGATTCCGGCAGCGTGCGCCAGTAGCTGTAGACCTCTTCCATGGTCGCGGTTGCCTGTTTCAGGCCCGTATCCGTTTCGAACACCAATGCGAGCGGTGACTGCAGAAATGAATACTGGACCGCGACCGTCGCGACATCACCATTCTGGATGAATTCGATCGTGTCATGCGCGCCGGGGTCCAGCCATCCGGTGCCGGTCGGACTCGCAATCAGAAGCACCTTGCGGTCGAAGGCCCCAAGCCGCTTGAGTTCCTCCAGTGCGATTTTCGCGCGTTCCTCCGGGTCGTCATCCTGAGAACGGCCGACATAAACCCGGATTGGGCGCAATGCTGGTGTGCCGCTGAACGTGCTGATATCTTCCGCGGAAGGGGCGTCGGTGACGAAGTTGCGGCCAGGTTGCCCCATCGCTTCCCAACTCACCAGGAGTCCTGGCTTCCGGAAATGAAGGGATCGGTCGGTGCCGGCGGCGCGGTGTCGAACAGATCCTGTGCGGTTTCGTAGGTTTCATCGAGAAATTCTATCGCCGAGGGCAGGACCCAGTCACGGGATGCGACGAACACGATCAGAAGCACGATCACCAGACCGAGCAGATTGGCGACGCGCGGAGACATGACGCGGTAGAGCCTGCGCCTCAGTGTGTCGAAGACCATCTGGAACAGGGTGCCGATCAGGAACAGCAGGATAAACACACCGAGGCCGATGGCCAGAACGACCAACGCCGCACCGCTTTCGAGCAGTTCCATATTCACGCGGGCGCGGACCGAGTTTTGCCATTCCGTGGTCATGGAGAGACAATAGAGCAGCAGGCCGAGGGAGGCCGCGAGCACGGCCGCGCGCGCAATCAGCGCAAATTTGCCTTTCGGCTCCGGGATTTGCAATCCGCGCCAGAGCGCCAGCAGAAACCTGCCGATCATGTAGCCAAGTGCCATCACGAGGCCGGCCAGTACACCCTGCAACGAGAAGGCGCGCGGGATCAATGACGGGGTCAGGGACGCCGCGAAAAGACGAGGCCGAGGGAGAGTGCGAAGGCACTTGAGCTGTACCAGCGTGTGCCTGGACCGATGTGATCGTCTTGTTGCATTCTATCTGGCCTGTTTTTTAGTTGTTGTCTTCAATGATCTGGTTTTCGACGATTTTTTCAATTCTGCGCTTGAAGGTGTCCTGATCTGCGGCGGCAGCGGCCAGGATATCCTCAACCTCAAAGAAATCCATTGTATTGAAGCTGCCGACATTCGGTTCGATAAAGATATCGGGGCGCGCACATTTGACCTTTTCGGCAACAATCGAGCTTTGGGTGATGCTGAACGAGCCGGCCCATGTCTCGAACGAGCCGGGTATTTCGCCGATATCTTCAACGTCGGTGCCGGTGACGTCGATTGCGACCGTGAAATAGCGTGCTTTGTCGAGGAGATCGAAAGGTGTCGGATTGACGAAGCCGCCGTCAATCAGCACACGGCCGTCGCGCCGGACCGGCGTTAGCAGAACGGGCAGACAGGATGAGGCCGAGATCGCCGACAGCAACGGTCCCTCGCGCATCACGTATTCGTTCTGGCGATAAAAATCGGTTGCGACGATCGTCAGCGGTATTTCGAGGTCCGAGAAGCTCTGCGCCATGCCTTCGGGAAACAGCGCCGCAAACAGGATTTCCGGTTCAACAACGGCCGGCCGGAAGATGTTAATGAGCGAGCCCCAGGTGTCGCCGGTGTCGATCAGAAGGCGTTTCAGGAGCGACTGGCGCCGGGTAAAAGATCGACGATGTAGTGGCGGATTTCTCGCCCGCTCATACCGTCGCAATAAAGCGCGCCGAGGATCGAGCCCATTGAGGTCCCGGCTACTTCTTTCGGGCGGATGCCGAGCGAGATCGAGGCTCTCAAGATAGGGGATATGAGCAAAGGCCTTTGCTGCTCCGCCGCCCAGCGCCAGCGCTAGGCCTTCCTTTTACGCAAGGCTTCATCGGATGTATCGGCCATGGCTGTGTCCTCAGGCAGAGAAGATTGCGCGCGCGCTTTTCCGGCAACCAGGCCGGCGCCTGCGGCAAGCAGAAAGTTTCGACGTTGAACCATGGTGTTCTTCCGCTTGAAGTAATGATCGGGACTATAAATGGGCCGTTCAAGACAGGCAAGCAAAGCAGGCCGCCTGTGGCGTTAATCCTCTGCATGAGGTTTAGCGCCATCTGTATGAATAGTGTCGATTAAGTTTATGTAATTTATGTGAAAAAATATTCCGCAGCGGCCGAAGAAGTTGGTCGGAACCGATTTCTCCGGTCGCAGGATGGAAACAGTGACGCAGGCGCGGCATTCGGCTGGCGCTGACCGGATCTAGATATCGAGGTTGTCGGCAAAGGCGGCGTTTTCCTGGATGAAGCGGAAACGTGCGTCGGCCTTGGTCCCCATCAGATCATCGACGGCCGTTTTTGTGCCTTCGAAATCCACAGCATCGATATCGACCCTCAGCAGCATGCGCTTTTTCGGGTCCATCGTGGTTTCCTTCAGCTGTGCTGGAAGCATCTCGCCGAGCCCCTTGAAGCGGCTAAGTTCCACCTTGCCTCGACCGGTGAAGAAGTTTTCCATCAGTTCGGCGCGGTGGGCGTCGTCACGGGCATATGCGGTCTTGCCACCCTGTGAAATCTTGTAGAGCGGCGGCACGGCCAGAAACAGATGGCCCTGGCGGATCAGCTCCGGCATTTCCTTGTAGAAAAATGTGATCAGCAGCGACGCGATATGGGCGCCGTCAACGTCGGCATCGGTCATGATGATAATGCGTTCGTAGCGCAGGTCTTCCTCACGGTATTTCGTTCGTGTGCCGCAGCCGAGCGCCTGAATGAGATCGGCAAGCAACTGGTTGGCCGTGAATTTGTCGCGGCCGGCGCTTGCGACGTTAAGGATCTTGCCCCGCAGCGGCAGGATTGCCTGATTGGTGCGGTTACGCGCCTGCTTTGCCGAGCCGCCTGCGGAATCGCCTTCCACCAGAAACAGTTCAGCGCCGCTGGCCGCTTTCTGCGAGCAGTCGGCGAGCTTGCCGGGGAGGCGCAGTTTCTTGACGGCGGACTTTCGGTTGACTTCGCGCTCCTTGCGGCGGCGCAGACGTTCCTCTGAGCGTTCGACCACCCAGTCAAGCAGCTTTTCTGATTCCATCGGGTTGGCGGAGAGATAAAGGTCGAAGGGATCGCGCAGTGCGTTTTCAACGATGCGCTGGGCCTCGACGGTGGCCAGACGGTCCTTTGTCTGCCCGACGAATTCCGGCTCACGGATGAACACCGACAGCATGCCGACTGCCGAGATCATCACATCATCGGTGGTGATCTGCGCGCCGCGCTTGTTGCCGACCATTTCTGCATAGTTCTTGAGCCCTCGCATCAGCGCCTGGCGCAGACCGGCCTCATGGGCGCCGCCTTCAGGGGTCGGCACAGTGTTACAGTAGGAATGGACATTCGGATCGCCGCCATACCAGGAGACTGCCCATTCAACCGCACCGTGGCCACCGGTCTTTTCTGTCTTGCCGGCGAAAATCTCGCGGGTGACCGTGAAATCCTTGCCGATGGTTGCTGCAAGATAGTCTTTCAGACCGCCGGGAAAGTGGAACACTGCCTTGTCCGGAACGTCGTCATTGCCGTCGACCAGCGAAGGGTCGCAGGACCAGCGAATTTCCACACCACCGAACAGATAGGCCTTCGAGCGGGCCATGCGCATGACCCGCGCCGGGTCGAATTTGGCGCGGGGGCCGAAGATCTCAGCATCGGGATGGAAGCGCACTCGGGTGCCGCGTCGGTTTTGGATCGGGCCGAGATCCTGCAACTCGCCCTGCGGCACGCCACGCGAAAACTCAGCCGGTAGAGACGGCGCTCGCGCGCGACCTCGACTTCCAGAAGATCGGAAAGTGCGTTGACCACGGAGACGCCGACGCCGTGCAGACCGCCGGAGGTCTCATAGGCCTTGCCGTCGAACTTGCCGCCGGCATGAAGCTTGGTCATGATCACTTCGAGTGTCGACTTGCCCGGCACCTGAGGATGATTTTCCACTGGGATGCCGCGGCCATTGTCGGAAACCGTCAACATGCCCTCGGCGTCGAGATGCACATCGATGAAATCCGCATGCCCGGCAACGGCTCTCGTCCATCGAATTGTCGATGACCTCGGCGAAAAGATGATGAAGTGCCTTTTCGTCAGTCCCGCCGATATACATGCCCGGGCGCATGCGCACCGGCTCGAGGCCTTCCAGCACACGGATCGACGAGGCGCCATAGTCGCCGTCTGCCGCCGGGGCACCGGCCGCCGCTTTGGAGGCGCAGCTGCACGAGTGGGGCGAGGCGCCTTGTCTTCATCGGCTGCCTTTTTGCTTTTACCAGAAAGGTCGGCGAAGAGGTCTTTGCTGTTATCCATAAGGTCCGGCAGAGTGTTTGGGTTTGGGCATATACGCCTTATAGGCGAGATCAGTGACGTATTCTGGCAAAGAATGGGCCGTTAAGCGATGCTGTGCCAAATTGTCGCATATTGCCTGTGGATGAAGTCGGCTGGCGCTGGAAATCGTCTGTCGCCAGGGACTGGCCCGAACGGGACTATTCGATTTAAACAGGTCTCAAACCGATTAGGTGGTGATCGGCTTCGGAAATTTCACCGCCTTGTTTCGGCGATTTGTTCTGGAACAAGACGGACATTTCCGGGCTGGCGCATGAGGAGGGCCGATATGCCCGCATTTGCACCCTGCCTCCGAATAAGGGAAGAAGGTGGAAAGGGTTCGGCGCCTGACACAGAAATAACGGGAGATAATCACAGATGACATCCGACATGCGACCGCTGATCGCCGGGAACTGGAAGATGAACGGCACCCGGGCATCGCTCGATCAGATCAGAGCCATTGCCCACGGCGTCAGCGGCCCTCTGTCGCGGAAACTGGATGCGTTGATCTGCCCGCCTTCGACGCTGCTCTACGTGGCGACCACGCTGACGGTGGACACCAAGCTGATGATCGGCGCGCAGGATTGTCACCAGAAAGCCCGCACCGGCGCTCATACGGGCGACATTTCCGCCGAAATGATCCGGGATTGCTTCGCCACCCACGTCATTGTCGGCCATTCCGAGCGCCGCAAGGAGCACAAGGAAAGCAACAAGGTTGTCTCGACCAAGGCGCGTGCGGCCTATGACCAGGGCCTGACAGCGATCGTTTGCATTGGCGAAACCCGCTCAGAGCATGCCTCGGGCCGGACCATGGAGGTCCTGCACCGTCAGCTCTTCGAAAGCATGCCGGATGATGCCACCGGCGAGAACACGGTGATCGCCTATGAGCCCATTTGGGCGATCGGAACGGGCCAGACACCCGGTCCCGAGCAGGTGGCCGAGGTGCATGCGGGGATGCGGCGCGATCTGATCGAACGCTTCGGCGAAGCGGGCGAGCGCTTCCGGCTGCTCTATGGCGGGTCGGTCAAACCCGGAAACGCCAAAGAATTGATGAGCGTGCCGCATGTTAACGGCGCGCTGATCGGCGGCGCCAGTCTGAAGGCTGCCGACTTCCTGTCGATCTACCATGCTTACGAGGATATCGTCTGAGTTGACACTCTACTTCGTAGAAAATCGTTAAGTATTTAAAATAAAATGATTTTATGCGTATTTTGGAGGCGAATTCAGGGTTGCCCTTTTTCGGTGTGGCGTTTGCCCGGCCCGGACTTTGCCGGTGCAAAATGCCGGTCGGGTTGTGTTTTGGCAGCTAGCATTGGTTGGGTGATTACCCGGCAGGTATGAAAAAGGGGTTGGATTGGTGGCGCGCCTCATGTAGAGAAGCGCCAGATATTCTTGGATTGCCCCGTTGGCGCCTTGCGAGCGGGGACGGATTGGACATTCATGCAGACGGTACTGATCGTAATTCACCTGATAATCGTCGTTGCGCTCGCGGGTGTGATCCTCATTCAGAGGTCAGAAGGCGGCGGGCTCGGCATCGGCGGTGGCTCCGGCTTCATGACGGCGCGCGGAACGGCCAATGCGCTGACCCGCACGACCGCCATCCTTGCGACGCTGTTTTTCATCACCTCCCTCGGTCTCGGCATTCTTTCGCGCTACCAAGGCAATCCCTCGGACATTCTCGACAGGATCGAGCAGAACGCGGAAAGCGACGGTCAGGGCATCCTGAACCAGCTTGGCGGCTCGATCACAACGGATACGTCCGGAGCGGGGAATGCTGAAGGATCTGCTGTTCCGTCCACCGGTGGCAGTGGGCAGCCGGATCCGGCCGTTAGCACGCCGGCAGCGGATTCGAACGCAACGGGCGTTCCGACTGGCGACTGATCGCCGAAATTCGACAGAACACATCCGGCGGGACGCAATAGCCCGCCGGATTTTCTTTGAGCTCACCCTCCGGCGCGTTGAAATCCGTGCGGATGGTAGGGCATTGTTGTGACAATAAGCGGTCTCCGGAACTTTTTCGTGAAAAGGCTCTGGCAGAATCGGCTGAGAAACGGTATCGGAATAAGCCCATGGCGCGTTATATTTTCATCACCGGCGGCGTGGTTTCCTCACTTGGAAAAGGTATCGCCGCAGCAGCACTGGGTGCTTTGTTGCAGTCGCGGGGTTACCGGGTCCGTCTGCGCAAGCTCGACCCTTATCTCAATGTCGATCCCGGTACCATGAGCCCGACGCAGCACGGCGAGGTGTTCGTTACCGATGACGGTGCGGAGACCGATCTCGATCTCGGCCATTATGAGCGTTTCACCGGCCGTTCGGCGACCCGGACTGACAACATCACCACCGGTCGCATCTACAAGAACATTCTCGACAAGGAACGGCGCGGTGACTATCTTGGCGCCACCGTTCAGGTCATTCCCCATGTCACCAACGAGATCAAGGAATTCGTTCTCGAGGGCAATGACGACTTCGACTTCGTGCTTTGCGAAATCGGCGGCACGGTGGGTGACATCGAGGCGATGCCGTTCATGGAGGCGATCCGCCAACTCGGCAATGATCTGCCGCGCGGGAACGCTGTTTATGTTCACCTGACTTTGATGCCCTATATTCCGGCAGCCGGCGAGTTGAAGACCAAGCCGACCCAGCATTCCGTCAAGGAATTGCAGGCGATGGGGATCCATCCGGATATTCTTCTGGTGCGCTCCGACCGCGAAATTCCCGAGGCTGAGCGGCGCAAGCTGTCGCTGTTCTGCAATGTCCGTTCGTCCGCCGTCATTCAGGCGCTCGACGTCGCCAATATCTACGATGTGCCGCTGGCCTATCACCGCGAGGGGCTCGACGACGAAGTGCTGCATGCTTTCGGGATCGACCCGGCGCCGGTGCCGCGCATGGATGCCTGGAAAAACGTCTGCGAGCGCATCCGTACCCCGGAAGGCGAGGTGACGATTGCCATCGTTGGCAAATACACCGGTCTGAAGGACGCCTACAAGTCGCTGATCGAGGCGCTGCATCACGGCGGTATCGCCAACCGGGTGAAGATCCATCTCGAGTGGATCGAGATCGGAGATTTTCGAGAAGGAAGATCCGTCTCCCTATCTTGAAAAGGTTCACGGAATTCTGGTGCCCGGCGGCTTTGGCGAACGCGGTTCGGAAGGCAAGATTCGCGCTGCGCGCTTTGCCCGCACCCACAAGGTGCCCTATTTCGGTATCTGTTTCGGCATGCAGATGGCTGTCATCGAGGCGGCCCGCAATCTGGCCGGCATCAAGGATGCGTCCTCAACCGAGTTTGACCGCAATGCCAGCGAGCCGGTGGTCGGTCTGATGACCGAGTGGGTAAAGGGCAATACGCTTGAAAAGCGCAGTGATCGCGACAATCTCGGCGGCACGATGCGCCTTGGTGCCTACAAAGCGCATCTGGGCGCTGAGACGAAGATTGCGGAAATCTACGGGACCACCGAAATCTCCGAGCGTCACCGCCACCGCTACGAGGTCAATGCAGGCTATCGCGAAAAGCTCGAAGCCTGCGGTCTGGTGTTCTCGGGCCTGTCGCCCGATGGCGTTCTGCCGGAGACGATCGAATATGCCGACCACCCCTGGTTCATCGGCGTCCAGTATCACCCTGAACTGAAAAGCCGTCCGCTTCAGCCGCATCCGTTGTTTTCGAGCTTCATTGCGGCGGCTCTGGAGCAAAGCCGGCTCGTCTGAGGGTCGGTTTCAGGGGCGGGTTTCCAGGCGGCTAAAATTGCCGTTGGGGTGTTCAAATAATGGCGTTTCCTCTTACGGCGGAGCGTCGTCCTAAACGGAAACCCGGGCATTTTCACGCAGCAGCTTTTCGAACCCCTGTGCTGACATCGGTTTGGAAAGCCAATAACCCTGAAGCGCGTCGCATCCGATAGCGGTGAGAACGCGCGCATGTTGTTCGGTCTCGACGCCTTCTGCTATAACATTGATATTCAATGTCTTTCCGATATCGACGATGGACTTTACAATCGCACGTTGCTCACGCGAACGGGTGATGGGTAAAACCAACTCGCGTGCAATCTTCAGCCCGTTGGGGGCGACTTTCAGCAGCCCTGTGATCGATGTGTAGCCTGTGCCGAAATCGTCCACATCGATATTGATACCAAGGCTCCGTATCTGCTTCAGATTGTAGGCACTCACATCGTCCTGCTGATCGAGGAAGATCGATTCCAGCAGCTCGAATGTCAGGACGCCCACAGGCAGATCCATATTCTGCAACGAGGGGACGAGCGCGGGGTCGCTCAGTCTGTGCGGCGAAAGGTTGAGCGAAAGCTTTGGCGGGTTGAGCCCTTCGTCGCTCCAGCGCCGGTGGTCTTCGAGTGCCTGTGTGAGGATACTGGTGTCGATGATGTTCATCAGATTCATCGACTGGGCGAGCGGAATGAAACTGGCGGGTTCGCCGAACGTACCGTCACGGTGATTCCACCGTGCAAGTGTCTCGATCCCCTGAATTTTCAGCGTACGGGCATCGTATTGGGGCTGGTAAAGGGAACAAAGGCATTCTCGTCGACAGCCCTCATCAGTCGATCAGAGGGCGTGCGATCGAGCGACGCGGTAGCCCGGATTTCCGGAGTATAATGCAGGATCTGACCGCGCCCCTTGGACTTGGCGGCCTTCATTGCTAGGTCGCTCTCGTTGAGCAATTCGGTTGCTGACGAGGCCTTTGCACCAACTTCCAGGCTGGAAAGGCCAATACAGGCACTTATGCGGAAATGGGCATCATTGACCGTGATCGGCTTTGCCAGTTCGAGCAGTATGCGTTTAGCGACTTGTTGGAGACTGGAGGATCCGCGTTCCTGGCTCCAGAGCATAGCGAACTCGTCGCCGCCCATGCGACCAACAAAGTCGTTATGCTTGGATAGGCCGAGTAGTACCCTTGCCACATGACGCAGGACCATGTCGCCTGCCTCATGGCCGTAGCTGCTGTTGATCGCCTTGAAGTCATCAATATCGATCTGGACAAGCGCCACATGGGTGTCTGTGCCTGTAGCAATACTGATCCGGCGGGTCAGCTCATCTTCGAGATAACGCCGATTCGGAAGCGAGGTGAGATAGTCGTGCATTGCTGCATATTCAATGTCCGATTTTGCCCGGTCCAGCTCAAAATTGCGGGCCTCGGCCAGCTGTTTGGCGGTTAGAAGATCCTGACGCAGGCGGGCTTCGTCGGTTACGTCCCAGTTGATGCCGACGACAATGTCTTCGCCGTCTTCATTCCTGACAAGCCGTGCCAGGTGGCGCACATGGCGGAGTGCAGCGTCATTTTCGCGGTAAATCCTGAATTCTTCGGATAGCGGCGGCCCGTCGGGAACAAGTGACAGTTCGAGGGCTTGCGACCGCTTCAGGTCGTCCGGATGAATAAGATCAAGGAGCCTTTGAATATCAATATGTTCGGGCCGATCGCTGAGGCCATAGATTTCACTGATCCGCGAGTCCACATAGAGGCGTTTTCGGGTGCGGTTGTTCTCGAAAACGCCGATTTGCGATGTCTTCAGTGCCAGTTCCAGCCGTTGGCGGGTATGGGCAAGCAGGGCCTCGGCATTCTTACGGTCGGTGATATCGTGATCCGTTCCGATGATGCGGGCAGGCCTGTTGTCGGGAAAAACTCCACTGCGTCACCACGGCATTCAATCCAGATCCAGTGGCCATGACAATGACGCTCGCGATATTCGAAGTTCATGAACTTCAGGTCGCCTGCCTTCTGGCGCTCAATCGCGTAAGCGACGAACTCGCGGTCATCGGGATGGACCATTTGCAGCCATTCCTGGGTGCTGGCGAAAGGTGTTGCACCGGTCGAGGCGTAACCTCGCATGGACCGCCAGGTCTGCGAATAGAAGTGTTCACGCCGTCGGTAGTCGTGATCCCAGACACCAAGGCCGGAACTGACGAGCGCGTAGTTCCAGCGCCGCGCTCGCTCGCTCTCAAGGGCCTCTTGCGTTTTTGGGAATGGATATCTACAAAATAGACCAGCCCGTGGGTGAGGGTTTCGCCTTCTTTCTTCGGGAGTGCGGCGGTCGTCGCCTGCACCCACCGCCATGGCCCGTCGGCGTGTTGGCCGACCCTGAGCTCACATTTGCGATCTTTACCACGACAATTGGTCGAAGACCTGATCAGGCTTTTCAGAAGGCCCTGGTCTTCGGGATGTATCCAGTCAAAAATACACTGACCTTCGGGTCTCGTGCTGTGGGTAAGGGATTGGAAGTTTTGATTGGCGGCGGCAATCGTGAACGCACTCAATTCAAGCGCAACATAGGCAAGCGGAGAAAGCTCGGTCACCGCAATGGCAAGTTCTGTCTGACCCAGAAAATCCGAATCCCTTGTATCCCTCGTCAATCGGGTATCCTTGTTCTCTAGTGCGGGCTTTCGAAGGGGCTGTTGCCACCGGTCCGAATTCTCGATGCCGCCGCACCTTGTCACGCGATTCATGGTACGTTCAATTTAAATAGTCGGCTCCAATACTTAAGCAACTCTTGCCCGATGGAAGCAGTGTGATCAATGAAGACAGAATGTCAATTCCATCCATTAGCAACCTATGCGATTACGTGTACGCGGCGGCCTGGAGACGTGGCTGCGCTTCAGCCCCGGAGGCGTGCCTGCTGACACTGTCGTCAGGCGTGATCGCAATCAATCTCATCGAGCGTGCGGGATCTAGCGCAGCCCGGAAACGAAACGCCCGAACATCAGCGTGCCTTCCGGCCAGGGGCCGAAGCCCGCCTTGTCGTTGATATGGCCGGCTTCGCCGATATCGAAAAATTGGCGCCCCAGGCGGCGGCAATGTCGCGTGCCGGCTCGAAACGTCCGAACGGATCATTGCGGCTGGCAATAACGATTGTTGGGAACGGCAGCGGGTCGTGCGGGTAGGGGCCGAAGGTCATCATGTGTTTCGGGCGCACTGACGGGTTGTCGACCTCAGGCGGCGCGACGAAGAAGGCGCCGGCAACGCGTTTCCTGAACTCCGGGATCGCCAGCACCGATGTCGGAATGCCGAGCGAATGGGCGACAAGCACCACGGGACGTTCAGCGCGGTTCACCTCTTCGGCGAGCCGTGCGATCCAGTCCTCGCACACAGGCTTTGACCAGGCTTCCTGCTCCACACGACGCGCAGTGGAAAGCTTTTTCCCACCGGGTCTGCCAGTGGTCAGGGCCGGCATTCTTATAGCCGGGTACGATCAGAATCTCGGTTTCGGAAATCTTCATGGCAATTCACATGATGCTTGAGATGGCTGCGCCCGGAAAATTCCCGGACGCGGCAGATTGGTTTTATGTCTCGTCCCGGCAACGCTCAGCTTTCGCCGAAAACCCGTTTGAAGATCGTATCGGCATGCTTGGTATGATAGCCAAGGTCGAATTTTTCGCGGATCTTGTCTTCGGAAAGCGCAGCCGTCACTTCACTGTCGCCCAGCAGCTCTTCGAGGAAGTCCTTGCCTTCCTCCCAGACCCTCATGGCGTTGCGCTGCACCAGACGATAGGCATCCTCGCGCGAGACGCCGGCCTGCGTCAGCGCCAGCAGAACGCGCTGGGAATGCACGAGGCCGCGGAACTTGTTGAGGTTGTCCATCATGTGGTCGGGATAGACCAGAAGCTTGTCGATCACGCCGGTCAGCCGCGTGAGTGCGAAATCAAGCGTTACCGTAGCATCGGGTCCGATCATGCGTTCGACGGAGGAGTGCGAGATATCGCGCTCGTGCCAGAGCGCAACGTTTTCCATCGCCGGAAGCGCATAGCCCCGGACCATGCGGGCGAGGCCGGTCAGGTTTTCCGTCAGCACGGGATTGCGCTTGTGCGGCATGGCGGACGAGCCTTTCTGGCCCGGGGAGAAATATTCTTCCGCTTCCAGCACTTCGGTGCGTTGCAGGTGGCGGATTTCGGTCGAAAGCCTTTCAACGGACGACGCGACCACGCCAAGGGTTGCGAAGAACATGGCATGGCGGTCGCGCGGAATAACCTGTGTCGAGACCGGCTCGGGCTTCAGCCCCATGGCATCTGCAACATGTTCTTCGACGCGCGGATCGATATTGGCGAAGGTGCCGACGGCGCCGGAAATGGCGCAGGTGGCGATCTCCTCGCGGGCGGCGACAAGGCGAGCGCGGCAACGGTCGAATTCCGCATAGGCCTGCGCCAGCTTGATGCCGAAGGTCGTCGGCTCGGCGTGGATGCCGTGCGAGCGTCCGATGGTGATCGTGTCCTTGTGTTCGAAGGCACGGCGCTTCAGAGCGGCTAGCAGTCCGTCAAGGTCTTCCAGCAGCAGGTTGCTGGCGCGTACGAGCTGGACACTGAAACAGGTATCGAGAACGTCCGAGGAGGTCATCCCCTGGTGGACGAAGCGGGCATCTGGTCCGACGATTTCGGACAGATGGGTCAGGAAGGCGATGACATCGTGCTTGGTTACGGCCTCGATCTCGTCGATGCGCGCGACGTCGAAGGTGGCCGCGCTGCCCTTTTCCCAGATGGTCTTGGCGGCGCCTTCCGGGATCACACCGATTTCCGCCAATGCGTTGCAGGCGTGAGCCTCGATCTCGAACCAGATGCGGAACTTGGTTTCCGGCGACCAGATGTCTGTCATTTGCGGGCGGGAATAGCGCGGTATCATCGGGGCAGTGATCCTTGTTCAAAGTCTTGCTGACGGGCGTTTTGAGGCCTGACACGCTCTAGAGCATTTTTTCCGCAAAGGAAACGGCGCGGACGGCCAAAACCCTCTCAGGGGCTGAACGGAACGACGATCCAGCGGCCGTCCGGTCCCTCAAAACCGTGGCTGAGAACGGTGATCAGCGCCACATGGACCGCATCGTCGCTGCCGCCGCCATAGGTCATCACACCGCCAAGCCGGTAGTCCGTTGGACAGTTGCGGCTGGTGGGCACGCGGCTGTCCTCATGGATCGTGCGGCTTTCGCCATCGGGTCTGGTATAGGATAGCCGGAAGCCCCGCGCATCCGGCGTGATCGTGGCACAGGCGGCAATCGGGTCGAGCGCAAAGGTTTCGAGCGAAAGCGTGCCGACGGATTGCAGGTTCGGATGGGCGCGATAGCGGATCGTCTGGCTGTCGCCCTCGATCTCCTCCGTAACCGGGTTGAAGGCGGCCAGCCAGCCAGGATGGGCCAGCAGGTTATAGTCCTGGATCAGCGGCAGGGCCTCGCCGACGGCGAGGCCGCGGACCGAACTAATGGTCGCGTTCTCATCCTCTTCTCGGACCCGGAACGGTGTTTCATCGAGAAATGCGTCACGCTCCGTGTCGATAAAAAGATGTTGGAATAGGGAAATCCGGAGCCGTCTTCCACGCCGAATTCCTCGAATGCGAAAACACTTCCGTCATCGGAAAAGCCGAGTGGCGTGAAGGTTGCGAAATCGCCGGCGGTGGCGATCGAGGCCGAAAGCCCCAAAGCCGCCATCAGTCCGGCTAATGGCAATAACCGCGGCATGTCGTCTTCCTCCTATTGTTCGGCGGCGCGCAGGGCCTCGATTGGCACTTTGTAGCTGCCTTGTTCCGCTTTCCCGAAAATCGCCGAGCCGGCAACGAGAGCATTGGCACCCGCTTTGGTGACCGCGCCGACTGTATCGGGAGCGATGCCGCCGTCGACCTCAAGGTCGATGGGCCTGTCGCCGATCAGCGCGTTAGCCTGCTCGATCTTGCGCAAGGTGGCGGGAATGAACTTCTGGCCGCCAAAGCCCGGATTGACCGTCATGATCAGGATCAGGTCGAGGTCGTCGATCACGTGTTCGATCATCGAAACCGGCGTTGCCGGGTTAAGGGCCACGCCTGCTTTCTTGCCGAGGTTACGGATGGTCTGCAGCGAACGGTGAAGGTGTGGTCCGGCTTCTTCATGCACGGTGATGATGTCGCAGCCGGCCTTGGCGAAGGCCTCGAGATAGGGATCTGCGGGGGCGATCATCAGGTGGCAGTCAAAGATCGCATCGGTATGTCGGCGCAGCGCCTTGACGACCGGCGGGCCGAAGGTGATGTTCGGCACGAAATGGCCGTCCATGATGTCGAGATGGACCCAGTCGGCACCATCATCGATGACGGCTTTGACGTCCGCGCCGAGATCTGAAAAATCGGCAGACAGTATGGACGGTGCAATACGCAGGGGACGTTTCACTTCACTCTTCCTCAATGCTGGCCCTTCAGGCCATTCTCAAAATTTGTCGCCTCCGCGCTCACTGCCGTTCGCTGTCGAATACAGGGACGAACTGCTCATCCTGCCAGCGCAGAAGAAAGAAGGGGTTGTCGGCAAGCTCGTGTTGCCCGGTGAATGTGACAGGGCCGATCGCTGTGTCGAACGTATTGTTCAAAAGCGCGTCTTCAACACCGCCTGGCTCGTCGCTTGCGGCATCAAGCGCCTGCACGGCAAGCTGAACTGCCGCCGCTCCGGGCATGACATAGCCTTCGGGTACGATGCCGCTGGCGCGGGCTTCGTCGGCAATGTTCGCGGCAGGTGGCATCTCCCCATATTCGGGCAGTGCAATGGCCAGCACGCCGTTTGCAAGCGGCACATCGGTTTCCGCCGCACGCAGTCCGTCGTCACCGAGGAGCCTCAGCGCTTCGCCTTGTTCGCGCGCATCCCTGCCGATGATCGCGACATCGCCGCGGGTGCCGCCAACAAGCACATGGGTGGCGCCGGTCTGTGCCAGGCGGCGGACAAGGGCGAGCTGCTGTTGCTGGGCCGGACGGAACGTGTCGATAAACACAGGCTCCAGCCCCCGCGCCTCGATGGCGTTGCGCACGGCATTGACCAGTTCGCGGTAATAGATTGTGCCGTCGTCGATCAAGGCCACCGGTTGATCCACCCATTCGGTCATGATCAGCTCCGCGATCCCGTCGATCTGGTCTTGGCGGTTGGGTGCCATGCGGTAAAGCGGCCAGCCATTGTCGAGCGCATCCGCCATCAGCGGCAACGACCGGACGGAAACTGTAACGGCGGGAATCTTGGTTTCGCTCAGACGGGGAAGGGCACCGCGCAATGTCTCGCTGCAGAAGAAGCCGATGGCGATTTCGACCCCGCCGTCGGCAAGCGCATCGGCCACGCCTGCGCCGCTGTCATCCTCGCAGCTCTCGTCGACCAGTGTCAGTTCGGCACCCGTGCGGGCTGCGGCAAGGGCGGCGCCGTCCAGCATCTGCTTGCCGAGAATGGCATAGTCGCCGCTCAGCGGCACAACGATACCAACCCGGCTCTCCTGGGCTAGGACGGGTACGGTTGCCATGAACGACATCACCGCGAGTGCAAGGCGGGCCGGGAATGATCTCATGCTGCGGGTCGTGTTCTCACTCTTGCGCGTTGAATCGAGATCATACCTCTTGCCAGAGGCAGGGGCAACGCCGTAAGTACCCGGACAAGGAGATGAGGGGGCGGTTTTTGTCTATTTCACCAGATCAGCGGTATCACGATTTTCATGAATGAAGACCAAAAGTTTCCCCGGAGCTATCGCGATGCGATGGCGCGCTTTGCCGGTCATGTCCAGGTCGTCACGACGGCGCATGGCGGTGCGATCCGCGGCATTACTGCGACGGCCTGCTGTTCCGTCTCCGATGCGCCGCCGACCGTTCTTGCCTGCGTGAACCGGCTGAACGAAAAGAACGCCATCTTCCTTGAAAGCGGTAATTTTGCACTCAACACGCTCGGCGCCCGCCACAAGCCGATTGCCGATGCCTTTTCAGGTCTTGGCAGTCTTTCGACGGCGGAGCGTTTTGCCTTGGGCTCATGGACGTTGAATGGCAGCGGCGCGCCGGTGTTGGAAAATGCGTTCGCCAGCTTCGACTGCCGTCTGATCGAGGCGAAGGCTATGTCGACGCACTGGATCCTGATCGGCGAGGTCGTTGATGTCGCGCTCGGCACGGAGGATGAAGCGCTGATGTATTACCAGCGCGCTTACCGTACCCTGTGACTGTCACAAAATTGTGTAAAAAACAGGCTTGACTAAAAAACAGCATCAGTTATTGATAGACGTATACTGAAAGATTATTATAAGTCTTTATCGCATAACTTTTGGATGAAGGTGAGTTCACTTTAATCCTATTCAATGTATATCAAACGAACTGTTTTCTGAAACAATTAGAGCCGCACTTCACTCCCAGGAAGTGCGGCTCTTCTCGTTTGCGTTGCTTTTGGTCGCGCGTGATTATCTGTGCGGCCCGGCAAAGAGTTCATCTACCGGCAGAGATCAGTTCTTGGCGCCGATCAGCATGAAGGCCGGAATATCATCGCCGAATCCAACCGGTGTATGATCGTCATCGCGGTCACGACGGCGAGAACGCTTGCGGTCATCATTGGCAGGCCTGTTGCTGACGGCAGGCTTTTTGTCTGCGGTGGTTTCCGGTTTTGAGGCGCGATTGTCCTGTGCTGGCACAGCTTTGGGCTCACTCTGTCTGGCCGGGGAGGGCGCGGCTGTTTGCTTCTTTGCGGTGCGGCGGGTGCGCGGTTCGGCTTTTTCACCGGCTTCTGCGGGCGCGATCGAGGAGAGGTTACCATCTTCCCAGTCAATCTTGCGATCGATCAGCTTTTCGATTGCGTCGATGAATTTGGCGTCCTTCGCCGTGGCGATCGTGAACGACTTGCCCTTGCGACCCGCACGGCCCGTACGACCGATGCGGTGAACATAGTCTTCTGCGTGGATCGGCACATCATAATTGAAGACGTGGCTCACATCCGGAATGTCGAGACCGCGAGCGGCAACATCGGAGGCCACCAGCAGCGGCAGCTTGCCGTCGCGGAAGTTCTGCAGGATCGTGGTGCGCGAATGCTGGTCCATGTCACCGTGCAGCGCGCCGCAGGGATATTCATGACGCTGCAGCGAGCGCAGTACATCGGCGACCGATTTCTTGCGGTTGCAGAAGATGATCGCGTTTTTCAGGTCGTCCTGCCGGTCAATGATGGCGCGCAGCGTTTCGCGTTTTTCGTAGTCCTTGCCCTTTGAAGCCACGAGCTTCTGCTCGACCGTAGCCGCAGTGGACGACGGCGGGGCGACCTCGATACGGGCCGGATTCTGGAGAAACTTGTCAGCGAGCTTCTGGATTTCCGGTGGCATGGTCGCGGAGAAGAACAGTGTTTGCCGTGTGAACGGAATAAGCTTGGCGATCCGTTCGATATCGGGAATGAAGCCCATGTCGAGCATGCGGTCAGCCTCGTCGATGACGAGGATCTCGACACCGGTCATCAGAAGTTTGCCGCGCTCAGTATGGTCCAGCAGGCGTCCGGGCGTGCAGATCAGCACATCAGCGCCGCGTTCGATCTTGCGGTCCTGTTCGTCGAAGGAAACGCCACCGATCAGGAGCGCAACGTTGAGCTTATGGTTTTTGCCGTATTTATCGAAGTTCTCAGCCACCTGGGCTGCAAGTTCACGGGTCGGCTCCAAAATGAGCGTGCGGGGCATGCGTGCCCGGGCCCGTCCGCGCTCCAGCAGTGTGAGCATCGGCAGTACGAAAGAGGCAGTCTTGCCGGTGCCGGTCTGGGCGATACCGCAAACATCCCGACGCGTCAGTGCGTGGGGTATCGCGCCCTCCTGAATGGGGGTCGGCTCGCTATAGCCGGCTTCGGTCACAGCGGTAAGTACTTTGGGACTAAGCCCAAGATCTGAAAATGAGGTCAAAGGGAAACGTGTTCCGTGTTGTCGTTGACAAAAAGACGGGTGCTTGGCCGTCATAGCTTGTACGAGGGCGGGATAGTATTAAACGACACAAGAGTCAAGAAAACCCGGAAGTCTCGGGGCTTCCGGGTCGGGTCGGACCGGTCTTGATCCGGCGCGCAGCCCGGGGCAGGGATCAGCCGGCGGCCTGTCCGCGAACGGCGGCGAGAACGGCCTTGGCATGTCCGTCGACCTTAACCTTCCGCCAGACCTGTTCGACAATGCCCTCAGGCGAGATCAGGAAGGTTGATCGCTCGATGCCCATGAACTTCTTGCCATACATGCTTTTTCCTTCCAGACGCCGAATGCTTCTGCGACAGCGTGGTCTTCGTCGGAGCCAAGAAGCACCGACAGGTCATGCTTCTTCTCGAACTTCGCGTGGCTGGCGAGCGTGTCGGGCGATATGCCGATGACGATGGCATTTGCCTCGGCGAAGGATTCCGAAAGCGCGGAAAAATCGATCGCCTCGACCGTGCATCCCTTGGTATCGTCCTTGGGGTAAAAATAGAGAATCAGCTTTTTGCCAGATGCATCGGAAAGCGTGAAGTTGCGCCCGTCGGAAACAGGCATGTCAAATTCAGGGGCCTTGACGCCCATGGTCACGTCGTTCATCGATAGCACTCCTCGTTCATTTCATGTTCAAGTCCAATTCCTGATATAGGGCTTCAGGCAGAAGGTCCGGTGCGGTTTCTCGGCTTGCCATGTAAGCTCTTCATCGCGATGATCATAACCGCGATTGAAGGGATTTGCGTCGGACAAGCCTTCGGTCCAGCGTTTTTCTCATACGGTGCGGATTTGAGCGACAATAACGATAAAGAAAGCTTTATTCGCGGAGAGCGCACACGGTTCGGCAGACGCGAAATGACGTCGTTTCACGAGATGCCCTCGGCACAGACGAGCGATCCGCTGATTGTGCATACCCGTCCCCATCGCTCTTTTTCGCACGCATGCGCGCGCGGGCTCATGTTTCTCGTGCTTGCCTTGGCAATTCTGTTCGCCGCCATTTTCTATGTCATCGAGAGCGGCTCACTGGATCGCTTTCTGGCGGAAAAGGCTAATGAACAGATCCGCACAGCCATGCCGAAAGGCTACCATGCCCGCATAGACGCCGCGGCATTGCGGCTCGGCGCAGGCCTCTCGCTTCGGCTCAATGTAACCGGTGTGGAGCTGATCGGGCCGGAGGAAAAGAAGATCGCGTCAATCGGCGTTCTCAGTTTCGCAATAGACCCGGTCAGTCTTGCTCGCGCGCAGATTTCCGTGAACTCCGTCTCAGCAGACGACATCGACATCAACTCATCCGCGTTACCCTCGACGGGCACTTTCCGACTGACCGAGCATCGCGTCGACAGCTTGCCGATCTTTGTCGAACAGGTATTCGTCCAAAGTGATTTTGTGCGCGGCGTGCTGAGCGCCGCTGAAACGCAGACGATTCATCTGAGCAATATCGCATTTCCGGTCGGCAGTGCGTCGCCCGGCAAGACCGTTTCTGTCGATATCCGCGATGTCGATCTCAACCTTCTGCCGGATGGTGTCCTGCGCATCGACGGGGCAATTGCTCTCGACGGGACAGTGACCGGATTTTCTCTTGAGTCGGTATCCGAGCGTGGACGCACCAAAAGTCTGCAGGCCGAAGTCAGCAATCTCGTGCTGACGCCGTTTCTGATGCGCCAGAACGAAAGCGGCGATCCGATGATCGGGGTCGAGGGCACGGCCGACATGGCGATCGCACTGACACGTACCGCCTTGGGCGAAGCGCCGGGTGTTGTTGCCGAGTTGGACGTGGCCAAAGGCCGTTTCATCATCGATCTCGATTGCGCGTCCGTTTTCCGATGCACAGCTCGACCTGTCCTACGATCCGGAAAAACACTCACTCGAGCTGACGGACTCCTCGATCGATTTTGACGGAAGCCTTCTTCCCTTTACCGCTGGCATCCTCGATCTGGACCAGTTGAACCCGGGGGCGGAAGAGGCTGGTTATGCGCTTGACGTTCTGGTGCGTGGCGGGCGTTTCAAATCGCGCGAGCCGGGAATGCCGCCACTGATCTTCGATGCCAAGTTTACCGGCGAATACCATGCCGCAACGCCGCGGTTGCTGCTGGATAATATCGCCGTTAGCTCGCCGCAGGGCCTGATGGCGGCTTCGTTCAAGGCAGTCTTCGGTGACGGCAGCCCGGAGCTGAGTTTCGGCGCGCGCATCGAGCACATGGATACAGAGGCCGTCAAGCAATTGTGGCCGTTCTGGATCGCCCGCAAGCCGCGCGAATGGGTCAGTAACAACCTGCACGGAGGCGTCGTCACCAACGGTGATATCGCCATTTACCTGCCCAAGGGACGTATTGAGGGGCAGGGCGTACCGGTCAATCTCGATGAAACGGAGATGAAGATCGCCTTCGATATCGACGACACCCGGATCACGCTCAATGACCAGTTTCCCGACGTCAACCGCAGCGATGCGCGTGTCACCATCAATGGCGGCAGGGTGGATGTCGAAATCGAGGAAGGAACGCTCAACCTCGCCAAGGGGCAGACTATTGAGCTACGGGAAGGCACATTCGCCATTGCCGACAGCTACAGCAAACCCCTTACCGGTCAGGTAGACGTCATACTCTCAGGCGATGTTCGCGATCTTGTCGAGCTGGCTGCGGCGCCGCCCATTAACGCTTTGAAGGGTGAAACCCTTTCGAAGGATGATTTTTCAGGCGGGGCGGAAGTCAATGTCAAGGCCAGCTTCCCGTTGGATCACGGCTCTGGAACCATGCCGGCCGAGTGGGGCGTTGTTGCTGACATCACCGATGGCAGGATTTTGAAACCGATCAATGGGTATGCTGTCGCCGATCTCGATGGCCTGCTGGAAATCGTGCCCGGCAATATCGCATTCGAGGGGCAGGGAACAGCCAACGGCGTGCTGCTCGATATCCAGTGGAGCAACCCGCTCGGGCAAAATAAAGCCCGGGAGACGGAATTGTGGTTGTCCGCCGACCTCGACGACGCCGGCCGCGAGAAACTTGCCCCGGGGCTGGGAAGCTATGTCAGCGGCCCGATTTCCATGACCGTTCAGAACGAAAAAGATGCCAACCGGATCACGCTTGATCTGAGGAACAGTGTGCTGTCATTGCCCTGGTTGGGGTGGGAGAAGCCAAAGGGCGCGCCAGCCAGCCTGGCATTTCTCGTGAGAGGCGGCGAAAACGGCGTTACGGTTCTCGAAGATCTGCGGTTGATGGGCGGTGAACTTTCGGCCAGAGGCCGGGTCACGCTCGACAAGGATGGATTGCTCTCGACCACGCTGACCGATGTCGCACTGTCGAAAGGTGACAACGTCAATATTGGCATACAACGTGAAAAAACGGGCTGGATGTTGTCGTCACCGGACGGAATTTTTCTGCCGCGCCGCTGCTGGATCACCTGACGAAAAGCGAGAGCGGCGGCAAGGCTAAGGCGGCGAACGGTAACAATGCCAGTGTCCAATTCAATTTCGCACGGGTAACCGGTGAGGGGGGCGCCAGCTTTCGACAGTTTCCGGTCGTCTCGTTGTGCGCGACGGTGATGTTGCATCGGGTGCAATGTCGGCGACGACCGCGACGGGGCAGCCGGTCACCCTCGATATTGGCCGCGACAATGGAGACAGGACGCTCGAGCTTCGCACGGCCGGGACGGGCGCTTTGCTGCGTTTTCTCGGAGTCTATCAGAGAATGACCGGCGGTACGCTTGATCTCAATATGATCGAGACAGACCACGGGTGGCAGGGACTGCTCAATCTGGCTGAATTCCGTCTCGTCAACGAGCAACAGCTGAAGACGTTGCTGTCGTCACCCACGGCAAGCAATGGCACGAGCCTGAATGCGGCCTACCGCAATCAGATTAACGAGACGGATCAGCGCTTTCAGCGTGCTCAGGCCGTGATTGATATCTCAAACGGCGTCTTGCAGGTTTCAGATGCCTTCGTGCGTGGCGAACAGGTGGGGGCAACCTTCAAGGGCGTGGTGCGCGATGCCGCCGGCAATATCGACATGACCGGCACCTTCATGCCTGCTTACGGCCTCAATCGGATCTTTGCCGAAATCCCGATCTTCGGGCCGCTTCTCGGCAATGGCAACGACAAGGGGCTTTTCGGGATCACCTTCAAGCTCACCGGCAAGACCGCGGACCCCGATCTTATCGTCAACCCACTTTCAGCCATCGCACCTGGCGTCTTCCGCAAGATTTTCGAGTTTCAGTAATTGAAAAAGGCGGGCATCGCGCCCGCCTTCAGGAAAGACCCGGACTGACAATCTGTCACGACGGACGGACGAGCATGTGTTTCTTCTTGCCGAGTGAAAGCTTGATGATGCCGTCGTCGGTGATGGCGTCCATGGCAACCGACATACGCTCGTCAGTCACGGCCTTGTCGTTGAGCTTGACTGCGCCACCTTTGATGTGACGGCGGGCCTCTCCGTTGGAGCCGGCAAACCCGGCTTGAACCAGAAGCGTCAGAATCCCGATGCCGGCCTCGAGTTCCGGTTTGGCGATCTCGATTGTCGGCAGGTTTTCGGCAACCGCACCTTCCTCGAAGGTCTTTCGTGCCGTTTCTGCTGCCTCTTCTGCGGCCTGACGACCATGCAGCATGGCGGTCACTTCGGTGGCGAGGATCTTCTTCACCGCGTTCAGTTCCGAACCACCAAGTGCGGAAAGTCGTGTGATCTCGTCCATCGGCAGTGTCGTGTAGAGCTTCAGAAAGCGTGAAACATCTGCGTCTTCGGTGTTGCGCCAGAACTGCCAGAAGTCATAGGCCGACAGCATATCCGGGTTGAGCCAGATCGCGCCATTTGCAGACTTGCCCATCTTGGCGCCGGAAGCGGTGGTCAAAAGCGGCGCTGTCAGCGCATAAAGCTGCGGCGCATCCATGCGGTGGCCAAGGTCGATGCCATTGACGATATTGCCCCACTGGTCCGAACCGCCCATCTGCAGGCGGCAACCGTAGTTCCTGGAGATCTCCACAAAGTCGTAGGCCTGCAGGATCATGTAGTTGAATTCGAGGAACGACAGCGACTGTTCGCGATCAAGGCGTGTCTTGACGCTGTCGAAGGACAGCATCCGGTTGACCGAGAAATGGCGGCCGACATCGCGCAGGAATTCCAGATAATTGATGTCACGCAGCCAGTCTGCATTGTTGATCATCAGGGCAGGGGCTTCGGCACGCTCAAAGTCGATGTAATTGGCAAAGACGCGCTGGATCGAGGCGATATTGTCCGCGATAGTGTCAACCGTCATCAGCTTGCGGGCCTCGTCCTTGAAAGAGGGATCGCCGACCATGCCTGTGCCGCCGCCCATCAGCGAGATAGGCCTGTGGCCGGTCTTCTGGAACCAGTGCAGCATCATGATCTGGATCAGCGAACCGGCGTGCAGGCTGGGTGCGGTCGGATCGAAGCCGATATAGGCCGTCACCTGCTCCTTCGTGAGAAGGTCATCGAGGCCGGTCTCATCGGAAATCTGATGAATGAAACCGCGCTCGGAAAGCGTGTGCAGGAATTCGGATTTGAAATTCGGCATGGCTGATCTTTTCGTCGCTAGTATTCGGGTAGATTGAGGAACGGGCGCGCTTTAGCATGGTTTGCCGGTGCTTCCCACATCTTTGCCGCCGCGATCAGCTCCCGGCCCGGATATGGCCTATTTCGACTGTCGGATATAGGATTTGATGTGATAGGCGGCGGCGAAGACGAGAAACACGAATGGCAACCAGACGGGTAGCTCCCCGCCGTCCACCACCGTTATCAGACCGACGGCATAGAGCGGCAGAAGCAGGATGACGCCGGTGACGACCCCGGGAGAGTATTTGCGAAGTCTGATCACGCCATAGACATGGAAGAGCGCGTTGACCGCCATTGCCGTGGAAAGCCCGAGAAAGATCGACGCGCCGCTGGGACTGTCGCCGTAGAACAGCCCGAGCGCGGCGATAAACATCACCGCCGTGTTGATGAAGACGAGATAGCCAAACCGGATGCCGGTCGTCTTCGGCGGCACGAGTTCGCGATACCATTCGATGAAGCCGCCCGGAAAATAGAACTCTTCGGTGACGTGCAACATCAAGGCGATGGCCAGGAATAGCGAGAAATGCGAGGGGCTGAGCAAGGGCGTTCTCCGCGATATGGTAGTATCAAAGCCAGAATGGCCCGCTTGGCGCGATACGCAACAGCTATTTCGAAAGATGCGGGAAAGCCGAGCGAAGGATGCCGCGTATGGCCTGGAGCTGGCGGCACCCAAAAACTCGGGAGTTGAGGGTGCCTGCTATCAACGAACTGCGGAGGCGGGCCGTGGCGGGGCTTTTTCCCGCTGTCTTGGCGGCCGATTTTGCTCTATTGCCGGGCAATCGACATAAAATCGAACATCAGATCATGGCTTTTCCGATTCCCGACCTCCCTGTGACAGAAAGCGCCCGGCTTTCATTTTCCGTGTTCGCGCCGCAGGACGCGGCCTTGCTGGCAGATCTTCACTCAGATCCTGAAGGCGAACGTTATCTGTTTCGCGACGGCATGGTCTGGAGTGAGGCCTATGCCGCATCCGAGATTACCAAATGGCGTCAGACTTTTGCAGAAAGGGGCTACAGCAAGTTCAAGCTGACCCGGAAGTCGGATGGTGCGTTTCTTGGTCGGGCCGGCTTCGGCTTCGATGAAACCCACGGCGTTGCCGAGCTTGGCTATTCGATAGCCCGGGCTGAATGGGGAAGGGGTATGCGACGGAAGCGGCTGCACGTCTTGCCCGCTGGATTTTCGAAGAAAGGCTTGCTGAGCGCTTTATCGCCTTTGCCGTGCCGGAAAACGCGGCCTCGGTCGCGGTCCTGCGGAAAATCGGGATGCGCGAGATCGCGCCGCTTACCGTCAAGGGTATTGTCTGCGCCAGCTTCGAGATGGGCGTTGAGCGCAGATGAAATGCAAACGGCCGGGACAGGCCCGGCCGCTGTAAACAGGAATGATTTCCCTTTACCTGATCCGCTTCGGTGCCGGTTCCGGCACCAGTTCGCCGTCGAGGCGGCGGTCGAGGTAGTCCTCGCATTCGCCTAGAAGCTCTTCGTTCTTGCCGGAGAAGAAGTGGTTTGCACCGGGAAGCGTCTTCTGCGTAACCAGAATGCCTTTCTGGGTCTTCAGCTTTTCAACCAGTCCGTTGACATCGCGCGGCGGGGAGACCTTGTCGGCATCGCCATGGATGATCAGGCCGGAGGAGGGGCAGGGGGCGAGGAAGGAAAAGTCGTAGATGTTCGGCTGCGGCGAGATCGACATGAAGCCTTCGATTTCCGGGCGGCGCATCAAAAGCTGCATACCGATCCAGGAGCCGAAGGAATAGCCGGCGACCCAGCAGGTCTTCGAGATCGGGATGCAGGCTCTGCACCCAGTCGAGCGCGGCTGCCGCGTCCGACAGTTCGCCCGAGCCATGGTCGAACTCGCCCTGGCTGCGGCCGATGCCGCGGAAATTGAAGCGTAGCGTCGTAAAGCCGCGCTTCTGGAACATGTAGAAGAGCTCGTAAACGATCGGGTTGTTCATCGTTCCGCCGAAACGCGGATGCGGGTGCAGAACGATGGCGATCGGGGCGTTCTTCTCCTTGGACGGCTGGTAACGGCCTTCAAGGCGACCAGCCGGACCGTTGAAAATCACTTCAGGCATTGGCTCTCCGGAAAAATCGGTTCAAACTTCCAAGACCGCTTGCGCCAGTCACTTTGACTTGACTAAATGGCTCAGCTTTCTTACAAACAGTTTAGAATGGTTCGAAAATAGAAGTCATCTCTTGCTGAGGTTCAAATAGGCCAAGCAGAGTAGGGATTTCAAGGAAAATGCGTCGCGGGCCGCCATTGCCTGCCGAATTAGGGACGATATGAGCACGAACAGGGTCTATCTTGACTGGAACGCGACCGCGAAGCTTCTGCCGGAAGCCCGTGCCGCCGTGCTTGATGGAATGGAACTGCCGGGCAATCCGTCATCGGTGCACCGGGAAGGGCGTGCTGCCCGCGCTTCGGTTGATAAGGCGCGCGCGCAGGTGGCGGAGCTGGTGGGCGCCGATCCGGCGCATGTGGTCTTTACCGCTGGCGCCACCGAAGCCGCCAATACCGTTCTGACACCGGATTTCCGTATGGGCCGCAGCCCGGTGCGTCTCGGCGGTCTCTATGTTTCGGCGATCGAGCATCCGGCAGTGCATGAGGGCGGACGTTTTCCGGCGGAGATGCGCCATGAAATCCCTGTAGGCGGTGATGGTGTTGTCAGGCTTGATGCGCTGGCAGACCTGCTGGCCGCCCATGATAAAGCTGCTGGCCTGCCAATGGTCGCGATCATGCTGGTCAACAGCGAAACCGGGATTGTGCAGCCGGTCGCGGAAGCGGCGAAGGTGGTTCATGCCCATGGCGGTGTTCTGGTCGTCGATGCGGTGCAGGCCGCCGGTCGTATTCCCGTCTCTTTCGATGCGCTGGACGCCGACTTCCTGATCATCTCCTCGCACAAGATCGGCGGGCCAAAGGTGTCGGCGCGCTCATCTCGCGCGGCGAAACGCTGATGCCTGCACCGCTGGTGCGTGGTGGCGGGCACGAGAAGGGGCACCGCTCGGGCACCGAAAATATTCCGGGTATTATGGGCTTTGGCGCGGCTGCTGCTTTTGCGGTCGACGGTCTTGTCGAACGTAATGCAAGGATTGCTGCGCTTAGAGACCGGCTTGAGTCGGGCATGCGCAAGGCCGCACCCGATATCGTCATCCTTGGCGAAAACGTCGAGCGGGTTTCCAACACTTGCGCTTTCGCTCTGCCCGGGTTGAAGGCGGAAACAGGGCAGATTGCCTTCGATATTGAGGGTGTCGCGCTTTCGGCGGGGTCTGCCTGTTCGTCGGGCAAGGTCGCAGAGAGCCATGTGCTGAAAGCCATGGGACGGGATGCGCGTCTGGGGGCTCTGCGCATCTCGCTCGGCTGGTCGACAACGCAAGGCGATATCGAGCGGGCAGTCGAAGTGTTCGCGAAGATCGCCGGCCGCCGGAAACTGTCGCAGGCAGCGGCCTGAAGAATTGACAAAACATAGGCGTGACGGGGTGAAATTCCTGCAGGCTTTGATTACATAGAGCGGTATAGCCGCTTTGGTACGCTAAAAACCGCCGGGCCTTGAACCCGGTAATGAGTGGAGTGAACATATGGTTGCCGTTAAGGAAACCGTCGATCAGGTCGCAGAGATCGACGTCGATCAGTATAAATACGGTTTCGAGACGATGATTGAAGTGGACAAGGCGCCCAGGGGCCTGTCCGAGGACATCATTCGTTTCATTTCTCACAAGAAGGACGAGCCCGACTGGATGCTGGAGTGGCGTCTGGAGGCTTACCGCCGCTGGCTCACAATGGAAGAGCCGAACTGGGCACGGGTGAACTACCCGAAAATCGATTTCAACGACCTCTATTACTATGCCGCCCCGAAATCCTTTACCGGCCCGAAGACGCTGGACGAAGTCGATCCGGAGCTGCTGAAGACCTATGAGAAACTCGGCATTCCGCTGCAGGAGCAGGAGCTTCTGGCGGGTGTTCAGGATTTGCAACATCAGACGAAGAGCCGCGTTGCCGTTGACGCAGTGTTCGATTCGGTGTCGGTGGTTACGACTTTCAAGAAGGAGCTCGCCAAGGCCGGGGTGATCTTCATGTCGATCTCCGAGGCGATCCGTGAATATCCCGATTTGATCAAGAAGTATCTCGGCTCGGTCGTGCCGCGCGGCGACAATTTCTATGCCGCGCTGAATTCGGCCGTGTTTACCGACGGTTCCTTCGTGTTCGTGCCCAAGGGCGTGCGCTGCCCGATGGAGCTTTCGACCTATTTCCGCATCAACGAGAAGAACACCGGACAGTTCGAGCGGACTCTGATCATCGCCGAAGAGGGGGCATACGTTTCCTATCTGGAAGGCTGCACCGCCCCGCAGCGCGACGAAAACCAGCTTCATGCCGCCGTTGTCGAACTGGTGGCGCTGGATGATGCCGAGATCAAGTATTCCACCGTCCAGAACTGGTTCCCGGGCGACAAGGACGGCAAGGGCGGCATCTACAATTTCGTCACCAAGCGTGGCGATTGCCGGGGCGACAGTTCCAAGATTTCCTGGACCCAGGTCGAAACCGGATCGGCGATCACCTGGAAATATCCGTCCTGCATTCTGCGTGGTGATAACTCCCGCGGCGAGTTCTACTCAATTGCCGTTTCCAACGGTCATCAGCAGATCGACAGCGGCACCAAGATGATCCATCTCGGCAAGAACACCTCGAGCCGCATCATCTCCAAGGGTATTTCGGCGGGCGTTTCCAACAACACCTATCGCGGTCAGGTGTCGGCCCACCGCAAGGCGGAAAACGCGCGTAACTTTACCCAGTGCGACAGCCTGCTGATCGGCGACAAATGCGGCGCACACACCGTGCCCTATATCGAGGCGGCTAATTCCTCCGCCCGTTTCGAGCATGAGGCAACCACGTCGAAGATTTCCGAGGACCAGCTGTTCTACTGCATGCAGCGCGGCATTCCCGAGGAAGAGGCGATCGCACTGATCGTCAACGGCTTCGTGCGCGAGGTCATTCAGGAACTGCCGATGGAATTCGCCGTCGAGGCGCAAAAGCTGATCGGGATTTCGCTGGAAGGCTCGGTCGGCTGATTGTCGACCGCTTTTGGACACGAATACAAGCGCTTTTAGCGCTGCCTTATTCCTTGAAGGAAACGAAAAATGCTTGAGATCAAGAACCTGCACGCACGTATTGCCGAAGACGGCACAGAAATCATCAAGGGTCTGAACCTGACCATACATGACGGCGAGGTTGCTGCCATCATGGGGCCGAACGGGTCGGGTAAATCGACGCTGTCCTATATTCTTGCCGGTCGCGAGGACTATGAGGTGACCGAGGGCGAGGTCATCTATAATGGCGAAAACATTCTGGAGCTTGATGCCGCCGAGCGCGCCGCCAAGGGCGTGTTCCTGGCGTTTCAGTACCCGGTCGAAATTCCCGGTGTCGCCACCATGCAGTTTCTTAAGGTGGCGATCAACGAGCAGCGCAAGGCGCGCGGGGAGGACGAGCTTTCGACGCCCGATTTCATCCGCAAGGTCAAGGAAGGCGCGGCCGAGCTGAAGATCGATTACGAGATGCTGAAACGCCCACTGAATGTCGGCTTTTCCGGTGGTGAGAAGAAGCGCGCGGAGATCCTGCAGATGGCGCTGCTTGAGCCAAAACTCTGCGTTATGGACGAGACCGACTCCGGACTGGATATCGATGCGCTGAAGATCGTCGCCGATGGCGTCAATGCGCTCAGGGCGCCGGACCGTTCGGTGATGGTCATCACCCACTATCAGCGCCTTCTGGACTACATTGTGCCGGACACGGTCCACGTGCTCTACAAGGGCCAGATCATCAAGTCCGGCGGTAAGGAACTCGCCCACGAACTCGAAGCCAATGGCTATGCCGATATCATCGGCGAAGCGGCCTGAGGCCGGGAGACGACGCGATGAACATACAGAAAAAATCACGTTGACGGCAGCGGAAGAGGCGCTTGTGGCCTCCTTCGGCCGGCTTGCCGGCTCGCTGCCCGGCAATGCCGAGGTTACGACCGAACGCGACCGGCTTGCTGGCGAAATCCGCTCCTTCGGCCTGCCGACGCGGCGTGTCGAAGCCTGGCATTATACCGATCTGCGCAATCTTCTGCGCAACGTTCCGCAACAGGCAGGCGATGCGGTCAACGCGCTTCCGCCGCTTCTGGCCTCGAGCACGGTGTTGTCGCTGGTCAATGGCCGGGCAAACCATTTGCCGCGGGTTGACGGGCTTTCCGGTACCACCACTGCCGAGGCCCTGACGAGCGGCGACAATGCCGTGCGTCTCGAACTCGCTCACAAGGATGATGCCATTGGCCGGATCAACGGCGCGATGATGAGTGACGGCTATATCGTTGATATTGCCGATGGCACGCAACTGGCAGCGCCGCTGGAACTGCAGGCCGTCCATGGAGGCGGCCAGTTTCATTCCCGCAATCGTGTGACCTTCGGCGAAGGTACGAGCGGAACCGTTGTCGAGCGGCATATCGCGCCACAGGGCGATGCGGCGCTGGTCAGCACGCTCACCACGCTGACGCTCGGCAAGGATGCGGAGATCACCTATGTGATCATGCAGAGCCAGGGCGACGAAGACACCCATCTTGGTAAGCTCATGATCGAGCTTGGCGAGAATGCCAAGCTGAAACTCCTGATCGTCAATGCCGGCGGCAGGCTGGTGCGCCACGAAATCGATTGCGCGGTGACCGGCGAGGGCGCCGATCTGATGCTGCGCGGGGTCAACCTGCTCGGCGGTGAAACCCACACGGACATCACCTTCGACCTCGGCCATAACGTTGCCAACACCACCTCGACGGAAATCGTTCGCAATGTCGTGTTCGACAAGGCGCGCGGCGTTTTCCAGGGGCTTATCCGGGTCGCGCCCGATGCCCAGAAGGTTGACGCCAAGATGAGTTGCAACACGCTGCTGATGAGCGATTTTGCGTCGTTCTCGGCCAAGCCGGAGCTGGAAATTTTGCCGACGACGTTCAGTGCGGCCACGGCGCGACCGTCACGGATATCGATCCGAACCATCTCTATTACATGATGGCGCGCGGTATTCCGCGAAAGGTCGCCGAGGGCCTGCTGATCAATGCCTTCGTCGCCGAAGTCGTCGAGGAGCTGGAAAACGAACAGCTTTCCGAGGCGGTCGAGGCGATCATTGCCGACTGGCTCGATCGTCACGAGTGACAAGCGGGCGTTTTTGCGTCTTTCAGTTCCGGGTGAAACCGGGGCGGCATTCACGGCTTTTGAAGGCCGGAAGCCACAGACGGAGTTCAGGGCAATGGATGCTCAGGTTAAAGCTTACGACGTCGAAAAGATCAGGCAGGATTTTCCGATTCTCTCCCGCGAGGTCTACGGAAAGCCTCTGGTCTATCTCGACAATGGTGCCTCCGCGCAGAAGCCTCAGGTTGTCATCGACACGATCTCCAATGCCTATTCGCATGAATATGCCAATGTGCATCGCGGCCTGCATTTCCTTTCCAATGCGGCGACTGACGCTTATGAGGCTGCGCGCGAAAAGGTGCGCTCGTTCCTCAACGCCGGATCGGTGAACGAGGTCGTTTTCACCCGTAACACCACCGAGGCCATCAATACCGTCGCCTATGGCTGGGCGATGGAAAATCTTGGCGAGGGTGACGAGATCGTCATCTCGATCATGGAGCACCACTCCAACATCGTGCCCTGGCATTTCCTGCGAGAGCGCAAAGGCGTCAAGCTGGTCTGGGCGCCGGTGGATGATGACGGCGAATTTCATATCGAAGACTTCGAACAATGCCTGACCGAACGCACAAAACTGGTCGCCATCACCCAGATGTCGAATGCGCTCGGCACGATCGTTGATGTCAAGGCGGTCACCCGGCTTGCCCATGAGCGTGGCATTCCGGTGCTGGTCGATGGGTCTCAGGGCGCCGTCCACCTGCCGGTCGATGTGAGGGACATTGATTGCGACTGGTACGTTATGACCGGCCACAAGCTTTATGGCCCATCGGGGATTGGCGTGCTTTACGGTAAGTTCGACAGGCTTTCCGAGATGCGCCCGTTTCAAGGCGGCGGCGAGATGATTTCCAATGTGACCATGGACGGCGTCACCTATGCCGATCCGCCGCATCGTTTCGAGGCAGGAACGCCGCCGATCGTGCAGGCTATTGGACTGGGCGCTGCCCTTGACTATATGCAAGGTGTTGGCCGCGCGGCGATTGCCGCCCACGAGGCGGATCTGACGACCTATGCGCGTGAGCAGCTTGCGCATGTGAACGCGCTGCGGGTGATCGGCAATGCGGAGAAAAAGGGCAGCATCTTTTCTTTCGCCATCGAAGGTGTGCATGCCCATGATATCTCGACGATCATTGACCGACGCGGCGTTGCAGTGCGTGCCGGCACCCATTGTGCCCAGCCGCTGTTGACCCGTTTCGGCGTGACGTCGACTTGCCGGGCGTCGTTCGGCCTTTACAATACGCGCGCAGAAGTGGACGTCCTTGTCGAGGCGCTCGACTATGCGCGAACCTTCTTTGCCTGACCCAAGGAGCATGGCATGAGTGTTGAAGAAACCGCAGAGACAAAATCGGCTGAAACCGGTTCGTCGATTCCTCCCGAGGAACTGGCGCGGCTTTCCGATGACATCGTCTCGGCATTGAAAACTGTCTACGATCCGGAAATTCCGGCGGATATTTTCGAGCTCGGTCTGATCTACAAGATCGATGTTGACGACAACCGGTTTGTGAAGATCGACATGACCCTGACGGCGCCGGGTTGCCCGGTCGCTGGCGAAATGCCGATCTGGGTGGAAAATGCTGTCAGCATGGTCGAAGGCGTTTCCGGGGCGGAAGCCATCATGACCTTTGACCCCCGTGGACACCGGACCGCATGTCCGAAGAAGCCAAGGTGGCGGTCGGCTGGTATTGACGGAACGGCTCGATACTGGTGCAATCAGATCCAGACGCCGGGCCTTTAACCCGGTTGTTTAAGGAGAATAGACATGGGCTTTCAAGTCATCACACTGACCGAATCGGCGGCAAGCCGGGTCAACGAAATTATCGCCAATTCCGGGCCGGATGCGCGCGGCATCCGCGTTTCGATCAAGAAGGGCGGTTGCGCGGGCATGGAATATGCCGTGGATATGGTGACTGCTGAGAACGTCAACACCAAGGACGATCACGTCGAGCTGAACGGCGCCAAGGTCTGGGTCGATCCCGCCGCCTCGCTCTATCTGCTCGGCACGGTGATGGATTTCGAGGTCACCAAGCTCAGGACCGGTTTCGTATTCAAAAATCCGAACGAGACGTCAGCCTGCGGCTGCGGCGAATCCGTCGAGCTGAAGGCTGCTGACCTTGCCGAACTGGCAAAGGCGCGCGAAGCGGTGCATTGATCGCGTTTTCAGCCATAATCTGAAGAGGCCGCTCCGATTGAGGGCGGTCTTTTCGTTTGGCTTTGTGATCTTGAAAAACACCTTCCAACTTTGCGGAAAACTGATTTATTGAAGCCTTCTCGGACAGGCTCGCATGAAGGCCCGGTGATATGCTCGAACTTCTCGCAAAAAGTATGCTCGTCGGCCTTGCCATTGCTGCGCCGGTCGGGCCGATCGGCGCACTCTGCATCAACCGCTCGCTCACGCGCGGTTTCTGGTTCGGTGTTTCGGGCGGGCTTGGCACGGCGCTGGCGGATGCCTCATATGGTGCACTGGCTGCGCTTGGCTTTGCCGCCTTTTCGGCGGCACTTGCGACAATTTCGATGCCGTTGGCGCTGTTCGGCGGCGCGTTTTTGATCTTTCTCGGCTGGCGGGAAATGCGCAAGACCGGCGCACAACCGGCCGTAGAGCCGGGGCGGGGTGATCTCATGCGCACCATCGCCACGACCTATGCCCTGACCATAGCCAATCCTGCAACGATCCTGTCTTTCGTGGCCATCTTCGCTGGTTTCGGATTGGCCGATACCAGCGGCAAGCTGGCCCTTGCGGTGGTCGTATCCGGTGTCTTCACCGGGTCGCTGCTGTGGTGGATTTTCCTGAGTGGGCTCGTCGCCATCATACGCCACAAACTGCCGAAGGAATTTGCCCGCTGGGTGGCGCGCATTTCCGGCGGTATTCTGATCGGCTTCGGGCTGGTGGCTGTGTCGGCCGCCATCCCGCATTGACTGCGTTTCCTGCCGCAAACGAAAAGACCCGGCCGCACGGACCGGGTCTTCATTCACAAAGGGCGGATCGCGCTATTTCGGCGAAATCATCAGTTCGGGACGCACGATCTCGTCATATTCCTCACCACTCACAAGGCCCGTCGCCAGCGCTTCCTCGCGCAGCGTGGTGTTGTTCTTGTGCGCGGTCTTGGCAATCTTGGCGGCATTGTCGTAGCCGATCTTCGGCGCAAGCGCGGTCACCAGCATCAGCGAACGTTCAACACCGGCCTTGATGTTTTCTTCCCGCGCCTTGATGCCGACCACGCAGTTGTCGGTGAAGGAAAGGGCGGCGTCGCCCAGAAGCTGGACCGACTGCAGGAAATTGTAGGCCATCATCGGGTTGTAGACGTTCAATTCGAACTGGCCCTGGCTGCCGGCAAAGCCGATCGCCGCCTGGTTGCCGGCAATGTGGGCGCAGACCTGCGTCATTGCCTCGTTCTGGGTCGGGTTGACCTTGCCGGGCATGATCGAGGAGCCGGGCTCGTTTTCCGGTAGCGACAGCTCGCCAAGGCCGGAGCGCGGACCGGAGGCAAGGTAGCGGATGTCGTTGGCGATCTTGAAGCAGGCCATTGCTGCGGCATTGATAGCGCCATGCGAGAAGACCATCGCGTCGTGAGCTGCCAGAACTTCGAACTTGTTGGGTGCGGTGACGAACGGAAGACCGGTGATCTCCGCGACTTCCTCAGCGACCTTTTCGGCAAAACCGATCGGCGCGTTGAGCCCGGTACCGACGGCGGTGCCACCCTGGGCCAGCTGATAAAGGCCCGGCAGCGTCAGCTCGATGCGGGCAATCGCGGAGGCAATCTGCGCGGTATAGCCGGAAAACTCCTGGCCAAGCGTCAGCGGCGTGGCATCCTGCGTATGCGTGCGACCGATCTTGATGATGTCGGCGAATTCCTGCTCCTTGGCGGCAAGCGCCTCCTGCAGGTGCTTCAGCTTGGGCAGCAGGTGATGGACGATCTGCTCGGCGCAGGCGATATGCATGGCCGTCGGATAGGTATCGTTTGACGACTGGCTCATATTGCAGTGGTCGTTGGGATGGACGGGCTTCTTCGATCCCATCTCGCCGCCAAGCATTTCAATGGCGCGGTTGGAGATCACCTCGTTGGCGTTCATGTTCGACTGCGTGCCTGAGCCGGTCTGCCAGACAACCAGCGGAAAGTGCGCGTCAAGCTTGCCGTCGATCACTTCCTGCGCAGCTTCGACAATGGCATTGCCGATTTCAGGCGGAAGTCGATCGAGCGCCATATTGGCCTTGGCCGCAGCCTGCTTGACGATGCCGAGTGCGCGAACCACCGAAAGCGGCTGCTTTTCCCAGCCAATCTTGAAATTGCCGAGCGAGCGTTGGGCCTGTGCGCCCCAGTAGCGGTCGGCGGCCACTTCGATCGGGCCAAAAGTGTCGGTTTCTGTGCGGGTGTCAGTCATGTTTTTCTACCTCAGCGCATTGGCCCATATCAAGGGGCGCACTTGAAAGACGTCATGCCGGAAAAGCGTGATTATGCAATCGCGCGCCGGGGGCGCTCTGTCAACAAGGCGCTTCAACTTATTCGATTTAAAGGGTTTTGAGGTGGATCCCGGCGACCTGAAAAGGGCGTATGACCCAACTTTGCCGTACCGATTACTTAATGCACTGTTAAGCACCTGCTGATATTATTCAATGTCGGAAACCCGGGCCGGAACATCTGACGGGGTGTTGTTTTTACCAACACAGCCTCTCCGGTCTCATCTGATAGCGGAATTGTTATTGGAGGGGCCTGCAAGTTGCAGGTAAGGTGGTCTCAAATATTAGTTTTATGTCAAACGGGGTGAAAAATTGCGCAACAAGCTCTTAGTTCGCGTCTCATCGGTGGCCGTGGCGGCTGCGGTATCGGCTGCATTTGTGCCGGCATCGGCACATGCCCTGACCTTGATGGATATTCTGCGCGGTCGCGACAAGGAGGCAGACCGTGCGCCGGTCGTCCAGCCGCAGGAGCCGCAGCAAACACAGCGCACCTATTCTGCTCCGAAGGTGGCGCCACCGAAATATTACACCTACAAACCCGACTCGATGCGCTTTATCGCGATCAGCGAAATTCGGGATCCGGTCGTGACCGGCTCGATCTCGTCAGATTCTACCGAGGCGGTCGAAGATGCGGATGTCTCCGAAGTCGCGGCGATCGACTCGGATACGATGAGCGATGCGGCTCCGGCAGAAACCATGGTGGCCATCGACGACAATGATCCGCGTCGCTATCTGACCGATGCCCGCGTGAAAGCCGTTGATGGCGTTGCGGCGGCCGTCGAGAATTACTATTCCAAGGGCGGTGAGTTGATCTGGGTCGCCGATGGCATGATGACGCCCAAGGCGGAAGCCGCGCTCGATACGTTGGCCGATGCCGATGCCTGGGGCCTTGATTCCGGGGATTATGCGGTCAACCTGCCTGATCTCCTGCTGGCTGAAGACGATGCTGCGCGTGAGGCCGAACTGATGCGTTTTGAGCTGGCGCTCTCCGCGCAGGTTCTGACCTATATGCAGGATTCCAAGCGTGGCCGTGTTGATCCGAACCGGATTTCGGAATTCCACGATCTCGAGCGTAATCCCGTTGACCTTGACGAGGCGATCAATGCGCTTGGTAAGGCTGAGAATGTTGCCGGTCTGATGGAAAGCTACAGTCCGCAGAGCGAACGTTTCGAGGAATTGAAGACGACGCTCAAGGAACTGCGCGCCACTGACGAATATGTCGAGCCGATCGTGTTCCCGCGCAGCGTTTTCATCCATCCGGGTGAAAATGACGATGCTGTTCCGAACCTCGTCAAGGCGATCAAGCGCGAAAGTTCGGACGCGTTCATCGAACAACACGCTGCCGTCTTCGACGCATATGACGGCGGAACGGAATACACCCCGGAACTGGTCGATCTGGTCCGCGACTTCCAGGGCGTTCAGGGCCTTTACGTCGATGGTGTCGTTGGTCCGAAGACCATTGCCGCGTTTGACGTCGAGACCAATGACGACCGGGCCCATAAGGTCGTGGCTGCGATGGAGCGCCTGCGTTGGCTGCCGGAGGATTTCGGCCCGCGCTATGTATTCATCAATCAGCCCGCCTACCGGGTCTATTATCACGATGACAATGGCGAAAACTTCGATATGCGCGTTGTGGTTGGAAATTCGCGGAACCAGACCTACTTTTTCCGCGATCAAATCCAGACCGTGGAGTTCAATCCCTATTGGGGCCTGCCCCGTTCGATTGTCGTCAACGAGTATCTGCCGAAGCTGAGGGCCAATCCGGCCTATTTCGATCAGATCGGCTATGAGGTGAGCTATAATGGCCGCCGGGTCTCGTCGTCCTCGGTCAACTGGGCGGCCGCGCCGATGGTGGACGTTCGTCAACCTCCGGGTGAGCGCAACGCGCTCGGCCAGCTGAAGATCCTGTTCCCGAACGATCACGCGATCTACATGCACGACACACCGCAGAAGAGCTATTTCGAACGCGATCAGCGTGCGCTGAGCCACGGCTGCGTGCGTCTGGCCGATCCGAACAAGATGGCCGCTGCCGTTCTTGGCGTTCCCGAATCGGATATCGATGATTACATTGCCACGGGTCAGAACACGCCGGTCGATGTTCCGGAACAGTTCCCGGTCTATATCAGCTATTTCACTGCATGGCCGGATGCCACCGGCGACATTCAGTATTATGACGACGTCTACGAGCGCGATATGTATCTGGAACGCGCGTTTGATGCGGAAAGCCGGGCTCGCAAAGCAAACAGCTGATCTGCTTCAGGCTTGATTGAAAAAAGCGCGTCCGGTTTTCGGGCGCGCTTTTTCGCATTGCCGGTTTCAGCGGCCAAGCAGCGCTTCGATGAGTTCTGCGGTCAATTCATCGTAATGCGCGATCGTCCGGCTTGCCCCGAGCGTTTCGACAGCGCGGTCGGCATAGCCGAAGGTCACGGCAATGGATGCGGTTCCTGCGCCGTTCGCAGAGTCGATATCGTTGGAGCTGTCACCGACCATGACGGCGTTTTCCGGTTTCCCGCCAGCCTGATCAATGGTGCCGAGAATATGGCGCGGATCTGGTTTGCGGAATTCGAAACTGTCGCCGCCGGTGATAACCGCGAAATGATCGGCAAGGCCGAGGCTTTGAAGCAGTGGCATGGTCAGTGGCATGCGCTTGTTGGTGCACACGGCCAACGTGAAACCTGCCGCCTTCAGCCGATGAAGAGCGTCCTCGGTGCCCGGGTAAGGCTTGCTCTTTCCTGGCATGCCATCGCGATAATGTGTTGTGAAGCGATCGAAACAGGCGTTGAATGTCTGTTCATCGAGATCGGTCTCGCGCAGCGAGAGGCCCTCTCGATCATGACCTTCACACCCTTTCCGACAAGCTGATGCAGCTGGCTGATGTCAAAGGGCGCCAGGCCTGCGGGTGCGATTGCATGGTTCAGGCTTTCGATCAGATCTGGTGCTGTGTCGATGAGTGTTCCGTCGAGATCGAAGATGACAAGCGGAGATGACATTTTTTCCTTTCACGTTGGTGCGCTTTTGCTGGCGATTCGGGAGGCGATGACCAGCGCGCGCAAATCGGCACGAAGTTTGCACTGGATTGTGGTTTGCAATATTCGTGTCTTCACAGTGATGCTATCCATTTGAGCCGAAGCCGAGGCTTCTTGCAAAAGGACTTTTGTTTAGCGCCTGTGGCGTGTAAACACCTTACCGTAAATCAGAAGGAGCATGTGACGCATGGACGCGCGTCAATTGAAAATCAAGGCAGCTGAAACAGCGCTTGGATATGTCGAGGACGGAATGCGCCTTGGCATTGGAACTGGCAGCACCGCGCGTGAATTCGTCGCGTTGCTCGGTGAAAAGGTGGCGAACGGCTTCAATGTCACCGGAGTGCCAACATCCGAAGCCACCGCACGCCAGTGCCTTGAGCTCGGTATCGAGGTCCGGTCTCTGGACGAGATCGCCCGAGCTTGACCTCACCATCGATGGCGCCGACGAGATTGACCCGGCGCTTAGCCTGATCAAGGGCGGCGGCGGAGCTCTTCTCAGGGAAAAATCGTTGCCTCGGCTTCCAGGGCGATGATCGTGATTGCTGATGAAACCAAGGTGGTTGACCAACTCGGTGCCTTTCCGCTTCCCATCGAGGTAATGCCGTTCGGGCTGGGCGCGACACGTCTTGCCATCGAAAAGACAGCTTCGCGCCTCGACCTTTCCGGTACGCTCGATCTTCGCCGCTCCGGTGATGGCCCGTTCATGACGGATGGTGGGCATTACATTATCGATGCATCATTTGGCCGCATTCACGATGCAGAGGCTCTTTCTGTGGCGCTGAGCATTATCCCGGGCGTAGTGGAGCACGGGTTGTTTATCGATATAGCGACGCTGGCCATAGTTGCATCCGACAATGGCGTGCGTACACTCAAAGCAACAGAGTAGACAGGAGTCCTTTATGAGATTTCACACCAAGATCGGCCGTTCCGTGGCCGTTGCCGCCACGGTCGTGGGACTTGGCGCCTTTTCCGTTGCTTCGGCGCAGGATGTTTCGCCCGAACATCAAGCCGCGGCCAAGGCCGCGCTCAACGCACTGGGGATCAATTCCCAGTTCGACGAAATCCTGCCCAACCAGGCGGATCTCGTGCAGGCACAGCTGACGCAGGTTTACCCTAATTATCATACGCTGATCGATGAAGTGGTAACCGATACGGCGATAGCGCTGGCCGCACGTCGTGCTGACCTCGAAAACGAAGGCGCGCAGATTTACGCCAACATCTTTACACAAGCAGAGCTGGAAGAACTGGCGGCGTTCTACAGTTCCGAGCTTGGCCAGAAGTTCATCCAGTATGGCCCGATCGCGTCGCGCGAACTCAGCCAGGCCGGAGACATCTGGGCGCGTGGCATTGCTCGCGACCTGAATCAGCAGGCGCAGGAGGAACTGAACCGGCGCATTGCCGAGCAGGCGGGCGAAGCACCGGCCGCTCAATAGTCTACAAAGACAACCGCCATTTGCTTTTGAGGGCGTGCCACCGGCGCGCCCTTTGCCATTTTGAATCTGTGATGCGCCATGCCTTGTCTTCTCCCTTTATTTTTGGGCTGAAGTCGCCATATCTAGGCGCGACGAAATTTGACACATTTATTTCCAGAAGGAGCCTCCCGATGTCCGCTTTTGATTTTGATCTTTTTGTTATTGGCGGCGGTTCAGGGGGTGCGTGCGGCAAGGCTGGCGGCCGGTCTTGGCAAGCGGGTGGCCATTGCAGAGGAATACCGCTTCGGTGGTACCTGTGTCATTCGCGGTTGCGTACCCAAAAACTCTTTGTCTATGCGTCCCAGTATCCCGAGCATTTCGAGGATGCCGAGGGTTATGGTTGGCATGTCGGTGAGCGCAGTTTCTCCTGGCCGAAGCTGATTGCCGCCAAGGACAAGGAAATCACCCGCCTCGAGGGGCTTTACCGCAAAGGGCTGGAAAACGCAGGGGCTGAAATTCTGGAAAGCCGTGCCGAAATCATCGGCCCGCACCGCCTGCGGCTGAGCGCTTCGGGGCAGGAAGTGACAGCGGAACGGATCCTGATTGCCGTTGGCGGTGCGCCCAACCCCCACCCGGAAATGGCGGGCTCTGAGCTCTGCATCTCCTCCAACGAAGCTTTCAATCTCGAAGAACTGCCGAAGTCGATCGCGATCACCGGTGGCGGCTATATTGCTGTCGAATTCGCAAATATCTTCAACGGTCTCGGTGTTGATACCACGCTGGTTTATCGTGGATCGGAAATCCTGCGCGGTTTCGACATGGATATGCGCACCAATTTGCGCGAGGCGATGGAGCAGAAGGGCATTCGCGTGGTCTGCCGCGACACTATTCTCGATGTTGCACAGGCTGCCGACGGCCGCCTGAAGGCAGAGACCAAGCAGGGCCACGTCTTCAATGTCGACACGGTGATGATGGCGCTGGGGCGTCTTCCCAACACCAAGGGGCTGGGGCTCAGAATCGGTCGGTGTCGAGACTGATGCCAAGGGCGCGATCCTCGTTGACGACTATTCGCGCACCAATGTCGATCATATCTTTGCGCTCGGCGATGTGACCGATCGTGTTCAACTGACTCCTGTCGCGATCCACGAGGCGATGTGTTTCATCGAGACCGAATACAAGGATAACCCTGTCACGCCCGACCATGACCTGATCGCGACGGCTGTGTTCTCGCAGCCGGAAATCGGCACGGTCGGCCTTGCGGAAGACGTGGCGGCAGAGCGCTATGACGAGTTGGAGGTCTACCTCGCTAAATTCCGCCCGATGAAGGCGACGCTTTCGGGCCGCGACGAGCGGACGGTGATGAAGCTGATCGTCAATGCGGCCGACCGCAAGGTTGTCGGTGCCCATATTCTTGGTCATGAGGCCGGCGAAATGGCGCAGCTGATCGGCGTCGCGCTGAAAGGCGGCTGCACCAAGGATGATTTCGACCGCACCATGGCCGTGCATCCGACGGCCTCTGAAGAGCTTGTGACAATGTATCAGCCTTCCTATCGCGTCAAAAGGGCGAACGGGCCTGAGCACCCGTACAGAGGTGGCCGGCGCCTGCGATGGCGCCGGACCTTGCTGGTTCAGCGGTGACGCAATAACCGGCTGATGAGGTTTGCGATCCATTGATGCCCACGCCAGTCTTCGCTCTCCAGCGGATCGGCCAGCGAAGGCTTCGGTTGTGTGCGGTGATTCCGGGTGACGGAAATCCAGTCGATCATGGGATTCTCTTCTCTTGCTTCGTTGTACCCAAGACCTAGGCTGTTGTTTTCTAAGGCTGTAGAGTTGCCGATGAAACGTCCGTTTCAGCCGTGAAAGGTTCATTGCCTTTGCCGTCGGTTTATACTCGCCGGTGTGCATCATTTTCGGAAAGAGGCAGAATGGCGGATCCGAACTGGGATGATCTTCAGCTCTTTCATGTGGTGGCGGAACTTGGCGGCCTGAGCGCCGCTGCTCAACGCACCGGCCTTTCCGCGCCCACAATCGGCAGGCGCATGCTGGCGCTGGAGCGCACGCTCGGGCGTGCGCTGTTCCTGAGGTCACAGCGCGGCTACCGGCTTGCCCATGATGGTGAAATGCTGTTCGAGCGCGTCAGCGGCATGCAGGCGGTCGCCGACGCGATTGCCGAATGGCACAGCGATGCCTTCGCCATGCCCTGGGTGTCGATCGCTGTCGATAGCTGGCTCTCGGGCTTTGTTGCCGATCATGTGCTCGATATCAAAGGGCCGGAAGACGGCTTTCGCATCTGCCTCAGCTCTGCGGGGCCGTCATTGGCGCTCGCCTTCCGTGAGGCCGATGTCGCGGTTCTGGCGGCGCGGCCCGACAGCGGAAACTTGGCCGTGCGCCGGGCCGGTGCCATGGCCTATGCCGTCTATCGCCGCCACGACCTGGGCGGTGAGGAACTGCCGTGGGTTTCGATGGGAACCGGCTCTGCCGTGTCTGCGTCCGACCGCTGGGTTTTCGAGAACCACAGAATCCGGGATTACCAATTGGACAGAGGATCGCGACCTGCTCGCACGCCTGATTGCCGGTGGCGCGGGGCAGGGCGTTTTGCCGGTTCACGCGGGCGACAGCAACGCGGCGCTCGAACGCGTCGGCGATATCGTCGATGAACTCAGTCACCCGCTCTTCATCATCGCCAATGACGATGATCGGCACAGGCCGGAAGTGCGGATGGTGATCGAACGTCTCGCGGCCCTGATCAAGGCAAACAGCGGCTTGCTTTGCGGCGAAACGGGCGGTTGATGCGCGGGTATACAAAAATGCGAGAAACGTCTATAAGCGCGCCAAAATCGGGAGAGAGGCGTGTCGGGCTTTTGCAGCCGGACGGCAAGGACAGGTGAACAATTATGGACAGTGCAATGAACTGGACACCGGGTAGCTGGCGGAAGAAACCCATTCTGCAGGTGCCGGAATATCCCGACGCTGAAAAGCTCGCAGATGCCGAGGCTGCGCTTGCAACATATCCGCCGCTGGTGTTTGCTGGCGAGGCGCGCCGGCTGACGCGTGCGCTCGGTGAAGTGGCCGAGGGCCGCGGTTTTCTGCTGCAGGGCGGCGATTGCGCCGAAAGTTTCGCCGAGCACGGCGCCGATACAATCCGCGATTTTTCCGCGCATTCCTGCAGATGGCGGTGGTGCTGACATTTGGCGCCCAGCAGCCGGTGGTCAAGGTTGGCCGCATTGCCGGGCAGTTTGCCAAGCCGCGTTCGTCTTCGAATGAAACCATCGACGGCGTAACGCTGCCGAGCTATCGCGGCGATATAATCAACGGCATCGACTTCACCGAGGGTGCCCGGATCCCCGATCCGCAGCGCCAGCTCATGGCCTATCGCCAGTCGGCGGCGACGCTGAACCTGTTGCGCGCCTTTTCCATGGGCGGCTATGCCAATCTGGAAAACGTGCATCAGTGGATGCTCGGCTTTGTCAAGGACAGCCCCCAGGGCGAACGCTACCAGAAGCTCGCTGACCGGCTTTCCGAAACGATGTCGTTCATGCGCGCCATCGGCATCAAGGCTGCGGACAATCACGCACTGAGCGAGACCGATTTCTTCACCAGCCATGAAGCGCTGCTGCTCGGCTATGAAGAGGCGCTGACCCGCGTCGATCTCGACGTCGGGCGACTGGTACGCAACGTCGGGTCATATGATCTGGGTCGGTGACCGTACGCGTCAGGCCGATCATGCGCATATCGAATATGTGCGGGGCATCAAGAACCCGCTCGGCCTCAAGTGCGGTCCCTCGCTCGCCGAGGACGACCTGCTTCGGCTGATCGACACGCTCAACCCGCAAAACGAGGCTGGTCGCCTGACGCTGATCTGCCGTTTCGGCCATGACAAGGTCGCCGACCATCTGCCGCGCCTTATCCGCGCGGTCGAACGCGAGGGCAAAAAGTTGTGTGGTCCTGCGACCCGATGCACGGCAACACGATCACGCTGAACTCGTACAAGACGCGGCCGTTCGAGCGGATCCTGTCGGAGGTCGAGAGCTTCTTCCAGATTCACCGTTCGGAAGGCAGCTATCCCGGCGGTATCCATATCGAAATGACCGGCAATAACGTGACCGAGTGCACCGGTGGTGCATGGGCGCTGACGGGCGACGACCTGCACGACCGCTATCACACCCATTGTGACCCGCGTCTCAACGCCGACCAGGCGCTGGAGCTCGCCTTCCTGCTCGCCGAGCGGATGAAGACGGCTTACGATGAAAAGAAGCTCGCAATCAACGCGTGAAAGAATGCGGCGCGATGCGCCGCTTCCTCTGCCGGCCTTGATCATGCGCCTGTTTAGCCCTCGGCCTTGAGCCGGGGCCTACTGCCTTTCTGCATGGCTGGCCTCGGCGGCGGTCTTTAGCCGTTGTCACACCGGATCCAAACCCCGCTACGGATCATGCAACAAACGCAAACGGATGCTCGCCCGCGCATGAGGTGCGCGGCGGTGGAGTGTTGCCGAGCGCTTTGGTTCTTCCCGCCTGCCCATGCCTTATTCGCTGACTTGCGCTATATTGCGGTTTGATTTTTCGGGCAAAACATGGTGTCCATGGCACCGCCGTTTCTTCACCCCAGCAACAAGCGGAAAACAGCATGACCCCCGATCGCATGAAAATCGCTCTCGTCCAGCTCAACCCGACAGTTGGCGATATTGTCGGCAACCTCGAGAAATTGCGGGCGGCCCGCAAAAAGCCGCCGATGCCGGCGCGGACCTTGTGCTTTCGACCGAGCTGTTCATCTCCGGCTATCAGCCGGAAGATCTGGTGATGAAGCCCGCTTTTCTTGCCGCCTGTCTCAAGGCCGTCGAGGCGCTCGCCGCCGATACGGCTGATGGCGGACCGGGTGTTATCGTCGGTTTTCCCCGCAAGGGTGAGGCCGGCCGCTATAATTCCGTTGCGGTGCTGGATGGCGGTGAGATCATTGCCATCCGCGACAAGGTCGACCTGCCGAACTATGGCGAATTTGACGAGAAGCGCGTGTTCCTGCCCGGTGAAATGCCGGGACCGGTGAGCTTTCGCGGTGTCAGGATCGGCATTCCGATCTGTGAGGATATCTGGGGTGATCTCGGCGTTTGTGAAACGCTGGCTGAGAGCGGCGCAGAGCTGCTGCTGTCGCCCAATGGCTCGCCCTATTATCGTGGCAAGGTCGACGTGCGCCATCAGGTAGTGCTGAAGCAGGTGATCGAGACCGGGCTGCCGCTCGTTTATCTCAACACAGTTGGCGGACAGGATGAACTGGTGTTCGACGGCGGCAGTTTCGGCTTTAACGCCGACAAGGCGCTGGCTTTCCAGATGCCGCAATTTGTCGAGGATATCGCGATCTCCGAATGGCAGCGCGGCGTTGATGGCTGGGGTATTGTCGGTGGCAAGGTGTCCGCGCTGCCGATCGGCGAGGCCTCCGATTACCGGGCCTGCGTGCTGGGCTTTGCCGACTACGTCAACAAAAACGGCTTCAAGAGCGTGGTGCTTGGCCTTTCCGGCGGGATCGATTCGGCAATCTGTGCCGCGATTGCTGTCGATGCGCTCGGCGCGGAGCGGGTGCACTGCGTGATGCTGCCCTATCGCTACACCTCGGAGGAATCGCTGTCCGACGCCGCTGCCTGCGCCAAAGCGCTCGGCTGCCGCTATGACATCGTGGCGATCGAGGAGCCCGTCAGCGGCTTCCTGTCGGCACTTGAGGGTCTGTTCGAGGGCACTGAAGAGGGCATTACCGAGGAAAACCTGCAAAGCCGCACCCGTGGCACCATTTTGATGGCGATTTCGAACAAGTTCGGCGCCATGGTGGTCACCACCGGCAACAAGTCGGAAATGTCGGTCGGTTACGCCACGCTCTACGGCGACATGAACGGCGGCTTCAACCCGATCAAGGACCTCTACAAGATGCAGGTCTATGGCGTTGCTGCCTGGCGCAATACCGAGCGGCCGGACGGCATGCACGGGCCTGAAACGAACGCCATTCCGCAAAACATCATCGACAAGGCACCGTCTGCCGAGCTGCGGCCCGACCAGACCGACCAGGATTCGCTGCCGCCCTATCCGGTGCTGGATGATATCCTCGAATGCCTGGTGGAGCAGGAGATGTCGGTGGACGCGATCGTCGAACGCGGGCATGACGCGGAAACGGTGCACCGCATCGAGCATTTGCTCTATATTGCCGAATACAAGCGCCGCCAGTCCGCACCGGGTGTGAAGATCACCCGCAAGAATTTCGGCCGCGACCGGCGCTACCCGATCACCAACCGGTTTCGGGACCGGTAGAACCGACCAAGCCGGGGAGGGGCTTATGCGCAGTTCAGTTGAGATCTTCGATTTTGCCACGGGCGAACAGCGCGTGGTGTTTCAGTCCGAGGGGTGATTGAGGCGCCGAACTGGTCGCCGGACGGGCGTTATCTGATGGTCAATAGCGATGGTCTGGTCTATCGCCTGCCGCTCGCGGGTGCTCCACGGCTTGAGAAGATCGATACCGGCTTTGCCAGCGCTTGCAACAACGATCATGGCATTTCTCCCGACGGCAAGACGATAGCGATTTCCGACAAGTGCGAATTCGGCAAGTCCGCGATCTACACACTGCCGGCGTCAGGTGGCACGCCGAAGCTCGTGACCCGCAACCTGCCATCCTACTGGCACGGCTGGTCGCCCGATGGCGCGCGCTTTGCCTATTGCGGCATTCGCGACGATGTCTTCGATATCTACACGATTGCAGCCGACGGCGGCGAGGAGACCCGGCTGACGGCGGGCGAGGGGCGCAATGACGGCCCGGATTACAGCTTTGACGGCGAATGGATCTATTTCAATTCCTCGCGCACCGGCCTTATGCAGATATGGTGCGTTCATCCCGATGGCTCCGGGCTGCAGCAGCTGACCTTCGACAATTTCGGCAACTGGTTCGCCCACCCATCGCCCAAAAATGACCGGGTGATCCTGATTTCCTATGCCCCCGACGTCTTCGATCATCCGCGTGACAAAGATGTGGAGGTTCGGGTGATGGATCCGGACGGCGGCAATCTGACCACGCTGTTTGCGCTCTTCGGCGGGCAGGGCACCATGAATTCACCCAACTGGTCGCCGGACGGCGCGGCCTTTGCTTACGTCCGCTATTTTCCTGCCTGAATGCCGCGCAGAGAACACCTGTCATCAAGCTGAAATACGACTCGTGTTTTAAGGGTGCCATCCATGGATGCACAGGGGCCGCCGGGGATATGGCGGGTTGAGGCGATGGAACCCAGACAGTTCAGAACACTTTTCATTTCCGACCTTCATCTCGGGTCGAAGGCCGCTAAGGCCGAATTTCTTCTCGACTTCATGCGCCATCACGAGGCTGAGACCATCGTGCTTGTGGGCGACATCATTGATGGCTGGCGGCTGAAACGCAGCTGGTACTGGCCGCAGTCCTGCAACGACGTGGTGCAGAAGATGCTGCGCAAGGCCCGCAAGGGCACACGCATCGTCTATATTCCGGGCAATCATGACGAATTCCTGCGTGACTTCCCCGGCACCCACTTCGGAGGGGTCGAGGTGGCCGAACGGATGATCTTCGAGGCTGCTGACGGCAAGAAATATCTGGTCATCCACGGCGATGAATTCGACGTCGTCGTTCGTCATGCCCGCATTGTCGCCTATCTCGGCGACTGGGCCTATGATGCGGCGATTGCCATCAACCAGGTGCTGGCGGCGGTGCGGCGCAAACTTGGCATGCCCTATTGGTCGTTTTCAGCCTGGGCCAAGCTGCAGGTCAAACATGCTGTCAATTTCATCGGCGAGTTTCAGCGCGTTGTCGTTGAAGAGGCGCGAAGGAACGAGGTCGACGGGGTCATCTGCGGCCACATCCACCATGCGGTGATGGAGGATATGGACGGTATCCGCTATATCAATACCGGTGATTGGGTCGAAAGCTGCACGGCGATTGCGGAGCACTTCGACGGAAGCTTCGAGCTGATCAACTGGCAGAAGATCGAAGGCGTTGATGAGGCCGGACCGACTGAGGCAGAAGCGGAGGACCTGAGTTCTCTGATCCTTGCCGCCAAGGCCAAGGCGCGCGCGGCGGCCTGACATCTCTGCGCCATGCCTGCTGCCGCTGGAACGGGGGCGGCCAGACCCGGATGCGCCGCCTGCCACCGGGAATTTTGATGGCGGTCAACTCTCGGAGACGCTGTACCGGAAGAGTTTTTCGCGCGGGCACCATCCCTGCCTGGCCGGCAGAACCGCTTCAATTTGATCCTGAGCCGCTCTAGGTCCTTCAAAACACTTGCAATCTCTATCCGGTCATGAAAAGCCTAATGTCGGTCATGATCGCGGTTGATCGTCACGATTGTGTCCAGCGACCGTTTGGTCGGCTTATTTCCGGCTGGATACCACGGGCGCGGACTGGCCGGGTCTCCGCCGTCTGCTTGGTGGGCTGGCTGCGGCGCATTCAGGCGCGTAAAACTGGATAATTGCATTTGCAGAACGCGGACGAAACGAAAGCCTCCCTGACGGTTGAGCCCGGAGACGGCGGAGCGGCCATGACCCTTTTTCTTCAAGGGTATTGGACGGCGCGTTACGCGCGGCCGCTGAGTGGTGAAATCGAACAGCTTGGCGCTCGTCTCGGCGGGGCGCGTGGGACGGCGGTTGTTGACCTCTCTAGGTTGGAGCAGCTTGATACCGCTGGTGCCTGGATGATTCGCGAGGTTCAGGCAGAATGTCGGGCCGCCGGGCTTGAGACCGAGATTGCCGGGATGGACAGCCGTGTCTCGGATCTGATGGAAGCTATTCCCGAGACCCTGCCGGAGCCGGAGAAAGCAACGTCCAAGCCGGGGCGCAACCTGTTTGAGCTGGTTCTTGACCCGATGGGCAAATCGGCGGCTGCCGCCGGGCGCGATGTCTATCGCGGAGTGGGCTATTTCGGTGCACTGTTCCTCGGTCTGAAAGCACTTTTTCCAGGGGCGGCGGCGTCAACATGGCTGCAGTTACCGCCCAGCTTGATCATATGGGCGTGCGCGCGGTGCCGATCATCGCGCTGATGTCGTTCTTGGTCGGTGCCATTATCGCCCAGCAGGGCGCTTTTCAGCTCAGCTATTTTGGCGCGGAACTGTTCGTTGTCGACCTTGTCGGCATTCTGCAGCTGCGTGAGATCGGTGTGCTTTTGACCGCGATCATGATTGCCGGCCGTTCCGGTAGCGCGATCACTGCTGAAATCGGGGCCATGCGTATGCGCGAGGAAATCGACGCGCTCAGGGTCATGGGGTTTGACCCGGTCTCTGTTTTGGTGTTTCCGCGGATGCTGGCGCTGCTGATTGCGCTGCCGCTTCTGACGATACTTGCCAATTTTGCTGCCCTTCTGGGCGCTGTGGTGGTTCTTGACGTCTATTCGGGCATCACTCTGGAAACCTTCATGCAACGCTTCCATGAGGCCGTCGATATAGCCGACGTGATCTCAGGTATGCTGAAGGCACCGGTGATGGCGCTGATCATCGCTATCATCGCCTCACTTGAGGGCATGAAGGTTGGCGGCAGCGCGGAATCGCTCGGTCAGAAGGTCACGGCCTCGGTCGTGAAATCGATTTTCGTGGTGATTCTGGCTGACGGCATTTTTGCCATTTTCTACGCGGCGATAGATTATTGAGGAATGAACGGTGAACGGTGGATCCGAAGACAGGATGGACGAGGGACGGGAGCGCATATTGAGCGTGCGCGGCCTGACCGTGGGCTTCGGCGGGCCGACCGTGCTTGAAAACCTCGATCTCGACGTTTATCGCGGAGAGATCCTCGGGTTTGTCGGCGGCTCCGGTACCGGTAAATCCGTATTGATGCGCACGGTTTTGAGGTTGAACGCGCGCCAGGCCGGCTCGATTTCGATCTTCGGCAGGGATTTCGACGGTCTGAGCTATGCCGACCGGCTGGCGGTTGATACCCGCGTCGGTGTGTTGTTTCAGCAGGGTGCTCTGTTTTCCGGTCTGACCGTGCTGGAAAACGTACAGGTGCCGATGCGGGAATATCTCGATCTGCCGACGGCGATGATGGATGATCTCGCCCGGCTGAAGATCGAACTGGTGGGTCTCAGGCCTGAGGCTGCGGAGCGTTACCCTTCCGAGCTTTCTGGTGGTATGATCAAGCGTGCGGCGCTTGCGCGCGCTGGCGCTTGACCCTGATCTGGTGTTTCTCGATGAGCCGACGTCAGGCCTTGATCCGATCGGCGCGGCCGAGTTTGACGAGCTGATTGCGCGGTTGCGTGACACGCTTGGCCTTACGGTTTATATGGTGACCCATGACCTCGACAGCCTGCACGCCGTATGTGACAGGATCGCGGTGCTTGGAAAGAAGAAGGTGCTGGTCGAGGAACACTCGACAAGATGCTCGCCTTCGAAGACCCTTGGGTCCAGAGTTATTTCAAGGGCAAGAGGGCCCGCGCTATCTTCGAAAACACGGCAGATGGCCAACAGCGTTGACGGGCAGGCATGGAAACCAAAGCTAACTATACCATCGTCGGGTTTTTCGTTCTTCTGGTGCTGACCGCCGCGGGAGGCTTCGTCTTCTGGCTCCAGGAATACGGGCGCCAGGGGCCGATCGCCGAATTGATCGTGCGTATTCCGGGTTCGGCCAACGGGCTGAGCGTCGGTTCAGCCGTCAGGTTCAATGGCATTCAGGTCGGCTCGATCAAGCGTCTGGAAATCGATCCCAAGGATCCGCGCTTCACGATCGCGCGCACCGAGGTCAAGGCGGATACACCGGTTCATGACAGCACCACGGCCAAGCTTGAGCTGCAGGGGCTGACTGGGACAGGTTATATCGAACTTGCTGCGAACGGCCAGCAGGGCCCGAATATCCTCCAGGAGGCGCTGGAAAAAGATCAAGCTGCCGAACTGACGGCGGATAAATCTAGCCTTTCCAACCTGCTGACGACGGCCGACAGGATCATGAAACGTATCGATTCGACGGCAAGCGACGTGCAGAAACTTGTCGAGCAAATATCCCCGACACTGAATAAAACGGTCGACAACGTTGAGACGTTCACCGGAGCGCTCGCTGACAATTCCGACGAGATCGGCACATTCCTCGAGACGGTTGGTAAGCTTTCGAAAACGGTCGACAGTCTGTCGAGCCGGCTGGAGACCACGGTGGGGTCTCTGGACAAGGTGATCAAGGCCATAAATCCCGATGAAGTGGCCAGCATCATCAACAATGCCAACACGATTACCGCCAATGTCGCCGTCGCTTCCAAAAACCTCGACGGCGTGATCGATCAGTTCGGCAAAGCGGTTGATAGCTATAGCGTCTTTGGCAAGCAGGCTCAGGACGTGTTCAAGAAGGTCGATGTGATTGTGTCGTCGATCGACCCCGAAAAGGTCGGTACATCAGTTGATGACCTCTCGGTTGTGATGGCCGATGCCAAGCAAGCTGTGGCTTCGATCCGCGACGTCGCCGACAGCATCAATGCCAAGACACAGAACATCGATACCGCCATCGATAATGTCAGTGAGCTGTCCGTCAAGCTTAACCAGGCGTCGACGCGGGTCAACGATGTGCTGGCGAAGGTCGACAAACTGCTCGGTTCAGACAATATCGATTCACTTTCCGATCAGGCGCGCCAGACGTTGGCGGCGGTGAAGCAGGCGGCGGAAACGCTGAATGCGCGCATAGGCCCGATCACGGCCAACATCGAGAATTTTTCAGGCTCGGGGCTGCGGGATATCCGGGCGCTGGTGACAGACACGCGCAGGACCGTCGATACGCTCAACCGCACCATGAACTCGATCAGCAATGACCCGCAGCAGTTCATCTTCGGCTCTGACAACATGAAGACCTACGACGGCCGCAATCGCTACTGATATCTTCAGGGTTTTGATCCTCTACAGGGAAAAACCGGCGACCATGAACAATACGTGACCCTTCGGGAGAAAGTCACGACCAGACCTTTGCAATCCGGCTCTTTTGCCTTAGTTCAATTGAATTGAACGGATTAGCAGGTCCAGGAAGGACGGAATGATGTTATTTTCCGCGACTGACAGAGCCAGCGCCCTTGCGGGGCCTTTTGTCGGACTGGGTCTTGTCGTGGCAGCTCTCAGCGGCTGCGCTCTGAGGCCGCCGAGTGATACCTTTGATCTGACGGCGCAGGCTTCTACGCAGGTTTCAACGAACCGCGCGCGCACGGCGCGGCTTCAGCTGCTGGTGCCACCGCCATCGGCCATTCAGGTGCTTGATAATCGCGGCATCGTCGTCAGGCTTTCGGGATCAGAGCTTCGCTATCTCGCCAGTGCCCAGTGGAGCGATCTTCTGCCGGCTGTCGTGCAGGCGCGTCTTGTCGCGGGACTGGAGAATACCGGTCTCTTCGGCGGCGTCGGCATGCCCGGGCAAGGCCTTGCCATCGATTATCAGGTGGTGGTCGAGATCCGCGAGTTCGCGATCAAGGCTTCAGGACCGGGGACGGCGGATGTGGTGCTCTCCGTCAAGCTGCTTGATGACCGGACGGGTGTCGTCAGGGATCAGCGGCTGTTTTCAAGCAGCGTTGGCGTAAATGCCTCTGCTTCAAGCGGTGTCCTTGTCGCCGCTCTCGATAATGCTTTTTCCCAGGTTCAGGCCGAGATTGTCAGCTGGATCGCCGAGACGCTGTGATCGCTGCTGCATTCGCGTTCCGCGCTCGAATGCTGAAGGCCTGGTAAGGCGGCCAATCTGGTTAACATGAAACATCAAAAAGGGCGGCCTCTCTGAGCCGCCCTTTTCATGTCCGTATGCCTGCCGGCGTTGTTATTTTAGACGGCCGGCTGCGTGTGCGAGCATGGTGTAGACCTTACCGGTATCAGACGTCAGGTAGGACTGAACGGCTGCCCGGTCGCGGTTCTTGCGCATCACATCGGAGAGAAGCTTCTCGAAGTCGCCGATATAGCGGTCGACGGAGGTGCGGAACTCCCGATCACCATCGTATTTCGCCTTGATTTCGTCGAAGGTGCGCTGTCCCTTCAGCGTATAGAGCCGGCGCGTGAATACATCGCGCTCGCCCTGCTGGTAGCGGTGCCAGAGCTCGACAGAGGCGTCGTGGTCGATCGCCCGGGCGATGTCGACCGAAAGCGAGTTGAGCGAGTCGACCACCTGGTTGGGCTTGCGGTCGCTGGCTGTTACCTGGCTCGTGCGGCTTCCGCCTTTAGGTTGGTCCCGCTGGCCGGCTTCTTCACGCGCTGCGGCACGCAGGAGGTCGCTGATCCACCCTTCGCCACCGGGCGCGCTGCCAGCTGTTGTCCGGGTGACCGCCTGCTGGCGGGGTTCACGCGGCATAGTCGACCGAAGGTCGGGTGTCGCCATACCCAGCGAACCGGCCGGCGGGCTCGCAAGGGGCCGCTCCTTCGGTTCTTCCGTTTTTGCCGCCGTGCTGCGTGGCGTCTGCGGTGCGGAAATCTGCGAGCGCGAGGTGGATATCATGGACGAGATGTCCTGGAGGGCGCGGATCTGGTCTTCCACGGCCTTGCGCATGGCCTGCGCGCTTTCGCGTGCCTCTTCTGGCATGTCGTGGATACCGCGCTTGACTGCTTCGCGGGTTTGGTCGAGTTCGGTCCGGATTTCCGCAGAAATCCGCTCGATTTCCTGCGTCGCCCCAGAGAAACGCTTGGCGGCGTCTTCCACAGTGCCGCGCATGGTTTCAGCGACGTTTTCGGACATGGTCTGCGCTTCGCGGCCGGTCTTATCCATCGAAGCGGCAACGGCTGCGGCAACGGCCTTCAGCCCCTTGTCGATTTCCTGCGAGCGCTCGGCCAGGCCGTCGGAGAGGAGACCAAGCGCTTGCTGCCGTTCGGAAAGCGTGTTCGCAAGGTTTGATTGCGCAGACTCGATCAGGTTGGAGGCCCGGTCAAGCACGCTGGCATGGCTTTCGATCTGGGAAACCAGCCCATGGACGGTTTCCAGAGCGGTCGCGGCGCTGTCGTCGAGCGCATCGACCTTGCTGCCGAGCAGCTTGCTCGAATCTGCAAGCGACGCGGAAGAGCGTTGTGCCGTTTCGTTGATACGGTTCGCAGTTGTATTGAGCTGCTCGTCGGCTGAGGACAGGCGGGCTGCCGCCTGGTCGACGACACTGGCAAGCATCTGATGGCTCTGGCTCAGATGGGTGACCAGCGCTTCCACATTGCCGGCAAGGGCGTTTCCATCATGACGCAGCTGTTCGCTGCTTTCCTCGGAAGCCTTGCGGATCTCGCTCGGCGGCGAGGCGGCCTGTTTCGCCGTAGCTATCGATGAGCGGACGTGCCTTTTCGTCGATCAGGGAACTCAGTTCGGTCGTATGGCCCGCCAGCATCGAGTTCATGTCGCGGGCGCGCTCGTCAAGAGCGGTTCCCACGGCCTCGCTGCGTGCTGTCAGCACCTTGTCGACCGTACCGAGAGTTTCCTCAAGTGCTGCCATTTGGGCACCGAGGCTTTCCCGCAGAGACTGCGCCCGTTCGGTCATCGAGCGTTCGGAACTCTCCAACTGTTGGGCAAGCATGTCGGAGCTTCCGGCAATACCGCTGTTCAGGCGTTCTCCGCGTTCGGCGAGAAGGCGTTCGGCATCACCCATGGTCCGCCGGATGGTTTCGATCTGGTTGTCGATCCGATCGCTGGTCGCCGAGATGATTTCGGAAATGCGTGTGCTGTTTTCAGAAGCGTATTCACCCGCAGCGGCAGCCTGATTGGCAAGCTCCGCTTGCATTTCTCGGGCCCGTTCGAAAATGGCATGGGCTGAGGTTTCCATGCCCTGGCGAGCGCCGTTGACCGCATCGGAGATCCGATCGGTAAAACTCTGGCTTGCTGTTTCAAGCTTCATGCGGGCGTCTTCCGCATCGCGGCTCATATCTGCCGAGGTTTCGGAAACTGTATCCCTGATGCGACCGGCAAGCTCCGCAACCCGACGATCCATTGTCTCGTTGATATTGCCGAGCCCGGTGTCGAGCGCGCTTTCAAGATTGGTGAAGCGCGTGTCGATGTGATTCTGGCCGTGTTCCAGGGTTGCCGCAATCGCGCTGCGGCGCGCGTCGAGTGTCTGGTTGAGCCTGTCGGTAGCGGCTGTGCTGGTGGCTTCGATCATGCGGGATTTTTCATCCAGCATGCCACCGATGCGCTCGTCCATCTGTGTTGCAGCCATCACGAAAGCATTCTCATGGGTCAGCAGCGTATCACTCAGCCGCTCCGAGGCGGCGGCACTTGCAGCCTCGATCATCTGGGACTTTTCATCCAGCATGCCACCGATGCGCTCGTCCATCTGTGTTGCGGCCATCACGAAAGCATTCTCATGGGTCAGCAGCGTCTCGTTCAGCCGTTCCGAGGCGGCGGCACTTGCAGCCTCGATCATCTGGGACTTTTCATCCAGCATGCCACCGATGCGCTCGTCCATCTGTGTTGCAGCCATCACGAAAGCGTTCTCATGGGTCAGCAGCGTCTCGTTCAGCCGTTCCGAGGCGGCGGCACTTGCAGCCTCGATCATCTGGGACTTTTCACCCAGCATGCCACCGATGCGCTCATCCATCTGTGTTGCGGTCAGCGCGAAAGCATTCTCATGGGTCAGCAGCGTATCACTCAGCCGTTCCGAGGCGGCGGCACTTGCAGCCTCGATCATCTGGGACTTTTCATCCAGCATGCCACCGATGCGTTCATCAAGCTTGTTCCCGGCCATCACGAAGGCATTTTCACGGGTCAACAGGGTTTCGTTCAGCCGGTCGAAAACGACACTGCCGCTCTCTTCAAACCGTCTGGTGTTCTGCTCCATGGTTTCAGAAATGCGGTCGTGGACCGCTTTGCCTGAAGCGGCAAGGCGCTCGGCTGCCTCATCGGTTGCGTGCTCAAAAGCGGCGCTGCGTTCGGAAAGGGTTTTCTCAAGCTGCGTTTGCGTCGTCTCTCCGGTTTCGGCAAGCCGTTCAATGTGATGGGAAAGCGAAGAGGTAAGACGGCTTTCGACAGCCCCACCGGTGGTTTCAATAGTCGTTGCGTGATCGTTGAGCGCCTTGTTCAGACGGCGGCCAGTGTCTTCAGCCAGTCCCTCGATCCGCAGCGCGCCTTTCTCGACAGCCTCTCCGTGACGCTCGAGGCTTTCGCCGAGCGCGCCGAAGGATGTTTCGACCCGCTCGGTCATGGTCTTTGCCGACTCGCTGATGAGGCCTGCGGCAGTGGAGACTTTACCGGCGATCGCGCCAGCTGAATCACGCAGACGCCCTTCAAGTGCCATGCCGGCTTTGTCGATCGTGTCGCGCAGGGCCGATTCGCGGCCCTCCAGCGACATTTCGAGCATGCTGCTTGACGCGGCGATGGTTGCCGAAATGCTGGTGGTCTCTTCCGTCAGAATGCCGGAGATGTTCGTGCTGGCCTGGCTCAGCTTTTCCTCGAGCGCACCGGTTCCTTCGCGTAGCGCGTCTTCGAGGTGGCTTTGTCCCTGCTGATAGGCGTTGCGAATGCGTTCCTCACGCGCTGCGAACGTGCGGGAAACCTGGTCGTCGATATCGGATATCCGTTTATCGAGCGTTGTGGTCTGCTCAACGACCGTTTCGTGAAGCCGGGCGGCAACCTGCTCATAGGAGCCGGTAAGCCGTGTCTGGCTATCCGAAAGCGTTTCGTTGAGGCGGGCCGTGGTGGAATCGAGCGTCTGGGCGATGCTGTCTTCGCTGGTCGAAAGCGTCGTCGCGAGCGCGATGGAATGATCGTTCAGGCGGTCTTCGAGGCGCTGCTGAGCGTTGTCGAGTGTCGCTCCCACGCGCACACCTGCCTGGCCGACGGTTTCTCCGAGCCTTTGCTCATGCTGATCAAGGGTCTGCTCGAGAGACGACTGGGCCGACGACAGTGTATGCGACAGCTGGCCCGCCTTTTCTTCAAGTTGGGCCTCAAGGTGTTCGGTGGCGCCGGAAAGGGCCGAGGTGATATTTGCTTCGCCGCTGCCGAGCCTATCCGTGAACTGTGTCAGCTCCCTGTCGAAATGGCCGGTCGCGTCGGAAATGGCCTGACCAAGCCGGTCCTGGCCGCTGCGCAGTGTTCCCTCAAGTTTGGTTGAGCTGGATTCGATGGTCTGCCCGAAAGTTTCCTCGGCTGCCGAAAGTGTGGCGGCAAGCATGAGGGACTGCTCATTCATCTGTTCGCCGAGCCGCTCCGAAGCAGCCGAGATTGCGGCGGTGATGCCGGTCTCGCCGTCGCCGACGCGTTCGTTGAACCGGCCGAGCTGCAGGTCGATTCGCTCTGATGCCTCCGATAGCGATCCGTCGAGGCGCTCGGCGCCTTCTCGCATTTTGCTCTCGACAAGTGCTGCATGCGAACCGAGTGACAGCGCGAAGGTTTCCTCGCTTGTGGAAAGCGTCGTCGCCAGCATGATTGCCTGATCGTTCATGCGATCGCCAAGACGGTCTCCGGCCTCCGAGAGCGTCGTTCCGATATTGGCTTCACCATCGGTGATCTGCCGGTTGAAGCGTGCGAGCTTGTCGTCCAGGCGGGTTGATGCCTCGCCGAAGACCTGTTCAAGCCGACCATGTTCCCGGTCGAATGTGTCGCCGATCTCCTCGGAGCGGGCCTTGATTGACAGGTCTAGCGTTTCGGTGCTCGCCGAAAGGACGGTCGCCAATGAAAGCGTGTGTTCGGTCATCCGGTCCTGAAGGCGATCCGATGCTGCCGACAGAAGCGAATCAATACTGGACTCACCTTCGCTGAAGGTCTGGTTGAAGCGGCCCAGCGTGTTATCGATGCGGCTTTCGAGTGTGTTGCCGCTGCCTTCGAGGGCGCTGGTAAAGCCGTCGAGCCTGCCGTCGATATCGGTGCTGAGGCGCGAAAGGGTTGCCTCCAGACGCTGATCCACATATTCGCGGCGTTCTTCCACTTGGCGGCTGATTTCCGCTTCGGTTTCGCTGATCTTCTGGTTGAAGCTGGCCTGTGTCTCGCTCAGCGTTGTCGAAAGTCCGCCGACGACGCGTTCAAGCGCGGCATTCATGGACCCTTCGCTGGTTTCTGCAACTTCGCGCAACGCTTCGGTGCGTTTTGCGAGCATTTCGTCGAGCGCGCTTCCGCTTGTTTCTAGAGCAGAAGTCAGATGCTCGGTTTCCTGGTTAAGCGCAGTTGCGCTGGCGTGGAAATCGGAGATCAGCGTGCGTCCGCGTTCGTCAAAACGCGTGCCGAGGTCGTCAAAGCGCTTGTCGAACAGTTCGGAGAGCGCACCATAGCTGCGGTCGAATTCACTTCTCAGGGCGCTTGAACGATCTTCGAGAAGGTCGCCGATGCTTGAAACGGCCCTGGAGGTGTTTTCGTCGATCATGGCTGCGCGGGTTTCCAGCATCTCTGCCACACCGTCGCCGGCCGTGCTCACCTTGCGGGTGAGTTCTTCCATCACAGTTGTGATCTCGTTTCTGAGTTGATCATTGCTGCCCAGAATCGATGTCTTGAGCCGCTCGGCGTGAGTGACCACGGCTTCGCGCTCGGCGGAAAGCTCCTGCACAAGATTTCGCACGCGCATCTCGTTGTCAGCGTAGCTGCGCTCGAGCGCATTGACTTCAGAGTGAACGATGTTTTCGAGCTCGGAAGCGCGGGCGATGGTGCGCTCGATACCCTCGTTCATGGCATAGACTTCGCGACGGACGGCCTGGCTGACACTGCGGACCTGCTGGGCAGCGTTTTCGTCCGGATCTGAAAGCCGCAGTGCGACCTCAGCCATCGAGCGGGCGGCCTCCTGCATGTCGCGGGCGCGCGCCAGCATGATATTGTAGGCATAGAACACGAAGATCGGTGCAACGGTGAGGGCTGCTGCAAGGCCGATCCCGTCGATACTCAATATATCGGCGAACGAGGTTGCGTTGAAGATCTGGCTGCCGAACGCTACCAGCGAACCGGCTATGCCAACACTGAGCCAGCCAGCCGACATGATTGTGGAATTCCGCAGCGCCTTGACTGTCGAACGACGTTCAAAAGCGCGCAGCACACGTTGCGATGACAGGAAGCCGGGATCGTTGGCGGGTCGGAAGGCAGGTGATTTGGGCCTCGGAGCATTGGACTGACTGCTCTGCGGGCGGGCCGGTTCCTGACCCTCTGCTTCAGTATCCCTGGCCTCCGATGTTGCACCGGCATTCGAATCATTGTCCAACGTGTCCGGAGACAGCGCATTTTCAAGAGCATTGAGTGCCTGATCATCGAGCGAAGAGCCGCCAGATTGTTTCGCCATGGATACGCCTCGTGACACAAGGACCTTACCTTTGCGTCCGCGACATGCGAGACCCGCAAAGGAAGACCTGAAAACTCTTTCAGCCGCAAACCGGTCACTCCCCGAAGGGACATTCCGCAGTTTCCGGCACACATGTGAAATAGTGTCGAAATGCCTTTCTCACAGTGCCTCTCGCTTTGAAGAACAGCAGCAAAAGACGAGCAAATGTCTTCTATTTCAAGGGATTACCCCGTTTCCAATCGCATATTCGCAAAGGCCGCACAACATTATCCGCGTCTGCAGCCTGGCAGCTGTGGATGAAGATCTGGACATAAGCAGCGATATGAACACCAAAAAGCGATCAAATTCCGTCATTTAGCAAATATTAACCATAATGCGCCTTTTCTGAGGCCGCTTCAAAGACAAGTGCTTTTTCGAGCCTCTGGTTTTCATGCGATCCGCTGATAGCCACCCGGATATCGGACGTAAATATTGACTGTCCGACCGTTATGGAGGAAGAACTGGCAAATCCCAACGCCTTTGCAGCATCCCAAACACTAAGGTCCAGGAAATGCTTAAACTGAAATTCATCGGCAATGATGATACCGTCTATGACCTGGAAGTAGAGGAAGGCTCCACGGTTATGGAAAACGCCGTCCGCAACGGCGTTCCGGGCATTGAGGCCGAGTGCGGCGGAGCCTGCGCCTGCGCCACCTGCCACGTCTACGTGGATGAGGCATGGATAGCTAAGGTCGGCGAGCCTGAGCCGATGGAGGAGGACATGCTCGATTTTGCAATCGATGTCCGGGCCAATTCTCGCCTTTCCTGCCAGATCAACATGCGACCGGAGTTCGACGGACTGACGGTGCGCATACCCGACGAACAGGGCTGACAGGCCCCTGTCTCGGTTTCGGTTCCGGACGAGGGATTGTCTTGTGTAGCCGGAACGCGGCGGCGGGCCACGCCTGCAAGGGAAGGGTCGTTTATGAGACCAGCCCAGGCTGAACTTTTCAGATTACGCCATCTCGATTGCGCCAACGGCCGGATGCTGACGCTCGGTCCGAGGGGCGGGCTGATGGCGATTGTCAATGTGACGCCCGACTCGTTTTCCGATGGTGGCCGGTTTGCAGATGAGTCTGCGGCGGTCGAATTCGCGCTTGGCGCGGTGGCGGATGGCGCCGCTATTCTCGACATTGGCGGAGAATCAACGCGGCCCGGTGCACAACCCGTTAGTGCTGACGAGGAACAGGCACGTGTCTTGCCCGTCATTGCGGCACTGGCCGAGCAGACCGATGCATTGATTTCCATCGATACCTGGCGCGCCGAGACCGCGCGACTGGCTATTGACGCCGGTGCTCACATCATAAATGACGTGACCGGCGGATCTGGAGAACCGGATATTCTTGCTGTCGCAGCCCGGACTGGCGCAGGCTATTGTCTGATGCACACAAGCCGGGGGCGCGATTGTCTTAAAGATGCCGTCGCCGACCAACTCGCCTTTCTTAAGCCGGCGCTTCGGGCTACATCCGAGGCGGGGCTCTCCGAAAGTCAGATCGTCATCGATCCTGGTTTCGGTTTCGGCAAGGAGACGACTGACAATCTTGAGATCATGGCGCGTCTTGATGTGCTGCACGCCCTCGGTTTGCCGATCCTGATCGGGACCTCGCGCAAGCGCTTCGTCGCAGCAATGAGCGGGGGCGAGGATAATCTGACTCGGGATTTCGGCACGGCGGCAACGACTGCTTTGATGCGTCTTTCCGGTGGAGCACTCTTCCGCGTTCACAATGTCGCAGCCAGCCGCGCCGCGCTGGCCTTTGCCGACGACATCATCGCCAGGCATCATGGAGGTCTCTCATGAACGGACGTTATGCCATCACACTGAAGAATTGCGCCTTTTTGCCACGCATGGCGTTATGAAGGAGGAGGAGCGGCTCGGCCAACGCTTCTATGTCGATATCGTCATGGAGATCGAGGACGATGCCGCGCGTCTTCGTGATGACTTCTCGCATGCGGTCGATTATGGCGAGGTCCATCGCCTGATCGGCGAAGTGGTGACCGGCCGCCGCTTCAAGCTGATAGAAGCGCTGGCGCATGCAATCGCTGTTACTGTGACGGCCCGCTATCCGGCGATACGGCGGGCCGAGGTTGCGGTGCGCAAGCCATCCGCGCCGGTGCCCGGAGTGCTTGATTATGCCGAGGCACGGGTGGATTACGATGTGCGCTGATAAGGTGCGTGCCGCGCTCGGTCTTGGCGGCAATCTGGGAGACCCGGCGCAGGCCATGGCGCGCGCCCTGAAGATGCTGGATGCGGAGCCGCAGTCGCGGGTCGCTGCGGTGTCGCGTCTCTATCGCACGCCGCCCTGGGGGCCTGTCGCGCAGCCGCCGTTCGTCAATTGCTGTGCGCTCGTTGATACCGGTCTTTCTGCGGAAGCGCTGATGCGCTTCTGCCTTGCCGTCGAAAAGATCTGAAGCGGGTCCGCGATCAGCGCTGGGGGCCGCGGCTCATCGATATTGATATCCTCACGTTCGGCACCCTGTCGCGCGAGAGCGAACTGCTGACGGTGCCGCATCCGCGCATGACTGAGCGTGGTTTCGTGCTCATTCCGCTATCGGAAATAGCACCGGAGTTTTCAGTCGAGGGCGCAGCATCGCCGCATGGAGCGCAGAGACCGATCAACAGGGTATCGACCCGGTCAGCGACAACGGGAACTGGTGGAAAGCCTGAAAAGCGCTAGTCGATCGACCCGACCGCAAGCGGGTCGGTTTGTCGCTTCAGTGATAGTCCGATCACCGGCACATACCGTGTGCTGCCCTTGATCAGGAGTGTGATGTTCAGGTCATCTGCGCTGACAAGACGGGTGACGAGCGCGCCTTCGACATCTTCGCGTTTGAGCGAAATCACGGCCTTGCCGTCATTGACTGAACCGCCGGTGACCTCAAGACCATCGCCTTTCTCACCATCGAGAAAACGACCGCGATAACCGTCTTCGTCACGGATGAACACCGCCGTCATCGGATGGGAAAAAGTCCTGCACGACACGAGCCTTCGAGTCTGAACCCCTCCTGGCTGTCTTCGAGCGCGAGGCCGTCGAGTTCACAGCGGAAGCGGGTTCCCTTCATCTTGCCTTCGACAATCTTGCCCGGTCCGGACCATTTTCCAGCGACCTGCCGGAAAAACGTGCCGTCATCGCCATCGGCCGCCGCGCCGGATGGCAATGCCACCGCGAGCGCCGCGGCGACAAGTGCAGGGAAAATACGGCACGCGGCCGGTCGTCTCGTCATGCGGTGTCCCGATTCAAGCTTCAGAGCACGTTTTGGTTGAGGCGGCAGAATGGCGCGGAAACGTTAAGCTTTGGTTTGCTTGCTGTCGGATCACGCCAGCGCGTGCGGTGTAAGCTGGCTTTCCGGTCTGCTCACCAATCGCACCCGCGACATTCACGTTTGCGGCCATATTTTGAATAGGCGCGGCGAGGCTTCGGTCTACTGTGCTGTGCCTGCTAGTGGATTGATAGGATCAATCCACTAGCAAAGAAACTTCCGTAAATGTCTGGGGCACAATAATTTATTTGAATTTACTACTCTTTTTCTATCACCTCAGCGGGCACGCTTGCTGCTCTTGTCGTGCTCCTTCGTACCGTACCCAAACGCTTTAGTCCGGCAGTTTTGGGAACATAAGCCCAATTGTTTGAACTGGTGCAGTCAAAAATCACGGATCGCATCGTTGGTACAGCGGACCATCAGAAATGCCGCCACAGACGCTCGTTTGTGTCGGATTTAATGTATATGTTTCAATGGGTTATATTCTTTCAGCACACCCTGCCGAAATTATGAAGGTTTGGGGCATGTCTATGCTAGGCTGATTGTGATCAGGCGCGGGATACGGACGCCGTTAGGCCGGCTCGAAATTCTATGAATAATAGCAATACCTTGCGAGGCGTCTTGTTGTGAGACGGATATGGGCGACGTTGATCGATGCTTCGGCTGATACGATGGATTTATCCCACTCCTTTGCCAGTCTCCGGCATCGTCCGAGCCACGCAAATGTGCGCTCGGCCACCCATCGGCGCGGTAGAACCTGGAAGCTTTTACGATCTCAAGGCTCCATTGGCCGATCCTCTTGAGCGCGCCGCGCAGTTTCGGTCCCTGATAGCCGCCATCGGCGAAGATATGGCGCAGCCACGGGCAGGACCTCCGGACGGAGGAGAGAACGGCAGGAGCGTCATCGCGGTCCTGAATATCGGCGGCATGGACGACAAGGCCAACCATGAGGTCGATAGCGTCGAAGACGATGTGCCGTTTACGACCCTCGATTTTTGCTCGCGTGGAAACCGCGAACCCCGCCGCTTTCCGTGGTTTTGACGCTCAGGCTGTCGATGACCCCTGCAGTCGGCGAGGCTTCGCGCCCCTCCAGCTCCCGCGTTTCCAGGACAAGGTGGAAACGGATAGCCTGCAACAGGCCGTTGTCGCGGCAATCGTAGAAATAGTGCTGAACCGTCGAATAGGCGGCAGGTCCTTCGCCAACTGGCCCCACTGACAGCCGGTCGTTGCCATATAGAGGATTGCATTCATGACCTCCCGCAGATCGGTCATGCGTGGACGCCCGAGCCGCCTGGGTTCTGGATGATCGCGGCGATCAACGCCCATTCATCGTTCGTCAGCTCGCTTGCGTAACGTGGCGCGTTGCGGCGATATTCGCGGCAGGCGGTTTCAGTCCAGGGTATGTGTGGCTCCGTTCGGTTTGACGACAGAACTGAATCACAAGCCACTGAAACCGCTCAACTCTTTTCGAGTTGGGCTCTTTGAGGGGCGGCTTCCAGAAGGCTCCCATCTGGCGTACTGCAGATGTTTGCAGTTCGAAACCCCTATGATTGCGGTTCATTACATCTAGGTCGCGTCAGATTTGGACAGGTCGCGTTTTTGTCCCGGGCCAAGGTCGTTGATGAAATCACTGATGCCGGGGCGTTTCAGGGCGTTGAACGGCATAGGCCGGCATAGGTCCATCGCCGCAATGCCGATCCGTGCGGTCATCATCCCGTTGATCATGCCTTCTCCGAAGCGGGCGGAAAGCTTTGAGGCTAGACCGTGACCCAGCACCTGTTGGACGAGGCTGTCGCCGACCGCAATCGAGCCGGTTACGGCGAGATGGGCCAGTACGTCGCGCATAAGCCGGAACATGCCGATAGAACCCGGACGGCCGCCATAAAGCTCGGCCATGTTGCGGACCAGCCGCATCGATTCGTAAAACACATATAGAACGTCCACCGCGGCCCGCGGGCTGATGGCCGTAACCACTGATACCCGTTTGGAAGCATTGAGAATGAGCGAACGCGCCCTGATGTCGAGCGGCGCCATCATCTCGCGCTCGCAGAAATCGACAAGCTGCGGGGCATCGACAACGGCATTGTCAAGTTCACTCAGGCGCTGCCGGCCCCGAGCGGTTTCTGCCTTTCCGGCGACGAGAGCCGCAAGTTCTGCAACCGCTTTGCGGGCCGCACCTGTGTCGCTTCCGGCACGGGCCTGCGCCAATTGAAGCTTGATGTTCTGGACTGCACCAAGTCTGACAATCGCGACGACCTCGCGGATGGCGATCACGACGGCGGCAAGGCCGCCGACCATCACGGCGCCCAGAGCCAGCCAGCCTAGCCAGGGCGCGCGGGCGAACAGGCTGCGCACGAGGTCATCGATCCAGAGCCCGAGCGCCAGTGAAAACACAATTCCAAAGGCAACCGTCGCAAGTTTGCCGAACGAAAAACGCCGCTTCTTCATGGTTGCGACCGGCGGATCGAGTTCATCGTCCGCAATGGTTCCAGCATCGCTGAAAAAGGATCTTCCTCGTCGGGTGTCATCATCACATCGGGGTCGTCAAAGTGACGTGGCTTGCGACGCTGGGTGCTGTCGCCGCGGCGGTCGTCTTCGGCGATATCGAAGACGGCGGGCTTTCGTGGCTCGTTGGTGCTCGGGGTCATGCCAGCCGGTCTCCCAGTAGAAACTGCAGGGCGCGGTCAAGACGGATATGCGGGATCGAAATTCCGTCATCCTGATTCTCAACGTCGATTTCCGGTGGGCGAAAACGCACGGCATTGACGTCCGCAAGATTTTCCGGTGTTTTTCCTCCACGCCTCAATAGCCTGAAAAACGCATCGGGATTGGCAGGAAGGTCTCCCGGGAAAATTGCTGTTTTTCTTTTCCATCAAAGACTTCACAGCCGATTTTCTCGCCAGATATAGGTGTTCCTACGATCACCGGAAGCTGTATCGAACCGCTGTCTGCCATTGCTTCGCGCGTTGCCCTGACAGAGGCAATGGCCATGACTTCGGTGCCAGCACCCGCAGCGCCTATGGATCTGGCTGCGTCATCGACAAGGCGGCGGGTGAGCTTTTCCAGCCGGTCATGGCTTTCGTGATGCAGGTGGTCGGCCTTTGTCGCGGCAATCAGAACGCGGTCGATCCGCTTTCGGACAAGGGATGAAAGCCAGGTGTTGCGGCCTGGCCTGAAACAGGCCAGAACTTCCGAAAGCGCGTGTTCGAGATCGGCAACGGCTTCCTGCCCGCGGCTTAACGCCTGCAGCGTATCCACCAGCACGATCTGGCGGTCGAGGCGGGCGAAGTGGTTTCGGAAGAATGGCTTGACGACTACGGACTTGTAGGCCTCAAAGCGGCGCTCCATCACGGCGGCAAGTGTGCCACGCTTTGCCGGACCTTCGCCCAGGCCTGGCAACGGAGCGAAGGTCAGTGCCGGTGAGCCCTCGAGGTCACCGGGCATCAAAAACGGCCGGGTGGCAGGGTAGACAGTGAGTGTTCGTCTGCCCGGCAGGCTCTGAGATAAGCGGTGAATGTCTCATGCAGTGCTTTCACCGTTTTTCATCGGCCGGGGCATCATAGTCGACGTTTCCGCTGAGCTGCAGCCATTCGCTGGCAAGTGATGCGCGGGCACCCGAACTGGCGCGCGCTTCAGTTTCTCTGGAAAAAGTCTGGAAATCCTGACCGAGAAGGGGAGGTCGAGCAGCCATTCGCCCGGATAGTCGACAATGTCGATCGCAAGCCGGCCGCGCGAGAACATCCGGTTCCAGCGGCTGGCGCTTTCATAGTCGATGATCAGGCGCAGTTCGGAGATCGCCCTGGTCGATTCGGGCCAGATCCGTTCATCCACCAGCTTGTCGATATGGGTTTCATAGTCGAAACGCGGCACCTGGTCATCCGGCTGCTCGACCAACCGCGCGTCCGAAAGCCGCCCTGAACGCATGGCCTCGAACATCGGCAATCGTCCGCCGTGGATAAGATTGTGCACCAGCGAGGCAATGAAGACGGTTTTGCCGGCACGCGAAAGCCCGGTGACGCCGAGCCGCAGTGTCGGCTGGACAATATCCGTTGCACGATCGGCGATCGTATCGAGCGTAAGCCTTGCGTTGTCGCCGAGCGACGTATGGATGGGCATCAAGTGCGGCTTCCTCTAGCGGTTCAAACCGCAATATAGGTAAGCGTGGGTCACGATGAAAGGCGGTGAGCGGACAAGCGGCAGCTTGCTCACGGCGCAAGAAATGCGGTGATCTTCCATTCGGGCGCGCCATTTTGGGTGCTCATCGGCGCGCCTGTGTGATCCAGCACCGCGATACCTGCGGTCGGGTAACCATAGGGGCAGGTTGCATTGAAGGCTTCGTAACCGACGAGCATCAAAAGCATTTCTTCGATACCGGGATTATGCCCGCAGATCATGACCGATTGGCGATCCGCATGGTCTGCAATGGCCTCGATATAGGTAATCGGCGCGGCTTGGTAGAAATCATCGATGAAACGGCATGAAGGCCTGCGCTCAAGCGCGCGATAGGCTGCGTCAGCCGTCTGGCGGCAGCGCATGGCCGACGACGAAGTATGACCTCGGGTAGATATCCTTCGGCTTTCAGGCGCGCGGCAATGGCGGCCGCATCATCAATACCGCTTTTGGAGAGCGGACGCTCGAAATCGCGCATTGTTGGTTCAGGCCAGACGGCCTGGGCGTGGCGGAAAAGGTAGATCCGTTCAGGGTGAGGGCTGATCGTCGACATTGCTCATCTCGAAGCGGCATGAAGCGGTTTCGGCTGGGCGGCATCCGCAATTGCGGCAGATCCGCTGGTTCGAAGATGTCTTTAGCACGAAATTTCCGCAAGCCCCTGCGATTTTTTGCCGCGCCCGCATGGTTTTGAAAACCCAACCGGGTCACGTTGGAATTCGTGTTGGTTGCACGTTCTGCCCGTCCGGGCGAGTTCGCGCGGTGAGAGAACGTCCATAACCGTCGCAATGCAGTGAAGGGCATCATTTCTGTGCAATTTCTGCCCTGCGTTGCTTAAATTTTAAAAAAGTGGCCTATTTTTTCGACAGAGTTTTTACTGCTTAAATTTAATGCAGAGGCTTGAATAATCTGGGTTGTTTAGGATATACAGCGGCCGTGGGGTGTTGTTCAGGAGAATGGCTTTGAACAAGAACATTGATCTTAGTAGCTATGTTCTCTCCGATAACGAAGAGTTCATGAATCCCAACCAACGGGCCTATTTTCGCGCGAAACTTATCGCCTGGAGAAACGATATTTTGCGGGAAGCACGCGAAACGCTCGACAATCTGGCAGCCGAAAATGCCAATCTCCCGGATATTGCAGACCGGGCCTCTTCCGAAACCGACCGATCCATCGAACTCAGGGCGAGAGATCGTCAGCGCAAGCTGATTTCCAAGATCGATTCGGCACTGCGTCGGATTGACGAAGGGACCTATGGGTATTGTGAGGAGACAGGCGAGCCGATCAGCTTGCGGCGGCTTGATGCGCGACCGATTGCAACGTTGTCGATTGAGGCGCAGGAGCGTCACGAGCGACGCGAGAAAATCTACCGCGACGAATAGCATGACACACCAAAAGGCCGCGCCCGATCAGGACGCGGCCTTTGGTTTGCTGACTTGTTCTGCCGGGCCCCGGCGTATCACGTGCTCTCAGTACGCGGGCCTTCAGCCTGTTTCTGATCTTCGGCTTTTACGGCATTTTGCTCGGCTGCCGCCCTGTGGCGAGTGCCGATGGGCGCGGGAATGCGCGTTTCAAGCAAGATGTCGTTCGGCCCGCCGATCATGACCAGATGTTCGACATTGTCTCGCCGGATCAAGACCACACGGCGGCGCGCATCGACGGCTGCTGCGTCAACGACGAGAAGCCGCGGGCGCCTGTTTTTCCCACCCTTGATGAAGGGAGAAGGCGGACGGTGGCGCAGGAGATACCAGATTGCCAGCACAGCCAGAACGATGATGCCGATGGAAAGGATCGGGAAATCGAATAGGGCGTTGCTGAATGTCGTGTCTCCCATGGTTTACCTTTCGCTCGGCATTCGAGTGTCACCTTGATTTCAGCTCGGTTGTGGTGTGATTCAAATTTCACGCACTGATTTTGGTATGTGTTTGTGCTCGATATATCAAGCTTTCATCTTGTGGCTTCAAGGTCGATCCGGAGGCCTTGTTGTTCCGTCCACGGTTTTGCTCGCAAAACACCCAAAATTAAGCATTTCCGGCTATTGTTCCCGCACGAGAGCCGGTAACCCGTGCATTGGGCCGGCTGAAAACAAAAGCCAGTCCGGGGGCAGCTACGGGGTCTTTCTGCGATTGCCGCGGAGATGGGTTCATCAGCGTTGGCAACGATATGCTCTCGCTGAGCTGCCGTTCGCGGCCCTGAGTGTTTTTCATACGGCCGGATTGTGCGGAGAATGAGGTTGCGATGACATTGGATCGAAAGGGCGACAAAACCGGAAAACCGGTGATCAGCCGCGGCCCGGGCTCCGGCGCTCTGGCGAAACTGGCCCTGGTGTTGTTGATACTGGCGGTGATCATTATCCTTGGCTACCAGTATCGCGGCTACCTTCCGGACGATATTCTCCTTGCGGTTTTGGGTCTGTTTGCGGTTCTCGGTGTGTTTTTGTTCTCGCGGCCCTGACCGGGCTGGCGCAGCTCTTTCCGGGGGCAAGGCAGAATCACTTTGCCGGTCCGTTTCTCGATCACTATCCAGAAGCCGTCGTCATTACCGATCATCGCGACAGGGTGGTCTATGCCAATGCTGCCTATCGAGAGTTGACTGACGATGGCGAGAACGGCCCGACACCGAGTCTGGAGGCGCTGCTTTCGGAAGAGCCTGAAAGCTCGGAGGTGCTATACCGTCTTACCCAGTCTGTACGTGGCGGGGAAGACGACCACGAGGAGTTCCGCCTCACGCGACCGCTTTCGGGTAAACGGGAAAGCACGGCACGGTGGTACAGGCTGAGCGCGCGGTTCTTTCCGGTGACCGATACTCGCGCCCGTACGCGCAATTTCAATATCTGGCAGATTTCGGACATTACCGAGGAACGGCAGGAACAGGAGCGCTATTTCCGGGAGCTTCAAAGGGCGATCGACTATCTCGATCATGCGCCGGTCGGATTCATGACCTGCGATGCAGAAGGCAAGATCCGTTATCTGAATGCGACGCTTGCCGGATGGCTGGAAATCGACCTTGCGGGCTTTTCAACGGGTTCTGTTCGGCTGTCGGAGGTCGTCGGCGGCGAAGGCATGACGCTTGTGAGTGCTGTTGAGGCTGGCCCGGGACAACGCGTGAGCGAAACGCTCGATGTGGAATTGCGCCTTGCCTCCGGGCGCTACCTGCCTGTCCGGTTGCTGCATGATGTGACCGGTGGACGGGACGGCCAGCTCTCGGAAAGCCGCACTGTTGTGCTCAAGCGCGAGGAATCATCCGTCGACGGCCCAGCCGATTCCGGACCGGGACAATTCTTTGATGATACGCCGATGGCGATCGCCACCGTCGACCGTCAGGGCAGGCTCTTAAAAACAAATACCCGCTTCCTGACGGCCTTTTCCGGTGTGTTGCGCCGCGAGAAATCGGGCATGGTGCGCGCATTGAGGCGTTGCTCGAGGAGACGGGCCGGGCACGCATGCGCGATGCGCTGGCCGCTGCTGCTGACGGGCAGGGCGAAATTCCGCCATTCGAGGGGTGCCACGCCACTGATGACAACAGCCATTTCCGTTTCTTTGTCCATGCCGCGCGCGGAGCGGGACCGGACGCGGTGGCGCTGGTCTACGTTATCGAGATCAGCGAACAGAAATCGCTGGAAGCGCAGATGGCGCGCACGCAGAAGCTCAATGCTGTTGCCACCCTTGCCGGTGGTATCGCCCATGACTTTAACAATGTGCTGACGGCCATCCTGCTTTCCGCAGATCACCTCTTGCTGCAATCGCGGGCTTCGGATCCCGAGTTTGCAGACCTTGTCGAGATCAAGCGCAATGCCAACCGGGCTTCGGGGCTGGTGCGACAGTTGCTGGCGTTTTCGCGCCAGCAAACCATGCGGCCCGAAGTGGTCGATCTCAATGATGTCATCGGCGATAACCGGATGATGATCGAGCGGCTGACGGGTGGGTCCGATATCCGCCTGACAACCGATTTCGCGCGTGATCTCTGGCCGGTCAGAACCGACCCGGGGCAATTTGGCCAGGTCATTACCAATCTCTGCGTCAACGCCCGCGATGCCATGCCGGACGGCGGTAAGCTCACGGTCAGCACTCGCAATGTCGCTGCCGACGAGGTGGCCTCGCTCGGCTTGCGCGAAGTTCCGGAGCGGGAATTCGTGGCTGTCGAGGTTGCCGATACCGGCACGGGCATTGCCCCGGATGTGCTCGACAAGATATTCGAACCGTTTTTCACCACCAAGGATGTGGGCAAGGGCACCGGTCTCGGCCTTGCCATGGTCTACGGCATCGTCACCCAGTCCGGCGGTTATCTCCACGCGATATCCGAAGTTGGCAAGGGGACAAAATTCGTCATCCTGTTGCCGCGCCACGCCAATGCTGCGGGTTCGCACACGGTCGATGCGCCGAAGGACCACAAGGGGCAGACGATTGCCGCGGCCTTTTCCGAAGGCAATGAGAGTGACAACGAAGCGCCGCGCGAGGAGGATATGGATCTGACCGGTCAATCCGCCGTGGTGCTTTTGGTCGAAGACGAGGATGCTGTGCGCCGTTCCGGCAAGCGCATGCTGGAAATGCGCGGCTTCACCGTGCATGAGGCCGATACCGGCGTTCATGCGCTGAAGATCCTCGAAAAGCTCGATGGCGCGGTCGATATTGTCGTCTCCGACGTCGTCATGCCGGAAATGGACGGACCAACGCTTCTGCGTGAGGCGCGCAAGGCGTATCCGGAACTGAAATTCATTTTCGTTTCCGGTTATGCCGACGATGCTTTTGCCAAGAATCTGCCGGACGACGCCAAATTCGGCTTCCTGCCGAAGCCGTATAACCTAAAACAGCTCGTGGCTTCCGTTTGGGAAATGCTACGCGAAGGGTAAAGCGGACGTTTGACGGGGTCCGGCCCATCGATTTTCGACACGAGCGAGTAGCCGCCCGGCTGTCTCGCGCTTCGGGCCGTCTGTGCCGCACTGTGGTGCAATCCTGAAAAACCGCACGGTCAATTCGGCCATGCCGGATTCGTTTGGTGGTGGAACGGGCTGACCGCTGCTCAACAAATGCGTTTCTATCGGTGCTGGAACAGAGGCGGGAAGATAGCGTCGTTCGGCACTACTCTTCACCAGCCGGAACGGCTCTGAGAGCACAAGGTCGGACCGAAGCCCGCCCTTGTGCATCATCAGTTTTCTTCGCAGTCGGTTCTCAAAGAACAACCCGGTAGAGCGAAAAGCCGTTCTCGCCGTCGCCGGCGGTCTCGATCTTTGCGCCCTTGACGTCAACAATGTAGGTTTGCGCGCGCGGTCCGGTCTCGAAAATCGCCGTGGTGCCGGGCATCGGCGCGAAGCTCCAGTTGAAATCGGCAGACGGGTTGATGGTGCCCTGATCGACGATATAGCGCACGATTACATCGCGGTTGGTGTCGGGGCCGACGAAGACGACGACGTCATTATCGATGTCAGGAAAGTGGCCGCCGCCGCCGGCCCGGTAATTGTTGGTCGCCACCACAAATTGCTGTTCGGGGTCTATCGGGTTTCCGTCAAAGGAAAGGTCGGCAATACGGTGGCTGTCCGGGTTGGCGAGGCTGCCGTCTTTGGCATAACGCGCCGGCTTCGACAGGTCGATCTTGTAGGTCACGCCGTCAATGATATCGAAATTGTAAGATGGAAAATCCGGGTTCAGGAGCGGTGCGTCTTTGGCACCCGGTTCAACCTGGTTAAACATGCCTGCCGACATTTCCAGCCACTCGCGCACCTGCGCGCCGTTGATCAGCACGGCGCGGGCGGTGTTGGGATAGAGATAGAGGTCGGCGACATTCCTGATGGCGATGTCGCCGGCCGGGACCTCGGTATAGTAGTCCGGACCGCCGCGACCGCCGGCCTTGAACGGGGCTGCGGCGGAAAGCACGGGGAAGTCCCTGTATTCGCTGTCTTTCAGCATGTCCTTTGTATACCAGATCTGTGCCTTGGAGACGATCTGGACGGACGGGTCGTCGGCTACGAGCGCAAAATAGGACTGCAGTGCTGCCGACGTTTTGCCGACGGGGGTGCGGACATATTTAAGCGTTGCCTCATGATCGGCGCTGGCGGCGGCGATAACGGCGGTGTCGGATGAGACGTCGGCGACGACCTTGCGGTCCTCGGTGCGATGATAGATCGGACGCGCCTCGGTGGAGAAGTCGACGATCTTCCAGCTGCTGCCGTCCTTTTCCAGAAGCAGGTCGATCAGACCCATATGCGAGCCCCAGAAACCGGCCATCGCGGCGGGCTTGCCCTGGAGCGTACCTTTCTCCGGGTCGACGCCGGCAATGCCCTGGAAATCGGTGGGGCCGGGGAAGACCAGATGCTGGTGGCCGGTAAAGACCGCGTCGATGCCATCAACGCCGGCGAGATAGAGCGAGGCATTTTCCATCAGTTCCGACGGGCCGGTACCATCTATGCCGGAATGGGAGAGGGCGATGATGATGTCGGCGCCTTCCTCTTTCATCACCGGCACCCAGGCCCTCGCTGCTTCGACGATATCGCGGGTATTGGCCTTGCCGGCGAGGTTCTTTTCGTCCCAGACCATGATCTGCGGTGGAACGAACCCGGTGAAGCCGATCTTGACCGGGCTTTTATTTCCGGCGCCATCATTGATCATCTTTTCCTTGATCAAATAGGGGCGAACATCAGTTCGTCATTGCGCGGATCGTTGGCAAGGCTACCCTTGGTCAGGTTGGCGCAGACAAAGGGAAAGTTGGCACCACCAACGACCTTGAGCATGAAATCGAGGCCATAATTGAATTCGTGATTGCCGAGTGTGCCGACATCATAACCGAGCACGTTCATGGCCTTGATGACCGGATGAACATCGCCTTCATTCATGCCGCGCTCATAGGCAATATAGTCGCCCATCGGGTTACCCTGAAGGAAGTCACCATTGTCGATCAGCATCGAATTGGCAGACTCCGCGCGGATGGCGTCGATGATCGAGGCCGTGCGCGCCAGCCCCATCGTGTCATTGGGCCTGTCGGCATAGTAGTCGTAAGGGAACACGTTGACGTGGATATCAGTTGTTTCCATCAGTCTCAGATGCGCCTGGTTGCCTGCCGCTCTTGCGGCGAAGGGATGCAGTGCGATCAGGGCCGATGCGGCGGACATGCCCTTGATTAGGGCGCGGCGTGATATCGAAGGCAAGAGAATGTGCGTGGACATGATAGCTCCGGGGTTCATCGCTTGCGCGGAAAATGTGGGAACACGAGTACCGCTTCGCACCGTCCTGTGACAGGCGGTTGACATCGGGTGTGAAAGAGCACCAACCTTATGCCGATTAAATGAAACGGAGGCAGGCTATTCGGAGGGCGTGCCGACCGTCAATACGGGAGAGACGTTTGGTTACCAGTTTCACGATCCGCAATGCGGCCCGCGAGGATGTGCCGGACATGGTGCGGCTGATCAATATTGCTGCACACGGTCTGCCGCTCTGGTGCTGGGCCCAGCTTGAGGGCGGTGCCGAAGATCCATGGCAGGCCGGGCGCGAGAGCGCGTCGCGGGAAGACGGCGCGATTTCCTGGACCAATGGTACGGTCGCCACGCTCGGGTCTGACGTTGCGGCGCTGATGATTGCTTATCCTCTTGAAAATGAGGTTCAGCATAGCATCTGCGCCGGCGATCATCCTGTTCTCGCGCCGCTGCGCGAACTCAAGCGGCAGGCGGCAGGTACATACTATCTTCGTGTGCTGGCGGCTTACGCGGAATATCGCGGTCGCGGTCTTGGTTCGGTTCTGTTGGACAAGGCAGACCGGATTTGCGGTGACAGCGCCATCAGCCTGATTGTATCGGATGCCAACGCCCCCGCCAGACGTTTTTATGAACGGCTCGGCTTCAAGGAGGTGGCGCGCCAGCCGCTGGTAACTGCGCCTGACTGGCGGGCCGATGGCGGGAACTGGCTTTTGATGGTCAAACCGGCGCAGCGCTAAACGCCTCGTCAACATCGACATTCAGGCGTTCGATAATCGGGCGAAGCGCGAAGGATGAGTTGATCTGGACAACATGCGGCAAGGCGGAAAGCCAGTCGCGGTGGATGCGCTCATAATCCTTCAGATCCTTCGCTGCCACGCGCAGTACATAGTCGTATGCGCCCGAAACCATGTAGCAAACGATTACATTCGGGCACTGCCTGACCGCCTCTTCGAATTCGGCGAGCGTACGGGCGAACTGGCCGGACAGCGAGATGTGGACAAGCGCTGTCATCTTGTATCCGAGCGCCTCGGGCGAGATCTTGGCGGTGTAGCCCTCGATCACGCCGCTTTTTTCCAGGAGGTCAAGCCTGCGCGAGCAAGCGGACGGTGAGAGGCCCACGGTTTCCGCGAGCTCCGCATTGGTGATGCGGCCATTGTTCTGAAGCGCCTTCAGAATCGCACGATCGATATCGTCCAGGTCCAATTTTCGAACTCCTGCGAATTTTGCTGCTCTTCTTCGAATAATAGTCTGTTTGCGCGCCAGCACAAGTCATTGCAAGCAAGGAAACTTTGTTTGGTATTGTCGGCGACATAAGGGGCCGCAGGAGTGGCATCGGTAGCGTCGATCGTAAAATTCAGGACAAAACATGTTTTAGATATATCGAAATCCTTGCGTCTTGAGGAAATCGATCTATATTTCGATATATCGAAAACATGACTAAAGGAAGTCTTGGCATGTATGACCATTTTGGCAAGTGCTACGATGCACGCAATTGCGATGTGCGGGCGCTCTTCGCCATGGGGCGGGGACCGAGCCACGGAGCCCGCGGTGGCGGAGGCAGGCGCGGGTTTGGCGACGAGGATGGCGGTGGCCGCATGGGCCGATTTCTTGGCCATGGCCGGATGCGCTTTCTTGTGCTGCAGCTGATCGCCGACGAGCCGCGCCATGGCTATGAAATCATCAAGGCAATCGAGGAGTTGAGTGGCGGTTTTTATTCACCGAGTCCCGGTGTGATCTATCCTACGCTTTCCTATCTCGAGGACGGCGGTTATGTGGTGGCCGAAGCCGATGGCAACAAGAAATCCTACTCGATCACGGACAGAGGACAGACCTATCTTGATGCGCAGGCGCCGGAAGCCGCCTTGGCGGTCAAGGCACTGAAGGCGGTTGCCGAACGGCTTGGCGCCCGCCAGCACAAGCGTGAACGCGCGCGCGGCGGCGATAATCTGCCGCGCAGCATCGAGGCGGCTTTTCTTAATCTGCGTGAAGTGATCGACCACCGTCTGGAGCAGGATGCAGGCGCTGCCGGCGCCATCGTCGGCGAGCTTCTGGGGCTTGCCGAAAGGATTGAAAACACCGGCAAGACCGATCAAGACAGAGCGTCGTCTCAGGACTAATCACAAAATCAACAGCCCGCGACCGGAACTCGGCCGCGGGCTGTTTTCATCTGTTCAATTCGCGTCTTAGAGCTTGCGCGCAAACGCAAGCAGTTCGGCGTCCGAAAGCGGGACAATTTTGCTTTCATAGGTCGAGACCGGCGAAAACCCGAATTGCTGGTAGAGCTGCAGCGCGCGCGGATGGTCCAGACTGTTGGTGGCGGTGATGATCTTTTGAGGCTTGTCGGCCCAGATTGCTTTCAAACCCTGCAGCAGAAACCATTTGCCGACGCCAAGGCCAAGCGCGCGCTCGAACAGGCCGAAATGAACGAGCTCGGTGATCCCGCCATCTTGCTGTTGATATTCATAAAAGCCAGCCGGTGCGCCCTCGAGATAAAACACGGTGATCGTGGTGCGTTCGTTGTGAATATTGGCGGCCAGTTCTTCGTCGTTCATGCGCAACCGGTCGACCCATTCCCAGCGCGTGCCGACCTGACGATAGAGAAACCGGTAAAAGGGCAGCGGGATTTCCGGAACACGCATCAGCGCCAGATGCATATTGGATGGCGCGATGATGTGCGCCTTCGGCGGTGCCGTCATTTCCAGCTCTGTGACGTGGACGCTGATCGGTGTTTGCTGTTGGCTATCCATTTTGCTTCACGCCTTTCCGGTCACAATAGCGGTGTCGTCGCGGCTGCCCCATTCCGACCAGGAACCGTCATAAAGGCTGTTGTCCGTGTGGCCAACACTTTCCAGTGCAAGCGTGATGATCGCCGCCGTTACGCCGGAGCCGCAGCTTGTCACAACCGGCTTTTCGAGATCGAGCCCGGCTTCAGAGAGTATCGCCTTCAGTTCATCAATTGAGCGGAATTGTCCATTTTCTGAAAAGGCTGTTGCCGGCAGGTTTCTGGCACCCGGCATATGGCCCGAGCGCATGCCGGGGCGGGGTTCCGGCTCAGCCGCCTCAAACCGGCCCTTTCCGCGGGCATCGGCGGTCTGACGCTCGCCTGAGGCAACGATCTTGCGCATGTCTTCGAAGGACGTAACCCTGTCAGGTCTGAAATCTGGGATGAATGTTGTCGGTTCCGGCGCCGGTGTCGCGGCCTCAATCGGCCGGCCTGCGGACTTCCAGCCATCAAACCCGCCGTTCAGCACGTAGACATCACCTGCTCCCATGATCCTCAGCATCCACCACACACGCGGAGCCGAGAAAAAGCCGGGCCCGTCATAGACCACGATCGTGTCCGTCTCGCTGATGCCGCGCTTTGCCATTTCGGAGGCGAAGAATGCTGGCGAGGGCAGGGAGTGCGGCAGGCCGGTTGTCGTGTCGGCGATTTCGTCGTGATCGAAGAAAACCGCGCCGGGAATATGGCTCAGCGCATATTCGCTCTTGCCATCGCGCTTGTACGCGGGCAGGTACCAGGATGCGTCGACCACGGAAAATCCCGGCGTTCCCAGACGCTCAGCCACCCATTCCGGTGACACCACAAACCGGCTTTCTGCACTCATACTGATCATACTCCTCGAAAATACATGGGGGTCACGCGCTAAAGCGGATGCGGAAACGGCGGTTCTCACGGCCCTTTTTCTCGATCTTGCCGATATGGATCTGGCCGACATCGGCTGTCGAGCGCACATGGGTGCCACCGCAAGGCTGGCTGTCGACCGACGAGTCCTCTCCGATGCACACAAGCGAAATCCGGCCCATCCCTGTCGGCGGGCGGACATTCTTTGATTTGACGATATCGGGATTGGCGGCGAGGTCCTCATCACTGATCCACTGAACGTAGATTGGATGACCTTCGGTAACCAGCTGCATCATCTTGTCGCTCACCGCCTGCTTGTCGACGGTTTCGCTCATGTCGAAATCGACGCGCGATTCATCTTCTCCGACGGAAGCACCGGTGATGGGATAGGGACAGATGACCGAAAGCAGGTGACAGGCGGTGTGCATGCGCATCAGCTTCAGCCGGCGCGGCCAGTCGAGCTCAAGGGTCACGGCCTCACCGGCGTCAGGCGGTGCCTCACCATCAGCCGGGACATGCAGGATCACGTCCTTGCCTTCGCCGTGACGGGTCACGTCAAGGGAAAGCGATGACCCATCGGCGCGCCGGGCGATACCGGTATCGCCCGGCTGACCGCCGGATGTCGCGTAGAAGCAGGTGCGGTCCGTTTCGAATGTGCCATCGTCATGCACCGCTGTGACCACCGCATCGCACCCGGCAAGGTAGAAGTCTTCGCGGTAAAGGGCATCAACAGGCATGGTTCACTTTCTATTCGAACGGTACGGCGATCTCCGTCTTCGCCGTCAGCCATTCCGGCACGGGCAGGCCCTTTTCCGAGAGGAATGAGGGATTGTAGAGCTTCGACTGATACCGGTTTCCATAATCACAAAGCACGGTGACGATGGTGTGGCCGGGGCCGAGTTCGCGTGCAAGCCGGATGGCGCCAGCTATATTGATGCCCGATGAACCGCCGAGGCACAAGCCCTCGCGGGCGACCAGATTAAATATCAGCGGCAAAGCCTCACTGTCTGCGATGCGGAAGGCGAAATCGGGTGTAAAACCTTCGAGATTGGCGGTGATGCGGCCCTGTCCGATGCCTTCGGTGATCGAGCCGCCCTCGCTTTTCAGTTCGCCATTGCTGTAATATTCAAACAGTGCCGCCCCTCGGGATCGGCAATCCCGACCTTGATGTCGCTGTTCTTCGCCTTCAGGCCCATGGCGGTGCCGGCAAGCGTGCCACCCGAGCCGACAGCGCAGATGAAGCCATCGATCTTGCCGCCGGTGTCGCGCCAGATTTCTTCCGCCGTGGTTTTGATATGGGCGTCACGATTGGCGGTGTTGTCGAACTGGTTGGCCCAGATCGCGCCATTCGGCTCGCTCTTTGCCAGTTGCTCTGCCAGCCGTCCGGAAAGTTTTACATAGTTGTTCGGGTCGCGGTAGGGCTTGGCCGGCACCTCGACCAGCTTTGCGCCGAGAAGCCGCAGCGCGTCCTTCTTTTCCTCGGCCTGGGTCTCGGGAATAACGATCACGGTTCTGTAACCAAGCGCATTGGCGACCATGGTCAGGCCGATGCCGGTATTGCCGGCCGTGCCTTCGACGATGGTGCCGCCCGGCGCGATCAGCCCGCGCCGTTCGGCGTCGCGGATGATGTAGAGCGCGGCACGATCCTTCACCGACTGGCCGGGGTTGAGGAATTCAGCCTTGCCGTAGATATCGCAACCCGTTGCCTCGGAAGCCGCCTTGAGTTTAACGAGCGGCGTGTTGCCGATAAGATCGATAACCGAATTGGGTGTCGTCATGGTCGAAAATCCTTGATTTCTGACTTGCTATGAACACTTTGGCGCGTTTTCGGCAAGGTATCCGATTGCGCGTTTGTCCTCATTTGCGCAAAGCCATTTCAGCTCTTGATCTGTTCGAACGCTGCAAGCGCGCGCTTGCGGGCGGCCTTGTGGTCGACAAGCGGCATCGGATAGGTATCCCCAAGCCTCACGCCTGCCGCCTCCAGCACCTTTTCCGGTGCATCGAACGGCGCGTGGATGTGCTTTGTCGGCATCGCTTCAAGTTCCGGCACATGCCGACGGACATAGTCGCCCCTGGGGTCGAATTTCTCACCCTGGAGCACCGGATTGAAGATGCGGAAGAATGGCGAGGCGTCGGCACCCGAGCCTGCGACCCACTGCCAGTTTGCCGGGTTGGAGGCCGGATCGGCATCGACAAGCGTGTCTCGGAACCAATCTTCGCCCTTGCGCCAGTCGATCATCAGATCCTTGATCAGGAACGAGGCAACAATCATCCGCACCCGGTTGTGAACTGTGCCTTCCTGCCAGAGTTGCCGCATGCCGGCATCGACAATCGGGTACCCTGTTTGGCCGCGCGTCCAGGCTTTAAAAGCCTCATCGTCGTCATGCCAGGCGAACCCGTCGAAGCGGTCGTTCCAGTTTTTCGTGCGAAGACCGGGCGCATGAAACAGCAGGTGATAGCAGAAATCGCGCCAGACCAGTTCCTGCAGGAATTTTTCCTATTCTTCACCGAGAGACTTTTGGCCCTTTCGGTTCGGTGCCAGATTGTTGCCGGCGAAATTTCCCCGAGCGCGATGTGTGGCGAAAGGCCGGAGGTCGCCTCGATATCAGGCCGGTCGCGCGACGAGGCGTATTGTGCGGCTATCTTCTCGATGAACCTGTCGAGCCTTTCGGTCGCTGCCTCCTCGCCGGGTGTCCAGATGTCCTCGAGATCCTTTGGCCCAGTCCGGTTCCCCGATGTATAGCTTCCAGTCTTCAAGCCGCTCGGATGCCGGCATTTTTGCAGGCTGCGTCAGCGTTTCGGGTGCATCAAGCGGGTCGGGGACATGGGTTTCTTCCGAAAACGCCTTCCAGAAGGGCGTATAGACTTTGTAGGGGCCGCCGGACTTGGTTCGGAATTTCGAGGGCTCGTGGAGGAGCATCCCGGCAAAGCTGTGAACGTCGATCGCGTCATCCTGAAGCGCCCGCTTCAGTGCCGTATCCGTCGCGATGCCTTCGGGATCATAGCGTCGGTTCCAGTAAACGGCGCTGGCACCGGTCTCCGCGATCAGCGTGGACAGGATGCCCTGAGGCTTTCCGCTTCGAAGTAAAAGCCGTGAACCGATATTTTCATAAGCCTTCGCAAGGTGGGCAAGCGAACGTTCCAGCCACCAGCATTGAGCGCCACCGAGCGCACCAGCCGTGTCATTTTCCCGGATGAACAGCGGGATGACCGGACGTCCGTTTTCAGCGGCGGCTGAAAGGGCGCGATTGTCTGCGATGCGCAGGTCCTTGCGGATCCAGTAGATGGCAGGTGTCTTGTTCGGCATGATATCCCGTCACGGCAATGAATGGCCATGATGTAGGGCAGCGCCGCGTGCGAGAAAAGGCCGCCGCCCTCTATTCCTGCAGGGCGTAACGCATAGACCGCATGATCAGCACCGCGGAAGCGCAGCCGGGATCCATCACCTTGTCGGGATGGGCGAAGGGCAGGGTATCGCTCTGTGTGCTGTCCGGATCGGGCTCTGCACCGGCAAGTGCAGCGTCTGCCGCCGCGGTCAGGCAGTGCCCAAGATCGCCTCCGTCGTTGCGCGCAGCATCATAGGCCACCAATGCCGGCTGCCACGCATCGACCATGTTTTTGTGCGGTGCATTCACCTGCCCATGGTCGATGATGCCACTTGCCATCGCCTGGAAAGCAAGGTGGAATTCGTCCACTGTGATGACATTGCGGCCGGGAAGGCGGCTGCCAGCGCGCCGGAAGGCGGAAGCATAAAGCTTTGCAGAGGCCGAGTCGGTCATCAGAAAGGTTTCTGCCGCCATATCGAACACCCTTGCGGGTGTCACGGATGAGGGGTCAAGTGCGGCAAGCTGATGCTCCATAGCCATGAAGGTTGCCGCCATGACCTCTCCGTGGTCACCGTCACCGGCGATAGAGTCGAGACGGCTGAGCCAGAGGCTATTGCGGGAGACCGATGCCGCGATTTCGGAAAACATACCTATGATTTCGAATGACGTAATATCGTTCATATCGAGATGAGACCGCTGAAATGTTGGGCTGACGCATAAGCGGCAGCCCTAAAGACAATAAATGTTTCGAATGCATTAAATCATCGTATGAGCATAGCTGAGTATTTTGCATTTGCGAAGACGTGTGAAACCGGTTTTTGCGATCTGTCATATCCGAAAACCCATATTTGATGAATCCTCGGTCCCCGGTACGCCGTTCAATCAACGAACTCGACGGTGACACCAGGGCTCACCATGCCTGCAAGTTCCTGAGCGTCCCAGTTTGTGAGCCGCACACAGCCATGACTGGAGGTCTTGCCAATTCTATCTGGATCGGGCGTACCGTGAATGCCGTAGCTTGGCTTCGAAAGCGCGATCCAGACATTGCCCACAGGTCCGTTGGGCCCAGGATTGATGGTGAGCACCTGGTCATTATTGCCCTGCTTGAAGTTCTTTTGCGGGTTGTAGGTGTAGTTCGGATCAAGCGCGATCCGCTCGACCGTAACCGTACCGGAAGGTGAGGGGGTGTCCGCAGAGCCGATTGTTGCAGGATAGGCCGCGACGAGCGTTCCCGCCGCGTCATAGGCAAAAAGCTGTTTGCGTCCCTTGTCGGCGATGATCCGGCTGACGGTCCCCTTTTGCTTTGCCCCGGGATTGACCACCTTGATGATCGTTCCCGGCCGGGTAAAGTCAGCATCCGGATTGAGCGTCTTCAGAAAACCCTCGTCCATGTGGAATTTTTCCGCGAGCATCTCCGAAACCGAGGTGTATGACATCGCCGCAAGCTGGGCCTTCTCGCCATAGTCGGAGGGAATGGCTGCGACGAAGGGGCCCGCAGCATCTTCTGCGGTGATGGTGTAGGTCTTCACCGGCAGGCCGCCCTCAAGAGAGAGCGATTGTAAAATGGCCTCGCGCTCCGCGTTCGGTTCAATGGTGTGTCCGCTCTTTTCGGCATAGGCGTTGAGCGCTTTGCGAACATTTTCGCCCATCAGGCCGTCGATAACGCCGGGTGATGTGCCGTTGCGGTCCAGAAATACCTGAAGGGCCACGACATTCATATCCGGCTTTGCGCTGGATTGCGCGGTTTTCGGGGTTCTGCTGGTATCTGGGGTGGCTGGCGCCGGAATTTCGGGTGCCTGCGGAAAGCTGTCACGGCCGAGCGGGCCTTCATTCCAGCGTTGCGGGCCGGGCCGGTTCGGCGGGGTGGAAAAACACGGCCATTCTGCTGCCGGTCATTGCTGCCCCAGCCGCTATTGGGCGGCCTTGGATACCCGCCATCGCGGTATTGGCCGTATTCCCGCGCCGACATCTCCGTTGCCACCAGGTTGTTGTTGCTGTCGAGGAGGATCTGGCGCCCATCGGCGTCCGTGCCCATCACCACGCTGCCATATTCGGGAATATAATCGAGCTGACGTCCATCGGGCGCGACCAGAAAGATCTGCTGGCCATTCTTGTAGAGTGGTTCATGCGCCCAAACTGCACCAGACAGCGGCGTCAGGGCCGGGGTGATCGAAAACAGAATGGTGTAAAAGGTCGCTTTTTTCATGGTTTCAACGCATTGCCGCTGTCTTTGGCGAGACCTTTCGCCTAGCCTCGGACTTGTTAATTTTCGCTCTCATGGAATGAACGTTCTCTGAACGTGCTTGTTTCCGCTACCAGCAGACTTGGTTAAAAAGATGATCGAATTTGCCGCCAGCAATGGCCCACGTATTTTTCTTGATCCGACCTCGGTCATGGATATTGCCGGCTGCGTTGTCGCCGGTGTGGACATTGCGCCGAAACGCGCGATCCCCGACGACGGCGATGCCCGGATCGACCATTCGCTTGAAGGATTTCTGTTCACTTGCGGGCCCGATCACATCCGTCACCCGGAGCCGATCGAGGGCGAGGAAAGCCGTTTTTTCCGCTGCATGGCTCTGCGTCCGGCAATGCTGCGGTGGTGAAATCGCTCGAGGTGAGCGATTCAGGAGCGGAATGCGTCTGCCATATCCCTGTCAAAACGGCCAATGGCGGCGACATGCTGATTGCGCGTGTGTGGATGCTGGATGGTGGAACCGGTGTACTTGAACTGACTGACACCGTGATCAACAAATCGGAAATGCCGCTGCCGGCGATGATGATGTATCATATCAATTTCGGCGCGAAACATCTCGATGACGGCGTGCAACTCACAAGCGAGTCATTACCTGAGAAAGCGCTGCCCTGGCGTTTCGGTGAGGGTGAGCATGGAATTTTCTGTGTGCCCGCCATTGCCGGCGACGACGGCTGGTCGGGAATACGTTTCGGCCCTTTCGAAGCGCTCGGCGGGCTTTCGTTCAATCTCGAGATCGATACGGCAACGCTGCCGTTTCTTCAGATCTGGCGAAATCAGGAAGCACCAGCCCATATCGTCGGCATTGAACCGGCCTCGCACCGCTGGACGAGCCGCAGAAAGCTTGCCGAAGACGGTGAGCTGACACTGCTTGCGCCAGGACAATCGCGGCAATTCAGATTGCGTATCCATTTTTCATGAGCGTCACGGCCCTTGCATTGTCGGACTGCTCGCTTACTTTCCTGCCAAAGCGCAAGGAGAACCGGAATGAACATCCGACCTATCGATGATTTTTATGCCGTGAGCGAACAGATCATGCCGGAAGACATCGCCGACATCAAGGCACAGGGCTTCAAGTCCATCGTCTGCCATCGGCCCGACGATGAAGAGGCCGGTCAGCCTGCCTTTGCCGAAATTGCTGCTGCCGCTGAAAAGCAAGGCCTTTATGTTGCCCATGTGCCTGTTGGCGGCATGGGGCTGACACCGGATGCCGTGACCGGCATGGTTGATGCGCTGGACGATCTCGAAAAGCCGGTGCTTGGCTATTGTCGTTCTGGTGCCCGTTCAACCCGGATCTATGAAGAGGCAAAGCGCCTCCGGGGTTGAGATTGTTTTGATGAAGAAGATTAGAAAGAACCAGTAAATGACTGTAAAACGTATTGAAGTTGGACCGCTAATGACCGGTGCCGTCGTCCATGGCAACACCGTCTACCTTTCCGGCCAGACCGGAGCGGGAGCAACCGTGACCGAGCAGGCCAAGGATTGCCTAGCCAAGGTCGATGCGCTTCTGGCTGCTGCCGGCAGTGACAAGTCGAAGCTTTTGCAGACCCTGATTTATCTGAAGGATATGTGTGATTTTGCCGAAATGAACGCCGTCTGGAAGGACTGGGTCGATCCCGCTAATCCGCCGGCGCGCGCCACCAGCCAGGCTGAGCTCGCCAAGCCGGAAATCCTGGTTGAGTTCACGGTCGTGGCCGCCCTCGACTGATTGCAGGCGTTTGATATGATCAGGCGGCCTCCGGCGAAGATCTCGCGGAGGCCGTTTGTGTTGGGAGGGCATATTGGGGAAGCCTGTGGCGTCGGTACGCGTCTGGAAGCGTGCAATTATGGTGCTTGCTTTTCTGATCGTCGGCGTTTCGGCGACACCGGCGCTTGCGGGCAGGACTGAAGCATTGCTGGCGGTCAGCTGGCAGCCGGCCTTCTGCGAGGGACGCCCGGAAAAACCCGAATGCCGCCGCCAGACAGAAGACCGCCTCGACGCCAGCCGCTTTTCGCTGCATGGATTGTGGCCCATGGTCGATAATTATTGCGGTGTGGGTGGCAGGCTGCGCGCGATGGACAAAGCAGGAGACTGGCTGGAGCTTCCCGCTCTTGACCTTGATCCCGACACCCGCGCTGCGCTCAAAGAGGTGATGCCCGGCACGCAGTCGGGGCTTCATCGCCATGAATGGATCAAACACGGCACCTGCAGTACCATGACTGCGGAGATTTATTATGTCCGCTCTGTTTCGCTGATGCAGGATCTGAACCGCTCCGTCGTCGCCGATTTGTTTGCCGAAAATATCGGTGGTTATCTTTCTGCAGATGACATTGCTGCCGCTTTTGACGATGCGTTCGGAAGGGGGCGTCCGGTCGTGTGAAAATGAAGTGTCGGCGGGAGGACGATGGCAGAAATCTTATTACCGAACTGACGATCGGCCTCGGCGCCCACTATCAGCGCGACAGTCCGCTTACCGCACTTATCCAGTCGGCAGGCAGCACCTCGTTTGGCTGCGGGGCGGTATCGTCGACCCCGCAGGGATCGACTGAGAGCGGTCAGAGCGTGCGCGTCTGGGCGCGGGCATCTGCTTCCTTACCCTTGCTCTGGATCAAGCGTTCACGCGGCTTTACGGCGTTGCGCACGCGGTTGATGCCTTCTACGCCGAGCGCAATATTGCCAGCGGTGGTAATCTCTTCGCGGAGGTAGACATCGCCCATCAGCCGGGCTTCGTCGCCGTCCACAGCGACCTGCACTTCGGTTGCGTCCACAAGACCGGAAGCGGCCAGTTCGGTGGCTATGGCGTCTTCCTTGCGGGCGCTTTCCTTCCACGCTTCGGTGTTTTCCACTGGTGTGCCGAAGAAGGCTGCTTTTTATGTACCATGGTTGCGTCCTTTCCTCTTCTTGTTTTCTGATTTTCGACTGTCAGCAAAACGTATGGCGGCGGCGATTGTTCAATCTTTGGCGTGATCGCGACCCTCTCAAGGCAGGGACGAGAACCGTCAATTATCGGCGGGTGCATTGTGAAAGTGCTGTGTTTCGCCTAAATAGCGGCCAAGACACGACAAGCATTTCAAATCAGGATTATTCGGCATATGGCACGTCAGTTCATTTATCACATGGCAGGCCTCAACAAGGCTTACGGCAACAAGAAGGTTCTCGAGGACGTACATCTGTCGTTCTATCCGGATGCCAAGATCGGCATTCTCGGTCCGAACGGCGCAGGTAAGTCGACGGTGCTGAAGATCATGGCCGGTCTCGACAAGGAGTGGACCGGCGATGCCTGGCTCGCCGATGGCGCCACACTTGGTTACCTGGCGCAGGAACCGAAGCTCGATTCCGAGAAGACCGTGTTCGAAAACGTGATGGAAGGCGTCGCCCACAAGAAGGCGATCGTCGACCGCTACAACGAATTGATGATGAACTATTCCGACGAAACGGCGGATGAGGGCGCCCGGCTGCAGGACGAGATCGACGCGCAGAACCTCTGGGATCTGGAAAACCAGGTCGAGATGGCGATGGACGCGCTGCGCTGCCCGCCGGGCGACTCGGGCGTCGACACCCTGTCCGGCGGTGAGCGCCGCCGCGTGGCGCTGTGCCAGCTTCTGCTGCGCCAGCCAGACCTGCTGCTGCTCGACGAGCCGACCAACCATCTCGATGCGGAAACCATCGGTTGGCTCGAAAAGCATCTGCGCGAATATCCGGGCGCCATCCTGATGGTCACCCATGACCGCTACTTCCTCGACAATGTGACGGGCTGGATCCTCGAGCTCGACCGGGGCCGCGGCATTCCCTACGAAGGCAATTACTCGGCCTATCTGCAGGCCAAGGCCAAGCGCATGGCCCAGGAGGCCCGCGAAGACGGCAGCCGCCAGAAAGCGCTGTCGCGCGAACAGGAATGGATTGCCTCCAGTCCGAAGGCCCGTCAGGCCAAGTCCAAGGCCCGTATCCGCGCCTATGACAAACTGGTGGATGCCGCCGAAAACCGCCGTCCCAGTGATGCGCAGATCGTCATTCCGGTTGGCGAGCGTCTCGGCAATGTCGTGATCGAGGCCGAAAACCTGTCTAAGTCATTCGACGGCCGCGTTTTGTTCGAAGACCTGACCTTCAAGCTGCCGCCCGGCGGCATTGTCGGCGTCATCGGGCCGAACGGCGCAGGTAAATCGACGCTGTTCAAGCTGATTACCGGTCAGGAGACGCCTGACGCCGGCGATATCCGAATCGGTGACACCGTCGATCTCGGCTATGTCGACCAGAGCCGCGATTCGCTGCATGGCGACAAGAATGTCTGGGAAGAGATTTCCGATGGCAATGACATCCTCAAGCTCGGCAAGTTCGAGATGAATTCGCGTGCCTATTGCGGCGCCTTCAACTTCAAGGGCGGCGACCAGCAGCAGAAGGTCGGAAACCTGTCCGGCGGCCAGCGCAACCGCGTTCATCTGGCCAAGATGCTGAAGTCCGGCAGCAACGTTCTGCTGCTTGACGAACCGACCAACGATCTTGACACCGAGACGCTGGGTGCGCTGGAAGACGCGCTGGAAGCCTTCGCCGGCTGCGCCGTGATCATCAGCCATGACCGCATGTTCCTCGACCGTCTGGCAACCCATATTCTCGCCTTCGAAGGCGACAGCCACGTGGAGTGGTTCGAGGGTAACTTCGAGGACTATGAAGCCGACAAGATCCGGCGCCTCGGCCCGAAAGCGTCAACCCGAGCCGGGTGTCGTACAAGCGGCTGACGCGTTAATTTCTCACCGGTCGTCTGAATTTAAAAGCCGGAGGCGTCGCCTCCGGCTTTTTTGTGCCCTCACGCCCGTCCGTAAATCAGATCGCGGGCGATATCGGTCGGCTGGCCGAGGCGGGCCTTGTAGATTTCGTAGTTTTCCATGATACGCTGGACGTAGTTGCGCGTCTCCGGATAGGGGATCGACTCGATCCAGTCGATCACGAAATCGAGGTTTTTGCCGCGCGGATCGCCGAAACGTTCAATCCATTGAGGCACGCGGGCGGGGCCGGCATTATAGGCGACGAAGGTCAGGATATAGGAGCCGCCGAACCGGTCGATCTGTTCGCCAAGATAATGGGCGCCGAGCGTCGCGTTATAGGCCGGATCGGTCGTGAGGCGGCTTGCGGAATAGGAGAGGCCATGACGACTTGCCACGCGCTGTGCCGTTGTCGGCAGAAGCTGCAGAAGGCCGCGGGCATCGGCTGGTGAGACGGCGCCGGGGTTGAAGGCGCTTTCCTGCCGCGCGATTGCATAGGCGAGAGCCATACCCGAACCGGAGATATTGGCGTCGGTCGGGATCACGCCGATCGGGAAGGCAAGGGCTGCGACGTCGATCCCGCGTCCATAGGCGATCTTTCCAATCTGCAGCGAAAGCGAGTGGGTGCGATCCTGTTCGGCCTGATAGGCGAGGATGGCAAGCTCGCCGGGGCTTGTCAGTTCGTCTGCCAGTGCAAGGTATAGCCTGTCCGCGCGCCAGCCATGACCAACCGACTGCAGCCTGTTGATAGCCTGAACGGCTGGGTTCTTCTGGAAATTGGCGCGATCAGCGGGGTCGGGCTCGGATAGTTGACATTGAACTGGGTCTGGCCAAGTTTTTGCAGGGCAAGCTGACCGTAAAATGTGGTGGGGAACTGACCGGCTCTGCGGTAGAAATCACGCGCATTGCCGGGCCCTCCGGCCTCTGCAGCACGGCCCTGCCAGTAATACGAACGCGAAGACGAGATCGGAGTCGGCGAAATCTTCACGATATCGGCGAAGTGGCCGGAGGCCGTGCGACCGTCATTGAGGCCGCGCAATGCGATCCAGCCAGAGTGGAACGCGGCATCCAACCGGTCCAGCCGGCCGTCGGGCATGGCGGTGGACACGAGCTGATAGGCTTGGCGCGGATTGCCTTCCTCATAGAAATGGCGGCCGACGATACGGCTTTCATCCCACCACTGGTCGGGATTGACCAGAGCGGCCTGATTGCGTGGCGTCTTCTTCAAGAGCGCTGCTGCCGTGTCGAAACGGTCTTTCTGTCGGGCGTTACGGATCTGGATATAGAGAAAGCCCGGATCGCTGCGCCAAGAAGAATGCACGGCGTTGATCAGGCTGTCGGTATTGGACTGCCGTCGGATGACGGCGGCCCAGGCGTTATAGTATGACTGGGCATTGCCGAGTTGGGAAAAGCGCTTTGCCTGCGTCGCGCGGTCGCGGTAGAGCAGATAGACCATGCGCTGTTTGTGATCCTCCTGCGTGAAGATCGAGCCGAAGGCATTCAGGAACTGGTTTTCGGTCGCTGTATCGAGCGCCCATCCGGTCCACGCGCGGGCAGCGATATCGTGCGCCTTTTTCGTTGGCCGGTCGCAAGCAGCGATTTGCCGAGCAACAGCGTGCCCTCGGAGGTGACAGGCAGTGTGTTCCCAAATGCCGCTACAACAGCGCCGGGTGCTGGATTTTCGTCGGCATAGGCGCGTTCGGAGTTCGCCCTCAGTGACGACAGGCCCGGCCAGCCGCGCAGCTCCTGCTGAGCTTCGGCGATTTCAGAGGAGGGGACGCCCTTGTCGCCGGAAAGCGCTATGGCCCAGCTCATGATCTGGTGATCGAGCGAGCCTTCAGGAAGACGGTTCCGGTCCCGAAGCGCTGTAGAAACGTCGCTTCCTTTGAGCGCATCCAGCCCATGTTTCAGGACCGAGCTCGATGCCGGGTTTGCCACCGGCTGATTGATGGCGCCGGTCACCTCCAGGGAGGGGCGCTTGGAGCGCGATCAGGCCTTGCATAGGGAATTGGTGCGACGGAGGGAAACTCCTGCGCGGTGGCAACCGCGAAGTTTGTCACGGCCACGGAAGTGGCGAGCGAAAGCATCAACAGGGTTTTCTTCATTCGAGCGTCCCGGGGTCGAATTCAACAGCACCTGATATCTTCGGTCTTCACAGTTAAAATCGGCTTAACTCTGACGAATTTCAAGGCAGGCTGAAGACCCACCATTCCCGAACGCAATGCTTGCAGTGCCCCATGTCCGGCATTATGGTGCGCTCGATTTTGAAACAGGAATGCGGCTTTAAAAGAAGGCTGCCAGGAGAAACTGCATGTTCAAGGGGTCCATGCCCGCCCTTGTCACCCCTTTCACACCGAATGGTGCGTTGGACGAGGCGGGGTTTGTCGATCACGTTAACTGGATGATCGAGGCGGGCAGCCATGGGGTTGTTCCGGTCGGGACCACTGGCGAATCGCCGACGCTGAGCCATGACGAGCATCGCCGCATTGTTGATCTTTGCGTTGAGGCTGCGGCCAAGCGTGTTCCCGTCATTGCCGGTGCAGGCTCGAACAACACCCGTGAGGCGGTCGAACTCGCGCAACATGCCGAAACTGCCGGCGCGGATGCGGTTCTGGTGGTGACCCCTTATTACAACAAGCCGACCCAGAAGGGGCTTTACGCCCACTTCTCTGCGATTGCTGAAGCCACTGCGCTGCCGATCATTATCTACAATATTCCGCCGCGCTCGGTTATCGATATGTTGCCGGAGACGATGGGGCAACTTGCCAGGGTGCACGCCAACATTGTCGGCGTGAAGGATGCAACGGGCAAGATCGAGCGTGTTTCTGAACAGCGGATTTCTTGCGGAGAGGATTTTATCCAGATTTCGGGTGAGGATGCGACGGCGCTCGGCTTTGTTGCGCATGGCGGCGTTGGCTGCATTTCTGTCACCGCCAATGTGGCGCCGAAGCTCTGTTCCGAGTTCCAGTCGGCGCTTCTCAGGGGCGATTTCAAAACCGCGCTTTCCTATCAGGATCAGCTTATGCCGTTGCACAAGGCGCTGTTTCTTGAACCCGGCGTCAGTGGCACTAAATATGCATTGAAGAAGATCGGCCGGATGAATGATGCGGTACGTTTGCCACTGCTCGGCGTTGAGGACAGAACGGCAGAAGCCATTGATGCCGCATTGCGGTATGCTGGCCTGATCGCCTAGGTGCAGAAGCGCCGCCCAAAGAACGGAAAAAGACCATGGCTCCGAAAGGCAGCAAGGGCGGCACATTCAAGTCCGTCGCCGAAAACCGCAAGGCGCGGTTTAATTACGAAATACTCGATACGTTCGAGGCTGGCTTGGTTCTGACCGGAACCGAGGTGAAATCCTTGCGTGAGGGCAAGGCCAATATCGCCGAATCATATGCCTCTGACGAAGACGGCGAGATGTGGCTGATCAATTCCTATGTGCCTGAATACCTTCAGGGCAATCGCTTCAATCACGAGCCGCGCCGTCGCCGCAAACTGCTGCTTGGCCGCCGCGAGATCAACCGGCTGCGTTCCGCCGTGAACCGCGAAGGCATGACGCTGATCCCACTGAAGCTCTACTTCAATGACCGGGGTCTTGCCAAGCTGCAGATGGCTTTGGGTAAGGGCAAGAAGGCGCACGACAAGCGCGAGACGGTAAAGAAGCGCGACTGGAATCGTGAAAAGGGAAGATTGTTAAAGCAGCTTGGATGATCTCAGGTTCATCCAGAGAGTGTCGTTTTTCGCGGTGTTTGATGGCGCTGTCATTGAAGCGGCTCCTGAGCGACGCCACGAATGGCCGGGACTTCGTTTAGTCGTCGAAGTCCGCGGAAACGGGGTCGGCTACACGTTGCGGGCGCTCGGACGGCTCGCGACCGACTTCCGATCTCAGCGATGCGAGATCAATGAAATGGTCGGCCTGGCGGCGCAGGTCATCGGCGATCATCGGTGGCTGGGTTGACATCGTTGAGACAACGGAAACCTTGCGCCCCTTGCGCTGCAGCGCTTCAACAAGTGTGGTGAAGTCGCCATCGCCGGAAAAGATGACCAGGTGGTCGACTGTGGAGGCTTGCTCCATAGCGTCGATTGCCAGCTCGATATCCATATTGCCCTTGATTTTCCGGCGTCCCATGGAATCAGTAAATTCCTTGGCGGGCTTGGTGACGACTTTGTAGCCATTATAGTCCAGCCAGTCGATCAGCGGGCGGATCGAAGAGTATTCCTGGTCTTCGATCAATGCGGTATAGTAATAAGCACGCAGGAGGTAAGCCTTGTTGTTGAAGGCTTTTAGCAGCTTACGATAGTCTATGTCAAAACCGAGGCTTTTCGAGGCGGCATACAAGTTTGCCCCATCGATAAATAGTGCGATTTTTTCGCGCGGATCAAACATTAAGAAAATAGCCTTTCAATAAAGCCGGAAAAATCATTTGCCGATCGGGCCTGAATGTGAGGGCTTCGGCTAACATCCCATCAAATTAACAATTGCTGCTACCTGCCATTTTCCATGGTAGCCATGTTGGCAGCGATTTAATCACTGTATCGAATTTATTCAACCCATAGTAAGGGTCTGGGCTCAGTCGATCGGCATTCGAATGTAAATTCATTCGCCGCCGCTTGCAATTGCGCTCTTGAATTCCAATTTATGAATCTCTATGAGAGAAATTTCCAAAGAAATCACCTAAAAGGACAGTCAATGGCACGTGTGACAGTTGAAGACTGTATCGACAAAGTCGACAACCGGTTCGATCTTGTACTGCTCGCCGGACATCGTGCGCGTCTCATCTCCCAGGGCGCATCGATTACTGTCGATCGCGACAATGACAAGAATCCTGTTGTCGCACTGCGTGAGATCGCTGACGAAACACTCTCGCCCGACGACCTCAAGGAAGACCTGATTCACTCCCTGCAGCGTCATGTCGAAGTGGATGAGCCGGAGGCGGATTCGACACAGAGCGCGTCTTCCGATGACAATGTCAACGAAGAAACAGCAGACCGTCCCGATCAACCGGAAGCTATTCCTTTCGACCAGATGTCGGAAGAAGAACTGCGTGCCGGCATCGAAGGGCTGGTTCCGCCGGAGAAGGGCGACGATTACTGATCGTCTGCGCTGCGGGGTGCTTGATCCCCGCAACGCGTTTCCTTCCTACTTCTGTCAGAACGGGCTGCGCCTGACCCGTATTACGCCCGATCGGGCCTGGTTTTTCAGCCATGATGCGGCAATACGAACTTGTTGAGCGGGTACAGAAATACAAGCCTGACGCCGACATTGCGTTGCTCAACAAGGCCTATGTCTACGCCATGCAGAAACATGGCCGGCAGAAGCGCGCCAGCGGCGATCCCTATATCTCGCATCCGCTCGAAGTCGCCGCGATCCTGACCGATCTACACATGGACGAGTCCACGATTGCTGTTGCGCTCCTGCACGACACAATCGAGGATACGTCCGCTACGCGTGCTGATATCGACGCGTTTTTCGGCGAGGAGATCGGCGCGCTCGTTGAGGGGCTGACCAAGATCAAGCGGCTTGACCTGGTTTCGCGCAAAGCCCAGCAGGCCGAAAATCTTCGCAAGCTATTGCTTTCGGTTGCCGATGATGTGCGGGTGCTGCTGGTCAAGCTTGCCGACCGCCTGCACAACATGCGCACACTCTATTACATGCGCCCCGACAAACGCCGTCGGATTTCCGAGGAAACGATGGAAATCTACGCGCCGCTGGCTGGTCGCATGGGCATGCAGGATATGCGCGAGGAACTGGAGGAGCTGTCGTTCCAGTACGTCAATCCCGATGCCTACCAGACCATCAAGGGGAAGCTTCAGGATCTTTCCGGTCAGAATGAAGCCCTGGTGAAGAGCGTTGAGGATGAACTGATGGCGCTGCTGTTGGAGCAGGGCCTTGAAGACGTCAAGGTCAAGGGACGTCAGAAGAAGCCATTCTCGATCTTCAACAAGATGCAGTCGAAATCGCTTTCCTTCGAGCAGATGTCGGATCTCTATGGTTTTCGCATCATCGTCGACGAAGTCGAGACTTGCTACCGCGCGCTTGGTCTGGTGCACACCACATGGCGCATGGTGCCGGAGCGGTTCAAGGACTATATCTCGAACCCCAAACAGAATGGCTACCAGTCGCTGCACACCACAATTGTTGGGCCTATGCGTCAGCGGATCGAGCTACAGATCCGCACCAGGCACATGCACGAAGTTGCGGAATACGGCATCGCCGCCCACGCGCTCTACAAGGATGGCCGCTCCGTGAAGGGGCAGGCCGAAGATGAGGAGACAAGCGTTTTCTCTTGGTTCCGCAAGACCATCGAAGCGTTGGCCGAAGGCGACAGTCCCGAGGAATTTCTAGAACATACCAAGCTGGAGCTTTTCCAGGATCAGGTGTTCTGCTTTACGCCGAAAGGCAAGCTGATCGCGCTGCCGAAAGATGCCACGCCGATCGATTTTGCCTATGCGGTGCACACCAATGTTGGCGACACGTGCGTCGGCGCCAAGGTCAACGGCCGGATGATGCCGCTCGTGACCCGGCTCAACAATGGCGATGAGGTGGAAATCATCCGCTCAGGCGTCCAGGTTCCGCCACCGGCCTGGGAAGGGATCGTGGTTACCGGCAAGGCCCGTGCGGCGATACGCCGGGCAACGCGGGTGGCAATTCGCAAACAGTATAGCGGGCTCGGTTACCGTATTCTGGAGCGCACCTTTGCGCGTTCTGGCAAGACATTTTCGCGGGAGGTGCTGGCAACCGTGCTGCACCGGTTCGGCCAGAGTGATGTCGAGGATGTAATCGCCGCGGTCGGGCGCAACGAAATGTCGTCAACCGACGTGCTGCGGGCTGTCTTCCCCGACCACAAGGATGAGCGTGTCACCATCAAGCCCAGCAGCGAAGAAGGTTGGGTCAACCTGCCAAAAGGCGAGGGCATGGCATTCAAGCTTCCCGACGCAGCCGAGGGTGTAGACGCCGCCGGCCGTTTCCCGTTGCGCGGCCTCAACGCCGGTGCGACCGTGCGCTTTGCCCCGTCGGGTGCTGTTCCCGGAGACCGCATCGTCGGCATTGCCGGCGATGATGGCAGTATTACGGTCTATCCGATCCAGTCACCGGACCTGCAATATTTCGACGATGAGCCCGATCGCTGGATTGATATCCGCTGGGATATTGATTCGACCAACGACAAACGCTTTCGCGCTCGTGTCGGAGTGAGCGTGCTGAATGAACCCGGAACGCTTGCCCGGATCACTGAGACAATCGCCACACTCAGCGTCAACATTCGTTCGATCCAGATGAAAGTCGTGGCCGAAGACTTTGCCGAGGTCACCATGGATATGGAGGTCTGGGACCTGCGCCAGTTGACCCAGGCGCTGAACCAGCTCAAGGCGCTGGATTGTGTGGCCACGGTGAACCGCTTGTACGATTAGGCGAATTTCTGACCAAATTGGAACTTTCCTCGTTTTTGCCACGTCTTGCTGCTAGCGGTTCATGTCCCTCCAGGGACAAGGGAAACGAGGAAAGGTAGATATGAGATGTCGGATCGTCTGATGCGCTTCTTCAAGCGTTTTACCCGTCCTGAAGTTACCGAAAAAGAGGTCGATGGCGTCAGGCACGTGATCGAGAACATCGATCATAGTTTCGACCCCGGCCGCCCGAGGCCGGAGCGCCATTCCGATCGGCACGAGAAAGACTGACAGCTCAGGCCGGGATCGCTGTCGATATCCGGAGCGGGTGACGGGATGGGTATTGCTTATGGATCGCGCGTTGCTGCAAGCCACAGCGGCGTCTGCAAAACGCACTCTTTGCAATGTTTGTTGTTTTGACACGCTCCGGTCCCTTGCAATCACGCTGGCAGGTGTCAAAAGTAGGCGATGCTTTTTAAAAGACGTTCCAAGGCAAATTATTGGCAACGGTTCCGCGCCGCTATCTGGCCCCAAAAAGGGTTTTGGCGCGTACCGGTTTATCTTTATCACCGCACCGTTCGCCTCAGGGCGACCCCGCATGCTATAGCCATGGGCATTGCCGTCGGTGTTGCTGTTTCTTGGACGCCGTTCATCGGCGGTCATTTTCTTTCGGCTTTCTTTCTTGCCTTTCTGTTTGGCGGCAATTATGCCGCCGCCGCTCTCGGCACGGCCTTCGGCAATCCCTTGACCTTTCCTTTCATCTGGCTTTCGACCTGGCGGCTTGGTGACACTCTTCTTGGCCGCAACGCCACGGAGCGTGACCATATCGACCTTGTCGATCTCGTGCACCGGTTCGAACTATCGGACTTGTGGCGGCCGCTTCTGGAGCCGATGGCTGTGGGCGCCGTAATACCGGCGCTATTGAGCGGTGCGCTTTTTACGGCCTGTCCTATTTTGCCGTACAGTCCTTTCAGCAGCGCCGCCAGGCGATGTTTGCCGAGCGCGGCGTCAAGCCGGACGATAAGAAGGTGTCAGCGGCCGAACTGCGTCCTTCCAACACGGAGAGAACAAATGATTGTCGGGCTGGGCAGTGACCTAATCGATATCAGGCGTGTCGAGAAAACCATCGAGCGTTTCGGCGAACGCTTCACCGGGCGTTGTTTTACAGATATAGAGCGGACCAAGTCAGATCGCCGCCGCAATCGTGCGGCATCTTATGCCAAGCGTTTTGCTGCCAAGGAGGCCTGCGCGAAGGCGCTTGGCACCGGTATTGCCCGGGGCGTCTTCTGGCGCGACATGGGGGTGGTCAACCTTCCGGGCGGCAAGCCGACGATGAAGCTAACCGGCGGTGCGGCCGACCAGCTTGCCCGCATGATCCCGGATGGTTGTGTTGCCCGTATTCATATCACGATCACCGATGACTATCCGCTTGCCCAGGCATTCGTGATCATCGAAGCGGTGTAGCTTCGGCATTTTCGCTTAAAATCATTGCCCGGGCGGGACGAAGGGGCTAAAGCTCAGGCAAATCGAAACGCTTGGGTGGAAGAAGGAAAGCACTGCGTGGCCGAAGAAGAAGAAAAGCAGGAAAGCTCGCTCTGGAGCAATGTGAAGGTTATTGTTCAGGCGCTGCTTCTGGCGCTCGTGATCAAGACATTTCTGTTCCAGCCCTTCACCATTCCCTCCGGGTCGATGATGCCGACGCTTCTGGTCGGCGACTATCTGTTCGTGAACAAGTTTTCCTACGGGTATTCGAGATACTCGCTGCCATTTTCGCCCAACCTGTTCGAGGGGCGGATTTTCGGCAGCGATCCCGATCGCGGCGACGTGGTTGTTTTCCGCTACCCGCCGGACCCGAGCATCGATTACATCAAGCGTGTTATCGGCCTGCCAGGTGATCGGATTCAGGTCAAAAACGACATTCTTTACCTGAATAACGAGCCGGTCTCGCGCACGGCCGACGGGACTTTTACCTCTGATTACGGCCGCGATCCAGGTAGGAATATTCCGGTTTTCCGTGAGACGCTCCCGGATGGCGTGAGCTACGACACACTCGACGAGATCCGCAATTCACCGGGCGACAACACCCGTGAATTCATCGTGCCGGAAGGCCACTATTTCATGATGGGCGACAACCGCGACAACTCGCTTGACAGTCGCTTCGACGTCGGCTTTGTGCCAGCCCAAAACCTCGTTGGCCGTGCCAGCCTGATTTTCTTCTCGCTCGGCAATGACACGTCTTTTGCTGAGATCTGGAAATGGCCATTCAATATGCGCTGGGACCGTCTGTTCAAGGTTATCGGTGGCTGAATGTCGGCGCTGGGTGCAAAACAAGATGAAGCCGGTAAGTTGGCGGCACTGATCGGCTTCGAATTTTCTGATCCTGAGCGGATAGCAAGGGCACTGACCCATTCGAGCGCTCGGAACGGCAAGGACGGCAATTACGAGCGTCTGGAATTTCTGGGCGACCGTGTGCTGGGATTGGTGATTGCCGAAAACCTGTTCAAATTGTTTCCGACAGCAAGCGAGGGTGAGCTTTCGGTCCGGCTCAACCAACTTGTCAGTGCAGAGGCCTGCGCACGTGTTGCAGACAATCTCGGCCTTCACCGTTTCATCAAGACCGGTCAGGACGTGAAGAAGCTGACGGGAAAACGCGTGCTCAGCATCCGGGCCGATGTGGTCGAAAGTGTGATCGCCGCGATCTACCTCGAAGGGGGATTGGAGCCCGCACGGCGCTTTGTTGAAACGCACTGGAAGCCGCTTTTCGCAGATGGTGTGACTCTCAGGCGGGATGCCAAGACCGAGTTGCAGGAATGGGCACATGCCAATCACGGCGAAACCCCAGCCTATCACGTTGAAGACCGTTCCGGTCCTGATCATGAGCCGTGTTTCACTGTGAAGGTGACGGTCAAGGGCGTTGCTCCTGAGATTGGAATTGACCGGTCGAAGCGCGCCGCCGAGCAGGTGGCTGCAACGAAGCTTCTGGAGCGTGAAGGTGTCTGGTCGCCCGGAAATTGATGTGAACGTGCTCATGCACTGGTTTTGAACGTCGTTGCAGAAGACTGAAATCAAATAGATTTTAACGGCCCGAGGTTACCTTTCGGCCGCAGGAGATACAAATGAGCGAGAGTGAATCTGCAGATAGCGCAGAGGCGGTTGCGACCCACTCCGGCTTCGTGGCACTGATCGGTCCGACAAATGCCGGCAAGTCGACGCTTTTGAACCGTCTCGTCGGCGCCAAGGTTTCGATCGTCAGCCACAAGGTGCAGACCACCCGTGCCACCATGCGTGGCATTGCAATCCATGATAACGCCCAGATCGTGTTCATGGATACACCCGGCATTTTCAAGCCACGCCGGCGGCTCGACCGGGCCATGGTCATGGCGGCCTGGAGCGGTGCGCGCGATGCAGACCTGATCATGCTGCTTGTCGATGCCGAGCGCGGGCTGAAGGGCGATGCCGAAGCCATTCTGACCGGTCTGAAAGAGGTCCGGCAGCCCAAAATTCTGGTTCTGAACAAGATCGACCGTGTGCGCCACGAGGATCTTCTGGCGCTGGCGTCTGCCGCCAATGAAGCGATCGGCTTTGATCAGACCTTCATGATTTCCGCGACCAATGGTTCCGGTTGTGACGACCTGATGGACTATCTGGCTAAGACCTTGCCGGAGGGGCCCTGGTATTATCCGGAAGACCAGATTTCGGACCTGCCAATGCGACAGCTCGCTGCCGAAATCACCCGTGAGAAGCTGTTCCTGCGGTTGCATCAGGAATTGCCCTATTCCTCGCATGTCGAGACCGAAAAATGGGAAGAGCGTAAGGACGGATCTGTTCGGATTGAGCAGGTGATCTATCTTGAGCGCGACAGCCAGAAGAAGATCGCGCTCGGCAAGAATGGCGATGCGATCAAGTCGATCTCCATGGCTGCGCGCAAGGAACTTGCCGAAATTCTGGGTCAGAAGGTTCACCTGTTTCTGTTCGTGAAAGTGCGCGAGAACTGGGGCGACGATCCGGAGCGCTATCGCGAGATGGGTCTCGATTATTCGAAGTAGCCAGGTTGGACAGAACCGATGGAGTGGCAAGATGAAGGCATAGTTCTGGGCATGCGCCGCCACGGCGAAACCAGCGCGATTGCCGAGGTCATGACACTTGCCCATGGCCGCCATCTGGGGCTGGTGCGTGGCGGGCGTTCGCGCACGATGCGGCCCGTGCTGCAGCCCGGTAACCGGGTTTCGCTGACATGGCGGGCACGGCTTTCCGAACATCTCGGAGAATTCCGCGTTGAGCCTGTCAGCCAGCGTGCCGGGCTTTTGATGCAGTCGGCGGCAGCACTCCACGGCATGCGGGCTATGGCGGCGCTGCTGCGGCTGTTACCGGAGCGCGATCCGCATCGTCACCTTTGCGATGCTGTCGAGGTGATTATTGCGCATCTGGACGATCCCACCTCGGCGGGTGAGCTTTTCGTCCGGTTCGAACTCGCGCTTTTGAACGAACTTGGCTTTGGGCTCGATCTTGCGCGCTGTGCGGCCAACGGATCGGCGGTAGACCTCGTCTACGTCTCACCGAAATCGGGCAGGGCGGTTTCCAAAACGGCAGGAGCGCCCTATGCCGACCGCATGCTTGCGCTACCGGACTTTCTTCGGACGGATCTCAACGAGACCGCCGACCCTTCTGGTCTTGAAGCGGGCTTTCGTCTGACTGGTTTCTTTCTTGACCGCCATGTCTACGAGCCACGCGGGATTACGCCGGATAATGCCCGCGAGAGCTTCATCATCGCGACGCTGAAAGCACTTGAAAAGCAGCAGATGGCCTGAGGTGACCCGTTCACCGCCGCTTCTTCAGCGGCCAGTTTTCGTCCCTCATTCCGGTAATCTCCACAGTATCGCCGACGCTCAACAGGCCTTCGCCGCGCGGCACGGCGTTCCAGCCGAATAGCGGGCCGGGCACCCGTCGGTCCGCCGACATCCTGAGCCGTCCCATCGCCGGGATAGGGTTTGCGCCGTCGCGCGAACCGGTGGTCTGATCCTGCGTGGTCATGATGCAGCGGGCACAGGGTTTTACGAAATCGAGCCGGATACCGACGATTTCTATGCCGCTCCAGCCGTCCTCGGCCCAGGGCTCTTCGCAATCAAGCACGATATTTGGCCGGAAACGCTCCATGCCGACGGTTTCAGCACCGTGGGATGAAAGGTCGGCATTGAGGGCCGCCAGCGAACCGGTGGTCGTTACCAGAATCTGGAACCCGTCGGCAAAGGAAACCGGTGTCTCGGTTTCCACCCATTCCGTGCTGGCGATCCGGGCGGCATGCTGGTCGAAGAAGGCGAGGCGGACAGGCTGCCCAAGCCATTCGGACAGCTTTTCATTGACTGTTTCTGCCGCTCCGGCGGCATTGACGGTATCCTTCCAGACCGTGACGTTGAAGCGATCAGCACCTTGAGGCGTGGCGGCAATCGGCGCCTCGCCATCCATGTCCAGCACCAGCCCATCGTCGCGCAGTTGCGCAGAAAGTCTGGCGAGTGCGGGCAGTTCGCGCTGTGTGATGAACTGGCCCTTGGGGTCGGTGATCACCGCAATCCTGTCGCCCGCTAGGCCTGAAAGGCCGCATTGGCTTTCGGTGAGCGCGATGCCGCGTGCACTTTTCAACGGATAGATATTGAGGGCGGCGATTTTCATGTCGAGGCTTCCGAAAGGCGCGATGAAAAAGATGCCGGCGCGAGGCCGGCATCTTGCGTGTTGTTTTAGCTTTTCTTCGCTGGCTTTTGTTGGGCAGGCTTGTCCGCATTGTCCTCGATCTCTTCGGTGGACTTGCCATCCTCGTCCAGGGACGACAGCGTAACCTGCGGGAACGGGATGGAGATGCCTGCTTCATCGAAGGCGAGTTTCGCGTCGCGGGTCATGATGTGTGTGGTCTTCCACCAGACAGAACCCGGCGCCCAGTAGCGCATGGCGATCACAACCGCGCTGTCACCAAGCTCCTTGACGAAGGCGTAAGGCTCCGGATCGGCCAGAACATTCTCATTATTCTTGGCAAGGTCGAGCATGATCTCGATTGCCTGCTTGAGATCGTCATCATAGCCGATACCGATGGCAAGTTCGTGCATGCGCTGGGTCACGCGCGAGTAGTTGGTGATCGAGACGTTCCAGAGTGTGGAGTTCGGTGCGAGGCGGAAAAGACCGTCGAAGGTCTTCAGCTCGGTTGCAAACAGGCCAACCTCCTGAACTGTACCGTCGATCGAACCGGTGCTGATATACTCACCGACGCGGAAGGGGCGCAGCACCAGCAGCATGATACCGGCGGCTATGTTCTGCAGCGTGCCCTGCAAAGCCAGACCGATAGCCAGGCCGGCAGCGCCGAGAGCTGCAAGGATCGAAGCCGTCTGCACGCCGAACTGGCCAAGCACCATGATGATGACGATGGTCAGAATGCCATAGCGCGCGATATTGCCGAAGAAGCCGGCGAGCGTGCGGTCGACATTCTCGAATTTGAGGAAGGCGGTTTTGACAGACCGCTGCGCGAGCGCGGCCACGATCCAGCCGACGATCAGCAGGATGATCGCGCCGAGAACCGAAAATGTGTAGGTGATGACCAGTGCCCACATCGCGTCTGCGAAGTCGTTCGAGGCTTTGAAAAGGCCGCTGACCTGCTGCTCTACTTTATCCATTAAAAATGCCTTGTGGTCAGAAGTTGGAGTTTTGCCTGTCTTGGCTTCTTAAGCGTAGTTCAATGTTACGAAAACTTCATGACTGGTGCAACGGCGCGCCTCGTCTTTCAACAGCCCTGGCTCCAGAACGCTGGCTCCAGAACGAAGGGAATGTTGAGCTGGCAGTCGCGCCCGCGGCCGATCGCCTTTACGGCTTCGATCAGCCGCCCCTGCCGACCCAGGGCCTCATCGCCGAGAGCGACGAGCCGGGCATTCGGCGTGGCAAAAGGCGAGGCCGCCCTGAGCGCTTCCGTCAGCGCGAAATCGTCGGTCGTTGGATCAAGCGCCAGAGCAACGATCAGTGCGGCTGCGGGCGAACGCGAAACGCCGAGCCAGCAATGGATCAGCAAGGGGCCGTCAAAGGCCGGTTCTCGTGCAAATGTGATGATCTGCTCAACATGGGAAGATTGCGGAGCAACCAGCTTGTCTGTTCCGGCAAAGGCAATATCGTTCATGCGCAATGTCAGATGACGGGTCGGGTCAATCATGCCGGGGCGGGAGAAATCATGCCCGTTCGCCATCAGTGACAGCATCTGCCGGCAACCGTGCCGGGCGGCCATCTCGCCGACGCGCGACAGCGGGCTGACAACGATCCGGGCGGTCATCCGCCGTTCCGTTTCGCCGTCGCCGGGGTGCTCGCACGTTCGGCCTCGATCTCTGAAAAGCGTGAGAGAAACCGTGCTTGGGCGTCCGTGGTGGCCATCGGCTCGACCGTCAGCATGTCGATTGAAACACCGTTCGGTTCGCCGAAGAAGCGTTTTGCTTCGGTTCTTGAAAACCCGGCGAGTGTGACCGCCTCAAAATAGGCTGCGATGCGATCGGCGGCCTTGATTCGCGTTTTCAGCGTACGGGAAGGGTGGGCAGGCAGGCCGAAACGCAGGTGAACCGCGGCCTCAAGCCGTTTCTCCACGCTCTTGTATCCGCCGCCGACAACCGCCTTGAAGGGCGAGATCATGTCGCCGATCACATATTCGGGCGCATCGTGCAGAAGCGCCATCTGGCAGTCTTCAGGGCTTGCCTTATAGCAATGCACGAAGATGGTCTCGACCACCAGGCTGTGCTGCGCCACGGAATAGGCGTAGGTGCCGACTGTCTGACCGTTCCAGCGGGCGACGCGGGCAAGGCCGTGGGCAATATCGGAGATTTCGACATCGAGCGGCGAGGGATCGAGCAGGTCGAGGCGGCGGCCGGAAAGCATGCGCTGCCAGGCACGGGCGTCGGTCTTGGGCATTGTCACTCGGGCTCCGCGCCTGCGGCTTCGAGCGAAACACCGCTCCAGGCATATGGCGTAACACTCACGGGCATGCCGCCGACACTGACGTCGCCGGCAGCGGATGCAATCCGGTCCGTGCGCACGATCGCCATCGCTGTGTTGCCGCTGACCGAGCCGAGATTGCCAGCGGTCTTTCCGCCGGCTTCAACCACGCCTTCGTCCGTGTTGAACGGCTCTGACGCTTCCAGATGCACCAGCCTGCGCCGGGCCGTGCCGCGGTGCTGCATGCGGGAGACGACCTCCTGGCCGACATAGCAGCCCTTGCGGAAGTTCAGACCGCCGTTTTTATCAAACAGCACATCATGCGGGAACGCATCCTGCGCAGCGAAGTCCATATGCATTTCGGCAGCGCCGGCCTCAATCCTGAGCGCGGTATAGGTCTCCGGATCGTCCTGCGCCTCGGCAGAGCGTCCGGGCAGGCGAAAAAGCGGAAGCTCGGGCTGCGAAAAGCGACGGTCCGAAACTGCGTCTTCAGGAATATCGTCCTCTCCGTAGATCACGGTGATACCGTCATGTTCCGGTGTTGCGATGCTGACCTTTGCGCGCAGCTTGTAAAGCGTCAGCCGCTGGGTGAGGAAGCCGTGTCGTCGGCATGAACCTCAATCCGGAAACCCTCTGGTGTCCGGGAAATCAGGAAGTCGAACATGATCTTGCCCTGCGGTGTTAAAAGCGCGCCGGGCCAGGCCTCACCGGGGCGATGCCCTCGATATTGGTGGTGATCAGGTTCTGCAGAAAAGCCTCTGTGTCCTCGCCGTCAAGCGTGATGAGGGCTCTGTCCGGAAGGTGGATCGATGCCATTTTCGTCCCTTTCATGCGCTGAAGTCGCTGATCGAATCGCGAACTGCTTTGTCACGCGGGCGGCGGCATTCGTCAATACGGGAGGGTGGCCGGTCTGGGCGGAAAGCGGCGATTACTGCAGGATGCGTTCGGGTGAAAACTCGCCGGCCAGCATACGTTCGCGCAGCGATTCCAGCATGGCTTCCGCGCCTTCCTCGCCAATCATTCGCACGGTCTCGCGCATGGCCAGCGCCAGTGCTGCGTCGGCAATGATCTCGGGTTCAATGCCGTCAGCGACGCCGTCGGCCCATGCCTCGTTCTGGTATTCGAGAGCCGCCTGCATCTTTTCCTGCACGATTATGTCGTCGATTTCATTGGCATTCGGCTTCATTACAATTCCTTGCTGGCATCTCATCCTTGATGGTCGGCTATCATCGTATCAAGTTTTGCCCCTGTCTGTCAGCGTTGCTGACATAAAAAGTCAACAGCCGGTTAACGGACGGGGCAAGTTGCTTCTGTTGCGGCGCGCATGTGTCGTAGCCGCCACAGTTTTGGCGGTTAACCGAGCTTTTCGGCACATTCGAGCACGCTTGTGGGCACATTCATGGTGCGAATGTCCTCAAGGGCGTACCAGCCAAGGTCATCGGCATCGTCTGCGGCAGCGGCCACCGCTGAACCGTCCACATCGGCTAGAAACACGCTCAGCCGATAGAAACTCGTGACTGTACCGGCATCATCACGGTCTATGAGGTCATATACGGCAAAAGGTCTGCCTGGTTTGCAACAAGGCCCGTTTCCTCGGCCAGTTCGCGGAACGCGGCCTGTTCTGCAGTTTCTCCTGCCTCAGCCTTGCCGCCGGGAAAGGCATACATCGCCTGCGCCGGCGGATTGGCGCGGCGCACCAGAAGGAATTTCCCGCCGCGACGCACGATCACGGACGAGGCGGGTTTGGGTGAAACGGGCATGGGCTTCCTTCCGGCATTGCGATGGCTTCACGGTCAGTTCAGTAGCCCTTGTCATTCATCGCGCAAGATGAAATCAATGGCCAATGTGTGGACGTTTCGGCCTTATATCAGCCCCGGACGCGGTTGCGGAAGCCTTCGACCTGACAGGGGTCGATCCGTTTCCGCCGCGTTACAATATTGCGCCCTCGCAGCCGGTCCTGATGGTGGTCAACGCCTCGGAGCTGACTGGTGGCGGGCAAGGGCGCACGGCTGTTCTGGTGCGCTGGGGCCTGATTCCCGCCTGGGTCAAGGATGGCCGTGATTTTCCGCTGCTTTTCAACGCGCGCTCGGAGAGCGCTGCGGAAAAGCCGGCTTTTCGCGGTGCCATGCGCCACTTCCGCACGCTGGTACCGGCAAGCGGCTTCTTCGAATGGCGCAAATCCGGCGGCAAGGGTACGGCCCAGCCTTACTGGATCCGTCCGCGCAGTGGAGGGCTGATTGCCATGGCCGGGTTGATGTCGCCCTGGCAGGGGCTGATGGCACAGAACTTGATACCTGTGCGATCCTGACCACTGCGGCCAGCGGTGTGGTGGCAAAGCTCCACGACCGTTCACCGGTGATTGTCATGCCGGAGGATTTCGAGCGCTGGCTCGATTGCCGCACGCTGGAGCCACGGCATGTGGCCGATCTGCTGAGTCCGCCGCCGGATGATTTTTTCGAGGCCTTTCCGGTTTCAAAGGCCGTCAGCAATGCACGCAATCTCGGCGCAGATCTGATCGAGCCCATCGGTCCGCCACTTGAACCCGATCAGCCGGATGCCGGTTCCGGCGCACAGATGGATCTGTTCTGAAGGGCGGCGGAACCTAGATATCGAGATCGAGCCGGTTCTTGCGCGGGTGATCCGGGTCGTCGTCCTCATCGTCATCCTCTTCCATCACCAGCGTGCCGTATTTTGAGTGCCAGGCACGGGCGCCGAGGAAGGGCGGCAAGATAAAGCGCCGAACCTGCAATCATCACATGCCAGGTATAGGCGACCAGCAGCGCGACGGAGAGGACAGCAAGCAGCATCAGTGGCAGCGCGAATTCGCGGCGCACATTGAGGCCGAGGCTCTTGCCCGACCAGACCGGCAAACGGCTGATCAGCAGGAAGCCGATAAGCACGGTGTAGACCGAGCAGGCCAGCGCGATGCCGCGGCTCGACTGCATGCCCAGAAAGCCGAGATAGACAGGCAACAGCACGATAATCGCACCGGCAGGCGCGGGAACACCGACGAAATATTCCCCTGCCAGCTGGCCTTGCGCTTGCGCTCGGCCATGACATTGAAGCGCGCCAGTCTGAGGGCTGCGGCTATGGCGTAGAGCAGAGCAGCAATCCAGCCGGGCGTGCCGGCATCGTCCAGCAGATAGATATAGGAGACGAGCGCAGGTGCGATCCCGAAATTGACGATATCGGCCAGCGAATCCATCTGTTCGCCGAATTTCGATGACGCCTTCAAAAGGCGCGCCAGCCTGCCGTCAACGCCGTCCAGAAATGCGGCGATCAACAGCATCATGACGGCTTCGGGAAATTTTCCTCGATTGCCTGCCGGATGCCCGATAGCCCGGCACAAATGGCCAGTACGGTGACGAGATTGGGGACGATCAGACGAAACGGGATTTCGCGCAGGCGCGGCCCGCGTCCCGAACGGTCCGACCCGGCTGTTACCCGCGTTGAAAGCGGGTTTTCGTTGTCGCTGCCTTGCATCAGATCCGCCGTCCGACAACAGGCAGATCAAAGTCACCAAATGCCGCAAGAACGGTCTCACCGGCCGTTGCCATCTGGCCGACGGCAACGCGCGGTGTGGTGCCGGCGGGCAGGTAGACGTCCAGTCTGGAACCGAATCGGATCAGACCGAAGCGCTCGCCGGCGTCGACGGCATCATCGTTTTCGACAAAGCAAACGATCCGACGCGCCACCAGACCGGCGATCTGGACCACGCCGATGGCGCCATGGCTGGTGTCTATCACCACGCCGTTGCGTTCATTGTCTTCGCTCGCCTTGTCGAGTTCCGCGTTCAGAAACTTGCCGGGGCGATAATGGATGCCGCGGATCGTACCGGCCATCGGCGCACGGTTCACATGGCAGTTGAACACGTTCATGAACACGCAGATCCGGAGCATGGGCTGATCTCCGAGCCCCATTTCCTGCGGCGGTATTTCCTCGCTGATGGAAGACACGCGGCCATCCGCCGGGCTGATGACGATGTCATCGTCCTGGGGCACGACCCGTTCGGGATCGCGGAAGAAATAGGCACACCAGAGCGTGGCGAAGAGGCCGATCCAGAATAGCGGATCGGCGATCCAGCCGAGAATGAGCGTCGCGACAAGGAAGATCGCAATGAAGGGATAGCCCTCCTTGTGGATGGGCACGATGGCCTTCCTGATCGAGATCGAAAACGGTCATGTGTTTATCTGGCTCCCGGGCTATATCGGCGGCTTATATCTTTGACGCATGGAAACCTTACAGGTTCCACAAAGACTTGAAAATGGCTGTCCTGACGAGGGGAGGTGCGGGCTCAATCTGCCGGATCGAGCCGCATGATGATCCCCATGTCGTCGCTTTCGCGCACCTCGCGCAAGTGTTCCTCGGCGAGTGTCGCTTCGCGCTGGCGTTCCCACATCCGTGCATAAAGCCCGTTCTGGGCAATCAGGCCGTCATGGGTGCCCCGTTCGGCGATTTCACCGCGTTTGAGGACGATGATCTCGTCGGCGCCGATAACGGTGGAAAGTCGGTGGGCGATCACCAGCGTGGTCCGGTTTTTCGAAACCACATCGAGGGCGGCCTGGATTTCGCGTTCGGTGTGCGTGTCGAGTGCGGAGGTGGCCTCGTCGAGAACCAGGATTGGCGGCGCTTTCAGGATGGTGCGGGCGATCGCCACGCGCTGCTTCTCGCCGCCGGAGAGTTTCAGTCCACGCTCGCCGACCTGGGTTTCGAAACCCTCCGGAAGCTGTCGGATGAAATCACCGACCTGTGCGAGTTCCGCTGCCGCATTGACTTCCTCGTCAGTCGCCGAGGTTCGGCCATAACGGATGTTGTAGCCGATTGTATCGTTAAACAGCACAGTATCCTGCGGAACCATGCCGATCGCCTCTCTGAGGCTGTGTTGGCGCACAGCGCGCAGATCCTGACCGTCAATGGTGATCGCGCCGTCGTTGACGTCATAGAACCGGAACAAAAGCCTTGAAATTGTCGATTTACCGGCACCTGTCGGTCCCACGATAGCAACCGTCTTGCCGGCCGGCACCTCGAAGGAGACGCCCTTCAGAATCGGGCGTGAGGGATCATAGGAAAAGTGCACATCCTTGAAGGCGATCCCGCCCTGACGGATCTGCAGTTCCTCGGCGTCGGGCTTGTCGACGACTTCCGGATCGACTTCGAGGATATCGAACATCTGCTCGATATCAGTCAGGCCCTGCCGGATTTCACGATAGACCGAACCGATAAAGTTGAGCGGTATCGCCAGTTGGATCAGCATGGCGTTGACGAAAACGAAGTCACCGATCGTCTGTGTGCCGTTCTTGACCGCAATTGCGGAGAGCACCATCATCACGGTCATACCGGCGCCGAAGATCAGGCCCTGACCGAAGTTCAGCCAGCCAAGCGAGGTCCAGATGCGCGTTGCCGCCGCCTCGTACTTGGCCATGGAGCCATCAAACCGGCTGGCTTCCATATCCTCATTGCCGAAATATTTAACGGTTTCGTAGTTGAGCAGCAGAATCGATTGCCTTGGTATTGGCATCGGTATCGCTGTCGTTCATCTCGCGCCGAATGGCGATGCGCCAGTCGCTCGCCTTGATCGTGAACCAGACATAGAGCACGACGGTGACGGCAGTGACGGCCAGATAGTCGAAGCCGTAACCCCACCAGAAGATGATCGCGACAAGCAGGAATTCCAGTACGGTCGGCATGGTGGCGAGGATCGTGAACCTGACAATGGTCTCGATGCCCTTGGTGCCGCGCTCGATGATGCGCGAGAGGCCGCCGGTCTTGCGCGAAAGGTGGAAACGCAGCGCCAGCCGATGCATGTGAACAAACACACGATGGGCAAGCTGGCGCACGGCATATTGGCCGACGCTTGCAAATAGCGCGTCGCGGAGCTGGTTGAAGCCGAGCTGGCCGATGCGCGCCAGATTATAAAACAGAACCAGCGTGACCGCGCCAAACAGGAAGGCCGGCAGGATGGTGTTGATCTCAAGCTCGCCTGTTAGCGCATTTGTGGCCCATTTGAAGGAATAGGGCACGAGCAGGAGCACCAGCTTGGCGATAACAAGGGCGATCGTGGCGAGGACAACACGACGCTTCAGGTCCGGGCGCGCCGAAGGCCAGATATAGGGCCATAGATTGATGATGGTTTGAAACGGACTGGCGGAGTCCGCGGAAACGGTTTTCTGGCGATCTGCCATGATAATCCCCCGGCTCAAGGCGGTGCGGCCGAGCCATGATAAGTATATTCAAAGACGAGAAAACCACGCACAAGGCGTAGTTTTGCCATGCGAGATAAGGTTGATTGCGGTCGATTGCAATGGCGAGAGGGGAACGCTTCTCCCTCGATGATTATTGGTCGCCCTGCGGTAACTTGTATTCCGGCCCCACCGGCATGCCATCCAGCAGGCGGCGGTGAATGATTTCGGCTTCGCTGTCGGACAGCGGCTGACCGGGCAACGAGAACACCTGCCCGGGAAGAATGAGATTGGGGTCGATGATCTGGGTCTCGTTGGCAAGATAGATTGTGGTGTAGCGCACCCCGCGGCCATAGACCCGGCGCGAAATGCGCCAGAGATTGTCACCGCGCCGGATGATGACGGCCTCGTCGCTGCCCTGAAGCTGAGGCTGCACGAAGGTCTGCGTTCCATCGGTCTGTCGCTGTCTGATGCCGGCTGTATCAGTCGAAATTGCGGCAATCTGGTTGCCCGGCGGCCGATCGAACGGCACAACGGCGCGGGCGACGACCTGATTGTCTTCGTTCAGCATGTCGACCCGGATGGTGTGAAGTCCGACCGAAACCTCGGACTTGGCTTCGAGCACGTAATTGCCTTCGATATTCACAGAACTTTCCGCCAACAAAGCATCATCGATGTAGCCACGGATTGTCGCTCCGTTCATGCCTTCGCCGGCGATGAACACTATGTCGTCTTCGATTTCCACGGCCTTGATGCTGACAGTGGCAACGACGATTTGGCGCTCGGCTGCGGGCTGTTGTTCTGCCGCAGCTTCCCGGGCCTGCGCGTCGTCGTCTTGGCCGGTTGTTTCGACGTTGACGGCTGCTAGATCGGTTTCCCTCCGCTTTCACCGCCAGCTTCGTCGGAAACGCGGGTCCTGTTTTCAAGAGATTCACTCTGGCTGTCGTCTTCGTCCGTCTCGGTCAAGGCAACAATGGTGTTGTCGGGGAGGCTGGCTCGCAGTTCCGGGGCGGAGATGATTTCCGATGCCTTGCCGGGTTCGGTGATGAGCGCGAGAAGCTCGCCGCTGTCGCCGTCCGGTATCGAGACCGTCGCCGTTTGCTGTGACCGTGCGGTGCGCCCATCCGGCATTGTGACGCTGAGGTAGATAAGGTGATCACCTGGTGCCAGCGGTGTTTCGACGATGGCGACGAAATCGCCGGATCCGGTCACCTCGGAAGAGGCGAGGATGCTTTCGTCCTCCTTGACGTCGAGAACCCCGAGCGGTTCTGCACCGCCGGCAATCACCGCCGTGCCATCAGGTTCAACGCGCAGAACATCGAATGTGGGAATGCGAAGGACGGCTTGCTGATGGTCGCCGGTATTCTGGTCATCTGCCGCGGTCTGTGTATCGTCTGTGGCTTCGGTTGAAGGCTCGGTCTGCGGAGCTGCGATGTCAGCGTTTTGCGTAGCCGGAGCTGTTGCCTGCCGATCGGCCATATCGGCGCCCTTGTCGCGCAACGCAAAATAGGCGCCGGCTGCAATGAGCAGGAGGATGATCACCGCAATGATGACACGTGTATTCTTCTTGTTCATTCGTCACTCCAGACTCGGCGCTATGCGGAAGACGCCAATTCCTGAAAACGCTAGCCACAGTGTGGTTTATACACAAGTCTTCATTCGCGCTTGCGAGAAAGCGTGAACAAGGTAAATGCCTGATTGTGGTCGTTTTGCAATGAACTTGACCCGGAACGGCCAAATGAGGTTCATTAAAGCCATGAATAACGAACAAGATACGATTCGATCCATTTGTGTCTATTGCGGCTCACGACCGGGCGGAGCCCCTGCCTATATGGCTGCCGGTAAGGCGCTGGGGACGGCAATCGCCAACGCCGGTTGCCGCCTCGTCTATGGCGGCGGCACCAAGGGCATTATGGGGGCTGTTGCCGAAGGCATGCTTGAAAATGGCGGTCATGTGACTGGCATTATTCCCGAATTCCTCGTCGACATGGAGGCCACCCGCCACCAGCTTGAAGCACTCGACGAACTGCTGATTACACCGGACATGCACGTGCGCAAGCACACCATGTTCGAGCGTGCCGATGCCTTCGTGGCGCTTCCCGGCGGGATCGGGACGCTTGAGGAAATCGTCGAAATCATGACCTGGGCTCAGCTCGGCCGGCATTCAAAGCCGATGATCTTCGGCAATGTCGACGGGTTCTGGAACCCGATGATGCAACTGCTCGAACATATGAGTGGAGAGGGCTTTCTGCACACCAGCCACCAGGTTCGTCCGCGCCTCATTGACGACGTCAACGACATCGTACCGACCATCGAGGCCCTGTGGGCCGAGCGGGATGGCGATGAAGAGGGCGAAAACACATCATCAGCCGGCTCTAGAGCCTAGACCCGGCTGATGGGTGCTTCCGTCAATATGCTTGGCGAGCGGGCTGTCAATCGTTGCCGGCGGCTTCGTTAAGACGTTCGATGTCAGGCACCGTGACGTGGCGGTTGTTTTCCACCAATATCACCCTGTCCTTGCGAAGCTTCGTCATCTGGCGGCTGACCGTTTCGATGGTCAGGCCGAGGAAATCTGCGATATCGGCACGCGATAGCGGCAGATCGAAGGTGCAGCCGTCATCAGCTTCCGGATCGATATGGGTGGCGATCAGATGCAGGAATGATGCGACCTTCTCGCGCGCCGTTTTGCGTCCAAGCGTCAGCATCCAGTCGCGGGCCTCGTCGAGTTCTTTCAGCGACTGGCCGTAGAGCTTGTGTTCGAGGCCGGGCGTATCGGCAATCATCCGTTCAATCGCCGCACGGGGAAAGGCGCAGATCTCCGTGGTGGTCGCGGCTTCCGCCGTCAGCGAGCTTTCGCGTGAGAACGGGCGGCCGAGGAAATCGGGCGCGAACTGCAGGCCGACAATCTGCTGGCGGCCATCCGCCATCATCTTCGAGAGCTTCACAACACCGCGCAGGATGTTGGAATAGCTGTTGACGTTTTCGCCCTGGCCAACAACTTCCGTACCCGGGTCGATTGTTCGTTTTGAGGAATGCTTGTTCAGCGTTGCGAGCTGAGAACCGTTCAGAACCGAGCAGATCCCCCGTGGCGGGCCTCACAGGCGCGGCACACATGCGGTATGGCGTCGTCGTCAATTGCGAGATGGGGCTTGTCATCCATGGTTTCACCAAACTGCGGCCATTTGACATGGCTGTCTTCATTTCCCGGACCCGCTCTAGCCGCCCTTTGGGCGGTGCGCAACCATTTAGCAGTTTACGCAAGCGGGCGGCGTCTTCATTCCTTGATTAAAGTCAAAGCCGGGGCAAGCGCAAGGCGTTAACGAAAACTCATCCCGAATGAAGGAGGGTTTTTCGTCATGATCTCGGACAGGCAGTTGCTGGCGACGTTTGCGCGACCCGTGCCCCGCTATACGAGTTATCCGACCGCACCGCATTTTCACGGTGGCATTTCCGCCGGCGATGTTTCCGGCTGGATCAAGGGGCTCGCTGCAGGCCAGAGCCTGTCGCTTTATGTTCACATCCCCTATTGCGACCGGCTGTGCTGGTTTTGCGCCTGTCACACAAAACATACGCTACGCTATGACCCGATCACCACCTATCTGGAAAGTCTGAGGCAGGAAATCAAGAGCGTTGGCGCGCTGGTATCGCCCGACGTCCAGGTGAAAGCGCTGCACTGGGGTGGTGGGTCTCCCACCATGCTGAAGCCCGAGGACATGCGCAGGCTGATGGGCTGGCTGCGCGCGGCATTCAGTTTCGCCGAGGATGCCGAGATCAGTGTCGAGATGGACCCGAACGACCTCGATGAAGCGCGCTATGATGCGCTGTCCGATATCGGCGTGACCCGCGCCAGCCTCGGGGTGCAGGATTTCGATGACAAGGTCCAGAAAACCATCAATCGTCTGCAGAGCTTCGAGCAGACGGCATCGGTGATTTCGGCAATGCGGGAACGCGGCGTGGGGTCCGTCAATTGCGATCTGCTCTACGGCCTGCCTTACCAGAGCCTCGACACCCTTTCACGGACTGTTGAACAGATCATATCACTCCGCCCGGACAGGATTGCCCTGTTCGGCTATGCCCATGTGCCATGGATGAAAAAGCATCAGACGCTGATTCCCGAACAGGCGCTGCCGGATTCCGAAGCTCGTTTCGAGCAGATGACGCTTGCCGGCGGGAAACTCGTGGATGCCGGCTATACGCAGATTGGCATCGACCATTTTGCATTGCCGGAAGACAGCCTGGCGAAAGCCGCGAAATCCGGGCGTCTGAGGCGTAATTTCCAGGGTTATACCGATGAGAGCGCCGATGCTCTGATCGGGCTTGGTGCTTCCTCGATCAGCGAGGTTCCGCAAGGATACTGGCAGAATATCCCCGCGATCGGCGAATACGGGCGGCTGGCGGAAGCCGGCGAATTGCCGGTTGTGCGCGGTATAGCCCTTGATGACGAGGACCGGTTGCGCGGCTTTGTGATCGAGAAAGTGATGTGCGCCTATGGCTTTTCCAGCTGCGAATTGCGGGCGCGTTTCGGCGCTTCTGCCGAGCCGGTTATTGCGGAGGCGAAGGCCTATGCGCGGCTCAATCCCGACATTTGTCGCTTCGATGCGTTCGGTTTTCGCCTGCAGAAAGTTGCTTTTCCGTTTGCCCGCTCTGTTGCGGCGACATTTGATACCTATCTTGGGGGTGGTCGCGGCCGGCACTCATCGGCAGTCTGATCAAATGTCGAAAAAACGTCATCAGGCACCTAGCGGCCATTGGCTTTTCGGCAATCTTTGCCTATGAGAAGGGCTGAATTGATAGTTTGAAGAGGTATAGGCGTGAGCGCTACATTCGATAAAGTTGCCGACATCATCGCGGAAACGAGCGAGATCGACCGCGAAAAGATTACGCCGGAAAGCAACACGATCGACGATCTGGGCATCGACAGTCTTGATTTCCTCGATATCGTCTTTGCCGTTGACAAGGAATTCGGTATCAAGATTCCGCTCGAAAAGTGGACTCAGGAAGTCAATGAGGGCAAGGTCGACGCGGATGAATACTTCATCCTGAAGAATCTCTGCGCCAAGATCGACGAACTCAGGGCGGCCAAACAGTCCTGATTTTGCCAGGCAGCCCTCCATGCGGACAAGCTTCGGAGCCTGCCGTGGCTTCCGGTTTCTGGCCGTAAGTGACACAGGCAGGAGAGGCTGAAGGCATTCATGCTGCTCGAATATTTTCAGATGATTGACCAGATCGTGTCCGTGGATATCTCTGCGGGCAGGATCAATGCACGCTCGACGGTGCCGGAGAACAGCCCTGTTTTCGAAGGACATTTTCCGGGCATGCCGCTGGTACCCGGTGTGTTGCTCATCGAAACCATGGCGCAGGCGTCCGGCATGTTGCTGCTTGGCGTCAACGACTGCTCATCCATGCCCTTCCTTATGATGGTCGACAGCGCCAAACTGCGCAGTTTCGTCGCGCCGAATGCCGTCATCGATATTGAGGCGGTGCTGGAGCACGAAGGATCGGGCTTTGCCGTGACAAAGGCGAAGATAGCCTCGGACGGCAAGCCTATCTCCAGCGCGCAGCTGAAATTCAGAACGCTCTCTTTTGAAGATAATGATCTCGCGCCGATCGTCAGGCGGCGCGCCGAGGAAGTCGGTCTGTTTGCCGCGATCGCGCGCAGCCAGACCGTGGAAAGGTCCTGAAATGACGAAGTCGGACAATGATGTCGTTGTCACGGGTATCGGACTTGTGACCAGTTTCGGTGTCGGACAGGCGCCGCATGTCGCCATGCTGACCGGAAGCGCCACGCCCGCGGTCAATGTCGACAGTGAAATCTGTGCACCCTATCCGGTGCATCCGCTGCCCGAGATCGACTGGAAAGACCAGATCCCGAAACGCGGCGACCAGCGGCAGATGGAGAACTGGCAGCGTCTCGGTGTGTATGCGGCGGGCCTTGCGCTCGACGATGCCGGGGTGAAGGGCAATGAAGATATCTGCTCGACGATGGACATGATCGTGGCCGCCGGCGGCGGTGAGCGCGATATCGCCGTCGACACGATGATCATCAATGAAGGGCTGGAACGCAGCGACCGGGAAATTCTGCTCAACGAGAAGCTGACCACGGAATTGCGTCCGACCCTGTTTCTGGCCCAGCTGGCTAACTTGGTGGCGGGCAATATCTCGATCGTGCAAAAGGTTACCGGTTCGTCGCGCACCTTCATGGGTGAAGAGGCCGCCGGCATTTCCGCCGTTGCCACCGCCTATGCCCGTATTCTTGCCGGTCAGTCGACGCACACACTTGTCGGCGGGGCCTTTGTTGCCGAGCGGCGCGATATTCTTTTGATGCTGGAAGCCGTTCATGCGCTGTCGCGCGGCGCACGGGCACCGCTCTGGGATCGTGCAGCCGAAGATGACGGCGGCATGGTGATGGGCTCAGCGGGTGCATTTCTGGTGCTTGAATCACGCGCCTATGCCGAGACGCGCGGCGCGCATATCTATGCGACGATTTCCGGTGTCGAGGGTGATCGCGGCAAGCGCGACGAGGGCAGGCTTGAAAAACGTCTCGGCCGGCTGTTTGCCGATGCAGGCTTTGAGGGCGGCGAAGGTGACGTCGTGTTTTCCGGCGCGACAGGCCTTACTGCGCTGACGAAGCGCGAGGCGGATTTCGTCAAGCAAGCGTTTCCGGATACCCCGCTTCGCGGCTACACCGGCATAACCGGCCATGCCATGGAAGCCAATTTTCCCTCGGTATTGCGCTTGGCGCGCTGGCGCTCGACAACAAGACACCGGTCCCTCTCTTCAATGACGGTGAAGGACCGATGAATGCGCCGGCGCAAAAGATCGCCGTGACCAATGTTGGCCTGCAGCGCGGCGAAGGTGTTGCCGTGCTGGTTGGCGAAAACTGAGAAAGGACCGGCAGATGAGCAGCAAATTTACCGATCATCTGGGCCGTCCGCTCGTCGCGGTGACCGGGATGGGCGTTGTGACCTCGCTCGGTCGCGGCCTGAAGGACAACTGGGAACGGCTAACCGCCGGCGTTTCCGGCATTCATGGGATTTCGCGGTTCCCGACAGAGCTTCTGTCGACCCGGATCGCCGGTACAGTGGATTTCATCCCTTCCGATCCCAATCCGGTAGCGCGGTCGTACGCGTTTGCCGAGGCGACGATTGAGGAAGCCCTCGAAATGGCCGGGCTTTCAGGTGATTTCGATGCGCCGCTGTTCCTCGCCGCCCCACCGGTGGAGCCGGAATGGTCGATGCGCTTCAATCTGGGCGACCGTGCGCCGCCGCCGAAAGAAGATAATGACGTCTATGTCCGCTTTCTGGCGGCCATGCGCGAACAGGCGGATCCGGCTTTCCACGAGGCCGTGATGTTCGGCTCGATCTCGGAGCGGATCGCTGACCGGTTTGGAACGCGCGGCCTTCCGGTCACGCTGTCGACGGCCTGTGCCTCCGGTGCCACTGCGATCCAGCTCGGCGTTGAAGCCATCCGTCAGGGCCGCACCGACAAGGCGATGACGGTGGCCACCGATGGTTCGGTGACGGCCGAGGCGCTGGTGCGTTTCTCATTGCTGTCTGCGCTTTCCACCCAGAACGATCCGCCGGAAAAGGCCTCCAAGCCGTTCAGCAAGGATCGCGACGGTTTCGTGATCGCCGAAGGGGCGGCCACGCTCATTCTCGAATCGCTGGAGGCAGCACATGCCCGTGGCGCCAAAGTCTACGGCATTATCCGTGGTTGCGGCGAGAAAGCCGATCATTTCCACCGGACCCGGTCTTCGCCCGATGGCGGCCCGGCGATCGCGACCATTCGTGCGGCACTTGAGGATGCGGGGCTCGGCATCGACTCGCTCGATTACATCAACGCCCACGGCACTTCGACGCCCGAAAACGACAAGATGGAATATTCCGCTCTCAAGGCCGTGTTCGGTGATGAGCTGATGCCATCCATTCCGCTGTCATCGAACAAGTCGATGATTGGCCATGCGCTGACGGCCGCGGGCGCAGTGGAGGCAGTGTTCTCTCTGCAGACCATGCTCACGGGCGTGCTGCCGCCGACCATCAACTACATCAATCCGGATCCGACGATCGATCTCGATGTGGTGCCGAACACGGCGAGGAATGCTTCGGTTTCCTCGGTGCTTTCCAGTTCGTTCGGCTTTGGCGGGCAGAATGCCTGTCTGGTGATGACCCGCGAACCGTCCTGACGGCAACGCGTGGAGATTTTTGGGTGGTTTTTGCTGCCTTTGACGAGACTGCGAAGGAATGACCAATGCGCGCATTGCAGCTGATCGATGATCGCAAGATCGAAATACGGGACGTGGCCGAACCGGAAGCGCCCGGTCCGGGAGAAGTGACGCTGAGGCCGAAGGCGGTTGCGCTCAACCACATTGACGTCTGGGGCTGGCGCGGCATGGCTTTTGCCAAGCGCAAGCTGCCGCTCACCATCGGCGCGGAAGCGTCCGGTGTTGTCGAGGCGATCGGCCCGGGCGTTGCCAATGTGCTGCCGGGCCAGTTGGTTTCAATCTATGGCGCACGCACCTGCGGCCACTGCAAGGCCTGCCGCGAGGGCAGGGACAATCTTTGTGAACATGTCGGCGGCGTGCATGGCTTCCATCTCGACGGATTTGCCCAGGAGAAGATCAATATTCCGGCACGTCAACTGGTCGTTGCTCCGCCCGGTATCGATGCTGTTGCCGCCGCCCTTGCGCCTGTTACCTTCGGAACCGTCGAGCACATGTTGTTCGATAATGCCAAGCTGCAGCCGGGTGAGACCATTCTCGTTCATGCCGGTGGATCCGGTATCGGCTCGGCTGCGATACAGCTTGCAAAGAAAATGGGCTGCAGGGTGATCACCACCGTCGGCTCGGAAGACAAGATGGAGAAGGCGCGCGCGCTCGGCGCCGACGAAGTCATCAATTATCGCGTAGACCGTTTCGAAGGCGTGGTCCGCAAGCTTACCAAAAGAAGGGCGTCGATGTCGTTTTCGAACATGTTGGCGCCGATACGTGGGCAGGCTCGATGCTTTCCATGAAACGCGGTGGCCGGCTGGTGACCTGTGGCTCAACCTCCGGCGTTTCCACCAGTGTTAACCTGATGATGCTGTTCCAGCAGCAGCTGAAATTCTTCGGCTCCTTCGGCTGCCGGATGGAGAACATGGAAAACGCCATGCAGAAAATGGCGCAAGGTATCGTTCACCCGGTCATCGACACGCTGGTTGGTTTCGACGGTATCGACAAGGCGCTTGAGCGTATGGAAAGTCGTCAGGTCTTCGGCAAGATCGTGCTCGAGATCGGTGACTGAGCGTTTGCCGTTGTTAAGCTTGGCGTAAACAAGAATCACAGTTAAAAGTCGGGCGGCACGATCTTTCGTGCTGCCCGCAGTCAATTTTGGATCTGAGTCTGTGAAGTTCTTCATCACCCGTATCGTTCTCAAAGCCCGCCAGGTCCAGCAATGGCTGGTCGCTTATCTGGTCTTCGGTCTGCTTTCAGTGTTCAAGCTGTTTCCCGCTGACGGTTCGATCCGCTTTGCAGACTGGGTGATGCGCAAGATCGGGCCATTCACCGGCCGCCACAAGCTGATTCTCGAAAACCTGCATTGTGCGTTTCCGGACAAAGACGAGGCCGAGATCACGCGCATCGCGCTGGAAAGCTGGGGGCATATCGGCCGGCTTGCCGCGGAATATGTGTTTCTGGATGAACTTTTTGACTTCGACCCTGATGATCCGGGGTGGGCCGGATCGAGGTTGCCGGCATCGAACGTTTCAGGGAATTGCTCGAGCTTGATCGGCCATTCATCGTGTTTACCGCCCACACCGCCAATTTCGAAATTCTACCGGTGGCTGCCGCATCTTTCGGGCTGAACGTTTCGGTGCTGTTCCGCCCGCCGAACAACCCCTATATCGCCAGCAAGGTCTTCCGCTTTCGCCGCAAGCGCATGGGCGAACTGGTGCCTTCGCATGCGGGATCCGCCTTTGCTCTGGCCAGTGCGCTGGATGCGGGCAAGGGGGTCGGCGTGCTGGTGGACCAGAAATTCAAACGCGGAATGACCTCGCAGTATTTCGGACAGGACGTCCGAACCAATCCGCTGTTGGCAAAGCTTGCGCGTCAGTTCAACTGCCCGGTTTTCCCTGCGCGTTGCATTCGGTTGCCGGATAACCGTTTCCGCCTCGAGCTTGAAGAGGAATTACCGCTGCCGCGCACGGCGACGGGAAGCGTGGATGTGCCCGCTACGGCGCAGGCGCTCAACGACAAAGTCGAATCATGGGTGCGCGAAAATCCCGAGCAATGGCTCTGGTATCATGACCGCTGGAGCCGCCGGGGGCGATAGGGCGCAAGCACCGTCAGCGCCGCAGGCGGTTGGCTGCAAGCTCGTGCTCGAATGCCAGATGCCGCCGTAGAGCGCCGAACAGGCCACGCAGCATATAACCGACAGCTTCCGTGTTTACGCCGCCGCCTGTTGAGAGCCGTCGCAGCACCTCGGTGACCTCTTCGGCAAAGCACAGATCCTCGAAATGCTCGTATGAGAGCCGATCCAGCGCATCGGAAATCAATGCGTGGCGATCATCGGCCCGGCGGATGGCCGGGAACACACGCATCTCTTCCATGTCCTGTGCCGCCCTGAGCGTCTGCACCAGCTTGTCGGCCAGTTGGCGACAGTCGTCACGGTTGACGTTCGCCGGAAGCGAGATCGGCGACCGCTTCGAGCGCGTCGCACAAGCGTTCGATCTGTGCATGTGCGGACATCAGCGCTTCGCCGGCCGCACTAAGGTTTTCTGGGGTAGGCTGGTTCAATCTCATGTCCAAACAATGTGTGACGAGGGTTTCGGCAGTCATGCGTTCCTCCCTGCTGAATCGACCGTCCGGCTGTTATTTGCAGACAAATCGCACCCGCTTTCATTGACTTAGGTCAAGAATGGCGCACACGGCGGCCTACGCCTGCCGCACCGGGCTATGTCAATTCGCGGTTTGCTTCAAAAATGTCATTAAACTCACAAGTGTGGCGGCTAGAAATTGCCCGCAGAGATTATGGCCAATTCTCGAAGGAAAGACCGTATGAACGACATTTTGAGCGATCAGTCGCACCTGAAAGCTGCGCGCAGTGTGCAGTTTTATATCGACGAGCGCCCTTACTGGGTTGATGGGACCGAAGCGCCGCCGCCGAAGATGACGGACAAGCAGTGGCTTATCTGGTGGTTGTCGGTCGCCGGAAAGTTTTTCGAAGGTCTCGTCGTGTTCATGACCGGCGTGGCCTTGCCGCTGATCGCCCGCGAATTCGGACTCAACGCTTCGCAACATGGCATGGTCGGCTCCGCCTCGCTGTTCGGCATCCTGATCGGTGCCAGTGCGCTCGGCGGCCTTGCCGACCGTTACGGTCGCAAACGGGTCTTCATCTTCGAGCTCGGCCTGTTCATCGCTTTTCTCACGGCGATTGTTTTCACCCAGAGCTTCGCATGGCTGATCGTCTGCCTTTTCGGCATGGGACTTGCGCTTGGTTGTGACTATCCTACCGCCCATCTTGTGATCTCCGAAAGCACGCCCTCGAGAAACCGGGGAGGGTTGGTGCTCTCGGCCTTTGGTTTCCAGGCTGTTGGCGCGATCTTCGGGACAGCGCTTGGTTACATGATCCTGACGATTGACCCGTCAATCGGTGCCTGGCGCTGGATGTACGGGGTCGCAATCATCCCCGCGCTAGCGGTCTTTATCGGACGTTTTTTCATACCGGAGAGCGCGCATTGGCTGGCTGTGCATGGCCGGGGCCGTGACGCGGAGACCGAACTGCAAAAATTGCTGCAGCGCGAGCCGGCCTATCCGAAAGCCATCAGTCTCTCAGAGCCTGCCGAGCCACATCACAAAGCCCGGACGGGCTACCGCGGGCTGTTCAAGAAACGCAATATCCGGGCGCTGGTGCTGTCGTCTGTTCCATGGTTCCTTCAGGACCTCGGCACCTATGGTATCGGGATTTTCACGCCAACGATCCTGGCGGCAACCGTCGGCCATCAGCGCGAGCATGCCCAAAATGTTGCCGATCTGGTGCACAATGATCTGATCGCGGCGAAAGGAACGGCGCTGCTGGACATATTGCTTCTGGTCGGAATCATCGGCGCTGTGCTTCTGGCCGACCGTATCGGACGCATCCGGCTTCAGGTTTTCGGGTTTATCGGCTGTGCCGCGGGTCTGTTTATTGCGGCCCAGGCCGGGAGCTACTCGGGTGCCACGCAGACCGCACTGGTGTTCGGCGGGTTCATGCTGTTTAACTTCATGACCAATCTTGGCCCGAACGCCCAGACCTATCTGATCGCCGGCGAGGTGTTCCCGACACGCATTCGCGGAACAGGCGCGGGCTTTGCCGCGTCATTTGCAAAGATCGGCGCTTGCCTTACCGCGTTTCTGTTTCCGGTCCTGCTGGCCGATATCGGCACGACGGCGCTTCTTTACGGTCTGGTGGTAACCTCTTTGATCGGCGCGGTGGTGACATTCTTCTTCCGGATTGAAACCCGCGGCGTTAGCTTGGAGTGACGGTAGTTGTTTCCGGCTGATATCAAAAAACCCGGCCTTTTACAGCCGGGTTTCCTATTATGCTCTGAATGAGACAGGGCAGTCGCAGTGCTATCAGTTGGCAGCAGCGCGTGCCTTTTCAAGCCAAGTGTTGACCTGGTCCTGATTGTCCTTGATCCACTGGGTGGCCTGGGCCTGAACATCGTCATTGCCGTTGTTCATGGCGGTGTTCTGCGCGAAGATCGCCGGCAGCGGGATCGATACTTCCTTCAGAAGCGTATCGACAGCCGGGTTTTCGGCGATGAACTCGTCATTGACGACCGGTACGATGTCATTAGCGACGAAGCCCATGTAGCACGGATCGGCGACGCAGGTGTCGAGGCCCTTGGCCGGAGCCGGCAGATCGACGCCTTCCTTTTGCGGAACTTCGATCCACATCACATCCTTGCCCGGTGCCAGCTGGTCAACGGTCCAGTTCGGCGTCCAGGTGTAGAACAGGATGTGTTCGCCGTTCTGGTAGGCAGCGATTGCATCGGCCATGGAAGCTGAGTAGCCGGCCTTGATCGGGTTGATGTCGTCACCGAGGTCGAAGTCTTCCATGTGCTGCGAAATCGTCAGCTCGCAGCCCCAGCCCGGAGGGCAGGCGACCAGATCGGCCTTGCCGTCACCATTGCGGTCGAAGGCTTCCTTGACTTCGTCACGCTTGAAGTCGTCAAGCGTCTTGATGTCGAACTTTTCGACGGCGGCCTTGTCGACGAGGTAGCCCTGAAGCGCGCCGCCCTTGGCAACTGCGCCATCAACCTTGGCCTTGCCCTCAAAGGTCGATTTGTAGGTTTCGTGCAGCGGGAACCAGCCATTGACCCAAAGGTCGACGTCACCCTGAGATACGGCCTGATAGAAGGCCGAGGCGCCGAGCGTCATCGGGCCGGATACGCTGTAGCCGAGATCTTCAAACATCTGCTTGTAGATTTCGGCCTGGAACCAACCGGTATCCCAGTCTGCCTGCGCCATACGAATGGTCTTGCCGTCGCCAGGCTCCTGCGCGAAAGCCGCAGTGGCCGGAACGAGACTGGCCGCACCGATCATGAGGGCGGCGGTAATCTTGCTGAGATTGTTGTTCACGAGTGTTTCTCCGTTTTACGTGTTGCGGCGTGTCGCCTGCACGTGGCAGGCGCATCGCCTTGGCTACGGGATCGGAGATCCCTTGAAAGCGGCCCTCGAGCCGCTCTCTTGCTTAATCGGCGGCCTTTTCTGGCCGCTGAACAGAGTTCCCAACGCCTGACGGAACGTCATCCGGTTGGGATCGGAAGGCTCAACGAGGCCCTGAGTGATGCGGTCGAGCACAATCGCCAGAACCACGATGCCAAGGCCGCCAGCGGTCGCGCCGCCGACATCCAGCCGGCCGAGGCCGGTGTTGACGACCTGTCCAAGGCCGCCCGCGCCGATGAGCGCTGCGATGACAACCATCGACATGGCGAGCATCAGCGTCTGATTCAAGCCCGCCATGATGGTCCGCATCGCAAGCGGTAGCTGAACTTCGAACAGGGTCTGGGAGTAAGTTGCGCCAAAAGCTTCCGATGCCTCGATAAGATCGGTGCGCACATTACGGATGCCGAGATTGGTCATGCGAATAATCGGCGGCAGTGCAAAGATGATCGTGGCGATGATGCCGGGTGCCATACCGACACCGAAAAGCATAACGATCGGAACAAGATAGACGAAACTTGGAACAGTCTGCATTACGTCGAGGATCGGTCGTACGATCTTCCACGTCGTGTCGCTGCGGGCCACCAGAATGCCGACTGGAACACCGAGGATGGTACAGAAGATCACCGAGGTCAGGATCATGGCGAGCGTTGTCATCGTGTCCGGCCACAGTCCGATGAGGTCAACGAAAAGAAAGCCGAAAATGGTGACCAGCGCCATGCTCTTGCCGACGATCCGCCAGGCGAGAAGCGCAAAGATTGCGGTCATCGCCAGCATGGGAACCCATGCCAGGAAGGTGTCGAGTGCCATCAGCACCTGGTTGACCGGCACCTGAAGTGCACGGAAGAACGGCCGAAAATTGGGAACGAGGAAGCCGCGGACGAAGTCGTTGACCCACGTGTCGAACGGGATCGTGAAATACTGAGATGGATCTAGCAAATCTCTGGTCTCCTGTCGGCTTACTCGGAAGCCGGCTGGTTAGCAGCCGGTTTCTGTTTCTGCTCGTCGGTTTCTTCAGTCGGCGCTTCTGGTTCTTCTTCATCAGCAGCAAGTTGTTCGAAGATGTCGTCTTGCGAGACCACCCCGACCAGTTTGCCGTCATCATCGGTCACGGCCATGGGGACACCGCCCTGAGCGGCCCCGTAGACTTCGTTGAGGAATGCTTCTTCTGAGATCGTCGGTGGTTCCGCGAACATGACCTCGCGCACCGGTGTGTTGCGCGGGCACTGCAAGGCGTCGGAACGCATCAGCAAACCGACGGGCACGCCGCGTTCAACCACATAGGCAAGGTCCGACTTGGCCTTGTCCATGACGCCGAGCGCGTCGCGTGCGGTGGCATCGACCTTAACCCAGGCGGCATCGTTGGAAATATCGGAAACCTTGAACACCCGGCTGCGGTCAATATCGGAAACGAACGCACGGACATAATCGTCTGCCGGATCCGAAACGATTTCCTGAGCGGTGCCTACCTGAACGAAAGCACCGTCTTTCATGATGGCAATACGATCACCGAGGATCATTGCCTCGTTAAGGTCGTGGGTGATGAACACGATGGTTTTCTTCAACTCTTTTTGAAGAACGATCAGCTCATCCTGCATTTCGCGACGGATCAGCGGGTCAAGTGCGCCGAAAGGCTCGTCCATCAGCAGGATTTCAGGATCGTTTGCCAGCCCGCGTGCAAGGCCGACACGCTGCTGCATGCCGCCGGAAAGCTGGCTCGGATAGCTGTTGGCGTAGGCATCCAGACCGACCTTGGCGAGTGAGGCGAGGGCCTGTTTGTGGCGCTCGTCCTTGTCGACACCCTTGAGCTTCAGGCCGAAGGCAACGTTGTCGATAATGGTTTTATGAGGAAACAGCGCAAAGTGCTGGAAAACCATAGTGATTTTCTGCCTGCGCACATTTCTCAGCGCTTCCTTGCTGCAGGAAGCAACGTCGACATCGTCGATCACGATAGAGCCGGATGTCGGCGGGATCAGGCCATTGAGCGTGCGGACGATGGTGGACTTACCGGAGCCTGACAGGCCCATGATGACGAAAATTTCGCCTTCCTGAACTTCGAAGCTCACGTCGTCGATGCCAACGGTCACACCGGTGGCCTTGAAGATTTCTTCCTTGCTTTCGCCGGCGGCGAGGCGACGTGCCCCTTCGCCGCTATCATCGTTGAATAGCTTGGAGACGTTTTTCGCGGTCAGTTTGACAGTCATACCTCTTCCTTACTCGGCAACAGGGGATGAGGTTCCCTGAGGCGTGCGATATTCGGTTGTGCCTGCGTGCGCGGCCCGCGTGGGCAACGCAACGGGTCGCTGGAAGCGACGCTCGCTTCCATCCGGACATCTCTTTCGCATTCGAGCAAAAGCGCAGGATCGGCTAGGCCGGTCCGGCGAATGTCCGCTATACCCCAAGGCTCATGGGAGCCCGACAAGGCCGCCTTATCCATTGTCAATTCAACGATATCGCGGCCTGCGTTGTTTAGAATTATGGCGGTGCAATGTCAAATTTCAGGCGTTCAGGTGGCGAAATCTCGGCTATGCTATCTGAAATAGGGTGTTCTGTTTTTTCAACCCTGTCCTTCCGATGTAGGGTGGCTTTCGGCTTGAACCGTCGGCGCGAGCAGAGTAGTTCAAAGGGGCATTTGATTGACATGGTGAGACGGGCAGTATTTTGATCGACCCCTATGAAGTGCTTGGCGTAGACCATGATTGTGACGAGAAGGCCGTGCGGGCGGCCTATCGGCGGCTTGCCAAGGATGCACATCCCGACAGCGGCGGTGATGACGAGCGTTTCGCCCGGCTGCAGGCGTCTTATGACCTGTTGAAGGATCCGGTCCGGCGCAGGGTGTTTGACGACACCGGCTATGACCCCGAGCTTGCTGATGCCAAGGATCTTAAAGGTCTGCTTCTGCTGGAGCCGCTCGTCAACGAGATGATCCTTGATGACCGGGAACCGGGCAGTTTCGATCCGGTTGCGGCAATGCGTCGCAAGCTCTCCGACGATATCCTGAAGAGCCGCTTTCACATTCTGGAGCTTGAGCGTCACCGCGCCCGCGTGCGCAAGCACATGGCGAGGCTCGGCCGCCGCAAACGCGATAGCGGAACCTCCGATGTTCTCGGTTCCATGCTGCGCTCGCGAAGCGAATCAATCGCCGAGGCGATCCGAAACGCTGAGGCGCAGATCGACGCGATCGAGCAGGCCTATACGATGCTCGAGGGCTATGCCTACGAGATGGAGAGGATGAAATCGCTGCCAACAGCGATGACGAGACCGGGGATAATGACGGCAAGGCTGCGGAATAACACCGCCTGCTGACAGGAAGGGACACGCATGGCGGCGATGGAATGGCCGAAATTGCTGGATCTGGAACCGTTGTTTCAGACTTCGCGCCAGCAGAATGCGCGTCGCCCTGCCTATGATCAGGACGCTGACCGGATCAGCTTCTCGGCGCCCTTCAGGCGGCTCGCCAACAAGACGCAGGTTCATCCCCTTTACGATCACGACCACATCCATCACCGGCTGATCCACAGTATGGAAACCGCAAGTGTCGGCCGTTCGCTCGGCCTCGAGGTCGGTTGGTGGCTGGAACAAGCGGGCAAGGTGGAAAAGGGCGGGCAGGCGGTTGTTGCCGGTCTGGTGCACGCTGCGTGCCTCGCCCACGATATCGGCAATCCGCCCTTCGGCCATTCCGGCGAGGCCGCCATCGGTGCGTGGTTTGCCGAAAAGTTCGACAGGGGCGCCGGGCTGTTTGCCGATCGTGAAACCTGTTTTGCTGAGGAATTCGAGGCATTTGAGGGCAATGCCCAGGGGTTTCGCATTCTTGCCGGGCTGGAAATGCACAGGCGCGGTGGCATGCGGTTGACCCATGGCACGCTGGCAACGTTCCTCAAATATCCGGTAACGGCGCGGGTGCGTGGATCCGTTCCGAACCGTGACGGCGGCCTGAAAAAGTTTGGCGTCTTCGAAACCGAGCGCGAGGCGCTTCAGGTGGTTGCCTCTCAGACAGGTCTTGTCGCCGGTGATGAAACGGCGACATGGTGGCGGCGTCATCCGCTGGTCTATCTGGTCGAGGCCGCTGACGACATCTGTTACAATATCCTCGATCTCGAAGATGCTTTCACCGCAGGCGATCTTTCATACAGGGAAGCCGCTGACCCGCTTTCGGCTGTTGCGGATATGGTGCCACGCGATGACCGTGGCAATACGCCGGCGGAGAAGATGGCGCTGCTGCGCGCCGTCGCCATAAGCCGGGCATTTGAGGATTGCAGCAAGGCCTTCAGCGCGCATTATGATGCGATCATGACTGGCACGTTTTCGTCTGGTCTTGTGGAGGCGTCCGCCCAAGCGGAGCATTTTGCCGCGATTGGCAGGCTTGCCAATGGCCGGATCTTCACCTCACCGCGCAAGACAGAGCTGGAGGTGATGGGCCGCAACCTCGTTCACCGCATCCTTGATGGCGTACTGCCGGTGATCGAAGCGCTGGCAGCAGTGGATTTCGACAGCGACAGGCTGTCGGGCTATCCCATACAGCTTCAACGCGCTCTCGGCATTGACCTGCGGCATGCCCGCGATCCCTATTCGGCGCTGCATACGCTTGCCGATTATGTTTCTGGGATGACCGACCGTTATGCCGTGAAGATCGACCGGATGATTTCCGGCTGAGCCCGTTACTTCATCAGATCATGAAAGTGTGAGGCGAAGAAGTCGCCGAATACAAACGGCGCGGAAGTCCAGACGGCTGTCCAGAGCAAGGCGCCGGCGATGTTAGCCAGCAGGAACGGCGGCCACCGCATTGCCATCATGCCGGCGACGATACCGTTCAGTTGCCTGAGAATCACGACGAAACGTGCACCGACTACGACGGCGGGACCGCGCCGCATGTAGAGGCCTTCGATCCACGCCCGCCGGTCTTCGTTGAGCCCGATATAACGGCCGTAACGGTCGATAATGGTGCGGCCGCCATAACGGCCGATCGCATAGCCGGTGTTATCGCCGAGAACCGCGCCGGCGAAAACAGCAAGAAACACGCCCTCGATCGGTAATTGTCCGGTTGATGCGAGCAGCGAAGCGCCGATGACCCCGCTTTCGCCGGGCAAGGGCGCGCCGAGCGATTCCAGATAGACGATGATAAAAAGCGCCGGCAGCCCGTAATGCTTGAGATAGGGCTCGATCAGCGCTATCGATTCATGGATCAGATGCATGCCTGTTCCTCGTCCCGGTGTGGCCGCAGCGGCGCCGCAATTTCCGACAGTTTACCGTCGACTATTATGTTTTGCTAATAAAACGCAAGCCACTGCAATGTGCTGAAATGCATGAATATGGGCGCCGATAGGGGCAGGCCTTTGTGGAAATGTTGATTGAGACCGGAGTGGGGCTGTGGATAGCTGGTACGCCCTAGGGGAATCGAACCCCTCTTTCCAGAATGAGAATCTGGCGTCCTGACCGATAGACGAAGGGCGCAAGCGCCCATGAAGGCGCAAACACACTGACGGTAGCCATCGCTGTTTTGCAGAGGTGGTTGCCGGCTGGCAGACTGAATGGCACGCCCTAGGGGAATCGAACCCCTCTTTCCAGAATGAAAATCTGGCGTCCTAACCGATAGACGAAGGGCGCGCATCTCAGATCGACGAAACCGCCCATGCGGGGTCGCCGGTCAGCGAAAACACCGTATATCCGGAGCTATACTCCGGACCTTTCGCAGCAAGGTCTGTCGACCATGTGCGAATGGCACGCCCTAGGGGAATCGAACCCCTCTTTCCAGAATGAAAATCTGGCGTCCTAACCGATAGACGAAGGGCGCGTGCGTTCGCTGGGCGCCCTTATAATCAGGCAATAGAATTGCTGCAAGCGTAAAACAGCGATTCCTTCAAAAAAACGACATGTTGCAAATGCGATCACACGTCGGCGCGTAAGCATCTGATTTTTATGGGAAGATGCCGCGCCTTCTGACGCGACATCGTTTGGGCTTACCAGCTGCCGGTATTGGGCATCGATGCCCAGGGTTCTTTCGGCTCGAGGGGTCGCCTTGCTGTAGAATCTCTATCGAAATGCCGTCCGGTGAACGGACGAAAGCCATGTTCCCGTCGCGTGGCGGGCGGTTGATGATCACGCCTGCATCGGAGAGCTTCTGGCAGAAATCGTAGATATTTTCGACACGGTAGGCGAGGTGCCCGAAATTGCGACCTCCGGCATATTCCTCCGGATCCCAATTGTAGGTGAGCTCGAGTTTCGGCACATGTTCGCCGTCACCGTTTTCGAGGTCTCTGGGGGCTGCAAGAAACACCAGCGTGAACCGGCCCTTGTCATTGTCGATGCGGCGCACTTCCTGAAGGCCCATAAGTTCGCAGTAAAAGTGCAGCGAAGCATCGATGTCCGTGACACGGACCATGGTGTGAAGGTAATGCATTTTTCTCTTCCCTATGGTGTTTTCAGAGACGAACTGTCATTCTGGAGGTCCCGCAAATAGGAGTTTTACGTTTTGAACTTGCGGGAACCCGCCGGATGAATGTTATTCTTATGACAAGAATCAGTTAATTCGTTGCCGGATTTTTCAAGGAGCGGGGCGGTATGGCCGAGAGGTCACAGTCAGAAAGATACGCGGCCGGAGAAGAGGCGAGCACGGAAACGGGGAGCTGATCGAGGTTACCGGTTTCGTGAAGTGGTTTGATGTCGGCAAGGGCTTTGGCTTTGTCGTGCCGGATAACGGCATGGAGGATATTCTCCTGCACATCACCTGCCTGAGGCGTGACGGCTATCAGACCATCCTGGAAGGCACGCGCGTTGTCGCCCTTGCGCAGATGCGGGATCGTGGCCTGCAGGTTTTCCGCATTCTCTCCATGGACCAGTCGACGGCGGTGCATCCATCGCAATTGCCCCCGGTAAAGACGCATGTTCAGGTCGAGCCTTCGAGCGGGCTTGAGCGGGTTCTGGTCAAATGGTTCAACCGCGAGAAGGGCTTTGGTTTTCTGACACGGGGCGAGGGGACCGAGGACATTTTCGTGCATATGGAAACGCTCAGACGCTACGGCATTACCGAGTTGGTGCCCGGGCAGAGCGTGCTTGTGCGCTTTGGCCAGGGCCCTAAGGGGCTGATGGCGGCTGAGGTTCATCCCGATCAGCCGTCACCCCAGCGACACACGCATTAACGTCGCTCAGGCTGCGCGCGCTAATGTGAGATGCGGACGGCGAAAATCCTTTTCTGAAACCGATACGAGGCGCTATTAATGTTGTCTCTAAACCTGATGCGAAGCGCGCTGGAGTTCTGGCCGGTTTTGCGTCCTGGGCCGTTTGATGTCAGAATCCGAAAAGGAAGACAGGTGATGCTGCGAATACGTGAACAGGCGCTGGCTGTCGTCACGGCGTTTTTTCTGTTCTTGTCTGCCGGGGTTGTCGCAGCCCAGAGCGATGAAATCCGCTTTCCTGTGTCGGAATTGACGCTTCACACCGAAAGCGGCGATTATCCCCTTGTTGTTGAGGTTGCGACAAGCTCTGCGCAGCGCCAGCACGGGCTGATGTATCGCACCGAGCTTGCCGGGGGACAGGGTATGATCTTCGATTTCGCTGTGCCGCGTCCAGCGTCGATGTGGATGGCGAATACGCTGATTCCGTTGGACATGGTGTTCATTCGCGCCGATGGAACAGTTTCAGACATTTATGAGAACGCCCAGCCACTATCAAAAAGAGTCATCAGTTCATCCGAGGCGGTCAGGTACGTGCTGGAAATCGGCGGCGAGCAGGCCGCACTTTATGGGCTCAAACCGGGTGATAGTGTGAGCGGACCGGCACTCGACGAATAGCACCTTTGCGACAAAATCCTATTTTTCCTGTTGCGGCCGCAGAGCCTTCAGTGTATCCGGGCCGCAGTCGGAGTGTAGCGCAGCCTGGTAGCGCATCTGGTTTGGGACCAGAGGGTCGGGAGTTCGAATCTCTCCACTCCGACCATTCATCATTTTGAAATTTCTTTTTATTTTTTCGGGCGTGAAACTACGCGAAGCTTTCCGTGTGAGTGCATTGTGGGTGCAATCAGGCTCTTGTGGGTGTGTTTCTGCAGCTTCTGGATTATCAAATCCGTCGCGCGCATCGGGCCTTCGAGATAGTCAGGATCGATTTTTTGGACCAATCGGTCGTTCTGGAGCCTTCTGCGACAATGGACCTGCCGCGGTTTGATGCCGCTCCTTTGATGGCATTTACTGCAACAAAGGAGACAGACCATGGGAGAGAAACGGACGGACGAACTCCGCCAGGATGCGGTGCGGATCGCATTGACCAGTGGACTTACGCGTAAGCAGGTGGCTGAGGACCCTTGTGTTGGAATATCGACGCTGAACACATGGATTACCACCCACCGAGATACGGATGTTGTGTCACAAGACGATTTGGGCCTCGCCCAGGAGAATGATCGGCCTCAGTGCGAGATTCGCTTCCTCAAGGAGGAGCGGGACATCCTAAAAAGCAATGCAGTTCTTCGCGCCAAAAGCCTTGAGGTTCAGGTTCATCGAAAAACACAGGGATGCGTTTTCAGCCGCCCGTCTATGTCAGGTTATGGATGTCAGCTTGCGTGGGTTGCGTGCGTTCCGCAATAGGCCAGCAAGCCGCAGGCAGCGATCTGACATGGCGACGGTGGCGCAATCAAGGAGTAATTCCGTCTCATCCTTGGCCGCGATGGCAGCCACGGATGACAGAAGAGTTGAAAGAGATCGGACTGGATACGGTCACCGTCGTGTTGGCCGTCTGATGCGCCAGAATGGTATATCCTTGGTTAGAACCGGCAAACACAAGGTCACGACTGACAGCAATCGCATGAAGCGTGATCTGGCGATCCGGGCCCTAAAGACGGCAATCGCATTGCGTGCTCCCCCAAAGCACTGCGGTCATCACACGGACCGTGGCAGCCAATATTGTGCGCACGACGACCAAAAGATCCTGCATCAGCACGGGTTCAAGGTCTCCATGAGCGGCAAGGGTAATTGTTACGACAATGCAGCTGTGCAGGCGTTCTTCAAAACCATCAAGGCAGAACTGATCTGGTGGCGGCCATGGGCAACGCGAAGGCAGTTTGAAATGGTAATCTTCGAATACATCAACGGCTTCTACGATCCACGGCGACGCCACTCTGCACTGGGCTGGACAAGCCCCGTCGCTTTTGAACGGAAAGTGGCATAAACGAGCGATTGGGCCGGTACGAAACCTTGACAGGTCCAGCCCGACGAAAACTGGCCCTGTGGCGATATAACGACAACCACGTCAGGCCACATTCCACGCTGTGCAATAAAACGCCGATCGAAGTGCGGCGAGAAATGAAAGATTGTGATGCGGGCGCCACCCAGACACTTGCCCACGAAAATCAACCAACTACAAATCACTAACCCGCTTCCGGAGTTTTCGAAAAACTGGACAACATTCGTCGCCCTTTTTGTCGACAAGTGCGGTCGATCGCGGCTAGGAATAGGTAAGGGACTGCTGACGTGCCTTGGGATGGGCACGGAGCAGATAACTGCAAGCTGGCTGGATTGGATGGGGCTGATGGACGATAAGAGCGGATCTATGTGTGTCGAAACCACCGGGCGAAGCAAACCGGGAGATCGTCCCGCTTCAAAGCCGGCCTCCCGGCCCGGGCGCGGCAAGATCAAGCTCGTCGCATCCTCGCTACTGTTTCAGTCGACCGCGCTTGCGGGAACGCTGGCCGGTGTGCCCATGCCGTTTTACGGGCGCGGACTTTATTCGCGGGCCTATGCAGCGGCAACCTGCGACCCGTCCGAAGTGCACACCGAATCGGCTTCAGGTGTCAAAACAGACAATTTTGATGACCGCAAAGAGGCTATCTATTCTCAGACGATCAGCTGCACGATTAGTTCCGGGACTTTGACCACGACGCAGTATGCCTATAGCGGTGCCTATATGGCGGTTACCGATCTGTGGACCGGCAATAGCAGCGAAACCTACCGCGGGCAGACCTATTACGTGCACTCCAACTGGGGCTGGGCCGGTTTTAGTGTGAACGTCACAAACAATGCGACGATTAAGATTACCGATTCTGCTGACACCCATTTGCTGTTTGAGCCGGGAGATGACATTCCCTACAGCAATCTGCGTATTGGCAAGACCCAGTCTAACGGACTGAATGCCGTGTCGCTCGGCGCGCTTAACTGGAGCCCGCATGACGATAACAAGAAAACCGGCGGGGGCGATGGCGGCAGTGTTTCGATCATCAGTTCCGGGGATATCTCAAGCTCGGTTGGCGGCGGCATTTTTGCCCTCTCACAAGGAGGGACCAGTCGGGATACTCACGGCGTTAACGGTACCGGAGGTCGGGGTGGACCTGTTTCCGTTTATTCAACGGGAACAGTGTCCGGTGCCAGTTTCGGCATTGCTGCGCTGAGCGTTGGCGGCCCGGCAACCTATTCGGATTCCGGCAATTATACCAGCGGTGGTTATGGCGGCCCGGTTTCGGTCTACACATCGAAATCCGTTTACGCGACCACCAGCGGACCGTCTATTCTTGCTGCTTCATATGGTGGCAACACACCCTATAACACCAACAGCTTCGACGCAGGTCCCGGTGGAAATGGCGGCGGAAACAACCCTATAAATGACCAGATTGTATTTTGGGCTGCCAAGGTGCAGATCGGTTCAGTAAAGACACCGATGACCGGCAAAATCACGACACAGTCAGCCGGGGCTGTTTATCTTGGGACCAACAAACAGAGCGTACAGCTCACCCGCAAAACCGGTGCGGCGATCATGGCAATCGCAAGGGCCGGTGATGGTCTGCCCAGTGGCGGCAAGAGTGCAATGGTAGGCGGGTACGCCATGCCAGTTGAGGTGGCTGTCTTCGGTGGGGCATCGACCCTGCTTCAGACAAACGGTGATTACTCTCCCGGCATTCTGGCTGTTAGCCAGGGTGGCACGTCATACGAAAGCACCAAGGACGATCACGAAGCGTCGGGCGGCCTAGGCGAAAACGTAAATGTTGCGCTGACGGGAGGAGGAAAGATTATCACCAGTGGCGGTGAGTCAAGCGGTATCATCGCGCAATCTCTGGGCGGCGGCGGGACAGGGACCTATAAAGATAACATCTTTTACGGAGTAGGCGGCTACGCCAAAGATGTCATCGTAGCGAATGATTTTGCGATCACCACGACCGGTGATCACTCCCATGGGATCGTCGCACAGTCGGCCTCCGCTGCCGATGGCGACGGGATTTATATCAATAACAGCAATGATGCGCTGACCTGGGGCGACACCAGCGCCAGCGGTTCGACCAGCAGCGATGTGACGGTGATCAATTCGGGTAATATCACCGTATATGGCATCGATCTCGCACGGCATTGTCGCCCAGTCCATTGGCGGCGGCGGCGGCCTGTTGCAGTCCACCGCGACGATATCGACCGCGAGTTCGGGTTACAAGAACGGTTCGCCGATTTCCGATCCGACCGGCGGACAGACGATCGGCGGGCAGAACTACGGCTCCGTTCCTGCCACGGTGACTGTCATCAACAAGGGCAATATTTCGACCTATGGCGGCTATGCCGGCGCCAAGACTGCCGCCAGCAGTTCCGACGCAACGGAGCTTGGCGGCGGTATCGCCATTCTGGCGCAGTCGATCGGCGGCGGTGGCGGCACCAATAGTGGCGTGGGCGCGACGGGCGCGATCGGCGCAGGGAAAAGCGCCAGTTCGGCGGGCCTGAAGAGCAGCAGCAGCGAAGACGGCAGCAATGGCGGTGCTGTCAATGTCATCAATTCCGGCAATCTTGCCACGACCGGTTCGGAAGCGCACGGCATCGTTGCACAGTCGATCGGTGGCGGCGGTGGTCAGGGACGCAACAAGAAGGGTCTGTTCCACACCGTCGGCGGCAGTGGTGGGGGTGGCGGCTACGGCGGTGTCGTCAAGGTTACCACCGAAGCCAACACCGCGATTACACTGAAGGGCGATTATGCGATCGGGATTGTCGGCCAGTCCGTGGGCGGCGGCGGCGGCGTCGGCGGCCAGGCAACCGCCTGGGGTATCGGGTTTTCAAGCTCCACCGGCGGCAGCGGCGGTCCCGGCGGCGATGGCGGCAATATATACGTGACCCAATCCGGGTCAGGCACCAAGGGTGCAAGCGACTACAGCGTGGTCTCGACGAAGGGTGATCATGGCACCGGCATTCTGGTGCAGTCGATCGGCGGCGGTGGCGGCGTTGGTGGCAATGGAAAATCGACCAGTGTCGGCGCCGGCGTCTCTATTTCCAGCGCGCATGGCGGATCCGGTGAACATGGCGGCGGTGGCGGCGATGCCAAGGTCGATATCAACGGTGTGGTATCGACGTCCGGAACGGATGCCCAGGGTATTGTCATTCAGTCGATTGGCGCCAGCGGCGGCAGTGGTGGTCAGGCTTCTTCGAAGGCGATCGCTGCAGGCGTACCGTTCGATGAAGACGGCAACACGATATCACTTTCCATTTCCATGGCGCATGGCGGCACGGGCGGTGCCGGTGGCGATGGCGGCACGGCAGAGGCCAATATCTACAAGACATCCAGAATCATAACGACCGGCGACGGCGCGGCCGGGCTTGTCATTCAGTCGATCGGCGGCGGCGGCGGTAATGGTGGCGACGCGACCGCGAGCTCCGTCTCAAAATCGATTACGTCATGGCTGAACGACGGTGACGATGATGATGACGACGATGCCGATACAGATGAAGACGAAGGTATGAATTTCGCCGTTTCGGTGAATTCCTATTTGGGCGGTACCGGTGGCGGTGCCGGGAGCGGCGACAAGGTGAGTGTCAGCCATGTCGGTGCAATCAGCACGACGGGCAACTATGCAGACGGCATTCTGGCGCATTCGATCGGCGGCGGCGGCGGCAATGCCGGCACCGGTTCCGGCTCGACCAAGGCCGCAAAAGGCATCAAGTCCGCGGCGTTCAATGTCGGTCTGGGGGCCAGCGGCGGAAAGGGCAATAGCGGCGGCAGCGTCGATGTCCATATGGACGACAGCGCGGCCTCGATCTACACCCGCGGGCATGTGTCACGCGGGATTTTCGCCCAGTCGATCGGCGGCGGCGGCGGTTCCTCCTCCGGCGGTGGTGGCATGGGTGATGCCGACTGGGGTCTCACCATCGGCCTCGGGGCCAGCGGGGAGGCAGGTGGCGATGGCGGTTCCGTCGTGATCTCGAGCGAAGGCACGATCGTGACCAGGGGCGACTGGTCGGATGCGATCCTGGCGCAATCGATCGGCGGCGGCGGCGGGGCAGCCGGCTCAGGCAAGAGCTCGCTCTCGATCAAGCAGGACGAGGATGACGACAGCGATGATGATGACGACGACGCAGAATCAGCGGATGAGTCCATGTTCGTGTTTGCGTCGTCAGACGACGATGACGACAGCGACGATGACAGCGACAGCGACGACAAGGCTCTTACATTCGGCGTAACCGTCGGTGGGGCCGGCGGCTATGGTGGCTACGGCGGGAGCGTGACCATCGGCCAGGATAGCTCCGGCACGGTGGTCGGGACCGGGACGATCCATACCTACGGCACGATGTCTTCAGGCATTGTCGCTCAGTCGATCGGCGCAGGCGGCGGCTCGGTGGCGGTTTCCTCGGGCAGCGATGATTCCGACGACAGCAGTTCTTCCAGTTCGTCGGACAGCTCCGACAGCAGCAGTTGCGACAGCTCGAGCAGTAGCTCCAGCAGCGACGATTCCAGCTCGGGCGACAAGGATAGCTGCATCAATTTGACCCTTGGGTCCGTTGGGGGCGATGGGGGCGATGGCGGCGACGTCTCGGTTTATGCCAGTAACATCTATACCGCCGGCTTCGCATCGCATGGAGTGGTCGCCCAGTCGATCGGCGGCGGCGGCGGCGGCGGCGTGTCCTCCGGCCTCGCGGTCTCGAAGGTCAAGATCAAACTCGGAGGCGGCGGAAGCAGCAGCGGCGGAGAGGGCGGTGCGGTGACCGTTACCACGCTGGCCGGCTCCAAGATCGAAACCAAGGGCGAGGCGTCCCACGGCATCGTCGCCCATTCGATCGGTGGCGGCGGCGGCCTTGGCATGGTGGCGCTCGGCACGGCGAGCAAGGTCAACGACGACACGCTGAAGGACATACTCTCCGTCAAGCTGGGAACCTCTGGCTACCCGCCTACCTCCCGCGACTCCGTCGATGGTGAGGCGGTCACCATTAGCCACAAAGGCGCTCTCTCCACGGCGGGTGAGCGCGCGGTCGGCATTGTGGCGCAGTCGATCGGCGGCGGCGGCGGCTTCGTCACGGCATCGGAAGCGGTGCTGAATTCGGTCTCGTTCGAGACGAAACAGGCAAGGGCCGGCAGTCGCGACGTCACCGTCACCCTGCACGACGGTGCGTCGATCGTGACAAGCGGTGACGGCGGCGTCGGCATTCTGGCCCAGTCGGTCGCCGGCGGTGGCGGCGTCGCGGCGGATCTGAACGCCAAGTTGAACACTTACTATGTTGACTTCGACAAGGGCACTTACACGTCGAGCGGCTACGGCGGCTACAATCACCAGTCGGGGACCGTCACGGTTTCGGTCAATTCCGGCACCTCGATCGCGACTACGGGAAAGTATGCCCACGGCATCATCGCCCAGTCCGTAGCCGGAACAGGGGCATTTTTGAGAAGAACGGCAAGACCTATGCCGGATCGTTCCACCGCAACAGCTATAACAGCGATGGGATCGTCAGCGTAACCGTCGACGGAACGGTCAAGGTCAACGCCGACAACGCCTGGGGCATCTGGTCACAGACCCAGGAGAACAAGATAACCGTGACGGTGGGTTCGTCGGGCACGCTCTCGGGTCCAAGCCCGTCCGACGGCAATGGTGGCGCCGCACACGCGGCTCTGAGCACCGACGGCACGGCGACGTTCGATAACTCCGGTACGGTTGCCGGCAACGTGGTCCGATCCATCGCCGGCGAGGAAGACTGGTCGAAGGTCTACGCCTCCAGTAAGTCGGCGGCCGCCGACGGTGCCGTCCGGCTCAGTACCGTGCCGCTCGCCAGCCAGGCGGTGTTCCTCAACCAGGGCCGCGGCACGTTCGTCACCGGCGCGATCGCCGATGTCGATACCGTGCTGAATGCCGGCACCATGAACATCGGCGGTGAATGGAATCTGATCGAGACGATGGTAACGGGCGATCTCGTCGGTATCGGCACAGCGGATGCGGGCAGTGCCTATGATGTCGCAGGCATCGGCCTTTCGACGGAATTCTCTCCGTTCGGCTATTTCCGTCGCAGCGAACAGAAGGACTGGCGGACCGCGACTTCAAGCAGGGGCGGCCTGATCTCCGGTCTTGATGTCGACATGGAACATGGCATTGCCGACAAGCTTTTGGTCCGAGGCGATTTCGCGGGCACCTGGGGCGTCGATGTCAATGCCAACGCATTGCTCCCCAACACCAGAACGGAGTTCCTCAAGGTCTCTGGCAGCGACACCTCGGACCTTTCGATCCTGTCATCGCTGGTGTTTGACTTTACCGATGCCAGTACCTCACCCGAAGGCTGGACCGGCTTCTCGGTCGCAAGCGCCCATTTCGCCAATAATGGCGTATCGCTCGGTCGCAACGGCAGTCAGGCATCTGCTGCCCTGCAGCAGGCCTGGGACAGGGTTGAGAACGGTTCGGCAACCGAGGTCAAGTTCGGTGATGACGAGATCTCGCTCGGACAGGTCTTTGGGGCCTTCCATCAATCGACGCCGGAGACCTTCTCCGACATGCTGATGGAAACGATCTCGCAAACGGCGGCCGCGCCGCTTTCGTCTTCGCCTTCGGCGGCGATCAGCGCGGCCAACAGCGTTCTGTCCTGCCCGGCTTTCGAGACGTCGGGCGTGATGATGGATGAAGGCTCATGCGTGTGGAGCCGTGCCCTGGGTGGTGAAACGACCCAGGACAGTCAAGGCGACGAGGCCGGCTATACCCAGTCGAAAGGCGGTCTGCAGATCGGCGGCCAGATGGAGCTGCGGGACGGCTGGTTCCTGGGCTCCGGATTGACCTATGAGAGCAGCTGGTTCCGCAATGACAACGGCACACAGAAGCTGGATCAGGATTCGTTCGTGGGCGCCGTCGCATTGAAGAAGGAAATCGGTCCGTGGCTGTTCGGCATTGTCGGCGGCGGCGGTTACAATTGGGGCGATTCCAAGCGCTATATCAACCTCGACACGCTTTCGGCGACGGCAACCGGCAGTCCGGATTCCGCGATGTTCTTCGGGCGGTTCCGGGCGTCCTATGAAGTCGCGCTCGGTGATGCGTATTACATGCGCCCGCGGGTCGATCTCGACGCCATCAACATGCATCAGTATGGCTATACCGAAAGCGGCGCAGGTGCGCTCAATCTCATGGTTGACGGCAATTCCGACACCGCTTTCGGCGTGACGCCGGGGATCGAGTTCGGCGCCCGCATCCCGTTCCTCGAAGACTGGCCTGCGCGGCTATACGGCGATCTTGGCGTGTCCTTCATCTCTGCGGATGAATGGGAGACAACGGCGCGATTTGCCGGCCTGTCGTCGATGGAAAGCTTCTCGACCTTTGCCCCGATTGCAGACACAGTCGGGCATGTGACGCTCGGCCTTGATCTCGCCAAGCGGCAGGGCATGGAGCTGAAGCTGCAATATGACGGCTCATTCGCCGATGACTATCGCTCCCACACAGGCTCGCTGCGCTTCGGATACAGGTTCTGATCAACCGGATGCACAGCGAGCAATGATAGCGTCGTGTCGAAAACGTGCCGGCACGACGGCTATCCAACGAGACAAAAAACAATATCGAGACCATTTCATGACAGCAGATACAGACGAAAGCGCGAACCCCGGGGCTGAGGGGCCAGCCAGGAGCAGATGCCGCGCGCCGATGCACCGGGCGCGCAGGCGTCCCAGCCTCAGGAAATGCAAACGCAGATCAGTTGTTCACGCGGGTTTCCGCAGTGGCTTGCGATGAACAACTGTTCGCTTGCCTTCACGTCCTATCAGAGCGGCCAGCTGTTTCTGGTCGGTGTTCTGGGCAATGGCTCGCTATCGCTTCACCAGCGCAATTTTGTTCGCGCCATGGGCCTGATCGGCGACGACCAGCGGCTGTTGCTGGCCGGGCTGGCGCAGATCTGGCGTTTTGAAAATGTGCTCGGCCCCAATGAGCGGGCCAATGAACAGTTCGACCGGCTCTATGTGCCGCGCCGCGGCCAGACGGTCTCCGACCTCGATGTCCACGAACTCGGCATTGACGCTGCCGGGCGGCTGTTGTTTGTGAATACAAAATACTCCTGTCTGGCAACTGACAGCGTGGTTCATTCCTTCAAGCCGGTCTGGCGGCCGCCCTACATCTCGAAACTCGCCCCGGAAGATCGCTGCCACCTGAACGGGCTCGCCATGGAAAACGGCGTGCCGCGCTTCGTCACCTCCGTTTCAACCACGGATATCGTTGACGGATGGCGCAATCATCGCCGCGATGGAGGCGTCATTGTCGACGTCCAGACCGATGAGATCATGGCCGAAGGGCTTTCCATGCCGCACTCTCCGCGCCTTCATCAGGGCGCGTTGTGGTTTCTGGATTCGGGTAATGGCTACCTCACAAGGCTGGACCGTGAGAGCCGGAAACGTGAGCGCGTGGCGTTCCTGCCGGGCTTTTTGCGCGGCCTTTCCTTCCATGCCGGCCATGCCGCCGTCGGGCTTTCTCGCCCGCCGCGAGGGCGTATTTTCCGGGCTGAACCTGCAGGATGAGCTTGAACAGCGCAAAGCTGAAGCGTGGTGCGGTGTTCAGATCGTCAACACCAACAATGGCGATATCGTTGAATGGCTGCGGCTGGACGGCGGCATCAAGGAGCTTTTCGATGTGCGGATCCTGCCCGGTGTGCGCTGCCCGATGGCCCTTCCAACATTCGGTCCCGACCTTGCAAGCTTCATCACCATCGAAGCCCCGGACCAGCCGCTGTCTGAACGCGGCTGGCATCCTGCGGCCACCTGAACCGTTTCGCCGGGCCAGCATTGTATGTGTCCGACCGCCGCACATCGGAGTGCCTGCAATCGGACCCAACCGACCGCCACCCAAATGCTCCGGTCACATTGCTTAATGGCGCGGCAGTTGTACCAGTTGGCCTGTTTCGCACGAGAGCGGCATAGTCCGTATTGATGGACAGCATCAGGTCTTGATGAGATATGAACCTTCGACCCCGTCGTTGTGGTCTTGATCAACGTAAAACTTCGAGTACCCGAACACGAGCCAGGCTCAGGAAGGTCGACAAAGATGGGGCCAATTGTTGTCAATCTGCTTTGCAAATAGATAGTGCGAGAAACCGAGGCACACACATAAGTCACGGTACCCTGTGATGGCCGCCAGTATCCCCGTGCCGCGAGATTGCAGTGCCGAGGACGGCCTCAATCTGGATTGATGGCTGGTCCAGATTTGTGTTCAATGTACCGCCTCCATAGATACACCGTCAAATCGTGAGATGTGGAAATCGCTTCAATTGAGATTGGGCGCAGTTCTGACAACCGTTGTGGTTCTGGTCGTCATCGCAGGCTTTCTCCTCTGGCGTTTGGCCGACCATGACCTCGATCTGCGCGACAGCGAGAGCTTCGACTTCGTATCCGCAGGCGCATCCGTGTCGGGAACGCTCTGGCTCCCCGACGTGGCGCCGAAGGCGGCCGTAGTCTTCCGTTCATGGTGACGGCGCCCAGGATAGCACCTCAGAAGGCGGATACGCTCCGCTGATCAACACCATGCTCGCCGTGGCGTCCTGGGACAATCCTCGCGTCGGTTCGTCTGACGGAAACTGGCTGAACCAGACCATGGAAGAACGTGCGGACGAAACGCGCGTTGCGCTTCAGCTCCGTGACGCCGGCAAACTTACCGTCTTCGGCTCAGTAGCCCATCTGGCCGATCGCCGGGCATTTGTGCGGCACCTGTCGCGCTATACCCACCGGGTGGCGATCTCGGACAGACGTCTGATCTCGTTCGACAAGGCCGGCGTCACCTTCCGCTACAAGGACTACCGCCGACGGCCGCAGATCATGACACTCGCCACCGACGAGTTCATTCGCCGCTTCCTGAACCATGTCCTGCCAAAGGGCTTCCACCGCATCCGGCACTACGGTCTGCTCGCCGGAAGTTCCCAGAAGGTCAACATCGCACGCGCCCGCGATCTCCTGAACGCTGTCCTGCCGTCCGATCATGACGTTGTCGAAGAGCCGATCGATATCCGCCCGCCTGCCCATGCTGTGGCGGACGCATGATTGTCATCGAGGTGTTCGAACGCTGGCGCCAGCCGCGCGGGCCACCTGAATCGGCGGCAAAAACCGGGAGAATGCGTCATGATCCGGCATGGCATAGCCACAAATCCGGCCCGGGATATTCCGCCCGCGGGGCCCTTCCTCGGCGACTTTCGTACGCCTGACGGCACCCGAAACTCTTCACGAAAGCAGACGGTCCGAATCCACCCAGAAGCGGACATATTGCGTGAAATGGCAAGCACCAGCTTTCAGGGTATTTGACAGCATGTTGAACGCCCGAGAGGGAAGCGTCGCGATCGGGGACGTAAAAATCCGTATCGGGCAACGTGGCTCAGGCCGTAACCTTGACCCTGTTGCGTCCTTCAGTTTTTGCGATGTAAAGCGCCTTGTCCGCTAGGCCGACGATATCGGGCTGGGTAGCCTGCGGGTTGAAGACAGAGACCCCGATACTGATAGACAGGCGAGCTTCCGTGCCGTCCGGCAGGATCATTGTCTGCTCGAACACCGCCTTGCGAACACGCTCGGCTATCGCCGCCGCCTCATAGGCGCGCAGGCCGGGTAGCAGCATCACGAATTCCTCGCCGCCATAGCGGAAGGCATGATCTTCCCGCCGCGCCGCGCCTGCGATGATCTGCGCCACCTGGCGAAGGATGTCATCACCGGCAAGATGTCCGTGGGTATCGTTGAACTGCTTGAAGTGGTCGACATCGATGATCAACAGGGAGAAAGGCTCATCGGTCTCGCGAGCCGCATTGATCTGCGCGTCGAGCACACGGTCGAATTCACGCCGGTTGTCGAGGCCGGTCAACCCGTCGGCGCGCGCCGACGCGGCGAGCTCGTCTTCCTGCTGGACGATTTGCTTCAGCATTGAATTGAAGGCCTGTGCCACGGAAGCCAGTTCCGGCGGCACGGTGACGTCGATTTTCCGCCCGCGCTCGCCTCCGGCAACCAGCATCGCGCCCTCGACAAGTTTGTCAGTGCTGCGGATCAGCGCCTGGTCGATGATGTAGATGCCGACGCCCGCAAAGACGATCGCCAGTGTGATCGCGATCATCGCGAATGTCTCGAGGCGCTTCATCGCCGCCAGCGCCCGCGCATGGCTTTCCTCGTTGAGCAGCCGCATGCTCTCGGCGATGGATCCGACACGTTTACCGGTCTCCGCGACGACACTTTCGAACCGCAGCAGCACCGGATCCGCATTGCCGTCAGAGGCTTCGACGCTTGCGGCCGTCTGCAGCAGCTGCGACCATTGCTGGTTTACGCTTTCAAGAATGGGCCTGAAGCCTGGGTAATCATCCGTGACCTTCTCGAGGTCGCGCAGGTGAACGGCGACATCGCGTTCTGCAGCTTCAAAGTCCGTGCGAAAGTGCTCCTCTCCGCTATTTGCATAATCGTTGACTGCTGCGGAAATATCCCAGAGCTCGCTTTGGATGCGTTCCAGCGACACCAGAACGCGGTGCTGGGTATGCAGGACATCGCGGAAAGGTCCGGCGATCTGCTGTTTGTACTGAACATACCAGACAGCCGTCAGGATGATGACGGGCAGAAGAGCCATCAGGAAGCCAAACACAAGCCAGGCCCTGAGGGACAGGCTCTGAAACCACGTCCCGACCGGTCCGACCTCGCGTTCATCTTCCATACGGAAATTCTCCTGCTGCCTCATCAAGGCTGGTGCCGACGGAACAAGGGACTCGCGAACGGGAACTGTTCCATTTCCGTCGGCGCGCATGGTGGTGAACGAAAACGGTACGCCTTATCCCAAGCCGCGATAAAAGCCCGCCTGCGCCTTTGTTTCAACTATCTGCAAGTTGTTTTAAGTGCGGCCGGTTGCGCTAGAGGTGGCTCGGTTTGTTTGAACAGTTTCGGGCGTTTTGCTAAGTGGATTTCCGCCTTGATTATGCTGCCACCATCATCGGTGTCAGCGCGTTGAAGTAAGCCTGATCCGGCGTCTGCCGTTCAAGGGATGAATGTGGGCGTCGGGTGTTGTAGAAGGTCAGATAGCGACCGATGCCAGCGCGGGCTTGGGACACAGTCTTGTAGGCGTGGAGATAGACCTCCTCGTATTTAATCGACCGCCAGAGCCGCTCGACGAAGACGTTATCCCGCCACGACCCCTTGCCATCCATAGAGATGGCGATTTCGGCGTTCTTCAGCACCGCCGTGAGGTCGATAGCGGTGAACTGCGATCCCTGGTCGGTATTGAATATGTCGGGTTTGCCATAACGAGCAAGCGCTTCCTCGACGGCTTCGATGCAGAAGGCTGCCTCCATCGTGATCGACAGCCGCCACGACAGCACCCTCCGGCTAAACCAGTCGACGACGGCGCAGAGATAGACGAAGCCGCGCGCCATGGGGATATATGTCAAGTCCATAGCCCAGACTTGGTTGGGCCTGGTAACCGCCAGCTTGCGCAGGAGGTAGGGATAGATTTTGTGCCCAGGTGCCGGTTTCGACGTGTTCGGGCGACGGTATATCGCCTCGATGCCCATCCTCTTCATCAGCGTGGCGACGTGCAGCCGCCCAGTTACCAGCCCTTCTCCCCTCAAGAGCCCTGACAACATCCGGCTTCCGGCAAACGGGTAGTCGAGATGCAGTTCATCGATCCGGTGCATCAGAGCCAGATCGCCGTCAGAGACTGGACGAGGCCGATAATAGACATTGCCACGGCTGAAGCAGAGAAGCTTCGCTTGGCACACGACGGATAGCTTATGCTCGCGGTCGATCATTTCTTGTCCCCGGCAATCCCGCCTTGCCGAGCGCTCCGGCTATCGCAGCCGAGACCCGTGGCTCAGCGGAGCATCGTTCTCCGGCGTCAGCTCGCCGATCTTGGCATGAAGGGTTTTGACATCGACAGTTGGTCCCACGGCTCCGACTTCGCTTCATCGCCAAAAACGCCTGTCGCCCCCTCAAGGAGCTGACCCTTCCATTGCTTGATCTGGTTGGCGTGCACGTCGAACTGCTGGGACAACTCCACCAGCGTCTGCTCACCTCGGATGGCGGCCAGCGCCACCTTTGCCTTGAAAGCCGGGCTATGGTTCCGGCGCGGTCGTCTCGTCATGGTATCTCCTGTTCCCGGCATCTAAGCCGAAGTCAGGCAGAAATTCCACTTATCCCCGTTGTGCAGATTTCCCGAGCCAACTCTAGATCATCGAGAATGGTGGACAGATAGAACCAGCCCCAGCCGATTACCTTCAGATAAGTGAAATCAGTTTGCCACATCTCATTGGGCCGAACAGTCTTGTCTTTGAATTCGTTGTCTGCCTTGACGATGATAAAAGCCGGCGAGGTGATCAGGTCGTGCGCCTTGAGCAGGCGATAAACGGAAGCCTCTGATACAAAATAGCTTTTCGTGTCTGTGAACGTCACCGCCAGTTTGCGCGGCGACAGTTCCGGCTCGTCAAGCGCCAGCTCGATCAGGTCTTCCCTGACATCGTCGGGAATACGGTTCCACACCCGTGACGGGGCGGATGAGCGATCCTCCAGACCTTCAACGCCAAGCCGTTGGAGCCGGTCGTACCAGCAGTAGAAAGTCTGTCGTGGAATGCCGAGCTGATCCAATGTCATCTTCACCGGCAAATGCGATTGTTCAACCAACCGGATGATTTCCAGCTTTTCGGATGCGAGGTATCTCATTCTTCGACGCCCCCATCCGCTATCATGCTTTTTGAGCAGGCGCAGCTCCAGTGTCTGCTCGGCCACGACCTCTTTCAGATCGCGCGCTTCACGGCGCAACGTCTGCACCTCATCCGTGATCGCGGCCCGTGCCGTATCACCGGCCAGGCGCCGCTTGCCGGCCTCCAGAAACTCCTTCGACCAGGTGTAGTACATGCTTTCGGCGATACCCTCGCGGTGGCAGAGCGCGGCGATACTGTCTTCGCCACGCAGGCCTTCCAGCACGATACGGATCTTTTCTTCAGCCGAATAGGATTTACGTGTGGCACGGCGGATATCCTTGATCGCCTTGTCTGCGCTCGACTTCTGCTGCCCGGACTTCTGTCTCATCTTGGCTTCCTTTGCGTGAGCCATGATGAGACAGAATCCTCCCTTATCCGTTAACCAGCATCTGTCTCAAAGGCGTTGAGACGGAACAATATGCATTGCCTGTGGCTGGTGGAGTCGAAGATAAATGCGCTGGATCAGGCAGCGCTACCACAAGGGTGGACGCAGCCAGAGAGTTCTCACCATCACGCCGTCATTTGATCCCACCCTCAAGGGCTGAGGTCATTGCCACGATTATGTCGTCTGTCGCCTTATAGGCACGGAAGCGGGCGATCGGGTCGTAGCCGGGCGTGATCATGTTCATGTGGTCTATGGCACGTTGGGCACCATGGTGATCACCAAGAAGATTTTCCGCCATTGCAACCAGCGACTGGCTGAGCGCCGAGCCGTCAGAAGATGCCCGGATGGCAAATGCCAGCATGGCCTCGCCATCGCCACGCATCAGCTGGTCGATTGACAGCAGGTGATAATACGGCCCTGGCGGATTGACCGTCCGCTCGATGGCCTCTTCTATCAGCGGCACGCCTTCGGAAAAGTGTCCGCGGATCGCAAGCCGCCAGCCGAGCTGGTAGAGCGCTTTGGGATTGAGCTGGATTGCAAGGCGAGCAAGGCGCTCGGCATCCTCGTAATTCTCCCGCAGATACTGGACAACCGAAAGCGTCTTGATGCCGAGAATGTTCTCAGGTTCGATCTGGATCGCGCGCAGTGCAAAATCGGCGGCACTGTCGAGCGTAATTTCCGGATAATCGGGAATGATGCTCATGGCAACGGATGTGAAATGCATGAAGCCGAGCATTGCCCAGGCCTCCGCGTCGGACGGGTCTCGCGCGACTGCCGCCTCCAAGCACGCCTTAATCGGGGCATGCAGCTTCGGCTCATAGGTATGACGGAAATAATATCCGCGCAGCACGCACTCGTAGTTCTCGGTGCTCGGTCCCGGATCATCGGGGAGGGTTCTGGCAATATCCGCATTGATCACCCAAAACGGCTGGGCGAGCGCGGAGGCAAGGCTGGCGGCTATTTCTTGTTCGAGCGCCCTGGCATCGTGCGAGCTCAGAGCCCGGTCGTAATAACCCGTCCATACCACGCGCCCGGTCCCGCTTTCGATGAGCCGAGCAACAACGGTGACAAGCGGACCGCGGGTCCAGAAATCTCCGGCAAGCACATATGAAACGCCCCATTGCCTACCAAGTTCGGCCGGATCCGTGTCCGGCTTCTGAGACAGGCCCTGGCGGGGATCGTAAAGCGACAGCCCCTGAAAACGGTTCAGATCGCCGACGATGCGGCTGACAATGCCGAGCGCCAAGAATCTGTCATTATCATTGTCGCTGAATACCTGTAGAGGCAGCACGACGAGTGAGGGTCTCTCTGTGCCCCCTTTCGGCTTCTCTGCTGCCAAGAACCTTCCCGCTTCGGCACCTAAAAGGACCAGAACGGCCGCAAAAATTGCCATAACGCGCCAACGCCGGAGCAAACCGCCCGTATTCCTGGCTTTAACGGGTTCCGCCTCGGTCGGCTCTGGCACATCAGGGGCAAGCGGCAATTGCCGGGTTATTGAGGGAACATAACCGCCAACGGGGATGGAAATCCTCAGCTTGTCACGCCTGCCGGCCTCCGAATAGTAAACGCCGAGGTCGTTGCGCAAACGGCGTGCCTCGAGCCGAACGACCGGATCGGCACCCGGGTCAAAATCATCCGCGCGCGCGAAAACATGCACGCCGATTGTGTAGCCCTTCAGCTCGTTAGCACGACCGGCAAGGGTTTCTTCGACAACAAAGGAGAGCATTTCGCGCCGCAACCGTGTCGCGCGGAACGAAGAGCTAGCAAGTATCCGGCAAAGCTCTGCCCTGATGTCATCGGGACAAAACTCCTCCATTGTTGAAATGTCGAAATCTGCCTTCCGCTCCAAAGCGCGGCCTCCTCGGAAGTCAATTCCCTTGTCTCTCGGAAGATTTCCCGTCGGCATTTATTCGTAAAGCGTAATTCATCCGCTGGCGATTTTCCATCAACGATTTCAAATATAAGTCAGGCCTATTTTTCCAGAGTGCGGGTTCCGTGAACTATTAAATATTTATGATCAAACGAAAACTACTGAAAAGTCAGCTCAATTAGGAAAAGAACCTAGGCTCTGTACTGGTGATCGCTACATGTTCGTACAGTGCGAACCTAGGCTCAGGACCTATTAAATCACTTGCGACGTTCTCTTCGTTTTGATTCATTGGACTCGAATGGAGAACCGCAATGAGTGATTTGCCGCTGCTGTCGCAGGCGCAGATGCGCCGGATTGAACCTTATTTCCCGCTGTCCCACGGTGTGCCTCGTGTTGATGATCGGCTGATCGTGAGCGGCATTGTCTTTGTCTTGCGCAATGGTTTGCGATGGCGCGATGCGCCGAAGGAATATGGACCGCACAAGACGATCTATAATCGCTTCATCCGCTGGAGCAGGCTTGGTGTGTTCAACAGGATTTTCGCTGAATTGGCGGCCGAATGCGGTGAGCCGGAACAGTTGATGATCGACGCCACGCATTTGAAAGCACATCGCACCGCAGCCAGTCTGCTAAAAAGGGGATGTTCCCAGACGTATCGGGCGCACCAAAGGCGGCCTGAACTCCAAGCTGCATGCGGTTTGCGATGGCCATGGCCGACCACTGATCATGCTGTTGAGCGAAGGGCAGACGAGCGACTACAAAGGTGCTGCCCGAATGATAGAATCCTTTCCCAAAGCAAAGACGTTACTGGCCGACAAAGGCTACGATGCCGACTGGTTTCGAGAGGCCTTGGCGGAGCGCAAAATCAAGGCCTGCATTCCATCGAGGGCGAACAGAAAGGTCCCAATAGCGCATGACCGCAAGCTCTACCAAAAGCGTCATAAAATCGAGAACATGTTTGGCAGGCTCAAGGACTGGCGCCGAATTCACACCCGATACGACCGTTGTGCACACACTTTCTTCTCAAGCATATGCATCGCTGCTGCTGTTATCTTCTGGCTATGATTTTAACGAGTCCTGAGCCTAGCAAACGTTCAGCCGCAAGGAGACCATTGGCTGCGCAGACAAGAGCAAGGCCAATGAGCATCACAACGGTCCCGATCATCTCCAGGCTCCCTGAACACGAATTCGCTCTCAGGCGACTTTGTGGTCTCGACGCCGAGTTCAAAGCCCTTTGCGACGATTATGCCATTGCAACACAAGCCCTTGCCGATTGGCACCATGATGCAACGCGGGCTGCGCAGTACGCGAACCTGGTCGTCGAACTGGAGCGAGAGGTGCTCCGGTTCATCGCACACCATCATCCACGTCAGACCTCAAGCCGATGAGAAACACGCCGAAGGCTGACGTGTGCGTTCAACACAGAGAGGGATACCAAATGAAATTGCGAAGATATTCTTCGGTTGCCATGACCCTGAGCCTCTTGTCTCTTGTCGGGGCGCCGAGCCTCGCCCAGACTCAGGAAAGCATGGAAAGCAGCGCCAAGCCCAACATTCTCGTCATCTGGGGCGACGATATAGGGCAGACAAACCTGTCTACCTACAGCTTCGGTCTGATGGGATATCTCACGCCCAATATCGATCGCATTGCTGCTGATGGCGCCAAATTCACCGACTATTATGCGGAGCAGAGCTGCACGGCGGGCCGCTCGACATTCATCACCGGACAATCGACGCTGAGGACCGGCCTGTCCAAGGTCGGCCTTCCCGGCGCAGATGTCGGCTTGCGCGCCGATGACGTGACGATCGCCACAGCGTTCAAGGATTTGGGCTATGCCACCGGACAGTTCGGCAAGAACCATCTTGGCGACAAGGACGAGTTCCTGCCGACCGCGCACGGCTTCGATGAATTCTTCGGCAACCTTTACCACCTCAACGCCGAAGAAGAACCAGAAAACCGCAACTACCCGACCGATCCGGCTTTCCGCGAACAGTATGGTCCGCGCGGCGTAATCCATGCCTATGCCGATGGCGAAATCGAGGACACCGGACCGCTGACCAAAAAGCGCATGGAAACGGTGGATGACGAAACCTCTGCTGCGGCCATCGATTTCATGAACCGCCAAGTTGAGGAGGACAAACCCTTCTTCATTTGGATGAACACGACACGCATGCATTTCCGCACCCATGTCCGCGATGAGCACCGAAGCGAACCGGGACTGACGGCGCTCACCGAATATGCAGACGGCATGATCGAGCATGACAGTGTTGTCGGTACAATCCTTGACGCGTTGGACGAGAACAGGTGTCGCCGATAATACCATCGTCATCTACTCCACCGACAATGGACCGCACCAGAATTCGTGGCCGGACGCCGGCACGACACCATTCCGAAGCGAAAAGAACACCAACTGGGAAGGCGCCTTCCGCGTGCCCGCCATGATCCGTTGGCCGGGTCATATCGAACCGGGAACGGTCAAGACCGGCATCTTTTCAGGCCTCGATTGGTTTCCGACACTTTTGGCAGCAGCAGGCGACACGGACATCACCGAACGCCTGAAGCAGGGCACGACGATCGACGGAAGCGAGTACAAGGTCCATCTCGACGGCTATAATCAGCTTCCCCACCTGACTGGCGAAGAGGACGAGAGCGCGCGCAACGAATTCTTCTATTTCAACGATGACGGCGAAATTGTCGCGCTGCGTTACGAAAACTGGAAGATGGTCTTTGCGGAGCAGCGTGAAACTGGGACGCTGAACATCTGGGCGGAGCCATTCACCCCGCTGCGGGTGCCGAAGATCTTCGACCTCCGCTCCGACCCTTATGAGCGCGCCGACGTCACGTCGAACACCTATTACGACTGGCTGCTTGATCACGCTTTCCTGCTGGTGCCGGCTCAACTCGAGGTGGCCAAGTTCTTCGAAACCTTCGAGGAGTATCCGCCGTCTCAGGGCGCAGCCAGCTTCTCGGTCGACCAGATCCAGGCCCATCTCGACGATGTGCTTAGCGGTATGGCGCAATAGCAACCAACGCCCCGCAGACGGACCTTCGTCTGCGGGGCTGCTTCTGATCACGCGCGAGGGGTACTCGACAATGAGCATGGCCGCACTGGGCCGAACCTTACTGGCCACCTGCTTTCTGTTTTTGACCATCACCCAGGCGGGTGCACAGCAGGCAGAGCCGCTCGCCTCATGGAATGACGGCGATACGAAACAGAACATTCTCGACTTCGTGGCGGCTGCCGCCGATGAAACAGACGACGCATATGTGGCGCCGGAGGACCGGATTGTTGTCTTCGACAATGACGGCACTTTGTGGAATGAGCACCCGATGTATACCCAGCTGGCCTTCATGTTCGATCGGCTAAAGGCTCTGGCCCCGGAGCATCCGGAATGGAAGACAACCGAACCGTTCAAGTCGGCGCTCGCCGGTGACATGAAGGGCGTTGCTGCAGCCGGAGAAGGTGCGGTGGCGCAGCTTCTTGCAGTAACCCATGCAGGCATGAGTTCCGACGAGTTTTCCGAAGCTGTCGCCGATTGGTTCACCAGCGCCCGTCACCCAAGGTTCGACAGGCCATATACCGAACTTGCCTATCAGCCGATGCTGGAAATACTCGACTATCTCCTTTCGGAAGGTTTCCAGACCCACATCGTTTCTGGCGGCGGCATCGAGTTCATGCGTGTGATCACCAACGCAGTTTACGGTATCCCGCCCCAGCAGGTCGTGGGCTCCGTGGTTGAGACGAAGTATGAAATTGTCGATGGCGCGCCACAACTGACCCGGCTGCCATCTCTTGCGTTCAACGACGACAAAGGCGGCAAACCGGTCGGCATCAACACCGCAATCGGCAAACGCCCCGTCATGGCCTTCGGAAATTCCGATGGCGACCGGCAGATGCTCGAATGGACCACAGCCGGCCCGGGCGAACGACTTGCGCTTCTGGTGAACCATGACGACGCGGACCGAGAATACGCTTACGGACCGGCCGGTGGGCTGCCAGGCACAAACTTCGGTCACCTCTCTCAGGCAACGGTGGATGAGGCTGAGGCGAGCGGCTGGATCGTGATCAGCATGAAGCACGATTGGGCAAGTGTGTTCCCGGCCCCTGAAACTGAGTGATTGCGCGGCGTTCTTGATAGATCATTGCGATCCGAGGTCACAGAAATAGTGCTCGATTGAAATAACTATTGAACGTCTCCTCTAGATAGGAAATCACGCTATACCAAATGTCCGGAATGGGGGCGCGAAGCTGCCGTCATCAGTTGCCGTACCGGGGTAGATCGCGAAAATATGGAAGGAGGTGAACGGGCGGCTCCGTTTTGCGGCGGAGGCGCGGGGCTCGGTTTTCCAGAAAATGCTGGACCAAAGTTGCATCAAATATCTATTTTTATTATGTTTTTTGAACAAACGGGCCGATTCAGAAAATTTTGGTGACTCGGGGTGCACGAGAAATGACGATTTCGTGCACTCTTATGCTTCATTGGCAGCAAATTGAAAAGATTGGCGACCCCTGCAGGATTCTGAACCTGCGACCGTCGGCTTAGAAGGCCGGTGCTCTATCCAGCTGAGCTAAGGGGCCGGTTTGGCGCGTGGAACATGGGCGGAATGAATGACCCATCCGTTTTGAAAAGACAACCTGCCAATCTGACAAACACAATGAGGAGGAAACCGTTAAGGCTCATCTGCCTGCAAGCTGCAACCATTTTCATGGTGAAAAGAACGGCCTTTCAGTGTGTCCAGGGCTGGATGCGGTCGGATCTGAAATTGTCGGAATAGGAAACGACTTTTTCCTTGGCGTCCTTCGGCGCAATAACACGATAGGCTATGCCGTGGCGGCGGGCGTAGTCTTCCGCCTCTTGCTGCGTTTCAAAGCTCAGCTTCACCTGCTGCAACATATCGGAAGACGAGGTATAACCGAAGAGAGGGTCGATCGTGCGCGGTGTCTGCTGATCAAACTCCAGCACCCACTGTTGGGTCTTGGCCTGGCCTTGCTGCATTGCCGTTCTGGCGGGACGATAGATCTTCGCCGACATCCTGTATGCTCCGTTTGGGTTGCGCGCCGACTGGCGCACCGAACTTCGGTTCTTCTGAAGCAATTTTCGCTTTCGGGCAATAAAAATCAAGGTCTGGCGCCACAAGCGCTCAAAAATCCACCATCCCGTGGGTCTATCCCGAATTTTGTGCTCTTGCGTGGTAACTGCTCTTTGATGAGCCCCACGTATGAGCACCGACAATGACCTTTTGGACCACCTGATGGAAGGGCGTTCGCCCTGTGATCTGTTCGGCAAGGATGGTCTTCTGTCCGAACTGACGAAGGCCCTGGCCGAACGTGTCCTGAACACCGAGCTGGACGTCGATCTCGATGAGGAACAGGCTGACGCAGTGCCCGAAGGCCATAATCGGCCCGCAAACCGCCGCAATGGCAGCAGCATGACGGTGACCACCGACAGCGGCTAGGTGGTCATCGACATCCCGCGCGAGCGCAACGGCACCTTCGATCCGGTGCTGATCGCCAAATACCAGCGCCGTTTTCCTGATATCGACCGCAAGATCATTTCGATGTACGCAAGGGGCATGACAACCCACGAGATTCAGGGGCATATCGAGGAGATCTACGGCGTCGAGACGTCACCCGGCCTGATTTCCGCAATCACCGATACCGTGATGGATGAGGTCGCGGCATGACAGAACCGCCCTCTGGAGCCCTGCTATCCGATCGTCTTCATGGATGCGATCCGGGCCAATATCCGCAGCGACGGAGCGGTTTCGAACAAGGCGGCCATCGTGGCACTGGCCGTTTTGCCGGACGGCACGCGCGACGTTCTGGGCCAGTGGTTCCAGACCAATGAGGGCGCAAAATTCTGGGCCGGCGTGCTTGGCGAACTGCACAACCGGGCGTTCAGGACATCATGATTGCCGCCGTCGACGGTCTCAAGGGCTTTCCGCAGGCCATCGAGGCGGCCTTCCCAAGGACGCAGGTTCAAACCTGTATCGTCACATCTCCTCCGCCATTCCATGAACTTCGCCAGCGACAAGGACCACAAGGCCGTCGTCAGGGCGCTCAAGACGGTCTACACGGGCGAAACGTCGAGGCGGCGGAACAGGCGCTGGCAACCTTTGAGGGCAGCGATCTCGCCAGGTGCTATCCGGCGATCGCGCCGAGTTGGCGGCGGGCCTGGAACGCGGTCATCCCGTTTCTCGATTACCCGCCCGAAGTGCGCCGGCTGATCTACACCACGAATTCCATCGAGGAGCTGAATTCGAAAATCCGCCGCGCCGTCAGAGCCCGAGGCCACTTCCCAAGTGACGAGGCCGCGGCCAAGTTGATCTATCTGACCCTCAATGCTAGCTTCACAGGGTGGAAACGTTCAGTGCGCGAATGCCACGCCGTCAAAAGCCAGCTCGCCATCAGGTTCGACAACGTTTCCTTATGTTCTGGAATAACGTCACGGCACAAAATTTTAGACAGTCTCATCCGGACAGCCACTGCAGCCTCCAACCGCGCGGTCAAAACACCCGCTACAGGCGCTGTGCGCTAAAAACGCTCGTTTCCGCTGCGCTCGTCATTCACTTCCCCGTCAAACGTTGATGCGATCAACCCGCACAGCTTTGCAGAGCACCAGAAGCACGTTAAGATTACAAATCTTCAAGTGCGCATGCACAACGACCAGGAGACCGGCCGCTTGCATTGCTAGAATTGCAGCGACATCCAATATATGAGGAAAGGCCCGCCGAACAGATGAGCAGCATGTCGAACGAAAGCACCTCCGGGCATGAGTTGTTCGAACTTGCCCCAATCGCGATGTGGGTCGAGGATTTCAGTGCAGTAAAGGTCATTTTCGACAAATGGCGTACGAACGGTGTTAGCGATATCATCCCGTTTTTGCGCGAGGACATGTCACGTGTTGCTGAATGTGCCCATGCCATCCGCGTACTGAAGGTCAATCGCAAGACGCTGGAGCTTTTCGAGGCCAGAGACACCGCTGAGCTTGTCGACAATATCGGTTCCGTTTTCCGGGACGAAATGCTCGAGACTCATATCGACGAGCTGGCACAACTGTTCGAGGGCAAGCTGAATTTCACCAGCTACACCGTGAACTACACGCTCTCTGGCAAACGGCTCGACGTTCAGCTGCGGGGCCAGGTCTTGCCGGGCCACGAGGAAACGCTAGACTACGTCCTGCTGGCGACGGAGGATGTGACTGAACGCGAGGAAGCCCATCGGCGCGAAAGGTTCCAGTCGCTCTACGCCCAAGGCTTGTTCGAACATTCGCCGGTCTCGCTCTGGGTCGAAGACTTTTCGCGCATCCACACCTTGCTCGCCGAACTGCGGGCACGCCATATCGTCAACCTGAGAGTTTTCCTGGACGTACATCCGGAATTTATACGTCAGTGTCTCGGAGAAATCCGCGTTATCGACGTCAATCAGGCCACGCTTCATATGTTCCGCGCGCCCAATCGCCAGGTGCTGCTGCAAAACCAGCATGTCGTGTTTCGCGATGATGTCGAGGACCATTTCCGCGAGCAGTTGATCGACCTCTGGGAGGGCCGGCTGCTGCACTCCCACGAGGTGATGAACTATGCTCTCGACGGCTCCGAACGCTACGTCCTGCTTCAGTTCTCGGTTTTTCCCGGCCATGAAGAAGACTGGTCGCTGGTCCTGGTTTCGCTGACTGACATTACCGCGCGCAAGAAGGCAGAGGCCTATCTAGAATATCTTGGCCGCCATGACGTTCTGACCAAGCTGTATAACCGGTCTTTCTACACCGAAGAGGTCAACCGGCTGGAACGCAAGAGAGTCTGTCCCGTCGGCTTGCTGATCATCGATCTCAACGGCCTGAAGGAATCCAATGACGCGCTGGGGCATGACGCCGGGGACAGCCTGCTGCGTCGGCTTGGTGAGGTCCTGAACGAATCGGTCTCACTGCCGAACTGCGCCGCTCGCATCGGCGGTGACGAATTCGCGGTGTTGATGCCCGGCGCCGATAGCAAGGCGGCAGAGGTCGCCCTTGAAGAAATCTACAGGGTCCTTGAGGTCAACAACCAGTTCTATGCCGATGCTCCGATCAGCATTTCCGCCGGAATGGCGATCTGCGAGACAAGCGAAACGATCGAGATCGGCAGTGCGCCGTGCAGACGCCGAGATGTACCGCAAGAAGCGCGAATTCTACGCACTCCGGCAAAATACCGGAACCAACGGTTGAAGCTCTTTTCACAGACATTTTGGGATAATGGTCGGAGGGGAGAGATTCGAACTCCGCCGCTCTGGTCCCAAACCGGAAAAAGAAGGCTCATTTCCGAGAAATCAGGACCTTCTTGCATAAACGTTACAAGAACAATTGGAGAACTTTCGTACTGTGCACCCACACTGCTCTCATAGATTTCCTTCTATGGGCATTAGTACAGCACTCATGAGGTCACCCAGTCACACCTGTGCCACTCGGGGCTAAATGCGCGCGGAGAGCACTCCTTTGGCATCTCCTACATTGATTTCACATCGTAATCTGAAATATTTTGATGAAATTTTACACTTTTCATTGCACGTTCAGTGGCAAGCAAACCGCAGTACCGCCGCATGCAGGTCGACGCGTTCAAAAACCTCCAGCAGTCGAAGAACCTGCACGTATTCTCGCCAGCCATGTTTTGCCATGCGGCCTTCCATCAGGCGAGGCAGCGTTGAGAATTCCTCCGGCAGTTCCCACCCCTGAAGAGGCGCTGCCTGATCCAGCGCATTGATCTTCTGCTCGATTGCCTCGGGCGAAATTGCGGTGATTCTGAGCTTGCGGCTGCTTCTTTCAGAAAGCTGGACGAGCGATGTCACGCGCATGGAGAAAGCTGGTGTGCCTGCGCCCTTGCAGGGATACCACACGAAGCCCGAGATCTCGATTGAAGAGATCGATCGTGTCATCGCTGCAGGAGTGCGCTTCGGCTGCGTGCTGGCCGATTCCGGTTACGGGCTTTCCGCTCCGTTCCGGCAGGTACTGAGCGCATGTGGCCTTTGCTGGGCCGTGGGTATCCTCGGCACCAGAAGGTTTACCCCTCCAATGTTCAACTGATTTCCCCGGTCGCGGGGCACGGTCGCCCCGTGTGCGACGTTTGCCGGACGTCAAATCCATGGGTGCGCAGGCCATGCTTGAAGACGCGAAGTGGCGACAGGTCAGTTGGCGCAAGGGAACGACGGGACGCCTGAGGCGGCTCGGTTTGTTTGAACGGGCTGATGGTCGTTCTTAAGTGGTTTTCGGCCTTGTTTATATTGCCTCTGATATCGCGGGCAGCGCGTTGAAGTAAGCCTGATCGGGTGTCTTCCGGTCAAGCGATGAATGCGGACGGCGGCTGTTGTAAAGGTCAGATATCGTCCGATCCCGGCTCGGGCTTCTGCGACCGTCTTGTAGGCGTGAAGATAAACCTCTTCATATTTGATAGACCGCCAAAGCCGCTCGACGAAGACGTTGTCGCGCCATGCGTCCTTGCCATCCATCGATATCTTGATCTCGGCGTCTTTCAGAACGCCGGTAAAATCAATAGATGTGAACTGCGATCCCTGATCGCTGCTGAATATCTCGGGCTTGCCATATCGGGCGAGCGCTTCCTCGACGGCTTCAATGCAGAACGCGGCTTCCAGCGTGATCGAAAGCTTCCACGACAACACCCGGCGGCTGAACCAGTCGATGACGGCACAGAGATAGACAAAGCCTCGCGCCATCGGCACATACGTGATGTCGAGTGCCCAGGCCTGATTGGGGCGGGTGACCGCAACATTCTTCAGGAGATACGGATAAATCTTGTGGCCCGGCGCCGGTTTCGAGGTGTTCGCACGGCGGTATATGGCCTCAATACCCATCTTCCTCATCAGCGTTCTGACGTGCAGCCGCCCGACGTGATGGCCTTCCGCTGTCAAAAGCCCCTGCAGCATCCGGCTTCCGGCGAAGGGGTAGTCCAGATGCAGCTCGTCAATCCGGCGCATCAGCGCCAGATCTGCCGCCGATGTCGCCCGAGGCAGATAGTAGACACTGCCACGGCTGATGCCGAGAGCCCGGGCCTGACGGGAAATGGGAAGGGTATGGTTCCGGTCGATCATCGTTTTCCGCTCAGCAATCCGGCCTTGCCGAGCGCGCCGGTTATCGCAGCCGAGACCTGTGGCTCGGCGGAGCATCGTTCTCCAACGTCAGTTCGCCGATCTTCGCATGAAGGTTATTGACGTCAACGACAGGCGCGGCGTCTTCCTTGCGCCCATCATCGAAGACGTTCATCGCGCCTTCGAGCAATTGATCTTTCCATTGCTTGATCTGGTTGGCGTGGATGCCGAACTGCTGCGAAAGCTCCACCATCGTCTTTTCGCCCTGGATCGCGGCAAGCGCGACTTTCGCTTGGAAAGCGGGGCTGTGATTGCAGCGGGGCCTTCTTGTCATAAGGGCTCCTGCTGACGGCATGATGCCGGATCGAAGAGCCAAAAACCACTTATCTCGCCTGTTCAGTTTTCCCGAGCCACTTCTGCTATTGCAATATATTTCACTCTATAGGGAAAATATCAAAGTGTGTTGACAGCGTTCCGCTCTGCCGCCTAACGTCCAGATGCGCAATAAATTGCGTTGCGTGATATTAATTTCGTGCGGTACTTTTTTTGCGTACCGATGATCTTGGATCATGGTCTTCTGGGAGGAGGAAATGATGAAACTTACTATGGGCGGTGCGGTGACATCTCTGGCGCTTGCAGCATTTGTCTCCGGCACAGCGCCGGCTTCGGCCGATACAATCAAATGCGAGCCGGGTGAAACCTATGTCATGAATGTCATGGTTTCGGCGCACCCTTATTGGGTGCCGGTATATGAGGGCTTCAAGCAGGCGGCTGACGCCTTTGGCTGTGAAACCCTCTTCTCCGGAACGCCGGATTACGACATCACCAAGCAGATTGCCTCATTCGAGCAGGATCTGGTGAAGCAGCCGGCGGGCGTTTTGCTGCATCCGATGCAGGCCGATCCCTTTATCGAGCCGATCAACCAGGCCGTCGACAGCGGGGTTGCCGTGGTGACATTTGCGGCCGACTCGCCGAATTCCAAGCGAACCTCCTACATCACCTCCGACAATCTGGCCGAAGCCAAGTTCGCAGCGGAGGAGATCGTCAGCCAGATCGGCGAAGACGGCGAATATGCGGTTCTGGAAAATCCTGGCCAATCCAACCATGATCTTCGTGTCACGGCGCTGATCTCCTATATGGAAGACAACTACCCGGACATGAAGCTGGTCGGTCGGCAGACAACCAATCAGGACAGCAATGCCGCCTATCGGGCGACGGCTTCCATTCTCCAGGCCAATCCCAATCTCGGCGCGATGTGGATCCCGGAAGCGGGCTCTGCCGAGGGCGCGGTCGCGGCCGTCAACGAAACCGGCGCCGACGTGCTGATCATGCATGCCGATATCACGCCGGCGACGCTCGAGCAGATCAAGGCCGGCAATATTCACATGGCGCTCAGCCCGAACCAGGGCATGCAGGGCTTTCTCGGCTTTCTGGCGACGTTCTTCGCCGTGCACAGTGACGTGTTCGATCCGTTCAACGACTACAAGGTCTCTGGCTTTAACCCGTTTCAGATTCCTTTGCCGACAACGGCTTTGCCGTCATCACCAAAGAGAACGCCGAAAGCTTCGACCTCAACACATACATGGAAGGTCGCGATGTGAACTGAGCCCTTTCGCAAGGGTATATCATGGGCGGTGGCGGTGGCCGCCACCGTCCGCAGCAGTTTCAATCCGAGATTAAGGGCGCTCGCCATGACCGACGACGTGATCCTGAAAATTGCCAATGTGAGCAAATCTTTCGGCGCCATCCAGGCGTTGAAGAGCGTGAATTTCGAGTTGCGCAGGGGGAAATCCACGCGCTTGCCGGCGAGAACGGTGCGGGTAAGTCGACCTTGATGAATGTGATCGACGGCATCCTGCAGCCTGACAGCGGCGAGATCATTCGCGATGGCGAGGCGGTTCGGATATCGTCTCCCGCGGTGGCCCAACACCTCGGCATCGGCCTGGTGCATCAGGAGATCGCACTGTGCCCGGACGTCACGGTCGCGGAGAACATGTTCATGGCCGCAACCAATGTGAGCCGGTCGTTTCTGATGGACTACAATGCTCTGCGGAAGAAGGCGAAGATTGTTCTTGAGGAACTTGCCGACATCAATCCCGCAACTCTGGTGCGCGATCTTTCAATCTCCAGCCAGCAACTGGTTGAAATCGCCAAGGCCCTGACGCTGGATTGCCGGGTGTTGATCCTGGATGAGCCGACCGCGGCGCTGACGGAAACCGAGGCGCAGGTGTTGTTTGCGATCATGCGCCGCCTGGCCGATCGCGGGATATCGATCATCTATATCTCGCACCGCATGGCTGAAATCTTCGACAATTGTGATCGTGTTTCCGTGTTTCGCGACGGCCAGTATATCGTCACCTACAATGTCGCCGATATCGAGCCGGGCGATGTCGTAAACGCCATGGTCGGGCGGGTGATCGACAAGCTTTACCCGGAAAAACAGTCTCCCGCGGAGGTATCCGAAGAGATTGTCCTCAAAGTCGACAGGCTGAGCGAGGCTCGGCGCTTCCAAGATATATCCTTCGAGCTGAAGAAAGGTGAGATCCTCGGTTTCGCTGGGCTGATAGGCTCCGGTCGCAGCGAGATCGTCAAGGGTATTTGTCGTCTCGAAGGCGATGTAGCAGGCGAGGTATGGCTGAACGGTCAAAAGTTAGCGCTTGCCGAGTATGCCGACAGCATTGCCGCCGGCATGGTCTATTTGAGCGAGGACCGCAAGGGCGACGGCGTCTTTCTGGATATGTCGATCGCGGAGAATGTTTCGGCGCTTGACCTCGACCAGATCTCCGGTTTCGGCGGGCTGATCAGCAGCAGCAAAGAGCACGGCTTGGCCGAGCGGCTTGGCCGCACGCTCAACCTCAAATATGGCCGTCTCAGCGATCCGGTTTCGTCGCTGTCAGGCGGAAACCAGCAGAAGGTGGCGCTCGCGAAGATGCTGTCGGTCAATCCGAAGCTGATCTTTCTCGACGAGCCGACGCGCGGCGTCGATGTCGGCGCCAAATCCGAAATTCACCGCATTCTGCGCGAACTGGCGCGGGCAGGCGTCGGCATCGTGACGATCTCGTCCGAACTGCCGGAGCTGATCGGCATCTGCGACCGCATCCTGGTGGTGCGCGAGGGGCGTATCAGCGGCGAGGTCGCTGGTGAGGCGATGACCGAGGAAAACATAATGCATCTGGCATCCGTGCTTGATCATCGAAAACAGACTGCCTGAGGGAGGGTGAGGTGGACAGTGCTATGGAAATGTCAGCGCCAAAGCCGGGACGCGGCGGTACAAGCCCGCTGAAGAAACTGTTCAGAATGCGCGAGACGGGACTGATCGCGATTATTCTTACTTTGTTTATCGTGATGTCCCTTGCCTCGCCTTATTTCCTGACCTGGGTGAATATGCGGGCGATGGCGATGGCCTTTGCGGTTGAGGGCATCGTGGTGGTGGGCATGACGATCCTTTTGATATCGGGCGGCATCGATCTCTCCGTAGGCTCGGTAACGGCACTGGCGATGGTGATTGGAGGTTGGCTTTATCTCCATGGGGTCGATCCCTGGGTCGCATCGGCGATATCGATTGCGGCCTGCGCAGGCATCGGCGCTTTCATGGGCTTTTTCGTCACACGCGTTGGACTGCATCACTTCATCGTGTCGCTGGCGGTGATGGTGATCGCGCGCGGCATATGCCTGCTGGCGACCGGAGGACGCCCGCTCGGGCTCTACACCCTGCCGCCGGAGTTCAAGTTCATCGGGCAGGGCACGATCGGGCCAGTGCCGCTGGTGATTGTTATCTTTCTCGTCGTCGTTGTTGCATTCGACTTCGCGCTGCGCCGGACCACGCTTTTCCGCAAGGTGTTTTACACCGGCAGCAACGAGAAGGCGGCGGCCTATTCCGGCGTTCGCACCAAGCGGGTGATCTTCTCCACGACCACGCTGTGCTCGGCACTCTGCGGCGTCGCCGGCATCATCTATATGGCGCGTTTCGGCTCGGCCCAGCCGACCTTCGGTATCGGTATGGAGCTCAATGTGATTGCCGCCGCCGTCATCGGCGGGGCAAGTCTCAGTGGTGGCTCGGGCACGATTTTAGGTGCGATACTTGGCACGGTCCTGCTGTCGGTGGTTTCCAGCTCGCTGGCGCTGCTGGACGTATCGGTCTACTGGCAGGACATCATTCGCGGGTCGATCCTGCTGTCGGCTGTTTCGATCGATCATTACCTCCACAAAGTGCGTGCATAGAAGGGGCCTCGGACATGCCCGACCACAATCTTGATTTTGAAACTGCCCGCCAGATGCACACCGTTCTGGTGCTGCATTTCCTCGAGGGATGAAGCAGTCGGAAATCGCGCAACGGCTCAACCTGTCGCATTCCAAGGTCAACCGGTTGATCGCCCAGGGGCGCAGACTCGGCATGGTTCGGATCGATATCGAGACTCCCTATCAGCGCCTGATGGAGCTTGAAGCGGCACTGGTGCAAGCGACGTCCCTGAGGTCTGCAGTGATCACGCCGACCGTGTCCGCGAATGCTGAAACCAACCTGCAGCAGGTCGGCAAGGCAGCCGCCAGCGTGATCCTCGAAAATGTCCGCGACGGCGACGTCATCGCCGTTACCGGCGGTAAGGCCGTCAGCGCGACGGTCGACAATCTGGTCGCCGACCGCAGTTTCGATGTCACCGTGGTGCCGCTGACGGGAGGCGTTCAGGGAAGTTCTATACCGACGTCAACAATCTGGCCTCGAGGCTTGCCGAACGCCTGGGGGCAGGGCGCTGATGGTCCATGCGCCGCTTTTCGCCGAAAGCCGGGCGCAATGCGAGATGCTCAAGGAAATGTCCTCCGTGCGCGAGGTTTTCGATCTGGCGCGCGCCGCCAACCTTGCCCTCACGGGCATCGGTTCCATCGAGCCAAGCGGATCGAGCTATTACGATCTGAACCCGGTTCCGGAGGAGGACCGGAAGATGATGGTCGGGCTAGGCGTATCGGCGGAGTTCATGGCCCATCTGATCCTGGAGGGCGGAAACCTCGCGAATTACGAACTGAACTCGCGGCTGGTCGCTGTCGCGCCCTCTGAGATCTCAGGTTGCCGAACGGTGATCGGCGTCGCCTCCGGCCAGCATAAGGTTCGCCCGATCCAGACGGTTCTGAGCGGAAAATACCTGGATCTCGTTGATCCTGGATGAGGGGACTGTGAACGCGGTCCTCGCAGAAATGGAAAGGTCTAAAAATGTCGCATGAAATGTCAAAACGCCCGATCGGTAAATCCGGCATCGAGGCCTCCGTGGTCGGTCTCGGTACCTGGGCAATCGGCGGCTGGATGTGGGGCGGCACGGACGAGGTGCGCTCCATCGAGGCCATCCACGCCGCCCTGGATGAGGGCATCACGCTGATCGATACCGCGCCCGCCTATGGCCAGGGGCTGGCCGAAGAGATCGTCGGAAAAGCGCTTGCCGGGCGGCGCGACAAGGTGGTTCTGGCAACTAAATGTGGTCTGGTCTGGCATACGCCGCAGGGCAATCATTTCTTCGACTACGACGGACAACCGGTCCATCGATATCTCGGCAAGGAATCGATCGTCTATGAAATCGAGCAGAGCCTCAAGCGTCTCGGGACCGACTATATCGATCACTACATCACCCATTGGCAGGATCCGACAACGCCCGTCGATGAGACGATGGAGGCGCTGGAGCAGCTGAAACGACAAGGGAAGATCCGCTCGATCGGCGCTAGCAATACTTCGGCAGATGATATCGCTGCTTATCTGGCCGCGGGAGAACTCGACGCAATCCAGGAAGAATACAGCATGGTCAAACGGGATATCGAGACCACGCTGCTTCCGGTCTGCTTACGCAACCGCGTTTCGGTGCTGAGCTACTCCTCTCTGGCGCTGGGCCTTCTGAGCGGAAAGGTCGGTCCTGACCGGACGTTCAGCGGCGATGACCAGCGCAAGGACAATCCCCGTTTCTCACTCGAAAACCGGCGGAAGGTCGCGGCCCTGATGGACACGATCGAACCGATCGCCAGCGCTTGCGACGCCAGTCTGGCGCAGGTGGTGATTGCATGGACGCTGGCCCAGCCGGGTATCACCTTTCGCTGTGTGGCGCGAGAAATGCTCAACAGGCGCGCGAGAACGCTGCGGCGGGTCGGCTCACGCTTTCTGGGGAGGAAAGGGAAATCATCAGCAGTGCTATTGCGACCCATCTGAGCGAACTGGACGGTTAACCGACCGCAATATTGAATTTGAGAACGCCGGAGCCCACTCCGGCGAACGGAGACCCTATGTCTGCGCAAAGAGCGAAAATCCTTAAGAAACTGGCCGCAAACGGCGTCTTTGACGTCGTTGTGATCGGGGGGCATCAATGGTCTGGGGGTTTTCCGGGACCTGTCGCTGCAGGGTCTTCGTGTGCTGTTGGTGGAGCAAAACGATTTTTGCTCTGGCTGCAGCGCCGCTCCGTCGCGCATGATCCACGGCGGCCTGCGCTATCTGGAAAACGGCGAGTTCGACCTGGTCCGCGAATCCCTTGCCGAGCGCGACGCCCTGCTTGCCAACGCGCCGCATATGGTCCGGCCATTGCCGACAACCATACCGGTCACCTCCTATCTATCCGGCCTGTTCAATTCGGCGGCAACCCTGTTCGGCGGATCGGGCAAGCCATCGAGCCGGGGCGCATTGCCAATCAAACTCGGCCTGACCCTTTACGACATAATTACGCGCGGGCGAAGCAGGCTGCCGAAACACACATTCCGCGGCGCTGCGAAGACCCGTCGGAGGTGGCCGGAGCTCACCGGCAGGCTGCGCTGCTCGGCCACCTATTACGACGCCTGGATATCCTATCCCGAAAGGCTGGGTGTGGAGTTGGTGCTGGATACGGAGCGCGCCGCGCCGGCTTCGATTGCCTTGAATTATGCCGAGATCAGCCCACAGGGCGAGGGCTATACGGTAACGGACAAGGAGACCGGCAATAGCTACTCTCTATCCACCCGCGTCATCGTCAACGCATCCGGCGCCTGGCTCGATGAGGTGAACGCAAAGATCGCGCCGCATGGGGAAGAGGGCTGGCAACTGGTCTCAGGCACGAAGGGTTCGCACCTCATTATCGACAATGACCGACTCCTTGCGGGGCTCAACGGTCACATGATCTACTTCGAGAACGCGGATGGCCGCGTCTGCATCGTGTTTCCCTATCTGGGCAAGGTGCTTGCCGGCTCGACGGATATCAGGGTTCAGCATGCCGGTCGCACGCGCTGCGAGGACGAGGAGCTTGCCTATATACTCGGTTCTCTGAAATTGGTTTTTCCTGGAATCGCCATTCACCAGAGCGAAGTGGTCTTCAGCTACAGCGGCATCCGTCCGCTGCCTGTCAGCGACCACGATTTCACGGGACGGATCTCGCGCGACCACAAGGTGCATCGCATTGACGGACCCGTGCCGCAATTCTGCATGGTTGGCGGCAAATGGACATCGTTCAGGGCTTTTTCAGAGCAGGCCGCCGATGCCGTGCTGACGGAACTCGGGCGTGAGCGGGTCACGCGAACCGAGGCGCTGCCGATCGGCGGCGGACGCGATTACCCGGAAAGGCCCGAATTGTTGGTCAGCGAGCTGATGGATACTTTTGGCATCAGCCAGGCGCGCGCAACGCATATGGCGGACGCCTACGGAACGCGTTCGCGGACCCTGCTACCGGCTCTGGCGACCCGAGCGGATGACACGCCGATTGAAGGACTTGAACTCACGACCGCGGAAATCGCCTTGGTTACTGCCGATGAGCATGTCGAGCACCTTTCCGATATCATTCTGCGCCGGACGTCGCTTGCCATCACCGGCAGGATTGATCACGAGCAGATCAAGGCTATTTCCGCGGTCATGGCGCAAGAGCTGGGCTGGGATGACGCCCGCCAGGCGAGAGAATGTCAGGCGGTCATCGAAGAGTTGCGGGACTATCACGGGGTCCCGCCGGAAATTCTGAAACAGAGAGCAGAGACAAGGAGCCGGCAATGCGCATAAGCACGAAAGCCCGCATGAACCGATTGTTCACCAATGGGGGATGCCTGGATGTCGCCATCGACCATGGGGTCTGCAACGAGCCCGGTTTCCTGGTCGGCCTTGAGGACATGGCCGGCGTGGTCGACAGGCTGATCAAGGCAGGGCCTGACGCTATTCAGATGGCCTATGGCCCGGCGGACCTGTTGCAGGGCCGGACGGAAAAGGACAAGCCGGCGCTGGTGATGCGCATCGACATGGGCAATCCCTATAATGACCAGCGTCATCGGGTGATGTGGTCAATGCTGCAGAACGCGGATGAACCTATCATCGGCGCGCTTGAGATGGATGCGGCCTGCGTGGTGGTCAATCTGTTCATGCTGCCTGACGAGCCCGAGCTTTTCCGCCAGTGCGTGGAAAATATCTCGCGTGTGCGAGCGGCCTGCCACAAATACGGCATGCCGCTGATGATCGAGCCTCTGGTAATGCTGCCCAATGATGTGCGCGGCGGCTATCAGGTCGATGGCGACGTCGAAAAGATCGTGACGCTGGTGCGGCTGGCAAGCGAAATGGGCGCCGACATCATCAAGGCTGACCCGACCGAAAATCCGGAGGATTTTCATCGTGTGGTCGAGGCAGCGCGCGTGCCGGTGCTGGTGCGCGGCGGTGGCAAGGAAGATCTGAGAGCGGTGCTGGGCAAATCAGCAACCTTGATAGCGCAGGGCGCAAAAGGCATGGTCTATGGCCGCAACATCTATCAGCATGATAGTCCGGCGGCGGTGGTCGCGGCCTTGATGGCGATCATCCATTACGGCGCCGGCGGCGACGAAGCGTGGGAAATCTATAGTCGTGGCTGATCAAGCAAGATATCTGCTGGGGCTGGATGCCGGCAACACCGTGATCAAGGCGGTGTTGTTCGATCTCGAGGACGGCAGATTGCCGCTCATGCCATTGATGGTGCAACCGACACGCCCGCGCCCGGTATGATTGAACGATCCGTCGCCGAGCTTTGGGACAATGCCCGGGTCGCGATCAGGGGCTGTCTTGAGGCCAGTGGTTGTCCGCCATCCGCGATCGCCGCCATCGGCATGGCAGGGCACGGCAACGGGCTCTACCTGCTGGACAGGGACGACGAAGCTCTGATCGGCATACAGTCGCTTGACACCAGAGCTGCGGCGCTTGCCGGTGAACTGGATGCGGCCAGAGGCGATGCGCTTCACGCCATTTGCCTCCAGCGGCCATGGCCGTCGCAAACCCCGACGCTGCTTGCATGGCTGAAGGTCAATCGTCCGGACATATATAGGCGGGCGGGGACGCTGCTTTTCGCCAAGGACGTCATAGGCTGGCATCTGACCGGCCAAAGGGCGAGCGAGATTTCGGATATGTCGGGCGCCGGTCTGCTTCGTTTGCCTGAGGCCGCCTATGATAGTGATCTGCTTGCGCTCTATGGTCTCGAAGATGCCCAAAGGCTGTTGCCGGAGCTTGTTGAGCCGACCAGTATTGTTGGTACGGTAACCAAAGCTGCGGCGGAGGCGACCGGACTTGCCGAGGGCACGCCGGTGGTCGCCGGCTATTTCGATGTGGTGGCCTCCGCGCTCGGCTCGGGCGCGGTCGGCAGGGGGCGGCCTCGATTATTGTTGGAAGCTGGTCGGTCAATCAGGTCTTTTCCGAAGTCCCGGTGCGCGATGATCGTGTCTTCATGATCTCGGCCTATGGCCGCAACCGGTTTGCCAACATGGAAAACAGCGCCACGTCGGCGGCCAATCTGGAATGGTATGTGAGGACTTGCGTGGAGCGCGGCGGCCATCACGACGATCCCTTCGGCTTTGTGAATGACGCCGTCGGCGGCGTGACGCCGGGACCTGAAGATCCGATGTTTCACCCTTTCTCTATGGTGGTCGGTTGGGCGCGCATCAGCGCGGCGGCTTTTTCGGCCTCGCCGGCTGGCATGGGGAAGGGCACTTGCTGCGCGCGCTCTACGAGGGCGTGATGTTCGAGCATCGTCGCCATATCGAAGTGCTGGCGCAGGCCGGCGTAACCTTCGACAGGGCGGCGCTTGCGGGCGGCGGGGCGCGTTCTCCACATTGGCCGCCAGTGTTCGCTGATGGGCTTGGCGTCCCGGTCACCGTCGCGCAAGCGCGCGAAACCGGCGCTCTGGGCGCTGTGATCGCCGCATCCGTTGGCGTCGGCATCCATGTTGATGAGGCGGCGGCTGTCGCCAGGATGACCCGGCCGGCCTGTACCTTTGAGCCCGATCCGCAAATGCGCGCCCATTATGACAGGCGCTATGAAATATGGAATCGTGCGATCCGGGCAATGGAGCCGGTGTGGCGTGATCTTGCGGCTTCGGAGACCGAGGGATGAAACTGGACGGCAGCTATGACTACATCATCGTCGGGGCAGGGACGGCGGGCTGTGTTCTCGCCAGCCGGCTGACCGAGGATCCGGCCTGCCGCGTGTTGTTGCTGGAGGCGGGTGGCTCGGACAATTATCATTGGGTGCATATACCTGTCGGTTACCTCTATTGCATCGGCAATCCGCGCACCGACTGGATGATGAAGACCGCCGCCGAACCGGGTCTCAACGGGCGCAGCCTGGTCTATCCGCGCGGCAAGGTGCTGGGCGGCTGCTCCTCGGTAAACGGCATGATCTACATGCGCGGCCAGTCCGCCGATTACGACCACTGGCGTCAGCTCGGCAATGTCGGCTGGGCGTGGGATGATGTTCTGCCCTATTTCCTGAAATCCGAGGATCATCATGCGGGCGCGAGCGCGATGCATGGCAGTGGCGGCGAATGGAAAGTCGCCCGTCAGCGAGGACGCTGGGACATTCTCAAGGCCGTTCAGGAGGGCGCGAAGGAATTCGGCATCATGCCGCGCCCTGATTTCAACGATGGCAGCAATGAGGGCAGCGGATTCTTCGAGGTGAACCAGAAGAACGGCGTGCGCTGGAACACTGCCAAGGGCTTTTGCGGCCCGCCCTGAAGCGGCCAAACCTGCGCCTTGTCACGCATGCCGAGACCGAACGGCTGATCATCGAGGACCGACGGGTGGCTGGCGTCCTGTTTCATCACAAGGACGCGGCCTTCACGGCGTGTGCAAAGGCTGAAGTGTTGCTTTGTGCTGGTGCGATCAACTCGCCAAAAATCCTCGAACTCTCCGGCGTTGGCGATCCGGAGCGGCTCTCTTCCGTTGGGATAGCCCCTGTTTCGCAAGACGGGGCGTGGGGAAAACCTGCAGGACCACCTGCAGATACGCACGGTCTACAAGGTGAAGAACACAAAGACACTTAACACCATGGTCCACTCTCTTCGCGGCAAGGCGGCAATAGCGCTTGAATACGGACTGACGCGATCGGGACCCATGTCGATGGCGCCGAGCCAGTTCGGCATGTTTACGAAATCCGATCCGTCGCTGGAGATGCCTGACCTCGAATATCACGTTCAGCCGCTTTCGACCGAGAGGCTGGGGGAACCGCTTCACACCTTTCCCGCCATCACGATTTCGGTCTGCAACCTCAGGCCTGAAAGCGTTGGAGCCAGCCACATAGCGACTGCTGACGCCACGGCACAGCCGGAAATCAGGTTGAACTATCTCTCGGCTGCCAAGGACAGGGATATTGCGGTCGCCTCGATCAGACAGGCCCGCAAGATCATGACGGCGAAGGCGCTGAAGCCTTACGGCCCGGAAGAAATTCTTCCCGGACCGGCAGTCGAGGGCGATGATGCGCTGCTTTCGGCAGCCGGCAACATCGCAACCACGATCTTCCATCCGGTCGGTACCTGCCGCATGGGCATCGATGGCGAGGCCGTTGTCGATCCGCAACTGCGGTTCCGGGGGATTGATGGTCTGAGGATCATCGATGCCTCGATCATGCCCAAAATCGTGTCCGGCAACACGGCCTCGCCCGTTGTGATGATCGCCGAAAAGGCCGCAGACCTGATCAGGAACGACTCTCGTTTTTGAGCTAGGGCCGGAAGCGGCGCCGCGCCTCTTGGTGCCGAACATCTGCTCCTGCGGTTCGGGCGCGATCGATCAGTTTCTTCTGGGTGTAGCCAAGAGGGGCATATGCCGATAGCCCGCGCAAGTTCAGCAACAGATAGTCGGTGATGCGATTGACCTCGAACCGCCGTGCGTTTGCCGCTTTGCGTATGGGGCAGCCCTTCACCATCTCGCTCGGTTTGAAAGCGGTATTCCTCGTCACGTCCGTATTGGGCCTGTCTAGACTTATTCTGGTGTTAATAAATAAAAATATGGTAGAATTGAGTTCTTTTTGTCATTCTCCACTAGTGACCAAGATGCAGATGTGCCGGAGTACGAATTGTGGCTAAAAAAAGCGGTGTTATCCCTCGGAGAACCTCCCCGATTCAAAGCCGGTTAGAAAGCAAATCGGTCGCAAGGGGCGATGGATTGCATCTTCTGTTTTGTTTCATTCAACAGCGCTTGTCGGGACGCTCGCCGGCGTGCCCATGCCTTTTTATTCACGTGGTTACACGCGCGTTTATGCCCAGGCAGTCTGTAGTCCGAGTTCGACCAGCAGCTACGTCAACGCCTCAGACAAGATCAGTTCGACAACATTCAGCTGCACGATTTCATCGTCTTCAAACGTGACCGCGCCGCAATATGCCTATGGCGGCGCGATGACCTGGTACCAGTCGAGCAATGTCTATTACGGTTACTTTTCCAGCCCGCCGGACCATCCGCAGCCGGGTCTGAATATCACCATCACCAACAACGCGGTCATCGACGTTTCTTCTGGAAGCGATGTCTCTTCGATGATCTCGTTTTCGGCGCCGGGCGGCGGAACGAATTTCTACAAGAAATCGCATTCCGACGCGATATCCGTCGTTTCTGCCGGCAGCCTTAATTTCCGTGCCGAGGTTAAGGATGCAGACAAATACTCCGGCGGCGCTGGGGGCAATGTCTCGGTTACCAATACAGCAGCCATTCAGGGGCCGCGCGGCATGGCATTTATGCCGTCTCCGGCGGCGGAATGGCCTATGCCACTTATGGCGGCGATGCCGGAACCGTTAACGTCAGCACGACAGCCGACATTTCCGCCACAAGTTTCGGGATCGTCGCGATCAGCCGGGGCGGCGCCACATGGGCGGAGACCGGCGGCGATGGCAAAGATGCAACGGTGATGGTCTCCGGCGATGTGAACTCGATCGCATCGACCAGCGCCGGCGGCGGGGTTTTCGTCGCCTCATACGGCGGTAACAGCCCGAACAACACATCGGCGGGCGGCGCGCAGGGTGGCATTGGCGGCAAGGCCGGTACCGCCACTCTGACACTTGGCTCCAGCGACACCGCATTTGCAGGTACCGTTTCGACGGTTGCCGCCGGAAAAATCGGCGAAGACTGGACCTTTGCCGATCGCAAAACTGGCATTGCACTGGCGGCCATCAGTTATGGCGGGCAGGGGCCGGTCAACACCAATGGTTCCGGCGGCGGATATGACGGCGGCGATGGCGGCGCTGTCAACGTCACGCTCTACGGTGCTTCCGGCACCACAATCAAGACATCGGGCGATAGTTCAGCGGGCATTCTTGCCGCCAGCTATGGCGGTTCCAGCCTGGATTATTATGACGCGTCCAAACAGGGTGGTGCGGCCAGCACGGTTAAGGTCAAGCTTTCGGGCGGCGGAAGCATTGGCACATCCGGGAAAAACTCCAGCGGCATCGTGGCGACATCGCTCGGCGGGCTGGGCCAGATTGCCTCACAAGCCTCGACGGATAGTGGCAGCAGCGGCATAGGCGGCACATCCGGAAATGTCTATGTGCAAAACGCGATGTCAGTGACCACCAAGGGCGATTATTCCCATGGCATTGTCACGGTTTCGTCCGGTGCGGGCGGCGGCATCTATGTTTGGTCCGGCAATGGCGGTTTTCAGTGGGGTGATGCCAATATCGCCTCGAACTCAAGCGGCGAGGCCTATGTTTACAATACCGGTGCAATTGAAACCTACGGTATCGATTCCACGGTATTGTCGCCATGTCGATCGGCGGCGGCGGCGGGATCCTGACCTCGAGCGGATCGATTTCGACCACGTCCTACGGCTCCTATTCAGCCGTCAATGATACGGATGGCCAGACTGTCGGCGGCCAGGCCAGCGGTGCCCACGGGGCTGGCGTTCAGGTGATCAACAAGGCCAGCATTACCACCCATGGCGGATATGCGGCGGGAAAAACGGGCACCAACAGTGCGAGCGATGTGCCGCTTGGCGGCGGCATTGCTATTCTCGCGCAGTCGATCGGCGGCGGTGGCGGCGACAATACCGGCAAAGGGGCGATCGGCGGCATTGGCGGCAGCGGAAAGTCCGGCGGCAACGGTTCTGACGGCGGTTCAATCTCGGTCAAAAACGATGGCGCCCTCGCCACTTACGGCGCGGATGCGCACGGTATCGTCGCCCAGTCTATCGGCGGTGGCGGTGGTACGGGCCGCAACAAGAAGGGGTTGTTCGTTGCCGTCGGCGGCAGCGGCGGCAATGGCGGTAACGGCGGCAGTGTTACCGTGCAGTCCAGCGGCAATATAAAGGTTTCCGGCGACTATGCCGCCGGCATCGTGGCGCAATCGATCGGCGGCGGCGGCGGTGCCGGCGGCAAGGCGACAGCCTGGGGCGTCGGCTTTGCCGATGCCATCGGCGGTTATGGCGGCGATGGCGGCTATGGTGGCTCTGTCGATGTCACCACGACATCAGGAACGAAGCTGGCAACCGAGGGCGTCAATGGTCTCGGTATTCTTGTTCAGTCGATTGGCGGTGGCGGTGGCAGTGGCGGCGCGGCGAAATCGGTCTCTGTCGGCAAAACCTTTGCCATCGCAATCGCAACCGGTGGCAATGGCGGCGCAGGTGGTGATGGCGGCAGTGCGGAACTGACCCATTCGGGTGCGGTCTCGACCACCGGTTACGATGCCACCGCCATTCTGGTGCAGTCGGTCGGCGGCGGCGGCGGCAATGGCGGTACTTCGAGCGCCAAGTCGCTGGCCTTTGGGCTGCCTTTCGACGAAAAAGGTGACAGTTTCGCGCTTGCGCTGTCGGTATCCCATGGCGGCAATGGCGGCGTTGCCGGCGACGGCGCGGAGGCGAAAGTCATTCTCGAAAAGGCAGCTCCGCCACGACGCAAGGCGACGGCGCGCTTGGCCTGCACGTCCAGTCCATCGGCGGCGGCGGCGGCCAGGGGGCGATTCAACGGCTGCTGCCGGAACCGCAACCTTTCAGAGCGCCTTTGCCAAGGTGACCGGTGGTGAGGCTGAGCTTCAGAAAAAGCTGGAAGGTGACTCCGTCACTGCCACGCTCACCTTCTCGATCGGGGGCCAGGGCGGAGCCGCAGGCGGCGGCGGAAAAGCCTTCGCCCATAATTACGGCGCGATCGCCACCAATGGCGATTTCGCAGACGGTATGCTTGTTCAGTCGGTTGGCGGCGGCGGCGGACAGGGCGGTTCCGGCGAGACTGACGGCATTGACTATTTCGGCAGCTCTACCTTCAACGTGTCGCTTGCGATCGGTGGAGACGCCGGTGAGGGCAGCGATGGCGGTTCGGCCTATGGCGGTGTGGCGGATACCGGTTCTGTCAAAACCTCCGGATCGAACGCGGCCGGTCTCTTTGTCCAGTCGATTGGCGGTGGCGGTGGCAAGGGCGGCGGCGGTACGGGAGATGTTAACGCCGACAACAAACTTGAAATCGGAATTGGTGCGACCGGCGGTGAAGGTGCAACCGGCGGCAATGTCTATGCATGGAACAACGGAACGATCCTGACCAAGGGAGACTCCTCTGCCGGGCTGGTTGCACAGTCGATTGGCGGCGGCGGCGGCCAGGGCGGCTCCGGCACCAGCTCTATCGGCCATGCCTTCGAGTTCGAGAAGGAAAGCAAGGTCAAGTTCACCGACTGGGTAAAGGCGCATCCTTCGTTTGACGTGGCCGTCACGCTTTCAGCCAATACCGGTGCCTCGGGCGGCAGCGGCGGTGATGGCGGTGATGTCTATGTTGGCGTCGAACAGAAGGGCTCGTCCCAGTCCACAGGCACGACCACAACCTATGGCTCCTTTTCGCACGGTGTTCTGGCCCAGTCGATTGGCGGCGGCGGTGGGGCGGCCGCGACGTCGTCAAGCGCCAACAGCGTTTCGGTCGCCGCGACGGAAGCCGATCTCGACGTTTCGACGATCTCGTTCGGGGCGAGTAACGGTGCGGCCGGCGATGGTGGCAATGTCACCGTTTATGCCGCGAACATATACACAAGCGGGTTTGCTGCGAACGGCGTCATTGCCCAGTCGGTCGGCGGCGGTGGCGGTCATGCGATCCAGACCGGCTATGCCATGGACAAGGTCAATGTCAAATTCGGCGCGAAAGGGCAGTCCGCCGATAACCGCGGCGCAGGCAATGTGACGATCGATACGATTGCAGGTACCAAGATTACCACCTCCGGCGATAACGCCAATGGCATTCTGGGGCAGTCCATCGGCGGCGGCGGCGGTTTTGCGGGTGTCGCCCTCGGCACCTCCAGCGCCGTCAATGACGAGAGCATTTCCAGTGTCATCAGTTCCACCTTCGGCAGCGGGAGCGACAGCGGTGGCGCTCACGGGGAGTATGTCACGGTCAATCATTCCGGCTATATCGGCACGTCCGGTAAACGCTCTGTCGGTGTTGTCGGCCAGTCGATCAGCGGCGGCGGCGGCTTCCTGACGGCGGCTGCGAACAGTTTCGACAAGGCCGGTTCTGTCCAGAGTCAGGCGCCGAATAGTGCTCACCCCGTCGATATCTCATTGGAAGACAAGGCCACCATCGTCACCTCGGGCGATGGCGCTTTCGGCATACTGGCGCAGAGCGTTTCCGGCGGCGGCGGCGTTTCGGCCGATCTGGCGCAGAAGCTCAATGCGACCTACGGTTATTACGGCGGCACGTCGAGCGGTTCGAATTACTACTATTCCGACAGCGGCAACGCGGATAGCGCCGGCATCGTCAACGTTACGGTCGACGCCGGCGCATCGGTCAAGACCACCGGCAAATACGCCCACGGCATCGTGGCCCAGGCCATTGGCGGGTCGGGCGGCATCTTCACCCAGAACGGCAAGACCTATGCCGGCACACTCGGTCGTTTCAACAACACGCAAGGTTCTGATGCGGATGGCAATACGTCATCCGGTTCACTCTCCGTGACGATCGGTGGCTCTGTTACGGTCAACGACCCGACGGCGTGGGGCGTCTGGGCCCAGACCACCGGCGATACGATGACGCTGACGCTGGACGAGGGCGGGACGCTGACGGGGTCCAAAGCGGCCGCCGTGGACGGAGAGTTTCAGGGCGGCGCGCTCTATGTTTCGGCGGCCAAGAAGACCAGCGTCACGCCCAGCAATTCCGGCACATTCACCGGCAATATCGTGCAGCACGACTTCGCGACGTCATCGTCTTCCGCGGCGAACGGAATGGTCCAGACGGCGGCTTTGGCCGGTACAACCCTGTTCCTGAACCAGGGGATGGGCACCTTCGTGACCGGTGCGATCGCCGATGTCGACAGTGTTCTCAACGCCGGCAATATCAATCCCGGCGGTGCATGGAACACCAAAGAGACGCAGTTTACCGGCGATTTGTTGGGTGTCGGGACAAAATCCGGTGGCAGTGCCTATAATGTTGCCGATCTCGGCCTTTCGACCACGTTCTCGCCGTTCAGCTATTTCAAGCGCAGCGACAGGATCGACTGGCGGACGGAGACGTCCAGCAAGGGTGGGCTGTTCACCAATGTCGATGTCGACATGGAAAACGGCACAGCCGACAAACTTCTGATCGCGGGGATTTCGCCGGTACCTGGGGTGTGGATGTCAACGCCAATGCGCTGCTTCCAGATACGCGCACCGATTTTCTGATGGCCGAGGGCACCGATACGTCGACGATCACGGCGCTGTCCTCTCTGGTTTTCGACTTTACCGATGTGACAAAATCCGCCGAGGGCTGGCACGGGTTTTCCGTGGATGATGCCCACTTCAGCGGGAACGGTGTTTCACTGGGCAGGAATGCCGGCGGGGTCTCGAAGGCGATGCAGCAGGCCTGGGACAGGATCGCCGATGGCAGTGCGACTGAGGTGAAGTTCGGCGAAGACGAAATATCCCTTGGCGCGGCTTTCGGTGCATTCCATCAGGCCGAACCGGAGACCTTCTCCGACATGCTGCTGGAGCTGGCCTCACAAACGGCAGCGGCCCCGCTGGCTGATCTCGCCGTCTGCCGCCATTGCCGCAGCCAACAGCGTTCTGTCATGTCCCGCCTTTGAAACGACGGGCGTGCTGATGGACGAGGGCTCGTGTGTCTGGAGCCGCGTGCTTGGCGGCGAGACGACGCAAGGCGCGCACGGCGATTCCTCCGGCTATACGCAGTCCGTCGGTGGTTTGCAGTTTGGCGGGCAAACAGAACTTTCCGACGGCTGGTTCCTTGGCTCGGGGCTGACCTACGAGAACAGCTGGTTCCGCAATGACAGCGGCTCGGAGAAGATGGAGCAGCAATCCTTCACCGGTGCCGTTGCGCTGAAGAAGGAAATGGGCCCCTGGCTCTTCGGCCTCGTCGGAGGCGGTGGCTACAACTGGGGCGATTCCAAGCGCTATATCAATCTCGATACGCTTTCAGCGACGGCACGCGGCGAGCCGGATTCGGCGATGTTCTTTGCCCGTGCCCGTGCGTCGTACGAATTTGCCTTCGGCGATGAATACTACATGCGCCCGAAGGTCGACTTCGACGTCATCAACATGCACCAGTACGGCTATACCGAAACGGGCGCCGGTGCGATGAACCTGATGGTCGACGGCAATTCCGATACCGCTTTCGGGGTCACGCCAGGCATCGAGTTCGGGGCACGGATCCCGTTCATGGAGGATTGGCCGGCGCGGCTTTACGGCGATCTCGGCGTATCGTTTCTCTCAAGTGACAATTGGGAGACCACCGCGCGCTTTGCCGGGCTTTCATCGATGGACAGTTTTTCGACATTCACACCGATTGCCGATACGGTGGGCCATGTCACCTTCGGCCTGGATCTGGCAAAGCGGAAGGGCATGGAGCTCAAATTCCAGTATGATGGTGCGTTTGCCAATGACTATCAGGCCCACACCGGTTCGATCCGGTTCGGATACCGGTTCTGACGAAACCTGCGAGCTTTCGTCCGTCGAAAACATCTCAGAGCGGCAAGAGATTTCTCTGCCGCCCTGATCTTACCCAATGCACAGGAATACCGCATGCCCGCCGATCTGTCCGAAACGAAGGATGCCGCCGCCGCCGCTGAAGGCATCGCTCAGCCATCAGGCGCATCGGAAGCGCCACCCTCGCAGGATCGCGCGGATGCGCCGGAAGAGCCGGTAGACCCTCGGTTCTTCAGACCAATGTGACCTGTTCACGCGGGTTTCCGCAGTGGCTGGCGATGCACAATTGTTCTGTCGCGTTTACGTCCTATCAGACCGGACAGCTGTTTCTTGTCGGGACGTTGCCCAACGGATCGTTGTCGTTGCATCAGCGCAATTTCGTGAGGGCGATGGGGTTGATCGGCGATCAGCAACGTCTTCTTCTGGCCGGCCTTGCGCAGATATGGCGCTTCGAAAATGTGCTGGCGCCCCATGAGCGTGCAAACGGCCAGTTCGACAAGCTCTATGTGCCGCGTCGCGGCCAGACGGTTTCCGATCTGGATGTCCACGAGCTCGGCATCGACGCCGCCGGTCGTCTGATTTTCGTCAACACGAAATACTCGTGTCTGGCGACAGACAGCGTCGCGCATTCGTTCAAGCCGGTCTGGCGCCCGCCTTTCATCTCCAGACTGGCGCCGGAAGATCGGTGCCACCTGAACGGTCTTGCCATGGAAAATGGCGTTCCGCGATTTGTCACGTCGGTTTCGACCTCGGATATCGTCGATGGCTGGCGCGAACATCGCCGTGATGGCGGCGTGGTCGTCGATATCGAAACCGATGAAATTGTCGCCGAAGGCTTGTCTATGCCGCACTCGCCGCGCCTCCATGATGGCGCGCTGTGGTTTCTCGATTCCGGGAATGGCTTTCTCACCCGGCTTGATCTGGAAAGCCGGAAGCGGGAACACGTCGCATTCTGTCCCGGCTTCTTGCGCGGCCTGTCCTTTCATGAGGGGCACGCCTTCGTCGGGCTTTCGCTTGCGCGGCGCGAGGGCGTGTTCTCCGGGCTCAATCTTCAGGACGAGCTGGAAAAGCGCAAAGCCGAGGCGTGGTGCGGTCTGCAGATCGTGAACACAGCCAATGGCGATATCGTCGAATGGCTTCGCCTCGAAGGCGGCATCAAGGAGCTTTTCGACGTGCGCGTATTGCCGGGCGTTCGCTGCCCGATGGCGCTGCCGACCTTCGGTCCGGAACTCGCAAGCTTCATCACCATCGAAGCACCGGATCAGCCATTGTCGGAGCGTGGCTGGAAACCCACCAAGCCCTGAAACATCCGCACAAGAGTTTGGTGGCAGGCTTTCAGAAGGTCATTCTGGAGCGCGTAGAAAGCACCTTTCCATATCCCCCTGGGGAGGATAAACTGCGTGCATGAGCGATACACACCGACATGAAAGTCATCCCAGGGTCGTCGCGCGGCTGAAGCGCGCCGAGGGGCACCTGCGTTCCGTTGTTGAGATGATTGAGGCCGGGCGATCCTGTCTTGATGTCGCGCAGCAATTGCAGGCAGTGGAAAGCGCGGTCCGCAATGCAAAGCAGACCCTGATTCACGATCATATGGACCATTGCCTTGACGCTGACGGCACAGACGCCGAGCGCGCCGAGCTGAAGGCCATCACCCGTTATCTGTGAGACCGATATGCTGGAGATTCTCACCGATCGCACCTATCGCCACCTGTTTCTGGCGCAGATCGTGGCGCTGCTCGGCACCGGGCTGGCAACGGTCGCGCTCGGGCTTTTGGCCTATGACCTTGCAGGCGAGGGCGCGGCAATGGTTCTCGGCACTGTGTTCACCATCAAGATGGTTGCCTATGTCGGCATCGCGCCGGTTGCCGGTGCCTTCGCCGGGCGGGTCAACCGGCGGATGCTGCTCGTCACGCTCGATCTGGTGCGCGCCGGCGCGGCGCTGGCGCTGCCGTTTGTCACATCGGTCTGGCAGGTCTATTTGCTGATCTTCTTGCTGCAATCGGCATCGGCTGCGTTCACGCCCACATTTCAGGCGACGATCCCCGACGTTCTGACTGAAGAGGCGCGCTACACAAGGGCGCTTTCGCTTTCGCGACTGGCATACGACCTTGAAAACATTGTCAGCCCCACGCTTGCCGCATTGCTGCTGGCGGTGATGAGCTACAATGTGCTGTTTCTCGGCACGATGGTCGGGTTCCTTGCATCCGCGCTGCTCGTTGTCTCGGTATTGCTGCCGAGCCCCAGGGCATCAGAAACTCGTGGCATTTATGACCGCACCACGCGCGGTATCCGGATTTATCTGGCCACACCACGGCTGCGCGGGCTCCTTGCGCTCAGCCTTGCCGTTGCCGCGGCGGGTGCCATGGTGCTGGTCAATTCGGTTGTTTTGGTGCGGGGGCTGCTCGGCCTTTCCGCCAGCGATCTCGCCTGGACCATGTTTGCCTTCGGCGCCGGGTCGATGACGGCAGCTCTTTGCTGCCGAAAATTCTCGACCGTGTTGCGGATCGGCCTGTCATGCTGGCGGGCGCAGGGCTGATGGTGGTCACGCTGCTGACGCTTGCTGCAGGCATCGTATTTGGCGGGTTGGCGTGGTCCGGGCTGCTTGGCGCCTGGCTCGCAGTCGGCTTAGGCTATGCGGCCGTGTTGACACCGTCCGGGCGTCTGCTGCGTCGCTCTGCGCATCCGCAAGACCGGCCGGCTCTGTTTGCCGCGCAATTTGCGCTCTCCCATGCGTGTTGGCTGCTGACCTATCCGCTTTCCGGCTGGCTGATGACGGAATTCGGCGTGGTTGCCGCGCTCGTGGTGCTGGCAGGTCTTGCGAGCCTGGGTATCGCGGTCTGTTTCATCCAGTGGCCTGCAGGCGGGGAAGACGAAGCCTTGGAACACAGCCATGACAACCTCCCGCTCGACCATCCGCATCTCGACGGCCACCGCACCCACAGTCACCCTCTTGTGATCGACGATTTCCACCCGCGCTGGACAGACCAGTTCTGAGGTTCTGTTTTCGCCGGGGTGTCGGCAGGGCGGCGTGGCCGAGACCTCAGAGTTTGGAAAGGTTCAGCGGAAGTCGAAGGCCGAAAGCCCGGCGACCATTCTCGTCCAGTCCGAGCGGGCGGGTGACCGGCGGCTCTGCGCGTGAAAGACAGCCGGGACGCTCGCAAAGACGACAGACCGGCCCAATCGGAATGGCTTCCGCGCTGGCGCTGCCAATGGCGCCATACACGGTTGCTGCGGCCTTGTCCCGGCGCAGCCCGAGCAGGATTGCAGTCAGGTGCGGCCGCTCGCCTATTGCCGGTTCCGGGCCTTCCAGTGTGCGTGCGATCGCGAGATAGCCGATGCCATCCGGCATTTCCACATTCTGGGTAACGATCCGGCCGGGCCGCGAGAAGGCATCATAAAGATCAAGCCGCGGACATTCGCCGCGAAAGCCCGCATGCGGAAAACCTTCTGCGCCGATGCGTCGCAAAATATTGCCGGCCTGGTCGATTTCCATCGCGAAGAAGGGCAGGCCGGCGTTTTCCAGACGCTGCAGGCTGACCAGACGCATTGCCGCCTGCTCAAAGGAAACGCCGAAGCGTCCGCAGAGAAGCCCGATGTTGAACCGGTCACGGCGGGCAGCTTCGATGAACGCATCGTAAGGCATCATCACTGCCAGCGCGGCGTAGCGGGCAAGCTCGAAACGGGCGATCCGCCGGGCTTCGTCGCTAGAAAGGGCCAGAGCGTCGATGGCCAGCGCTATCGGTTCAGCCAGCGCCAGAAGGACAACCTCAATGGCGATTTCGCGTTGGCGGTCATAGGGGAGAAACGCGCCGAAATGAACAGCCGCATCGTATGCCTGTCGAAACGGCGGCCGAGATTGACCATGGCGTGCGGTGGCAAGACCCTGACGGCGATGCTGTGCCGCTCCGTCAGCCATGTCTTCAATGCGGCGGAAAGGTCGTCGCCCGGTGCGAGTTCGTTGTGCAGGGCTTCGGCGGCGCGGTCGACACTGTCGAAGAAATAGGGGCGGCGTGAAATTGCGTCGCGGACCTCCTCATGCGGCAAGCGTTTTCCCGGCAGATGTGTTTCGCGGCCCTCATGGGCCAGAAGGGTGGTGAGGTCCGACAGGCGGGCGGCCTGTTCGCAATAGGCACGGTAAAGCTTGATCACGCCAAGCGCGGCGTTGGGGGCCGCTTCAGCCACCTCCAGAAGCTCTTGATCGCCGGGCAGTTCTCCTGAAAGCAAGGCATCCGAGAATACCGATTTGAGCTGGCTGATCGTGCCTGAGCTTTCTCCCTGTAACTCGCCGATATCGATGCCGTAAACGGTCGCCAGTTTCATCACAAGCTGAACGGTCAGGGGGCGTTGGTTGCGTTCAATCAGATTGAGATAGGACGGCGAGATTGAGAGCGCCTCGGCCATTGCGGTTTGCGTCAGGTCGAGCCCTTTGCGGATCCGCCGCAGACGCGGCCCTGCGAAAATCTTCTTCTCTGCCACCTTTTTGCTCCCAGACTTGCGTGAATACATGTTGACATAATTTACAACATTACAAAACGAAACAGTCAAGCAGAATACAAGATGACCCGATTTATGAATTGATTAGTCGCAATTCTGTGGCTTTTCATTTGTCAATTCAGTTAAGTTTGTCACATCAAATGCGGTCATATTGATGTTTTGTGTCGTGACTGCATTCAAACTGTCTTGAGGAGGAGAACAGGCATGACTGAGTTTTACAGAATTGTTGACGGTGCACCTGCCGGGCGTTTCGACGGTATTGAAAGGCCTTATGGTCCCGAGGATGTGCGCCGTCTTCGCGGTTCGGTTCAGATCCGGGCAACACTGGCAGAGGAAGGCGCCAAACGGCTGTGGCAGCTGATCCATGATGAGGATTTCGTCAACGCACTCGGAGCCCAGTCTGGCAATCAGGCCATGCAGATGGTCCGGGCCGGGCTCACAGCGATTTACCTGTCCGGCTGGCAGGTCGCCGCTGACGCCAATACGGCGTCTGCGATGTATCCTGATCAGTCGCTTTATCCGGCCAATGCCGGTCCGGAGTTGGTAAAACGCATCAATAAAACACTTCAACGTGCTGATCAGATTGAAATTTCGGAAGGCAATGAACTCTCAGTCGAGACCTGGTTTGCGCCGATCGTTGCCGATGCGGAGGCCGGTTTCGGCGGACCGCTCAACGCCTTCGAAATCATGAAGGCCTATATCGAGGCCGGCGCTGCCGGCGTGCATTTTGAAGACCAGCTCGCATCTGAAAAGAAATGCGGACATCTGGGCGGCAAGGTGCTGATCCCGACCGCCGCCCATATCCGCAATCTGACGGCGGCAAGGCTTGCCGCAGACGTCATGGGCGTATCGACGCTGGTCATTGCCCGCACCGATGCCGAAGCGGCCAAGCTGCTGACCTCCGACATCGATCAGCGCGACCAGCCATTCGTTGATTATGAAGCGGGAAGGACGGCGGAGGGCTTTTACCGGGTCAGAAACGGGCTCGAAGCCTGTATTGCTCGCGCCGTGGCCTATGCACCCTATTGCGACCTGATCTGGTGTGAAACCTCGAAACCGGATCTCGATCAGGCCCGCAGGTTTGCCGAGGGCGTGCACAAACATCATCCGGGCAAGCTGCTCGCCTATAATTGCTCGCCATCCTTCAACTGGAAGAAAAATCTCAGTGATGACGAGATCGCGCGCTTCCAGAAAGAGCTGGGCGCCATGGGCTACAAGTTCCAGTTCATCACGCTTGCGGGTTTCCACCAGCTCAATTTCGGCATGTTCGAACTGGCACGCGGCTACAACGACCGGCAAATGGCCGCCTATAGCGAATTGCAGCAGGCGGAGTTCGCCGCCGAAGCCAACGGTTATACCGCAACACGGCATCAGCGCGAGGTCGGGACGGGTTATTTCGATGCGGTTTCGATGGCGATCACCGGCGGTACCGGCTCGACAACAGCGATGGGCGAATCCACCGAAACAGCCCAGTTTCATGCTGCTGAATAAGGCACCAGCATTCTTTTCGATGAGGAGGAGATAACATGACGCGTAAGATCAATGTCAAGGAACGTGCCGAGGCTCAGGCCACGCGCATGTCCAGCGAGCAACAGGCCGCCATCCGCATGGTTGCCAATGATCTGCACCGGCTCAATCAGTCGGTCATGCGGGCGGTCGATGCCGGGGTTTCGGTCGAGATCATCCGCTCTGCCCGCCACCATGGCGGCACCAGAAGCTGGGGCGATCTGCTGGTGCCGGTCATCATCGCCGGCGGTGCTGAAGAACCTGAAGCCGATGCCAGTCTGGCGGCAGGCTGATCAGGCTTCAAAGCGAAAAGGGCAGGGCGTCGTCGCCCTGTCCGCTTGTTTCAGAACAGCAATGCCTTCAGCGGCATCCATATGCCCATCAGCGTCATCATCACGCTTTCGGTGAGTGAAACAAAGCCGAGGGGAACGGATGAACTGCCGCCGACACAGGCGCATTTGAGCTCTCGCTTGTCGATATAGACCGCCTTGAAGATGCTGACCGTACCGACGATACCGATGAAAAGGGCGACCGGCGCCGACAACCAGACGAGCGCGCCGGCGGTCATCAAAATGCCGGCGAGCGCCTCGCCGAAAGGGTATATGCGGCCATAGGGCACCCAGCGGCGGGCCAACAGGTCGTAATTCAGGAACATCGTGGAAAAGCTCTCGACATCCTGCAGCTTCTGGATCGCGAGAATAGTCATCGACAGCGAGATGAACCATTCGACAGCGCGCAGCGACAGCAGTGTTCCGTATTGATGCCAGGACAGGCCGGGCGCCAGAAGAAGCGCCACAGCAAAGATCGCGATCACCGGCTTGTAGCTGGTTTCGCTCTGCTCTTCCGGCGGTGGGTCAAGCTTGAAGAAAACGCGCAGATCGTCGTAGCCGCCGATGCGCTTGCCGTCGATGAAGGTTTGGGGTGTCGTCTTGACGCCGTGTTCCTCCATGAAGCCATCGGTCTCCTCCCGGGTCGTAAGATGATGGTCTTCCACCTCATAGCCGTTGCTCTTCAGCAGATGGCGCGATTTCAGGCCGAACGGGCAGACATGATCAGGCATGACCATGCGATAGAGAATGGCGGTCTTCGTCTGTTTTGTAGTGGTCATGATACCGTTCCTTTGTCCGGCGCGTTGAACGGAAAAACCCGCCGTCCTGTCAGGCGGCGGGTCTTGGTTCAGGCCGCTTTCGGGCTGCGGTTGTTATGAAGGGCTATTGCCGTTCTGTTGCGATTTGCCGTGATTTGCCGATGTGCTGGCATCCGGTTCCTGCCCGAAATAGGTGCCGCCGAGATGGCCGCCCGCGCCCATATTTTCGACCTGGCGCAGCGTGCGTTCGGTTTCCTTTTCCTTGTCGATCTTGCTCATCACAATCTCTCCTTCGGTTGGGGATTCTCCCGTTAAACCAAGCGGAAAGGAAATTGTTCCGTTGAAAATCAAGGGGAGCCGGAAAGGCAGTGCCCGGCTTTTCGTCAGCCGTGGGCGCGGATGGCGTCCAGAAACTCTGCGCCATAGCGCTGCAGTTTGGTTTTTCCGACGCCCTGGATCTCAAGCATTGCCTCCGCTGAACCGGGGCGCTGGCTGGCCAGCGCGATCAATGTCGCATCAGGAAAGATGACGTAGGGCGGAACTTCAAGCTCCTTTGCCAGTGCTGTGCGGGTTGTGCGCAGGACCTCGAACAGCGCCTGATCATGTTCGGAAAGAGCTGCTTTCGCATCATTGCGCCTGCGCGCGCCGGAGGACGCTTTGCCCTTGGGCGTGCGGTCGACCCTGAACCGCAGCGAAAGCTCGTGTTTGAACACCGCGCGGGCCTCGGGCTCGAGCTTCAGGGCGCCATAGGCATCGTGATCGACGCGGATCAGGCCCTTTGCCAGCAATTGGCGATAGACCGATTGCCATGTCTTGGGCGCGATATCCCTGCCCGCGCCAAAAACCGGCATGGTGTTATGGCCGAAGCTCTCGGTTCGTTCTGTTTCTTTGCCGGTCAGCACATCGATCAGGTGGCCGGCGCCGAAACGCTCTCCGGTGCGGTAGATCGCGGCCATGGCCTTGATGGCCGCTTCGGTGCCATCCCAGGTTTCGACCGGCGACAGGCAGGTATCGCAATTGCCGCAATTGCCGCCGTGCTGCTCGCCGAAATGGGCAAGAATGGCCTGTCTGCGGCAGTCCGCCGTCTCGCAGATGCCGAGCAGCGCATTGAGCTTGGTGCGCTCGACGCGCTTGACCTCATCGGCGGAGGCGCCGCGGTCGATCATGCGGCCGCGCTGGGTGACGTCGGCCATGCCGTAGACCATCCAGGCATCGGCGGGAAGGCCGTCTCGGCCGGCGCGCCCGGTCTCCTGATAATAGGCCTCCACCGAACCTGGCAGATCGAGATGGGCGACATAGCGGACATCCGGCTTGTCGATCCCCATGCCGAAGGCGACGGTAGCCACAAGGCAGAGTTCTTCCTCGCGCAGGAAAGCATCCTGATGGGCATCACGGGTCTCGCGTGGCATGCCGGCGTGATAGGCCAGCGCATAGATCCCTTGCGTGTTCAGCCATTCGGCAGTTTCCTCCACCTTGGCGCGCGACAGGCAGTAGATAATGCCGCTTTCGCCCTTGTGGCGGGACAGAAAATCCAGAAGCTGGCGGCGCGGCTGTTCGCGCTCGACGATTTCGTAGGTGATGTTGTGGCGATCGAACGAGGTCGTGAACACGGCCGCATTCTGAAGCGCCAGCCGTTCGATGATATCTTCGCGGGTATGCGGATCGGCGGTTGCCGTCAGCGCCATACGCGGCACGCCGGGAAAGGCCTCGGCAAGCCGGTCGAGCGACCGGTATTCCGGCCTGAAATCATGCCCCCATTGGGAAACGCAGTGGGCTTCATCGATGGCAAAGAGCGCGATATCGAGATCGCGCATCATCTCCATGAAGCCGGACGTGGCCACCCGTTCCGGCGTGACATAAAGGACGTCGAGTTCATGCCGCGCTAAAGCCCTTCGTGTCGTGACGAATTCATCCTGGGACTGTGAGGAATTGAGGGCCGCAGCCCGCACACCGAGCTGCTTCAGCGCCTCAACCTGATCGCGCATCAGTGCAATCAGCGGCGAAATCACCACGCCGACGCCGTTTCGGCAGAGCGCGGGCAGCTGATAGCAGAGGGATTTTCCGGCACCTGTGGGAAACAGCACCACGGCGTCGCCACCTGAGATGACCTGCTCGATCACGGCTGCCTGTTTGCCGCGAAACTCGGAATAACCGTAGATTTCGCGCAGAACGGTGAGCGGTTCGGCGGGAGCGGGACGGGTTTGCTGTGCGGTCAATGGAGATTCCTTCAGATCGGGTTTCCATTATCGCAAATCCGGCCGCCCGGCGCGAGCCGCTTGAGAGGATTTCATGATCTAAGTCGATGATCACGCAACGCAAGAACCCGAAACGCCGGTCATTCCGGTCGGTCTCGGGCTTTTGTGGGGATTCCGGTTTTTCAACGATCCCGGTGGGGACCGCAAGGTTCCGTCAGCCCCGGATTTCCGAAATGTAAACCAGACGTTTTTCCCGGGCCGAGGTGTCAGCTGCTTCGGCGATTTCAAGCGCCTTCAGCCCGTCATCGCCGCTCGGCGACATTGCAGCCCCGGATTTCAGATTTTCTGCAAAACTGCGGATTTCGGCGGCAAAGGCGTCTACGTAGCGGGTCATGAAAAAATCATAGATCGGCGGACGCAGAAACCCCTCGGCGGTGGCAAGTTCGATTGATGCAGGCCGGAGGTTTTCGGCGGAGACCGCACCCTTGGAGCCCAGAACCTCTATGCGCTGGTCATAGCCGAAGGTGGCGCGACGCGAGTTCGAGATCGTGCACTGGCGGCCGGAAACCGTAGTCAGAAGCGTCGAGGCACTGTCGTAATCACCGATCTTGCCGATTTCCGGATCGATCAGCGCCGATCCACTGGCCTGCACCGTCTCGATTTCCTCGTCGAGCAGGAAACGGCTCATGTCGAAATCATGGATCGTCATGTCCTTGAAGAAACCGCCTGAGGAGGCAAGATAGGAAATCGGCGGCGGGGAGGGGTCGCGCGAAATGATGTGCAGCATTTCCGGATTGCCGATCTTGCCGTCGGCAATCGTCTGCTTCAGGGCCTGGAAATTGGGGTCGAAGCGGCGGTTGAAGCCTAGCATCAGCCGGGTGCCGGTTTCCTCGACCACGGCAAGGCACTGGCGCGCCCGCGCCGAATCGAGGTCGACGGGTTTTTCGCAGAAGATCGCCTTTCCGGCGCGCGCAAATTTTTCGATCAGGTCGGCATGGGTGCCGGTCGGGGTGGCGATGATCACCGCATCGATGCTGGCATCGGCGGCAATCTCCTCGATCGTCGAAACCGCGGTCTCGTAGGTCGCCGCGATTTCATTGGCGGCGTCGGTGTTGGCGTCGGCGATGGCAGCGAGCCTGACGCCTGCAACCGAGGTCACGGCGCGCGCATGGACACGCCCGATCCGTCCGGCGCCCAAAAGTGCAATCGATACAGTCATATGTCCTCCCGCAATCCCGTATCCGCGACCGATCTTGTGTCGCTTGTGAAAATAGAATAAAAATTCTAAAAACATCAATTGTGGAATATGTCAAGCGCAATCACGGAGCCCCTCATGTCCAACCACGCCAGTGCCGCGCCCGATACGATCGACGCCTTTTTGCCCGCCTGGCGGAGCGTTCATCGGCGTTTCCGAAGCGGCTGAAACAGTGCGCCGATTTCGTTGCCGCCAACCCTGATCGTGTCGCGGTATCGACAGTTGCCGAGCTTTCAGCGGAAGCCGGCGTTCAGCCATCGGCCTTCATGCGGTTTTGCCAGGAACTCGGTTTCTCCGGCTTCTCCCAGATGCAGCGGCTATTCCGCAGTGACTATTCGCGGAAATGGCCGGACTACGCTACACGGCTCGATTCGCTGCGCGGTCACGGTTCCGACAGCCCGGCAGCACTTCTTGCCGAATTTGTCGAAGTCGGCCGGATTTCGCTCGAAAATCTTTTGACCTCGGTGGAAACCGAAGCGCTGAATGATGCTGTTGAAATGCTAGCCAGGGCGGAAACGATCCACCTTGCCGGGTTTCGGCGTGCCTTTCCCGTGACGTCCTATCTCGCCTATGCGTTTGAGAAGATGGGCATCCCTGCGGTGTTGCATACGGGCACCGCCGGTCTCGGTCTCGAACACACGATCCGCGCCGACGATGCCGTGCTCGCCGTCACCTTTGCCCCCTATACCGAGCGGACGCTGGAAATCGCAGAGGCAGGCAAGGCGCGCGGCGCCGGGCTTGTTGCGATCACCGATTATGTCACCAGCCCGCTGGTGCAGCTTGGCGCTACCACGCTGCATGTGGCCGAGCCCGATGTCGGGGCCTTTCGCGCGTTGTCCGGCTCGCTTTCGCTTGCCATCTCGCTGGCCGTTTCGGTCGGTGCCGCTCGCGAAAGCCGAAAAAATAGAAAATAAATATTGCAATGATTCGTAAATAGAATTTAAATTCCTTTCGCGAAACGCAGAGCTATTTGCGTTTCGGTACTGAAATCTGCCCTTGCCGGGAGGAGGTTGGGGCGAATTCATCCTTGGAGGAGGACTTAATCATGAAAACAAGATTTCTTGCGCTGGCGGCAACGGCTGTCGCAATCACGAGCCTGGCGCCTGTTGCGGCGCAGGCCGAAGGCGAGCGCTTCGTTCTGATCTCGCATGCGCCCGACAGCGACAGCTGGTGGAACACCATCAAGAACGCCATCAATGTTGCAGGCGACCAGATGGATGTTGAAGTGGAATACCGCAACCCGCCGACGGGCGACCTTGCCGATATGGGCCGTATCGTCCAGCAAGCGGCTGCGTCCAACCCGGATGGTATCATCGTGACGATTGCCGACTATGACGTGCTGTCGGGACCGGTTTCGGATGCCGTGGCCAAGGGCATTCCGGTGATCACCATCAATTCAGGCACCGAGGAGCAGTCGAAACAGCTTGGTGCAATGATGCATGTGGGGCAGCCGGAATATATGGCTGGCAAGCTGGCCGGGGAGCGGGCCAAGAAGGAGTCGGATGCCGACAGCTTCCTGTGCGTCAACCACTACATCACCAATCCGGCATCAGTTGAACGCTGCCAGGGCTTTGCCGACGGTCTCGGTGTCGAACTCGGCCAGCAGATGATTGACAGCGGCATGGACCCTTCCGAGGTCAAGTCGAAGGTCATGGCCTATCTCAATTCCAACCCCGATACCGGCGCTATCCTGACGCTCGGTCCCAACTCTGCCGAGCCGACGATCGCGGCTCTCGATGAGGCGGGCCAGGCGGGCGAAGTCTATTTCGGCACCTTCGATCTTTCGAGCGGGATCGCCGATGCTATTAAGGCTGGCACCATCGATTTTGCGATCGACCAGCAGCCCTATCTGCAAGGATACCTGCCGGTGGTCATTCTGACCAATTATGCCCGCTACGGCGTGATGCCGGGCAACTCGATCAATTCGGGTCCGGGCTTCATCACCGACAGCAATATCGAACTGGTTGAGAAATATGCAGGTCAGTATCGCTAACGTCTGACAATGGCGCCGCCGCGCGGCTTTTGTCGCGTGGCGGTTTCTCCGGCATCCTGCCGGTACCCTGAAAGACCGAGCCCTGCCGGATGTCAAAAGAGCCGCCGGCCCAGAAAACCATTGCCTGCGTGGCGGAGAGAAATCGATGTCCAAATCCCAACAACAAAAGCCGCACCGGCCAATCGAGGAGTTGATCCTCGAAGAGCGCATGCGCCCCGTGCCACGCTGGCGCAAGGCGCTGATCCGGCCCGAGCTCGGCTCCATCTGCGGCACCATTCTCGTATTCCTGCTGTTTGCAACGATTGCCGGCGACAGCGGCATGTTTTCGGCCGAAGGCTTCATCAATTGGGGCACAGTGTCCGCTCAGTTCGCGATTATCGCCGTCGGCGCCTGCCTGTTGATGATCGCGGGCGAGTTCGACCTGTCGATTGGCTCGATGATCGGCTTTGCCGGTATCGTGATCGCTCTTCTCACAGTGCAATTGGGCTGGCCCGCCTGGCTTGCCATCCTGACTGCCTTTGCGGTCGCGGTTGCCATCGGCGCGCTGAACGGATTTCTGGTGATCCGCACCGGCCTGCCGTCCTTTATCGTGACGCTCGCCTTCCTGTTCATCCTGCGTGGCCTGACGATCTTCATCGCCATCTCGACCACCGGCAAGACCATTATCGGCGGTGTTCGCGAGGCATCCGAGGGCGATTTCGTAGCCTCGCTTTTCGGCGGCAAGGTTTTGACCGGGCTGTTCAGCTGGCTTGCCGAACATGACATGATTTCGACCTTCGTTGCGGGGCCACGCGCCGGACAACCGGTTGTCGAGGGCATTCCAATGCTGATGGTGTGGGCGGTTGTTCTGGTGGTGCTCGGTCATTTCATGCTGGTGCGCACCAAGTTCGGCAACTGGATCTTTGCCGCCGGTGGTGATGCGCAGGCCGCGCGCTATGTCGGCGTCCCGGTCAACCGTGTCAAAATTCTGATGTTCATGCTGACGGCATTTTGCGCCACTATCTTCGCCACCTGCCAGGTGATGGAGTTCGGCTCGGCAGCGGCGGACCGCGGCCTGTTGAAGGAGTTCGAGGCGATCATTTCGGTCGTCATCGGTGGCGCGTTGCTCACCGGCGGCTACGGCTCGGTGATCGGCGCAGCCCTTGGCGCACTGATCTTTGGCGTTGTTCAGCAGGGCCTGTTTTTGCTGGGGTCGAAAGCTCTCTGTTCCGGGTTTTCCTCGGCGTTATTCTGCTGCTCGCCGTCATTCTCAACACCTATATCCGTCGCCGCATCACGGGAGAACGCTAGACATGAGCGCACCTCTGATCGAACTCGAAGATATCGAAAAGCATTTCGGCCCGGTGATTGCCCTTGCCGGTGTGTCGCTCTCGGTGATGGCCGGAGAATGCCATTGTCTGCTCGGTGACAATGGTGCCGGCAAATCCACCTTCATCAAGACCATGTCCGGCGTTCACAAACCGAGCTATGGTCGCATTCTCGTCGACGGCAAGGAAGTCAGCTTCAACGATCCGCGCGATGCGATGGCCGCCGGGATTGCCACGGTCTATCAGGATCTGGCGATGATCCCGCTGATGTCGGTCACCCGCAATTTCTGGATGGGGCGTGAACCGGAACGGCGCATCGGTCCCATAAAAGTGTTCGACCACAGACGAGCCGGCGCCGTCACAGTCGCGGAAATGGCGAAGATGGGTATTCAGCTGCGCTCGGCCGATCAGGCCGTCGGCACGCTTTCGGGCGGTGAGCGGCAGACGGTTGCGATTTCGCGCTCGGTCTATTTCGGCGCTCGCGTGCTGATCCTCGACGAGCCGACTTCGGCGCTGGGCGTGCGCCAGACGGCCAATGTGCTGTCCACCATCGACGCGGTGCGCAAAAGGGCATCGGCGTGGTCTTCATCACACATAATGTCCGCCATGCGCTGGCCGTCGGCGACCGTTTCACTGTCATCAATCACGGCAAGACGCTGGGCACTGCGAAGCGTGGTGAGATCAATGCCGAACAGCTTCAGGATCTGATGGCCGGCGGACGTGAACTTGTTGAACTCGAGATCTTCGCTGGGAGGCACTGTCTAGAGCATGCATGAACTCGATTGTCTCACCATCGGCCGATCCTCGGTCGACCTTTACGGCGCCCAGGTCGGCGGTCGGCTGGAAGACATGCTGTCCTTCGAGAAATATCTCGGAGGCTCGCCGACCAACATGGCGACCGGCGCTGCCCGTCTCGGGCTGAAGTCTGGTCTTATCACCCGCGTCGGTGATGAGCATATGGGGCGCTTCATCCGCGAGGAGCTGGCCAGGAAGGGGTCGACGTCACTGGCGTTGTCACCGACCCGGAACGCTTGTCGGCACTGGTGATCCTCGGCATTCGGGACGAGGAACAGTTTCCGCTGATCTTCTACCGTGAAAGCTGCGCCGACATGGCGCTGTGCGAGGCGGATATCGACGAGGCGCTGATTGCCCGCGCGCGCTCGCTGGTGGCAACCGGTACGCATCTGTCCAACCCACAGACAGAAGCGGCAGTGCTGAAAGCGCTGAAACTGGCCCGCAAGCATGGCGCGCGCACCGCGCTCGATATCGACTACCGCCCCAATCTCTGGGGCTTGTCCGGCCATGGCGACGGCGAAAACCGTTTCATTGCTTCGGAAAAGGTGACAGCCAAGCTGCAATCGACTCTTACTCTCTTTGACTTGATCGTCGGTACCGAAGAGGAATTCCACATCGCTGGCGGTACGACGGATACCCTGCAGGCGCTGAAGAACGTGCGCAAGGTAAGTGCGGCAACGCTGGTGTTGAAGCGCGGCGCAGATGGCGCCTCGGCCTTCGAGGACGATATCCCCGATGACATCGACGGCGGCGTTGCGGGAAAGAGCTTCCGCATCGAGGTCTTCAATGTGCTCGGTGCCGGTGACGGCTTCATGGCCGGACTCCTGAAAGGCTGGCTGACAGATCGGGACTGGGCCGAGAGCCTGACGATCGCCAATGCCTGTGGCGCTTTCGCGGTCTCGCGCCACGGCTGCACACCAGCCTATCCCAGCCTGACCGAGCTTGAGTATTTTTGGAGCATGGTTCCTCGACACAGGCGCTGCGCAAGGACAAGGCGCTGGAGCAGTTGCACTGGTCGACCAACCGTCATGGTGAATGGCCGGAAATGCGCGTCTTTGCCTTTGATCACCGGATCCAGTTGGAGGACATGGCCGAAGAGTGCGGTGCTTCGGCCGAAAAGCTGGCCGTCTTCAAGGAACTTTGCCTCAAAGCCGCACTGGATGTGGCCAATAACAGTCCGGGACACGGTATTCTCTGCGACAGCAGGATCGGCCGTTCGGCACTGTACAAGGCCGCTGGAACCGGTCTCTGGATCGGTCGTCCGACGGAGTGGCCGGGGTCACGCCCGTTGACGCTTGAGCCGGAGCTTGGCGAGGATATGGGTGGTTTTACCGAATGGCCGGCGGAGCATGTCGTCAAGGTGCTGTGTTTCTATCACCCGGATGATGACGACGCGCTGAAAACCGACCAAGAGGCGACCTTGAAGCGTCTTTTCGCCGCTGCCCGCCGCAACCGGCTGGAATTCCTGATGGAAGTCGTGTCATCAAAGCATGGCGAGACCGATGACATGAGTGCGGCGCGAGTGATCGAAAGGCTTTATGAAATTGGCATCTATCCCGATTGGTGGAAACTGGAGCCGCTGGTTTCCGAAGCAGCGTGGGCCAATGTCTCAGCCGCGATTGAACGCAATGACAGCCATACCCGCGGTATCGTGGTGCTCGGTCTCGATGCACCGGAAGAAGAACTGGTTGCAAGCTTCAGGACCGCTGCGGGTTTCCCGCTGGTCAAGGGCTTTGCCGTAGGCCGTTCGATCTTTGCCGATTCGGCCCGCGCATGGCTTTCCGGTTCCATCAGCGATGATGAGGCCATGGTCGAAATGACAGAGAAATATCGCCGGTTCTGCCGTCACTGGGATGACGCGCGACAACAGGCCAAACAGCATACAAATGATGAGGCGGTTTGATGAAAACGATACGCTTGACTGCCGCACAGGCACTGGTGCGCTATCTTATTGCCCAGAAGAATGAAGACGGTGATCCAGTTATTCCGGGCTGCTGGGCGATTTTCGGGCACGGCAATGTCGCAGCTCTTGGCGAGGCGCTTTACGGCGCGCGCGACTTGCTGCCGACCTGGCGCGGCCACAATGAGCAGACCATGGCCCATGCCGCAATCGCCTATGCCAAGGCGAAGAACCGCCGGCAGGCTATGGCGGTGACGACCTCCATCGGGCCTGGCGCGACCAATATGGTCACGGCCTGTGCGCTGGCCCATGTGAACCGCCTGCCGGTGCTTTTGATCCCCGGCGACATGTTTGCCAGCCGTGCGCCGGATCCGGTGCTGCAGCAGGTCGAGGACTTTGACGACGCCACGGTTTCGGCCAATGACTGCTTCCGTCCCGTTAGCCGCTATTTCGACCGGATCACCCGTCCCGAACAGCTTTTGACCGCGCTGCCGCGCGCACTCGCAACGCTGACAGATCCGGAACGCTGCGGTCCTGTGACACTGTCCTTCTGTCAGGACGTGCAAGCCGAAGCCTTTGACTGGCCGGAAAGCTTCTTTGGCGAGAAAATCTGGTACCAGCGCCGTCCGGCTCCGGATGCGGATGCGCTTTTGCGTGCCGTTGAAGCCATCAAGGCGGCGAAACGCCCGCTGATCGTTGCGGGCGGTGGCGTTCTTTATTCCGGTGCTACCGATGCGCTGAAAGCCTTTGCGGAAACCCATCAGATCCCCGTGGCAGAAACTCAGGCGGGCAAGTCCTCGCTGCCGGCAAGCCATCCGCTGAACCTCGGTTCTATCGGTGTGACCGGCTCGTCGGCTGCCAATGCCATTGCTGCTGATGCCGATCTGGTGATCGGCCTCGGGACACGGTTTCAGGACTTTACCACCGGTTCCTGGTCGGTGTTCCGGAACCCGGCGCGGCGCATTCTGGCTATCAACGTCACGGCCTTCGACAGCTACAAGCACGATGCGCTGCCGCTGGTTGCGGATGCCCGCGTAGCGATTGAGATGCTGGGCGAGAAGCTTGGCGGCCGTCGGGCGTCTGCAATTGATCCGGAACTCAAGAGAGCATGGATGACCTCGGTTGCGGCCGCGACCGATGCGCCGGCGGGCAACGCGCTGCCGAGCGATGGTCATGTGATCGGCGCGGTCCAACGCCAGAGCGGCGATGATACCGTGGTGGTGTGTGCTTCCGGCGGGCTGCCCGGCGAACTGCACAAGCTCTGGCAGACGGAACTGCCCAATGGCTATCACCTCGACTACGGCTATTCCTGCATGGGCTACGAGATCGCCGGCGGGCTCGGCGTCAAGATGGCCCTGCCGGAGCGCGATGTCATCGTCATGCTCGGCGACGGCTCTTATCTGATGGCGAATTCCGAGCTGGCGACCTCTGTCATGCTCGGCCAGAAGATCACAGTGGTGGTTCTGGATAATCGTGGCTTTGGCTGCATCAACCGGCTGCAGCGGGCAACCGGCGGCGAAAGCTTCAACAATCTGATCGACACCGCACGCCATGTCGTTCCCTCCGATATCGATTTCGCCGCCCATGCTGCGGCGCTTGGCGCCATCGCCGAGAAAGTCGATGACATCGCAGGACTGGAGGAAGCGCTGAAGCGGGCGAAAACCAGCGACCGAAGCCATGTGATCGTGATCGACACGGATCCGATGATCACCACGGAAGCCGGTGGCAACTGGTGGGATGTGGCCGTGCCGGAGGTCTCCGAACGTGACCAAGTTAATGCGGCGCGCAAGACCTATCTCGAAGACCGCACCCGTCAGCGGGCCTTCGATTGAGTTTCTTTTGCCTTTGAAAGGGTAAACCATGATCCTTTACGGAACCAATCCGATTGCTTGGTCCAACGACGACGACCAGAGCCTCGGCGCCGATATTTCGCTTGAAACCTGCCTTTCGGAAACCGCCCAAATCGGCTTCGATGGCATTGAGAAGGGCCATAAATTCCCGACCGATCCGGCAGCCCTTTCGGCAGTGCTTTCGGCACACGGGTTGAAATTTGTTTCTGGTTGGCATTCGCTGAACCTGCTTGTTCATTCCGTAGACGATGAAAAGGCCGCGATCCGCCCGCATCTTGATCTGCTGAAGTCGCAGGGCGCGAGGGTCTGCATTGTCTGTGAAACGTCCAACGCCATTCACGGCAATGATGCAGCTGCCCTTGGCGACCGGCCGGTGCTTGACGAGGGGCGTGGGAAGTATTTGCACACAAGCTTGATGCGATTGGCGCCTACTGCGCCGAAAGCGGCATCGCGCTGGTCTATCACCATCACATGGGCACGATCATCCAGAGCGAGGCGGAGATCGACCGGCTGATGGCGCTGACCGGACCGGATGTGCATCTGCTGCTCGATACAGGCCATGCCACCTTCGGCGGCGGCGACCCGGCGGCGCTTGCGCGTCGTCATATGGCGCGCGTTGCCCACATCCATGCCAAGAATGTGCGTGGCGCGATCATGCAGCAGGTCCAGGGTGAGGGTTTGAGTTTTCTGGAGGGGTGCGGCGCGGCGTCTTCACCGTTCCCGGTGACGAGGAGGGCATGGTCGATTTCGTGAGCGTGCTGAAAATTGCTGCCGAGCATGACTACTCCGGCTGGGTCGTGATCGAGGCTGAACAGGACCCGGCGGTGCGCAACCCTCCCATTATCAGAGCATGGGGCTGAAAGCGCTGAAGGCGGCAGCGCGTGAAGCCGGACTGCAATAATAGACGACGAGGAGATATCGCGATGAGCAAACTGCTGGTCAAACCGAACGGGACCCTCGGCAAGGTCCATGACATCACACCGGAAAGTGCGGGATGGGGCTATGTCGGCTTCGGACTTTATCACCTGTCCGCCGGTGAGAGTGTTTCCGAAGACACCGGCGACCGCGAGGTGATTCTCGTACTCGTTGAAGGCAAGGCCAGGATTTCCGGCGCGGGCGAGGATTTCGGTACACTCGGCAAACGCATGAATGTGTTCGAGCGAGAAAAGCCTGCTGCCGTCTATGTGCCGGATCATGCCGGCTGGTCTGCTACGGCTGACACCGACTGCACGCTCGCCGTCTGTTCGGCGCCCGGCCACGGTGGCCACAAGGCGCAGGTCATCGAGGATATTGGGCTGGAAGAACGCGGCAAGGGCTCCAACACCCGCTACATCCATCCGATTGCGATGGAAGACCGCGATGTTGCTGACAGCCTGCTGGTGACGGAAGTGTTCACGCCGGCCGGCAACTGGTCGTCCTATCCGCCACACCGGCATGACGAGGATAATTTTCCGGAGATGACATATCTGGAAGAGACCTATTACCACCGTCTGAACCCTTCGCAGGGTTTCGGCTTCCAGCGAGTGTTCACGGAAGATGGCGAACTGGACGAGACCATGGCCGTTCACGATGGCGAGGTAGTGCTGGTGCCGAAGGGCCATCACCCATGCGGCGCGCCGCATGGCTACGAGATGTATTACCTGAACGTCATGGCCGGGCCGATGCGCAAGTGGCGCTTCAAGAACCATCCCGACCACGACTGGATTGCAAGGCAGGCATAGGATTCACCCGGACGGGCGGTTGATTGTCGCCCGGGATCACGGATAATGGTCGAAGTGAATCACCACACACAGGCCTTTCCGTGCAATCACCTCTGCTTCTTCGCCTAAGGCTGGCGGCGCTTGTCGCCGGCGTCTTTCTGATCGGCGCGAATTCCTTTATTCTCGGGCCGATCCTCGGGGATGTGGCGGCGGCGCTTGATACCAGCGCGGTTTCGATAACATGGGCGATTTCCGCTTTCGGCGGCGCAACGGCCTTTTCGGCTTTTTTCTTTCACAGCTGATTGACCGGTATGCCATGCGGCTGGTGCTCGCCGTCTCGGCACTGCTGATCGCAGCGGGCTTTGCCGGTTCTGCTCTCAGTCATGCCTGGCAGGTGCTGGCCTTGTTTCAGGCCGTGGCCGGACTTGCGACGGGTGTATTGCTGCCCGCGATCTACTCCGAAGCTGTGCGTTCCGCACCGGAAGGGCAGGGTGCGCGGGCCTTTGGTTTTGTGCTTTCAGGCTGGTCGATTGCGCTGATCTGTGGCGTGCCGCTTTCCGCACTGCTCAGCGATGTTCTCGACTGGCGTATTGCCTATGGGGCACTTTCTGTTCTGGCTGTAGCAGCGGCGGCTGTCTTTGCTGTTACCGGTGATCGTGCACCGGCGCCTGTCGCCAAACGTTTCAGTCGCCGTGAAGTGATCCGCGTTCGCGGGGTTGTCAGCCTGCTTTCGACCGGGCTTTTGTTCATGATTGCATTTTATGGAAGCTATGCTCTGCTCGGCCACCAGATGCGAGAAACGCTTGGTATTTCTGCTTGGGCCGCGAGCCTTGCTGTGATGGCATATGGTTTTGGATTCGGATTCGGCGGAGCGCTGGCAGGGCATGTCGACCGCTTTGGTCCGGCGCGGCTTTTTCCGTTTTTCCTTGCCGGATCGGCGTTTCTCTACCTGTCGCTGTTTGTGGTCACGCAGGCCTACTGGTCGTCGCTGCTGGCAACGTTTCTGCTCGGCATGTTCAACCATTATGGTCTCAATCTGACCGTGCTGCTGCTGGCACAGCGAAAACCTGAAGCACGCGGTACGCTGATCGGCCTGAACACCACAGCAACCTATATTGCCGTGTTTTTCGGCCCGCTGCTTATGAGCGGGCTTTATGCAGGGATTGGATTTGAGGCTGTGAGCCTCTGCGCGTTCGCTTTGCTGGCCGTTTGCGCCGGCCTGATGTGGCGGATGCGAAAGGCCTGATACCCGGTCAGTGAAGTTCGCGCGAGATCGGTGAGCCGACCGTAAAGCCTGAAAACCGCACTTTGAGGCCTGCGCGTTCCGGCGTGCAGGCGGTCATCCCGATCTGGGCATCAGATGCAGGGAAGGGGCAGAGACGTGCCAACTGCCAGTGGCCGTCGCCGAGATGAAACTGCACCCGCACCGCGTCATCATGCCGGGTTATACGGATCGAAACCGGTGTCTTGGGATCCGCTTGAGGTAGCGGGATCACCGACCAGTCGGAGACATCGCGGGTAACGACGGTCGAGAAATGCATCAGCCCGTCAGTGTACTCGATGCCCGCCTTGATCCAGTGGGTTTCGTCGATGCGCAGGATCAGGCCCGCCTGATCGTAAAGCGTTTCGTAGTCGGCCGTCATGGTCGCGCTGGCGGAAAAGTCACCCGAAACCGGTTCGACATAGGCATGCCCGCTGTCGCGGACAAAACCGTAGAAGGTCTTGCGCCAGAAGTCGGTGGCGTTGTCGGTCACCAGTTCGAGCGTGCTGTCTTCTGTGGTCCATTCCGCCGGTTCATTCAACCAGGTTGCCATGTCGTGTCTTTCCTTTTGGCCCGAACCTTATTCCGGCAAGCGGTAGTCCTTCAGCTTATCTTCCCGGAAAACAAACAGTCTGCCACTTTCCTGATATGCCGGATCTGTCAGCGGCACGATCTTGGCCGCGACTTCGCTTGGATGTGGCAATGTCATCGGATCTTCGCCGGGGCTGCCTGCGCGCGCATGGCGGTACGGGTGCGGCCGGGATCGAAATTGGTGACCTTGATCGGGGTGTGCGCGGTTTCGCCCGCCCATGTGCGGCCCAGCGCTTCCACTGCGGATTTTGAAGCCGCATAGGCACCCCAAAACGGCCGGCATGTGTGGGCAACACCAGAGGAGATCAGCACGCCGCGTCCGGCGTCGGACTGCAGCAGGAGCGGCTCGAGAGAACGGATCAGCCGCCAGGTGGCGGTCACGTTCACGGTCATGACCTGCTCGAATACCTTGGCTTCCAGATGCGCGAGCGGTGAAACAACACCAAGCACGCCGGCATTGGCAACCATGATGTCGAGCTTGCCCCAGCGCTTGAAGATCGAACCGCCAAGGCGGTCAATAGCACCCATATCGGCAAGATCCATCGGCACCAGCGTGGCAGAGCCATTGCCGTCAGCCTTGATCGCGTCGTCGAGCTCCTCGAGTCCACCGACCGTTCGTGCGCAGGCAATCACATGCGCGCCTTCACTGGCCAGTGCCAATGCAGTGAAATAACCGATGCCACGAGAGGCCCCGGTTACGACGGCCAGCCGGCCTTCGAGTGACTTACTCATGATGTCTTCTCCGGAAGAATTCAGTCTTCAGCCGTTGCCGGCCAGAAGCTCGATCTTGGAAAACTCACCCTCGTGCTCTCTGTCGAGTAGGCGGGTCGGATAATCCCCGGTGAACTGATGATCAGTGAACTGTGGCAGGCCATTGTTCCGCTTCTCGCCGCCGACGGCCATATAGAGCCCGTCGATCGACAGGAACTGCAGCGAATCCGCTCCGATAAACTCGCACATGTCGGCAAGTGTTTCGTGGTTATTGGCCAAAAGCTTGTCACGATCCGGTGTGTCGATGCCGTAGTAATCCGAATGGTAGATCATCGGGCTGGCAACACGGATGTGAACTTCCTTTGCGCCGGCTTCACGCAGCATCTGCACGATTTTCACCGAGGTTGTGCCGCGCACAATCGAATCGTCGATCAGCACGACACGGGCGCCGGCAATCACCGCCTTGTTGGCGGAATGCTTGAGCTTGACGCCGAAGGCCCGGATCTGCTGCGTCGGCTCGATAAAGGTGCGCCCGACATAATGATTGCGGATGATGCCGAGCTCGAAGGGAATGCCGCTTTCCTGTGCATACCCGATTGCAGCTGGCGTGCCACCGTCAGGGACGGGCACCACCACATCCGCCTCAACCGGGGCTTCCTGCGCCAGATTCACGCCCATATTCTTGCGCGTCTGATAGACATTGCGACCGCCGACGATGGAATCGGGACGGGCGAAATAGACGTATTCGAACAGGCAGAGCCGCTCGGGCTGTTTCAGCGCGGGTTTGCGCGAATCAATCTGAATCGAGCCATCGGGCTGCTCTTCGCAGATGACCACCTCACCGTTTTCGACATCGCGGACGAATTTTGCACCGATAATGTCGAGCGCGCAGGTTTCCGAACAAAAATCGGTTTGCCGTTGAGTTCGCCCATCACCAGCGGACGGATTCCGGTCGGGTCGCGGGCGGCGATCAGCTTTGTCCGGGTCATGGCGATCATCGAATAGCCGCCTTCCATCTGGCTGATGGCATCAATGAACCGGTCGGACGATGTCTTGGCACGGGAGCGGGCAATCAGATGGAGCACAACCTCGGTATCCGAGGTCGACTGACAGATCGCACCATCGGAGATCAGCTTGCGGCGCATGAACAGGCCGTTGGTGAAATTGCCGTTATGAGCAATGGCAATGCCTCCGACGCCGAGTTCGGCGAAAAGCGGTTGAACATTGCGCAGCACCGTGCCGCCGGTCGTCGAATAGCGGACATGCCCCATGGCCATGGAGCCTCTGAGGCTCTCCAGCATGGCCGGGTCTGTGTAATGATCGCCGACAAGACCGAGATGGCGCTCCGAGCGGAACTGCTGCCCGTCATAAGAAACGATGCCCGCTGCTTCCTGGCCGCGATGCTGAAGCGCATGCAGGCCGAGTGCCGTCAGCGCGGCGGCATCGGGATGGCCCAGAATGCCGAAGACGCCGCATTCTTCATGCAGCGTATCGTCGTCAAGGCTGAAATCATCATGGTCGTCAAAACTGGTGTTCATCGATTGGTCCGCAATTGGCTGGGGCAGGGCTCGTCCGATTTCTGTTCGGACCGGACTTATCAGTTCATAGGCCTGAAATCAGGCGAAAATTGAATGGCTGGCTTGCCGTCGATCATCGCCAGCAAATGTGTCGCATCGCGACCGAGATTGCTTTCGATTTGCCTTCCGCCGGGCAGATAGGATTCCAGCTTTGTTGCCAGCATATCGAGCGCCGGCTTGGATTTCGCATTTCTGATCCAGTCGGGGCTTTGCGCATCGCCGACCATCCAGTTCCAGAAAGCGACAGCAACAGCCAGAATCAGAACACCGCGCACAAGGCCGAAGACAAAACCGAGTGATCGGTCGAGCACACCTGCACGACTGTCGATAATATAGTCTGCAAATCGCGTGGTCACCAGCGAAAGTAGGACAAGTGCGATCAGAAAGATAGCAGCGAAGGCGCCGGCTTTTGCCAGTCGTGGGTCGCCGAGAAAGCCCTCAAGCGTCGGCGTGAGCCAGGGATAGGCGTAAAACGCGATGACTGCAGAAAGCCCCCAGGCAAGAAGAGACAGGATTTCGCGGGAAAAGCCTCTGACCGTGGCCAGAAAAGCAGAGAACAGAACAACGCCTACAACAATAATATCGAACAGGGTTATTGGCATTCATCGCTCCGCTTGTCGTAGGGCATCGGCCCGCACATGCTGTTGGTTGCTCTGCCCGGCGATTTCAGGTTCGATCAACCGTCATCGTTCGGGCCGGGCTCCGGTTTCATGCCGGCTATATCGGCAACCAGGTCCGGCAGACTCTCAAGTCCTTTTAACCCGTTTACATTCCCCGGCGCAATTTCCGCCGAACCGGCTGGCAGGACAGCGCGCGAAAACCCGAGTTTCGACGCTTCCTTCAATCGTTGAGCCGGATGGGTTACGGGCCTTACCGCACCTGAAAGGCTGACCTCGCCGAAATAGACACAATCGACGGGGAGGGCAAGTCCGACAAGCGATGAAATCAGCGCAGCTGCGACTGCAAGATCGGCTGCCGGTTCGGTGATGCGATAGCCGCCGGCGATGTTGAGGTAAACATCATGATTCCCGAGTTTGACACCGCAATGGGCTTCAAGAACCGCCAGAATCATCGATAGCCGTGCCGAATCCCAGCCAATGACAGCGCGGCGCGGCGTGCCAAGCGATGTGGGGGCGACAAGCGCCTGGACTTCCACAAGAACGGGCCTTGTACCCTCCATGCCGGCGAATACGGCAGCTCCGGGGGCCTTGTCGTTGCGCTCGCCAAGAAACAGCTCGGAGGGGTTGGCGACCTCGCGCAAGCCGCTGTCGCCCATCTCGAACACGCCGATCTCGTCGGTTGGGCCAAAGCGGTTCTTCACGGTTCTCAGAATACGGTAATGGTGGCCGCGCTCGCCCTCGAAATAAAGCACGGCATCCACCATGTGTTCGACCACGCGCGGGCCGGCGATCTGGCCTTCCTTGGTGACGTGGCCGACCAGCACCATCGCGGTTCCGGTCTGTTTGGCATAACGGATCATCGCCTGAACGCCGGTACGTACCTGCGTGACCGTGCCGGGTGCGGCTTCGGCCTGATCCGACCACAGCGTCTGGATCGAATCGACAATAACCAGATCGGGGCGGGGCCTTCGGCAAGGGTGGCCAGAATGTCCTCGACATTGGTCTCGGCCGCAAGCAAAACGCCCGTGTCAGCCGCACCGAGACGCCGCGCGCGAAGACGTACTTGGGCGATGGCTTCTTCGCCTGAGACGTAGATCACTCGCTGGTTCTGTCGGGCAAGGGCCGCCGCCACCTGCATCAGGATCGTGGATTTACCAATCCCCGGATCGCCGCCCACCAGCACTGCCGAGCCACGCACGAAACCGCCACCGGTGACACGATCGAGTTCAGACATATTGCTGGCTATGCGCGGCGCTTCTTCGCTTTCACCGTCAAGTGGCACGAGCGCGACAGCGCGGCCCTTCTTCGGCGCGCGTGCCGGACCGCCGCCGATGCCCGCCAGAGGGTTCTCCTCGACGATGGTATTCCAGCGCGCCGCAGGCATCGCACCGGCCCGCCCAGCGTGGATGCACGCTGCCGCAATTCTGGCAGATGAACTGGGTCTTCTGTTTGGCCAAGATCTCTTCTTTTCGAAAACGCGTCAGTCCGGCTGGATATAGCGGCGACGGTAGCGCAAGCCAAGGGAGGTCAGCAACTCATATCCGATTGTGCCCGCTGCCGTGGCTGCATCGTCCAGCGCAAGATTGGGTCCACAAAGCTCGATATAGTCACCGACGCGGATGGCGCCTTGGGGCACATCGGTCACATCGTAGATGGTCATGTCCATGGTGATCCGTCCGGCAATCGGTACCTTGTGGCCGGCAATGAAACCGGAACCGCCGGGTTCGACCGCCCCGCGCAATGGTGCGCCCGAGCCCGATAGTGAACGGTGATACCCGTCGGCATAGCCCGCAGCGGCAACCGCGAGCCGGCTGTCGCGGGAAAGCCTGAATGTGGCACCATAGCTTACCGTTTCACCGGCGCGAGCCGCGCGAATCTGAACGATGCGGGCTTCCGCAGTTGCCGCAGGCGTGAGCCTTTTCGACGTGCCGGGCTGCAGAATCGCCGCCATAAAGTGCGATACCGGGCCGGGTCAGGTCAAAATGATAGTCAGGACCGAGGAATATACCGGCAGATGCAGAAAGGCTGGCGTCCACGCCCTCATAGGCTGCAGTGGCAGTGCGGAACAATTCGAGCTGGGTCTTGTTCATCGGCGCTGCCGGATCATCCCCGCAGGCAAGGTGTGAGAGAATCAGAACAGGCTCGAAACTTGCCGGGCGCGAAACGTCCCCGGCCAGTGCAAGCGCTTCCTCCACCGTCAGACCCAGCCGGTTGAAACCGGTGTCAATCTGGAGTGCGCACGGAAATCGCCAAATTCCGCCACCGCAGAAAAGAACAAGGACAGCTGCTCCGTGCTTGCCAGAACGGGGACAAGGTCGTTTTCGAAGAACACCTCCTGCGTACCCGGCCACATGCCGGACAGCACAAAGATCCGGGCATCCGGCGCAAAACGCCTGAGGGTCGCCCCTTCTTCAGGCACCGCAACGAAAAATCGGCAGCGCCTGCGCCATACAACGCCTCGCCGACATCCTCGATCCCGAGCCCGTAGCCATCGGCCTTGACGACAGCCGCCGTGCGGGCAGAGCCGGAGAGCCCGCGCATGGTCTTCCAGTTGCTGACAATGGCACCGAGGTCGACCGTCAGCCGGGTAGGTGCCGCTTCGAAGGGAATTTCACCTTCTGAAAGCGTCTCGTCTTCATAAATGTTCGAATATTCACACATGAAATCGCCGTTTGTTGCAAACTTACGGCGAATGTAGCGCGTTTACGCTGCTTCGCCCATCATTAATCGTCAAAGCTGGAATAGGACGGATCGGCGAGATCCGCAAACCGGGTATAGGCGGCCTGAAAGGCGAGATTGGCAGTGCCTGTCGGCCCGTGACGCTGCTTGGCAATGATCACGTCGGCGGTGCCTTTCACCTTGTCGAATTTCATTTTCCACTCGTCATAGGCAGGATCGTCCGGGTCGCGCGGCTCGAGGTTCTGAACGTAATATTCCTCACGATACACAAACAAACACACGTCGGCGTCCTGCTCGATCGAACCTGATTCGCGAAGGTCAGAAAGCTGCGGGCGTTTATCTTCACGGTTTTCCACCTGACGCGACAACTGGGAAAGCGCGATGATCGGAACGTTCAGCTCTTTGCCCAGCGCCTTGAGGCCCGTGGTGATTTCGGTCACTTCCTGCACGCGGTTTTCGCCGGATCTCTTCGAGCCAGTCATCAGCTGGATATAGTCGACCACCACCAGGTCTAGGCCGCGCTGGCGCTTCAGCCGGCGCGCGCGTGCGGAAAGCTGAGCGATTGAAATACCACCAGTCTGGTCGATGTAGAGCGGCACTTTCTGCATGGTCTGCGAGCAGGCTACCAGCTTGTCGAAATCGGCTTCGGTGATGTCACCGCGGCGGATTTTCGATGACGAGACTTCCGTCTGCTCGGAAATGATACGGGTAGCGAGCTGTTCGCCAGACATTTCGAGCGAGTAGAAGGCAACCACACCGCCTTGCTTGGCCTCAATCGTACCATCTGGCATAACCTCTGGCTCGTAAGCCGAGGCAACGTTCCAGGCGATATTGGTGGCCAGCGAGGTCTTGCCCATACCCGGACGGCCGGCAAGGATGATCAGGTCGGAGCGCTGCAGACCGCCCATCTTGGTATCAAGCGTGTGAAGACCGGTTGAAACGCCGGAGAGATGGCCGTCACTCTCGAAGGCCTTGCTGGCCATGTCGATCGCGATGGTCACGGCGTTTTCGAACGACTGGAAACCGCCCTCGTAGCGGCCCGTTTCGGCCAGTGCGAACAGCTTGCGCTCGGTATCCTCGATCTGCTCGGACGGCGGCAGGTCAATCGGGGCGTCATAGGCGGTATTGACGATACCCTCGCCGATTTCGATCAGCTGACGCCTCAGCGCAAGATCGTAGATCGTGCGGCCGTAATCTTCGGCATTGATGATGGTGACAGCTTCGGCGGCAAGACGGGCAAGATATTGCGCGACGGTCAGGTCGCCGACCTTCATGTCGGAGGGCAGGTGGGTTTTCAGCGTGATCGTGTTGGCGATCTTGTCCATGCGGATCGTATCGCCGGCAAGTTCATAGATCTTGCGGTGCAGCGGTTCGTAGAAATGCTCTGGCTTCAGAAAATCGGAGACCCGGTAAAACGCACTGTTGTTGACGAGAATCGCACCGAGGAGAGCCTGTTCGACTTCCAGATTATTCGGCGCTTCACGCGCTTGCGGCGCGCCGGATGCTTGGAAGGAAAGGGTAGGCGCGATGTCATTCATGATCGATCTTTTCCGAAGGTCTGAAGGCGGTGGGACGGAGCATAGACAATTGACGCAGTCAAAGACACCCGTTCATCCGGGGATATGCGCTTACACGGCCTTCTGTCCCTGTAATCCACAGGCAGGCCGTTCTGGCTGCGTTAAACTTGACGCAAAACACCCGCAAACCTTGACACGAATCGAAGCCAGCCCGCCTCAGTATAGCATAAAGAAAGCCCGGTCTCTCGGTTAAGAGACCGGGCCTGAATGACAAGAGTTTCAAGACGCCGATCAGGCGTTCTTGTCTTCTTCTTCGCCGTCGTCTTCTGCGGAAGCCTCGGCTTCTTCGCCTTCTTCAGCGTCGTCTTCGTCGAGGTCGTAATCGGCATCCGGGTTGAAGAAGTCTTCCGGACGCAGCGCATCTTCGTCGACACCGTAGATGGCATCGGCAGAGGTGAGGTCTTCGCCTTTCTTCTGACGTTCAGCTTCTTCCGCCGTACGGGCAACGTTCAGTTCGACGGTCACAGAAACTTCAGCATGGAGCTGAATTTCAACCTTGTGCAGACCGACGGTCTTGATCGGGTGGTTGAGAACAACCTGGTTGCGCGAAATCGAGAAGCCTTCGTCTGCGAGGATCTCAACGATATCGCGGGTAGCAACCGAGCCGTAGAGCTGACCGGTTTCGCCGGCGGAGCGAACAACGATGAAGGACTTACCGTCAAGCGTGTCGGCAACGGTCTGGGCTTCGTTGCGGCGCTCGAGGTTGCGCGCTTCAAGAACCACGCGTTCGGCTTCGAAACGGGCCTTGTTGGCGGCATTGGCGCGTAGCGCACGGCCGGTCGGCAGCAGGTAGTTACGGGCATAGCCATCGCGAACCTTTACGGTTTCGCCCATCTGGCCAAGCTTGGCGATGCGTTCAAGCAGGATCACGTCCATGGGTTATTCCTTTCATTGTCATCATTGTCTGGCGGTGTTGCTCCCGGTGAAAGAGCGATTGCCCGCCGTGTGTCGAGAAGGCCCATCACCACGAAGATCAGGGCCGGGAAGGTGAAAATCAGCGACAGATAGGAGAGAATGGTAACGGGCACGCCCCAGCTCTTGCCGCGTGCGGCAAGGTGCATGCGGGCAAGTCCGGCCAGAAGAAAGCCGCCACCGAATGCGCCGAGGCAGGCAGCCCCCATCAGTCCGATGGTTCCGCCGAAGAAGGTCGCAACCAAAGCTCCGAGAAAAACGAAGATGGCATTGCGATGCATGCGCAGTGATTTTGCAACATCTTCGCGCGGGCGACTGGTCAGGCCTGACGAGATCACGATCCGGGTTGCAAAATGATAGGCCACGAACAGCAGGATCACAGAGGTTGCGCCCTGGACGATCGGCAGCATAACCACGAACATCGACTTGAACTGCGCGATCAGTGCGGCATCGCTGGCCAGCTCCGGGTTCTGCATCGTCAGCGCTTCCACGAAGGCGTCGATCAGCTGTCCGGTAGCATTGGGGCCATAGCCGGCGACGATACCCAGAATGATCAGCGCAACGGTGATGACCGCGCACAGATGGATCAGGATATCGGAAAGCGGATACCAGGCGGTCAGTCCGTCGGGACCGCCGATCTCGCTTGCCGGGCGCGCCAGATTGCCGAGATGGCTGAGCCAGCCGGCCGGCACCAGCGTGATGGCCAGCGTATAAAGCGCAAAAACGGGGAAACCAGGGTCGCGCCGAGACCGCCGGCGACAATGATTGCGACGATGGCTGCAAAATTGCCCCAGCCGAGGCCGGCAATCAGAATCGGAAGCGCGGAGGCAGCGGAAAGCAGCGTTGAAAACAGCGCGTTGAAACTCGCAGCGTAAGCAAGCATGAAGCCCGCAACGCCGGCAAGCGCGCCGATCAGCAATGTCTTTGCATTGAGGTTATTCATCCGCTGTCCTGCTTCCAAGGAGCAGTTAGAGAAGCCAATATCGGGCCATTCTCAACCTGGGTTTATTTTCAAGACTGCTGCGCGCCCACCGCGCCGGAGCTTTGCCGGAGAAGCCGCCGGATGCGCCTTCTCCGAAAGTCTGGCCGTAAGGCCGAAATGCCTTACGAAAGGACGTAGGGCAGCAGGCCGAGGAAGCGGGCGCGCTTGATGGCGCGGGCCAGTTCACGCTGCTTCTTCTGGCTGACGGCTGTGATACGGGACGGAACGATCTTGCCGCGTTCGGAAATGTAGCGCTGCAGAAGACGCACGTCCTTGTAGTCGATCTTCGGAGCGTTGGCACCGGAGAAGGGGCAGGTCTTGCGACGACGGTTAAACGGACGACGCGACGGGATAGAAGCGATAGCTACCATGATTTTAACTCCTTAATCTCGCAATCAGCTGCGCGGTCGGCGATCGCCACGATCGCCACGATCGCCGCGATCACCACGGTTGTCACGGCCACCATCACGGCGGGGACGGTCGTCGCGGTCGCGCTTCTGCATCATCGCCGAAGGGCCTTCCTCATGCGCATCGACCTTGATGGTCATGTAGCGCAGGATGTCTTCATTGATGCGCATCTGGCGTTCCATTTCGTGGATCGCGGCAGCCGGCGCTTCGATGTCCATCAGCGCGTAATGCGCCTTGCGGTTCTTCTTGATGCGGTAGGTGAGGGACTTCAGGCCCCAGTTTTCGATACGGCCAACCTTGCCGCCGTTTTCCTCGAGCAGTGCCTTGTACTGCTCGACGAGACCGTCGACCTGCTGCGCCGTGATGTCCTGGCGGGCCAGGAACACGTGTTCGTAAAGTGCCATTGATATTCGCCTTTCTTGCGTTTCCAGGACCCGGAATTCGGCGGCTAAGCCTCAACGACTGCTCTTGAGGGAAACCCCGGCAAGAAAAGCGTTAGACGAGACGGTCGAGAGCGGCGACACGGGAGGCAGGCGCTTTTACCGCGCCAGGCATTTCCGCCACAGCGAAAACAGCCCTCCGTTCAGCCACCAGCCTGAAGACCGGACCTTTGGATGAGCGGCTTATACGGATTTTCGGGCGGAATGCAAGGGGTGGGGAGATGAACGGCCGTGACGGTAGCAGGGAAGGTCAGCGTTGCGCCCTCGTTTGAGGCGCTTGGGCTGCGCATCGGTTACAACAAAGGCGGTCTTGCGGCGAATGAGCTAACACTTCATTTTGAGGGTAGCTGCCATTCCAAAGAGCAACGGAATTGTCTCGCCCCTATCAAGGTAAACTCAAGGGATTTGTAGCTTTGGTACATTTATCGCATAGTCATGGCGTAAACCACGAGCGCACCAAATTCGGAACGACATCCGCATCGTATTCTCGACTGAAAAGTTTCATCGCGGTGCGCAGCGCAAGCATCGGCGCCTCCATTCCGAATTCGATACCAGCTTTGTGAGCTATTGCGTTGCGGTTCTTTCTCACTTCGTTGATTTCTGCCAAGTCATCGTATGTGAGAATGCCGAGCAGCTCTAGGTTTTGAGAGATTATAGAAGCGGTATAATCGCGACCGGTTAGATATTGCTTCCGGTCGGAGTTGATCCGCGTAATGTTTTGTCCGCCTGTAGTTTCCCTACCTTCCCATTTTTGCTTTCTAGCCATCGGCTCCATTCGGTGTTGAGAAAAGACTCAATAACAAACCATGAAAGAACCACGGATGTGTTATGCTGACCTGAATGGAAGTCGCTTTGCGCGATTGCTAGCATGTCGAGCAGCCTCAGTGCCGTTGGATCCTTACTTAATGCTTTATAGGCTTTAATTGCTTTTTCAACGGTTTCAGCTGAACGCAGGGGCCTCATCACAAGCGGACCCAAGTTTCTAGGATCGTGGCCAATTTCAAGCCTCAGCCGCCAAAGTGCGTGAGCTGTCTGATGCAATCCGAAGGCTGGATAATCCTCGCCGTTTGCGCCGCTCGTCACCACGATTTCTTGATGGTCGAGATACCTAAAGGGGACGCTTGCTTCATCTTTTGATTTGTCGCTTTCCGAGGCCAACAGTAAGCTGAAGGCATTAAAGCGTGCGCAAATATCGCGCCACCTCGTTATGTCGGCTTCAATATTCCGATTAGGAGCCTGATCTGCGTCATTATCTGTCGGTGGCGTGAGTACCATACAGCCATCGCGCTCCACCCGAAGCACCCAACCGTACACCTCGGCGGTTCCTGCAACCTCTTCCATAAGTGCTCGCCAGCCGCCATCGCCAAGCGGTTCGTCGCCGGTAAGGCGTGGTCCGATCCAGATCGCTTCGAGCGGATATGCAAAGTAGTATTTGTAGGCCGCCATCTTCCCTCACATTCGAAATCTTCGATGTTCTACCCGAAAGCAACCACAGCATCGTTGCCTTGCTTTCAAAAATGGCATGCAACAGGCCTGCGCATCTTGGCACCAATACTACATTCTGTTTGATAGAACAGCCAAGAAACTGTATTGGTCAAGATATGGCTAAAGGGTGGCTAAAGTTGCGCAGAAAAATCTTAAAGGCGTTCCGCCGAACGTGTCAAAGAGCGATTGTCGCAATGCTTTTGGCAGCGGAGCGGGGTCGAGGTTAACTACCTACAGGCAGCGGAGACGAATGGGTAGGCCTCTAGTTATATGGGTTATATGGGGCGCAGTACTTGCGATAAGTTTCATTATCGCCGAACGCGCAAGTCTTGAAAGCGCTTTTAAGTGGCTCAGCACTCCAGATGGCAGGTCAGCATACGGGTTTTGGATAGGTTCCAAAAGCGTCTATGATCTCGTAATTGGCTTGATGACAACTCTAGTCGCGATCACCGCAGCATTTCTTGCGCTGCGGAGCTATCGGGTAAATCAGCGCGCGGCTATCGCAAATCGTTATCAAAAGGGTGTCGAGCTGCTGGGGGCTGAGGCGGACAGTGCCAAACTTGGCGGTATCGAATTGTTGTCAGTAGTGGCGCGCGAAGAGCATCAAGAATATCAGGAGCCTGTCATTAGGACGCTTCGCCAGTTCTTGCTGGAGCGCTGCTCTGTCGCAACGGGGGCGGTTTATAAGAAGGGATGTACCTGTGACCCTGCCACGCTCCCTGGCACTGACTTCGTCGTCATGGCGGCTCTCTCGGCGGTCGCTCGCACGAACTGGAGACGGCGATGGTTGGAATTGGAGCATGATGACGAGGGACTGGCGTTGCGTGGTATCCACCTGCACCAAGTCCGCTTAGTCAACTATGATCTTTCGAGAATTCGGTTTGAGGAGGCCGTCTTAGAGCCGGATTCAAAAGTTCATGATGGGAAACAATATCGTGCGAGGCGTCTGGTCATCACCCTGATGCTGGCGATGTTGACCCATGCTGTGGCGCTTGCGATGGACTTTTCCCAATCTTTGGCCAACCGACGGCATCGTCCGAACCAGCCGAAGGTGCGCTCCACCACCCATCGGCGGGGCAGAACCTCAAAGCCTTTCGCTATGTCGGAGCGCTTGATGATTTCAAGGTTCCATTGGCCGCATCCGCGCAGCGCTTTTCGCAACTTCTGCCCGGCATAGCCGCCATCTGCGAAGACATGGCGCAACCAGGGGAAACGGTAGCGGATGGCTTTCAGGACATCGGGCGCACCGTCGCGGTCCTGGATATCGGCAGCATGGACAAGCACGAACAGCATCAGCCCGATCGTATCGGTGATGATGTGGCGCTTGCGGCCCTTGATCTTCTTGCCGGCGTCGTAGCCCGAAACCCCGCCGCTTTCGGTGGTCTTGACACTCTGGCTGTCGATGACACCGGCTGTGGGCGAGGCCTCGCGCCCCTCCAGTTCGCGCGTAGCGCAGACGAGCAGATGATTGATGGTCTGCCAAAGGCCGATGTCGCGCCAGCCATAGAAATAGCCTCGCACCGTGGAGACCGGAGGAAGTCCTTCGGCAGAGCCCGCCATTGACTGCCGCTGCCCGCAATATAAAGGATCGCGTTCACCACTTCCCTCATATTCGTTTTCCGTGGCCGCCCGCCGGGCTTGGCCAGCGGTATCAGTGGAGCAATTACAGCCCACTCACGGTCCGTCAAATCGGTTGGATAGCGAAGGCGATCCCGGTTATGCTGCAGGCGGGTGATATCATTCCAGGGCATGCGATCCTCCACGTTCTTGGCAGAGGTGGTTGAATCACATCCTTCTGATATCACTCAACAACTTTTAAATCGGGCTCTTAGGGGACGTCACTTTTGAAGCTTGCACTTTTGCAGAGACATTTATTGAGGCGCGGTGTTTCGGAGTTCTGGATTTTGACAATTGCTTGATCAGCAACTCTGGACTTGCCGCGACCGATATCAGTGGAAAACGATTAGACGACGATACGCCGATCAGGATGTCGCGGAACCGACGAGTGCATAAGTTCCACTTGAACGGGAGACGGATTCAGCCCTCTCGATAGCTAAGGCTTGTTCTAGGTTTCCAGACAGTCGATTTGATCGACGATCCGCTGCCACCATTTAATGCAGGTAGTAATTTCACGTTGTCGAAGAGAATGGCGCTCCACCAACTCCGATTGCCTAAACCCGCCAATCCGCTCTCGGCCCCATTGCCGTCAGCCGCAACTCACGTTGCAACCCCTCTCACCCCACCGCCGTCTCAGCATCCGCCCGTTTCACCACCCGATGCTGATCCTCCCCGAGCCCCTGTTTCCAGTAGCTGGAGATATAGAGCTGGTCGGGGCCGAGGCCGCGTTCCTGTCTGAGATAGGTGCGCAGGCGGCGCATGGTTTCGAATTCGGCGGCGCACCAGCCGTAGACGCTGCCCGTTCGCCAGGGAGCGCGCGGACGAAGGTTTCGAATTCTTGCGGGTGATGGCCGGGTTCGGGGTTGATGCGCCAGTGCAGGGTGACGCCTTCGGGGTGGGGAGGTCCTGGCGGTCCGCTTCGCTCTGGATCTCGATCACGGCATCGCCGACGGCATCTGCGGGCAGCGCCTCCAGATTGACGGCGATGGCGGGGAGCGCGGTCATGTCGCCGAGGACGAGATACCAGTCGGCGCCGGGCGCAAGCGGCTTGGCCGGCCCCGGTCCGCCGACGGTGATCGTCTCGCCGGGTTTTACGTCTTTCGCCCATGAAACGGCGGGGCCGCCGCTGCCGTTATCGCCGTGCAGGGCGAAATCGATGTCGAGCGCGTCGGCGCTCTGTCTGCGGATCGTATAGGTCCGCACAAAGGCTTTTCATCCGGGCCGGGAAGCCTCAGCTTCACATAGCCGCCATCCTGTCCGGTCGGAAAGGTGGCCATCGCAGGACCGCCAATGGAGACGCGGCGCATATTCGGGGTGATTTGCTCTGTGGAGAGGACTTCGAAGCGTTTGGGTTCTGGTCTTTTGTTCATCGCTTTAATATGACTAAATTAATCATGTTTAGCAATGGGCCTGAAGGCAATGGGCTCCGGCATCTGCCGTTACACCAAAGCCCAGATATATCCTGCATAGGCCAGCAGCATCACCACCCCCGTCGCCCGGTGGAACTTCGGGGCGAAAAACAGCATCCCCGCGAAGAACACGCTCGCCGTCAGCATGACCGGTACATCGAGCGTGGCGAAGCCGTCTGATACCGGCAGCGGCGCAATCACCGCCGTGGCGCCCAGGATGCAAAGCGTGTTGAAGATGCAGGAACCGGTGACATTGCCGATCGCGACGTCAGAATGGCGCCTGGTGGCGGCGACGACAGCGGTGGCGAGTTCCGGCAGGCTGGTACCGAGGGCGACGACCGTCAGGCCGATGATGGCATCGGAGACGCCGAAATGCGCTGCAAGCGCGGTGGCGCCGCGAATCAAAAACTCGGCGCCGAAAAGAAGAACGACAAGGCCCGCAACGATGAGCAGGACCATTTTCCAGACCGGCATGGCGTCAATATCAACCTCGATTTCCTCATCGAGACGGGCACCGGTCTTGCGGGCCCAAAGATAGGTCCTCAGCAGATACAGAGAGAGCATTGCGAGAAGGACGAGACCGGCGACGCGACCGATCACATCGTATTGAACAAGGAAAAACAGGAAAACCGCCGAAGCAACCATGGTTGCCGCATCGCGCCTGACACTGCGATCCCAGCCGGAAATCGGGAAGATGACGGCTGCAGCGCCGACGATCAGCAGGATGTTGGCAATGTTGGAGCCGACGACATTGCCGAGCGCGATGCCCGGCGCGCCGGAGAGTGCGGCGCGAACCGAAACCAGCAGTTCGGGCAGCGATGTTCCAAAGCCGACAATGACCAGCGAGGCAATCAACGGCGAAATGCCGATACGCCTTGCTGTGGCAACGGCGCCGCTGACAAGCCATTCGGCGCCGAAAAACAGTCCAATGAGACCGAGCGTAATATAGATATAGTCCAATTCCGGTCCCTGCTATTGCCCGTTCGGTGTCACAAAACCTGTGGTCTTGCGGACCCATATGGTGCGTCCGCAAGCCGAAACAATGTTACCACCAAAAATTGGGCTAGATCGGCATCGGGAAGGTGCGATGGACCTGGGCGATATCTGCAAGAACCTCATCGGTGAGCTTCATGTCTGCAGCCCCGATATTGGTTTTGAGCTGCTCCATGGATGTGGCGCCGATGATCGCGGCGGTGACAAAGGCACGGGAAAGGACAAAGGCAATTGCCATCTGGGCCGGGTCGAGGCCATGCTTTTCGGCAACCGCGAGATAGGCTTCCACGGCCGGTTCCTGCTGCGGCTGGCGGCGGCCACCGAGTTCGGGCTGGATCGAGGCCCGAGAGCCTTCCGGCACCCTTCCGCCAAGATATTTCCCGGTTAGAAGGCCTGTTGCCAGCGGCGAGAACGCCAGAAGGCCGACATCTTCGTAATAGGCGAGTTCGGCCATATCGAGATCATGATGGCGGTAGAGCAGGCTGTATTCGTTCTGAACGGTGGAAACACGGGTCCGGTCATTCTGTTCCGCACGGTTGAGATAGCGCATCGTGCCCCAGGCCGTTTCGTTGGACAGGCCGATGGCGCGGATTTTTCCGGCCTTGACCAGACTGTCCAGCGTATCGAGCGTTTCGGCGATATCGATATGGCTCTGGTAGCGATCCTGGCCGTAGGGCGTATAGGTCCATGAATTGCGGAAATGGAAATGGCCGCGATTGGGCCAGTGGACCTGGTAGAGATCGACATAATCGGTCTTCAGCCGCTTCAGGCTGGCGTCGAGCGCGGTGCGGATCGCCTGCGGCGTGATCGGCTTGCCGTCACGCACCCAGGGGCGGCCGGGCCCGGCGATCTTGGTCGCCAGCACAACATCATCGCGCTTCTTCCGGCTTTCGAACCATGTGCCGACAAACTCTTCCGTGCGGCCATAGGTCTCAGCGCTCAGCGGCGTGACGGGGTACATTTCCGCCGTATCGAAGAAGTTCACGCCGTTTTCCACGGCGTAGTCCATCTGTGCGTGTGCTTCTGCCTCGCTGTTCTGGGTGCCCCATGTCATGGTTCCCAGGCAGATTTGCGAAACTTCGATTCCTGTACGGCCTAAATTATTGGTTTTCATGAAATGACCTGAATTTTCGATTTTGCGGATTTTGACGGAACTTAGCCCGATATCGTTTCAGTGCAAGCTTTGAGCGCGCAATTTGGGTCCGGATTCGCGCGGGATTGGCATCAGGCGGCTATTGACACGCGGGCCCGAAACGTCAAATGGAATGCCTTTCCCGCATGGTTCATGCGATAAACCATGCTGAGAAGCATTTAATGATTGGCTTGAGGGGACCGCAGATGACAGTCGCATTCACCTTTCCCGGACAGGGAAGCCAGAGCGTCGGCATGGGCAAGACGCTGGCTGAAGAATTTACCGCTGCAAGGCTGGTTTTCGAGGAAGTCGACGATGCGCTCGGCGAAAAACTGTCCCAGACCATCTGGGACGGTCCGGAGGATGCGCTTCAGCTGACCGCCAATACCCAGCCCGCTCTGATGGCTGTTTCGCTGGCCGTCGTGCGCGTGCTTGAGGCCGAGGGTCTCGATCTCGCCAAGGACATTTCCTACGTTGCAGGGCATTCGCTCGGTGAATATTCCGCACTGTGCGCTGCCGGTACATTCTCGCTGGCCGATACCGCGCGGCTGTTGCGCATTCGCGGCAATGCGATGCAGAAGGCCGTTCCGGTGGGCAAGGGCGCCATGGCGGCAATCATCGGACTGTCGTTCGAGGAGATCGAGGCCCTGTGCAGCGAAGCCGCTTCTGAAGGTGTCTGCGAAATCGCCAACGACAATGGCGGCGGTCAGGTGGTGATCTCCGGTGAAAAGGCAGGCGTCGAAAAGGCGGTTGCCATCGCCAGCGAAAAAGGCGCCAAGCGCGCATTGCTGCTGCCGGTCTCCGCACCGTTCCATTCATCGCTGATGGCACCGGCTGCTGATGCGATGGAAGAGGCGCTCGCAGAGGTTCGCAAGGGGCGCCCGTTGTGCCGGTCGTCGCCAATGTGCGTGCCGAACCGGTGAGTGACCCGGACGAGATCGTCAGCCTGCTGGTGGCTCAGGTCACCGGACGCGTGCGCTGGCGCGAAACCGTGAGCTGGTTTGCGGCAAATGAAATTGATACGCTTTATGAGATTGGCGCCGGCAAGGTGCTCACCGGCCTTGCCCGGCGTATCGACCGCGCGTTGAATGGCGTGACCGTTGGCGGGCCCGATGACATCGATGGCGTGCTGAAGGCGATCAAGGGCTGAGGCCCGACGAATGCGAAACCGGACTGCTGCGGCGGACCGCGTAACCGAATTTAACCGGATGAGGTTTTGACATGTTGGATCTGACTGGGCGCAAGGCGCTCGTGACAGGCGCAAGCGGCGGCATCGGCGAAGCGATCGCCCGTCAGCTTCACGGCCAGGGCGCAACCGTCGCGCTTCATGGCACGCGCAAGGAAAAGCTTGAGGCCCTGGCGGCAGAGCTTGGCGAACGCGCCCATGTGTTTCCTGCCGACCTGTCTGATCGCGAAGCGGTCAAGGCGTTGGGCGAAAAGGCCGAAGCCGATCTCGGCGGCATCGACATTCTGGTCAACAATGCCGGCATCACCAAGGACGGCCTGTTCGTGCGCATGAGCAACGCGGACTGGCAAAGCGTGCTTGACGTCAATCTGACAGCTGCCTTTGTGCTGACGCGCACCATCATGCATCCGATGATGCGGCGTCGTTTCGGCCGGGTGATCAACATCACCTCGATCGTCGGCGTCACCGGCAATCCTGGGCAGGCCAATTACTGTGCTGCCAAGGCCGGTATGATCGGCTTTTCGAAGTCGCTTGCGCAGGAAGTTGCTCCCGCAATGTCACTGTGAACTGTGTGGCACCGGGCTTTATAGAAACAGCGATGACCGACAAGCTGAACGACAAGCAGAAAGAGGGCATCCTCGGCGCAGTGCCGATGAAGCGCATGGGAAGCGGTGATGACATTGCTTCGGCTGTGACCTATCTTGCCTCAAATGAGGCAGGCTATGTGACGGGCCAGACCCTGCACGTCAATGGCGGCATGGTGATGGTCTGATCTGAGGGCCGTTTTGGGCAGGGATGGGCCTTTGAAATGCCCGCACTTGCCGCTATGCGGCGCTTTTGGGCTTTGCGCCATGGACAAACCATGGTAAGCGGGCCGGGACTGCCAAGAACAGTCCAGCGGATGATATCCGGTCCAGGTGGCCGGTATTTTTCCAAAGTGGGCGTTGGTTCACGTGTTTGCCGCCGCATCTCTCAAAAAGAGGGAGCTGACGGCGTTAACTTTAAGAGAATGCCTTTGGCATTCCATCGAACTTGAGACAGGTCGAGGATACCGACATGAGCGATATCGCAGAACGCGTTAAGAAAATTGTAGTTGATCACCTGGGCGTTGACGCCGATAAGGTTGTTGAAAGCGCCAGCTTCATCGACGATCTGGGCGCTGACTCGCTCGACACCGTCGAGCTGGTTATGGCCTTCGAAGAAGAGTTCGGTGTCGAGATTCCCGACGATGCGGCCGACTCCATTCTCACGGTGGGCGACGCCATCAAGTTTATCGAGAAGGCCCAGGTCTGATCGACTAAAATAGCGGGCGGTTTTCAGGGCTTTTCCTGAGCTCCGCCTTGATCGGCCCGGTCAAACGGGCCATTTTTTATCCTGAACCCGGTTCGGATTTCGATGGCTTTGCGTTTAGACGGGTAGCACCTTCGCTGTTTGCAGGTGATCGTCCGTCGGCTGAGTTCAGGATAGGCAAGCCGCTAAACCGGGAAAGCGGCTGCCGGGCTTCATCAAGAGGCCGGGTGCATACAAAATTGAAGAAGGGGCGATCCACCAATGAGGCGTGTAGTAATCACCGGTTTGGGTATGGTAACGCCGCTGGGATGCGGAACCGACGTGACCTGGTCGCGCCTGCTGGAAGGCAGGAACGGCGCAAGTAAGGTAACTGCGTTCGAGACGGATGACCTTGCAGCCAGGATTGCCTGCTCAATACCGCTTGGCGATGGCAGCGACGGCACGTTCAATGCCGATGAATGGCTTGAGCCGAAAGAACAGCGCAAGGTAGACCCCTTCATCACCTACGCGATGGCTGCCGCCGACATGGCGCTGAACGACGCCGACTGGCATCCTGCAAGCGATGACGACCAGATCGCAACCGGCGTGCTGATCGGCTCCGGGATCGGCGGTCTTAATGGTATTGTCGAGGCGGGTTACACACTCCGCGACCGCGGCCCGCGCCGGGTTTCGCCGTTCTTCATTCCGGGTCGCCTTATCAACCTTGCCTCCGGTCAGGTCTCCATCCGTCACAAGTTGCGCGGGCCCAATCACTCCGTCGTCACGGCATGCTCCACCGGCGCACATGCGATTGGCGATGCCAGCCGTATGATCGGTTTCGGAGATGCCGACGTAATGGTCGCGGGCGGTACGGAATCGCCGATTTGCCGTCTGTCGCTGGCCGGATTTGCGGCCTGCAAGGCGCTGTCTACCGATTTCAACGACGATCCGCAGCGCGCATCGCGTCCCTATGATGTTGACCGTGACGGGTTCGTCATGGGCGAAGGCGCAGGCGTCGTCGTCCTTGAGGAGCTTGAGCATGCCAAGGCACGTGGCGCGACCATCTATGCCGAAGTTGTCGGCTATGGTCTCAGCGGCGACGCGTTTCACATCACGGCGCCCAGCGAAGACGGCGAGGGCGCTTTCCGCTGCATGACCTCCGCGCTGAAACGGGCCGGTATTGTTCCGTCGGAGATCGACTACATCAACGCGCACGGTACATCGACGATGGCGGACACCATCGAGCTGGGCGCTGTCGAACGCCTTCTGGGCGAAAGTGCGAGCAAGGTGTCGATGTCGTCGACGAAGTCCGCGACTGGCCATCTGCTCGGGGCTGCCGGTGCGATCGAGGCGATCTTCTCGACGCTTGCAATTCGCGACAATATCGCGCCGCCGACACTCAACCTCGATAATCCCGAACGTGAAACCGCGATTGATCTTGTCCCGAAGGTTGCCCGCAAGCGGAATATCGACATCGCTCTGTCGAATTCCTTCGGGTTTGGTGGAACCAACGCATCGCTGGTGCTGCGCCGCTATAACGGCTAGGTGGCGTGGAATTTGTGGAGGATGAAAAGAAACGGCTGACATTTTGCAGCCGTTTTTTATGACAGTTTGATCATTTGAACATGGGTTCAGTGGTTTGTCACTTTTGCTTGTGTGATCTTCTCACTCAGGCTTTCAGCGAATGAAACCGCAGCGCAAGAGCGTGTGCGGAAAGACTGTTTGAAAGAGGTACCGGTGCGCGGTTCTGATCAGAATAGCGGTCGCGAAAACGGCAATGGTCATGGTGAAGAACGTCGCCCCGCCATGCCGAAATCGGCCAAGGAAGCATTGCGCCCGGAACGAGTGCCACAGCCGGTTCAGCGCTCGAAAAGGGCGAAGAGCAAGATCGTCATAGTTCTGAATTTTGTGATGACGCTGCTGCTTCTCGGTTCGGCTGCGGCAGGTGGCATCTATTACTATGCGACTTCGAGCTACAATGAGGCTGGCCCGCTTTCTGTCAATGCAGAATTCACGGTGCGCAGCGGTGCCGGTCTTTCAACCATTGCCCGTGACCTGGAACGGGACGGTATCATCAGCGATTCCCGGATTTTCCGCTATGTCACTGCTGCAAATCTGGGCAGTGACGAAACCCTGAAGGCTGGCGATTACGAGATCAAAGCTGGCGCGTCCATGGCTGAGATTGCCGAACTTCTCGAATCGGGCAAGACCATTCTCTACAGTATTTCCTTCCCGGAAGGCCTTACCGTCGAGGAAGTTTTCGATCGCTTGGCAGAAAATCCCGATCTGACCGGTGATCTGCCGGAGACGCTTCCTCCGGAAGGCAGCCTGATGCCGCAGACCTTTCGGTTCTCGCGCGGAACCGATCGTACGGAGATCCTCGACCAGATGCGCGAGGGCCAGCAGACACTGGTTGACGAGATCTGGCTGAAGCGAGATCCGGGACTTCCGGTCGAAAACAAGCAGGAGTTTGTGACGCTGGCGTCTATCGTGGAAAAGGAAACCGGCGTTGCACGTGAGCGGCCGCAGGTTGCCGCCGTATTCCTTAACAGACTTGACCGCGGCATGCGCCTGCAGTCCGATCCGACCGTGATCTACGGCCTTTTCGGCGGCGAGGAAAACCATCGGATCGGCCGATTTACCGTTCAGACCTCGAAAAGGAAACCCCGTACAATACCTACCGAATAGACGGCTTGCCGCCTGGTCCCATCGCCAATCCCGGCCGGGCCGCGCTGGAGGCTGTTGCCAACCCGGCGCGAACGGACGACCTCTATTTCGTTGCCGATGGCAGCGGCGGTCATGCCTTTGCGAAAACGCTCGACGAGCACAACGCCAATGTACGCCGCTGGCGCAAGATCGAAGCCGAACAAGCTGGGAACTGATCGCTGAACCTGGCGTCGAGTGGTTACCGTATTGAGCGAAATGCTGTAGGTTGCGCCGAGAACGGGCTAGTCGTCCGATTCCAACATTTGGCTCCCCTTGCTGCGACCTCATAAGCAAATGTTGGAATCATACGAACCGCTAGCAAGTATATGTTTTCTGGTGGAATTTTAGAATTTGACATTTGATGGATGAGGTCGCTGAAACGGGACTCAAATGTCAAATTCATTCCACTGGTCCCGTTTTGGTTCGCATTGGCAATTGGGGGATTTCATGAAGCCGCAATCGATGACAGGCTTTGCGCGTAGTGACGGGCACTGGCAGCGCTATCGCTGGTCCTGGGAATTGCGATCGGTAAATGGAAAAGGGCTCGATTACCGTATCAGGCTTCCCTCGGGCTGCGATCAACTCGAAGCCGTTTGCAGAAAGAAGCTGGCTGCGGCGCTGTCGCGTGGCAATGTTCAGGCCACACTTTCACTCACGCTCGCTGAGAGTAGGCTGGAGCTGGTGGTCAACGATGCCGCACTTAAAGCCGTTGTTGACCTGAAAGCGCGGCTGGGTGACCTGGTCGATGACAGCCGGCTGTCATTGGAGGCGCTGCTTTCGTTGCGTGGCGTTGCAGATTTCCGTGAGGTCGAGGAAAGTGATGCGGTGCTTGATGAGCGCGATCAGATGATTCTTTCCGATCTCGATGTTGCGCTTGAAAGGCTCTGCTCCATGCGCGGTGAAGAGGGTGAGAAAATCGCGGTGCTGCTGGGCCGGCAGGTCGACAGGATGGCTGAGCTCACTGCCATGATTGCTGCCGATCCGTCACGTGAGCCTTCTGCCATCGCTGCCCGGCTCAGGGAACAGGTCGAGAAGCTTGTTGATGCCGGACCTTCGCTGGACGCCGAGCGTTTGTATGCCGAGGCTGTTCTTCTGGCCACCAAAGCCGACATCCAGGAAGAAGTCGACCGGCTTCAGGCGCATGTCGAGGCGGCCCGGAAGCTGCTTTCCGAGGGTGGCCCGTGCGGGCGCCGGCTTGATTTTCTGGCGCAGGAATTCAATCGTGAGACAAATACGGTCTGCTCAAAATCAAACGCGGTGGCGGTGACTGCCGCTGGGCTTGAACTGAAAACGGTCATCGACCAGTTCCGCGAGCAGATACAGAATCTGGAGTAGCCCATGGCTGAAGAAAAACCTGTGAACCGACGCGGCATTATGCTCGTGCTTGCTGCCCCTCCGGCGCCGGAAAATCGACGATTGCACGACGGCTTCTGGCGGAAGATCCGTTGATCGACCTGTCGATCAGCGCCACCACGCGGGAGCGTCGCAAGAGCGAACAGGAGGGCGTCCATTATTTCTTTCTGGAACCCTCGGAGTTTCTTCTTAGGCGTGATGAAGGCGCCTTCCTTGAATGGGCTGAGGTTCACGGCAACTATTATGCGACACCGCGGGCGGCCGTGGAAGCCTCGCTGGCGGCCGGCAGGGACGTGCTTTTCGATATTGATGTTCAGGGTGCCGAGCAGCTGAAACAGGCGTTGCCACGCGATGTAGTCGGCATTTTCGTGCTGCCGCCATCCATGAAGGCGCTGAAGCAACGGCTTCTGGCACGCGCGGAAGATAGCAAGGCAGCCATGGAGGTGCGTCTGAACAACGCCACCGGCGAGATATCGCGCTGGCGCGACTACGAGTATGTCGTCGTGAATGACGACCTCGATGATGCCTATGACCTTGTGCGTTCAATTCTGAGGACGGAGCGTGCGAAGCGTGATTATGAGAGTACTGTCCCGCTTCATGTGGATTCTGCTGCTTTCGGAGTGAGTTCAGCCCAGCGCCGAGGCGAGCGTGCAGAACTCTTCAACACTGAGCGTTTCTGCGCGCCGTGTCGGCTCGATCCCGGCTCTTTCAAGCAGGCTTTCTCCGCCGAGACCCTTGAGGCTTTGCCGCAGCATCTTGCGGCGCTGGCCGAATGCCGCCTGCGTCACTTTTTCGAGTGCAGCGGCTTCGACTGCCAGCGGCGCGAGGCGCGGCGACAGATGGACGACGCTTGAGGTTACCTTCGGCGGCGGTGTGAATGCCTGCGGGGGCACGTCAAAGGCAATTCGCGCCTCGGTGCGCCAGCCAGCAAGAACGCCAAGCCTGCCATAATGATTGCTACCGGGGTCGGCCACGATCCGTTGAGCGACTTCCTTCTGGAACATCAGCGTGAGCGTTTCCCAGTAGGGTGGCCATTTTCCGGGTAACAACCAGTTTACCAGAAGCTGTGTGCCGACATTGTACGGCAGATTGGCGATCAATTTCACGGGCCGACCAGCGGCGAGGGCGGCGAAATCGACCTTGAGCGCATCGCCTTCGATGATTTCGACCCGTCCGGGATAGTGGTCGGCGATCTCTGTCAGAGCCGGAAGGCAGCGCGGATCGCGTTCGATGATGGTGAGCCTCTCCGCGCCAAGCGAAAGAATGGCGCGGGTCAGGCCGCCGGGGCCGGGGCCAACTTCCACGACATGCGCGCCCTCAAGGTTGCCAGCCGTGCGCGCTATCTTCTGTGTCAGGTTGAGATCGAGCAGAAAATTTTGTCCGAGCGCCTTCTTGGCATTCAGTTCATGGGTTGCCAACACCGCGCGCAGCGGCGGGAGATCGTCGATCTGGCTCATGCACGAGGCCCTTTACCGGAAAGATCAGCCGCAAGCTTCAATGCTTCTTCGAGACTTCGCGGATCGGCGACGCCGCGTCCGGCGATGTCGAAAGCTGTTCCGTGATCTGGCGATGTTCGTACAAAGGGAGGCCCAATGTCGCGTTGACACCCTCCTCGAAACCTAGCGTCTTCACCGGTATCAGGGCCTGATCGTGATACATGCAGATGGCAGCGTCGTAGCGCGCGCGGGCGGCAGCGTGAAACATCGTATCTGCCGGCAGCGGACCGACGACGTCAATGCCTTCGTCGCGAAGGGTATTAAGTGCCGGGCGGATGATCTCCTCGTCCTCGCGTCCGATTGTGCCCTGTTCGCCGGCGTGGGGGTTGAGGCCGGCAACAGCAAGGCGTGGTGACGCGACTGCAAACCGCTTTTTCAGGTCCGCCGCTGTGATTCGGACCGTTTCGAGGATCAGTGACCGGTCGAGCGCGGCCGGTACCTCGCAAAGCGGGATATGGATCGTGACCGGTACGACACGTAGCAGCGGGCAGGCGAGCATCATCACAGGGCGGTACGCAGTTCCGGTCTCGCGAAGCGCGAGATCTGCCAGAAATTCGGTATGACCGGGAAATCCGAAGCCGGAGCTGTAGAGCACCGATTTAGCAATCGGATTGGTCACAAGTGCTGCCGTCTTTCCGCGCAGCGTCAGTCTGACGCCGGTTTCTATGGCGGCAATCGTACCCGGCGCCGTAGCCGGGTCCGGTGTGCCAGGGGCAACTGGCATCGCCGCATCGATTGCGAATACCGGCAGGGCATTCGCGAAAACCTGTCCTGCCGCTTCCGGCGCAGAAACCGCGATCGGCACATTGAGACCGAGCATCGACGCGCGCTGCTCAAGAATGCGGGGATCGCCGAGGTAAACGAAGGCAGGTATGCCGGTCTCGTTGCGACGAGACCAAGCCTTCAGAGCGATCTCGGGTCCGATGCCGGCCGGGTCTCCTTGGGAAAGGGCAAGGGAAGGTTTTCTGTCATACCCTGAAAATCAGGACTTACCCGGAGTGACGATCTGGGCCTTGTCCTTCAGCTCTTTCATGTAGGTTTTGCTTTCCGTGTCCATGTCCTTTTCGGCAGAATCCTCCTTGGCACTCAGGACAAGTCGGGCCGCGTAATCGTCATCTGCGGTTTCACGCTGGCAAATAGCGACATATTCCGCGCCAAATGGGGTGGTGATCACCGATGTCGTATCACCCTTGGCCTTGACGACAACGTCTTTCCACTGCGCGGGCAATTGCGGCTCCAGATAGCGGCCAAGATCGAGCACGGTCACATCGTTCATTGTTGCGGCAAAGGTGACAGCTTGATCGCATCCAGGAAACTTAGACCGCGACGCCTCGGCCTCGCGCTTGCGCTTTGCAAGAAGCGACCCGCGCTCTTTTTCCGGGACGACGAATACGATGCGTTTCAGCAGATACTCGGTCGTTTCCGGCTTCTTTCCATCCTTTTCGGCCTGTTCGAGCTGGGCGATGAACTCGTCTTCAGGCAGAAGGGTTTCAGAGCCGTAGCGCGCGCGCAGCAACTGACCCCAGCTCATGCTGACGGCGATATAGAATTTGAAATGATCAACCCCGACGCCGGCCTGGTTGAGGATGCTGCTCATCTGAGCAACCGACATGCCATTGCTGTTGGCGAAGCTGGCAAAGGACTGATCGACTTCCGGCTGGGTGACGGACATGCCGCGCAGGGCAATCTCCGACTGTTTCAGCGCCTGGTCGATCATCGCCTCGCGCGCTTTCTCATTGAGATTGCCACTCGTTCCCATCAAACGCATAAGGTTGCGGCGCTTGGCGATATCATCGTTGGTGATCGGGACATTATTGACAATAAGGGCAATGTCGATCGTCTTGGCGACAGCAGGTTGCGGCGCTGAACCGACGACTGTCGCCGCTGCGATCATGGCGGCGGCAAAAGTCTCACTGAAAGTCTCGCGGCAGTCATGTTCTTTTCCTTTCGACAGTCGCGCGCAGCAATGGTCCTGCGCGGAGCTCCCTGTTCGGCCTTTCAGCAGAGCGGTATCTTCCCCAGGTGGAATTCACACGCTTCTGTCGCCCCTCCAAGGCAAGATCCGACAAGGCGTCGTTTGTGTTTACGTGTACCGTTGTTCGATCGGCACCTATTTCAACCCGGTATCTTAATGAAATGTTTTGTCCATTTTAGGGGCAAAAGCAAGGCATTGATCGGCGATGCCGGTTGCTGCCGCCTAATTGAGGGGTCGCTGCCGATGGCAATGTCGCCGAGTGTCCGGAAGGTCAGCCGCGCGCCTATGGTCCAGTCGACAGCCTCACGGTTATTATTGTCCCAGTCTTCCTGATAGGTGATCGAGAAAATCGTGCAGATATCCTCGTAAGTCAGGCCGACCCAGCGATTGGTCAGAACATTGTTGGCAAGATCGTAGGTGATGGAACCCGCTACGTTCCAATTGTCATTGAGGCGGATGCGGCTTGTGGATTTGATTTCGCTGTTGCGTTCATCGAACGAATAACCGGGTTGGGCCTGGATGTTCGTGTAGTCCAGAGCGGTATCGAACCAGTGTGAGTTGTAGCCGACACCGAAATCCGTTCGTTGCAACGAGAAATCGCCCTCGTCGAGATCGCGCGGCACCGTTGAGGGAAAGTCCGAAGGGGAAGGAGACGCCGACTCCGCCGACATAGTCAGAGCGTTCGCTTTCCAAGCCTGAACCAATACCCACACCGGTAAGGTCGGGCGATGCAAATGAGTTTTTGCCCGCCAGCTGAAAGGACTGACCGAACAATCCGTCGACCAGTATACCGGATTCGTAGACGCCGCGGTAACGGAAGCCGACATTGGCGCGTGTGCCGCCTTCAACGCGATCATAGCCGGAGAATTTGTCCCGATCGAACAGAGACGCGGCGTCAAAGACTAAGCTCTGTGAATCCTCGTTCGGAAGACCGCCAGCATATTGTTCGTCAGGACGGACGTAAATCTGACCGATCGGCTCAATGATGTGCGTACTGAAGCTGTTGGTCATCAGGATGGGGTAGTTCAGCTCAAGTCCCGCTGTCACCATACCGCGGGCTGCAGCATCCTGATCAACGAAGTTGCCGGCGTAGTGATAAGCCCCGCCATTGATCTGGTCGGGCTGGTCGACATTCAGCAGATAACCGTCGGCGCGGGCGGCCAGCAATGGCGAGACCTGCAGACCCTGTGGGGTCGTATAGGTGCGCTCCCAGGCGACTTCGCTGGTCAGCCGGGTGCTGTTGCCCTCAAGGCCCAGAAAACGGTCGTTGATGCTTGTTGATACGACATCGTTTTTGTTGCGTACAATGTTGGTCAAATTGTTGGTGACCGAAAGCTGACCGCCAAAAATCGGCTCCGGCGCAACATAGTCATAGTCGATGACCGGCACGACAATGGCCTGCTTGCTCTCCGCTGCATCTTGGTTGTCGGCGTCCTGAACGTCGAAATAATTCGCTTTCACGGAAAGCGAGCTGCGCTTGCCGAGGCCTTCCAGGTAGACTTGGTTGTTGAAGATCTTGTCGTCATGACCGTCGAGCGAATAGGTCCGGGCGAAATTATTATCGGTCTGGATCATTGCGTCCCAGCCGAATACCCAGCGCGGATTGATCTGGAACTGGGCCGTGGAAGCGATCATGGCGCGTCCCGTGGCCTCGGCATCGGTCGTGCCTGATGAGAAGCGGTTTCTGCCCTGCTGGTCGATCCCCGCAAAACGCAGCGTGTGCTGGCCGTTGCGGTAGCGCTTTCGATATTCCGCTTCCAGCATGAAACCCTGTTCGGTGTAACCGGTACCGGTGAAGGTCACATCCGAGCTCGGGGAGACCGGGATGTAGTAAGGCAGCGAGAAACCGACACCGAGATTTTCCGCGATGCTCATCGTCGGAAACAGGAAGCCCCGTTTCCGCTTAACGCTGGGATCGGGAACGGTGATAGACGGCAGCAGCGCAATCGTGTGGCCGAGTAGCTGAAACCTGGGATGTTCAAGACGCACCGTGTGCGTCTCGCCATCCTGAATCACGCGCTGCGCGCGGATCTGCCAGAAGGGCGGCTTCTCAGGATTTTCGGCGCAGGGAATGCAGGCTGTATAAACGCCGTTTTCGAGAACCATCTTGTTGCCGTCGATTCGCTCGCCGCGTTCGCCGGCAATAGCGATATTGTCCGGCGTCCGGACACTGATGGCATCGAGAAACCCGTTGGCAAAATCGTCTGTGACATCCAACTTTTCGGCTCTCAGGCGGTTGCCGTCGGGATCAACGACTTCGATCCCGTCATAAGCCATCAGACGTCCGGCCTTCTGGTCGTATTCAACACGGTTGGCGACCATACGATAGCCGGCATAGTAGATTTGTACGCCGCCGAGCGCGTAGACCTGCTGGGTATCGTGGTTATAGACGAGTTCGTTGGCAGTCAGAAGCATCGGCCCCGAGCCCTCGTCCGGCACAGACAGGCCGAAGTCTTCCTGCGCGAAGGCGGGCTGCACTGATTGTGCAACAAAGCCGACAGGCGTCAGCGCGCTTGCGAGCGCCAGCATCCCGGCGAAGCGCAATTTGCTCCAACGACGCCGGGCCACTAACCGTCCTCCTGATGCAATAATATTGTCAAACCCAACGCCATCGCCACGACCACCGGAATCCAGGCCGAAAGAAGCGGCGATAAAACTCCGCTGCTGCCAAACGCCTTTACAAGAACACTCGTCACATAAAGCAGAAAGCCGGAAAGGATTCCACCCAAAATAACGGCAGGGGACTGCGCGAAGCGTGAAAATTTCAGACAAACCGTCGCCGCGATCAACGTCATCGCAACCAGAAGAAAAGGAAGTGATAACAGATAATTATACTGAGTCTCTAGTGCCTTTGTTGAGATGCCGAACTGTCGCGCGAGGTCAATTTGTCTCGGTAGCGCGAAAATGCTGACAAGGTCGGGTTGAACGAGGTTTTGCTGCACAAACCTCTCATCAAGATTGGTCTTTACGCAGAATCTCATCAGAATGTGTGGATAGCTCGCCGATTTTGGTTTCCGTCACGTCGTTCAGGATCCACCAGCCGTTTTCGAGCTCGGCCGTAGCTGCGTCCAGGCGCTTCACAAGCTGGTTCTGATCGTTGAAGTAGATGACCACGGCCTCAAGTAGCGTCGTGCCGCCTTCGGCAATGCCCCGGCCGCCTATGATCGTGTCCTGACCGTCCGATATCTGCCTGAGCCAAGGAACGGTCTGATCCTGATTGCTGCCCACTGCCTCGAGCCCCAGCGCTCTTTTCTGGCTCCATGAGGCGAGCGGGTTGAGCACGAGCAGGCTGATCAGCCCAAGCAGAGCGGCGCCAATCACAAAAGGCAGAATAAACTGCCAGACCGAAATACCAGCGGAACGGGTCACGACAAGCTCGTTACGGCGATTCAGAGCAATCAATGTGACCATGGCGGAAAAGAGCGCGATGAAGGGAACCGTCTGCTGAAGGATGTAGGGCAGGCGGAGCAGTGTGATCAGCATTGCATCCCCCAGGCCCTGTCCGGCTTCCGCCGAGATGTTGCCCACCACCTCGCTGAAGTCGATGAGGTAGATGATCGACACAACACCGAACAGGAACCAGGCGACGGTGACGACGTAACGCGTGAAGAAATAGCGGCCGAGAACGGAGAAGATCATGATGTGCCTCCGCTGCCGGAGTTTGAGCGGCGGAACACCTTTGTCACGGCAGCATTGACGCGCTCGGCGAGGGGCACACCCGTTCGGGCGCGGCGCGGCTTCAGGAGAAGGTAAAGACCTACCGCCAGCAGGATCACTATGATGGCGTAGGAAACAAAGACAAATGCAGCATCATCTTCCGCGCGGTTGGTGGAAAACTGAGACAGAAGCCGCAGCAAAAGCGTCAGCGCGAAGGCGGTCGCCATCGGCGGAACACGCCGTTCACGATGGGAGCGGGCATCGCCGACTATTACAATCGTGAAAAGCGCGTAGATGAAGGGCAGCGTCCAGTCAGTCAGGCGACGGGTGAGCTCCGCGCGATAGGCACCTGGATTTGCAACAAAATCAGGGTCGTTCGGATCAGGGTTGAGCAGGAAACCAATACTGCGATCAGTTGCCCGGCGACGGGCCTGGCTCTTGTCGCTGGTCAGTTCGGACAGGTCAAAGCTGTAGGAATCAAACTGGACTATGGAAACGTTGCCGGTTTCATCCTCACGCTGCACCTGCCCTTGCTTCATGATGAGCTGGCTTCCGCTCTCGTCTACGGCGCCTTCGCGGGCATAATAGATGTAAGAATTGTCGGGCTCACGGTAATCGGCGACAAAAGTCCTTTCAGGACGCGTCCCGTCATGCGCTCTGATATCTGAATATAGAGGCCGTCCTCGATCTTGCGGAACGTTTTCTCCTCAATGACCGTCGACAAAGGTCGGCGTAGACCGAAGCAATCAAGCTGCGGGCTTCGGCGCGTGAGCGCGGTTCGATGTAGTTGTCGAGGATGAACGAAAACGCACACAAAAATGCGGCAAAGACCAGAATAGGCCGATAGATGATCGAACGGCGAGCGCCGGCGGCGTCAACCACTGCAAGCTCCGAATCATTGTTCATCGTTGTCAGCGTCTGGGCGGCGCCAAGAACGAGGCCAAACGGCAGAACAGTCGGGATGACTGTCGGCAGGATCAGCGTTGCCAGCGTCAGGAAGGAGAGAATCGACTGTCCACTGTCGGTCACAAGATTGATACGGCCCAGAACCTGCGTCAGCCACAGGATCGCCAGCACCGGCAACAGTGTTGCCAGAAACATCCGGATTACCCGGCCCAGAATATAGCGTTCCAGTATCTTCATGCGTTCTGTGGTTCTTCGAATGGCATCGATACGCTTGGGTTAGTGGCCAATTGCGCGATCTGTGTCGTTCCTCGTGAGAAAATAAAGTGTTCCAATAAAGACGATGAGGGATCCCAGCCAGGCGAGAATCACATCAGAGAGATAGTGACCGCCGTAGGCTACCCGCATGACGGGCGAGATAATGGCAAGCGCGATCAGGGGTGGTGAAAACAGAAGCTTGAACCTGTCCGGCACCAGAAAAACTGCATAGCAGAAAAGCCAGCCCGCGCCGGCGGCCTCTCCGGATACGAACGAACAGTTTGCGCCGCAGGCGCCGGAGAAGTCGCCGGCAGGCACGAAGCCTAGATCGCCGCCGAACAGATCTGTGTTGCGGGGGCGCGGACGATGCGAAACCTCCTTGAGGATCGAATTTACCAGAATTCCAGGTCCGAGTATCAGTGAAACCAGTCCGGCGATAAGCCTTTTCGTCAACAGCGCGTCATAAGTTGCTCCGTGATGCGACCAGGCGACAATCAGGCGGTAAATGACCGCGAGACCGAGAATAATCGGAAGATAGAATACCAGCTCCCGCAGCAGGCCCAGCGCCTTTTCACCGGAAATCGGGAAGCTGCCGCAGACTGTTCCGGCGGGGTGCTGCTTGCGCAGCTGGTCTGGGCGAAAAATGCCCTTGACGCAAGAATGTCAATTCCGGGAAAAACATAAAAAATAAGCAGCAGAAGCCACCATGACACGAACAGCACGACGAAAGTCGCCTTGAGCGGCGGCATGTCGCCGAGACGGCCGGGAACGTTTGTCAGCCATCGGGTCGGTCTGGATCTTGGCAATGTCGGTTTCCGGAATAGTTCATCTGGCAAGGCGCACACTGTTTTCACTTTGGAGGTTTTAAGTGTTATGTGGGCAGGGTCAACCACTCGTGGTCGGTTGCGTTAACAAGGTGTGGATTTTTGTGCCCGCAACCTGCTGCCCATTTCCTGCCGATTCCCCGAACTCCGGAGCAATAAAAATGAAATTCTCGATTTCCTTTGTGTCCAATGCCGAAAACGCTGGAAAGACAGCCATTGTGCTTTCAACTGAAGGTGGTGTTCCGGCTGGAATGGAAGCACTGGGGAACATTGCGGCCTTGTATGAAGGGGCTGCTGCTACGGTTCGATTCAAAGCCAAATTGTGTGCTTCCCTCGATCTTCTCTCGCCCGCCGGCAGCGCGGCGGCGCGGATTTTCGTGGTTGGTCTCGGGGCCTCGGGCGCGGTCGCTGCCCAAAGCTGGGTACGGGCAGGGGCAAGGCCGCCGCGCTTGCTGCAAAGGCAGACGCGCTCACGGTCTATCCCGAAGCGGCCGGCAGCGGCGCTGGCCCGGCCCCGATCGCCGATTTCGCCCTTGGCTTGGTGCTGGGCGGGTATAGTTTCGACAGGTTCAAGACGACGGGCCGGGATAACGACGATAGCGCCGACGAGATCAAGGTCGAGATCGTCTGTTCCGATCCCGGAGCCACCGAAGCCGCCTATGCCGAGCGCAAGTCTGTCGGTGAGGGCGTGATGCTCGCGCGCGAACTTGTGAACCTTCCCGCGAATATTCTCGGCCCGCGAGAATTTGCCGACAGGGCGGTCGAGCTGTCCGCTCTTGGCGCTAACGTCGAGGTCCTGGACGATAGCCGGATGAAGGAACTCGGCATGGGGGCTATGCTCGGCGTTGCACAGGGCTCCGTCCGTCCGCCTTATCTCGCCGTCATCGAATGGAATGGCGGGGCCAGCGACGAGCGGCCGATCGCTTTCGTCGGCAAGGGCGTTGTCTTCGATACCGGTGGCATATCGATCAAACCGGCGGCATCGATGGAGGATATGAAGGGCGATATGGGCGGCGCGGCCGCGGTGATCGGCCTGATGCATACGCTCGCTGCCCGCAAGGCCAAGGTGAATGCGGTCGGTATTCTCGGCCTGGTGGAGAACATGCCGGATGGCAATGCCCAGCGGCCCGGCGATATCGTGACGTCGATGTCCGGTCAGACTATTGAGGTGATCAACACCGATGCTGAGGGGCGTCTCGTGCTTGCCGATGCCTTGTGGTACTGCAACGAGCGCTTCAAACCGCGGTTCATGATCGATCTGGCGACCCTGACCGGCGCTGTTATGGTTGCGCTCGGAGCCCATCGTGCCGGGCTGTTCAGCAATGATGACGGCCTGTCTGCAGAGTTGGAAAAAGCTGCTGATACGACCCATGAGAAGGTCTGGCGCCTGCCTCTTGGCGAGGAATATGACCGCATGGTCGACAGCCGGTTTGCGGATATGCGCAACACCGGTGGTTCCCGCCATGCCGGTTCGATTACGGCTGCTCAGTTTCTGAAGCGGTTTGTCGGCGAAACACCGTGGGCGCATCTCGATATCGCCGGCACGGCCATGGGCGCGCCGAAAAGCGAATATAATCGCGGCTGGGCCTCCGGGTTCGGTGTCCGCCTTCTGGATGAACTGGTCCGGGCCAACTACGAAAAGCGGGACTGAACAGACGGGCGGGGAGATCAAGGCTTATGACCGAGATCCTGTTTTACCACCTTACGGAATCGCTGAGGGATACGGCCCTGCCTCCGCTCGTCGAAAAAGTCTGGAACGTGGCTGGCGGGTCGCGATCCAGACGGCGAGCGAGGCCGAAAGGGACCGCCTTGACGGCACTCTCTGGATCTTCCGTGCGGACAGTTTCATTCCGCACGGCACGGATGCCGAAGACAATTTCGGTGACCAACCGGTGTTGCTCACTGCGCGGGCAGAAAACCTCAATAAAGCCGATATCCGCTTCTTCGTGGAAGGGGCTAATGTGGGCGAGATCGACGCTTACAGCCGGATTGTGGTGATGTTCGATGGCCACGATGTCGATGAACTCAACGCGGCGCGTGCCCAGTGGAAGCGGCTTAGGCAGGGCGCGCGCAGCCTGACCTACTGGCAACAGGGCGAGGGCGGTCGCTGGCAGAAAAAGGCTTGATGTTTTGGTTTGCTGCTCATCTGTAACTTATTGAAAAGCAATCGCAATTTTTATGAAAAAGTCACAGGTATGCTTTGTGATTCCGTGTGCGATAAGGCCTTGCTTGCAGGCCACAAGCTGACCGGAATTCGGGGCAGAGCTTGCTAACCGTCATTCGCGGAATTCAGGTTTTCCGGGCGGATGCCATCGCTCGGATCAATTGCATGAACAAGGCGTACGCCCGGGCCGCCGCCATACTCGCCATCTTCGATGAAGGCGACGCCGTTTTTCACGAATGCCTTCTCCAACGCATCCGACACAGCGAAATCGCGTTCGGCGGCGTCATTCTCGGCGCTGACAAGCGCATCGCGGCCGATGCCGGCCATGGCGACAGCCTGGTCTTGCGAAAGTCCCAGTAATGCACGTGCGGCGCGGATCTGTTGCGATGTGATCATGGTCGTGATGCCCTCGGCAAGCGTTGTCAGTGTCGGCGATCTATATCATTTCCAATGTGGAAAATCTCTTGCGGTTCCATGATCGCGCGAAAAATCGTTATCCGCCTGGTTCAGCGACGGTCAACGGGCGGGCCCGCCATCCACTTGATGATGAACATTGCCGGAATAATCCACAACAGGCCGGTCAGGAGAAAGTAAACGAGGGCGGCCCAGGCGGAACGACCGTCCAGCACGACCGTTGCCAGCGTCGTTGCGGTCAGCGCATAGACGATGACCAGCGTTACGATGACGATCGTTCCGATAAATTTGCGCAATCTGACTGGCACGGCAGCAATTCCCCCTTATGAAGTGATCTGAGACTATGCCGTTGAGCGACATGTGTGAAGTCTGGCGGATCTGCTCCGCCCTTTATTGCAGAACGCGGGAAATGGCAAAGCTGGTTTGACTGGAGTGAGGCCGATGGCAACAGCAACTTCCCCGCCTGGACCGAAAGCGAACTGCGGCTGAACGCCGCGCTTGTCCGCGGTTGGCTCTATTTCGTTGTCTGGACGCTGTTCTGTCTGGTGCTGGTCGGTGGCGCAACGCGGCTGACGCAATCGGGCCTGTCGATTACCGAATGGAAACCGATCCATGGCATCATTCCACCCTTGAGCCTTGCCGAGTGGCAGGACGAGTTTGACCTCTACAAGCGCATTCCGGAATACCAGCTTTTGAATAAGGGCATGTCGCTCGCCGAGTTCCAGAATATCTTCTGGTGGGAGTGGTCGCATCGCCTGCTGGCGCGCACCGTGGGAATCATCTTCGCGCTGCCGCTGCTGTTCTTCTGGCTGTCGAAGCGACTGCCGAAAGGGCTTGGCTGGCCGCTGACCGGCGTGTTGGCCCTTGGCGGGCTCCAGGGCTTTATCGGCTGGTGGATGGTATCGTCAGGCCTGACCGAACGGACAGATGTCAGCCAGTACCGCCTCGCTGTTCACCTGATCATGGCCTGTCTGATCATTGCTGCTTGCGTTTATATTGCCCGCGGGCTGAAACCACGTCGCCATGAAGATGCGCCGATCGGAGCCTCGCACGGGCTTGCGGTCATTCTTCTGATCGCGACCTTTGTCCAGATCTATCTCGGCGCACTGGTGGCAGGACTTGACGCCGGCCTGTCCTACAACACCTGGCCTTTGATGGATGGTGCACTGGTGCCTCAGGACCTTCTGCTGCATCAGCCGGCATGGCTGAACTTCTTTGAAAATCCGAAGACCGTGCAGTTCACCCACCGTATCGGCGGCTATGTGCTGCTGGTTCTGGCGCTTTTGCATTATGCGGTGGAATGGCGCGGCGCCGTCGCGCGCGGCCTTGATCTGGAGCTCTCCCAGCATGCGCGCGGCGCACTTGCCATCCTGGTTGTCATTATTCTTCAGGCCATCCTCGGCATCTTCACGCTTGTGCTGCAGATGCCGCTGTGGCTGGCGCTGTCGCATCAGGCTGGTGCGATCATCGTGCTGATCGTCGTCACTGGCCATCTGCGCGGGTATCGGCGCCCCTCATTGAAGAGGTCTGAGCCAGACTATCCGAATCGATAGGCCGAATAGGGCTTTCCTCGAAAATTGCCCTGGAATACCCGCTCGCCACTGTCGTCTCCCGCTGCACCGGCAGCGGCAAAGACCGGAACCAGGTGATCGTGGTCGGGCACGTGGCATTCCAGCGCATCGGGGTTTGCGGTCCAGGTTGCAAGCCGGTCTTCGCGCGCCTTCGGGTCCTCTATCGCAAGAGCGTCCTTCAGCCAGCCATCGAAACGGGTTGCGGCTGCAGCGTGCCGTTCATCCCTGCGATAAAACATCTGCATGTTGTGATAGGACAGGCCCGATCCGACGATCAGAATGTCTTCATCCCGCAACGGCTGCAGAGCCTCGCCGATCCGAAAATGCGTTTCAGCGGAGAGATCCGGGTCGAGTGACATCATCACGATCGGGACATCGGCATCCGGATACATCATCATGAACGGAATGAAGACGCCATGGTCAAACCCGCGTTCGCGGTCAGCCGCCGTCTCGATGCCTGAGGCGCCGAGAACGTCGCGGACATGTTCTGCCACGTCCGGCGCGCCGGGCGCGGGATAGTTCAGTTCGAATGTGTGAGGCGGAAAGCCGTAATAGTCGAAATACATGCCCGGATTGGCCGACGTGGAAACGGTGAGATTCTCGACCTTTTCCCAATGGGCGGAGATCACGAGAACGGCTTTGGGACGATGGCCGAGTGCTCTGTCGAATCCCTTCAGAAACAGCTCGAGCTCTTTCCAGGGGTCATTGGGTGGCAAAACACCTTCCGGGCCATGCATGAATGGCCACGGACCACCGCCATGGGGGATGAAGAACACCGGAAGGCGTGATTGCGTAGACATCGGCGTAGACCTCTCTGATTGCTTGCCTGCAATATAGCGAGGTGATCGACCGGCCGCGATGCCTCAACCGGTCGACGGATTGTTCACATTCTGCAAGTCAGGCCGAGAGCATGAGGTCCATATTCTGCACAGCGGCGCCGGAAGCGCCCTTGCCAAGATTATCGAGCTGGGCCACCAGATTGATATGGGCCCCGCTGCCGAACACATAGAGCTTCATGATATCCTGACCGGCCAGCTCTTCAGCATTCAGGCGGGCAAGCGACCTGCTTTGAGAAAGCGGAACGACCTGGACGATATCCTGGCCATTATAGAATTCCGTAAGCTGGGCATGAATGCTTTCCGGCGTCTGGGTGCCTTCAAGCTCTTCCAGATAGAGCGGAACCTGCACCAGCATGCCCTGCGCAAACCGGCCGACCGAAGGCGAGAAGATTGGTGCACGCGGCAACAGACCGTGCGTCGTCATTTCCGGCACATGCTTGTGGGCAAGGTTGAGACCATAGAGAAAATGCGGCGCGTTGACATGATCGTCGCGGCTCTCATCCTCCATCTGGGCAATCAGGTTCTTGCCGCCGCCGGTATAGCCGGAGACCGCGTTAACCGTGACCGGATAGCTGTCGCCAATGACGCCGGCGGCGCGCAGTGGACGGATGAGACTGATGGCGCCCGTTGGATAGCACCCGGGATTGGCGACGTGACGGGCCGAGCGGATACGCTCCGCCTGGCCCTTGTCCATCTCCGCAAAGCCATAGGCCCAGTCCGGGTTGACGCGGTAGGCAGTCGAGGTGTCGATCACACGTACGCTGTTGTTGCCGGCCAGCATACCGACAGCCTCGCGCGAGGCATCGTCCGGCAGGCACAGGATTGCGATATCGGCGCTGTTGATGAGGTCTTCGCGCATCTTCGGATTGCGCCGGTCTTCGTGCGGTATGGAGAGAAGCTCGACATCCCGGCGTTCGGCCATGCGGGAGCGGATCTGCAGGCCCGTTGTGCCGTGTTCTCCATCGATGAAGATCTTCGCTGCCATTGTCTTGTCCTGTCGCTTTGGGGCTGAATTCTGCCGCCCTATATAAAGCGGGCCTTGACGGCCCGCAATGTATTCGTCTGTTCCGCGTTTTTAGTGTTTGACTTCGCGGAAGATCATTTCCGGCAGGCTTCCCAGTCCCGGGTAAAGCGGGATGAGGCAGGCCTGAAGCGCATGATAAATGTCGCTTTTGCCGGGGAACAGCGTGGTCTGTGGTACCAGATCCTCGGACAACTCCTCGTGCCAGCCGCCTTTTTCATGATCGAGCAGGTGGTTGGCGACAAAACTCCACTGCTTGCGGTAGGCATACATATGCACGTCCTGGCCGAAATGGGCTGTGAGGAAATGGGTTGCGCCGATGCCCTCGCAATGCGGCCACCACAGCTTCGCGCGGTTCCTCGGCTTGTTCTCCCAGTCGAGCGTGTAGAACATGCCGCGTTTTTCATAATCCCAGCCGAGCTTGAAGGCCGAAACGAAGAGTTCGTGCGCAGCCTTTGGCATCCAGCTGTGCGATCGGCCCGTCAGCGTGTGAAGCTGGAGCAAAAGCCGTGTCCATTCCACCCAATGGCCCGGCGTGGTGCCCGATGGGCGGAACATCTCGTTTCCGGAATAGTTGTAATCGACTTTCCAGTCCTCGGTGAAATGTTCGGCTACACGGAAGCCGCATTCACGGGCATGCTTGTGGATGATCAGCTCGGCAATACGCTTGGCCTTGGTGAGATACTCGATATCGCCGGTCGCCTCATAGGCTTCCATCAGCGCTTCGGTCATGTGCATGTTGCAGTTCTGGCCGTGATAACCGGGCACGGGTGTCCAGTCGGTCTCGAATTCCTCGGCAACCGCGCCGTGTTTTTCCTCCCAGAAGTGTTTGTTGATGACCTCGGTGACGTCGGCAATCATGGCGTCGGCCAACGGATGCCCAGCGAACTTGGCGGAGGAGGCAGCCAGGAGTACGAAAGCGTGACCGTAGGCCTGCTTTGACGGATTGCCTACGGGGCCATCGTCATTGACCTGCCAGAAATAGCCGCCACGCTCTTTGTCGCGATGGTTTTCCCACAGATAATGCATGCCGTGATCCATCAGATCGTCACAGCCCGGCCGCCCCAACAGATGACCAATGGCCATGCAATGCACCATGCGCGCCGTGGTATGGATGCCGCGAACGGGGTTGTCGCCACCTGTCGGCTTGCCATCCTTGTCGAACTCGAAGAAACCGCCTTTGGGGTTGATCGACCGATACTGGAAATAGTCGAACAGGTTGTTGGCCTGCTGCCAGAGCCAATCGCGATGATAGGGCCTCTGGATCCAGCGCGGCGGTGCGACGAGTGTGTTGATCTTCGGTTTCATGGGCAAACCCTCCTTTGTACAACCGGGCGCTGCGCAGGCGCCCGGTAATGTTGTCCGCTACTGTCGGATGCTACATCCTACTTGGCCGCGCGAACACCGTTAAGTCGTTTGATTAGTTTATTTCACGCCGATAGTAGCATCTCAATTCCGATTTGCATCCTGCTTGATCATGCGCAAAGAATGCCGGAAAACCTTCGCCTTGCGGAAAATAATGACGTGCTGGCGGAAAACGGGCCCGGCTGACCCGCGTATCTGGTCGATTTCGTTGCGAATATATTGACATAAATATATCTTTATGTGATCTCGGCGATTCAGAAACTGGAGATGGCTCATGCTTGACGAACTGTTCGGAGAAGAAGCGCCGAAACGTACCGGCGCTGAGATCCGCGCCGCACTGGAAAAGGCAGCGCGCGAGCGTATCCTGATTCTCGACGGTGCCATGGGTACCCAGATCCAGGGGCTGGGCTATGACGAGGAGCATTTCCGCGGCGACCGCTTCATCGGCTGTGCCTGTCACCAGCAGGGCAATAATGACCTTCTGATCCTCAGCCAGGCCAAGGCGCTGGAGGATATCCACTACGAGTATGCTATTGCAGGCGCCGATATTCTCGAGACCAACACATTTTCCAGCACGCGCATTGCGCAGGCCGATTACCAGATGGAGGATATGGTCTATGAGCTGAACCGCGACGGTGCGCGCCTTGCCCGCCGTGCGGCGATCCGTGCCGAGCAGGAAGACGGCCGCCGCCGCTTTGTCGCCGGTGCTGTTGGGCCGACAAACCGCACGGCTTCGATCTCACCGGACGTTAACAATCCTGGCTATCGTGCTGTAACGTTTGATCAATTACGTGAAGCTTACCGCGAACAAATCATCGGTTTGATCGATGGTGGGTCCGACCTGATCCTGATCGAAACCATTTTCGATACGCTGAACGCCAAGGCCGCCGTTTTCGCCGCACGTCAGGTTTTCCGTGAAAAGGGCATCGAGCTTCCGCTGATGATCTCGGGAACCATCACCGATCTTTCCGGACGCACCCTGTCCGGCCAGACGCCGACGGCCTTCTGGAATTCGCTGTCGCATGCCGATCCGTTCACGATCGGGCTCAACTGTGCGCTCGGCGCCGATGCGATGCTGCCGCATTTGCAGGAGCTTTCCGGCGTTGCCGATACGTTCGTCTGTGCCTATCCCAATGCTGGCCTGCCCAATGAGTTCGGCCAGTATGATCAGGATCCGGAGGAAATGGCCGGCCTGATCCGGCCGTTTGCTCAGCAGGGTCTTGTCAATATCGTCGGCGGCTGCTGCGGGTCCACGCCCGAGCATATCGGCGCGATTGCGGAAGTCGCTTCGAAATTCGCGCCGCGCGAGGTGCCGGAGCATCGTCCTGTACTGTCGCTTTCCGGCCTTGAGCCGTTTCACCTGACCAAGGACATCCCGTTCGTCAATGTCGGCGAGCGCACCAATGTCACGGGATCGGCGAAATTCCGCAAGCTCATCACCAATGCTGACTTCGCCGCCGCCCTTGATGTGGCGCGCGATCAGGTCGAGGCCGGTGCCCAGATCATCGACATCAACATGGATGAGGGGCTGATCGACTCGCAACAGGCGATGGTCGAGTACCTCAATCTTATCGCCGCCGAGCCTGACATCGCTCGCGTTCCGCTGATGATCGATTCGTCCAAATGGGAGATCATCGAGGCCGGTCTGAAATGCGTCCAGGGCAAATCGCTGGTCAATTCGATCTCGCTGAAGGAGGGTGAAGAACAGTTCATCGAGCGAGCACAGCTGATCCGGGACTATGGCGCGGCGACCGTGGTCATGGCTTTCGATGAAATGGGGCAGGCCGATACCTTTGAACGCAAGGTCGAGATCTGCACCCGCGCCTACAACATTCTGACCGAAAAGGTCGGCTTCCCGCCGGAAGATATCGTCTTCGACCCGAACATCTTTGCTGTGGCGACAGGAATCGAGGAACACGACAATTACGGTGTCGATTTCATCGAGGCCACGCAGAAAATCCGCGAAACGCTGCCCTATGCGCATATCTCCGGCGGCGTTTCAAACCTGTCGTTTTCCTTCCGCGGCAACGAGCCGGTGCGTCAGGCCATGCACGCGGTCTTTCTATACCATTGCATTCAGGCCGGCATGGATATGGGCATTGTCAATGCCGGTCAGCTGATCGTTTATGAGACGATTGATCCGGAGTTGCGCGAAGCTTGTGAGGACGTGGTCCTCAACCGCCGCAAGGATGGGACCGAGCGGCTGCTCGACATTGCCGAGCGCTATCGCGGAACCGGCAAGAGCGAGGAGCGCAAGCAGAACCTCGAATGGCGCGAGTGGCCGGTGGACAAGCGTCTGGAGCATGCGCTGGTCAACGGTATCACCGAATATGTCGAGGCCGATGTCGAAGAGGCACGCCTGGCTGCCGAACGGCCGCTGCACGTCATCGAAGGGCCGCTGATGGCCGGGATGAATGTCGTCGGCGACCTGTTTGGCGCCGGCAAGATGTTCCTGCCGCAGGTGGTCAAATCCGCCCGGGTGATGAAGCAGGGCGTGGCTGTGCTGCTGCCGTTCATGGAAGAAGAAAAGCGCCTCAATGGCGGCGAGCAGGGCCAGCCCGCCGGCAAGGTGATCATGGCGACGGTGAAGGGCGATGTGCACGACATCGGCAAGAATATCGTCGGCGTGGTTCTGGCCTGCAACAATTACGAGATCATCGATCTCGGCGTGATGGTGCCCGCTGAAAAGATCCTTGCGGCCGCGAAGGAGCATAAGGCGGATATCATCGGGCTTTCCGGACTGATCACGCCGTCACTCGATGAAATGGTGCATGTGGCCGCCGAAATGGAGCGGCAGGATTTCGACATCCCGCTGCTGATCGGCGGGGCCACCACCAGCCGTGTGCATACGGCGGTGAAGATCCATCCGGCCTATGAGAAAGGGCAGGCGATCTATGTCACCGATGCCAGCCGCGCCGTTGGTGTTGTCAACAACCTGCTGTCGCCGGAGTTGAAGGACGGCTATGTTGCAGGCATCCGCGAGGAATACGTCAAGGTGGCCGAAAGCCATCGTCGTGCCGAAGCGCAGAAAAACCGTCTGCCGCTCGTCGCCGCGCGCGCCAACCGCGTCAAGATCGACTGGAATGCCTATGAACCGCATCGGCCGTCCTTCCTCGGCACCAAGGTGTTTGAGGATTATGACCTTGAGGAGCTTTCGCGCTATATCGACTGGACGCCGTTCTTCCAGACATGGGAGTTGAAGGGCCGTTATCCGAATATTCTGAACGACGAAAAGCAGGGCGAAACTGCGCGCCAGCTGTTTGACGATGCGCAGGCAATGCTTAAGCAGATCATCGACGAAAAGTGGTTCCGCCCGCGCGCTGTCATCGGCTTCTGGCCAGCCAATGCTGTCGGTGACGACATTCGTCTCTACACCGACGAGACACGCGAGCGCGAGCTTGCCACGTTCTTTACGCTGCGCCAGCAGCTCTCCAAGCGCGGTGAACGGCCAAATGTGGCGCTGTCGGATTTCGTCGCACCGCTCGAGACCGGCAAGCAGGAATATGTCGGCGGCTTCGTCGTCACGGCGGGGATTGAGGAAGTGGCAATCGCGGAACGCTTTGAGCGTGCCAATGACGACTATTCATCGATCATGGTCAAGGCGCTGGCAGACCGCTTCGCCGAAGCTTTTGCAGAGCGGATGCATGAGCGCGTGCGCCAAGAGTACTGGGGCTATGCGCCGGATGAAAGCTTCAGCAATGCCGAGCTGATCGGGGAACCCTATGGCGGCATCCGGCCCGCACCCGGCTATCCGGCGCAGCCCGACCACACAGAAAAACGGACACTGTTTGACCTGCTGGGTGCAGAGAATGCCTCCGGTGTGGAACTGACGGAAAGCTATGCCATGTGGCCGGGATCGTCAGTGTCCGGCCTCTATATCTGTCATCCCGACAGCTATTATTTCGGTGTCGCCAAGGTCGAACGCGATCAGGTCGAAGACTATGCGCTGCGCAAGGGGATGGATGTTGGAGAGGTCGAACGCTGGCTCGGGCCGGTTCTGAACTACATTCCCGGAAACAAAGACAATGTCGACGACGCGGCATAAAGCGCGATGTGGGCGCTAGTGGTCCGATTCCAACATTTGGTTCCCCTCGCTGCAACCTCATCAGCAAATGTTGGAAACATAGGGGCCACTGGCAAGTATAGGTTTTCTAGTGGATTTTTAGAATTTGACATTGGATGGACGAGGTCGCTGAAACGGGACGCAAATGTCAAATTCATTCCACTAGGTTAAGCCCGGCACCCGCTTTGTCATCTTAAGATGCTTCCGTTGCCGCGTCGTCAAGTTGGTGGGCGCGGATGAAAGCCTCGCGGCTGGCAAGCCTCTCGGAATATGCCTGAAACGAAGGGCGCTCTCCGATGGTCTTGAATTGCAGGCCCCAGACGATCTGCGAACCGACATAGACATCGGCAGCCGTGAAATGATTGCCTGCAATGTATGGGCTCTCTGTCAGACGCTTGTCCAGCGTATACATCACATTTTCGAAGGTTCCGTAACCGATCGCGCGCTCGCGCTCAGCCGGAACCTCGAAGCCGAATGTCTTGTTGCTAATCGAAGCCTCGAGCGGGCCCGCAGCAAAGAACAGCCAGCGGTAATAGGCTGCGCGATCATTCAGGGCTGGCGCCAATGCGGCTTCGGGAAAGGCATCAGCGAGATAGGCGCAGATGGCGGCACATTCTGTCACCACCTTGCCGTCATGCACGATTGTCGGCACCTTGCCCATCGGATTGATCTTCAGATAGCTCTCCGACTTCATCGTGCCGCCATACGTCAGAATGTGCGTTTCATATGCCGCACCGCTCTCCTCCAGCATCCAACGGGCCATGCGGCCACGCGATTGCGGATTGGTGTAAAAATCGAGTGTGCCCATAGCGTGTCTCCGACAGCGTTCTCTTTATGTTCTTATTATATTCATCTGCTTTCCGGTCAAAGTAAACCGGAAAATGCAGGCAACAAAAAACCCGGCGCAATGGCCGGGTTTTTCGATTTCTATCCGTGTCTGCCTCAGGCGGCCATGGCCTTCTGCAGGTTCTCGTCGATCTTGTCGAGGAAGGCCGTGGTCGAAAGCCAGGGCTGGTCGGGGCCGATGAGCAGTGCCAGGTCCTTGGTCATGTGGCCGCTTTCGACGGTGTCGATGCAGACCTTTTCCAGCGTCAGGGCGAAGTCGGTGAGCGCCTGATTGTCATCGAGCTTGCCGCGGTGAGCGAGGCCGCGGGTCCAGGCAAAGATCGACGCAATCGAGTTGGTCGAGGTTTCCTGGCCCTTCTGGTGCTGGCGGTAGTGGCGGGTCACCGTGCCGTGCGCGGCTTCGGCTTCAACCGTCTTGCCATCCGGCGTCATCAGAACCGAGGTCATCAGGCCAAGCGAGCCAAAACCCTGGGCGACGATGTCGGACTGAACGTCGCCGTCATAGTTCTTGCAGGCCCAGACATAGCCGCCGGACCACTTGAGCGAGGCAGCAACCATATCGTCGATCAGGCGGTGTTCGTACCAGATCTTCTTGGCTTCGTACTGTTCCTTGAACTCGGCGTCGTAGACTTCCTGGAACAGATCCTTGAAGCGGCCGTCATAGGCCTTGAGGATGGTGTTCTTGGTCGACAGGTAGCAGGGCACGCCGCGCATCAGCGCATAGTTCAGCGAAGCGCGGGCGAAATCGCGGATCGAGTCGTCGAGGTTGTACATCGCCATGGCAACACCGGAGGAGGGGGCGTCAAACACTTCGTGTTCGATTTCCTGGCCATCATCGCCGACAAACTTGATCGTCAGCTTGCCCTTGCCGGGGAAGCGGAAATCGGTTGCGCGGTACTGGTCGCCAAAAGCATGACGGCCAACGATGATTGGCTGGGTCCAGCCCGGAACCAGACGCGGCACATTCTGCATGATTATCGGCTCACGGAAGATAACGCCGCCGAGAATGTTGCGGATGGTGCCGTTGGGCGAACGCCACATCTTCTTGAGACCGAACTCTTCGACGCGGCCTTCATCGGGCGTGATCGTCGCGCATTTGATGCCGACGCCGTGTTTCTTGATGGCGTTGGCGGCGTCAACGGTGACCTGATCGTCAGTAGCGTCGCGGTTCTCGACCGAGAGGTCGTAATATTCGATCGGCAGATCGAGATACGGAAAAATCAACTTTTCCTTGATGAACTGCCAGATGATGCGGGTCATTTCATCGCCGTCGAGATCGACAACCGGATTTGCCACCTTGATCTTCGTCATTATTCATCCTCGTCTAGCGGGTGCCGTCGGAAAGCGCCCTTGGTGTTGCAAGAAGTCCCGAGGGCTATAGCATTGCGATGCCGGGGAAAAAGGCATTCGGGCGCTAAACTTTGGTAATAACCGGCCGATCTGTCTGGCGCAGGGAAAATGACAGCCGGCAGAACAGCATGCCAGCCTGTCCCCTCCCGCAATGACACCCTGACCGACGGTTCATCAATTCGCCGCAGTTAAGCGCCATTCGCCGCCACCTGTCTTCCTGACGTTGAGATCAAGACCTCCATAGCGCACCCATAACTATTGTTTTAAAAATAACATATGTTATTAGGGCGTTCATTGTCGGACTTTAGGGGCCATAGCGAATGCCGGAACTCAGTCAGATTGAAATCGCGCTACTGCGCCTCATTCGTGAGGACCCGTTTGCCGGACAACAGGAAATGGCCCACCGGCTCAGCATCTCACGCCCGGCGGTCGCGGCTCATATCGTGCGACTGACGGAGCGGGGGCATATTCTGGGTCGTGGCTACGTTCTGCCTCAGGAAGGCCGGGTCGTCGCGGTCGGGGGGCGGTGATCGACCGCAAATATATCGCCCGCACACCGCTGATCGCCGGAACCTCAAATCCGGTAGAAGGCATGCGCAGCTTTGGCGGGGTTGCCCGCAATGTTGCGGAAAACCTGGCCCTGCTGGGGGCCACGACAGGCTTTGTCTCCACCGTCGGAAGCGATGAAAACGGCCGGTCTCTGCTCGACCATTTGCGCGAACGCGGCGTAGATGTGGCCCATGTTGTTTCACTGCCGGATCATCGCACGGCCGAATACGCCGCGATCCTGGAGCCGTCCGGAGATCTCGCCTATGGCATTGCCGACATGGCGATTTTCGACCGGATGACCCCGGAAATGATGGAGAGTGTCTGGCCGGCCGTTGCCTCAGCCAGTCTGGTTTTTGCTGACTGCAATCTGCCTGCCGCCACACTTGAAGCGCTGATCGAAAAGCGGCCGCGAAGCCGGTTCAGGCTGGCAATTGATGCGGTGTCCACGCCCAAAGTGATGCGTTTGCCATCCAGCCTCAGCGGTATCGACCTGCTGTTTATGAATCTGGATGAGGCCAATGCCTGGCTTGATCGATCATTTTCACATGATATCAGCGGGATGAAAGATGCAGCTAATCTATTGAATGATGCCGGAGCCACCGGTGTCATCCTTTCGTGCGGTGCCCTCGGTGTTGTTGTCTGCACACCGGACGGCATCTGCCATATCCCGGTCATCGACGCAAAACCGGTCGACATGACCGGTGCCGGAGACGCCATGATCGCCGGCACCCTTAATTTCTACGCCCAAAACGAGACGCTTGTTGAGGCGGTCCGCAAGGGCGCGCTGATCGGTTCATTGACGACCGAAACCCCGGCCAGCGTCCACCCGCAACTTTCCATTCAATTTGTCGAAGCCAATCTGCACAGGCTCGGCACATCTGTTCCCCAAGGAGATCATCTTGTCTGATATCGAAATCATCAAGAGCGGTGAAGTTGAAACCGCATTGGCTGGCGGCAAGCCGGTCGTCGCGCTGGAATCCACCATCATCACCCACGGCATGCCATATCCGGCGAACCTTGAAACCGCGCTGGCGGTCGAGGCGGTGGTGCGCGAAAACGGCGCGGTTCCGGCCACCATCGCCGTCATTGATGGGAAGCTCCATGCCGGTCTCGACCAGGAGGTTATCGAGCGTCTTGCAAAGGTCGAGGATGGCATCGTCAAGGCCTCCGGGCGTGACCTCGCCATCGCCATGGTCAAGGGGCAGACGGCCGGCACCACCGTGTCTGCGACGATGAAAATCGCAGCCCTTGCCGGCATTCCTATCTTTGCCACCGGCGGCGTCGGCGGCGTGCATCGCGGCGCCGAGCAGACCTTCGATGTCTCCGCTGATCTGACCGAGCTCGGCCGTACTGCGGTGACGGTGATCTGCGCCGGGGTAAAGTCGATCCTCGATATTCCGAAAACGCTTGAGTATCTGGAAACCCAGCGTGTGCCGGTTCTGGCCTATCGCAGCGATGATTTTCCGGCGTTTTTCACACGCTCGAGCGGCTATGCTGCCGATCACCGCATGGACAGCGCCGATGATATTGCCAGGGCGATGCTGCTGCATGATGCGCTGGAAACCGGTACGGGCATTCTTGTGGCCAATCCGGTGCCCGAAGCCGATGCCCTGACCCACGAATTCATCGACGGGACGATTGAGAATGCGCTGCGCGAGGCAGCGGAAAAGGGCATCGCACGCAAGGAGCTGACACCGTTCCTGCTTGGCCGCATCAATGAGCTTTCACAAGGGCGGAGCCTGAAAGCCAATATCGCGCTGGTGAAAAACAATGCAGCGCTTGCTGCCAAGATCGCCGTTGCGCGCGTTGCTATGTCGGATTGACAGTCCGCATTGCGTTTGCGTTGCGGACAGCGTTATCCTCCCGTCCAAAACAAGGAGCGTATGATGACCGACACCTTTCCAGCTTTGCTGATCCGGGACAAGGAAAACGCCAGGGCAGAGCTGACAGAACTCAGTCTGTCTGACCTGCCGGACCTGCCTGTACTGGTCCGCGTGGACTATTCCAGCCTGAACTACAAGGACGGGCTTTCGGTCAGCGGCAAGGGCCGTATCGCGCGGCGGTTTCCCATGGTGCCCGGCATTGATATTGCCGGAACCGTGGTTGAATCCGCTTCCGATGCGTTTCAGCCCGGCGACAAGGTGATCGCCAACGGCAACGGCATGTCGGAGACCGAATGGGGCGCCTATAGCACCTATCAGCGGGTAAAGCCGCAATGGCTGATGCTCCAACCCGAGGGTTTGACGCAGAAGCAGGCCATGGCGATCGGCACGGCAGGATATACGGCAGCGCTTTGCGTCAACCAGCTGCTCGCCTGGGGGCGGTCTCCGTCGAGGAGGGCAAGGTGCTTGTCACAGGCGCTGCCGGTGGCGTCGGCTCCTATGCCATCGCACTGCTGTCGTCGCTCGGTTTCAGCGTCACTGCCTCGACAGGCCGCGCGGAAACCCATGACTATCTGCGACAGCTCGGCGCCAGCGATTTCATTGACCGTCACGAACTTTCGGAAGCCGGAAAGCCGCTTCAGGCAGAGCGCTGGACCGGTGCAGTCGATAGCGTTGGCTCGACAACGCTAGCGAATGTGCTGGCGCAAACGACCTATGGCGGTGCGGTGACGGCCTGCGGGCTGGCGGCCGGCGCGGATCTGCCGGCAACGGTGATACCGCATATTCTGAGGTCGGTCGCGCTGATCGGGGTCGATTCGGTGATGGCGCCCATGAAACGGCGCGAGGCAGCCTGGCGGCTGTTGCAGACACAGCTTACGCCGGAGCATATCGAGCTTGCCACCGAAGCTGAAGTTGGACTGGCTGAGCTGCCGGAGGTTGCCGAAGCCATTCTGGCTGGCAAGGTGCGCGGACGTGTTGTTGTCAAGGTGAGCTGAGGCGGCTCAGCTATTCTCCGGCGATTTCGTCTTGACGACGAGGCTGTCATCCTCGGTTTCTGCGAGAAACCTGGCGAAATAGCGCTTGAGTTTCGGGATTTTGACCAGCTCATCCATCGAATATTTGTGGGCGTCGCGGACAAGCGTCGAGGGGTTGAAATAGGCCTCGGCGTTTTCCGGCGTCAGCACGAATGGCGGCAGGCCCTCACGACCGAGAATATAGCTCATGATCAGCGCGCCGGTGCGGTGGTTGCCTTCGATGAATAGCTGAGGGCGGCTCAAAACCCGGACATAGACGCCTGCAGCGCGCTTGCGCACAGGTTTGCTCTTGCTGCGCGCGTACCAATCGACGAGGCCGCCGATATCGCCGAGCTCGCGGTCATAGAAGTGCTCTTCGGTGCGGATGACGTGGTTGCTGAATTCCGAGCGGCTTTCGCGCGAAGAACCACACAGGACCAGATGGTTGAGCTCCAGCAGGTGATGAAATTCGCCAAGCTTGAGGATATCGGTGCCATCCCGCAGCAGCCCGTTTACATAGGCATAGCCTTCCAGCATGTGCTCGACGACACTGTCGGGCATGCCGTCGCGGTGCATGGTCAAAAGCGCATTGATCCGGTCAAACTGGCGCTGTGTTTCGCGCAGTCTGGCTTCAATCCTGGCAAGGTCAAGACTGTGCTTGAACATGTCGCTTTCCAGTGGTTCCGGGACCGGGGTTGCGCAACCCTTGAAGGTCGCTGTGCTGACATAACGCCCGCTATCGTAGCGGTCGGGCGCGGGCTAGATCAATGGGAAGCCCTGTCTGGCATTCACGCGGCCGGCGTGCAGACTATATCAAAAGGGCGGCTTTACCGAGAAAGCCGCCCGAAAGACAAAATGCCGATAACGGAATTCAGCCTTAGCTGAACTCGCCCGAGAGGTATTCCTTAGTGAGGTTTTCCTTCGGGTTTTCGAATACCTGCTTGGTGTCGCCAACCTCAACGAGGAAGCCTGTACGGCCGCCCTGCGTCATGTCGACGGAGAAGAACGCCGTCTTGTCGGCAACGCGGATCGCTTGCTGCATGTTATGGGTCACAATCGCGACGGTGTAGTCCTTCTTGAGCTGCAGCATCAGCTCCTCGATCTGCCGCGTGGCGATTGGGTCGAGAGCGGAGCAGGGCTCATCCATCAGCAGAACGGTCGGTTCGGTGGCAATCGCGCGGGCAATGCACAGACGCTGCTGCTGGCCGCCGGAAAGCGACAGGCCGTTCTGCTTCAGCTTGTCCTTGACCTCGTTCCAGAGCGCGGCGCGGCGCAGCGCCTTTTCAACGCGGCCGGAAATGTCACCCTTGAAACCGTTGAGGCGCAGGCCGAAGGCAACGTTTTCGAAAATGCTCATCGAGAACGGGTTCGGCTGCTGAAACACCATGCCGATATGGCGGCGGACGACCACGGGGTCGACATTCTTGCCGTAAACATCCTGGCCGAGGAAGTGGACATGGCCTTCAAGGCGGAAGATCGGGATCAGGTCGTTCATGCGGTTCAGAGAACGCAGCACGGTCGATTTGCCACAGCCCGACGGGCCGATGAAGCCGGTGATCTTGCCCTTTTCGATGTCGACTGCTGCATCGCGTACGGCAAGGAAATCGCCGTAGTAGATTTTGTCGATGTTTGCGCCAATCGCGACATCGCCGGCGGCCTGCTGTGCAGCAGTGGCCTCAAGCTTGTTCATTTCCATTTCCATAGACATCGTAAACGACCTTTATCTCTTACACGCGGCGAGTGCCGAACGAGCGACTGAGAATGTTGAAAACAAGCACGATCAAGACCAGTACGAGAGAGGCTGTCCATGCAAGTTCAATCTGGTTTTCATAGGGCATTGCCGAAAAATTGTAGATCAAAATCGACAATGATGCTGTCGGCTCCGTAAAGCTTCCGATCCAGTAATTCGAAAAGAGTGCCGTAAACAGAAGCGGGGCCGATTCACCGGACGCACCCGCCACTGCGAGCATTACACCGGTCATAACACCCGGAAGCGCTGTCGGCAAAACAATTTTTGTCGCAACCTGGGTCGAATTGCACCCCATTCCGTAGGCGGCATCCTTCATGCGCTGCGGCACCATCCTGAAGGCCTGTTCGGCCGTCAGCAGCACGGTTGGCAGCATCAGGATCGACAGCGATACGCCACCGGCTATTGCCGAATAGGTCTTCATCACAATCACCAGCCAGGCGTAGACAAAAACACCGGAGAGGATTGAGGGAAAGCCGGTCAGCACCTTGCCGACAAACCGGATGAGGGCGGATATCCGGCTGTCCGGGTTGAGAAGCCCGGTGTAAAGGCCGCCGAGAATGCCGATCGGGATCGAGATCAGCGATGCTATCGCGACCATGACCAGGGTGCCGACGATGGCGTTACCGATACCGCCGCCCTGCTCGAAAGGGGCGGGTGGAAGTTCCGTGAAGATGGCCGTAGAGATGCGCAGGCCACCGCGGCTGATCAGCATCCATAGCACCGAGATCAGCGGGATGGCGGCAATGCCGGCCAGTATCCACAAGGTTACAGTCTGAAGGAAGTTCATCAGCGTGCGGCGCTCGCCGAAGGAGAAGCTGAGATCTGGATCGCCAAGGGCGACCACTTCGGGGTTCATTGTCGTCTGTTCCGTCGTGCTCATGGTCTGATCATCCTCAGGTGACGGTCTGGCGCGAAGTATAATTCATTATGATCGTGCCGATGAAATTGACGGCCATGGTGATCACCAGAAGAACGACGGCGGCGTACATCAGCGGACCAATCTGGTTCGCGCCGGCCTCCGGGAAGGTGGAGGCAAGCAGCGAGGCCAGCGTGGTGGCCGGCGAAAACAGCGACAGCGAGACTTGCTGGGCATTGCCGATCAGCATGGCGAGCGCCATGGTCTCTCCGAGCGCGCGGCCGAAACCGAGCACCAGCGAGGCAAAAATGCCGCCGGAAGCCGTTGGGATGATGACCTTGCGGATGGCTTCCCACTTGGTGGTGCCCATGCCGTAGGCCGCTTCCTGGATCTTCATCGGGATCGCCTTGAAAGCGTCCTGGGAGATCGCCGCCACCGTCGGCAGGATCATGATCGACAGGACGATCATTGCCGGAAACATCCCGGGACCGGCAAGCTTGGTCGAAAAGAACGGTATGAAGGGCAGGGTTTCATGCAGCCAGTTGGCCATCGGCCGGATGGCCGGGATCAGAACATAGATGCCCCAAAGACCGTATACCACGGATGGGATCGCCGCGAGCATTTCCACGATCAGGCGGAACACCCATGCAAGGCGCGCATTGAGAAAACCCTGCGTGAGAAAGATCGCCACCGAAATGCCGAGAACGCCGCCGAACAGCAGGGCCAGGAATGAAGAATAAAGCGTTCCCCAGATTTCAGCCAGAATGCCGTATTCGTTCTTATTCGGATTCCACTCGACCGTGGTCAGGAAGCCAAGCCCATATTCGCGCATTGCCGGTGCGGCCAGGGCGCCGAGCTTCCAGAAGATGTAGACCAGAAGCAGGACGGTCAGAACGCCTGCGGCCAATGTCAAAATACGAAAGGATTTATCGTAACCGTATTCGAAAGCGGTCGGCGGTCTCGAAACGCTGCCGACTTTAGGCTCAGCGTTTTTCGTTTTGTCGGCCATCAAGCGGGCTCCTACTGGCGAAGATCGGGGTGTTTTCCCCGTGATCTGAAAAGCTCAGGCGTAAACGGGTCTTAAACGGATCAAACCGGGGCGCATTGGAAACACGCCCCGGCACAAGACAGCGTACTGCCTCGATTACTTGATTTCTGCGACCGACTTGCGATCAAGTTCGACAACGCTTTCCGGCAGCGGAATGTAGCCGAGCTTGTCAGCCATGTCCTGGCCGGTGGTCAGGCCGTAGTCGACCATTTTCTTCAGTGCGGCAACGGTGTCGGCATCCTGGCCCTGCTTGTAGAGAAGCAGCCAGGTGAAGGTTGCGATCGGGTAAGCCTGTTCACCCTTCGGGTCGGTGATGAACGCGCGGTTCATGTCGTCGAATTCAGCCGAAGCAAGGGCGGCCTTACCAGCGTCTGCACCGGCTGCAACATAGTTGCCGGCCTGGTTTTCGAGCATGGCGTAAGGCGTTTTGGTCTGCTGGGCGTAACCGTATTCGATGTAGCCGATCGCACCGGGCGTCTGCTTGATCGTGGCGGTGATGCCCTGGTTGCCCGGAGCGGCAATGAAGTTCGAAGCCTTCGGCCACGGAACAGTCTTGCCGGCGCCGACAGTGCTTTCAAAATCGGAGCTGATGGCAGCCAGGTGGTTGGTGAAGTTGAAGCTCGTGCCGGAAGAGTCCGAACGGACAACGACGGTGATGTCTTCGTCGGGGAGGTCGACACCGTCATTGGCAGCGGCGATGGCCGGGTCATTCCACTTGGTGACTTCGCCAAGGAAAATCTTCGGGTAAACGTCGCGCGGCAGCTTCAGATCGGAAACGCCGTCAAGATTGAAGGCGAGAACGACTTCACCGGCCGTCATCGGCAGGAGAACAACGCCGCCTTCGACCTTGGCGATTTCTTCATCGTCCATGGCTGCGTCGGAAGCAGCGAAGTCAACAACACCGTTGATGAAGTCTTCGATGCCAGCGCCCGAACCCTTGGACTGGTAGTTGACCTGAATACCGGTCTTCTGGCCAAAATCCTTAAACCAGGCCGAGTAGAGCGGGAAGGGGAAAGAGGCGCCGGAGCCCGTCAGCTGAACATCCTGAGCCTGGGCAACAGTGCCGGATACCAGCATGGCGGCTGCAACGGCGGCAACCTTAGCGCCCGTGGAAAAATTTCCGATTTTCATCAGATAGCCCTTTTGAGGTTTGGTTGAAAACGCAAGTCGTATAACAACGAAATAATAGCAAGCATAGTATGTTGTAAAAATTCATATTTCGGGGAAAAACCAGTGTTTTCTTTCAAAAAACCGTCATACAACTGTCGTAAAACTGTCATAAACAAACTAGACTTACGATAGTACTTTTCAGCTCGGCGAAGCTGCGCCATTCCCGTCTGAGGCATTTCCTCACTGGCGCGCTTTGGTTACGATAGCCACGATGGTGCTGAAGCCCTGCTTGACATAGAGCAAGGCGAATATTGATCCGCCGTCTAGTTTCGCCGCCGGCCAGCCGCTTCGGCGATATCCACCGTTCTTCAATCCGCGTATGAAATCAGGAGAGGCAATGACTGAAACAGGCACCCCGGACCATGCGCTGCGCGGTTTGCATGAAGATACCGTCGCAGAGCTACTTTTACGGCAGAGGCAGCTTGAAAAGGCAGCGCTGGTAGCACTTGAGGCAGGGCGTATCCTGATGGAAACCGGCGCGAAATCCGGGGTCGTTCGCGAGGGGTACAGAAGGTGGCGGCGGGCCTCGGCGTCAAGAGTGCCGATATCCGTGTCGGTTTCGCATCGATCTCGACAACGGTTGGCGACGGCGTGTGCACCTCGACCCACATGGTCGGTGTGGGGCATCACGGTGTCAATATGCGTATAAACCACCGCGTCCGCGAAATCTGCGCAGCGATGGAGGTGGGCGAGCATACGCCGGAGGAGGTGGAGAAGAAGCTTCTTGAAGCAAAGCGCATTACGCCCAAGCATCACAAATTGCTGAATGTGTTTGCTGCCGGCCTTGCCTGTGCGGCATTCGGCAGGCTTCTGGGGGCCGATGCGCCGGCTTTCGTCACCACCCTGATTGCCAGTATGATCGGCCAGTATATCCGGCTTTTGCTGCTCGAGCGGCATTACAATGCCTTTGTCGTGACTGCCACAGTTGCCTTCGCGGCGGCCGTGCTTTCCGGCCTCGGCGCAATGGCCATGGGCAGCACCATGATCGATACATCCATGAGCGCCGCGGTGTTGATGCTGGTTCCCGGCGTACCCTCGATGAACGCGCAGACGGATATCATGGAAGGGTTTCCACGCTTGGCAGTGCCCGCTTCGTGACCGTGGCCATGATTCTCGTCTTTATCACGCTGGGTGTCGGTGCGGCCCATATCGTGCTGGGCGGCGGTCTGAACGATGCGGTCAAGTCAACGCCCAACATCGCCCATCATGCCTTCTTTGGCGCGGTCGCGGCGGCAGGCTTCGGCGTGCTGTTTAATTTCGGCTATCGCAATCTCGGCTGGGCCGCGCTCGCCGGCGCGCTGGCACTTGCGGTCAGAACGGTGTGCATGCTGAGCGGCTGGCCTCTGGAAGCAGCGTCTTTCGCGGCTGCCGTAGCGGTCGCGCTGGTGGTTGAGCTGTCCTACAACACTCCGTTCCCGGTTCGGCGCGTCGGCAATGCGATTGCCGTTGCCGGCTGTATTCCGATGGTGCCGGGAAGTGCTGCGGCCCATTGGATCATCGGCCTTCTGGAGATCACCGTGCAGCCACTTGAGAAGTCCGACATGATGCTGGCGGCAACCACCAGCGCCGGGCTTCAGGTGATCTTCACCGTCGGTGCAATCGGGGCCGGGCTCACGATGATTTCCTCCACGTTCCGCAGGCCGGAGTTTCCGACGCGTGATCACGCGGATTGAACCCGTGATCTCCGCATGGAGGAATGGATACCGGCGCAGATAAGAAAGACCCGCATGTATCGCGGGTCTTTCGTTGCTGGGCTCTTCTCAGCGCAGGTTTGTCTTGGTCAACTGCATCAGTTCGTCGCCGCGCCCGTTGAGGATCGCGCGCATCATGTAGAGGCTGAAACCCTTGGCCTGTTCCATGGTGATCTGCGGCGGCATGGCGAGTTCCTGCTTGGCCGTCATCACATCCACCAGCACCGGCCCCGGTGTCGCGAGTGCCTCGTCGAGGGCGGCTGGAAGCGCCTTGGCATCGTCCACCTTGATGCCCTTCATACCGGCGGCTTCGGCAATGCGGGCGAAGTCGGGGCTGCTGAGATCGGTCGAGATCGGAGATGTAGCCGCCAGCCTTCATTTCCATTGCGACGAAGCCAAGGGAACGATTGTGGAATACGACGATTTTGATCGGCAGGTTCAGCTGGGTGACCGAAAGCACTTCGCCCATCATCATCGCAAACCCGCCATCGCCGCACATGGCGATCACTTGACGTTTCGGATCGATGGCCTGGGCGCCGATGGCCTGTGACAGCGCGTTGGCCATGGAGCCGTGTGAAAACGAACCGATCAGCCGGCGCTTGCCGTTCATGCCGACATAGCGGGCGGCCCAGACGGTCGGTGTTCCGACATCGCAAGTGAAGATCGCATCATCAGTGGCTTTTTCGCTGAGCAGCTTGGCGACATATTGCGGGTGGATTTGTTCTTTCGCGCTCTTTTCGGTGGCCAGCGCATCCAGCCCCTCGCGTGCCTTGCGGTAATGCTTGATGGCATTGTCGAGGAATTTGCTACTGCGTTCCTTTTTCAGCTTGGGCAGCAGGGCGCGGATTGTCGACCCGACATCGCCCAAAATGCCGAGGTCGACCTGGGTATGGGCGCCAAGCGCCTCTGCGCGGGTGTCGACCTGGGCAATCTTGGCGTCTTCGGGATAGAACGCACGGTAAGGGAAGGCTGAGCCGAGAATGAGCAAGGTATCGGCCGATTCCATCGCATGGTAGCCGGAGGAGAAACCGATCAGCCCGGTCATGCCGACATCGAACCGGTTTTCATATTCGATGAATTCCTTGCCGCGCATGGCATGCACCATGGGAGACTGTAGCGCTTCGGCGAGCTCCAGAACCTCCTCACGCGCACCTGCACAGCCAGCGCCGCACAGCAGCGTGATGTTGCCACCGCTGTTGAGCAGGTCGGCCAGCGCATCGATTTCCGGTTCCTGCGGAACGATGTCCGGCTGACGTGGTGCATTCCAGCGAATTTTCGTATCCGCGGGCATTTCCTTCAGCGCAACATCACCCGGCAGAACAATGACGGCGACACCCTTCTTGGCAATAGCGGCGCGCATCGCGACTTCAAGGACATAGGGCATCTGGTCCGGCGATGAAATCAGTTCGCAATAGACGCTGCATTCGCGAAACAGCTCCTGCGGGTGGGTTTCCTGAAAATAGCCGCTGCCGATCTCGGACGAGGGGATATGGGCGGCAATCGCCAGAACGGGCACGTGGTTGCGATTGCAGTCATAAAGCCCATTGATGAGGTGGAGGTTGCCTGGCCCGCACGAGCCCGCGCAGACCGTCAGTTCGCCTGTAATATGGGCTTCGGCGCCGGCGGCAAAGGCGGCCGCTTCTTCGTGGCGGGTGCCCATCCATTCAAGCGTCTTCAGCCGGCCGATACTGTCGCTGAGGCCGTTCAGCGAGATCGCCCGTCACGCCCCAGATCCGCTTCACCCCAGCCTCGCCCAGATAGCGGGCAATGTAATGTGCGATACTCTCTGCCATGGATAAGCTCTTTTCCTTGCCTGACGCCTGGAAGCAACTGCCGGTCCGGCTGAGTGCGCCTGTATCAGCCAGATCGTCTCGCCTGGCCACCATTGCCACGCAGCTTCAGGCCGCGCAGTTCTGAAAAGAACATCGGAGATCGGTGAAGCTTAACAACAGGCTGAAAAGAGGTGAAGCCCCGGAGAATCTTTTTCCGGAGCGCATAAATGACGGTCAGAAATCACAATTTAGTTAGCTATGTCCGGCAGCCGCGAACCTGCCTGGGTGCTGCAGTGACTGAAGACAGATCACTCAGTTGTCGTCATCACAATAGAGCATGTCAAAACCGAGCGTATCGCATTCCGGTGGTCCCGGTTTGCAGGAAAGTGTCCGGCAGGCCTTGGTGTCCTTGGTCGGTATCTCGCGCTGTACCGCATGGCCGCCCTGGCTGAAACAGATTGTCGGGCTGTTGACGAGATCGGTCATAGAGGGTGCGTCCACTGCCGCTCGGAGAGGGGTAGCGCAGGATTGCTGCACCTTGTTGGGCAAGAATGCCATGCACCTGATTGCACGTCATGTCCTGAATGTCGTAACGATTGATCGGTTCCTGTGCTCCGGCGGTACCGGCGGCTAGCAGGAGCACGGCTGATGCGAGTACAAGCTTCATAGTCTACCCAATGCCCTTTCAGGACTCCTCTATGGATCGTCCTTGAATACATACCATAAGGAGATATTTGACGCTATGATACAACCTGGGCAAGACGACGCAAAAATTCGTGACATTCTGCAATCGGTCAAGCGCATTGCTCTTGTCGGCGCATCGCCAAAACCAGAGCGGCCAAGCAACCGGGTCATGGGTTTTCTTCTGGAAAAGGGATTTGATGTGGTGCCGGTCAATCCAGGTCTGGCGGGCAAGGAAATTCTGTACCAGACGGTCTATGGCAGCCTTGCGGAGATACCCGGCACCATCGACATGGTCGATATCTTCCGTGCATCGGAGCATGCTGGCGGCGTGGTTGACGAGGCACTGGCACTTGACCCATTGCCCGGCGTGATCTGGATGCAACTCGATATCATTGATGAGGCGGCCGCGCGCAGGGCGGAGGCGAGAGGGCTGGACGTGATCATGGACCGGTGCCCGGCGATTGAATACCCTCGACTCATGCGCGCAGTGTAATGGCGGTCAGCCCTCGAAGCGCAGCACATCGGGATCGGCACGCATCTCACTCAGCGTTTCTGCGTTTTCGCAGTATTCCCGGAAGTGGCGGCCTGCAGTGTTGCAGGCAAGATCGTCGCGGCAGCGTTGTTTCGACCGGCATCCCGCACAATTGGCCTGCATTCCGTAATAAAGGCGTCGGTATTGAAATTCGGCCTCGACCGGGTCAATGTTGAGGGCCTTCATCATTTCGCCCATCTCGCAGGCGTCGCGGGGCTCCGCGGTGGCAAGGTCTTCGTCTGCGATCCTCTGAAGAACAGCAAGCAAGCCTGCTTCTTCACCCTCGAAATGAGAGGCGTTGCGCCAATCGGCATAACGATCATCGGCGCTGCTATCGTTGGTCAAAACATCCATTGCGATGCTCCTGCTGGTCGACAGCGATATTGACGTTTGTATAAATGACGACATTGATCTTGATCAAAACAGGGCAGGCCGCCGAGCCAATAAGGCTGGTTTGTGAAACAGGGAAGGACACTTTTATGGAAACCAAGGTACCGGGATTTTCGACACTCTCGATCCACGCTGGCGCAGCCCCGACAGCGCCACCAATGCGAGGGCAACGCCGATCTACCAGACGACGTCGTTCGTGTTCAATGATTCCGACCATGCGGCTGCACTGTTCGGCCTGCGGGAGTTCGGAAATATCTATACACGGATCATGAACCCGACGACGGCGGTTCTGGAAGAGCGGGTTGCAGCGCTCGAAGGTGGCGCGGCAGCCCTTGCTGTTGCTTCCGGTCATGCTGCACAGCTTCTGACATTTCACATGCTGATGCAGCCGGGTGACAACTTCGTCGCGGCGCGTCGTCTCTATGGCGGCTCGATCAACCAGTTCGGTCATGCTTTTGAAAACTTCGGCTGGTCGGTGCGTTGGGCTGATTCCGACAACATCGACAGTTTTGCGGCGCAAATCGACGACCGGACCAAGGCTGTGTTCATCGAAAGCCTGGCCAACCCCGGCGGCTCTTTCGTAGACATTGCCGCGATTGCAAAGGTCGCCCATGATCACGGGCTTCCGCTGATTGTCGACAACACCATGGCGACACCCTATCTGGTTCGGCCCATCGAGCATGGTGCGGATATTGTCGTTCACTCTCTGACCAAGTTTCTTGGCGGACATGGCAATTCCATGGGGGTATCCTCGTGGACGGCGGCACCTTCGACTGGTCGAAATCGGGACACTACCCGATGCTGAGCCAGCCGCGCGCCGAGTATGACGGTCTGGTGCTTCACGAAGCCTTCGGTCCAATGGCATTTGCGCTTGGCGCGCGCGTTTTGAGCCTGCGCGATCTTGGTCCGGCGATTTCGCCTTTCAATGCGTTTATGCTCTCTACCGGCATCGAAACCCTGCCTCTGCGCATGCAGCGTCATTGCGACAACGCGCTTGAAGTTGCGAAATGGCTGAAACAGTCCGACAAGGTCGCGTGGGTCGGCTATCCGGGTCTCGAGGACGATGCAAACCATGCGCTGCAGCAGCGCTATTCGCCGAAGGGGCGGGTGCAGTTTTCACCTTCGGCCTGAAGGGCGGCTATGACGCCGGCAAGGCCTTCGTTGAAGGGCTTGAGGTGTTCTCGCATCTGGCCAATATCGGCGACACAAAGTCACTGGTTATCCACCCTGCATCCACAACCCATGCACAGCTTACGCCGGAGCAGCAGATTGCCGCCGGTGCCGGCCCGGATGTGGTCCGTCTTTCGGTAGGTATCGAGGATGTGGCTGATATCATTGCCGATCTCGAGCAGGCCTTTGCAAAGATCTGATCATCGGCCTTCGTCCGACTGAAACGAAACAGCGGGCGATACCGCGTATCGCCCGCTGTTTGTTATCTGTTTATCCACAGGCCCTGCGGCGAGCAGTTTCGGCTGGTCTTTACGCCTTGATGTGTTCCGGGAGCTGTCTTGGCTGTTCGCAGGCAACCACGCAGTTTCGACCCTTGTTCTTCGCTTCGTATAGTGCCCGGTCGGACTGTGAAAGCAACGCTTCTAGATCGGCGCAGCGCCCCTGATGGAAGGCTATTCCGATACTGACAGTCATTGGTGCGGAAAGTGGCGGATGATCATCTACGGCATCGGACAGCTTATGCCTGATCTTTTCGGCAATCCTGATTGCGCCGCAGACGTTGTCGACCTGGAGAAAAATGGCAAACTCCTCACCGCCGGTTCGTCCGAACAGGTATTGCTGGACCAACTCGTCTTCAACATTGCGTGTGAAGCCGACAAGGGCCAGGTCACCGGCGCCGTGTCCGAAACGATCGTTGATCAACTTGAAGTGATCAATATCGATTGAGAGATAGGCGAACAGGTCTCGCGGGGCTGCGGTCTTCAGTCGTCCTTCAATGCCTTTGAAGAGACCACGGCGGTTCAGGATGCCGGTCAGGGGTCATTGAATGCCAGTTTTCTGAGGTTAAATTCGTGCTTTTCGATCGACAGCCAGACCGCCAGAAAAATCTTTGCTGAAAAAGGATAAAGCTGGAAATCAGCGTGATTGAGGTCAGCGTGCTTTGAAACGGCACTGTCGGCCCCACGTACAGATACAAGATGACGATGACGAGAGCTGTGGTGGCCTCTATCGAAAGAAACCACGAAATGGACCGATGAAAGCGAACCTCGTCGAAATGTGCATGGTAATGAAGAAAATAGAGCGCAACGACGGCGATGGCGATGTCGGCAAGATAATAGCTGGCCACGGCGGCGACCAGACCGAAGGCCGATAGTCTGAAAAGAACAAATGCGCAAAACCAGACTGTCAGGCCGGTCGCTATGAATCTTACCGGACGGTTTTCGCCATAAAGGCAGAGCAGTCCTGCGGCAGCGAGCGCTTGGGAAGCCACCAGCACAACTATCGGTAATGCAAACAGCGAGGGGCGACAGACGCGCAATAGGCCAGCCCCAGAAGTCCGATACCCATCAGCGCGAGAGAAGCAGACCAGAGCATTATAAACAGTCTTTCCCTGTTCCGCAGCCACAACGGCAATAGAAGAAAAGATAGTAAAATACAGTCTGCCGCCCAGGCAAAAACAGTCATCATGTTATATTGCAAGGCCGAAGATCGCTTCCAATGTCAGAAATAGAGCAGGCACTCTTAGCGGTCATACCGGTATGACACCATATCCGCACTGGATCATTTTTAGGTTTAAACAATTTAAATTGAGGTGTTGTCAGTCCGACCCCAAAAAGGGGCCCCAATTTCGCGGAGGTTGACAATCGCCGGGCCCCTTGATCCTGGCGGCGCTTTGAAAACCATCTCTTGAAGTGACCCGGTCAGGCACTCTATGTAGGAGAGAACGAAGATTCGATGGAAAATGGCTCCGATCAGCCGGCCGAAGGACAGACATGACAAATCCCGTAGACACCGCGATGGCGCTTGTACCCATGGTCGTAGAGCAGACCAACCGCGGCGAGCGTTCCTATGATATCTATTCCCGCCTGCTCAAAGAGCGGATCATCTTTCTGACCGGCCCGGTCGAGGATCATCTGGCGTCGCTGATCTGCGCCCAGTTGCTGTTCCTCGAAGCGGAAAATCCAAAGAAGGAAATCGCGCTCTATATCAATTCACCCGGCGGCGTGGTGACAGCGGGTATGGCGATTTATGATACCATGCAATTTATCCGGCCGGCGGTTTCCACGCTTTGCATCGGGCAGGCGGCCTCAATGGGTTCGCTGCTGCTTGCAGCTGGTGAGAAAGGCATGCGATTTGCCACGCCGAACGCCCGCGTGATGGTACATCAGCCGTCCGGCGGCTTTCAGGGGCAGGCATCGGACATAGAGCGTCACGCACGCGATATTCTGAAGATGAAACGCCGCCTGAACGAAGTCTACGTCCGTCATTGCGGACAGACTTACGAAGAGGTTGAAAAGACGCTGGACCGTGACCATTTCATGGACGCGGGCGAGGCAAAGGATTGGGGCCTTATCGACAAGGTTATGACCTCACGAAGCGAAATCGAGGGCGGCAACTGATCCGCAGCGCGAAAACGGTCGTATTTGAAACTGTGCGACTCTGATGCGTTTGACGGTGTTATCGATTGAACGGAGCCCGGTGCGGGAGCCTTGCCTGAGGGCAATTCGGCTTCACGATTGTGTTTTTGGCTTTAAACCGGCGCATAAGCCGTTAATAGTATGGAAAACCGGAGCTGATACCCCGGTTCCATCGAGTCGATACGGCGTTGTTTCGCGTTTGCGTCTGTTGTCTGTAAATCTGCTGCGTCGTTATGTTGCCCTTTTGTATTGCAAACATCTCGTCGTGTGGCAGGAAGCGAAATAGTTAGTGGCCGGTCCGGCGAGTTCGGGGCGGCTTACTGGAAGGAAGTGATAATGAGCAAAGTCGGCGGTAACAATGGCGGTGACTCCAAGAACACGCTCTATTGTTCCTTTTGCGGCAAGAGTCAGCACGAAGTCCGCAAGCTGATCGCTGGCCCGACGGTATTCATCTGCGATGAATGCGTCGAATTGTGCATGGACATCATCCGCGAGGAAAATAAGACCTCGATGGTGAAGTCGAGCGATGGCGTGCCGACGCCGCAGGAGATCATGGCGGTTCTGGACGAGATATGTGATCGGCCAGAATCATGCCAAGCGCATTTTGTCTGTGGCGGTACATAACCACTACAAGCGCCTTTCCCACGCCTCGAAGAGTTCCGACATCGAACTTTCGAAGTCGAACATTCTCCTTGTGGGGCCAACGGGTTGCGGAAAGACGTATCTTGCGCAGACGCTTGCCCGCATCATTGACGTGCCGTTCACGATGGCTGATGCGACAACACTGACGGAAGCCGGTTATGTCGGCGAAGATGTCGAAAACATCATTCTGAAGCTGCTGCAGTCGGCCGATTATAATGTCGAACGCGCCCAGCGCGGCATCGTCTATATCGACGAGGTCGACAAGATTTCGCGCAAATCCGACAACCCGTCGATAACGCGCGATGTCTCGGGCGAAGGTGTGCAGCAGGCGCTGTTGAAGATCATGGAAGGCACGGTTGCTTCCGTACCGCCGCAGGGTGGCCGCAAGCATCCTCAGCAGGAATTCCTGCAGGTCGATACCACCAATATCCTGTTCCTGTGCGGTGGCGCCTTTGCCGGCCTCGACAAGGTGATTTCCGCGCGCGGTGAGCGCACGTCGATCGGCTTCGGGGCTTCAGTCAAAGCGGCCGAAGACCGTAAGGTCGGCGATGTGCTGCGGGACCTTGAACCGGAAGACCTTGTCAAGTTCGGCCTGATACCGGAGTTCATCGGTCGTCTTCCCGTAATCGCGACACTTGAGGATCTTGATGAGGCCGCTCTCATGCAGATCCTGACTGAGCCCAAGAATGCGTTGGTGAAACAGTATCAGCGTCTGTTCGAAATGGAGGATGTCGAGTTGAGCTTTCATGAGGATGCGCTGCTCGCGATTGCGCGCAGGGCGATAGAACGCAAGACCGGTGCCCGCGGTCTACGTTCGATCATGGAGAAGATCCTGCTCGACACGATGTTTGATCTGCCGGCACTGAAAGGTGTGCGCGAGGTCGTGATCTCGGACGAAGTCGTTTCGGGAACGTCTCAGCCGCTCTACATCTATGCCAATCGCTCGGATGACAAGGCAAACGCTTCGGCCTGACAACAATATTGGCAATCGAATCAGGAGGCAGGGCAGGGTCCCTGCCTTCGGCGTTTTTGATCTGTAACCTGCCTGAATGCTTCACCCTGTGTGTTGTTCCAGCGAAAACAGGGGCAAAGGTTGAAATCGACCTTTTAAAGCGCCACTTGTTCCGCAACAATCTAGAAGAGTGTTCGGGTTGCCTCCCAACAGCCCGTCAACGCCCGGTTTGCGGCCGGGCCGCCTGAAAGGAAAAAGACATGACGCAGAATGCGCCAGCAGCGGAAAACGCTGCGTTCCCGGTGTTGCCATTGCGTGACATTGTGGTTTTCCCCACATGATCGTTCCTCTCTTCGTTGGCCGCGAGAAATCGATCCGCGCCCTGGAAGAGGTCATGAATGCCGACCGACAGATCATGCTGGTTACCCAGGTCAATGCCAGCGACGACGATCCAGCGCCCGACGCGCTTTACCGTATTGGCACTATCGCCAATGTGCTTCAGCTTCTGAAGTTGCCCGATGGCACGGTGAAAGTGCTGGTCGAAGGCAAGTCGCGCGCGGCCATTGGTGATATCCGGCTGGAGAATGACTTCTACGAAGCCACTGGCGAAGTGCTTGGCGAGCCGGAAGAAGACCATGTCGAAATCGAGGCCCTGTCCCGTTCTGTGGTGTCCGAATTCGAAAACTATGTGAAGCTCAACAAGAAGGTGTCGCCCGAGGTCGTGGGTGCTGCGGGTCAGATCGAGGACTACTCGAAACTGGCCGATACCGTTGCCTCGCATCTTGCGATCAAGCTCACCGAAAAGCAGGAAATGCTGGAAACCACCAGCGTTAAGGGCCGCCTGGAAAAGGCGCTCGGCTTCATGGAAGGCGAGATCTCGGTCCTGCAGGTCGAAAAGCGCATCCGGACCCGCGTTAAGCGGCAGATGGAGAAGACCCAGCGCGAGTATTATCTCAATGAGCAGATGAAGGCCATTCAGAAGGAACTCGGCGAGGGCGAGGATGGCCGTGACGAAATGGCCGAGTTGGAAGACCGTATCAAGAAGACCAAGTTTTCCAAGGAAGCCCGCGAAAAGGCCGATGCGGAGATGAAGAAGCTCCGCAACATGAGCCCGATGTCGGCGGAAGCGACCGTGGTGCGCAACTATCTTGACTGGCTCACCGGCCTGCCGTGGAATTCGAAGTCGAAGGTCAAGCGTGACCTCAAGCTTGCCGAAAAGGTGCTTGAGGAAGACCATTTCGGCCTCGAAAAGGTTAAGGAGCGCGTGGTTGAATACCTTGCGGTGCAGGCGCGCGCCAAGAAACTGAAGGGCCCGATCCTGTGCCTCGTCGGCCCGCCCGGCGTCGGCAAGACCTCGCTTGCGCAGTCGATCGCCAAGGCAACCGGTCGCGAATATGTGCGGATGGCGCTTGGCGGGGTCCGTGACGAGTCGGAGATCCGTGGTCACCGGCGCACCTATATCGGCTCCATGCCCGGCAAGGTCGTCCAGTCGATGAAGAAAGTCGGCAAGAACAACCCGCTTTTCCTGCTCGACGAGATAGACAAGATGGGTGCCGATTTCCGCGGCGATCCGTCGTCTGCCTTGCTTGAGGTGCTGGACCCGGAACAGAACTCGACCTTCATGGATCACTACCTGGAAGTCGAATACGATCTGTCCAACGTGATGTTCATCACCACCGCCAACACGCTCGACATTCCCGGCCCGCTGATGGACCGCATGGAGATCATTCGCATTGCTGGCTACACCGAACAGGAAAAGCTGGAAATCGCGAAGCGTCACCTGCTGCCCAAGGCGATCCGCGAGCATGCGTTGAAGCCGGATGAGTTTTCGGTCGACGATGCGGCATTGGAACGAACGATCCAGCAGTACACCCGCGAAGCGGGCGTGCGCAGTCTGGAACGCGAGCTGATGAAGCTTGCCCGCAAGGCTGTGACTGAAATCGTCAAGGGTGATGCGAAGGCTGTTCACATCAACGCTGACAATCTCGAGGACTATCTCGGCGTTCAGCGCTTCCGTCATGGTGAAGCGGAAGGTGAAGACCAGGTTGGTGTCGTGACGGGTCTCGCCTGGACCGAAGTTGGTGGCGAGCTGCTGACGATCGAAGGCGTGATGATGCCCGGCAAGGGTCGTATGACCGTTACCGGCAATCTGCGCGATGTCATGAAGGAGTCGATTTCGGCGGCGGCATCCTATGTCCGTTCGCGTGCGGTCGACTTCGGCATCAAACCGCCTATGTTCGACAAGACTGACATTCACGTCCATGTTCCGGAAGGCGCAACGCCCAAGGACGGACCGTCTGCCGGTGTTGGCATGGCCACTGCGATCGTCTCGGTGATGACCGGAATTCCGGTGAACAAGAACGTGGCAATGACGGGTGAGATCACCCTTCGCGGCCGTGTGCTTCCCATCGGCGGACTCAAGGAGAAACTGCTTGCGGCTCTGCGCGGCGGTATCACCAAGGTGCTGATCCCGGAAGAGAATGCCAAGGACCTTCCCGAGATCCCGGACAATGTGAAGAACGGTATGGAGATCATCCCCGTATCGCATGTGGGTGATGTTCTGCGGCATGCTCTTCTGGAGATGCCGCAGCCGATTGAATGGGACCCGAACGCCGAACCTGTTGCGATTTCCACCGATGAAACAGACGGCGAATCGGTCAAGTCTGTGGCGCATTGAGGCCGTAATGTCGCCACTTTTCAGGGGCTCCTGTGGAAAAGGGGCCCCTGAGGTTGTCCTTTGGTCGGCCTTTTCCTCACAATTTGGCGCAAGCCTATTGCAATTCCCTGAAACGCAGGGCTTTTGAAGTCAGCGGGTGCCGGTCATTGCGTTGCCGACATTCCAGAAACAAAAGATCCGTTTCGAACCATTTGAGAAAGGGTGGAAACATGAACAAGAGTGAACTCGTAGCCTCCGTTGCCGAAAAGGCCGGTCTGTCCAAAACCGATGCTGCTTCTGCTGTCGACGCCGTATTCGACGCCGTACAGGGCGAACTGAAGAACGGCGGCGAAGTGCGCCTTGCTGGCTTTGGTGCCTTCACCGTTTCGCACAGCGCGGCGCGCAAGGGCCGCAACCCGTCGACGGGTGCGGAAGTAGACATCCCGGCCCGCAATGTTCCGAAGTTCACGGCTGGCAAGGGTCTCAAGGAAGCTTGCAACTCCTGATCTGCCGTCTCATGAATGGCGCACAAACCCGGGGCTTTTCGCTCCGGGTTTTTGTTGTGTTTTGTTGACGCTCAGTTACCAAAGCCTGCGCATAATTTTGTTGCGACAGGCGAGCGGCTTCACTAAGTCTTGCTGCATGAACACAGCCGGGCGCACAGGTGTGCTGCCGGAACATTCTCGGGGCGGGGCGCAATTCCCCACCGGCGGTAAGCGTTGATGACGCAAGCCCGCGAGCGCCTTTCCGATGAAGATCGGAAAGGGTCAGCAGATCCGGTGAGATACCGGAGCCGACGGTTACAGTCCGGATGAAAGAGAATGCAAGCTGCCGGAGGGGTCGCCGATCGCCGCCGGTGACATGCGTCGTCCCGTATTGCGCGCGCCTTGAGGCGCAGTGAAGGATCGAGACAGGCATGAGCAAGGCAATCTATCGTTCTCCCGCATTGACCGGCGCCTTCTGGATGGTGCTTGCCGGGGTGGTTTATGCCGCCGGCAATGTGCTGATCCAGCAATTGACGATGAAGATGGGTTTTGCCGCATCGTCGGTGGCCTTCTGGCAGTATGGCATCGCCTTTCTGTTTGCCATACCCTATCTCTGGCGCACCGGCCTTTCGGTGATGCGCAGCGCCTTTCCCGGTCAGCATATCGCTCGCGTGGCGCTTTCCGCTCTGGGTGTGCAGGCCTGGGCTATCGGCCTGGCATCGGTTCCGATCAGCCAGGCGATCGCGCTGGTGATGACTTCACCGTTCTTCATCATCGTCGGCGCCAGGGTCTTTCTCGGCGAGCGCGTCGGTCCCTCGCGATGGATTGCGACTGCAACCGGCTTTTCCGGCGCGGTGCTGATCCTTCAGCCCTGGTCCGAGAGTTTCACTTGGGCGGCGCTCCTTCCGGTTCTGTCTGCGCTTCTGTGGGGTGGCACATCGCTGATCACCAAGAAGCTGACAGCCCATGAACGTCCGGAATCGATCACGGTCTGGCTGTTGATGCTGCTGACGCCGATCAACGCCATCGTCGCAGTGGGCGGCGGCTTCGCCGTGCCCACAGGAGATGCTATCTGGATTATGCTGGCGCTCGGCTTGATGACTGTATTGGCGCAGTATTTCCTGACACTCGCCTATTCCCGTGCCGATGCCGCCTATGTGCAGCCTTTCGACGATCTGAAGCTGCCATTGAATGTTCTCGGCGGCTGGCTGGTGTTCGGCTTCGCGCCCGACACGTTGTTCTGGATCGGCGGTGTAATGATCCTGGCGGCCTCTCTTTCGATTTTGCTGATTGAGCGGCAGAAGGAACGCTGAGTGTCACCGTCGCGTCATTAAGTCGTAATCATCCTGTCACAGGCGTGACGCACAACCCTCCGGTATCTCATTCCTGGAGGAAAACCATGAAACTCCGCCTTTCCGGCGCTGCGCTCTCAGCCGCGCTTTTGACGTCTGTTGCCATTCCGGCGTCCGCAGAACCTGTTTTCAACCGTATCGCCGTTTTCAGCGTTGCCGAGAACCTGCCTGCCGATGTGGATGCGATGAGTGAAACTTCGGCGGAGATCATCGCCGCGAGCGAAGACGGCACTATGCTTGTCTATTCCGACAGTCCTCTGGAAGCCGTCGGTCTGATCGACATCACCGATCCGCGTGCGCCCAAGCCCGCCGGCACCATCAAGCTGGACGGTGAGCCGACATCGGTCGCCGTTTCGGGTGCAAAGCCTTTGTCGGCGTTAACACCTCGGAAAGCTATACGGCGCCTTCAGGCTTCCTGGGGGTTATCGATATCGCATCCAAGACTCTTGAAGCCCAATGCGATCTCGGCGGCCAGCCCGATTCGGTTGCCGTGTCTCCCGATGGTTCGATCGTTGCCATCGCCATCGAGAATGAACGCGATGAAGACCTGAACGACGGCGTAATTCCGCAGATGCCGGCCGGCGATCTGGTCATTATCGCGTTGAAGGACGGTGCTGCTGATTGCGCGACCACGAAACACGTCGCCATGACCGGCTTTGCGGAAATGACCGCCCCGAGCGATCCGGAGCCGGAATTTATCGACATCAATGACGACAATGAGATCGTCGTAACCCTGCAGGAAAACAATGGCCTTGTGATCGTCGACGGCAATACGGGTGAGGTGAAGAACCATTTCTCCGCCGGTACGGTTGATCTGACCGGGATCGACACCGAAAAGGATGGCAAGCTCGACTTTACCGGGTCGCTGACCGGCATTCCGCGCGAGCCCGACACTGTCAAGTGGCTCGACAATGACCGTTTCGTCATCGCCAATGAAGGCGACTACAAGGGTGGTTCTCGCGGCTTCTCGATCTTCTCCGACGCCGGTGAGCTGCTGTATGAAGCTGGTGCCTCATTCGAACGCGCCGTTGCCGCTATTGGTCATTTCCTGACAAGCGTGCGGGCAAGAAGGGTGTCGAGCCGGAAGGCCTCATCACCGGCACGTTTGGCGACAAAAACTACCTTTTCGTCATGTCCGAGCGTGGTTCTGTCGTGGGCGTCTACGACGATAACGTCCAGGAGGCTCCCGAACTGGTTCAGCTTCTGCCGTCCGGGCTCGCTCCGGAAAGCGGTGTTGCGATCCCGGCTCGCAATCTGCTGGTCACAGCCAATGAGAATGACCTCGGACCTGACGGCGGCGTACGCGCCCATGTCATGCTCTATGCCTATGAAGAGGGCGAGGCTGCCTATCCGCAGATCGCCTCGGACGCTTCCCGCGATCCGCTGATCGGTTTCGGCGCGCTTTCCGGCCTTGCGGCAGACCCCGAGGACGCCTCGAAACTCTACGCTGTCAATGACAGCTTCTATTCGGGCCAGCCCTCGGTGTTTATCATCGACGCTTCAAAAAGCCGGCGATGATTACCGATGCTATCCGCGTGACGCGTGACGGCAAGCCTGCCGAAAAGCTCGACCTTGAAGGTGTTGCCGTGGACGGTAATGGCGGCTTCTGGCTTGCTTCGGAAGGGAACCCGGACAAGGAGGTGCCGCATGCGGTGCTTCATATCGACGGCTCCGGTGCGATCACCGAAACGATCAATCTGCCGGAAGCGCTCCTTGCCCACCAGACGCGATTCGGTATGGAAGGCATCACAAAGGTCGGCGAGGGCGATGCCCTGACGCTGTGGATGGCCGTTCAGCGCGAATGGGGCGATGACACCAAGGGGCTTGTAAAGCTCCTGGCCTACACCCCGACAACAGGTAAATGGGGCGCCGTGTCCTATGCGCTGGAAACGCCTGAAAAAGGCTGGATCGGTCTTTCGGAAATCACGGCCAGTGGCGAGACTGTTTACATTGTCGAGCGCGACAACCAGATCGGCGACGCCGCCAAGGTCAAGAAGCTCTTCAAGGTGGCACTCTCCGACCTGAAACCGGCGCCAATCGGTTCAAAGCTTCCGGTGGTTGAAAAGCAGGAAGTCACCGATTTGCTGCCGCTGATGAAGTCGGCCACCAACGGCTTCGTTGTAGACAAGATCGAAGGTTTCACGATTGCTGCCGATGGCACGGCCTATGCTGTGACCGACAATGATGGCGTTGATGACAGCTCCGGCGAAACTCTGTTCTTCAAGGTCCCGATGGGTATGTAACGCCCAGCACAGATCCGCTCGGGTGGCGGCGATGCCGCCCGATCTTCAGTATGGCCGCGGCGCAAGATGCGTCGCGGTCTTTTTGTCTTTGCCACGATACGCAAAAGGGCCGGTCGTCGGACCGGCCCGTTCTGAAATCGGTGTGGCTGTGCGTTCGATCAGCGATCGGCTACGGCGACAAAGTCGCGTTCGGCTGCACCCGTGTAAAGCTGGCGCGGGCGGCCGATGCGCTGTTCCGGATCCTCGATCATCTCGTTCCACTGGGCAATCCAGCCGACGGTACGGGCGAGTGCGAACAGCACTGTGAACATGGAGGTGGGGAAACCCAGCGCCTTCAGGGTGATGCCGGAATAAAAGTCGATGTTCGGATAGAGTTTCTTCTCGATGAAGTACTCGTCCGTCAGCGCAATCCTTTCCAGCTCCATGGCGACGTCGAGAAGCGGGTCATCCTTGATGCCGAGTTCGCCGAGAACCTCATGGCAGGTCTTCTGCATGATCTTGGCGCGTGGGTCATAGTTCTTGTAGACGCGGTGACCGAAGCCCATCAGGCGGAAGGGGTCGTCGCGGTCCTTTGCCCGGTCGATATATTCAGGAATACGGTCGACGGAACCGATTTCCTCAAGCATGTTGAGGGCGGCTTCGTTTGCGCCGCCATGGGCCGGGCCCCACAGGCAGGCAATACCGGCGGCGATGCAAGCGAACGGGTTCGCGCCCGAAGAGCCGGCAAGACGCACGGTCGAGGTCGAGGCGTTCTGCTCGTGATCTGCATGCAGAATGAAGATCCGGTCAAGCGCGCGCGACAGGATCGGGTTGACCTTGTATTCCTCGCACGGCGTGGCGAAGCACATGTGCAGGAAGTTTGCCGCGTAATCGAGATCGTTGCGCGGATAAACGAAGGGCTCGCCGACGTGATATTTATAGGCCATCGCCGCAATCGTCGGGATCTTTGCGATCATGCGGACGCTGGCGATCTCACGCTTGTAGGGATCGGTAATATCGATCGAGTCGTGATAGAAAGCCGACATGGCGCCAACAGCGCCACAGATGATTGCCATCGGGTGGGCATCGCGGCGGAAACCGGTGAACAGCCGCGTCAGCTGTTCGTGGATCATGGTGTGATGGGTGACGCGGAAATCGAAATCCTTCTTCTGCGTTGCCGTCGGCAGTTCGCCGAACAGCAGCAGGTAGCACACTTCCAGGAAGTCGGCGTTTTCGGCCAGCTGATCGATCGGATAGCCGCGGTGCAAAAGAATACCGTTGTCGCCATCGATATATGTGATCGTGGATTTGCACGATGCTGTCGAGGTGAAACCGGGGTCGTAGGTGAACATGCCCGACTGCTTGTACAGGCTGTTAATGTCGAGCACTTTTGGACCGAAGGTGCCTGCTTCGACGTTCAGATCGAATTCCTGTCCGTCAAAGGTGAGTTTGCCAGTTTCCGTCATGCTATCCTCCAAATCTTCCAGCGCGGGACGCGTGATAAACACGATCAAACGTACCAACTAGGTATAGGATCGATGCGCCGCTGCCAAGCCGCTGAATGGTTCATGTTGCGGTGCGATTGATGATTTATAATTGCGTTTAGCAAGTTTTTTGATGTTCTGAAAAGGAAAATCTTCTGCTCACTCTGTTCTGCAATGTTGCATTTCAACCTCTGCGGTCACACCATACTTTCGGTTGAGTGTGGGCGGGCGCGATGGGAGAGGGTGAGATACAGTCTGCGGGAGTTGAAGCGCGCACCGGATCGGGGGCCGCTCGTGGGACCTCACGTGCTGTAACAACGAAATTTGGGCCTTTCCGCAATCCTGCCTCAGATGTTTCCGGACTTCACCAACAGGCAAGACCCGCGCGTCTTGCCTCCGTAGTTTCGGAGGAACTGTCGTTCGGACGCGCCTTTCTGTTCGCGCCGCTATTCTTGGCTTTTGGAGCCACATGGTGGTTTTCAAGGCCGGTATCGCCGTTGTCATGGGGGCTTTGGCTCTACTGGTCGGTTGCTGTGCTCACTGCTTTTGCGTTGCGCCATGGTGGAGCAGGCAAACGTCTTGTCGCGGGATTGATCGCGCTTTTTCTCACTGGTGCCATATTCGCGCAGTCTGAGACCGTCAGACGCGCCACGGTGATGCTCGATTCGCCGGTGACGACCCATGTAACGGGTGTAGTTGATGCGCGTGAGCCGACCGAAAACGGATGGCGCTATGTGGTGCATGTTGTCGCCACGGATGATCCGGTCATTCATCGTCCGCCGCAGCGTGTAACCCTGGTTGCCCGCGGCAATTTGCCGCCGGTGGACATCGGCGGCGCATTGACCGGGCTCGCGCGTCTTTCGCCGCCATCCGGGCCAGCCTTGCCCGGGTTGGTCGATTTCGGTTTCCTGTCCTATTTCGACGGTATCGGGGCCGTCGGGTTCTTCTACGGCGCTCCGGACGCGGTTCCGGGAGGTGCTGTCGAAGCGAAGCAGGGCGCATTGCAATCCACCGGTCTGTTCATGCGTCACGGTGTTGAAAAGCTGCGCGGTACAATTGCCGGACGGATCCGTGCTGTTCTGCCTGGAGAATCGGGCGCCTTCGCCAATGCGATTATCACCGGACAACGCCGCGCGATGAGCAGCGACACGCTGGAAGCGCTGCGGAATGCCGGTCTCGCACATGTCATTGCCATTTCCGGGCTCCACATGGCACTGGCTGCAGGCATCTTTTTCCACTCTGCGGCTGCTGTTATCGCTCTCGCCGAAGGCGAGCGCAGCTATCGCAACCAAGAAACTTGCGGCGGTGGCCGCCATTGCTGCTGCCGGTTTCTATCTGCTGATTTCAGGCATGCAGGTTTCGGCCCAGCGCGCCTTTATCATGCTTGCCATCATGCTGGCGGCGACAGTCGCGGACCGTCCGGCGATCAGCATGCGCAATGTCGCGCTAGCGGGCTTTGCGATACTCGCGGTCTCGCCGTCGGAAGCGGTTGGCCCGGGCATGCAGATGTCGTTTGCGGCAACACTGGCGCTGATTGCGGGCTACAGCGCGTGGCAGAGGCGCGCCTTCGCGCGTCCGGACAAGATGCCGAAGCACAATCTGTTCCGTCTCGTCGCGTTGGGCATTTTCGGTATCCTGATGACTGCGTTGATTGGTGGGCTTTCGACCGCGCCGATCGCGATGGCTCATTTTCAGCGCATTGCCAGCTATGGTTTGCTTGGCAACCTGCTGGCCATGCCGATCGTGACCTTTCTGGTCATGCCAGCCGGCCTGTTGGCGATGTTGGCCATGCCGCTCAATCTTCACGCGCCCTTTCTTCTGGTCATGGGCTGGGGGCTCGATCGGGTGATGTCTATCGCAGCGTGGGTCGATCATCTCGACGGCGCGCTCGACAGTGGGGCCATGCCACCGGGATTTCTTTGCTGTTCTTCATCGGCTTCATGCCGTTGGTTCTGTTGCGCACGCGACTGAGGCTTGCCGGGCTGGTGCCGATCGCATTCGCATTTGCGTTGCCGGCATTTTCTGATGGCAACAAACCGCAACTTTTGTTGATCTCGGAAGACGGTTCGCTGGTCTCGATCATTCGAGGGGATAAGGCCGCGCTCAGTAAACGCCGGCCCCCGGCCTTTGTTTTCGATCAGTGGCAGCGCGCCCTTTCCATCAAAGTCAAGCTTCCGCCCGTCGAAACAGAAAACATCACGGCCCAGTTCAATGGCGCGGACCGGTTCGACCATCTGGGCGAAACCCGAACAGCAACAGCAAGAGCAGCGCTAGCCGAAAATCTGAAGGCGGCGCGCGACAGCCCCGGTCTGTTCATCTGCGAGAGAGGCGAATGGTGTGTGGCGTCATTAACCGGTACTGGTCCGACGGTTGCGCAGATCTTCCGGCCTGCTCTGACAGGCCCCGCATGCGACCTGGCCGACATCATCGTCAGCGTCTATCGTCCCGGATTTCAGACATGCTATTCCGGGAGCTTCCTTATAACGCCGTCATTAAGGCGCCAGACCGGCACGTTGCAACTTGCCGTCATCACGGACACGGACGATCCTGACCCGGCAGCCCTGAGTGCCAGTCCAGTCAGTCTATGCGAAAAGAAACAGGTCTCCGTCACGCCCGCAGTCACCACGACAGGCCGACAATGGAACATGCATCGCCTCTACAATTGGCGCCGCGATGAATATGCCGAGCCGGTGATTCTACCGCACCGGCTCAATTTTGTCAGTGATAGCGGCGGATCAGACCAACGAGCTTGCCCTGAACCTTGACCTTGTCGGCCGAAAATATCCGGGTTTCGTACGCCGGGTTGGCAGCCTCCAGCGCAATCGACGCCCCCTTGCGGCGGAAGCGTTTCAGCGTGGCTTCTTCATCATTCACCAGCGCAACGACAATATCGCCGGGGAGGCGGTGTTAATGTTGCGGATAATCACGGTGTCACCGTCGAAAATACCGGCCTCGATCATCGAATCACCCTGAACTTCCAGAGCGTAGTGCTCTCCGCCTCCCAGCATCTCTGCCGGGACGGCAATTGCATGAGTATTGTCCTGAATAGCTGAAATCGGAACGCCGGCTGCGATTCGTCCCATGACGGGAATGTCGGCAGAGCCGCTGTCATTCCCCGCGACGAGCGGCTTGCTTTCGGCCTGCGTCTTGCCGAGGCTGCCTTCGATCACGCTCGGCGAGAAGCCCCGGCGTGGCGGCTGTGCAACCATGTTTTCGGGCATGCGGAGGATTTCCAAAGCCCGCGCGCGGTTTGGAAGTCTGCGGATGAAACCGCGCTCCTCAAGCGCTGTGATTAGACGGTGGATGCCGGACTTGGAAGCTAGGTCGAGTGCTTCCTTCATTTCATCGAAAGATGGGGAATGCCTGTTTCCTTCATCCGTTCGTGGATGAAATAGAGCAGTTCCTGTTGTTTGCGCGTCAGCATCTGCAGCCCCTTGCTTTCGAAACAAATACAGAACGTTTATATCTGTTCTCACTGTGTTCCGCAAGCTGCAAATGCCGCCAGCACCGGAAGCAGCACCCGGTGATGCAGATTCGGTCTCGGATCACAGCTGTAGATGAACAATTGCTGAAAGTCTGAAGGAGGGGATCTGTGTTGCAAAGTGGTGAGAGCGCAGGGGTTCGAACCCTGGACCTACTGATTAAAAGTCAGTTGCTCTACCGGCTGAGCTACGCTCTCCCGAGCCGGGTGACCGGCTGAAAGTGGGCGGAACATAGAAAGGGTCTTGCAGAAGGTCAACCGGAAATTCAGCCTTGAGGCGACAATTTGCCCTCAAGCCTCGCGCGCAGAAAGGTGATTGGAATTGATGGCAGGCCTGGTTTAAGGAACCGGTTGTTCACGCGCCGCTTTTCCGGCGGTTTTGCTGTTGCCGGGCGCCTTTGCGCCTCGGCCGATGGGATGGGAGACATTCTGGTGTCGATTGGCGATATTTCCCTTTGGACCGCGCTTCTCGCCGGCGCGTTGTCGTTTCTCTCACCTTGCGTTCTGCCGCTGGTGCCGCCCTATCTCTGTTACATGGCCGGGATTTCGGTCGACCAGTTCAGGGGCGATACCAAAGTCAGGACGGCAAGCGTTCTTCTGCCGGCACTGTTCTTCACGCTTGGCTTTGCAACGATCTTCGTGGCGCTCGGGGCAGGGGCATCCTCTATCGGTCAGCTCTTGCGGCAATACATGGACCTTCTCTCAAAGGTCGGCGGCGTCATCATCATCATCATGGGGCTGAATTTTCTCGGCGTGCTTCGTATTCCGTTTCTGTCGCGCGAGGCGCGGTTTCATGGCGGCGGCAAGCCGGCCAGCATCTCCGGCGCCTACGTGATGGGTCTCGCCTTCGCCTTTGGCTGGACGCCCTGCATCGGGCCTGTTCTGGGCGCGATACTCGCGGTTGCCGCGACAAAGGCAACGGTTTCAAACGGTGCGGTTCTGCTGGCGATTTATTCGCTCGGCCTGGCTGTGCCTTTCTGGATCGCCGCTCTTTTCTCGGGGGCATTCATGCGGTTCCTGTCGCGTTTCCGTAAGCATCTGGGCGCGGTCGAAAAAACCATGGGTGCACTGCTGATTCTGACCGGTCTTGCCTTTCTTTTCGGCTTCATTGCCGATATGGCGATCTGGTTCCAGCAGACCTTCCCCGTTCTGTCGCAAATCGGCTAGGGCCTGCGAAACCCGGGTTTCGCGCAATGACAGACATTTTTGAGCTTTTGTTTCCCTTCTTCGGGCTGATTGCTGTCGGCTTCATCGCCGCCAAGATCATCCGTCAGCCGGAATCGGGCCTCGTCTGGCTGAACGTGTTCATCATTTATGCGGCACTGCCAGCTCTGTTTTTCAAGCTTGTCTCCAACACGCCATTCGATCAGCTCACAAGGCTTGATTTCATTTCGGTCGATCTGATGGCGACCTACAGCGTGTTTGCACTGCTGTTTGCGGCCGGTTTCTGGTGGAAGCAGAATGGCGTGCGTGAAAGCACGATCCAGGCCTTTGCCGGCTCATATGGCAATATCGGCTATATGGGCCCCGGGCTTGCACTTCTGGCGCTGGGAGAGGCCGCGGCTGTCCCCGTCGCTCTGATCGTGTGTTTCGAAAATGCACTGCATTTCATCGTCGCACCGACGATCATGGCTGTGGCCGATGGCAAGGCCGTCCGCAAGGCGCAGCTTGCCCGCCAGGTGCTGACCAAAGCGCTGCTGCATCCCTTTATTGTCGCCACGGCGCTGGGCTTTGCCGTCGCCGCCAGCGGGATCGATATGCCATCGGCCTTTGAGCGGCTGGTGGACTATCTGGCACAGGCGGCTGCCCCTTGCGCGCTTTTTGCGATGGGGGTCACCCTGGCGCTTCGCCCGGTCAAACGCGTGCCGGCGGAAATCGGCTATATCGTGCCTGCCAAGCTTGTTCTCCATCCGCTACTGGTTTTCACCTTCATGATGATCCATGGCGGCTTCGATCCGGTCTGGGTGGAAGCGGCTGTGCTTCTGGCCGCACTTCCGACCGCGACCAATGTGTTTGTCATCGGTCAGCAATATGGCATCTGGTACGAGCGAGCATCCGCCACCATTCTGATCACAACAGTGTGCTCTGCGGCAACGCTCGCCATTCTGCTCGCGCTGATCGACGGCGGGGTTTTGCGGTTTTAGCTGGTGAAAAGCGCCCTGACGCCTCTCAACGGCTGCACGCCCTCGCGCATGGCGAACTGGCGCAGCGGCGGCACGGACGACAGCATGAAGAGCCCGGCCGAACGGGCAAGCTGGGCTGGAATGAAATCGGCCAGCAATGAACGGTTCAGCAGATCGACGCTTGCGGTTCTGCTCCAGACGTCGGATTTGCGCAGGACATCGTAGCGATCTCCTGCACGTGCCGAAACCTTCGAGCCGTCAATGCCATCCAGCATGCGGGCAAGGCGCATGATGTCGCGCAGGGAGAGGTTGAGCCCCTGTGCGCCGATTGGCGGAAACGCATGGGCGGCCTCGCCGACAAGCACTGCGCGGCCCTTGCCGAAACGGCTGGCGACCATGGAGGACAGCGGCCATTTCTGCACCGGCCCCTCGACAGTGACGGCGCCAAGCAGCGACTGCATGCGCTCCTCGATCGCGGCAGCAATATCGACCTCGGGCCGTGCGACCATCGCTTCGGCCGCCGGTGTGTCCATCACCCAGACCAGACTGGAGCGGTTTTTGTCCGGCAGCGGCACCTGGGTGAACGGTCCACCGCGCGTGTGGAACTCGGTCGAAATATCGTCATGGGGCAGGGCGTGGCTGAAATTCAGCACCACTGCGGATTGTTTATAGGACCATGTCTTCACGCCGATCCCGGCACTTTCACGCACATTCGAACGGCGCCCGTCGGCACCGACGACAAGGTCTGCTGTCATCGGATCGCCACCGGCCGTCGTGATCGAAACGGTATTTTTGTCGACCGTAACGGCATCTGCCGTGGTCTCGAGATGGGTGATGTTCGGTTCGGCTGCGACGGCGTCCGTCAACTTGCCAACGAGAACCCTGTTCGGAATGTTGTAACCGAAGGCCTCCAGATCGATCTCGGCCGAACGGAAGCTGACGGTCGGCGCCCTTACCAGGCGGCCGGTGCCATCGATGATGCGCATGGTTTTCAAAGGTGCAGCTTCCGGCTTGATCGACTGCCACAGGCCGAGACGGGCAAGAAGCGCGATCGAGTGGTCCATCAGCGCCGTTGTCCGGTGATCGCTGACATTGGGCGAAGGTGCCACCAGAGCGACACGCCGTCCGGCACGGGCAAGAGCCAGTGCTGAAATCATTCCGGCTGGTCCGCCGCCAATTACGGCAATCTCAAAATCCGACATTCCTGACACCTCGTCTCAACATGGAGCTGTTGGCTACCGATATAATGCGACTGACATGGTTTTGCCCTGAAAAATTCTGGAAAAACATGTTTTTTTGTACCTCGGCACGGTTCTGGTGCATTGTATGAGAGACAGGCATCCACATGCAGAAATCAACGGAAATCGAATGGGTTTATTCAGTCAACGCAAAGTTCCCTATGCCGAAATCAGGGCGTTTTCCGTCCACATTCTGACAGCTTCAGGTTCGTTTCTGGCTTTCCTTGGTGTGGTTGCCGCCGCCGAGGGACGATCTCGTTGCCATGTTCTGGTGGCTGGCCGCCGCCCTGCTGGTCGATGGCATTGACGGGCCGATCGCGCGCCGGCTCAAGGTCAGTGAAGTGCTGCCGAGCTGGTCCGGCGTGATGCTGGACAACATCATCGACTATGTCACCTATGTTTTGCTTCCGGCCTTCGCGCTCTACCAGTCGCACATGATCGGCGAACCGCTGTCCTTCGTTGCTGCGGCGCTGATCGTGGTGTCCAGCGCGATCTATTACGCCGACAGTGGAATGAAGACCGACGAGAACTTTTTCTCCGGCTTTCCCGTGGTCTGGAATATGGTGGTGTTCTCTTTCTTTGTGATTCAGCCATCCTCGCTGCTGGCCATGGCGATTGTCATCGCCTCGGTCGCGCTCACCTTCGCGCCGGTGAACTTTTTACATCCGGTGAGAGTGAAGCGGTTGAGGCCGCTGAACCTTGGCGTATTCGCGGTTTGGTGCGTCACCGGGTTCATCGCGCTGCTTGCAAATTTTGATGCTCCGGTCGTTGTCGAGGTCTTGTTCGTGATCAGCGGCGTCTACCTTTATCTGATCGGAATAGTGCTGCAATTCCTGCCGAAACTTGGCTCTCACGCTGCTGAAACCCGTGCGGAGTTTTGAAGCGGTGAATGACGCAGGCGAATAAATTCGTTGAGAGGCAGGCAAAAGTCATTGCGTTTCAATGAGGGTTCGTGCTTCATTTGTACGCAATACAGGGGATGTTCTATTTTTTAGTCAATTTCCGGATGTGATGTCGACATTTGCGGCAGCACCGGGTGCGCGTTTTCGGGTCGATACCGGAGGACAATTTGAACCAAAATAATAAACTGGCGAGCGGGTCATTGCTGTCCGTCCGGGGTCTGACCAAATATTTCGGCAGTTTTGCCGCTTGCGACGGCATTGATCTCAATATCGACAAGGGCGAAATCCATGCGCTGCTCGGCGAAAACGGCGCCGGCAAATCAACACTGGTAAAAATGCTGTTCGGGGTGTTGGAGCCCTCCGATGGCGAGATATTGTGGAAAGGAAAGCCACAGCGCATCGAAGCGCCGGCCGCCGCCCGCAAGATCGGCATTGGTATGGTGTTTCAGCACTTCTCGTTGTTCGAGGCGCTAACGGTCGCTGAAAATATTGCCCTTTCGCTCGATCCCGGTATCTCGCTTGCAAAAATCGCGGAAGAATCACGCAGGCTGTCCGTTGAATATGGTTTGCCTCTTGACCCGCGCGCCCATGTCGCCGACCTGTCTGTCGGCGAGCGCCAGCGCATCGAAATCGTGCGTGCGCTGTTGCAGAACCCAAGCCTGATCATTCTTGACGAACCGACCTCGGTTCTGACCCCGCAAGAGGCGGACCGACTGTTTGAGACGCTGGCCAAACTGAAGGCCGAAGGTCGTTCAGTGCTCTATATCTCCCACCGTCTGGAGGAGGTTCAGCGCATTTGCGACAAGGCCACCGTGCTGCGCCATGGCAAGGTGACCGGTGCCTGCAACCCGCGCGACGAGACAGCGTCGTCACTGGCGCGGATGATGGTTGGCGGGGAGGTTTCCGAGATTTCCCGGCCGGAGGCCATGAAGACCGGAAGGGTTCTTCTGGAAGCCAAGGGGCTGAATGCACCGGCTCGCACGCCGTTCGCAACGGCACTCAAGGACATCTATCTTGAAGTAAAGGCCGGCGAGATCCTCGCCATTGCGGGTGTCGCCGGCAACGGCCAGTCGGAGTTGTTCGATGCGCTGTCGGGGAATACCCGGTGGTGGACAATATCAGTGTCCAAATCGAGGGCCAGCCGGTTGGGGCCAGAGGGATCAACTATCGCCGCAAACTCGGCGCGGGATTTGTGCCAGAGGAGCGCCACGGCCATGCCGCTGTCACAGGTATGACGCTTTCGGAAAACCTTATTCTGGCCCGTAACCAGGCCGAATCGGAAACCTTTCTGGCCGGAGGACCGCTCAGGATCATCCGCCGTGCCGTGGCCCGCGCACGCACCGGGCAGATTGCCGGATTTATGGATGTGCGAAAGAGTGGCGAAAATCCGGCGGCCGGTTCGCTTTCCGGCGGCAATCTGCAGAAATTCATCGTCGGCCGCGAGCTTGACCGCCAGCCAAAGGTCATCATCGTCAACCAGCCAACCTGGGGTGTGGATGCGGGCGCTGCCGCGCATATCCGCCAGTCTCTGGTCGATCTTGCCAAATCGGGGTCCGCCGTTCTGGTCATCTCGCAGGACCTCGACGAAATTTTCGGAATTGCCACAAGGATCGCCGTGATTTCCGAGGGCCGACTCTCGGATAGCCATCCAGCCGAAACCATGACCCGCGAGCGGATCGGTTTGTTGATGGGCGGTATTCATGGCGAGGAGGCGGGCAGGGATGCCGAGCTGGAGACTGCCGATGCGCATTGAACTTGAACGGCGCGCCGACGGCTCGCCGCTGTTTTCGTTGCTGTCGCCACTGATAGCATTCGGCCTGACGGTGTTTTTCGGTGCGATCATGTTTGCGCTGTTGGGCAACGACCCGGTCGAGGCGCTCTATCTCTTTTTCATCGAACCGTGGTTTGATGTCTGGTCCTTGCATGAGCTGATGATCAAGGCCGCCCCCTGATCATGATCGCGGTCGGCCTGACGGTCTGCTACCGCTCCAATCTCTGGAATATCGGCGCCGAAGGGCAGTTCACTATCGGCGCGATCGTCGGCTCCATTGTGCCAGTCTATTTCTACGAGTGGTCCTCGCCCCTGCTCTTGCCGATCATGTTGGTGATGGGCGCTGTGGGCGGCGCGCTATATGCGGGTATTCCGGCGCTCCTGAAAAACTACTTCAACACCAATGAAATCCTGACCTCGCTGATGCTGGTCTATGTCGCACAGCTTTTCCTTGACTGGCTGGTGCGCGGGGCATGGCGTAATCCGGAGGGCTTCAACTTCCCGCAGACTCGCGAATTTGTGGACGCGGCCATGTTGCCCGAAATGGTTGCTTCGGGCCGGGCGCATTATGGTTTCGCGCTCGCCATTCTAGCGGCATTGGTGGTCTGGTTCATGATGCGCTTCACCCTGAAAGGGTTTGAGGTCAACGTCATCGGTCAATCGCAGCGGGCAGGGCGATTTGCTGGCTTTTCCTCCAGGCGCATGGTCTGGTTCGGATTTCTTCTGTCCGGAGGGCTTGCGGGTCTTGCCGGCATCAGTGAGATTTCCGGCGCGCTCGGCTATCTGCAGCCGCAGATCTCGCCCGGCTATGGCTTCACCGCCATCATCGTTGCTTTTCTGGGGCGTCTCAATCCGCTGGGCGCCATCGTCGCCGGTCTTGTGCTAGCGCTGACCTATATTGGCGGTGAAGGCGTGCAGTTCACACTCGGTGTCTCCGACAAAGTGACCCGCGTGTTCCAGGGCATGCTGCTGTTTTTCGTTCTCTCCTGCGACACGCTGATCCTGTACAAGGTGCGGGTGATTTTCGCGGGCAAGGCGTCTGAGGGGAAAGCGTCATGATTGTCGAAGCCATTCTCCTGACCGTTATCACCGCATCGACTCCGCTGGTTCTGGCTGCAATCGGCGAACTCGTCTGCGAGCGGGCCGGTGTTTTGAATCTCGGTGTCGAGGGCATGATGGTAATGGGTGCCGTTGGTGCTTTTGCCACCGCCCATGCCACCGGATCGCCCTATCTCGGCATGCTGGCGGGCCTTGCGACCGGCGCGGTTTTCTCGCTTCTGTTCGGGTTCCTGACGCTGACATTGGTTGCCAATCAGGTTGCAACCGGTCTTGCGCTGACCATTCTCGGCCAAGGGCTTTCCGCGATGATCGGCGAAAGCCTGGTCGGTCGTGCCGGCATCAAAATGCCGTCGCTCGATTTCCCGGTGCTTTCCGACATACCCTTTATCGGTCCGTTGTTGTTCGATCAGGATCTGTTCTTCTATCTGTCGATCGCGATTGTGGCCGCCGCCTCATGGTTCCTGTTCAAGACCCGCAAGGGTCTGGTCCTGCGTGCCGTCGGCGACAGCCATGCGTCTGCCCATGCGCTCGGTATCAATGTCATCGGCATCCGCTATCTCGCGGTCATGTTCGGCGGCGCCTGTGCCGGGCTTGCGGGTGCGCAGCTGTCACTGGTCTACACCCCGCAATGGACCGAAAACATGGCGGCGGGCAGGGGCTGGATTGCACTGGCGCTGGTGGTGTTTGCCTCTTGGCGCCCCTGGGGTGTGCTGCTCGGCGGCTACCTCTTCGGCGCGGTCACCATCGGCCAGCTGCATGCCCAGGCCTTCGGTATCGCCATTCCTTCGCAGTTCCTGTCGGCGCTGCCATATGTGGTGACCATCCTCGTCCTCGTCATCATCTCGCAGAACCGCAGGATGACGCTCATCAACACGCCGGCGGCGCTTGGCAAACCCTTTGTGCCGGACCGCTAGCCGCGTTAAACTTGTCATTTCAGATCAAACCGAAAGAGGTGAACGATGAAATCCCTGAAACTTACACTGGCTGCCTCCGCGGCAGTTATCGCCGGCTTTGCCGCCTCGGGCGCCAGCGCCCAGGAAGATGTCAAAGCCTGCTTCGTCTATGTCGGCTCGGCAACTGACGGCGGCTGGACCCAGGCGCACGATATCGCACGCCAGGAGCTGGAAGATACGCTCGGTGTGGAAACCGCCTACATCGAAAACGTGCCGGAAGGCCGGATGCCGAGCGCGCCATCGAACGCATGGCCCGTTCCGGCTGCACCGTCGTCTTCACCACCTCCTTCGGCTTCATGGAACCGACGCTCAAGGTCGCCGCCAAATATCCGGATGTGAAGTTCGAACACGCCACCGGCTACAAGACTGCCGACAATGTCGCGACCTACAATTCGCGCTTCTATGAAGGCCGTTATATCTCCGGCGTCATTGCTGGCTCGATTTCCGAAAGCGGCATTGGCGGCTATATCGGCTCCTTCCCGATTCCCGAAGTGGTCATGGGCATTGATGCCTTCCAGCTCGGCGCACAGTCGGTCAACCCCGACTTCACCACCAAGATTGTCTGGGCCAATACCTGGTTCGACCCAGGCCGCGAGGCTGACGCCGCCAAGGCGCTGATCGACCAGGGGTCGATGTTCTGGCGCAGCACACCGACACCACCGCTCCGATGCAGATTGCTGCAGAGCGTGGCGTCAAGGCCTTCGGTCAGGCATCCGACATGATCGAGGCCGGCCCCGAAACCCAGTTGACGGCGATCCTCGATACCTGGGCGCCTTACTACATCAAGCGCGTTGAAGCGGTTCAGAACGGCACCTGGGAATCCGAACAGAGCTGGGACGGTCTGAAGGACGGCATCCTGTCGATGGCGCCCTATACCAATATGCCCGACGATGTGAAGGCATTGGCCGAGGAAACCGAAGCCAAGATCATCTCCGGTGAGCTAAAGCCGTTTACCGGTCCGGTTTCGCTGCAGGATGGGTCCGAATGGCTTGCCGAAGGCGAAACCGCCGATGACGGTACACTGCTCGGCCTTAATGTTCTGGTTGAAGGCGTTGACGGTTCCATTCCAAGCTCGGAATGATCACGCTTCTCTCAATCGCTTCAGAAAAGGCGTCCGCAAGGGCGCCTTTTTGTTGCGCCGTTGTCTTTGCCGGAAACCGATAAACTTCATTCATAATTTTTGAATAGGTCTCGTGCACGATTCAGCTAAAAGCGGTAACCGGTTCGTAAATGGAGGTTTTATGTCACGCAGCGCTCTGGCCATCGTTCTTGCCGCCGGCGACGGCACAAGGATGAAATCCGACAAGACCAAAATGCTGCACGCAGTGGCAGGACGTGCGATCGCAGCGCATGTGGTTGAGACCGTTGGCCGCTCAGGCGTGGACGAGACCGTCCTTGTTGTCGGCCGCGACGGGGAAAGGTCGCGGCAGCTTGCGCAGAAGCTGGGCGGATAGGCAAGACCTTCGAGCAGAGCGAACGCCTTGGTACCGCCCATGCTGTGCTCGCCGCGCGCGAAGCCATTGCCGCCGGCTTTGATGATCTCATCGTCACCTATGGCGACACGCCGCTGGTGACCGCCGAAACCCTGGACAAGGCCCGCAAGGCGCTTGCCGAAGGCAGCGATGTCGTCGTCATCGGTTTCGAGGCTGCCGACCCCACCGGTTACGGCAGGCTGCTGGTGCGCAACGGCGCACTGACGGCCATTCGTGAAGAAAAAGACGCGAGCGGCGAAGAGCGGGCGGTCACACTCTGCAATAGCGGACTGATGGCAATCAACGGCCGCCGCGCGCTCGAATTCCTCGATGCAATCGGCAATGACAATGCCAAGGGCGAATTCTATCTGACCGACGTCGTTGAGGTGGCGTTATCTAAGGGCGGCAGCGCTAGCGTGGTGATGGCCGATCCAGACGAGGTGCTCGGCTGCAACAACCGCGCGGAGCTGGCCGAACTCGAGCGCATATGGCAGGTGCGCCAGCGTCGCGAACTGATGCTCTCCGGCGTGACCATGATTGCGCCGGAAACGGTGTTCTTGTCCCATGACACCGAGATTGGCCCCGATACCGTGATCGAGCCCAATGTCTGGTTCGGTCCCGGCGTGCGGATTGCCGGCCATGTCACTATCCACGCCTTCAGCCATATCGAGGGCGCCACGGTTTCTTCCGGCAGCCAGATCGGACCGTTTGCGCGGCTCAGGCCGGGCGCGGTGCTTCATGACGATGCCAAGGTCGGCAATTTTTGTGAGGTCAAAAACGGCGACATCGGTGCCGGCGCCAAGGTCAATCACTTGAGCTATATCGGCGATGCCAGCGTCGGTGCCAACGCCAATATCGGCGCTGGCACAATCACCTGCAATTATGACGGCCTCAACAAGGCCAAGACCGTGATCGGTGAAAACGCCTTCATTGGTTCGAATTCGGCACTGGTCGCCCCTGTCGCCATCGGTGACGGCGCCTATGTCGGATCCGGCAGTGTGATCACCAAAGATGTTCCGGACAATGCGCTGGCCATCGGCCGAGGCCGGCAGGAAAACCGGGAAGGGCGCGCCGAACTGATCCGTGCCCGCTCGCTTGCCATCAAGGCTGCAAGACAGTCCCAGAAGTAGAAATTCAGCGGAGATTTTATCGGAATGTGCGGAATTGTCGGAATTGTCGGCTGCGAACCGGTCGCGGAACGCCTCGTAGACGCTCTGAAGCGGCTTGAATATCGCGGCTATGATTCCGCAGGCATCGCCGTAATCGAAAGCGATGGCGCGCTTTCCCGTCGCCGTGCGCCGGGAAAGCTTGAAAACCTGCGGACCCGTCTGGCCGAAGATCCCGTCGACGGCGTCACCGGCATTGCCCACACCCGCTGGGCCACCCATGGCGTGCCCAACGAGATCAATGCCCACCCCCATATCGCCGGCGAAGTGGCGGTAGTCCACAACGGCATCATCGAAAACTTTGCCGAGCTGCGGAACGAGCTGTCTTCCGAAGGCGCCGTCTTCGAAACCGATACCGATACCGAGATCGTGGCGAAGCTGCTGGAGCGCTATCGCCATGAAGGCATGGCACCGCGCGACGCCGTTTTGGCGATGCTGCAGAAGGTGACCGGTGCGTTCGCGCTGGTGATCCTGTTTCAGGACCGGCCGGAAACGCTCTATGTCGCCCGCTACGGCCCGCCGCTTGCCATCGGTTACGGCGCGTCGGAAATGTATGTCGGTTCGGATGCGATTGCGCTGGCGCCTTTTGCGGATGGTATCTCCTATCTCGAAGACGGTGACATGGCGATTGTCGATCGCGATGGGGTCGAGTTCTGCGATTTTTCAGGACTTCCGGTCACCCGCAACCGTCAGCCGCTGCAGCTTTCCGCAATGCTGATCGACAAGGGCAACCACCGCCACTTCATGGAGAAGGAAATCTTCGACCAGCCCGAGGTGATTTCGCACACGCTTGGCCATTACTGCGATTTTGCCCACCAGCGCGCCCAGACGGATGACGATGGCATTGATTTCTCCAAGGTCTCGCGGCTTGCGATTGCCGCCTGCGGGACGGCTTATCTGTCCGGTCTGATCGGCAAATACTGGATCGAGCGTTTTGCCCGGCTGCCGGTTGAAATTGATGTTGCATCGGAATTCCGTTACCGAGAAATGCCGCTGTCGTCAGACCAGCTTGCGCTGTTCATCTCTCAGTCCGGTGAGACCGCCGATACGCTGGCGTCGCTACGATATTGCAAGGCCAATGGTGTGAAAACCGGTGCGCTTGTGAATGTGACCGGCTCAACGATAGCGCGCGAGGCCGACGCGGTTTTCCCGATCCTGGCGGGGCCGGAAATTTCCGTGGCCTCAACCAAGGCGTTTACCTGCCAGCTGGCACTGATGGCGTCACTGGCGCTCAGGGCGGGCCGCGAACGCGGGACGCTGACGCTCGATGAAGAGCAGGCGCTGGTCCATCAATTGTCCGAAGTGCCGCGGCTGATGAACAAGGTGCTGCATTCCGTTCAGCCTCAGATCGAGCGGCTGGCGCGTGAGCTGTCGCGCTTTCATCATGTGCTCTATCTCGGCCGCGGCACCAGCTATCCGCTGGCGCTGGAAGGCGCGCTGAAACTGAAGGAAATCACCTATATACATGCCGAAGGCTATGCGGCCGGAGAGCTGAAGCACGGGCCGATTGCGCTGATCGACGAAAACATGCCCGTCATCGTCATTGCGCCGCATGACCGTTTCTTCGAAAAAACGGTGTCGAACATGCAGGAAGTCGCCGCCCGCGATGGCCGTATCGTGTTCATCACAGACGAGGCGGGTGCTGCGGCATCCGATCTCAAAACCATGGAAACCATCGTGCTGCCGGATATGCCGGAATTTATTGCGCCGATGGTGTTCGCGCTTCCGATCCAGCTGCTGGCCTATCATACGGCCGTGTTTATGGGCACTGACGCCGACCAGCCGCGCAATCTGGCCAAGGCCGTGACCGTGGAGTGAGGCAGATCAGGCCTGGCCGCTGATGAGCGTGATAGTCTGTGCTGAAGGGAGGATCAAACAATGATAATTCGTCGCGAACGCCCCGGTGATGTCAGCGCCGTCGACACGCTCGTTCGGCGTGCCTTCGATGGTCACCCCTATAGCGATGGCAGCGAGCCGGATATCATACGGCGACTTAGAAAGGCCGGCGCATTGTCGCTTTCGCTGGTGGCGGAAGAGGGCGGGCGGGTTGTCGGTCAAGTCGCCTTTTCGCCGGTGGGTTTTTCAGGTGGTGCCGCCGACTGGTTCGGTGTCGGCCCGGTCGGCGTCGATCCCGATCACCAAAGGAAGGGTATCGGCTCGGCGTTGATGATCGGCGGCATAGAGCTTTTGAAGGATGATGGCGCGAAGGGCGCAATACTGGTCGGTGATCTCGGTTTTTATGCTCGGTTCGGCTTTCGGACGGAGGACGGCGTTTCACACGAGGGCGTTCCGCCGGAAAACCTGCTTCTGTTGCCGTTTGACGATGAGATGCCGTCCGGCGAGGTTGCCTTTCACCGCGCCTTTTTCGGCGAGATCTGAAACGGCCTATCCGGCATTTAGATAACGGATCGCCTCATCGCGCCGGAAAAGATAGAGCAGCATGCGCAGCGCCGTGCCGCGCTCGCCGGCAAGCTCGGGGTCGCGGTTGACGATATAAGCCGCGTCCTTGCGGGCAAGCGCCAGAATATCGCTATGGGCCTCCAGATTGGCAAAGTGGAAGCCCGGCATGCCGGACTGGCGTGTGCCCAGCAACTCGCCTTCGCCGCGCAGCCTGAGATCTTCTTCCGCAATCGTGAACCCGTCATTGCTGTCGCGCAGCACCGAAAGCCGCGCCCTTCCGGTTTCAGAAAGCGGCCCCTTGTAAAGCAGAATGCAGGATGAGGCCTCGCTTCCGCGGCCGACACGGCCGCGCAACTGGTGAAGCTGGGCGAGGCCAAAACGCTCGGCATGCTCGATCACAATGATCGTTGCATCGGGCACGTCAACACCGACTTCCACCACCGTGGTTGCCACCAGAAGTCGGGTTTCGCCGCTCTTGAAGGCCTCCATCGCGGCTTCCTTGTCTGCAGACGACATCCGGCCGTGGACCAGGCCGACATTCTCAGGCCCCAGCGCCTTTGCCAGCGTTTCCCGTCTTTCCTCGGTGGATACAAGGTCGACGGCTTCCGACTCCTCAACCAGCGGGCAGATCCAGTAGGCTTTTTTCCTTCGCCAAGCGCCTGTCGCAGCCGGCCGACGACATCGCCGATCCGCTCCGTCGGAATCGTCACCGTCTGTATCGGCTTACGGCCAGCCGGTTTCTCAGTAAGATTCGACACATCCATATCGCCGAAGGCGGCGAGTACCAGCGTGCGCGGGATCGGCGTTGCCGTCATCACCAGAAGATGCGGCGACATGCCCTTGGCGGTCAGTTTCAGCCGCTGGTGTACGCCGAAGCGATGCTGCTCGTCGACAATCGCCAGCCGTAGATCACGATAGGCGACATTGTCCTGAAACAATGCGTGGGTGCCGATGACGATCCGCGCCGTGCCATCTGCGATCTGTTCCTCGATGATACGGCGGTCGCGCGCCCTGGTCTTGCCTGTCAGAAGCTTGACGGCGATGCCGGCCTTTTCCGCAAGTGCTGCAATGCCCTCATAATGCTGGCGCGCCAGAATTTCAGTCGGCGCCATCAGTACCGCCTGGCCGCCATCTTCGACGACCGCCAGCATTGCCATCAGGCCGACGACCGTCTTGCCGGAGCCGACATCGCCCTGAAGCATGCGCAGCATTCGGGTTTCCTGGCCCATGTCGCCCAGAATGGCGGATATGGCCTCATTCTGTCCGGCTGTCAGCGCAAAGGGCAGGGCGGAAAGCACCTTCCCCGACAACGCGCCTGTCGGGTGTACCGGCCGTCCCTTGGTCCGTCGCATCCGGCTTCTGACAAGGGCGAGCGAAAGCTGCCCGGCCAGAATCTCGTCATAGGCAAGCCTGCGTCTTGCCGGTGCCTGCGGGTCCAGATCGGTCTCGTCACGCGGATTATGCAGGGAAAGAAGCGCATCTTTAAGTGGCGGAAAGCCTTGCCGCCGAACGATCTCGGTATCGATCCATTCGGGAAAGGCCGGAAGCCGCTCACTGGCGCTTTCGACCGCCCGGCGCAGCACTTTTGGCGAAAGCCCGGCGGTCATCGGATAGACGGGTTCGCAGTCCGGCAGTGTATCGGCCTTGTCGGCGGTCACCATGTAATCGGGATGCACCATGGACGGGCGGCCATTGAACCACTCGGCGCGGCCACTCACCAGAACCGTCTCGCCGACGGGTAGTGCGCGTTCCAGCCAGTCGGCCTTGGCGCGGAAGAAGGTCAGTGTCAGTTCACCGGTATCATCATGCACAAAGACGCGATAGGGCGCGCTGGAACGGGCAGGCGCCGGCTGGTGCCGATCAACGCGGCCTTCAACCGTGACAATCATGCCCTCCGGCAAATGGGCGATACCCGGCCTCAGCCGCCGGTCGATGATGGAGGACGGTGTATGAAACACCAGATCGATCACACGCGCTTCGTCCTCGCGGCCTGTCAGGCGGGCGAGCACTTTTTCAAGCTTCGGCCCTATCCCCGAAAGCGAGGTGACGGGCGCGAACAATGGATCGAGCAAAGCCGGGCGCATTATTTCCAATTGGACCCAACGAAGCGCTTTGGCAAGGCTGACAACGGCGAAACGAGCGGTTATAGAGACCAATCAACAAAGAAGGTTTTGGAAATGACCGGTTTGAAACGCTCGAGCGCCGACCTCGATCCCCGCCGCCGGCGGATCCTGTTTCGCTGCTGGCACCGCGGTATCCGCGAGATGGATCTGATCCTCGGTCAGTTCGCCGAGGAAAACCTCGCCGATATGGAAGACGATACGCTCGATGCTTTCGAAATGATCATGGCGGCGGAAGACAATGATCTGATCAAATGGATCAACGGCGCAGAACCGGTGCCCGATCATCTGCGTATTCCGCTTTTTGACAGTATCTGCGCTTACAAGCCGGATTTCGACCCGGTCGAAAACGACAGATGAAGATTTAAAAACACATGATAGCCGGATTTGACCCGAAAAAGCTGGATGCCCTCAGCGGCGCCGTCACGATTGCCAATGCCGTGCCGGGCACCGAACCGCTGGTGCTTGCGGAAATGGCGCGCGCCGGGCAATCGGTCGCCTATGTGCTGTCCGACGGCCAGCGCATCGCCGATTTCGAGCAGATGCTGGGTTTTGCGGCCCCCGACATTCCGGTTCTGACGCTGCCGGCCTGGGATTGCCTGCCCTATGACCGGGTTTCGCCCGGTGCTGATACCTCGGCGCGGCGGCTTTCAGCTTTGTCCGGCCTGATTGCCCATGCCGAAAAGCCGCATCCGGCGATCATCCTCGTCACCGTCAATGCGATGTTGCAGAAACTGCCGCCGCGCGATGTCGTGTCAACGCTCGGCTTTTCGGCCCGTGCCGGTCAGGTGATCGACATGGAGGCCATCGTCCGCAGGCTTTCCGATGCCGGGTTCGAACGGGTGCCGACGGTGCGTGCTGTCGGAGAATATGCCGTCCGGGGTGGCATTCTCGATGTTTTCGTGCCCGGCGCGGATAACGGACTTCGCCTTGATTTCTTCGGCGACACACTGGAATCGATCCGCGCCTTCGATGCTGCCAGCCAGCGCACCATCGGCTCGGTCAAGGCGTTCGATCTCAACGCCATGAGCGAAGTGACGCTCAATGACGAAAACATTGCCCGCTTCCGCAAGAGTTATCTCTCGCTGTTCGGGGCGTCGACACGTGACGATGCGCTCTATCAGGCCGTTTCGGAAGGCCGCCGCTATGCCGGTATGGAGCACTGGCTGCCACTGTTTTACGAGCGGCTTGAGACCATGTTCGACTATCTTTCCGGTTTTCGGATTGTATTCGACCACACCGCGCGCGAGGCTGCAGGCGAAAGAGCCGAACTGATCGCGGATTACTACGAGGCCCGCCGGACCAATCTCGGGGCAAAACACGGCGGGCAGGGTGCGCCCTACAAGCCCGTGCCGCCGGATATGCTCTATCTCGGCGAAGACGCGCTTTCTGCCGGGCTTGAAGCGATGCAGGCCGTGCGCCTGTCGCCATTCAATGAAGCCTCTGCTCTCGGCAAACCGGTTATCGCGCTTGCGGCCCATGCCGGCCCGCGCTGGGCGGTTGCGGCGCAGGCGCGGCAGAGTTCCGACGGCGAGCGCGCCAATGTGTTCGAGGAGGCCGTCCGTTATATTGCCGACACCCGCGCCAAAGGCGGCAAAATCCTGATCTCCGGCTGGTCCGAAGGCTCGCTTGACCGGTTGTTGCAGGTGCTGAAGGAACACGGACTGGCCAAGGTCAAGCCGGTCAAGGCGCTGGCGGATCTCGAAAAGCTCGCCAGAGGCGAAGCGGCAAGCACTGTGCTCAGCCTTGAGGGTGGTTTCGAGACCGGCGATCTTCATGTCATCGGCGAGCAGGATATCCTCGGCGATCGGCTGGTTCGCAAGACCAGAAAAAACAGGAAAGCCAGTGACTTCATCTCGGAAGTTTCCGGACTGGATGAAGGTTCCTTTGTCGTTCATGCCGAACACGGGATTGGCAGGTTTGCGGGCCTGAGAACAATCGAGGCGGCCGGTGCGCCGCGTGATTGTCTTGAACTGCATTATGCCGACGATGCCAAACTGTTTCTGCCGGTCGAGAATATTGAACTGCTGTCGCGCTACGGATCGGACTCCGCCGATGTGCCGCTGGACCGGCTCGGCGGCGGCGCATGGCAGGCGAAAAAGGCGAAGCTGAAGAAACGCCTTCTCGACATGGCCGACGAACTGATCGCGATTGCCGCCAAACGGGCAACGCGCACGGCGCCGCCGCTGATGGCCACCGAGGGCCTTTACGACGAGTTTGCCGCCCGTTTCCCTATGAGGAAACCGAGGATCAGTATAACGCCATCGAAGCGGTGCGCGGCGATCTCGGCCTTGGCCGTCCGATGGACCGGCTGATCTGCGGCGATGTCGGCTTTGGCAAGACCGAAGTGGCATTGCGCGCCGCGTTTCTCGCGGCCATGAACGGCGTTCAGGTGGCCGTGGTGGTGCCGACCACGCTTCTCGCACGCCAGCACTACAAAACCTTTGTGGAGCGCTTCCGCGGGTTGCCGATCAAGGTGGCGCAGGCCTCGCGCCTCGTCAGCGGCAAGGAACTGGCCCAGACCAAGAAGGATCTGTCCGAAGGCAAGGTCGATGTCGTTGTCGGCACCCACGCGCTGTTGGGATCATCGATCAAGTTTGCCAATCTCGGCCTGCTGATCATTGATGAAGAGCAGCATTTCGGCGTGCGCCACAAGGAGCGGCTGAAGGAACTGAAGAGCGATGTGCATGTGCTGACGCTTTCGGCAACGCCGATCCCGCGCACGCTGCAGCTTGCCATGACCGGGGTGCGCGAACTGTCGCTGATCACCACCCCGCCGGTGGACCGCATGGCGGTGCGCACCTTCATTTCGCCGTTCGATCCGCTGGTGATCCGCGAAAACCTGATGCGCGAGCATTATCGCGGCGGACAGAGCTTCTATGTCTGCCCGCGCGTTTCGGATCTGGAGGAGGTTCATGCCTTCTTGCAGGCCGAAGTGCCGGAACTGAAGGTTGCCGTTGCCCACGGGCAGATGGCCGCAGGCCAGCTCGAAGACATCATGAACGCCTTTTACGACGGCAGCTACGACGTGCTGCTGTCGACCACGATCGTGGAATCGGGGCTTGATGTGCCGACGGCCAATACGCTGATCGTCCATCGTGCCGATATGTTCGGTCTGGCGCAGCTCTATCAGCTCCGCGGCCGCGTCGGTCGCTCGAAAATCCGTGCCTTTGCGCTGTTTACCCTTCCGGTCAACAAACGCATGACTGACACCGCCGACCGTCGCCTGAAGGTTCTGCAATCGCTCGACACGCTTGGCGCAGGTTTTCAGCTGGCAAGCCACGACCTCGATATTCGCGGCGCGGGCAATCTTCTCGGTGAGGAGCAGTCCGGCCACATCAAGGAGGTCGGGTTTGAGCTTTACCAGCAGATGCTCGAAGAGGCCGTGGCCGAAGCCAAGGGCGACGAGGACGCAGGCGGCAGCGACTGGTCACCGCAGATCGGGCTTGGCACCTCCGTGATGATCCCTGAAAGCTATGTTCCGGATCTGAACCTCAGAATGGCGCTTTACCGACGGCTCGGCGATCTCAACGATGCCGGCGATATCGATGCTTTCGGGGCCGAATTGATCGACCGCTTCGGACCGATGCCGAATGAAGTGCAGTCGCTTCTGAAAGTGGTGTTCATCAAATCGCTCTGCCGCACCGCCAATGTCGGAAAGCTCGACGCCGGCCCCAAGGGTATCGTCGTCACATTCCGCAATCAGGAATTTCCGAACCCGGCGGGTCTGGTGCAGTTCATCGCCGAACAGAGCGTTTCAGCCAAGATCCGGCCGGATCAGAGCGTGTTCTTCAACCGCGACCTGCCGTCTCCGGACCAGCGCCTGGGGCAGGCCGCGATCATCATGAACAAGCTCTCGAAGATCGCTGAAGCTGCTTAGCCGGCTGCTGCCCCTCCTTGGTGCACGGCTGCGTTCCGGGCTTGCGAACGCTGGACTTATGATATAAACATATCTTTATATCTTGATGAAGGCGGAGCAAAATGACGAAGCTTGATCTCGACGATCTGGTCGATGTCCTGAAGGCGGTTGGCGAACCAACGCGGCTCAGGCTTATTGCGCTGCTTTCGTCCGGTGACCTCACCGTAACTGATCTGACCGACATTCTCGGACAATCCCAGCCCCGCATTTCCCGTCATCTGAAGCTTCTCGCTGAGGCTGGCCTGATTGACCGCTATCAGGAAGGGGCGTGGGCCTATTTTCGGCTGAAGGAGGAGGGCGCACCTGCGCGTCTCGTCCGTGAGCTCCTGGAGAGCGCTTCCGAGAGCGATTCGGCGTTCAGCCGCGATGCCGCGCGCCTTGCAGCCGTCAAACAGGCGCGCTCAGAAAAGGCGCTTGCCTACTTCGCCGCGCATGCCGGTGAGTGGGACGAGATGCGGCGGCTGCATATTTCCGAGGCCGAGGTTGAACGATGCCTTGTTTCACTCATCGGCGAAAAGCGGGTCGAGAGCATTCTCGATCTCGGGACCGGCACGGGCCGCATGCTTCTGCTGCTGAGAGACCTTTATCGCCGTGCTGTCGGTGTTGACGCCAGCCGCGACATGCTGGCTGTCGCCCGTGCCAATCTGGATGCCGAAGGGGTGACGAAGGCTGCGGTTCGACTTGGCGATATTTTGAACCTGCCGCTTGAAAGCGAGGACTTCGATCTGGTGATCATCCATCAGGTTCTTCACTTTCTCGAGCACCCCGAACGCGCGATAGCTGAAGCCACTCGGGTCATGCGGCCGGGCGGTCGTCTTGTGGTGGTTGATCTTGCCTCCCACGATCTTGAATATCTGCGGGCCGAGCATGCTCATCTGCGGCTTGGTTTTTCCCATGCGGCGATGTCGGACTGGATGACGGCTGCGGGCCTGGATGTCGAGCGGGTGGTGGATTTGCCGTTCGCCGGTGCCGAAGGCCGGTCGCTGACGGTGACCGTCTGGCTTGGGCGCGACCGGCGCATCCTGATGGCGTCCGAAACCGAAACACATTATGCGAGGAGTGTCTGAACCATGTCCGACAGTAACCTGCCGCGTGGCGACGCGCCCGAAATCGGCTTTTCTTTCGAGTTTTTCCGCCCAAGAGTGCCGATGCGGAAGCCAACTGGTGGCGGTCCGTGGAAGCTCTGCGCGCCTATGCCCCCGATTTCGTATCGGTAACCTATGGTGCTGGTGCAACCAGCCAGGTGCCCACCTATGCCGCCGTCAAGCGGCTGGTGGATGAGACCGATCTGGTGACAGCGTCGCATCTGACCGTTGTCAAAGCCACCTGCGGAGAAGTGGATGATGTGGTCCGCCGTTTTCGCGATTCCGGCATTCGCCGTTTCGTGGCGCTGCGCGGAGATCCGCCGGATGGCATCGGCTCGGCCTACCGCCCGTATCCGGGTGGTTATGCCAATGCGGCCGCTCTGGTTTCTGCGCTGAAGGCGATCGACGATTTCGATATCTCCGTGTCCGCCTATCCGGAAAAACATCCCGAAAGTGTCGATCGCAGCGCGGATATCGCCATGCTCAAGGCCAAGGCCGAGAATGGCGCCGACCGAGCCTTGACCCAGTTCTTCTTCGACAATGATGTGTTCGAGGATTATCTGAACGCTGTGCGCGGTGCAGGGATTACCCTTCCTGTTGTGCCGGGAATCATGCCGATCCAGAACCTCAAGCAGCTGAAAAATTTCGCCCGCATGTGCGGTGCGAGTATCCCGGCTGCCGTTGAGCAGCGGTTCGACGGGCTGGACGATGATCCCGATGGCCGGTTCGAAGTGGCAGCCGATATTGCGGCCGAACAGGTGCTCGACCTGCTACGTCGCGGCGTTTCGGAATTTCATTTCTATACGATGAATCGGTCCAAATTGCAGATCGCCGTTTTCGACCGTCTGGGCATCAAACCTGCAAAAAGCAGCGTCAAGACGTCGGGCACGGTTATCGGTGGTGGCGACGGGACGCTGCTGCGCGCCGGATGAAGGAACGGAAAACGCTTGGAGCGCGGTACGGTCTGACGGGTCAGATGGTGCCGCGCTCCTTGCTGTGTTCACGATCAGTGCCGTTAGCTGAAGCGACCTATCGCGCCAGCTCATCGGGCATACCAAGATAGTTTCTTGGTCGTTTTCAGGGCATGCGGGCGCTTACGCGCCCATTGCGCGCTCGTATTTGGCGGAAAGTTCCAGCCATTGCTCTTCGACCTTGGCAAGCTCTGCCGCGGCATTGGCGCGGGCCTGGATCATCACCTTGGCCTTCTCCGGTGATCTCTCATAGAGCTTCGGATCGGCGAGATCGACATCGAGCTTTGCGATGATCTGCTCGATTCTGGCGGTTTTCTTTTCCGCCCTGTCGATTTCTTTCTTGAGCGGGGCAAACGTAGCGCGGCGGTCGGCAGCGCTTTTGCGTTGCTCTGTCTTCGAGCGTTGATCTTCGCCGGGAGCGGTTTCTGTTTTGGACGATCTCTGCTTGCCGCCCTGTATGATCAGCGAACGATAGTCCTCCATGTCGCCATCATAGCTCTTGACGGTTCCACCATGCACCAGCCACAGCCGGTCGACCGTCGCCTCGATCAGGTAGCGGTCATGCGCGATCAGGATCACAGCGCCGGGGAAATCGTTGAGCGCGGTGATCAGCGCACGGCGGCTGTCGATATCAAGGTGGTTGGTCGGCTCGTCGAGGATCAGCAGGTTGGGCGCGTGAAAGGCTGCAAGCCCCATCAGCAGCCGCGCCTTTTCGCCGCCTGACAGGTCTTTGGCCAGCGTGTCCATTTTTGTGTGGCCAGGCCCATCTGCGCGACGCGGGCGCGAACCTTGGCCTCAGATGCTGCCGGCATCAGCTTGCGGACGTGATCCACTGCCGTTTCGTCGAGAACGAGATCATCAATCTGGTGCTGGGCGAAAAAGCCGGTCGAAAGGCTTGGCGCCAGCTTCAGTGTGCCGCTTTGCGGCTTCAGCCGGCCGGAAATGAACTTGGCAAAGGTGGATTTGCCGTTGCCGTTTGCACCCAGGAGGGCAATGCGGTCGTCATTGTCGATCCTCAGATTGAGATCCGAAAGGATCGGCTTTTCGGGTTCATAGCCGACAACGCCGTCTTCGATGGCAATGATGGGGAGGCGGGCTGCTTTTCCGGTTCCGGAAATGTGAAGCCCTGAACATGGTCCTCGATCACGGCTGCGACAGTGCCCATGCGTTCCAGCGCCTTGACCCGGCTCTGGGCCTGGCGCGCCTTGGAGGCCTTGGCCTTGAAGCGGTCGACGAAGCTCTGAAGATGCTTGCGTTGTGCTTCGTTCTTGATGCGCGCTTTCGTCTGCAGCTCGTCGGCTGCCGCCTTCTGGCGCTCGAACTGGTCGTAGGAGCCGCGATAGAAGGTCAGCTTCTGCTGGTCGAGGTGGATAATGGCGTTGGCGGCCGTGTTCAGAAGGTCGCGGTCATGCGAGATGATGATGACGCTGTAGGGATAGCGGCGGATATAGTCTTCCAGCCACATCGTACCTTCGAGGTCGAGATAGTTGGTCGGTTCGTCTAGCAGCAGCAAATCGGGCTCGGAAAACAGTACGGCGGCCAGTGCGACGCGCATGCGCCAGCCGCCGGAAAACGACGAGGCCGGACGCTTCTGCGCTGCCTCATCGAAGCCAAGGCCGGAGAGAATGCCCGCCGCGCGCGCCTCAGCCGAGTGGGCGTCGATGTCGACAAGCCGGGTCTGGATTTCGGCGATCCGGTGCGGGTCTGTGGCCGTTTCCGCCTCCGCCATCAGCGCGGCGCGTTCTTTGTCGGCAGCCAGCACGATGTCGATCAGCGGATCTTCGGTGCCCGGCGCCTCCTGCGCGACCTGGCCGATACGGGCCTGTTTCGGCAGCGATACAGAGCCGGTTTCAGGCGAAAGCGTGCCGGTGAGAACGCGGAACAGGGTGGATTTGCCAGCGCCATTGCGGCCGACAAGCCCCGCCTTCATCCCATCGGGAATGGAAACGGAGGCGTGTTCGATGAGCAGGCGCCCGGCAACGCGGACGGAAAGGTCGGATATGGAAATCATGGATGCGGTTTTGTCCGAAACCGCGCCGTTTGGCAAGCGCTCCGTCAGCGATCGGCGAAGGGACGACCGGTTTCTGTTCGCAGGAAGTAAATCAGGTCGAGCGCGAGCGACGAATACCCCAGCATGGTCAGCATGGCGTGCACCTGGCCGCGATGATGGGTCTGGTGGTTGAAGAGGTGCGCGAGCGTGGTCTGGAGACAGTCCGTATGGGGCTCGGGCGGATTGCCGCGTGTGTAGGAAACCCGGCCCTGCAGCTTGTTCTCGTCCATAGCTTCGATGAATGCCGAGATCTCGCGATCCTGCTCGGTGCGGGCGAGGCACAGTTCGGAAAAGTCGTCGTGGAGGATGGTATCAAGCCTGACCGGGCCGGTTGCAGCGCCTGCGAACCGGGTCATCCAGACACGGTCGGCGTAAAGCACATGGTTGAGCGTGCCGTGAATGGATCGGAAGAAAACGCCAAGATCGCGCTTGCGTTCGTCATCCGAAATATTGGCAGCTTCGTCCAGGATCTGTGCATTGGCCCAGGCATTGTAGGCGGCAAACATACGATAGTGCTGCAACATGCGGAATTCTCTTCAAGACGTGAAACCGTAAGATCAATGTTAGAGCAGATGCGCCTGACAGCCTCATGAATTATTGTGATGGCGGCCATCAGCCTGCCTTATGCCACCGCTTTTCGCCGGCCTTTCTCACGTTCCAGAATGCGCCCCGCATCGAGTTTCGCGATTGGCAGGCCGCCCGGTATTTCCCCGGCGAGCTGAAGTGACAGATACCGCCCGCAGCATACCCGCAGGAACGATGTGAAATTGCCGCTGTCGTGGCCGGCTTCGATGGCTTCATGAAATAGCTTTGCAATCAGCTGCGTGGTGTTCAAGCCGTCGCGCGCGCTGATATCGGCGAGCACGTGCCAGAAGAAGTTTTCCAGCCTGACGCTGGTTACCATGCCGTCAATGCGGATCGAACGGGTGGTGCTGTCCCACTGCTCCGGATCGGCCTCGATAAACAGTCTGCACATAATCTCCTCCCTGTTCTCCCGGAGGCAGTATAGCCCGGCGCGGGCAGAAACGGTAGCGCCTACGCCGGGATGACGGTTCAGGCGTCGAGCAGTTTCATGAACTGGGACAGCCACGCCGGGTGCGCCGGCCAGGCGGGGGCGGTGACCAGATTGCCGTCTGTGACCGCTTCGGTGACGGCGATATCGGCGTAGGTGCCGCCGGCAAGCTTCACCTCCGGCGCGCAGGCCGGATAGGCCGAGCACTGCCGCCCCTTGATGACGTCGGCGGCGGCAAGGATCTGCGCACCGTGACAGATCGCGGCAACCGGTTTGTTCTCGGTGAAGAAGTGTTTCACCAGGCCAAGCACCCGGTCATCAAGCCGCAGATATTCAGGCGCCCGCCCGCCGGGGATCACCAGCGCGTCATAGGTCGCCGGGTCGACAGCATCGAAATCCGCTGTCAGTGCGAAACGGTGGCCGGGTTTTTCCGAATAGGTCTGGTCTCCTCGAAATCGTGGATTGCGGTGGGAACCGTGTCGCCCGCTTTCTTGTTCGGGCACACCGCATCGACCGTGTGGCCGACGGCCAGCAGGGTCTGGAACGGCACCATGGTTTCATAGTCCTCGGTGAAATCACCGGTGATCATCAGAATTTTCTTCGCTGCCATTTTGTCCTCCTCAAGATGACGAGTTTCAATTGTAGCAGTGATGTTCCGCTTGCTGGTATTATGGGTATACTACAGGGGCAATCGGTCAGTTTTGGTCACGCGGGTGGCTTGAATCTTTTCGCACTGCAGCACATCTTTCGAGTCAGAAAAGGAGCTATGCCATGGGACGAACACTGTATTCGCTCTGCGGCGCCGACGGGTCGGTGCCTTTTTCACCGCATTGCTGGAAAGTCGTACTGGCGTTGAAGCACAAGGGGCTGGATTTCGAGGAAAAGCCGGTCGGCTTCACCGAGATCCCCAAACTTGAAGGCGGCTTTTCCAAAACCGTGCCGATCTTGAAGGACGGCGACAAGCTGATTGCGGACAGTTTTGCGATCGCGATCTATCTGGAGCAGACTTATCCGGATACTCCCTCACTTTTCAAGGGCGAGGGCGGAATGGCGATGGCGCGATTTGTCGAAGCCTGGACGCTTTCCACGCTTCATCCGGCGATTACCCGCATCGCGGTCAAGCACATTCACGATATGCTGTTGCCGGATGATCAGGTCTATTTCCGCAATAGCCGTGAGGCCCGCCTCGGGGCAAAACTGGAAGAGGTGGTCACCGGGCGCGAGGCTGAGATCATGGCGTTTCCTGAGAAATGCGCGCCGATCCGAAACATGCTGAAATTCCAGCCTTTTATTGGTGGTCGTGAACCCCTTTTCTCAGATTACATTGTTTTCGGTGCGTTCCAGTGGGCGGCTTTGACCGGCAGTACCGGGCTTCTGGATCCGAACGATCCGGTGTCCAATTGGTTCGAGCGCTGCCTGGAATTCGTCGAGAAAGGCTGACAACTCTTGGATTTCCGGCCGATTCAGCTGCCGGATACGCTTCCATTTTTCCTCAAAGACCTCTATACACCGGCCAAATTTCCCTGAACGAAATTTGCCAAAGGACGAATGATATGGCGATTGAACGCACATTTTCGATGATCAAGCCGGATGCCACCAAGCGCAACCTGACCGGCGCCATCACCAAGGTTTTCGAGGAAAACGGCCTGAGTGTCGTCGCTTCGAAGCGCGTATGGATGGCAAAGCGCGATGCCGAGGCGTTCTACGCCGAGCATAAGGAGCGTCCGTTCTTCGGCGAGCTGGTTGAGTTCATGTGCTCCGGCCCGACCGTCGTGCAGGTCCTCGAAGGCGAAAACGCCGTTCTGAAGAACCGCGAAATCATGGGCGCCACCAACCCGGAAAAGGCCGATGAAGGCACGATCCGCAAGACTTTCGCGCTGTCCATGGGCGAAAACTCTGTTCACGGCTCCGATGCTCCGGAAACCGCAGCACGCGAAATCGGCTTCTGGTTCTCCGAAACCGAAGTCGTCGGCTGAGGCTGATATTTCACTGACGTTATGAAGCCCGCCCATGTGGCGGGCTTTTTATGCGGATTTTTGCTGTTCAACCGTTCTGCGGCACGCTCGCTGGCAGAGCGCCGGCTGGACTGGAACATGTGCAGGCGCGCCCGCACGCTGTCGAGGATTTCAGGCGGCGCCGTCTTTGGCGTGCCGCAGCGGTAGGGCGGCTCGGGATCATACTCCATCTGCAGCTGGATCTGCTGGGCCGTGGTCTTGTCCATCAGGTTTTCGACCACGCGGAGCGCGAAATCGATGCCCGAGGTCACGCCAGCGCCGGTGATGCGGTTGCGATCCATGACCACGCGTTCCTCCACAGGCGTCGCCCCGAAGAGCGAGAGCTGGTCGACCGAAGACCAGTGCGAGGTGGCGCGGTAGCCTTTCAAAAGCCCCGCCGCACCCAGCACAAGAGAGCCCGTGCATACCGACGTTACCAGTTTGCAACCAGGCGCAATGCGCCGCAGGAAGTTCAGCGTCTCGTCATCATCCATCAGCGCGATCTGGCCCGGTCCGCCGGGAACACAGATGATATCCAATTTTTGACACTGGCCGTAGGTCATATTCGGGATAATCCGCATGCCGCGATCAACAATCACCGGATCCAGGTTCTTCCACAAAAGCTTGATCTCGGTGCCCGGCATCCGGTTGAGCACGTCGGCAGGCCCGAACAGATCGAGCTGGGTAAGACCCGGATACATGATGAAGCCCACAGTGAGCGAGTCGGAACTGGAAGGCATGTTTTCCTCGTTCAGTCAGTCGTAAAGCCGCAAAGCCAAATCGATTAGAATCTCAGCTAAAATAGGCTGCGGCAATCATTCGGCAAGGGCTATCTTACTGCGACATCATGTCCTTTTTATTGCCAGTATCCGCGGGCGGAGAAATCGGCCTCCCGCGCCTCCACCCAACCGCTGTCGCTGCCATCCTTCAGGTGTTCCTTTTTCCAGAAAGGTGCATCGGTTTTCAGGAAGTCCATAACGAAGGCTGCCCCGTCAAAGGCGGCTTTGCGATGGGTGGCCGCGGCAATCACAAGAACGATGTTTTCGCCGGGGCGGATGAGGCCATAGCGGTGGATCGCGGTGAGGCCGACAAGGCCAAAGCGGTCAATGGCAGTGCGTGCAATCCGCGCGATTTCGCTTTCGGCCATGCCGGGATAATGTTCTAGTTCAAGGGCTTCCAGGCGTCCGTTCTCATCCCGGCAGAGACCGGTGAAGCTGACGACTGCGCCGATATCCGCACGTCCTTCGCTGAGCGTGGCCTGTTCGGCGGAGATGTCGAAATCTCCCCGCTGAATGCGGATATCGGGCGAGACGGGCATGGTCTCAGCCCCCGGTCATCGGTGGAAACAGGGCGATTTCGCGCGCACCGGAAAGCGGTGCATCGTGCTCGGCATGAACCCGGTCTAGCGCCACGCGGATCACCTCTGGCTCCTGCAGGGCGATTTCATAGCCTTCGCCACGGGCCTTCAGAAAAGACAGCAGGGCGGCAACGTCGTTGACGTCGGCGGGGAGAGAAATCTCTTCTTCGGCCACACCGATTCGTTCGCGCACCCATGCGAAATAGATAAGTTTGGTCATCGCTCGGCCTCCACCACGTGTTTCAGCCCGGCCCTGAAATAGTCATAGCCGGTATACATCGTCAGAGCCGCCGCGACCCACAACAGCACGATGCCGCAACTGGTGGTGTAGGGAATGACCTTGTCGCCGGCAGGACCGGCAAGCAGCAGGCCGATTGCGATCATCTGAAACGTGGTCTTCCATTTGGCGATGCGGGTCACCGGCACAGATACCTTCAGGCCCGCTAGATATTCCCTGAGCCCCGACACCAGCACTTCGCGGCACAGAATGATGATTGCGGCCCACAGCGACCAGCCGGCAATGGTCCGCTCGACATCGGCGGCCAGAAGCAGCAGGCAGACTGAAACCAGAAGCTTGTCGGCGATCGGGTCCAGCATACGTCCGATATTGGATTGCTGGTTCCATGCGCGCGCCAGATAGCCGTCGAAGAAATCGGTCACCGATGCGATCACGAAAATTGTGAGCGCCGCCCAGCGCGCCGTGTCCGAACTGGACAGCTTGCCGTCCAGAAAAAGCAGAGGACGATCAGCGGGACGGCAAGAATGCGGCCATAGGTCAGGAGATTGGGGATGTTGTATGCTTTTGATGCCATGGCTTCATTCCGTGTGCTCGAGCTGCCGGCGTCGGCAGTCCGCTGTATGTAGGCGCAAATTGCTTCCATTGGAGGGCCAAGGTCAATGCCGGCCCGGATTAATAGTCTGTCATTTTGAATACCGGCGGGCCTGGGCGCGTTCTATTTTGCGCCGCCGTCGTGAAAATGATTGTAGATCTGCTCCGCCATCGCCTCGGAAATACCCTCAACCGCGCTGAGATCGGAAAGCCCGGCGCGCGAAACCGCCTTGGCGGAACCGAAATGCTGCAGCAGCGCGCGTTTGCGCGACGGGCCGATGCCCCCGATCTCGTCCAGCGGGTTCTTGACCATCTCCTTCTTGCGCCGTGCGCGGTGCGAGCCGATGGCGAAGCGGTGCGCCTCGTCACGCAGCCGCTGGATGAAATAGAGCACCGGATCACGCGGCGGCAGTGAGAAATCGTGCTTTCCTTCCATGAAGAAGCGCTCGCGTCCGGCCTCTCGGTCCGCGCCCTTAGCAATGCCGATTGCGGTGACTGCATCCTTGATGCCGAGCTCTTCCAGAATGGTCCGCACCGCTGACATCTGCCCCTGACCGCCATCGATCAGGATCACATCCGGCCAGGCAGGGAAGGGAGCGTCATCATCCACTTCGACGGGCTGGCTGCGGTCGGGAATGCCGTGTTCCTTGACGAGGCGGGAGAAGCGGCGGGTCATCACCTCGCGCATCATGCCGAAATCGTCGCCGGGGGTAATCTCGGTCGATTTGATGTTGAACTTGCGATACTGCGCCTTCACGAAGCCTTCCGGCCCGGCGACAATCATGCCGCCGACGGCATTGGTACCCATGATGTGGGAGTTGTCGTAGACCTCGATGCGTCGCGGCGGAGCGGAAAGTCCGAAGGTTTCGGCAAGGCCGTCGAGAAGCCGTGACTGGGTGGCTGTCTCGGAAAGCTTGCGACCGTGAGCCTCGCGCGCATTGGCCACCACATGATCGACCGTCTCGCGCTTTTCGCCGCGCTTCGGCACGGCAATACCGACCTTTCGGCCCGCCCGCTCCGAAAGCGCCAGTTCCAGCAGCGACCGCTCCTCGATCTCTTCCGACAGGAAGATGTCGCGCGGGATCGGCTTGTCATCGTAAAACTGGGCCAGAAAGGCATTGAGGATTTCGGCCGCCGAAAGCGACGGGTCTGCCTTCGGAAAATAAGCGCGGTTTCCCCAGTTCTGGCCCGTTCGGTAAAAGAACACCTGAATGCAGCAGAGCCCGCCCTCGTTGTGGATCGCGATGACATCAGCCTCCTCGATACCCGCAGGATTGACGCCCTGATGGCCAAGAACATGCGAGAGCGCGGATAGCCGGTCGCGATAGATCGCGGCGCGTTCGAAATCAAGCGCCTCGGAAGCCTGGTTCATGGCTTCGGCCAGGTCGGCATGGACCTGTCGGCTTTTGCCGGAGAGAAAAGCCCGGGCTTCGTCGACCAGCACCGCATAGTCCTGCTGCGATATCTCGCCGGTGCACGGCGCGGCGCAGCGTTTGATCTGATAGAGCAGGCAGGGCCGGGTGCGGCTTTCATAAACGCTGTCGGTGCAGGAGCGGATCAGAAAGGCACGCTGCATGGCGTTGATGGTGCGGCCGACCGCTCCGGCGGAGGCAAAAGGCCCGAAATAGTCGCCCTTTCGCGCACGTGCGCCGCGATGTTTGAAGAGGGCGGGGGCCTCGTGATCTCCGGTGATCAGGATATAGGGAAAGGATTTATCGTCTCGAAGAAGGACATTAAAGCGCGGCCGCAACCGTTTGATAAGGTTGGCTTCAAGAAGCAGCGCTTCGGTCTCCGTCCGGGTCGTGACGAACTCCATATGCGCTGTCTGCGTGATCATACGGGTGATACGGTTGGAGTGTCCGCGTCCCTGCGCATAGTTGGTGACCCGCTTTTTCAGCGAGCGGGCCTTGCCGACATAGAGCACGTCGCCATTGGCATTGAACATGCGGTAAACACCGGGACTGTTGGGCAGGTGCTTGACGAATTCGCCAATCAGGGCCGCCCCTTTTGCGCATGTTTTTCGGCCGCCGCGTCGTTCCAGGCGATCTGGCTGGGGTCTATTGCGGCCATCGCCTCGGTCACGTCGGGCAGATCGCCGTCGTTCTCATCGTATAAAATGCCGCCATCCGGCGGCGCCTTGCCTGTCATTCGTTGATACCTGCCACATCCGGTGTTTCCCAGGCCAGGTGCTGCCCACCATCGAGCGCAATCATCTGTCCCGTGATCGAAGGGGTTTCGAAGAGGTAGCGAATCGTCGCGCCGAATTCGCCAAGCCCCGGTCCTCTCTTTAAGATAAGAGCGGCGACCTGGCTTTCAAAATCCTCATCGCTCTGGCGGCTGTTTTTCAACGTTGGTCCCGGGCCGATCGCATTGACGCGGATGTGTGGAGCGAAGGCCTGCGCCATGGTCTGCGTTGCGGCCCACATGGTGCTCTTGGAAAGCCCGTAGGTGAAGAAGTTCGGCCCCGGAGCCCAGACACGCTGATCGATCATATTGACGATGAGGCCGTTTGCTCCTCGGGCAATTGCTTTGCGAAGCGATCCGCAAGCAAGAGCGGCGCCTTGAGGTGGATGGCGAAATGCGCATCGAACTGTGTTTCATCAAAACTGCCGGCGGTATCGGCGCGAAACAGCGAGGCATTGTTGACGAGCAGATGAACAGGGCCCATCGCCGCGTTGACCGCATCAAGAAGCCCGCCGGTTGCCGTGGAATCGAGAAGGTCAGCGCCGAAGGCCTGCGCTGTCACACACGTCCCACGCAACGATTCCGCGAGTTCTTCGGCCTCGGACAGGGACGTGTGGGCATGGATTGCCACATTGAAGCCGTAATTGATGAGGTCTTCGACGATGGCACGGCCAAGTCTTTGGCACCGCCTGTCACAAGTGCGGTCTTCGCTGGTGCTTTCTGTTGCATAGTGATGTTCCCTCGCTTCAGGTTGAAGCTTATATCGCTCTGCGCAGTTAAGCGCAAAAGCGTGTCCGGTTTTGTTGCTCGGCTTCCGGCGCTTTATTTCTGAGTGAGTCTGTGTTGTTATTAAATATAAAATTCATTTAAATACAATATTAACTACGTTTTACATCAAATATTTTAACATAAATACTATATTAACCTTAGATTTGGCATTATTTTTTTCAGTATTGATAGCGTGTGCCTGTGGTTGTATTTCATCTTTAAAGCGCATGCGGCGTGATGATTGTCCTTCAACGGGCATTCGACAGCCGGTATCGATTGAAGGAGAGACAAGATGCGGAACATGAACAAGACACTTGCTGCCGCAACAGCGGTACTGATGGGCGCCGGCGCGGCTCAGGCCGCCGATGCAATCGTCGCTCAGCCTTACGAACCGAGCCCGGCTACCTATGCGGCTCCGGCTCCGATCTCGAACTGGAGCGGCGTCTACCTCGGTGGCGCGGCCAACTGGGACTGGGGCACGTTCGATGAGGGCGACTTCAAGGCAGACGGCTGGGGCGGTACGCTGTTTGGCGGCTACAACATGCAGTCAGGCTCGATTGTCTACGGTATCGAAGGCGATCTCGCGACCTCGAATCAGAATGAGCAGGTCCCGCCCGGCGTGAAAATGGAGCAGGGCTTCAACGGTTCTGTGCGCGGCCGTCTCGGCTACGCCATGGATCCGGTTCTGGTTTACGGCACGGGCGGCCTTGCCGGTTCCAGGCTCGTTGCCAAGCAGCCTGGCGACAAGGACACGCAGATGGGCTGGGGCTGGACGCTCGGCGCCGGTGTCGAAGCGATGGTCACCGAAAACATCTCGGCCCGCGTCGAATACCGTTACACCGATTATGGCAAGCAGGATTTCAAGCTCAACGGCAATACCTACGAGCGCGGCTTCCAGGAAAACACCGTCAAGGTTGGTCTCGGTGTTCACTTCTGATTGCTGACGACCTGCAGGGAATACGGAGAACCCGCCGCAATGGCGGGTTTTCTGATTCTACGAGCGGAAATTATCGTCACCCGCAGCATGCTGGTGATGCCCGGCTCAGACGTGCGACTTCAGCGTCATGAACGGCGGATAGGCCTCCTGGAAGGCCGACGGCCAGCGCGCCAGCCGCACGCGATGTTGCTCCCATTCGCCGGGGAAACGCAGCATCAGATAGCCAAGAAGGCCACCGAGCGCAAAATGACCGGCATTCAGCCGCTTGCCGAGCTTCGGCGGATTTTCGTCGAGATAATCCAGCCCGCGACGGACCTTTTCCCACTGCCTGTCAACCCAGGGCTGGTGGTAGGTTTCAGGCGTACGGTAGCGTTTTTCGTAGACGATCAGCAGCAAAGCGTCACATATGCCGTCGCAAAGCGCCTCCATGCGCTCGATTTCCGCACGCTTTTCAGGCTTGCGCGGATAGAGCCGCTGTTCGCTGTCAAGGCTGTCGAGATAGTGCATGATGGTTCGGCTGTCATAAAGCGTCAGGCCATCATCGGTGATCAGTGTCGGTATCTTGCCGAGAGGGTTGGCACGTAGCAATTCCTCGGGGTCCGCAGCCGTATCGACCGGGACCAGTTCGGCCTTGATGCCGAGGTGGTTTGCGGCCATCACAACTTTTGCGGAATACGGGGATGCGGACGAATAGAGCAGTTTCATGTTTTTCCTTTGTCAGTTGCTGCCTGAGTTTTCGCCTGCAATCCAGAAGCAGCGTTGGCTTGCGAAACGGTCCTGGGCAAGAGAGGTCTTCAGGTAGGGCAACAGCGTGTGCAGCTCCGCTTTCAGCGTGTAGGGCGGGTTGACGATGATGAGACCGGATCCGGTCAGGCCGTCGTTTTCGCGGTCGCTTCTGACCGAAAGCTCCGCACAGAGGATTTTGGGAATCCCGTGGCCCTTGAGCGTCTCGTGAAAAGCCGCCACCGGCGCGCCCTTCTTGATCGGGTACCACAGGCAATATGTGCCTGTGGCGAAGCGGCGGACGGCCTTCGCCAGACCGTCGGCAAGCCGCTCGAATTCGCCTTCCTGCTCAAATGGCGGGTCCACCAGCACAATGCCGCGCCGTTCTTTCGGCGGCAGGTGGGCCGCGAGCGCCAGCCATCCGTCCAGCCTTGTGGTGCGTACCTGATGGTCGCCGGTAAAGCGCGCCTGCAGGGTCGCGAAGTCGGTTTCGTGCAATTCCATCAGCGACAGCCGGTCCTGCTTGCGCATCAGCACGCGCGCAAGTTTCGGTGAGCCGGGATAGGCGGTAATATCCGGCGTCCCGTTCATTGTGCGCACGGCATCGAGATAGGGTGCCAGGAGGGCCGCGATCTCATCGGGCATGTCTGCTTCAAGAAGGCGACCGATGCCGTTCTGCCACTCGCCGGTTTTCCGGGCTTCCTCGCTGGAAAGGTCGTACGCACCCGTACCGGCATGGGTGTCGAGAATGCGAAAAGCAGCGTCCTTGCGCTGGAAATAGATGATCAGCCGCGCAAACACGGCATGTTTGAGCACATCCGCAAAGTTTCCGGCATGATAGATGTGGCGATAGTTCATTGCGGCCCCGCATTGTGTTTGCCGGAGAAGTTATTATGAGTCTCAGACATGTTTTACAAGCGGGCCTCTTTGTAGGTTCAGGAATACTTCAAAGGGATTTTTCATGACGAAAGGGCAGAGCGACCGTATTTCCATGACCGGGAAGACGGTGCTGCACGATGGCTGGAGCCGGCTGGTCGATTACAGTTTCTCCTATACGTTCAGCGATGGAAAAGTGGTCGCGCGCAACTGGGAAGTCTGCGAACGGCCGGCTGCCTCCTCGGTCCTCGTTTTCGACCGCGATGCCCGGAAATTCGTTCTGGTCCGCCAGTTCCGTGTGCCGGTCTATGCCATGGGCGAGGGCGATGGCTTCTTTCTGGAAGCGGCTGCCGGCCTGATCGATGAAGGCGAAACGCCGGAACAGGCGGCGATCCGCGAGGCCCGCGAGGAGACCGGCTATAATGTCGAGAAGCTGATCCCCGTTCGCGCTATCGTTCCAGCGCCGGGTCTGATGACTGAAAAGGTGCACTGCTACGCCGCTGTTGTCGATGGCGCAATGCGTGTCGGCAGCGGTGGCGGCCTCGATGCGGAGCACGAGGATATCGAGTTGGTATTCCTGACATTCGACGCGGCCATGGCTATGGTCGAGAGCGGTGATATCTCGGACGCAAAAACGGTTGTGATGCTGCAATGGGCAGCGCTGAACCGCAGGGTTTTCGGTCTCTGATCAAAGTTTTTACGTACCGTCACGACCTGGTGTCATAGACGATGCGATAGTGCTGCCCCAGAAGCGACCGAACAGTGAGCCGCAGGCCCGCACGCACCGTGATACTCAGGCTCAGTCGGAAAACTGCTCGGCCAGGATGCGTTCAGACCACGAGCGGTTCGGGTCCGACAGCACTTTCGCGCGGGCCTCGGGGTCCTGTTCAATGCGCACATGCAGCACGTGCTTGACTTCTGTATGATCGGCAAATGCGTTCACAAGGCGCTTTTCGGGCTCCAGCACTTCGATATCGACCACAGATCGGTTCGACAGAAGGGCGCCGCGCCAACGGCGCGGACGAAACGCACTGACCGGCGTGATGGCCAGCAGCGGGGCATCCAGCGGAATGATCGGCCCGTGAACCGAAAGGTTATAGGCCGTGGAACCGGCCGGTGTTGCCACCAGAATGCCGTCGCAGGCCAATTCCGGCAGGCGAACCCGGCCATCGACGCGAACCTGCAGCTTGGCCGCCTGGTGTGACTGGCGCAGCATCGAGACTTCATTGATGGCAAGGGCGATCGAGGAGGTGCCATCGGCATTGCGGGTCGTCATGCGCAACGGCCGCAATTCGTTCTTGTCTGCGGCCTGAAGGCGGGCGTGCAGGTTTTCGACCGAATACTCATTCATCAGAAAACCGACCGAGCCGCGGTTCATGCCGTAGACCGGGGTCTCCGAATTCATGGTCTCGTGAAGGGTCTGCAACATGAAGCCGTCGCCGCCGAGCGCGACGATAAAGTCGGCGTCCTCGGCCGCAACATCGCCATAGAGCCCGACAAGTTCGGCCTTTGCCTTCTTGGCGTCTTCGGCGTCTGAGGACAGGAAACACAGTGACGGCATTTTCTCGGGCATTGAGGTATTTCCGTTCGCAGGAAGAGAACTTTCGCCGCGCCAGATCACCCGAGCGGGCAATGTTTTGCAAGCCCCATGCGGCAATGATCTTGGAGGCGCGTGAGAAAATACCCGTAACATTATTGATTTTTTCGTTTTACAGCGAGTTCAAATCTGCTAGTGGGCATGCCCAATGCCCTTGTAGCTCAGTTGGTAGAGCACCTGATTTGTAATCAGGGGGTCGCGGGTTCGAATCCTGCCGGGGGCACCAAGTCGCTTTCAGGGTAATCGCTGCCGGCGTTTTAGAAACGTCTTTTCCGGCCGTTTGCCTTGGTGCCATTTTGTCCAGGCCCGGAAAAGCTTGTCAAAATGCCGAGGATATTGCATGAAGTCGCGCCCGGCCATGCCGGTCTGTGTGCGCATGAAACCCAACGGCTTTTAAAGCCGAGATGAAATGAAGGTATGGATATGCAGGTAACCGAAACGCTCGCCGAAGGGCTGAAGCGCGAAATCAAGATCACAGTTCCTGCGGACGATCTGAAGGCGCGGATGAACGAGCGCCTGGCGGAAGCCAAGGACAAGGTTCGCATCAACGGCTTTCGTCCCGGCAAAGTTCCGATGGCCCATCTCAAGAAGATGTACGGCAAGTCGATCATGGCCGAGCTGATCAACGAGACCCTGCAGGAAAAGCCGCAGGCCGTCATCACTGAGCGTGGCGAACGCGCCGCCGGTCAGCCGAAAATCGACATGACCGAGAACGAAGACGAAGCCAATCGCGTTCTTGACGGCGAGGCCGACTTCGAGTTCACCGTGGCCTATGAAATTCTGCCGAAATTCGAATTGCAGCCGACCGATGGCCTCAAGGTCGAGCGTCCGGTGGTCGAGATCGTCGACGAGGAAGTCGAAGAGCAGGTCAAGGCCGTAGCCGAAAACGCCCGCGAATACGAGACCAAGGATGGCGCTGCCGAAAACGGCGATCGCGTCACCATCGATTATGTTGGCACCATCGACGGCGAAGCCTTTGATGGCGGTACCGACACCGATTCACAGCTTGTGCTTGGCTCTGACCGCTTTATCCCCGGTTTCGAGGAACAGCTTGTCGGCGCCAAGGCTGGCGACGAAAAGCAGGTGAGGGTTACCTTCCCGGAAGAGTATCCGGCCGAGCATCTCGCCGGCAAGGAAGCCGTCTTCGCTGTTACAGTCAAGGAAGTCGCAAACGCCGGCGAACTGGAAATCAACGACGCACTGGCCGAAAAGCTGGGTCTGGAATCGGCCGAGCGTCTGCGTGGCCTCGTGCGCGAGCAGATCGAAGGCCAGTACAACCAGTACACCCGCCAGAAGGTCAAGCGTCAGATCCTCGACCAGCTCGATGAGCAGTATTCCTTCGAAGCGCCGGCTTCGCTCGTTGATGCCGAATTCGAAAACATCTGGCGTCAGGTCAGTGCCGATCTGGAGCGCAGCGGCAAGACCTTCGAAGATGAAGACACGACCGAGGAAGAGGCCCGCGCAGAATACCGCAAGCTGGCCGAACGCCGCGTCCGTCTTGGCCTCGTTCTCTCCGAGATCGGCGAGAAGGCTGGTGTAGAGGTTGGTGAAGACGAAATGCAGCGCGCGCTTTACGACCAGATGCGTCAGTATCCCGGTCAGGAGCAGGAAATCCTCAAATTCTTCCGCGAAACCCCCGGTGCTGCTGCTTCGCTGCGCGCGCCGATCTTCGAGGAAAAGGTTGTCGACCATCTTCTGGAGAACATCGACGTCACCGACGTTACCGTCTCCAAGGAAGAGCTGATGGCCGACGACGAGGACGAGGTTGCAGCCGCGACCAAGAAATCCGACGACAAGAAGGCCGCTCCGAAGAAAAAGGCTGCGCCGAAGAAAAGGCGGCCGCCAAGACCGAGGATAAGGCTGAGGCCGCTGAAGAAGCGCCCGCTGCCGAAGCCGCCGAGGAAAAGCCTGCTGTAAAGAAGGCTGCTCCGAAGAAAAAGGCTGCGCCCAAGAAGAAGGCGCCTGCCCAGGCTGAAGACAAGACCGAGGAATAAATTCCTCATTCGCATCGAATGCAGAAGCCGTCCGGTTCATCGCCGGACGGTTTTTTCGTTTCAGCGTATGGGTCCAATCCGCGCCAGCGCGAGGCTGGCGATCTTCAGCTGAATTTCTGCGCGGGCATCGGCATCTGCAACAAACCATGTGGCCGAAAGTCCGCCCCAGGCGGCGATCCAGCGCAATAGACGGTCATGATCGAGCCCGGCTCTTGCGGCGATCTGCGCAAGGCGCTGGTCAAAGCGATCGGGGTTGCGGGCAATGACAAGCGCCGTATCGCCAAGATCAGGATTGCAGAAGATATTGGCGAAGTCGAAAGTGCGTTCGCCCATAAGCCCTTTGGGGTCGATCGCCAGGAAACCGCGCTCTCCGAAATCCATAACATTGGCGTGGTGCAGATCGCCGTGAAGTGGCCTTATGTCCTGCTGGGTGGCAATGAGATCACTGGCGATTTCGGCGCATGACGGCAGAATGCCGCCAAAGGCAGCCGCCTTTGCAAGGAGTGCGGTAAAACGGGTCTCAAGCGGTATCAGCGTTGCAGGCGGCGGGTGAGGGCGTCCGCGGTGCAGTGCTTCCGCAACATCGCAGAGAATGCTGCAGGCGTCCGCATCACGTCCTGTCGCGCTCATGGTTATGAGAGAACCTGTGCCGGTCGCCCGTTCCATCAGCAATACGCCGTCATCGGCGGCGAGCACACGGGCGGCACCTTCGCCCGACCACCACGAGAGCAGAGCAGCTCCGGTCTTTTCTTCGTCGTTGGAAAAAGCTTCAGCATAGCCGGCACGCCAGCGCGCCGTACCGGAAGCAACGCGCCTGTCGCCGTCACAATGGGGGCGCCATCCGCCTTAAGCTGAAAGCGGGCAAGCGCGGCGTCGAAGACGGCACCTGCCGGCGGTTCAGCGCCGGCAGACGGGTTTTGGCGTCGCATCTAGCTGTCGTCGGCGCTTTCCAGCATCTCCATCCGGTTGGAGGCGTCGAGGCCTGCAATCTTGTAGGCTTCGGCGAGCGTCGGATAGTTGAAGGTGTTTTCGACGAAATATTCGACGGTGCCTTTCAGGTTCAAAACAGCCTGGCCGATATGGATCAGCTCGGTCGAGCCTTCGCCGACAATATGGACGCCAAGCAGCCGATGGGTCTTCAGCGAGAAGATCATCTTCAATAGGCCGTTTTGCAGGCCCATGATGTGGCCGCGCGAGGTCTCGCGGAAGAAGGCGACACCGCATTCGTAGGGAATACCGCGCTCCTGGATTTCCTCTTCCGTCATGCCACAGGTCGACATTTCCGGAACGGCATAGATGCCATAGGGGAAGAACTGCGGCGGTTCCTGTGCTTCCGCGCCAACGGCGTGGCGGGCGGCGATACGGCCCTGTTCCATCGATGTGGAGGCAAGCGCGGGGAAGCCGATCACGTCGCCGGCGGCATAGATGTGCGGCACTTCGGTCTGGAAGGTGATCGGATCGACCTTCAGCCGGCCACGGTGGTCGGCCTTCAACCCGACGGCTTCGAGGTTGAGCGTGTCGGTGGCGCCCTGGCGGCCGGCGGCGAACAGAACCGATTCGGCCATCAGGACGCGTCCGTTCGAAAGTGTCACGCGGGCCTTGCCATTCGATGCTTTCTCGACCTTGTCGGCGCCTGCGCCGAACAGAAGCTTCACATTGCGGTCGCGCAGCTGTGCGGCGAAATTGTCGCGGATCTCGCGGTCGATGAAGTCGAGCATGGTGTCGCGCGGCTCGACCACGATCACCTGGGTATCGAGCGCCGAGAAGATGGTTGCGTATTCGATGCCGATGACGCCGGCGCCGACGACGATCATCGAGCGCGGGATTGAGGCGATGTTGAGCAGCTCGTCACTATCCATGACCGTCTGGCCGTCAAACGGAACGTCCGGCGGGCGATAGGGGCGGGTGCCTACGGAGACGAGAACGGATTTTGCGTGAACGCGCTGGATTTCGCCGGTGTCTTTTTCGATTTCGATCGTGTGGGGGTCGACGAAATGGGCAAAGCCGCGCACCTGATCGACGCGGTTGCGCTCGAACTGCCATTCCAGAACGTCGATTTCATAGTCGAGAGTCTTGATCATGCGGGCGCGCAGGTCGTCGGCGGTAATCTTGTGCTTCACCCTGTAGGAGCGACCGTAAAAGCCGCGTTCGCGCCAGCCGGTGAGGTTGAGCACGGTTTCACGCAAGGTTTTCGAGGGGATGGTGCCTGTGTGCACGGAGACGCCGCCCACCTGTGAGCCCTTGTCGATGACCAGTGCGGTTTTGCCGAGCTTGGCAGCCTGAACCGCGGCGCGACGGCCAGCGGGACCGCTGCCAATCACGACCAGATCGTAAGAATCCATAAAACTACCCCGATTTGGTTATTAAAAATTCGGATGTGAAAATCCCCAAGGCGATAACGACATACTTAGAGGTTTTGCGTTTGTGTGAAAACAGTTCCCTCGAACTCCCGGGCTGTCACGCGCGCGCTTTGATGCCTAAACGTGCAATGTGATGGTTTCACTAAATACAGCCACAAGCTGTGCCTCATGTCCATCCCGGTTTCAGATGAGTTTCAATCCCTTGAAGCTGACATAGCCGTCTTTGCCGATGATGATGTGGTCATGCACCGTGATGCCGAGGGGTTTGGCACTGGAAATGATCATATGGGTCATGTCGATATCGGCGCGCGACGGCGTCGGGTCACCGGAGGGGTGATTGTGCACGAGAATGATCGCGGTTGCGGAGAGTTCGAGCGCCCGCTTGACCACCTCGCGTGGATAGACGGGCGTGTGGTCGACCGTTCCGATGCCCTGAATCTCGTCGGCGATCAGCTTGTTGCGCTTGTCGAGAAACAGGATGCGGAACTGCTCGCGGGTTTCGTGAGCCATGGCGGCGTTGCAGTAGTCGATGACCGACGACCATGATCCCAGAACCGGACGCTCTTTCAGGGTATTTTTCAGGCTTCGCTGAGCGAGGGCGGAGATGAGCTTCAGGTCGAAGGCCACGCTTTCGCCGATGCCGGAGACCTCCTGCAGCAGTTCAGCCTGGGCACCGAACACGCCGCCAAGCGAACCGAACCGGTCGATCAGCGCCTTGGCGATCGGTTTGGTGTCGCGCCGGGGATCAGGCGGAACAACAGAAGTTCGAGGATTTCGTAGTCGGCCAGTGCGTTGGCACCGTTATCGCGAAAACGCGCACGGAGGCGGTCGCGATGCCCGTGCACATGGCTTGAGTCCTTGTCGCTGGTGGCCCCCTGACGCTTGCCATGCAAGGGCCTTTCCGGCGGCTGGTCGGCGAAGAAAGAGCGTTCATCGGCTCCTTCGTCTCCGAAACCGCCGGTTACTGGCTTGTCGCTCTGGTCTGTGCTTGGCGGCTTGGTCATGGGAACAGCGTCAGGCGTTGATATCCGGCAGGCCTGGCCGGTCATGGCCGCCGGGTGAAAGGGTGAAGACCTCGCAGCCATCTTTCGTGACACCGACGCAGTGTTCGTACTGCGCCGAAAGCGAGCGGTCGCGTGTCACCGCTGTCCAGCCGTCGTTCAGGACCTTCACATGCGGTTTGCCAATATTGAGCATGGGCTCGATGGTGAAAATCATGCCTTCTTTCAGCACGGGACCTTCATTGGCGTGGCCGTAGTGGAGAATGTTCGGCGTGTCGTGGAACAGCCTGCCGACACCGTGGCCGCAGAAGTCACGCACGACTGAGCAGCGTTCGCTTTCCGCATAGGTCTGGATTGCCTCTCCGATCGCGCCTGTGCGCGCGCCGGGCTTCACCGCAGCAATGCCTCGAAGCAGTGATTCGTAGGTGACTTCCATAAGCCGTTCCGCTGCGCGTTTGATCTCGCCAACAGGGTACATCCGGCTCGAATCACCGTGCCATCCGTCCAGCACATAGGTGACATCGACATTGATGATATCGCCTTCCTTCAGAGGTTTTGAATTGGGCATGCCGTGGCAGACCACGTGGTTGATCGAGGTGCAGCTTGAAAATTTGTAGCCCCGATAGCCGAGCGTTGCCGGTACGACCCCGCGTTCCAGCCCGAATTCAAGCACGAACCGGTCAATCGCCTCGGTCGTGATGCCAGGCCGGATAATTTCGGCCAGTCCGTCGAGGCATGCCGCCGTGATCTGGCAGATCTGCCGCATCCTCTCGAATGACGCCGCGTCGTAGAGGCGTATCGTTCCGTCATTTTTCAGCGGCGCGCTGGCCGCATCAACATAAGTTACCATGATGCTTCACCGTTTGCGCGTCATCCGGGCGACGCGCTTACATGTATTCAACCGGCACTGTAGCATCTGCTGTGATGCTGTCACAGGCCACCTCGCATTTAATCGCATAAGCCTCCACACCGGCAGCCCGTGCAGCTCTGAACGCTCTATGATAGGCCGGGTCCAGATCGCAGGCGATCCTGAAGCGGTTGCAGTCGTTGCGCTGGATAACGTAGACCATGGCGGCACGTTTTCCCGCGGTGACCATGTCGGCAAGCTCTTCGAGATGCCGCGCGCCGCGCGTTGTCACCGAATCAGGAAATTCGGCGAGGCCGGGTGTCCGGATAAAGTGAACGTTTTTGACCTCGACATAAAGATCCGGGCGGCCTTCATCGCTCAGGAGAAGGTCTATGCGGCTCTGCCGTCCGTATTTTGCTCTCGGCGTATGAGCGGATAACCCGCGAAATCGGAAATCAGGCCGGCGCGCAAGGCTTCTTCCGCGATTCGATTGGGAAGGCCGGTATTGACCCCGACCATGGTTCCATCGGCCTCGATCAGCTCGAAACGATGGGGATATTTGCGTTTGCCATCATTATTTCTGGAAAGCCAGATCCGCGAACCCGGTGTTGTCAGTCCGCGCATAGAGCCGGTGTTCGGACAGGAGCCGGTGATCAGCGTGCCGTCTTCCAGAGTGGCATCGAACAAAAAGCGTTTGTAGCGCCTTATAAGCCCGGCGGGTTCAAGGGGAGGGTCAAATTTCATGGCTTTGGTTTTAGGCACTTTGCGAGACGGTGCAAGCTGCTTTCGGTGGCCGTTGGCCCGCCAGAGGATATCGGACAAGTGTCAGTCGACCTTGCCAATATTTAACTTTAATTCGTAAATACGAATGTTAGAATATTAATTGAGTAGATCGCATAGCTTTGACCAGCGATCCAGGCAACGGACGGAAGGACAGAAAATGAACATCTTGGCAGGAGTTTTCGCAGGTGGTGTGATCGCGGCAGGCATCGGCGTTTCTGGTGCAACGGCCGCCACTACTCTGCCTGAAAGCGTGCAGGCCGCGCTGACACGTTCACTTGAGGACGAATACCATGCGGCGGCGTTCTACGATGCCGTTATCACCGCATATGGTCCGGTGCGGCCATTCGTGAACATCATTGCCGCCGAGCAGCAGCATGCTGATGCGATCATCAATCTGATGGCGGTATATGGCATGGCGGTGCCTGAAAACACTATGCTCGGCTCCGAAGCCGTTGCTGCTGCCGTTCCCGGCAGTCTGGCTGAGGCCTGTTCAATTGGCGTCGAGGCCGAACTCGAAAATCGATCACTTTATGACGGCGAACTTATTCCGGCTGTCAGTGCCTACCCGGATATCGTCAACATCATGGAAGCGCTTCGTGATGCTTCGGAGAATAATCATCTTCCCGCATTCGTGCGCTGTGCGGGGCGTTGACAGGGAGGTTTGAGGGGCGCGCTTGCGCAATCGGACCAAACCGTGCAGATTTCAGGCCGGATCTGAAGTTCCGGTGTCTCTGCAAGAGGCGCAAGGACAGTAAACGGGAGTTGAAATCTTGAAAGCGTGTCGCATCGTTCTGTTCATTGTGTTTGCTGCCTTTGCGTCAATCGGGCTTTCATCCTGTTCCACCACTTGCGGTGATCCCGATATTTGTGCCCAGCCGACGCCGGCCTATCAGCAGATTAGTGATGAGGATGTTACCGTGATGACTAAAAAGCTTGATGGGCTTGCCGGCGTGTCCAGCCCGCAGTGACATTGCGCATATGGCGGCAGATGTGAACCGCCAGGGCTATGTTATGTGCTTCTGTGGCAATGATGAAACAGGCTGTTAGCTTTTTGCCCCAAAAATGACGCAAGTGCAGTTGATTCTTGCGCCGCGGGGTATTTTTCTGCTCTCGTTTCGATGATCCTGCTAATGTCCCGGGATCGTAGATTTTCGCATTCCAAGAGGAAGAAAATGGAAGAGTTCCACAAGGTCAGGCGACTGCCGCCGTATGTTTTCGAACAGGTCAACCGTTTGAAAGCGAGCGCGCGAGCGGCGGGCGCCGATATTATCGACCTTGGCATGGGCAATCCCGATCTTCCGACACCGCAATCTATCGTCGACAAGCTTTGCGAGGTCGTGCAGGATCCGCGCACTCACCGCTATTCGTCTTCCAAGGGGATTCCGGGTCTGAGACGCGCCCAGGCCGGTTACTATGCCCGTCGTTTCGGGGTGAAGCTCAATCCCGAGACGGAAATTGTCGCGACGCTCGGCTCCAAGGAGGGATTCGCCAACATGGCGCAGGCGATTACCGCGCCCGGCGATGTGATTCTCTGTCCGAACCCGACCTATCCGATCCATGCCTTCGGTTTCCTGATGGCCGGCGGCGTGATCCGTTCGATGTCGGTCGAGCCCGATGACAGTTTTTTCCGCCGCTTGAGCGCGCGGTGAAACACTCGATCCCGAAGCCATTGGCGCTGGTGATCAACTATCCGTCCAACCCGACGGCGCATGTGGCAACGCTCGATTTCTACAAGGACGTGATCGCCTTCGCCAAAAAGCACGAGATCATCGTCTTGTCGGACCTTGCCTATTCGGAGATCTATTTCGACGGTGCGCCGCCGCCATCCGTTTTGCAGGTTCCTGGCGCAAAGGATGTCGCTGTCGAGTTCACGTCGATGTCGAAGACCTTCTCGATGCCGGGTTGGCGCATGGGCTTTGCTGTCGGCAATGAAAGGCTGATCTCGGCGCTGGCACGGGTGAAATCCTATCTCGACTACGGTGCTTTCACGCCGATCCAGGTGGCTGCAACTCACGCTCTCAACAGCGATGGCGCGGATATCGAGGAGGTGCGCTCCACCTATCATAAGCGGCGCGATGTGATGGTCGAGAGTTTTGGCAAAGCCGGCTGGGTGGTCACGCCGCCGGCGGCCACAATGTTTGCCTGGGCGAAAATACCCGAGCCGTTTGCTGCGCTCGGCTCGCTCGAATTCTCCAAGCTACTGGTCGAGAAGGCGGATGTCGCCGTCGCACCCGGCATCGGCTTTGGCGAACATGGTGATCAGTACGTCCGCATTGCGCTTGTTGAAAACGAACATCGCATTCGCCAGGCCGCGCGTAATCTGAAGCGCTTCTTCGCCTCTGCCGACGTGACGCCAGACAACATCATTGCCCTCAACGCCCATCGCTAGGCACGAATGTGGGCAGGGGGCTTTTGGTCTCCGGCCCGCTTCGCGAAATTTCCGCGGCCCGAATGTTTCATTTCACCGTGAAACAATCTAAATGAAGCGCGGGTGCGTGAAAGCGCCCCGAAATTGAAATTCTGGGCCAGTAGGAATACCCCATGGCAGATGCCTTGAAAATCGGCGTCGCCGGTCTCGGGACCGTCGGCGCCTCGCTTGTGCGTATTATTCAGGATCGGCAGGAAAGTCTCGCCGTCGCCTGCGGACGTAGCATTGAGATTACCGCCGTTTCGGCGCGAAATCGAGACAAGGACCGCGGACTGGACCTTACCGGCCCCATCTGGTTCGACGATCCGGTGGAGATGGCGAAAGATGCCGATATCGAGGTTCTGGTCGAGCTGATCGGCGGGGCTGACGGCGCCGCGCGTGCGACTGTGGAAACAGCACTTGAGCGTGGACTGCATGTGGTGACGGCCAACAAGGCGCTGCTGGCGGAAAGCGGCGTGGAACTGGCGGCTGCAGCCGAGATCGAAGGGTCTTCTGTTGAATTTCGAGGCCGCCGTTGCCGGTGGTATTCCAGTAATCAAGGCGATGCGTGAATCGCTGACAGGCAATACGATTTCCCGCGTCTACGGGATCATGAACGGCACCTGCAACTACATCCTGACCCGGATGGAGAAGGAGGGGCTATCCTTTGAGGACTGCCTGAAGGAGGCCCAGCGGCTGGGGTATGCCGAAGCCGATCCGACCTTCGATATCGAAGGCAATGATACGGCTCACAAGCTTGCCATCCTGACTGCACTGGCCTTTGGTTGCCAGATTTCCTGCGACGATATCTATCTCGAGGGTATCTCCAACATTACGCAGGAAGATATCCGTGCGGCGGCCGAACTCGGCTATCGTATCAAGCTTCTGGGTGTTGCACAGCGCACCGACGGCGGCATCGAACAGCGCGTTCACCCGACCATGGTGCCCCATGATACCGTCATTGCCCAGGTCGACGGCGTCACCAATGCAGTGGCAATTGAATCCGACATCCTCGGCGACTTGCTGATGGTTGGTCCTGGTGCCGGCGGCGACGCCACCGCCTCCGCCGTGCTGGGCGATATCGCCGATATTGCCAAGTCGCGTCCCGGCGTCCAGACGGTTGCCGCGCTCGGCCGCCCGGCAGCATCGCTTGAGCCCTACAAACGCGCGCGCATGCGCAGCCACGAGGGCGGCTATTTCATCCGCCTGCGCGTGGTCGACCGTATCGGCGTGATCGCCGCGATTGCCCGTAGGATGGCGGATAACCAGATCTCGCTTGAATCCATCGTTCAGCATTCTGCCAATGGCAGCGAAGGCGCCCCGACTAAAACCATTATCATGGTCACCCATGCCACGACCGAATTGTCTGTTCGCAACGCCGTGGCCGCCATGGAAAGCGATGGCTACATCGTCGGCAAGCCGCAGGTGATCCGAATCGAGAAGCCGTAACGACGGGTTCTCGATCGGTCTTCCGGGACCAATTGCTCTGTTTTCGATATTTTTTCGCTAAAAAATCGCGTAAATTTCTTCTAAACTCTACCTTGCATTTATTCATGTAGGGTTCATTCTGGGTTGCCTAATTGTCTCGGCGACAAAAGGTAACGCTTGGTGAGATTGTGGGAAGAAAAGTGAGATTTGATAGCTCTATCAGAGCCTATGGCGAGCCGGGCAAACGCGAACAGCAGCGGGTTCCTCATGGTCGCAAGAGGAACCTGGGACCGGTGGTCATCGTGCTCGCTGCGCTGATCTTCTGGGGCGGGTTAGCCGTTCTACTGTGGTATCTGATCTGAAAGCTGCCGGCTCCGCCTGATTGCCCGTCCGATTTCGGTCTTGCTGGCAGTGGTGCCGAGAAATCCTGCTTCTGCAGGCCGTTTTTCGGCGGGCGGCAAACTTGATCATGACACCGATGCCCGAATGGCGCTAAACAGAGACCATGACACGCCCTCAGAGCATGATGCCAGATGACGGATAATCCAGATAGCCGCAGAGCAGTACGGCCTGCTTTTTGGGTGTAGAACGATCGGCGCGTGAGCTGCGTTGGGTGCCGCGACTCGGACCGGCCGGGGAGAACAGAGCCCTCGCCATCGCACAGGGGCACGGGATCCCGGAATTGATTGCGCGGGTTCTGGCTGGTCGCGATGTCCCTGTTGATGCGGCCGCCGAATTTCTTGACCCCAGCTTGCGCCGGCTTATGCCGGATCCGTTCACGCTGACAGATTGCGAAACCGCCACCGGGCGCCTGCTCGAAGCGGTCCGACGCGGTGAGAAGGTTGCGGTTTTCGGCGATTATGACGTTGACGGCGCCTGTTCCACCGCTTTGATGTACCGATTTTTGCGGGCTTTCGGGCTCGATGTGGAAATCTATATTCCCGATCGTATTTTCGAAGGTTATGGCCCCAACCCGCAGGCAATCGGTGCACTGATCGATTCCGGCGCCCGGTTGATCGTGACGGTCGACTGCGGCTCTACCAGCCACGATTCGCTTTCTGTTGCCCGGGCGCGCGGTGTCGACGTTATTGTCATCGATCACCACCAGGTCGGCGTTGATCTGCCGGAGTGCGCGGCGCTGGTCAATCCGAACAGAGAGGACGACCTTTCCGGACAAGGACATTTGTGCGCCGCCGGCGTGGTGTTTCTGGTTCTGGTTGCCACCTTGCGGGCGTTGCGGCAGTCCGGCGACATGCGTGCCGGCAAGGTCGACCTGTTGTCGTGGCTGGACATCGTTGCACTTGCGACGGTGTGCGACGTGGTGCCGTTGAAGGGCCTGAACCGCGCCTATGTCGTCAAGGGACTGATCGTGGCGCGGACGCTCTCCAATCCGGGACTTGCGGCGCTCTTCAAGCGTGCAGGGCTTTCCGGACCGGTCGCGCCCTATCATTTCGGCTTTCTGATCGGCCCGAGGATCAATGCCGGCGGGCGTATCGGAGACGCGGCGCTCGGTAGCCGGCTTCTGACGGAGGATGACGCGGCAAAAGCCGAGGAAATCGCCGAAAGGCTCGATCAGCTCAATCGCGAACGCCAGGCCATCGAAGCAGCCATGCTGGAAGAGGCGGAAGCCGATGCCGTGGCCGAATTCGGTACCGGTGCAGGTGTGGGTGTGATCGTCACCGCGCGCGAAGGCTGGCACCCGGGCATTGTCGGGCTTCTGGCCTCGCGCCTCAAGGACCGTTTCGCGCGTCCTGCTTTTGCGATTGCTTTTGACGCTAATGGCAAGGGCACCGGTTCCGGTCGCTCGATCGCCGGTTTCGATCTCGGGCGGATGGTCCGCGCGGCGGTGGATGAGGGCATTCTGGTCAAGGGTGGCGGACATGCCATGGCGGCAGGTCTGACGGTGCGTCGCGAGCGACTTTCCGCGCTCAGGGGCTTTTTCGAGGAGCGCGCGCGCGAAGCGGTTGAGGCACTTTCCGCTGATGCTGTGCTGAAGATCGACGGTGCGCTGAATGCCTCCGGCGCCACGCTGGACCTGATTGACCGGCTGGAGACCGCCGGCCCCTATGGCTCGGGCCACCCGGCGCCGGTCTTTGTCGTGCCAGACCATAAAGTGCGTGATGTTCGCACGCTCGGCGCCGGTGGCCATGTGAAAGTCACCCTTGAAAGCGCAGAAGGAAGTCGTCTGGACGCCATAGCGTTCAGGGCTGCCGACAAACCTCTTGGGGAGGCGCTTCTGTCAGCGCGCGGGCGCAGGCTCAGCGTGGCCGGTTCGATCGCGGGGGATCACTGGCAGGGTCGACGCCGGGTGCAGCTTCGCATCATCGATTCGACGCAACCGCTTTAAGGTTGCGCTTGAGCAATCCCGGCAAGCCGGTAGTCTTTCCTTCGTCGGTCCTGATTGTCGCGGCTGTGTTTTGCTGATGCAAAGTACAGGAGCGCAACAGACCGAATGGCTGTGCAGGCTGGCCCGGAAGCCAACCATGCCGAAGGCTCTCTCTGATCAGTGTGTGGGGCAAAATTCCGCCGAAACCTGTTTGTTGGATGGGGAGGGGCATGCCGATGGATAAGGGTTGCTGCGGCGGGAAGAATTCTGTATGACGTTAACGTCATTATTATGACGTATATGTAATTATAGGTTCGACACAGGCGTGGCTGGGAGGAAGCGGCCCGCCCGTGCGCGCGAGAAGGAGGAGAACTGCGATGAAGATACTGGTGCCCGTCAAGCGGGTGATTGACTACAACGTCAAGGCACGGGTGAAACCCGATGGCTCCGGCGTTGATCTCGCCAATGTGAAAATGTCGATGAACCCTTTTGACGAGATCGCGCTGGAAGAGGCGATCAGGCAGAAGGAAAAAGGCGTTTGCAGTGAGGTTCTCGCGGTGTCCATCGGCGTCAAGCAGGCGCAGGAAACGCTGCGCACGGCGCTGGCCATGGGGGCCGATCGGGCGATCCTGATTGTCGCTGCCGAAACGGTGGAAACCGATATTGAACCGCTCGCCGTCGCCAAACTTTTGAAAGCGGTGATTTCTGAAGAGGAGCCCGGTCTGGTGATTGCCGGAAAGCAGGCGATCGACAATGACATGAATGCCACCGGCCAGATGCTGGCGGCCCTGCTTGACTGGCCGCAGGCCGCTTTCGCTTCCGAAGTTGTGATCACGGATGGCAAGGCGAAGGTCACGCGCGAGGTTGATGGCGGATTGCAGACCATTTCGGTCAACCTTCCGGCGGTGGTGACTGCCGATTTGCGGCTGAACGAGCCGCGTTACGCCTCGCTGCCCAATATTATGAAGGCCAAAAGAAGCCGCTGGAGCAGAAAACACCGGAAGATTATGGTGTCGATATCAGCCCGCGTCTTGATGTGATTGCCACACGCGCCCCTGAGGAGCGCAAGGGCGGCGTCAAGGTTGCATCTGTTGATGAACTCATTGCAAAACTGAAAACGGAAGCGGGAGTTCTGTGATGGCGATACTCGTTCTTGCTGAAACCAATGGTAAAACCCTGGTGCGCGATGCAACGGCCAAAGCGGTCAATGCGGTGTCCGGTCTTGGTGACGTGACGCTGCTGTGCGCGGGCGCCGGGCTTGGCGCTGCCGCCGAAGAGGCGGCAATGATCGAGGGGTTTCGAAAGTACTCGTGGCCGATCATGAGGCACTCGGTCATCGTCTCGCCGAAGCCACCGCCGACCTGATTGTTTCTCTCGGCGATGGCTTTGACATGATCGTCGCGCCGGCAACCAGTGATGCGAAAAACATCCTGCCACGGGTGGCGGCATTGCTTGATGTGATGATCATTTCCGACGTCAGTGCCATCGCCGACGCGTCGACATTCGAGCGGCCGGTCTATGCGGGTAATGCGATCCAGACGGTCAAAAGTCGAGATAGGATAAAAGTCCTGACGATCCGCACCTCCGGGTTTGAGGCGGCGGGCGATGGCACATCCGCGGCGGTTGAGGCTGTTTCCGTTGCTGCCGTCCCTGCGCCCTCCGAGTGGATCGAAGACAAGGTTGAGACCAGTGACCGGCCGGAGCTGACATCGGCGCGGGTTGTGGTCTCCGGTGGACGCGGCGTTGGCTCGGCGGCGCAATTCGAGGTGATCGAAAAGCTTGCCGGCAAGCTTGGTGCTGCGGTCGGCGCATCGCGGGCGGCGGTTGATTCCGGCTTTGCGCCGAATGACTGGCAGGTCGGGCAGACCGGCAAGGTGGTCGCACCGGACCTCTACATCGCCTGCGGCATTTCCGGCGCCATCCAGCATCTGGCGGGCATGAAGGATTCGAAGGTCATCGTCGCCATCAACAAGGATGAGGAGGCCCCGATCTTTCAGGTCGCCGATTACGGTCTTGTCGCCGATCTTTTCGATGCCGTTCCGGAACTGACCGACAAGCTCTGATCTGTTCTTGCATGTGCGCGAAGAGGCGGGCGGCTTATCAAGGCCGCCCGTTGATGTTCAGGCCTCTGCACAAAGACTGCCGCATGCGCTGCGATATTCCTGTTCCAGCCGATCGATGAGGTCCGCGACCTCAGGAAGATCGTCGATCGCGCCGATGCCCTGACCGGCCGACCAGAGGTTTTTCCAGGCTTTTGTTTCGCTTTCCATGTTCATTCCGCAATGGGGTGGCAGGTGATCAGGGTCCAGCCCGGCGGCGATGATGCTGGGCTTCAGGAAATTGGCAGGGACACCCGAGATTTCGGGAGTGTAGAGGATATCGGCGGCGCGCCCTTCGATGATCATGCGTTTGTGACCTTCAGGCGCCAAAGCTTCGCGCGTGGCGATGAAACGGGTTCCGATATAAGCCAGATCAGCACCCAGTGCCGTTGCTGCGGCGACGTGCGCGCCGGTGGACATGGCGCCTGCCAGCGCAATCGTGCCACCAAAGAAGGACCGAATCTCCGGCACCAGCGCGAACGGGCTCATCACGCCTGCATGGCCACCGGCGCCTGCGCAAACGGCGATAATCCCGTCAACGCCGGCTTCAGCCGCCTTTTCAGCGTGACGGCGGGTGGTGACATCATGAAACACCAACCCACCATAAGAATGCACGGCCTCGACCACATCCTTCACTGCACCGAGCGAGGTGATTACCAAAGGCACTTTATGAGCAACGACCTGAGCGAGGTCGGCCTTAAGCCTGGTGTTCGACGGGTGCACGATCAGATTGACCCCGAAGGGCACGGGGTTTTCCAGGGCCGCAAGCCGTTCTTCGATATCGTTGAGCCAGCGAGCGAACGCATCGGTGGTTCTCTGGTTCAGTGCTGGAAATGTCCCGCAAATTCCCGCCTTGCAACAGGCGACGACTAGATCGGGGCCCGATGCCAGAAACATCGGGGCGGCGACTACAGGTAGTCGCAGACGTGGTCCGAGGCCGCTACTATTGTGCATTTCATTCTCCTCCTCTGCGATATGCTGTCTGTTCAGGGCTTCCAGCAGGTATCGGGTCAACGACGGCGCCTTGGGGCTGGTTCGCCAGGGCTTGCCGCTCTTTGGGAGAAAGCAGCATGAGGCAGGTCTCCAGCAGTGGCGGGCTCTCCGGCAGGGGCCCAAACGGGGCGAATAGCTCGGCGGTCCTGACCTTTTCCGATCCGGTGCCCGGCTTCAGCATGACCGCGCGGACAACGGCGGATGCGGCGAGCTCTCCCTTGAAGGGGCCTGAGGTTGCGACAATCCGGTGCTCCATAAAGAGGGACTGTTCTGTCCAGCCGCAGAGCTCAGTATCAACCTGAAACCGATGAAACACGCCAAGCGGTCGCCGGTAGCGGGCATTCACTCCCGTCAACACCGGCTGCCATTTGTTTTTCATCGTCAACTGTCCAAGGCCGGAGCGGAACAGCAAGTCCATCCGGCCGAGATCCATAAAGGCCAGATAGCGGCCATTATTGACATGCCGATTGAGGTCAAGGTCCTGCGGCCAGACCCTGAGTTCAATCGAGGATATGTCCTGCAGCGGTCGCAGTCGCGGGCGTGACTTCGATGCCAGCATCACTGTGAGCAACCGTCTCCATACATACATGGCGTGTTCCAATCATGCTTTCGTCGCGTTGAGGCCCATGGGTGCTTCGGTATTGACTGACGTCAACGATTCCTCTTGAAAGAGATAACGTATACGTATATTACGTATCCTATTAGTCATGTCGAGTAGATAAAGCCGGACGTAGCCTTGAGGAGGGATGCCCCGGCCAAATGGGAGGAGACATGCAGGAGCACCCAGAGGTGACCCCGGCAGCATATACGTCCGGAAATTTCTGCAGTTCAGAGCAGGCTGCGGCAATGGTGTCCGCGCTCATGGAGGGCGGGCAAGTGTTGCCGGACTTCCTGGATGACGCCGTTCGCCGATTTTCAGACAGGGCAGCGGTTGAGTTTTTCGACCGCACCTGGACCTATGGCCAGATTGACCATCTTGTGGACCGGTTCTCGCGCGGCCTTGCCGGGCTCGGGGTTAAAAGGGCACACGTGTCGGTCTCTGCCTGCCCAATTCTCCTATTCGGTAGTCTGTTTTTTGCGGTGCTGAAGGCGGGTGGCGTCGTCGTCAACTACAACCCGCTTTACACCAGCCGTGAGCTTCTGGCCCAGATCCGTGATTCCGGCACTGAGGTCATGATCACGCTGGATCTTCAGCAGGTCTATAAAGGGCTTGGTCCAATTATCGCCGATGCCGAGCTCAAACATGTGATTGTCTGTTCGATGGCAGAAAGCCTGCCTACGGCCAAGGGTTTGCTTTTTCGGCTGTTCAAGCGCGCCGACAGGGCCCGTATACCGCGTGACGCATATCATATCAGCTATGATGCGGTTTTGCGCAAAGGAGACCAGACCGAAAGGCGGGCCGTTGAAATTACGCCGCAAGACATCGCCGTTCTGCAATATACCGGCGGCACGACCGGTATCCCGAAAGGCGCAATGCTCTCTCATACTGCCTTGATCTCCAATGCGCGGCAGATGCTGGCCCAGACCGGCGAGGATGTGCTGACCCCGGGCGAAGAGGTGATTGTCGGTGTTTTGCCGTTCTTCCACGTGTTCGCCATGACCGTCTGCATGCTTTATGCGATTGAAATCGGCGCTGTCATGCTGCTCGTTCCGCGGTTCAACCGCGACGATCTGATCGCATTGATGGAGAAGCGCCGGCCGACACTTCTGCCTGCCGTGCCGACGATTTATGGCGCGATCAACGCTGTCGCTGCGACCCGCCGGATCGATCTTACATCGCTGAAAATATGCGTTTCCGGTGGCGCGCCGCTGCCGCTGGAGGTGCGCACAGACTTTGAAAAACTGACCGGCTGCAAGCTTTCGGAAGGGTATGGCCTCACCGAATGTTCGCCGGTGGTTTCCGTCAATCCCTTCGACGGGAGACCGGCGCGGCCCGGCTCTGCCGGATTGGCGCTGCCAGGCACCGTGCTGGAAATTCGCGATTCCGAAAATCCCGCTGTTGTGCTGCCGAAAGGTGTCAAAGGCGAGTTGTGGGTGCGCGGTCCGCAGGTGATGTCCGGTTACTGGAACAAGCCCGACGATACCGCCTATGCCTTGCGCGACGGCGCATTTCGCACCGGCGATGTCGGCTATATCGACGAGGACGGTTACCTGTTTCTGGTCGACCGGCTGAAGGATCTCATCATTTGCGGCGGCTACAATGTTTACCCGCGATTGATCGAGGAAGCCCTCTACGAGCATGAAGACGTTGCTGAGGCGATTGTGATCGGCGTGCGGGATGAATATCGCGGCGAAGCGCCGAAGGCCTTCGTTGCCCTGAGGCCAGACTCGACTGTCACGGTTGAGGAATTACATGCGTTTCTCAAGCCCCGACTGTCGAAGATCGAGCTTCCGCGCGCCATCGAAATACGTGAAAGCCTGCCGAAGACAATGATCGGGAAGCTTTCGAAAAAGGAACTGATCGAAGAAGAGCGCAACACCTCTCATCACGCAGCGGAACCAAAGCGGGAGAAGGGGCAACGTCATGTTGACGCATAGGGCAGGAGGTCGTTATGATGAAACGCTTAAAAAGAAAAGGTTTCTCGTGACGGATCAGTTTTTCACCGTGACTCAACTTGCCGAAGAGCTTGGTTTGACGCCACGGGCTGTGCGTTTTACGAAACGAAGGGGCTTATAAACCCCGGACGTGCGGGAAAGACACGGATATACACCCAGCGCGACCGTGCTCGTCTGATCCTTGTTCAGCGCGGCAAGAGCCTTGGGTTTTCCTGCAGGAAATCAAGAATTTCCTCGATCTTTACGAAATCGACCGAACCCAGCAGGAGCAGCTGAATGCGCTTCTGAAGGCCGTTCGCGAGCGCGTCGGTATGCTCGAAGAGCAGAAGGTCGCGCTCGATCTGACGCTCGACGAACTGAAAGCGGTAGAGCGCGAAGCCGAAGCCCGTCTTTCTCACAAGATCGGCAAGCTCGCCAGCTAAATCCAGTTTACAGCCCTCATCGGCACAAAACCGCCGTCGCAACCGCGTCGGGCGTTGGCTTTGCTGTGCTTTTTACAATCCATGATCTTCAGGTTTCTGGGAGGATGCCATGACCAATGTTGTCATCGCGGGCTATCAGCGCTCGCCATTTACGCTCGCCAAAAAGGTGAATTTTCCCGTTTGCGTGCGGATGATCTGACCGCACAGGTGGTCAAAGGTCTGGTCGAAAAATCCGGCGTCAAACCGGATGATATTGAAGACCTGATCCTCGGCTGTGCTTTTCCCGAAGCCGAACAGGGGTTGAATCTTGCCCGTCTGGTTGTGCTTCTGGCCGGCCTGCCGCAGTCTGTCGGTGGCGTCACGGTCAACCGTTTCTGCGGTTCGTCGATGCAGTCAATCCACATGGCCGCCGGTCAGATCCAGCTTGGTGCTGGCGAGGTTTTCATCTGTGCCGGTATCGAAAGCATGAGCCGGGTGCCGATGATGGGCTATAACCCACTCCCCAATCCCGATCTCTATGCGAAACTGCCCGGTGCCTATATCGGCATGGGTGATACGGCGGAAAATGTGGCCTCGCGCTGGCAGATCTCGCGCACAGAGCAGGAAGCTTTTGCCGTGCGTAGCCATGTCCGTGCCAGCGAAGCGCGGGCTTCGGGCAAATTTGCGGATGAGATTGTTCCCATCAATGTCAATGGTTCGCAGGTGGATCAGGATGGCTGCATTCGCCCGGAAACGACGGCTGAGATTCTTGCCGGGCTGAAACCGGCCTTCTCTCAGGACGGAACTGTGACGGCCGGAACATCCTCGCCGCTGACCGACGGGGCATCTGCCGTTCTGATCTGCTCGCAGGCCTATGCCGAGAAGAATGGGCTGACGCCACTGGCGCGTCTGACGTCCGTCGGCATTTCCGGCTGTGATCCGGAGATCATGGGCATCGGGCCGGTCGGCGCGACCAAAAGGCGCTGGCGCGCGCTGGGCTGGAAATCGGCGCGATGGATATCGTCGAACTCAACGAAGCCTTTGCCAGCCAGTCGATCGCCTGCATGCGCGATCTGGGTCTCGGCCCGGACAATGTCAATGTCGATGGTGGCGCGATTGCGATTGGCCACCCCTCGGCGCGACGGGCGCGCGCATTGTCGGCAAGGCCGCCTCGTTGTTGCAGCGAGAAGGCGGGCGCCACGCGCTGGCAACCCAGTGCATCGGCGGCGGACAGGGGATCGCAACCATTCTGGAGCGGGTGTGATGGAAAAATCAACAAAGTTGCTGTGATCGGCTCAGGCGTTATGGGGTCGGGCATTGCCGCGCAGGTTGCCAATGCCGGCGTTCCTGTGCTGTTGCTCGATATCGTACCGGAAAACGCTAAAACCCGGAACGTCGTTGCTGAAACAGCACTCGCCAAAATGCAAAAGGCCGATCCTGCGCCGTTCATGTCAAAGCGTGCGGTGAGACTGGTTGAAGCCGGCAATATAGAGGACGATCTCGAAAAGCTGGCCGATGTCGACTGGATCATCGAGGTCGTGGTAGAACGGCTCGATATCAAGCAGGCGCTCTACCGCAAGATCGACACGGTGCGTAAGCGTGGTACAGCTATCTCTTCCAATACCTCCACCATCCCACTTGAAAATCTGATGGCGGGCATGCCGGACGACTTCGCCCATGACTTCATGATTACCCACTTCTTCAATCCGCCGCGCTATATGCGCCTGATGGAACTTGTGACAGGTCCTTCAACGGATCCGGCATTGGCGAGAGTGGTCACGGATTTCGCCGACCGCAGGCTCGGCAAGAGTGTTGTTTCCTGCAACGACCGCCCTGGCTTCGTCGCCAACCGGCTGGGAACCACCTGGATACAGCTTGGTGTTCTCAAAGCACTGGAAGAAGGCCTTACGGTTGAGGAGGCCGATGCCGTGATGGGCAGGCCGTTTGGAATTCCGAAGACCGGTGTTTTCGGGCTGATTGATCTGGTCGGGCTGGATCTCATGCCGCATATCGGCGCCAGCCTGAAGAGTTCGCTGCCGGAAGACGACATGTTCCATCAAACCAGCCGTGATCTGCCGCTGGTCAACAAGATGATTGCCGACGGCTATACCGGGCGGAAGGGAAAGGGCGGTTTTTACCGGCTGAACCGTGAAGGCGGGCAAAAGATCAAGGAAGCCATCGATTTTGAAACCGGTGCCTACCGGGTTTCGGTGAAGCCGGAGAACGGCGCGCTCAAGGCAGCGCGAAAACCGCGCCAGATGATGGAGCTGAACGGACCGCTGGGGCGCTATGCATTTGGCGTCATGGCCAACGCACTGTCCTATGCGGCAAGCCTCATCGGTGATGCTGCCGATGATATTGCCTCCATCGATGAGGTCATGCGGCTCGGCTATAACTGGAAGTGGGGACCGTTCGAACTGATCGACCTTATCGGCGGCGAATGGCTGGTCGGGCGCATGCGTGCGGAAAATATTCCTGTGCCGGCACTGCTGGACGCGCTCGGCGACAAGACCTTCTACCGGATCGAGAACGGGCGCCGTCAGGCGCTGCAGCCCGATGGATCCTATGCCGATATCGTCCGGCCGGACGGCGTGATCATGTTGGAAGACATTAAGCGCACCAGCGAGCCGTTGTTGAAAAATGGCTCTGCTGCGGCTTGGGATATCGGCGATGGCGTCGTCTGTTTCGAGTTTATCTCGAAGGCCAATGCCATGGATGACCAGATCATGGATCTGCTTGACAAGACGATCGGGTTGGTCAAACGCAAATACAAGGCATTGGTTATCTATAACGAAGGCACGCATTTTTCGGTCGGCGCCAATCTCGGGCTGGCGCTGTTCGCTGCCAATATCGGAGCCTGGGGTGAGATCGAAAAGCTCGTTGACGGCGGCCAGAGAACCTATCTGAAAATGAAATATGCTCCATTTCCTGTCGTGGCCGCGCCATCCGGCATGGCGCTTGGCGGCGGTTGCGAAATCCTGCTCCATTCCGATGCCGTTCAGGCGCATGCGGAAAGTTATATCGGGCTTGTGGAGTGTGGAGTCGGTCTGTTGCCCGCCTGGGGCGGCTGCAAGGAAATGCTGACCCGCTGGCAGAAAACCGGAAAGCTGCCGAACGGCCCGATGCCGGCCGCCGCCAAAGTGTTCGAAATGATTTCGACCGCCACTGTCGCCAAATCGGCCGAAGATGCGCGCGATCTGATGTTCCTGAAAAAGGACGATGCGGTCACGATGAACCGCTACCGCCTTCTGGCTGACGCCAAGGCGAAGGCGCTTGCCATGGTTGATGGCTACCAGCCTCCGGAACCGCAGGACATCGTGCTGCCGGGCCCGTCAGGGAAGGCTGCCATGCAGATGGCGGTAGACGGTTTTGCACGCCGGGGTATCGCCACGCCCCATGATCAGACCGTTGCCGGAGAACTGGCGACTGTACTCTCAGGCGGCGACACCGACATCATCGATACGGTGAGTGAAGAGACGGTGATGGAGCTTGAACAGGAGAGCTTTATGCGCCTTGTCAAAACCCGCAAGACGCTCGCCCGCTTTGAAAGCGTCATCGAAACCGGCAAACCTTTGAGGAATTGAACCATGCAAGTTTATAACGCCCCGATCCGGGATATGCGTTTCGTTTTGCACGAACTCATCGGCATTGACGATTATGCACAATTGCCCGGTTTTGAAGATGTGTCCGCCGACCTTGCCGACGCTATTCTTGAAGAGGCTGGAAAGTTCTGTACCGAAGTCCTGTTGCCGCTGAACGCATCTGGCGATGAGGAAGGTTGCGTTCTTGAAAACGGCGTGGTGCGCACGCCCGAAGGCTTCAGGGAGGCCTACAAGTCCTTTGCCGAAAGCGGCTGGACGTCGATGGCATCCGCCCCCGAATGGGGCGGGCAAGGACTTCCCGAAACGATCAACAAAATGGTCGAGGAGATGAGCTGCGCTGCCAATCTCGCCTTCGGCCTTTATCCGGGGCTGACCCATGGCGCCTATCAGGCGATCGCCGATCACGCCACCGATGAACTGAAGCAGCTCTACCTGCCGAAAATGGTGGAAGGCACCTGGTCGGGCACCATGTGCCTGACCGAGGCCCACTGCGGAACCGATCTCGGCCTGTTGCGCACCCGCGCAGAGCCGCAGTCCGATGGCAGTTACAAGATTACCGGATCGAAGATCTTCATTTCCGCCGGTGAGCATGACCTGACGGAAAACATCATTCATCTGGTGCTGGCACGGCTTCCCGATGCGCCGAAGGGGGTCAAGGGCATCAGCCTTTTTCTGGTGCCGAAATTCCTGCCGAACGAGGATGGCACGCCAGGTCCCCGCAACGGTGTTTCATGCTCGGGGCTGGAACACAAGATGGGCATCAAGGCTTCGGCCACCTGCCAGATGTCGTTTGACGATGCCACCGGCTGGCTGGTTGGTGAGCCGCACAAGGGCATGCGGGCGATGTTCACGATGATGAACAGTGAGCGCCTGTCGGTCGGTATTCAAGGGTTGGGAGCTGCGGAAGCCGCCTATCAGGGGCCGTGGCCTATGCCAAAGAGCGGCTTCAGGGCCGTTCGCTCGCCGGCGTGAAACATCCCGACAAGCCCGCCGATCCGATCATTGTTCACCCGGATGTGCGGCGCATGCTGATGACAATCCGCGCCTATACCGAAGGGTGCCGGGCACTTGGCGGCTGGGTGGCGCGCAATCTTGATATGCTCAAGCATCACCCCGACCCGGAAATGCGTCAGGACGCCGAGGACTTCACCGCATTGATGACGCCGGTCGTGAAGGCGTTGTTCACCGACCTCGGGTTTGAATGCACCAACATCGGGATGCAGGTCTATGGTGGCCACGGCTTCATCCGTGATCACGGCATGGAGCAATATGTCCGCGATAGTCGTATTTCGATGATCTACGAGGGCACCAACGGAATTCAGGCGCTGGATCTGGTCGGTCGCAAGATGCCCGCCCATATGGGCCGCTATCTGCGCTCTTTCTTCCACCCCGTTCTGGCCGAGATCGACGCTGCTGTCGATGATGAACGACTCGCCGAACTAGCCCAGCCGTTGGCAAAAGCCTTTGGCGGGCTGCAACTTTGTACCGCCGAGATTGCGCAAAAGGGCATGAAGGATCCAGAGGAAGCGGGGCCGCTGCCACGGAATATCTGCGGCTCTTCGGTCTTGTTGCGTTGGGCTATATGTGGCTGAAGTCAGCCAGGGTCGCACATGATGCGCTGGAAGGTGGGTGCGACGATCCGGCCTTCTACAAGGCCAAGCTCGTGACCGCCCAGTTTTACATGAAGCGGATCCTGCCGCAGGCTGCAGGTCTGGTTGGCTCTGTCCGTGCTGGCAAGGCGTCGATGATGGCGCTCGATGAAATGTCGTTCTGACAGCGCAATTGACGTCGTCCGCGCATCGTTCAGGTGCGGGTGAGGTAGGCTTGCAACCCGATAGAGCCGAGAGGCTTGTTAGATTCTGGAGGTAATATGGCTGATCTCGATACATTGATCGCCGCAATGGAAGACAGGGCCGACCGGCTGGAAGAACTCGGCTACAGGGTCCGTTTCGACCTGAAGGACGGCGGGTCGATACTGCTGGATGCGGTTGACGGGGATGTCGCCGTTTCGCGCGACGAGACCAACGAGGCCGAAGCCGACACGGTTCTGGTGATGACATCCGACAATCTTGCGAAACTGATTGATGGAAAGCTCAACCCGATGCTGGCCTTCTCCACCGGACGGCTGAAAGTGCGTGGCTCGCAGGGTGTTGCTCTCAAGCTGGCCGGGCTGCTGGAAGCGGAATAGTTCTTCAGTCCATGACCAATAAAAGTGGGCGACGGCCTTGCGTCCGACCTAGAGCCAAAACATAAGGGCGCCGTTTCCGGCGCCCCTTTGTCTCAATATATTGTTGTGGGTGAGGCTTGTCCTCAGCCCACGCTCACTTCACTTTCTTCCATTGCTGGCTTTTGCAGATTGCGCCGCCAAGGACGCAGCCTGACAGTTTGAGCGTATCGCCTCCGGTCAGCTCCATCTTGCCGGTGTAGTTCTTGCCGTTTTCGAAGTTATAGAGCTTGCCTTTCCAGGCGTCAGTCCCAACCGGTTTCAGGTTAAAGAGCATCTGCGTGCCAACCAGCGCGTTGCCGCGTTTGGATTTGTCCGGGTTTTTGACATCTTTTGACGGTGTTTTCTGCCAGACGATCGTGCCGCAGAACGCGTCCGCGCAAGGGGCAATCTTTACCTGCGTTTTGCCGCTTTCCGTCATCCAGGTTCCGGCTGGCGATGTGGCAAAGGCGGTGCCGGAAAAGGCGAGGCCCGCGATCAGGCCTGCTGCCGCAAGAACAGTGTGTTTGCGCATAAGTCTCTCCTCGTTTGTGCAGACAGACCGGACCGGAGAGCCGGCCCGGCTGGCGACAAGTCTCAACCGCCGAAACGGTAGCGCAAGCTGACAGAAATGAGATCGACGCGGGAATCGACTTTTCCGACGAAATCGGCGCCCGGTTCGTAATGCGGGTTGCCATTGACCAGCCTGACATCGCCATCGCCTACGGAGAAGATGTGCTCATAGGCAAAATCGAGCGACAGATCGTTGGTCCAGTTGTAGGTGCCGCCGATCGAGGCATGGACGCGATCGCTGTCGGGCAGGCGGAGATCCCGGTTTCTTGTCGAGATTGGAGACCACTCATAGCCGAGGCCGCCGCGCACGGTGAACTGTTCTGTCCAATCATAGGACATGCCCAGCGCCGCGTAATATCCATCGTCATATTCGAACGGCAGATCTGTCAGTTGCATACCGTTGGTCGGGCCGGAATTGCCGTAGACCGGGATGGTGTTGAATACGCTCCAGTTGGTCCACTCGAACCCGGCATTGAAGGTCAGTGCGTCTGTAACCTTCTGGCTCAGGCCAACCGTCAGCTGATCTGGCAGTTTCATGTCTGCATCAATGCCGTAGCGCCCAGCCGGCAGCGGGCCGCTGGAGGCGCCGAGGGTCAGATCCCCGGAGAGATTCTGGTTGATCGCGGAGCGATAGCCGACGCCGATGACCGTGCCGTCCATCGGCGTCAGTGTGAAACCCAGCGTGTAACCGGCCGCCCAGGAATCGCCTTCGAGTTCGGCACTGGGCGCTCCCGGAAGCGGTGACATTGCCTGCGTCAGGCGGGTCTTGAAATACATCGCTTCCACGCCGGCACCGACGGTCAGCCAGTCATTGACCTTCCAGGCTGCCATCGGGGTGAAATTATAGCTGCGGACTTCTGAGGTGCGGGCATAGACCTGGCCTGCGTAATTGGTTGGGTTCTTGGTCGTCAACCCGAACGGGGAATTCACCCCAAGCCCGAGCCAGATGCTGTCATTGACCTGAAAGCTGACATAGCCGGCAGGCAATGCAGCATCGAGCCCGATGTCGCCCGTGGATCCCGATCCGCCATAATAGATCAGCGCCGGGCTGGTTCCGGTGGTCGGCGTCGTACTGGCGTAAGGAAAAATGCCCGTCAGATCGATTTCGGCCTGAAGGCCTTTAAACTCGGTCATGGTTGCCGGGTTCCAGTAGGTTGAGCCCAACCCGGCCTGACCGGCTGCTGCGCCCGCAAACGCCTGGCCAAGACCTGCTGCACTCTGCTCGCGCAATCCGAACGATCCGGCGAGCGCCGATCCCGCCATTAAAGCGGTCGCCGCCATGAACGAAAAATAGAACAGACCTGTCCTGTTGGTGATAGGCATTGTTTCCTCCTCCTTGAAACAAAACGTTAACTTTAAAACCTATTCAGTCCATATCTCCCAATCGGAAACATATGCGACGTTAACGTCATTAAATATACCAAAGAGTGTGGGTGTGAGCTTATTTGCTAAAATGTTGCCAAACCGCAACAGTCAGCATTGTCAGCCGGAGGAGAATGCGAAGATGGTTGTGCCGCCTGGATACCTGTCGGGACAGTCGGCTCCGGCAACAAGGCCGAACAACTGGTTCACACCGGCGGCATCTGCTTCATACTTCAGGCACAGGTTCTGCCGTGCCGGAGATCTGTTGGAAATATGTTTCGATCAGTTTGACGAGTTCGGAGAAGGCTGGCGACAGGGTTGAGGTGTGGCGGTAGATGGCCTTGGCACTCCAGTTCAGGACCGGCCCGGTATAATCGAGTGCAACGAGGGAATTGTCCGCAAGGTAGGGCACCAGCAAGTGGCCCGGTGCGCCCGTGATTGCGTTGCTTTCACGCGTGGTGCGGAACAACAGCTCATAGTGGTCTGTTTGAAGGGCGATCTGCGGTTCAATGTCGGAATTGGGTGCTGCGAACCATGACAACATTTCAACCGGGATTTCCGGCACGGCCAGGGGAATTTAAAGATGTCTTCCCTGCAGACGTTGCGCAGGCCTGCCAGAGGGTGCTTCGTGCTCGCTGCGAAAACGATAGGTTCGTTGACAACCTCATGCATCATGATGTCACCTGTGTCTGGCAGGTGGGCGCTTGCGGCAATTCCAAGGTCAATACGCCCCGCGGCGATATCGGTCAGGACTTTTTGTGTCGCGTCGGTGCGAAGCGACAGATGCACATTCGGGAATTTCCGGCAAAATTCAGGAATAACTGCGCGCATCGCTCCGTGGATCAGCACTGGTCCGGCAGAAAGCTTGATCTCGCCGCGTTCTCCGGCCGCAATCAGGTTGAGCTCATCACGAAGCCGCTGCAATCGCGACAGGATTTCAGGGGCCGTTTCAACAATGTGCTGGCCGAACACAGTCAGTTCGACACCGCGATGGTTTCTTACAAACAGCGCAAACCCCAGGTTTTCCTCGAGTTTCTGAACGCTCGAGGTCAACGCAGGCTGGGTCAGATTCAGCTCTTTTGCGGCGCCGTTGAACGTGCCGCAGCTGTGAATAGCCAGAACTTGTTTAAGGTGTTTTGCGGAAATCATTTCTATCTAATAAGTAAAATCTATAGCTTTTGCAATTTAAATCAATTTTTACTGCCTTAAGACTCCCTGTAAGACGCCGAAATAGTGTTTTGGGAGGAATATTATGAGATGCTTAAATATGGCGCGCATTATATTGTTGTCCGGCGTGTGCCTGAGCGGTACTGCGACTTTTGCAGACACTGCAAGCCCGAAGACCGCCGCCGCTAACGCCCTGATGCTGCAGCAACTCGATTTTTCCGATCGTCGGGACTTCGAGGATGCGACACGCGGCTTCATTGCTACGTTCGATCCCGCGATCATTACGGATTCCTGATGGCGCACCGGTCTGGAACCAGGATCAATATGGATTTCTGGAAGGCAAAGCCCCGGCGACGGTCAATCCAAGCCTCTGGCGACAGGGACAGCTGAACGCGATCAACGGCCTGTTCGAGGTCACTGACGGGATTTACCAGATTCGCGGTTTCGATCTTTCCAACATGACGCTGGTACGCGGCGACACGGGCTGGATTGTGATCGACCCGCTTGTCTCCGAGGAAACAGCGCGTGCAGGACTGGAGCTTGCCAACCGCGAATTGGGTGCTTTGCCGGTGGTTGCGGTTATCTACAGCCATAGCCACGCCGATCATTTTGGCGGTGTGCGCGGCATCGTGGACCCTGACCGGTTTGCAGCGGGGCAGGTCGAGATCATCGCGCCGTCCGGGTTTATGGAATATGCCGTGGCTGAGAATGTCATGGCCGGCAATGTGATGACCCGCCGGGCGGCCTATCAGTTCGGCAATGTTCTGGAAAAGGGACCCAAGGGCCAAGTCGGCAGCGGGCTGGGACAGACCACATCGACCGGGACTGTGACGTTGATTCCGCCGACCGATATTGTTTCCGAAACCGGTACAGAAATGGTTGTCGACGGTGTGCCGATCATCTTCCAGATGGCGAACGGTTCGGAGGCACCGTCAGAGTTCATATTCTACTTTCCGGAACAAAAAGCGCTCTGCCTTTCCGAAGTCGCAACCCATGTCATGCACAATGTCTACACCCTGCGCGGTGCGAAAATGCGCGATGCTCTGGGATGGTCCAAATATATCAACGAAACCATTCAGCTCTTTGGCGACGACGTGAAGGTTGCCTTTGCCGGCCACCATTGGCCAACCTGGGGACAGGAGCGGGTCGTGGATCTTCTGGACGGCCAGCGGGATATTTACCGGTTCATCCATGATCAAACCCTGCGTCTGGCCAATCAGGGTTACGGCCCGCGCGACATTGCCAACATGATCGAATTACCGGAGGCGCTTGCGCAGAACTTCGCCACCCGCGGCTATTATGGCAGTCTGAAGCACAATGCCGAAGCGGTGTACAATTATTATCTGGGCTGGTTTGACGGTAATCCCGCAAATCTGGATCGTCTGCCGCCGGCTGAAAGCGGTGCGCGCTACGTGGAATTTATCGGCGGGCCGGACGTTCTGCTTGCCAAGGCGCAGGCCTCCTTCGACAAGGGTGACTATCGCTGGGTAGCCGAGGTGGTGAATCACCTGCTGCTCGCCGACCCCGAAAACGAGGCTGCCCGCGAATTGCAGGCGAAGGCGCTGACGCAGCTTGGCTATCAGGCGGAAAGCGGACCGTGGCGGAATTTCTATCTCTCAGGTGCGCAGGAGTTGCGTGACGGGGTCATGCCGACACCCGCGCCGCGCATCGGTGCCGATGTTATGACGGCGATGACGCCGGAAATGATCTTCGATTTTCTTGCGCTTCATCTTAACCCCGCGAAGGCGGGAGATCAGACGCTAACGTTCAATTTCGAATTCACCGATGTCGATGAACAATACGCCGTCAGCCTGGAAAACGATGTGTTGAACAACACCGAGGGGCTGGTTGCAGAAGACGCGGATGCATCCTTTCAGCTGACCCTTCCGGCGTTTGGCGCCTTGTTACTGCAGCGTGCGACCGTCCCGCAGCTTGTCAAAAACGGCACGCTCACCTTTGACGGTAACCTGCAAGCCCTCGGTCAGCTCATGTCCATGATGGATACGTTTGATCCGTGGTTCCCAATTACAACTCAGGTGAAGTGACAAGACAATGCGTGAGTTTGATTACATCATCGTTGGCGGCGGTTCCGCCGGTGCCACCCTTGCCGGGCGGCTCAGCGAAGATCCGTCAGTTTCGGTCTGTCTCCTGGAGGCTGGAAGAAAGGACAAATCCGTCCTGATTCACGCTCCGCTGGGTATGGCGGTGTTGATCGGCACGCCGATCCACAACTATCAATACAAGTCTGTCCCGCAAAAGGGACTGAACGGGCGGCGCGGTTATCAGCCGCGCGGCCGCGGACTTGGCGGTTCCAGCTCGATCAACGCGATGCTTTATGTGCGCGGCAACCGTCAGGATTACGACCACTGGCGTAGCCTGGGCAATCCGGGCTGGGGCTATGAAGAGGTTTTGCCCTATTTCATCCGCTCCGAAGGGAACAGTCATTTCGCGAACGAATATCACGGGAAGGACGGCCCGCTGGGCGTCAGCACGCCGACGGATCCCAGCAATCTGAACGACATGTTTCTCGAAGCCTGTACGCACCAGCAACTTCCGGTAAATCATGATTATAACGGCGCCGATCAATATGGCGCGCATATCTTGCAACGCACGATCAGGAATGGTGAACGCTGCTCCGCCGCTACAGCCTATCTGACGCCAAACCTGTCACGCACGAACCTGAACGTTATCACGCAGGCAAGGACCGAACGGGTGGTGCTGGAGGGCAAGCGCGCCACAGGTGTTGCCTATCTGAAGAACGGCACACGGTATGAGATCAAGGCCCGGCGCGAGGTGATCCTGTCTGGAGGGACCTTCGGCAGTCCGCAAATCCTGATGCTGTCGGGGATCGGGCGGGGGAGGAACTGCGCCGGCACGGCGTTACCCCGCTGCACGAATTGCCGGGTGTGGGCCAGAACCTTCAGGATCACATCGACTATGTGATGACCTTCCGTGCGCCTGCGAAATCCGAAACGCTGGGCTTTAGCCTGCGCGGCGGAATGCGGGTGATGAAAGGTATTGCTCAATGGGCGCGCTACCGTCGCGGGATCGTGACCACCAGCATCGCTGAATCCGGGGCATTTTTCCGGTCTTCCCCTGATGTGGAAGCGCCCGATCTGCAGCTCATCTTTGTGATTGGCATTGTCGATGACCACAACCGGAAACTCCATCTTGGTCATGGCTTCAGCTGTCACGTCACGGTGGCCCGCCCCAAAAGCCGCGGGTATGTGGCTTTGCAGAGCGCCGACCCGGCCCGGTCGCTGACGATCGATCTGAACTTCTTCGGCCACCCCGATGACATGGATGTCATGCTGAAGGGGGCGGAGAAAATGCGGTCCATTTTGATGGATGAAGCGCTATCTCGCGTGCGTGGCAAGCCGCTTTATGTGGATATGCTGGGTGACCGTGCGACATTGGAGCAGGACATTCGCAACCGGGCCGACACGCAATATCACCCGGTTGGAACGTGCCGCATGGGCGGGAAGGAGGACCCTCTCTCTGTGGTCGATGCCGAATTGCGGGTCCACGGGATAGACGGCCTGCGGGTTGTCGATGCGTCGATCATGCCGACGCTGGTTACGGGCAACACCAATGCACCAACAATCATGATTGCCGAAAAGGCCGCGGATTTGATCCGGACCGCATATCAGAGGGGAGGGACTAAGGTGTTCGGGAAAATGATGGAACGTCCGCTGATTGTCAGCGACCTGATCGTTCACGCCGCGAAATATCACGGCAGCACTGCCGTTATATCGCGCGAAACATCAGGCGAAATCACCCAAACGGACTGGTCTACGTTGGAACGGGACGCACGCCGGCAGGCCAGTGCCCTTGCCGCGCTCGGTCTGGTTCAGGGCGACCGGGTGGCAACGATTGCCTGGAACAATCATCGCCATTTGCAGACTTGGTTCGCCACCTCTGGAAGCGGGTTGGTTTGTCATACGATCAATCCGCGTCTGTCCCCGGAGCAACTGGTGTTTGTGATCAATGATGCGTCGGACAGGATTTTGATCTTCGACAAGACATTTCTGCCGCTGGTCACCGGGGTGAAGGACAGCCTGATTGCGGTGGACCATTTGGTCTGTCTCGGCGCTTTTGACGACGAGGTACTGTCCGCCTTGCCTGATGTTCTGTTCCTTGATGAGATGGTCGCCGGACAGGGTGACGATTACACCGGCCTGTGCTGGACGAGCATCTGCCGTCTTCGCTGTGCTATACTTCCGGTACCACGGGACACCCGAAGGGTGTGTTGTACTCCCACCGCTCGACTATGCTGCATGCGTTTTCCATTTGCCTGCCGGATTCGGTTGGACTGTCGGCGCGCGAGATCGTATTGCCGGTGGTGCCGATGTTCCATGTCAATGCCTGGGGCATGCCCTATGCAACAGCGATGACAGGGGCAACACTGGTTCTGCCTGGTCCGGGCCTTGATGGCGACAGCCTGATTGAGTTGATCGACGGCTACAAGGTCACGGTTGCGCTCGGTGTGCCGACGATCTGGCAGGGGCTGCTCGCTGCTGCCGATAAAAACGGGACGAAGCTGCCTTCTCTGACACGCAATGTGGTGGGGGCGCGGCCTGCCCGCCTGCAATGATCGATACATTTCGCGAGGTCTACAATTGCGACACAATTCATGCGTGGGGTATGACGGAAACGTCTCCGCTGGGTAGCATCAATCAGCCAAAAGCCAGGCATGACGAACTATCTAGCGCCGAAATTGTTGCTTTGCGTTGCACTCAGGGTCGTCCGCCTTTCGGCGTGGATTTGCGGATTGTCGGCGAAGAGGGGGCGGAACAGCCCCGAGATGGTGTTGCGCAGGGCGAGTTGCACATACGTGGGCATTGGGTGGTCGATACCTATTTCGGAGAGGATCAGAACGCCCTGACCGACGATGGCTGGTTTGATACCGGCGATATCGCCAGCCTTGATGCCGATGGGTTCATGACCATTCGCGATCGCTCCAAGGACCTGATCAAGTCCGGCGGCGAGTGGATTTCCTCCGTTGCACTGGAGAATATCGCCGTTTCCCATCCCTGTATCGTTCTGGCCGCCGCCATTGCCGCACGACACGAAAAATGGGGCGAGCGTCCGGTCATCGTCGCTGTTCGTGCCGAGGGCGCCGAGCTCGATGAGTCGGACCTCATTGCATATTTTCGCGGCAAGGTCGTGTCATGGCAGATCCCTGATGCTGTGATTTTTGTTGACAAGATTCCTGTGAACGGCGCCGGCAAAATGCTCAAGACAAGCCTGCGCAAGAACTACGGCAATGTCCTGATAGAAGGAACGATGTGCTCATGAACGTGACCGATTTTGCCGAATTGGATCAGGATCTGAAAACGCTTGATGCATCCAAGGATGATTGGGCGCGCACGTCGATTCCGGACCGGATCGCCATTCTGCAGGCAATCAAGGAGGCGCTTTTACCGGTGGCCTTGGCCTGGGTCGAGGCGGCGGCGCAGGCAAAACAAATCCCCACCGGTTCGCCCCTTACCGGTGAAGAATGGGTCTCCGGCCCGTATGCGGTTATGGGGGCGTGCAACGGATTGATGCAGACGCTGGCCGCGATGGAAGGCAAGGCGTTTCTGGACGACCTGCCGAAACGCCAGACTATCAGCGGTCAGCTTGCTGTGAAGGTCACCCCCACAGCGTCTGGGATCGGCTTTTGCTGTCGGGTGTCAAGGCAGAGGTCTGGATGCAGCCGCATGTCATGGCGGAGAATCTGGCTGCGTATACCGCCAATGCCTATGACCTGCCGCCGCAGGAGCGAAAGGGCAAGGTGGCTCTGGTTCTGGGCGCAGGTAATATTGCGTCCATCGCTCCGCTGGATTGTTTTCAGAAACTGTTCCTGGAAAATCAGGTTGTCCTGCTCAAGCTGAACCCTGTGAACGATTACCTGATCACGGTCCTCAGGACCGCGCTGAAAACGTTGATTGATCGCAACGCATTGCGGATCGTCAAGGGTGGCGGAGCCGAAGGGGCCTATCTGACAGGTCACTCGCTAGTCAGCGAGTTGCACATCACAGGCTCCGGCTCGACCCATGATGCAATCGTTTGGGGGACGGGCGAAGAGGGAACCGCCAACAAAAAGGCTGGAACGCCCAAAAACACCCGCCGCTTTACCTCGGAGCTGGGCGCCGTTTGCCCAACCATCATTGTGCCGGGGCCATGGTCGCCGGCTGATATCGCTTTTCAGGCCGAACATATTGCCACGCAAAAATGCACAATAGCGGTTTCAACTGTGTGGCCTGCCAGGTGTTGATTCTGCCGACAACCTGGCGTCTCAAGGACGACCTGATGAAGGCCGTGACCGCTGCCATAGCAGCATCGGCCCGTCCCGCCTATTACCCCGGTGCCGAAGGCCGCCTGTCGGAATTTGCCGCAAGGGGCGAAGTGCCCGAAAGGATCGCGCGGCCTGTCGGTCCCGATTGTGTTGTCACGCGGGCCGATGACGATCCGATGTTTACCACAACCGAAGTGTTTGCCCCGGCTCTCAGCACCCATGAGGTTGCTGGCGACGGTGCCGAGAGCTATCTGCGCGCGGCAATTGCCTATGCCAATGACACATTGCACGGCACGCTGGGCGCGAATATCCTGGTCCACCCCAAGACCATCCGCGACATCGGCAAGGACCGGTTTGAAGCCCTGATCTCTGATCTGCATTATGGCACGATTGCCATCAATGCCTGGACCGGGCTGGCATTTCTGCTGCCGCCATGTCCCTGGGGCGCTTTTCCCGGCCATACTCCTGAAGATGTGCAAAGCGGGATCGGATCGGTACACAATTCCTTTATGTTCGAGGCCTCCGAACGTGTCGTGGTTCAGGCACCATGGCAGCCTTTCCCGCGCAGTCTGTTGTCCGGGCAGTTCACGCTATTGCCCAAACCGCCATGGTTCATAACCAACAAAAAGGCAGACAAGCTGGGCAAGCTGCTGACCGGGTTTGAGTACAAACCGGCATGGGGCAAGCTGCCCGGAATTTTGCTGAATGCTCTGCGCGGGTGATCCGCTTGAAGCAACTGGTGCGAAGTCAGCGTATAACGGGAGGAGCAGAAGTTGGCTGGTTGCGCGGCAGTCTGGCGAGCGGAATGCTGTTGTCGTTCACGACTCGTGTGGGTGCGGTAGGGAGATTATCCTGAGCAGATGGTTATTGCATTCCGACGCGAAAGTGACTGCAAACGTGCAGGTTTGTCCGTTTCGTCACGTCGGTGGTGGAAGGCTATGGCCGATACCAACCGTCGCTGACTAGACCCCTTGCCCCCATTGCCGTGGCCAATTTGGGCGGCTGCGGCAGCATGGTGATGTTTTCGGGTACAACGAGGTCGTTGAACATGTGCCATCCCGCCTTGATCGATTGATACGGCCGTCGGCACCGCGAACATTGATGCGTACTGCTCAGATGCGCGGGGTCTGAACAGTAACGCTGCCGAGCCGCGCTGAATCGGTACGCGAGCCGCCATCATAAATCGATACGAGGGCGAAAAATGCCTCGTCAGGTCGCCATCTCGTGTCTGGTGAGCCACAAACCGCAACCTGACACCATACTCGTAAAGAAATCGCTGAACCCATAGCAAATCCGCTGTTTGAACCAGAGATTCAGATCCGGAGGCGATGGGGAACCCGAGAGACGTAAGCGTTGCAATTGCCCCTGAGAATTGGACTATCGAAGCCAAATCGCCAGATGGTAATTTCTCCCTGCCTTTGAAATCAGGAGGGAAGAATGGCGTCAGTGGACATTTGGGGCTTCAAGGTCGGGCTCTCTACCGATGGCATCCGAAGATCGCCTGATCAGGCGGTCTCGTCCCTTCTTTTTCTGTATCCGGACATTGTAGTATGACGCGTATCCCCTTTGTCGAGGCGAAGCTGTTCCCGGTCGGCGACAGCGAAACCGATCTTGAATACCGATTTGAAAACCACCTGCGCAAGCTGCGCGAGGACAAGCATTCTGTCGAAGAAATCTCCGAAGAGGACGACTGGCATCGCTCGAGAGACATTGTGACAAGTCGCGACCGGGCACGGATCAGGCGATGGGCAGTACGGATCATCAAGGGGCGGGAAAAGGTGTCCGGCATCATGCATCTGCGGGCCGAGGACCGCAAGGCGATCGAAATGCTGAATACCGGCGTGCAAGTGGTCGAGATCGAAAGCGAAGCGCGCGCTGATGAGGTAATCCCCCGAAAAATAATGGGCTTCAAAAGTAGAATTTTCTCGGGTTTTATGACTGAGGAGATTTTGATGAAAAAGACGAGATTTAGCGAAGCACAGATTATTGGCATTCTGCGTCAGGCAGAAGGTGGCGTTCCTGTGCCTGAACTTTGCCGGGAGCACGGGATGAGTTCAGCGAGTTTTTATAAATGGCGGGCCAAATATGGCGGCATGGATGCGTCGATGATCAGCCAGATGAAAGCGCTGGAAGACGAGAACCGCCGTCTGAAAAAGATGTATGCGGAGATGAGCATGCAAACCGAACTGCTGAAAGAGGCTTTGGGAAAAAATGACGCGGCCATCTCTACGCCGGGAGGTGGCCGCGCAAGCCGTGGCGATACGTGGGGTGAGCATAGCACTTGCCTGCCGAACGTTCGGTGTCAGCGAAACTTGCTACCGATACAAAGGCAAACGCAATGATGAGAATGAACAGATCGCCGATCTTCTGACCGGCTTGACGCAGGCAAAGAAGAACTGGGGCTTTGGCCTTTGTTTTCTCTATCTGCGGAACGTACAGGGACGGCGCTGGAATCATAAGCGTGTTTATCGCATCTACCGCGCGCTTGAGCTGAACCTCAGGATCAAGCCACGCCGGCGGCTGAAACGGGAAAAACCGGATACACTCAATGTCCCGACAACGCCGAACGCGGTCTGGTCCATGGACTTTATGGCGGATCGGCTGGCCGATGGCCGGCAGTTTCGGCTTTTGAATGTTCTGGATGACTTTAACCGTGAGGGGCTTGGCATTGAGGTCGATTTCTCTCTACCTGCGGAGCGTGTCATCCGTAGCCTGAACCAGATCATTGAGTGGCGCGGCAAACCGCTGGCAATACGTGTTGACAATGGCCCGGAATATGTCAGTGGAAGGCTTATGGACTGGGCTGAAAATCAGGGCATTGCGCTGAATTACATCCAGCCTGGAAAGCCGCAGCAGAACGCTTATGTCGAACGCTACAACCGGACAGTACGACACGAATGGCTTGACCAATACATCATCGAGAGTATCGAAGAGGCGCAGGCGTTCGCCACACAATGGTTATGGAGCTATAACAACGAGCGACCCAATATGGGCATCGGCGGAATGACACCCGCACAGAAACTGAAAATGGCTGCGTGAATTCTACCAAAAAGCCCCGTTAAAAAGGGAGGATTACCCATGGTCTTCTCGCCCTTGATCGCTGCCAGGGCGACTTTCGCTTTGAAAGCGGGGCTATGATTACGGCGGGGTCTTCTTGTCATACGGGCTCCTGTTGACGGCATGATGCCGAATTCCAGAGCCGAAAACCACTTATACCGCCTGTGCAGATTTCCCGAACCACTTCACTCTTCTCTGTGCGATTATGGCTAAAGCGTTACGAGTCTACGGCCTAAGGGAGGGAAATCGGCGGGAATCGGCGTTCCCGGTTTTATACCGAAGTGGCGGAGGAGGTGGGCCTGACGTCCAACCTTCTCTGCCCCTAAGCCATTGAATTTACTATAACGACCTGTGGTTTGAAAACCCGCTTGCTGCAAACGCCAACTTGAAGGCTTCGATCCACCTGTCCCCTACCGGCGGAGCAAATTTGCCAGGAGCTTACGTGCCACAATTTCAATCGCCGGATTTTCCAGGTTTCTCATCCGGATTTCTTTCTGAATCCGGTTCTTGCGGCTGATCCGCTGAAAGCGTTTCGCCACCTTCCGCCAGTTCCTCATTGGTCGCGAAATAATCCGGTGAACCTGGTGGCGGGTATTTCAGTTTTCCGGAAAGACCTTCAAGCGCTGTGCTGGAAAAGCGTGGAAACGGCAGTTGCCGCTGTCGCCGCCAGGTTGCGACTTCCTGATGCGCATGTTCCGTGCGTTCGGCATCCAGGCCGGGATCGCGACTCCAGTAGAGCGTCTGAGACGGAAAAGCGAAGCCCGTACCGGACGCTTCCACGATGTCATCGATCCGCAGGAGAACGTCCTCTCTGATGGAGTAGAAATCGTTCCACTCCCGTGTCATGGCATAGATGCGCAGATCAACGTTTTTGGACGAGTCCCCATACCCAACGAACCGGACACGGATCGTTTCGGCCTCGATCCGCGGATGCGAATGCAACATTTCACGGATTTTCGCGAGAACATGGCGCATCTGCTCCGCATCCGTCTCGAAGCGCAGCCCCAGAGTTTCCCGGATCAACATCGTGTCGCATCTGGCCCAGTTGACGATCTGCATGTCGGCGAATTGCGCATTCGGAATGGAAATCTGTGTACGATCCATCGCACGCAGCTGGGTCGAGCGCACGCCAATGGCTTCGACGGTTCCACTCTGATCGCCAAACGTGCAGTAATCGCCAACCCGGACCGGTTTATCCAGGAACAGGATGAACCCGCCGATCAGGTTCTCCAGCGTCGGCCTGACCGCAAGAGCCACGGCAATGCCGCCGATCCCGAAGCCTGCGATCATGCTGAGAACGGGCACGCCCAATTCATATGCCCCGTACCCAAGGATCAGGACGCCGCCGATAACGCCGATGATCCGTCCCACCAACCGGACAAAACTGTCGTCGAGACTTTGGTTTGCAAGCCTGGGGTCAACGATGATGGTGTCAAAGAATGCTCTGCACATGGCCCAGACGGCCCATGTGGCGGCGCCGTAAAAGACCGCCACGAGGCAGGATTCGGTCAGCTCGAAGAACCGTCCGGCGGTGTTCACCTGAAACGAGAACACGTGTTGAAGCCAGAGCACTGCGAGCATGATGGCGATCGGACTCAGGATCCTGAAACGGACAATTTTGACCGGATCGTCTGTCAGCCAATCGACCAGAATTCGATGCCAGACGCGCAGAGCGACGCCTGTTGCGACGAAAAACAGGATAACGAGGAGAATCTTCCAGACCGGAGTGTCGAGAAGCGTGCGTTTCAGAGAGTCCGGCAGCTTCGCGATCCAGGAGGTCGGGATCCATGGACCGGCAAGCTGGCGTCCCGTGTCGTCCCAGGACTTTATGGCAAGAGATGACCGAAGCGGAAGCGTTGCCAAGCCCGCGAAAAATCTGGGCGCGCCGTGGACCGTATCCGCAGAAAACAGGTACTCGCCGGCGCGGTCACCTTCCGCCACTTCAACGATGCGCAGGGGTGTGCCGGGCAAACGAAACCCGGCGGTGGATTGGTCATCGAGGTCGTCAGGCCCGGGCAGGTCCGCCGCGTCGATAGGTTTGATCCGCCCGAGGATATCGAGAAGGAACAAGCCGGTCTGCGATCCGACCTCGCGATTTGAGGCCAAGGGTAATTGGGACAGATCGATCAGGGCCCTGATCTGCCCCATCACAAAGGCGATCCGAGCCGCGTTCGATGTGTTCTGCTGCTGCCAGTATGCGCCCAGAGAGATTTCGAGGTCATGGCGCAACTGGTACAGAGACTGAAGAGTATTGCGCGGGCTTTCTGTCCGGATCAGGGTGATCTCGGCGGTTTCGACCCTCTCAAGCATCGAATCCAGCTCACTGACGACACTTCCTCGGTCGCCTCCTGTGCTGTGACCTGAGAAGCACAGAGCAGTGAGACCGAAGCCACGAGCAGAAATCTGAAAAATGTCATGTCTTCTTCCTTACGCCATACGCTCGTTGCTTGGACCCATCATTCGCTGTGAAGGCGTTTGATGTCCAACATCCGAAACGACGGAGCCGGTCCCTGCGGTGATCAACTGGCGGAACATACCCTCTGGTTTTGGTCATATCGCGCCAACGTCCCGGATCACGCGAGAAAGCCTTGAGCGCGACGGATCAAACCAAGCTGCAGGCGGTGTCTCCGACAGACGACAAGCCAGAATATCCGACCCCTGCGGCCGAACACGGCCCGCTTGGGACGTCAGGATCGTCGGTTCGGTATGCCCTGTCGGCATTCGCGCAGAAGGCGTACGCGCAACTGCTTCGGGGACTGTCCTGTCAACTTCCGGACTGCACGTCCGAAGTTGCTGGGGTCGCTGTAGCCGAGCATCCGTGCGATCTCGGACATGGTAAGATCCTCCTTTACCAGAAGCTGAACCGCTTTTTGCCGCCTGTCCCGTTCGAGCAGCTGGGAGAAGCTCGTCCCCTGTTCCATAAGCAACCGCTGGAGCGGCCTGGGGCCCAACGGAGCAACACAGATCCGGAGCTCGCTGTCGCGCAAACCCGCCTTCAAACCGTGACGGCAGGAACAGCGCCCTCATCAAAACCGGCACCCCTTGGCAGCTTCAGCCCTCCTGACTAACACAGTTGCTAGAACTTAGAACCGGTATGTAACGCCCAAAATTGGGCCAGACTGCTCAAACCGAAAGTCAACATCATCATCTTTGTTTTCGACGCTGATGTATCTGTAGCCTAGACGCCCGAACCAGTTATCGCTGAACGCATAGCCGAACGTCAGGGTCGCGCTGTAGGTCTCTCGGTCATCGACAAAGCTCCCGTAATCCACGCCCAGCATTGAGCTCCACTTATCCGACAAATTGAAGCTTACTTGTGCGGCGATCAGTGGGTCCGTCCAATCATCGTCAGTGCCAACCTGACGGGTTGGAAAAAGATCACTCCTTACTGTAATAGTGGTCTCATTGCTGAAATACCTGAATCCGCCGCCCAAATCGATAATCGCATTTGGTGTCTCGTAGACACGATAAAGCGCGTAACCGGAAAAAATCGTGTTCTTTTGATCGGTATCGATTCCGGATATCAAAGGTCCAGATCGATCATTTTCAAACCCAAGATTAAAATACATCAGGTCGCCGATGAAGGTCCATTGATTGTTGGTCGCTTTCAAAGACGCCATGCCGGCGAAATCCAGGTTGTCCAGAGCATCCGAGAAGGACAGCGTCCCCTTTACGTCGCCAACCGTTGCATCCGTTTCGGCCGCGAACAGATATAACGAGCCGTCGAAAATCCATTCATCGCTTTGGGCGGCGACAGGTGCACACATGGATGCGAGGAGGAGGCCGCAGATCGTAATACTATTCCAGGCACTCATGTTAATCTCCCGACGTCGCCAAAGTCTGTTGCGATGGATGTATCCATTCCAGGCAACCAACCATAAAGAGAAACTGCCTCCTCCCACCGCTCGGCATGACCTACCGTTGGAAGCGCAGCAATGAATACGGCTGAAATAATTCTCCTTGTCATCGGTTTATCCTTGTTGGCGTTTGTATCGTTCTTTGAAAGCCATAATATCTCATACCTCGTGCACAACAGGGTTCATGTCAGCGAATGCGGACCTTCCAAACCGGTCACCTCCGGCCGGCAGACCAGGGGTCAAAAATCGTTTCATACTACCTCCCGGTGCAGCCCTTTGGATCATTTCGGAAACAAGAATGTTACCTGAAAGCGCGCACCCCAGCCTTCCGGTCCACCGTCGGGCGAATCCAGCCAATATCTTGCGCCGAGGCTAAGTTGCACGGGTTGCTTGCCGAGTTTCACGACCTGCGACACGACAAGGTTGACGGGAACTGCCCACTCCTCTGTTTCCCAGTTATAGCTGCTTTCGGTATTCACTGAAAAGCTTGTTGCCTTGGGCGTCGTGTAGGACACGAACGGCTGGAGGAACATCGAAGACTGATCCCCGAACTCTTCGCTGTCGCTGATCGACCAGACATTGTTTGCGAGCGCGCCGACCGTCCAGGCGCCGGATTGCTTCAGGGCGACCCCGGTGATCCCTGCGCCCCATTGGTCGGGTGCAACATCGTCGCTGGCCGTCGGAATTTGGATGACGGGCCCGACACCCCAAATGAGCCCCCGGCGGTGGGGGCCTTGGGGGAAAAGAAGAAGCTCTGCAAGATGTTGCCGACGCCGCTTTGCGAACCCGACCCCGGACTGAGATTGTCCTGATCTACAAGCGGAATGATTGTACGGGAGATCACGTTCCAATCGGCGCTAATGGAAAACGGGATCACCGGCTGGATGTTGACGTAGCTTTGCTTACCGGAGCCATCGCCGTAACCATCGTTGAAGTTGTACTGGAGCGGTACGCTGATGAGGTTTGCAATCGGGTTGGAGAGTTGTTTGGCCAGATCGGCGCCATCGTTTCCGCCGTCTTGCGCGAGGGCTAGAGTGGGAAAGGCGATACATGCAAGTGCGGCAAGATGATATTTCAGCATTGAAATTTCTCCGGTGGTTGGTCTTTGGCTTGCAGATTGTTTCTATTCGGCGATGCAGGAGAAGTCATAAGACCAACCACCAAGACGCGGTCAATGGATGGAGCGCAGGGCCGCGAAGCAGGAATTGTCAGTCAGCATTACGCCGAACCTGTGCGACCTTATTTGTATCTTCGACTCACTCTACGAGCTCGATCTCGCCCGGCCGCCAGGTCTTATCAATCCACGCCTGCTCCGGACCGTACGTGCGCAGCAATATCAACCAGCTCTTGCCGGGGATCGTCTGTAGCCAGTTGCCCTCTTTACCCTTGGGTGGCTCAGGCGCGAAGTAGATGTCGTAGGAGCCGTCGGCATTCTTCTGCAAGCCCTCCGTCTGGCTGCCGAGGGTGGGAAACTGCTCATCGGTCTGCAGCTGCGAGCGGGTCTGGGTGTCGTAGATGGTCACTGCCCAGAAGTCCTTGACCGGCACATTGGGCGGCAGGGTCAGGCGGTAGGTTTTGGAGCCATCCAGCGCGCGCTTTTCAGAGTCGATACTGAGAAGGCCGTAGTCGGAGCCAACGCCGGGGCGGGTGACCGCCATCGCCGGGGTTACACCGATGGCGTTGTAATGGAACAAGGTCGCGGCGTCCACATTGTAGGCGCCGTCGTAGGTAAATGTGGTGTTCTTGTCCGCATAACCCATCAGCCAGCCGCTGTCCTCGCCGTACATGTAGTTGCCCGGGTTACGGGGGTAGAAGGTGATGGCGCGGGCGGTGGCGTTGCCGATGGCGACGGCTTCGGTGAGCAGTTTCTTCATACGCGCGTCTGGCTCGAACGGCTGGTCCTTGATGATGCCGACCGAAGCGAAAAGGCCGCGGGTCACCGGATCCAGCGATTCGATGGGTTCGTACTGGACCACAGCGTTCAGCTGCTCGAAGAAGGTGAAATCATTGGCGGGAACGAAATTTGCAACCTTGCCGGATGCGTCAATAAATTCGGTCGCGGGCGGATTGTCGGCCTTGGCCAGTGGGTAGACCTTGAGGTTTTTTCGATATTCTCGACCGCCGGTTCCACACCGTTGGCGATGGAGCCGCGCAGAAACACCCAATTGCGGTTGGTGGGGGCTTCCAGCACGAAGTAGCCGTCCGGCACGGTGCCGGTGTATCCAGGCGGGAGCACAAGGTATTTGCCGCCCTTGCCTTTATCCTGCCCGGCGACACCGAAGTTATCGATAAACTTGAACCAGGCGCTGTCGAGCATCCCGAGCATGCCCGGCGGCAATTCGATTACGGTGGGGCCGTCTGTCTTCAGATCCAGAGTGGTGAGCGCATAGAGAGTCGACGTATTACCCGTCAGTAGCAATGTTTTCGAGATCCATCATCTCTTTAAAGATCTGGATTTTGTTGGGTCTGTCGGCGCCTATCGCCTTTGGACCATCGTACAGGGCATACGCGGAGGCGGCCGGATAGCCGGCGAGAAAAGTCTGCACGCCGCGCATGCTATCCAGGTTGTCGTACAGAGTTTGCACCGTCTGCTCCGAGGGCACGCCGTCGAAGAACTCGAGGTTGCCGATGGAAGTCTCCACCTTGTCCGGCGTGGTGATCGACTCCGGAATTTCTGTGGTCATTTGGAACTTGGGAAGCTCGGCCACTGCCGGTACGGCGGCCGCGGCAATTGCAACTGCGCAGAGCATTGCAGATTTCATGGGGTTTATCCTTGTGCGGAGTGTCATTGCAGCAACGCCGCAAAGCAATCTGTTCGTGAGTTTCATCGGTAGATTCTCCATGTTCGTGCGACAGTCTGGGCCAAAAACGATCTATCCCGGGGCCGCAGTATTCTGCCCGCAACCGAACGTCGCAAAGCGGTTAGCATCACGACGCGGCTGACATGCGCGGAGGCAGCGAGCTGCTCGATCCGCACCTGCATCCCAGCCGCGCCGTCGGTTTACTTCACGAGTTCGATCTCGCCCGGCCGCCATGACTTGTCGAAATAGGCCGGCTCGGGGCTGTAGAGGCGCAGGATGTTGAACCAGCCCTTCTCCGGGTCGGTCTGGATCCAGTTGCCGCGATCCACGCCGTCCGGCTGTTCGGGGCTGAAATAGACCGTCGTCGAGCCGTCCTCGGCAGCCTCGGCGGCCGGCGAGGGGTAGCTCTGGCTGCCGGCGCGCGGGTACTTCTGCGGCGTCTGCAGCATCGAACGGGTCTGGTTGTCGTAGAGCGTGAAGGACCAGAACAATTCGGCCGGAATGTCCTTGGGCAGCGTCACCTTGTAGGTCTTGGCCCCGTCGAAGAGGTCGCCGTCGGCATCGCGGAAGGCGATCACATACTGCGAGCCGACGCCGGGGATGTTCATGATCATCGCCGGGCTGTCGAGCGTGTAGGCGTAGTAGAAGGCCGTGCGGCTGTCGAGCGTGCGCGCGCCGGTGGGCGGCAGCGGCGTGAACACGCCGTCCTCGAAGGCAGGCGGCGGCGTCTCGAAGAACGCGCCGCCCTCCCAGAGCATCAAGGCCCATTGCGAGTCCTCGTAACGGGCCCATTCGGGATGCGCGTCGGCGAAGTTCCACTGCAGCGCACGGCCGACCCCTGGCCGACAGCGGCGGCGTCGGTCAGGATCTTCTTCATCCGCTCGTCGGGGGCGAAGTCCTTGCCCTTGACGATGCCGATGGCGGAGAGCTGGCCGGCCAGTTCGAGATCATAGCTCGTCGCCGGCTCGGTCTGGACGTTCTCGTTGATCATCTCGAAGAAGCCGTAATCGCTGGGCGGGATGGTGTTGAACGGCTTCCCGCTGCCATTGATGAACTTCATCTCGGGGATTTTCGGCTCGCCGGCGAGCTTGACCTCGCCTTTCAGCGCTTCGGCGATGGATGTCCCGTAGCTGCCGGGCGCGTAGGGATAGATCTTTATGTTCGCCTTGATGTTCTCGACCGTCGGCTTGGGGTCGTTGCCGTCCTTGATGAAGGCGCGGTCGGCGTAGAGAACGGTGTTGGTTTTGGAATGCGCGACGAAATAGCCGTCCTCGGGCAGTGGACCGTCATAGCCGGGTCCGACGATCAGGTACTTGCCGCCCAGCCCGCGGTCGGGCCCCGGCCTGCCGACGTCGATGACCCAGGAAAACCACATGTCGTTGATCGTGCCGAGCCCGTCGGTCGGCTGGTCGATCACGACGGGACCATCTGACAGATCCAGGTAAGAGAGGTAATATACGGTGTCGGCGTTGCCGGTCAGGAACAGCCCGGACGAGATCCAGAAGTTCCTCGAAGATGACGACGTCGCCGCTGCCAGCGCCCAACTCCTGGAACCCCTTGACTAGCCCCAGCGCCGAGGCGCCGCGGAAGCTGTTGTTGTAGACGTTGAGCGCGTTGGTGAAGGCGAGCGTGTCGAATACTTTACTGGCGGTTTCGGTCGTCGGGACACCGTCCTTGAACTCAAGCGTGCCGATCGAGGTCTCCACGCTGTCAGGCGCAGCCAGCGAGTCTATGGTCTCCTGCGAGACGTCGGCCCACGCGGGACCCAATGTCGCTGCGAGCGCCATGATGCTAATAGTGGCAAATCGAGATCATTATTTTTCTCCTGCATCAGATTCACGGTCGCCGGAGCGCCCGAAGATCGACGCAATGCTAAATCACGACGCACTGCTAGTCCGCCCATTTTGCGCCACCTCTGTTCACGAGTGCCCCCTTCGCGTGGCGGCTTTCCGGAAGGACTGGGGTGAGCATCCGGCCCAGGAAGCAAACGCGCGGCTAAAACCACTGGGCGAACCCAACCCCATTCGCAAGCGAAAGGGGCCAGGTGCGTCTCTTGCGGCGTCTGTCATGTGAGCTCTCATTGCTTTTGCGGAACTATGCCCGGCGATACTCTTTGCCGCCGGGTCACGTTTTGACTAACTGTGTTCGTCAGTAACTGATGCTACTCCAGATAATTGACCTTCAGCTGATCAATCGTGCCGTTGAAAGCGAACGGTTTCTTATCGAAATACGCCAGCGATACCGGTGAATAGCTGTCCCGTCCGACATCGAACGCATCGTTTGCAGTGAACGTAAGCGGTGCCAAGCGGGGAACCGTACCTTTCGCCATCTCGGTGCCGTTGACCCGGATCGTGACATCAAGGGGGCCGGCACGCTCGTCGCTGGTTTTCCGGGTTTCGACTTCGATCGTCACCTTCCCGGTCGGCAGAGGTTCCGTGGTTGCAATTCGCGTCCGCTCGATCTCGAACAGGTTGTATTCGTATGTCAGCTTGCCGTCATCGACCCACAACGCGAGGCCGCCAGAGAAGGCACCGAGCGCATAGAGCACACCTTGAGACTCCGGCGTCAGTTCTGCCTCGATGGTGACGAGGTTGCTGCGCGCACCGACCTTAGGGGCGGTGAATTCGGGAACGCCAGTCACCTCCTGTGTGTAGGTGAACTCTGTCGCGGGATTGGATGGCGCATCTTCGGGGTGGAAAACGGCTGACCACAATCCGCCGCCGATCGGCCAGACCTGGTTGTCCTCGGCTACGACATTGAACGCCTGCTTCAGCTCTTCGAGTTTTTCGGGGTTAGCATCTGCAAGATTGTTGGCCTGTGAACTGTCTTTGCTAAGATCATGCAGTTCCCAGGTATCGTTGTCGGGCGTCCATTCAAAAATGGCCGGATCGATCCCCGGCGTCCAGGGCGTGCGCGGGCCAAAGACCGAAGCGATCCATTCGTCCTGGTAGTAGGCACGGCTTCCCATCACCTCGAAATACTGACCCTGTTTTTGGCCTTCGGCCGCACTTGAATCGAAAGTATAGGCCAGGCTGATACCGTCCATCGGATCCTGGCTGATTCCGTCAACCGTTTGCGGTGGCTCAATATCCAAAACGTCATAGATTGTGGGTACGATATCGTTGACGTGGTGAAACTGCGCGCGCGGCGTATCGTCCGGCGTGATCTGATCCGGCCAGGAAACCACCAGCGGCGTGCGTGTTCCGCCAAAATGCGCCGCGACCAGCTTGGTCGAGCGGTATGGCGTTGAACCGGCCCAGGCCCAGCCGGCGTGGTACATGTTGTCAACCTTGGGCGAACCCAGGACTTCGAGACCGCCCAGTTCGTCCAGCGCGGTGATATGATCCTGGATCTCGGTGCTGATCCCGTTTTGCGCAAGAAGTTCGCTGATCGTCCCGCCCTGTCCTTCGGCGCTGGAGCCATTGTCGCCCCAAACGTAGAAAATCAGCGTGTTATCACGAACGCCAAGTTCGTCGAGCGTGTCGAGCAGCCGGGCCGCCTGCGTATCGGCGTGCTCGGTGAAGCCGGCAAAAACCTCCATGAGCCTCAGTTGAAATGCCCGTTCATCTTCCGGGATGTCGTCCCAGCCCGCGAGCGACTCTGGCCGTGGCGTGAGAATGGTATCCTCGGAGGTCCATCCGATTTCCTTTTGGCGCGCAAAGATCGTTTCGCGCATGGCATCCCAACCGCCATCAAATTTTCCGGCGTATTTATCCGCCCACTCCTTGAAGATATGATGGGGGCCATGCGACGCGCCCGGTGCCCAATAGACAAAGAACGGCCGATCAGGGGTCAGCGCATGAACCTGCTTCATCCAGGATACGGCCTTGTCCGTCATATCCTCGGTAAAATGATATCCTTCTACCCCATGCGAGGGATCGCTGCGAACGGTGTTTTCGACCACGGCAGGTTCCCACTGAGAAGATTCTCCCGCGAGAAAACCGTAGAAATAGTCAAAGCCGATACCTGCGCCGACCGGCCAGTTTGTGTAGGGGCCCACGGCGGTGGTTTCATTGGCGGGGGTGTTGTGCCACTTTCCAAAGGCTGACGTCGCGTAGCCATATTCGCTCAGAACCTTGGCGACGGTTGCCGAGGTGCGCGGAATCTGGCCTGTGTATCCGTCCCAGTCATTGGCCAGCTCGGCGATCTGGCCGTTGCCGACCCGGTGATGGTTGCGCCCGGTAAGAAGCGCAGCGCGGGTGGGCGAGCACATCGCGGCATTGTGAAAACGACTATAGGCGATACCTTCCGCCGCCAGCCGGTCCATGGCTGGCGTCGCAATTACACCGCCGAATGTTTCCGGCAAGGCCGGGCCGACGTCGTCCAGCATGATGATCACGATGTTCGGCGCATTATCGGGAAGATGGGAGACCTCCGGCAGCCGATTGTATGTAGACTCCGCCAGCGTCGGGCCAGCTGTGCTGCCTGAAGGCGTCGGCGGGAACGGAAGGCTTTCCTGTGCGACTGCCGGGGCCGCCAACAGCAGGCCGGCGCCGAAGCCTAACCAACCGCTTCTCTTCTTAAGTCTAAACATGAACTTACCCTTTTGTTTGTTTCAGATCTTAGGACGGAGGTAGTTTATGCGAAGGTGAAGTCGTTCTGATCGCGGAGCGCCTGCGAGGTTTCTTGGGTGGGCACGACGTCCTTGAACTCGAAGGTGCCGCGCGACGTCTGCACCACGTCGGGGGTGACGGCCGACGCGGGCATGTCAGCCCAGCCAGCGGTGGCGACCGCGGCGATGGCGAGGCCACTCAAGAGGGGTAGTCGGATCATCGTTTGGCTCCTGTTTCAGATGATGCACGCAGCGGCGCCACCGGTTGGCCTCCATGGTATACTTGCAGGGACAGTCGGTTCGCCCATTTCACGCCACGCCTGCTTATTCCTGAGCGCTTCGCTCTTCGGTCTTCCGGAAGGTCTGCGGTGAGCATCCAGACCAGCGGACGAAGGCGCGGGCAAAGCTGCTGGGCGTGCTATAACCGGCGCGGACCGAGATTTCCTGGACGTCAAGATCGGTCATGCGGAGCAGCACCCGGGCGATCTGCATCCGGCTCTCCACCACCATTGCACGCAGGCTGATCCCCTGCTGTGCCAGTTGTCGCTGGAGCGTCCGGGTACTGGTGTCGAGGTGGACCGCAATCCGCTCGACCGTCACCGGGCCTGTCAGCGCGAGGTCCGCAGCGTAGGCCCGGACTTGAGCGGGATCGATGAGACCGTCTTTTTCACGCATGGCCATGCTGCTAAACTGATATGTAGAATCGCAGCTTGGCAGATATCGACGGTTCGAGTCGCCCATCTTGCGCCAACGGAAAGACGAAGTGACCGAAATTGCAATCATCAGGGCGGCGCATCTGCTCGTCTACATCGACGAGCTTCGAGAAATCGGCGTGCCAGTGGAACGGGCGCTTGCCCGCTCCCGTCTACCACCCTGGGCCCTGGAAGACCCCGACGCCTATGTCAGCTATGCGCTTTGCCTTGAATGGCTGGCCGGTTGCAGCAGCGATATGGAGTTGATGGAATTTGGGTTCCGCGCCGCACGGCGCGGATCGCTGGCAACCCTGAGCGGGCCATTTCGGCGTGCGATCCTTGGCGCGCCCACCGGTTTCGAGCGTCTCCAGACATTCGTTCGCTGCGCGGCGCTCGAGGACAATGTGCTGTCGATCCGACTTCAGCCCGAGGGTGACCGGATCCGGGTGATCAGCACCCAGGCGGGGTTCGAGACGAATCCGTTGATCAGTATTGGCGAATGGGTAGACCTCCAGGGCATGATCTCGATTGTCCGAAGCGTGGCGGGTCCTCGCTGGTGTCCGCACGAGATGACCTTCGTTTCGCGCCAGCGCCCGGACGCCGTGATACTGGAAGCGTTCCCGAACACCCGCATCCTCGTCGGCCAGCCTTGCACGTCCATCCTTGTCAGCAGCAGTTTGCTTGCCGTGCCATACCCGCCGGGCAGCGGGGCCCCGGCCAGACGAACAGAGTCCCCGACCGATGCCGTTCCGGAAGATGATCCGACGGGATGGAGTTTCGCCGCGGCGCTCCGGGTTGCCGTCCGACCCTATCTGGCCGACGGATACCCCGCGCTTCCGGAAATCGCAGAGGCTTTCCAGATGAGCGGGCGAACCCTCCAGCGGCGGCTGAGCGAGAGCGGCCGCTCCTATCTAGACGTCGTGCAAGAGGCGCGATTTGACCTCGCGCGGGAACTTCTCGGCGATCCGTCGACGAGGATCACCGAGGTCGCGTTGGCCACAGGCTACGGAAATCAGCAGCACTTCGCGCGGGCGTTCCGCAGGTATGCAGGGGTGTCCCCGTCGGTTTTCCGAAAGGCGCTTTCCGAGAACGCCTAAGATAGAGTATCCGGCCGCAACGCCGCCCGTATCCACGGGATGCCGGCGAACCCGGTCAGGAGCGTGGCGATCACCGTCGCCCCCGGCGCCAGTCATCGAGGCGGGCGTAGATCGTCACTGCGATGCCACCGAGTGCCACGACGATGAACGCCCAGCGGAGCGTATCAAGATGCGGCACCAGCGGCAGGATCGCGGTCTGGGTCTCGGCGAGGATGCTCTGCACCACCTCCACACCCGCGGCACCCAGCGTCGCCACGCCAGCCGCACCGCGGTGCGGCTATCAGCCAAAACCTCGCGCGCGGGCGGCGCCTCCGCTGCGAAGGCAGTCGCCCGGACCGGGAACCGCTCGCCCCACTGCCGTGCCATCGATGAAGCGGTTGCCGATGAGGCGGTGGTCCCACTTTTGTACGAGGGGCGACTGGTTGAACAGCAGATCACCGGCACCGCCAGACGACAATGAAGGGAACGAAGAAGTCGATCAGGAATCCAAGGACGTCGTCCGCAGCTTCTGGTCGAAAATGATGGCCCAATATAAAACTGAGGATGAATATAACCGTCAGATAATCGACGCCTTCAAGGGATCAGGGATCCCGAAATCCTCATTGTCGTATCGAAGTTGTTGACCGGCTTCGACGCGCCGAGAAACACGGTTTTGTACGTTTGCAAGTCCCTGAAGGAGCACAATCTGCTTCAGGCCATCGCGCGCGTGAACCGCCTGTACGAGGACGGGGACACAGAAAAACAATTTGGGTTCATTGTTGATTATGAGGGCTTGCTTGGTGAACTTGACAGTGCCCTGACGACCTACAGTGCTTTCGAGGGCTATGAGGCTGCGGACCTTGTCGGGACGGTCCACGACGTCAGGGAGGAGATCCGCAAACTCCCCCAACTGCACGACCAGCTCTGGGATATCTTCAAGCCCGTCCGCAACAAGAAGGATATGGAGCAGTTCGAACAACTGCTTGGTGATGAAGCCCTGCGGCAGGATTTCTATGCACGGCTTCGGGCCTTCAGCCGATGCCTCCACATATCGTTATCATCAGACAAGCTGCTCGATGTCTTTGACGAAGCCAAAATCGACACGTTGAAGCGTGACTGGAAGCAGTTCTCTGAACTGAGGCGCTCGGTTCAACTCCGGTATCAAGAAACCGTCGATGTCCGCGAGTTCGAACCGAAGATTCAGAAACTGCTTGATGACCACGTCGTGGCATTGCCAGCGGAAACAATCATCGAAGTGGTCAACATCAACGATCCCGATGCATTGAAGGCGGTTGTTGAAGAAACATGTGTCTCGGAGGCGTCGCGAGCGGATCGCATTGCCAGCGCCACACGCCCCGCCATCACGGAAAAGATGGAGGAGGACCCCACGTTCTACCGCGAGTTCTCGGAGCTGCTTGAGGACACGATCCGCGCCTACCGGGGACGCCGCCTTTCAGAGCGCGACTAGACAGTAATGGTCACTACGAGGAGGGCAATCTTCAGGTGGTTTGCCAGTTCATCAATTTCTGGAAGGGCGATGCTGATAATGAAGAATTCAGGCTACTGCTGAATCTCGTACGCGGCCTGGATGATTAGCCTCTCGAAAACCCTTGAGATCGAAATTGATGACAATTCCCGACTTCCAATCCCTGATGCTTCCCGTCCTGTCACTCGTCACCGATAGCGGTGCGAAGCAACCGGCTGGCGTTGCGATGAGCGTAACCGATCCCCGTCCGGCAGGCCTCAACGAGAACCGTGAGCACCACAAGATGGGCGGTCATTACTGCGTGCAGCCATAGAAAGGTAGCCGCCGGTCCCGCGCCGGGCTATTGTAGATATGATCGCGGCTCGTGGTCTGTCGCGGACCCAGGCACGCTCGGGACGAAGCCGATATTCGACTTGCATAAGCCCACCGAGCGGCTCTCCGCCGTCATAGGGCCGAGGCCGGACATCTTGTCCGTTCGGTTGGCTCATGATCGTCTTTCCGGCCCATCAAAGCAGGCAGACGTCTGCAATTCCTTGTCCTCCTCAATTCGAAGAATGGAAGACGGCCAATGCTAAGAACCCGATTTAAAAGTTGTTGAGTGATATCAGAAGGATGTGATTCAACCACCTCTGCCAAGAACGTGGAGGATTGCATGCCCTGGACTGATATCACCCGCCTGCAGCATAACCGCGATCGCCTTCGCTATCCAACCGATTTGACGGATCGTGAGTGGGCTGTAATTGCTCCACTGATACCGCCGGCCAAGCCCGGTGGGCGGCCACGGAAAACGAATATGAGGGAAGTGGTGAACGCGATCCTTTATATTGCGGGCAGTGGCAGTCAATGGCGGGCACTGCCGAAGGACTTCCTCCGGTCTCCACGGTGCGAGGCTATTTCTATGGCTGGCGCGATATCGGCTTTTGGCAGACCATCAACCATCTGCTTGTCTGTGCTACGCGCGAACTGGAGGGGCGTGAGGCCTCGCCCACGGCCGGTGTGATCGACAGCCAGAGTGTCAAGACCACCGAAAGTGGCGGGGTCTCGGGCTACGACGCCGGCAAGAAGATCAAGGGCCGCAAGCGCCACATTATCACCGATACGCTCGGTCTGATGCTGTTCGCGCATGTCCATGAAGCCGATATCCAGGACCGCGACGGCGCACCCGATGTCCTGAAAGCCATCCGCTACCGTTTCCCTGGTTGCGCCATGTCTTCGCAGATGGCGGCTATGCCGGGCAGAAGTTGCGAAAAGCGCTGCGCGGATGCGGCCAATGGAACCTTGAGATCATCAAGCGTTCCGACACAGCGAAAGGCTTTGAGGTTCTGCCACGCCGATGGGTGGTCGAGCGCACCTTCGGCTGGTTCGGTCGATGCCGTCGACTGGCCAAAGATTGGGAAAAGTCCATCGCAAGCGCCACAGCATGGGTCAACATCGCAAGCATCAGGGTGATGACCAGACGCCTCGCACGATATCGTTTCCCATCATGAACTTTTGAATCCGGCTCTAAAGCGAAATCCGTTGCGCATGAAAACAAAGGTATGCTTAAAAACTTAATCTTAGTATTTGGTGATCGAGGACGGTCTGCTTTTCAGACAGGGGGATAGGAATTGTGCCACAAATATTGATGGAGATTGGTGAAAGTGTAAAGACGTTCATACTTTTTGCGGCGAATGCCGTCACCAATGATTATTCGCCAGGGTTAATCAGCTCTTTCATTTTCCTTTTGATGATATTTGTGGCTGTTCGTATTTTCTCTATCTCGCACCAGCGCCAGCACGCTCTCCAAACGCTCCGCAAAAGGATCGTCGCACTAAGGAGCAAGGAAGATTTCCAACAAGACTTTGAAGCGATCTCAGATGAGATGAATACCAAGAAAGGCAAGCCGAACAAGCAGCTGGCATTTGCCTTTTCCGAGTTTGGGGAAACCCTGATCCAACCGAAACAGATGGGCGAAGGTGTTGTGCTGAATGGCATCAGACCATCTGTCTTTATCAATCTGGAGGACCTCGGCTTTTCGCTTAGCGGCTGGCGCTTCTGGCCAGGCGTGTTCGTGTCAGTCGGTCTGTTGATGACGTTTCTTGGGCTGATCGCAGTACTAAACAACACTCAAGGATTGCTTCCGGACGGCGCGGTTGATCCGCAGCAGACCATTTATGCATTGAAGCAACTTCTGTCCCGTGCTTCGGCAAAGTTCATCATGTCGCTGACGGGGCTGTTTTGCTCGATCCTCCTTACCTTGCTGATCCGCCGACAGACACGCAACCTGAACGGAAGTGGTGAAGAACTGAATCGCGCGATTGAAGAAAAGGTTGTCTTCGTCAGTCTGGAAAGCTTGGCAACACGCCAGCTCGAAGCGATCGAGGCCCAGAGCGCCGAGATGAAGCTTCTGAATTCCGAGTTGATTGCGAAGCTCAGCCGCCCGCTTGAAAACATGGCGGACAACTCCATGAAGGCCGTCGGGACGATGGTCAACGATCTTTCCAGCGCCCTGACAGAAGGCATTGGCACCTCTCTTGCGTCGCTTGGCGAGAGCATAGACAGTTCCGCAAAGTCCATGACAGCAGTGAGTTCGGCTCTTTCCGGCGCAGCCGAGCAGTTTGACCGGAACCTCACCAATGGCATCGATAGACTGCAGACAATCGTCGAACAGCTTGGGACTGTCAGCGGTCAGCTAGCCGAGGCAGCAAACATGGTTTCCGAAACTGCCGGACCTGTCCTTGAGACAGTCAAAGAGAACAACACCGCAAGCAGGAAATCGCCGAAAGTTCCCTCGTCATGATCAACGCGGCCAAGCAGACGCTTGAATCGGAGCGAGAGACAGTTGTCAGCGCTACACAGTCCATTGATCTGGCCATCCGGAGCTTTAAGGACCTTGCTGCTGCCTACGACGGCCAGCTCGAAAAAGCCTTCGATACACAGGCAAGCGCAGTGGAGCGCGTGATCGCCGAGCTCGAGGCTCATACCAAAGGCATTCATGAGCGGTTCGCCGAGGCGCTTTCGACGCTGAAAGGCGTCATCGAAAACGCTAAATCTTTCGAACCGGAAAGCGCCCCACCTTCCAATGAAAATGCGGGGCAGTAAGAGGTATGAGGGAGGAAGTCGCCGACACAATTCCGAAGACGAAGAGGAGTCAGCGTTCGTCTCCATGACGGATATGACAGTGAGCTTCCTGTTCATCGTTCTGATATTGCTGGCATTCTTTGCCACACAGGTCGCTCCGCAAGAGAAGGATCAAGTCGTACCTCGTACAATCCACGACGCCGCTCTCGACCAACTCGCAGAACGTCAGAGGGAGATTGTTTTGCTCAAGAACGAAGTCGAGCGTCTTCGAAGACTCGTGCCGCAATCCACTGACACAAATCCCATTGAAACGTACAACACGAATGTCGCCGCCAGCCGGGGAAATTGCTTCGCGAAATCAAGAGCAAGATCGAAAGCCAGGATCTTAACATCGAAGTTACCGTTAGCCGCGACATGGACGCCCTACAATTCAAGGGCAATGGGCTTTTGCGGTGAGCAGTTCAGAACCTTCTTCGGTTGGGCGAGAACAGATGGTCGAAGTGGCGAAAATACTGATCGATGAATTGCGTTGTTACACACTGGGATTGGGTTCTGCCGTGGAAGGTAGCTGCAATCCTGACCTTGCCCTAATCGACTCGCTTCAGATTGAGGGACATACAGATAGCCAGGGCACGGATATCTTCAATATGGATTTGAGCACGAAACGCGGCGACCAAGTCTTTGAAATCCTGGTTCAAGCTCAACCCGATTTACTGGCATTCGATAACCTTCATGCTCAACCAATCCTGTCCGTAGCAGGTTATGGAAAAGGCCGCCCCATCGCTGATAACGAAACTGCGGAGGGACGCGACAACAACCGCAGGATCGACCTTCGTTTCATCATGTTTTCTCCCGTCAGTGAAGAAATGATCCCGCATGACGTGGCCGACATTGGAAGAATTCAAGATATCTTCGATCGTGGCAGGGCTTCCCAATGACACTTCGAGATCGAATTGTCCTGCCTGTCGAATATCGCTTGCGGCCTTTTGGTTCAGATGCGCTGGGGGTGATTTGCAAGCAGATCAGCGATGCCTATCCAGGAATTTCGAGCGCGCGGCCGGACGAGACTTTCAGAACTTTTCGCGCTTGCCGAAAAGGCCGTCGCAAACTGGGACTGGAGCACGCTCAAGCAGGGCGACTTTGCCGTGGTCATTGCAGCGGCCATGACCGGAAAGGTCCAATGCAGCAAAGAGCTCCTTCGCTTCATCGACGCGGAGCTTGAAGCCACCACCCGACCGGTGCTGCTTGGAGCTCTCTGCGAAGCCTACATGGAAAACTGGGAGGTCGGCGCAGACAAAACCCGACGCCTTGCCAAGATGATCATTGGCAAGAGCGCGTCTTTGCCTGCGCGATGGCAGGTGCTTTTCCGCCGATACCCACAACTGCTGGATACTGAACGCGGAGCAGAGGCGCTTGGCCACATCCTTGCTGTCGACAATAGCCCCTTTGAGACACTGCGCAGCGCGGGTCTTCCAGCTCCCCACGGGCCCGGGATGATGACCGAAGTACATGAGGCGTTCATTCACGCCCTGTCGCCTGCAGAAACAAAAGCGACCGTGGACCGCATACTGGGTTGGATTGCACCAGCAGGTCAGCCAAAACTCATCGATGTTAGGGCCATTTCTGCGGTGAGGGCAATCCTATCACCCTGGCGCGACAGAAACTGCCCGGAAGCCTTGCGTCTGCATTGCGTGAAAGAACTGAACAGGCTGTTCGGCGATCCGAGACATCGGGACGCTGACGACAGTCATATCGAAGAAGCGCGGATCTGGCTGGATCTCGGGCACGAATATTTGCGCGTCATGCTTAAATGGCTGGCAGGACAAAGCATGGAAGCCATTTTCGAAATTGTTTCGAGGGCAGAATCTATACGGGACACAAACGAGCAATGGATCAAACGCAAACGCTTCTGGATGGACCTCTATAAAAGGGGTCGCATCGATGAAGCGTGGCTTGCGCTGGGAAAAGATTCTGAGACCGCAGCGGCCAATCTTTACCGCCGAACAGGCGATCCTGCTTATCGCAATTTTGGGCGACAGCGTTCAAGATCAGATACGAGTATTCTCATGATGAGGATCGGCGAAAAGATCGTTGTGGAGGGCTCTCACAGCTTCCGCGTCCATGTTTTCGATAAACCGGTGCAGGAAAGACCTGAGCTTTATGCAACAGACTACGATCTCGGAAAGATCGTTCTGCCATTAGGCGATGCCCGCACGCGCGTACATGACACGGGTGGCAACTGGATGAGTTGGGTCATGGAGCGCATCAGATGAGCCTTTCCTTTTCTCCTCACTACGACGCCAACGGCGCCGTGCTGGACCTGACCAGCGAAGAAAAAGGCATTTTTGGCCGGTTGCGCAAACAACGAATGCCCGACCTGAGGCACATTACGAAGGACGAGCGCGATATTGCTCTGGCCATTGCCAGCTTGCGCTTTCTCGACCCTGAAAACGGACACCACACGCTCGACGCAAGCAAAATAACGCTCGATCACTGGCTCATTTCGCGACTTGATGATCACACGGCGACAGTCCTGGGCCTGCCGCCACGCGTCAGCAATCTCGTATTCCGGGCAGAAACGAAAGGCGAGATGGGACGAGCAAATTTCCGGTTCAACTGGTGGTGGGAGCAACATGGTCAAAGTAAACCCCAGAACCGTCTCGGGGCGATCATCGGCGCCGGCCGGAAGCAAAGGATCCCTGCGCCGATCTACGACGCCATTCAGCTTTCCGAAGCCTTTAATGCAAACGCGCCGTTACCCGCTCACTGGAAGGCACTTGCCGATTTCTGCAAGTTGCTTGGAGCTGAATCGATTACGGATCTCAGTTCTCCCGAGCAATTCCTGAAAGACATCTCCATTGTCAGCTGCGATCGCGTCGGTCTTGATCTCGACGATGATGATCCTTCGCAGTTCCGCCCTCTGCCCTTCAATGACGAGTTTGATTCCGAAGAATTCTCACACGGTTCCGCCGCCCTCAAGGATGAAGAACTTATCCAGTTTCAGCAGCAGGTTGAAAAACGTGGTGGCCAGCCAGCCTTCAGCATTGGAAAAAACGATTCCTGATCCTGGATCGGACGGCCATGACAATCACACGCGTGATCAGCGAACATGCCGCCAAGGATGAGGTATCGCGACGCCATTTCATCGAAAATGCCGAGCGTATAGTGTTTGAAGCCGTCGCCGAACAACTTCGAAGTGATGGCAGCCTCAAAGCGCTTCAAAGCATCGAGGCGCAGGAAGAGGCCTTCGAGAACACATTTTCCCGCGGGTGGGCGGAGACCCGCGAGTGGTCGGCGCGGGTTATCGAAATCCGCGCTTGGCAAAAGCCCGTTCTGGAGACAATTCAGGCATCGGGAAGGAACTGGCTCCCGGCGGATATCGATCCATCGGTCGGCGAGACGTTGGGCCGAATCCCGGATCATGACGTCGAGGGAATGCTGAAGGCGGTTCGCTCAGCCCTAGAAAATGCTCTGCCCGCAGTTGTTCACGAAACTGCAGGCGAGTTCCCGGCGACCGAATTGATAGCTGAGGCGCTGGAAAGGCGCCTTGAAATCATGAAGGAGAAGCATCTGGCCGGCGGCAATGACGCAGAACCGGTGCTTCCGATATCTCACGACAATTTTTTCGAGTTGACTTTCCGCGAGCAACCGGTCGAGCGACAATCTGCACGGGACAACGCATTACCCGACGGCGTTTTGAGACCGCTGCAATATCATCAACGTCAAGCGCTCAACTGGCAAATTGAATGCTGGCGTAAAGGTCTCCCGGGCATTCTCAATGCGGATGAGCAAGGGCTGGGAAAAACGCTACAAACACTCGCCTTTCTGACCTGGCTGACCGAAGTGATGCGTTTCGATCCCAAATGGGCGGCTCCCATCCTGATTGTCGCGCCGACGTCTCTGCTGCGAAATTGGGAAGATGAGATAGGCAAACATCTGAAGCCTGATATCTGGGGTAAGCCAGTTCGCCTCTATGGAGCTCATTTGGTACCGTTCAAGACCAACGGCGTCAGTGGTCAGGACATTCAGGATGGGGAGGCACGTCTTGATTTCGGTGCACTCATGGATGCGAAAGGCCCCAAGCTGGCGGTGACCACTTATCAGACGCTTGCAAATTACGCGGTGAGCTTCGCCGAAACGCGTTTTGCGGCGATCGTTTATGATGAAATCCAGAACCTGAAGAACCCGGCAACACTGCGCTCAACCGCTGCCCGTGCGACCCATGCGGATTTCAAGATCGGGCTGACCGGAACGCCAGTCGAGAACAAGACACAGGACCTCTGGGCGATCATGGATCAACTTGTCCCAGGCGCGCTTGGCTCACTTGTCGATTTCAAGGACCTCTATGATACGCCTACGGCCGAGCGGATTCGCGGCCTAAACGCTGCCGTCTTTACGCGACATGGAGATATTCCCCGCTAGGACAACGGCGGCTGAAATCTGAGGCTGCGAGCAGCCTGCCTCCGAAGGTGCGTATCTATCATCCACGCATCATGCCCCTGTACAGGCGTTGCGCTATGACGAAGCCCGCGCCAAACGTTTGCAGATGTTTGCTTTGCTTCATCACATTCGTCGTACGTCGCTGCACCCGGGCCTGATTGACAGCGAACTGACAGACAATTTTACCGAAGCCTCAGCTCGACTGACCGCTGCGATCGATATCCTCCGATGGATAAAGGCGAGAGGCGAGCGAGCACTGATCTTCGTTGAGTACCGCGATGTCCAAAAGTGGCTGGCAGAACTCATCCGCCTCGAATTCGACCTTGAGAGGGTTGATATCATCAACGGAGAAACGTCCGTCGATCAGCGCAAGCAGTTTACTGATCGTTTCAACCGTCATCTTGAAAACGACGAAGGATTTGACGTGCTGGTGCTTGGTCCGAGAGCCGCCGGCACTGGGCTGACTCTGACCGCAGCCAATCACGTCATCCACCTGACACGATGGTGGAACCCTGCTGTGGAAGAGCAATGCAACGATCGTACGCATCGTATTGGACAGACTAAGCCGGTGACCGTTCACATCCCGCTTGCCATCCACCCGAAACTTGGCCGCGGCTCTTTCGATTGTCTGTTGCAGGACCTGATGCGCAGCAAGCGCAACCTCGCCGACAGCGTGCTCTGGCCCCAGGAGAGCAATGAAAGTGAACTGCATCTATTGCATGACAGGATCGTCGAAGCTCCTGAGAAGCCGCAGGAAGGGGCCAGTTCGAAGCGCTGGAAGGTCGCGTTGATCTGGTTTTCGAAATGATGGGCAATGAAACCATGCGTGTTGCGTCGAAGGCTGGCGGCAGCAGCGTGGTGATTGCGCGTGCGAAGAAGCCTAGCGACATCGAAAACCTGTTCTCCGCGCACGACGCTGCGCTCATTGTCATGGACAGATGCGGAGACAACCCGGCCAATCAGAGCCTTCCAACTGTGTGTCTTCCGGACCGCTCCTTGTGGCCGGACTATTTATTGCCCGACTGATGCGGGTTTCGCGACATCATCCTGCGGAGCAAGGCCTGAGCCGCGCCGGTCCATGAGGGGAGAACACGATGCCGAAGGTCTTTTTCACATATGTCTGGGGCCCGCCCGGCGAGCCTTGCTGGCCGCTGACCTTCAGCTCGAAGGGCGGACGCACCCAGGCCAGAAATGTCCTGTCCGACGGCGACTATGTCTTCACGATCGGAACCCGGCAGCAAGAAACCGATGAACAATATCGCGGTCGTGTGCTTGGCCTCTATCAGGTCACGACACAAGAAGTGAACACCCGGGACTATATCGACCCGTTAAGCGCCGGCGAGGCGATGCGGCGCACGGCGGAGGAGTTTGCCTTCGCCCTCCATCCGGCCTTGGTCTGGGAGATCACCGACACAGACAATGATTTCGGCAACCTTGTTGGATCGTTACCCCGCGCGCTTTACTATCGCGCCCAGACCGGCGTCGCAGAGCTTTCGCCGGAGGCCGCTGAAAGACTGCTGGTGCTGACGCGCCGCCCGGTTCGGCTTGCCGAACCGACAACGCTTCTGGGACAAAGGCGGATCCAGCAAAGCAGGCTGGCGCCCAAACATGAGGGCGAATTCAGCGGTCGGTTCGGCGAACATGAGACGTGGTTTGTCTACGTATTCGCTCTTCATGACCGGCAAGGCCGAAGCCTCGCCTTCAAAATCGGTTATGCTAGTGATCCCGAAGCGCGCCGGAAAGCCTACCAGTTTCCGATGGCTGAGGAAGTTACCGGTCTTCGCTGGAAATTCCTACACAAAGAAGCGTGGGCGACCGAGGACGACGCGCGAAGCGTGGAACAAGCATTGCTGAAACGATTTTCGAAGAACCGGCTCGTGAGCAATGGCGAGATTATCCATGGCCTACCGCCTGCAGCCCGACAGTCTGCAGGGCAGGACCGACCTTCCGGAACAGCCGACGCTAAACTGAGAGCACCGCCGGGCGAAACCGCACTCGGACTGCTGATGCGTTAGCGGCAGCCGTTCCGAGATCCTCCTTCGCCCGTTTCCGAATAATCGACCCGGACTTTCCGGATACGCCGCGCTGTCAACGATGTGTTGGGCGCGGAAGTGTCGAGTCATGCCTGTTCAAATGGAGCACAGCCCATGTTCGAGAAAAACAGCGGCGGCCGTCTGCCACGCAAACATAAACAACCCTACACGCAGTAGTCTGGCCTTTTCAGCCCGGGTCAGGTGCGTGCACATCTGAAGATCTCTAACGATCTTCATGATTTCGCCAGTGCGGCGATCAAGCTCTCGCAATCTCGCGCCGCCGCCAGCCAGAAGGCAGAGACGGACGTATTTCGCCTTTTGCTGCTCGCGGCATTGCAGCATATGCCACCGGACTGCCGACGCCTCCGATCGCGTAAGGCGGGTCTGGAAAATTTCCGTCCTTTGAGAACTCATCGCCACTCCTCCTCCGCCAGAGGAAGCGAGTCGATGAAATCGAGAACGTCGGCCAATCGCCATCGGACGGTGTGAGGCCCCAGACGGACGGGTCTCGGGAAATCGAGGTCCTCGCGCAGCCTTCTGTCGATGGAGCTCTCGCTCCATGACAGCAGCTCCATGAGTTCGAACTTGGAAATTAGTCGGTGTTCTAGCGGGATTTTCGTTGCCATCTTGGCCTCCGGAGAGTGTTGAGATGGCAAGACAATTTAGACAGATTTTCGGAATGCGATATAGGGGAGTGTCTGGAAATGTGGAAAGTGGGCGGTTCCGCAGACTTTCGTGCGCAATTGTCGCTTAATTATGTGGATAAACGAACTTTAAGTATTCCAATTTATAAAAGTGCCCGAAGAATTCTTATGATCTACCAATCACGACGATGTCAGGCGCTGTCTAGCCCATACGTCGTGCCGATCGGGCAAAAGTGCGGATGAAATCGGCATTGTGCGTGTTCCCGCAGTCAAGAGATTTCGGCAAGTCTAGAGTTTTGCGTCTTCAGCCACGGAATCGAGCGTAGCCCTTTCGGTTTTCCATGTGTCGGCCCTTTAGTCGGCGCGGCATCTGGGAACGACAGCTTAGCGCCTGCATTCTGGACATTCGCAGGAATTCGGCGCTATCCATAAAGCTGCCGTTCGTTGCGGGGCGGGCGAAAGTCTATTGAGGGCGGGAAGCGGCTATCCGATCTGAAACCGTAGAATGGTTGTCTGTGGGATAAGCAACCATTTACAACATCTGGCCAGTTCTGGTTCAGTCTCCAGAAGCCTACATCTCAGCTCGGCATAATGATGTGCACGCTTCGGCCAATGAAAATCGCAACTTTTGGGGAACAGGCTCATATTGCGCGGGTATGATCCTCTGGCTGGGGTTGTAAGGCGTCTTTCGCGTTTTGTTACCCAGGTCCAATCCTAACTGCTTCGAAGCCGCCTTCCGTTCGGGACTGTCCTGATTTTTGTGCTCTGGCGTGGTAACTGCTCTTTGAGGAGACCCACGTATGAGCATCGACAAAGAACTCCTGGACCGCCTGATGCAAGGGCGCTCGCCCGGTGACCTTTTCGGCAAGGATGGTATTCTGTCCGAACTGACGAAAGCACTGGCCGAACGTGCCCTGAGCACCGAGATTGACGTCCATCTCGACGAAGAGCGGGCTGAGGCTGTGCCCGAAGGCCATAACGAGCCGGCAAACCGCCGCAATGGCAGCAGCAGCAAGACGGTGACCACCGACAGCGGCAAGGTGGTCCTCGACATCCCACGCGACCGCAACGGCACCTTCGATCCGGTGCTGATCGCCAAATACCAGCGCCGCTTTCCCGATTTCGACCGCAAGATCATCTCGATGTATGCCCGGGGGTAATCCTCCCCTTTTAACGGGGCTTTTTGGTAGAATTCACGCAGCCATTTTCAGTTTCTGTGCGGGTGTCATTCCGCCGATGCCCATATTGGGTCGCTCGTTGTTATAGCTCCATAACCATTGTGTGGCGAACGCCTGCGCCTCTTCGATACTCTCGATGATGTATTGGTCAAGCCATTCGTGTCGTACTGTCCGGTTGTAGCGTTCGACATAAGCGTTCTGCTGCGGCTTTCCAGGCTGGATGTAATTCAGCGCAATGCCCTGATTTTCAGCCCAGTCCATAAGCCTTCCACTGACATATTCCGGGCCATTGTCAACACGTATTGCCAGCGGTTTGCCGCGCCACTCAATGATCTGGTTCAGGCTACGGATGACACGCTCCGCAGGTAGAGAGAAATCGACCTCAATGCCAAGCCCCTCACGGTTAAAGTCATCCAGAACATTCAAAAGCCGAAACTGCCGGCCATCGGCCAGCCGATCCGCCATAAAGTCCATGGACCAGACCGCGTTCGGCGTTGTCGGGACATTGAGTGTATCCGGTTTTTCCCGTTTCAGCCGCCGGCGTGGCTTGATCCTGAGGTTCAGCTCAAGCGCGCGGTAGATGCGATAAACACGCTTATGATTCCAGCGCCGTCCCTGTACGTTCCGCAGATAGAGAAAACAAAGGCCAAAGCCCCAGTTCTTCTTTGCCTGCGTCAAGCCGGCCAGAAGATCGGCGATCTGTTCATTCTCATCATTGCGTTTGCCTTTGTATCGGTAGCAAGTTTCGCTGACACCGAACGTTCGGCAGGCAAGTGCTATGCTCACCCCACGTATCGCCACGGCTTGCGCGGCCACCTCCCGGCGTAGAGATGGCCGCGTCATTTTTTCCCAAAGCCTCTTTCAGCAGTTCGGTTTGCATGCTCATCTCCGCATACATCTTTTTCAGACGGCGGTTCTCGTCTTCCAGCGCTTTCATCTGGCTGATCATCGACGCATCCATGCCGCCATATTTGGCCCGCCATTTATAAAAACTCGCTGAACTCATCCCGTGCTCCCGGCAAAGTTCAGGCACAGGAACGCCACCTTCTGCCTGACGCAGAATGCCAATAATCTGTGCTTCGCTAAATCTCGTCTTTTTCATCAAAATCTCCTCAGTCATAAAACCCGAGAAAATTCTACTTTTGAAGCCCATTATTTTTCGGGGGATTACCCTCCTCCTCAAGCCGCTCGGGAAAATGGCTCAGCGCATGTTCGGCCGGAAGACCCGGTGCGATGTCGAACGCGGCCGGCAGTTCGCTGACCCACTCCTCGCGCCGGGGCGATCGCCAGCCGACGCGCTCCATCCTCACCATGATCCCTGATGGCGAACGATGCGCTCCTGGTCTGGCCCTTGTGGTTGATCTTCGCCACATAGACCGGATCCTTGCCCCAGCGCAGATGACGGTAGACCCCGATGTCGCCGGTTGTCGTTGCCAGCGGCTTGCGCGCCCGCTCGCGGTTTGTCAGCGGCGGAATAATGTCAAGGACCGCATCGCGCCAGGCCTTGGCGATGGCAAGGGCTTCCGCCTCGCCGCCCCAGACGCCATGGGGAAAGGTGCGCTTCAGCAGGATTGTCCGACGCGAGATCGTCACGGTCCAGTGTGGCGCGCCGACCCGGCTCTTGCCTGCCGCGATGGCATAAAGATCATCCTCCCGGGCAATGCGCGAACCATCCACTGTGTCAACGCGCGCTAACTTGCCCTTCTTGTGACCGCGCTTCCCCTTGCCGCCCTTGGGGCCCTTGTCGTTTCCGGATCTTCCGCCGCGCTTTGCTTCCATTTCAATGCCGTCGCGCTCAAGCGTCGTCATAATTCAGCTTGCCGAGCGTGTTCGATGGCCCGTCGGGGCCGGCGCAGTTCATTTCGTAGACGCAGTTGTCCTGCAGAACCTGATGGCCTTCGACCAGAAAGCTCGACTTGTTCGATTGCGGCCGGCACCAGCCGACATTGACGCCGGACGAGACCCCGCCGCCGGTGCCCGGCTCGTTGCCGGTCACTTTCTCCGTGCGACTGGCCATGGTGAAAGCCTGATCGCCGCCGAAGCCGGTATTGGAGATCGTCTTCGTGCTCCATTCGAGCTTCGAGACGATCATATAGGGCACCGGCACCATTTTCGGGCCGCGCGGCGTCAGGCACACGCAGGGCGAAAGACAGACGATCGCGTTGTTCTTTCCGGTATTGCGGGCAGCACTGCGGCTCATGATGGTTCCTTCCTCAAGGCATGCGGCAAAACTTCGATTGCTGTCACATCATTGGGGTTTTCGATTGCCTGCCGCCAGACCAGCGTCATTTGATGTTTTTCCGGGTCCGGATCGGCGATATCGCAATGGACGGTATCAAGGCGCATGATCAGCGTGCGGTCATCGGCAGTGTCGGCATAGCGCACGGCCGCTTTCAGCCCGCCCTCGGGCAGCGTGAAGCGATAGGGGCGGGGTCATGGCGCACACCGTGGACGGTGATTTCTTCCATGCCGGTGAGAAACGGCGCAAACTGCAATCGTTGCGGCGCTGCGTTCCAATAGGCAAAGTCATAATCCGCCGGCATGCGCGGATGGCGTTCGCGCTGCCAGGCATCGTCAAAGGTGCCGGCGAGCGCAAGACGCGGCTGCCAGGATTTCGTCAACGGCCCGACCCCGCAGATGGTCATCTCCGCGCCCGGCACCCAGGCGGCGAATTCGCCGGCGAGGCCGATCTGCGGGGCGGGCAGGGCCTCGCTGGCCTCCAGCAGATAATCGCTGACCATGCCGCGCCCGATCGGGTTGAACACATGCGCGTCTTCGCTTTCGTCATCGATCCTCACCGTGCCGCCATAGGCGCGTTCATAGACGAGCGGCACTTGCGTAACCGGCATTGCGTCAGAAAGCTGCCAGCGCTTGCCGCCTTTTGCCGTCTCCGGCTCCATCAGCCGCTCGCCGAACACATGAAAGCCGTGGCTGCCGATGACCTCGGGCGCCGCGCCATCCTCCGTGGGCCGGGCGATATCCACCCGCACCGGCCAACTCGCAAGCTGCTTTTCCTCCGGCGAGCGGGCAATGGCGGAAAAGGTCAGATCGGTTTTCGGCTTGAACGGCGCGATCTCGCTTTCGGCTTTCAGCGACGAGACATTCGCCTCACCGTAAAACGCATCCGAAAGCGCCATCTCCGGCTGCGCCTTCGGCAGCACCGCGCGTCTGCCCTCGTCTATTTCGAACACTGCCCGCACCACCAGCACCCCCATCTCACTGCCGTCCAGATACCAGTGGCGGAAGAACAGGCACGGAAAGGGAAGCGAGATTTGGGGGATCATTATTCTGAATCCAGATATTGTTCGAAGGTCGCGATCACATAATCCATGCCGTGATAGGTCGCTGAAACGCCGAAGAGGTCCAGAAGATAGGAAAATTCAACGGCGAACATCGCAAGTGCAGGGCCTACCGTCGGAAGAACGACCTGCGCGTCAAGGAAACCTCTGTAATCCTTGACGACGGATCTCGTTCTGTCCTGGGCCATCTTGCCGAGAAGATCGCCGAACGTGAACTTGTCATAGACCCAGGGCTGATAGGATGTGTTCGGGCCGGGCGGCGGCACTTTATCTTCGAATTGGCGTTTACCGCGTCTTCCACCCAGCCGGGGATGCGGGCGGAAAGCAGGTTGAGCGCCTGCACGAACGAAGCGGAGTTGTTGAGAATCCCGTCCAGCGCAAGGGTCAGGCGGAAGTTATTGGCAAGGGCGGCGGGAAAGACGGTCTGTTCGGTGATCGGCCAGACCACGGGCAGTTCCTCCCCGTGCGGGCGGCTGCCAGGTGGGGATGATTTGCTGGCCGATACCGCCGGTCGGCAAGACGACGGGCCGCGTTTGCGGTGGATCGCTGGAGGGACCGGGACTGATGCCCTTTCTCGGGACGAAATTGCCCGCTGGCGCGGGAAACCCGTCGATATTCGCCTCCGCCTTGGCCCATCGCAGAATGGCGCCGAGAAACGGCAATTGTCCGGCGCGGGTCTCGATCGTCGTCAGGATTTCATCGCGCACGCCGAATGCATTGATCGTCGCCTCGCCGAGCGAGGCAGGCTTGACCGTTTCGGTATTGACGCCAGAAGGATTGAAGGTGTGGCATAGCGTGGTGATGTCGGTATGGTAAAAGTGTTCGACTACCGTAGCTGTTGCACTGGCCAATCCACCGCCCAATGAATGACCTGCGATATTCAGACGACGATCTTGGCCGGGTTTGATCTTACTCTTGGCTATTTTTCCTCCGAACCTTTCAGCTTTGTTGTACTGCTCGCTCGGCTTCCCCAACCCCTGTTCCACATTGTTGGCCCAGTCACCATTCGGCCCGCCAAGAAAGATCAGTTGCAGGCTTGCCTGATAGGGAACGCCCAAAAGTCTAAATGCACAGGAACTGTTCAGAAGCGTGATCGGAATGAAGTTGTCGGCGATCAGCTCCTTGCGGCTCTTGCCCTTCAGCCGCTTGTCCATGGCGAACATGATCTCGCCGCCGGGATATTGCTTTTCCAGCACATCCTGAAGATCGATCACCGGCGTCTCGCCCGCGCCTGGCGCGATGTTGAGGATGACGCAGAAGGCGAAATCGCGCATGTCGTCAAAATCGGTTCCGCGAAACACCAGTGTCGGCGGACACGTGTCTGTCTTGCTGCTCGGGTCGTAGCCCTTCACCTTGTAGAGCTTTGCGACAAGCCCGGTAATGTCCTGATCGTTCAAGCCATCCCCCATTCTTCCCAGTTCTTCTCCGCCTCAGCGATCTTGTCCGGATAAAGTGTCGAAAAGCCACCGGTCGGAGGCGGGTTCTTATAAACCAGCTTGCACAGATAGGCCGCCTGCCGCCGACAGGTTTTCGGGTTGGCGTGCCCGTGGATCACCGTGGTGTTGGCCGTATCCGGGGGATGGGCGGAATGTCGATCTTAGGCGGGATGATATGGTCGGTGTCCCGCATCGGCGGAATCTTGACAACATGTTCCTGATCATTTGGCATTTTCCACCTCCTTCCAGGGGATCGGTCCGCCAAAGATGTCTTGCGTGTTCTGGTCGGGAGGGTAGTCCGGATTGCGTTTCAGAACGCGTAGCGCGATCTGCTGTATCTCCTCGCTCATTCTGTCACGACGCTGGGTATAAGCTGCAAGTGAACTCATGAAATTCTGTAGCTTCTTCAAAGGAATTTTTAGAAAATATCCGTCATTGATGAGTTCATTGATTATGTTGAGCGAGGATGAAGTCCCTGCCATTGCGAGAACATCCATGGATGAGTCTCCATAACTGTCTTCATCCCAAGGGTCCGCGCCAGCCCTGACCAACTCAATAAAGCCAGCATAATTCTTATTGCTAGCCGTTGCTTCGGCCACCGTGTCATTGAATCCGCCTCCCAGCCTATGATTGGGATCGCCGCCGTGTTTTAGATATAGCTGAATCAGCGACAGCATGAACGAATGCCCATCTTTTTGATCTTCCGGGCTTCCGGGCATGGTGACATAATAGGCGAAGTTGCGTGCAGATCCCTGCGATGGCCGGTCAACAATATAAGGGTCGGCTCCAGCCGCCAGCAGTGTGTCGATCGCTTTAAGATTATGTGCCTGAAGCGCCAGAAACAGCATGGTGATCTCATCGCCATAGCGTTTGTCGACGCCGTCCGGGAGCGCCTTCACCTCGGCCTCGGAAATCGCATCGCCGCGCTCGATCTTCTGCGCCAGCCGATAAGGCTGTTCGCCATAGGGCAGGATCAACCTGCTGGAAAGCGGCGTATCCGGAGAACTCTCGATCATGTCCTGCTCCGTTCGATAGGTTTCGTATTTGCCATAGCCCCACCAGACGAGAGGCGTGACGATAACGGCAGAGGCCACGAAAACGACCGCGTAGAATCGCCGGATAGAGGCCTGTCTCTTGTCGGGTGTGGTCACTGACGGCTCCTCAATTCACCTTCACGACATCGGACAGAAGCTTGATCAGTTGACCGACGTTGTGGCTGAGTTGTTTGCCATTGATCTGGATCGAGCCGTCGGAGTTGAGCACGATCACACTGTCGCCGCTCTTGAGGAGAATCCGCTTGCCGGCGGTGATCACCAGTTCCTCGCCGACATCGAGATAATAGCTCTTGAGGACGTTGACGGTCTTGGTGTTCTGGACCAGTTGAGAGTCATTATTGCCGATGCTCTCGTTCCGGTTCTTCTCGATGCTGACCTGCATCGACCCTTCGCCGGCCCCGGCTCCCTTGTCGCCAAGGCCGTAGGGGACGCCCGGAAGGCCGTCGATCATCCTGTCAGCGCCGGTGGGCGTGAACATGCCCTTCTGCGCCGGGCCGACATAAAGCGCCATATCGCCGCCGATCACCTCGGTATGATTGTTCTCGACCTCGATGCCCTTGTTGTGGCCGACGGACTGGACCCAGTTGTTGTTGATGCGTTCGGAGTGGTTGTTGTTGGTCTTTTCGTTGCGGTCTTTCTGGGCGTGGACATAGACTTCCTGCCGGTCGTTCTCGTCCTCAAATCTGAGTTCGTTATAGCCATTGCCCTTGTGGGTCTGGGATCGCCAGACGGTTCTGGTCTTGTTGTCGGGAAGCTTGTAGGGCGGCAGGTTGAGGGCGTTGTAGGAGCGTCCGGTGATGATCGGCTGGTCGGGGTCGCCGCCCATGTAACTGACGAGCACTTCCTGTTTGACCCGTGGCAGGATCACCTCGCCGAAAGTGCCGCCCGCCGAACTCGACGTCACCCGCGTCCAGACCGAGGAGTGCTCATTGTCTTTCGAGCGTCTGTCCCACGGATAGGAAAGTTTCACGCGGCCCCAGTCATCGCAGTAGATTTCCTCACCCTCCGGGCCGCTGACGGTTGCGATCTCCGGACCGTCGGCTTTCGGCTTCGGCTGTTTCGGCGGGGCGTAATTGAGGTCCGCCGGCATCGCCAGGAAGCGATTGGCATAGGTGGTGGCGCCCGCTCCGGCTTCTTCCTTCAGCGCCTGCGGCTGTTCGCCCACATGGGTGACGGTGAGAAGATGCCAGAAGACGTTGCAGTCCTCATTCGGATGCTCGGTGAGCCGGACCTTGCGGCCCGGCGTCAGCGCCGGCGCATTGGTGCGGCCTTCGCCGGTGGTGGCCTCGACGCGCACCGCCTCGATCTGTGTTTTGGTAAACGGCTTGCCGGCATTGTCGTATTTGTAGCCGCCCGGATAGTTGTAGAGATCGTAATCGCCTTTGGTGCCGTTATCGGCCTGGCGGTCGGCGCGATGCTCTTGGCTGTACCCCGGATTCGTGAAGAGACGCTCGCGCTGGGTGAAGCTCGTCGCCCGCAGGCGCTCGCGGAAGGTGAAGCTGCGGCAGAAGACGCCCTTCGCCACGCCGCCGGGATTGGCATTGTATTCGAGTTCCGGCATCTCCTTCAGCTTCGGCACGATCATCGGTGTATCGATGAAAGTCACCTGGTTCTGGCCGTTCTCGCCGGATGTGAAGAAGAACCAGATGCCTTCCTCGGCGGCGATGCGCCGGACGAAATCGAGATGGGTCTCGTTGTACTGGACGCAATATTCCCGCGCCACATGGGTGCCTTCGAGCACGAAGCGCATATCCTCGACGCGGCTTTCCTTCAGCACCTCGGCGATGATCTCGGGCACGCTCTTCTGCTGGAAGATGCGGCTGTCGGAGCCATGGGCGAGCCGGCCGAGCGCAGGCATGAGGACGACCGTGTAGAAGGTGCGGTGAAGCCCCTCGTCGCGGCGGGCCATGTCGGCGATGATGCCGGAGAAATGCCGGATGCCGGCATATTTGTGATGGATGGTCAGCGTCGCCGGTGTGTCGAGCAGGGCGTTGATATCGATTTTGGGATCGTCGGAAACGAGTTCGATCACCACCTCGGAAAGTTCGAACAGCTTTTCTTGCGCCGTAAACCCGTGAACAAGAAGTCCGGCATCCTTCAACGCCGGGGCCTCGAAGGTGAAGGCGATGTCCTGATCCTGAAAGAGGACCGGCATGTCGATGATCGCGTTCATGGTGATGTCCTTCCTGACGCGGGAGAGTTTGGCTCAAGACCGTGGGGATGGGGAAATGACGGGAAGGCCATTGGCGCCGATCCGGCCTGCCGCCTTCAGCACCTTGTAGGCGCGGCGGTAGCGGCGCGCCGATGTGTAGCTGAGCCCGATTCTGGCGCGCAGCGCCTCGCCCTTGGCCGCGCCGTTGTCCTTGCGCTTGCCCGACCAGTCATCGATCATCAGATCGAGAAAATCCCTGTCTGCCGGCGTCTGCGACAGGCGTTTTTCGACATAGAGCACCGCCCGCCGCTCGTCGGCCGCGACATTGGGCCTGCGACCGTGACGGGCGGAAAAATCCTCCGGCGTGAGCGTCAGCAGGTCGCCGAACCGCTCCGCCCACCATGCCGCACGGTCGTCATGCCAGGACAGGCCGAGCCGGTTACGCAGGTTCATCAGGATCTTGGTGTCGAAGGGCAGGAACGCATCGAGCTTCATGGGAAAATCGGCCCATTCGCGGATGAGCGCGGCAAGCGCCGGCGTCAGGACAACCTGCGGGCTGGTCTTGGGCCTGCCGATCTCGACGCCGCGCAGGATGGTGACGCCGAGATCCGTCTTCTGTTCGCGCCGGACCCTGAAGCGGGCTCCGTCGATATCGTCAACGATGCGCACCGGCTTTGCGAGCGCCGCGCGCCGCGCCCGCTCTTGACGGTCGCGGCCATCGACGATGCCGAGCCGCTTGCGAAATTTCTTCAACCGCACCAATCCGAGCGGCAGGCCGGAACGCTTCTTCGAGAAGCCATGGGCAAGCAGATGGTCGGCGAGTTCGCGCGTCAACACCGCTTCCGGCGTGCCTTGCGACCGATCTTCGGGATAACCGAGAAAGGTGAGAAAGCCGTGTCCGCTGTCAATCGCCTGCCGGCAGGCAAACACCCGTCCATCGATATCCGTGATCGGCGTAACTGTTTCCAGCATCGTCAAAGAGGACATACTAATATCCACTATCGCTAATATGACAGCAGAAATTTTACAACTTTAAGGGATGATGTCAATCATAGTCCGGCAAAAATGCAACCGGAGTATGGCATCGGACCTGAGAACGGTGGTGTTGATCAACATCAACGAGAAGATTGTTCTGAACGAAAGTCATTGGAAAACCCGACCCGACAATAGTTGGGACGTGTCCCATGGGTAACGGACCTGCCACCTAAAGGCTGTTCAGGAAACGAGGGTTTTTGAGAGATCCACAGCGAGGGCCACTATGGCCTGAGAACGTCTTCTCAAAACTGTTATAGAAACATTTGTCGCAAATGCTATACGTCCGACGACTTTCGAGAACATTGGGATGGCTATGCGGGTCGGGTACGCCAGGGTCAGCACGATCGATCAAAATCCGGAGCTTCAACTTGAGGCCCTGAGGCGCGCCGGTTGCGAGAAGGTGTTTACCGAGCGTGGATCCGGCGCTCGGGATGACCGCCCGGAACTGGGTCGAATTCTTTCCGATGTGCTGCGTGGCGGCGATACGCTGGTTGTCTGGAAACTCGACAGGCTGGCGCGATCACTGAAGAAGTTGATTGCGACGGCGGAAGAGTTGGAGCGCGCGCAGATCGGCCTCGTGTCCTTGACTGAGAGCATCGATACAACGACGCCGGGCGGCATGCTGACCTTTCATGTCTTCGGTGCGATCGCGCAGTTCGAACGCGCTCTGATCCGCGAACGCACGACGGCTGGATTGGTTGAGGCGCGGCAACGTGGTCGCAAGGGTGGCCGGCCTCCGCGATGCGCCCGGGCGATATTGCCGCCGCGCGCGCCCTGATGAAGGAGGGAAGCATACCGGTGCGCAATATTGCTCAGCGCATGGGGGTTTCCGTGGCAACCCTCTATCGCCATATCGGCAAGAAGGGGGCGGTCCCAAAGTCACAGAATCCGAGGAAGCCAATGGCTGAGCGGAGAAAGCGGCCGCCCGGCGAGGCACTTGTCGACATCAGGCGCCGGTTGTCGCTGCTTTCTCCCCGTGATCCCGGCCGCACCGAGATAGTCGCTCGCGCGGCGCAGGCCTACGGCGTTTCGATCTGGACGCTGTATCGGGCGCTGCGGGAGTTGAACCGTCCCAAATCCGTAAGACGCGCCGACCATGGAACCTCCCGGATCGCTCCGCAGCCGGAAATGGAATCCTATGCCGAAATCATCGCCGCCCTGAAGATCAGAACGGCGAACCGGAAAGGGCGGCACATTTCCACGGCGCGGGCCATAAAGCTGCTTGAGGAAGACGGCGTTGAGACACCCGATGGCCTGGTGCGTGCGCCGCCCGGGCTCTTGAAACGGGCAACGATGGATCGGCTGCTGCGTGTCTGCGGGCTCGACCATAAGCGCGTCACCCGGCCGGTGGCTGCCGTCCGTTTCCAGGCGCAGCGCTCCAACGAACTGTGGCACTTCGACATGAGCCCGTCCGATCTGAAGCAGGTGGAAGCACCGCTTTGGGTCGATGAGAGGCGCGGCAAACCAACCCTGATGCTGTTTTCCGTGGTCGATGACCGTTCTGGCGTGACCTATCAGGAATATCGTTGTGTCTACGGCGAGGATGCCGAATCCGCGCTGCGGTTTCTCTACAACGCGTTCGCGGCCAAACCCGAACCGGAGCTACCGTTTTAGGGTATTCCGACGACGATCCACATGGATAACGGGCCGGTCAGCCGCTCGCGCGTTTTCCAGTCCGTTATGGGCAGTCTCGGTGTCCGGGTTCTCACGCATATGCCCCCGTCGGACAGCGAGCGTCGCACGCCGGCGCGTGCGAAGGGCAAGGTGGAGCGGCCGTTTCGCACAATCAAGGAAGTGCACGAAACCCTCTATCATTTCCACAGGCCGAAGGACGAGGAGGAAGCCAACCTGTGGTTCAGGCGCGCTTTGGTCACCTACAATAACGGCGAGCATCGCACCGAATCCCATGCACGCATTGAGGATTGGCTGCGGCATCTTCCCCGGACGGCGTGCGGGCCATGTGCTCTTGGGAGCGGTTCTGCGCCTTTGCGCGCGAACCGGAACGACGGACGGTTGCTGGAGACGCGACCGTATCGATCGAGGGGCATCCTATGAGGTCGAGCCCGAACTCGCCGGCGAAACGGTGACCTTGCTTTGGGGCCTGTTCGATCAGGAACTGTTCGTCGAGCACGAGGGCAAGCGCTTCGGACCGTTCCAGCCTTCGCGCGGGGCGGTGCCCCTCTTTCGTTATCGCAAATACCAGAAGAGCCGGGTCGAAGAACGGCTCGACAAGGTAGTGCGGTTGGCAGACCAGCTTGGGCTCCCCGAGCCGCAGTCACCGGCGGGAACCGTCCATTGCCCTCGTTGCCCGCAACTGCGGCCGGGCTGAGCGTCCGAAGAACGCCGTTTGCGGAGCCGGTGATAGAGACCGCTTATCCAAATGGTCTCACAGCTCGTGGGGCGATTGCCGACCAGCTCGGCCGGCCGATCGGTGCGATGAATGCTACCGATCGCGCCTTCATTGATGAACTGCTCGCAGAAACACTCGACAAAAGATGATCGCGGCCCGTATCCGCGAACGCTTCCAGGCGCGACGAAAGGAAGAATGATGCTCGCTGACGTTCAATCCAGTTACGGCCTCGACCGACCCTTCCAGGGGCCGGCAACTTCGAGACCGAGCATCAGCGCACCATCATTCGCGAGGTGTGTGCGGCCGTCCAGACCGGCCGGCTTGTCGTGGTCTCCGGCCTCGTCGGTTCGGGGAAAACGCACCTTCTGCGGCGCATCGAAGCCGAGCTCACCAAGGCCGGCAAGGTTGCGCTCGCCAAGTCGCTGGCGGTCGACAAACGGCGCACTTCGCTGCCGTCGCTCATTGAAGCCCTGTTCTACGACTTGTCGCCCGGCGATCGCGCGCAAGTGAAGATCCCCAAACAGGCCGAACGCCGGGAGCGCGATCTGCGTGACATCATGAAAAAGGGCAAACGGCCCATCGTCCTGGTGGTCGACGAGGCCCATGACCTGCACCACAAGACCCTAACCGGCCTGAAACGGCTGATGGAGGTGGTTGCCGACGCAGGCATCCTCCTCTCCGTGCTGCTTGTCGGCCATCCCCGTCTGCGCAATGATCTGCGTCGTCCGCAAATGGAGGAGATCGGGTATCGAACGACCATATTCGACTACGAGGGGATCGGTTCCGCGCGTCGCGACTATGTCGCATGGCTGCTTGGCGCCTGTGCGACCGAAGGGGTGAAGGTTGGTGAACTCCTCGAGGAAGAAGCCATCGACCTCCTCGCCGACCGGCTGCGGACACCGCTCCAGATCGAAATGCATCTCACCCTCGCATTCGAGCAGGGCTTTCGTCTCGGCGCCAAACCGGTCACCGCCGAAATCGTCGAGCAGGTGCTGTCCCGCGCCATCGACGATCTCGAGCCGACATTGACCCGCAATGGCTACGACGCAGCGGCTCTGGTCACGCATCTCAACGCGCGGCCGTCAGATATCCGCGCTTTCCTGGCCGGCACCCTCGATCCCGAACACTCCCGCGACCTGACCGAGCAACTGCGCCAGGCGGGCGTGCCGGTTTGATCATGCCCTCGCTGGCAGTTAATGTGAGCACGGGCCGTCGTTTGCGAGCAGCGCAGGATGTTGGCAAGCACATTGGCAAAGAGCGTGAGCAAATCACGCTCTCCATTGTCAGATAATCCGAGCAGAAATCGCCGATGTTTGCAAGCAGAGGCCGTTATGTTTGCAAGCGCCTACAACTACAACCAGAAGGCATACATTCTTCAGTGCACGAGATGCCAGGAAAGATACGGCGCCAACGGGTCAGATATATTTCAACGCAAGTGTCCGCATTGTGGCGGTGGTCGGCGGGGGCTGCCTATCTGACCAAACGCATCAGAAAGCTCAATCAACCGTCTTCATTGAAAAAGTCCTCGTCAAGACGCTGCACCTTCAACATCCGGTAATCGCGCGTTCCCACGCCATGTTCGATCATCAAATCCGCAAGCCTTTCACGGTGAAGAGAGGTTCGTTCCGTGAGGGTTGGGGCGCGCATTGTCAACGGCGGCGTAAAAACCGGCCACGGGGCGGAGCAAAAGTCGGCCACCTCGGGCGCAGGTATGAGGCCCGCGGGAGGGCGTAGCCCGAGCGGGGCCTCATACCTGCGTAGCGATTTTGAAGGGTTTCAGCTGGCCTTTCGGGCACGGCTTTGGGCGAGACGATAGCTGTCGCCATTCATTTCGAGAATGTTGACATGGTGCGTGACGCGGTCGAGCAGAGCGCCGGTCAGGCGCTCGGATCCCATGATTTCGGTCCATTCATCAAAGGGCAAATTGCTGGTGATCAGGGTGGCGCCCCGCTCATAACGTTGCGAGATCAACTCGAACAGCAGTTCCGCGCCAGTCTTGGAGAGCGGCACGAAGCCGAGTTCGTCGATGATCAGCAACTTGTACCCTGCCATCTGCTTCTGGAAACGCAAGAGGCGCCGCTCGTCACGGGCTTCCATCATCTCGCTGAGACCATGGCTGCGGCTGTGGTGAAGCCAACGGACAGGCCCTTCTGGCAGGCTGAAAGGCCGAGGGCGAGCGCTATGTGCGTCTTCCCGGTTCCGCTGGGGCCGAGAGCGATGACGTTCTCGCGACGCTCGATCCATTCGCAGCGGGCCAGCTCCAGCACCTGCATCTTGTTGAGCTTCGGGATGGCGGCAAAGTCGAAACTGTCGAGGCTTTTGACGACCGGGAATTTGGCTGCCTTGATACGCCGCTCGACCTTACGACGATCCCGTTCGACCATTTCCCGCTCGGCAAGCCGGCTGAGGTACCCGATGTGGTCGACGCCCTCGGTGGCGCAAAGCCGGGCCAGTTTCTGATACTCCCGCTGGAAGGTCGGCAGCTTCAGGGTCTTGAGGTCGTGGGCAAGCAGAATCTCGGGTGCTTCGGTGCTCATGCCGCTTCTCCCTTCCCCGATGACAAGAGGCCCATGTACGCCTTCGCCGATGTCGTCTCGACGGTTGCTCTCGGCAGGTAGGGATAGATCGACAGATCCAGTCGCGGCGGCCGGCGCTCCACCCGGCAAAGAATCAGATGTTTGACGGCGTCGAAGCCAATCGCGCCGAGTTGCAGGGCTTGCTTGATCGCCGCATGCAGGTCAGCCATATCGAAGCTTTCCAGCAGACGAAGAACCTGCACGTATTCTCGCCGGCCATGCTTTGCCATGCGGCCTTCCATCAGCCGGCACAGTGTCGCAAACTCCTCCGGCAGAGCCCAGCCCTGCAGAGGGGCCGCCTGATCCAGCGCATTGATCTTCTGTTCGATCAGCGGCAGGTAATGAACAGGGTCGAAGATGACATCTTCCCGATCCCAGCTCCTGGGATGGCGGGCGATGATCTCGCCGCGGCAACCAATCACCACCTTGTCGACATAGCCTCGAACCCAAACGTCCTGATGACCGTAGGCGACAGGCACGGAATAGTCACCGGATCGCCGTGCGCTCTTTGCGCACGCGACGATCCGGCACTTTGAATATGCGCATCGTTCCGAACGGAAATCGTTCCCGATCTCCTGGCCGATGCGCGGGTTTTGTAGCGAACGAGAGACTGGGCCGTCACCCTGGCGCTGGCCTGATCGCAGGCATCGAAGGGCGACGCCGGCAAGGGGCGCATAGCCGCCAGATCGCGCTGCAGCCGTTCACCGATCGTCTCGCTCTCACCGCGCAGCCTGTCACATTGGCGCTTCCGGCACTGTTCTTCCAGAAAGGCATTGAACGCATCCCAGGTCGCAAACTGCGGGATGGGGACCATGAAGTTACGCCGGGCATAACCGACAAGGCCCTCGACGTTACCCTTGTCATTGCCCTTTCCGGGCCGGCCATAGCGATCCCGGATCAGGTAGTGGGACAGGAACCCGCTGAACAGTGTTGCCCGCTTACGCGTGCCGTCAGGCAGGATCCTCGCCACAAGGCAGCGATCATTGTCATAGACGATCGATTGCGGCACGGCCCCGAAGAAGGCGAACGCATGGACGTGGCCATCAATCCAGGCCTCGGCCACCGCCGCCGGATAAGCCCGCACGTAGCAGCCGTCGCTATGCGGAAGGTCGAGCACAAAGAACCGGGCTTTCTGCTCGACACCGCCGATCACCACCGTCGCCTCACCGAAATCCGCCTGCGCATGGCCGGGCGGATGAGAAAGCGGCACGAACACTTCCTGACGGCGCTGTTCCCGCTCCCGGATATAGTCCTTGATAATCGTATAGCCGCCGGTGAACCCGCACTCATCACAAAGCCGGTCGAAAACACGCTTGGCCGTATGGCGCTGTTTGCGCGGCACGTGTCTGTCTTCATCCAACCAGTGGTCGATCGTCGAAACGAACGCGTCCAGCTTCGGCCGCCGGACTGGTGATTGTCGCTGATAGCCAGGTGGCGTCGAATACGACAGCATCTTCGCTACGCTGTCGCGGGATATGTTGAAGTGTTTGGCTGCCTGACGCCGGCTCATCCCTTCCGAGACGGCCAGACGAACCTTCAGATAAAGATCCACGGTGTAAATCCTCTGTCCCTCCTGCGCTCATTGCAGAAGGAAGATAGGTGGCCGGATTTTACTCCGCCCGCGGACGAGATTATTCCGCCGCTTTCGTGGCCGACTTTTGCACCGCCGTTCTCAATAAGGCCTTTTCTCTCAAGCGCGAGAATATGCTCCGAATCTGGTTTTGCCGGAAAAGAACGATTTTGAGACGTCCGCGCGATGCAGATGAAAAATAGCTCAGAAATGCCGACACGCAGAAGCTCTCGCCGAATGCGCCTCTTTCTAAAGGGCGTCAGCAGAAACCGCCCAAGTTTTTTCAAACTCGAACATATGGGTTCCACTGCTGATACGAGCGCAAACACCCCGAAAATGGTCGCCACCAATCTAACGACAGGCATCGCCCATTGAGGCAGCCCGAAAAACCATTCAGGCCTCAAATGGTAGAGGTATGTTGCCACGATTGCAGCGAGAAAAATGCCCCAGAGGAACTTGGCGCCTGCCTCAAACGCAGCTTTTATCTGTCCGACAATGTCCATTCTGCAGAATCACCCCCAGCGCAGATGCAAAGCTAGCATAGCCTAGGGTTTGAAGCAGTACGTGCTTCCTGACCAATGCAACACAGTCTGCAAATCTGCGACATGCATTATGTCCGGTTAGATCATCGTGCGCTAGCGATTTGCGTGTCCGGGAGAACCGGGGCGCATTGCCACCGTGCACTTTGGAATAATGGTCCACTCGCCTCGGCGACCGCACCGCAAACATCTTGGCTTCAGGCGCAAGGTGGATTTTTGAGGGAGAACAAGGCCGACGTCGACAGGGACGTTTATCCGTTTACAAGGCCAACAGGTTACGTAGTAGTTGTGATACTCGCGAGAAACCAATGGTAGAGCAGTCAATTTCATCTTTGCGCGGCATTCCGGGCTTCCTTCTCTCTGCCCTTGTTTGTGTTTCTGCCGCCAAATAGACGGATCGCTGTTTCTGCGAGGCTCAGTCAAGCGGGAACGCAGCGGCACCATTGTGCGCGACGAGGGGTAAAAGATGGAAAAGAAGTCACCCGACGACCGACCGAAGATCCTAAAAACTGCGGTCGTCACCACAATTGTGATACTCGTGCTTGAAGGCCTCATAATTCTTGCGACGGGTTGGCCAGAGCGAGCCGAAGGCTGGGGCGACTTCCTCGCGGGCGCATTCGCGCCGCTGGCCTTCGTTTGGTTGATAGCCGCCGTGTTCATCCAGTCGAACGAACTTCGAGAGCAGCGAGCTGAACTCAAGCTCACTCGGCGCGAGTTTGAATTAAATCGCAACGTGATGGAGAGCCAAGCTGAGGAAGCCCGGAGGCAAGCCGAATACGTTGGTCAGCAGACGGCGTATCTTAAGGAGCAAAACGCGCTTCATGCCTTTAACACGGCCCTAGCCCAGTTTGCGGCTCAAATCGAGGCCGACCGGGAAACACTGAACCAGCATCGAAAGGGGACAAAAATCATATCGACAACAATGATAAATTGGAGAGACGACGAACTTGATGAAACCAGCCTCCTTCTCCGCTTTTCTTCAAACTTGGATAGATTTGCCAGTGAAAAGCCTGTTCCGAAGTGGATCACTGAAGGCTGGGAATCCAATGATCCAGACGGGCATCGCCGAGTGCTTGCAGCAGCAGAACGCCTACAAAACTCGGCATCAATGCTGAAAGAATGCGGTCGATCCGATCCGCTTATCTTCGACATAGATCGCTTATTTAAGAACTTAAGTGATTTGAAGGAGCAAGCATTAGGTGAGAACGACTGACATCGTGTGTCACTACATCGAAAATTCCTGAACCGCGCGTCACACCACAATGGCATGCAGGATGGCAGGCGGCGGCAGAACTCTATAATATAAGTAATATAAAACAAGGACCTACATAGCTGAATGGCGGAGGAGGTGGGATTCGAACCCACGGTACGCTTTCACGTACGCCGGTTTTCAAGACCGGTGCCTTAAACCGCTCGGCCACTCCTCCGCATCGGCTGGAATACCTCAAAAGGTATGCTGTGGTTTCCAATCCGGCGATCGGGCTTTATCATCGCAATCTTGTAACGGTCAATGCCGGATTGCCTTTGCCGTGGCAATATGATTGCAACGGCATCCGCCAGACGGCGGGTGCCGGGACAAAACAATTTCGGGTTGAAAGGGGCGCTGAATTTGATACGCGCCTTAAAGCAGCCATGAAGTCCCGCGATAGGGGACGGAATCCAAATTTCAAGATGGCGTGATCCGGCGGAAAGTGTTCCGCGGTCTGATCAAGACAGATGGAAGAATTGCTGGCATGAAAGAATTCCGATTTCCTGTTTCGGCGGCAATGCTTGCAGTGACAGCACTGTTGGGCGGGTGCGCCACAACGGGCGACGCAACCGATAATACCGAGGACGATGCCAACGTAACTGTCGAGGCGGCCGGAACGGAGACCGCGACCTCCGCAAGTCTTGGCTACCTGAAAGTCGGAAAGCCCTACAAGGTGAGGGGTAAATGGTACACACCCAAACATGTGGAGAAATACTCCAAGGAGGGACTTGCCTCCTGGTACGGTCCTAATTTCAACGGTGGACAGACGGCCAACGGTGAAGTCTATGACATGAATCACCTTTCGGCTGCACACAAGACTTTGCCTTTGCCAAGCTATGTCCGCGTGACCAATCTGAAAAACGATTCCTCGGTTATTGTGCGTGTCAACGATCGCGGACCGTTTGTGTCGGGACGGATTATCGACCTGTCGAAGAAGGCGGCCGAGATGCTCGACATGACGCATGAAGGCGTTGCGGATGTGCGCGTCGATTACGTTGGTCCGGCGCCCCGGTCTCCGGACGATATGAATTACCTCCTTGCATCTTACGAGACGAAGCCGGCTCTGCCAGCGGGTGTTGATCCGGCACGCATGGGTGACGCCCAGGTGCAGATCGCTCAGATCAAGACGGAAGAGAAGGCGGAAGGCTCCGGCACGACGCTTCTGGCGCTCGCCAAGATGAAGTCCGTTCCGCAAGCCGGCTCTGACAACACTTCCGTTGCCAAGGTCGCCAATGTTGCGGCGGACGGCCATGCGCTTGCTCTTGTCGACAACGCGTCGGAGACGGCGGCAGTTGAGGCTGCCAGTTCCATCCTTGCTGATCGTGGTGACCTGTCTTCGGCAGTGCCTATTCCGTTCAAGAAGTAGCCATTGTCCCGTCAGGGCTTTTTCCCGGTCCGAATCTCTGCATTTTGCCATGGCGCGCTTTGGGGGCGCGGAAATCGATTCCGATTTCGGTGCGGGTGCGCTAAACCGTTCGGAGATCAGACTATCCGAAGGCAGGCGTTGCGGTGCACACAGGCATGTTTATCAGTTTTGAAGGCGGAGAGGGTGTTGGCAAGTCAACGCAGATCCGGCTGCTTGCCGCCCGGCTGAGTGCACTTGGGCATGATGTCCTGACCACGCGTGAACCCGGTGGGTCGGCTGGCGCCGAAGCGGTTCGTAATGTGCTTCTTTCCGGTTCAGCGGAGCCGTTCGGGGCCGGTATGGAGGTTTTACTTTTCGCCGCCGCCCGGAACGATCATGTCGAAGAGGTCATCAAGCCGGCGCTCGAGGGCGGCCGTATTGTTCTCTGTGACCGTTTCATGGATTCCTCGCGGGTCTACCAGGGGTCTCGGGCGGGCTCTCGCCGGAATTTGTTACAACAGTCGAACGTGTCGCGGTCGACGGTATCGTCCCTGATCTGACCCTCATATTCGACCTTCCGGCGCCGGAAGGGCTACAGCGTGCGCGCCAGCGGTTGCCGGAGACGGCGCTTGCGGGCGCACCCGATCGGTTTGAAAAAGAGGATCTGGCTATTCACGAAGCTCGTCGCCGCGCTTTTCTGAAGATCGCCGAAGCTGAGCCTCTGCGGTGCAGGGTGCTGGACGCTGGCGGGACGCCCGAAGACGTGGCGGCAGATGTGTGGCGCGCTGTCGATGGCGCGCTGAGGGCGCGACAACTGAAGGTCGGTTCTGATGGCTGATGATCTTTTACTGGATGGGGCGGTTGAGCCCGCACAGAACCGGCAGCTCTTCGGTCACGGCGAGGCAGAGCAGTTTCTTGCGCAGTCCTATCGCAGCGGTAAGGGCCACCACGCCGTTCTTCTTGAAGGCGCCGAAGGGATCGGCAAGGCCACGCTCGCCTTTCGCTTCGCCAACCATATTCTGCATTTTCCCGACGCGACCCACGCGCCCGATACTCTGATTGTGCCCGACCACGCCGCGCCGCTGACACGTCAGATTATCGCCGGTGCCTCCCATGATCTTCTGCATCTCAAACGGCCTGTCGACCAGAAAACCGGCAAACTCAAAACGGCGATCACCGTGGAAGAGGTTCGTCGGGCCGGGCATTTCTCTCTCAGACCTCAGGCACGGGAAACTGGCGGATTGTGATCGTTGATGCTGCCGACGACCTCAACCGCAGCGCAGCCAATGCCATCCTCAAAATTCTGGAGGAGCCGCCGAAAAATGCGATGTTCCTGCTGGTGTCGCATGCGCCGGGGCGGCTTTTGCCCACCATACGTTCGCGTTGCCTGCCGCTGCGGCTGCGACCGCTTTCGGCCAACGATCTGGCCGCGGCGCTGTCTGCACTCGGGGTTTCGGCAGGCGAACAGGATACGCAGCGGATGGCGTCTCTTGCCAATGGCAGTGTGTCGGAGGCGCTGAAGCTTCTCAACTATGGCGGACTGGAGATCATAGATACCTATGACGCGGCACTGAAGGGCGAACCGGCTGCAGCGCGCCTTGTGATGCACAAGCTCGCCGACGCACTTGCCAAGCGAGAAAACGAAACGGTTTTCAATTTCCTGCTTGGGCATATCGATGGAGACATCAAGGCGCGTGCCCGAAACGCGGCGCTTTCCGGCGACCTCGTTGTCGCCGACAAACTGGCGCTGCTGTCTGCCCGGATAGCGGGGGACGTCATCGAGGCGGAGGCCTATAATCTCGACCGCCGGCAACTGACCCTCGATCTGCTGTCGCGTCTGAGATCCGCACTGGGCCTGCAAGCCGTGGCGGGCTGATGCAGGTTTGACTTGATGCGCCTTGGCTGTGGCGTTAAGACCGGTCTGGTTTCAAGCACCCGGGGCCGGATCTTAACCGGAACCCGGCTTGCCCCGACATCGAAGATAGCCTGCTGAGCGGCCCGCCGCCAGCGCCGCGACAGCCATGCACACGGACAGTAGAATGAGCGATAAAGACAAATACTACATTACAACGCCGATCTTCTATCCTAATGGTGCACCGCATATCGGTCATGCCTACACCATGATTGCCAGCGATGCCCTTGCGCGCTTTCGCAGGCTGGACGGCGTGGATGTGCGTTTCCTGTCCGGCACCGACGAGCATGGCCAGAAGATGCAGCAAACCGCCGAAAAGGAAGGCATCGCGCCGATCGAACTGGCGGATCGCAATTCGGCAGTGTTTCGCGGGCTGCTCGCTGAGCTGAATTGTTCCAATGACGATTTCATCCGCACCACGGAAGAGCGCCATCGCAAGGCTGTACAGGCGCTCTGGAAGCGCATGCAGGACAATGGCGATATTTATCTCGGGAAATATGGCGGCTGGTATTCGGTGCGCCAGGAAGCCTATTTTGACGAGAGCGAAACGACTGTCGGTGAGGATGGCCTGCGCCGTGAGCCGCTCGGTTCTCCGGTCGAATGGGTCGAGGAGGAAAGCTATTTCTTCAAGCTGTCTGCCTATGGCGACAAGCTGCTCGAATATTTTGACCAGCATCCCGATTTCATCGGCCCGGCCGAACGGCGCAATGAGGTCGTCTCATTCGTGAAATCCGGCCTCAAGGATCTTTCGATCTCGCGCACCACCTTCGACTGGGGTGTGCCGGTTCCAGATAACCCGGATCATGTGATGTATGTCTGGGTCGACGCGCTGACCAACTATATCACGGCGCTCGGTTTCCCCGATGAGAGCGATCCGCTGTGGTCATACTGGCCGGGCGTACACATCATCGGCAAGGATATCATCCGTTTCCATGCGGTTTACTGGCCGGCATTCCTGATGTCCGCCGGTGTGCCGCTGCCGGAACGGGTCTATGCGCACGGGTTTCTCCTCAACAAGGGGAGAAGATGTCGAAATCCGTGGGCAATGTCATCGACCCCTTCAATCTTGTCGACCATTTCGGCCTCGACCAGATCCGCTATTTCCTGCTGCGTGAGGTCTCGTTCGGTCAGGATGGCAGCTATAGCGATGAAGCGATTGGCATCCGCATCAATTCCGATCTTGCCAACGGTATCGGCAATCTCGCTAGTCGGTCGCTGTCGATGATCGCCAAGAACTGCGACGGCCAGATCCCTGAATGCGGGCCGTTGGCGGCCGAAGACGAGACGATGCTGGCCGCTGCTGACGCGGCGATCGATACTGTCCGCGACGCCATGGAGAAGTTCGCGATCCACCGCGCCATGGCGGCCATTATCGGGCTTGTCTCGGAGGCCGACCGTTATTTTGCAGGGCAGGAGCCCTGGGCTTTAAGGAAAACCGATCCGGAGCGCATGGCGACCGTGCTTTATGTGACGGCCGAGGTGGTGCGCCAAGTGGCAATCCTGTTGCAGCCGGCTATGCCGACCTCTGCGGGAAAACTGCTCGATCTGATTTCGATACCGGAAACAGAACGCGACTTTAAGCATTTGGGTAAGGCTGGCCGGCTGAAGGCTGGCACACCGCAGGAAAAGCCGTCCCCAGTCTTTCCGCGCTATGTCGCGCCTGAGGAATAGGAACTCATGCTGATCGATACGCACTGTCATCTCGATTTTCCCGACTTCGACGCCGAGCGTGACGATCTCGTTACGCGGGCGAAGGAGGCGGGCGTTGCACAGATGGTGACGATCTCAACACGGGTGAAGAAGTTCAATCAGGTTGTTGAAATCGCAGAAAAATATGAGAATGTGTTCTGCTCTGTCGGAACCCATCCGGCCAATGCTGATGAAGAACTCGATATCAGCACCGATGACGTCATTCGCCTGAGTGATCACCCCAAAGTGGTGGCGATCGGCGAGGCCGGGCTTGACTACCATTACCAGCCGGAAAAGGCAGAGGCACAGAAGACGGGCCTCAGGCGCCATATTGCTGCCGCTCGCAAAACCGGTCTGCCACTGGTGATCCACAGCCGTGATGCCGATGATGACATGGCCGCAATCCTGCGTGAGGAGGCAGGCGAGGGCGCGTTTCCCTTCATTCTGCATTGCTTCTCTTCCGGCGCGGCACTGGCGCGCACAGGTGTCGAGCTCGGCGGATACGTTTCCTTTTCAGGTATCCTGACCTTCAAGAAGTCGGACGAGTTGCGGGCGATTGCCGCCGATGTTCCCATGGACCGCCTGCTGGTGGAAACCGACGCGCCCTATCTGGCGCCGACACCGTTTCGCGGCAAGCGCAATGAGCCATCCTACGTGGTCAACACGGCCCGCGTTCTGGCTGAGGTCAAGGGCATAAGCGAGGCTGAGATAGCTGATACGACCACAGAAAACGCCTTTCGTTGCTTCTCAAAGATGACGCGGGTCTGACCTTGGTCTACCGCCGCCGTTTCACCATTCTCGGCTGTTCGTCATCGCCCGGTGTGCCGCGCATCACCGGAGACTGGGGGCTTGCGACCCGCAAAACCCGAAGAATCGGCGCACACGCACGGCACTGTTGGTGGAGCAGTTTGCTCCCGACGGCGGCGCGACGACGGTGGTGATCGACACCGGGCCTGATTTTCGTGAGCAAATGGTGCGCGAAGGCGTAGGCCGTATTGATGCAGTGCTGTTCACCCACGCTCATGCCGACCATATTCACGGCATTGACGACCTTCGCGGTTATTTTCACGCTCAGCGTCAGCGGATTCCCGTTTATGCTGACGAGCAGACGATGGCGCGGATGCTCGAAGGCTTTGCCTATTGTCTCGAAACACCGAAGGGCAGTGCCTATCCTCCGATTGCACAGGCCAATGTCATTGCCGATTTCGAAAAGCCGGTTATCATCGATGGACCCGGCGGAATGATGCGGTTCATGCCGCACCGCCAGCAGCATGGCGATATTATTTCGCTCGGCTATCGGCTGGGCGATGTTGCCTATTGCACAGATGTTAGCGACTTTCCGGCCACCGCCATCGAAAAGCTGCGCGATCTCGATCTTCTGGTGATCGACGCACTGCAGTACCACCCGCATCCGAGCCACCTGTCGCTGGGGCAGGCCTTGTCCTGGGTGGATTATCTCGGCGCGCGCAGGGCGATTCTGACCCATATGCATATCCCTCTCGACTATGAGACGGTTGCAAAAGAGACCCCCGATTATGTTGAACCTGCCTATGACGGGTTGAGCGTCGAGGTCTTGATTGCCGACGAGGCGCTCTGAATTTTCCTAATAGAAATTTCTGAGAGGTGCCGGGATTCCGTGTGTTCGGCATCGTCGATCGGCTTGAATTTCCTGCCATAAACATCTGTTTTCGCAGTAAAGCCAATACAGACGAAAGTCTGTCAACCCCATAAAATCATCAAACCCCGGTTGAAATTGCGATCATTTTTGCCCATTCTTTGTCCGTTATTTAAATTTGAGGTTGATTTAGGCAGCGCGAATTGCAGTATGAAGCCGGATCATTTGAGAAGGCGCGCACAAGAATGCGGCCCGCGAGGTCCAAAATAATAAGGGGACAAAATGGCTGAAAACCGGGGTGCTTCGGTTAAGTACGATAGTGTTCAAAAAGTTATGATGGCGAAAGCCTCGTTGTTAAAAAATTAAATCTGGATATTCCGCCGGGCGAATTTCTGACCATGCTCGGCCCGTCAGGTTCAGGAAAACCACCTGCCTGATGATGTTGGCCGGGTTCGAACCGGCCACTTACGGTGAGATCTATCTCAACGAAAGGCCGATTAACAACGTACCGCCGCACAAGCGCGGAATCGGCATGGTGTTCCAGAATTACGCGCTGTTTCCGCATATGTCGGTGGCTGAAAATCTCGCGTTTCCGCTGCAGTTGCGCAACATCGGCAAGGCCGAGCAGGAGGAAAAGGTCAAGCGTGCGCTCGACATGGTCCAGCTCGGAGATTTCGGAAGCCGGCGTCCTGCGCAGCTTTCCGGCGGCCAGCAGCAGCGTGTGGCCGTGGCCCGCGCGCTGGTGTTTGACCCGGAACTGGTGCTGATGGATGAACCTCTCGGCGCGCTCGACAAGCAGCTGCGCGAGCAGATGCAGTACGAGATCAAGCACATCCACGACAACCTCGGCGTGACCTTCGTTTACGTGACGCATGACCAGACCGAGGCGTTGACCATGTCGGACCGCGTCGCAGTGTTCAACGACGGTATCGTGCAGCAGCTTTCGGAACCATCCGCGCTTTACGAAAACCCTCAGAACTCGTTCGTCGCCCAGTTTATCGGCGAGAACAATAAGCTCAGCGGGACGGTTACCGAGGTTCGCGGCGATGAATGCGCGGTCAAGCTCGATGACGGCACCATGATCGTTGCCGACAAGGTGAATGTCGACAAGGTCGGCGACCGCACCACTATTTCGCTCCGTCCAGAGCGTGTCGAAATCGTTCCCACGGATGATCATGCCAACACCATTACCGGCACGATCGAGGAACTGATCTATCTTGGCGACCACATCCGCGTGCGCATGAATGTGTGCGGAAACAACGAGTTCGTCGTCAAGGTTAGAAATCGCGGCGAGCGCTGGGATTTGCACCAAGGCAAGCAGCAGGCGATCGGGTTTACCGCCGCCGACTGCAAGGCGCTTGATCCTGTCGCGTAAGTAGCGTCCGCTGGTCCTGTGACCGGCGGTTCTCTCAAGATGCGGGCATTGAGGCCCGCAGAATTATCTCGAAGAAGGGGAAGAAAGACTATGAAAACCAAGTCTATTATTCTGGCACTGGCGGCATCGCTTGCCACATCGACGGCGGCCTACGCCGAAGAAATGACCATCGTCTCGTGGGGCGGCGCGTACCAGGCTTCTCAGAAGAGCGCCTACACGGATCCCTATATGGAAATGAACCCGGATATCGAAGTTGTCTGGGACAGATCGTCGAATGAGGCCGTTGCCAAGCTCAGAGCCATGAACGAGGCCGGCAATGTCACATGGGATCTGGTCGATGTTGTTGCCGCTGATGCCATGCGTCTTTGCGACGAAGGCCTCGCCATGGAATACGATCCCGACGAAATGCTCGCTCCGGCGCCGGATGGCACACCGGCATCGGAAGATTTCGGCGACCTGATCGTTTCGGACTGCTTCATTCCGCAGATCGTTTATTCAACAACCGCTGCTTACCGTCCGGATCTTCTGCCGGAAGGTGCGCCGGCGCCGGAATCTATCTGCGCAATGTTCGACACCGAAACCTATCCGGGCAAGCGCGCTCTTGAAAAGCGCCCGATCAACAATGTTGAATGGGCTTTGATCTGCGACGGGGTTGCCAAGGAAGATGTCTACGACGTTCTGGAAACTGAAGAAGGCCAGGACCGCGCTTTTGCCAAGCTCGACACCATCAAGGATGACGTGATCTGGTGGTCGGCCGCTGCTGAGCCGCCGCAGCTTCTGGCTGACGGTGAAATCGTGATGGGCTCTTCCTATAATGGCCGTTGGTTCTCCGCGATTGTTGAAGAAAACCAGCCCTTTAAAATGCTCTGGGATGCCCAGGTGTTCGACCTTGACGGCTGGATCATTCCCGCAGGTCTTCCGGAAGACCGCCTCGCCATGGTCAAGGATTTCGTGAAGTACGCGACCGATACGCAGCGCCTGGCCGACCAGGCCGCATACATCTCATACGGCCCGGCGCGTAACTCCTCGGCTCCGCTCGTCGGAAAGCATGCCGAACTCGGCGTTGACATGGGCCCGCACATGCCGACCGCTCCGGAAAACTCCAAGAACGTGTTTGTCTATAACTACGAATGGTGGGCTGACTACCGCGATGACCTGGACGCCAAGTTCCAGGCCTGGCTGGTACAGTAAGCTCTGACTTCGATCAGACACGCGGAAGGGCCGGTCGGCCCTTCCGCACCGCAAATGTTGAACGGTCGCGACAGATGGCCGACAGCGAATGCCGAAGGCCGAACCAGAAAGAAGCGGGGAACATGAGCGACACGACCACCAACACGGCGGAGAAGCTGACGACCTCCGACGGCAAGCCGCTGAAGGCTAGCCTGGCCAAAGCGCTGAGACGCCAGAAGATGCGCGCGCTCCTTCTCATTGCGCCGCTCCTGCTGTTTGTGCTGATTTCCTTCGCCGCGCCGATCGTCGATATGTTGTTTCGCTCGGTGCAGAACGAGATTGTACCCGAGACGCTGCCACGCACGGTCACGGTGCTTGAAAGTTGGGATGAGAGCTCTGGCGAAATACCCAGCGATGTTGTGTTTTCCGCACTGCGCGATGATCTTGTGATCGCGGCCGAGCGCAAGCGGCATACGCGCCTTGGTTCACGGCTGAACTACGAAATGACCGGGATGTCGAGCCTGTTCCGCAAGACCGGACGCAGGGTCGATGATTTCGGCGAGATCTTTACTGAGCAATTCGAAAATCTGAATGAAGCCTGGGTCGAGCCCGCCACATGGGTCTCCCTGATGGCATCTGAAGACTGGGTCGCTGCGCAGTCCAAATGGGCAGCCGCTGGCGATGATGCGGTGCCCCAGCCCGCTTTCGTGCTTTCCGAGGCCGCGAAACAGGCACTGCCGCGCACGGCCGATATTTACAGCGGTTTCGCTGACGTCATCCGGACAGAAGACGGTGACAGCCCGACGCAAGAAGAACCCTGGAATCCGGTCTACGCTGCGCTTTATGATGATCTGATCGAAAATCCGGATGCTGCTTCATCCTATTCTGGCGCGATGGCTGAGTTGCTGCTGACGGCGGCCGAGGCGGTCCCGAGTTTCGAAGCGCTCACCGCGCGTGAGGAGTTCATCGATGCCGATGAGGACTGGGGCTCGCTCGCGGTCTGGCAAACGCTTGATCGTTATTCCGGCCGCTACACCGACGGCTATTATCTGGCGGCGCTTGATGCCCAGCGAACCGCGGATGGTATCGAGATGGTGCCTGAGGGGCAGCGCATCTATCTGCTGCTGTTCATGCGTACACTGATTTTGAGTGTCGTGATCACGTGCTCGTGCCTGCTGCTTGGCTATCCTGTGGCATTCCTGCTGTCGCATCTGCCGCTGAGGTCCGCGAACCTGCTGATGATCCTCGTGCTTCTGCCATTCTGGACATCGCTTCTGGTGCGCACCTCGGCCTGGAAGGTTCTGCTGCAGCAACAGGGTGTCATCAACGATATGCTGGTGTTCATCGGGCTTGTGTCGGATGACGGGCGACTTGCGCTGATCAACAACGCGACAGGCACGGTCATTGCCATGACCCATATTCTGCTGCCGTTCATGATCCTGCCGCTCTATTCGGTGATGAAGACGATTTCACCGACTTATGTGCGCGCGGCCAAGAGCCTTGGGGCGACCGACTGGACGGCGTTCTGGCGGATTTATTTCCGCAGTCTGTGCCGGGGATCGGCGCGGGTGCTGTTCTGGTCTTCATCCTGTCGATCGGCTACTACATCACGCCCGAACTTGTCGGCGGTACCTCCGGTATCTTCATCTCGAACCGGATCGCCTACCACATCTCGAGTTCCCTGAACTGGGGCCTGGCTGCCGCGCTCGGCACCCTGCTTCTGCTGGTGGTGATGCTCTGCTTTGTCATCTACGACAAGGTCATCGGCATCGACAACGTGAAACTCGGATAGGAGACCGACCATGGCCCAACTGCCGCCCTATATGACGACGCCCCAGCGGGTCTGGTATTATGGCTTCCGGGTGATCTGCGGACTGATCTTCTTCTTCCTGATCTTTCCGATCATGGTCATCATTCCGCTGAGCTTCAATGCAACAGACTTCTTCACCTTCACGCCGGAAATGCTGGCGTTTGATCCCGCCGGCTATTCCTTCAAGCATTATCATGACTTCTTCACCAACCCGGACTGGCAGCAGGCGCTCAGAAACTCGGTGATGATCGCGCCGGCCGCTACGCTGCTGGCCACAAGCTTCGGCACGCTAGCAGCGATCGGACTGTCGCAAAGTCACGTGCCGTATCGTGGCGCCATCATGGCGATCTTGATTTCACCGATGATCGTGCCGCTGATCATTTCGGCCGCCGGCATGTATTTCTTCTATTCGCGCATCGGCATTCAGGGCACCTACTGGGGCGTTGTGCTGGCACATGCCGTGCTTGGCACACCATTCGTGATCATCACCGTGACGGCAACACTGGTCGGCTTCGACCAGTCGCTGGAGCGGGCCGCCGCGAGCCTTGGTGCCAATCCGGTCACTACTTTCTTCAAGGTGCAGATGCCGCTGATCCTGCCCGGTGTGATTTCTGGCGCGCTGTTCGCTTTTATCACTTCGTTCGATGAGGTGGTTGTTGTGCTGTTCGTTGGTTCGGCCTCGCAAAAGACGCTGCCATGGCAGATGTTTACCGGATTGCGCGAGCAGATTTCACCAACGATCCTTGCTGTCGCCTCGATCCTTGTGACGCTGTCGGTGATCCTACTGACGGTGCTGGAGCTGATGCGCCGCCGTTCAGAAAAACAGCGCGGTCTGACACCGGGCTGACACCTAAAAACGATCCGTCCTTTCACGCCCTCCGTAGAGATGTGTAAACCACATTCTCACGGAGGGCGACTTGTCTATATCGCTGCTGATTTTTGTTTTCATCGGTCTTTGCCTTGGCATGTCCGGAGCATGGGCTGTCCAGAGACTGACCGGCAACAGCGGCTGGATCGATACGATCTGGGCTGCGATAACGGGGCTGGCGGGTCTGTCCGTCATTGTCTTCTCTGTCGACGGCAATCCTGCCCGCAAATGGCTCGCCGGTATCCTTGTCGGCCTGTGGGCGCTCAGACTGGCTGGCCATATCGCCACCCGCAGCGCCGGCAAGAAGGATGACCCACGCTATGCGGCCCTGATCGAGGAGTGGGGAGACAGTGCCGGGCCGCGGCTTCTCTGGTTCCTGCTGATCCAGGCCTTTGCTGCATTCATTCTCACGCTTTCGATCTACGCCGCCATTCTCAACCCCGCGCCCTTTCCGGGGATACTTGATGGGCTCGCGCTTGTCGTTGCGTTGATTGCAATTGCCGGTGAGGGCACGGCCGACTGGCAGCTGTCCCAGTTCAAGCGCAGAAGTCCTGAGGGCAAGACGGTTTGCGACATCGGGCTGTGGGGCTATTCCCGCCATCCCAACTATTTCTTCGAGTGGTCGTGGTGGTGCGCCTGGCCGCTTCTGGCGCTATCAGGGTTTCAGGCGGCCTTCCCTTTGTCGTGTCGCTTCTGGCTCCGGTGATGATGTACTGGCTGCTCAACCATGTCTCGGGCATTCCCTATCTCGAAAAGCATATGGAGGCATCGCGCGGAGAGGCATTTACGGCCTATAAAAGCAGGGTGAATGCATTCTTCCCTGGTTTCCCCAACAGAAAACAAGTCAATAAATACATGTGAATGAGCGGACATGCTTATGTCAGAAATCAACAACCGCGAAACCGAGGCGCTGCATCGTGACGATCCGCTTTGCGGTGCGGCGGGCGCATGTGCTCTGGTGCTTGCGCTCAACAAGCCGGTCTATCCGGTCTACATCTGGTTTCTGGCAGAAAGCGCCTTTCGTCTCTCGCTCATGGCTGCGCTGACGATGCCGCTCTATCTTGTGGTTTGGTACCTGTCGCGCCGCGGGCGAAGCCTTGCGGCCCGCCTCGGCATGGTGCTCGTCGGGCTCGCCGATACACTGGTGATAGCGTTCATTCTCGGCGACGAGAGCAACACGCTGGCCTTTCTGTTTGCCTGCATCATGCTGGCGGGGCTTGTGTTCTACCGCACGGAGGTTTGGTTATCGCGGGGGCTGATTGCGGCGATCTTCGTCCTGTTCGTCGCGCTTGAAGGCCGGATCGGCGGACCGCTGATGGCGGTCGCACCCGGTGACATGCAAAATATCGCCTATCTGAACATCACCGGCGCAGCAGCGTTGGCAGCGTTCATGATGCTGCGTTTCCCCAGACCGCTGCGGGACGTTTAGCGTCAGGCTGCCGGTTTATGCAGGTGAAACTGAGCAACGTCGATCCGGCCGGCGTTGAACCCGGAGGCGCAGTAGTTGAGATAATACTGCCACATCCGCCGGAACCGGTCGTCAAACCCGAGTGGCCGGATCGTTTCCCATTCGGCGAGAAAACGCTCCTCCCATTCCAGAAGCGTCCGGGCGTAATCCTTGCCGAATGCAAACAGGTCTTTTACGGCCAGACCGGCACTCGCAGCACCTTTGCGGAATGTTTCAACAGACGGCAGCATGCCTCCGGGGAAGATGTAATGCTGGATGAAATCCGGATTGTTGCGGTAGTCATCGAGACGATGGTGCTCGATGGCGATCGACTGGATTACCGCCGTGCCGCCCGGCGTCAGCCGTGCATTGACCGTATCAAAGAACACCGGCCAGTTTTCCTCCCCGACCGCCTCGAACATTTCGATCGAGACAATCTTGTCAAATGTACCGTGGCAATCGCGGTAATCCTCGATCCGGATATCGGTCTTCGCGGAAAGCCCCTTGTCAGCGAGCCGTTTGCGGGCAAATTTCGCTTGCTCCTGTGATAGCGTAAGCCCGGTGACATGGCAGCCCGTGGTTGCTGCGGCATGTTCTGCAAAACCGCCCCAGCCGCAGCCGATTTCAAGAATACGATCTTCCGGACCGATCTGGAGGCAGGCGAGAATCCGGTCGTATTTCGCTGTCTGGGCTTCCGGGAGAGACCGTTCGCGACCCTCGTAGAGTGCGCTTGAATAGGTCATCGTTTCATCCAGCCAGAGCTTGTAAAACGCATTGCCGAGGTCGTAATGGAAGGCGATGTTGCGGCGACTGCCGGTCTTGGTATTGGCGCGCAGGCGATGTCGGAACCGCGACATCTGGGTAAACAGATAGGACGAGGACAAGAGTTTCGAAAATTCTTCCTCGTTGACGAGCGCCAGATCGATGACGGCAGCGAGGTCCGGAGTGTCCCAGTCGCCGTCAATATAGGAGCGCGCAAACCCGAGATCGCCTTCACTGAGGAGGCGGTAGAGCGGACGCGGGTTGTTGAGTTTGATCTCGGCCGCCGGACCCTCGTTTCTTCCGGTAACCCTGGTGACGCGTCCGTGCGGAAAGCGCAGCGTCAGTGAACCTGTGTTGATCCGGCTCGCCATGCCGGCGATGGGCTTCTGCCAGAGTTTGAGGTTTTTGTGGGGGCGTATCCGTCATGCGTTGCGTTCATCTGGCCTGTCTCTTCGCGGCTTGCCGTCCGCGACCACGCTTTGAATGCGCAATGCGGATGGCCGGTGTTTGAATACCGGTATTCCCTTCATCAGTAACCGTACCGCTTCCAGGTGAATGCCCGCAATGATTTTTAACGTCATCAACGGATAGGCAAAAAGGCGGAGAGAAGAGACCGGTCGCTGAGCTCGTGACGTCTTCCGTTGAAGGCAGCAAACAGCAGGGGCCTTCGCTGTCTTTTTCGTTGATGCGTACGGATACCGTTCCGCCTGGCGGTGCGATCGAAAAATGATATTCGCACTCCATCGGGATGAACGGCGAGACATAGAGCTGTTTTTCCGCAGTCTGCCGAACGGGGCGGGTATCATCAACAACGGGGATCACATAGGTCATGCGCTCCTTGAAGGTGTTGCAGACCTCATAGAGGATCGCGACAAGCGTGCCATCCGCGCGGTAGCAGAAGTAAACCGTCAGCGGATTGAAGACATAGCCGAGGATGCGTGGGTAGCAGAGCATTTCCACCCGCGCGACCGCTTCGTCAATGCCTGCGTTGGAAAGCTCTTCGAGCGCCCAGGACTTCAGGTCACCAAGGGCAAGCTTGCCATGGTCGCGGTCATGAACGCTGAATAACGAAAACCGGTTGTGGCCAAAGAGTTTCAGGCGGCGGCCGAGTACTGGAAGTTCGTCAAGGTCGACCAGTAGCGAGAACACGCGGTAGTGAAGCCGGTGGACTTTTGGCCGATGCCGGCGGTGGATGACGTCGCCTCTGTATATGGCGGAAAATGATGTCATTCCGCGGCTGCCAGAGCTGGCTCCAGGTGGATGCGTCCCGACTCGTTTTCTACCGACCAAGGCCGTTTGATCCCGCCGAGCGCTTCCGCCACGGCAAGGCCGGACTGCAAGCCGTCCTCATGGAAACCGCTGCCGAAATGCGCGCCGCAATACCAGACATTGCCACGGCCCTGGATTTGCCAGAGGTCGCGCTGGGCGTCGATTGCGTTTCGGTCAAACAGAGGGTGGGTATAGGTGTAGCGGGCGTGAACCATGTCGTTACGGATCGGTTCGGCCGGGTTGAGCGTTACAAACAGCGGATAGCGCTCGTCGATATTCTGCAGCCGGTTCATCCAGTAGGTGACGCACAGAGAAATCTCGTCCGGCCCCTTCCGCTCCAGATAATTCCAGCTCGACCAGACCTTGCGGCGTTTCGGCATCTGCCGTTCGTCGCTGTGCAGATAGGCCTCATTTGTGGTGTAGCGAAAGGCAGAAAGAAGCCGCTCTTCGTTCTCGTCTGCATCTGCCAGCATACCCAGCGCCTGATCGCCATGGGTTGCGACAACCACGGCGTCAAACTCCTGTTGTTCACCATGATCCAGCGTCAAACGCACGCGGTCTTCCAGGCGGTGGATCTGCCGCACCGGCGTTGCAAGACGGATTTCGCCGTTGATGTCCTTTAGCATGCGCGTGACATAGGAGCGGCTGCCGCCGGAAACCGTGCGCCATTGCGGGCGGTCGACGAGGGTCAGCAATCCGTGGCTTTCGAAAAATCGCGTGAACGCTGCCAACGGATAGGCACGCATCTGGTCAGCTGTTGTCGACCATATCGCCGCACCCATCGGCAGGATGTGGTCTTCAACAAACCGTCTGGAATAGCCCTTGCTGTCCAGATAGTCGCCAAGCGTCAGTTCCATCCCCATCATGTCTTTCGCCGCTGCCGGCGCCTCCCGATAGAACCGGAAGATATCATAGACCATCCGCCAGAAGCTGAAGCGCAGGACGTTCGACTTCTGGGCGAGAAGGGTTGCGATGTTGTTGCCACCATATTCGAACGCGCCATTATTCAGCGAAGCCGCAAACGACATATCAGATTCGTCGGTCGCCACACCGAGATGCGAAAACATGGCCGTCAGATTGGGATAATTGCGCTCATTATAGACGATGAAGCCGGTATCGACTGCAATATTCTCGCCATTGATGACGGCATCTGCGGTGTTCGAGTGTCCACCGGGGCGGCTGTCCGCTTCGAATAGCGTGACATTGGAGGATTTGCTCAACAGCCATGCGGCCGAAAGGCCTGAAATGCCGGAACCTATGACGGCAATCTTTCGATCTGCGCGGATTTTCTTGTGAGCCTTGTCCAGCTTGTGATGCATGTACGGTTTTCCTCTGATCTTTAGCCAGAACTACGCACGCAGCAGACGGACGGATTGAATTCGCGACAAAATTGTTGGAACCTTCAATCCGGATGGGAACCCGCGTCGTAATAGCGGTCATGACAGACCTTGCTCACTACATACCGGCTGACGGCACGGTTCCCAAAATAGCTCGTTTACGGGCGGCGTCCACTATTGTGGGCACAAGGGTACCAAGGTCGAAAGGTTCAGCTTTGGCGGAATTATCGGCGGAAGAAATGACACTCTGCCTGGTGCGAACCGGGCGGTCGCGCGATGTTGCTTCGTTCGAGCGGCTATTCGTGTATTTCGGCCCGCGCATTCGAAGCTATATGCTCAAGCGCGCGCTCGACGGGCCGCTTGCGGAGGAGCTGATGCAGGAGACCATGATGATGGTCTGGCGCAAGGCTTCAATGTTCGATCCGCAACGAGGCAATGCGTCAGCCTGGGTTTTCACGCTGGCCCGTAATGTGATGATCGACAATCTGCGCAAGGCAAAACGGCCGCAATTCGATCCGAATGACCCGGCCTTCGTGCCAGATGCGCCGGAACCGCCCGACAGCCACTTTGAACAGGACGAAAGCGCCAAACGGATGCGGCAAGCCCTTTCCACACTCCCGAAAGAACAGGCCGAACTGTTGCACATGTCGTTTTTCGAGGACATTTCCCACAGCATGATCGCTGAAAAGACAAACCTGCCTCTGGGCACCGTAAAGTCCCGTATACGCGCCGCGTTTTCCAAGCTGCGCTCGACACTGGGAGAAGAGCGATGAGCCAGATCAATCACCATATTTCAGATGCGCTGTTGCTCGAATACGCTGCTGGTTCGCTCGAAGAGGGCTGGAGCCTTGCCGTCGCCACGCATCTGGCGCTGTGCCCGGATTGCCGCAAACGCCTCACATTGATGGAGGCCACGGGCGGCGCGCTGATGGAAGACATTGAACCGGAACGCGCGCCCGACGCGGAGAAGGCGAGCTGGGAAAGCATGCTGCGCCGGCTGAAGGCTGAGCCTGTGGAGCAGCCGGTGAGTGAACCGGACACTGCACAAACCTTGGCAGTGAATGATCAGGCGGTGCCAGAACCGCTGCGGTCTTATATCGGCGGTTCGCTCGATAATGTCGGCTGGCGCCGTGCCGGCATTGGTGCCGCGCAGTATCGGATCCCCGTCGAAGGCGATATCAATGTGCGTCTGCTGCGTGTCGGGCCCGGCAGGCCTTTGCCGGAACATGGCCATGGTGGCCGAGAGCTCACGCTGATCCTGCACGGCTGTTATCATTGCGACGATGAGGCATTCGGCCCCGGCGATTTTTCCGAGGAGGACGAGGATACGGTGCATGAGCCGGTGGTGACGCCGGACGGTGAGTGCATCTGTCTGATCGTGACCGATGCGCCGCTTAAGTTCCGAAGCCGGATCATGCGCGCATTCCAGCCATTGCTCGGTATTTGAGGAGGTGCCCATGTCCCGCTATCTGATCGCGTTTGCCGCAATGGCCGCATGCTTTTCGTTGCTCGATTTCATCTGGCTCGGTACGGTCGCCTTCAGCTTCTATGAGGCCGAGATCGGCGGGCTTCTGCTGCCGTCACCGAATTGGAATGCTGGTTTAAGTTTCTACTTCATGTACCTGATTGGTATATACTATTTTGTTGTCTACCCCGGCGTAAAGGCACGCTCATCCCTCAAGGGGCTGATCAATGGCGCGGTGTTTGGTTTCATGGCCTACGGCACATATGACCTCACCAATATGGCAACATTGAAGGACTGGTCCTGGACTGTGGTTGGTGTCGATATGGCCTGGGGCACGTTTGCGACCGGCCTGACCGGTTTTGTCAGCTGCTTTGCCACCGGCCGCATCGTCGCCCGCCGTTCCTGACACGACTTGACTTCGGTTTGTGTGTGCCGTTCAAACAGCGGATCGTTTCACCTGTGCCGAATGCCATGTTCAAGCTCACCAAGCCCGCCACCAGCGAGCGCGAAATCAAGAAGAGCCGGTTTGCCACCATCGCAGCGCCCGTTGCCGATGAGGCGGCGGCCAGGGCCTTTGTTGCGGAAAATTCCTTTGCCGATGCCAGCCACAATTGCTGGGCCTGGCGGCTCGGTGCAGATTACCGTTTTTCCGATGACGGGGAGCCGGGCGGCACGGCGGGAAAACCGATCCTGCAAGCCATCGAAGGACAAGAGATCGATGATGTCGTCGTGGTCGTTTCCCGCTGGTTTGGCGGCGTCAAACTGGGTACGGGCGGTCTGGCACGCGCCTATGGTGGCAGTGCCGCAGAGTGCCTGCGGCAGGCGGAAAAACAGCCCGTCATCGCCACCACGCTGCTTTCCGTTTCGGTTCTGTTTACCGATCTCGCGCTGGTGGAGGCGCGGCTTGAAACCTTTGACGATATCGCTGTGAGAGCCCGTGATTTTTCGCAAGACGGCGCGGTGTTTCAGCTCGATGTGCCCGATAGCAGGCTCGTGGGGCTTGCTGAATACCTGCGTGACCTAACAAGCGGCCGCGCCGGTATCGATCCCGATATTCTTGCCGGTCCTCCGCCGGAAACATGAAAAGGCGGAGGCAAGCGCTTTCCTTGCATGCTGAATGTTCTAATTAAGCTATGATGCAGCGAAGCGGGAACCGGCATGGCTTCCGCAACGTTTATACTGATACTTTTCCCTGTTTTGACCGAGGTGATTTTTATGCGTATGTCCGCCACCATTCTCGCCCTCGCTGTTCTTGCGGCTGGCTGTACCCAGCGCGCCGAGACGATTGGCGCCATGCCGGTTTCGCCCGGTGATTATGCCGAGTTGAACTGTAATCAGCTCAGCGCGCTGATGGTGGCGGAAAACGCCAAGCTGAAAGATCTCTCCCGCCTGCAGGACGAGGAGATCTTCGGTGATTTCCGGGTGATGGGCGCCAGTCTCGGCAGTGTCTCGGCTGAAGCCTCTCCCAATCAGGACAGTCTGATTGCCTATACCAAGGGCAAGGTCAACGCCGTCGATATCGCCATGCGCCGTCAGGGCTGCGCAATGTAATCTCAGCCACATGACGCACGTTCCAGCCTGCCTTGGCGGATTGCGTCTTCGTGTGTAGAACAAGCCCGACGCAGTATTAAGGGCAGAGTATTTCATGGCATCGGCGGGAAAACCGGAGGGTGAAGGCCCCGAGGCGGAGGCCTCCTCCGGGACACGGATCGGGTCCGTACTCAGGCTCTGGCCGGCGCTGATTGCGGCCTCTGCTGCCGTTGTCGTGCTGCTTTCGCTTGCCGGTCTTCCCGCCGGCCTTCTTCTGGGGCCGATGCTGACGGCCATTGCGTTTTCCTTTTTCGGCAAGCGCATTGCCGTGCCGATCGTGCCGTTCAGCCTGGCGCAGGGCATTGTCGGGCTGTTGATAGCGAGAACCATGACATGGCCGGTGTTGCAGGAGATCGGCGCGGACTGGTCGATTTTTGTCATGAGCGTGCTGGCGGTGGTGTTTGCCGCCGTCGCCCTTGGCTGGCTGCTGGCGCGGTTTCAGGTGCTGCCTGGCACCACGGCGATCTGGGGCGCGTTTCCCGGCGCTGCCACGGTGATGACGCTGATGTCCGGCTCCTTCGGCGCCGATATGCGCCTTGTCGCCTTCATGCAGTATACCCGCGTGGTCATCGTCACCATCGTTGCCGCCACCATTGCGCGGCTGTGGACCGGAACCGGCGGGGATGGCGCGCCAGAACCGATCCTCTGGCTGGTGACGCCCGACTGGTGGGCGCTTGGCCAGACGCTCGCGCTCGTCATCATCGGCGTTGTTGCCGGCAGGCGCTCCGGGCTTCCGGCGGGCGCGATGATCGTGCCGGTGGTTCTCGGCTCTGCGCTCAATGTCGCGGGCCTTGTGGATATCGAGCTGCCGCAGCCGCTGCTTGCTGTCTCCTATGCGCTGGTCGGCTGGGCGATCGGCTCGCGGTTCGACCGCGACGTCATCCGCCACGCCAGCCGGGCGCTTCCCCGCGTGCTGGCCTCCATTCTGGCGCTTGTGGCGACCTGCGCGGTGTTTGCCTGGCTTCTCGTCAGGTTCGTCGGCATTGATCCGTTGAGTGCCTATCTGGCCACCAGCCCCGGCGGTGCGGATGCGGTTGCCATCATTTCTGCCTCCACTGATGTCAACGTCGCCTTCGTGATGTCGATGCAGATTGCACGGTTCTTCTTCGTCATGGCGCTCGGGCCGATGCTGGCACGTTTCGTCGCCCGGCGGAGCCATTTTTAGGACAAAGGCGAAACGGTATTGTCGCGCGCGCGGCATCGCGTTAGCCTGAGCCAACAATAATCAGGGTCAGGCGGAGGAAATTTCATGTGCACACGCATCTTCTATGAAACCGGAACCGGAAGCTTCATAACCGGGCGCTCGATGGACTGGCGCGACGTGACCATGGAATCAGATCTCTGGGTGTTTCCGCGCGGTCTTGCCCGCAATGGCGGGGTGGGCGAGGGCTCCGCCGCGTGGACCTCGAAATACGGCTCGGTCATCGTCTCCATCTATAACCTAGCCACCTCAGACGGCCTGAACGAGGCGGGCCTTGCCGGCAACATGCTCTATCTGGTCGAATCGACCTATGGCGATCCGGCCGCGCGCGGCAAGCCGCTGATCTCGGTCGGGGCGTGGCTGCAATATATGCTCGACAATTTCGCAAACGTGGCGGAGGCCGTCGCGGCGATGGAGGGCGACCCGCTTACCATCATCACCGGCGAGGCTCGAACGGCGCGCCCGCCAATGTGCATCTGGCGCTTTCCGATGCGTCCGGCGACAGCGCGATTTTCGAATTCGTCGGCGGTCAGCTGACGATCCATCACAGCCGCGATTTCAAGGTGATGACCAATTCGCCAGCCTATGATCAGCAACTTGCCATAAATTCCTATTGGGACCTCGTCGGCGGCAAGAGTTTTCTGCCGGGCACGGTCAACGCCGCCGACCGCTTCGCCCGCGCCAGCTACAATCTGAAAACCGCCGCCCCGCTGAAAGACCGCCGCGCAGCACTCGCCTCGGTGTTCTCGCAGGTGCGCGCGATCTCGACCCCGCTCGGCATGTCCGATCCCGAAAAACCCAACATCGCCTCCACCCTCTGGCGCACCGTCGCCGAACACGACCACCGCCGCTACTATTTCGACTCCGTCATCAACCCCTCGGTGTTCTGGGTCGATCTCAAGGACTTCGATCTCTCCGAGGGGCGCCGGCGAAGACGCTGGGACTGAACGATCCGGCACTGCCGGGCGGGGATGTCGCGGGGCTGATGAAGGCGGCGGCGCCGTTTGAGTTTCTGGTGCCGTGAGGGCGCGCCTTCAGTCGCGACTGTATTTTTTGATAGCGAATGTGTTGGCAGATTAGAGCTGCCAGCGCGGTCAATGAAATGGGCAGAGTCGCACGAAGCGCGCGTATCCGCGTCGAGAGAATTCAACAATTTAGTCTTTGATATTTAATTTTCCCATTTTTGCAGTGATTATTTTTGATACATCCTCTAGATTAGAGCATGACTTACACTTAAAATAAGAAGGTATTTTTTATAATCTTGGGATATTAGAATAAGACATAGGGTAGACCAAAGATGCTTCCATTCTCGACGGAGTTCCCTGTAGTTCCGAGTGATAATCGAGGTTCGTTCGTAGCTGAGATTATAGCTTGGCTGCGAGGAATGAAGAACCAGACAGTTTTATCTGATTCTAATTCCAGAGAAATAGACGCGACGAATGCCCACGTTCGGTCTGAATCAGGGGAAGAGCTACGCATACGTGAGTTGCGGTCCGCTGACGGCTTTCTTGCTATCGGTGCTCGTTATGATCTTCCAGATGAGTTCGGTAGAATTTGGCGAACTGAGTGCGTATTGAAGCATCGCGCAGCTAATAATGGTCAGGATCTTTTAGAGCCCGATTTAAAAGTTGTTGAGTGATATCAGAAGGATGTGATTCAACCACCTCTGCCAAGAACGTGGAGGATCGCATGCCCTGGAATGATATCACCCGCCTGCAGCATAACCGGGATCGCCTTCGCTATCCAACCGATTTGACGGACCGTGAGTGGGCTGTAATTGCTCCACTGATACCGCTGGCCAAGCCCGGCGGGCGGCCACGGAAAACGAATATGAGGGAAGTGGTGAACGCGATCCTTTATATTGCGGGCAGCGGCAGTCAATGGCGGGCTCTGCCGAAGGACTTCCCTCCGGTCTCCACGGTGCGAGGCTATTTCTATGGCTGGCGCGACATCGGCCTTTGGCAGACCATCAATCATCTGCTCGTCTGCGCTACGCGCGAACTGGAGGGGCGCGAGGCCTCGCCCACAGCCGGTGTCATCGACAGCCAGAGTGTCAAGACCACCGAAAGCGGCGGGGTTTCGGGCTACGACGCCGGCAAGAAGATCAAGGGCCGCAAGCGCCACATCATCACCGATACGATCGGGCTGATGCTGTTCGTGCTTGTCCATGCTGCCGATATCCAGGACCGCGACGGTGCGCCCGATGTCCTGAAAGCCATCCGCTACCGTTTCCCTGGTTGCGCCATGTCTTCGCAGATGGCGGCTATGCCGGGCAGAAGTTGCGAAAAGCGCTGCGCGGATGCGGCCAATGGAACCTTGAAATCATCAAGCGCTCCGACATAGCGAAAGGCTTTGAGGTTCTGCCCCGCCGATGGGTGGTGGAGCGCACCTTCGGCTGGTTCGGACGATGCCGTCGGTTGGCCAAAGATTGGGAAAAGTCCATCGCAAGCGCCACAGCATGGGTCAACATCGCCAGCATCAGGGTGATGACCAGACGCCTCGCACGATATTGTTTCCCATCATGAACTTTTGAATCCGGCTCTTAGAGGGGCGGCTTCCAGAAGGATCCCGTCTGCGTATTGCAGATGTTTGCAGTCCGCCCCCTATGATTGCGGTTCATTACATCTAGAACTTATATCCCAGCCCGACTTTCATCTGGTTTTGACTTGCCTTGAGGCTGAAATCGCTGTCCCAGCTGAAGGAATAATCGACCTTGGGATAATAGGAGTAGCGATATTCTGCACGTGCGAAGAAATTGTCGGTGAATGCGTGCTCCAGACCAGCTCCGACCGTCCAGCCCGCAAGTGTCTTGTTGCCGGTATCGATTGATTTTGCGTTGAAAGACCCGGTTACGCTGCCACTCGAAATTTCTCCGCCGGCTGTTCCGTAAAGCAGCGTTCGCTCGAAACCATAGCCGACGCGCCCGCGCAGTGATCCGCTCCAGCCGAGTGTCAGTTCTCCTTCTCCTGTCTCGATATTGTTGTTGATGACGACCTGGAGCGACTGATCGCCCGATCCTCCGAGATAGTCGAACTCGCCTTCCAGGCCGAGCACCATGTGGTTATCGAACTGATAGTTCGCCCCGACAAATCCGCCGCCGAGCCAGTTGTCGATTTTCAGGTGATCATCGACCAACCGGAAGGATTGTGGCTCCGCATCGGTCCAGTGGTAGCCCGCCAGCGCACCGAAATAAATCCCCGTCCATTTGAACATTTCCGGCACGGGAAGTGGCGGAGGAGCAGGCGGGGGCGAGATGACATCGGCGGCCGCGCTCGGGATGGCTGAACTGAGCAGGGCTGCAATCAAGACTGACATTCGGTTCACGTCGGTTCTCCTGATTGTGGTTGAATAAATCCGCTACAGACGAATCAATAACATTTATTAATTTACACTATTAATAGTATAAATGAAAATTTACGTCTAAAAATATTCAATATATAAATAATTTACTGCTATTTTAAATTAGTATTATTTGAAATTAGTCGATGACTTCGTTGGTGCGGGTTGATCGGCCCGGGTCTTGACGGCGCCATTCACCCGGCGCATAAAGCCAACATGAACACGGCCCTTTGCATTATCTGCATCATTATTCGCTAGCACCTCGCTGGCCGGCCGTCCTTGTCCTGAAATCGAGTTTATGACAGACGTCCCGGCCGGGTCGCTGGCCTGTTTTGTGCAAAAAGACTGATTTCGGGAGACTGGACATGGGCGAAGCCCTGAAGCTCTACAACACACTGAAGCGCGAGAAGCAGGTCTTCGAGCCGATAAACCGGCAGAATGTGCGCATGTATGTCTGCGGGCCGACGGTCTATGATTTCGCCCATATCGGCAATGCGCGGCCTGTGATCGTGTTCGATGTGCTGTTCCGGCTGTTGCGTCATCTCTATGGCGCAGACCACGTCACCTATGTCCGCAACATCACCGACGTTGACGACAAGATCAACGCGCGCGCCAAACGTGACTATCCGGACCTTCCGCTGAATGAGGCGATCCGCAAGGTGACAGAGAAGACGGCAAACCAGTTTCACAAGGATATTGCCGCGCTCGGTGTGCTGGAACCAACGGTGGAGCCACGCGCAACCGAGCATATCGATGGCATGGTGGCGATGATCCAGACGTTGCTGGACAAGGGCAATGCCTATGTGGTGAAGGGTGCCGAGGGCAGGGAGGTGCTGTTCGACGTGCCGTCCATGCCCGATTATGGCCAGCTATCGCGGCGCAATCTGGAAGATCAGCAGGCCGGTGCCCGCATCGCGGTCGAAGGCCACAAGAAAAGCCCTGCGGATTTCGTGCTATGGAAGGAAAGTGCGGCCGACGAGCCAGGCTGGGATGGACGCTTCACCGTTGACGGCCACAGCGAGACCATCAAAGGCCGTCCGGGCTGGCATATCGAATGCTCGGTGATGTCGGAAAAGCATCTCGGCGAAACCTTCGACATTCACGGCGGTGGCCTCGATTTGATCTTCCCCACCACGAAAACGAAATCGCCCAATCTTGCTGTGCCCACGGCAACCACACGATGGCCAATGTCTGGATGCATAACGGCTTCGTGCAGGTCGAAGGCCGCAAGATGTCGAAATCCGACGGCAATTTCTTCACCATCCATGAGCTTCTGGAGACGACGAATTTCGGCGGTCGCAAATGGCCGGGCGAAGTGCTGCGGCTCGCCATGCTGATGACGCATTATCGCGAGCCGATCGATTTTTCGGTGAAGCGGCTGGAGGAGGCAGAGAACATTCTGGTGAAACTGCGGCGCAAAGCCGATGGTGGAATCGCTTCGGAACTTCATCCCGCATTCACTGCAGCCCTTTTCGATGACCTGAACACTCCGGAATACATCAGGAACATGCTGGCCTCGGGTCTCCCCGCTTCCACGTTGATTGCTGCGGCCGACCTTCTCGGACTTGATCTGCGACCGCAACAAGCAAGCTTTGACGTGGAAAAATATGTCTCGAAGAGGCTCGCCTTCATCCGCGAAAAAACTGGGCGGAAGCGGACCGTATCCGCGATGAACTGGCGTCTCAGGGCATTCAGCTAAAGGATTCAAAAAGCAAGGAAACCGGCGAGCGCGAGACGACGTGGGAGGTGAAGCGGTGAGCGCAGCACAGTCGTTTTCCGGCGGCTGCCAGTGCGGGGCTGTGCGCTATCGCATTTCCGGCGCGCTGTCTTATCCGCATATCTGCCATTGCCGCATGTGCCAGAAGGCGTCGGGCAATTATTTCATGGCGCTTGCCGGCGCGGACCATGCCGCTTTCAGCCTGACGCGTGGCGCGCCAGGCTGGTTTCATTCCTCCGAACATGTCCGGCGTGGGTTCTGTGCGGCCTGCGGCACACCGCTGTTTTTCGAAACGGTCGATACCGATCGGATCGCGGTCACACTCGGCAGCCTGGACGATCCGTCTGCATTTCCACCGGTGTCGCAGGATGGTGTCGAAGGGCGGGTGCCGTTCTTTCACCTGCTTTCCGGCCTCAGGGAAATGCCGACCGACCGGTCCGATCTGCAGGGGGCAATGATGCGATTGCCACCAGCATGCGCCAGCACCCCGATCACGATACCGAAACATGGCCGCCCGAAGATGACACGGACGCCGGATAACAAGGTCGAAAAGGCCACTCAGGGATGGAGACCCACGACATGACCAAGCGCGAACGCGTCTATCTGTTCGACACCACATTGCGCGATGGCCAGCAAACGCCGGGCATCGATTTTTCCGTCGAGGACAAGATCGCCATTGCCGTTCTGCTCGATCAGGCCGGTATCGATTATGTCGAGGGCGGTTATCCGGGCGCCAACCCGACGGACACGGCCTTTTTGCCGAAAAGCGCACCGAAAACGCAAAAATGACCGCGTTCGGCATGACCAAGCGCGCCGGTGTTTCGGCGTCCAATGATCCGGGCCTGGCCGGCCTTATCGCCTCCAACAGCGATGCCGTCTGTCTGGTGGCCAAGAGCTGGGATTATCACGTTTCCGTAGCGCTTGGCATTTCCAACGACGAAAACCTTGTCTGTATCGCCGAAAGCGTTGCCGCTGTTACCGCAGCCGGAAAAGAGGCGATGGTGGATTGCGAGCATTTCTTCGACGGCTACAAGGCAGACCGCGACTATGCGCTTTCCTGCGCAAAGGCCGCCTATGACGCAGGCGCGCGCTGGGTGGTGCTGTGCGATACCAATGGCGGCACCCAGCCGGACGAGGTGAGCGAAATCATCGCCGATGTGATCGCAAGCGGCATACCGGGCGCTTCACTCGGCATCCACGCACATAATGATACGGGGCAGGCGGTTGCCAATTCGCTCGCCGCCGTCATGGCAGGGGTTCGGCAGGTGCAGGGCACGCTCAACGGCATCGGCGAGCGCTGCGGTAATGCCAATATCATCACGCTTGCGGCAACGCTTGCGCTGAAGGCGCGCTACAACAACCGCTATGTGCTCGGCCTCGATGAAGCACGTCTCACCGAGCTTACTACGCTGTCCCGTGGCTTTGATGAGTTGCTGAACCGGGCGCCCGACCCGCAACTGCCTTACGTCGGCGCCTCCGCCTTCGCCACCAAGGCCGGTATCCACGCCTCGGCGCTTTTGAAGGATCCGCGCACATACGAGCATGTCGACCCGGAGAAGGTCGGCAACACCCGCAAGGTGATGGTTTCAGATCAGGGCGGGAAGTCCAATTTCATCAATGAGCTGAAACGCCGTGGCATCACGGTTGCAAAGGACGATCCCCGCCTCGACAAGCTGATCTCGATCGTCAAGGAACGCGAATCCATCGGCTATGCCTATGAGGGCGCGGATGCCAGTTTCGAACTTCTGGCGCTGCGTGAACTCGGCGACGTCCCGCATTTCTTCCATGTCGACAGTTTCAGGGTGATGGTCGAGCGCCGTTATGACAGTCACGCCCGGATCAAAACCGTCTCGGAAGCGGTGGTGAAACTCGAGATCGACGGACGCAGGGTGATGTCGGTGTCCGAAGGCGACGGGCCGGTCAACGCGCTCGACAAGGCTTTCCGAAAGGACCTCGGCAAATTCCAGTCGGAAATCGCCGACCTCAAGCTGGCCGACTACAAGGTGCGTATCCTCAACGGTGGTACGGAGGCGATCACCCGCGTGCTGATCGAGAGCATCGACGATGACGGTGTGCGCTGGTGGACCGTCGGCGTTTCGGAAAACATTATCGACGCATCGTTCCAGGCACTGATGGACTCCATCACGTTCAAGCTGATGAAGAACCGCAGGCTTGCCGGGCGTGCCGCGGCGGAATGAGTCCGATACGGAGTGATTTTCGCTCATCCATCAGTGGTATTGATCGATTCTTCACCAGAACCGGGTGGCAACTGGGGCCGTCTGCCGATATTGGCATTTGATCACATGATAGGAAATCGCCATGTCGGCCGACGAGATTGACCCTGCACTGACACCTCCGACTGTCTCGCTGCCCGATGGTGACACGGCAAAGGGGTTTATGCTTGCCCTTACCGCTTTTCTCCTGTGGGGGTTTTGCCTCTGTATCTCAAACTGGTCGCACATCTGCCACCGCTGGAGATACTCGCCCACCGCATTGTCTGGTCAGTTCCCTTCGCCGGCGTGATTGTGGCGCTCTCCGGGCAGGCCGGAGAAATCAGGGCAGCGTGCCGTCAGCCGAAAGTGCTGGCGATCGTTGGACTTTGCAGCGTTTTCATTTGCGTCAACTGGGGAACCTATATCTGGGCCGTCAGTAATGCCCATACGGTCGACGCGGCTCTCGGCTATTTTATCAATCCGCTGTTTTCCATCGCCATGGCTGCTGTCATTCTGCGCGAACGGCTCTCGAAGGGGCAGCTTGTCGCCATCGCGCTTGCCGCGACTGCCGTGCTCATTCTTGCCATCGAGGTCGGAAGCCTGCCGGTTGTCGCTTTGCTGCTACCGTTCACCTTCGGGATGTATGCTTTTCTGCACAAGATCTTGCCGATCAGTGGCAGTCCCGGCTTCACGCTTGAGGCGCTGATCATGAGCCTGCCGGCGGCGACCTATATCATCTATCTTGAGGCCACCGGGAACGGTCATTTCATGAGCACTCCCGCCGACACTCTGCTTCTTATCGGTTGCGGTGCGGCGACAGCGATACCGCTGATGATCTACGCCAATGCGGCCAAGCTCATGAAGCTGTCGACGATCGGCATCATGCAGTATATCGCGCCAAGCGTGATTTTCCTGATTGCCGTTCTGGTCTTCCGTGAACCGCTGCAGCCTGCCAAACTGGTGGCCTTTGTCCTTATCTGGATAGCGCTGGCCATTTACACCGTGTCAATGTTGCGTACACGCCGAAAGACGCCTGCGCGGCTGGATTGAGGGCGGTCACATGTGCCGCCGCGGCCGAACCGAACCGGACATCTGCGATTTTGTCACTGATATCCGCGGTCGTGTTCGGCGTCTTCTAAACGGTCAGAAAAACGTCAATGGCGCGATCAGACGTCCACGATATTGGTGACGGTCTCGCGGAAGAAATCCAGCAAGCCGTCAGTCTCGTGCGAGATGATATACGTCAGGCTTGTGACGTCTCGCTGTCTCTCACCATAGAAAAACTTCTGGCTAAAACAGGTCAGATGCCAGCCGTCGCCCAAGGCGAAGCTGTCAATGCCCAGTGCCTTGGTCCCTTTCGGAAACACGTCGCGCCCCAGCCTAACGATGGCCGCCATCAACGTCTCGCGGGATCCGGCTTGCTGCCAACCTGTATCCACCTCGTCGCGGAAGTGATCGATACGAAAATCGACGCCGTCTGAGATCAACTCAAAGAGCGACGGATCGCCGGCGGTGAATTTGGTGAGGACTTGCCCGATGGCTGTTTCCTCCGACAGGGCAGGCTGCATCTGGCCGATCTTCAGGGCCACCCAATAATCCAACGGCCATATTGCCTGAATTCCGATCGCATGGATCTCGGGGCTTTCCACGTGTCCGCCGCAGCGCAGGCCATGAATGATATGCAGCTGCTGGAACTGGTTGCAGCTGGACTGGGGATTGCTTTTGTTCCGCGCTCACATGGAAACAGTCGCGAGGATATCGCGGTGTTGCTTCTGCTTGACGCAGATGCAGGAACGCGCAGAATCGGTATCTCGCATCGCAAGTCTGCTTTTGCAAAAGGACTGGCCCAGAGGCTGACGCTGAGCTAGCCTTCACATCATCGGGCAACGGCTGATCAGCCACTCCTGCGCAATTCAAAAATCGTCCAGAACGAAGGTTCCATTTCGGACAACAGCGCTTAAACACGTTCAGGATTCGTGGAAGATTGATTCTAATCTGCTAGTCTGGCAGGGTTCCGATCTGGTTCCCGGCGGTGCACATACGGCAAGTTCCGATTTGGCATCATCGGTCATTGTCCGTTTGGAAGCATCGACGCGGCCTGGCGGGGTGAGGTCAAGGGAGCCTTTCATGCGGTTGTTCCGCAAAGCGGAGGCAGGAGTGCAAGGGCCGACGGCCAGAGGGCTGCCGGACAGGGGGTAGGATTATGAAATACGCCATTGTTGGAACCGGATCGCGACACAAGATGTTTCGCAGTGCGGTCGCCGAAACCTATGGAGATCGCAATGCGCTCGTCGGGCTCTGCGATATCAATGAAAAGCGCCTCGCTCTTTCTGCCAATGCGGTGCCTTCCGCTGGCAACGGCGTGGCGACCTACCGGGCGGCTGAATTTCCGGAAATGCTTAACGAACAGAAACCGGATACAGTGATCGTCACCGTGCCGGATTATCTGCACCACGAATATATCGTCAATGCGATGCGCGCCGGCTGCGATGTCATGACCGAAAAGCCGATGACCATCGACCTTGAAAAACTGAAGGCCATTCTTGACGTCCAGAAGGAGACCGGCCGCAAGGTCACGGTCACCTTTAATTATCGCTACACTCCGGCCCGAACCCAGTTGAAGGACATCCTGATGTCCGGCGCGATCGGGGAGGTGACCGCTGTCAGTTTCCGCTGGTATCTCGACCGCGTTCACGGCGCGGACTATTTTCGCCGCTGGCATCGCTACAAGGATAAGTCGGGTGGCCTACTGGTGCACAAGTCAACGCATCATTTCGATCTCGTAAACTGGTGGCTTGGGTCGTCGCCGGTCTCGGTTGCAGCACACGGAACCCGGTCTTTCTACCGGGCGGAGACGGCGGCGGCCCTCGGCCTTCATGAGCGCGGCCCGCGTTGTCACACCTGTCCGAGCGCTGGAAGCTGCGACTTCCGGCTGGATCTCGAGGCCGATCAGGCACTCAGGGCGCTCTATCTCGATGCTGAAGACGAGGATGGCTATCTGCGTGACCGCTGTGTTTTTGACGACGACATCACCATTGAGGACACGATGCAGGTGCAGGCGGTCTATGGCAGCGGTGCCAGTCTCAATTATACGCTTTGCGCCTACAGCCCCTGGGAAGGACTTGAGGTCAAGTTTTACGGCACCAAGGGTGAGTTGTCGCACCGCCATGTCGAGGTTCATGGCGTTTTTGGCGGCAAGCAGAAAAAGTCCGGTGGCTCTGAATCGATGACGACGACGCTCCACCTGGCCGGTGAACAACCGCAGAACCTCGCTGTCTGGGAAGGCGAGGGCGATCATGGCGGGGCGGACCCGGTCATGCTCGGCTATCTGTTCGACCCGGAATCCGGCGAGGACCGCTACCGACGCTCGTCGTCGCATATCGACGGGGCGTGGTCGATCCTGACGGGTATTGCCGCGAACCGGTCGATCGAGACCGGACAAACTGTGGACGTGGCAAGCTTTCTTGCCGAAGCCGGGGTCAACCTGCCGCCGAAGCAGTGGTGATCGCCTGAACGCAGACCAGCGGTAGGCCGATGACATGATAAATCAGCCTACCGGGTCAGTCTGCTCGAAAGACAACCGGTCCAGCAGATCGTTCAGCGGCTCCGGCTTGTGGATATAGAAGCCCTGGCCGAAATCGACTCCGAATGCCTTTAGTTTCGCGCAGGTCTCTTCATCGCTCACGAACTCGGCGATTGTCTCAATCCTCAAGACGCGAGCGACCTCGACGAAACACCTGATCGTGGCTTCATTGAGCGGGTCGTTGAGCAGGCCGCTGATGAACTGGCCGTCGATCTTGAGATAATCGATAGGGAAGCATTTGAGGTAGCCAAATGATGAGGAACCTGCGCCGAAGTCATCAAGCGCCACCGAAATGCCTCTTCGGCGCAAATCATCGATGAAGGAAACGGCCTCATCCATATTGGTGATGACGGCGGTCTCGGTGATCTCAATGCAGAGGCAGCGGCAGGTTTCGCTGCCGGCCTCGTCCAGAAGCTGGAGCGCTGCCTTGTGAAAAGCCCGGTCACCGAATGACTGACCGGACACGTTGACACAAATTTTGATCTCGGAGTCGCCAAGTCCGGACTTGGCAATCTGCTCAAGCGCCTGCGCGAGGACCCATCGATCTATATGGGATACAAGGTTGAAGCGCTCGGCAGCCGGCAGGAAGGCACCCGGCAGGATGATCTCCCCATCCGTGTCGATCATGCGCAGCAAAAGTTCTATGTGGCGAACGCTTCTGGCGGCCTTGAGGGGCACAATCGACTGGGCATAGAGGATGAAGGATTGGTCCTGCAAGGCCCTTTCTATGCGGGTGGCCCAGCGCGTTTCGCCCGACCTTATCTTGAGCGTTTCGTCGCTTTCTTCCCAGACGTGCACGCGATTGCGGCCGGTCTCCTTGGCCACATAGCATGAGGTGTCCGCCGCCTGCAAAATCGTCGATACGCTTACAGAAGTTCTGTTGACCGGCACCAGACCGATGCTCGCGCCAACCCTGAATTTCTTGTCTTCGTGAACAAAACGGAATTCACTCATGCGGTCACAGATTTTCTGGGCTATCCGCAGGCCGTCTTGCGGGCTGCAATGCTCGAGCAGCACGGCGAACTCGTCGCCGCCGAGCCTTGCCAGCGTATCGTGCTTGCGCAGACTGTCCTGCATCAACTGGCTGACTTTTTAAGAAGCGTGTCGCCGACAGTGTGGCCGCACGTGTCATTGACGATCTTGAACTGATCGAGGTCGATATAAAGCAAAACGCAGTGAGTATTCTCAGCCTGAACGATTTCGAATGTCCGCTGTAGGCGACGGTCGAACTCCGCGCGATTGAGGAGGCCCGTAAGTGGATCGTGGCTGGCGCGATAGGTCATCTCGCGCGAAAGACGGCGTTGCTCGCTGACATCGTGAAATACCAGAACCGCTCCTAGAATTTCGCCTTCGGAACTGCGGATGGGCGCAGCGGGATCCTCGATGCTGTACTCAAGGCCGTATCGCCCGACCAGCAACGTATTTTCGGCAAGCTCCACAACCTGTCCCTGCGTCAGGCAGGCCGCAATCGGGTCCGGCGCGGTCTCGCGGGTCTCCTCGTTGACGATGTTGAACACGCGTTCGGATGGCAGGCCTTCCGCATCTTCCACGCTCCAGCCGGTCATGCGCTCGGCAACCGGGTTGAGCCAGCGGATATTGCCGTCAGCACCGGTCGTGATTACGGCGTCGCCGATGGAATTCAGCGTGACCCGCATCAGTTCATGCTGTTCGGCCAGATCGAGCGTCATCCGGCGATGGGCGGTAACGTCCCAGGCGGCGCCGATGATACGATGCGGCTCACTGGCTTCGTCGCTGATCAGATTGGCGGAAAGATGCAAATGCCGAATTGAACCGTCGGGCAGAACCACACGGTGTTCCTCGTCGAGGTGCTCACCCGTTTCTGCTGTTCTCCGGACAGCTTGCTCCACCCGCTCCTGGTCTTCCGGGTGAACGGCGCGCCGCCAGACGTCGCTAATGTCCTCGTTTTCCTTACCGTTCAGGCCGTAGAGCCTGTACATCAGGTCGTCCCAATGGGCGATCTGTTGCGCGATTTCCAACTCCCATATGCCGATGCTGCCGCTATGGGTGGCAATCGCCATCCGCTCCGACATCAAGTGACGTTCTTCCTCTGCGTTTTTCGTGCGGTGATGTCGGTATGGGTGCCGATCATTCTGAGCGGTACGCCGTGCTCGTCGCGCTCAACAACGCGCCCTCGGTCGAGGATCCATATCCAACGGCCATCCTTATGGCGCATACGGAATTCTTCCTCGAAGAAAGGGGCATCGCCAGCGATGTGCTTCACATCTGCCGCCTTGGCTCTTTCGAGATCGTCGGGGTGAATAAAACGCAGCCACTCACCGGCGGAATCGGAGATTTCATCGCGCCGGTATCCGATGATGGCGCACCAGATATCCGAGTAATGGGTCTTGCCCTCCTTCAGATTGGCGTCCCAAATGCCGATTTTGCCGTTTTCGGTCGCTATCGCCATGCGCTCATTGAGTCTTTCGAGCTCAAGACGCTGCTGGATCCGTTCGGTGACATCCTGAAACGCACCAATCAGCCGCACGAGCTTTCCGGTGCTGTCGAACTGTGCGGCCCCGGCAGCGCGAGCCCAGATTTGCTGCCCGTCAGCCCGGATCAGAGGCAGTTCCATGTCCCATGGTTCGCCGGTCGCAATGCTTCTCTCGACGGCGGCTTCGATTGTGGTGCGTGCCTCCGGCGCATAAAACGCGATTGCCTCTTCCATGGTCGGGCTGTGTCCGGGTTCAACACCGTGGATCCGGCAGGTTTCCTCCGACCAGAAGATTTTCTGGTCGACAACATCGACTTCCCAACCTCCGACGCCGGCGATATGGCCGGTGCGCTCCAGAAATGTTCGACTCTTCCTGAGCTCGTTCTGCGCGTCTTTCTGGCGCGTAATGTCCTGAAGTGTCCCGAACATCCATTCCGGTTTACCGTTTCCGGTCCAGGTCAGAATCCGGCCGCGCCCTGCAACCCAGACCCAGCCGCCGGATTTGTGGCGCAGCCTGGCTTCGTAATCATAACTGTCGGTTTCGCCGCGCACATGGGCGGAAAGAAGCGCTTCATGCTCGCTCAGATCGTCCGGATGGAGTCGTTCGAGCAAAGTATCAATGCGCGCCGGATCGAGTTCGCGCAGGTCCTCGCCGATAATCGCCGCCCACTGCCGGTTAATTCGCAGTTCACCGGTCTGGATGTTCCATTCCCATGTTCCTGATCGCGTTGCATCGATGATCTGCTGGAGACGCCGCCGCTCTTCCTTCAGGGCGTTTTCCGCCCTTCGCCTCTGCGTTACGTCATCAATCGTGGAAATGATTCGCAGTGGGTTACCCTGAGCATCGCGCTCCAGGATGGCTGAAAGCAATACATCAAGGGTCGGGCCCGAGCGTGTCACCATTTGGCATTGCACGTTCTCGCAATGGCCTTCCGACAACAAGGCGGTCAGGAGTTCAGTTTTCGATATTCGCGCCGAATCTGGCGTCAGGAATTCGACGAGCCGCCTGCCGATGACCTCGTCACGGCTATATCCCGTGATCTCCAGCCAGCGGTCGCTCACGCTTAAAAGTGTTCCGCGCGGATCGGTGGAGTGAAGCATGGCGGGTGTCGAACGGTAGAGCGTCTCGATACGGCGTTTTGCAGCGGCAAGTTCTTTGTGCGTGGCAATCAGATCGCCGATATCGCGAATGATTTCGGTTGCCCCTGTGGTCTCGCCTCTGTCGGAGATGACAGGTCCAATCGATACAGAAACGGGAATCAAGCTGCCATCACGATGCAGGCGTTCGGTTCTGAGCGATCGTTCGCCGGCGCCAAGCCGACCGGAAAGGTCGGACTCCTCTTCTGCTCGTGGGGGACTGAGTATCAGCGAAAGTGGCTGGCCTTCGGCATCTTTCGCCGAATAGCCGAAAAGGCGTTCAGCCGATCGGTTCCAGTGACGAATTGTTCCCTCATCATCCATGGTCAGGATTGCGTCGGGACTGTTGTCCAGGATTGACCGCGCCTCGGCCTGGACGGCCAGCAATTCACGCTCGCGTAAGGCGACCAGGCGTGCCTCAAGCGCCTGGGCAGCGGCCTGCGCAAGATATCGCAGAATATCCTTCTGCTCCTGGGTCAGTGTCTTGGGTACCTGGTCTACAACACACAGCGAGCCGACCTTCTCACCATCGGAAAGTTGCAGGGGACGCCCGCATAAAAGCGGATTTTCAGTCCATCTGTAACCAGTGGGTTAGCCGCAAAACGCTGATCCTGCGTTGCGTCCTTGACCTCCATTAAACGGTCGTCTTCAAGCGTATACCGGCAAAAGGAAATACTGCGCTCTGTCTGGTGTACACCGTCGAGGCCGTAATTGGCCTTGAACCACTGTGTATCTTCATTGAGCAAGGTGATCAGAGAAATCGACGTTCCGCATACCAAAGCAGCCGCCTTGGTCAGCGCTTCCAGCTCACCTGCCGGCGCCGTGTCGAGAGATCTCAACCGGTCGTAAGCGGAGAGCACACTTGCCTCAATCGCTTGCTGGGTCATTTCGCCTTTTCGCGACCTCCATATTCTCGCGGCCAATAGTGTCGCTTGTAACGTCGGTTGCTGTTCTAGGACACACTAATACTAGTGCCTAAAGAGAATAGAAACGACCCATCTGAGCAGATGGATTGCCTGTGGTGGGCGTTTGTTATCATCGGTTTGCACAAAAAATGCAATTAATACATATTATTCAAATGAATGAAGCAGAAAGTTAATGTAAAAATCTTCGCATAAAAAATGCGTGACCGCGTGCCAGGGTGAGTGGTGGCACCGGGTTGTCGATCGGATGAACCAGATTTCGACGGACCCGGGAAGGGGTCAGATTTCGATCGGCTCCTGGATCAGGTCGATTGCGTAACGGGTTCTGACCGTTGCTCGGATGAGGGCGGAGAAGCGCGCGATATCCGAATATGTTGCGCCACCGTGATTGACCAAAACGAGGGCATGTTTCTGATAGGTTCCGACCGGGCCGATCCGTTCTCCTTTCAGTCCACACCGCTCGATCAGCCATCCGGCCGAGAGTTTTACGCTGCCGTCGGGCTGCGGATAGCGCGGCGCCCCTTCGATGCTATCGGCATGTGAAGCGCTGACCACAGGGTTGTGAAAAACGAACCGGCATTGCCGAGTCTGCGCCAGTCCGGCAGTTTGGCACCGCGCAGCGCAAGAACATGCGCCATCACCTTGTCTGCTGTTGTGTCCGCACCGAGCCTGCCGAGACCGGCATAGCCGCAATCCGGCTTCCAGCATTTCGGCAATTCCAGCGTGACCGACAAGATGACATAGCGTTCCGGATCGCTCTTGAAGCGACTATTCCTGTAGCCGAAGCCGCATGAATCGCGGTCGAACTCGCATAATTTGCGTTCACGGGTGTCAAAGGCGGTTAACGAAAGGAAATAGTCCGAAAGCTGGACACCATAAGCTCCGATGTTCTGAACCGGTGCGGCTCCGACCGTGCCGGGAATACCCGCGAGGTTTTCGAGACCCGGGAAGCCGGAACGTAGCGTCCAGGCGACGAAATCATGCCAGTTTTCTCCGGCTCCGGCTTCGACAATATTGTGAGTTGCCGTTTGCTCGACCAATCGGCGCCCGGCAATGCGCATGAGACCGACGACTGCCTCGACACTTTCGCGAAGCACCACATTGCTGCCGCCGCCCAGGATCCTGAGGGGCAGGCCGTGTCGCTCGCTGGCATCGAGGAGGGCACTGATGACAGAGGCATCTTCGATTCGCGCGACGAGGCGGGCGGTCGATTTCAGGCCAAGCGTGTTTTCGCGCGTGAGGTCGAAGTCAGGAGTAAGGATCATGTCCGTGAGGTCGGTCCGGTATGGTTTGCGGAACGCCTGGTCCCGGCGCGGCGATCAACGCATATCACGTCGTGAACAATCAATAATCATCCCTTGATCGCAGTGCAAGCGCGGGCGAAGATGTCCTTAGAGGGGCAGCAAGGCCGGTAGCCGCTGGTTTGTGATAATTCCTCGGGCGGCTTCTCAACCTCTGTCTCGCAGTGCTTCCGACAGCATCTCGCGAACGGTGGCTACGGGTGCGCTTTCCGGCTTCAGCGGCTTGTATTCCAGCCCGATACGACCGCCATAGCCGGCAAGCTTCAGCCGTTGCAGTCGGGCAGCAAGATCGATTTGCCCGGAGCCAGGATCGTTGCGTCCGGGGGCATCAGCAACATGAACATGGACGATCTTTTCGACATTCTCGGCGAGCGCGGCATCGATCTCCTCTCCCATGACGAAGGAATGGTAGATGTCGTAAACCATGCCGATTTCCTTGCGGCCGACGGCATCGATGACCTCGAACCCTTCGCGTGTCGAATGCAGATAGTAACCGGGATGATCGACTTTTGTGTTGAGCGGCTCCAGCCCGAGCGTCACACCGCTTCCCGAGAGTATACCCGCAGCCTGCGCGAGGGTTTCGATCAGCGCGGCTTTCTGCTCCGGTCGCGTCATTTCGGGCAGGTCGTCGCCGGCCTGGGCGATAAGAACCGGCGCATTGAGCTTTCGAGCAACCGCCAGGGATTGTTTCAGACCTTCAAGCCATACCGATCTGTTTGCAGGGTTTGTGATTGCAATCAGAGGCTCGGCGACCAGACCGGCAACCGCGATGTTGCAGCTGCTGGCGGTGCGCGCGATGGCGTCGATATCCTTGTTTGACCAGTGCCAGAATTCAAAGCTTCGAAACCGGCGGCAGCGGCCTGCTCGATCCGGTCTGTAAAGGTGTCGTGGGGGTCCGCAAAGAGCCACTCGAGACAGGCCGAGAATTCAATATTCTGCACGATTGTCCACTCCGTTTCTGATTTCAGGCCTGGGCGAGGGGCGTTCGGCGGCCGTTAAAGATTGCCATATGGTCAGTATCAGGGCGTTGAGTCGCGGGGAAGGGCGCCCGAACGGCTCGCATGCCACTGCAACCATAGGCAAGGCGGTGATTTTTACCAGCCAAGTCGTGGGATGGGCTCTTCTGAGGTGCACAAAGGGAAGCGCTTCGTGGTCACGGGACGGATCGAGCGCCTTGCATGCGGGGTAATGAGATATCGATTCGGATTCGAAACGAATGAACTGCGTTTTGCAGCCTTGCAATCGTCCGGACCAGTGTCAGAAGTCGCCGCTTGATAGCTTCGACGCGCAGTTTTGATCGGACGAGTGGCGGCTTCAGGGCTGCCGTTTGGCGCCAGCGTTTCGCCTGGACTGTCCTCGACGATCAGAATCTGTCGGGTTTGAACGATTTCGCGAAGGTGATTGACCGATATCAATGCATGAACTTCGCGGATGTGATTGTATTGCCGGCTTACATTTGTAATCCATATTTTGTACTTGAAAAATAAGTAAAAATGTCAATTTCTTGTGGACTTTCTACGTCTTTGGTACCATATAGAGGTCGTCAAAACAAAGAAGGTTGACCGTTGGCGTCAACGTTCGACGCGATCTTTCGCAGGCTAAGCCCAAGACCAGCGCCAAGCGCCAAAGTCAGCCATCGCGGCGATTATGATCGCCAGAATTGGTGGAATGAAATGTCCCGTATCTGCCTGCCCAAGAATGGCCGTTTCCGTCGGAAAGACTCTGACCGACATTTTGCAGGGTAATTTCACTCCCCGAACCCAGCGGCGCAGTCCGTTCATCCTCCTCGGAAGTGGCGCTGGAAAACGTAGAAAACGTTCCTCTTACAATGGTGAGGGCTGAAACCATGGATATGTATGCCAAACACACGAACGTACACGCCGACCCGTGGAGCGGGTTCAGCGACGGTGCATGGCGCACCGCAATCGACGTTCGCAACTTCATTCAGGAAAACTATTTGCCTTATGAAGGCGATGCGTCTTTCCTCGCTCCGGCCACCGAGCGCACCAAGCAGCTCTGGGACGAGACTGAGCGACCTGCTCAAGCAGGAACGCGACAAGGGCGGCGTCCTCGACATTTCGGCAGACAAACCCTCGACGATTACCGCGCATGATGCCGGCTATATCAACAAGGACCTCGAAATCATCGTTGGCCTCCAGACGGATGCGCCGCTGAAGCGTGCGATCATGCCGAATGGCGGCTTGCGCATGGTTGAAGGCAGCCTGAATACTTATGGCTACAAGGCTGACGAGACTGTCCACGATGTCTGGACCAAATACCGCAAGAGCCATAATCAGGGCGTCTTCGACGTCTACAGCCCGGACATTCTAGCCTGCCGCAAATCGGGCGTGATCACCGGTCTGCCGGATGCTTATGGCCGTGGTCGCATCATTGGCGATTATCGTCGTGTTGCCCTGTACGGCACGGACTTCCTGCGTGCCGAAAAGCAGAAGGAATTCCACGAAATCGACGATGCTGTCTTCAATGACAAGACGATTCAGCTTCGTGAAGAGGTTTCCGAGCAGTTCCGCGCTCTCGACGAGCTGCGTGAAATGGCCGCCAAGTATGGCGTCGACATTTCCAAGCCGGCTCGCAATGCCCGTGAAGCCATTCAGGCCGTCTATTTCGGCTATCTGGCTGCTGTTAAGGAACAGAACGGCGCTGCCATGTCGATCGGTCGTATCTCGACCTTCCTGGATATCTACATCCAGCGCGACATCGATGCAGGCTACATCGCAGAAGATGACGCCCAGGAAATGATCGACGACATGATCATGAAACTGCGGATCGTTCGCTTCCTGCGCACGCCGGAATATGACGAACTGTTTTCGGGCGACCCCGTATGGGTGACCGAAGCTATCGGCGGCATGGGCGAAGACGGCCGGACGCTGGTTTCGAAGAACAGCTTCCGCTTCCTCAACACCCTGTTCAACCTCGGCCCCGCGCCGGAACCGAACCTGACGGTGCTGTGGAGCCCCAGCCTGCCGCAGGGCTTCAAACACTTCTGCGCCAAGGTTTCGGCCGACACCTGTGCCATTCAGTATGAAAACGATGAACTGATGCGTCCGAAATGGGGCGATGACTATGGCATTGCATGCTGTGTCTCGTCGATGCGGATCGGCAAGCAGATGCAGTTCTTCGGTGCGCGTGCCAACCTCGCCAAGGCTCTGCTTTATGCCATCAACGGCGGCGTTGATGAAATGAAGATGAAGGGCAAGAAGGTCGCTGAAGGACTGGAGCCGATCACCGGCGACGTTCTTGAATATGACGAAGTTGTCGAAAAGTTCGACAAGGCGATGGATTGGCTTGCCAAGACTTATGTCAAGGCTCTGAACACCATTCACTACATGCACGACAAATATGCGTATGAACGCATTGAAATGGCGCTGCATGATCGTGATATCCTTCGCACCATGGCCTGCGGTATTGCTGGTCTGTCGATTGCGGCTGATGCGCTTTCGGCAATCAAATATGCCAAGGTTGAAGTCATTCGTGATGAAACCGGTCTGGCCGTTGATTATAAGATCACCGGCGATTTTCCGGCCTTTGGCAACAATGACGACCGTGTCGATACCATTGCTTCGTGGCTGGTTGAAACCTTCATGAACAAGATCAAGGCACAGCCATATTTCTATCGTGATGCAATGCCGACGCAGTCGATCCTGACGATTACGTCGAACGTTGTTTACGGTAAGAAGACCGGCAACACGCCTGACGGTCGTCGTGGTGGCGAACCTTTCGCACCGGGTGCAAACCCGATGAACGGTCGCGACAAGAAGGGCTTTGTGGCCGCTGGCGCTTCGATTGCCAAGCTGTCCTATGATGCAGCCCTCGATGGTATCAGCTGGACCGCTTCGGCAACGCCGGGCAGCCTTGGCCATACCGACGAAGAGCGGATCACGAACCTGTCGAATTGCCTTGATGGCTACACGGCAGCCGGTGGTTTCCATGTCAACGTCAACCTCCTGAACAAGGAAACTCTGGTTGACGCCATGGATCATCCGGAGAAGTACCCGCAGCTGACGATCCGTGTTTCGGGTTATGCTGTGAACTTCATCAAGCTGACCAAGGAACAGCAGCTTGACGTGATCAACCGGACTTTCCACACCACGATGTAAACGAGAAGAAGAATGCACCAGCGCGTTTCCGCACCAACAAAGCCAACCGGCGTCCATATCGACATCGATCACGGGTTTCTCCACTCGGTCGAAACCGGCGCAGCTGTAGACGGTCCGGGAATGCGTTTCGTGTTCTTCATGGCCGGTTGCCAGTTCCGGTGTCTTTATTGCCACAACCCGGATACCTGGAAACTCCACAATGGTCGCAAGATTGATGTGGAAGACATGCTCAAGGAAGTCCGCCCCTATGCGGGCTTCCTGAAATTCGCCGGCGGGGTCACCTTCTCCGGCGGCGAGCCCATGATGCAGGCCGGTTTCATCGGCAATGTCATGGGGCAGATCAAGAAGGAAATGGGTCTGCATATCGCGCTCGATACGCAAGGCTATCTCCACACCAGCGTGGAAGACGAATGGTTCGATAATGTTGATCTGGTGATGCTCGATATCAAGCATATCGATCCCGAAAAATACCACGCTCTCACCGCACAGTACCTGCAGCCGACGCTTGATTTTGCAGAACGCCTGAAACGGCTGAAGCAGAAGATGTGGATGCGTTATGTGCTGGTGCCGGGCCTTACGGACGATACCGATGACGTCAACCGGATGGCCGATTATGTCGCCTCGCTCGGGGATATCGTCGAGAGGGTGGAGGTTCTGCCGTTCCACCAGATGGGGATTGCCAAATGGGATGCGCTCGGCAAGGAGTATACGCTTCGCGAAACGCCGACGCCGACCAATGACGAGACAGAAGCCGCCCGTGATGTTTTCCGTGCCCGTCAGCTGTTTACGACCTGATCAATGGCTGTGGCGTGAAAGCTAGCGGTTAACGTCGCTGTTTTGTATTCTGTGCATTCCAGAGACTGGAGCCGATAAAAGCCGCGGGAGGGCGGCCTTTATCGTTTTGGATCTCTTTCACTGGTTTCGAAATGGTAACGAGATCGCTACACAGCGACGCGGGATACACGACATACAAAAATCGCATAAGGTAGATTATGGAACTTATGTGGATAAAAACCGGTATCACAGAGGGCCAGATTGGTCCTTTGTGATGTGGTAAAGTTGAGGTAGCGCGCTAGGAACTTAACGCAAGGCATTCAAGCGGTTATAAGCGGCTGTGAAGCCTTTGAGCGAAACTTGGATGTCTATTCTATCGCCGCCATCGATTGGCACCGCTGACACATGGAGAATGCCACCATTTTTCAAAGTATCGAGATTGGCGGCGCTGAGCTTGACCGGGACAATGCAGCCTTGTGGCATGCAGGTCGAAAAGCCGAAGGTCGGTCCGTCTGTCTCCGTATCGACATTTAGCGAAACACCCTGAGCAAGCGCAAGGCCGAATGGCATGATCAGCACGCCCTGAGCACTGTCGGCCGTGGGAGCGTTGAGTTCGATCGCCAGAACGCGCTGGCCGGAATCCTTCATGACCTGTTCGAAGGTCATTGCACATCTGTCATTCGTACCGTCTGAGACGCAGGTAACGCGCCAGTCCTGGTAGGTCTCGTTGAGTGAACTCGCGCCTTCTGGCAATGCGGAAAACGCTTGATTGACCGGGGCCGAACAGAACAAGGCGGCAATGGCCGCGACGGCGAGACGACGATATTTCAATGGAATTCCTCCCAACGATCGGGGATCTGTAATCACCTGATCCCGTGCGATTGATTGAATGTTTTGTTTGATCCTAGCACGATTCGCGCACGGCACCACATCGCGAAAAACACTCAGGGTTGTGACTACCTTATGAAAAGCAGCGGCGATTGCAACAATGCGTCTCCGGAGGTGCTGATTTCACGTTGCAAAGCTTGCATGCGCGAGGGTTCGTGGCCATAGTCGCGGCAATCTTGTATCGAGCAGCCTCAGGCAGGAGCGCTATTTATGTCCTCGGATCCGGACAATCCCGGCAGGCGCGGCAGTGCGGAAAACTATGAGCGTCCGCGTCCGCAAATCCCTGATATTCATGCTATTCTAGGCGACGATAAGCCAAAGAAACGTTTCCACATCCCTTGGGGTGGGCTGATCATTGTCGCAGTGCTTGTTGGCGGTGGCTATGCCGGTTTTCGCTATCTCAACTCCGGCGATCTCCAGATCGTTGCTGCCAAGCCCGTTTATGTCACCGAGGATGTCGAACGTGGCCCGATGACTGTGACGATTGCGGCAACCGGTGCAATCGAGCCGACCAACCGGGTCGATATCTCCAGCGAACTTTCTGGTACCGTCAACGCCGTGCTCGCTGATTTCAATTCCGCGGTTAAGGCCGGCCAGGTCCTGCTTGAACTGGAAACGGACGAGCTGAAAGCTGATATCCTCAGTGCCAAGGCGAAACTCGCCGCCGCCGCCGCGGACGTCGCCGCCGCCAAGTCCGATCTCGAATCGGCCAAGGCCACGATGGAGCGTACAAAGACACTGGCAGAACGCGACGTCGTACCCCGGCAGGAGCTGGAGGATGCGCAGTTTGCCCATGCCGCAGCGCTCGCCGATCAGCAGAGTGCGGAAGCCGGCCTTGCCGTTGCCCGGGCCGAGTTGGATCTTGCCGAATTGCGTTTGAGCAAGGCAACGATCCGCTCTCCAATTGACGGTGTGGTGCTTTACCGCGATGTCGATGTCGGTCAGACGGTGGCCGCCTCGCTGGAGGCCCCTACTCTGTTCGTCATCGCCGGTAATCTGACGGAGATGGAGCTCAGAGTGAATGTCGATGAGGCCGACGTCGGACAGGTCGAACCGGGCCAGAAAGCCTCATTCACTGTGGAAGCCTTTCCCGGACGGCGGTTTCCTGCCGAAATCAAGTCGATCCGCTACGCGTCCGAGGTCAACAGTGACGTCGTGACCTACAAGGCGGTACTCGCCGTTGATAACACCGACCTTCTTCTGCGTCAGGGCATGACGGCGACCGCAGACATTCTTGTCGACGAGACAGTGGACGCCATTCTGGTGCCGAATGCGGCGCTTCGTTTCACGCCGCCCGGCGAAGCGAGCGCGCCGTCTGAAGGTGACAAGCGCACAGTCTGGATCATGCGCAATGACGAACCCATGCCGGTTGAAATCAACGTTGGCGCCAGCAACGGTCGCCTTTCTGCGGTTGTCGGCGGCGATCTGCGCGCCGGCGACAAGGTCATCGTCAGCTCCGGCAGAAATGGGCAGTGAGGAAAGATCATGACAACTGCTCCGCTTATTGAATTTCGCAACGTCTACAAGACCTTTGGTGCCGGTGAGGCTGAAATCGTGGCGCTGAACGGGGTCGATTTTTCGATCGAGGCGGGAGAATTCGTCTCGATCATGGGGCCATCGGGCTCGGGCAAATCGACAGCCATGAATATTCTCGGCTGGCTCGACCGGCCAACCAGCGGACAGTTCTTCTTTCAGGGCGTCGATACCACCGAACTGAAAACGGCAAAGCTGACGCTGCTGCGCCGCCATCTTCTGGCCTTCGTTTTCCAGCGCTACAACCTGCTGCCGCGTTCCTCCGCACTGGAGAATGTTGAACTGCCGCTGATCTATCGTGGCATCGGCCGGCGGGACCGGCGCGAACGGGCCGAACTGGCGCTTTCACAGGTCGGTCTGGCAGATCGTCTTGACCAGCGCACGCAGGAGCTTTCCGGCGGCCAGCAGCAGCGCGTGGCAATTGCCCGCGCGCTGATTACAGAACCCGCCGTGCTTCTCGCCGATGAACCGACAGGCAGCCTCGACACCCGCACCAGCAATGAGATCATGGAGTTGATCACCGGGCTCAACACCGAGATCGGTATCACCGTGGTCATGGTTACCCATGAGGAAAACGTGGCGCGTTATGCCAGCCGCCGCATGCAGTTTCTTGATGGCATGCTTGAGCGCGGTTTCCGCCCCGGCCGCAGCGACAGACAGGAGAACGGCCATGTTTCTTGAGATGATCAAGCTTGCCCTCCGCGCTGTCAGGCGCAATCTGCTGCGTTCGTTTCTGACCGTGCTTGGTGTCGTCATCGGCGTTTCCGCCGTCATTGCCATGGTCACGATCGGTAACGGAACGGCCGAACAGGTTCGCAGCGAAATCTCCCGTCTTGGAACCGATGTACTTTTCGTCCGGCCCGGCCAGCGCGCACCGGGCGCGCCGGCGGAAGCAGCCAAGGGCTTCAGCGAGCGTGATATCGCCGCGCTGCGCAATCAGATCCCCAATCTGCGCGCAGTGGCACCGCAGAACATATCAACCGTGACCGTCGTGGCTGAAGGCCAGAACCGCAGCACGACTGTGATCGGCACCAATGACGATTTTCTCGCGGCTCAGGACTGGACGATCGCCTCCGGTAGCGATTTCTCTAGCATGGCTGCCGACGGCGGTGGCGATACGGCCTGCATTCTCGGTGAAACCGTGAGAAACGCACTGTTCGGCGAGAACGATCCTGTCGGCAGCAAGGTCCGAGTCGGCAATGTTTCATGTGCGGTCATCGGCACGCTCAAGGAAAAGGGCGAAAGCAGCATGGGCCGGAACCAGGATGATATCGTGCTGATGCCGATCAGCGCATTCCAGCGCCGCGTCGGCGGTGACAGCTACATCGAGAGCATTTTGCTGGCCGCGCGCGATGGCGTGTCGACGCAAGAACTGGAGAACGATGTGACCGCCCTGCTCCGCCAGCGCCGCAATATCCAGCCCGGCCGAGCGGATGATTTCGAGGTCAATGACATGACCGAAATCGCCAACGCGGTGACCGGCACCAAAAGCCACCTGACCGGCATGCTGGCCGCTGTCGCCGCCGTCAGCCTGCTGGTCGGCGGCATCGGCATCATGAACATCATGCTGGTGTCGGTAACCGAGCGGACCCGTGAAATCGGATTGCGGCTCACCGTTGGCGCGCTGGAGCGGCAGGTGCTGCTGCAGTTCATGATCGAGGCCGTGGTGCTGTCGCTGTTCGGAGGCATTGCCGGTGTTGTGATCGGCCTTGGCGTTGCCTATGCGGTGGTACAGTATCTAGCGGTGCCCTACGTGATCGCACCCACGATGGTTCTGGGCGCTTTCGCGTTCTCGGCCCTGATCGGCATCATTTTCGGCTATTTTCCCGCCCGCCGCGCAGCGCGAATGAACCCGATCGAAGCCCTGCGTTACGAATAGAAACTGCGGAAACCGGGTTTTCGGTTTCCGCAGTGAAATTTTTCAAATGATGAAAACGCCGGTCGTCCGGCGCCCGGTGATCAACCCACAAAGGCTCGTTCGATCACGAATTCGGACGGCTTGTTGTTGGCGCCCTCGTCCATGCCTGCTGCTTCCAGAAGCGCCTTGGTGTCTTTCAGCATCTCGGTGGAGCCGCAGATCATGCCGCGGTCGGTCTTCGGGTTCAGCGGCGGCAGGCCGAGGTCATCGAACAGCTTTCCGCTTGCAATCAGATCGGTGATCCGGCCGGTGCGTGCGAAAGGCTCGCGCGTGACTGTCGCATAATGGGTCAGCTTGTCGCCGACGACTTCGCTCAACAATTCGTCGTTGCGGATCTCGTTGACGAGGTCGAACCCGTATTGCAGCTCTGCAACCTCGCGGCAGGTATGGGTGAGGATCACCTCGTCGAACTTGTCATAGGTCTCCGGTTCACGGATCAGACTGGCGAACGGTGCGATACCGGTTCCGGTCGAAAACATGTAGAGCCGTTTGGCAGGCGTCAGCGCGTCGAGGACCAGCGTGCCGGTCGGCTTCTTGCGCATCAATACGACGTCGCCAACCTGGATTTCCTGAAGGTGCTGGGTCAGCGGTCCGCCGGGCACCTTGATCGAGAAGAATTCCAGTTCCTCGGCCCAGGACGGGCTTGCAATCGAATAGGCGCGGTAGACCGGTTTGCCGTCAACCATCAGCCCGATCATCGCGAATTCTCCGGAGCGAAAACGAAAACCGTCCGGCCGCGTCATCGAAAAACGGAAAAGCCTGTCGGTATAGTGCTGCACGCTCAGCACCTTTTCGCCGTAGACTCCGGCGGGAAGTGTGGCGGCAAATTCCTCGGTCGTGGCTTGCACATTCATGTCGACGTCTCGTCCTGTCTGCTGCACGCCGGATTTGGACCGGCGCATTCAAAATTCCGCGCATTTGCGATTGCCTACGCGCTCAAATAATACCGTGCGCAAAATAATGCAAAGGTGGAGGGCGCAAAAATCCTGTCTCACCTGTTCATATTTTAGCGATCCGCCGCCAGCTATAGCCACCTTCAACCGATGCCTGACGGGCTGCGGGCTGGTAATGACGGTTGACCGCCGGAAGCCGGCCTTCCTGCAAACGCCGGATCGCGGTCGGGTTTTCAACTGTGAAACTGTCGAAACCACAGCGCAGCATCAGCACCAGCGGATCGATCAGCACATCGCCGACCGCGCGCAGTTCTCCGCGATAGCCAAGGCGCTCGCGCAGAAGCGTTGCCTGGGAAAAGGCCCGTCCGTCTGCAAAGGCCGGAAAGCTCAGCGCGATCATCTCGATCCGGTCGAGCACGGGCTCGAGCTTCAGCGGGTCGTCGAAGGGACCGAGCAGCACGCCTGCCCCTGATTGCCGGCCAGGCCGTTCTCGACCACCTCGGCAAAGGGAACGAGCGCGCGTTCGCTGTCACCGGCCTTGCGGTCCTCGGTCTCGATCACCCAGGGATCGTTTTCGACGAAGCCCGTTTCTTTCCAGATAGATGTCATCGTCTGCTCCTCACGCGGCCCTGGCTTTTTCGGGGTAAAGCGCATCCTTGAAGGGTTGTGCGCCCAGCCTGCGATAGGCATCGATGAAGGGTTCGGACGGGTCGTTTCGCAGCCGAAGATAGGTTTCGACGATAGTCTCGACCGCATCGGTGACCTTTTCCGGCTCAAACCCGCGCCCGACGATCTCACCGATCGAGGTGTTTTCATCCGCCGATCCACCAAGTGTGATCTGGTAAAGTTCAGCGCCTTTCTTTTCCACGCCCAGAAGGCCGATATGGCCGACATGGTGATGGCCGCAGGCGTTAATGCAGCCTGAAATCTTGATCTTCAGGTCGCCGATCTCGGCCTGGCGCAAAGGATCGCCAAATCGTTCGGAAAGCTGCTGGGCCAACGGAATGGAACGGGCATTGGCAAGCGCGCAATAGTCAAGCCCGGGACAGGCGATGATATCGGTGATCAGACCGGCATTACCGGTTTCAAGTCCGGCCGCCTGAAGCGCTGCATAAACAGCCTGCAGATCAGCGCGGGCGACATGCGGCAGAACAAGGTTCTGCTCGTGGCTGACGCAGAATCTCGTCAAAACCATAGCGTTCTGCAATATCGGCAACGGTTTCCATCTGCGCATCTGTCGCATCGCCCGGAATGCCGCCGATCGGCTTCAGCGAGATCGTCACCATCGCGTAATCGTCGCGCTTGTGTGCGGCGGTGTTCCGGGTCAGCCATGCGAGATAGCCGGCATCTGCAGTATCAAAGCGGTCGCGTTCGCGCGCCGGAAGCTGCGGCAGCGCGAAATAGCTGCGGATCGCATCGATGTCGCCATCAGGCAGCGTCAACTCGCCATCCTTCAGCGCCTCGAATTCACGCTCTATAGCGGCTTTCAGCTCATCAAGGCCGGTCTCATGCACGAGGATCTTGATCCGGGCCTTGTATTTGTTGTCGCGGCGGCCGTTGAGATTGTAGACGCGCAGGATCGCGGTTGCATAGGCCAGAAGATCGGCCTCCGGAAGGAAGTCCCGGACCTTTTGGCAATCATAGGCGTACGCCCCTGCCCGCCGCCAACATAGACGGCAAAGCCAAGCTCGCCGGCTGCGTTCTTCTTCAGATGCAGGCCGATGTCATGCACCTGGATGGCCGCACGGTCACGTTCGGCGCCGGTGACCGCGATCTTGAACTTGCGCGGCAGGAACGAAAATTCCGGATGCAACGACGACCACTGACGCAGGATTTCCGCGTAAGGTCGCGGATCGGCAACCTCGTCGGCCGCAGCGCCTGAAAAATGATCCGCCGTGACGTTGCGGATGCAATTGCCCGAGGTCTGGATTGCATGCATTTCGACCGTGGCCAGATCGCTCAGGATCGCGGGAATGTCTTCCAGTTTCGGCCAGTTGAACTGAATGTTCTGCCGCGTGGTGAAGTGGCCGTAGCCCCTGTCATATTTGCGCGCGACATGGGCAAGCATGCGCATCTGGCGCCCATTCATGGTGCCATAAGGTACGGCAATCCGGAGCATGTAGGCATGGAGCTGGAGGTAAACACCATTCATCAGCCGCAATGGCTTGAACTGGTCCTCGGTGATCTCGCCGGAAAGCCGGCGCTCGACCTGATCGGTGAATTGCCCGACCCGCTCCCTGACAAAATCATGGTCGAACTCGTCATAGCGATACATCTCAGGCCTCCACATTTTCAGGTTGGGCCGGCTCAAAGCCTGCAGCGTAAGGGATCGTCGGCCCTTCGGCGCGAATGCGTTCGCGCAGTCTCAGCGGCCAGATGCGGCCGTCGGGACGCTCCTCGACATCGATGACCGCAACATCGACAATCAGGTTGCCGGAAAAATCGCGCTTGCCGATGTCATCGAGGCTTGCGATGGCCGCGTCGTGACGGGCGACGAGCGCATGTTGCAGATTGCGTGTCCAGCGGCCATTGGCATCGAGCCAGACGGCAAGACCGTCGGTCAGGCGGTTGGCAGTCAGAACCTTAGCGGACATGGACAGCTCCCGTGCGTTTCTGTTTGGCAAGGTTGTTGTTGAGCGCAAGCGCACTCGCATTCTCGAGGCTCGCGCCGGCAACGGCATCTCCGATGATCACCATTACCGGGCCCGTGAGGTCCTCGCGCACTTCAAGATACGGCAGTTCAGCGAGTACGCCGTGAAACAGCCGGCGGTTCTTGCGGCTAGCGTTTTCGACAACGGCAATCGTGGTGTCCGCGGGCACGCCTGCTTCTTGCAGCCGGGCACCGAGTTTGGCGGCAACGGAACGGCCCATATAGACGGCAATGGTGGCACCCCGGACCGCAAGAGCGGCCCAGTCCGGCAAGGTGTCACCATTAAGGTCGTGGCCGGTCGTAAAAACCAGTGTCGAGGCAACGCCTCTCAGCGTCATCGGCAGGCCAAAATCGGCGGCCGCTGCCGAGGCAGAGGTGATGCCGGGAACGACCTCATAGGAAACGCCTGCGGCTCTCAAAGCCGCCATTTCCTCACCGGCCCGGCCGAAAATCAGCGGGTCGCCGGATTTCAGCCGCACAACACGCTTGCCTTCTTTGGCAAGTTTTACCAGCAGGTCATTGATTTCGTTCTGTGACTTAGAATGGCAGTTCTTGCGTTTTCCAACCGCGATCCGTTCTGCATCGCGCCGGCCCATATCGACCACTTCCTGCGGTACCAGCGCATCATAGGCAATGACATCGGCTTCCATCAAAAGCCGGTGGGCGCGGATCGTCAGCAGATCTTCAGCACCCGGCCCGGCCCCAACCAGTGCCACATGGCCGGAAACGGCCGAACCATCGGCGATGATCTCGTCCGCCAGACATTCGGCCTCCAGAAGCCGCCCCTTCTCGACAGCATTGGCAACCGAACCGTTGAAAAAACGAGACCAGAAGGCGCGTCGGGCAGCGCCGCGCGGAATGTTGACATCGACCTTTTCACGCAGACGCTCGGCAAGACGCGCCAGTGGCCCGAGCGACCGCGGCAGGATGGTATCGATCTGGGCCCGGATCATCTGTGCCAGCACCGGCCCTGCCCCCTCCGTTCCGATTGCAATGGCAACCGGCGGCCGGACGACCAGCGCAGGCGTGTAGAAATCGCAATCGTCCTTCTGGTCGACGGCATTGACCGGCACGGAAAGCGCGCGGGCGCAGTCTGCAATCATATGGTCCTGTTCCGGTTCGCCGCTTGCGGCGAAAGCAAGAACCGCACCGTCAAGCTGGGCCGCCACAAACGGCGCTTCAACCAGCGTGGCTCCATGTTCGCGAAGAAAAACCCGGTAATCTTCGTCCGGGTTTTCGGCGTAGGCCGTGATGGCGGCACTGGTCTTTGCCATCAGACGTGCCTTGGCATAGGCCTCCGCGCCACCACCAAAAATCGCGACCTTGCGGCCCTCGACCCTGAAAAATGCCGGAAATGCCGACAGCAATTCTTCTCTTGCGACCATCTCTGAGCAGTCCTTCCATAACTGCCGGAATGATGACCTGCCGAACCGCTAGCTTGAAGAAACGAAAATGCGTGACGTTGCCCGGGAAAACATTTCATTCCTCAATTCCGGTGTGGTGGCAGCAAATTTAACCGTGGCAGGCATTGTCTCTCTTGCGCACGCGCTGATTGCCCTCTTAACTGCACAAGGCCACCGCTACAAAACAAGAGGGAACGTGAATGAACGACGCTCAACTGACCGCACGCCTGCTGAACGTTATTGAAAACGATATTCTGCCCCTGACCACACAAGGGGTGAAGACCGGCAACAAGGTCTTTGGCGCCGCCATTCTGAGGAAGTCGGATCTGTCTCTCGTTATCGCCGGCACCAATGACGAGACCTCCAACCCGCTCTGGCACGGCGAGGTTCACACGCTGAAACAGTTTTACGAGATGCCGGACACACCTGACACGAAGGAACTGCTGTTCCTCTCCACCCACGAACCCTGCACGATGTGCATGTCGGCGATTACCTGGGCCGGCTTTGACAACTATTTCTACTTTTTCAGTCACGAGGATCTCGCGTGACAGCTTCGGCATCCCCCATGACCTGAAAATCATGAAGGAACTCTATGGGCTGGAGCCGGGCGGGTACCGCCGCCAGAACGCCTTTTTCAATGCACGTTCAATCGTCGACATGGCCGAAACAACAGAGGAGCCGACAAGAAGCCACGCGCTCGAACAAATTGCCCGAATCAAGGCGACCTACGCGCTTGCGTCGAATACATATCAGTCGCATAAGGGCGAGGCCAACATACCGCTCGGTTGAGCTTTCTGAAGAGACGGAGCCATTCCCGTGGAGCCTTCACGCGAAATCGAACGCCTCATCGACATCATGGCAGCCCTTCGCGACCCCGAGAGTGGTTGCCCCTGGGACATCAAGCAGGATTTCGAGAGCATCAAGCCCTATACGATCGAAGAGGCCTATGAGGTTGCCGATGCGATCGAGCGCAAGGATTTCGACGATCTGTGCGACGAGCTTGGCGACCTGTTGCTGCAGGTCGTTTTTCACGCGCGGATGGCCGAGGAACAAGGTCTGTTCGCTTTTGGCGATGTTGTACAGGCGGTTACGTCGAAGATGATCCGCCGGCATCCGCATGTCTTTGGCCGCAATGATGCCGACACACCGGAAGCGGTGAAAATCCAGTGGGACAGAAATCAAACGGCAGGAAAAGGCAGAACGTGCCGAACGGCGCGCCAGAAGCGGCCTTACGGAAGACTTCAGATCTGGTCACCTCGGCCATGTTCAGCGCAGCTTCCTGCCCTGACAGAAGCACTGAAGCTCCAGGAACACGCCGCCCGCGTCGGCTTCGACTGGTCTGAGCCAGATCCCATTCTCGACAAGTTCGAAGAAGAAATCGGCGAACTGCGACAGGCTCTTCTGAGCGGAAACAGCACTGAGATTGCCGATGAACTCGGCGACCTGATCTTTGCCGCCGTCACTCTCGGTCGCCATACAAAGACCGATCCCGAACAGGCACTGCGCGGAACGAACACAAAGTTCCGGCGTCGTTTCAGCCATATAGAACAGTCCCTCGCGGAAAATCATGAGAGCCTCGAAGAGGCGACGCTTGAGCGCATGGAAGCGCTCTGGCAGGACGCCAAGGCAATTGAACGCAAGCTCGGCTAGCCGGTCGGTCGAAGATTTATGGCTTCTTTGATTTATACCTGTTGACTTAGAGTGTGCTCGAACACCTAACCTCGGTGGCGTCGAGACTGAAAAACAGGGTTTTTATGAAAATCGGTGAACTGGCGAAACGGTCCGGATTGTCGGCCCATACGATACGGTATTACGAGAAAATCGGGCTGCTTCCCGGAGCCGACCGGGATCAGTCCGGTCACCGTGACTACGACGCCTCAATACTGATATGGATCGAGTTCCTGGGACGCCTGAAGACCACGGGAATGCCGATAAGCCAGATGCTTCGATATGCGGCACTCAGAAAGCTGGGGCCTGAGAGCGACGGTCAACGCCAGCGCCTGCTCGAAGAGCATCGTGATGTCGTGCGCGCCCATGTCACCGAGCTTCGTGCCTGTCTTGAAGTCCTCGACGCCAAAATTGCCGGCTACGCCAGCAGCAGCGAGAAACAGGACGGAAAGCACAATGACGGACCATGACAACACACGACTTGAACGCGGAAAACGCGCGCTTGCAGAAATCGACGGTGAGGCCGGACAGAAGGTCATCGACTCGCTGGCAGACATCGCGCCAGATTTCGCGCGCTATCTTCTGGAGTTCGCTTTCGGCGATATCTATAGCCGTAAAGGCCTAGGCCTGCGTGAGCGCGAAATTGCAACCGTTGCGGCGCTGACGGCGCTCGGCAATGCCACCCCGCAATTGAAGGTGCACATCGAAGCAGCGCTCAATGTCGGGGTCAGCCGTGAGGAAATCACCGAAACAATCATGCAAATGGCGGTCTATGCCGGATTTCCGGCAGCCCTCAACGGACTTTTCGCGGCAAAGGATGTGTTTGCCGCGAAGTCATTGCCCTGAGGGTGATCCTGACCCCGTCAACATGCTTTCCAGACGCTGTTCTTCCGGTCCCGGAACGCGGATATCAAGGCTGACGGAGCCATCTTCAAGATCGCGGCGTTCGTCAACAAGCGCATGCTCGTAAATCCAGGGAAGAAGGTGCAGCTGGTCGGGGAAAGCGTTATGGTCGTTTCTGTCAGAACGCCGGCAAGCCGTGTCGCGATCTTGTCTACCAGCGCATCCACGCCCTCGCCGGTGACGGCGGAAACCCCCATAACGGCCTCGCTCGTCTCTGCCCGGGCCATCAGGGCATCATGCTCTTCGGCGTCCAGCAAGTCGAGTTTGTTCCAGACTTCAACGATACGCTCGTTCTGGGCCTTTTCGTCGATACCCAGCTCACTGAGAATCCGCATTACATCGTCCGACTGCGCATCACGTGCCGGGTCGGACATATCGCGGACGTGCAGAATGAGATCGGCCTCCAGAACCTCTTCGAGCGTTGCCCGGAAAGCGGCGACGAGGTGTGTCGGCAGGTCTGAAATAAAGCCCACAGTGTCGGAGAGGATGACCGTGCGGCCATGCGGCAGCTTCATCCGCCGCAGTGTCGGGTCGAGCGTCGCAAACAACATGTCTTCCGCCAGCACCCCTGCCCCGGTAATGCGGTTGAACAGTGTCGACTTGCCGGCATTGGTATAGCCGACAAGTGCTACGATCGGATGCGGCACCTTTTTGCGTTTGGAGCGGTGAAGCTTTCGGGTGCGGACCACCTGCTCAAGTTCGTGTTCCAGCTTGACGATACGCTCGCGCAGCATGCGCCGGTCGGCCTCGATCTGGGTTTCGCCGGGACCACCCATGAAGCCGCCGCCACCGCGCTGACGCTCCAGATGGGTCCAGCTCCGCACCAAGCGGCCACGCTGATAGTTGAGATGCGCCAGCTCGACTTGCAGGCGCCCTTCTTTGGTCGAGGCGCGCTCGCCGAAGATTTCGAGGATCAGGCCGGTGCGGTCGATAACCTTCGCAACCCAGGCCTTTTCAAGATTGCGCTGCTGCACCGGCGACAGCGGGTGATCAACGATCACCAGACCGATGTCACGACCGTCCAGAAGCTCGTCGATTTCCTTGATCTTGCCCGTGCCGAGCAGGGTCGCCGGCCGCGGGTCGTTAACCGTGACGATCTCGGAGACCACAACGTCGAGCCCAATGGCACGCGCGAGACCAACAGCTTCCTGCACCCTGCTTTCGGGCGTGCGTGAAGAGCCTTCGCCATCTCCGCCCTTATGGCGTTTGATGACGGGAACGATTACGAGCGTCCGGGACGAGATCCCGGTTCTCGTATTCGCTTTCAGGAAAAAGGTATCGGAAATTGAAATTCACCGCATCAAGAGGCGCTGTCATCATTTTCGAACATCTGCACCGGCTGTCCCGGCATGATCGTTGAGATCGCATGCTTGTAGACCAGCTGGGAATGTCCGTCGCGACGCAGCAACACGCAAAAATTGTCAAAGGACGTGACCACTCCGGTCAGTTTCACGCCGTTGATAAGAAAAATCGTCAGGGAGATTTTCTGTTTCCGGACAGTATTGAGAAAAACATCCTGCAGATTCTGAGAACGTTCCGCCATGGCGCCGCTTCTTTCTTACTTTTGCCGGCCAAGGGCCGGTTTCCATCTCATCATAGTTGCTCGCAAAACACGCAATCAACCAGTCGGCTTCAGGTCGTAGCAAATTGAAAGCGCTTCCGCAACGGCCAAAAACCTTTGGCGGCAGTGCAATAGAGCTCAACGGCACCACACGGCTAGAAATACTGGATCGAGACCCGGAAGAGCTGCTCCACATGCCGGACGGCGGAAGCGACCGCGAACAGGATAACGCGGTCATGCGGCTTGATCTTCAGGTCGCCGGTCGGGCGCAGGATTTCTTCACCACGATAAACGGCGCCGATACGAGATCCCTCGGGCAGATCAAGATCGCGAAATGGGGTGCCGACCAGCGGCGAGGTCGTCAGCGCTTCTGCCTCGATAACCTCTGCCGCTCCCTTCTGCACGGCATAGACGGAGCGGATTCGACCCTTGCGGACATGCTGAAGGACGCGGGAAATCGTGACGGCCCTCGGGTTGATATAGGCGTCGATCCCCAGCGATTTTGTGACTTCGTGGAAGGAGGGATTGTTGAGCAGTGCCAGATTTGACTTGCAACCAAGCTGCTTGGCGATAACAGAGGCAAGGATATTGGTCTGGTCGTTATTGGTCAGCGCAACCATCAGATGCGCATCTGGAACGTCGGCCTGAATCATGATGTTCTGGTCGAGCGCCGATCCCTGCAATACGATGCCGTGGTGCAGCGCGTCCGATACCGCGATGGCCTTTTCACGGTCGAGCTCGATCATCTTGATGCGGGTTTTTGGCTGTAACTCCTCAATCGATTTCGCGACGAAGAAACCGATATTACCACCGCCGGCGATCACGATCCGGCGGGCCTCCTGCTCTTCGTGCCCGAAGAGCGCCAGGGTGCGGCGAATATGCTCCTGTTCGCAAACGACATAGACGAGATCACCGGCGAGAATCTGGTCCGTCGAATGGGGAATGATAACTTCGTCATCGCGATAAATCCCGGTCACAGTGGCGTTCAGATCGGGAAACAGCTGGCTCAGCTGCATCAAAGGCGTGTTCAGCACCGGGCAGTCATCATTGCATTCGACCGCCAGCATCGCGATCTTCTCATCGGCAAAGCGAACGATGTCGGTCGCGCCCGGAAACGATATGCGTCGCAGCACCATTTTGCCGACTTCGACTTCGGGCGAAATCGTCACATCAATCGGCATATGATCGCGCGAAAACAGGTCGGAATAATGCGAGTGCAGATAGCTCTGCGAGCGGATTCGGGCGATTTTTGTGGGCACGTTGAACAGCGAATGGGCAACCTGGCAGGCAACCATGTTGATTTCGTCGTGCAGCGTCACGGCGATAATCATATCGGCCTGGTCGGCGCCTGCCTTAGCCAGCACATCCGGATGCGCGCCATGCCCAACATATCCGCGCACGTCGAGAAGTTCGGTAATGGCGGTGATCAGCGAGGCCGAGGTATCGATAACGGAAACATCGTTATATTCCTGGGACAGGCGTTCAGCGATACCGAAGCCAACCTGGCCCGCTCCGCAGATAATGATCTTCATCGGGGGCCCTCTGGGGTTAAAAATTCTGGTGGTTCAACTGGCCGCAATTTGCCCGGTTCTCTGTCAGATGCCAAGGGACTTCAGCTTGCGGTGCAGTGCGGAGCGTTCCATCCCCACAAACTCCGCTGTGCGCGAAATGTTTCCGCCGAAACGATTGATCTGAGCCATCAGGTAGTCGCGCTCAAAGCGTTCGCGCGCCTCTCTGAGCGGAAGCGTCATGATATGGGCATCGCCCGAAGCCTGAATCTGCGGCAGCACGTCGGAAAGATCGGCGGGCAGAAGACTGGCGCTGATCGGCGTCGACGCGTCTTCTTCGCGGGAGAGGATCAGGAGCCGCTCGAGATTGTTGCGCAGCTGCCGTATATTGCCCGGCCAGTCGTGCGCCTGAAGGATCGCCATGGCGTCATCGCCGATCCGGCGCTGTCGGGTGCCAGCCTGCTCACAGAGCTGCCGCATAATGAAATCGACAAGAAACGGAATATCCTCACGCCGCTCGGCGAGCGCGGGAATACGCACCGGTACGACGGCGAGACGATGGAACAAGTCCTGGCGGAACCGGCCCTCATCAATGAGTGGCTTGAGGTCGAGTGCGGTGGAAGACAGGATCCTGACGTCTACAGAAACTCGCCGGCTGCCACCGACTCGTTCGAATTGCTGATCCACCAAAACGCGCAGGATTTTCTTCTGCGTCTCAGGCGGCATTTCGCCAACTTCGTCGAGGTAAAGCGTGCCGCGATGCGCCCGTTCCAGCGCGCCGGTCTTGCGGCTTCTGCCACCTCCGGGTTCGACACCGAACAGCTCAGTTTCCATGTTCTCCGGTGTGATTGCAGCAGCATTCAGCGCCACAAACGGCGCTTCTGCGCGGAGGCTTTTTGGTGCATCAGCCGCGCGACGATTTCCTTGCCGGAACCCGAGCCGCCGAAGATCATTACCCGGCTGTTGGTCGGTCCGACCTTTTCCACGGTCTGACGCAGTTGCGAGACCAGAAGCGATGAACCGACCAGTTCGTCCGGATCGCCACTCTTGCGCTTCAGCTCCAGAACTTCCGACTTCAGCCGCGAATTCTCAAGCGCGCGCTCTGCGATCAGAACCAGCCTGTCGGCCTTGAACGGCTTCTCGATGAAGTCGAAGGCGCCGCGCTTAATAGAGGAAACGGCGGTTTCGATGTTGCCATGCCCGGAGATCATCACCACCGGGAGATCCGGATATCGCGACTTGATCTCCTCAAGAAGCGCCAACCCGTCAAGGCGACTTCCTTGCATCCAGATATCGAGGAAGATCAGGCGCGGCACTCGGTCGGAAATCGCGGTAAGCGCGCTGTCACTGTCGTGGGCAACCCGCGTCTCGTGGCCTTCGTCAGACAAAATACCAGAAACGATATCGCGGATATCCGCCTCGTCATCGACAACGAGAATATCAGAGGCCATCTTGTTCTTCCTTATCGGTTTCCCTCGCATCCGCTCGCCATCATGAAAATGTGGCAGTTCGACACGAATCATTGCCCCACGGCCGCCGGCGAAATCTGCCGGCGCATCGTGCAACTCCAGCTTGCCGCCATGTTCTTCAATGATCTTGCGGACAATCGCAAGACCAAGCCCCGTGCCTTTTTCGCGCATTGTAATGTACGGTTCAAGGATCATGTGACGGTTCTCGACCGGCAGGCCTTTACCGCTGTCTATGAAATCGATGATGTAGCGATCCCTAGCCTTGTCAAAGCGCGCCCGAACGAGAATTTTTCGCTCGACCTCACGTTCATCTTTCGAAACATTCTCAATAGCTTCTGCAGCATTCTTTATAAGATTTCCGAAGGCCTGGCCGAGCATTCTATCGTCGAAAGAGCCCTCAAGGGGGTATCGCCGAACTCGCGAATAAAGGTAATATCGGTGCGTCCTATCTCCAGAAGGAACACGGCGTCTGCAAGGATGGTGCGCAGGTCGCCAGCCGTTTTCGACGGCTTCGGCATGCGCGCGAAAGACGAAAACTCGTCGACCATGCGCCCGATGTCGCCGACCTGACGTACGATTGTATCAGTACATTGATCGAAAACCCTGCGATCCTCCTCATCCTCGATCTTTCGACCGAAACGCCGTTTGATCCGTTCAGCGGACAACTGAATCGGTGTCAGAGGATTTTTGATCTCGTGGGCGATCCGGCGAGCCACATCGGCCCAGGCCGTAGAACGCTGGGCGATGATCAGATCCGTAATATCGTCGAGCGTGATGACATAGGAATTCGTCGCGTTGCGGAATCCTCGCGCGTGACCTGGACAGAGAGTGTCCGCTCCTTGCCGAGCCGGAACAGATTGATCTGCCGACGAAAATTCTGGCGCCGTCGCCGCATCGCAGCGGTCATCACCATGTCAATCTCGGGTGAAATATCGGCAAGTCTGCGCCCGATCAGTTCGTCGCTGCTGGCAGCCAGAAGCTGTTCGGCGGAGATGTTGACAATTGTAACGGTTCGACTGTCATCGACACCGATCACGGCGGCCGTGACACCGGACAGCACCGCCTCGATAAAGCGCCGGCGATTGTCAACCTCGTCCTTGGCCAGCAGGATTTCGCGCTGCTGCGCGTGAATTTCCGCAATCATCTTGTTGAATGTGCTGGAAAGACGACCGACATCGCCGTCGATCGTGCGCACGGGCACGACGACCTTCATATCGCCCGACGCAACCTGGTCGGCCGCCCCGATCAGAAGCCGGATTGGCAGAACGATCCGGTCTGCTACGGCAATCCCCGTCCATATTGCCGCAAGCAGCACAATCAGCGCGAAACCGAGATAGAGCACGGCAAACGCCACCTGGATCGAGAAACGCCCCTCCTCCATCGTCGAGTATTCGGAGAAATTGTCCTCGATCATCCGCATGGCGCCCATTACGTTCGGGTCCACCGCACGCACCGTATAGAGGAGGCTGTTCGGAATTGCCTCAAGCGCGATGATGGCGCCCACGAGATTGGTCTCGCCCGGCGGAATGAGGGTCGGGGTTCCGGTTGCCGCCTTTTCCAGCGCGTCGTCCGGAATATCCGGCAATATCGCCTCTTCGCCGAGATCGGCCTCAACGATGACGCTGCCGTCGTCGCGCATCAAAAAGCCCCGAGCAGGCCGCGCCCGCGGGCCTGACGCGTCATCAGGTCAGCAAACCCGGTTCTATCGAGAAAATAGAGCGATCGATTGCGCTCTAGGTCGTTGCCCATGGAGAGCGTCTGCCCCTGCAGATAGCTCGCATTCTCCATCATGTAGGCCTGTGCAACATTCAATGATGATTGCACGATCGACTGGGTTCTGAGCGCGAACCAGCGGTCGAGACCGGCATTGAGCGTCAGCGTCGCAAAGATCGCAACGACGATTGCCGGCGTCACCGCCACAATCGAAAACAGCGCAACGATCCTGATATGAAGCTGGGCCGCCGCACGGCCGCGGCGGCGCGCTTTCAGCAAGGTGACGACTTCGCGGCTGATCAGGAAGATCATCGCCAGCACAAAGAACGAGTTTGCGGCGACAAGCCCGGCAACAACGTGACCGGTCGGGTTAATCGGCGTGAAGCCAAGGAGCACGAACAGCGAGAGAAACGCTGTCAAAAGAGCTCCAACAACGAGGAACATGCCCGGTGATGTCAGAATAGCGCGGGCGCCGCCGCGCCCATAGGCCGCGTCGCCGCTCGTCGCCCTGTCTTCTTCCGGAGGCGTGTCAAAAACACCGTCTGCGTTGCTGTTGTCTGCCGTCATGCCTACCGTTCTCAAACACCTTTCCCCGCCCGTTATACAAGCGTCGAAGGCCGAGCGTGGCCTGGGCGAGTGCCGCTGGTGCGATTCCATCCCTGATGAGGATATGCAACAGAATGTGGCACAAATGCAACGGAAAGCTTTTCAGCTCCGGTGAAACGGCGACGTCAGGAGGAACTGCGGGAGCTGCGATAGACCGATACACCAAGTTCCCGGATTTTCTTGCGCAGCGTGTTACGGTTGAGCCCAAGCAAATCGGCGGCCCGGATCTGGTTGCCGCGCGTTGCCGTGAGTGCAGCCAGGATCAGCGGATATTCAACTTCGTTCAGGACACGCTCGTAGAGGCCCGGCGGCGGAAGGCTTTCGCCGAAGCTTGCGAAATAACTGCGCATGTTCTCCTCGACCGCCTGTGCGATGGTCGGCATGCCGCCTCTGACCTGCGCACCCTCAGCAGGCGCATCAGGCTGGTCGGCCTGCAGCTCCTGATCAACGATTTCGCGGGTAATCATCTCCTGCGGATAAAGTGCCATCAGGCGGCGCACGAGGTTTTCCAGCTCACGGACGTTGCCGGGCCATGGGAAGGCCTTCATGGCGTCGAGTGCAGCCTGCTCGAAGCGCTTGCCACCGAGGCCCTCAACCTCGCCTTCATTGACGAAATGGCGCACCAGATCACCGATATCCTCGGAACGCTCGCGCAGCGGCGGCAGCCTCAGTGGCACCACGTTGAGCCGGTAATAGAGATCTTCGCGGAACAGCCCCTGGTGGATCGATTGCTTGAGATCCTTGTTGGTCGCGGCGACGATGCGAACATCAGTGCGGATCGGCGTACGGCCACCCACCGTGGTATATTCGCCCTGCTGGAGCACGCGCAACAATCTAGTCTGCGCATCCATCGGCATATCGCCGATCTCGTCGAGAAACAGCGTACCGCCCTCGGCCTGCTCGAAACGACCGGATGAACGGGTCTGGGCACCGGTGAAGGCACCTTTCTCGTGGCCGAACAGTTCCGATCTCGATCAGGTCGCGCGGGATTGCCGCCATGTTGATCGCCACGAAGGGGCCATTGCGGCGTTTGCCGTAATCATGCAGTGCGCGGGCCACCAATTCCTTACCAGTCCCCGATTCGCCAGTGATCATCAGCGTCAGATCGGTCTGCATCAGTCGGGCAAGAACCCGGTAGATTTCCTGCATGGCAGCGGAGCGGCCAACAAGGGGCATCCCGTCCTGCATGTCGTCACCGAGCGGCGCAGGCTTGCGTTTGGGCTCGGACAGCGCTCTGCCGACGATCGCAATGAGCTCTGTCAGGTCGAAGGGCTTGGGCAAATAGTCGTAAGCGCCCTTCTCCGAGGCCCGCACCGCTGTCATGAAGGTATTCTGTGCGCTCATCACGATCACGGGGAGTTCCGGGCGCGATTTCTTGATGCGCGGCAGAAGGTCGAAGGCGTTTTCGTCCGGCATGACCACGTCGGTCAGCACCAGATCGCCTTCACCCGAGGAAACCCAGCGCCACAGCGTTGCGGCATTGGAGGTGATCCGGACATCGTAACCGGCGCGGCTCAGCGCCTGATTCAGCACGGTGCGGATGGCTGCGTCATCATCTGCGACAAGTATCGTGGCTGTCATTGGTCGTTTTCCATTTTCGGCTCGGCCTGCCCCGGCAGGACATCCTTGGAGACGGGCATTAGAATCCGGAATGTCGTGCGCCCGTGCATGTTCTCGCACTCGATGATTCCGCCATGTGCTCCGATGATCTTGGCAACCAGGGCGAGCCCCAGTCCCGTGCCATTGGGTTTGGTGGTAATGAAGGGATCGAACAAATGCTGCATGAGATCGGGCGGAACGCCCGGTCCATTATCTTGAACGCAGAATTCGAGCGGCAGCGAGATCTTTCCCGCGTTCCGGCCACCGACATGCGGATACCGGGCCTGTAGGCCGAGGTCAGGATAATCTCGCCATCCGGCTTGTCGCCAACGGCTTCCGAAGCGTTCTTGATCAGATTGAGGAACACCTGGACCATCTGGTCGCGATTGGCAAATATCTGCGGCAAGGACGGATCGTATTCCTCGGTGATCTTGATTTTGCGGGCAAAGCCCGCCTTGGCCAATGCTTTCACATGGTCGAGCACCGAGTGGATATTGAGCGGCACGCGGTCGATCGGGCGCTCGTCCGAAAACACTTCCATACGATCAACGAGAGAAACGATCCGGTCGGTTTCATCGCAGATCAGACGGGTCAGCGCCCGGTCTTCGTCACTGGCATTGGTTTCCAGCAATTGCGCCGCGCCACGTATGCCTGAAAGCGGGTTCTTGATCTCATGCGCCAGCATCGATGCAAGTCCCGTAACCGAGCGCGCAGCCGCGCGATGCACGAGCTGACGGTCGATCTTGTCGGCCATGGAGCGCACCTGGAAAACGAGGACGATCGAGCCATCCTCGCCCACCGGGGCAACATAGATATCGACGAGCTTGTCCTGGCCGAGGCGTGGCGAAGAAAGGTCGACACGATATTCATTGACCGGCGCACGACGTTCACGCACCTGGGCAATCAATGCCAGCAGCGGGCTGTCGAAGGGAATGATGTCGGACAGGGCCTTGCGCGCAAGATGCGCAGCACTGGCGCCGAAAAACACCTCAGCTTCCCAGTTGGTGTAGGAAATGCGGCCGTTCCCTTCGATCAGGACAACCGGGTTCTGGATTGCGTTCAGAACTTCGAGAGCAACCATTTCGGCGGCCTTGCGCATACCGCCATTATCGGTGGTCATGCGGCCTTCCTTTGCTCGTGCGCGTGGCCCAGCAACGCGGCAAGCCGCGTAACAACGCGATCGGGATGTGTCTCTGTCATGATTTGTGCTCTTTCAGTGCCGTCGATACCCGGCGCAAGCTGTTGGATATACCACCCGAGATGCTTGCGGGCGTGACGCACACCAGTTTCGGTTCCGTAAAACGACAGCATGTCGCTGTAGTGTTCAAGCACGATTTCAATCTTGGTAACATATGGCAGATCTTCGGCTCCGGCGAGGAAGCCGACATGCCACGGTCGGCCCTGGCAGGCGCGTCCGGTCATCACCGCGGTAATGCCGGGGCGGGACAGCAGGTTTTCGACGTCGCCGCGGCTTTCGATGTCACCATTGGCGATGAAGGGAATGTTGATGACGTCGGCAACCGCTTCAACCGCATCCCAGTCGGCGCTGCCCTTGTAAAACTGCATGCGTGTGCGGCCGTGAACCGTGATGGCCTGCGCACCAGCCTGTTCCGCACGGGCGGCCAGGTAGCGGGCGTTCAGGCTGTCATGATCCCAGCCGAGCCGCATTTTCACGGTGACGGGCACACTGACGGCGGCAACAGTTGCTTCGACAATGGCAAGCGCGCGCTCCGGCTCGCGCATCAGCGCCGAGCCGGTGTAGCCGCCGACAACCTTCTTGGCCGGGCAGCCCATATTGATATCGACAATATCGGCACCATTCGCCTCGGCAATACGGGCTGCCTCCGCCATGAATGCCGGATCACGACCGGCAAGCTGAACCACATGCGGCTTGAGCCCGGCCCCTTCCAGGCGTACCCAGCTTTCCGCCGTGTTGAACGTCAGCTCGCGGCTTGCAATCATTTCGGTGACGACAAGCCCAGCCCCGAAGCGGAAAGCGAGTTTCCGGAAAGGCAGATCAGTCACACCCGACATCGGCGCCAGAACGACGCGATTGCGGATTCGAATATTGCCGATCTCGAAGGAATCTGATGGATTACGGTGAGGCAAATGGCTATCTTTCATGCAGTACGTCACTTTGCCCTATTTTTAGACAAGTCGGTACCCTTTGCCAAGCGATTTCGCCGGCACCTCACAAAATTTAGGCATATGCTGGAAAATTGGAGCAATCGAGGTAAGTTCGCGCCAATTGGAATCAACAGACAGGGTCATATCTGATCATGACAACAGGCAAAAGCTTCAGTCCAGGCGTTGTCGTGGTCGCCGCAGGCCGGGGAGAAAGGGCGGGAGCCCCCGGCGAAGGACCGAAACAATATCGCCTTATCGGCGGTATCCCTGTGATTTCCCACACGCTTTCAGGTTTTGTCGATTGGGGCGGCGCCACTGCGGGTATTGTCGTGGTCATCCACCGGGACGATGAGGCCCTGTTCCGCGACGCTCTGTCGCATGTGCGCGGGACTGAAAACATCCGTTTTGTACATGGTGGTGCAACGCGGCAGCAATCGGTTTTGAACGGCATAGAGACCTTAGCAGCAGCAAAGCCCAGTCATGTGCTGATTCATGATGCCGTGCGGCCATTCTTCGACACCGCAATGCTTGAGCGCGTCTGCGTGGCGCTGCGGTCTGGCGCCGATGCCGTTTTGCCGGCCACGGCCGTTGCAGACACGCTGAAAAGTGCGGACTCAAACAAAATGGTTGCCGGCACAGTGCCGCGCGCGGGGCTGTTTGCCGCCCAGACGCCACAGGCGTTCGGCTTTGAGGTCATCCTGGCCGCACACCGGAAGGCAGCGTCCGAAAACCGCCTCGACTTTACCGATGATTCCGGCATCGCCGAATGGGCCGGTCTTGATGTCCGGCTGGTGGCTGGCCTTGCCGATAATGTGAAGCTGACCTTCCGGAGGGACATCGCCATGGCCGATGAAAAACTTACCCGCAATATGATAGCCGATATCCGCACCGGAAACGGCTATGACGTTCACAAGCTTGTGCCCGGTGATGGCGTGACGCTTTGCGGCATTCACATCCCCTACGAAATGTCGCTGTCCGGCCACTCTGATGCCGACGTGGCCTTCCACGCTCTGACCGACGCATTGCTGGCGACCTGCGGCGCAGGTGATATCGGCGATCATTTCCCGCCCTCCGATCCGCAATGGAAGGGTGCGGCGTCAAACACCTTCCTTGCCCATGCTGCAAAGATCGTGCGCGACAATGGTGGCGTGATCCTCAACGCCGATGTCAGCCTCATCGCAGAAGAACCGAAGATCGGCCCTCACCGCGCCCGGATGCGCGAAAAGATTGCCAACTGTCTCGGCATTGACCTTGTGCGCTGCTCGGTCAAGGCGACGACGAATGAAACCATTGGCTTTGTCGGCCGGAAGGAAGGCATTGCCGCCATTGCCACGGCAAGCGTCAGTTACGGAAACATACGATGATCAACGCCGATATCGAAGAACGAGCACGGCTTCTGGTCGCGCACTGCACGCAGGCCGGCAAAACCATCGCCACCGCGGAGAGCTGTACCGGAGGCATGATCGTCAGTGCGCTGACCGATATCGCGGGTTCGTCTGCAGTCGTGGATCGGGGATACGTCACCTATTCGAACCAGGCAAAGATCGACATGCTTGGCGTCAGCACGGTTACGCTTTCGAGATTCGGGGCGGTTTCGCGCGAAACCGCTCTGCAGATGTCGGCTGGCGCGCTCTGGCGCTCCGGTGCGGATCTTGCCATCGCCGTCACCGGAATTGCCGGACCGTCGGGTGGGACATCTGAAAAGCCTGTCGGGCTCGTTCACCTTGCCGCGCGGGACCGCAAGGGCCGCCTGCATCACATTGAGAGCCGCTATGGCAACATCGGCCGCGATGGCATACGCATTGCCACGGTACAGACCGCGCTCGGCATGCTGGAAGGCCTTATTCAGTCGTAGATCGCGTCGGCGCGACCTTCAAAGGCTTCGGAGAACTTTCGAAAGGCCCGGTCGAACATCGAGCCCATCATCGCTCCGAGTATGCGGTTCTTGAACTCGTAATTGATATAGAAGTTCACAGCACAGGTGGTCTCGCCTTCCGGCTCGAAATGCCAGCGGTTGTCCAGAAACCGAAACGGGCCATCGACATAGCTCACATCGATGCGGCGCTCCTCTCGATTCAAAAGCACCTGTGTCGTAAAGGTCTCGCGGATTCCTTGTAGCCAACCGTCATGTCGGCAATCAGCAGTGTCTTTCCGTCTTTCTCCCGCGATGAGCGCACCGATAGGGCTTCGCAAAGCGGCAGAAATTCCGGATAGCGCTCAACATCTGCTACGAGGTCGAACATCCGGTCGGCTGAATGGTGGACATGTCGTGTTGTCGTAAACTCGGGCATGGTTTTCAGCTAATGGCCTTGGGCAGAAAGCGCAAGCAATTCGTCGTTCTCGGTGTATGATTTCAACACACAAACGGGAGTGTCACCACCAAATTGCGCCAGTATCTGCTCAACGCGCGGCACCTGCTTTTGTTCAAACGTCCAGACATAGTGCAAAAATCCCAGTTCAGACGCTCCAGGCATCCTTCAGCCATTTCAGGCCGGGACCTGCCCGCATATCGAAATCGGCGCTTTATAATTCCGGCCATTGACACCAGGCGCGGGGCCGTGTCCATAGGACCAGTTCGGCGCGCGCCAGACGGACCGGCATCGTTCGGGGACTGGTCCCGTCAATCACCCATGCCGGACGTGCTGCCGCCTCTTCAACAAGCGATCCTATTTCGGACGCATCACGCATCTTCCACCCCGAAAGCCAGAAAACGTCGCGGTCCATCGAGATGTAGGGAATATCGAAACGCGCGCCAATCTCCTGCCCAAGCGCGGATTTTCCGCTTCCCGAACAACCGATGACCATTATGCGTCGCACAGTTTTCAGTCGTGCTGCCGCATCCGCAACCTCTATCCTGTTCATGAAAAATCCCCCGGCCTGAAGGACGGGGGACATACACCTTGACAGGGTATTCAGACAAGTATTAACCGGCGGCCATCTGAGCCAGCTTTTTCGCGCGATTTTCACGCAGCCGCGCAAAATCATCTCCGGCATGGTGCGAGGAGCGCGTCAGCGGGCTTGCCGAGACCATCAGAAAGCCCTTGGTATAGGCGACCGTCTCGTAGGACTTGAACTCGTCCGGCGTCACAAAGCTCACCACACGATGATGCTTGCGGGTCGGCTGCAGATACTGGCCAATGGTCAGAAAATCGACATCGGCGGTTCTGAGGTCGTCCATCAGCTGCAGGATCTCGTTCCGCTCCTCACCAAGGCCGACCATGATGCCGGACTTGGTGAACATGTTGGGATCGAGTTCCTTCACTCGCTGCAAAATCCGGATGGAATGGAAATAGCGCGCGCCGGGACAGAACGGTCAGGTAGTTCGACGGCACGGTTTCGAGATTGTGATTGAAGACATCGGGCCGCGCAGCGACCACTCTCTCCAGAGCGCCGGGCTTGCGCAGGAAATCCGGCGTCAGCACCTCTATCGTTGTTGAAGGCGAGGCAGCGCGAATGGCGAAGATCACCTTTTCAAAATGCTCTGCGCCGCCATCGGCGAGATCGTCCCGGTCCACCGAGGTAATGACGACATGGCTTAGACCCATCTGGCTGACAGCCTTGCCGATATTTTCCGGCTCATTCGGATCAAGCGCGCCGGGCCTTCCGGTGGAGACATTGCAGAACGCGCAGGCGCGGGTGCAAATTTCGCCCATGATCATGAACGAGGCATGCTTCTTGTCCCAGCATTCCCCGACATTGGGACAGCCGGCTTCCTCGCATACCGTGACGAGCTTATTCTCCTTCACAATGCCGCGGGTTTCCTGATAGCCCTTTGAAACGGGTGCCTTCACCCGGATCCAGTCCGGCTTGCGCATCACCTCGTTGTCGGGTTTATGCGCCTTTTCCGGGTGTCGCACCCGCTTGGGCGCAGCATTGCCTGTCGTATCAAGAAGTGTAACCATCTCTCACCCTTGGGTACCGCCGAGCCCGAAGGCTCGGACGGCTTTTCTGCAATCTCTTGTCAGCGCCTTATCAGTCGTCCGACCCAAATCAGGATCACCGCGCCGATAAAGCCAGCGATCAGGTAGCCGAGCCACCCCCGAGGGCAATGCCGAACAGGCCCAGAAGGGCGTTCGCGACGATGGCCCCGACGATGCCGAGAATGATGTTCATGAGAACGCCCATGCTGGACTTCATGAACTTCTCGGCAAGCCAGCCTGCGATGCCGCCGATGACGATGGCGGCAATCCAGCCTACACCCTGTTCTTCCATGTGTTCCGTCTCCCTTCCTCACTCGATGTTGAAGCAGGCCGTTGAGGCCCGCTCCGTCACCATAAAGGAATCAGGCGTTCAATGCACGTCCGTAAGCGTCCAGCACACTTTCCTTCATCATTTCGGAAAGCGTGGGGTGCGGGAAGATGGTGTGCATCAACTCTTCTTCGGTGGTCTCAAGGTTCATCGCAACGACAAAACCTTCGATCAGCTCCGTCACTTCGGCGCCGACCATATGGGCGCCCAGAAGCTCGCCGGTCTTCTTGTCGAACACGGTCTTGACCATGCCCTGATCCTCGCCAAGCGCGACGGCCTTGCCATTGGCAACGAAGCTGTAGCGACCGACGCGGACGTCATAACCAGCTTCCTTGGCCTTCGCTTCCGTCAGTCCGACCGAAGCGACCTGCGGGTTGCAATAGGTGCAACCGGGAACCTTCAGCTTGTCGAGCGGATGGACGTTCTTTTCGCCCGCCAGCTTCTCGACGCAGATCACGGCTTCATGCTCGGCCTTGTGGGCGAGCATCGGCGGGCCTGCGACATCGCCGATCGCGTAAATGCCATCGACATTGGTCTTGCAGTAATCGTCGATGACGATGCAGCCGCGATCAGTCTTGATGCCGAGCTTTTCGAGCCCGATATTCTCGATATTGCCCTGAACGCCGACGGCCGAGATCATCCGGTCTGCGGTGATCTTCTGGACCTTGCCATCCTTGGTCTCGACATGGGCGGTGATGTTGTCGCTGCCCTTTTCGACCTTGGCCACCTTGGCTTCCAGCATGATCTTGATGCCGCGTTTCTCAAGCCGCTTCTGCGCAAATTTGCCGATCTCGGCATCCTCGACTGGCATCACCTGCTTCATCACCTCGACCACCGTAACCTCGACACCGAGCGAACGGTAGAACGAGGCGAACTCGATGCCGATGGCACCGGAACCCATGACCAGCAGCGATTTCGGCAGCTTTGCCGGTTTCAGCGCGTCGAAATAGGTCCAGATCAACTTGCCGTCAGGCTCGATACCGGGCAGCGCGCGCGGACGCGCACCGGTCGCGACGATGATGTGCTTGGCCGAATAGGTACCGGCGCCAAGCGCATTCTTCGGCTTCGGCGCCTGCGGCTCGACAATCTTCTTCTTCACGTCGGAAACGGTGACTTCACCGGGCTTCGACAGCGTTGCCTCGCCCCAGATGATGTCAACCTTGTTCTTCTTCATCAAAAAGCCGACACCGGCATTCATACGCTCGGCGATCCCGCGCGAACGCTTGACGATCGCCTCAAGGTCAGCCTTGACCGAGCCATCGACGGACAGGCCGTATTCCTTGGCGTGGCTGGTGAAATCGAGGATTTCAGCCGAACGCAGCAAAGCCTTGGTGGGAATGCAGCCCCAGTTGGAGCAGATACCAGCCATATGCTCGCGTTCGACAACGGCGGTCTTCAGGCCAAGCTGCGCTGCCCGGATTGCAGCGATATAGCCGCCAGGACCGGCGCCGATGACGAGGACATCATAGTTCTGGGACACGGGGCTCATCTCCTTTGCAAAGGAACCGGGCGGCAAGGCCTGCCCGGCCCAATTTTGGGGATGCCGCGTCGTTTAGGCTGACAGCATCCCGTAGATTTCATCTTTCAGAACCATCCTCCGCTTGCGCAGGTCTTCCATATGCGCATCGTCAGTCGGCTCGATCTTTGTTTCCGCACGATGAACCGCACGGTTTACCTCGTGATACTCATCGATGAGTTTGGCAAAATGCGCATCCTCAACTTTCAGAGTGTGCATCTTTTCAACGTAGTCGGGGAATTCATCGGCCAGTTCATGCGGTGTATTCGACATTGGATATGTCCTCCTGTGATTGAAGCTTATATCCAACGCTAAGCTTTGCCGCACCCCGCTCCTTGATTTCTGTCAAACCTGCTATCGATCACAGTCCAAGCATCATCCGAACCATAGGCTCGAGGCCGCGGCCTATCGCCCGCGTATTTTCAGCATCAAGGTGAACGCCATCAATCGGGCTTGCCTTGGCCACTGATGCTGCATCGTAGAACCCGCATCCCAGATCATCGGCGATTTCACTGTAGTAGGTCGACAGCATCTGTGACTGCTCCACGATACCCGCGAGAAACCCCATGCCTGTGTCATTCGCTGTAGGCACGGCATGCGGCGGCGAAACCACCAGAATGTCCGGCGCATCGTCACCGAAGGCATAGGGATGCCAACGGATAATCTCGATAAGACGCTTCAGGCCGCTGCGGGAGGCGAACGCGCCGCCTCCGGTAAAGGGTTTCAGGTCATTGGTGCCGAGCATGATGATGACGAGATCAAGCGGGGTGTGACTGGCCAGCAAGGTGGGCAGAATGCGCGCACCGTTTCGATCAGCCTCAGCTGTATGATCATCAAAGGCGGTTGTGCGGCCGCCAAGCGCCTCGGAAAGGACGTCAACGCCCTCCCCCAAAGCCTTCTGCAGCACCATCGGCCACCGGGCCTCGTGGGCATGCCGGCCGTCTCCAGCCGGATCGTGCCCGAAAGTCAGGAATCGCCATAGCAAAGAACCGTTTTCATTGCGCATCATCCCTGCATGAGGCCATCAGACCAGCATCGACATCGGGTTTTCGATATAGCCCCTGAACGATGCCAACACATGGGCTGCCAGTGCGCCGTCAACGCAGCGGTGATCGGTCGACAGTGTGACCGACATGACCGTTGCAATGGTGATCTCGTCGTTCTTGACCACAGCGCGCTTTTCGCCCGCACCAACGGCGAGGATCGAGGCGTGCGGCGGATTGACGACGGCGGCAAAGTCCTTGACGCCCATCATGCCCATATTGGAGACCGCAGTGGTTCCGCCCTGATACTCAGCTGGCTTCAGCTTTTTCTCCTTGGCGCGCTTGCCCATATCCTTCATTTCGTTGGAGATGACGGAAAGCGGCTTTTCCTCGGCCTTGCGGATGATCGGCGTGATCAGACCGCCCGGAATGAAACGGCAACGCCGACATCGACATGCTTGTGAACAACCATATTGCTATCGGTCCAGGAAACATTGGCCTCCGGCACATCGCGCAGCGCCAGCGCCATGGCCTTGATCACCATGTCGTTGACCGACAGCTTGTAGACCGGCTTTTCGTCCCTGACGGGAGCCGCCTTGTTAAGCTGGCTCCTGAGCGCCAGCAGTGCGTCCAGCTCGCAATCCACAGTCACATAGAAATGCGGGATGGTCTGCTTCGATTCGACGAGGCGCTTGGCAATCGTCTTGCGCATGCCATCATGTGGCACCAGCTCGTAGGAGCCTTCCTCGAACAGCTTGAGAACGGCCTCTTCCGACTGCCCCTGCGGGATCGGGGCGGCAGGAGCCTTGTCGCCGGCGGGCGCTTCCGACTTCGGCGCAGCCTTGCCGACACCGTCGCTCACGGCCTTTTCGATATCGCGCTTGACGATACGGCCATGCGGGCCGGAACCCGAAAGGGCTGAAAGGTCGAGACCTTCTTCCTTGGCAAGACGGCGGGCAAGCGGCGACGCAAAGACGCGCTCGCCGTCGGCCTTGGGCGCTGCCGGGGCCTTGGCTTCGGGGACCGGCGTATCGGAAGACGGTATCCCGCCCTTTGCGACAGCATCTACGGTCTTTTCTTCCTTGGGCGCCTCGGATTTGGCTTCTTCCTTGGCGGCCGGAGCGGCGTTACCGCCGTCAGCAGCCTTGGCAGCTTCCGCTACATCTTCGCCTTCCTCGGCCAGAACAGCGATCAGGGCATTAACCTTCACACCATCTGTACCGTCCGGAACCACGAGCTTTGCGATTATACCCTCGTCGACGGCTTCGACTTCCATCGTCGCCTTGTCGGTTTCGATCTCGGCAATCACATCACCGGCCGAAACACTGTCGCCTTCCTTCACCAGCCATTTGGAGAGGTTACCCTCTTCCATGGTTGGGGAAAGCGCCGGCATCGTAATCTTGATCGGCATCGAACGTCTCCCTTACTTGTAGCAGACGGCCTTAACCGCATCGATGACTTCACCGACGTTCGGCAGGGCGAGCTTTTCCAGGTTCGCGGCGTAAGGCATAGGAACGTCCTTGCCGGCGATCGTCATGATCGGCGCATCGAGATAATCAAAGGCCTGCTGCATGACACGCGTCGCGATTTCGGTTCCGACGGAGGACTGCGGGAAGCCTTCTTCCACCGTCACCAGACGACCGGTCTTTTTGACAGATTCGACCACTGTCGGGATATCCATCGGACGGATCGTGCGAAGGTCAATGACTTCGACGTCGATGCCCTCTTCCGCCAGCTTCTCGGCCGCTTCGATAGCATAGGTCATGCCAATGCCAAACGATACCAGCGTTGCATCACTGCCCGTCTTGTGAATGCGGGCCTTGCCGATTGGCAGAACGAAATCGTCAAGCTTCGGCACATCGAACTTCTGGCCGTAGAGAATTTCGTTTTCCAGGAAGATGATCGGGTTCGGATCGCGGATCGCAGCCTTCAACAGCCCCTTCGCATCGGCTGCCGTATAGGGCATGACAACTTTCAGACCCGGAATGTGGCTGTACCATGAGGCATAGCACTGGGAATGCTGCGCGGCCACGCGAGCTGCGGCACCATTCGGACCGCGGAACACGATGGAACTCTCCATCTGTCCGCCGGACATGTAGTGGGTCTTGGCTGCTGAATTGATGATCTGGTCCATCGCCTGCATGGCGAAGTTGAAGGTCATGAATTCGACAATAGGCTTCAGTCCGGCAAGCGCTGCACCGACGCCGACGCCAGTAAAGCCATGCTCGGTGATCGGAGTATCGACAACGCGCTTGTCACCGAATTCCTGAAGCAGACCCTGGGTCACCTTGTAGGCGCCCTGATATTCGGCCACTTCCTCGCCCATGACGAAGACATCGCCGTCGGCGCGCATTTCTTCCGCCATGGCATCACGCAGCGCTTCACGCACCGTCGTGGAAACCATTTCAGTGCCTTCCGGAATATCCGGATCGGAGGCGATCTCTACGGATTTCGGTTCGGCCGGAACGGCGTCAGGCGAAGCCTGCGGCTTTTCTTCCTGGGCAACTTCAGGAGCCTTGGTTTCTTCCGGTGCCTTGGTGGCGGCAGCATCAATGTCGTCAGCGCTCTCACCCTCTTCGAGCAGAACGGCAATCGGCGTATTGACCTTCACGCCCTGCGCACCTTCTTCGACAAGAATCTTGCCGATTGTGCCTTCATCGACGGCTTCGACTTCCATCGTCGCCTTGTCGGTTTCGATTTCGGCCAGAATGTCACCGGCGGCGACGCTGTCGCCTTCCTTTTGAGCCACTTGGTCAGGTTACCCTCTTCCATCGTCGGAGAGAGCGCCGGCATAAGAATATTGGTAGGCATGTTATCCCTCCCCGTCTTAGCGCAGGATATCGGTGTAGAGCTCGGAAACATCCGGCTCCGGATCGGTCTGGGCGAAATCGGCGGCATCTGAGATGACCGAGCGCACATCCTTGTCGATGGCCTTCAGTTCATCTTCGTCGGCCCACTTCTTGTCCAGTATCCGCTTGCGGACCTGCTCAATCGGGTCATGTTCAGAACGCATCTTCTGCACTTCATCCTTGCTGCGGTATTTCGCAGGGTCAGACATGGAGTGGCCGCGATAGCGATAGGTCTGCATGTCCAGAATGATTGGCCCCTTGCCCGAGCGTGCGTGCTCTTCGGCGTCTTCTGCCGCGGCCTTGACGGCGCGAACATCCATGCCATCGACCTGAACGCCGGGGATACCGAACGAGCTGCCGCGCTTGGAGAAATCCGTTTCGGCGGACGAGCGTGCAACCGAGGTGCCCATGGCATAGCGGTTGTTTTCAATAACGAAAACGACCGGCAGCTTCCAGAGCTGAGCCATGTTGTAGGTCTCATAAACCTGGCCCTGGTTGGCCGCGCCATCGCCGAAATAGACGACGGAGACCTTGCCATCTTCACGATACCGGTTGGCAAAGGCCAGACCCGCACCGAGCGGCACCTGCGCACCGACGATACCATGACCGCCATAAAACGCCTTCTCCTTGGAGAACATGTGCATCGAGCCGCCCTTGCCCTTGGAATAGCCGGACTGGCGGCCGGTCAGCTCGGCCATGACGCCGCGGGCTTCCATGCCGGTGGCGAGCATGTGACCGTGATCGCGATAGCTCGTGATGATCTGGTCACCATCCTTCAAAGCCATCTGCATGCCGACGACGACAGCTTCCTGACCGATGTAAAGGTGACAGAAACCGCCGATGAAGCCCATGCCATAAAGCTGGCCGGCCTTCTCTTCGAAACGGCAGAATCATGAGCATCTCGCGAAGCGCATGCATTTCCTGATCGCGATCAAACTCGACGATCCGGTTGTTATCTTCTTTTTGGCTGATTTCCGTGAAGCAGTCGCTTGCGACGCCATCAAGACCTCCTATGGAAGGAAAGATGTGGAGTTGAGCGTCACAATAATGAGTTTTTGCGGCACGGCAATGCTAGATTTTTAAAGAAAAACAATAACCAAGTTATTGTTATTAAACAATAATACCTAAATTAACATGATTTCAGTTTATTGAAGATTTCTTTCAAAAATCACGATTTCGTCCGGCTTCAGAAGGTTCAGCGCATAACGCGCCTGCTCGTCGAGAGCATCCTTCATCAAAGAGCCGTCGGACATCATCCGCACGCGCTCTTCCATTGCCCGGCGTTCGACCACCAGCTTTTCAAGCTTGCGTTCATTGAGCGCCTTGTGCACCTCGAAGCGTTCGCCGGCGATCAGGCCGTAGTCACCATGAATGGAGTGATAGACAAAATAGCTCATGAAGCAGGCCGTGATCGCTGGAACGACAAGGCGGCCGTAAAACCGTGGTTTGTGATGGCGGGTCCACATGAGGCTGACAGTCCGGAAATTTACGCAATACTATGAAGCCGACACTAGCGCTGTAACCTTAACCAAGCCTAAAGCCGGCTCCTGTTTCAGGCCGCCACGTCGCCTTTCCGGTTAAAACAGAAAATGCCCGCAGCACGGGGCTGCGGGCATTTCAATCGTGATAATCTAGTCGTATCAGCCGTCAGGCAATCAGGCCTTCAGGATCGACTTGCCGGCATAAACGGCCTGTGCGCCCAACTCTTCCTCAATGCGGATCAGCTGGTTGTATTTCGCCAGACGGTCCGAACGTGACAGCGAGCCGGTCTTGATCTGGCCGCAGTTCGTGGCAACAGCAAGGTCGGCGATCGTGGCATCCTCGGTTTCGCCCGAACGGTGCGACATGACCGATGTGTAGCCTGCCTTGTGGGCAGTCTCGACGGCATCGAGCGTTTCCGTCAGCGAGCCGATCTGGTTGACCTTGACGAGCAGCGAGTTGCCCACACCCATCTTGATGCCGTCCTTCAGACGCTTGGTGTTGGTGACGAACAGGTCGTCACCGACCAGCTGGCATTTGTTGCCGATCAGCGACGTCAGTTCCTTCCAGCCGTCCCAGTCGTCTTCGGCAAGACCATCTTCGATCGAGAAGATCGGGTACTTGCCGATCAGGTCGGCGAGGTAAGCGGCCATCTCGCCGGAGGAGAAGGTCTTGCCCTCGCCTTCCATTTCATACTTGCCGTCCTTGTAGAACTCGGTCGAGGCGGCATCCATGGCCAGGTAGACGTCGTCACCCGGCTTGTAGCCGGCCTTTTCAATCGACTTCATGACGAAGTCGAGTGCGGAGATCGTGCTGGGAAGTGCCGGCGCAAAACCACCCTCGTCACCGATTGCGGTGTTGTAGCCGCCAGCCGAAAGCTCTTTCTTCAGCGTGTGGAAAATTTCCGAGCCCATGCGCACGGCGTCGCGCATCGTATCGGCGCCGACAGGCATGATCATGAATTCCTGGAAGTCGATCGGGTTGTCGGCATGTTCGCCGCCATTGATGATGTTCATCATCGGAACCGGCAGCAGATGTGCAAACGAGCCGCCAACATAGCGGTAAAGCGGCAGGCCGGTGGCCGTTGCTGCAGCCTTTGCAGAGGCCAGCGAAACACCGAGAATGGCGTTGGCGCCGAGGCGGCTCTTGTTGGGGGTGCCGTCGAGTTCGATCATCGCCTGATCGATTTCCATCTGGTTTTCGACATCCATGCCGACGATGGCCTCGAGGATTTCGGTGTTGACGGCGTTGACCGCCTTCTCGACACCCTTGCCGAGATAGCGCGCGCCGCCGTCGCGCAGCTCCACAGCCTCGTGCGCGCCGGTCGAGGCGCCCGAGGGCACGGCTGCGCGGCCGATGGTGCCGTCTTCCAGATACACATCGACCTCGACCGTGGGGTTGCCACGGCTGTCGAGGATTTCACGGGCGAGAATGTCGGTGATTGTCGTCATGTCTGTCTACCTGTCGACCTTGCTGTTCGAAATTGTGACGAGCGCGCCAAAGCGCGGCGGTTTTCCATAATACGCGCGGTGTCTTGGGTCACCGGCACATTGCAGCAAAACTGCATAAAGCAGTTCACTCGTCAGAACTATGACGAATGAAAAATTTTCGGGCCCGTTCGGCGAAAAACGCGTCCGAGATCCACGTCATAGCTTATCTTTCCTTCGCGATGGCGTCAAAAGCCAGAAGTTTTTCGAGAAGCCGCGGCATTTCATCAAGCGGAACCATGTTGGGGCCGTCCGACGGTGCATTGTCCGGATCCTCATGCGTTTCGATGAAGACACCGGCAACTCCGACGGCAACTGCCGCGCGGGCCAGCGTTTCAACAAATTCCCGCTGGCCGCCTGTCGAGCCGCCCTGGCCTCCTGGCTGCTGAACCGAATGGGTGGCGTCGAAGATCACCGGCGCGCCGGTTTCAGCCATGATCGGCAGTGAGCGCATGTCCGAAACAAGCGTGTTGTAGCCGAAGGATGCGCCGCGCTCGCACAGAAGCACGTTGTCGTTTCCGCTGTCGACGATCTTGGCCAGAACGTTTTTCATGTCCCAGGGTGCCAGGAACTGCCCCTTCTTGACGTTGATAACACGGCCTGTTTTGGCAGCAGCGATCAGAAGATCGGTCTGGCGGCACAGAAACGCCGGAATCTGCAGAACATCGACGACATCGGCCACCTCGGCGCACTGGGCTTCCGTATGAATGTCGGTCAGAACCGGAAAGCCGAATTCCTTCTTCAGGTCGGCGAAGACGTCCAGCGATTTATCAATCCCCATGCCGCGCTCGGCCTTCAGCGAAGTGCGGTTGGCCTTGTCGAAGGAAGACTTATAGACGAGGTCGATCCCGGCCTGCGCGCAGATTTCCACAAGCCGCCCGGCCATCATGAAGGCGTGGTCGCGGCTTTCCATCTGGCAGGGTCCGGCAATGAGCGAGAGCTTTGCGCCGTTGGAGAACACAGCTTTCGCTTTGCCCTCACCGGCCGAAACGGTGCGATTGTTCATGTCATGCTTCCTTGAAAATAAAGGTCACGCCCTGCCCGGGGGCCGGCGGAACGCGGATCATCCCATCCGCGATTTCATGGGTGATGTCGTTGCTTACGAGAATATCACCAAGATTGTCGAGGTCTGCGACCTCGAAAACGACACCACACGCGACAAGCCCCTGTCCTCGCTGCCAGACGCGATTGCGTATTGCGTTCGCAGATAGTCATGAGTGAAGATCGAAACATCGGCGTTGGCGCCCGCCACCGTCACCCCATGGGGATGAATGTCGATATCGTTGCAATGGCTCAGCTGTTGCAGTAACGGCTCGAACTCCATCGGACTTTGTTCAACGATCAGTACGGAAGCAACGCCGGTGACCCCGTTCTGATGCGCCATCAATGCTTCAGGCGGGTCGAGTGGAACAAGTCGCTCGCAGGTAAAAAGAACAGGTCGGGCGCGCGCAGATCGGCGGCAAACGCCAGGCGGAATCCGGCTTCTGCTTCACTTCCGTCCTCGCGCTGGAATTTGCGCGAAAAACTGAAGAGGTCACCGGCGGCAATGCCGGCTTCGGCAAATTCTGCGTGATCAGCCGCAGCATCTGCGCTTTTGAAAACAATCGCCGAAAGCCCGTCCTCACCGACCCGGAAACGAAATGCACGGTCCCTGCGCACGAACTCGGCTGCGGCGCGCACCTGATTGTGATAGAGGCGCAAATCGGCGATGCCAAGTGGTTCGAGATAGGTCGCGTCGGAAAAATAGACGCAGGCGTTTTCCGTTCCGAAGGGATGACGCGCATCCGGCGCCACACAAACCCGAGAGCGCTCAGGCGAAGTCGTGCTGTCGCCAGATCGACAACCGGCAAAACCAGGTGGTCAAGGGAGCGCGGGGCATGGTGCGAAAGCGACATCAAGCTCCTCCTTTTTCGGCGTCCTTGATGGCATGAATGGACAAAGGCTTCAAGCGACCAAGTCGCCTGAACTCTCTGTCAGTTGCCTGCATATACCTACCAGATATAGCGCAGCTTTGCCGATGCGATAAGCGCCGAATATTCGGCCCCCATTCACCATAGGCCCCTATGGACAGATCGGCTTGCGGGGTCAGCTGGATCCGTGCGCCGATATTGGCGGCCACCGCGCTTCCGGTCGGAGCATTGCTCGAAATCGAAAACCCGTAACCGGGCAGCGAGACGAAGCTTGCATTCGCATCGCCTCCACTGCCGTAGCGGTAGAGGTAGGAAACCCGCGAATTGATCGAGAAACGGCGCGCAACGTCACCGGCAGCGGTATCGAAGCCGACGCCCGCTTCAACAGTGCCGCGGAACAGGCTGGCATCGGAATAGGAAAGTGCGGAAGCTCCAACCCCGGAAGCCACATTCTCTGAGTAGCCGGGCGCGCTTGTGTAGACTGCGCTTGCCGCGGCGAACGGAATAAAGGCAACACCGCTGTCTATGATCCGTCCGCCTGCTTCGACGCGACCGCCAAAAGTGGTGGCCGAATAACTGCCACGCAGCTGATCCACCGCCGACCCGAAGCTGACGGTCCGGCGGGTATCGACGCTGTCGGTGCCAAAGCCAACGGTGGCGACACCGTAAAGCCCCTGAGCCGTCTGGCCCGCTGCCGTGATCGCGCCGTGCAGCGACTGGCTTTCGGCTGATCCGTCCTGTTCGGTCTGGTCATAGCTGGTCTGCCCCCGCCAAAGACGAAGCCAACAGAGGCGGTGTCGTTCAACTGGGCGAGATAACCGCCCTCGACAATGTTGCCCTTGATGTTTGCACCAGAATTCCCGGCTCCCGAATCGCCCTTAACGGTGGCGGTCTCGCCGTTATATTCAAGCCAGATGCTGTTTCCCGGCTCAAAAGCCGCATAGGGGCGTATGCCGATGCCGTCGAGCCCCGCCCTGCTTCGGCCCAGTCCCATTGCGGCGCAGCCGCACTGCGCGACGGGCCAACAGACCAGTAACCAAGCGCCGAACTATTTTCCGCAGACGGCAGTTCGTCATCATTGCTTTTCTGCTCCACCGGCCGCCAGCCGGCCAGAAGCCTGTTGGGATTTGAGGAACGACGCAGGAAATTCTGCATTCCGAGATTGGCCGTCATCGTGGCATTGACGCCCAGCTCACCGCCAAGTGTGGTCATGGCGGCCTCATAGCCGGCCCCCGACTGCAGCATTCCGGCTGAAAGCGTTCCCACCAGAGGCACCCCATCATTGAAGGCCCTCACGAGCTGGTCGTTGACGCGTCCTCCGAGTGCGGAGAAGTTGAAATTGCCGCCGACATAGGCGAGCGACATGTTCAGCCTGTTGGCGTCCTGTTCGATGGTGCCGCGAAACTGCGATGGCAGCGCAGCCAGCGGCGCATCCCAGGTACCGGTGATCGCACCGGCTTCAAGCAGGGTATATTGCTGTTTCAGCTCACCGCCATCGACAAAGTCGAGGTCGATTTCCGTGTCGTCGAAGCTCACCGTTCCGCTGACCTTTGCCGGAACCTGGCTCGTCTGGATCACAGCAGCGTAAGTGGCGTCTGTTTCAAATGCCAGATCGCCGTTGACCGTTATTGAACCGTCCTCATCGCCCGACAGAAAGGTGCCGCCGGTGCGCACGGTCGTTGAACCAATCTCGCCCGAACCGCCGAAAGCCGCGCCGGCCTTGACATCGGCACTTGTGCCACGCAGCGCGCCAACCACCAGAAATGTTCCGCTATCAGCCTCAAGTGTTCCGGCAAATTCATTGTTGTCCGCCGTTAGCCGCAGCGTACCGGAGCCTTTCTGCGAAACCGAACCCGTGCCGCGCAGTAGTCCGGTGAACGCGATATCGTCGGAGCGGGCAAAACTCAGCTCGCCACCGGTTTCGATTGTCGCATTCCCGTTCAGCGTGCCGGTCGTGCCACCGTTGCCAACCTGAATTTCAGCACCTGTGTCGATATAGGTATCGCCTTCATTGGTATTGTCGGCAGTCAGAACGGTTCTCCCGGCCAAGGCAGCGATATCGACCTTGCCGGTGATCGTGCGCGAAAATTCGTAATCCTTTGAGGTGTGGTTGAAGACCAGATAGCCCTGCCCGTCACCGAACGATACTGTATTCACATCCAGCGTGCCCGGTGCCTGCGCGGCAGCTTCGGGAATGGAACCGATGACCAGCGCCCCCATGGACCCCACATTTGAAGCGAGCACAAGATTGTCTGCGACAAGTGTTCCGCCGTCGGAAAGCGCCAGCACGCCTTCGCCGTTCTCGCCAACGATCAGGTCTCCTTCAATCGTCCAGGAAGACCCGGCCCCATCAATAGCGGCGAGACCGGACGGACCCGCAGCGGATGCGACCGAACTGGCCGTGCTGGTTACGACGCCGCCGTCAACGACGAGCAACGAGCCATCACCTTCAACGCCTGCGGTAATACCGCCATCCACGGCCCAGGAAGACCCCACGCCGCTGACGATAACGGCACCTGCCCCTGACACCGTCGTCCCGATTTCCGCGGTGCGGTTGGTCACCGTGCCGCCGTCGAAAATGGTCAGAAGGCCAGCACCTTCGGAGCCAACCTCGAGATTGGATGTATTGGTCCAGATCGCGCCAGTGGAGACACCGGCAGCCCCCACGCTGCCCGCATCACGGCCAATGATCCCGCCATTCGAATTCAGCGCACCGCCTTCCGTCAGCGCGAGAAAACCGTCGCCGGTTGTACCAACTGTCATCCGGTTGGTGAGCGAGACGTTACTGCCGGCGCCGGTAACAGCCATAATGCCGCCACTGCTCTGGTTGGCGCCGACAAGTGCAAAATCGGCCGTTACGGATCCGCCATTGGAAACGATCATGCTGCCATCGCCATTGCGACCGACCCTGAGCGAGGCAGAAAGCTGCAGTTGTGAGCCGGTGCCATCGACGATCACACTTCCCTCGCCGTTGGCGACATTCCCGATATAGCCATTGCTGCCGGTCATCGTGGCGCCATCCAGAACCGACAGCGTTCCCGAACCGCCGGAGCCGCCACGACCGACATCACCGCCGATGGAGATATCCTGATAGACATTCCAGAGCGACCCACTGCCCGCCACGATCGCGTCATTGTCCTGGGATGTCGCGTTCTGGCCGATGGACAATGAACCGCTGATCGCATGGGCACCATTCTGAACCAGAACCGTTCCCTTGCCGCTGCTGCCGATTGTGGTTGCACCGTAACCGTTCCACTCCGTGGTGGCGCCAGAAAGAGTGACACGGCCCTCAGCACCTGATTCGCGGCCGATGATCGCCTGATCTGACTCGATGAACGCGCCATTCGAGACGCTGAGTGTGCCGGAGCCACTGTTGGCCACGGAAAGCCCGTTTTCACCCGTTCCGTAGGTTCGCAGGCTGGTGCCGCTTCCGGAAAGCGTGACGGTGCCCACGCTGTCTGCTGCACTTCCGAGGATGATTGAGGAGGTCTGGCCGGTTGCTCCTGCCGACATATCGATTCGGCCCGAACCGCTTCCGCCGACAATAATCGAGTTGTCCATCTGGATCGCGCCACCGCCGCCAAGCGTCAACGTGCCGTTTCCGGTGGCTGACGCGCCAAGCTGTGTTCGCTCGCCATTGATCGTCGCATTCGACGTCACCCGCCCGGTGGCAGTGTCGCCGATCACGAATGTGTTGATATACTCGGTACCGCCATCAGTCGGCAGCACCGGTGCATTATTGGTTGTGTTGATGGAAACATTGTCACCGGTTTTCGGTGTATTCGATGTGGCCGCACCATCTTCGAGCCAGTTATTGGCCGTATACCAGTCCGTCGATTCGGTACCCGTCCACTGAAAATCGGCGGTAAACCCTGGCGTCCCCCAAAGCAGCAACAGTGCGGATGAGCTCAGAAAAGCGGTCCGGGCCGCCTGACGCTGCAAATTCGAAAAACACATCACCAACACAACTCCAGCCCAGAAACCTACAATTCATATCGGCTCAACCTGGCTCTCGACCGCCGACCGCACCGTTCTGGCTGCAATTCTGGACTGCGTTAGCTTAAGAACTTCTTGCGATGGAAGAATTTGCCAGCATGCTTAACGTTTATGGTTAACGCTTGGTTACAGGCGGCGATTTGCGGCTGCAACATGGGATGCAACAACGACTTCAATTTCATTGCATCTTCGTCTAAGAAGCGTCACAAACCCGAAGGATCGGAAAACAGGGATCGGTAGAGAATGCTCGAAACAATGCGCAAAGGCGCCCAGACATGGGTAGCAAAATTTCTGTTGGTCCTTTTGATCATTTCGTTCGGCGTCTGGGGCGCTTCGAGCGCACTGTTTTCTTCGAATTCGGATGTGGTCGTTCAGGTCGGAAACAAAAGCGTTTCCTCGAACGAGTACCGCCTTGCCTATCAGCGCCAGATCAACAGCCTGAGCAATCAGTTTGGCCGGCGGCTGACCGGGAAGAAGCCCGGATGATCGGCGTGGATCAGCAGGTTTATGCTCAGCTTGTGGCTGGTGCGGCGCTCGATCAACTGGCCGACAACATGAACCTCGGACTTTCCGAAGACCGCCTCGCCAAACTGATTGCCGAGGATCCTGCGTTTCAAAACAGCGACGGCCGGTTTGACCGCCAGCGGTTCAGCGCGCTGCTGCGCAATGTCGGCCTTAATGAAGACGACTACGTTGCCGAGCGGTCCAAGGTCGCTGTTCGTTCCCAGATCGTTGACGGGCTGGCCGATGGCTTTGTCGCCCCCACGACCCTGGCTGACGCCATCCGGCAATATCGCAACCAGTCCCGCGTGGTTGACTACATTGTGCTCAACAGTGCCTTCGTCGATCCGGTCAAATCCCCGGGCGAAGATGTTCTTGAGCCCTGGTACGAACAGCGTAAGGCTGCCTATCGTGCCCCCGAATACCGCCAGTTTTCCTACGTCGAACTTCGCCCTTCAGCCATCGCCGACCCTGACGCGGTCTCCGCCGACGCCGTACGCGCGGACTACGAAGCCCGGGTCAATGCCTATACCACTCCGGAAGAGCGTCAGATCCAGCAGCTGACATTTTCCGATCAGGCAGCGGCCGAACAGGCAGCCCAGGCACTCGAAGACGGCTCGAAAACCTTCGACCAACTGATCGCCGACCAGGGTTTGACGAGCGGCGACGTGACGCTCGGCGTCTACGACAAGGGCCGGTTCCCCGATCAGGCGATCGACGATGCAGCCTTTGCCATTGCGGAGAACGGAGGCACCAGCGGTGTCGTTCAGGGCAATTTCGGGCCGGTCATCATCCGTGTAACGGAGATTACGCCGGAAAGTGTTACGCCCTTAGCGGAAGTCGAGGATCAGATCTCGTCGTGAACTGGCCGAGCAGCAGGCGGCGGATGACATTCTCAACGTCGAAAACCAATATGAGGACCAGCGTGCCGGCGGTTCTTCCATGGCCGAAGCGGCTCAGAGTCTCGGCCTTGAAGCTGTAACCATCGACGCTATCGATTCCAACGGTCGTGATCAGGACAGCAATCCGATCGACGATATCCCGCTTGGAACCGAGCTTATTGCCGCAATATTCGATACCGACATCGGCATCGAGAACCTTCCCCTCACCCTCGATGACGGCGGAGTTCTCTGGTACGAGGTTGAAGGGATCACGCCGCCGCGCGATCGCAGCTTCGAAGAGGTCCGCAGCCAGGTCGAAGCGGATTGGGCAGCCGAGCAGCAGCGCGACGCTCTGATCGCCAGGGCCAACGAAATGAAGGAGCGGGTCGAAAACGGCGAAAGCCTGTCGCAAGTTGCCGCCGACCTCGCAATCGACGTCGAGCAGAGCCCGTCATTCACGCGGTCATCGCAGAACAGCGCGCTAGGTCCCGAAGCGGTTGCCGCCGCCTTCAGCGGCCCGCTGGGAACCGTGGCAACCGCGCCGCGCAACGGCGGCGACGAGCAAGTTGTCCTCTCCGTTGCGACGGTCGTCAATCCCACCGGCACGCTTGAGACCAGCGGCGACAATCAGGCCATCACCACCATTGCCTCCGCTGCCGGAGACGATATCCTTGATGAGATGATCAACAAGCTGCAGAGCGAATACGGTGTCTCCATCAATCAGACGCTCGCCGAGCAAGCTGTGAACCTGCGGTAATCGAAAGCGGTGAAATGTCCGAGCTCAAACCCTTCATAGCCAAGGTCGCATCCGGCCAGTCTCTTTCGGCCACGGGATCACGGCAGGCCTTCGATATCCTGATGTCGGGCGAAGCGACGCCGTCCCAGATCGGCGGCTTCCTGATGGCACTCAGGGTCAAGGGCGAAACGGTGGACGAAATCATCGGCGCGGTCGAGACGATGCGGGCGAAAATGCTCACGGTCGCCGCGCCCGACGGGGCGATCGATATCGTGGGGACCGGCGGCGATGGCGCGGGCACCTACAATATTTCGACGCTTGCAGCGATTATTACGGCCGGCGCCGGGGTAACGGTCGCGAAACATGGCAATCGCGCACTCAGTTCGCGTTCCGGCACTGCCGACAGCCTTTCCGAACTCGGTGTCAAGCTCGATATCGGGCCTGCTGCCATCGAAGCCTGCCTGCAGGAAGCGGGCATAGGCTTCATGTTCGCGCAGAAGCATCATGCCGCCATGCGCCATGTCGGCCCCTCGCGCGTCGAACTCGGCACACGCACGATCTTCAATCTTCTCGGTCCGCTCGCCAACCCGGCAGGCGTCAGCCGCCAATTGCTCGGGGTGTTCTCACCGCAATGGCTGGTTCCGCTTGCTGAGGTGCTGCGTGATCTCGGCTCTGAAAGCGTCTGGGTCGTGCATGGCCAAGGCCTCGACGAAATCACCACGACCGGCGAGACCAGCGTCGTCGAGCTTGCCGGTGGCAAGATCCGCGAATTCACACTGACAACCGCCGATTTCGGTGTTGATCAGGTACCGCTTGAGGCGCTGCGCGGCGGTGACGGCAAGGTGAACGCGGCGGCGCTTCGCCAAGTGCTTGCCGGCGAGCGCAACGCCTATCGTGACATTTCTCTCTGCAACGCAGCCGCTGCACTGCTGATTGCAGGCAAAAGCGAAACATTGATCGGCGCGATGGAAATCGCCGCCCAGTCACTCGATAGCGGCAATGCGGCGCTGGCCCTTGATCGGCTCATCGCGGTCTCCAACCAGAAATTCGAAGGCTGAGCGAGGCTTCCATGACCGATATCCTCCGGAAAATCGAGACCTACAAACGCGAGGAAATCGCCGCGGCAAAGGCACGTGTTTCGCTTGCGGAGCTGAAGGCGCGGGCGCGCAACCAGGAGCCGCCGCGCGGTTTTCTGGCTGCCCTTCGCCGGAAGCAGGTCGAAGGACAGTTCGGCCTGATCGCCGAAATCAAGAAAGCCAGCCCGTCCAAAGGCCTGATTCGCCCGGACTTCGATCCGCCTGCCTTTGCAAAGGCCTATGAGGAAGGCGGCGCTGCCTGCCTTTCGGTCTTGACGGACACACCAAGTTTTCAGGGCGCTCCCGAATTCCTGGCCGCAGCCCGCAATGCCTGTACCCTTCCCGCACTGCGCAAGGATTTCATGTTCGAACCCTATCAGGTCCACGAAGCCCGGGCCTGGGGTGCCGACTGTATTCTGATCATCATGGCAAGCCTTTCCGACGATGAAGCCAGGGCACTGGAGGAAAGCGCCTTCGATCTGGGGATGGATGCGCTTCTGGAAGTGCACAACGAGGAAGAATGCGAACGCGCGCTGACGCTTTCCTCCGAGATGATCGGCATCAACAACCGCAATCTCAGAACCTTCGAGGTCTCTCTGGAAACCAGCGAGCGGCTCGCCGGCATGGTTCCGGAAAATCGGCTGATCATCGGAGAAAGCGGCGTTTTTGTTCATGACGACTGCCTGAGGCTTCAAAAGAGCGGCATGACCACTTTCCTCGTTGGCGAAAGCCTGATGCGCAAAAACGACATCGAAAGTGCAACGCGCGCTGCTGACGGGATCGAACGATGAAGCGCGGGCGCAATGACAGACCGGACCGCGAAACTCACGCATCTTTCGTCCGAGGGCGAAGCTCATATGGTCGATGTCGGCGCCAAGGACGAGACACAGCGCAGCGCTACGGCTGAGGGCTATGTGCGCATGAAGCCGGAAACGCTGGCCCTGATCGAAAGCGGCAATGCGAAAAAGGGTGATGTTTTGGCGACGGCCAGGCTCGCGGGAATAATGGGCGCAAAGCAGACCGCCAGTCTCATACCGCTCTGCCATCCGCTGATGCTCACCAAGATTGCGGTGGATATCGTGCCAGACAACGCCCTGCCCGGTTTGCGGGTCACTGCCACGGCCCGACTGACCGGCAAGACCGGTGTCGAGATGGAAGCCCTGACCGCGGTTTCCATCGCCTGCCTCACGATCTATGACATGGCTAAGGCTGTCGACCGTGAAATGGAGATCGGCGCGATCCGCCTCGTGGCAAAGTCTGGCGGAGCGAGCGGCGACTTCAAACGCGCGGAGGTTTGAACCGTGGCAAGCAACCTCCTACCTGTCGATGATGCGCTCGAATTACTGCTGAAGGGCGTTGTTCCGATCAACCAAACTGAGAAACTCGATCTGATCGAGGCTGACGGGCGCGTCCTTGCCGAAGACATTGTTTCGCGTATGACACAGCCTCCCTTCAGCGCGTCTGCCATGGATGGCTATGCCGTGCGGGCCGCTGACGCGGATCGACCTGGCGCAACGCTTGCCGTGACCGGTACGATTGCGGCCGGTGCGACGCCGGGCGGAGAAGTCTCTCCGGCAACGGCGATGCGGATTTTCACCGGCGCGCCTCTGCCCCCGGCGCCGACAGCGTCATCGTCCAGGAAAATACACAAAGCGCTGGCAGCAGCCGGATTACGCTCACGATGGCTGCGGAACCGGGCGCGAACATCCGGGCCGCCGGACAGGATTTCCGCGAAGGCCAAACGCTTTTGCACCGGGGTTGCCTGCTTGAAGCCCGCAGCCTGTCTCTGGCGGCCGCCGGCGGCCATGGCCAGCTCTCGGTATACCGCCGCCCACGGGTCGCCGTGCTGGCGACGGGTGACGAACTCGTGCCGCCGGGCACCTTGCCCGGCCCCGGCCAGATTTCCGCCTCTGCTGGTATCGCAATTCAATCGCTTGCCCGGACGAATGCCGCGGCGATCCGCGATCTCGGCATTGCCCGCGACGATGAGGCGTCCATCCGTGCGGCCGTCGACAAGGCGTGCGCGTGGGATGCCGATGTGCTGATCACGATCGGCGGCGCATCGGTCGGCGATCGTGACCTTGTTGGCCCAACTCTTCAGGCCATGGGCATGTCGCTCGATTTCTGGAAGATCGCCATGCGACCCGGAAAACCGCTGATGGTTGGAAACCTCGGCAATATGAAGGTCCTCGGCCTGCCCGGAAACCCGGTCTCAGCTTATGTCTGTGCCCTGATTTTTGCCGAACCGCTAATCCGCGCACTTGGCCATCTGCCACCGCTGAAGCGGCTGCAGACGGCGATTGCTGCAACACCAATCGGGCCAAACGGACCACGCCGTCACTATATGCGCGGCAGATTTGTGTCCGCCACCGAAGGTCCGATGGTCGAGGTGTTCGAAAACCAGGATTCATCGCTTGTCTCGAAACTTGCCGAGGCGGACTGCCTGATTGTGCGTCAACCACACGAGCCGGCCGTCGAGCCCGGCGAACCGCTGGCGGTGATGAAAATCGACGCGCAAACGGGCTGAGTGTAAGCGCAAGAGCGGAGTTTGTTAGGGACGCTCCACAGCTGAGCTGAAGGGTGTTTGTGCTTGACCTTGATCGAGAAGCGAAAGGACACAGCCAGAGTGCCAGGCAAAGGGTGCGCCACCGTTTCTCTGCGGCGCCAGCAGGTGTTGTTATGATCCCTGGACGATAATTGATGTGCTGGGGCGTGATGCAATGGCATCCGCAACAGCCTCCGCATAGAGATCATCACCTGCAGTCAATTGCGGTGTAATTCTTGCATCCCATGTCCCGTCGGGCCTCACGGCGATGTTGCTTGCGACCAGGTCATCATTTTCTGTTTTGCTATATACATTGATCGACACTGTTGCGTTTTGGATGTTGCTCGTGTCCTCAGTTCCACCAAGGAATGTCCCTCCGTCCCAAAAAAGGTCATGTTTTTTGCGATGTTGAATTCGGGCCTCATCGGCACTTGGCTTGTGTTGTTCACGGTAATCCTCCCTTTAATATCCCCAATTTTTATACATTCTGAAAACGATAGCAATCTTACACATAATTAATAAATATATTTTGATTTACTTGAATATAAATCAATCATGACTGACAAATATTGCACGACTGAAATAAGCGGTAAAGATCCGCGGCATCGGGCATTCAGCGACAAATACGGAGAGACACGATGGCCTGGACACACTTCATAGGCTGCACCATGACAGCAGCAAGCCTGGCAGCCGTTCACTTGACCACAAACAGTCTCATGACCAGAAGACTTAGAGCCGGATTCAAAAGTTCATGATGGGAAACAATATCGTGCGAGGCGTCTGGTCATCACCCTGATGCTGGCGATGTTGACCCATGCTGTGGCGCTTGCGATGGACTTTTCCCAATCTTTGGCCAACCGACGGCATCGTCCGAACCAGCCGAAGGTGCGCTCCACCACCCATCGGCGGGGCAGAACCTCAAAGCCTTTCGCTATGTCGGAGCGCTTGATGATTTCAAGGTTCCATTGGCCGCATCCGCGCAGCGCTTTTCGCAACTTCTGCCCGGCATAGCCGCCATCTGCGAAGACATGGCGCAACCAGGGAAACGGTAGCGGATGGCTTTCAGGACATCGGGCGCACCGTCGCGGTCCTGGATATCGGCAGCATGGACAAGCACGAACAGCATCAGCCCGATCGTATCGGTGATGATGTGGCGCTTGCGGCCCTTGATCTTCTTGCCGGCGTCGTAGCCCGAAACCCCGCCGCTTTCGGTGGTCTTGACACTCTGGCTGTCGATGACACCGGCTGTGGGCGAGGCCTCGCGCCCCTCCAGTTCGCGCGTAGCGCAGACGAGCAGATGATTGATGGTCTGCCAAAGGCCGATGTCGCGCCAGCCATAGAAATAGCCTCGCACCGTGGAGACCGGAGGAAGTCCTTCGGCAGAGCCCGCCATTGACTGCCGCTGCCCGCAATATAAAGGATCGCGTTCACCACTTCCCTCATATTCGTTTTCCGTGGCCGCCCGCCGGGCTTGGCCAGCGGTATCAGTGGAGCAATTACAGCCCACTCACGGTCCGTCAAATCGGTTGGATAGCGAAGGCGATCCCGGTTATGCTGCAGGCGGGTGATATCATTCCAGGGCATGCGATCCTCCACGTTCTTGGCAGAGGTGGTTGAATCACATCCTTCTGATATCACTCAACAACTTTTAAATCGGGCTCTGAGATTCTTGCCGCTTTCTTGAAGATGTACGGCAAACCTCTAGTTCCGTTCGACCTGCTGGTCTGCTGCCTGCAGAAAGGCGCTCATTTTCAGTTGGACTGTTTCTTCGTCGATGGCGATGCCAGCCGCTGAGAAGTCACGCATCAATTTACGCAAAACATCATCATGGCCTTTATGGGTGAAGTCTGCCGCGATCACCTCGCTGGCATAGACGTCGATGTCGTCGCGGCCCAGCAGTCCTGCCGCCCATGCCGCAAGCATACGATTGCGCCGGGCGACAATCCGGAAACGTGCCGTTTCCTGATGCACAAACGCAGCTTCGAAAGCGCGCTCGATCGGTGAAAATCGTATCGGCCATCGCGACACCTCCACTTGCCAAGCTTGTTCCATGGACACCAATATCCGCCTCAATGAAAGTGGCTTCAAAAATGACGTTTGAAAAGAACAGGACTTAAATTTTTTCAATAATATCGTTTAAAAACGCGGATATTCGCGGACGAGATTTATTCAAACAGGGCGTTGTTGTCGCAATTGCCTTGAAAAACGCTTGGTTTTGATTGAGAAAGCCGCACGACTTCGCTATGCCAGCGAGAGAGACAAAAAATATAGCGTGGCCAGAACGGTCATGCCAACTTCGCGAGCTCAAAATGAATCGTCGCCGCCGGGTTTACGAAGGCAAGGGCAAAGTTCTTTATGAAGGCCCGGAGCCCGGAACGCTCATCCAGTTCTTCAAGGACGATGCTGGCACACAGCCCGGCGTCTCCGGCGAGGTGATTGACGGCAAGGGCGTCCTCAACAACCGCATTTCCGAATATGTCTTCGGCCATCTGAACGCGATCGGCATTCCCACACACTTTATCCGCCGCCTCAATATGCGTGAGCAGCTTGTGCGCGAAGTGGAAATGATTCCGCTGATCGTCACCGTCCGCAATATCGCGGCCGGGTCTCTTTCACGCAGGCTCGGCATCGAGGAAGGCGTTCCCCTTCCCCGCTCGATCGTCGAGTTTTCGCTGAAATCGGACGAGCTGGACAATCCACTCGTGACCGAAGAGCATATCACGGCCTTCGGCTGGGCCATGCCGCCAGAACTTGATGACATGATGGCGCTGGCCATTCGCATCAACGACTTTCTCTCGGGTCTTTTCTGGGCGCCGGCATGCAACTCGTCGACTTCAGGATCGAATGCGGCCGCTTTTTTGAAGGCGAGATGATGCGTATTATTCTGGCCGATGAGATTTCGCCGGATTCGTGTCGTCTGCTGGACCTTCAGACGCACCAGCGCATGGATATCGATGCGCTCAGTGGAAAGGCGACCAGCGCCCATTCCGAAATCGCCCGCCGGCTCGGCATCATGAACGAGAACGAGCCGTCACGCGCAACCGGACCGGTACTTGTCAAATAGAAGATTGGGGTTTGAACCAGTGATCAATGCACGTGTCATCGTTACCTTGAAAAACGGCGTTCTCGATCCGCAGGAAAGGCCATTGAAGGCGCCCTGCACGGCCTGGGTTTCGACGGGCTGTCCGGCGCGCGGCAGGGTAAGGTCTTCGACCTTTCTCTTGATACCGACGACCGCGCCAAGGCAGAGGCCGATGTTGCCGCCATGTGTGAGAAACTTCTGGCCAACATGGTGATCGAGAACTACGCGGTCGAGCTGAGCCAAGTCTGACGGCAGGAAGAGAGCGAAAGCCATGAAAACCGTACTGATCCAGCTTCCGGGCCTCAACCGCGACCGTGACATGTTCGCTGCGATCCGGACGATCTCCGGTCACGACCCGATCACCGTCTGGCAGACCGAAACAGAACTGCCGGATGCCGATCTGATCGTCATTCCCGGCGGATTTTCCTACGGCGACTATCTGCGCTGTGGCGCCATTGCAGCGCGCATGCCGGTGATGCGTGCCGTTGCCGAAAAGGCGCGTGCGGGTGTGCGCGTGATCGGCGTGTGCAACGGTTTCCAGATCCTGCTTGAGGCCGGACTGCTCCCCGGTGCGCTGATGCGCAACGCCTCGCTCAAATTTGTTTGCCGTGAGGTCCGCCTTCAGGTCGCCAACAACCGCACCGTCTTTACATCCGCTTATGCGCAGGATGAAGTGGTTCGCTGCCCCGTGGCCCATCACGACGGCAATTATTTCGCTGAAGCTGACGAACTGGCAAGGCTTGAGGATCACGCCCAGGTGGTTTTTCGCTATGCAGAAGGCACGAACCCGAACGGCTCGCTCAACGATATCGCCGGCCTGGTGAATGCAAAGGGCAATGTCCTCGGCATGATGCCGCATCCGGAAAACCTGATCGAGACAGCCCACGGTGGCACGGATGGCCGGCGACTGTTTGAATCGGCCCTTGGCATGCTTGCCACAGCGTGAGCCTTTCCGTCTCGCCTTGGAGTCATCTATTGAGCTTTTGCTTGACCTTGCAGCCGGAATCGTCAGAAATGGCGCATTAACGTCGGCGCGTGATATAGGACCGTCGGCGGCTGTTTCACTATTGGAAAGACGTATGTGCTCATTATCGCTGGTAAAGCCCGCTGCCATCGTGGCGTATCTGGCTCTGGGGGCGGGCAGTGTTTTCGCTGCAGACGCTGAAGTTGAAAAAGCCCCGGCTCCGGTCTCCCAGGACAGTGTTTTCGATGAAGCCCGTTTTGAAGTCGCAGCGTCTCTCGGCACTGACTCTGATTTCGAGAAGGGCGTATTTCTGATTCCAAGCTTGTTCTTCGACCCGCTTCACAGCAAGGGCCGGGAAGGCTTTGACAAGTTTCTGCACCCGCGTTTCTTTCTGAGCGCCAGCATTTCGACAGCTGACGAGGCCTCCCAGATCATGGCCGGTGCCAGTTGGAAGTTTCCGGTCGCGGGCCCCACATTTGTCGACATCGGCTTCGGTGGTGCACTGACGAACGGTAGCCTTGATGAATATGGCGGACGTGGCCCGGGCGTTGGCTCCCACGTTTTGTTTCACGAGTATATCGCCTTCGGTGTGGATCTGGATCACAGCTGGAGCGTCACCGCAACCGTGCGACACTCGTCAAATGCTGATCTCGCCAGCCCCAACAGCGGGCTGACCTATGGTGGTCTCGGCATTGCAAAGAGTTTCTGAAGCCACGCTCCTCAGTGCTTCGTTCTTAAACTGAAAACGCCGGGCGATCTGCCCGGCGTCTTAGTTTGTGCCATAGCCTGTGGTTCCCGATCAGGACTCCGCGGCAGACTTGCTCGATTTGGAGCCGCCCTTCTTGCCGGACTTGGCCTTCGGGGCGTCGGACTTCAATTCTGATGGCTTCACCGGTGTGGAATCCGCGATGGCATCGAGCACCAGCTCTTCCTTGCCATCCTTGTCGATTTTAACGTCGACCCGGACAATTCCACCCTTCTTCAGCTTTCCAAACAGGATCTCATTCGCCAGTGGCTTCTTGATGTATTCCTGAATGACGCGCGACAGCGGACGGGCGCCCATTTTCTCATCGTAACCACGACCGGCCAGCCATTCGACTGCTTTGTCCTCCAGTTCGAAGGTGACATTGCGTTCCGAAAGCTGCGATTCAAGCTGCATGACGAATTTCTGAACGACCTGATGGATGACTTCCGTCGGCAGCGGAGCGAATGGGATGATCGCATCGAGACGGTTGCGGAACTCCGGCGTGAAGATACGGTTTAGCGCATCTTCGTCTTCTCCGGTGCGCCGCGACGACCCGAACCCGATCGCTGATTTCGACATTTCCGCTGCGCCCGCATTGGTCGTCATGATCAAAATGACGTTGCGGAAGTCGATTTTCTTGCCGTTGTGATCCGTCAGAGAGCCGTGATCCATGACCTGCAGCAGGATATTATAAATATCCGGATGCGCCTTCTCGATCTCGTCAAGCAGCACCACGCAGTGCGGATGCTGGTCGACGCCGTCGGTCAGAAGTCCGCCCTGGTCGAAGCCAACATATCCGGGCGGTGCACCAAGAAGCCGCGAGACCGTGTGACGTTCCATATATTCCGACATGTCGAAGCGTAACAATTCGACACCAAGCGAGGAAGCAAGCTGCTTAGACACCTCGGTCTTACCGACACCCGTGGGGCCGGAGAAGATGTAGGAGCCGATCGGCTTGTTGGGTTCGCGCAAGCCTGCCCGGGCAAGCTTGATCGCGGTCGCCAGCGCGTCGATTGCAGTATCCTGCCCATAGACCACAGAGCGCAGTTCCTGCTCGAGATTGGCAAGCACCTGCTCGTCATCCTTGGAGACTGACTTCGGTGGAATGCGGGCCATGGTCGCAACCGTAGCCTCGATCTCCTTTTCGGTGATCATCTTGCGCCGGCGCGAAACAGGAACCAGCATTTGCGCCGCACCGCTCTCGTCAATCACATCGATGGCCTTGTCAGGCAGCTTGCGATCCGAAATGTAGCGTGCCGACAGCTCTACCGCCGCCTTGATGGCGTCGTTGGTATAGCGCAGGTTGTGATATTCCTCGAAATAGGGTTTCAGGCCCTTCATAATCTCGATTGCATCGTCTACAGACGGCTCGTTGACATCAATCTTCTGGAACCGGCGGACCAGAGCGCGATCCTTTTCGAAGAACTGGCGGTACTCCTTGTAGGTCGTCGACCCGATGCAACGGATCGCCCCTGAGGAAAGCGCAGGCTTCAAAAGATTGGACGCATCCATTGCGCCGCCCGATGTTGCGCCGGCGCCGATCACCGTATGGATCTCGTCGATGAAGAGCACCGCCCCTCATATTCCTCGAGTTCCTTGACCACCTGCTTCAGGCGTTCTTCGAAATCGCCACGATAGCGCGTACCGGCGAGAAGCGTGCCCATGTCAAGTGAGAAGATGGTGGCATCAATCAGCGCCTCGGGCACTTTGCCTTCGACTATACGCTTGGCCAGACCTTCAGCGATCGCTGTCTTGCCGACACCCGGGTCGCCAACATAAAGCGGGTTGTTCTTGGAGCGGCGGCACAGAACCTGAATGGTCCGGCTGACCTCGGCATCGCGGCCGATCAGCGGATCGATCTTGCCACTCATCGCCTTTTCATTAAGATTGACGCAATAGGCTTTCAGGGCATCAGGTTGCTTGCGCCCGCTGTCCTCGACATGCTGTGCATTGCTTTCGGCATCGTCGTTTTCAGAATTTATGCCGCGCGGTGGACGCGTTTCCGACGACCCCGGCCGCTTGCCAATCCCGTGGGAAATATAATTGACCGCGTCGTAGCGGGTCATTTCCTGCTGCTGCAGGAAATAGGCCGCATGGCTTTCGCGTTCAGCAAAGATGGCAACAAGCACATTGGCACCCGTCACCTCCTCGCGGCCGGAAGACTGTACGTGAATCACAGCGCGCTGGATCACGCGTTGAAAACCGGATGTCGGCTTGGAATCCTCGTCGTAACCGGTCACTAGATTGGCCAGTTCGGTATCGACATATTCCATGACTGTTTTGCGCAAAGCGTCGAGGTCGACATTGCAGGCACCCATAACTGCGGCCGCGTCACCATCATCAAGCAAAGCCAGGAGCAGGTGCTCCAGCGTCGCATATTCATGATGCCGGTCATTTGCATAGGTTAGAGCCTGATGCAGAACCTTTTCGAGACTGGGAGAGAATGTTGGCACGATCAGATCCTCACTTCTTTTCCATGACACATTGCAATGGGTGTTGGTGCTGACGCGCAAAATCCATGACCTGGCTGACCTTGGTCTCAGCCACTTCATAGGTAAACACCCCGCATTCGCCGACGCCATTATTGTGAACGTTGAGCATGATGCGGGTGGCCGCCTCGCGATCCTTCTGGAAGAAACGCTCCAGAATATGGATTACAAACTCCATTGGTGTGTAGTCATCATTCAGCAGAAGAACCCGGTAAAGACTGGGTTTCTTCGTCTTGGGCTTGGTGCGCGCGATCACCGTCGTTCCGCGGTTCGGATTGCCCCGTTTTTTGAAGGGTCGTTCTGCATCCGGATCGACATCGCGATCATTCTTCCTAACTCCGTCCGTCCTCAAGATTTTCAGCCGCGTACACCAGGCTTTTGTTGACGTTCATATCTGTATGTACCGAGTCCGTTTCAAGCTCCCCGAGACTGAAGCAATCTTAATGCCGTTCTTCCGGGCTTGTCATTAAGAAAATATGGCGACCTCGATCAGTCGCTATTGAGCCGCACCGGCCTCGCATTTCGGCACGGACCCGCTCATCAAGCCCGCAGCAAGCTCAGACTTCAAACTCAAACAAATTCGAACAAATTCAAGCGAAGCTTCAGCCGTATCCGCAAATCCGGTAGGCTTTAGGATGACGCGAAACGTTACGCATTGCAGTGCGAATCGTTTCGTGCAAGAATTTGAGATGCCCTCTGTGGAATGCACAGAACCTCAGAAAACGGCTGGAGACGTCATCTCCGCCGCTTACCTTTTCCCGGAAAACGCCCAAACCCGCCTATTGGCAGTAGGTTGTGTCCGACGAACGCTGCTTCAGATCAAAATGGAAGTGGTCATTATGTTTGGGGTAGCCGGGGCCGAGCACGGTGTTGAAATATTCGCACCCACTGGCACGGGCGGACTTCAGAAGCCCCTTCTCCCTGAAGGCAAAAAAGCCCTTGCGTGAGACGTCGATTGTCTTGCCGGTATTCAGGGTAAATCCACCGATATCGATAGCATTCCCCTTCGAATGCTCTGACATGGTTCGCGAATTGGTACCGTTATTCACGCGCCGACAGGAATAGCCACCCATGGTCTGGATCGATTTCAAGCCGGTCAGATAGCGTACGCGCGCAGCGGGCGCCAAGTCATTCTGAACCCATTGGGCAAAAGCCAGCGCGGTTTCACAATTCACTGTGACATCGGGAGAGACGTCGATATTGCCGGAGAGTTTCTGCAGCTTGACTGGATAGGCGATACCGCACTGGCTGCCGTTCGCGATCGCTTCCACATCCGTGAAGGTCACGCCCAACTGGTTCAGTTCACTACGGCACTGCCGCTCGGCAAGCGGCATCAGCCCGGGTATCCTGTTTTGCTTTGGTTGGGACATAGCCCCTCGCCCGCTCCGGGCTGAACATGGGGCAAAAGCGATGCGGTATTGATCGGGTCGATACCCGGCTCCTGCGCTCGCGCCGTCTGTTGCTCGGCGGTCAGTGCGTCGTTGTCGGCAATGGCAGCAACGCTGGCCTTATCTTCGGCCTCGCTGAAACCAAGATAGCTGTCGATCGGCACACCCGCAGATGTCTCCGTCTGGGCAATCAATTGTTCGATGGTCGGCGGCGGAGCCTCGTCCGCAGCAAGCCGGGCTGAATCAACTTCAGGTGACGGAGCCGAAGTGACCTGAGCCGTCGCAATCTCGCTGCGGGTAACGACCTGAGAAGGCTTGGCGCTGGTATCGACAGAAAACGAAGTCATCAGCCCGCCGATGGAACAGCCGGCCAGTGCCATGGAAATCGCCGTGCAAGAAACCGCGTGCCGCAGATGAGAAAAAGACGCCATACCGTTCATCGTGCCCAGGTTGAAACCTGATGACGATTAAAACAGACATATGTAAACAAATGCTTTGCCGCAGTGCCATAGCGAAATCCGGCTCTTGCACCGCAGGGAACCGGCGATAATCTGCACACCGTGGCCGAAGGAGAAGAATCGATGAGCGAGATACCGAGCGGTGAGCTGACACTCAGAACAGTGGCCATGCCCGCCAATGCCAATCCGGCAGGAGACATTTTTGGCGGATGGGTGATGTCGCAGATGGATCTGGCCGCCTTCGTCGCCGCTTCCGAACATGCCGGCATGCGAACGGTCACGGCTGCCGTTCATTCAATGACATTCGAAAAACCCGTCAAGATCGGGGATACGTTGTGCGTTTACACCACGTTTTCTCGCATCGGACGCACCTCGATGACGATCAATGTCCAGGCCTGGGTTCACCGTCACGATAGGCCCCGGCGCGAAAAGGTCACTGCGGCCGAATTCATCATGGTGGCCATGGATGAAAATGGGAAACCTGCTCCCGTTCCCGCCAAACGGCTACCAGCCGACACCGAAACGGATAGCTGACCATGACCGAACAGACCGCCACATCCCAGCGTCCGCCGCGCCTTTTCCTGCGCCGGCTCGCTGCGCTGATTGTCGACTTTCTGGTCTACGGCATTCTCGCAACGTTTATCGTTGGCGCTGTTGTCATGGCCGTTCCGCAATTGAAGGACGGCGTTGCCAGCTCGTTCTTCTACACGCGAACCTGTGAAGCCGCAGATAGCAGCATACCGGTATTTGCCGCAATCCAGCAGGACTGGCCGAAATCAGACGCCGGTAACACCACGATGAACGCACGGTTCTGCACTATCGAGAGCTTTTTCATGCCGCAAAAGCGCCTGGCGGTGGTGACGGAAAGTCGAGAAGGCGAAAACGGCGGAACCTTCACCCGCTCTGTCTCGATCCAGCTTGACGAAACCGGTGCGCCGGTCTTTCCCTCGCCGCTGATCGAAAGGAGTGTGTCGGCACTCCAACTCATCGCCTTCCCGCTGGCGCTCGCGCTGTCCACGATCTTTCTCGGCTGGACACCCGGCAAGCGCATATTCTCGCTCCGCGCCACAACCGACGCCCTCGCCAAGACCCCGCCCCCGCTCAGTCCTGCCAGGACCATCTCACGCGAATATCTGAAATTCTGGCCGGTTATCGCCAACAACCTGATCCAGTTTGCCATCGCAGCCCAGGCACCCAGATCCTCATCGGTGGCCGAGACTGTTGCATGGCTTGAAGCGGCGGGCACCGACCAGCGGGCCATAGCCGACATTCTGGTGCTAAACGCCGCAACCTTGCTGGTTCTGTTCGTCTGGTGGGTCTGGCCGTTTGCGCTATGGCGCGGCCGGACGCTCTATGATGGCTTTGTGCGTGCCTATGTGGTGCTGAGGAACTGAGTTGACGGCGCGCGCTTGCTTTGTGCGACACTCTATCGGCGCTCACCGCCCGATCATGTTTTCTATTTGTTCTTGTTTTTGCCGCACGCCCCTTTTCTTTTGAGGCGAGTCCCTCCATATTCCCGGCATGGCCAGATCACCCAGAAAATCCCCCGAAAAGCCCGGATTCGAAGAGACGCCGCAGGCGCCGTTCGAAGGCGAAAACTATGATGGCTCGATGAGCGATTGGCTGGCGAGCCTCGAGCGCGAAGCCGAAGCCGAGAGCGCGGATCTGCAGCGCAAACTCGCCTCGCGGGCCGGAAAGCACCGCAAGAAGGCATCCGAAAGCGGTGATGCCACCGCCGGGCGGACATCCCGTGGTGTTTCGATTGGCGCGTCGTCCGACCCGAAAACGCGTGCCGCCGCCGGCCTCAATCCGGTTGCGGGTGTCGATGTTTCGCTGGAAGATGCCAAGAACCTTGCACCCGGTGCGGTTACCGCCACGGTCGATGCGCTGTCGAAGCTGATCGAGAGCGGCAATCCTCTGTTCAAGGACGGCAAGCTGTGGACGCCGCACCGGCCGGAACGCCCGGAAAAATCCGAAGGCGGCATTCCGATCCGCATGGAGACCGAATACAAACCCTCCGGCGACCAGCCGACAGCGATCCGCGACCTTGTCAGCGGCCTTAAAGACGGAGATCGCAGCCAGGTTCTGCTCGGCGTCACCGGCTCGGGCAAGACCTTCACCATGGCCAAGGTGATTGAGGAAACGCAGCGCCCGGCCGTCATTCTGGCGCCGAACAAGACACTGGCTGCGCAGCTCTATTCCGAGTTCAAAAATTTCTTCCCCGACAATGCGGTAGAATATTTCGTTTCCTATTACGACTACTACCAGCCGGAAGCCTATGTGCCGCGCTCGGATACCTATATCGAGAAGGAATCCTCGATCAACGAGCAGATCGACCGCATGCGCCATGCCGCGACCCGCGCGATCCTAGAGCGTGATGACTGCATCATTATCGCTTCGGTCTCCTGCATCTACGGTATCGGATCGGTCGAGACCTACACGGCGATGACCTTTCAGATGTCGGTCGGCGACACGCTGGACCAGCGCCAGTTGCTGGCCGACCTCGTAGCCCAGCAGTACAAGCGCCGCGAGATGGATTTTCAGCGCGGTTCATTCCGCGTGCGTGGCGACACCATCGAAATCTTTCCGGCTCACCTTGAGGATGCCGCCTGGCGCATTTCCATGTTCGGCGACGAGATCGACCAGATTACCGAATTCGATCCGCTGACCGGCCACAAGACCGGCGACCTGCAGTCCGTGAAGATCTACGCCAATTCGCACTATGTCACCCCGCGCCCAACTCTCAATGGCGCCATCAAAGCGATCAAGAATGAGTTAAAGGAACGCCTACAAGAACTTGAAAAGGCTGGACGACTTCTAGAAGCTCAACGCCTCGAACAACGCACCCGCTTCGACATCGAAATGATGGAGGCGACCGGCTCCTGCCCCGGCATCGAAAACTATTCGCGCTATCTTACCGGCCGCAGACCCGGTGAACCGCCGCCAACGCTGTTTGAGTATATTCCGGACAATGCGCTGATCTTCATCGACGAAAGCCATGTCACCATCCCACAGATCGGCGGCATGTATCGCGGCGACTTCCGGCGCAAGGCAACGCTGGCCGAATACGGTTTCCGTCTGCCGTCCTGCATGGACAACCGGCCGCTGCGTTTTGAGGAATGGGATGCGATGCGCCCCGATTCGGTAGCGGTTTCGGCAACCCCGGCGGCTGGGAGATGGAACAGGCCGGCGGCGTCTTTGCCGAACAGGTGATCCGGCCGACCGGGCTGATCGATCCTCCGGTGGAAATCCGTCCTGCGAAGACCCAGGTCGACGACGTTCTTTCGGAAATCCGCGACGTCTCGGCAAAGGGATACCGCACGCTGGTGACCGTTCTGACCAAGCGCATGGCCGAGGATCTGACCGAATACCTGCATGAACAGGGCATCCGCGTGCGCTACATGCACGCCGATATCGACACGCTGGAGCGGATCGAAATCATCCGCGATCTCAGGCTCGGTGCCTTTGATGCTCTTGTCGGCATCAACCTGCTGCGCGAGGGTCTGGATATCCCCGAATGCGGCTTCGTCGCCATTCTCGACGCCGACAAGGAGGGCTTCCTGCGTTCGGAAACCTCACTGATCCAGACCATTGGCCGTGCGGCCCGTAATGTTGACGGCCGGGTGGTTCTTTATGCGGATCGGGTGACAGGTTCGATGGAACGCGCCATCGACGAAACCAGCCGCCGCCGCGAAAAGCAGCTCGCCTACAACGAAGAACACGGCATTACACCGGAATCGGTGAAAGCCAGGATCTCCGACATTCTCGATTCGGTCTACGAGAAGGACCACGTCCGCGCCGATATCGGCACCAAGGGCGGCAAGGGCTTCGCCCAGGACGGGCACCTTGTCGGCAACAATCTGAAAGCGCATCTCGAAGCACTGGAAAAGCAGATGCGCGATGCTGCGGCCGATCTCGACTTCGAAACCGCCGCACGGGTTCGCGACGAGATCAAGCGGCTGAAGGCCGCCGAACTGGAGGGCATGGACGACAGGCTTGAAAAGGCCGAATCACGCCAGGCCGAGCAGGCCCCGAAATCTGCCGGTGACAGCGGGACCTCTTATTTTGCAGCGCCATCGCTGGATGATATGGGCCCGGGCACCGATATAGCCAAGCCGCTGTTTCGCAAGAACACGCTGGATGAAATGACGGTCGGGCGCACCGAGAAGCCGCGCGGCGGCGATGCCAAGCCGGTCCAGCGTGGCAAGATCGGCGCGGGCTCCTATGAAGACCCTGCAGAGCAGAAACAGCGCGGCAGACGCAAGGGCAAGACCGGGCGGCCGGGAAACTGACCGCATTCCAACCGCAGTTGTGCAGCGCTGGAGATACATGTAGGGTTGTGCTGTTTTGATGAAAAAGTGGCTACAGAAATGACTGAAGAAAAATATGGCCATATCGGCCAGCACGTGAAGACAGCTTTCGTGAATGCTCAGGCAAACCCGAGTCCCTACCGGCACTGGCTGGTTGAAAACCTGTTCCCCGATGCACTGCTGGCGGACATTCAGGCGCTCGATTTTCCACGCCCGGATCTTGAGGGTGTGTCGGGAACACGCGAGGTTCACAACAAGAGCCGTCATTACTTTGATCAGGAAAACAAGGCGAAATATGATTGCTGCGCCGCCGTTGCCGCAGCCTTTCAGGCGCCCGATGTTGCCGCGCTGATCCAGGATAAATTCGAGACCAATATCGAAGGTTCAAGCCTCAGGATCGAATATGCCCAGGACACCGACGGTTTCTGGCTGGAACCGCATACTGATATCGGCGTCAAGCTGTTCACACTGCTGATCTATCTTTCCGACGGGCCAGGCCATGAAACGCTCGGAACCGATATCTATGCTTCCAGGGAAGACCATGTCGGTCGGTCGCCTTTTGGCCCAAACCAGGCGATGATCTTCGTGCCCGCCGACAATACCTGGCACGGTTTTGAGCGACGGCCGATCGAAGGTGTTCGTAAATCGCTGATCGTGAATTATGTCACGCCAGAATGGCGTGCCCGCGAGCAGCTTGCCTTCCCGGAAGACCCGATCACAACTGGTTGATTACGCTGGTTTACGGCCATGCGCCGCAAGGCCGCGCCGGATCGCGTCGGCGATTTCTTGCGTCGCATCGACCCGGTCATAGCTGTAGGGCGCGAGCGGACCGTCAAACGAGCGGGTGAGGCCGGCCACCTCCAACCTTGTCAGGAAGCCGGCAAGCTTCGTATTGAGATTATAGGACACAAGCGGAAACACGGGCTTGCCAGTGGACAGCGCCTCGCTGACCATGTTGTGGGAATCCCCGTCACCGCAAGCATGTCGCAGAAACCAAGCAGCGCGCGGTAGGGGTTCCGCTCGTCCGGCGACCAGATCCAATGCGGAAAGCCGGAGAGCCGGTCGCGCAACGCCGTCATCACGGTTTCTGGCGTACGCCGCGACTGAGTGACAATAATGCTGCCGACCTCGGACTTTGCGTGATCGATCTGCACCATGAAATGTTTCAGCGCGGCATCCTCATCACGGGCTCCGGACACTGGGTTGCCGATCAGGATACCGAGTCGCGGTCGCGGCAACCGATCCCAGGAAGCTGGCCTGCTGTCCGTCGCCGAGGCAATAACCTCCTCGGTCAACGGGTGCGGGCCGGTGTCGGTGACCATTACGTTGTCGGCGCGCAACCGGTCGTGACGTGGCACCCAGATCAGATCGGCAGCAGAAGCGCCGATGCGCGGATCCTTCAAGAACACGGTATAGGTCCTGCCAGCGGAGGCCTTCTTCACCGCTTTCAGATATGGGACCATCCGCCTTCCGGTGGCGATCGCCACATCCGGAAAAGGCGGCGCAATCGGGCTGGCTTTTTCCCCGGGCGGTGTTTCGGCGGGACCGGACCATGCGGCATCCACCACTCCCACGGCTTTCCAGGCAGAATCACCTTCTCCTCGGCGTCTTCACCAAGCCGCGAAACCACGCCCAGGCACTGTACCCTGTCGCCGATCTTGCCGTCCGTCAAAACCCAGATTTTCAAGCGCTCATCCTTTGATAACGGTTGCTGCGACAATCGGAATATCGTTTCCAGTTTTGACGCAGTCAGCAAAGGCCGTCAACGCGACCGAACCGTTCAAAGTGGGGCTACGCGGGGCTGCCGCAACTGTTGGCGCATGGTGTCAGAAAGGGCCTTGCTGAGCTGCTCGCCGAACTTGGATGCAGCCAGTACGAAATCGTGGCGATTCGCGGCCACCCTGAGGCCAAGACAAGCGAGGTCTATACCCGCCGCGTCGAACGCCGGAAACTCGCCGTAAACGCCATGGACCGATTCAAGGTTCCCCACGCATGGATCTGGCGTGGTCCATCTTGGCATGTAACATATTGATTTTATTTGATAAAATCTTAAAAATGGTGCGGTCGAGAAGACTCGAACTTCCACGGGTTGCCCCACAGCGACCTCAACGCTGCGCGTCTACCAATTCCGCCACGACCGCATCGTGGTAGGGCCGGTTGTGCCGGCGCCGCTGCATGTAGCAAAAGCGTCATCGGCGCACAAGCGCCAATGACGCTTTTTTGATTTCTGCTGGAGAAACTATTCATGGCCCTGAAAGGCAGCGTTTACGCACGCGTTTTCGTCTTGCCGCCTGCTGCCAAATCTGCAAGGAAAAGCGCGAAGGACGGACACATGGAACGACGCGAAATCGATTTTCTCATGCCCGCTGCGCCGGATTCTGCCACCAGTCAGATGGCGTGTCTCGCAGGGTCTTGTCCCCTATCCCGATGCGCTCGCGGTGATGGAACGGCAGGTAGATCTGATCGTCCGGGGTGAGGCGGACGAGACTTGTCTGGCTGGTTGAGCATCCGCCGCTCTATACGGCCGGCACCAGTGCCGTGCGTCAGGACCTGCTCACACCTGAGCGTTTTCCGGTCTATGAGACAGGGCGTGGCGGTGAATATACCTACCACGGGCCGGGACAACGTGTTGCCTATCTGATGCTCGACCTGAAGCGCCGCCGGCGCGATGTGCGCGCTTTGTGGCCGCGATCGAGGAAACCATCATCAAGACGCTTGATCTCGATGAATGTGCGCGGCGAGCGTCGCGAGGACCGGGTCAGAGTCTGGGTCCGCCGCCCGGAACGGCCGCCGCTGCCCGATGGCTCGCCTGCGGAAGACAAGATTGCTGCCATCGGTATCCGTCTCAGGCACTGGGTGAGTTTCCACGGGCTGTCGATCAATGTCGAGCCCGAGCTCGAACATTTTGGGGGCATCGTGCCGTGCGGGATTTCAGGCTATGGGGTGACGAGCCTGGTAGACCTCGGGCTGCCGGTCACCATGGAAGACGTCGATATCTGTCTGAAAAAGCCTTCGAAGATGTTTTCGGCGAGACCGCTCCGGACGCCCTTTGACGGTTCAGTGCAGCGTCCGTCCGCCAGTTACTGAAAAGCCGAACCGGCCCGGAAATACTGCACGCTTGGTCGTGTCAGAGCTACGACCGGCATGGCCGACATGGTTGACCTCAATCACGACGTCCTTGAGGCTGAAACTCTTCGGCCTGCTGTCGGCCCGGCTATCGGCCACGTCACCTGAAATCAACCAGAACGGACGCACATTGAGCAGACCGGCGATCCGAACAAGCCGCTCCAGTGAGGGCTCAGCGCGATCGCATTCCCAGTTTCTGACTGTTTCTCGTCTGACCCCAAGGCGCCCGGCCAGATCGGCCAGGCTGATTCCGGCGCTTTCGCGTGCCGCGAGCAGGCGCCCGCCGAGCGTATCGTCGCCGTAAAAGTCCTCTGTCATCATTTCTGGCCTTTCCATCCCTTTCGGCATGCCGGGTTTCCCGGTTCTTGTCCCCTTCATAGCCAAAATCGCCGCAAAGCACCACCCGGGGCGGCGCTCAGGCAGCGCGGCGAACGCAAAAATCCTGATCACGCAGACTTGTGCTTGCGAATAAGGGAGCCGCCGTGTCAAAGATTGACTGATAACAAAGATGAGTTCGGAGAGACACCAGATGGATGTGCGCGCAGCCGTAGCGGTCGAAGCAGGTAAACCGCTAGAGATCATGAATGTTCAGCTTGAAGGCCCGAAGGCAGGCGAAGTCCTTATCGAGGTCAAGGCAACGGGCCTCTGCCATACCGATGATTTCACCCTTTCGGGCGCTGATCCGGAGGGCATTTTCCCGGCAATCCTCGGACATGAGGGCGCGGGTGTCGTCGTCGATGTCGGCCCCGGCGTCACATCGGTGAAGAAGGGCGATCATGTTATTCCGCTTTATACGCCGGAATGCCGCGAATGCCCGTCCTGTCTTTCACGCAAAACCAATCTTTGCACGGCAATCCGCGGAACACAGGGCCAGGGCCTGATGCCCGACGGCACCTCGCGATTTTCCCTGAATGGCAAGCCGATCCACCACTATATGGGCTGCTCAACATTTGCGAACTTCACGGTTCTGCCGGAAATCGCGGTAGCGAAGATCAACCCGGACGCCCCCTTCGACAAGGTCTGCTATATCGGCTGCGGCGTCACCACCGGTGTAGGTGCCGTGATCAACACCGCCAAGGTGGAACAGGGCGCGACCGCGGTGGTCTTCGGGCTCGGCGGCATCGGCCTCAACGTCATTCAGGGTCTGCGCCTTGCCGGCGCCGACATGATCATCGGTGTCGACCTCAACAACGACAAGAAGGAATGGGGCGAACGCTTCGGCATGACCCATTTCGTCAATCCGAAGGAAATTGGCGAGGACATCGTTCCCTATATCGTCAACCTGACCAAGCGCGGTGCGGACACGATCGGCGGAGCCGACTACACCTTCGACTGCACCGGCAATACCACAGTCATGCGTCAGGCGCTCGAATGCTCGCATCGCGGCTGGGGCAAATCGGTGGTCATCGGCGTTGCCGGCGCCGGCCAGGAAATCTCCACGCGACCATTCCAGCTTGTGACCGGACGCTCATGGATGGGCACTGCCTTCGGCGGTGCACGCGGACGCACAGACGTCCCGAAGATCGTCGACTGGTACATGGACGGCAAGATCGAGATCGATCCGATGATCACCCATCTGCTGAAGCTTGAGGACATCAACAAGGGATTCGAGATGATGCACAACGGCGAAAGCATCCGTTCGGTTGTCGTCTACTGATGTCATCGCTTTCCGTCGATATCGCCCGCATGGACGCGCTCACTGCGGGTGAGCTTTATGATGTCATCAAACTACGCGTCGATGTCTTCGTGGTCGAGCAGAACTGCCCCTACCCCGAACTTGACGGCAAGGACGCCGAGGCCTTTCACCTGCGCCTCCTCGAAGCCGGGAAGCTGGTCGCCTATGGCCGGATTTTCACACCGGACAGAGAGCCCGAAGCGCGGATCGGCCGGGTCGTCGTGGCCCCGTCACATCGGGGAAGAAAGCTTGGCGAACGTTTGATGCGGGAAGCCGTCTCGGCCTGCGAACGGCTTGCGCCCGGTGCGCCGATTGTCATTTCCGCACAGGCCCATCTGGAGCGGTTTTATAAAGGGTTCGGCTTCTGCACGACAACGGAGCCCTATCTGGAAGACGGCATTCCACATGTCGGCATGACCCGCGATGCCGCCCCTTTGCACACAAGCCGCGGAAACGCCTCATGATCTATGTCGATGCCGATGCCTGCCCGGTGAAGCCGGAGGTCCTCAAGGTCGCCGAACGCCATGATATTGCCGTCACGTTCGTGGCCAATTCGGGCCTCAGGCCCTCGCGTGACCCGATGATCCGCAATGTCATTGTTTCCGGCGCCTTCGATGCCGCCGACGACTGGATCGCTGAACGGGCCGGTGCAGGCGATATCGTCATCACCGCCGATGTTCCGCTTGCCCAACGCTGTGTCGCTGCCGGCGCAATGGTCACGGGGCCGACGGGCCGGCTTTTCGACGAGGCCAATATCGGCATGGCCCGCGCCATGCGTGACCTTGGCCAGCACCTCAGGGAAACCGGCGAAAGCAAGGGCTACAACGCCGCGTTTTCGCCACGCGACCGCTCCGCCTTCCTGCAAACCATGGAACAGCTTTGCCGACAGGCGAAAGCCATTCGCAAAGAGACCGAAGACGAGACAAAGGGAAGACCATGAATATATTGTCCGAAAACACAGCCTTTGGCGGCATGCAGGAGTCTTTTCCCATGATTCTGAAGCCTGCAATTGCGAGATGACCTTCGCGGTCTTCGTGCCCCCGCAGGCAACGGAACGCCCCTGCCCCGTGCTCTGGTATCTGTCCGGCCTGACCTGCAGCCATGCCAATGTGATGGAGAAGGGCGAATATCGCCGCATGGCGGCTGAACTTGGCCTGATCATCGTCTGCCCGGATACCAGCCCGCGCGGCAAGGATGTGCCCGACACGCTGACAAACTGGCAGCTTGGCCAGGGCGCGGGTTTTTATGTCGATGCCACCGAAAGCCCCTATGCGCTGAACTACCAGATGGAAACCTATATCACCGAAGAACTGCCCGCACTGATCGCCGGAAGCTTCCGCGCGGATATGGAACGTCAGGGCATTTTCGGCCACTCCATGGGCGGCCACGGCGCCATGACATTCGCGCTGAAATACCCGGATCGCTACAGGAGCTGCTCGGCGTTCGCTCCCATCGTCTCGCCGTCCACCTCGCCATGGGCGCAGGGTGCGTTCGAAAAATATCTCGGGACCGATCCGGATGTCTGGCGCAAGCATGATGCCTGCGCACTGGTTGCAGCCGGCGCGCGTTTTCCGGAATTCCTGATCGACCAGGGCACGGCTGACGGTTTTCTCGAAGAGGGCCTTAAGCCCTGGCTGTTTGAAGAAGCGGTCAAAGACACCGACATTGCGCTGACACTTCGCATGCACGAGCGCTACGACCACTCCTACTTCTTCATCTCCACCTTCATGGATGATCACCTGCGCTGGCACGCGGAGCGCTCTGAAGCGCTCCGGATCAGCCCCTGAGCGAAAGAAAAGCGTGTGGGCCGCTGCCATATCCTCAAGCCGCTTCGCGCGGCGGCGGGCGGCCTCCTCGTCAGCCCCCAGAGCTCGATGGTCCAGTCTTCCTCGAGATTGCTGAGCGCCCAGGCCTCGTCGAGCGACAGGCGGCCGCGCGCAAGCGCCAGCGTGACCAGCGCAGAGCCGGTCAGCGTCGTCATCACGTGCAGAGCGCCAAGTTCGAACGGATCGCGGTGGTGCGCAAGCTCACGCCGGAAGATATCCAGACTTTCGGCCGGCTGGTCGGCGAACATCACCCCTTCAACGAGGACGAGAACGGGCGCCATACGCCTCCGCCACCCAATCCAGCACAGGATCCCAGCGCTCGGCCTGACGGGCAACGAGTTCTTCCGGGCTTTCGGCACGGTAGAACAGCATGTCATTGCCGGCATAGCTGACAATTTCCTCGAACACCGCGTCGGCGTTGACGCTGACGCCATCCAGAATGGTGTTCGCTAGTCGTGTGACGGGCATTTTCGCAGGGTCTATGACATTTTCCTGCGCTTGCCATTCGGCGCGGACATGTTCGGCAGCTGCGGAGGTCGGCAGGATCAGGGCTTTGCGCGAAGGCGTCTTGACCGGCCGTCCATCCAGTTTCACGGCAAAGCGCTCGCCTTCTGCGGCAATGCTGGCTTCGGCATAGAATTTTTCGGCAGTTCGGCGCGCATCAGTTCCTGCGACCGGCGAATGGGATCGTTGGTCATCATTGCCCTTTCAGAACGAATTTCAGTATATCATCTGGCCTGGAAGCAATCGCGCCGGCCCCGGCCTGTTTCAGGGCATCGGATGCGCCATAGCCCCAAGACACCCCTATCGCTGCAGAGCCGGCCGCTCGCGCCATCTGAATATCGAAGACTGTATCGCCGATCACAACCGCCTGTTCGGGCCGCATGCCGGTCTCGTCGCAGCATTCCAGCACCATGGCCGGGTGCGGTTTGGAAGGGCAATCATCGGCCGTCCGGGTGGTGATGAATTTTTCGCTGTAACCATGAGTCTTCAGCATGTGGTCGAGCCCACGGCGCGATTTGCCGGTCACGGCGCCGACCAGAATATCATCCTGTAAAAACAGATGCGCCAGCATGGCGGCGATGCCGTCATAGAGCCTCTCCTGCATTGCCGGGTCGCGCCGCACCTCGACGAATAGTGAGCGATAGTAGCCCATCATGTCGCGGCATTCGTGGTCTACCTGATCGCGGCCCAGAAGCCCGGCAATGGCAACGTCCAGCGTCAGGCCAACCGTACCGCGGGTTGCGTGTTCATCGGGCGCGGCATGCCCAAACGCGCGAAATGTGCGCGCCATGGTCTCCTGAATGATCGCAAGGCTGTCGACCAGCGTTCCGTCACAGTCAAATAGCACCAGCTTCATGGGAGCGCTCCCGGCTTACACAAGTTTCAGAATGTCCTCCGGATGCCAGACGATCGCGCCCGCTCCGGCATCTTGCAGATCGGCGATTTCGCCATAACCCCACGCAACACCGATGGCGCGCGCACCGGCACTTGCGGCCATCTGCATATCGAACACCGCATCGCCGATGACGACCGCATCGGCGGGATTGAAGCCCGCTTCGGCGCAGCATTCAAGCACCATCGCCGGATCCGGTTTAGAGGGGCAGTCATCGGCCGTGCGCGAAACCGAAAAATCCGGAGCCAACCCGTGCATTTCCAGAACATGGGTCAGGCCCCGGCGCGAATTGCCGGTGACCGCCCCGATGGTGATCTCATCACGCGCAGCAAGGGCGCCGATCATTTCGGCAATGCCGGGGAACAGCTGTTCTGTCATATCGGGATCGGCATGAACTTCGTCAAACAGCGATTTGAACTTCAACCGGATTGCCAGAACCTCATCATCGACCTCATGGCGACCGAGCAACCGGGCAATGGCAAGATCGAGCGACAGGCCGATAATGGTCTTGGTCTCGGCAAGAGTCGGCTCGGGATATTCAAAGGCCGCGAAACCACGGCGCATGGTCTCATGGATACGCACGGCACTGTCGACCAGTGTGCCGTCGCAGTCAAACAAAACGAGCTTCATGTCAGTCCTTGTCGAGATCTTCGCGGTCGGCATCGAAACCCAGCAGGTTCCAGCTCTGCACCATATGCGGCGGCAACGGCGCCGTCACCTTGAGCCGCCCGCCGTCGGGATGGGGAACATCGATGTGGCGGGCATGTAGATGCAGCCGTTTTTGAACGCCGCCGGAAATTCCCAGTTGGGATCGTCATCGAAATATTTCGGGTCACCGATGATCGGATGGCCGATATGCAGCGCATGCACGCGAAGCTGATGAGTGCGTCCGGTATAGGGCTCCATTTCCAGCCATGAGAGCGTGTTCGCAGCCGTATCGACGACGCGGTAATAGGACACCGCATGATCGGCATCGGGTTCGCCATGCTTCACAATCCGCATGCGGTCGCCATCCGGTGTCTGCTCCTTGGCAAGCCGGTGGAAATCTTGTCTTCCCGTTTGCGCGGCAGCCCCTTGACCAGCGACCAGTAGGTTTTCTTGGTGGTGCGATGGCGGAAGGCTTCCGTCAGCGACTGCGCGGCCCGTCGCGAACGGGCGACAACCAGCACCCCCGACGTATCACGATCAAGCCTATGGACGAGGCGCGGCTTTTCGCCCTTCTTGTTGGTCCAGGCTTCCAGCATCTTGTCAATGTGGCGAACAAGCCCCGACCCGCCCTGCACGGCCAGACCGGCGGGCTTGTTCAGCACAAATATGCGCTCGTCCTCATGCAGCAGCATGCGCGACAGCAGTTCGCCATCCGGCGAATGCTTCAGCGCCTTGCCAGCAATCGGCCCGGTTTTGCGCACATCGGCATTGATCGGTGGAATACGCACCGTCTGTCCGGGCTCCACGCGGGTATCGCTTTTGACCCGACCGCCATCAACACGGATCTGCCCCGAGCGCAGCAGCTTTTGAAGTGCACCAAAACCGAGCCCCGGATAATGCAGTTTGAACCAGCGGTCGAGCCGCATGCCCGCCTCATCCTGATCCACCTTGATATGTTCAATACCCGCCATCTTGCGAAAACCCTTGTTCCAAGCCGTGGCTTCTATCGCATGATGCGCCGGAATGAAATGGGTTTAGAAAACCATCCGTCCGATCGCGAGCCCGGCAAACACGGCAATCAGCGCGAGACCAACGCTGGCCGCAACATAGGCAATGGCGGGCATGAAATCGCCCCGTTCGATCAAATTCATCGCATCGAGCGAAAATGACGAGAAAGTGGTGAAGCCGCCAAGAAAGCCGGTGACGATGAACATCCGCATTTCCGCAGACTGGTTGAGCGCCCGCGCAACGGCCTCGACCAGCAAGCCGATCAGCAGCGACCCGACAATATTGACGACGAACGTGCCCCAAGGAAAATTGGTCCCCCAAAGCCGGATGGCAAAGACACCGATGAGATAACGCCCGACAGAGCCCAGCGCTCCGCCAGCGGCAACAAGAAGGGCATGGGAAACGATATTCGGCACGAGTTCATTCCGTTCGATGGTACAGCCTTGATAACAGAACTTCATTAGCTGTTTCGCGTCATCCTGCCCACCCCTCTGGCGGCTATCAATTGTCCGAAGCGTGTATATTGCGGTTCCGGCGCTCTTGCCTCTTGCAAATCCTGCCACAACTTGGATAATCCAATCAAATTCGTGTTGGGAGAACCCGCTTATCAAGCGGTGCCGAAGGAGCAACTGCCCCGGAAACTCTCAGGCCAAAGGACCAGCGCGTATTTCTAAACTCTGGAGACGAGGTCCTGCACGTTGCAGGACTGGCCGAAGGGATAATAATCTCAGGCACACAGGACAGAGGGGCTCATTCGCGAAGGGCATGTCACACACGCCCGCCCCTTTGAGCCGGCGTTTATCAAACGCATTTCCGGAGGCACGTCTTGGTCTCGCAAGAACCGCTAAACAAAACCCCGCTTCACGCGCTCCACCTAGAGCTCGGTGCCCGCATGGTACCCTTTGCAGGTTACGACATGCCGGTGCAATATCCGATGGGCGTTCTGAAAGAACACCTGCATACCCGTGAAAAAGCTGGCCTTTTCGATGTCTCACATATGGGGCAAGTCTATCTGAAGCCGCGATCCGGCAATCTCGCTGACGCGGCGATCGCGCTGGAAAAGCTGGTGCCGGTCGATATCGCCGGGCTCAAACCCGGCCGCCAGCGCTATGCATTCTTCACCAACGATAATGGCGGTATCCTGGATGATCTGATGGTCGCTAATCGTGGTGATCATCTGCTGGTGATCGTCAATGCGGCATGCAAGGATGCCGACCTTGCCCATATGAAGGCTTACCTTTCCGACCTCTGCGATGTGGAAGTCCACTTTGAGGACAAGGCGCTTCTGGCGCTGCAGGGACCGAAGGCTGAAGATGTCCTGGCGCCGCTCTGCCCGGCCGTTGCCGACATGAAATTCATGGATGTGCGCGCCTGCGAAGTTCTCGGCGCCACCTGCGTGATCTCGCGTTCCGGCTATACCGGCGAGGACGGGTTCGAGATTTCGGTGCCCGCTGAAAAGGCCGATGAGCTGGCCCGCGCGCTGCTTTCGCACGCAGATTGCGAACCCATCGGCCTTGGCGCACGCGATTCGTTGCGGCTGGAAGCCGGGCTTTGCCTTTACGGCAACGACATCGATGAAACCACGACACCGGTGGAGGCCGCACTCGTCTGGGGCATGCAGAAGGCCCGCAGGCCCGGCGGCGCCCGCGAAGGCGGGTTTCCCGGCGCTGAAATTGTCTTCAAGCATCTTTCCGGAGGCGTTGAACGCGTTCGCGTCGGGCTGAAGGCGAAAGGCCGCGCGCCTGTCCGTCCGCCGGCAAAACTCTATGCCGACGACAAGGGCGAAACCGACATCGGGCGCGTCACCTCCGGCGGCTTCGGCCCGACGGTCGGCGTACCCGTAGCCATGGGCTATGTGGTATCAAGCCACGCAGAAACCGGCACCACACTTTACGCCGAGGTGCGCGGCAAATATCTGCCGGTCACAATCGAAAACACCCCTTTATCCAACCCACCTATAAACGCTGAGCGGGAACATTATTGCCATGACCATCAAATTTACCGAAGAACACGAATGGCTGAACATTGAAGACGGCATTGCCACCGTCGGCATTACCGCGCATGCCGCAGAACAGCTCGGCGATCTCGTTTTCGTTGAACTGCCGGATGTCGGCGCGACATTTGAAAAGAATGACGACGCGGCAACCGTCGAGTCGGTCAAGGCCGCCTCGGATGTTTTCTGCCCGCTGGCCGGCGAAATCACCGAAGTCAATCAGGCGATCACCGACAACCCGGAACTGGTCAACGCCGAGCCCATGGAAGGCGGCTGGTTCTTCAAGCTGAAGCTCGCCAATCCGGCCGATGCCGACGCGCTGATGGATGAAGCGGCTTACAAGGAGTTCATCGCCTGATGACGACGCCTTCAGAATTTCAGTTTACCGACTACCAGCCCTATGACTTTGCCAATCGCCGCCATATCGGGCCCTCGCCCGCCGAGATGGCCGGGATGCTGGAAACGATTGGCTATGACAGTCTTGAAGCGCTGATCGACGACACCGTGCCTGCCGCTATCCGCCAGCAAGAGCCGCTGGCCTGGGGCCCCGCGATGACCGAGCGCGAGGCGCTCGACAAGCTGCGCGAGACAGCCAACAAGAACAAGCCGATGATTTCGATGATCGGCCAGGGCTATAACCCCACCATCGTGCCGCCGGTTATCCAGCGCAATATTCTGGAAAACCCGGCCTGGTACACCGCCTATACGCCCTATCAGCCGGAAATCAGCCAGGGCCGGCTCGAGGCGCTCTTAAACTTCCAGACGATGATGGCAGACCTCACCGGTCTCGACATCGCCAATGCCTCGCTGCTGGATGAAGCGACGGCGGCGGCGGAAGCCATGGCGATGGCGAACCGCGTGGCGAAATCGAAGGCCAACGCCTTCTTTGTCGATGAAAACTGCCACCCGCAGACGATTGCACTTTTGAAAACCCGGTCCGAGCCGCTCGGCTGGGAAATCATCATCGGCAATCCGTTTACCGATCTCAAGGCCGAAGAGGTGTTCGGCGCGCTGTTCCAGTATCCCGGCACCCACGGCCATGTGCATGATTTCACTGCCGTGATCGCCGCCCTGCACGCGGCAAAGGCGATCGCCACCATAGCCGCCGATCCGCTGGCGCTGACGCTTTTGAAATCGCCAGGCGAAATGGATGCCGATATCGCCATCGGCTCCTCCCAGCGCTTCGGCGTGCCGCTTGGCTATGGCGGTCCGCATGCCGCCTATATGGCCGTGAAGGACGCCTACAAGCGCTCCATGCCCGGTCGTCTTGTCGGGGTCTCCGTCGATAGCCGGGGCAACCGCGCCTACCGTCTGGCGCTGCAGACCCGCGAACAGCATATTCGTCGCGAAAAGGCGACGTCGAACATCTGCACCGCACAGGTGCTGCTGGCCGTGATGGCCGCGATGTATGGCGTGTTCCACGGGCCGGACGGGCTGAAGGCGATTGCACAGCAGGTGCACAAGAAAAGCGTGCTGCTGGCCAAAGGGCTGGAAGCGCTCGGCTTCACCGTCGAGCCTGAAACCTTCTTCGACACCGTCACTGTCGAGGTTGGCGCGTTTCAGGGCCTGATCATGCGCAATGCCGTGGAAAACAACGTCAACCTGCGCAAGGTCGGTACCACCAAAATCGGCATTTCGGTGAATGAGCGGACCCGTCCGGCCCATGTCGAAGCGGTGTGGGAAGCGTTTGGCGGAAAATTCTCGATTGCCGAGTTCGAGGCGGATTACCGCCTGCCGAAAAGTCTATTACGCACAAGCGTTTATATGACGCACCCGATCTTTCACATGAACCGTGCGGAAAGCGAGATGACACGCTATATGCGCCGCCTCGCAGACCGTGATCTGGCGCTTGATCGCTCGATGATCCCGCTTGGCTCATGCACGATGAAGCTCAACGCCACGGCCGAGATGCTGCCGATCACCTGGCCGGAATTTGCCGACATTCATCCCTTCGCACCTGAAAATCAGGCGCTGGGCTACCGCGAAATGATCGCCGATCTGTCGGAAAAGCTCTGCGCCATCACCGGCTATGATGCGTTTTCCATGCAGCCGAATTCCGGTGCGCAGGGCGAGTATGCCGGCCTTTTGACGATCCGCCGCTTTCACCGCGCCAATGGTGATGCGCACCGCGATATCTGCCTTATTCCGATGTCCGCGCACGGCACCAACCCGGCGTCTGCCCACATGGCGGGCATGAAGGTGGTGGCGGTGCAATCGCTCGAAAACGGCGATATCGATCTGGCCGATTTTGCCGAAAAGGCGGCAAAGCACGCCGACAATCTCGCCGCCTGCATGATCACCTACCCCTCGACCCATGGCGTTTTCGAGGCAACCGTCAAGGAAGTCTGCGAGATCACCCATCAATATGGCGGTCAGGTTTATCTCGACGGCGCCAATATGAATGCGATGGTCGGGCTGTCGCGGCCCGGTGATATCGGCTCGGATGTCAGCCACCTGAACCTGCACAAGACCTTCTGCATTCCCCACGGCGGCGGCGGTCCGGGCATGGGGCCGATTGGCGTCAAGGCCCACCTCGCACCCCACCTGCCCGCCAATCCGGCAACGGATGAGACCGGCGGCGCAGTCTCGGCAGCACCGTTCGGCTCACCGTCGATCCTGCCGATCTCATGGAGCTATTGCCTGATGATGGGCGGCGAAGGGCTGACGCAGGCCACCCGCGTGGCGATCCTCAACGCCAATTATATCGCGGCCCGGCTGAAGGGCGCTTACGACGTGCTCTACAAGTCGGAAAAGGGCCGCGTCGCGCATGAATGCATCATCGATACGCGCCCGCTGAAGGACACGGCTGACGTTACGGTGGATGACATTGCCAAGCGGCTGATCGATTGCGGCTTCCATGCCCCGACGATGAGCTTTCCGGTTCCCGGCACGCTGATGATCGAGCCGACGGAATCGGAAACCAAGGCCGAGCTGGATCGCTTCTGCGATGCAATGCTGGCGGTCCGCGAAGAAGTGCGCGCCATCGAAGACGGCACGGCCGACCGTGTCGATAATCCGCTGAAAAACGCCCCGCACACGGTGGAAGATCTCGTCGGCGAATGGACCCACCCCTATTCCCGCGAACAAGCCTGCTTCCCCCGGCGCCTTCCGCGTCGACAAATACTGGCCGCCGGTCAACCGCGTGGACAATGTCTATGGGGATCGGAATCTGGTCTGTGCGTGTCCGCCGATGAGTGAGTATGCGGAGGCGGCGGAGTAGGGAGATGTATGCGTGAGACGGAAGGCCGGCGCGGGCGCCGGCTTTCGCTTTCGGAACCCCTTCCCCGTCACTAGAACAGCGTGAAAGTACAAACGCGCAGAATCAATGGCCGGGTCCAAGCCTCAGCATGATCCCGGAGCCATGCTGCTTGCGGGGTTGATGCCTCACTTGGTAGCTTCGGCTCTTCTTGTTCGGGATCAAGACGCATTTCCAACCGTCGATCTCGAAAGCTTTGGATCAATAGTTCGAACACTGGAATGTGGACGTATAACACTAGGCGACGGCAGCAGCAGCAGAAATAATTTTTTTCTTAAGGTTGATCGGGCAGTTTTGTAATTCCGAGCGTGCGTTCAATCTGTTTTCTAAGGTTCTTAAGGCCTCTGCTATCACTTGGGGTTTTTGGCAGAGTAATAGCCTCAAGTCCTAAATAGTTCTCATCGGCTTCAAGTCGAACGTGCCTATTTTCTGACTTTACGGCATAGCCAAGCTCTCCGAGAAGGCCGGTTAATTCACTCGCAACTCGCCTAGGATCAGTTGTGGCTCTCTTCAAATCTCTCTTCAAATCTACAAGAGCAGGAGACACGGACAGCTTATTGGAAATAACGCGGAATATTTCGATAGATCTTTTGTCTATTCCGAGTTGATCTGCATATTTCAAGGCTATATCAGCAGCGTACCTGATCCTGTCAGAGGTTTCTCCAGAATAAATCTCGGGGCCAATTAGACAAGAAATATCATCTTCAGTATTAGAGAAATCGACATCTTCAATGCTGTTTAAAGAGCTGAAACTTAGCCTATTTTCAAGTTCTGAAACCCGGTCCTGTAGATTTGAAATCTCATCAAGATAGAGCTTTTCGCTTTCTTCAACACTGAGCCTATTCCGTTCACGCTCTCGGTGCGCATGCAAGGACCGTTCCTGAAGCTCCGTCCAGTCCCATCCGCGGGCGGGCATCTGTGTACGCGACAATATAGCTCGCTTTCGAACGGAGTCCAAAACCTCGTCAGATGTTTTGGTTTGCAGACCTATAAAGGATCGTGACACTATCCCCTTTCCGGGAACAGAAATACCGATCGTGCTTCCGTAAATATTTTTGCAGAAGTAATTTCACGCAGCGCGAATGAGAACTCTCGATTAGGCTCAACCACAACATGAGCCACGCCGCCAAGATCATATGCAAGTTTTTCAATTTCATCTGCACTAATAATCCAGCTAGAATTTCCTTTCGCAGATATGTATATAATAGGAAGCCAATCTGTTGCTTCGCCAAATGTTATGGCCTTTGCCAACTCGAGACCTTGTTCATCTTGTCGAAGCCAGTTCGGTTGGTCCGATACAAGGATGCTTTTGTCTTCACCTCCCCAATTGTTGCTAAGAAGCGACTTTATGAGATAGGGTTTTCTGGGTGTTTCAAGCCTTGCCCCAACGGCGCTTGCGATGCACTGGGTGCGAACACGTAAGAGCCGGATTCAAAAGTTCATGATGGGAAACAATATCGTGCGAGGCGTCTGGTCATCACCCTGATGCTGGCGATGTTGACCCATGCTGTGGCGCTTGCGATGGACTTTTCCCAATCTTTGGCCAACCGACGGCATCGTCCGAACCAGCCGAAGGTGCGCTCCACCACCCATCGGCGGGGCAGAACCTCAAAGCCTTTCGCTATGTCGGAGCGCTTGATGATCTCAAGGTTCCATTGGCCGCATCCGCGCAGCGCTTTTCGCAACTTCTGCCCGGCATAGCCGCCATCTGCGAAGACATGGCGCAACCAGGGAAACGGTAGCGGATGGCTTTCAGGACATCGGGCGCACCGTCGCGGTCCTGGATATCGGCAGCATGGACAAGCACGAACAGCATCAGCCCGATCGTATCGGTGATGATGTGGCGCTTGCGGCCCTTGATCTTCTTGCCGGCGTCGTAGCCCGAAACCCCGCCGCTTTCGGTGGTCTTGACACTCTGGCTGTCGATGACACCGGCTGTGGGCGAGGCCTCGCGCCCCTCCAGTTCGCGCGTAGCGCAGACGAGCAGATGATTGATGGTCTGCCAAAGGCCGATGTCGCGCCAGCCATAGAAATAGCCTCGCACCGTGGAGACCGGAGGGAAGTCCTTCGGCAGAGCCCGCCATTGACTGCCGCTGCCCGCAATATAAAGGATCGCGTTCACCACTTCCCTCATATTCGTTTTCCGTGGCCGCCCGCCGGGCTTGGCCAGCGGTATCAGTGGAGCAATTACAGCCCACTCACGGTCCGTCAAATCGGTTGGATAGCGAAGGCGATCCCGGTTATGCTGCAGGCGGGTGATATCATTCCAGGGCATGCGATCCTCCACGTTCTTGGCAGAGGTGGTTGAATCACATCCTTCTGATATCACTCAACAACTTTTAAATCGGGCTCTAAGGACGAAAGTGTTTTCCCATTGTGATCCAGGTGTGCTGGATAAGCAATGAATCGCGATTACAGCTATTATAGCTGCGCCCTTGGAATTGTCCCAGATATTTTCCCTCGCCATACTCGACTTCCCCTAAGAACCTGACCGAAAAAGTCGAGTGATTTCAGCAGGATGTGTTTCCGTTGAATTTTTTGAATAAACGAAGGAGAACACGATGACCTGAACCTAAATCACCCGACGCTAGTATGTTCGCAAGTCAGCCCGCTATGCAAGCGATGTGATGGATCGGGAATGGACTTGATTTCACCGGTGCTCCCGAAAGGGCGGCGGCTTGGCAGAACCCGTAATACCTGCCTGCGTGAAGTCGTTGACGCAATCTTCTATATCGCCTCGACCGGTTCCACTGGCGGATGCTGCCAAAGGACTTCCCGCCTTGTTCGACCGTCTACATTGCGTCTGGAAGGCGATCACGGCAGCACGGGCCTTTTCGTCAAAGACGGGATCGGGATATGCGAGGAAAACTCCGAGCCGATTGAGCGAGGCTTCGAGTGCTGCCGCCCGAGGCAACATGTCGCCAGGCTCGTGCTCGGCAAAAACGCCTCAGGTGCGGCAAGACAGATCCAAGTGTTTAGCGAATCCAGAGCTTTTCAAGCGGTGGCCATTTTGCGCGGGATAGAGAAAATCGAGCAGCCCAACGCCATCGCCATCCGACGCGACAACGGAGCTTCCTTGCGCGCAGGCCCTGCCCGTGACAGGAATGTTTGTGAGAACAGCAATGTCAGGCACCGTTGGCGTGAACGCACCGGTAAGCGGCGAAAGACCAACCCCGCGCGCATTGCGTTCCATGAGGCGCGGCTCGCCGGGCCGAACGCAGCGTCAATCTCACCCGAACAGCAACTGTGGCGCGCCATCAACGATTGCGCCTACCGAAGATAGTCGTGGAAAAGCGAACCGAAGTCACACTACGCAAAGCGAAGATCACTGAGCCCGACATAACCGTAATTGAGGTTCTGGCTGGTCATGCCGACATCGACAAGATGACCGAAATCGATGCGATAGTGATAGCAACGTGTTATACCAGACTTCAATAATTCTGACTCTCGGGCTTCCAAAAATGTGACGAATCTGAATCGATGGTGCAAACAGGAGGTTTGCGATGGGTTCAGCGATTTCTCTTCGGACAGATTTCAACGGGGCGGAGTTGCGGCTTCTGGCTCGGCAGACACGCAATGCCGACCAGGCCCGGCGTCTCCTCGCGCTTGCATCGATCTATGATGGCGGATCACGCGGCGATGCCGCCCGGCTCGGCAGCGTTACGGTTCAGATCGTGCGCGACTGGGTGGTGCGCTTCAATGCTCGCGGACCCGACGGCCTGATCAACGGCAAGGCTCCGGGCAAGCCTTCTCTCCTGAACAACGATCAGCGAGCGGCCTTGGCGCAAGCGATAGAGCGCGGACCGACACCCTATCTGGATGGTGTCGTGCGCTGGCGTCTGTGTGACCTGGCCCGGTGGATTTGGGAAGAATACCGGATCTCGGTGAGTGAGGAGACCCTGGGTCGCGAAGTTCGTGCCATGGGCTACCGCAAGCTCTCGGCTCGCCCAAGACACCATGCGCAGGATCCCGAGGCGGCCGAGGCATTTAAAAAACTTCCCCGCCGCTGTGGCAGAAATCGTCGCCGGTCCCCCAAGGGCAAAGTGATCGAAATCTGGTTTCAGGGCGAAGCCCGCATTGGTCAAAAGAACAAGATCACCCGCCGCTGGGCCAAGCGGGGATCAAGGCCGTCCGCGCCACACGACCAGCGAACCCGATCGGCCTATATTTTCGGCGCGATCTGCCCCAGGCACGGCAAGGCCGCAGCTCTCGTCATGCCGTGGTGTGACACCTATGCCATGAACCAGCATCTGATCGAGATATCCCGCAATGTCGCCGAAAACGCTCACGCCGTCCTCATCATGGATCAGGCCGGATGGCACATGTCCAGCAATCTCGTCGTTCCTGAAAACATAACCATCCTGCCACTGCCGCCCAAATCACCCGAACTGAACCCGGTCGAAAACATCTGGCAGTTCATGAGGAACAACTGGCTCTCAAACCGCGCCTTCAAGTCCTACGAGGATATCGTCGACCACTGCTGCTACGCCTGGAGAACACTCCAGGACCGACCATGGAACATAATGTCGATCGGTAGACGCAAATGGGCACAAACGTTCTGATCAATGACGATTGGTATTATCGCACCAGCGGCAAAACAGTCGCAATGCGGCTTTTTGCTCCGTGCGACGCGCCTCGCCTTCCCCTGCAGCAAAAGCCCCTTCAAGAGCACACTTTGCGATCCGGTCAGCACCAGATGCCAAGCGACATAAGCCAGAACCAAAGTCACGAAAAGCTGAGCCAACGATCGAATGATAACCGCGATACTTGGATTGGAAAGCCCCTGCCAGGGTCCGCTCCACAGACGATTGAGGGCCAGAAGTGCCATCAGCACCGCCGTGGCCTGACCGAGACGGGCGAAAGAACTGAGCAAAGGTCGACACGTCGTCCGGGAGCGCCATTTGCGGCTCTTCCGGGATCGGCCTGAACGCTCATCAAGAGCGGCCAACCTCCGACCATCGCGAAGATCAGGATGCCCGCGCAGTCAACGACAATGTAGATGATGCGTTGCACCAGGCTGCTCTGGTCCATTCCGGCTCTCAACCTGCGGAAGATCGTCCGGAAGATCGCCTCGTGGTGTCGCACTGGGCGGTGCAGAGCGACGCGACTGTGGCACTGCGCCGGGCGATCCTTGCCACAATTGATGACCCCGACCAACCGCTCATGGAGCCACCCCGGCATATGGAGGCCGTTCGTCGCCGTTGGCTGGCAACACCGCCGTTTACAGGTGCGCGTTTTCCGCTTCAGTTGGTCATGCGCGCAGGTCTGTAAGGTCACCACGTGCCCAGCTTTCCTGCACCTCCGCCATGAACTCGGCAAAGCGTTTTTTGAGATGGCGGCGCGGATGCCCTGCATGAAATACTGATAGTAATGCAGATTGTTCCAGGTCAGCAGCATGCCGGCCAGCGATTCATTGGCGCGCACAAGGTGATGCAGATAGGCACGGGAATAATCGCGGGCCGCCGGGCAATCGCTTTCTTCGTCGAGCGGTCGGAGGTCTTCTGCATGGCGGGCGTTTCTGAGATTCACTTTGCCGCGGCGGGTGAAGGCAAGGCCGTGGCGCCCTGCCCGTGTTGGCATCACGCAGTCGAACATGTCGATACCGCGCGCCACCGATTTCAGGATATCGTCGGGCGTGCCGACACCCATTAGGTATCGCGGCTTTTGGGCCGGTAGCTCTGGCAGCGTTGTTTCGAGCATAGCCAGCATGACGTCCTGCGGTTCACCGACCGCAAGGCCTCCAACCGCATAGCCCTTGAGGTCAAGTGCCGCCAATCCGCGTGCGGAACGGATACGCAGATCAGGAATATCGCCGCCCTGGACAATGCCGAACATGGCTTTGCCGGGCTGATCACCAAAGGCTTCACGGCAGCGCTCGGCCCAGCGCAATGACATATCCGTCGAATTCTCGATCTCGGCACGGCCTGCCGGAAGGCGCACACATTCATCAAGCTGCATCTGAATATCGGAACCGAGAAGCCCCTGGATCTCGATCGAGCGCTCCGGGCTCATATGATGCACACTGCCATCGATGTGGGATTTGAAGGTAACGCCCTTCTTTTCGTCGATCTCACGCAATGCGGCCAGTGACATCACCTGAAAGCCGCCGGAATCGGTCAGGATCGGATGCTCCCACCGGATCAGCGAGTGAAGACCGCCAAGCCGCGCCACCCGTTCGGCGCCCGGCCGCAGCATCAGGTGATAGGTATTGCCGAGGATAATGTCGGCGCCGAGGTCGCGGACCTGATCAAGATACATCGCCTTGACCGTACCCGCAGTGCCCACCGGCATGAAGGCCGGGGTGCGGATTTCGCCGCGTGGCATGGTGATCGCGCCAAGACGGGCATCGCCGTCGGTGGCCTTGAGGGTAAACTGGAAATTCTCGCTCATCAGTCTTTCCGGAACAACAGGCTGGAATCGCCGTATGAATAGAAACGGTATCCGGTTTGGATGGCATGGGCATAGGCCGCGCACATCGTTTCCAGCCCGCAAAACGCCGAAACCAGCATGAAAAGCGTTGATTTCGGCAGGTGGAAATTGGTCATCAGCATGTCGACCACACGGAAGCGATAGCCTGGCGTGATAAAGATACCGGTCTCGCCCTCCCAGGGGCTGATCTTGCCGCCCTCGGCCGCAGCGCTCTCCAGAAGCCTCAACGATGTGGTGCCGACCGAGACGATGCGTCCGCCCCGCGCTTTCACCGCGTTCAGCGCTTCGGCCGTTTCCGGCGTCACGATACCGCGTTCGAAATGCATCTTGTGGTCTTCGGTATCATCCGCCTTCACCGGCAGGAATGTCCCCGCCCCGACATGAAGCGTGACGAAATGCTGCTCGATGCCGGCGCTATACAGGGCCTGCAGAAGATTTGGCGTGAAATGCAGTCCCGCGGTCGGGGCTGCAACAGCGCCGTTTTCGCGGGCATAGACGGTCTGATAGTCATCCCGATCCTTGCCATCTTCAGCGCGTTTGGACGCGATATATGGCGGCAGCGGCACATGGCCGACGCGCATAAGCGCCTCGTCGAGTGCCGCCCCGCGCGCATTGAAGAAAAGGACGACCTCGCCCCCTTCCCGCTTTTCGGTCACTTCGGCCTCGAGTGTGGCAAGACCGTCAGCGGATGTGAAATGCAGGCGGTCGCCGCTCTTGATGCGTTTTCCCGGCCGCGCAAAAGCATGCCAGATGTTGTCGGCCTTGCGCAGATGCAGCGTGGCGGAAACCGGCACATCCTCGCCGCCAGGGCGCAGACGGATACCTTCGAGCTGGGCTGGTATGACCTTGGTGTCGTTGAAAACCAGCGCATCGCCCGGCTTCAGAAAGGTCGGCAGTTCGCTGACAATGCGATCTTCGAGCGCCAGCGTCTGTTCCGGCCGCACAAGAAGCATACGCGCACTGTCACGCGGATCGGCTGGCCTCAGCGCGATATTTTCATCTGGCAGGTCGAAATCAAAGAGGTCTACACGCATTGTATCAGGACAATTCTCATAAAATTCGAAAACCCGCCGGCACGAGGCCGGGCGGGTTGTTTTTGGGCCGTAGCCTAGGATTTAGCCCAAGCAAAGAAGGCAGCCCTTCGCGGCAGGCCAATCAAACGTCCGCGGCGACTTTCATCGTAATGATGTGGTCGGGGTCGCGCACAGGTTCCCCGCGCTCGAACGCATCAACGGCGTCCATGCCTTCTACGACTTGCCCCCAGACAGTATACTGCTTGTCGAGCCAGGGAGCGTCGGTGAAGCAGATGAAGAACTGGGAGTTGGCCGAGTTCGGGTTCTGCGAACGTGCCATCGAGCAGGTACCACGAATGTGGCGGACCGAAGAGAATTCAGCCGGAAGATCCGGCTTTTCGGAGGCACCGGTACCAGCACGTCCCGGATGAAAGGCGTCGGACCCCTTCTTGCCGTGCTTCACGTCACCGCCCTGCGCCATGAAATCAGCGATAACGCGGTGGAAGACGACGCCGTCATAGGCGCCTTCACGGGTCAGTTCACGAACACGCTCGACGTGCTTGGGGGCCACGTTCGGGAACGCTTCGATCACGATCTTTCCCTTGGTCGTCTCCATGATGAAGGTGTTTTCCGGATCTTTGATTTCGGCCATCTGGATCTCCTGTGGCTGAGTTAGGTCGAAATGGGAGGGTTACTGGCTGACAGTGGCGTTCAGGATCCGGTCGGGATCGCTGACTGTGCCATTCTGTGCCGGATCGCCCTTCTTGATCTTGTCGACATTGTCCATGCCTTCAACGACCTCACCGATGACGGTGTACTGGCCGTTCAGATGCGTCGCATCGTCAAACATGATGAAGAATTGCGAATTTGCGGAATTCGGGTTCTGCGAACGCGCCATGCCGACCACGCCACGCTTGAATGGAATGTCGGAGAACTCTGCCGGAAGATCAGGCATATCCGAACCGCCCGTCCCGGTCCTGTTGGCGTCGTAACCGCTCTCGGCATCGCCGAACTGAACGTCACCGGTCTGGGCCATGAAACCGTCGATCACACGGTGAAACACGACATTGTCATAGGCACCGTCTTCGGCAAGTTCCTTGACGCGGGCAACATTCTGCGGGGCTTCGTCATCGAAAAGCTCGATTACGACCGGGCCTTCCGAGGTGTTCAGCGTCAGAAGGTCTTTGCCGTCCTGGGCCTCAGCCATGCCGGCAATCGAGGCCACCGTCATCATTGTGGCGGCAGCCAGTCCTGCAATTGTCTTCCTCATGGTTTTCTCCTTGAAAATCGTTTCCTCACCCGGACTCTAGCGCGGGAATTTGGCCTCTAGCGCGGCAGCCACATAGTCCGGCACAAAGCGCTCCACATCGCCGCCCATGGCAGCGACCTGCCGCACCAATGTGGCCGATATCGGACGGGAAAGTGCCATCGCCGGCAAAAATACGGTCTGAATGTCCGGCGCCATAGTCTGGTTCATGCCCGCCATCTGCATTTCATAGGCAAAATCGGTGGAATCGCGCAGGCCACGAATGATCATGCCCGCGCCATTTTCCCGTGCTGCATCGATTGCCAGCCCCTTGAAGGCCACCACGGAAACATCGCCGCGACGTTCCGGCAGGTGCTCGGCGACAGCGCGTTGAAGGAAGGCGGCACGCTCTTCAAATTCGAACAGCGGCTTCTTTCCGGCGTTGATGCCGATTGCCAGCACAAGCCGGTCTGCAATGTTGAGCGCCTGAAGCACCACATCGAGATGGCCATTGGTCATCGGATCGAAAGAGCCGGGGTAAAATGCCGTTGCCATTCGTCACGCCTCGGTTTCGGTTTCGGCCTTTTGTCACGGAACGCGACAGGCTGCAAGCCGCTTTGCCCCAGGCCGGGCGGCACCAGGCCGGTGAAAGCAAAAGCCGGACCCAAAGGCCCGGCTTCCGCAGATTGAAAGGCACCAGGATCAGGCCTCGTTGTCGCCCTCGTCGGTTTCGGCTGCAGGCGTCTCGTCGGTGGTGACCTCTTCCGTACCGTCGCCTTCAACGGGTTCGGCTTCTTCGGGCTCGGAGATCCCCTCGACGGAAACAACCTTCTCGTCGCCCCCGGTCTTGAACACCGTGACACCCTTGGTGGCACGACTTGCGATACGGATATCGTAGACCGGTACACGGATCAGCTGTCCGGCATTGGTGACCAGCATGATCTGGTCGCCCTCCAGAACCGGGAAGGCGGCGATCAGACGGCCGATTTCTTCGGTTTTCGATGTGTCGGTAGCACGAATGCCCTTACCGCCACGGCCGGAGATGCGGAAGTCATAGGAGGATGAACGCTTCCCAAAGCCCTTTTCGGTCACTGTCAGGATGAACTGTTCATAGAATTTAAGCTCCTCGTAGCGATCATCGCTCAACACGCCCTCTTCAGCTACGTCCTCGCCGACAAGCGCGATCTCCTCACTCTCCCCGGTTTCGGTACGGCGTTCGAGTGCGGCCCGTTTCAGATAGGCGGCGCGTTCCCAGGGCTCGGCGTCGACATGGCTGACGATGGTCATCGAGATCACCTCATCGCCCTCGGCAAGCCCGATGCCACGCACACCGATCGAATTTCGACCGGAGAAGACGCGGATGGCGGGAACCGGGAAGCGGATCGCCTGGCCCATCGCCGTCGTCAGCAACACATCGTCATCCGGTGTACAGGTCCAGACCGACAGGATGCGATCATTCTCGTCATCGAGCTTCATCGCGATCTTGCCGTTGCGGTTCACCTGCACGAAGTCCGACAACTTGTTACGGCGCACAGTGCCACGTGTGGTAGCGAACATCACATCGAGTTCGGCCCAGCTTTCCTCATCCTCCGGCAGCGCCAGAATGGAGGTAATCGCCTCGCCCTGCTGCAGCGGCAGCATATTGATCAGAGCCTTGCCGCGTGACTGCGGCGTGCCGATCGGCAGGCGCCAGACCTTTTCCTTGTAGACGATACCGCGTGAGGAGAAGAACAGTACCGGCGTGTGGGTATTGGCCACGAACACGCGGGTGACGAAATCCTCATCACGGATCGCCATGCCGGCGCGGCCCTTACCACCGCGCCGCTGGGCGCGGTAAGTGTTGAGCGGAACCCGCTTGATGTAGCCATTGCGCGAAACTGTGACGACCATGTCCTCGCGGGCGATGAGGTCCTCATCGTCCATATCGGGACCGCCTTCAAGAATTTCGGTGCGCCTCGGCGTGCCGAATTCATCCCGGACAGCAATCATCTCTTCCTTGATGATCTCCTGAATCCGCGTGCGCGAAGACAGGATTTCAAGATAGGATTTGATCTCGTCGCCGATCTTGCCGAGTTCGTCACCGATTTCATCACGACCCAGCGCGGTCAGGCGGGACAGGCGCAGTTCGAGAATGGCCCGGGCCTGTTCCTCGGACAGCTGATAGGTGCCGTCGTCGCTGATCTTGTGACGCGGGTCCTCGATGAGCAGGATCAGCGCCTCGACATCCTTTGCCGGCCAATGCTTTTCCATCAATTGCTCACGCGCCGTCTGCGGATCAGGCGCGCGGCGGATCAGGCTGATGATCTCATCGATATTGGCAACCGCAATGGCAAGACCGACCAACACATGGGCCCGGTCACGCACTTTGCGCAGAAGGTATTTGGTCCGGCGGCTGACAACATTCTCGCGGAAGGAAACAAAGGCCCTCAGAATGTCGAGCAGGCTCATCTGTTCCGGCTTGCCGCCGTTCAGCGCCACGAAGTTACAACCGAACGAAGTCTGCAGCGGCGTGTAGCGGTAGAGCTGATTCAGGATCACGTCGGCATTGGCGTCGCGCTTCAGTTCGACAACAACACGATAGCCTTCGCGGTCGGATTCATCGCGCAGATCGGAGATGCCCTCAATGCGCTTTTCACGCACAAGATCGGCCATTTTCTCGATCATCGTCGCCTTGTTCACCTGATAGGGAATTTCGGTGATGATGATTTGCTCGCGGTCGCCGCGCATCGGCTCGATGGTCGCCCGCCCGCGCATGATCACAGAACCGCGTCCGGTCTCGTAGGCTGACTTGATACCGGCACGACCGAGGATCTGTGCGCCCGTCGGCAGGTCCGGTCCGGGAATGATCTGCATCAGCTCCGGAAGCTCGATAGCGGGATTTTCCATAAGCGCAATGGTGGCGTCGATCACCTCGCCGAGATTATGCGTCGGCATGTTGGTGGCCATACCGACGGCAATGCCACCGGCGCCATTGACCAGAAGGTTCGGGAACTTCGCCGGAAGAACGACCGGCTCGGAAAGCGTTCCGTCATAGTTCTCGCGGAAATCGACGGTATCCTTATCAAGATCGTCGAGCAAAGTATGCGAGACTTTTGCAGCCGGCACTCGGTATAGCGTTCGGCCGCCGGCGGATCGCCATCGACGGAACCGAAATTGCCCTGCCCGTCAATCAGCGGCAGCCGCAGCGACCAGTCCTGCGCCATACGCGCCAGCGCATCATAGATCGCGGAATTGCCGTGCGGGTGAAACTTACCCATGACGTCGCCGGTAATACGGGCGCACTTCATGTATTTCTTGTTCCAGTCAACGCCGAGCTCGGACATGCCGTAGAGAATGCGGCGATGCACCGGTTTCAGCCCGTCGCGCACATCCGGCAGCGCACGGCTGACGATCACGCTCATGGCGTAATCGAGATAGGAACGCTGCATTTCTTCCATGATGGAAATGGGCTCGATGCCCGGCGGAGCCCCCGCCCGATGGTGTCGTTTGATCAGTCAAAATGAATCACGATCTCAAGCTAGAATCATATGGCGCGTTTATAGCCGAATCCGATCCCGAACGCCAATTTGCAAAGCATTTGGGTGGTGGACACAGCAGCGGCCCACGACAAAATAAATTCGTATTTGGCGGCAGATTTGTGGCAGGGTAGCAAGAATGACATCGTTACGACTCTGGGTTTCCGAAAATGCTGTAATATCTGCCGAATCCGAAACCAGCAGAACCGGGAGGTTTCGATGACTGAACTGACAACGCTTTTGAGTGGTTTCACCACCTTGATGGTGACGATGGACCCGCCCGGCATGGTGCCGATATTCCTGGCACTGACAGTCGGCATGACGCGTGGCCAACGCCGTCGCGTGGCCGTGCGGGGCGCCCTCATCTCCTTCTTCCTGCTTCTTGCGTTCGCACTTTTCGGCGACAGTATCCTCGGCGCGCTTGGCATCTCCATGAGTGCGTTCCGCATCGCAGGCGGTATCCTGTTGTTCTGGATCGGTTGCGAAATGATTTTCGAGAAGCGTCAGGAACGCAAGGAGAAAACCACAGAAACCGCCATTACCAAGGACAATATCGCCAATCTTGCGGCTTTCCCGCTGGCGATGCCGCTGATCGCCGGGCCCGGCGCGATCTCGGCCACGATCCTGCTCGGGTCAAAAATGGAGACGGTACTGGACAAACTAGCGCTTGTGCTCGTGATCTTCATCGCCGCGCTGGTGGTGCTTCTAGCCATGCTTTCCGCCGGGCTGATCGACCGTTTTCTGGGCGAAACCGGGCGGAATATCCTCACCCGCATTCTGGGTATGATGCTGACTGCCCTTGCCGTACAATTCGTCATCGACGGTATGCAGACAGCCTTCCATATAGGCCCGGTCGCGTCAGGCTAGGCAAACCGGCGGGACAAGCCCGCCGATCCCTTCACGCCTTACGCCCCGAGAAACTCCAGAAGGCTTTCACTGAAAGCCTCTGGCTCTTCAAGCGGTGGCGTATGCCCGCTTTGCGCAAACGTGATTATCCTGACATCAGCGAAGGCCGAACGATATTCTGTCCCAGCTTTCGGCTGGCGCGATCAGGTAATCCTGGGCACCAATCGCAATCAGCACCGGGGCAGAAACAGCCCCGCGAGAGCGACCATGTCGATATCACGGAAGACCTCGCCCCAGAGATGATCGAAAACCGGATCGTTTATCGGCACATCCTGCCACAAATGGCGCGCATCATAGCCGGGATCGCTCCAGCTTCGCGCACCAAGCCGCAACAGAAGATGCCGGAAACGGGCACCCGGCTCTGTCTGGATATCGTCTGCAAGGCAAAGAAGATCCCGCTCCAGAATTGTCTTTCGACGGGCATCGGCCTCGGCAGAAAACCGCACCTCCGCAGCCTCCAGCATCGCTCCGGACTGGCTCGGGGCCGTGCCGACGATCACGACATGGCTCACGCGTTCTGGAAAACGCGCCGCATAGGCCAGCGCCATATATCCATGCCCGGAGTGGCCGAGAATGGCAAAACGCTCAAGGCCGAGATGCACACGCATGCGCTCGATGTCGCTGACAACGCGATCGAGACTGGAGTCACTGTCTTCGCATCCCGTAATCGGCGTCGCGAACCCGCAATGGTCGATGAAATGAAACCGGCAGTGCCGTCGTAAAGACGCCGGGAAACAGCGCGCATAATAGTTGGCACTGCCAACCACAAGAAGTGGAATGCCCAGCCCTTCAATGATGTATGAAAGAAGAAAACCGCCGCTTTCCAAAACGCCGTAACGATCACCCTTATCGGTGACCGGAGAAAGAAAATCCGTCATGTCTGATCCATAAAAGCATCGCCGTTCCAAGAGGAACGGGCGTCAAAACCTTCGGTGCTGACCGCAAGAACGGCACACCGGTTCAGTGGTTTCTCGCAATCCCCGCTAACGGATCAGTTTCATGTTTTCTTACTCGCCTTCATTTGAGAATCCGGACTATGGCCTGCAGTCACATATAAAAGCCGACGCAACCTCGCGGTCGCGCCGACTGCCGATTAATACAGATCAAAAGGAATATCGTCGTCGAGATCCTGCGAGAAACCGCCGCTGGAACCACCGCCGCTGCGAGCGCCGCCGCCGCCAGAGGCCGGCTGCGAGCCGTAGTCGTCGTAACCGCCGCTCTGGCCGCCGCCACCTGGCCTCCGCCGCCGCCTTCGCCACGCCCGTCGAGCATGGTTAGCGTGGAATTGAAGCCCTGCAGAACGACCTCGGTCGAATAACGCTCCTGACCGCCCTGGTCAGTCCATTTACGGGTCTGCAGCTGGCCCTCGATATAAATCTTGGAGCCCTTGCGCAGAAACTGTTCGGCAACCTTGCACAGGCCTTCGCTGAAGATCACCACGCGGTGCCATTCGGTGCGCTCCTTGCGCTCACCGGAATTGCGGTCGCGCCAGCTTTCCGAAGTTGCCACCCGCAGGTTGGCGATCGGCCTGCCGTCCTGGGTGCGTCGGATTTCCGGGTCCGCGCCGAGATTGCCGACGAGGATGACCTTGTTTACACTACCTGCCATGAAACCACCTGCTTTGGCCGCGACAGCGGCCTCTTGAAGAATTTCAAACCAGCATAAACGATCTGCCGCGTGGCGACCAATCGCGGGCATGAAATCCACAATAAAAATGTTCTTTATTTGTTCTAAAGCGCTGATATGATCCCGTCAACCGATTCATTTCCGACGCCGTATTGGATAAAACCTCGACAGGCCGCTCCTGCGAACTACATAAGAACCGATTTTCCTTTGCCGAGAAGCCGAAAACCATGAGCGAACTCAAAAATATTACCATTCGTGGTGCGCGCCAGCACAATCTGAAGGGTATCGATGTCGACCTTCCGCGCAATTCGCTGATCGTGATGACCGGGCTTTCGGGCTCGGGCAAATCATCGCTCGCCTTCGACACGATCTATGCGGAAGGCCAGCGCCGCTACGTCGAGAGCCTGTCGGCCTATGCGCGCCAATTCCTCGAAATGATGGAAAAGCCGGATGTCGACCGCATTGACGGACTGTCGCCAGCCATCTCGATCGAGCAGAAGACCACTTCGAAAAACCCGCGTTCCACCGTCGGCACGGTCACCGAAATCTACGACTATATGCGCCTTCTGTTTGCGCGCACCGGGGTGCCCTACTCGCCTGCGACCGGGCTCCCGATCGAAAGCCAGACCGTCACCCAGATGGTCGATCGGGTTCTGGAAATGGAAGAACGCACAAGGCTTTATCTGCTGGCGCCGCTGGTTCGCGGCCGTAAGGGCGAGTTCCGCAAAGAACTGGCCGAGCTGATGAAAAAGGGCTTTCAGCGAGTGAAGATCGATGGAGCCTTCTACGAAATCGCCGAGGCGCCGAAGCTCGACAAGAAATACAAGCACGACATCGATATCGTCGTTGATCGCGTGGCCGTGCGCGCCGATCTGGCGACCCGTCTTGCCGACAGTCTGGAGACCTGCCTTCGGCTTGCCGATGGCCTCGCCATTGCCGAGTTTGCCGACAAGCCGCTGCCTGAAGCGGAAACGGCCGCTGGCGGCTCCAAGAACAAATCTCTCAACGACACCCATGAACGCATTGTTTTTCGGAAAAATTTGCATGTCCGGTGTCAGGCTTCACAATCTCGGAAATCGAACCACGCCTGTTTTCATTCAATAACCCTGTCGGCGCCTGCCCGACCTGTGACGGGCTCGGTTTCCAGCAGAAGATTGACGAAGATCTTGTTGTGCCGGACCGCGCGAAAAAGCTTGCGGACGGGGCAATCGCGCCCTGGGCTAAGTCCTCATCGCCTTATTACAAGCAGACGCTTGAGGCGATCGGCAAGCATTTCGGCTTCAAGATGACCGAACGCTGGGACAAGCTTCCCAAGACGGCGACGGATGCAATCCTGAACGGTACCAGCGAGAAAATCGAATTCAACTATGCCGATGGCGCGCGCTCCTACAAGACCACCAAGACCTTCGAGGGCATCATGCCGAATCTCGAACGGCGCTGGAAGGAGACGGATTCGGCCTGGGCGCGCGAGGAAATCGAGCGATACATGGCCGCCGCCCCATGCCCGGCCTGCAACGGCTACCGGCTGAAACCCGAAGCTCTGGCCGTCAAGATCGACGACCGCCATATCGGCCATGTCAGCAAAATGTCGATCAAGGCGGCACGCGACTGGTTCGAAAGCCTGCCAGACCGGTTTTCGCAGAAGCAGAATGATATCGCCGTGCGTATCCTGAAAGAAATCAACGAGCGGCTGCGCTTCCTGAATGACGTCGGCCTTGAATATCTGACGTTGTCGCGCAATTCCGGCACGCTGTCTGGCGGCGAGAGCCAGCGTATCCGGCTTGCCTCCCAGATTGGCTCGGGGCTCACCGGCGTGCTCTACGTGCTCGATGAGCCATCGATCGGCCTGCATCAGCGCGACAATACCCGGCTTCTGGAAACGCTGAAACATCTGCGCGACATCGGCAATACGGTGATTGTGGTCGAGCACGACGAGGATGCGATCCTGAGCGCCGATTATGTGCTCGACATCGGCCCGGCTGCCGGCATCCATGGCGGTGAGGTAATCGCCGAGGGCACCCCGGCGGCGATTATGGCCAACCCGAAATCGCTGACCGGACAATATCTGAGCGGCAACCTCGCCGTTGCCGTTCCCTCGGAGCGGCGAACGCCGAAGAAGGGCAAAGCCCTCAAGGTGGTCGGCGCGCGCGGCAATAATCTGAAGAACATCACCGAATCCATACCGCTCGGTGTGTTTACCGCGGTGACCGGGGTTTCCGGCGGCGGCAAGTCGACCTTCCTGATCGAGACGCTTTACAAGGCCGCTGCGCGGCGCATTATGGGTGCGCGCGAAAATCCGGCTCCGCATGATCGCATCGAGGGTCTGGAATTCGTCGACAAGGTGATCGATATTGACCAGTCGCCGATCGGGCGCACGCCGCGCTCCAATCCGGCCACCTATATCGGCGCCTTCACCCCGATCCGCGAATGGTTCTCCGCCCTGCCGGAAGCAAAGGCGCGCGGCTACCAGCCCGGGCGTTTCTCCTTCAACGTAAAGGGCGGACGCTGCGAGGCCTGCCACGGTGACGGGCTGATCAAGATCGAGATGCACTTCCTGCCCGATGTTTACGTGACCTGCGACGTCTGCCATGGCCAACGCTATAATCGCGAAACGCTGGAGGTTCACTTCAAGGGCAAATCGATTGCCGACATTCTGGAGCTGACGGTTGAGGAAGGCGTCGAGTTCTTCTCTGCCGTCCCCTCTGTGCGCGACAAGCTGCAGACACTTGCCGATGTCGGCCTTGGTTATATCAAGGTCGGCCAGCAGGCCAACACGCTGTCGGGCGGTGAGGCGCAGCGCGTCAAGCTCGCCAAGGAATTGTCGCGTCGCTCGACCGGCAAGACGCTTTACATTCTCGATGAACCGACCACCGGTCTGCATTTCCACGACGTCGCCAAATTGCTCGATGTGCTGCACAAGCTGGTCGAACAGGGCAATTCCGTTGTCGTGATCGAGCATAATCTTGAGGTCATCAAAACCGCCGACTGGGTGATCGATATCGGACCCGAGGGCGGCGATGGCGGTGGCGAGATCGTCGCGACCGGCACGCCCGAAGATATCGTGAGGGAAAAGCGCTCTTATACGGGTGTTTATATGCGCGAGCTGTTGGAACGACGGCCGCCGAAGAAGACGGAAGCTGCGGAATAGAAAGGGAGCACGAGGACATGGCATCGAACTCAGGTGAAATCCGTGCCGGTATCGGCGGCTGGACCTTCGATCCGTGGAACGAGAGCTTTTATCCCGACAAGCTGCCGAAAACCCGGCAGCTGGAATATGCCGCCACGCAGCTTCGGGTCATCGAGGTCAACGGCACCTATTACTCCTCTCAGAAACCTGCCACCTTCGCCAAATGGGCGGCGAGCGTTCCGGATGGTTTCGTGTTCTCGCTGAAGGCCAGCCGCTATTGTACCAACCGCAAGACGCTGGCGGAGGCAGAGGGTTCAATCGGCAAGTTTCTCGGTCAGGGCATTACAGAGCTTGGCGACAAGCTCGGTCCGATCCTCTGGCAGTTCATGCCGACCAAGAAATTCGATCCGGATGACTTTGAAGACTTTCTCAAGTTACTGCCACAAGCCTATGATGGAATTCAGCTTTCCCATGCGATAGAAGCTAGGAATCCGTCTTTCGTCACGCCCGAATCTCGTCCGCCTTGTGCGCCGTTATGGCGCGACGATCGTCTGCGCGGATCATCCCGAATATCCTATGATTGCCGATGTCACTGGTAATTTCGTCTATGCCCGCCTTCAAAAGGGCGCAGACGATAGTCCGCACTGCTACGCCGACGCAGAAATGGATGGCTGGGCCGGGCGCCTGCAAAGCTGGGCAGAAGGTGGAATGCCCGACGATCTGCCGCTTGTCGATGATGCCAGGCCGGAGAAAACGCCACGAGACGTCTACGCCTTCTTCATCACCAATGGCAAGGTTCGTGCGCCGGCCGGCGCTATGGCTTTGCAGCAGAAATTCAGCTGATCGCGCTCAAAGGCGGCAGGTGGTTCGGCAGATCTTCCGCCGTCAGCCCCTCACCCGCCCGCTTTGCCGCTTCGCCATGAAGAAAGGCTCCGGCGCAAGCCGCTTCGAATGCCGGCATGCCCTGAGCCAGCAAGCCACCGATAATGCCGGCAAGAACATCGCCGGACCCCGCTGTCGCCAGCCATGGCGGGGCGTTGGTGTTGATCACAACGCGGCCGTCAGGTGATGCGATAACGGTGTCCGCGCCCTTGTAAAGCACGATGGCATTAGCGCGTCTGGCAGCGCTGCTTGCCTTTTCCGGTTTTCCGATGTCGCCGTTTCTCGCAATATCGGGAAACAAACGCGCGAATTCGCCCTCATGCGGCGTCAGCACGCAATGTGGCTCACCGCCTCCCAGAAGGCTGAACAGCTCATTGGGATTTTCCGCAAAGGATGTGATCCCATCGGCATCCAGCACCAGCGGCCGTGCGACAAGGGCTGGCACGAATGCCCGCGCCTTTTACCGATACCGAAACCCGGCCCCAGAACGAAAGCGGACAGACGCTTGTCATTCAGCCAGTCATCAAGTGTGGCAACGTCTGAGATCGATTTAATCATCACCGCGGTGACATGGGTCGCCGCGACAAGCGCGGCATTGGATGGCACAGCGAGTGTCACCAGCCCGGCGCCGGTTTTCAGCCCCGCCACGGCCGAAAGGCGTGCTGCACCGGTGGCGGATGGTCCACCGCTGAAAACGCCGAGATGGCCGCGCCTGAATTTATGTGCGTCTGCCGAAAGCACCGGCAGGTTACCGCCGAAAATTGCCGGGGTATTCAGGCTGTGAATGCCACCTGCTTCCGCCAACATGCGCTGCGGAATACCGATATCGAATACCTCGAGGTGGCCGCAATGTTTGCGCCCCGGAAGCAGATAATGGCCTGGCTTGGCACGCATGAAGGTCACGGTATGGGTGGCCCGGAACGCGGCACCCAGAACCTGCCCGCTCAACCCGCTGATGCCTGACGGCAGATCGACCGAGATCACAGGAATGGCCGCCTCTGCGACGGCTTCGGTCAATGCTGCGACATCGTCGGAAAGAGGACGCTGCAACCCTGCGCCAAACAGCGCATCGATGATGACATCGCCGGGCTGGCGCTGGTACTGCCGTAGCGGACGGCTTTCCATCTTACACTCAGCCCGGGCGCGAGCGGCATCCCCTCCAAGCCGGTCCGGATCGCCAAAATGATGAAGCATCACTGGAACGCCGGCCGCGCTTAGCGCCCTTGCCGCAACATAACCGTCGCCGCCATTGTTGCCGGGACCGCAGAAAACTACCGCACGTGCCGCTTCAGGAAACAGACGCAGAAACGCCGCCGATACCGCACAGCCTGCCTGCTCCATCAGCCCGTAGCTGTCGATCCCGCTTGCCGCCGCCAGTGTGTCGGCACGACCCATTTCTTCCGGTGTCAGAAGCAGCATTAATTAGACCTCCGTAATGCGTGAACGAGTAGAACGACAAATCAATCAGAAGCGCAAGCGTGACCGACAATCTGTCCAACCAATAGTCAATTGCCTATATTTTAGACATCAATGATTGCTCAAACGCCATGCACAGCCCGGCAATCGCGTTCAGCTCGCCCTACTCTTGACGCAAACAGGCCTCTTGGCGAACCTGATTTCAGTGGCACAAGCGCAGTGCTGCGGTATTCGTAAAAAGACGCTTTCATTTTCGGGCGTTTAAGCGACAACATTGTCAACTTGGCATGTTATATGCATATGAAGTGAAGAGCGGGCCGATGCCTGCTTCAACGGGAGAAGCGGAGAGCAATTTTCTCATGAAAAGATCGAAGCGATCATCAAACCTTTCAAGCTGGACGAAGTGAAGGAAGCCCTTCAGGAAGTCGGCCTGCAGGGTATCACTGTCACAGAGGCGAAAGGCTTCGGGCGCCAGAAGGGTCACACGGAACTTTATCGTGGCGCCGAGTACGTCGTTGACTTTCTTCCCAAAGTTAAGGTCGAAGTCGTACTGGCAGACGACAATGTGGATGCCGTCATCGATGCCATCCGCAATGCCGCGCAGACTGGGCGCATCGGCGACGGAAAAATCTTCGTTTCCAACGTCGAGGGCGTCGTGCGTATCCGCACCGGCGAAACCGGCGTTGACGCCATCTGATCCATCCCTCCTCTTTTCATCCGAAAAGGCGGAGAATCCCTATCGTCATCTTCTTATGCAAGGAAAACGTTAAATGACGACAGCTGCTGAAATTATGAAACAAATCAAAGACAACGACGTCAAATTTGTCGATCTGCGCTTTACCGATCCCAAGGGTAAGCTGCAGCATGTGACGATGGACGTTTCGGCTGTCGATGAAGACATGTTCGCCGATGGCGTGATGTTCGACGGGTCGTCAATCGAAGGCTGGAAAGCCATCAACGATTCCGACATGGTTCTGATGCCCGACACAGCTACGGCGCATATGGACCCGTTCTTTGCACAGTCCACAATGGCTGTATTCTGCGATATTCTCGAGCCGCTGTCCGGCGAATCCTACAACCGCGACCCGCGCGGCACGGCCAAGAAGGCCGAAGCCTACCTGAAGTCGACCGGTATCGGCGACACCACCTTCTTCGGTCCCGAGCCTGAATTCTTCGTCTTTGACGACGTTCGTTTTTCTGCAGAGCCCTACAATACAGGCTTCCAGGTCGACAGCACCGAACTGCCGTCGAATGCCTTTACGGAATACGAAACCGGCAATATGGGCCACCGTCCGCGCATGAAGGGCGGCTACTTCCCGGTTCCCCGGTCGATAGCGTCCAGGACATGCGTTCGGAAATGCTGACGGTTCTTGCCGAAATGGGCATCACCGTTGAAAAGCACCACCACGAAGTGGCTTCCGCTCAGCACGAACTCTGCATGGTGTTCGACACGCTGACCCGGATGGCCGACAAGACCCAGATTTACAAGTACGGCGTTCACCAGGTTGCCCATGCCTATGGCAAGACCGCAACCTTCATGCCGAAGCCGGTCTATGGCGACAACGGCTCGGGCATGCACGTTCACCAGTCAATCTGGAAAGACGGCAAGCCCACCTTTGCCGGTGATGAATATGCCGGTCTGTCGGAGAACTGCCTGTTCTACATCGGCGGCATCATCAAGCACGCCAAGGCCATCAACGCCTTCACCAACCCGCTGACCAATTCCTACAAGCGGCTGGTCCCGGGTTTTGAGGCTCCGGTTCTGCTGGCATACTCCGCCCGTAACCGTTCGGCATCCTGCCGTATTCCGTTCGGCTCCTCGCCGAAGTCAAGCGCGTTGAAGTCCGTTTCCCCGATCCGGGCGCCAACCCCTACCTCGCCTTTGCAGCCCTGATGATGGCCGGCCTTGACGGCATCAAGAACAAGCTGCACCCCGGCGATGCCATGGACAAGGACCTCTACGACCTGCCGAAGGAAGAGCTGAAGGAAATCCCGACGGTTGCAGGTTCGCTCCGCGAAGCGCTTGAGAGCCTTGACAAGGACCGCGAATTCCTCTCCGCCGGGGGCGTATTCGATGACGACCAGATCGACGCATACATCGAACTGAAGATGGAAGAAGTTCTGCGTTTCGAAATGTCGCCGCACCCGGTCGAATTCGACATGTACTACTCGGTCTGATTTTAGCCCGTATCGGTTTCAAACCGGAAAACCGGTCGCCATTTGGCGGCCGGTTTTTCATTATTTTCAAAGACTTTGACGTTGAATCCGCCAAACCTCTTGCAGCCGCGCCGGAGCATTTCCATATAGGAACTGAAAGGAAATGCTCATGAAGATACGCGAAGCGAAATACAATATTGGCGATATCGTGCGCCACCGTACGCTTCCTTTCGGGGCGTCGTGTTCGATGTCGATGCGGAGTTTTCCCGCACAGATGAGTGGTACAATTCGATTCCGCCGGAGATCCGGCCGGACAAGGACCAGCCCTTCTATCATCTCGTCGCCGAAAACGACGAAAAGGGGTATGTGGCCTATGTCTCCCAGGGCAATCTCGAACACGATCTGAGTGGTGAACCGCTGCGCAATCCCCAGATCGGCGAGATTTTCACTGTCACCGACAATGGCCAGCTGGCCCCCGTCATGCGGTATCGCACTGAGAGCCCGATTTAAAAGTTGTTGAGTGATATCAGAAGGATGTGATTCAACCACCTCTGCCAAGAACGTGGAGGATCGCATGCCCTGGACTGATATCACCCGCCTGCAGCATAACCGGGATCGCCTTCGCTATCCAACCGATTTGACGGACCGTGAGTGGGCTGTAATTGCTCCACTGATACCGCTGGCCAAGCCCGGCGGGCGGCCACGGAAAACGAATATGAGGGAAGTGGTGAACGCGATCCTTTATATTGCGGGCAGCGGCAGTCAATGGCGGGCTCTGCCGAAGGACTTCCTCCGGTCTCCACGGTGCGAGGCTATTTCTATGGCTGGCGCGACATCGGCCTTTGGCAGACCATCAATCATCTGCTCGTCTGCGCTACGCGCGAACTGGAGGGGCGCGAGGCCTCGCCCACAGCCGGTGTCATCGACAGCCAGAGTGTCAAGACCACCGAAAGCGGCGGGGTTTCGGGCTACGACGCCGGCAAGAAGATCAAGGGCCGCAAGCGCCACATCATCACCGATACGATCGGGCTGATGCTGTTCGTGCTTGTCCATGCTGCCGATATCCAGGACCGCGACGGTGCGCCCGATGTCCTGAAAGCCATCCGCTACCGTTTCCCTGGTTGCGCCATGTCTTCGCAGATGGCGGCTATGCCGGGCAGAAGTTGCGAAAAGCGCTGCGCGGATGCGGCCAATGGAACCTTGAAATCATCAAGCGCTCCGACATAGCGAAAGGCTTTGAGGTTCTGCCCCGCCGATGGGTGGTGGAGCGCACCTTCGGCTGGTTCGGACGATGCCGTCGGTTGGCCAAAGATTGGGAAAAGTCCATCGCAAGCGCCACAGCATGGGTCAACATCGCCAGCATCAGGGTGATGACCAGACGCCTCGCACGATATTGTTTCCCATCATGAACTTTTGAATCCGGCTCTGAGACAGCCAAGTTCGGCTTTCCCAATCAGCGTAAAAAGCCCGGTCGCGATGAAACGACCGGGCTTTTGTTGTGTCGGCTTAATTTATTCGGATCAGTTGCCGGTCGCGTTCTGCTGCGCTTCCTCGATCCGCTTGCGGCGGTCGACAGCCATTTTCTGGATGGACTCATCCAGGTTGCGCTGGCTTTCAACGAGATCGGGCTGGCTGATCGGGTCGCCGTCAAAAGCTGCGGTAAAGCCGCTCAGGGTCACGTCGACAGGATTTGGCTGCTGGCGCACGTTTACCGAGGTGAAGGTCACCTGACCACCACGCTTCATGGCGCTGACCAGCGTGTCAGTCAGCGGCGCACGCGCGATGCACTGTTCGGCGGTGCAGATCTCGAAATTGATGCGCTGCGGACTGGAATTGTCAATCTGCATGGCCACCCCGGCCGGGATGATGCGGAATGTCGGAACCGTGACCTGCAGCGTGGGCTGACCATTTTCGCCTTCCGGTATAATCAGTCCGACGGCCGTCAGAACCTGACCATTTTCGGCGCGGGCGTAGTTCTGAACGATACAGACCTTGGCATCAGCGTTTTCGTTGCAGGTCTTGAACCAACCCTGGGTCGGCAATCCGCCACCCTGCTGCGCCGGTTGCTGCTCCTGAGCCGTTGCGGCGCCGGTCGAAATACCGGCAACGGCGAAAGCGCAAACCGCGACATGCTTCATAAATCTGGCGCGTGAAAGCATGAAAAATCTCTCCTGGTTCGTCTGCATGAGGTCAATGGTGATGGAACCTGCATGCCTAATGTTACCGAAATGCGGCAGACTGTCCCTGTTTCGGGCCTCAACCGCCAGTGTTTCCTCTGATATCGTCACATTTGATCGTGATCCACCCCTGAAAGCGTCTAAATTAGCGCGAAACCGCAAAATCCCAATGGTATTTCGCCAAAGATGGCGCTCATGGTAATCTGCTCGCCCGAAGGATCACGTCAGGACGAGATCAATGCGCTTAATTGTTCCTCTCCTCGTTTCAGTGGCTTGGGCCGGCGTCGCTGCGGCCAATCCGCTTTACGGCATCGCCATGCACGGCGCTCCTGCCCTTGCTCCAGATTACCAGCATTTCAGCTACGTCAATCCCGATGTCAAGAAGGGCGGCGAAATCACCTATGGTGTGATCGGTTCTTTCGATGCGCTCAATCCGTTCGTCATCAAGGGCATGCGCTCTTCGGCGCGAGGCCTTTGGGAAGAGGAATTCGGCCATCTGGTTTACGAGCCTTTGATGAAGCGCTCGCGCGATGAGCCGTTCACGCTTTACGGCCTGCTTGCCGAAACCGCGGAATGGGACGACGAGCGCAGCTATATTCAGTTCAACATGGACCCGCGCGCCAAATGGGCGGATGGCGAACCCGTGACGCCTGAAGACGTGATGTTCACCTTCAATCTCTTGAAAGAAAAGGGACGCCCGCCCTATAACCGCCGCCTCGATCTCGTGGAGAAGATGGAGAAGGTCGGAGAGCGCAGTGTACGCTTCACCTTCAATGACAAAGCCAACCGGGAAACACCGCTTATCTTCGCGCTGATGCCGGTGTTTCCCGAGCACGCACTTGATCCCGACACGTTTGACACAAACACCATGGCCATGCCGCTTGGATCCGGGCCCTATGTCATTGACGGCATGGAGCCAGGTCAGCGGATCGTCTATACTCGCCGCGACGACTACTGGGCTGAAAATTTGCCCTCGATGGTCGGCTTTGCGAATTACGACAAGATCACCGTCGACTATTACCTGCAGAGTTCAACACTGTTCGAGGCCTTCAAGAAAGGCGCAGTCGATGTTTTTCCCGACGATGATCCGAGCCACTGGGCGCGGGCCTATGATTTTCCCGCAGCCACTGACGGTCAGGTGATCAAGGATATGTTCGAGCCACAGACGCCGACAGGGATGATGGGCTTCGTGTTCAACACCCGCCGGCCCAAATTCGAGGATGCGCGGGTACGCGAAGCGCTGTCGAATATCTTCGACTTTCAGTGGGTGAACAGGACGCTGTTCGACAATGCCTATGCGCGCACCGAAAGCTACTGGCAGAATTCAGATCTCGGCGCCTATGGCAATCCGGCAAGCGAAACCGAACGCGAACTGCTGGAAGGCGCGGTCGATATCATCGATCCGGCAATCCTTGCCGGCGACTATACCATGCCCGTCACCGACGGGTCCGGCTCCGACCGCAAGGTTCTGGGCGCTGCTGTGCGTCTTATGGCGGAGGCCGGCTACAGGATCGACGGCGGCAGGATGATTGGCCCGGATGGCAACCAACTGGCCTTTGAAATGATGACCACCAGTGCCGCGCAGGAGAAACTGGCGCTTGCCTATCAGCATTCGCTGAACCTGATCGGTGTGGCGATGACGATCCGTACCGTGGACGACGCCCAGTACCAGAAGCGCCTTAACACCTTCGACTATGACATGATCGTTTTGGTCGCGCCGGGATTCTACTATAGGTCCTCGCTGTCTCCGGGTGCCGAGCAAATCTGGCGCTGGGAATCGCGCTCGCGCGATATCGAAGGCACATTCAACTTTGCGGGTGTGGCCAGCAGCAATGTTGATCGCATGATTGACGACATGCTGGAGGCGCGTTCCACCGAAAACTTTACCGATTCGGTCCGTGCTCTCGATCGTCTGCTCGTCAACGGCCACTACATGCTCCCGCTTTATCATCGGCAAGGCCAATGGCTTGCGCGCTGGAGCGATATTGAGCCGCCGGAACACACACCTATCTATGGCTATCAGCTGCCCACCTGGTGGGATGCGACCGCGCAATAAACACGGTGGCCGTAAAACAAATCTGGAAAGGAACGGTATGAACACCGTAACCATCGACGCCGTCATCGACGTCGTCTGCCCCTGGTGCTATCTGGGCAAGGCGCGTCTCGATCGCGCCATCTCCGCGCTCGCCGACGATCTCGAGGTAGTGGTGCAATGGCGGCCCTTCGAACTGGATTCCACCGTCCCGCCGGAAGGCGTCGACAATCAGGCTATGCTCGCCGAAAAGCTCGGCAGCCCGATCCGTCGTGATGAAATGCACGCCCAGCTCACCGAACTCGGCCGCGAAGAGGGCATCACCTTCAATTTCGAAAGAATATTGATCCGCCCGAATACACTCGATGCCCATCGCCTGCTGCTCTGGGCCCACACTGAGAGCATCGCCATGCAGAATGCGGTGATCGACAGGCTCTACAAGGCGAATTTCGAAGACGGCCTCAATATCGGCGATCACAAAGTGCTTGCCGATATCGCAGCAGAATCCGGAATGGACCGGGAAATGGTCATGCGCCTGCTTTCGAGCGATGCCGATGTGGACACGGTCCGAAACGAAATCGTCAATGCCGAACAGATGGGCGTTACCGGTGTACCGTTCTTTGTTCTGAACCAGAAATACGCCTTAAGCGGCGCACAGCCCGCCGAGGTGATACAGAACGCCCTGCAGCAACTTGCGACCGCCTGATGTCGTCAGGTCTACCCGGCACCGCCGAACAGGATTCTGCAATTCCAGGGAATTGCCGGCCGAGCTTCTGAAGGGTTGCAAGCAGCATGAGGATCATGCCTGGCGCGATGCAGGGCTGATGAAAGAGCTCAAAATCAGGTTGTTGAAACGCATGGTCACCACTGAACTGGCGGCGCATCTTGGCTACGCAGACGGGAAGATACCCCGGCTGATCAGCCGGGTGACCGATGTGGTGCTTGACGAGGTCCAGGAATGGCTTGCTGCCCGCAACCCGTTTACTATCATGTGCAAGGATCACTTCTATGCGTGAGCGTATCTGACCCCTCATGGGCCCGGCCCGACACATAAAGTGCACAATACTCCCCGATTTGGGATATCGGGTTCAAACCACCGTCTTGTAGTGGGGCGGCCAAAGTCATTGATTTGGTTTACCCGGAAAACCGCCGGAACGGCCAAACCGTATCCGTTGCCGGCTCCTGTGTTTTCTTCTGTCAGGCCGATTATCCGTTTGAATGAATTGGAGTATCCTGTCGCCGGAAGAACAACGACTCAGACGGTCCCCATGCAGTTTACAGTTACCGCCGAACCCGATGCCGACGATGTAAACGTCGTCGACAACAACCTTTCAGACTTCAACGATGCCGATGTCGGGCCCGCCGAACGCACACCGCTGTCGGTATTCGCGCGTGAGGACGATGGCCGTGTAATCGCCGGCATCAACGGGATGACCGCATGGGGCTGGCTCTATGTTCAGCGGCTGTGGGTGGGCGCTGAAGCGCGCGGCAGTGGTGTTGCCGGAAAGCTGCTGGATACAGCTGAAGAAGAAGCGCGCAAACGTGGCTGTCACAGTGCCTATATCGATACGTTCAATCCCGTTGCGCTGAAGACCTACAAACGCTGCGGCTACGTTGAATATGGCCGCATGGAGAATTTCATCGCTGGCCGTGACCGGATTTTTCTTCAAAAGAAACTGTAAATCAGCGCTTCTTTCAAAAAACCTTCATTTACGTATTACCCTATTTATTTGATAGTTTAAAAAGAATGATGTAAAATGGTTTTTATTGGTAATTATTATTTTCGGTGGAAATACGTATGGCAAAGCCAATCACGCCCAACAGCGCTCGCCCCGTTACTACTCGACCTGCTACTGGAGGAAAAGGGGCTTCGGTCACTCCCAGCACTACAGGTTCTGGTTCTAAAGCCAAGCCCCTAAACGCTAGTTTATTTCTTGTTTAGATAGCGTTCATGAATCTGCCAAGATATGTCGATTCGATTGATTTCTGATCTCGGCAGATAAGTTATTGTGATATCGCTATCATTGCCGGTGATATCGAACTGCTCAGAGGTGCCGTCTGCGCGGTAAACTCCTGTAACATAGACCGCTATTCCATCATCATTAATTATTATTGGCGTCCTTGGCATTGGTTTCATCAATCCGAAGTTTGCTTCAAGTACACTTCCGTTTTTGAGGTGTGCTTGCACAACTGTCCATGCTGCTAGTTGGTTTGTGAGAGAATGCCAAGTCGACGATTCGTGATCATCTCGATAAATCCCCATTGAATTCATCATAAACCTGACTGCTCGTTCCCCAATTGAACGCCACGCCATACGGTAATCCTCCCTTTTTAACGGGGCTTTTTGGTAGAATTCACGCAGCCATTTTCAGTTTCTGTGCGGGTGTCATTCCGCCGATGCCCATATTGGGTCGCTCGTTGTTATAGCTCCATAACCATTGTGTGGCGAACGCCTGCGCCTCTTCGATACTCTCGATGATGTATTGGTCAAGCCATTCGTGTCGTACTGTCCGGTTGTAGCGTTCGACATAAGCGTTCTGCTGCGGCTTTCCAGGCTGGATGTAATTCAGCGCAATGCCCTGATTTTCAGCCCAGTCCATAAGCCTTCCACTGACATATTCCGGGCCATTGTCAACACGTATTGCCAGCGGTTTGCCGCGCCACTCAATGATCTGGTTCAGGCTACGGATGACACGCTCCGCAGGTAGAGAGAAATCGACCTCAATGCCAAGCCCTCACGGTTAAAGTCATCCAGAACATTCAAAAGCCGAAACTGCCGGCCATCGGCCAGCCGATCCGCCATAAAGTCCATGGACCAGACCGCGTTCGGCGTTGTCGGGACATTGAGTGTATCCGGTTTTTCCCGTTTCAGCCGCCGGCGTGGCTTGATCCTGAGGTTCAGCTCAAGCGCGCGGTAGATGCGATAAACACGCTTATGATTCCAGCGCCGTCCCTGTACGTTCCGCAGATAGAGAAAACAAAGGCCAAAGCCCCAGTTCTTCTTTGCCTGCGTCAAGCCGGTCAGAAGATCGGCGATCTGTTCATTCTCATCATTGCGTTTGCCTTTGTATCGGTAGCAAGTTTCGCTGACACCGAACGTTCGGCAGGCAAGTGCTATGCTCACCCCACGTATCGCCACGGCTTGCGCGGCCACCTCCCGGCGTAGAGATGGCCGCGTCATTTTTTCCCAAAGCCTCTTTCAGCAGTTCGGTTTGCATGCTCATCTCCGCATACATCTTTTTCAGACGGCGGTTCTCGTCTTCCAGCGCTTTCATCTGGCTGATCATCGACGCATCCATGCCGCCATATTTGGCCCGCCATTTATAAAAACTCGCTGAACTCACCCCGTGCTCCCGGCAAAGTTCAGGCACAGGAACGCCACCTTCTGCCTGACGCAGAATGCCAATAATCTGTGCTTCGCTAAATCTCGTCTTTTTCATCAAAATCTCCTCAGTCATAAAACCCGAGAAAATTCTACTTTTGAAGCCCATTATTTTTCGGGGGATTACCATACCAATTAAAACCGCGACGCCACACGTCGATCCCGCAACTATCGCTACTGAAACCGAGTCTTCCATATTAAGTCTAACTTCTGAGGCAAAGCCCCAGATAAAAAGAGAAACCGACGAGCGCGCTAATACTCCGAAAGTCAAAACTTGAAGTAAAAAGTCTTCGGCACGATGAATTCTCCCTCTTCCAATAGTAATGACTTTATATGCAAGGTAACCTGCAACCAGAACGATTTGAAACTCGTATGGGATTCTAAGTAAAGTATCCAAGCCGTCTTCCTCGCTATCACTATGCTAAACTTTTGGAGTGAAATCGCAAATCTCTCGGGAGGCTGATCAATAACTAAGAGCCCGATTTAAAAGTTGTTGAGTGATATCAGAAGGATGTGATTCAACCACCTCTGCCAAGAACGTGGAGGATCGCATGCCCTGGAATGATATCACCCGCCTGCAGCATAACCGGGATCGCCTTCGCTATCCAACCGATTTGACGGACCGTGAGTGGGCTGTAATTGCTCCACTGATACCGCTGGCCAAGCCCGGCGGGCGGCCACGGAAAACGAATATGAGGGAAGTGGTGAACGCGATCCTTTATATTGCGGGCAGCGGCAGTCAATGGCGGGCTCTGCCGAAGGACTTCCCTCCGGTCTCCACGGTGCGAGGCTATTTCTATGGCTGGCGCGACATCGGCCTTTGGCAGACCATCAATCATCTGCTCGTCTGCGCTACGCGCGAACTGGAGGGGCGCGAGGCCTCGCCCACAGCCGGTGTCATCGACAGCCAGAGTGTCAAGACCACCGAAAGCGGCGGGGTTTCGGGCTACGACGCCGGCAAGAAGATCAAGGGCCGCAAGCGCCACATCATCACCGATACGATCGGGCTGATGCTGTTCGTGCTTGTCCATGCTGCCGATATCCAGGACCGCGACGGTGCGCCCGATGTCCTGAAAGCCATCCGCTACCGTTTCCCTGGTTGCGCCATGTCTTCGCAGATGGCGGCTATGCCGGGCAGAAGTTGCGAAGAGCGCTGCGCGGATGCGGCCAATGGAACCTTGAAATCATCAAGCGCTCCGACATAGCGAAAGGCTTTGAGGTTCTGCCCCGCCGATGGGTGGTGGAGCGCACCTTCGGCTGGTTCGGACGATGCCGTCGGTTGGCCAAAGATTGGGAAAAGTCCATCGCAAGCGCCACAGCATGGGTCAACATCGCCAGCATCAGGGTGATGACCAGACGCCTCGCACGATATTGTTTCCCATCATGAACTTTTGAATCCGGCTCTAAGAAGACGCAGCGAAGAACATTTTGAATTGTCGCCCACCCGGTTGAACATCACCCGGCAATCCGGCCACCGGTCATCGGTTCCGGTACGCCTGTCGTCGTCGGAAAGCTCAAGGAGCGCCGCGCAGCGCCCTGACCGCCAGAAACGCGAAGCATTCAGCCTCGATCGCATCACCGCGCCAGCCCACCGCCTCGGCCTGCACTGCCTCAATCCCGGCACGGCTTTCGAGCATCGCCATGATTGCCGGGTTGCGTCTGCCGCCGCCGCAGACGACCAAGCGTTCGGGACGCGCGGGCAAAGGTCGAGCGCCTTGCCAACGGCGCCGGCCGTAAACGCCGTCAACGTCGCAGCACCGGTTGCCGGGTCCAGTCCTTCGGCCATGGCGGCGGAGAAATCGAAGCGGTCAAGCGATTTCGGGTAAGGCGCTGCGAGATAGGGATGCTTGAGCAGTTTGGAAAGCCTTGCCTCATCCACCGTGCCGGAAAGCGCAAGCGCCCCGTCGCGGTCCATCTCGCCGAGGCCGTTTGCCTTCATGAAATCGTTGAGCGGCGCGTTGGCCGGGCCGGTGTCAAACGCGATCAGCCGCTGATCGCCATCCCACCAGGTGACATTGGCAACGCCGCCGAGATTAAGCACGGCTGTCTTGCCGGATGTATCCAGACTTTTGAGCAGAGCCTGATGATAGGCCGCAGAAAGCGGCGCGCCCTGCCCGCCCGCACGGATATCCGCCGTGCGAAAATCATAGGCGACCTTGCAACCGAGAATCCTCGCCATCAGCGCGCCGTCGCCAAGCTGGCGGGTATCGCCAAGGCGTTCCTTCTGTGGCGCGCGGTGCAGCACGGACTGGCCGTGGAAGCCGACAACAGCGATGTCGGCCATGCTCATCCGCTCGCTCTCCACCAGCGCCCGCACCGCATCGGATTGCGCCCGCGTCAGCACCTTCTCCGCCTCGGCAAAGATCTTCGGTTCAGGCCCTTCAAAATTCCATTTCCGGGCAGCGGCCAGCGTTTCCTCCAGAAGGTCGCGTGTGGCCTGCGGATAGGGCGCCAGCGTATAGACACCGAAAGCCTCAACGGTGGCACCGTCTGTTTTGACAAGTGCGACATCGATATTGCCATCAAGCACGGTTCCGGTCATCAGGCCGACCGCCCAGACCGGTTTGAAATCTTCAGCCATCATTCCGCTCCGTTGATGAGGTCGCTGACACGGCGTCTGAGCGCCATGATGCCGCTGTCCGAATGGCGGCTCGGATGCACCCGATTGGTCAAAAGCGTCCATGAATAACCACGTTCGAAATCGACATAAAGCGATGTGCCGGTAAAGCCGGTGTGTCCGAGTGTGCCGTGAGAACAATGCGCGCCGCCATGCCAGTTTTCATAAGCCCGCTCCCAGCCATGGGTGCGGCGTTCCGACAGCGGCTCACGCATCAGCTTCACGACAGGATCATCTGCAGCATCGCGGTTCAACAGGCCAGACGCATGGTCGAGCACGGCATCGACCGTGCCGAAAAGCCCGGCATGGCCGGAGCCCTGGAGCGCATAGCAATTCTCGTCATGCACCTCGCCGCAGATCACCCGGTCGCGCCATGTGCAGCGTTCGGTGGCGGCCGTATCGCTTGGCCCTGCCGAAAAGGCAAAGCCCGGCCCCGGGTCCTGATCGCGGATTTTCCGGCCCGACAGCCGCTCCAGCACAATGCCGAGCAGGATGAAATTGATATCGGAATAGACCGGTGTCTCGACCCTTTGCCACTTCCGCTGCAGCACGAAGGCGCGCAGCCGGTCCGAGGAGTCGCCATAGGTATAGATCGGCTCAACCGCCGGAAAATGGGTCTGATGGCCGAGGCACTGACGGAAAGTCACCTGCCGTTCCCAGCAGTTCGGGTCATATTGCCGAAAATCCGGAATCACGGAAGTCAATGGCTGGTCGAGATCGATCGCGCCTTCACTGGCAAGCGCCAGAATGCGTTCCGTGGTGAAGATGACCTTGGTGAGTGATGCAAGATCGAACCATGTGCCGACGTCCATCAGGCGCTTTTCCGGCACCAAGGCCGCAGAACCGGTCGCCTGCGTCAGCCGCCTGCCTTCAATATCTGTAAACCCAAGCACACCACCGGGAATATGACCGCCGGAAACCGATGTTTCAAGGGCCGCGAAGGCCTTTTCGAAGCGTCCGGAAATCTCTGCTGTCATCACACCTGCTCCGCTCTCGCCATATGATCGGCGCCAAAGCTCTGCCATTCGGGTTTCGGCGGCTCATAGCCGGGCGGACGCACCAGCGAGGGCACTTCTGTGGTGTCGAGCCGGTAATCCTGCCGCCGCCGTTCAATGCTCGGCACGGCGGCAATCAGCCGTTTTGTGTAAGCGTGTCTGGGCGCGGAAAGCACCGAGGCGGCATCGCCAATCTCGACAATCTGCCCGGCATAGACCACGGCGATCCGATGCGCGATGCGCTCGACCACGGCCATGTCGTGGGTGACGAACAAATAGGAAAGGTTCATGTCGCGCTGCAACTCGGTCAAAAGCTCCAGCACCATCGCCTGCACCGAGACATCGAGTGCGGAAACGGCCTCGTCCAGCACCACCACGGAGGGCTTCAACATCAGCGCGCGGGCGATACACAGGCGCTGGCGCTGGCCACCGGAGAATTCGTGCGGATAGCGCACCAACGCGTCTTGCGGCAAGCCGACGCGTTCCAGCAGTTCGGCCATGCGGGTGCGCGTTGCCGCATCAAGCCGCCCGCCGGTGGCAATCACCGGCTCGGCGAGAATGCTGTCGACGCGCAGGCGCGGATTGAGCGAGGCATAGGGGTTTTGAAACACCATCTGGACCGGATCACCGTGCGCCGACGCCGAACCGTCCTCGCCCAGATGAAACGCACCGCGTGTCGGCTTGGTCAGCCCCATGATGGCGCGCGCCGTGGTCGATTTGCCCGACCCGCTTTCGCCGACGATACCGAGCGTTTCGCCGGGCATCAGATCGAAATCGATCCCGTCAACGGCATGCACCGCACCGCTCCGACGATTGAAAAAGCCGGAGGTGACCGGAAAGCGGACGGTCAGATCCTCGACGATCAGGGCGGGTTTGGCGGCTTGTGTTGTCAGCCGCGAAAAATCGCTGCGGACTGCGCGTCCATCGTCAAAATGCGGAACGGCCTTCAAAAGATGCTGCGTATAGGGATGCTGCGGATCATCGAGCACCGCATCGGTCTCCCCTGCTCCACGGCTTTTCCGTTCTGCATTACCATCACCTTGTCGGCTATGCCTGCAACAAGGCCGATATCATGGGTGATGAAGACCAGCCCCATCTCGCTTTCACGCTTCAGTTCGGACAGCAGCGCCAGGATTTGCGCCTGCACCGTCACATCGAGCGCGGTCGTCGGTTCGTCGGCAATCAGCAAACGTGGATTGCACGACAGCGCCGTGGCAATCATTACCCGCTGCAGCATGCCGCCGGAAAGCTGATGCGGATGATATTTGAGGCGCCGCGCAGCATCGGGAATGCGCACCCGTTCCAGCGCATCGATGGCCGCACGCATCGCCTGTTTTCCGGTCAAGCCGTGATGCAGGCGGAAACTTTCGGCGATCTGCTCACCGATGGCATGAACCGGGTTCAGCGACGTCATCGGCTCCTGAAAGATCATGCCGATTTCCCGGCCCCGGATCGCTGCCAGTTCCTTCTCGGGCGCTGCGGCAAGGTCAATGACAGCCCCCGAACCGAGGGTGAAATCGATCCGACCGCCGGTGATCTTTCCGCCGCCGAAATCAACCAGCCGATTGACGGAAAGCGCGGTAACGGACTTGCCCGACCCACTCTCACCGACGATCGCCAGCGTTTCGCCGGGATCAAGGGTGAAGCCGATGCCGTGGACGACCTCGTTTGCGACCGGGTCCTTGCCGAAGCCGACATGGAGGTCCGAAACGGAAAGAAGATGGCTCATGCCACAGCACCCCTTGAGCGCGGATCGAGGATGTCACGCAGCGCATCGCCCAGAAGATTGAAGCCCAGAATGCCGATCATGATGGCGAAGGCCGGGAACACCAAAAGCCAGGGCGCCATTTCCATCAAATTGCGCGCTTCACTCAGCATAAGCCCGAGCGAGGCCTGCGGCGGCTGGGTGCCGAGACCGAGGAAGGAAAGCCCTGCCTCCGTCAAAAGCGCCCACGCCAGCGCCAGCGTCACCTGCACAGTCAGCGGGGCAACAAGATTGAGCAGCATGTGACGCGACAGGATGTAGGTTCTGGAACTGCCGAAGGTGCGCGCGGCATCGACGAATTCGCGGGTTTTAAGCGACAGTGCCGGGCCACGTACCACGCGGGTGAAGATCGGGGTGTAGACGAAGGCGATCGCCATCACGCTGGTCCAGGTACCCGGGCCGACAATGGTGATGATCAGGAGCGCCAGCAGGATCGCGGGAAAAGCCAGCAGCACATCCATTGCCCGCATGATCGTGCCGTCCCAGTAGGAGCCGAACCATGCCGCAGTCAGCCCCAGAACGATGCCGAGAACGGTTGCCAGCGCCACCGATGCAAACGAAACGATGAAGGATTGTGCGATCCCGATCATGAGGCGGCTTGCAACGTCTCGTCCCAGCAGATCAGTGCCCATCCAGTAGGTGGCGCTTGGGGCGTGCAGCCGGTCTATGCGAAACTGCATCAGCGGATCATGCGGGGTGAGACCGACAAGCCCCATGATGGCGATGATGAGGTAGAGCGCCACGATGGTGCCGCCGATACGCCCGCTCGGATGGGCAAAGATGGAACGTAGCAAGGTCATCATTTGCCTCCGAGCCGAATGCGCGGATCGAGTGCCGCATAGGCGAGATCAACAGCCAGATTGACGATCATGAAATTAAACGCGATGAACAACACGCTCCCTGCACCAGCGCATAGTCACGTTGGAGAATCGCGTCCAGAACGGTGCGCCCCAGCCCCGGCAGCGCAAACACCTGCTCGACAATGACAGCACCGCCCAGAAGATAACCGAATTCCACACCCGACACGGTGACGACCGGGATCAGCGCATTGGGCAAGGCGTGATGCCAGATAACGGAGCGCGCCGGAACGCCCTTGGCGCGGGCGGTGCGGATATAGTCATCGGAGAGAATATCGAGCATGGCAGAGCGGGAGATACGGGTGACCGCGGCAGCAAAGGCAAAGCCAAGGGTCAGAGCCGGCAGGATCATCTGCGCAAGGTTTTTCAGCGGGTCTTCCCAAAGCGGTGTGAAGGTGCCCATTGCCGGCAACACGCCAAACCAGACCGAAAGCGCATAGATCGCCAGAAGTGCGACGACGAAGCTCGGCGTCGACTGGCCGACCATGGCGACAATGCGCACAATCAGGTCGGAGGGCCGTTCGGCATGGGTGGCTGCGTAGACGCCCGCAGGTAGCCCGACGGCCAGCGCCACGATCATCGAGAGAAGTGCCAGCTCCAGCGTCAGCGGAAACACCCGCAGGATGACATCCAGCACCGGGCGGCCATAGGTGACCGAGATGCCGAGATTACCCTGCAGCACGCCGCCGAGCCAGTGCCAGTACTGGCCGAACCAGCTCTGATCCATGCCGAAATAGGTTTCCAGCGAAGCGCGCTGCGCCGGCGTCAGCAGGCCGGCCTCGGTTCCCAGCATCGCCGTAATGGCATCACCGGGAACCAGCCTGATCGAAACGAAGACGAGGACGGATACCCCGAGCATGACCACAGGAAAGGTCACCAGTCGCCGGGTCAGATAGTTCATGGGGTATGCGCCTCTTGTTCTTGCCCAGCCGGTTTATTCGCCGACGGTTACAGCCGAAAGTCCGAACAGCGAGCCCGTCGGGTTGGCCTCAAAACCGCTGACCTTGTCGTTCGCAGCCGTGTAGCTGTAGCCGGTGTAAAGCCAGATCCACGGAGAGACATCGGTGATATGCTTGGAGAATTCGGCAAAGATCTCCTTGCGCTTTTCCGGGTCCGTCTCGACACGACCTTGCTGCATCAGGCTATCGAGCATGTCATCTCCGTAATGAGCGACATGGGCCAGATTGCCGTCCTTGGTCCAGTAGCGGTTATACATGGTGTAGGGGTCGGTGCGTCCGCCATTGAGCGCCACCGCCATGTCGAAATCGCCCTTCAGCCAGCGGTCGATATAAACGTTGAGCTCCATCATTTCGATTTCGAGATCGATGCCGATTTCGGCAAGCTGTGACTGGATCACCTGCGCTTCGGCAGCAGCCGTCGGCGGCTCGCCGGTCGCGGCAATCACGCTGGCGGAAAACCCGTCCTCGTATCCGGCTTCAGCCATCAGAGCCTTCGCCTTTTCAAGATCGGGTGCATAGCAGAGGAGATCGGACGGATCGGACGCGTAAGCCGGCATGGTCAGCGGTCCGGTTACCTTGCCCTCGCCCAGAAGGGCGGCATCCAGCACATCCTGACGGTCGATGGCGCAGGAGATGGCCTGACGGACCTTTTCTTCCGTCATCGCGCCCTCTTCAGCATTCAGCTGAAGCACATGATAATTCAGCACCGGCTCACGGTTGAGCGACAGGTTTGGATTACTCGGCACCAGCGTCGCGACCAGCGGATCATTGATCAGTGCGAAATCCACCTGATCGGTGCGCAGTGCTGCGAGGATTGCGGTTTCATCAGGCAGCACGGAGATGTTGATGCCATCAACACCAACAGCACCACCGGCCCAGTTCTCGTTGACGCTCAGCACTTCGCGGGAATTGGGCTCCCAGCTATCCAGAACGAAAGGTCCGGAGCCGAGCGTTTCGGTTCCGATCATACCCGCCTCGATGAGGCCTGCCGGCAAGATTGCGGCATTGATCGAGGACATTGCGGTCAACAACGGTACGTCCGGCTGCGACAGGTTGAACACCACGGTTTCATCGTCCGGGGTGTCGATGCTTTCGATAGACAGGAAATTGGCGCGCGCCGAAGCCCCGGTTTCCTCATTCAGAATACGCTCAAATGAAGCTTTAACATCCGAAGTCATAACCTTGTTGCCATTGGAGAATTTTGCATCTGCATCAAGCTTGAAGGTCAATGTCTGGCCATCCTCGGAAAATTCCCAGGAGGTGGCGACAGCCGGTGCGATATTGAGATCGCTGTCGGTACGCACCAGCGGCTCGTAAACAAGCTCCAGCAGGCGCAGCGACGAAAACGCTGTCTGCTTGTGCGGGTCGAGACCGGTGGCATCCTGCGACCAGGCCATGTTGAGCGTTGCAGCCGTTGCCGGAAATGCCGCACCGAGCGCGGCGGCAACGGCAACCGCGGAAACCAGATTTTTAAAGCGGGGTCTTCCCATGATCATATCCCTCGAGATTATTGAGTGTTGCCGATGCGGGCCTTTGCCGGCACCGGAGAGACTTCAGCTTTTGCGGCTTTTCGCCGTCTTCTGATTGATCGCCTTGCGCAGAAAACCGCCCGTCTCCGTCAGAAGATCGCGGCCCTCCTGCAATTCCACATCTGACAGCGCCATCAGAATGGCGAGCTTGACGTCGTTTCCGGTTTTCCAGAGCAGGCTTTCGGCGGTATCGTCCGAAACGCCGGTGGCCTCCATCACGATGCGCATGGCACGTGCATAAAGCTTGGCATTGGAGACCGTCACATCGACCATCAGGTTCTGATAGACCTTGCCGATGCGGATCATGCTGGCTGTGCTCAGCATGTTGAGAACGAGTTTTTGGGCCGTGCCGGATTTCAGGCGGGTGGACCCTGCAAGGACTTCCGGGCCGACAACAGGCGCAATTGAAATATCGGCGATTTCCGCGATCGCGGAGGACGGATTGCAGGACAGAGCGATGGTTACCGCCCCGGTTTGCCTGGCATAGTTCAAAGCGCCGATGACATAGGGCGTGCGGCCGCTGACGGCGATCCCGACGACGACGTCCTTCGCGCTCAGGCTGATTGTCTTCAGGTCTTCAGCGCCCAGCACCGGGTCGTCCTCGGCGCCCTCGACCGCCGTGGTGAGCGCCTTCTGGCCGCCTGCGATCAGGCCGACGACCATGCCGGGCGGCACGGAAAATGTCGGCGGGCACTCGGATGCGTCCAGAACCCCAAGCCGGCCACTGGTACCAGCACCTATGTAGACAAGACGGCCGCCGGCGTTGAAGGCGTCGACAATGCGCTCGACGGCCTCGGCTATGGCTTCGGCCTCGCGCCCGACCGCGATTGCGGCGGCGCCATCCTCTGTATTGATCTTCTCGATGATTTCGCGCGTTGACAGCAGGTCGAGTTCGAGCGTGCGCGGATTACGCCCTCGGAAACCAGTTTTTCAAGCTCGCCGGCCAGCAAATTCACAATCAGTTCCCTTTATGGCAGGCGGTGCGTATTGTTGTTTTTCGTCACCGCGACTTCACACGAACGCTATAATCGCAAATTCCATTTGTCAAATCCAATTCAGAATAATTTATTCCATACAGAAAAGGCATACCGGCTCTGTCCGCGGGCTGCCCAAGGCCACGATAGGTCGTTACGCTTTCGCAATCATTCCGTTGTATTCCGGGATTAGGGAATTTATTATTCCGCGCCGAACGCAGGCTGAACGAGAGGAAGACCGGTGTCCGTTCTGAACGTGATCGAAGCACAGCTTGAAAGCCTTGCGCCGGCGGACCGCCAGATCGGCCGTTTCATTCTGGACCATCCCGAAGAGGTTCTGCGCCTGTCTTCAGCGCGCCTTGCCGAAGAGACCGGCCGCAGCCAGTCCAGCGTGGTCAAATTTGCCCAGAAGTTTGGATTTTCCGGCTATCAGGACCTGAAATTCGCGCTCAGCAAGGCCTCTGCCCGCGAATGGGGCACACCCGGCGCACTGCACAGCACGATTGAACTCGCCGACAGCCCGGCGACTGTTGCCCAGAAAATGCTGGCGAGCAAGATGCACGCCATGCAGCAGACCATGGCAGCCAATGACGAACGCGAGATTGCACACGCGCTGGAGCTGATCGACACGGCAACACGCATTCATGTGGCCGGTGTCGGCGCCTCGTCACTGGTGGCCCGCGACCTCTGCCTGAAACTGCAGAAGCTCGGGCGCTATGCACTCCATGATGCCGACAGCCACATTCAGATGGCCAATGTCTCGGCCGCGAAAGCCGGCGATGTGCTGTTTGCGCTTTCCCATTCCGGCACCAGTATCGAGACCGTGCGGATTGCAGAACTTGCCCGCAAGCGCGGCGCGGCGGTCGTTTCGATCACCGGGCCGCAGCAAAACCCGATTGCACGACATGCCGATATCACGCTCTATACGATCGCCGACGAAGAGCGGGTACGCTCTTCCGCGATCACCTCGCGCGACGCCCAGCTGATGCTGACCGACTTCCTGTTCATTCTGCTACTTCAGCGCCAGGAAGACGCCGGCGATTATATCGCCGATAGCGGTGAGGCCGTGACCGCGCTTAAACTCGGCTCCGAGAAATGACGAAGCGCCAGCAAAGCGCGGCCTGCCAGCCCCTCAGGCTTTCAGCGGCACGCAGATCTCGGTGATGAGTTCACCAGGCGGTGTGTCACGCGGATTGTTGCGATAGATTTCGCAGGGCGGAGCGTCGGCCGGCTCTTGACCCGCAGCTGGCAGCCAGCTTCCATAAAACCAGTGATAGGCCTTGTGCAATTCGGCATAAGGACCCGTGTGGGTCAGCACCGCATAGCGGCCGCCCGCAACCGTCCGGCTTTCCAACCCCTCAGGCACCTCGGCGCTCTCCGGCAAAGTCAGCCCGGCAAACGAATTCAGCGCGGCTTCATCCGTAATGCCGGGGTCATCGTAGTAAACCCCGATCATTTCCGTATCAGGCCCGAAGGCGCCGGCTGCGGCCATCAATCCGGCGGCAGGCCCGAATGCCTTGTCAATATCCATATACGATCCACGATGCGGCAGACCCGCAAGCCGTCGCGCATTCATGCTGCGCAGTTCAACGTCATACATGTCACTCTCCCATTGCTTGACCGGTTGATCGAACACCTTGTGCCGACCTTCATTTCTGTAACGCGCCGGTGTGATGCCATAGGCTTGACGGAAGAGACGCGTGAAGGCCTGAACACCCGATGATCCGGACCGGCTGGCAATCACCTCGATGGGGGTATCGGAGTTCACCAGTTCACCCGCGGCACGGTGCAACCGCAACCGCCGCACTGTCGCTGCGATGGTTTCGCCATAGGCGCCGCGATAGATGCGATGCCAGTGCCATGGCGAAAGGCAGGCAACTTCGGCCAGCGTCGCAAAGTCGAGGTCATCATCGAGATGGTTATGGATATGTGCGCTCACCCGCATCAGGCGCTGCTGGTAGGTCTGAAAATCCGGTTCACTGTTCATTGTCTCTTTCCGTTAAAACTTGGCCCGTTCACTCGGCCCATGCGTTGAAGCACGAGCCGATTTGACAAATCTTGCGGAATGTTACCGCGACCTTTCGCCTTTCAAGGCGCCCTTTGCGTGCGCCGGCTGATTTGATAAGCATCGATGACATTATCCCATTCTCGCGCAAGGTCGCAAAGTCATGCCTACACGTCTCGTCCCCAAGACCGTCAGCGTTCTAAAGGAAGGTTATGACCTTTCGCGGCTGAAGGCTGATACTATCGCCGGCCTGACCGTCGCCATCGTCGCGCTGCCGCTTTCCATGGCCATCGCGATAGCATCCGGCGTCTCGCCGGATCGCGGACTTTACGCCGCCATCGTCGGTGGTTTCTTTGTCTCGCTATTCGGCGGGAGCCGCCACCAGATCGGCGGACCTGCGGGCGCCTTCATCGTTCTCGTGGCCGCCTCAGCTGAGCGCCACGGCCTGGACGGGCTGATGCTCGCGGTGATCATTTCCGGGCTGATCATGATCGCCGCCGGTTATCTGCGCCTCGGTGCCTATATCCGCTTTATCCCCTACCCCGTGACCGTCGGCTTTACCGCGGGCATCGCCATCATCATCTTTGCCAGCCAGCTATCGGCGATCCTCGGGCTCGACCTGCCGGACAAGGAACCGGGACCGTTTGCCGACAAGGTTGCCTATCTGGCGCAATTCGTCGGCACCACCAATTTCGCCGCACTCGCCATCGCCATCGGCACGATCGGCCTTATCGTCGCGCTCAGAAAGCTCAGACCCGGCTGGCCCGGCATGCTGATAGCAGTTGCGATCGCCACGCTTGCCGCCACCTTGCTGCAGCTGCCGGTGGAAACCATTGGCAGTCAGTTCGGTGGCCTGCCTCGCGGCCTGCAGCCTCCTTCAGTGCCGACCTTGTCGATTGAAAAGGTGATTTCAGTTCTGCCGGATGCCTTCGCCTTCGCACTTTTGGGCTCAATCGAATCGCTGCTGTCGGCCGTCGTCGCTGACGGCATGACCGGCCGGCGGCATCGCTCCAACATGGAGCTCATCGGCCAGGGCATCGCCAATATCGCCTCTGGTTTTTTGGCGGCATCTGCGTCACAGGCACAATCGCGCGCACTGCCACCAATGTCCGCGCCGGTGCCACCAGTCCATTTTCCGGCATGCTGCATGCAGCCTTTCTGCTGATCTTCATGCTGGTCGCCGCCCCGCTTGCCCGCTTCATTCCGCTGGCAGCTCTTGCCGGAGTCCTGGCAGTTGTGGCGTGGAGCATGATCGAAAAGCCCGCAATCCGCGCGCTCTTCAGAAGTTCGCGCGGCGACGCAGTGATCCTCACAGTCACCCTGCTTCTCGTTGTCTTCCGTGACCTGACCGAAGGCATCGTCGCGGGCTTTGCGCTCGGTGCCGTGCTGTTCATCGACCGCATGGGTCGCGATGTCGCTGTCAGTCCCTATGACGATTACAACGCCCGAAGCGAACATCCCATCGTCAACACCGACCCAGACACCATCGTCTATCGCATCTCCGGCGCGTTCTTCTTCGGCGCCGCCACAACCGTCGGTTCGGTGCTTGACCGCATCGCCGACCGCGCGACAAACTTCGTTCTCGATCTCTCGGAGGTATCCTACATCGATCTGTCCGCAGCCAATGTTCTGGAAAGTACAGTCAGGCGTGCGCGTTCCCGCCATGTCCGCGTCCTGCTCACCGGCGTTGCGCCAGAGGTGAAGTCCATTCTCGCTGCCCACCGCATCGATGAGAACCACGTCATCTATTGCGCCGATCTTGACGCTGCAGCCGAGATGATTGCAAACGCTGCCGCCAGACCGGATGCCGGGACAGACAAGCATTGATCCACATCTCTTTCACCGCGAAACATAAAAAGAACATAGATTGAAAAGTGCCCTATTTTCAATGATCACAGGGGATTGAAACATGAGAACAAATAGGGTACGAATAGGTAAATCAGGGCCTCACCTAGGCGGCGGGCGAAACAAGGGATAAAGTCGATGGCACAGAATTCACTCAAACTCGTTGAGGAAAAATCCGTGAACAAGAGTAAAGCGCTGGAAGCAGCACTTTCCCAGATCGAACGTTCCTTCGGCAAGGGCTCGATCATGAAGCTCGGCGCCCAGGACAGCATCGTCGAGATCGAGACCGTTTCGACTGGCTCGCTGGGTCTTGACATCGCCCTTGGTATCGGCGGCCTGCCGCGCGGCCGTATTATCGAAATCTACGGCCCGGAAAGCTCCGGCAAGACCACTCTGGCGCTGCAGACCATCGCCGAAGCGCAAAAGGGTGGCGGCACCTGCGGCTTCATCGATGCCGAGCATGCGCTTGACCCGATCTATGCCCGCAAACTCGGCGTCGACCTACACGACCTTCTGATTTCCCAGCCCGATACCGGCGAGCAGGCGCTCGAAATCGCTGATACGCTGGTACGTTCCGGCGCGCTGGATGTGATCGTCATCGACTCGGTTGCGGCTCTTACCCCGCGCGCTGAAATCGAAGGCGAGATGGGCGACAGCCTGCCGGGTTCCCAGGCACGGCTGATGAGCCAGGCGCTGCGCAAGCTGACGGCATCGATCTCACGCTCGAACTGTATGGTGGTATTTATCAACCAGATCCGTATGAAGATCGGCGTCATGTTCGGTTCGCCCGAGACCACGACAGGCGGCAATGCACTGAAATTCTACGCCTCCGTCCGTCTTGACATCCGTCGCATCGGTGCGGTCAAGGACCGTGATGAGGTGGTCGGCAACCAGACGCGTGTCAAGGTCGTCAAGAACAAGATGGCCCCACCCTTCAAGCAGGTCGAGTTCGATATCATGTATGGCGAAGGTGTCTCCAAGACGGGCGAACTGATCGATCTCGGGGTCAAGGCCGGCATCGTGGAGAAATCCGGTTCGTGGTTCTCCTATAACAGTCAACGGCTCGGCCAGGGGCGTGAGAATGCCAAGACCTTCCTGAAGGAAAACCCCACACTTGCCGACGAGATCGAACTGGCGTTGCGTCAAAATGCAGGACTTCTCTCCGAGGGGCTTCTGGATTCTGGCGAGGGAGACCAGGCGACCGGAACCGAAGACGATTGATCTGCCTGCTGATCATACAGCGGTTATGCAATTTCAACAGTCATCCAGCAGCGGCTTTAACAGGCCGCTGTTTTGTCTTGTCTGGACAGTGGCCGCGCCTGTCGCTAAAAGCCGTGAAAGTCTCGGCAGAAAACACCGATATACGAAGGGGCGTGGCATATTATGAGTGGCGTGAATGAAATCCGGTCGACCTTTCTCGACTTCTTCAAGCGGAACGGACATGAGGTCGTCGCCTCCAGTCCGCTTGTGCCCCACAACGACCCGACCCTGATGTTCACCAATGCTGGCATGGTGCCGTTCAAGAACGTCTTCACTGGCCTTGAACACCGCCCCTATTCGACCGCAACGACGGCACAGAAATGCGTGCGCGCCGGCGGCAAGCATAACGATCTGGACAATGTCGGCTATACCGCCCGCCATCACACATTCTTTGAAATGATGGGCAATTTTTCCTTCGGCGATTACTTCAAGGAACAGGCGATTTCGCTGGCCTGGGAGCTGATCACAAAGGAGTTCGGTCTGCCCAGGGACAAGCTTCTGGCAACCGTCTATCACGAAGATGACGAGGCCTTCGAACTCTGGCGCAAGATTGCCGGCCTGCCCGAGGAGCGCATCATCCGGATCCCGACCTCCGACAATTTCTGGTCGATGGGCGATACCGGACCCTGCGGCCCGTGCTCGGAAATATTCTTTGACCATGGCGACCACATCTGGGGCGGCCCGCCCGGATCACCGGAAGAAGACGGTGACCGCTTCATCGAGATCTGGAACCTGGTCTTTATGCAGTACGAGCAGATCACGCCGGAACGGCGCGAAAACCTGCCCCGCCCGTCGATTGACACCGGCATGGGGCTTGAGCGGGTCGCCGCCGTACTGCAGGGCAAACACGACAATTACGATATCGACCTGTTTCGAGAGCTCATCGGTGTATCCGAGGAGCTGACCGGCGTGAAGGCCGAAGGCGAACGCCAGGCAAGCCACCGGGTGATTGCCGATCACCTTCGCTCGTCTGCCTTTCTGATCGCCGATGGCGTGCTGCCGTCGAATGAAGGCCGCGGCTATGTGCTGCGCCGGATCATGCGCCGTGCCATGCGCCATGCTGAACTGCTTGGCGCAAGGGAGCCGATCATCTATCGGCTGCTGCCGACGCTCGTCCGCGAGATGGGACGTGCCTATCCCGAATTGCAGCGCGCTGAATCGCTGATTTCGGAAACGCTGCAGCTGGAAGAATCCCGCTTCCGCAAAACCCTCGACCGCGGCCTGACCCTGCTGGAAGAGGCCACAAGCAACCTTTCCAAGGGTGACAGCCTCGACGGAGAGACAGCCTTCAAGCTTTACGACACCTATGGTTTTCCGCTCGATCTGACCCAGGATGCCCTGCGTGCGCGCGATATCCACGTTGACCTCACCGGTTTCCAGGACGCAATGCACCGCCAGCGCGCCGAAGCCCGCGCCCACTGGGCTGGTTCGGGCGATACGGCAACCGAAACCATCTGGTTCGAGCTCGGCGACAAACACGAAGCCACCGAATTTCTCGGCTATGAAACCGAAAAGGCCGAAGGCGTGGTGCTGGCGCTGGTGAAAGACGGCTCAGCCGTCGAAACGGCTTCTGCAGGCGATAAAGTTGCCGTGGTCGTCAACCAGACACCGTTCTACGGTGAATCCGGTGGCCAGATGGGCGATACCGGCATGATTTCGACCGACACTGCGAAACTCCGTGTGACCGACACCCATAAGAAGGGCAGTGGCCTGTTCATCCATCATTGTGAAATCGAGGATGGCGAGATCAAGATCGGTGAGCCCGTGACCCTCGCAGTCGATCACGCGCGCCGGTCGCGCCTTCGCGCCAACCATTCCGCAACCCACCTGCTCCACGAAGCGCTGCGCCAGAAGCTTGGCCCCCATGTCGCCCAGAAGGGCTCGCTGGTGGCACCGGAGCGTCTGCGGTTCGACATTTCCCATCCCAAACCGATGAACGCGGAAGAGCTTGCCGTCGTCGAGGACATGGCCAACGAGATCGTGCTGCAGAACGCGCCGGTCTCCACCCGCCTCATGGGGGTCGACGATGCCATCGCCGAGGGCGCCATGGCGCTGTTCGGTGAGAAATATGGCGAAGAGGTCCGCGTCGTGTCGATGGGTACGGCGACCACCGGCGACAAGGCCGGCAAAACCTATTCGCTTGAGCTTTGCGGCGGCACCCATGTGTGCGCTACAGGCGAAATCGGCCTGATCCGCATAGTCGGCGAGAGCGCTGTAGGCGCCGGTGTCCGGCGCATCGAGGCACTGACCGGTGTTGATGCGCGCCGCTACCTTACCGCACAGGATGACAAGGTGAAGGCGCTGGCCGCAAGCCTCAAAGTCCAGCCTGACGAGGTCGCGAACCGGGTTGTCGCTCTATCGGAAGAACGTCGCCGGCTCGAACGCGAGCTCGTTGAAACCCGAAAGCAAATCGCTCTCGGCGGCTCCGGCGCCTCCGACGAAGCCGAGAAAATCGGTGACATTTCGCTGGCTGCCAAAGTTCTTTCCGGCGTCGCCGCCAAGGAACTGAAGGGCCTGGCGGACAGCGCCAAGAAAGACAGGACCCGCACCGTTCTGGTCTTCATCAGCACTGCGGAAGATAACAAGGCGAGTGTCGTCGTATCCGTCACTCCAGACCTGACGGACAGCGTCTCCGCAGTTGATCTTGTGCGCCTCGCCGCAGCAGCGCTTGGCGGCAAGGGCGGCGGCGGACGGCCGGACATGGCTCAGGCCGGCGGTCCCGACGGTGATAAGGCTGAAGACGCCATCGCAGCGATCCGCGCAACACTGGCATAGACTTCAGACTGAAGTGAACTGCGTTGATTGTGCCACAGCCAGTGGCACAATCAACAAAGACAAGCAGAACGACAGGAAAGTCAGACTATTTCGGCGTCAGGGGCTATCGCATTGAAAGCGTCGGCGATGACCTGCGGCCCTGCGCCGGGACTGGTCGCTTCGGTGGACAGGACCTGGCGATAGCGCCTCGCACCAGCATAACCGCTGAAGAGCCCGATCATGTGTCGGGTGACCTGCGACAGCCTCACCCCTTTCCCATCTGCCGGTCAGCATAATCCATCATCGTTTCGCACAACACCTTCAGGTCGAGCTGCTTTTCCGCCATGCCGAATATACGGTGATCGACATCTGCCAGCAAACGGGGGTCTGATAGGCAGCCCGCCCCAGCATCACGCCATCGACATGGCTTAGATGTAATTCGGCCTCATCCAGGCTGGCAATGCCGCCATTGATGCCAATGAAGAAATCGGGGAACTCCGTCTTCATGCGGTAAACCAGTGGATAATCAAGCGGCGGGACTGTGCGGTTTTCCTTCGGGCTAAGCCCTTTTAGCCAGGCCTTGCGGGCATGAACCCAGAGCGCATCCGCCCCGGCACCTGCCATCCGCCCCACGAAGTCGGGCAACACCGTTTCCGGATCCTGATCGTCAACGCCAATGCGGCATTTCACACTCACGGGAGTGTCGACGGCTTCTTTCATCGCCACGACAGCCTTTTCTACAACCTCCGGAGACTGCATCAGACAGGCACCGAAAACACCCGACTGTACCCGGTCCGACGGGCAGCCGACATTCAGACCGATCTCGTCATAGCCAAAATCCGCACCGATCCGCGCAGCCTCAGCCAGCTTGTGCGGGTCCGACCCGCCAAGTTGCAGAACGACCGGGTGTTCTGCGGCATCAAATCCCAGCAACCGCTCCCGATCCCCATGCAAAACAGCGTCAGCAACAATCATCTCGGTATAAACCTGCCCGCCAGCCATCATCTGCCGATGAAAATATCGACAATGCCGATCCGTCCAATCGATCATCGGTGCAACGGCGAAACGCCTTGAGGCTATATCGTTGACTTTATTCTCTTTTTCCTGCATTTCGCTCATTTCAATATAAGTTTTTATCCTATTTTATGCCTTTTTCAGCTCATTTTTGGAGTGCTAGTGCTACAATGTAGCATCCGGAGAAAACGTGTAGCACCCATGGGAACAATAACAGCTCGAATACAGCGCAGAAATGGCAGAATGTCATATACGGCGCAAATTCGCATAAAGCGAAACGGTAAAACAGTCCACAGCGAGAGCCAGACCTTCGACCGCAAGAAGCTCGCAGTGGCGTGGATGAACAAGCGCGAGGGCGACCTGTTCGAGCCGGGCGGCCTTGAACGTGCCAGGCACGGAAACGTGACGCTTGCGGACGTTATCGACCAGTACATCACAGAAAACGCGGCCCCCATGGGCAGGACCAAGGAGCAGGTCCTTCGCACGCTGAAAGGTTTCGATATCGCCGACCTCCCTTGTGAGGAGATTACCAGCGCACACATCATCGCGCTGGCGCGCGAGCTTTCGATTGACAAGAAACCGCAGACCGTTGCGAACTATCTGTCTCATCTCTCATCTGTCTTTGCAATTGCGCGACCTGCGTGGGGCTATCCGCTTGACAGGCAGGCAATGCAGGATGGCGTGATCGTTGCCAAGCGGCTGGGTATGACCTCAAAAAGTAGGCAGCGCGATCGCCGGCCAGCACTAGAGGAGATCGACCGTCTGCTGACGTTTTTCCGGCAGCGAAGTATTCAGGCGCCGCAATCCATGCCCATGGACGAGATCGTCTTGTTTGCGCTCTTCTCCACGCGTAGACAAGACGAGATCTGCCGCATCACCTGGGCTGACCTCGACGAGCAGAACAACCGCGTGCTCGTGCGCGACATGAAGAACCCGGGACAAAAAATGGGAAACGACAACTGGTGCGACCTGCCCGCGCCGGCAATGGCCGTCATCCAGCGCGCGCAGCAGAAAGACGAAAGGGTTTTTCCTACGCGCCGGAATCCATCAGCGCCAACTTCACAAGGGCCTGCCGGCTGATCGGCATCGAAGACCTGCACTTCCACGATCTGCGTCACGAAGGTATAAGCCGGCTCTTCGAAATCGGTTACAACATTCCGCACGCCGCTGCCGTCTCCGGCCATCGCTCGTGGGTCTCCCTCAAGCGCTATTCCCATATCCGGTAACGAGGAGACAAATACGAAAACTGGGAATGGATGCCCGAAACGGCCTGAACAAGCGGTACATAGGATAGACACCCGCTCAGAAGAGCAGGTAGTTGCGATTTTCGGCATCATCAGAACGATCAACAATGACTACCTCGCCCACGGCCTTCTGCTCGCCGCTGCCGATCGTGTAGTCGAGCTTCACGTCGGCAAACTGGAAGGTCGAGAATATCTCGCGCACCTCAGGCCGGTCGTTCAGCGACAGGATGAACCGCCCCTTGATCCTCGCGAGCCGGTCGGCCAGTTCGGCAAAGTCGGCGCGCTTGAAACTGTCCTTGCTGTAATCCGTCTCGCAGCCGTAGTAGGGCGGATCGAGATAGAACAACGCCCCTTCCCTATCATAGCGATCGATGAAGGCGCGCCAGTCGAGGTTTTCGATGACGACACCGGAGAGGCATTCGTGCACTTCTTCCAGGATCGGGCCAAGCCGCGTGAGATCGAAGCGGGCTGGCCCATGGCGTTCATCGCCGAAACTGCGGCCCGTGACTTTGCCACCGAAGGCGAGGCGCTGGAGATAGAAAAAGCGAGCAGAACGCTCAAGGTCCGTAAGCTGGACCTGTCGCGGAATTGTTCCGCTCCTTTGACTTGGTATTTTGCCACAAAGGAGAAACATCATGGCACAAAAACCGACCCCGGAATTCCGCGCTGAGGCAGTGCGGGGCGCTTTGACCAGCGGCTTGCCGCGTAGGCAGGTGGCGGCGGATTTTGACGTCGGCTTCTCGACGCTGAGCCGTTGGATCCAGCAAGATCGGCGCAATCCTGAGAAGCCAACCACCCAGTCCGATCTCGAGCGCGAGGTCGCCGAGCTGCGGAAAGAGAACCGCTTGCTCCGGGAGGAGAGGGAGGTGTTAAAAAGGCCACCCAGTTCTTTGCGGAGCGAAGCAAATGAGGTTTGCTTTCATCGCAAAGAATGCTGACATGTCGCCCATCGAGCGGCTGTGCCAGATTATCGATGTCAGCCCGAGAGGGTATCGTGCATACCGCAGCCGTCCCCTGAGCCCAAGCCAACGCAAGGATATGGTTGTCTTGGCGCACATCCGCGAACAGTTCGCCCTATCTCTTGGCAGTTATGGCCGACCGCGCATGACTGAAGAGCTGAAGGAACTCGGCCTGGATGTAGGGCATCGCCGTGTCGGCCGGCTGATGAGCCAGAATGGGTAATCCCCCGAAAAATAATGGGCTTCAAAAGTAGAATTTTCTCGGGTTTTATGACTGAGGAGATTTTGATGAAAAAGACGAGATTTAGCGAAGCACAGATTATTGGCATTCTGCGTCAGGCAGAAGGTGGCGTTCCTGTGCCTGAACTTTGCCGGGAGCACGGGATGAGTTCAGCGAGTTTTTATAAATGGCGGGCCAAATATGGCGGCATGGATGCGTCGATGATCAGCCAGATGAAAGCGCTGGAAGACGAGAACCGCCGTCTGAAAAAGATGTATGCGGAGATGAGCATGCAAACCGAACTGCTGAAAGAGGCTTTGGAAAAAATGACGCGGCCATCTCTACGCCGGGAGGTGGCCGCGCAAGCCGTGGCGATACGTGGGGTGAGCATAGCACTTGCCTGCCGAACGTTCGGTGTCAGCGAAACTTGCTACCGATACAAAGGCAAACGCAATGATGAGAATGAACAGATCGCCGATCTTCTGACCGGCTTGACGCAGGCAAAGAAGAACTGGGGCTTTGGCCTTTGTTTTCTCTATCTGCGGAACGTACAGGGACGGCGCTGGAATCATAAGCGTGTTTATCGCATCTACCGCGCGCTTGAGCTGAACCTCAGGATCAAGCCACGCCGGCGGCTGAAACGGGAAAAACCGGATACACTCAATGTCCCGACAACGCCGAACGCGGTCTGGTCCATGGACTTTATGGCGGATCGGCTGGCCGATGGCCGGCAGTTTCGGCTTTTGAATGTTCTGGATGACTTTAACCGTGAGGGGCTTGGCATTGAGGTCGATTTCTCTCTACCTGCGGAGCGTGTCATCCGTAGCCTGAACCAGATCATTGAGTGGCGCGGCAAACCGCTGGCAATACGTGTTGACAATGGCCCGGAATATGTCAGTGGAAGGCTTATGGACTGGGCTGAAAATCAGGGCATTGCGCTGAATTACATCCAGCCTGGAAAGCCGCAGCAGAACGCTTATGTCGAACGCTACAACCGGACAGTACGACACGAATGGCTTGACCAATACATCATCGAGAGTATCGAAGAGGCGCAGGCGTTCGCCACACAATGGTTATGGAGCTATAACAACGAGCGACCCAATATGGGCATCGGCGGAATGACACCCGCACAGAAACTGAAAATGGCTGCGTGAATTTTACCAAAAAGCCCCGTTAAAAAGGGAGGATTACCGCGCCAACCCACCAAAAATAAATGAGAATTCTGCGAACGACGGAGACAGTTCGCAGGACATCCTCGCCCTTGTTCGCCGTCGTCGTCACCAGTTGCGAACCCGAGTTGGAGAGGACAAATGAGAAAAGTGACAACGAAATCAGTAGGAAAGAGAATTGGCCTTGGCCCTGTGCAGGGCCACGCTGTCCTGGCGGACCTGGTCGCGCTCAAGGCGATGACCGTGCCGGAGCTGCGCGAGAAATGGGCGGCGGTCTTTGATGCGCCCGCGCCGAACACCAGCCGCCAGAACCTCGAGCTGCGGCTTGGCTACCGCATCCAGGAATTGGCCCTCGGTGGCATTGGCCGCGACACCCGGCGGACGCTGGATGCTCTGGCGGCGGAGGTAGCCTCCGGCGAACCCGGTCAGATGGTGTCGGACCCACGACGCCCGATGCCGGGCACCAAGCTGGTCCGAGAGTGGAACGGTGTCGAGCACTGCGTCACCGTCTTGCCGAAAGGATTTGAATGGCAGGGGCGCCGGTACAAGTCGCTCTCTGCGGCTGCACGGGCGATCACCGGCGCGAACTGGAACGGGTGGAAGTTCTTCGGCTTCACACCACGCCCGAGGATCAGCAAATGACGCGCCAGACACAGCCGCAACCGCCCCGCCGCCTGCGTTGCGCCATCTACACTCGAAAATCGAGCGAGGAAGGGCTCGACATGGAGTTCAACAGTCTCGACGCCCAGCGGGAGGCCTGTGAGGCCTATATCGCCAGCCAGAAGGCCGAGGGTTGGGTCTGCCTGCGCGACAAATACGACGACGGCGGCTTCTCCGGCGGCACGCTGGAAAGGCCCGCGCTTAAGGATCTGATCGCGGACATCGAGGACGGGCTGATCGACATCGTCGTCGTCTACAAGATCGACCGGCTCAGCCGCGCGCTGATGGACTTCTCTAAGCTTGTCGAGATCTTCGACAAGCACGGCGTCACCTTCGTCTCCGTCACGCAGTCATTCAACACGACCACGTCGATGGGGCGGCTGACGCTCAACATCCTGCTCAGCTTTGCCCAGTTCGAGCGCGAAGTCATCGGCGAGCGGATCCGCGACAAGGTCGCTGCGTCCCGCAAAAGGGCATCTGGATGGATGGGCCGGTGCCGCTGGGATACAACGTGAAAGACCGCAAGCTGATCGTGGATCCGGACGAGGCCGAGGCGGTGCGAACGATCTTCACGCTATACGCGCGGTCAAGTTCCACGGCGCAGGTGGTCCGCGAGTTAGATGCGCGGGCGATCCTCACCAAGACCGGCAGGCCCTACGACAAGACCTCGCTGCTCAAGACGCTGCACAACAAGGTCTATCGCGGCCTCGCGGTGCACAAGGGCACCGCCTATCCCGGCGAGCACGACGCGATCATCGACGAGACGCTCTGGGATGAGGTGCATGAGGTGATCGCGAACAACCGGTATATTAGGAAGGCCGCGGCTCAGGAACCCTCACCCGCGCTGCTGCGCGGGCTGATCTTCACCGAGACCGGCGTGGCCATGACTCCGCATCACACCAAGAAAGGCACGCGCCGCTATCGCTACTACGTCTCGATGGACGTGATCAAGAAACGCCCCAAGGCAGAGCTGCGCGGGCCGCAGCGGTTGCCGGGTGGCATGGTCGAGGATGCCGTGGTTGGCGAAATCCGCCGCCTGCTGCGCACCCCCGAGGTCGCTGCGCGGGTGTCACGGACCCTGCGCAAGGATCGGCCAGACCTTGGTGAGACGGACATCAGCGCCTCGCTCACCCAGTTCGACGAGATGTGGAACGCGCTGATCCCGGCCGAACAGGCGCGCGTGGTCAGGCTTCTGGTGGCGCGAGTTACAGCCAGCGAGGCCGGGCTGGCGGTCGACTTGCGCCATGAGGGCTTGGGCGCGATTGCCGCTCTGATGGCCCCGGCCAAGCCAGAGGTGGTGTGATGGCAGAGCCAGAAACCCTGCGCGTCCACATCCCGCTCACAATGCGCAATCGCGGCGGCCGCCCCGCATCCTGCCTCCCAAGGAGATCGAGGTTGCCATGGATCGCGGCCAGGATGCCCGCTTGCTGCGCGCAGTCGGCCGCGCGTGGGACTGGCGGCGCAGGCTCGAGCGCGGCGACGTCACCACCATCGCCGACCTCGCCAGAGAGGAAGGCATATCTGACCGCTATGTCAGCCGCGTGATCCGGCTGGCATGGCTTGCACCGTCGGTGCTGGAGCGGCTGGTCCTGCGACGCGAACCCACGGTGCTGTCGATCTTCGACCTCTGCGGCGTGGCGGAACTGCCGTGGGCCGAGCAGCCGGAAAAGGTGTTTGACTGAATAGGGATCGACAGGTTTCGCTTCCCATTGTGAAGGCTTCCAAACTACTCTGATGACAACTCTCGGTTTTGGAAGCGTCAGAAAATGCTGGACGAAATTGATTTAGGCCCCGGCTTTCCAGAATGGACCGATATCGGGCAGGAAACTGGCCTCGACCCTCTGGGAATGCAGAGGCCAATCGAGCTTGTCTATCAGTCTCTATTGCCTGGCATCAGCACGATCACGTTGCGCCTCAGATACTATTCCTTTTTCGCGTGGCTATTGGAGGCTTATGCAAAGAAGCAAGGTGTCACGAATGAATATGAGGCATTCCGACGTTTTCAGCGCCGAGCGGAGGCTCTCTTTGCTCTGACTTGCGCACGCGGTGACGTCGAGCTCGGCGTAGCTGGTATTGATTGGGCGAACCGACAGCTTGGTTTGGTTGATTCAGAGAACGCAGATGCGCTGGTCGATTTCAGAACTGGCGCTGACCCAGAATCGGACGCGAACCTTCGCTATCTTCGCAACAAGGGTGGCGCCTTTGGCGGTATCTACGCCAGCCAAATGCGTGAGATGGGGCTCGTGAAGATGGACGATCCCAACCTGCCTGTTCCGTTCTGCAAAGAAGCTGCACTGCCTCTGGCTGATGCCTTCCAACAAGCTATTGGAGATCTGGCCGATGTATTTCTGGAAACGGTTGCGGCCGGAGACGTAACGCTAGCCACTCTCGACCGCCTCGCACCAATCAAGCCGTCGAACATCAATCCCGGAAGCCCGGAACAGCGTGAACTCGCAGCTATCCTCTTCGGGCGGCATGCATCGGCGGCAGAAAGCGACCAGACCAGAAGTCAAACCCTCAAGATGTTGCTGCGCCTAGCCGCCCAGCGTGGACGGCCCCCAAAATCCGAGGAATCGAAGTGGGACTGGTTTGGTGCCACTACCGGAGTGGATGAAGGGATGGACTCGTCCGAACTTCAACCCGTATGGGCGCTGTACCAGGCCAGTGACCTTTTTCGGTTGGCGTACGAAACGTTGCTTTTTGCGGGTCTACGCATCCTGACCAATGCCCCGCCCCACAGCATGTCCCTAGACGGCGTGATTGAGGGTGTGATGGATATGGCAGGCCTTCCAGGCAACCAATCTTTGCAGGAGTGGATCCTTGAGCAGATCGATATTTCCGATCTTGAAAATCACGCGAAGACCGCGGCACACGCGATGCAGGAAGCGCTGACCGCCGCAGAGGATGAGCAGGCAGTCAAGTCGGCGTGGTCAGTGATTGCGGCACTGTCCTTGAAAGGTAAACAGCTCGACCGTTCCATTCTGGAGTGGCTAGGGAGTGCAGAGCATTTTCAATCTCTGGTAAGCGAGATGAAATTCATAGAATTGCGGCATGATTTGCCCGTCCAGACGGCTCTTGCGGAACTTCTGAGGGAACGCATTTTTCGCCGACATCTTTGGGTCGCTTCCCGAAAATTCCGCAATCAGAAGGCCTATACGTTCCTCTTCGAGCCAGACGACGGCGCTCTTCGTTTCCGTGACTTTTTCGAGTCTCGCCGAGCAGTCCTCGGATCGACCAAGCTGTGCAGTTCCTCCGCGACGTCAAATTCCTTGATGATCGCGGCGTAACTCCGCTTGGCCTCGAGGAGCTTGAGCGCTGATGAAGTATTACGATGTCTTTAGCGAGACGGGGTTTCATTCGGCGTTCATGACAACCTATGCTTTTTCCGCGCAAGCCTTTGAGGATGTACCTTTCCCGAAACTGAGAGGCGCTGGCTGCCGGAACATCGCCATATTGGCGGACAAAGCGATGCTGAATATGAGCTTCGCCGAATATGGAGCACCGAGATACGCCGGAGCGCTTTATCATCTAGCGAAGGTGTCAGTAGGTGGCGCGTTTCATCCCAAGATGACCCTACTGGTCGGGCCTGAGAAAGGACGGTTGCTGATTGGATCAGCGAACCTGACCGCCCTCGGACTGGCGGGCAACAAAGAGCTGGTCGCAGATGTCAGGTACTCAGCTACTGACAAGGACAATGCGGCTCTCTTTGGCGAGGCGCTAAACTACCTCCGAAGCTACGTTCCAGCGGAGGATCCCTGGTTTGGGGACGCTCTGAGTCGCGCCTTTCGGTATTCGCCATGGCTTCGAGAGGCTGCGGAAATCGAAACCCCCGGCGATCAATCGGATATCCGCCTTCTCGCCGACAAATCGGACCAGACGTTCCTCGACCAGATCGAGGCTGCAGTGGCCGGTGATGAAATTGAGCGGCTGGTTGTGCTATCGCCCTACTGGGATGCTAAGCTCGAGGGCCTTACGCGCTTGCGTGAAGTCCTTGGAATGCCGCCCACGGATATACTGATCGACCCGCTGGCCGCGCAGTTTCCCGCGTCGGTGTTGGATGGCGCTACGGTGGAACTCTTTGATCTGAGGGACGAGACGGTCCTCTCGGTTCGTCCATGCCAAAGCCTTTATCGCCTGCGGCAAAGAATGGGACCACGTGATTTCAGGCAGCATGAACTGCTCCCTTCCGGCTCTGCTGGGACCGACTATCCCAAGGGGAAACGCTGAACTGGGCCTATACAAACGCGTAGAGCCCGGCATGGCTCTTCGCGCTTTGAAACTCGACGGATATCGGCAGACCCCACTGGATCGGGACGAAATTCTCCCGCGGCTGATTACAACCAACATCAATGACGGCTTACAGGCACGGGATGGCGGCGCGTTCACCTTGCAGAGACATCGACTGAACTGGACCCCGCCTGCTCCAGCCTCGGATCGCGCCTTGTCACTGCAGCTATACGATCGAGACGGCGTCGAGTTAGGTGACCGAATTCAGATCGACACATCGTCTCGGTTTGAATGGGACCTTCCCACTCCAGACCTGCGCCCTCGAACGGCAAGGGTTCAGTTTGAGGGCGGGCTTTCAGTACCGACCATCATTGTCGATCTTGACGCGCTTCTGATCCGAACCTTGCCTCCGCACCGGGGCAAGAAGCGTAAGATCGCAGATTTCCTATCGGAGACGACCTACGAGGACCTGTTCCTGCTCCAGGCCATCAACGAGTTGGAAATGCTTGATATTGGAGAACAACCGGTCTCTGCGGAGCATGTCGGCAGAGCTGTGGTCGAAGCCAGTGGAAGCGATGAGCAACCCGAACTCCGGGTACTGTCCTATGAAGCTTTTGTCCGGGCTCGTAGCCGAGCAAAGGCCGAGGACAGCCGCAATGCCTTCGTTTTGGCAAAGCGCCAGGATGGGGCCGCCGATCTTGTCAGCATGTGCCTGAACAGACTAATCGGCCTCATGGCGAGTGATTTGTCGAGCGAGGATGAGGATGATCTTCGGCGACAGTCAGAAATTGACCTCCGAAATACCGAGCCTTCATCCGAAGGCGACGACGAACCGGAAACTGCTCAGCTTGCAAAGGCCGCCGAAGAAAAAGCAGCGAGACAGCGGGTGAAGGCGACAGCAAAGAAGATCGAGGAAGCTGTAAAAGCCTTTGAGGCGCGTAGCAAAGACTTGGCCGGACAACGCATCACCACCACAGAGCTTGTGCGGCTGAGAACCTTGCTGCAGATTATTCTCGCATATGCTCAGCCTGCAGGAGGCGGCGACAGCGATCTTCACGTTCTGCCAATCAGCGGAAAAAACGGCGACTGGCCGCGTTTGGTTGGGCGTCTGCTCAATCAGCATTTCAAGGCGATGCGTGCTCTTAATGCGCTCGATGTCGAAGCGGACGAAAGCGAACACCACCGCGTCATAGAATACCTCGCCTTCGCGAGGTTTGCGGCGCAGATTGCTGTTGCTGGCGCTCGATCAACTGGACCCGGCAATCCCATCTTGAAGCCACTTGATCAGCTGGCGAAAGACGTTGAGACCCAAGTTCGTGCGGTGATTTCGCTGCAAGAAGATGACACTCACGAGATCGGCGAAATCAATGACCGGCTGAACGAGCGCTTCACGGTCAGACTGGCGCTCGATCCTATTCCTCATCCATAAGCACCCCAAACGCCGCCTGGATTTTCGCTGCGATCCTGAGCAATGCGCCTACTGCGTGTTCGATCTCCGTTGGCATGGATATCGTTCGGAACGCGCGTTTGGGTTTTGGCGGAGATCGAAGTCAGGTCATTGAAAAAGCGTAAGGAAAGAGGGCCGAACCGCAATGGGCGAGGTTCGCCCAAACTGAGACTGAGGGCCATTCTGAGCCCAGCTTCAGCTAGGCGGCGCGTCTATGAGGTTCGGTCATTTCCCGTAAACCCCTTTGATAACACGGAAAAATCCGTGCCCGTCAGGGCGGTGTCACTGGTTCGCAATGGGGAAAATGGCGGAGAGGAAGGGATTCGAACCCTCGATACCATCACTGGTATACTCCCTTAGCAGGGGAGCGCCTTCGACCACTCGGCCACCTCTCCGATGACGCCCGTTTAGGGTTAAATGCCATTGAGATCAAGATGTTTTTTCGAAATCTTGTCCTCTCCACAGAAACCAACGCCATGCAGAAGTTTACAGAATGAAGCAAGAACGAGAACGGAACCTGTCACTTCTCCGGTGCAAAATCCGTACAGTGTGTTCGAGGTTCGTTCATGACTTTCACGCCAATATTTCCGCAATGAAAAAGCGAAAGGTTCTAGCAACTGTGTTTAGGTGGAGGCTTCTGAACGCCAAGGTGTGGCCGCCTTGAGGACTGCGTTTACGATTGTGACCAGCCTGCGTGCGATTGCGATTATGACGAACTTGTGGCGTTTTCCACGTGTCTTCAGGCGCTTTGCGAGAGGCTTCAGCACCGGATTGTGGCACGCGGCGGCGAGCGCGGCTTGGAACAGCACATGTCGCAGAGATCGTCGGCCTCCTGCTATCATCCTTCTGCCGCGCATCGTGCCACTGTCATGCGGCACGGCGGCGAGCCCGGTCATGGCCGCGGCCTCGCCTGCGTTCATCTCGTCCGAGCTCGGGCATCTCGGCGATCAGCATAGCTGCCGAGACCGGGCCGATACCGGGAATGGATCGCAGCAACCGCGCTTTTGCAGCCAGACTGTCGTCTTGGGAAATGGCGCTCTCGATCCGGCGCTCAACATCCCTGATCTGGTCGTCCAGCATTGCTCTCAGGACATTGTCCATTTCGGCGACGTCTTCTGCCACACCTTGTTTTTCACGTGCGGAGATTTGCGCCGCAAGTCGCTTGCGCATGTCAAAGATCTGAGCGCGCCGGGTCGTCAACGCTTTGAGAACCCGAAGGTTTCTGTTCGGAAGTAACCGCCCGGCCTCCGGGCGGGACAGCATGAACCTGGCAATGAGTTCCGCGTCGATCCGGTCTGTTTTTGCGCGAGTTCCTCGGGAAAGGGCAAAGGCCTTGATCTGTGCCGGAGGGAGTTGCACAGCCTTGACCCCCGCCGCGACGAGGAAGACCCAAAGCGCCCACTCCTGCCCGCCGGTCGCCTCGAATCCAACCCGTACCAAACCCGGCATGAGTTGGAGACGGGCCAGCAACTGGATGTGACCTTCACAACTATTGGGAAGGCGGAAGTGCCGACCACTTGAACTGCAGAAACCGTCAAGCCAATCGCGGGACACATCTATACCGATCATTGTCGTCGCTGCTATCATGTCGCTCTCTCTTCCTTATGCTTCGCGGTCCCGCGAACGGGCCGCCATCAACAGTTCGAGACGGTGAAGAGAGGCGGGATCAGCCTGCTAGCGAACGTGGTCATGCCATAAGGTGTTAAGCGCTGTATCCCACCCCGCCGCCGGTCCTGGCCGGGAGCGATAACGGGGCTAATCTAGCAGGCCAGAGGCACATAAGATGTTCAGTCCCGGACTTTGATGGTGCAATATTTTCTCAAACTTGGAGGGAAGCACTATGGGACAGGTTTTACAAGGCAGCGCCACGACGACTGAGAGCCTTCTCTGATTGGGGTCGTTGTGGTCAAGGTGCTCCTGCACTTTTTCTCGGACCGTTCCGCAGGTCACTCGCTTCTCTTCGCGGTCGGCGCACCGGTGATTTTCTCGGGGCCGCCGCATGATGGGGTCAGGAGAGCGAGGCGTCTCAATCTGTTTCACGACCTTGCAAACCTTGGTTCGGCAGGTTCGGGACTCTCAACGAGATCGCCTCGCCCATCGTCCCCACGGAACGATCCGGGCCTCGCCCTTTCGGGCGAAAGCTTTGTTCGTGTTACTTGCTCCTTTGATCTGCCTCGGGTCACGCCGCCAGTGCGGCAGGCTGCTTTCCAAAGCGGAAGTCGGTTGCATCAGCCCACATGCGATGCAGGATGACCGCCAGTTTGCGGGCCACCGCCACGCGGGCCCGCGCCATGCCACGGCGTTTGGCGATGTTCATGCCCCACGCCCTGAGGCTCGACCATTTCTTCGAGCGCACGAGCAGCGAATGCGCCGCCTCGTAGAGCGCGGTGCGGGCGAGTTCGTCGCCGCATCGGCTGATCTTGCCCTGAATACCGGTCTCGCCTGACTGGTAGCGCGCCGGCGTCAGCCCCAGATGTGGCCCCCGCCTGGCTGGAGCCGAACCGCTCCGGCCGGTCGATCGTGGCGCGGAAGGTGAGAGCCGTGATCGGCCCGACGCCGGGTGCGCTCATCAGCCGCTGACAGACTTCCTCCTTGCGGACGATGCCCTGAACTTGCCTGGTCAGGCGGGCGAGCTCCTTCAGCATGACGCTGAGGACCGCAAGAAGCGGTTCGACCATCGCCATCACTTGCGTCTCGGCGCCGGCCAACGCGCGCACGCGGTCGGCAAAGGCGGTGCGCGACGGCGTGCCGAGCTTGACGCCGGCCTCGCGCAGCATTGCTCTCACCACGTTTTCGATCGAACGCATCTCGTTCAACATCGTGCGACGGGCGACCAGAAGAGAGCGCAAGAGGCGGCATTGCCGGCTCTTCACATGCACCTGCCTATACCAGCCCGTGCGCATGATCTGTGCAAGCGCGCGGGCGTCGTTGCGATCGGTATTGTTGGGCATCGTCTTCATCGCCGCATTGGCAGCCCGCGTTTCGATGCAGATCGCCGACAGGCCTTGGTCGCGCAGCCCGTCGTGAAGCCAGGCTGTCAGCGAGCACGCTTCCAGTCCGATGCGCTCCAGCGGCAGATCGACCTTCCGTAACGCATCCGACAAGGCCTGTGGTTCGCTCGCCGCTTGCGTTTCCTTCACGATCCGACCGCTCTCGTCGACAATGCAAATTGCGGTCTCTTCCAAAGACACGTCCAGTCCGGCAAAATACGTCATGGTTGCTCCTTCCCGATGCTTATGGCCATTCCAATCGACCACGTTTTAACATCCCGACAGGAGCAGCCACCCGCATCTGGGCTCGGGCGAGACCCCAATCACCCCATCTGACCGAAAAGAGTTGAGTGATTTCAGCAGGATGTGATTCCATCGGATTTGCGAAGAAACGATGGAGCGCACGATGGCCTGGACCGAAATCACCCGGCGGCAATATGTCCGCAAATCAGCCCGCTATGCAAGCGATGTGACGGATCGGGAATGGGACTTGATTTCATCGTTACTGCCGAAAGGGCGACGGCTCGGCAGGCCCCGCAAGATCTGCCTGCGTGACGTCATCAACGCGATCTTCTATATTCCTTCGACCGGCTGCCAATGGCGAATGCTGCCGAAGGACTTCCCACCCTATTCGACCGTACAGGGCTATTTCTACGAGTGGCGGGCAAAAGATCAAGGGCCGCAAGCGCCACATCGTTGTCGACACAATCGGCCTGATGGTTGGCCTCACGGTCCATAGCGCTGACATTCAGGATCGCGATGGCGTGACTGATCTTCTACGGACAATCAAGCATTGCTGGCCGTGGCTTCTTCATGTCTTTCCCGATGGCGGCTATGCGGGCGACAAATTGAAAGGCCGCTTGAAGAAAGTCGGCAAGTGGACGCTGGAAATCATAAAGCGAACGGACAAGGCCAAGGGTTTTGAACTTCTTCCCCGCCGATGGGTCGTGGAGCGGACCTTTGCATGGCTTGGCAGAAGCCGCAGACTGGCCAAGGATTGGGAAAAGTCCATAGCCTCAGCCGAGGCATGGATTATGATCGCCCACATCCGCATCATCACAAAACGGCTCGCAAGGTATTGCTATAGATGAATTCTTTTGAGTCAGGCTCTGAGGCAGTCCGTCGGGCAATACAAAATAGTCAAGCGAGCCTGAGAACGCTCTCGAAGCAGTATGGGATCAATCAGAAGACCGTTGCGAAATGGAAGAAGCGAACTTCCGTTTCTGATCTACCGACCGGTCCCAAAGAGCCGAAGTCAACGGTCTTGTCGCTTGAGGAAGAGGCAGTGATCGTTGCCTTCCGCAAGCATACTCTGCTGCCACTCGATGATTACCTTTATGCGCTGCAGCCAACCATTCGACACCTCACGCGCTCATCACTGCCTGCAACGGCATGGCATTTCCAGACTGCCAGAGGTAAAGGGCGACAAGCCGGTCAAGAAGAAATTCAAAGCCTATCCCATCGGCTATTTTCACATTGATATTGCCGAAGTTCACACCGCCGAGGGCAAACGCTACCTCTTCGTCGCCATCGACAGGACGTCCAAGTTTACCTATGCCGAATTGTACGGGAAGGCAGGTAAGGTGGCGGCTGCCCAGTTCCTGCGCAATCTGGTCAAAGCGGTTCCCTATGCAATCCATACTGTACTGACAGACAACGTCCTATGTCGAGAAAATCTGGCTGCTTAGGTCAGCAGGTCATAGGGCATCCGGTGTCCCGGGTGCCTTGTTAAGATTGCCCAGACGGGCTCTGCCGTCAAGAAATGATCTCTTCCATGAGCCAAACACAGGGTACGCGCGATGGCGGCCCTCACCGTCCTTAATACGAGATCCCAATTCCCAAGCAGAAGGCCCGAACATTATCTACGAGGTCAGATGCCTGCCTCCACGGCTCGTGTCAGAAAGAGGTCCTTCCGCCTGGGCTCACCCCCTCGAAGAAGGGGCGATAGGGTTCGCCGTGTTTAACTACGGCGTGTACGGTGCGCGCCATCTTTGCCGCGATCGCGGTGTAAGCCTTGCGACGCAGATGAGCGTTGTGTCGATCTTTCGAGATGTAGCGTTCGAACTTGTCACGAAAGCTGTTGGTCCGCTTGAGAACGGCAGTCTGGCCGGCCATCCAGAGCGTACGACGCAGGCGGGCGTTGCCGTACTTCGATATCCGGCTTTGACCGCGGAACATGCCAGACTGCACAGTGGCGAGGTCCATGCCGCAGAACTTCAGGAATTGCCGGTGATGTCGGAACCGGCGCAGGTCACCTGCCTCGGCCAGAATGGTCATGGCGTTGATCGGACCGATTCCGGGAATGGTTGTCAGCAACTGATAGTCCGGCAGCTCGACTGCCCTGGCCTCGATCTCGTTGCGTTGGCGGACAAGGCTTCTGCCCTCGGCAAGGACAAGGCGGAACATGCGCACGGCGTCGGAGCCCGCATGTACGGGCAATCCAACAGAGATTTCGGCCGTGGCGTAAATGTCTGAAAGCAGGCGCTCTTTGGAGACCTTCTTGCCAACCACCTGCCAGGTGTCTGCGATGAAGGCTTCCTGGTTCATGGTCGTAATCATCGTCGGTGTTGGATACTTCTCGATGAATGCCAGGAGCCAGTCGGTCCGAGAGCTTCGATGAAACCGCTCAGCCTCGGGGAAGTAGAGTGGCAGGTAATGCGTCAGGATGCGGTGCCAAAGCTCGGTCTTCGAGCGTGAGACGATCTCGTGGGTCTTCGAGAGCTCCTGAATGTCCGCTGTCCCGACGACCAGGGGATCATGGAAAAACTGCACTGCTCCGATCTCGAGCATGTGGGGACTGTCCTGATTTTTGTGCTCTGGCGTGGTAACTGCTCTTTGAGGAGACCCACGTATGAGCATCGACAAAGAACTCCTGGACCGCCTGATGCAAGGGCGCTCGCCCGGTGACCTTTTCGGCAAGGATGGTATTCTGTCCGAACTGACGAAAGCACTGGCCGAACGTGCCCTGAGCACCGAGATTGACGTCCATCTCGACGAAGAGCGGGCTGAGGCTGTGCCCGAAGGCCATAACGAGCCGGCAAACCGCCGCAATGGCAGCAGCAGCAAGACGGTGACCACCGACAGCGGCAAGGTGGTCCTCGACATCCCACGCGACCGCAACGGCACCTTCGATCCGGTGCTGATCGCCAAATACCAGCGCCGCTTTCCCGATTTCGACCGCAAGATCATCTCGATGTATGCCCGGGGCATGACGACCCGGGAGATCCAGGGGCATATCGAGGAAATCTACGGCGTGGAGGCGTCCCCGGCCTGATTTCCGCCATCACCGATAGCGTGATGGATGAGGTCACGGCATGGCAGAACCGGCCTCTGGAGCCCTGCTATCCGATCGTCTTCATGGACGCGATCCGGGTCAATATCCGCAGCGACGGCGCGGTCTCCAACAAGGCGGTGTTCGTGGCGCTGGCGATCCTTCCGGACGGCACGCGCGACGTGCTGGGCCTGTGGTTCCAGGCCAATGAAGGCGCCAAATTCTGGGCCAGCGTGCTGGGCGACCTGCGCAATCGCGGTGTCCAGGACATCCTGATCGCCGTCGTCGACGGTCTCAAGGGCTTTCCGCAGGCCATCGAGGCCGCCTTCCCGAGGACACAGGTTCAAACCTGCATCGTCCATCTCCTGCGCCATTCCATGAACTTCGCAAGCTACAAGGACCGCAAGGCCGTCGCCAAGGCGCTCAAGTCGATTTACACCGCCGTGAATGTCGAGGCGGCGGAAGAAGCCTTGGCGACGTTCGAGGACAGCGATCTCGCCAAGCGCTATCCGGCGATCGTGCCGAGTTGGCGAAGGGCCTGGAACGAGGTCACCCCGTTTCTCGACTATCCGCCCGAGGTCCGCCGGCTGATCTACACCACGAATTCCATTGAGGCGCTCAACTCGAAAATCCGGCGCGCCGTCAGAACGCGCGGACACTTCCCGAGCGATGAGGCTGCGGCCAAGTTGATCTATCTGACCCTCAATGCTACCTCAACCGAGTGGAAGCGTTCAGTGCGAGAATGGCACGCCGTCAAAAGCCAGCTCGCAATCATGTTCGAAGAACGTTTCCTATGTCCTGAAACAACGCCAGGGCACAAAATTTTAGACAGTCTCAGCATGTGCAGGATAACCTGAGCATCCTTCGGGTCATTCTTGTCCCAGCTGTTGTGCAGGGCCTCCCGCGTCCAGGCGAGGCCGACAGAAGAGACGAGCTTCAGCTCAAACCCATACTGGCCGAGATGGTGCGCCAGTGGCCGGTGATAGTTACCGGTCGCCTCGAACCCGATCCGCACCGGGAGATCGTAGCTGGCTAGGGCCGCAGACAGTCTTCTGAAGTCCTCGAGCGTATTGGTGACCGTCATGCGCCGGCGGCGCTTCTTGCCCGGAATTCCGATCAGAACCTCGTGGCGTTTCTTGGAAATGTCGATGGCGACCAGCAAGGTCGCGGGGGTAGTATGGTGAATGGTCATAGCCTGTCTCCTCAGCGGTGTGGTTCAGCAAAACCACTGTTGAGACCTGGGACCGGTTATGGCCACCCACTACGCTATTTGGGGCTCCGCGGGTGGTCATAACCTATCGACAGCACTTCTTCCCAACGTGCTATGGTATTCAGTTCACCAACCGCACCCGCGACATTCACGATTTCGGTCACATCTTTACGCGGGTCTGCCAAGAAAACGGCATCGAGCATCGCTTGACCAAGGTAAAACATCCCTGGACGAGACGGTCAGGTTGAGCGCATGAACCGCACCATCAAGGAGGCAACGGTAAAACGCTTCCACTATGATGATCATGCCCAGTTCGAAGCCCATCTCCAGGACTTCATCAACGCCTACAATTTCGGGCGCCGATTGAAAATCGCTGCGTGAGCTAACGCCATACGAATACATCTGCAAAATCTGGACTTCTGAACCCAAACGGTTCAAACTTAATCCGATCCATCAAATGCCGGGACTAAATGTCTAGTCGCCGACAACCACGGTGACGTTTTCGAGCCCCATCGCCTCCGCAAGCCCGAACAGCAGCGCGGCGTTTTCTGGATGCAGGCGGATGCAGCCATGCGAGGCGGGCGCCCCCAGCCGCGAGAGCTGATCGGTGCCATGAACGGCGTAACCGTGATGAAAGAAGATAGCATAAGGCATCGGCGCATTATTGTACTTGCGCGAGCGGTGGTTTCTGGAAAGCCACTCCGCACCGTATATGCCCTCAGGCGTGGAATAGCCGCCGGCGCCTGTCGAAACCGGCCACTCATAGCGCTCATGACCGCCGACGATAACCTTCATCGTCTGGCTTCTGAGGCTGACCGCAGCGACGACCTTGCCCGAATCGAAAATGGCATCTCCGGACTTGCGTGCCGCGTTGGCGACAGATGCGTTGGCCAGCAAAACCATAAATACAAAAATCAAAATACGCATGAGACCCCGAATACACATAACCCCTGAAGTCGAGGTTATGAGCAACGAAGGTCTCAATCAATGCATCATTAACAATAAGGTAAACAACTCACGGCGGATAGTGCCGCCGTTCTGCTCACGGCGCTAGTGTTGCCGCCACCAGATCCACGACGTCTTCAGCCTTGATTGACATCGCAACCTGTTGTTCGGGCTTGTCATCGAACGGGCTCGGCGGGAAAAACTGGCCGGAGGGCTTCTGGATGGTCTGTCCGTCGGCGATACCGCCGCAGACAACCCGTACTGTTCCCGCGCGCAGGCCGAAAAGCTCCGGCGCCACTACATAGACGCAGGCGCAGCTGTCGTGAACGACCATGCCGTCATCCACCTGCTGACTGTAGAAATCGATGTAGGGATCGGAAATCCTGGCCAGCAGCTCCACAGCCGGTCCGCCACGCAACGCAAGGTCCTTCATCGTCGTCCGCGTCATAACGGTCTGGATCGTAACGTCGAGACCGACGATGACGACCTTCCAGGGCGCGGTGAAAATGGCGTCGGCAGCTTCCGGATCGCCGTGAATATTGGCCTCGGCCGCCGGCGTTACATTGCCGTTGCGCTCAAACGCGCCGCCCATGACAACAACCTGCTTCACAAGTCCGGCAATTTCCGGATCACGCGCAAGCGCCACGGCCAGATTGGTCATGCGCCCCACGGCCACGATTTCGACCTCGCCCGGATTGGCGCGCACGGTGTCGATGATGAACTGCCAGGCCGGCCGCGGATCGAGCGGTACATCGTCAACGGTCTCCGGCACTTCGATGTCGCCGAGGCCATTCACGCCATGCACAACGACGGGCCACGGGGCCATCGGCCGCGCCGGGTCATAGGTCACATCCGCACCGCGCGCGACAGGGGCAGAAATACCGAACTCCCGCTTCAGAAACAGCGCATTGCGGGTGGTCGTGTCGGCAGAGGCGTTACCGAAGACCGACGTGATGCCCAGAAGATCGATATCGGGGTGACGCTCGAGAAAGAGCAGCGCCATGGCATCATCGATACCCGGGTCCGTGTCGAAAATAACCTTGTGCATGAAAACGAGATCCTGCTTTGTGAAAAACGTTAACCGGCATGTGCGCGGCCCGTGAAACGGCCTACACGATCCGGGCGAAAAAGAAAACGCCGCGCGGCGCCATGCGCTGCTTCCATGACTTTGCCGGAGTTCGATCGGCCGTGTTCGAAGCCAGTCCTGATCTGCTGCTGATTCTGTTCGCGGCGGCCTTTGTCGCCGGTTTTGTCGACTCAATCGCCGGTGGCGCTGGGCTTATCACCATTCCTGTCATGCTGATCGCCGGCATCCCGCCATTGCAGACGCTTGGCACCAACAAGCTGCAGGGGATATTCGGCGCCGCTTCGGCGACGATATCCTATGCGCGCGGCGGCCGGGTGGCCCCGCGGACCCAGTGGCCTATGGCGCTCCTTGCCTTTGCCGGCGGCGCTGCGGGCGCAGTTCTCGCAACGATCATTTCCGGCGATATCCTGCTCGCCGCCCTGCCCGTCCTGCTGGTTGGTATCGGCCTTTACTTCGCGCTGCGCAGTGGACTTGACGACACCGACCGCCTCCAGCGTCTTTCCGTCCCGTTCTTCACGGCTGTCATTGTTCCGGCAATCGGATTTTATGACGGGTTGTTTGGCCCCGGAACCGGTTCCTTCTTCATGATCGCCTTTGTCACGCTTGGCGGGCTGGGCATGCTGAAAGCGACGGCCCGGACAAAGCTGTTGAACCTGTCCTCCAATCTCGGAGCCTTCGTGGTCTTTGTGGCAGGTGGAGCGATACTCTGGAAAATCGGTCTGATCATGGGCGTCGGCCAGTTTATCGGCGCACAGACCGGTTCCAGGCTTGCCATGCGGCGCGGCGCGAAGATCATTCGACCGCTACTTGCGATCTCAAGCCTCGCCATGGCGGCGAAGGTATTCTTCGATGAGAAAAACCCGCTATATCAATTAATTATGATGTAGACTTCACCTGAATTGGTAAGCCCGCAGTCATAAAAATCACCGAACTGGCGGCTGCGGCAAGCTGCTGGTTCAATCGTCCGGCCTCATCGCGAAACCGGCGGGCCAGCGCATTGTCGGGCACAATGCCGAGACCGACCTCATTGGCAACGACAAACAGCGGGAAGCGGCATTTGGCCGTGAAATCGGCCAGCTGTGCGCCCGCAGCTTCGATATCGTGATCTGCGAGAAGGAGATTGGTGACCCACAGCGTCAGGCAGTCGACAACAACGACAGGACGTGGGCGCGATGAGAGCTGCCCGAGACACTCGACCAGCGCGATCGGGGCTTCATGGGTCTGCCAATCGGGGCCCCGCGCGGCGCGATGATGCGCAATCCGGGTTTCCATTTCAGGGTCAAGCGCCTGCGCCGTCGCCACGTAATGGAGGTCGTTGCCTTCAGCTCTGGCTAGCATTTCGGCGTGACCTGATTTTCCCGAACGCGCGCCGCCCAATATCAGGTAAACGGGATTCGCGGGCACCTGAGGTCGCACATTCTGCCTCGATCTTTTCTGCAGACAAATATCTGATAGCGGCGATCCAAAGCCGTGGGCGTTTCTTATGGTGGAAACAAACGGGATACCGCGCGCCGGAAAGCCGTTTTGAAATGAAAGCGGACGATCTCGTAGAAAAAGAGGCGTCCGCGCTGCTGATCACTTCAGGGGCCAGTGTCCAGAGACCATCCCCGAATCTGTGCCAACCGCTATTCCGGCGCACCGGCATTATAGCGTCCCGCCGGGAGTTCCGCAATGATTGGGGTGCGCGCATCCGCTGCTCAGATGGCCTGCTCAACCCTGACCGCGACATCCTCTGAGAGCCAGGCTTTCCAGACATCGGGATAGTTTTCCAGAAAATGGCGCGCACCAGCCTCGTTGCCGGCATTGTTCGTGCTCATCCAGGCCAGAACTTCACTCACCGTCCCGTTGCCCCAGGACCGGTTGTTGAAATAGGTCATCAGCTCAGGATAGCTTTCGACGAAGGCTCCCGACACCAGGGTGTAGACAGCTGAAACGGGATAAGCATTCAGCTTCGGATCAGCACATTCGGGAATAATGGTGCAGCGATCCCATTCCTGCTTGCTGAATTCGACACCGAAACTCAGCTTCACCATGTCATATTCGCCAAGCAATGCGGTCGGCGCCCAATAGTAACCGAGCCAGCCCTGCGTCTCCTCGAAGGCCCGCGCTATGGAAGCATCGAGCGCTTCGCCGGATGCGGCTTCAACCAGCTCAAAGCCGTTCGCCGAACCGTCGAGAGCGCGAAACAGGTTTTCGGTCGAGACCCGACAGGCCCAACCTTCCGGACAGTTGAAGACTGCGGGGACCCCGCCAGCCTCTTCGGGCGCGAACAATTCCGGGTGTTTCAGCGCCTCCTGGACCGTTACGATGGAAGGATGCGCGTCTGCCAGGAATTTCGGGATCCACCAGCCCTGAACACCGCCCTCGCTGAGCAGCGGCGCGGCGAAAGCCACGCGCTTGTCGGCGACCGCCTCATCAAAAGCCGGTGTGGCGCTTTCGAACCAGAACTCGGGGATAACATCCGGCTGCCCGGATCTCGATTATGGTTTCCACTGTGCTTTCGTTGTCGCCCTCGATCAGGCTCACCGCGCAACCAAATCCGGTTTCCAGAATCAACCGGTCTACCCAAGCAGCAAGGCCCGCTGAAGCCCAGTTCAGCTCGGCGATCGAAACATCACCGCAGTCCTCCCCGGCCCGGGCAAAGTCGGCCGTAAGCGCCAAGGCACTCGAAAAGACAATCGCTGTTGCAGCATGCGCTTTCATGACTTTGTTTATGCCCTCTCTGCGAATTCCGTTCCGGCCCTCGTGAGCACTTACACACATACATTGTGGTGTGTTTGAGGCTGCGAGCTCCCTCTCAAGGCCAGACTAGAGCGTTTCCGCTGCGATTTGAAGCTGTTCAATCGTTCCGCGCCGGCGAAACCATCAACGCGTAGGGCGACGCCCCTCCAGAAAAGCGGTGCCAAATCGACATTATTCGCGGATGCTAACCAAGCGGTAAGGTTCTGGCGCTAGAAAAACAAAGCGGATGGCTGCGCGGCAATGAAAGCCCGGACATTTTGAGTATTTGCGTGGTACGGGTGCCGTTTCAAGGTACTGCGTATGCAGCCTCCGCCAGCGTTATTTTGGCGATTTTCAGCGTTCGTGAAACCAGAGCAGACCATGCCGGCCCGCTCAATGGACCGTCAACACGCTGAATTGAGGTGCCGCCGGAACCTGGCCCTATGGGCCAGGCTGGGAGCCGCTCCCGTCCGGCTAAGCAAACCCCTCAACTAAGACATTCGAGCCTTGGAGCGAGGCTTCTTCATGCGACTGTTTTCTGCCTGAATGCTTTCACATGCGCCATAAAGCATGACAGCTGCGTCGCTGTAGCCCAGCCGCGTGGCAAGGGACATCGCAGCCTCGATCAGTTCAAACAAATAGTCCGGATTTTCGGAAATCAGGCTGACGGGCCTCGTCCTGACCTAGATTGATGAGACTAGCTGACATGTGTCGTCTCCTCGGCAGACCCGCACAAGAACGAATATACATCATTGTTATATCCCAATTTTATCGGAAGGGCGCGGAGCCAAATAGATGACTGCCGCAACCAATCGGTTTCGACTGCGTTGCAATGTAACCCGCCTGATAATTTTAGAAAAAGCACGGATTCAGGTATCTATTGACCTGCTCCAGCTGACCGCAAGTACCGCGTAAGTTGTACAACGTAATTATCCACAACCAGACCCAGTATTGCGATTTTTTTGTTTATGAGCCTGAAATTATCATTAAACAATGTCATTGTCGATACGTTCAAGCTTTGAAACCAAATAGACCTCATGAAGGTACGATAGTATATCCACAATTCTGCAACCTTGGCGCGCTATTGAGCGGACTTTATAGCAGACACATCGGCGCAGTTGGGCCATATTGTGCTTTTGAAAAAACAGTGCGGATCGGCCTTTGTGATCGCTCGCTCAACCACGAGTGCGAGATACCGCCATGGTGCCGGCCCTGCCCTTCATTGACCGCCTCGCGTCGGAAAACCGATAACCATAATTCGTGACGGATGCCGTTTTAATCGGGAGAATGCTTATGAGCAAAACAGTTGAAGTGGATGAACTCGTAGTTCATCTGCGCCCCTCGCCTCTGCGAGCAACCGCCAGCTCGTGGCCCTCGCCGGCCCTCCGGGGGCGGGCAAGAGCCATGTTGCCGACCTGCTTTTTCCAGGCTGAACGAGCTACTGCCGGGGAAAACCCAGATTCTGCCGATGGACGGTTTTCATTACGATGACATGGTGCTGCAAGCGCGCGGCACCCTGCCACGCAAGGGCGCGCCACATACATTTGACACTGGTGGTCTGCTCTCGGTTCTGAAACGCATCCGGGCCGATGATGGTGAAGAGGTCGCTGTTCCGGTGTTTGACCGGTCCATTGAAATAGCCAGGGCCGGTGCTCGCATCATAGGCCCTGAGGCACGCCTGATCATCGCCGAGGGCAACTACCTGATTCTCGATGAACCGCGCTGGAAGCCGGTTGCGGCGATGTTCGACCAGACCGTTTTCATCGACGTCCCCGAAAACGTGCTTCGAGAGAGGCTGTCGGCGCGATGGGCGCATTACACGCCTGAACAACGGGTCCACAAATTGGAGGAAAATGACCTGCCAAATATGCGCCTAGTGATCTCGAACAGTCAGCCTGCCGATTTCCGCCTCAACACTATCTGACAAATCATGGGAGACAGATTCTGTCGGATGTGAGATATTTCTCAGTCACGCTGGCAAAGAACTCGAATTTGTTACGACATAGCGGGCACACCGGTCGGCTTCATGTTCTGGCTTGGACGTCGCCGCGAAGTGCGGGCCGGAAGAGGTACACATCGCCCTTCAGCTTCACATGTGGCCAGACCGGAACGGTTCAGACCTTGGTTTGCCTGATGGCAGAGGAACAGCGCATGACCCATGATCGCATTACAGAAACCATCACCTGGCATTCGGACAACCCGCACCTGACAGGCAATTTCAGGCCGGTCGGGAACGAGATTGATGGCGGTCCGTTAGAAGTCGTCGAGGGCCATATTCCGAAAACACTTGCCGGTACCTACATCCGCAACGGGCCAAATCCGCGTTACGAGCCAAGTTCTTATAACTACCCGCTCGAGGGCGATGGCATGCTCCACGCGATCCGCTTTGAAGGCGGCAAGGCAAGTTACTGTAACAGATATGTCCGCACACGTTCCTTCGAGATCGAGGATATGGCAGGTCACGCCGTCTATGGCGGGCTGATGACGCCGCAGCCGGTCGATCCCGGCTTACTCGGCGCCGATGACGACCCTGAAAACCCGTTCAAGGCCTCCGCCTTCATTGGGGTGATGCAGCATGGCGACCACCTGCTGGCGCTCGGCGAGTGCGAGCCGGCATGGGAGATCGGACCGGGGTTTGAGACACGCGGGCCATGGACCGCCGGTACGGACACTCCGATAATTCTCGGTGCGCATAATCGCGTCCATCCGGTTACCGGAGACATGTTCGCCCTCAATTACGACATCGCTTCCCCCATCGTGACCGTTCACCATATCGGTCGCGACGGCCGCCTCCGGCATAGCTTCAATGTCACGCTCGCCGCGTCGAGCATGATCCATGACTTTGTACTCACCGAGCGGTACCTGGTTCTGCTGATCGGACCGGCGGTCTTCGACATGAACGCAATGATGAACGGGGAGCATTGCTTCAATGGCGGGAGGATCTTGGCACCCGCATCGCAGTGATACCGCTTGATGGCGGCAATGTACGATGGTTTGAGGCAGAGCCTTTTTCGTGTTTCACTTCGCCAATGGCTTCGAACGCGGCAGCGACATCGTCATCGATTATGTGAAACACCAGAAGCTCTATTTCGGCTACGGCAAACCCAATAGCGAGCCCCCGAAACTACAGCGGCTGGTCCTTGACACCACAACGGGACGGACGCACCAGCACGCATGGTTTGACAAGGTGGCCGAGTTTCCCCGCATCGATGAGCGCCGGACCGCGCTCTCGACCCGCTATGTCTATGCGCCGACTCTGACCGAAACGCTGACCGGGGAAACGGTGCATCTGCAACATTCAACTGCCTCCTCAGGATCGATACTGAGACAGGTGATATCGCGACCCATGACTTCGGCAATAAGATCGCCGGCGAAGCCGTCTTCATTCCGCATGGCGATGACGAAAGCGAGGGTTGGTTGGCCACATATCTCTTCAAACCGGAAACCGAGACAAGCGAGTTTGTGCTGCTCGATGCCGCACACGTTTCCGAGGAACCTGTGGTTCGCATCCGGCTGCCGCAACGTGTTCCGCAGGGGCTTCACGGAACCTGGGTGCCCGCGTGATCCGGACAAGGCCGTACCAAAAAGTCCAAGGCCTCAAGCCTTCGTCGTATCAACCTCCGGATAGGTGACCGGCTCTTTCTGCAGCGCCGGCACAGGCGCTTCAGCCGTTTCCGTATTCATCGTCATGATGCTGGCGGCGAGACCGATTTTCCTGAATTCGGTTGGGGTGACCCGGAAATAACGGCGGAACACTTTCGCGAAATAATTCGGGTCGGTAAATCCAGCCATACCTGCCACTTCCTTGACGGTATGGTCGCCGCTGGCCAGAAGCCGTGTCGCCTGTTTAAGCCGGCGCAGAAGCACATATTCGGCTGGCGGCATGCCTTCCGATTGCGCAAACAACCGCGAAAATGCGAGCGGCTGAAACCCGAGACTTCCGCCAGCCTGTCCACCGGCAACGGCTTTGCCAGATTGGCGTCTATATGATGGGTAACGCGCTGCATCGCCCGACTCTCCACCGGCGGGATGGTGTGGGCGCCAAAGACGTCATCATAAAGCAGCATGGTGACTTCGTAGGCAACGGCCGAGGCCCGCGCCGGCGTGTCGGTTTCCGATGAAAGCAGCCGACCGAGGCAATCGGCGAGCTGGTCGACGGTCTTCTCCTTAAGCTTCAGCACCGGGCCGGCTGTTGCCAGCACGGCCTTTTGAATGCGCATCGCTTCCTCGCCATTGAGTGAAATCCAGAAAAATTCCCAGTTGCCCCCTCTTCCAGCCAGTAACGGTGATTGTGCGGAATGAGGGTGAGCATGGTTTCCCCGGCCTGATCCGAAGCGTCTGGTTTTCAAAACGCAGATTTCCCGCGCCTGCGATCGTGTACTGGATCACAGAAAACGGGCTTTGGCCCCGCCGCCGGCCGTCCCACTGATAATCCGGTCGGGTGCGAATTTCATAGCCGGCGCTGACTGGCATCGCATGCAGATCCTGATGGCCACGTGGCAGTGAAATCAACCGCCCGATCGGTGCTCTTTTTCGTAATTCCTGCAGCACAAAATTACCCATGAAAGCACAATCCCTCTCTGTGATGTCCTCAGGACTGCTGCATAATGCGTATCGGGAGTTTGAAACACAAGCGCTACAGGCAAAGAACATCTGTCAGGATCGACGCTCTCCGTCGGTTTGCGGTGGTTCAGCTAGTCCTGCCTGTTGCATTGGATTTTACCCTGTTTGTTGGTTCTTGTTTCAGGGAGGCGGCTATGAGCGCGTTCAAAATAGCCATTATCGGCGCTGGCAGCGTCGGATTCACCAAAACGCTTTTCAAGGATATCCTGTGCGTTCCCGAGTTTGCCGATATCGAAGTTGCTTTGACCGATGTCAGCGAAAAAATCTGACGATGGTCAAGACCATCCTGGAAAAAATCGTCGCGGCAAACAATCTGCCGACAACCATCACCGCAACCACTGATCGCCGCAAGGCAATCGAAGGCGCACGATATGTGATTTCCTGCGTGCGTGTCGGCGGACTTGAGGCCTATGCGGAGGATATCCGCATACCGCTGAAATACGGCGTCGACCAGTGCGTCGGTGACACCATCTGCGCCGGCGGAATTCTCTATGGTCAGCGCAACATTCCGGTCATCCTGGATTTCTGCAAGGATATCCGCGAGGTTGCCGAGCCGGGCGCCCGCTTCCTCAATTATGCCAACCCGATGGCGATGAACACATGGGCGGCCACTGAGTATGGCAAGGTCGATACGATCGGTCTGTGCCACGGTGTTCAGCACGGTGCCGAGCAGATCACGGAGGTTCTCGGCGCCGAGCCAGGCGAGCTCGATTATGTCTGCACCGGCATCAATCACCAGACATGGTTCACCGATCTGCGTATCAATGGCCGGAAGATTGAAAAAGACGAACTGATCGCTGCCTTTGAAGCGCATCCGGTCTTTTCAAAGCAGGAGAAGGTTCGCATTGATGTGCTGAAACGCTTCGGCGTCTATTCGACCGAAAGCAACGGTCACCTCTCCGAATATCTGCCCTGGTACCGCAAACGCCCGGAAGAAATCACCCGCTGGATCGACATGTCGGAATGGATCCATGGTGAGACCGGTGGGTATCTTCGCTTTACAGCCGAAAATCGTAACTGGTTTGAAACGGAGTATGACGGGTTTCTTGAGGATGCAGCCCAACCGATCGATCCGAAGAAGCGCTCCAGTGAGCATGCCAGCTATATTCTTGAAGGGTTGGAGACGGGACGGATCTATCGCGGCCACTTTAACCGCAAGAACAATGGCGTAATCACCAATCTGCCGGATGACTGCATCATTGAATCACCCGGATTTGTGGATCGCTTCGGCCTCAACATGGCGGCGGGCATTACCCTGCCAGAAGCCTGCGCTGCGACGTGTATGGCGTCTGTGAACGTGCAGCGTATGTCAGTCCATGCGGCTGTGACAGGCGACCTCGATCTGCTCAAGCTCGCAGTCCTGCACGACCCGCTGGTCGGCGCCGTCTGCACACCGGAGGAGGTCTGGCAGATGGTGGACGAGATGGTCGTCGCTCAGGCCGAATGGCTGCCGCAATATGCTCATGCAATAGAAGACGCGAAGGCGCGACTTGCCAAGGCAACCGTCAAGACGCGCGATTGGGATGGTGCCGCACGGCGTCAGATCCGCTCGGTCGACGAAATGCGTGAGGAAAAGGAGGCCGAGCGCGCAGCGGCCAACGCCTGAATTGATCTCAGCATACCGGTTCGGCTTCGCGTCGGACCGGGCTATCGTGTTCCGGTGGCTTGTGGGTAGGAGCCTCGCTGGCGGGACAATCGGCGAAAGGCGTTTGGCCTTCGCTTTCAGTGTCAACAAGGGAGGACGACACGATGACATCTCACCTTGCTTCCCGGCGTATAGCCAGCTTTCTGGCCGCCGGGATATCAACCCTTGCACTATCTTCAGGCGCATTCGCTTCGGAGATGACGGTCGTGCCGGAGCAACCGGAATTCCCGGCGCAAACCAAGATTACCTATGTGCCGCGTGACGCGATTGCGGAGTTTCGCTCGCTGCCGTCATATTCCGAACCGCAATGGGTAACGGAGAAATTCGTCGACGCCCGCAAGCTGCCACCGGTTGACGAACGCCTTCCCGCTGAACCGCTTGTTTTCAAAACAGGTAACATGCCGGATGGCATCGGCGTTTACGGCGGCACACTGCGTCATGTCATCGGCGGCCGGCCGGAGGGCTGGAACTATCAGGCCGGTCAGAGCACTGGCTGGGGTGGCATCGACATCGGCATGTTCGAATGCCTGACCCGCACGGCTCCGCTTTATCAGGTGGAAGCCAGCGACATGGAGCCTCTGCCGAACCTGGCCAAAAGCTGGGAATGGTCGGAAGATGGTCACACGCTGACCATGCAGCTGATTGAAGGTGCCAAATGGTCCGATGGCGTTCCGTTCACCTCTGAAGATGTGATCTTCATGTGGGAGGACAATATCGTCGACCCCAACGTCTCGCCGCTCAATGGCGCCACCCGCGAACGGTTCGGCTCAAACACAACACTGACGGCGATTGACGACTACACCGTCGAATGGACCTTCGAAGAAGAGTTTCCGCGACAATATCTCTTCAACATGGCCTATGGCGACTTCTGCCCCGGCCCTGCGCATATGCTGAAAACAAAGCATCCCGCCTATGCCGATACGACCTATGATGAGTATCGCAATGGCTTCCCGCCGGAATTCCTGAACTGGCCGGTCATGGGCGCCTGGGCTCCGGTGGAGTACCGCTCGGACGATATCATCGTACTGCGCCGTAACCCCTATTACTGGAAGGTCGACGAGGAAGGTCACCAACTGCCCTATATCGACGAACTGCATTACAAGCTCTCGACATGGGCAGATCGTGACATCCAGACGATCGCTGGCTCCGCCGATCTCTCCAACCTCGAGCAGCCTGAAAACTTTGTTGTCGCACTGCGTCGCGCAGCAGAAGAAACGGCCCCTGCAAGGCTCGCCTTCGGTCCGCGCCTGATCGGCTACAACATGCGCATGAACCTGTCCGGCAATGGCTGGGGTGAGCCTGATGAACGGGGCGAAGCCGTGCGCGAGCTCAATCGCAATCCCGAGTTCCGCAAGGCCGTGACCATGGCGATTGACCGGCAGGCGCTCGGCGATTCTCTGGTACGCGGTCCGTTCACCGCGATCTATCCAGGTGGGCTGAATTCGGGGACAAGCTTCTATGACCGGGATTCTACCTACTACTATCCCTATGACCCGGACGGCGCAAAGAGATCCTGGCGTCTCTCGGGCTGAAAGACACCGACGGCAACGGCTTCGTAAACTGGCCGGAAGACAAACTCGACGGTCAGGATGTCGATATCGTCCTGCTCTTGAGCTCGTCCTACAACACCGACGTCAACCTTGCCGAAGGTGTCATCGGTCAGCTTCAGCAAGTGGGCCTGCGCGTCGTGCAGAACTCGATCGAGAACAACCAGTATGAATCTGTCCGTTATGGCGGTGATTTCGACTGGTTCATCATGCGTAACCCGCCCGAGCTGGCATCTGTTGTTCAGGGCACCACCTCGCTGGCACCTGTCGGCCCACGCACCAGCCATCATCATCGCGCTGGCCCCGACGGAACGGTTGACCTGATGCCATATGAAGAACAGCTCGTCGGCATCGTCAACCAGTTCATAGACACCGACGACGATGCGGAGCGTGCAGAACTGATGAACCGGTATCAGGAAGTGGCGACACAGAATGTCGATACGATTGGCCTGACTGAATTCCCCGGGGCACTGATCGTCAACAAACGCCTCGACAATGTCGCCGCCGGTGCGCCGATCTTCATGTTTAACTGGGCTGAAGATGCCATCATTCGCGAACGCATGTTTGTGCCAACTGCTGATCAGCAGGACCTTCAGCTGTTCCCGGAAACCCTGCCCGGTGAACCGGGTGCCGACGGCCCGGTCAGCGGCTGACGGCATGGCGGCCCATCAGGGCCGCCGCCAAACCTGGGGCCGGCACCCGCCATTCTCATGGGGCGCGCCGGCCCCGCCATAGAGCGCTGTGTGCACATTGACCCGCAAAACCGCTCTATAAATCGAACAGAGTGCATCGCCGGAAACCGGACCTCCGCGAAGATGCATAAATGGGATGCAGGGACCAATGGCACGATTTCTCTTTAACCGGATCATGTCGGGGCTGATGCTGCTCTTCGTGCTCAGCATTGTGACTTTCGTCATCATTCAGGCTCCGCCCGGAGACTACAGCGACTATATTCGCTCCCAAGCGATCAATCAGGGCGGCGCGTCCTTTGAACAGGCCGACCAGCAGGCTCAGGCCTATCGCGAAACACATGGCCTCAACGACCCGCTTCCCGTGCAATATCTGAACTGGGTGACGGGCATCGTCTTCCATGGGGATTTCGGCCAGAGCCTTTACTACAACAAACCCGTTTCCGACGTCGTTGCCGAACGGCTGCCGCGCACGCTGGCGCTGGCGCTGACCTGCCACATACTCGCATCCATCCTCGGCATCGGTTTCGGCATTGTAGCGGCGACACGACAATATAGCTGGATCGATACGGCGCTGTCCGGGGTCGCCTTTCTCGGCATGACGGTGCCACGCTTCCTGATGGCGCTGATCATCGTCTATATCCTCGTCTTCCATTTCGACGTCAGCGAGGTGGGCAGTTTCTTCTCGCCGCAATATGGCGGTGCGCCCTGGTCATGGGGCAAGCTCGTCAACCTCCTGCAGCATGTTTGGCCGGTCGTCGCCATCGCCACATTCGGCGGGCTCGCCTACAATATGCGGGTTATGCGCGGCAATCTGCTCGATACACTCAATATGCAGTATGTGGAGACAGCGCGCGCCAAAGGGCTTTCCGAGCGCAAGGTAATCATGCGCCATGCCGTGCCGAATGCACTGCACCCGCTCGTGGCGTATCAGGGCGTGGTCCTGCCCTACATGCTGACCGGTGAAATCGAAGTCGCGATCATTTTCGCGCTGCCAACCGTTGGCCCGGCGATTGTCGGCTCCATGCAGGTCGGTGATGTCTATGTCACGGCAACCTTCATGCTGCTGCTTTCCGCCATGCTGCTGATTGGCAACATCATCGCCGACCTGCTGCTTGTAGCGCTGGATCCGCGTATCAGACAGACCGGGAGAGCGACGGTATGACCGATAATATTCTCCAAACCGTAGATGCCGTCAAAGAGCCGGACGCGAACAAGAACGAGACCTACCTTGCTTTGGTCTGGCGTCGTCTGAAACGATCATTTTCCGGCATGATGGGACTGGTGCTGGTTTGCTTTTGCTGCTCACCGCCGTGTTCGCTGATTTTCTGTCACCGGCAGACCCGCGCGTAACCGGGCAAGCCTATCAGCCGCCGCAAACGGTAACGGTGTTCGGCAAGGATGGCGAGTTCGTATTTCCGCCGCGCGCCTACCCCCTCGGTGACACCGGCGAGCTCGACCCGATCACCTTCCAGCCTCTGGTCGGCAAGGATTACGCCAATCCGCAGATCGTCGGTTTGTTCGTTAAGGGCGCGCCGTACAAGCTTTTAGGCTTCATTCCCGCCAACCGGCATCTCATCGGAGCAACCAATGGCACCGTCATTCACTTCCTTGGCACAGACAAGCTTGGCCGCGATGTGCTGTCACGCATCCTCTACGGTTCACGGATTTCGCTTCTGATCGCTCTCACCGTGGTCTCGGTGGTTACTGTGGTTGGAACCTCCGTCGGCATGACCTCCGGTTATTTTGGCGGCCCGGTGGATGCCTGGATACAACGCTTTGTCGAACTGGTTCTCGCCTTTCCGCAACTGCCCTTCTATCTGGCGCTTGCATCGCTCATTCCGGTGACCGCGCCAACCAAGATCTTTCTGGGGTTCGTCATCGCCGTGATGTCGGCGCTTGGCTGGGCGCAGATGTCGCGCGAAGTGCGTGGCAAGACCCTGGGACTGGTGCGGATGGATTATGTACGCGCGGCCATTGCCGTCGGCGCGACCGACAAGCGCATCATCTTTCGCCACATCCTGCCGAATGTGATGAGCCACGTGATCGTTGCGGTGACGCTCGCCATTCCAACGGTCGTGCTGCTCGAAGCCTTCCTCGGGTTCCTCGGTTTTGCGGTCAAGCCGCCGATGATTTCGTGGGGCCTGATGCTGCGCGACACCTCCAATTATGCGGTGATCGGTGCCTATCCGTGGCTGCTATCACCCGTCGCCTTCGTGCTTCTGACCGTTTTTGCCTTCAATGCCTTTGGCGACGGTCTGCGCGATGCCATCGACCCCTATTGATCAGGAGACGCTTTCAATGACTGACGAACTCAGACATGACACTGCGCCTTCCGAAAGGCGCGACTGGCAGGAAAACAAGGGTCAACCGATCATTGACGCCCGCAATGTTGCCGTCGATATCGCTGTCGAAGACGGCACGGTGAACGCGGTGCGCAACGTTTCCTTCCAGCTTTATCGCGGTGAGACAATCGCCATTGTCGGAGAATCCGGTTCCGGAAAATCCGTCACAGCCCGCACGGTCATGGGCCTGCTGCCCAAACGCGCGACCGTTGGCAAGGGCGCAACAATCACCTATGACGGCGAGGATGTTCTCAAATTCTCCGACAAGCGGCGGCGGCTGATGCGCGGTTCGCGGATTTCGATGATCTTTCAGGAGCCGATGAGCTCGCTGAACCCGATCTACACTATTGGTTCGCAGATCATCGAAGCTATCCAGACCCATCGCCGGGTCAGCAAAAACAGGCGGAACAGGAGACGCTGGAGCTTCTCAGGCAGGTTCAGATTCCAGAACCCGAAGCGCGCCTTAAACAATATCCGCACCAGCTCTCCGGTGGCCAGCGCCAACGTGTGATGATCGCCATGGCGCTGGCCAACAAGCCAGATGTGCTGATCGCAGACGAGCCGACGACAGCTCTGGATGTTACCGTTCAGGCGCAGATCCTCGGGTTGATCCGGAAGCTGCAGCTCGACCTTGGCATGGCAGTCATCCTGATCACCCACGATTTGACCGTGGTGCGCCATTTCTCAGACTATGTTTACGTGATGAGCGAAGGCGTGGTGCGTGAGCACAACAAAACGCAGCCACTCTTCGCAGACCCGCAACACACCTATACCAGAAAACTTCTCGCCTCCGAACCGAGTGGCGAAGCCAACCCGTTGCCGGAAGGGGGCGAGACTATTCTCGAGGGCCGTGATGTGCGGGTGGCATTCACGCTCAAGACCGGCACATTCTTCAATTCGAGCTACAGCCAGCTTGTAGCGGTGAACGACCTGTCGATAACGCTGAAGAAGCAGGAAACCCTCGGGCTTGTCGGCGAGAGCGGTTCGGGTAAGACCACATTCGGCCAGGCGCTGATGCGGCTGATCCATGCCGATGGCGGGACCGTGCTTTTCGACGACAAGCATATCGAGGGGTTGACCCGCGAGCAGATCAGGCCATTGCGTTCGCGTATGCAGGTAGTGTTCCAGGACCCGTTTTCGTCTCTCAATCCACGCATGACGATTGGCCAGATTATTGAGGAAGGGCTGATCGTCAACGGCATCGGATCATCCGGCAAGGACCGCGACGGGCGGGTGCGCGATGCACTGGTGAGTTCCGGTTTGCCGGGGTCCATCACCCATCGGTTTCCGCACGAGTTTTCCGGCGGTCAGCGCCAGCGCATCGCCATTGCCCGGGCCGTGGCGCTAGAACCGGAATTCATTCTTCTCGACGAGCCGACGTCCGCGCTCGATCTTTCGGTTCAGGCTCAAATCATCGAACTGTTGCGCACACTGCAGCGTGAACGGGGCTTGAGCTATCTGTTTATCTCACATGATCTGAAGGTCGTTCGGGCACTTTGCCACCGTGTCTGCGTCATGCAGCACGGCACGATCGTCGAACAAGGGCCAGTGCGCGATGTGCTGGAAAACCCGCAAACAGAATACACGAAGCGGCTCGTCAAGGCCGCCTTCGAAGTTGCCGCATAATCCAGGAATTAACATATGACCAGACAACCCAAAATCACCTTCATTGGCGCCGGCTCCACGGTCTTCATGAAAAACATCATTGGCGATGCATTGCAGCGCCCGGCACTGAAAGATGCGTCCATCGCCCTGATGGATCTTAATCACGAGCGCCTGGCAGAAAGCGAGATCGTCGCCAGCAAACTTGCCAAGACGCTTGGCTCCAAGGCGCGGATATCCACCCATACAAACCAGCGAGAAGCGCTGGATGGCGCGGATTTTGTCGTCGTCGCCTTCCAGATCGGCGGTTATGAGCCCTGCACTGTCACCGATTTCGAAGTGCCGAAGAAATACGGCCTGCGCCAGACCATTGCCGACACGCTCGGTGTTGGCGGCATCATGCGCGGGCTTCGCACCGTCCCGCATCTCTGGTCGATCTGCGCAGACATGATGGAGGTCTGCCCTGAGGCCATCATGCTGCAATATGTGAACCCGATGGCGATCAACACCTGGGCCATTGCCGAGAAATATCCGAAGATCAAGCAGGTCGGGTTGTGTCACTCGGTACAGGGAACGGCCGGCGAACTGGCCCGCGATCTGGATATTCCCTACGCAGAAATCCGCTACCGCTCTGCCGGCATCAATCACATGGCGTTCTTCCTGAAGTTCGAGCACCGACAGGCAGATGGTAGCTACCGTAACCTCTACCCGGAGCTTGTGCGCGGTTACAGAGAGGGCAGCTTTCCCAAACCGTCTGACTGGAACCCGCGCTGCCCCAACAAGGTGCGCTATGAAATGCTGACCCGGCTCGGCTATTTCGTCACCGAAAGCTCTGAGCATTTTGCCGAATACACGCCCTATTTCATCAAGGAAGGCCGTGAAGATCTGATCGAGAAATTCGAATCCCGCTGGACGAATACCCGGTTCGCTGCGTCGAACAGATCGCCAAATGGAAGAGCCAGGCAGAGTTGTACAAGAACGCCGATGAAATCAGGGTTGAGCAGAGCAAGGAATATGCCTCCTCGATCATGAATTCGGTCTGGACCGGAGAGCCTTCCGTCATCTACGGCAATGTCCGCAACAATGGCTGCATCACATCGCTACCCGACAATTGCGCGGCGGAAGTGCCATGCCTGGTCGATGCCTCGGGCATTCAGCCAACGTTTATCGGCGACCTGCCTCCGCAGTTGACCGCGCTCATCCGCACCAATGTCAACGTTCAGGAGCTGACCGTTGCAGCGCTTGTCAATGAGAACCGTGAGCACCTCTATCATGCCGCAATGATGGACCCGCACACAGCCGCCGAGCTCGACCTAGACCAGATATGGTCGCTCGTTGATGATCTGCTGATTGCGCATCATGACTGGATCCCGGAATGGGCCCGGATTGCGCAGCAGGCGCGCTCAGCCTGAATACCCCATCGAGAACAGCGATGACCAATTCCTGCCTGTGCAAGGAAGCCATCGCCCGTTCCACTGACTGTTCACTCGAAGCGACCCGGAACACCAGCGGCATCTTGCCGCCGGTCTCCGGATCCGCCCCGAGTGAACAATTGATGCATGCCCTCGCCTGCCTATCTGGTTCCACGCCAACATCGACGGGTGTTTTGCAGGGCCTACCGGCAGAAAAACTTGATCGCATTGCCCCTTCGGGTCACGCTATCCATATTTTCACGGTTTCGTCGCCAAATTTTCCGCCGTTCTGATAGCGCCTTGCAAGCTTCACCAGTGTCCTGGCTGGACGGAAGATGTCCCCGAAGTTGTTTGTCCATGGAGCCGGCGTGGATGATGTCCTGCGTGGCAGACAACAGATCATCCCTGAAACGCTGTCATTTCGCGGGCTGAAGCATTGGTGCGCGTTGTCATTGCGACGAAGTGCTGACAGTTCCTCACCGGATGCGTTTTGTCAGTGGGTGTCGACTGCCAGAACAACCGAGCCACGGACCTTGCCGTCTTCGATCTCGCGATGAGCAACCGCGCAGTCAGACAACGGCATCAGACGGGCTATTCGGTGCTGCAGGCGTCCCATTTCGAGAGCATCCTGAATATCGGAAATCGCATGCGCCTTGGCCTCCTCCGGCATGGCGTAAACGATCACCATACGGATGGTGAGATCGAGATACATCATCTTCAGGAACGGCAGCTGCGGCTCCTTCTCGACCGTCGAGGAATAGGTCGCGATGACACCGTTTGCTGCGATCACCTTCAGCACATTTTCCAGATTGGCACCAAACTCGACGTCAATGACACGATTGATCTTCTCACCGCTGGTAGCTCGAAGAAGCGCTTCCGGCCAGTTGTGGTCGCGATGATTAACGACGATTTCGGCGCCCGCATTGCGGCAGGCATCGGCATCGGCGTCATTGCTGGCCGTCGCAATAACCCGTGCGCCCGCAAGCGCCGCCCACTGAATCGCATAAAAGCCGACGCGCCCCGCACCGCCGGTGACCAGAACCCTCTGGCCTTTGACTGAGCCATCGGCAAAGACGCAGCGATGCGCAGTCATGACGGGAATGCCGAGACAGGCTCCGACCTCGAAACTTGCAGCTTCGGGCAGGCACGGCGCGTGCGCCGATGGCAGCGCTACATAGTTCGCAGCCGTACCGAAACGGCGGCCGTATTGCGCGTTGAATACAAAGACGCGCTCGCCGATACGCGTGTCGGATATGTTCTCGCCAACGGCTTCAATCACGCCCGCGCCGTCACTGTGGGGAACCACATAGCCACCATCAAGGAGGTCTGGAAATGAACCCAAGCGCTTCTTTGTATCGGAGGGATTCACCGCGCTGGTATGAAGCTTAACCAGCACCTCATCGGGACCGGCAACGGGTTTTTCGACTGTCTCGTAAATCAGAACATCGGCGGCAGGGCCGAATTTATCAAACCGTACTGCATACATCGGACGTCTCCTAAACGGGGATGGACAGACTTTCAGTGTGACCGTCGACGGCAATCACCTGACCCGAAACCATGCCGGCGTCATCTGTCGAAAGGAAGACACACATGCGGGCAATGTCATCGGCACTGACGAATTTTCGCATCGAAACCTGTGCCTCGTAAAGGCGGCGCACATCCGCTGCCTCCATGCCCCGGTTCATGGCATCGCGCTCGATCACGCCATCGATGCGCGGACCTTCAACCGAGCCAGGGCAGATCGCATTGACGCGGATACCAAAGGGACCAAGCTCCATGGCCAGCGTCTTTGTCAGTCCGACAATCGCCCATTTCGAGGCAGCATAGGATGTACGGTTCGGATAGCCAAAAGAGCCGCTGTCGAGGCGATGTTGATGATCGAGCCCCTGCCCCTCGACTTCATCACCGGGACGGCTTTCGTCAGAAAATAGAATGCGCCATTGACATTGACATCCATGGTACGGCGAAAGTCTTCGGGATCAGTGTTCTCGACCGCTGCGTTCATGCCGGAAATGCCAGCATTGTTAACGAGCACGTCAAGCCGGCCACCGGTTTGAGCCAGAATATCCGCCATCACGGCAGCAACTGCCGCCTCATCCGCCACATCGCAAACCAGCGCTGAAGCCTCGGGCATCTCCGCACGAAAGGCCTCAAGCGCCTTCGGGTCGGCATCGCAGATGAAGATGCGAAAACCCGCATCGTTCAAATGCCGCGCGATGGCCTTGCCTATCCCCGACCCGGCGCCCGTAACGAGCGCTGAAGGGCGTGTGTTGTCATTTACCGTTTCGGGCAATGTCGGATCCTTGTTGTATTCAGTTTTCATCGTCACGCCGAGATGACGCCGATCAGGCTCCTTCGGGAACCGCAGATGCCGGCAGGTGCTCTTCCAGCAGCGTCAGCGTATCTTCCAGCCACCCGAGTCGCATTTCGGGCACGGATCGCATCAGAAGTTCGGTGTAGTCGTCAAATGGCGGCGACAGCACTTCCTGCTTGCCGCCGTAACGCACCACTTCGCCTCGATACATCACCGCGATCGTGTCGGCGACTTCACGCACGGCAGCAATATCGTGAGTGATGAAGAGGTATGTCACGCCCTCCTTGAGCTGCAGGTCACGCAGAAGCTTCAAAATGCCCTTTGCCACCAGCGGATCGAGCGCGCTCGTCACCTCGTCACAAATGATCAACTTCGGTTCCGCCGCCAGCGCCCTTGCAATGCAGACCCGCTGTTTCTGGCCTCCGGATAACTCGGCCGGATAGCGATCGATAAACTCCTCGCCCAGCTCGATACGGTCGAGAAGTTTAATCACGCGCTCGCGCTTTTCTTTGCTCTTCAGGCCGAAATAGAACTCAAGCGGACGACCGATGATGGTTCCCACGGTCTGGCGCGGGTTCATCGCCACGTCGGCCATCTGATAGATCATCTGCAGTTCCTGCAGTTCCTGCTTGGACCGCCCCTTGAGTGCGGATGACAGCACCGCGCCGTCAAATTCCACCGCGCCGGTATGCGGTGGCAGCAGCCCGGTCAGAACGCGAGCGAGTGTCGATTTGCCCGAGCCGCTCTCGCCGACGATGGCAAGCGTCGTGCCCGGCTGGACGTCCATGTTGATGTTTTTGAGCACGTCGAAATCGAGTCCGCGATAGCGCGCCGAGATCCCTCTCAGCGTCAGCACCGGCTTTTCATCCGGATCGCGCTCGCGGCGCTCAACATTGATGGCGGCAACCAGGTCCTGGGTATACTCTTCCTGCGGATTGTTGATGATCTGGTCGCAGGTGCCGTATTCGACCGTCTCACCGCCCCGCAGCACCATGATATTATCGGCAATCTGGGCGACGACGGCCAGATCATGGGTGATGTATAGAGCGGCCACGTCAAAGTCGCGGATCGCCTTCTTGATGGCGGCCAGAACGCCAAGCTGGGTGGTGACGTCGAGCGCCGTCGTCGGCTCGTCGAAGACAACAAGGTCCGGTTTCGGACAGAGCGCCATAGCCGTCATGGCGCGCTGAAGCTGTCCGCCGGAGACCTGATGCGGAAAGCGGTCTCCGAAAGTCTCGGGGTCCGGCAGGCCAAGCCGGGTGAAAAGCTCGATTGCACGGGCTTTGGCTTCCGCGCGGGTCATGCGCTTGTGCTTGAGGGTGGATTCGACCACCTGATCCATCAGCTTGCGCGCCGGATTGAAAGCGGCAGCGGCAGACTGGGCCACATAGGTCACTTCCGCCCCACGCGTGGAACGCAGCACCTTGCCCGGTGCCCGCCGCATTTCCCGGCCGTTGAGGCGGATGGAGCCGCCGGTGAGCCGCACACCGCCGCGACCGTAGCCCATGGCGGACAGCCCGATGGTGGATTTACCCGCCCCGGATTCACCGATAAGCCCAAGAACCTTGCCTTTTTCGAGCGTCAGCGAAACACCGTTCACAATGGTGATCTTCTGTGGCTTTTCGCCCGGCGGATAGCTTGTCGCTTCGATCTTCAGGTCTTCGATTACAAGAAGGGGCTCAGCCATTGCGGCCTCCTTTGAGTGAGGTCGTGCGTTCCAATATCCAGTCGGCCACCAGATTGACGGAGATCGCCAGCGCGGCAATGGCAACTGCCGGCAGCAGGGCCGCGGGAATGCCATAGACGATACCGTCCTTGTTTTCCTTCACAATACCACCCCAATCAGCATGCGGCGGCTGGATGCCGAGGCCGAGGAAGGAAAGCGTCGAGACAAACAAGACGACGAAGATGAAACGCATGCCAAGTTCGGCAATCAGCGGCGAAATCACGTTCGGCAGGATCTCGCGAAAGATCACCCAGCTACGGCCTTCTCCGCGAAGCCGGGCCGCTTCGACAAAGTCCATGACGGCAAGATCGGCTGCAACTGCGCGCGACAACCGAAACATGCGGGTCGCTTCCAGCAAGCCGACAACAATGACGAGAACCGGCACGGTTACCGGCATCACCGACAGCACCACAAGTGCAAAAATGAGAGAGGGTATGGCCATGATCAGGTCGACGAGACGCGACAGCGCCTGATCCACCCAACCGCCGATGACGGCGGCAAAGAGCCCGAGCGCCGTGCCAACGACAAAGGCCACCATGGTCGCCGCAATCGCCACAAAAATCGTGGTCTGCCCGCCATAAATCAGACGCGACAGAAGATCGCGGCCGATATTGTCTGTGCCGAGCCAGTGTGCGGCCGAAGCCGGTTCCCAGACATCGCCGACAACCTGGCTCATGCCATAGGGAGCGAGCCATGGCGCAAAAACGGCAGCGAGGAAGAAGGATATCGTGACAATCAGTCCGAAAAGGGCGGGATAAGGGATTCGCTTTATCATGTTCTGCTCCTCATCGCGGGTGCCGGAGCCGCGGATTGGCGAGAATGGACATGATATCCGCCAGCATGTTGAGCGTGATGTAGACGGCGGCAAAGATGATGCCGCAGGCCTGTACGACTGGCACATCGCGCTTGGCAACGTGGTCCACCAGATACTGCCCCATTCCGGGATAGACGAAGACCACTTCCACCACGACAACACCGACGACAAGATAGGCCATGTTCAGCATCACAACGTTGACGATCGGCGCAATGGCGTTTGGAAACGCATGCCGCCAGATCACCTTGAAACGAGAAAGGCCGTTGAGTTCCGCCGTTTCGATGTAGGCTGACTGCATGACGTTCAACAGGGCTGCGCGGGTCATACGCATCATGTGCGCAAGCACCACCATCACCAGAACCGTGACCGGGAGCGCAATGGCATGAAGCCTTTCGAAGAGCGACATGTTCTGGTTGATCATCGCCACCGAAGGCGCCCATCCAAGCTGCACGCCGATGTAGAAAATCAGAATATAGCTCAGCATGAATTCCGGTACGGAAATCGACGCCAGCGTGATGGTCGAGATCAGCTTGTCGGGCCAGCGGTTGCGATAGAGCACCGAAACCAGTCCCAGGATGATCGCGAGCGGTACTGAAATCACAGCTGCGCAACCGGCCAGGAACAGGGTGTTCGAAAGCCGTGTTCCAATAGCCGAGGCTATATTCTGACCGTTGGTCAGCGAGGTGCCGAGATCGCCGTGAAGCAACCCGACAAGCCACGTTAGGTAGCGTTGATAGACCGGCGCGTTCAAACCGAGTTCAGCGCGCAGGTTTGCCAACGCTTCAGGCGTGGCCGACTGACCAAGGATGGCCTGGGCGACATCGCCGGGCAGCATCTGCGTGCCGGCGAAGATCAGGATCGATACGAAAAATATCAGCATGAGGCCCAGCGCTAATCGCTGGGCCACAAGATTAAGGAGGAGGCGTTCATGGGCGCCTCAGCTCTTCCAGCATTTGAGAGGGGCAAGACCGTTCATGAGTTCGAAAACACCGTTTTCTTCCCAGCCCTGAACATCTTCGTTGTAGGCCTGCACGAACTCATTGAACATCGGGCAGATCAGGCCGCCTTCATCGCGCAGGATACTGGCCATTTGGCTGTATTGCTGCTTGCGCGTGGCCTGGTCCAGCTCACCCTTGGCTTCGATCAGCAGTTCGTCGAACTGCTCATTGTCGAAATGCGTGTCGTTCCAGTCAGCGCTTGAAAGGTAGGCGGTGGTGTACATCTGGTCCTGCACCGGACGGCCATCCCAATAGGAAGCGCAGAAGGGCGTGTTGTTCCAGACATCCGACCAGTAACCATCATCGGGTTCGCGCTTGATTTCCAGCGGAATACCGGCTGCCTGGGCGCTCTGCTGGAACAGCTGCGCAGCATCGACGGCCCCGGGAAAGCAGTTTCGGCCACACGCAGCACGATCGGGCTGCCATCATGACCGGATGCCTTGTAAAGGGCTGCTGCCTTTTCCGGGTCGTATGTCCGCTGCTCAATGGTGTCGTCAAACAACGGGTAGGATTCATTGATCGGGAAATCATTGCCGACCGAACCATAGCCGCGCAGGATCTTGTCGACCATCTCTTCGCGATTGATCGCGTATTTCAAGGCGTTGCGCAGTTCCTTGGTGTCAAACGGCGGCTGGTCACACTGCATGATGAACACATAGTGGCCACGACCGGCGACATGGTCGACACGAACGCCCGGCGCGCGATTGAGAAGGCCGGCAACACGCGGGGCGACCTGGTTGACGACATCAACCTGTCCGGACTGAAGCGCGGCGTTGCGCGCGGTCGCATCGTTGATGACGGTCATCTCGACGGTGGAGAAATGACCGCGGCTATCATCCCAGTAATTGCCGAATTTCTCGAAGGTGTAGCGAACGCCCGGCTCGGCCTCGACAATCTTGTAGGCGCCGGTACCGACACCGGCCGTCGGGTCCTCGCGGCCACCGCCCGGCTGGATCGCCAGATGGAAGTCGGACAGAAGATAGGGCAGATCGGCCGTCGGCGTATCGACCTCGATAATCAGATTGTCGCCGTCGACGCGGATATCGGAGATGCCGCGCATGATGCCAAGCGCACCGGATTTGGAGTCTTCATCGGAATGGCGCAGCATGGTCTGGCGCACATCTTCCGGCGTCATCGTCTGGCCGTTGTGGAATTCAACACCCTTACGGATTTTGAAGGACCAGGTCTTGGCATCATCCGAAGCATCATAGGATTCTGCCAGACGCGGGTTCAAAGACCCATCGGCGTTCACTTCCAGAAGCTGTTCGCCGTAAGCGCGGACCACATGAAACGGTACCTGGCTTGCAATCAGCGCCGGGTCGAGCGACGTGGTTGACGAACCGCCGCCAAGGCCCATGCGCAGCGTACCGCCCTTGACGGGTTCAGCCGCCTGCGCCACACGGCCAAGCATCGAGTTGGCGGCAACCGCGCCGATACCCAGCGCCGAGGCGCGGCCCATGAATTCGCGGCGGGACATGCCACCTTTCAGAGTACTGATTGCCAGAAATTTGAGATAGGAGTTCATCGCTGTTCCGTCTTGGTTTGGTTGGTCCGCAAACGAGGCGGCTCGCTAGCCTCTCAGTAGGGCGGAATAAGTTACAATCGAACGAGCCGGTTGATTGTTCTCTGGGTCAGGGTCGCTAACGGCTGCCGGGGCGTTCTCCGACAAAGCGACCAGCACCTTCCGCCGGAAGTTCGGCATGGATGCGTTCGAATTCAGCCAGTTTTTCGGCCACGCTCGCCTCCGGCAGGCAGGTGCGGCGGGCGTTGAGATCAGTGTGCAGCAGCAGCGTCTCAACCGTCGCTGACAGTTCGCCATCACTGCGGAAAAGGCGGTGGAAGAGGTGCATCTTCTTGCCCTTCCCGGACAGAAGCTGACTGGTCATCGTCAACGTATCACCTTCATGAACCTCATTCAGATAACGTACGTGACTTTCGACCGTAAAGTAACTCAGACCTTTGGCGATATAGGCGCTGTCGGCACCGATCAAATCCATGAACCCATCGGTCGCCTTGGATCCCGCCTCCAGATAAAGGTTTCGTTCATATGGCCATTATAATCGGTCCACGATGACGGCACCTGATGGCGCAGAGTCACGGGAAGGCCGTCGCGCTCACCGATAACGGCAAGACCAGCCTCATGGGTTGAAACCACCCTGCCCGCACCACTATCACTGACCTTCAGCGCCCTGAGGATGCCGACAAGATTGTCGTCGCGCTCACGCTCCAGTTCGCGGATCGACTTATCGCCGGACTGGGCATCCGATTGACCGGCAATCAGATCCACCAACTCATCGTTGAATTCCGGCACATCCATCAGCTTCGTCCATGGCCATGAAAGGGCCGGGCCGAACTGTGCCATAAAATGGGTCATCCCCACTTCGCCACCGGCAATGCGGTAGGCCTCAAACAGGCCCATCTGGGCGAAACGCAGGCCAAAGCCCATGCGAATGGCTTCGTCGATATCTTCCGTCGTGGCAACGCCGTCTTTGACGAGCCACAGGCTTTCCCGCCAGATGGCCTCCAGAAGGCGATCGGCAATATGAGCGTCGATCTCCTTCTTCACTGTCAGCGGATACATGCCGATCGAGCGCAGAATACCGGACGCCGTTTCGCACAGCGCCTTGTCACCGACGAGTTCAACAAGCGGCAGCAGATAAACCGGGTTGAAGGGATGGGCGACGATGACTTGCGCGCCCTTTTCGTTCAACTCCGAGGGTTTGAAGCCCGATGTCGATGAGCCGACGATTGCATTTTCCGGTATCGCAGCAGCAATGGCGGCATGAACATCATGTTTCAGCGCAAGGCGCTCCGGAACGCTTTCCTGCACATATGACGCTCCGGTCACCGCCTGTTCCAGTGTGTTGCAAAGACAAGCTCGCCCTCTGCCGGAAGTGGTTTGTCGTAGAGCCCCGGCAGCGCCCGGCGGGCATTGCCGATCACTTCGCCGACCTTGCGTGCAGCTTCCGGGTCGGGATCGAACACAGCAACACCAAAGCCGTTCAGAAGGAACCGCGCGGCCCAGCCGCCGCCAATCACGCCGCCGCCGACGATGGCGACCTTCCGACTGCCATCGCCGTTCATCATTCAGCACCCTTCGGGGCACGCTTCACGAGACCGAGTTTTTCGCGAACAGCCTGCGGCCCGATGACCCGGCTTCCCATGTTTTCGGCAATAGTTACGGCCTTTTCGACCAACTGCGCATTTGTCGCGAGCACGCCCTTCTCCAGATAGATATTGTCTTCCAGGCCCACGCGGATATTGCCGCCGGCCAGAATGGCCGCTGCCGCATAGGGCATCTGGTCGCGGCCCAGCGAAAACGCCGACCAATGCCAGTCTTCCGGCACATTGTTGACCATGGCCATAAAGGTGTTGAGATCATTCGGCGCGCCCCACGGAACGCCCATGCACAACTGAACCATTGCCGGAGAGCTTAAAATGCCTTCCTTGACCAGCTGCTTGGCAAGCCACAAATGGCCGGTATCGAAGGCCTCGATTTCCGGCTTTACGCCGAGATCGGTCATCATCTGCCCCATGGCACGCAGCATGCCGGGCGTATTGGTCATCACGTAGTCGGCTTCGGCGAAATTCATCGTGCCGCAATCGAGCGTGCAAAGTTCCGGCAGGCATTCGGCGATGTGTTCGACACGTTCTGCCGCCCCGACCATATCGGTTCCGGCTGCATTGACCGGCAATGGCGCTTCGGTTGGCCCGAAGGTGATGTCGCCGCCCATACCCGAGGTGAGGTTCAAGACCACATCAACCTCGGACGCACGGATGCGCTCGGTTACTTCGCGATAGAGCGCGGGAAGGCGCACGGGGTTGCCGGTTTCGGGATCACGAACATGGCAATGAACAATGGCGGCGCCTGCTTTGGCTGCATCAATCGCGCTTGCTGCAATCGCTTCAGGAGAACGGGGAACGTGAGGAGAACGATCCTGTGTGTTTCCCGAACCGGTTACAGCGCAGGTAATGAAAACGTCCCTGTTCATCGTCAAAGGCATGAAAACTCCTATTACATCGCCATCGCTCGCCGACAGCGCATTCTAACCCATGCACCAGCCTGCCAATGCTATTGGCCGCTCTGTGCAAACTCAGTTTTTCTCGCAGTTCGACGCCCTGCGCAGCGTTTCATCGTGCTAATCTATAGAACCGGACATCGGACGCTAAACGTCCTGACCCATGGTACAAAGCCAACGAGTTTGATCGAGCGGAAAACAGTCGCATGCCTCTTGGGGTGGCACGTCCCCGTCAGGGAGACTTCGTCGCCGGATCGTCCGATCGTTTCCGCAACGGGCCGGAAGGCGCGTGCCGCAGGAACATGACGGTTTTGATGGAGAGAAGAATAGGGTAGCCAGCGGCACAAGTTTTATCCTAAAATGCCAAAATATTTTCCAATAATGCCAAAGGGCCACATGAACGTTACATTTCTGCTCTTCGATGGCTTTTCCAATCTCGTATTGTCCTGCCTGCTGGAACCGCTCAGGATGGTTCACGACCTCTATCAGGAGGATATTCGATGGCATGTCGTAAGCCCGGACAACGCCCCTGTCGAAAGCTCGTCGCAGCTGCTGTTCACGCCCAATGCAAAAATTGAGGACATCGACACCTCGGATCTGCTGGTCATCATTTCCAGTAATGGCTATCGCCAGCACCCGACACCGGAGAACCAGCGTCTTGTCATGGCTCTTGCCCGCCAGAGCCGATATGTCATCGGAGCGGACGCCGCCGCGTGGATACTCGCCTCAACCGGGTTACTCGACGAGCTGACAGCCACTCTTCACTGGTCCGTGCTGAACGAATTCGCCGAAACCTTTCCGCAGGTGAGTATCAGCCAGGCCCCTATGTCAGAGAGGGGCGGTTGTGGACCTGTGGCGGGGCCTCGACAGCGCTGGAACTGATACTGGCATTCATCACCGAGCAGTTTAGTGCGGCAAAAGCCTTCATGACTTCGTCGATGTTCATGCATGACGCGAGCCTGAACCGGGACGGCGTACGTATGCCGACAGCGCTTTCCGTGCCCGGCCGCAGCCGGATGGATGCCATCATCAACATCATGGTGGAGACGCGCGAAACCCCGCTTTCGCTTACGGCGCTTGCTGAGCGGGCCCATATGTCAACGCGTACGCTCAACCGGCTGTTCAAAGCGGAACTTGGCATGGCGCCCGGGCAGTATTATCAGAACATCAGACTGGTTTACGCCCGAGAGATGGCAGAAAACACTGCGCTCGGCCTGCGCGAAGTCGCAATCCGCTCCGGCTATTCAGGTGCTTCGGCCCTCAGCAAGGCCTTCCAGAAGGCCTATGGTCACTCCGTGCGCCAGGTGGAAAAGAAGTCCTGAGCAGGGCTCAGCAGCTATCGGCCCGTGTCGAGGCGTTCGCGAGTCGTTGCGAATATGTTTACACGCGCGAAAGCAACCCGCGCCGAGCGCGAGGTCTGAAAAGCAGCCCGCGGAGCGGGCACCACGTTCGTGTTCTATCTGGACACGGTCGTGAAATCGAACCGCATCATGTGACGGTATGTTTCACCGGGGCGCAGCACGACAGAGGGAAAGTTCGGGTGGTTCGGACTGTCAGGAAAGGCCTGTGTTTCAAGCGCGAAACCGGAAAATTCGCGGTAAAGCGCTCCGCCCTTGCCCGCTGTCGGCTGGGCTTGGTAGTGGCCTGCCGTATAAAACTGCACGCCGGGCTGATTGGTGCGAAGCTGAAAACCACGACCGCTCTTAGGGTCTTGGGCTTCAGCCACCAGCCGCATCGCTCCGTCAAAACCAGCAACACAGAGGTTGTGGTCATAGCCAATGCCCGGCCATGTCTCGGAAATCCTGTCGCCGATTGGATGCATCTGGGTAAAGTCATAGGGCGTGCCGGCGACTTCAATGATCTCGCCGGTCGGGATCTTGTCTTCCGTTACCGCTGTATATCGGTCGCAGAGAAGCCTCAGAAGCTGGCCTTCGACGCTGCCGCTGTCGTGACCGGCCAGGTTCCAGTAGCCGTGATAGATGATGTTGACGATGGTGGCGCGGTCGGTCACCGCCTCCATGGTCAGTTCCAGCGCTCCGTCATCGCCGACCCGGTAAGTGACGCTGGCATCAAGCTTGCCGGGATACCCCTGATCGCCCTCCGGGCTCGGCATCCGGAACGTCACCGCGTTTTTGACCGGATCAGGCTCCGCTTCCCAGAAGCGTTTGCCAAAGCCCGGAAGCCCGCCATGAAGATGATGCGGCCCTGAATTCGTCGGAAGCTGATAATCGACGCTGTCGAGGCTGAATTTGCCGAAGGCCAGACGGTTGGAAAGCCTGCCGCAGATCGCACCGGCATTGCCGGGCTTTTCAACATAGTCAGCCGGATTGTCATAACCGATGGCGATATCCCCGACCTTGCCATCCCGGTCAGGCCGCATCACCCGGCGCAATATCGCACCGTAGGTCATCACCTCGATTTCCGTGTCACCGCCCTTCAGGCGATAGACGTCGACCGCCCGCCCGTCGATTTCTCCAATAACGGCATGTTCAATGTTCTGGCCCGTCAAGGCTTTATCCTCCCTAGGATCGCAGACAGATGCGTCAATATTGTTTCAATAAACGCGAAGCTGTCCCGCTTCCATGTTGCTCAGCAAACCGGGCATTTCCGGTTCGTTTAGCTCATCCGGTGTCCGGTTTGGGTAAGCGCCGCCCCTGCTCAAACGGCAAGGGCAGCGCTCGTGATGATTGGCCCTCGCGACTAGCCAATCACCGATTTCACGGTCTTCGCGACGCCGTCCGCCGTGATACCGAAGAGTTCGAACAGAACTGGCGGCGGCGCGGATTCGCCAAAGGTATCGATACCGACGCAACCGCCTTCAAGGCCGACATACTTGCGCCAGTAGTCTGTCCCGGCTGCTTCGACAGAGACGCGCGGCACACCTACCGGCAGAACGTCGCCCTTGTAGGCCTTATCCTGTTGATCGAACACAAAGGTGGAGGGCATGGACACCACCCGCACCTGAATGCCATCTTTGGCAAGCGCGGTCTGGGCATCAAGCGCCTGGCGGGTTTCAGCACCCGTGGCGATGATGACGGCAGCAGGTTTGCCTTCTGCTTCCGAAAGCACGTAGCCGCCACGACGGATGGCCTCTGCCTGAGAAGCAGTGCGGGTAAGCGGTGGCAGCACCTGACGGCTGAGCGACATCAGCGTTGGCGTACCGGTGTGTTTGAGCGCAGTTTCCCAGGCAATGGCCGCTTCGACGGCATCGGCCGGACGCCAGACATCGAGGTTCGGCATCAGCCTGAGCGAACCCAGATGCTCGATGGGTTGATGCGTCGGGCCATCCTCGCCAACTGCAATCGAGTCATGCGAAAGCGCATAGACCACGCCAAGTTTCATCAGTGCGGCCATGCGAATTGCGTTGCGCTGATAGTCGGAGAACACGACATAGCCACCGCCGAACGGCCGGAAACCGCCATGCAGGAAGAGACCGTTCATGATCGCGCCGAGACCAAATTCGCGCACGCCGCAATAAATGTAATTGCCGCCGCTTTCCGCCGTTACCGGTTCGATATCGTCCCAGATGGACAGGCACGACCCCGCAAGGTCTGCGGAAAGTCCGACCAGTTCGGGCAGTTCATTACCCAGCATCTGCAGCACATTCTGGCTGGCCTTGCGCATCGGGATCGTGTCCGTCAACGTTTCGGCCGAAGCGATGAATGCGGCCATTTCGGCGTCGAAATCGGCCGGTTGTTTACCAGACATGCGCCGCCTGAACTCAATCGCCTCAGCTGGATAAGCCTTCTCATAGGCAGCAAAGGCTTCATCCCAGGCGCTTTCAATGGCCTTGCCGGTGGCTTCGGCATTGAAGGTGTCATAGACATTGGCCGGCACTTCAAAGGGCGGCAGAGTCCAGCCCAGCGCTTCGCGCACACGGGCAATCTCTTCGTCACCCAGAACATTGCCATGGCAATGCGCGTCGCCGGCATAAGATGGCGACCCCTTGCCGATCGTGGTCTTGCAGCAAATCAGCGTCGGCTGCTTCGTGTTCTTTTTGGCTTCGGCGATGGCGGCGTCGACGGCATCGACATCATGGCCATCCACATTGCGGATAACCTGCCAGCCATAGGCTTCGAAGCGTTTTGGCGTATCATCGGTAAACCAGCCGCTGACATGGCCGTCGATGGAGATGCCGTTGTCATCGTAAAGCGCGATCAGCTTTCCTAGGCCAAGTGTGCCGGCCAGCGAGCAGACCTCGTGCGAAACGCCTTCCATCAGGCAGCCATCACCGAGAAAGGTGAAGGTGTGATGGTCAACGATGGTATGGCCAGGCTTATTAAAGGACGCGGCCAGCATTTTTTCAGCAATGGCCATGCCGACAGCATTGGCAATCCCTGCCCCAGCGGACCGGTGGTGGTTTCGACACCAGGTGTCACGTCATGTTCGGGGTGGCCGGGTGTCTTGGAGTGCAACTGTCGGAAGTTGCGGATATCCTCCATTGACAGGTCGTAGCCGGTCAGATGCAGCAGACTGTAAAGCAGCATGGAACCATGGCCGTTCGACAATACAAAGCGGTCGCGGTCGTACCAGCCCGGGTTTTTGGGGTTGTGTTTCAGGTGGCGGGTCCACAGCGCGACACCAATTTCGGCCATACCCATGGGCATGCCGGGATGGCCTGAGACAGCCTTCTGCACGGCATCCATCGACAGGACGCGGATGGTGTTGGCAAGCTCGGTGGACGAAGCGGTGGCGGGATTATTGTTCAACATTTTCAAACCTCGAAAGGCTGGGGCAAGACGCAGGGCGGGCGTTTCTTGACGCGCACCTGAGAACTTTCCCGAATAATTACTTGTGAGCGATCAGAGTAACTTCGATCAGCACGCCGGGGCCAAGATCACCGGGGCAGATGGTGGCGCGAGCGGGCAGGCTCTCGGCCGGAATCCATTCAGCCCAGACCGTGCTCATGTCCGCTTTCAGACCGAGATCGGAGAGATAGATCGTTGCGAAAAGCAATTTGGACTTGTCGGATCCCGCAGCCTCAAGATAGGTTTCGAGCTTGGCGATGGTCTGGCGGGTCTGCCCGGCAATATCGAGGCTTGTGTCGTCGCATGCGGTGCCACCGACAAAGACCAATCCGTCTTTTTCGACGACACGGTGCAGAACAGGGGTTGGAAGATATCTGTTTGTCACGGTGTTTTCTTTCCTTGTGAGGGCTTGCCGCAATGCTTGTGGAAGGGCGCGGCAAGCCCCGTTTTCGTTTTCCGGCTAAAGGGCTCGAACTTTCGAGCGTAAGTCCTTCTGCCGGCATGGTTTCTCCTCAGTCCGTCATTTCCGGCGTCTCCTGAGATCATCGTCGATAAGGGCGGTCATGCGTTCGAGCGACGCCATGGCTGACACTCCATCGGTGATATCGGGGGCGTTGTTTTCCTCGCCCCTGAATGCTTTCGCCGCATCGGCCATCAGGGCTGCATAGCCCTTGTGGTCCTCATTGGCTGCGGCGGTGAAATTCGGCGTCCAGTTCAGCGTATCGGCGCCATCGGCAAGCGTGGCCGCCGGGTCTTCCACCTTAAAAGCTGGATCGCGGAAATAGCGGACATTGATGACGTTCTCGATCTCGATGCGACGATGGTCACCCATGATCGTGATGTCTTCGGTCGGCGTGCCGCGTGACTGGATCGTGCCCATGACAATGGTGCCGATCGCACCGTTTTCACAGTCGAAATTGAGGTGCAGCAACAGACGTCCGGGAGCGGTCTCTATGGTGCGGACAGCCATCTCCCTGAAGGGAGCACCGGCAAACCAGGGGATCAGGTCCATGTAGTGGACGCAGTGGTGCAGATAGAAGCTGGAATAGTCGGCAACACCCGCGAAGTAGGCAGGGCCGGACATATACGAGCCGGTCAGACCGGATACCTGTCCGAAGCCGTCACCGCGCAGAATGTTGCCGGCAATCCGGTTACCGGTGGAGTAGCGTTTCATGAAACCGACAACGACCGGCTTTTTTGCCTTTTGGCAGCTGCGGCAATTTCAAGGGCACCGGCACAATCTCTCGCCGGTGGTTTCTCAAGAAACACCGGCAGGCCTTTTTCAAGAGCTGCCACGGCCGCAACACGATGCAGATCCGGGCCAACCGCCATGCAAACCGCATCAAGCCCCTTGTGGCCAATGATCTCGGAATAGTCGCTGTAGACGGCCTCGGCGCCATATTGCCAGGCGGCAGATGCTGCGGCATCGCGGTTCAGATCGCAGACAGCGGCAATGCGCATGTCGTTGCGGCCAAGCTGCGGCATCAGCATATGCGTTGCGTGGCGACCACAGCCGATCCAGCCGATATTGAGGGTCATGAGCGCCCTCCCGACTTTGCGATCAAGTCACGTATGAAAGCGATAGCGGCCGTCAGCTTTTCGCTCTCGTCTTGTTGCGGCGCCCGCCATTGGGCTATCGGCAGGCCGATACGCTCATCGTCGTCCCGGCGGAAGGGCTCCAGCGTGACCGGACCCTGATAGCCGACATCGGCCAGCGCCCGCATGGTTCCCGTCCAGTCGACATGGCCGGTTCCCGGATAGCCACGATTATTCTCGTTGGCCTGGAAATAGATGATGCGCTCACCCGCCATGCGGATGGCATCGGGAATGGAACGCTCCTCGATATTGGCATGGAACGTATCGAACAACAGGCCGAGGGCCGGATGATCCACGGCATCAATGACGGATATCGCCTGCGATACCAGCGAAATTACATCGGTCTCGTAGCGGTTGAGCGGTTCCAGCGCGAGCCGGCAACCGGCAGATTGCGCTTCCGGCGCCAGAACGCCAAGCCCGTCGATCACACGCTCGCCACGGGCTTTCATCTCGTGTTCCGCAACCGGCGCCGGCGCACGGCCGGCAAAGACCATGGGCGCTCCGTAAAGCGGACCGCCAAGCGTTGATGCGCCGAGCGCGTGGGCTACCTCAAGGCAATATCTGAGATAGCCCATGCCCCCTTCGCGTATTCCCTTGTCGGCATCCGAAATCGAGCGCTGCAGATTGACGCGTGCGGCAAGCGCAACGCCAAGTCCGGCCTCATCCAGCGCTCCCTTAAGCGCCTTAAGGTCAAGACCATCTTCAGGCTCGGGCACAAGCAATTCGACAAGGTCGAAGCCAAGTGTCCGCATATGCCGGAAGAGGTGCATGTGTTCCCGGCCAAAGGGCCGGGTAAACTGCATCGATATGATACCGATCGGGTTTGTCACGTTATACTTTCTTTCTCTGTCCTTGAGTTGGTTGAAGATGATCAGCCCTTGACCGCGCCCTGGGTCATGCCGCTGATGAGGCGTTTTTGAACGATCAGGAACAGAATTGTCGCCGGTAGTGCGCCGACAATACCGCCTGCCGTCAACAGGCCCCACTGCACCTCGTACTCGCCAATCAACGTCTGGATGGCGACAGTGATGGTACGCACATTCTGCCCGCCGAGTGTCAGCGCGTAGAGATATTCGTTCCACGAGGTGATGAAGATATAAATGCCGGTCGCAACAATGCCGGGTGTGCACAACGGCAGGACCACACGCCGCAGAGCGCCGAGCCTTGTGCAGCCATCCGTCATCGCCGCTTCGTCGAGCGATTTCGGGATACCGTTGATATAGCTCGTCATCATCCATGTGGAGAACGGAATGGCGACCGTCGAGTTCGCGATAATCAGCGCCAGATGCGTATCCAGAAGACCCAGCACACGCATCAGGACGAAGAGCGGCAGGATCAGAAGAACGATCGGGAACATGTTGATGATCAGGAACTGGATCAGCAGATAGCGCTTGCCGCGGAAGGAAAACCGCGAGAACGCATAGGCTGCCGTCACGCTGAGCGTAAGGCCGACAATCACAGTACCAACGGCGACGATCAGCGATGCGATCATATTGTTCAGGAAGCCGACGGTCTTGAACAACCGGATATAGTTTTCAAACGTTGCCCCGATCAGGCTCGGCCCGAAGGTGAAAAGCCTGTCTTCGGCCGTCAGCGAGGTCAGCAGCATCCACAGATACGGGCCCAGCGTGAACAGCAGGATCAACACCATCGGCAATTCGACGAACAGGATACGTCTGGTTCTGGATTTCTTTCCGGCGATCATTTGTCGTCCCTCCCAACCTTGCGCAGATAGACAATGACAACACCCAGAAGCATGATCGTGAAGAGCACGGCGAGTGCGGAACCGTAGCCGAAATCGAGATTGGTCCGAGCCTTGATGAAGGCGTACAGCGGCAGCGTGTAGGTGGAGTATCCGGGCCCGCCGCCAGTCATGACGTAGATGACGTCAATCGAATTGGCGACCCAGATGGTTCTCAACAACACCGCCGTGACCAACACGCCCGAAATACCGGGCAAAGTAATGTGCCAGAACTGACGGAACTTGCTGGCACCATCGATGGACGCGGCCTCATAATAGCTCTGAGGGATCGACTGAAGCGCCGCAAGGATCATCACCGCGAAGAACGGGAAGCCCTGCCATGTCAGCGTCAGGATAATTGCATAAAGCGCTGTATCCGGATCAGCCAGCCACGGGATCGATTGCTTGATGACATCGATCCTGAGCAGGAAGTCGTTCAGGACACCGTAATTGCTGTCGTAGATCCAGACCCACATCAGGCCGATGACAACGCTCGGCAGCGCCCACGGGATGATGACGAGCGCGCGCGCAAGGGACGCCAGGGAAATTCCTGGTTCAACAGCATGGCGGTCGCCAATCCCAGAAGCATTTGAGCCGGAATGGTAATACCGATCCAGATCACCGTATGTTTGAGGGAAATCCAGAAAACTTCATCCTGAAAAGCGGTGATGAAATTCTTCAGTCCGACAAAGGTGATCGCATGTGGTTTCCACAGCACGTAATCGTGCAGGCTCATCCAGGCTGCCTGGATCATCGGGAAGAAAACGATCGCCAGCGTCACCAGAACGGCCGGTGACAACAAGGCATAGGGCAAGACACGCTTGGCTAGCGCCACGCGCCCCGCCGAAGGTTCGGGGGCAGTCATGGTCATGTTAGGTTGTCGCCGTTTGATCCGGCGTCCTTATCGCTCCAACACCTAGGGGCCGGCAAAAGGGACAGTCGCGAAGGTGATACGGATGGGAAGAGCCCGGCCCGTTTTCAGGGCCGGACGGTTTCACACGTCTCTCACGGATTGAAGAGATCCTCGATATTCTGGTTCATCTTCTCGGCTGTGATTTCACCGGTCAACGCACGCTGCATGTTGACGGGCCAGACCGTGTTGACGAAATCCGAAGTCTCCGGCGTATTCGGCAGCGTCACCGCAAAGGGAAGCGAAGCGATGGTGGCATCGACGAAGCGCTTGGGATGTAGTGTCCAATTGACCGAGTCGGACTTGGTAACCGGAAGCTGGCCGGTTGCCTCGTTGAACTCCTTGTTGTTGCCGGTCGTCGACAGGAAGGAAATCCACTTCCACGCGGCATCCTTGTTTTCGGCGCTGGAGAAGATGGCGGTCGATTCATCGCCAAACGTCGTCCAGTGACCACCGCCGCACTCCGGAACGGTCGTTGCTGAAATTTTGTCACCCAGTGCTGCCGCCATATCATTGGCGGAGCCGATATGGTGGATGGTCATCGCCGTCTTACCGGCTTTCAGCGCACCGGTGACTTCCTTGAAGCCGTCATTCGGGGCTGACGGTGGGAAAACGTGATCTTTCTCGAAGAGGTCGACAACCCACTGCGTACCTTCGATAGCCGTCGCATTGGTCAGGCCACCCTTTTCATCGAGACTGACGCCGTCGCGCGAAAGCACGAGAGAACCCCAATGCTCCTGGCCGCCCTTGGCACCGCGGAATCCAAATCCGTAAATATCGGGATTACCGTCACCGTTGCTGTCCTGAGTCAGAGCTTTTGCGGCTTCGCGGAATTCCGCGCAGGTCTTTGGCGGCTCCATCCCCAGGGCCGCCAGCATGTCCGCGCGATAATAGAGATAGAGAACCACATACTGGATCGGCAGGTAGTACTGATTGCCGTCCGGCCCCTTGGTCAGATCCAGAAGATTGTCCTGAAGGTCGCTCTCTCCATCCCAACCGGCAAGATAGTCATCAATCGGCACAAGCGCGCCCATTTCGACAAGGCGTGGCTGCGCATAGAGCTTGACCATGGCAGCATCAGGCGCGTTGCCCGCAATGATCGAAGTGTACAGGTTGTCGTAGTAACTGTTCCAGGGAACGTTTTCGGCCTCGATCGTGATGCCGGGGTTTTGCTCCTCGAATTTGGCAACCAGATCGGACATCGGGTTATCCGCATTGTCGAAATGGTACCAGAAACGCACGGTATCATCGGCATTCGCCGCTGCACTATACGCGATGACGGACGCTGACAGCGCCGCAATTGTGAGTAGTTTCCTCATTTTGCTCCTCCGCTTATCGCCGCTTTACGCGGTTCAAGTGGCTTTCTATTTGCCCGCAAATTCCAAAAGGCGTTGGCCGCCTCCTGGCCGCCGTCCGGGCTTCGGCGAGAACGGAGTTCATCTGCATGAATCCATGCACAACACCGGGAAACAGTCTGTATCTGTCATGACGACCGAGCACAGAAAGCCGGTGGACGAAATTGGCAGTGTCTGAGCGCAAGGGATCGATCGCCGCCGCGTTCAGATAGAGCGGCGGCAGCTTCAAAAGCGCTGCGTCTTCAGCCTTGAGCGGCGAGACAAACGGGCTTTCACGATCTGACTTGTCAGGGGTATAGAGATCCCAGTAACGCATCATCTTGGCGCGCGTCAGGCCGGGACCATCAGCACAGTCGACATAAGAACGCGACTGAAAATTATCGTCATAGACGCCGTAGAACAGAAGGCCTGCATCCGGCAGAGTTGCACCGGCTTCAATCAAACGCAGCATGAGCGCAAGCGCGAGATTGGCGCCGGCGCTGTCTCCGGCAATGGCGCGCGGCCCTTCAAGCTCTCTGAGCGGCCCTTCGCCGACTAGCACCGCGTTCCAGACGGCGGCACAGTCATCCAGGCCCGCAGGATAAGGATGTTCAGGCGCCAGCCGGTAGTCGAAGGTGAGAATGTGGGCGTTTGCAGCAACCGCCAGCACACGTGCGGCATGCTCGTGAGTGCCCCTGCTGCAGAATGCCCAGCCCCCGCCATGAACGAAGACGATCAGACCGTGCGCATCCTTCGACGGGGTTATCAGGCGACAGGCAATGGCATTCCCTGCCGCCCCGTCAACCTCGAAATTGACCGCAGAAACAAGCGGCGGCATATTCTGGTTCCAGCGGGCATTAACGGCCTCAGCCTGGGCCCTTCCTCGCCGGGCGCCATCTGTGTCGGATCACCGAGTTCGCCATCCTCCTCCTGCAGGCGCATCAGAATGGCCTCCATCTCCGGCAATAAAACCCGATCCCGAGCCCCCGCCTCGAAGCGGTTCGTGCCGATGGCGTCCTCAGTATGTCCTCCCGTCATCGCCTCATCTCCCCTGTGGTCCGTCTTCCGGCAGAATACTTGGGCCGAACTCGACGATGGTAGTGATATGATGAGAGAGCGTCGCGACTGCGGTGCTGGTATCGCCGCTGCTCAGCGCTTCAATGATACCCTCATGCCGTTCAGCAGTCTCGACAAGGTCGCGCTGATCCTTTGAGTTCAGGATTTTGAAACGATGGTTGTGGATAAGGCAGCGCCTCAGAATCGGCTGAACGGACGGCAGGTTGGCTGCTTCGTAAAGCTTCAGATGAAATTCGCGATCAAGCTGGGAGAGCCGATAGGCGTCACCGGCACGCGCCGCGCGCATCATCGCGCCGATGACTTCAAGCAAACCGTTGCGCAGCAGCGAACCGTAGCGCTGCATGATGCGCGGCACGCCGCGGCATTCGATCTCGCGCCGGATCAGAATGAGTTCGCGTGCATCATCGGCCCGTGAATCGGCAACCATGGTGCCACGATGCGGCAGGCGGTCGACCAGACCATCATGATCAAGTGCGATCAATGCTTCGCGTGCAGTACTCTGGCTGCAGCCGAAACGCTCGGCAATATCCAGCTCAAGAATAGCCGACATCGGCGGAATATCGCCGAGCATGATGTCACGCTGCAGATCCTCATAAACAGTGAGACTGCGGCGACCGGCCCGCCGGGCGGTAGCTGAAGAAGATCCCGACGCAGAAGACCCCTGCGGTTTTCCGAAATTTTCGATCGCCATAATTCAATCCATTGCTTGCATATCGATAACGTTATCGATAATATAGCGATACCAACGGAGCTTGGCAAGACGAATTTTTCGTCGGGTCCGCCACCAGCCACCGCAAGCCTGATGACCGGTAGCGACCGCAAAACTGTATGAAATTATGGGAAATTCCGGGTAAACAGCATAAGGCCCGGTCATCCGGGAGGTACTGATGGCAAGCATTAAACTCGAGAAAATCGTCAAGGACTACGGTGCATTTCGCGCCATAAAAGGTATAGACCTATTTATTGAAGATGGGTCTTTTGTCACCTTTGTCGGCCCATCCGGCTGTGGCAAGTCAACGCTTTTGCGCATGGTTGCGGGCCTGGAGGAAATCTCCGGCGGCACACTGAGAATCGACAGCAAGGTCGTCAATGACCTTGAACCCCGCGAGCGCGACATTGCCATGGTGTTTCAGGACTATGCGCTCTACCCGCATATGTCGATTGCCGAGAATATCGGATTCGGTCTGAAAATGCGGGGCATTCCCAAAGCGGATATCGAAAGGCAGGTGAACGAAGCCGCAAGCATTCTGCAGATCACTCAGTTGCTCGGGCGCAAGCCCGGCCAGCTTTCGGGTGGCCAGCGCCAGCGCGTCGCCATGGGCCGCGCCATCGTGCGACGACCACAGGTTTATCTTTTGACGAACCGCTTTCCAATCTCGATGCCAAACTGCGCGTCGACATGCGCACCCAGATCAAGCGACTTCACACATTGCTGAAGACAACAACGATCTACGTGACCCACGACCAGGTGGAGGCCATGACACTTGCCGATCACATCGTTATCCTCAAGGATGGCGTAATCATGCAGCAAGGCAAGCCGGTCACTGTCTACGAACGGCCCATCAGCCGTTTTGTCGGCGAATTCATCGGATCGCCGAAAATGAATATCTTTGACTCCCGGCTTACCACGGAAAACGGCGTTTCTGAGCTGCATTTCGGTGACTTTGCCCTTCCCGTCGCCGGGTCAGTCCACGAAAATGGCAAAGCAATCGAGATCGGTATCCGGCCGGAACATCTGATACCCTGCGCTCGGGACGAGGCCTTGTTTTCGGCCCGTATCGATGTGCTGGAGCCGCTTGGATCGGATACCCATGCGATCTGCCTGCTCGACAAGACGGAGATCACCGCGCGGCTGGCGCCGGATTTGTCTCTCCAACCGGGTCAGGTTCTGCACTTCACGGCAGATGCGGACAAGATTCACTTCTTCGACGCCAAAACCGGAGATCGCCTTGAAATGACGGCGATGCCGCGGGTGGCCCAAACGGCGTCCTGAAAGCTTCAGGGTAAAACAGTTTCCGCCCACGGGGCGGAAACCCACTGAGTCGGTTCAGCCACCTTGCAGCAGGCTTCCCCGATAAAGGCATCCAAAAGTCTCCCCGCCTTCACCTTTTTCCAAAACGGAAGAACCAGAAACGACGCCCCTGCTGGCGCGGACGTTCAGGACCGATGGGCATGAATTGCTCGGATCCTGGCGGCGCGCCTTCCGGTGGATAGTCGAGCGTATCCTGAAGTTTTGAGACTTCTTCGGTCGTAAGGTTAGGATAGGGAAGATTGCCGCTGCTGCGCCATTCGGCGACCGTTTGCTCGGCTTCACCACCCTTTTCGGGATCGATGCCGCGATCGCGCGCAAAGTAGAGGGTTTGGGCCGGATAGGCAAAATCTGTCCCTGATTCATCAACGAGCATCATCATCCGCAAGATCACGTCTTCCTGTATCGCGAGAAACTCCGAATAATCGACGGTGCGGATATAGGCGAAAATCTCGTATTCGATCCGATTCTCTGCAACTCCCAGAAGCCGCACCCGCGCCGGGTCGGGCAGAACCTTCGGATGGGCAACCAGCATGCGCCGGATCTCCGCCAGCAGATAGCGCAACTGGTCCAGGCTGGTTTCGGGCCTGAGCGCAAAAGTGCGGCGCATCAAGATGTTGTCGCGGCGGCTGAAGTTCTCGATGTTGGAGGAGATAAAATCTGAATTCGGTATGGTCAGCAGTGTCCGCTCCAGTGTGCGGATGACCGTGGCCCTTAGCCCGATATGCTCGACCGCTCCGATCCGTCCGTCAAATCGGCCAAAATCATTGACGTCGACAGGTCGGTCAACGAACAGGATGAAGGCAGAGATCACATTTTCAAGCGTTGAACGCGCGGCGAAGGCAATCGCGATCCCGCTGATGCCAAGACCGGCGACAGCCGCGCCATAGGGAATTCGCAGTGCCTCGGCAAAGAGCAGGATATTGGAGCAGAGCAGAAGAACCTTGGCGACACCAACCATGAGCGATGCAAGGATTTCACCGCGCGGGTTGATCAGGCCCGCCCTCTCGATCCCTTGATGCAGCCGGTCAACGACCCAGAACTCGATCGGAATGGCGCCCGCGATCATCATCAGGATCGCCATCGATTTGATGGCGCTGCTGAACTCGGACGGCAAACCCAGGATGGTGAAACCCAAATAGTTTATGACGCCGAAGGCAAACAACCGGAAACCCCAGATTGCAGGCCCGGGGCGGTGTGCTGCGTTCTCAGTGGCACTCCCGATCAGGGTGATGAGTGAAAGTATGAGACCGACGACGAAGGCGGTGCAGACCGCGACAAGAAAGATGGCGACAAGCCCCGCCCACTGCCAGGTTTCAAGCGGGCCTAAGGGTTGCAAGCCCGCCGGCGCCCATCCGGCGACGAGCGCACGTATCTTGAAATAGGGCGCTTTTGAGTGTGCGTCATAGGGCAGAACCCGGACCGCTTTCGGCAGGTTTTCTGTGGCAGCGTAGAGCGCACGCACGGTGCGCACCGTCTCGGGCGTGAACTTCCATTGCACACCGTCATCGGTTTCTGTTGGTGCGAGGACGATATCGCCTGCGGGATGAGTGAAATAGACGAAGGGTTCGAGTGAGCCGGGGTCGTTGGGGATTTCCTGAAACACAACCTCGCCAATGCGGGCGATCACCTCGTTGAGATACTCGGTAACCAGAATGGACTGCCGGTCACGCACCACGGACGGCATTTCCGAAAGATCGAGCGCCGCTATCGCGGTTTCCTGCATGGCCGGCCCGGCCCGCATCGCATCCACAAAGCTTTCCATGGCCGCGCGCGGGGTCGCACCGTCAAAGCGCCCTCCCCTTTGTGCACGCCAGCCTCCGCCTCCTTCGCAATCTCGGAGAACAGGCGTTTGACAACATCGGCGGGCGGCGCAACCATGAACCAGTCCTCCCCAACGCGACGAAACTGCAGCGGCAGTGTACGGCCATCATAGCGCGTAAGCACCAGTTCAGCCGACTCGCCTTCCGGCGCGCTGCTTTCGAAAACATCGGGATCGACGGTGAACTGATCGAGTAGAAGCACCAGCGGCGCGAGCTCCCGGGCGTGATTTTCGCGCCCACCTTCCGGAAAGATCAGCATCGACAGAAGGTCATCCTGATATTCCAGCCGACCGCTTTCCACCGCCTCGGCAGCAATCAGGAAGGTGCGCAGGGTTTCAGACGGCGATGACTGTAAGGCGCGCAAATTCTGGTCGTGATCGGAAGGAATCCGCGCCCCCGTCCACCATTGCTTGTTGCCAAAACGGCCAACAAAACTCGCCCCATCCTCCGACAGGATAAACTCAAACGAACCGCTACTCTTTGGCGTATTCCACGTGCCTGAAAGCCGGTTGCCCTGGACATCGCCCTCAAGACGGCCGCTATAGGCCGGATAGCGACCGGTAACATGGTCGCCGTTCTGCTGCAGGTATACGCGCGCGCCGCCATCAAACCAGCGCAGATCCCAGGCGCCGGTCCAACTATCTGTTGCGGCCATAGCTACAGAAAGAAAGCCTGCGGCAAAGATGATCCAGACGGTGAGGACAAACCCTCTCAATCTTTTTGAAGGAACATTCAAGCGATAGTCTGTAGATCGTGTCTTTATGTGCTTCAAACCCTGCCTGCTCCCGCCCAATGCACAAATCATTTTGTACCGACTATGACGCAGATCGACGCCGGGCACCACCGACCAGATCACCACAAGCGCGAGATAGTCCTATTCGATTGGAGCGCACAGCAAAGGCATGCGCTCATCAAGGCGAGCCTTGCCATGGTTCCTAGGAAATACTCTGCAACTCGCGCCATTTGCTCAACCGTGCATGCGCTGCCGTGTAAAATCTGTCCCGCAGCGCGGGCCTCTGAGCCTGGGAAAACTATGCACCAACAAACCCTGGGATCAAACACATAGCCACGCGAGAGATCCTCTTCCGAAGAACCATAGCCAAGAAGCAACGCGGTGACCGCCTGCCGCTCCTGCGCCTTTTTTATAATTTACGTCCCGTCGCAACAACAGCCTTGCGCCCGCGGAGCGGAGGAGGCATCGCATCGAACGGCAATTGCCGGACATCGGTGTTTGCAACAGGGAAACCTGTTTGCCGTTTGAAACCCAATGCATTTCGCGACAACAGAACCAATACGGTCAGGGGTTTAGCCGTTATTGAGTTGCTGAGGACCGTGCTATCGCATCGACCAGCATCAGCATTGTCAGCGCTTGGCCATATGGCGCGGGGATATCGGGAATCTGTCGATAGAAATCGAGCGTATGGCCCATCGGAGTGCCATCGGAAACATGGGTTACAATCCCGTCATCGCCAATACAACCAAGGACGGCCTGAAACGCCTTTTCGGCAACCGGCTGGAAGGACTGCGGCAGGATTCCAAGCGAAATCCCTCTGGATATGCCGTAGGCAATACCGGCGGTTGCCGATGCCTCTATCGGCGCCGTCGGATCGTCAAGAAGCGTGTGAAAAAGCCCTCGGCATTCTGCCGTTTCTTGAGCGCCGTTGCCTGAGCCACAAGAACATTGGTGAGATAGAGATGAGTCGCCGGTGGCAGGGTCTCTACGATGGAAAACAGTTCGGGGATAGCGATGGTGATCCAGGAATTGCCGCGTGCCCAGAGCGCACCGGCGAAATTGTGGCGCCCGTTGAAAGTCCAGCCATGATACCAGAGGCCGGTCTTCGGGTCGCCGAGATAACGTGTGTGTATCAGGAACTGATGCACAGCCTCCTCAACCCAGTCGGGACGATCGAAGCGCTTGCCCGCACGCGCCAGAAACAGGCAGGTCATGAACAGCGTGTCGTCCCATAACTCGCCGTCATTCATCCGCTCCTTAACCACATGCTGAAAGCCGCCGTCTTCGGTGCGGGCCAAGCCTGTCATCAGCCATTCGGCCCAGTCTTTGACGAGCGCTTCCCATTCGGGCCGTTCGACATCGTCGATCAGGAACGAAAGCGCCAGCATCGGCGCGGTGGAATTGACCTGGCGCGGCGGCAGCCCGCGCGAAATCTGCCATTCATACCAGTCGGCCAGCGCGTTGATCAGATCCAGATCACCGGTCTGGCAGGCATGGCGGTAAAGCCCGTAGACACCGACACCGATCTCCCAGTCCCATTCGTCGAACTGGATCGAGAAGGTTCCTTCAGCAATGGGGGCGGTTTCATTGATGCCGCGGATCCGTGATAGGCCGGTGGCAACATTGGCAAGGTGGCCGAGAAGTTCCTGTCTTTCGTGATGCATGGCTTTTCAGTCTTTTCAGTTCGGAGCCGGCACGGCAAAAGCCGGTTGCCAGATGATTTCAGGCGTTTGTGAGAAGGTCGGAAAGTGTGTGTGGCGGCCTTCAACGAACAGGCCGTCGCGATAGTCGAGGCGGAGCGCAGGCGAAAACGGACCTTCGAATGCGAGGCTCAGCGGCGCCTCGTCGAGGACAAGCCGCGTCCGACCGGCAAGGGCGGCAACATCGGCGAGGCCGGCGCCTGCAAGTTCGCCGACCGTAATCGCCCAGCCGGTGCGCTTGCCCTCGACACGATGCTCGATGCCCGCGCCCGGCCCTTGCTGTATGGCTGTGATCGGCCCCGTCGCCTTCAGCATGATGAAACTGCCCGCAGAGCGCAGTACCAGAAAATCCGGCCCGGCAATATGTTCGTCGAAGGCTGCGAGCGGGGCATAGGCATGGGTGAAGGCGAGACGCGGATTTTCGCCGAGATCGCTCAGAAACAGGCAGCAATTGCGGAACTGGCCGACGCGCGGCATGATGCCGTTGCCCGCCCAGAAGGACGGCCTGTCCGCCCCCAGGGATCGTCCGCGCCCGGATGGTTGACCCAGACCCGCGCCATCGGATGTCCCGCGGCCTGCACATCGGCCAGATGCTGCTGATGTCCCTTCGCGCCGGGCGTGGCATCGATGCTGGCCGAAAGCTGCACACCCGCCGTCTTGTACAGAGCAAGCTGCGCCGCACGACCATAGCCCTGCACATAATGAGCACAAACCGCCCGGCCCTCGGGCGGGGCGGCGCAGTCACCAAGGCCGTCAGGCGGGCTATAATCGCCAGCGCAAAACATCGGCAACGCCGCAACGCCGCGATTAAGCCAGCCGGTTGCGAACGCAATTGTGGCGAACGGTGCGAGTTCACTGAGCGGCCCGGCCCGCAGCTCCTTGTCATAGGCACGCCCCATGGTTCCGGCCGAGACCCCGTTGATCGTGTGTAACGCGATCATGGAAAACAGCCGGTCGAGAACCTTTTCGGCCCGCGCCCTGATGGCCTCACCGGCAAAACGCTGCAAAGCGAGAAGGCCGATAAAATCAATCGGGTAATAGGCCGCCGAATTCCACTCGGCGAGGCCGTGATCCTCAACGGCATCGAACCAGCGTTCAAGGCGCGTTTCTGCAAGAGCCGCATGCTCGCTCCCGCTGATGCCGGAGTTGGTGAACACGGCATCGGCAAAAGCTCACCGGCGATCAGTTCGGCAACATGGAAGCAGAGCACATGGTTTTCGCTCCAGAACCACATCGTGTCATTGCCGGGCTCAGTCATCCAGTAGCGGTAGCCGAGGATGGCGGTTTCGATTTGGGCGCGAAGCGCTTCCGGAAGGGCGTCCCGGTGGATAGCGTAGATCCAAAGCAGCGGCACGATCACGAAGTCGGAGCAGTCCCGCCGCGTATCAATGGCATCCAGCGTGTCGGCAAGCGCCGCCCGATCGCCGTCATCGAGGGCTAGACCGAGCGTGAGGCGCGCAAGCACGCGCCCGACCCTGAGTTCACCGTTTGCCGCAAGGTAAGCGAGGCCCGCTTTCTTGCGTGCCGCGAGGCTGCCTTCAAGGCGGCTTGGCCCGTCCTCACGCAACAGCGCAAAGGCGATCTTGCGTTCGATGCGGCTGTCGCCAATGCGGAACCCGATATCAAGTTCATGATACCCGTCGGGAAGTTCATCGGGCAACGCGAATTCCAGCTGTTGTTCGCCAGCCCTCAGTGTGGATATTGCTTCAAACAGCGGCGGCAGATGATGCATGTGGACACTCTGCTGCACCTTCGCCTCGACCATCACAGGGGCCTCTGACGGCCGGTCGATAATGAGACGCAGATCAGCGCCTTTTTGAAAACGACCCGATCCGGGCGGATGGCACGGGCAAGTTCCATCAACATTTCGAGCGTGTTGCCGTCAGAATTCCCCGGCACCTCGGCTTCAAGCGCGCCCTCGCCGAGCCAGGTCAGTTCGACGAAGTAATTGGTGTCACGCTCGGCAATTTCCTCCACCAGCATCACCAGATCGGAGCCGCCGTCTGCAAGCGGCAGGACCAGTTCCATTTCCTGTGCCTCGTTGCGGGTATAGGGCTCGAACGCGGCAATCTCTTTGCCATCAACAAAGACGTGCGCACCACCGCATGTCGCGAGGCGGAAGGAAAGCTGCCCGATTTCGGCGGAACGAGCCGGGTGCGTACCCAGCGCGACAGCCGCGTCGGACGATGCCAGAAACCGGAGAAATCAAGCCTGCGGTTGAACCCCGGCAGATTGGTCGAGACGATCTGGAAGTCATCCTTCAGCGCAACGTTGCGGCCCGCAATCTCCGCGCGCACTGCCGTCCGGCACGGCAGTTCGCCAACATCGACAAAGCCGTTGATGAACTTGTAGTCGACATTGTCTGTCCCGCGCGTCACCGCGCCGGGATAGTATTGCGCCTCAAGCGGACCAAGCGCGAAGGCCGTTACCGTCTCGCCCGTCTGGCTGACAAAGCGCGCGACATTATCCATGGGCGGTCTCCCGGTCGGGCAAGGATAATTCGATGGTTTCAATCATCGCCACCAGTTGATCGAGGCTGTCGATATGGAAATGCGGTTTCTCCGAAGAGTCTGCGGGCAGATGTGTGCGCCGTTTCGACCAGGCGACGAACAGGCTGATGAGGCCAAACTCATTCGCACCACGGATATCGCGGGCGAGATTGTTGCCGGCCATGACGATGCGTGATCTGTCAGCCGCGCCAAGGCCGAGATCGCGAAGTGCGGCTGCAAACATCATCGGCGACGGCTTGCTCTCGCCGATATCGCCCGAGATCGAATGGCTCTCCATCAGCTCCCAGATACCGCGCGGCTTCAGCATGTTCTCGAAGGTTTCGCGCGGGCCGTCGGCGACCAGTGCCAGCCTGTAGCCGAGTGCGTGAAGCGTGCGGACGGCATCCATGGCGAAGGGGATTTCCTCGGCTTCGATCACCACTTCGCTGCCGGGCTTTTTCACCTCGGTCGCCTCGTCGATCAGCGTATCGCCGCAATCGAGAAACACCGCCTCAAGATGCGGCACGCTCTCCGGGAGCGCGGCGATCAGCGCCTGCATCCGCTTCGGGATCCACTGTTCGAGCGCCGTCCATGGCACGAGCGCCGGCTCTTGCGCTGCGGCGATGAAATCGAAGCGCGGCACGAAGGCCGCCCGTTTCATGGCGAGCCGGGCCAGGCGATGTTGTTCCGGTGTTGCCGACCAGGCACCGCTTTCGGCAAAGGCATTGCCGAGATGAATACCGCCCGCACCCGCATCACGCCCGCACATTTCGGCAATCTTCGCCCCGACCATGGAGCACATGATGCGCGAAACGCCCCAAAGCGCGTGTTTGCCCGGCTCCACGTAAAGCACTGGTCGTGTGCCCCTCATTTCAGGCAATCCGCTGCCGTCATCGACCGAAACCCGCATGCCATGCATCGAGCCTTCAACGCGAACGACGGCGCCTTCGGCATCGACGTGCACCCACACATGTTCGAGGTCGTAGAGATGCTGGATATCCCAGTCGTGCCAGATCGCGTATTCGATCACCGATCCGCCTTGCGGCGGCGTAATATCGAACTTCGATGATGGCGACCGGGCAGTATGGCGGATCACGCTATAGCCGAGTGCGATTGGCGGCGCGGGTTCGGCGCAGTCGATCATCAGCACCGGCCGGTGCGTTTCGGCCATCGCAAAATCATCGTCAGGCACGCCTTCGGGTGGGGCCGGTTCGGCCAGAGAACAGAGGCTCATGCGCCGACCCCTGCCCCGCATCCTCACCAACGCCTTCAAGTGTAAGCGCTTCGGCGTGGTGACAGCGTACATCGCGGCCATCGACGGTTCTCAGTGCCGGTTTTCGCTGGCGCAGCGCTCGGTGGCGTAGGCGCAACGGGGATGAAAGGCACAGCCCGATGGCGGATCGGAGGCATCAGGCACCTCGCCCTTCAGCACGCCGCGTTTTTCAGACGAACGCTTGCGCGGATCAGGCTGCGGCACGGCGCCCAGCAGCGCTTCCGTATAGGGATGACGCGGGCGGGAGAACAGCCGGTCCGTCTCGCCAAGCTCCACGATCTGCCCGAGATACATCACCGCGATCCGGTCGGAGATATGCTCCACCATGCCGAGATCATGGGTGATGAACAGATAGGTCAGGTCAAACTTCTCCTGCAGGTCCTGCAGCAGGTTGATGTTCTGGGCGGCAACCGAAACGTCGAGCGCGGAAACCGCCTCATCGGCCGCGATAAAGGCAGGCGATAGAGCAAGCGCGCGCGCGATGCCGATCCTCTGGCGCTGACCACCGGAAAAGGCGTGGGGTAGCGCGTGGCATATTCGGGCCTGAGACCGACGAAAGACAGCAACTCGCCCACGCGTTTGGCGATCTCGTCCTTGGAATAACCATGCACCACCATCGGCTCGCCGATGAGATCCAGCAGCGTCATGCGCGGATTGAGCGAGGAATAGGGATCCTGGAAGATCATCTGCATTTCGCGACGCACCGGGCGCAGTTCCTTGTCGCTCATCGCCGAGATATCGATCACCTGACCGTCGTTCTCGCGAAACAGGATTTGGCCGCCGGTCAGGGTGTAGGCGCGCAGGATCAGCCGGGCCACGGTCGATTTACCCGAACCGCTTTCGCCGACAAGCCCGAAGGTCTCGCCCTTGCGGATGTCGAAGGAGACATCGTCAACGGCGCGCAGCACCTTCAGTTCACGCCCCTTGTGCCCGCCCTTCACGGTAAAATGCTTCTTCAGACCGCGAACGGAGATCAGCACATCGTCGGGCATGGAACCTTTGATGATATTATAGTCGCTCATGCTCCGGCCTCCGGCAGTTTTCCGGCAAAATGACAGAGCGCCTCCTGGCCGTGATCAAAGGGCACGCGCGGCGGCGTCTTCGCAGCACAAACCGACGGATCGGCATAGTCGCATCGCGTGTGGAACACGCAGCCGGAGGGAATGTTGTAGGGATCCGGCACCGAGCCCTTAATGACGCTCAGGCGGCGCTGTTTCTTCTGGCCAAGGCGCGGGATCGACCCCAGTAGCGCCCGCGTATAAGGGTGCTGGGGATTGTAGAAAATGTCATCGACCAGCCCGGTCTCCACGACCCGGCCGAGATACATCACCGCGACCCGGTCGGCGATATCGGCAACCACACCGAAATTATGGGTAATGAACACGATCGCCATGCCGAGTTCCTGCTGAAGCGATTTCAGCAGTTCGAGTATCTGCGCTTCGGTGGTGACATCAAGTGCGGTGGTCGGCTCGTCAGCGATCAGCAGCGCCGGGTCGCAGGCCAGCGCCAGGGCAATCATCGCGCGCTGGCGCATGCCGCCGGAAAGCTGGTGGGGTAGCTGTCGAGAAGCCGTTCGGGCTGGGGAAGCTGCACCCGGGCCAGAAGATCGCGGGCACGCTCCCGCGCCTCCTCCTTGCTTGCGCGGCGATGCAACATGACGGTGCGCATAATCTGGCTGCCGATCGAGTGAACCGGAGAAAGCGCGGTCATCGGCTCCTGGAACACCATGCCGATTCTGTCGCCCCTCAGCTTGCGCATCAGCCGGCTGTCGCGTGAAAGCCCGTCGAGCCGGTATTCTTTGTCGCCATCCGGGTTAAAACGTATTTCGCCGCTGCCCTCCTGCGCGTTTCTGGCCAGAAGCCGCATGATCGCCCGGACCGTCACTGACTTGCCCGAGCCGCTCTCGCCGACAATGCCAAGAACCTCGCCGCGATTGACGTGATAATTTACGCCGTTGACGGCCGTTACCAGCCCGTCGCGGGTTTTGAAGGCAACCTCGACATCGTCGAGTTGCAGAAGCCGTTCGGGTGGCATTTTTTGTTCGTCTTGTCCAGCATGGCAAAAACCTATTGTCCGTAGGGGTCGGCCGCATCCCTGAGACCGTCACCGAGGAAATTGAAGGCCAGCACGACCGCGACCACGGCCAGACCCGGTGCAAGCAGCCAGGGGCGAGCGAGATCGAGCGGAGGTTCTGCGCGTCCTGCAGCAAAACGCCCCATGAGACGACCGGCGGGCGCAGACCGAGACCGAGGAAGGAAAGCGCCGTCTCGCCGAGGATCATCTCCGGCACGGCAAGCGTCATCGCCGCGATGATATAGGAGGTCATCGCCGGCAGCATGTGCTTGGTGATCACGCGATATTCCGAGGCTCCAGCAAGGCGCGCCGCCATCACATAGTCTTCCGATTTCAGCGACAGGAAGCGGCCACGCACCACGCGGGCGAGATGGGTCCAGCCGATCAGTGCCAGAATGAGGGTGATCAAGACATAGACAAACAGCGGATCCCAGGCGATCGGCAGAGCTGCGGCAAGCCCCATCCAGAGTGGAATCGTCGGAACCGAGCGGATGAACTCCATCATTCTCTGGATCGCCGTATCGACAAAACCGCCGTAGTAGCCGGAAATCGAACCGAAGAAGAGCCCGAGTACAAAGGCGAAGAACACACCGACCAGACCGGCCGAAAGGGTGACGCGCGCACCATACACCAGACGGGAGAACAGATCGCGGCCGAGCGAGTCTGTACCCAGAAGATTAACCTTCTGGCGGCGGGCATCGATGCCGAAGAGATGAAGATCGGCCTTCCAGAAGCCCCAGAACTTATATTTTTCGCCATGCACGAAGAACCGGATCGGCAACGGCTTGGTCTTGTCCTGCACATAGGTAATACGCGCGGTTTCCGGATCACGTGTGCGCTTCAGTTCATAAACGAAGGGGCGTGTCAGAGATCCGTCATGGATGACGCGCACCATTTGTGGCGGCACGAAGGTTTCCAGCCGCTCGATGGAATCGGGCGCATAAGGTGCGACGATCTCAGCGAAGATCGCCGTGATATAGGCCAGTACAAGGAAGATCAGCGAGATCAGGGCAAGCCGGTGCTGACGGAAGCGCCACCACATCAACTTCCATGAATTGGCGGTGTAGATGCTCTGCTCTGCCGCCGCCAGCGCGTTTTCTTCTGCGTAGACTGAAGTTTCAAAGGTCATAACGGCCTCACGCGTAACGGATGCGCGGGTCGGACCACGCGAGAAGAATGTCGGACAGCAGCGTACCGATGACGGTGAACACGCTGAGGATCAGAATGAAGGCCCCGGCAAGATACATGTCCTGCATCTTGAGTGCCTGCAGCATCAGCGGTCCCGTGGTCGGCAGGTTGAGCACGACAGCGGTGATAACGTCACCGGAAAACAGCGCCGGCAGTGCCCAGCCGACAGTTGAGATAAAGGGATTGAGAGCAACCCGCACGGGATAGCCCCAAACCACCTGCCGTTCGGAAAGCCCCTGCGCATAGGCCGTTTCCACATAGGGTTTTCCGAGCTCATCGAGCATGTTTGCGCGCATCACTCGGATGAGGCCGGCCGCGCCGCCTGTGGCCAGCACGACAATCGGAATCCAGACATGGCTCAAAACATTGCCGATTTTCGCAAGGCTGAGCGGCTCGCCCTCGAAACGAGGAGAAATCAGCCCGCCGACATCGATGTTGAGCCAGGCGAAGCCGATCCACATCAGGATCAACGCCAGCAGGAAATCCGGGATCCCCTTACCGAGAAAGCCGAAGACGGTGAACACATAATCGAGAAGCGAATACTGCCGTTGCGCCGAATAGACGCCGATCGGGATCGCAATGATCCAGGTAAAAACCAGCGACAGCGATGACAGAAGCAAGGTCAGCGCCAACCGTCCCCAGATCAGGTCGGAGACCGGGGCGTTCCAGTGAAAGGACTGGCCGAAATCTCCATGCAAAACGATATTGCCGATCCAGCGCACATATTGCACGAGGACTGGATCGTTCAGCCCCAGCTGCGTGCGGATCGCGTCTTCCTGTGCTGCAGTGATGTATTCGCCGCTGTTGCGCAATTCGGCGGCATAAGCGGTGACATAGTCTCCCGGCGGAAGCTGAATGATGATGAAGGATATGAAGGACACGACGATGAGGGTCGGGATTGCCCACAAAAGTCGTCGCCAGAGGAAATTTGCCATCGTCTACTCTCCGCACTGCTCCCCACCGGCCGCCCGTAACCAAACGGGCGGCCGGCCAGCTCCGCATCTTCGCGGAACCCTTGCTCGGGAGGGAGCTTTGCCTGTCGGTTTATCGCTGGCTCTGGTCGATCCAGAACTGCTGGGTCTGCCCGAAACCTACGCCACGCGTGACATCGTCTTCGACCAGGCCGTCACGGACGTTCTTGAAGTCGTTTTTCACGATGACCGGGATAGAGACCTCACCGACAAGACCGATGACATAGCCTTCATTCACGAAGGTTCCGATCAGGTCGTTAAGCGCGGCGTCCGCCTCTTCCATGGAACCGGCGACCGAAGCCTTCTCCCAGTCCGCCCAGATGTTGCGGATCTCTGCACCTTCCGGTGGCTCGATCCCGGCTTTACCGTCCGTCTCGTACCAGGCGTAATATTGCTGGGCATAACTGTCATTGCCCATAAAATTGCGCGGATCGGCGGAAACGACCGACAGGCGGTCCACAGGCGTGTACTGGATCTGGAAGTTGTTGTTGTCGCGGTTATCATCCCACTGAGTGCGGTCGATAATGCGCGGCAGGAGTTCGATGCCGATATCACGGTAATAGTCGGCCGCAATCTCAAGAATGGGCGCAGCGGTATCGTGATAGGCCTCAACCACGACCTGCAGACGCTTGCCGTCCGGACGCAGACGGAAATCGTCGCCGTCACGCTCGGTCAAACCAATTCCGTCCAGCAGTTCGTTGGCAAGGTCGGGGTCAAATTCCGTCCAGTGGGTCTCCCAGTCGGCGTTGAAATAAGGCGACCCCGAAATCGGAGATACCGAACGGGCTTCACCCAGACCCGAGAAGCCAAGCTCGTTGATCGTCTCGCGGTCGATGCCGACGGAAAGCGCGTGACGGAAATCCTTGTTGGAAAAGAGCTTGTTCAGCTCCTCGTCCTCAACGTTAAGGTTGGGCACGAATGACCAGACCGTGGCGGATTTCCAGGTGCCGACGCGATAATCCCCCTTGTCTTCATTCTCCTTGTAGAAGGTGAAGTCGCTGGAGTTTACGTAGCGCATCTGCATGTCGATCTGGCCCTGAACGATCATCAGATTGAAGGAATCAATGGCCTCGAACAGGCGATGCTCGATCCGGTCGATATAGGGAAGCTGGTTACCCTCCTGATCGACAGCCCAATAATAGGGGTTACGCACCATGGTGACGACATTGCCCGGCGCCGGCGTCTCGATCTTCCATGCTGTGATCACCGGAAGATCTGTGTTCTGCCACCATGAAGTGACCGGCCCCTTGGAGCCCCAGAGATCGCTCCAGCGCTGAACACCAAAATCAGACGCCGCCTTGGTGAGTTCGTCTGCGCTTGCGTAATGGTCGTTGAACTGGCTCAGATAATGTTTCGGAAACAGGAATGACGGGCGGTCGAGGCTCGGCTCGCCAGTCGAGATCCTTGGCCAAAATGTTGAGGAAATAGACATAGGGCTTCGCAAACTTGACGGTGAAGGTGCGATCGTCCTTGACCTCGAGCTGCATCGGCTCACCACCCGGCGAAAAGGTCGGATCGATGGTCGGTGTCAGCGCCTTGTTCATGAAGACGTCATTGTACCAGAACGCGACATCTTCTGTCGTGACCGGCTCGCCGTCGGACCATTTCAGCCCCTCAAGCAGCGTGAAAGTGAACTCGGTGGAATCTTCATTGACCGCATAGGTTTCAATATAGGCCGGCATCAGCGTGATGTTACCCTCGGCATCGGGCACGTATTTCAGTGCTCGCTCCTCAATAAGCTTGGTCGGTCCCCAGCGGTCGCCCGGGCCACGATAGGCGCGATGCCAGACCCCGCCATACTGGCCGACCGTTGCTGCGTCGACGACTGACGGATTGGCCGGAAGACGCTCGTCGACGGGCGGCAGCTCGCCGGCGTCGACCTTTGCCTTCAGCATCGGAGATTCCTGGAATGCATAGGCCGCATGCGGAATGGCGGCGCTGGCGAGAAGGGCAAGCGTAAGCGCACCCGGCTGTAAAATTTTTTCATTAACTTCCTCCAGTCGAAGATCGAATTGCGCAGCAAACTCCCGCTTTGCTGGCCTAGTATCAATTTCGGTTCCTTTTTTAACAGCCATATATCAATTTTGGCAATAAAAAATTCCATGCACATGAAACGTATTCCATTTCAATTCATGAAATTTTTTTATTCAATTATCTGAGGTGGTTGCCTTACTAGCGTTCGACTGTGGCAATGCTTTCGCGCAGAACAAGATTGCAACCAAGTTCGAGACGGTGAGCGGCACGCGGGGCAAGCCCGCTCTTGGCTCGTGCCTCAAGAAGATCGAGCGCGGCCGAGCCGAATTGTTCGAGCGGCACCGAAACGGTGGTTAGCGGCGGGTTGTGAAGCTCGCCGAGGGCCACACCGTCAAACCCCATGACGGACATATCCTGCGGCACCCTATGCCCTGCCCGCTTCAGCGCACGAATGGCCCCGAATGCGAGGTTGTCGGCCGCGCAGAACAGCGCCGTTGCGCCGTCGAGGTCGGGATGGTCTTCCAGCCACACAGTCAGGGCCCTATCCCCATGCTGAGGCTCGAACCCTTCCGCCGACAGAATGACCGCGTCAGCGAGCGGAAGGCCACTGTCACGAAAGGCATCCAGAAACCCATCGAGCCGGCGCTCCACGGTTTTCCGCCCTGTCCAGGTCAGGTGGATGATTCGGCGGTGTCCCTTGTCCATAATCAGCCTGGTCGCCTTCTGAGCGGCAAAGCGGTTCCCCGGGGTCACACTGTCGATATGCATGTTGGGGTCTTCGCCATTGATCAGAACGGCGGGAATACCGGAACGCCCGATTGCATCAAGGAGCGCGCTGCGGTCATCATTGATGACAATGATGCCGTCGGCTTTGGCTTCCCGCGCCGCCGCATCCACCGCCGCAACCGGGTCGCCCCGTCCGAGCGTGTAGGGAACAAGGCGCACACCGCGATCCTCGCATTCGCGGGTCAGCGCATTCAGTACAGTCCAGGACACCAGATTGACGTCGCTGTCGGGCAGCGCATCCTCCGGCACGGCCAGAAGCACCCTGTTGACTGCATTGACGGAGGCCCGGGCCGAACGCCGGGCCAGATAGCCGATATCCCGTGCAGCGTCGAGTACACGCACTCGCACCTCCTCTGAGATCGGCGCTGTGCCATTCAGAACATGCGACACTGTCGAGATTGCCACGCCAGCGCGCTCGGAAACCTCGCGCATGCCAACCTTTGCGCCCTTGGCCATATCAGTTCCTCTCTATCAGTTAGCCTGAAGAACGAGAATCGGGCCATCATAACAGCCAGCCTGACATTCTCGCCCGGACTAGCCCTTTCTGGCAGGTTCATTGGCTGCCAGAAAGAGGCTTTGCCCGGCCTTGCCTTCACCCTTATCGCGCCGTTTCAATTTCAGCGTCCTTATTTCGAAGGGCGTGAAGGCGAGATCCAGAACCCCGCCCTCAACGGTCTGGACGGCAATCGGCTCTTCCAGAAGGTCGACTTCGCAAACCTGTGCGATCACATTCCCAAAAGCGAGCCGCACCTTCTGGCCAGCGCCGTGGCGCTCCCAAAGACGCACCACCAGCCCTTCGCCATCCTCTGAACGCTTGACCGCTTCTACGCCGATAGCGGCATTATCAACGGACAATGGCAGGCTCAGCACCCCATCGTGGGGGCACCTTCACCTGGTATCAAAGTCAAGGGATGGTTGAATGCTTCAGCCGCCACCGAAACAGCAGAACTTTCGAGACCGCGATGCGGCATGATCCCATAGCGGAACCGGTGTTCCCCTGATCCGCTTCCGGCCAGGGATAGGTCGGCGAGCGCAAAAGGGTCAGCCGGAGCGTCGTGTCGCGCGCGTCGTAGCCATATTTGCAATCATTGAGAAAGGCGACGCCAAAGCCGGGCTCGGCAAGGGATGCCCAGCGATGCATCGGACTTTCGAATCGCGCCTGATCCCAGCTCGTATTCGCATGTGTCGGCCGTGAGACATGCCCGAACTGGATCTCAGCATCGCTTTGCGTGGTGCGCATAGCAAGAGGAAACGCAGCCTTCACCAGCGTATTCTTCTCGTGCCAGTCGATAAAGGTATCGAATTCCAGTACCCGGCTTCCCGCCGCAAGCGATACCACCTGAACGATGCGTGAAGTTTCATAGGTCCATTCGAAGCGCAGCGCTGCCCGATAGGGACCGGTTTCAGCAATTTCGACGCTGACAAGCCCATCGATCTCGAAGACCTGATCCTCGAATGTGCGATCGATGTCCCAGGCATCGAACTGCTCCGGCAGATCGCGGAAGGCCTGCAGCCGGTTCGCAACGCCTGAAAGGCATTCACGCCCGGTCTCCTTGTCGATCAGCACCACAAGGCGCCCACATGCATCAAAGCCTGCGCGAAGATACTCATTCTCCAGACTATCCGACGCCACGGAGAGACCGCCAAAGCCCACGGCCTGTTCCGCCGCAGTGCCGATCTCGATCTGCGCGGCACCGAGGCCCGGAACAGGTTCGACCGGCACGATCTGAGAACGCGTGCCATCCGCGGAAATCACCGCCTGTGAACCGCGCCCGGCGAGCGAGAGTGGTTTATCCGAGCAGACCTCGACCAGTCCGGCCACCGCCTGAGCGAACGGATTGACGATCAGCGCCTCACCTTCGCCAGCAAGATGAGTCGCAAGGCTGCGCCGCAGCGCCTCTGCACGGCCAAAGAAACCCGCATAGTCGTTATCGCTGTCGTCATAGACGAGCCCGATCGAGGAACCAGGCAGAATGTCATGGAACTGATTGAGCAGCGCGATATCCCAGAGTGCCGCGAGCTCGGCCGCAGGATAGTCCACATCAGCCGAAAACCACGCAAGGCTTGCCAGCATTTCCAGCTCGCGGAGCATGGCCTCGGCCCGCCGGTTGTTGCGCTTCACCTTGGCGACCGAGGTGAAAGTTCCGCGATGAAACTCGAGATAAAGCTCACCGACCCATACGGGATAATCTCCCGGAGTTTCGTGCATCCGCTTGACGATCCGGTCAAGCGCCGGCCCCATGAAGCCCTGCGACACGCGCGGGCAACCCGGAATGCCGCGCTCCATCCGGCGGATGTGTTCCAGCATCTCGCGCGTTGGTCCGCCGCCGCCATCCCCGAAACCATAGACGAGAAACAACTCGTCATTTGTCTCTTTCTGGGCATAGCGACGCCAGGTGCCCATCACATGGCTGGCCTTGAGATCCGGACAATAGGTGGTGCCGATCGACGTACTGTCTGCCGGCTGGGTGGTAAGGAAATAGGTCGGAGCCTGCGTGCCATCGATGCCCTGCCAGAAAAACACCTCATTCGGCATGCGGTTGGTGTCGCTCCATGACATCTTGTGGGTAACGAACACGCTCAGGCCCGCCAGTTTCATGATCTGCGGAATAGCGGCGCTGTAACCGAAGGTATCCGGCAACCACAGTACACGTGGCCGCACACCGAACTTTTCGAGGTGATAGCGCACGCCGCGCAGAACATGACGCACGAGAGACTCACCGCTGGTGATGTTGGCATCGGGCTCCAGCCAGAGCGCGCCTTCGATCTCGAAATTGCCTGCCTGTTGCTGCTGCCTGATCCCCTCAAAGAGGATGGGATAATCTTCCTCCAGATAATCCAGAAGCAGGCCCTGATTATACATGAAATGGTATTCGGGATATTCCGCCATCAAATGCAGCGCCGTAGCCATCGAACGGGCCATCTTCTGCCGGGTCTCACGAATGCGCCAGAGCCAGGCGACATCAATATGCGTGTGTCCGGTGACCGTGATGTGCGGGGCGATCTCGGTGTCTGCCGCCTCATAAATCCGGGCGGCGACCGCGCTTGCTGCTGCCAAACTGTCTGCAAAACGCCGCGGATTGCCGGGTCTGAAGTCCACAACACTGATCGCCTGATAGACGGTTTTAAGGATGAAATCCCGGCGATGATCGTTGACGTCTAGATGCTTGGCAACATCGAGCGGTGCCCTCAGATCATAATAGAGCGCTTCGGCTTCAAGGTCATGAACCAGAAGACGCCCGCCGAAACCGAGCTGTCGACGATCTTCAATCGTCCCGGCCTCAATCATAATCGTGAAGTGCTCGCCACCGCGCGCGCTTGGTCAGCAAGACTTCGCGATGGTTATAATCAGCCCCTGGACGATCTCGCCGTTGACCCGCACCAGGCACTGGGGATCCGAGCGCCCCATTACCCGGCCGAACATCGCTTCGATGCCGAGGCAGATGCGTTGGCCTTCAAGGGCCTCGGGAATTTGCACCGAGCCCGCAAACCAGAAATAGCTCTGCGGCGCGCCCCACACGGTATCCGGCGTTACCTGAGCCCAATCGGGATGTGGACCTTCCAGCATTTTTGCCCGGGCGGCAGCCGGCGCTTCCTGGAATCGGAAATCGACGGTGATATCGGTCGGCGTGAATATGTGCTTCGAGAGCAATTCCACGAGGTGAAATATCTTTGAGAAATCAGTCAGCTTATCCTCCATCGCCGCCCATACAGTGAAATTTTTTACACTGAATTTGCTTTCAATTTGTTTATTTGTTGGATATGTGGCGAAAATCGCAAACAAATCCGTTAAAGTCCAGTCTAGGCCCTAGACAAAAGAACCTGAAATCATGAAAATATTTTTTGGGAGTGAGAATTGCGCGAGATCCGTATAGCCGCCACCGGAGGCGACGCCACAGGCCGCATCCAGCGCGCCATCGATACGGCTGCTGAAACGCCCGTAACCGTCATCCTTGAAGCCGGAGCCCATTTGAGTGGCGGGCTGAAACTGGTTTCTGATGTCGATTTGAGGCTTGAAGAAGGGGCCGAACTTCATTCTCGTCCCGGACTATGAGGCTTATGCCGCCACGCCTGTCCGCGTCATTGCAGAAGAGAGTGACCGGGCGATGATTTCAGCCGAGGATGCCAGCAATATCGCGATCAGCGGCAAGGGGCGCTTCATCTGCGGCGGGACGCACTTTTCTCTGGGCGAGGATGCCGAGATGGGAACGCGCATTCCTGCCACACGCCGCCCGCGCCTGCTCGTTCTGGACAGTTGTGAGAACGTCCGGCTCTCTGGTTTCACCGTGATCGAATCGCCGATGTGGACGCTTCACCTGGTGAATTGCAGCCGACTTTCGATCCATAACATTCGTGTCGAGAATGACCTGCGCATGCCGAATACGGATGGAATCGTGATTGACGGCTGCCGCGATGTCACTGTTTCAGGCTGCGATATTTCCACCGCGGATGACGGCATCGTCCTGAAAACTTCACAGCGTCCGGACGGTGGAATCGTCGGGAAATGCGAGCGGATCGAAATCTCGGGCAGTCGTGTCCGGTCTCAGTCGTGCGCACTCAAGATCGGGACCGAGTCTTTCGGAATGTTTCGCGATATCACCTTCGAGAACTGCGAAGTGTCGTCCTCCAATCGCGGTCTCGGCATATTCTCGCGCGACGGCGGCGCGATTGAAAATGTCCGGTTTTGCGATATCCGGCTCGATTGCCACGAGACGCCTCACGGCTTCTGGGGCTCAGGGAAGCACTCACGATCAATCTTGTCGACCGCCGGCCGGACAAAAAAGCGGCCGGAAACATCAGAGGCGTCGTGGTCGAAAACATATCCGGATCGATGGAGGGGCCATCAACCTCTTCGCCGAACGCATCGGCGGCATCGAGAACATCGTGATACGCAATGTCGCGCTCAGCCAGAGGCCAGGGCCTTACCGCACCGCGTTCAGTTATGATCTGCGCCCCACGCCCGCGGACCTCGAGGCCTCACCCGAAGCAGAAGGACGGATCAACGCATGGCGGAAGGGCGCCGATGGCCGGGTCATAGGGCTTGTCGACTACACCGGCGGCATGCCAGCCCTCTTTGCGTACAACATCAAAGGACTTCACCTTGAGAACATCGATATCGAGCGGCCGGAACCGCTGCCGGAGGGATTCAACACAGAACCGGTGATTGTCAGCTGAAGTCCCCGCAACAGCAGGTGCTAACAATCAGAATGTCGGGTCATAGTTGAAATAGAGTGGATTGGAGAGTGCCACCTTGTCAGCGGAAAGCGCCATGGAATCGGGCACGTCCGGATAAGGCGCCTGCGGCCCGTCCAGTTCCGCACGATAATAACTGCGTTCACCGGCGGCAGGGTGTCGGTGAACCATGCGGTTCCGGTTGCGGGGTCGACGGGAAGTGTCGTGAAAATCTCGCGGTTCTTGATGATCCTCACCGAATAGGAAGCCCCTCCATTCTGCCTTCGGACAGACGGATTTCGAACGAAACCGGTCTTCCTTCCGCCACCGCGTTGTCTCCCATCATCATTTCCGCATTGCCGTCGCCATCAGCATCGGCAAGGAGTTCAACACGCGGGTTGAACGGATTGGCACAAATGCAGGCGCGGCCCGCCACCAGCGCCTCAAGCAACGCGGTTTTTGAGCGCTTGCGGGCGTAAATCCAGGTGGTCGGCGTACCGACGTAATTCATCGTCGACTCCGGCGTCCATCGGGTGGCAAGCTCCGGCCTGTCAGGAACACCGTGATGGGCATCCGACCCTCCACGCGCACCGAGCATGCGGCCCGAAAGCAGCATATTGTCCCAGACACGAACATTGGCGGCATTTTTGGGCCACATCGGACCGTTCCAGACTTCGATGGAATCCGCGAGGTCAAACGAAAAGCCGTAGTGATTGCTGGTCACCGGATGGTTGGCCGACCAATGGACCCCGACCGACCGCTTCAGCATCTGCAGATCCCAGTCCCGATCGTTGCGGTGATCGAAAATGCGCTGGTGATCATATGGCGTGCAGCTCAGCAAATTGACGTGACCGCGCGGAGCGGTAAGCTCTGCTCCATAAAAAGAAGCAGGCTGTCGGAGCGATATGCCGGATCCGACCAGGTATGGCCGGCGACATCGCCGGCGACATGAACATCGTGATCCGTGATGGTCAGATAGTCGAACCCAAGCCGCTCTGCAAAACCGATGATTTTTTCGACAGGGTTGTTGGTTGAATCAGTGCTGTGACGGGAATGAAGATGCCAGTCCCCCTTTAGCCAGACGCCCGGCCTGGCATTTTTAACCTCTGAACTGTTCTGTGACACGAAGCGGCTCTCCTCCTCTTCAGCCCGGGCTGCAAACAAGCGCCCTTCCCTCAATGCCAATCAGGCACAAGAGCGCGCGCCGAACCATATCCCGGAATCGGTATTCCAATATTACTATTTGTTCTCAACACCTTATGTGATCGCAATCACACGCTCAAGAACAAGCATGAACATGCGACCTCGCGATCCCCAATGTTTCTTTGGAGTTTCAAAAGTTCCGTCCTGTCAACGCGCAACGCGACCAATCCAGAAAATCATCTCTTGGGGTCACCAAGGAGGCGCTCAATCAAGGCACGACGACAAGTCTGAACCGCTTAGCCGACACATCCCGGCGATCGGCATTGCTGAGGCCGGATATTATGCAGCCCTTCAGCTCGGCCGCCGCTTCGGCGTCGTTTCTCTCGGCCCGGCCTCGATTGCCCGGCACACAAGGCGGATTGAAGAACTCGGCCTGACTGCGCGCCTGGCGGGCGACCGCTCTGCCTCACTCAGCGTCGAAGAATCAGGCGATGAAGGGCTTGCGCGCTCAAAGGTCATGGAACCCGGGCGCCTACTGGCTGAAAAGGATGGAGCCGATGCCATTATCCTTAGCTGCGCCGGCATGGGTCGACAGAGGCCGTTTCTGCAGCGCGAGATCGGTCTTCCGGTCGTCGACCCTGTTCAGGCCAGCGTGGCCGCTGCGATTTCCATACTCAATTTGAAATATATGACAAAGGCTTAAAAAAGAGCCTCGTCTTGCGTGGATGCAGAACGACCGCTCGAAACCGCCCTCTTCCGAGGTCGTTTTTGCGGTTATATCGCCTGAGGTACCAGTCCAAAGGAAACGATAAAACCGGCTCTTTGCTGCGAAACTGGATACTGACGGCACCACTGCAAATTCAACATCAGACACTTGGACGCACCTTCCCGCAAACAAGCAGGCTTGACTCAAGCTTGGTTCAGGGACACATCTGTGCCTATGAACAACAAGCGCTTCAATCTCCGCTCTCAACGGGTTTGCCTCATCGTAGGCAAATAGCCCCCGGCCAGGTTGCGTCGCGCCCCGGTCGAGGGGCATAGGCAGTTTGCCATCTGGCGTTCGAAACGGCGCCATTCAAGCGACACAGGATCCCGAAAACAGAAATAACGCCTTCTCTAGCGGCGTTCATTTTGCTGATGATATCAGCAAGGAGATGAACTGTGCCTTCCAACCAGAAGAAATTACGAAAACCTGCAATTGTCCTGACGAAAACCGATCACAAGCGGCTTTCACTTCTTGCGGATCGATTCGCCGATCAGACTCCCGATTTGGCCGATTTCCTTTTCGCAGAGCTTGAGCGCGCCCGGATCGTCGAAGACAAACGCATCGCCGTTGATGTTGTGCGTATGGGCTCGTCTGTCCATTTTACCACTGACCTGGGAGAAGACAGACAGGTTACGCTAGTTTACCCCGGAAAGGCCGATATCGCCGAGGGCAGAATTTCCGTTCTGACTCCAATCGGTACAGCGTTAATCGGCCTAAAGACCGGGCACTCAATCGACTGGACCACGCGCGATAAACGGGCATGCCGCTTGACAGTGGAAGCTGTTGGCCAGCCCCAAGAAGCCCCCAATTGATCATCAGGTTGCTCCCTCTTTGGAAAAGCGATCCGGCCCACTGCCCGTGGAGGAGCTACGGTCCATTCACGCGCGGAACCGTCTGGAAACACAACTGTCTTAATCAATTGACGCCCCTTCGTGCGACAAAAGAACCACTATGCCTATGGCGCGGGGTTGCTCGTATCTGAAGTCGCGCATCTCAAGGTGCGCGATATCGACAGCGAACGCATGCTGCTGCGGCTGATCGAGCGAAAATGCTCGAAAGCCAGTCGATACTGCATTGATGTGACCAATGTCTGAGAGCCGGATTCAAAAGTTCATGATGGGAAACAATATCGTGCGAGGCGTCTGGTCATCACCCTGATGCTGGCGATGTTGACCCATGCTGTGGCGCTTGCGATGGACTTTTCCCAATCTTTGGCCAACCGACGGCATCGTCCGAACCAGCCGAAGGTGCGCTCCACCACCCATCGGCGGGGCAGAACCTCAAAGCCTTTCGCTATGTCGGAGCGCTTGATGATCTCAAGGTTCCATTGGCCGCATCCGCGCAGCGCTTTTCGCAACTTCTGCCCGGCATAGCCGCCATCTGCGAAGACATGGCGCAACCAGGGGAAACGGTAGCGGATGGCTTTCAGGACATCGGGCGCACCGTCGCGGTCCTGGATATCGGCAGCATGGACAAGCACGAACAGCATCAGCCCGATCGTATCGGTGATGATGTGGCGCTTGCGGCCCTTGATCTTCTTGCCGGCGTCGTAGCCCGAAACCCCGCCGCTTTCGGTGGTCTTGACACTCTGGCTGTCGATGACACCGGCTGTGGGCGAGGCCTCGCGCCCCTCCAGTTCGCGCGTAGCGCAGACGAGCAGATGATTGATGGTCTGCCAAAGGCCGATGTCGCGCCAGCCATAGAAATAGCCTCGCACCGTGGAGACCGGAGGAAGTCCTTCGGCAGAGCCCGCCATTGACTGCCGCTGCCCGCAATATAAAGGATCGCGTTCACCACTTCCCTCATATTCGTTTTCCGTGGCCGCCCGCCGGGCTTGGCCAGCGGTATCAGTGGAGCAATTACAGCCCACTCACGGTCCGTCAAATCGGTTGGATAGCGAAGGCGATCCCGGTTATGCTGCAGGCGGGTGATATCATTCCAGGGCATGCGATCCTCCACGTTCTTGGCAGAGGTGGTTGAATCACATCCTTCTGATATCACTCAACAACTTTTAAATCGGGCTCTGAAGCGGGGCAGGTATAGCGGGACGGCAGCTTCCGGGCAGTGGCGGACAGGCCGGCTTCCGGGCAACTGCCCGGGATAGCGGACGGGTGACTAACTTTCAGATCAACTGCTCAACACTTTGTCAGCTGGTTTCCCGACCGGCGCCTGGGCATCGTCCGGTAATCCCCCGAAAAATAATGGGCTTCAAAAGTAGAATTTTCTCGGGTTTTATGACTGAGGAGATTTTGATGAAAAAGACGAGATTTAGCGAAGCACAGATTATTGGCATTCTGCGTCAGGCAGAAGGTGGCGTTCCTGTGCCTGAACTTTGCCGGGAGCACGGGATGAGTTCAGCGAGTTTTTATAAATGGCGGGCCAAATATGGCGGCATGGATGCGTCGATGATCAGCCAGATGAAAGCGCTGGAAGACGAGAACCGCCGTCTGAAAAAGATGTATGCGGAGATGAGCATGCAAACCGAACTGCTGAAAGAGGCTTTGGAAAAAATGACGCGGCCATCTCTACGCCGGGAGGTGGCCGCGCAAGCCGTGGCGATACGTGGGGTGAGCATAGCACTTGCCTGCCGAACGTTCGGTGTCAGCGAAACTTGCTACCGATACAAAGGCAAACGCAATGATGAGAATGAACAGATCGCCGATCTTCTGACCGGCTTGACGCAGGCAAAGAAGAACTGGGGCTTTGGCCTTTGTTTTCTCTATCTGCGGAACGTACAGGGACGGCGCTGGAATCATAAGCGTGTTTATCGCATCTACCGCGCGCTTGAGCTGAACCTCAGGATCAAGCCACGCCGGCGGCTGAAACGGGAAAAACCGGATACACTCAATGTCCCGACAACGCCGAACGCGGTCTGGTCCATGGACTTTATGGCGGATCGGCTGGCCGATGGCCGGCAGTTTCGGCTTTTGAATGTTCTGGATGACTTTAACCGTGAGGGGCTTGGCATTGAGGTCGATTTCTCTCTACCTGCGGAGCGTGTCATCCGTAGCCTGAACCAGATCATTGAGTGGCGCGGCAAACCGCTGGCAATACGTGTTGACAATGGCCCGGAATATGTCAGTGGAAGGCTTATGGACTGGGCTGAAAATCAGGGCATTGCGCTGAATTACATCCAGCCTGGAAAGCCGCAGCAGAACGCTTATGTCGAACGCTACAACCGGACAGTACGACACGAATGGCTTGACCAATACATCATCGAGAGTATCGAAGAGGCGCAGGCGTTCGCCACACAATGGTTATGGAGCTATAACAACGAGCGACCCAATATGGGCATCGGCGGAATGACACCCGCACAGAAACTGAAAATGGCTGCGTGAATTCTACCAAAAAGCCCCGTTAAAAGGGGAGGATTACCGTCCCGGCTCGGCCCTCCGGTTAATTCCGCTGGGTGTCGTCATCAGCTCAGCTTTCCAAGGGGCGGAGATCCCGGCAAACTACCTCTACCCAGAGAGCGTACATGATGATATTCGGCAAGTCACAAAGGTGGTGACCATGACGCCCAATACCGATTCCAACGCAACATCCCCGATCGCCGCCATACATCCGGCCCTTGGCTCCGCCCTCGCGGCGAAAGGCTACAGCGCGCTGACGCCGGTTCAAATGGCGATGACGAACGAAAATCACGGTGACGCCGATCTGCTGGTTTCGGCGCAGACGGGCTCGGGAAAGACGGTCGCCTTCGGCATCGCAATCGCGCAGACATTGCTTGGAAGCGACGAGCGTTTTGACGCCGCCGCCGCGCCGCTCGGTCTGGTCATCGCGCCAACGCGCGAACTTGCCATTCAGGTCGAAAGGGAACTCGATTGGCTTTTCGCGGCTGCTGAGGTCAGGATCGCGACCTGCGTGGGCGGCATGGACATGCGCAACGAACGCCGTGCGCTCGGCCGCGGCGCCCATCTCGTCGTCGGCACGCCTGGACGCCTGCGCGATCACATCATGCGGGGAGCGCTGGACCTCAGCGCCGTTCGCGCCGTTGTTCTCGACGAAGCCGACGAGATGCTGGATCTCGGTTTTCGCGACGACCTGGAATTCATCCTCGGCGCCGCGCCGCAGGAGCGCCGCACGCTGCTGTTTTCGGCGACCGTGCGGCGCGGCATCGCCGAGCTGGCCAGGACCGTGCAGAACAACGCGGTGCGCATCGAAACGACCGCGTCTACCGAGCAACATGCCGACATCGAATACCAGTTGATGCTGGTGCGACGCGATGAGCGCGAACACGCCATCATCAATACGCTGCTCGATTCCGACAGCTCAAGCGCCCTGGTGTTCTGCCACACACGTGAAGCGGTTCGCCATCTCACGGCGCGGCTGGCAAATCGCGGTTTCAAAGTGGTTTCGCTTTCGGGTGAGATGGCGCAATCGGAGCGGTCGAATGCGCTGCAATCCATGCGCGACGGACGCGCGAGTGTCTGCGTGGCCACCGATGTCGCGGCGCGCGGTATCGACCTTCCAAACCTCGACCTTGTGGTCCATGCTGACGTTCCGAGCAACCCGGAGACCCTGCTGCATCGCTCTGGCCGGACCGGTCGCGCCGGTCGAAAAGGCGTCTGCGTACTTATCGTTCCGGAACACAGGCGAGGTGCTGCTCAGCGCGTGCTGACATTGGCGAAGCTGACGGCGACCGTTCGTGCGGCGCCCGGCATTGCCGATATCGAGGCGCGCTACCGCCGGCGCATCATCGATGCCGCCGCCTCTGCCGCTGAGCCGGACGGAGCAGAATCGGCATTCGTGACCGAATTGCTGGACCGGGTGGGGCCTGAGCGCATTGCAGCGGCGTTCCTTCGCCAGCAACTGGCCGCCCACCCCGTCCCCGAGGAACTGTTGCCGGTTTCCGCTGAGACGCTCGAGAACAAGAGGGCCGTTCGGGACCGCCGGTCCGCAGACAAACACGCGTCGGTTCGCGAGCCGCGAGGCCCGGACATTAAGGACGGTGTATGGTTCACCATCTCGCTCGGGCGTAAGCAGCGCGCCGATCCGAAATTCCTTTTGCCGATGATCTGCAACGCCGGCGGCGTGAAAAACGCGATGTCGGCGCGATCAGGATCGATGACACCGAAACACGTTTCGAAATCTCCGCCGACAAGGCCGAAAGTTATGCGCAACAGATCAAGCAGCCCGGCAGCCTCGAGAAAGGCATCATCATCGCGCCGGCTGGCAAGATGCGCGAAAAGCCGAGACAGGCAAAACCGAAATTCAAGCAGGACGGCAAGCCGACCCGCAAACACCAGGCCCCGTCGACCGATCGCGGCAAAACGTCGAAACACAAGAGCCGCAAACCGAAGCGCCCTGCATGATCGGAGCGTTTCGATCCTGCGCCGCCTGAATGACTGCTTTCGGCAGCCACGCGCGGCTGATCGAACGACCGGCTTGGGGTGCGCGCGAAGCTGGCGTTCGTAGATGCCGCACCTATTAAGAAGAAGATTCATGGAAGCCGGAAAGGACGAAGCTCCATTTCGCGGCTGAACAGGCCAATTTCTAGATCTCTAGGCAAAGCTGAGCCCGAGCAAGCACAAGCATTTGCTTATAAATGGCTATTTAAAGAAGTCAGCAGATTCTGATAAATCTCTTGAATCGGTAGGCACGAAGGCAAGGTTGTTTTCCATGAGCGGCAAAGGAAATTGCTGTAATAATGCCGCTGTCGAGACATTCTTCAAAACGATCAAGGCAGAACTGATCTGGTGGCGGCCATGGGCAACGCGAAGGCAGTTTGAAATGGTAATCTTCGAATACATCAACGGCTTCTACGATCCACGGCGACGCCACTCTGCACTGGGCTGGAAAAGCCCCGTCGCTTTCGAACGGAAAGTGGCTTAAACGAGCGATTGGGCCGGTACGAAACCGTGATAGGTCCATTCTGGTATTCGGCGACGAACTCTTCGGTTTCGCCGAGACGTTAAGGAGCGCGCCCGGTTCTGCTCGAGCAGACGTTCTTTCTGGTGCTCGACATGGTTCAGCCGGTCGTAGGTTTCATCATGTCTGAAGCTGTTTTCGTCCATCTTGCAGATCAGGGTATACCGAATTGAAGAGCCAGAAATTAACTACCTCGTCTGTTCAGTTTTCCAGAGCCACTTCACTAATTTTATCGCTTGATATATAACCATACAAAATTCTTAATCATAAATACACCTATTAATACTTCTAATAAATTTGGTTTTTATAAAGATGAACGAATCACACATAAAGCAAAGACTAGCCTACATAGATGGCCTCAGAGCTATCGCGGTTATTTCTGTTATTTTATATCATTTTGAATTCTATTTCATCAGTCAAGGCCTACTTGGTGTCGATATATTTTTCGTCATTAGTGGATTTGTAGTTTCTAAGTCTCTTTTTTCTTCTTTCGATAGAGCTGACGGCGATTTTTACGGGTATATTTCTCAATTTTACAAGCGTCGCGTTTGGCGAATAATGCCCGCACTGCTTGTTATGCTTTTAGTCACACTACTACTTACAGCTCTTCTGATCCCTCCCGCCTACTTAAGTTCATCAATTTTATTTACTGGAGCTGCCGCAGTTGGAGGCGTAGCCAACATCGTCCTCATGTTAGGGCAGAACACAAATTATTTCGATCAACTCGCAGCATACAATCCTTTCCTGCACACTTGGTCGCTCGGCGTTGAAGAGCAATTCTATTTGATATTTCCAGTTTTGGTCTGGGGCATCTTTCGCTATGCAAAAAGCAGATCAACATTCAATCTGGTTTTGACTGCTCTGAGCTTAGTTTCCATTGCATGTGCCATTTGGTGGAGTTTCACCAGCCCTTCCACCGCATTCTACTCGCTTTTTCTCGCTTCTGGGAGCTGGCAGCTGGCGCCATTGCCTTTTCAGCATCGAAGTCAATTCGCCTAGACGCAGCCATAGGCCCTAGATACCGTAAAGTTATAGGCCTCATATCCTTCATACTCATTTTGATATCGCTTATTCAGCCGCTGAGTTTCGCTTCACCAATTCCAGCTGCACCTCTTGCGGTATTTTCGACGGCCGTATTCGCATGGTCACAAACCCATACAAAAATCCAGATTTGGTGTTCACACGGCTTCTATCGTTGTCATGGATCACTTACGTAGGCCGAATATCTTACTCACTATATCTTTGGCACTGGCCAGTTGTTGTGCTTCTTCGCTGGACAATTGGCTTCGATGGCATATTACCTCTCGTTTTAGCTTTCTTACTCTCTTTCGCGTTGGCAATAGCTTCCTATCATCTGATTGAGCTTCCCACTCAGCGCTTCGGCTCACGGATTGATCGAGTGCGCAAGGTCGTTTTCGTTCCCCTGTCTGTTGCAGCCATATGTTATTTGGCAGTTGTCTTTGCGGCAGGAGCTCCCAGAGATTTCCGACGCTCTATTCCTAGTCTATCAGTCGTCAGCACAGAGTTTGGGTGGTCGCCGAGAGATCTACCGACACTGGGTTCACAACATGATGGCGGCCTTACAACTGGTAGACGAAAGCTTGTTGTAGTAGGAGACAGCCATGCCGACGCAATTTCCGGGGCGGCGATGGTGGCCGCCGATGCTGAAAATATGGAGTTTGTAACCTACAACGACTGTGCTTTCACTTTGCTCACGCCTGTCCCCAATCCAGATGACTGCGCTTTTCTTAAAACTGTCACAAATGGTGATGTGGTTCTGTTTTCCGCCCTCAATGTTCCGAGGTATGTCAATCAGGATGGCGCCTCTTTTCCTGAACCACAGTTGGATTCGGACGAGAACATCAAGCTAATAGAGAATGCACGCGAACAGCTAAGTGCATTGGTAAGAGACCTTAGAAAGGCCGGAGTGGGTGTTATTATTAGAGGACCTGAACCCCTATTTCGGTACATTCCATTCAGGTGTGCTGATTGGTACAATCGCCACAACCCTATCTGCTCGAACCCCACTTTTGTAGCGCGTACAGACTTATTGGATCGCCTACGACCTACGCAATTCTCAATAGAGAAAATCGAAGAAGGCGTGGAGGGCGTCATTGTATTCGACGTTCTGGATGTATTATGCCCGGGCGAGTCTTGTTATATTTTTGATGATGCTGGAAATCCGCTTTTTAGTGACCAAGACCATTTAAGTGGCTGGGGAAATGAGTTGATTTTACCGAGGTTAGAGGAAAGCTTACAAGCCGCGCTCGGGACAGTTGGATAGGTATTTCGAGGTATCCACTTGCCAACAGCGACAGGTCCAAAGTCTGGTCGACGAATTCGAGATTGGACCGCTGATTGCAACGCCGCCATTCGCGGTCTTGGCAGCAAACGACCCACTGGCGGTGCGGAAGAGCGTGACCGTGGGCGACATCGCCGATAGAACCTCTCTGTTACTGAATGTCCCCGCGCCCAGTGCCGATGTCCTTTCACTATTTGCCCAGGCCGACTGCCGACCGTCCCGGGTTCACAGGCTGGAATCATTCGAGGTGGTGCGGTAATCCTCCCCTTTTAACGGGGCTTTTGGTAGAATTCACGCAGCCATTTTCAGTTTCTGTGCGGGTGTCATTCCGCCGATGCCCATATTGGGTCGCTCGTTGTTATAGCTCCATAACCATTGTGTGGCGAACGCCTGCGCCTCTTCGATACTCTCGATGATGTATTGGTCAAGCCATTCGTGTCGTACTGTCCGGTTGTAGCGTTCGACATAAGCGTTCTGCTGCGGCTTTCCAGGCTGGATGTAATTCAGCGCAATGCCCTGATTTTCAGCCCAGTCCATAAGCCTTCCACTGACATATTCCGGGCCATTGTCAACACGTATTGCCAGCGGTTTGCCGCGCCACTCAATGATCTGGTTCAGGCTACGGATGACACGCTCCGCAGGTAGAGAGAAATCGACCTCAATGCCAAGCCCCTCACGGTTAAAGTCATCCAGAACATTCAAAAGCCGAAACTGCCGGCCATCGGCCAGCCGATCCGCCATAAAGTCCATGGACCAGACCGCGTTCGGCGTTGTCGGGACATTGAGTGTATCCGGTTTTTCCCGTTTCAGCCGCCGGCGTGGCTTGATCCTGAGGTTCAGCTCAAGCGCGCGGTAGATGCGATAAACACGCTTATGATTCCAGCGCCGTCCCTGTACGTTCCGCAGATAGAGAAAACAAAGGCCAAAGCCCCAGTTCTTCTTTGCCTGCGTCAAGCCGGTCAGAAGATCGGCGATCTGTTCATTCTCATCATTGCGTTTGCCTTTGTATCGGTAGCAAGTTTCGCTGACACCGAACGTTCGGCAGGCAAGTGCTATGCTCACCCCACGTATCGCCACGGCTTGCGCGGCCACCTCCCGGCGTAGAGATGGCCGCGTCATTTTTTCCCAAAGCCTCTTTCAGCAGTTCGGTTTGCATGCTCATCTCCGCATACATCTTTTTCAGACGGCGGTTCTCGTCTTCCAGCGCTTTCATCTGGCTGATCATCGACGCATCCATGCCGCCATATTTGGCCCGCCATTTATAAAAACTCGCTGAACTCATCCCGTGCTCCCGGCAAAGTTCAGGCACAGGAACGCCACCTTCTGCCTGACGCAGAATGCCAATAATCTGTGCTTCGCTAAATCTCGTCTTTTTCATCAAAATCTCCTCAGTCATAAAACCCGAGAAAATTCTACTTTTGAAGCCCATTATTTTTCGGGGGATTACCTCATCACCCGGGTCGGTAGACGATCGCGATGGACCATGCGCTCGCCCTTCGGCGATTATGCCTGACGCAGCTCCAGCGGCGCATTCCAGGAGAAGCTTTTCGTAGTCGACAGTCCCGCTATTGCGGTTGATCTCGTCGAATAGCCACTTCAGATAGGGTTCGACCCTGACCCTGTTCAGCTTGCAGGTCTCGACGATCGAGGACAGGATTGCCCATGCCTCGAACCCTTCATCGCTGCCGACGAAGAGGGCATTCTTTGCGAGCAGCTTCGTCGGTTTGAACAGGCGTTCGACAGCGTTCGTATCGAGATCGATACGCCCGTTATCAACGAACATGGTCAGGCCTGCCCAATGACTGAGGACATAGAGGATGGCCTTGCGCATGCCGTTGTTGACGACATGGATTTCAGCGAGCTCGATGAGCCTGCATCGCAGCCGGTCGAGTATCGGTTGTGACAGTTTTCGTCTCACCGATCGTCGATGATCGGGCGGTTTGCCATTGATGTCACCCTCGACGGCGTAAAGTTCGGCGATGATCTGGATGATGTCATCAGCATCCGGCGTTTTGTTGGCATCAAACTCGTCGGTGAACTTGCGCCGCGCATGGCTCCAGCATTTCGGTGACTTGATGCCCGCAACACAGGTGCCCGGCGTTCCGAGCCGTCCATAGCCGGAATAGGCATCCGTCTGTACGATGGCGGTCATGCCTGAAAGAATTTCATGGATGCGTTTCATCGATCGCGTCGGGCCGACATAGTAGATGACCAGCGGCGTTCGGTTGCCGCCGAAAGAGCGATCGTCATGATGAAGGGCGTACAGGTAAACCTGGCGTGCTCTGCCCCGACCCGGATCGAGCTCCTTCAGGGGCTTTCGTCCATGAACAGCCGCCAGCTTTCGGACCGTGCTTCACGCTCGATCCGTTGCCACATGGGAAGGAGAGCGCCGAGTGCCACCGCCGTTGCCCAGCGCATCAGCGTGGAACGCGGAGAATTTATACCACAAGCCTCGAAAAGCCGCTCCTGCCTGTACCAGGGAGATACCAATCAAACCGCATGGCGATCGAATGCGCCAGGAAGCCATTGCTGAAGGTGGTCCCCCTGATCAGCGCCGGTTCAAAGGGCGTGCCGACCATCTTCCCCTGAAGGCAACGATATTTCGGGTATTTGCGAACAGCGATATAGTATTTCGCGGGAATTACCTCCGGCGTCTCCTTGATGTCATAATCACGGATCGTTCCGCCACAACCGCAGGGACAGAGACCGTCCTTGGTACCCATGTAGAATTCACGCCGCTCGAGATGGGGCGGCCATGCGCGCGCGCCGCGCCCGGACCGGTTTCGCGGCTTTTTCTCCGAGGTTGTTGTTCCTTCGGCCTGCGCGGTCTGCCCGGCGAACCCATCGGTGCCTTCGGCAGGTTTGCCCTCTCCAGTCTCTGGCTGACCATAGGAACCCGCGCCGGACTTGCCTCTATCTTTGCCTTTCTGGGGATTGGTATCGGCGCTCGGGCCGAATTTCATCTTGTTGAGCTTGGCAATCTGCCCGCCAAGACTTTTAATCTCAGCCTCGAGCACACGTATTATCGCCGTCAGTTTCTGGTTTTCGGCCTGCAGATCGTCATTGTCGGAGATCACGGTGCGCCAAAGCTCGTCGAGCCGGTGAGCGATCAAAGCCCCGTCGGCAATGGCAGCATCCAGAATATCCTGCTTTATGTTTTCGATCATATCGAGCATGGCGCCATGCACGACAAAGAGCACGTCCGATCGCGGCGTTCAGACAAGGTCCATTCGTTCACGCGCACCCAATGGTGGCGTGTAACTTGACTTCTTCCGTGATGCGTGGGATGAGAAGACCAATCGTGGCACACGATTTATTTGGGTCTGGAGGACGGCAATCCTCCGGGCCTCAGTCTTTTCAGCCCTGATGCTCAAGTCAGCGCATTTCAACTCCCGTATTTCTCATGACCCTCCGCCATCAATACCGATGGACGAAGCAGAGGTTTGACGACTGATTCGCAGTCTTTCTATCGCCTGTGATTCGTCTCGACAAGATATGCGATTAATATTTTTACAGTTCATTTTTCTTATTATCTAAAAGAATTTAAAATTATGGAATTATACATTCTCTTTTCGCATTCTATACACGCGTTTTTATTTTTAATTTTAGCATTTGCTTTCCGGGTTTTCGCATTCCCGATTTCAGCACGCGCCCAATATGATATTCCGTCCGCAATCGGGCAAAAGGCCGAATTGACAGGCGATCCGGGCTGACAGTGTCGTATTCGTCTTGCTGGATTCCGTTCCAGACGGATAGATTTTCGCATTGGTAGAACGGCAGGCCTTTGCTGATTTTCGCATGTGCCAGTGAAGCCGCGTTTCATTTTTCGCATTTCTCGCGGAAGCACTGCCGTGCCAGAAAAAAACGTCCGGCAGCCGTGGTTTCTTCTCATGCAGCGCTGACTGCCGGCTTCTCCTCGGGAAAGCGGAGGGAGTGACGCACCATGATAGCGGCAAGACCGACCATCCCAAACGCGCGCTGAAAAGCCGCGTCGGCAACATCAGACGGTCGAGAAGTCGGAACATCGCAGGAGATAGTGCGGACTTTTCAGGGTCTCTGAACCGAAGAATTCGGGATTATGTAAGTCACAAACAACTCAAATCAGGTATCAAGCCACTGATTTGAAATGAATATTTTAGTACTCGACGGTGCTGGCCAAAAATGGCCAAGCTTGGCCATTTTTGGCCGAGGCGGATTCACTGTTTTGCATCAATTGGTTACGGCGAATTTTACCGTTATGTCCGCACTTGTCCCGGCCATTTTTGGCCGGAGTTTCTTGGGTTCACTTACATAAATAATCGCTCATATGGGCGCGCTGTTGCTCACGGCGATAAAAATACACTTTAAAAATCAGATGCCTAGAATTTTTCCATCCGGAAAGGTCGTCTCTGGCACGGTTTATGCGATGCATTGCTTGCCCGCCGCGGTTTGATGCTGACGGGCCTGAACCCGCCGACGGCATGGTGCCGCGGCAATGATAACGATGAAACGAAGGACGTCTGCCGGATCTTGCATGTTTGGCGACAGGCGCAATGGACAGGAAAAGTGGAAACCGGTTTTCCGTCCGGCCATTGCGCGAGGCAAACTCCGGCAGACGTCTCGATAACAGGCAGGAGTAACCCATGCCCACACCCGCTTATATCACGATCGAGGGCGCAACGCAGGGCCCGATCACGCAAGGCGCCTTTACCGAGGATTCGGTCGGCAATGTCTGGCAGGAAGGCCATGAGGACGAGGTCATGGTCCAGGCCATCGACCACACCGTCGTCATTCCCCGCGACCCGCAGTCCGGCCAGCCGGCCGGCCAGCGCGTGCACACGCCGTTCAAGTTCACCTGCACGCTGAACAAGGCCGTGCCGCTGCTCTATAACGCCCTTTGCACCGGCGAGATGCTGACCAAATGCGATGTCAAATGGTACCGCACCAACTCCGCCGGCAAGCAGGAGCATTTCTTTACCACCACGCTGGAAGATGCGCTGGTGACCGACATGGACTGCACCCTGCCGCATTGTCAGGACCCGAAGAATGCCGATTTCACCCAGCTGGTGAAGGTCGAGCTTTCCTACCGCAAGATCACCTGGGAGCACACGGCATCCGGCACATCCGGCTCGGATGACTGGCGCACGCCGGCCACCTGAGGACGAGACATTGGCACCTCTGGAGCGGAATAGCTTCGGAGGTGCGCGGAATGCCACAATCATGGATTGAATATCATAATTATGCGCCCTTTTTGGATGAGGCTGCATACGGCAATGGGACATCACCATGAACGCGATCATCGACATGCCGGTCCTCTTTCAGGATCAGGACATCGCCTTCACCTTCGAGGCCCCGGCGTTGAAGGATGCCGGACTTCTTGTTCACGGGTTTACGGCGCAAGAAAAGCTGTTCGAACTTTCCGAGGTGGTGATCGAACTCGTTTCCGACGATCCCAAAATCGATATCAACGCCCTGCTCGACACACCGGCGACGCTGACCATCCATCACAAATATGCCGGCATCCGGCATTTCTCCGGCATCATCGCCGACATGGCCCGCCGCGACGAGGGGCTTCACCGCACCTTCTACACGGTCGTCCTCATGCCTGCGCTCGGCCGGCTCGCCCATGGCTCCGACAGCCGCATCTTCCAGCAGAAGAGCGTGCCCGAGATCATCGCCGAGGTGCTGAAGGAAAGCCGCGTCGAGGATATGCGCTTCGTGCTCGAAGGCACCCATGTGGCGCGGGAATATTGCGTCCAGTACAACGAGACCCATCTCGATTTCGTCCGGCGCATCGCCGCCGAGGAAGGCATCTGGTTCTTCTTCACATCCGGCGAGAACGGCCAGAACCAGGTGACTTTCATCGATACACCGATGATCGTGCCGAAGCTGAAGGAGATGCCGGAACTCGAATACAATGCCAATCCCGGCGGCGTGGCGAAGGGCGTCTTCTGCCGCAGCTTCACCTTCCGCGAGCGCCTGCGGGCGACGAGCTTCACCCAGCGCGAGCGTCTCTTCACGAATCCGGGGTACAGCCAAGAGCATCGCGCCGACCGCCAGGCCGATAACGGCACCAAAGGCGATTACGATCTCTACAACTATCCGGGCGGCTACAAATACGACAATGCCGGCAAGCCGTTTACCAAAACACAGATCGAGGCGGTGCGCGTCGAGGCCACCACCGGCGAAGGCCGCACCAATGCGCCGGCGCTGACGCCGGGCCGCAAGGTCCGGCTCACCGAGCATCCGAATGAGGACTGCAACGTCTTCTGGCATCTTCTCACCGTCACCCATGTGGGCGAACAGCCGCAGGCGCTGAAGGAAGAAGCCGGAGCGGGCGCCACCACCTATGCCAATCGCTTCCTGGCGATGCCGGCGGACCTCAATTACGCCCCGCCGAAACAGCCGAAGCCGAAAGCCGACGGTCCGGAGATCGCAACCGTCAGCGGCCCGGAGGGTGAGGAAATCTACTGCGATGACTGGGGCCGCGTGAAACTTTCCTATCCGTGGGACAGACGCTCGAAAGACAATGAGCACTCCTCGGTCTGGACGCGGGTGACGTCGAGTTCGGCGGGCGGCACTTTCGGCGAGGTGATCCTGCCACGGGTCAAACAGGAAGTGCTCGTCAGTTACATGGGCGGCGACCCCGACCAGCCGATCATCACCGGACGCTCCTACAACGCCCTCAACCTGCCGCCCTACAAGCTCCCCGAACACAAGACCAGAACCGTCTGGCGATCCCAGACCCACAAGGGCAAGGGCTACAACGAACTCCGCTTCGAGGACGAGAACGACCGGCAGGAGGTCTATGTCTACGCCCAGAAAGACCGCAACGAAAAGACCAACAACCACCACTCCGAACGCATCAACAACAACTGGGTCCAGTCCGTCGGCCACAACAAGGGCATCGAGGTCGGCAATAACCTGACCGAGATCATCGACGGCAATATGGAGCTACGCGTCGGGCCGGGCAATACCGGCACTCTTACACCGTCTTCAGCCTCCCGGGAAACACAAGGCATCGGCACAACAGCCGAGGCGCTCGGTCGGCCCGAAACGAGCGAGAAGGGCAATGGAAATCTGTCGATTGCTGTCGAGCAAAACAAGAACCAATCGATCGGTGCGAACCATGACGAGGATGTCAGGGTCAACAAGAACACAACGGTCGGCAGGGACTACAACGTGACCGTGAAACGCACGATAGAAATCAATGCCGGCGACCGGATCATTCTCAACTGTGGTCAATCAAGGATCGTCATGACGGAGGACGGAACGGTTACGATCTCGGCCAAGAACATCATCACGACCGGCGACGAGAACATCAAAATGTTTTCGGATGTCGTGAAGGTGAACTGATGAAGCGCGGTCTGAAAATCGCCGCAGGCGTGCTGGCGGCGCTCGTCATCGTCTATGTGGCCGCGCAGGAGATAGACGATCGCCGGATCGCCTACGAGGATGCGCAATGGGAAAAACAGCAGGAGGCAGACGTGGCAGAAAGTAACAGGATCGCCTTCGAGGCCTATTTCAATCACTGGCAGGAAAAGAACCTGAAGCGCTCGCAGGCCTCCTTTGCCGATGCGCCTCCTCTGGTGAAGGCGGTGGTGCATGACATTGTCATGGGGCAACCCGTGACGGATGCCCGCCTTGCGGTGCTCGGCAAGCAGGAAATCAACCGGGGTTACCCGGAAACGCCGGAGGAATACGGCTACAAGCACGGCTTTACCGACACTCTGCTGCGCGAGGCGGTGCTGTCGCGCAATTACCAGGCGGCAGAAGCGCTGGTGCGCCATGGCGCCGATGTCAACTATAATGGCGGCGAAATGGCCTTTACCGCCGTTGGCATGAAGACGAACTTCACCAATGTCATCAGCTATATCCCCTATCCCGATTTCCAGTTCGGCAACCAGTTTCTGACGCTCTATCTGGAAAATAGCGGCGATCCCAATGCGTATAAGTACGATGGGATGAACAATCTGGTAAGTGCTGCGAATGGAGAGAACAATCTTCAGGGTGTGCTGATTCTGTTGGCAAACAAGGCCGATCCCTGGTTTGAGGTGCCGGATGGTAAAGGTTACTTCTATTCGAGTTTCTTTGTGTCGAATGCCAATGCTGGACCGTGGTCTTGTGAAATGGCGTTTCGGGTGGCGCTTCAGGGCTATTATGACAATGCCCCACCGGCAAAGCTCGATCAGCTGCTGAAGCGGTACCAGACAATTGCCGCGCAATATATCGGCGTCACAGGTCCTTCCAATCTCTTTTCTGTATGGCAATTGCAGCGCGTCCTGGAACTTATCCTCAAAGGCAATCATGTCGAGCCGACCGGCGCGATTGCCGAGCTGATGGCGATGAAAGTGCCGGACGATATTGGCGGCTTTATCCTCGCTCCGGGTCAGCTCTGGTCGCCGCCCGATTCCCTGCCGCTGAACAAGATGCCCGATGGCCCGGAAGGAACAGAGCGCTGGGATGGGCAATAATACCACGGATGTTCACCGGAATGCCGATATCGAGGTCTGTCTGCGTTACGCCTCGATGCTGATCCTAGATATCTACGGCAAGACAAAGGCTGATCTGCCAAAGCCGATGCAGCCATTTCTGGATCTGAATGAAAAATACTGGACAAAAACAGATGGTGATTCGGAAGCATCTGGGCTGGAATGGGGATTTTACGAACCAAAAAGAAAGGCGAGACCGGCGATTGCCCGCCGGTTCTGGTGTTTCGCGGCAGCGATTCCGAACCAAGCGACTTTGCCGAACTGGCCCTGAATATAAAGGGATCGTGGAGCTATGAGATCAAAAAATCCATCTTTGGAACCGAAACGAAAAGCGGAACATTCGACCGCACCTTCTCGCACAACGACACTTATGCAGCGCTGAAGCAGGTGGAGATGAACCAGCAGGGGCTGATGACCGAGCCCCTGTTTACCGATGTGGCCATCGAGAAGACAATTCCGGTGGTAGCATACCACCTGATCACCGCCAAGGTGACGGTGAAGCTGCAGTTTACAGCAACGCTTTACATGGGTGAAAATGGCGACTGGCCGACAAACTTTGCCCAAGGGCTCGGTTTTTATCCCAAGCAATACAGCGACGGAGTCAAGGCAGCAGAGAAGATTGCTGGTATCGCTGCAAATAACTGGAATAACCGGTTGATCATCACCGGTCACTCGCTCGGCGGCGGGTTGACCTCGGCGGCGGCGATTGCGGCGCAGGTGTCAGAGCCAGACCTTCAAATCTATTGCAAGACCTATAACGCCGCAGGCATCACTGCATACACCGCCAAACAGGCAGGCGGCAGCCTGAACACCGCTGCGCTTATTCCGGTGCGGGCCTATTATGTGTTCGGCGAAATTCTCAACTCGCTGCAAGCGCCGACGCCGCTGGTGCCGATCGTCTCGAATTTTCTGCGCTGGAGCGGCCACAAAATGCCGCAGGCCGTCTCGAACCCGCATGGCTATCAGGGGATCAGCCCCGGCGAGATGAGCTTTTCACACAAGACCTATGCCCCGATGTGGGAGGCCCTGCCGACGCTTTATCCGCTGGAGAGGCAGACGCTCAGCCAGCACCAATACACCGTTCTCAACGACATCGAGGGCCTGGCATTGTCCAGCCGGACCCTGTCCCAATTCGCTGAGAAGCTGATCGACTATTTCGTTGGCAAGCTTGCCGAAGGCAAAACCCTGACCAAGGGCGAAACAGACGCCATCCAAGAGGCGATTTCAGCAAGAACGCCGGAATTCGCAAATATGGGCGATGCCGAAAAGGAAAAAGTCAAGGATGACATTCTGCAGGGAAACACGCCGCCAAAAGCCAACCTGACCGGTGACGACTATATTCAGAACATTGTCGAACCGCTCGTCGATGCATTGCTCGCCGATCTCTATTATTTCGCACAGGTTCTTGTGGCCTCAGGCGAGTATCATCTCGTGCCGACAGTTGGATTCACCTTCTTTTTCCTCCAAAGAAGCAAAAGTGACACGCCATGATCCCCCAAATTTCTCTCCCCTTTCCGTGCCTGTTCTTCCGCCACTGGTATCTGGACGGAAGTGAGATGGGGGTGCTGGTGGTGCGGGCGGCGTTCGAAATCCGCGCGGGGAGACGGGCCGTACTGCCGGAAGCGCAGCCGGAGATGGTGCTTTCGGATGTGTTTTGCGGCGAGGCGAATGTCTCGTCGCTGAAAGCCGAAAGCGAGATCGCGCCGTTCAAGCCGAAAACCGATCTGACATTTTCTGCCGTCGCCCGTACGCCGGAGGAAAAGCAGTTGGAAAGCTGGCCGGTGCGGGTGGATATCGCCCGGCCGGGGAGGACGGCGAAACGCCGGAGATCATTGGCAGCCATGGCTTCCATGTGTTCGGCGAACGATTGATGGAGCCGGAGACGGCGAAGGGCGGCAAGCGCTGGCGGCTTCTTCCTCGCCCCGGACCAGCTCTGGTCACCGCCGGATGCCCTACCGCTTACCAAACAGCAGGAAGGCACGGAGAAATGGGATGGGTAAAGATACCTGCATCATCTCTGGCGATTCCATCACCAAGCTCTGCGCACGCGTCAGTTCCATGCTGATCACGCGGGTTTATGAGAAGACACACGCGGACGCTTTCGCCGGGAGCTACCCATGAAATGGAACCATGTCTTTGCCGGTATCTTTGTATTGGCGCTGCTAGCCGGCTTCGGCTGGTTCCTGCGTGCACCACCGCAAGAACCTGAACCGCAACAACCGCCCATGACCGTGGAGGAAAGCATGAAACAGGCCGAGGCCGAACAGGCACAAAAGGACCAGGAAGCGTTTGTGGAACAATGGCGGGAGAAGAATCTCAAACGGGCGCAGACATCCTTTGCCGAGGCACCGATGGATATCAAGGCGCTCTTGACCGCCATCGTCATGGGGCGAACGCCGTCCGATGCCGACCTGGCGAAGTTCAGCAGGGAAGAGATCAACGAGACCTACCCGCTGACCGAAGGGGAGTGGGGCATCGACAAGGGTTATACCGACAATCTGCTGCGCGAAGCGCTGCTGTCGCGCAATTTCCCGGCGGCGCAAGCTCTGGTGAGGCATGGGGCAGATGTGCGGTATAATGAGGATGAGTTTGCGTTCAAGGCGATGAAGACGAAGACGGCCTTTGGTATGGAGGACGACGGGCGGATCGTGCCGTTTCCAGATTACGCGTTCGGTAACCAGTTTTTGACGCTTTATCTCGAAAACGGCGGGGATCCGAATGCATTTCAATATCATGGGACATTCTGCCTTCTGGTCTATGCCGACGCCATTAAAAACCTGCAGGCCACTCTGATCCTTTTGGAACATAATGCCGACCCGTGGTTTCAGGCGAGAATGGCAGCGTCGGCTGGCGGATTCTTAACTCCTGCCTTCTTTGACCAGATTGCCAATGCGTCACAATGGTCGCTTGAGATAGCATTTCGGGTCGCCAAAGCGGGTTACTACGATAATTCTCCACCCGACAAACTCGGTGGACTGATCGAGCAATACCAAAGCATCGCCAAACAATATGTTGGCTCAACCGGGCCAAGTGATCTGGAGTCAACGTGGGGCTTGCAAAAGGTTCTGAACCTGATCCTCAAAGGCAACAACCGCGCTCCGTCCGGTGCGATTGCCGAACTACTGGAAATGAAGGTGCCTGACGATATCGGTGGCTTCTTCCTCGCGCCCGGTCAACTCTGGTCGCCGCCGGACGCCCTTCCGCTGACCGAACAGCAGGAAGGCACGGAGAAGTGGGATGGGTAAGGACAGTTGCATCATCTCCGGCGATTCCATCACCAAGCTCTGTGAGAGAGCCAGTTCGATGTTGATCACGCGGGTTTATGAGAAGACGCGCGCGGACGCTTTCGCCGGGAGCTACCCATGAAATGGAACCATGTCTTTGCCGGTATCTTTGTATTGGCGCTGCTAGCCAGCTTCGGCTGGTTCCTGCGTGCACCACCGCAAGAACCTGAACCGCAACAACCGCCCATGACCGTGGAGGAAAGCATGAAACAGGCCGAGGCCGAACAGGCACAAAAGGACCAGGAAGCGTTTGTGCAACAATGGCGGGAGAGGAATCTCAGGCGGGCACAGACCTCGTTTACCGATGCGCCGATGGACATCAAGGCGCTCTTGACCGCCATCGTCATGGGGCGAACGCCGTCCGATGCCGACCTGGCAAAGTTCAGCAAGGAAGAAATCAACAAGACGTATCCGCTGACCGAAGGCGAATGGGGGATCGACAAGGGCTATACCGACAATCTGCTGCGCGAGGCGCTGCTGTTGCGCAATTTCGAGGCGGCACAAGCGCTGGTGAAGCATGGCGCGGATGTGCGGTATAATGAGGATGAGTTTGCGTTCAAGGCGATGAAGACGAAGACGGCCTTTGGTATGGAAGATAACGCTGGGATCGTGCCGTTTCCAGATTACGCGTTCGGTAACCAGTTTTTGACGCTTTATCTCGAAAACGGCGGCGACCCGAATGCTTATGAGTATGATATAAACAACTGTCTTTTAAACTATGCCGATGGGAATCACAATCTTCAGGCGGTTCTGATCCTGCTGGCGCATCATGCTGACCCTTGGTTTCAGGTGCCGGATGAAGGCTCAGAATACCGTTACGACAGCTTCTTCGTCACGATTGCCAATGCCTATGACGTAGACCTTGAAATCGCCTTTCGCGTGGCAAGAAAGGGCTACTACGACAATGCACCTCCTGATAAGCTCGACGGATTGATAGCGCAATATCAAGGTATCGCCAAACAATATGTTGGCTCCTCCGGTCCAAGCGATCTGGAGTCAACATGGGGCCTGCAAGAGGTTCTGAACCTGATCCTCAAAGGCAACAACCGCGCGCCGACAAGGTTCATCGCCGAACTACTGGCGATGGATGTTCCGGACGATATTGGCGGGTTCTATCTTGCCCCTGGCCAGCTCTGGTCCCCGCCCGGCACGCCACAGATGACTGGCGACGATCATGGCACGGAGAAGTGGGATGGGTAAGGATACCTGTGTCATCTCCGGCGACTCCATCACCAAGCTCTGTGAGAGAGCCAGTTCGATGCTGATCACGCGGGTCTATGAGAAGACACGCGCGGAACTGCCCGACCCCATGAAACTCTGGTATGACGCCAATATGGAACACTGGGATTCCGACCCGAATTTCGACATAAAAAGAATGACGGGTTTCAATGTGCCCTTTACACTCCGAAGAATGCTGGCGGAACGAAAGCGCCGCAATGCTGCCCGCCGGTTCTGGCGTTTCGTGGCAGCGACAGCGAACCGGAGGATTTTGCCGAGCTAGCGCTGAACATCAAGGGTCGTTTCACCCTGACCGGGAGCAACACGCCCGCGCAGCCGGGGAATCTCATTCCGCCCGCGAGCCAGACATTCGATACCTCGCTCTCGCCGTCACCTGGCTATAACGGAAAGCCGGAACGGGAGCTTTCCGGACTTTCCTACAGTTCGCCGCTGTTTTCCAATGTGACCGTCAGCCGGTCCCTGTCCTTCACCTGGACGCCGCCGCTGATGCGGGTTCCGATCGACACCAAACTGACCCTGACCATCGTCTTTACCGCCACACTTTATTGCGGCGATAAGGGCGACTGGCCAACCAATTTTTCGCAGGGGCTGGGTTACGTTCCGCAGCAATACAAGGATGCGATCCATTTTGGTAAGAAGGCCGCTGAAGAAGCTGCGGCGAACTGGAATAACCGGCTTTCCATTGTCGGTCATTCTCTGGGCGGCGGACTGGCGAGTGCCGCAGCACTGGCGGCGCAGAAAGCCAATCCCGATCTGAAAATCTCTTGCTGGACCTATAACGCAGCGGGTCTGCACAAAAAGACCGCGAAAGCAGCTGGTGCCAAACTCACCGATGCCTGCTCCATTCCGGTGCGCGCCCGTTATGTGCAGTCGGAAATCCTGTCCTCGCTGCAATCGCGCTCGCCGCTTGTGCCGTTCATGTCCAGCCTGTTGCGCTGGAGCGGCCATCAAATGCCGGAAGCGGTCGCCATGCCGTTCGGTTACGAGGGTGTCAGTCCCGGACCCTTCAACCTTGGCGGACAGTCGCTCGACTATGCGCCGATGTGGGGCGCTTTGCCTAAACTCTATCCGCTCGAGGATCAGCAACTCATACCCGGCGCGCAATTCCGCTATGTCAAACCGGTTCTGGATCTGGCCGAGCACAGCCCCGACATCGAGACGTTCTTAAAGGGCGTGCTCGATCTTCTGGCAAAATCCGTCAAAGGCGCGAGCCTTGAGGATATGGAGGGGATCGGCGGTCTGCTGCTCGATTATCTGTTGCCGACCACCCGCAAGGCGCTGATGAAGGACGCCATGAACAAGCCGGACCCGGACATCGATATGGCCGGCCATCGGCGTCATGTCCCCTATGATCGCGATGCGTCGAGGCCAGCATGGCTTCTCGACTGGCTGGAACTGGGCCGGCTTCTGGTCGCCTCGGGTTGCTATCACACGTGGCCACCCTGCGCCTTCACCTTCCTGCTTGATCCGCCGAAACAATAGGGAGCTGTCGTCATGATCCCGAAAATCTCGCTTCCGTTCCCGTGCCTGTTCTTCCGCCACTGGTATCTGGATGGCAGTGAGATGGGGGTGCTGGTGGTGCGGGCGGTGTTTGAAATCCACGAAGGCCGACGCGCGGCGCTGCCGAAGGCGCAGCCGGAGATGGCGCTTTCGGATGTGTTTTACGGCGCGGCGAATGTCTCGTCGCTGAAAGCCGAAAGCGAGATCGCGCCGTTCAAGCCGAAAACCGATCTAACATTTTCTGCCGTCGCCCGTACGCCGGAGGAAAAGCAGTTGGAAAGCTGGCCGGTGCGGGTGGATATCGCCCGGCCGGGGAGGACGGCGAAACGCCGGAGATCATCGGCAGCCATGGCTTTCATGTGTTCGGCGAACGATTGATGGAGCCGGAGACGGCAAAAGGCGGCAAGCGCTGGCAGCTTTCTGACGCAATGCCGGTTACGCAAGTGCCGCTCGTCTACGAACGGGCCTATGGCGGCACGGTGAGGATCGATGAGGAGAGCGAAGACGCGCATGTGTTCAATCCGGTCGGGCGCGGCTTGGTCAGCGATTATCTTCTGGAGGCGGGCGAGGCACTGCCCGCGCCGCAGATCGGCCTTGCGGGCGAATTCGCCGCCTGGGCTCCGGGCGAGGAGATGACCGTCTGCGGGATCGGCCCGCTGACGAAATCCTGGCAGCCGCGGCTGGCGCTTGCCGGCACCTTTGACGATGCCTGGCAGCGCGAACGCCATCCGCGCATGCCGGAAGATTATGATTACGGTTTCTGGAATGCCGCGCCGCAAGCCTTGCAGTTCAAGCCGTTCTTCACCGGCATGGAACAGATCACCGTCCACGGCATGCGTCACGACCCGGAGCCCTATCGGTTTTTCCTGCCGGAAGGCGGGCTGAAGGCCGTTGTGCGCTATGCCAATGCCGACGACCAGACCCTCGTTCTGCGGCTCGATACCGTCCATTGCGATATCGCCGATCCGGACCCGGAAAAACATCAAATGACGCTGGTCTGGCGGATGGCGATTGAAAACCCCGATGATGTGACGGCGATCGAGGTTCTGCCGCACGCCCTCAGAAAGGAGCCATCATGAGCCGCAGTGCAGCCCGCAACACATCGAAATTCAACAACATCGTCTGCCTTTCGCCCTGCGTGTGCCTGACGCCGCGCGGGCCGAAAATGGTGCCGGTGCCCTATATGATCGTCTCGAAACTGGAATGGAGCACGAAGACGATTTCCAAGACCGGCTTCGGCGGCGATCAGGCTTTCACCATGGCCAGCCGCACCGAAAAAGTGACCGGAAATGAGCCGGGCACCGGCGGCGGGGTGTCGTCCGGCGTCAATCTCGGCTGGTGCCGGCCGCAATCCAACAAGTCGAGCTTTCTGGTCGAGGGCCATCAGGTTCTGCAGGACAATTGCGTCTACGAGATGAACTGCGCCGGCCCCGACGGGCCGTCGAACACGCTCGGCAAGCTGAATTATGACGATGCTTGAGCGGGCCGGATATTCGACTGCTCGCCGATCATTGCAGCACCGGCTGCCTTTCCAGCACCTCCGCGCGTGCCAGCATGCGGTTGACCGAGCGCAGGTTCAGGGGCTGGCGCCGTGCGTGGTGCCGCTCGATAACCTCGGCGATTACATCGACGGATAATTCCGAAAGCCCGCGCTTTCTGCCCTCTCTTAGAGCAAAGCTGATCATGTCATGTGGCCTTACGATGGAAAGGTTCACGATGTTCAGCCGGGTTTGCAGCGGTTCTGGAATGCCAGCAAGACTGTTCGATGTCAGGATCCAGCCGATCCACGACATGTCGAATCTGAGCTGATAAAGGGGCACTCCCACCGCGCTGCCGTTGCCGGTTCCAGCAATGAAAGCAATGCGTCCGGCAGGCTGCATCGCGCCCCGTTTGTCGAGACCGCAATCCCCGCCTTCTCGATCTCATCGATCACGATGATCGGGTTGGCAACCTTGTGCTGGATCACCGTCTGGATCGGCTTGCCCGGATGCGCCGACCCCCAACCGCGCTGGGAGCCCGCGACAGCGAAAGAAGCCTGTTCGCCAGCCGCATCGATTGTCCGGAGCGGAACCTGAAGCACTTCGCTCACCTTGCGGGCCCAGACCGACTTGCCGATCCCAGGCGGCCCGTTCAAAAGCAGAGGCGGAAGGCGGAAGCCAGCCATGCCCGAGCGAACGGACTGTCGAGATCGCCTGCCAGAACAGCTCTGTCGCCTGTGCCATCCATGGCATTTCCGCATGAAGTGCTGCAGCAATCTCATCAGCGCGCGCCTCGCTCTCGATTTCGGCCACTTGCACGCCGGTATTCAGCATTTCGATCGCCTTGCGGTCCTCGGCCCGCAGATGCATGATGCCGGACACCTTTTCCCGCCCCTTGATGATCCGTACTGCCCATCGCCTGATCCGTGCCCGGTCGCGACTTGTCACCAAGTCTTTTGAGCGATGCCAGTCGTCCTCTTCGGAGATTTCTTCGACAGAATGCTTGTCCTCGCGCAGCTTGCGCAGGTGGTTTTCAAATCGGTATTCAAGATCGGTTTCGCTGTCGCCGACCGGGAACAGCTTTGCCTCGACAAAGGGGATACGCGTCATACTACAATGTCCGGATACAGAAAAAGAAGGGAGAAAACCGCCTGATCAGGCGATCTTCGGATGGGTGTAATGGGCTGTTGCGACCCGGCCCCAATCGAGGCCTTCAAACAGAGCCTCGAACTGCGCCTTGGTCAGCGCGACCGTGCCGCCCTGCGTTTTCGGCCAGACGAAACCGCGGCCCTCGATACGCTTGTAGATCAGCACGAGGCCCGTTCCGTCCCACATCAACACCTTGGTCTTGTCACTCCCCTTGGAGCGGAAAACAAAGAAAGCGCCGCAAAACGGATCGAGATCGAAACTGCGCATGACATGAGCAGCCAGCCCATCCATGCCCTTGCGGAAGCCGACGGGATCGGTGGCGAGGTAGATATTGAAGGTGCTCGACGGAAAGATCATGAGAACTGCCCCGCGACGCGGATCAGCTTCGCCAGCTCGGCATCAGCAATGTTCAGCGGGAATTCCAGGCAAACGCCGCCGACAAGAAGTTGGCCAATGGCTCCGCTGTTGTGGCTGAGTTCAGCCAGGCGGGAAGTTTCTTCAGCCAGTTTGACCTCGGCAAAAGGCTTGGGCTTTTCACGCCCGTCATGGGTAGCACGCGCTTCCGCCAGCTTGACCCATTTGCGCACAAGGAAATCTCGCGTGCCGAGTTCATCTGCGATCAATTTGACCGGGCAACCTTCGTCCCGAACCCGGCGCACGGCTTCACGCTTTATCGACTTCGGCCAGATCTTTCTGCCATCGGTAGAGAGCCCGACCTTGAAGCCCCAAATGTCCACTGACGCTATTCTTCCCTCCTGATTTCAAAGGCAGGGAGAAATTACCATCTGGCGATTTGGCTTCGATAGTCCAATTCTCAGGGGGTCAATTGCAACGCTTACGAAACACCGCTGATTCCGGTCGAAGAAATCTGCCGGGATTACTTCTCCCATCTGGCCCTTCAAAGTGCCTGCCAAAAGTCGCCCTCGGCGATATCGACATTCCGTTGCCCCCTGTCGAGGCATCACAGAAAGCCACGAAAGGTCTCTATATCAACGACCTCGCCGATTACGTCGACAGCCTTTGGGCCCTCGCCATGCGCGATTTCAACAGGCTGAGCCGAAAATTGCCGCACCGTGAAAGTGACGATAGCAACAATTTGACATCCGCCACACGTCATTTAGTGAACCTGTTGGATCCTGGGCACCTCGATTCTCTCTTTTCTCCTCATCTCTTGCGTCGAACTAAAACGTTTCGGGAGCGGCTTTCTTGCCTGACAATTTTCTTCACCAACGCGACAATATCGGGCTGGAGACTGAGTGGGATGCACTGCAGAGCAGTCTTTCTGGCTCACTCCGCAAACAACTGGCAATAATTGTGCGAGCCGAAGCGCCTTATTTGGTAAAGCGCTTTTACTCGATATTGCAGGACGATCAGGATTTGTCTGCGATGCTGCCGGACGCGGTCGTCAGAAACCGGCTGGTCCACACGCTGAAACAGTGGCTTCTTGATCTGTTTCCGGAAAATCGGTCTCCAGACTTTCTCGACATGATCGAAAAGCAGCTCCGCGTCGGGGCAGTCCATGCCCGCATAAATCTGCCTGTTCAGCATGTTAACAGGGCTTGGCGCATGCTGGCTGAAGATCTTCAGATACGCATCCTGAATGCGGCGCCGCCGCCGGAAAACCTGCGAGTTATGCTGCGGGTCTCCGCATCCACACTCAACATAGCGTTCGAAGTCATGACAGCCGGCTACGCGCGGGAAACGACCCGTTCGGCGCGCAGCGAAGAGGCGTACCGCCTGTTCTCTCTGGGACAGAACCTGACACAGGAACGGGAAGCGCAGCGCGCCGCAATCGCTGAATGGACCCAGACGATTCTATTCTCCATAGCCGCCGATTACGGCACCGACAACCGCACGCCTCTCTCGGATTCCGAGTTCGGACTGTGGGTGACACATCGCGGCGGAATCATCTTTGACGGGATGGCCGAACTCGAACAGGTAAAAATGCAATCTCCGAAATCGACAGCCGCATTCTGCCCTCTCTCAAGCCCGGCCAGGGTATTGCTGGCGGACTGGCCCTTTTGCAGGCCAAGGTCAACGAGATCAAGTCACTGCTCGGCGAGTGCTTCAATAGCGCCACCCGGATCGAAGGCGGTCACGACCCGCAGACGCGCATGCTGAACAGGCGCTTCATGGATACCGTGCTTTCACGCGAAATCGGATACTCCAGAAAGATGCGCAGGAAGCTGACCGTCATGATGATCGACCTTGACCACTTCAAGCAGGTCAACGATCGCTTCGGTCACGCTGGCGGCGATACCGTTCTTCAGAAGTGCGCAAAGCTCGTGCTCGACATGATCCGCATCGGCGACTTCGCCTTCCGCTATGGCGGAGAAGAATTCCTGATCGCGCTCGTCGAAACCGGCAAGGAAGAAGCCATGACTTTGGCAGAACGCATCCGCATCGAGATCGCCCGAACCAGCATCGAAGTTTCTGATGGCGAAAACATCAACATCACAGCCTCAATCGGCGTCGCCGAATTCAAAGGCCATCCAGACTATATGCAACTCGTGAAATCCGCCGACGCGGCATTGTATCAGGCAAAGCAGAACGGCCGGAACTGCCTCGTGGCAGCAGTTTGAGCCCAGCTCCCCACAAAAGGGAATCTGCGGGAATGAAGAAGATCAGGAAAGCAGAACAGACGAGATAAGTGGCTTTCGGCTTCTCAATTCGTCATTATGCCATTCACAGGAGCCACGATGACAATAAGGCCCCGCCGCAATCTTGAGCTCCGCCTTCGCAGCGAAAGTCGCCTTGGCAGTGATCTGGGGCGGAACGTCCAAGGTGCGTTAGCGTCACCGGGTCTGTCGCGGTCTGCCGTTCAAACTCCCGCCGGGACGTTACGTTCTCCGAGCCACTTCAGGCCGGCGATATTGCCCGTACGATCAAAGCCCACTCCCCAGCCATAAGCCGGTTGAATAACGAAGCTGACCGCGACTATGTTGCTTACGGCTGATTTCGTTCCAGGGCACCCGATCCTTCACATTCTTGGCAGACGTGTTGACCCAAAACACTTTGATATCGCCGAAACACTTTCAAAACAGGCTCTTATCAGCACAAGGCGTTTCGTCTCGAATACAGGGCCCTGAGGGTTTGTCCAGAAATCTTTGGAATCGGTCTCTCTCTATAAGAGTATATAGCTAATATATATATGTAAGATTGTATCCATTCACCGCTCAGGCATCATGTTCCATGCCAACCGAGCGGCGCGTTCCCTGAGGGTTCACGAAGACGCTCCGGTATTTTGTATTCGCGGACAGGTCTGGAAAACCGGCAAGATCGCTGACCCTGTTTGCGAACCTCAAAGGAGGGAAACGGGAAATGACGGACTACAAATCAAGACCTTTGCACAACGCGGACCAAAAGCCGTCGCGGCAAGTGCTGGCCAAATCCTCGGTATCGTTTTTGGCACTTTCTCTTCTGGCGAGCGTTTTCAACGTGGCCGACGCGCGCGCTGACGAAGAGTGCGGGCCGGTTTCGCCGGACCAACCGAGAGCGACATGTCGGGACGCATTTTATCCCGGCATTACATATGGGGACGGCGGCACCATTTTTCTCGAAAACACAAGCATGCATGTCGAAGGAGACATTACGGTCGGCGGCAGCCGTGCCACGCTACCTGCGCAACTGAATGCTCAGTCGTTCTCGACAATCCAGGGAAACATCAAGGCCACCGCACATTCCGGCCATTCAGATGTTCTTCTCTATAGCGGAAAGGTGGAGGGATCAGTATCTGCATCTTCCGAGGGTCCATTTTCACTCGGCGAAAAAGCGCCGTTGTCGCAATTGTCGGCGCATCGGTTGACGCTCGTGATAGCGGCGAGAAGGCAATCTCTCTATCTTCAGACGACGTCCCACTCGATGTGATCGTCAGCCAGTACCGAAACGGTCAAAAACTGAAACCTGTCGTCATCGTGTCTCTCGATGCGGCCATTCAGGCGATTTCTCAAACAGGAAGCGTTCAGTTCCAAATGAACGGCGGGGAAATCCTATCCGACGCGACATCAGAAGCTACCGTTTACCTCGCGGCCAATGAAAGAGGTTCAGCCGCAAATTCGAAAATGATATTCACAATGACGGGCGGCACAATTGTCGGAGCGCACGAGGCCGTTCAACTCATAGGCGGTTTTGGCGCAGACGCTTCAAAGAACTCTCAAGTGATGGTTAACATTAACGAGACGACTGATACCGTATATATTGACGGGGCGTTTGATATGATCGGCGAAAACATCGATATTATCGTAGACGGAGGAAACATCGCTTCGATTGAAGCGGACGTAAGACAGTCGCTGTCGGCGGTTTTTTCCGGAGGCACTTTTTCGGAAGCTCCGGTAGACGGCGCGCGCCTTGCGTTCACGCTGGACGAGAACAACTGTTTCGAACACGATAATCTTATCGGGAGCGTCCCTGGATGTCGGCGGGACAGGTGCGCCAGGTGTATTTATCAACAGCGGCGTGATCGATGAGGGAGCAAGCAATATTCACGCCACGGTCCTTATGAGCGCCGGTGCTATTACGCTCCCAGGCCAGCTTGCTTCCGCTCTCCTTCTTGGAGAACGCGGCACGGCCCGAAAACTGGACTTCACCATGACCGGTGGGGACATCAGCGGTGATGGTTTGGGTGCCTCGGGCCTCGTTTTCGATTCAAGATACAGGGACAAATACAACATCGATCTAAGCGGCGGAAAGATCGGTCTCAAAGACGGCCCTGCTGTATTGATCAAGAACTCTGAAGACGCATCAGAGGTTCAGGCCACACTCACCATTGGCGAAGACGTTGTGGTGAGTTCTCCAAGAGGCAATAACGTCTTTCAAAGCAATCTGGACTGGTCCGATTCCTCGATTACCATTACCAGCGCCGGTAGCGTAGTCGGAAATGCGACCCTGGGGGTGGATCGTCATCAATTTCGCTTACAGGCGGCAGTTTCAAAGGGTCCATTTCTGGGGATTACGACGAATTACATGGAGTTTCGTCCGATATCTCCAACCCGGGGCCGGACCAGTTCAGTTGGAGTGGCGGTACGTTTGCCGGAGACTTCTATGGGCAGGGCGGAGAAGACAGCGCCACGCTCAAAGGCGTATCCCCAGACAAGCTTGGCAAACAGCTATCGATTTTCGATGGCGGCCCTGACTATGATGTTTTTGTGGCCACGGATTCATCAGCGGTCATCATCACCAGCCCTTCATACGCTGAAAGCAGCACCAATCCGATTATCTATGCAAGTAACTGGGAAGAAATCACCATTAACGGACAATCAAGCGCCACGCTCGTCGGAACCGGTCTCGCTATTGAGGGATACCAGCCTGAAGATAGCGGCAATTTGTTTAATCCGGCTTACGGCGACCTGGTGATTTCTGAAAACAGCAAGGCAATCGTGAAGGCTTCACAGGGTGACTTCACTCTGTCCGGCAACCTGCATATTACGGATTCAGAGAGCAGTTTTGAAACAGGAGATGCCCGCACAACTATCCAGGGTCACATTGTCAACAACGGCTTGATAGACTTGCGCGGCAACGGCACGGAAAGCAGCCTGTCAATCGAGACAGGTTCAGAAATGGCGGCGTATACCGGTATTGGAGGCACGATTAAACTGGACGTAAACATGGCTGACGGTACGCACGACACGATCAGATTCAATGGCAAAGTCGCTGGGAATACCAGGCTGGTCATCAACGCTGAAGGCGAACCTCGTTCAACAACCGATGGCCTTCTGCTCATTGAGGCACCTGCGGGTTCGCCGTCGAATGCCTTCACCGGCTCACTGACCTTCGGCGAACGAAAATACGAGATCATATATCGCGACAGAAGCAGTGAAGGTGCAGCAAACGGCTATTATCTTATGTCTGTATCGTGACCTAGAGACTGGAAACGACAGCTTCCGGCTCAAAGCCTGCTCCGCCGCCGAGAGGAGAAAAGCCTACCGCTTGATCAAAACCCGATCAGCAAACAATACTCAAAGGTGGCTCACTTCTCGGCGGAAAACCGGCTCAGTTCTGGGGAGAAATCCACATGGCCGCTTTTAGGAACAAGAACAGAACGTGAATTGGAAACATAAGTCAGAACACTTTGGGTAGGCGTCTCGGTTACAATTTGACTTGCGCATCCGCAAAAATGCCCCTCCCCCGCCTCCCGTGAAGCCGAAGGTCAAGCCAAAATCACGCTCCTACACCCACCGTTTAGCTGTCTTGCTTTGTTGACCCAGAAGCCAGGTCCGCCTCTTGCTGAAGAGAAGCTATACAGGACTGCACGACACGGGAGGGGTAAGGTCGCTGGGCCTTATCAGCAATGTCCGAAACCAGACCTTGGGATTGAATGGTCGCAAAATCAAACCTTTACCTAGGAAAAGCTCAGCCGATACTGGATTTACAACGCCACAACCAAGGCCGGCCTGAACCATCGCGCATATCGTGTTGGCGAAGGGCGTCTCAAGCACAATGCGTGGCCGTATTCCGCGTTCAGACAGCATCTCATCGAGGTGTTGCCGCGTTGTATCCTCGGGAGAAAGCGCGATGAAGGGCAGGTCGTGGAGATCTTCTTGCTCGATCTCACTTCGTTTCGTCAGCGGATGACCTTCCGGTATCGCAAGAGCACCGGGAAAGGCTGCGAAAAGCCGGGATTCAACGCCCGTTACATCGATTTCATCAGCAGCAAGACCGAGGTCAAAGCGTCCTGACTGCACAAGGTCTTTTACCGTCGAAGACATCCGGGCCTGAAGTGTGATCGAAACATCCGGATAGATCATTCTGAACCGCGCCAATGCGCGTGGTACAATGTTGGTCGAAAGAGCGGAAAGAGTTGCAATTCGGATCTGCCCAGATCCGAAGTCACGAATGCGAGAAGCCGCGCTACGCAGTCTTGAGAGCGCAGCAAACGAATCCTCGACCTCTCGCAGATAGAGCTGCGCTTCAGCGGTCGGCAGCAAACGCTTGCGTGTCCGATGAAACAAAGCAAACCCAAGTTCTCTTTCAAGATCCTGCAGGGCTTTCGAAACGCCGGGCTGTGAAATGTGAAGAATCTCGGCGGCGCGCTGCGTCGTGCCGTTCAGCATGACTGCCCGAAATATCTCGACCTGCCTTAAATTCAAAGGGGTTTTCACTGTTATATAACCTAAAGATATAAACTTCCGGAAAATATGTATTTGTCAGAATAAGCATCGATTGTCTATCAAGTCTTCATCGTGCGATCGCCGTTTCGGACGCTGCCATTGGGCTTTTCAAAAGAAGGAGCCGTTCGGAGAAGTTCGACAAGGCTTCGGTGGAATGGAGACATACGCTATGAAAGACACGACGAAATGCGTTGTGACACCCGAGCCTGAAATGCAGGGATTTCGTTCGCTTGCGCCTGCCACCTATCGGGCCTCGACGATCGTGTTTTCAGATGCCAACGCGTATGCGACCCGGGCCGAGCGCGGTATCGATGGCTACGCCTACGGGCTCTACGGAACTCCCACTACACGTATGCTTGCCGACAAGCTCGCCGATCTTGCAGGCGCGCGACGCGCCCTTCTTGCCCCCTCCGGTCAGGGAGCCAACGCAATTGCGGCGATGGCGGTCATCAGGGCCGGTGACCATGTGCTGATCAGCGACAGCGCCTATCCGGCCATGCGTTCACTAGCCGATGTCGACATGACCCGATCAGGCGTCGCCGTCGAATACTATGACCCGATGTCGCTGGAAGACCTCAAGGCTCGCATGAAGCACAATACCCGCCTGGTATGGTGCGAGATCGCCCGGATCCAGCACCATGGAGGTGCAGGACCTCCCCGCCATCGCCGAAATCGCCCATGCCGCCGGCGCACTGGTCGGCTGCGACAATACCTGGGCGACTGCGCTTCTCCTGAAAGCGCATGCCCTGGGGGTGGATATCGTAACCGAAGCTTTGACCAAATATGCCGGCGGTCACTCTGACCTGCTGATGGGCGCGATGACCTTCTCGGACGAAGGCGTCGCCAATGAAGTGCGTGCCTACATGGGACGCATGGGCATCGGCGTCTCCCCGATGATGCAACACTCGCTTTGCGTGGTATGGAGACGATGGCACTGCGGATCGATCACGTTTCTAAGGGAGCGAAACGGTTGACTGAATGCCTGACGAAAAGTGCGGTCGTTGAAGCCGTTCTTTGGCCACCGCTTCCGGAAAGCCCCGGTCATGCCTTATGGAAACGCGACTTTCTCGGAGCGTCGGGCGTCTTCAGCGTACTTCTGGCCAAGGGTTTTTCAGCCAACCTCGATTCAGCGCTGAACGCGCTCGAGACGTTCGTCATCGGCGCCTCATGGGGCGGAACACGCAGCCTCGTCGCTCCGATGTCAATCAAAGCACTGCGCAAAGCCGTTCCCTGGGATCGGGAAGACCTTATCATCCGCTTCAGCGTCGGACTTGAAGACATCGAAGAGCTCGAAGCAGATATCCAGGCATTTCTGTCTGCACTTTGCGGGCAGCAAGAGAATAAGACTGCGACGAAAACAAACGCGGCTTAACGGACTTACGTCCGCAACCAACCAGAGAGGTTCGAACCAATGTTCAACACAAAGAAAATCATGGCGGCGGTTGTCGCTGCCCTCATGCTTCAGGCGCCCGCCACCATTGCCGCTGATACGCTTCAGGATCGCATTGACGACGGCACCGTTACGATCGGCATTCACAATCGCGCGCCATGGGGCTTCCGCACCGAAAGCGGTGACGTTGCCGGCTTTCATCCCGACCTCGTGAGAGAGGCATTGGAACCACTGGGCATCACCGACATCGATTTCGTGGTCACCGAATTCGGGGCTTTGATCCCCGGCCTGCAAGCCCATCGCTTCGACATGATCGCGTCGGGCATTGCAATTACGTCAGAGCGCTGCAAACAGGTCATTTTTTCCGAACCCGATCTCTCTGTCGTTGACGCCGTTATCGTCAAGAAAGGCAACCCGAAGAACATTCACTCGTTCGCAGATATAGCCGAAGGCGATTTCACGCTTGCCGGTGGTCGCGGTACGCTCAATACATCCACGCGCTTTCCGGCGGCGTGCCAGAAGACCAGATGATGCTGTTTCCCAGCGGCAGCGAAACAATTTCGGCCGTTCTTGCCGGCCGGGCCGATGGCAGCGTGATGTCTGCGCCCACGGCGATGATGATGCTCAAGGATCCGAAGCTTGCAGACCTCGAACGCGCTGCCCCGTTCACTGGCGTCATGCGCGCCGATGGAACGCCCGACGCAATGGCGACCGCAATTGCATTCCGGCCCGGCGACGAGGAACTTCGCGACGCCTACAACGCCCGTCTCGCCGAAATGAAGACCGACGGGACGGTAGCCGAAATCATGACGCGCTACGGTTTCTCGGAGGATGACACTGCACCGGAACGGACCACGGCTTCAATGTGCGCCGGTGAATGAGGGTTAGGGCGTGAGTTTTCCCGAAATCTTCCTCGGCATTCTTGAGGGTATGGGCGTGACCTTGACGGTCACGCTCTTCGGCCTCTGCTTTGCCATCCCCTTCGCGCTCATTGCCGGCGTTCTGCAGCAATTCCTCAGTGGATGGCCGAGGGCAATTGTCACCTTCATCATCGAGTTCTGGCGGTCGACACCCGTTCTGGTTCTGATGTTCATGTTTTACTATTCGCTGCCTGTGGCCGGCATCTATTTTTCAGCCACCACTGTTGCAGCGATGACACTTGGCCTGCACATCGGCGCATATGGCAGCCAGTCAGTGCGCGCCGCACTGCAGGCGCTCGACCGCGGACAGGTGGAGGCAGGCCTTGCGCTCGGTCTCACCCGGCCCGTGGTTCTTTGGAAGATCGAACTACCACAGATGGTAGCAGCGATGCTGCCAACCTTCGTCAATCAGTTCATTCAGCTTGTTAAGGGAACCGCGCTCGTCGCGCTTATCACAATGAACGACATGACCCATCGCGCCAAGGAGATCAGCCAGATCACCTTCGATCCTCCGGCCATTTATTCGGCTCTTCTGCTTGCCTATTTCATGCTTCTTTACCCAACGACGATCTTCGGACGCTGGCTTGAACGAACTGTCGGCCGCCGGACCGGCCGGACGACGGAGGGCCGCGCCGGTGACGTTTGACATTCCCTTTCTTCTCAAGGTTCTCGCAACAATCGCCAAGGCCATGCCGCTAACGCTCGCGATCGCCCTGGTCGCCTGCGTCGGCTCATCGCTACTGGGCTTCACCTTCGAAATAATGCGTCGCTCAAACCGGTTCCTCGGGTATGTGATGCGTTTCCTCATCGACTTCATTCGGTCCACGCCAGTGCTGGTGCAGATTTATTTCCTCTATTATGTGCTGCCATATTACAGCGTCGTACTGCCTGGTATTGTCATCGGAGGCCTGGCGCTCAGCATCTACTATTCAGGATATCTTGCCGAGGTTTTCAAGGCCGGCATCGATACCGTACCGATCGGTCAGTCTGAGGCTGCGCTGGCACTTGGTCTGACTCCGCTTACCGTCACGTTCAGGGTTATAGCCCCGCAGATGCTGCGCAATATCGCCGCGCCGATGGGCAACTACTTCATCTCTATCCTGAAATCGACACCATATCTCGCGGTCATCGGTGTTGCGGAGATGATGGGCACGACACTCGAAATAGCGTCCCAAACATTCCGCTACGCCGAGCCAATGGTTATTCTCGGTATCGTCTTTTTCGCGCTTGCCTCGCTGATGGCCCTGTTCGTCCGCCATCTCGAGACGCGTCTTCTGCAATCGACAAAACGTTAGGAGCGCAAGATGGAATCCCCGTCATCTCCATTCGCAACCTCAATAAGTGGTATGGCCATTTCCATGTTCTGAAGGATATCAACCTCGAGGTTGGGCGCGGTGAGCAGGTGGTTGTCTGTGGTCCATCAGGCTCGGGCAAATCGACTTTGATCCGCTGTATAAACCGGCTTGAAGAATACCAGAAGGGCACGATCCGGTTGGAGGGTGTTGATGAGGCAACCAGCCTGCCAAAACTTCGACGAAATGTCGGCATGGTGTTTCAGCAATTCAACCTGTTTCCGCATCTGACGGTACTGGGCAACTGCACACTCGCGCTTACACAGGCGCGCGGCATGGCAAAGGGCGAATCCGAGGAGCTTGCCTTGTCACTGCTTGAGCGCGTGCATATCCGCGAACAGGCGATGAAATATCCGGCCCAGCTTTCCGGCGGCCAGCAGCAACGCGTGGCGATCGCGCGGTCGCTCTGCATGGCGCCGAAAGCGATGCTGTTCGATGAACCCACATCGGCGCTCGACCCCGAGATGATCAAGGAAGTACTCGATGTGATGGCGAACCTTGCAGCTGACGGCATGACGATGATCTGCGTCACCCATGAAATGGGCTTCGCCCGTAGAGTTGCAGACCGGGTCATCTTTATGGACGGCGGAAATATCGTTGAGACGGCCTCCCTGAGAAATTCTTCAAAGAACCGGAAAGTCCGCGAACACGGGCTTTTCTCGAAAAGATCCTGTGAGGCTGTGATGAGCAAGAGCCGGGTGTGGACCCATATTGATTTCGATGCCGAAGGCGTTCAGACGGATAACGCCTATGTCCCTTATTCCCCGGATCATTCCGCCTACGGAATGATCCCCGTGCCCATGATCTGCATTCGCGGCGGAGATGGCCCCACGGCGCTGTTCACAGCCGGCACCCATGGCGACGAATATGAGGGACAGATTGCGCTTTTGAAGCTTGCCCGCGAACTGGCAGACATGGAGATTTACGGCAGGGTCATCATCCTTCCGGCATTGAACCGGCCTGCAGTTATGGCCGGAAAGAGAAACTCACCACTGGACGGCGGCAATCTCAACCGGTGTTTCCCCGGTGACAGCAATGGCGGTCCGACATCGATGATCGCCCATTATATTACGAGTGAACTCTTTCCCCTGGCTGATCTGGTCATCGACGTTCATTCGGGTGGTTTCTCCCTCGATCATTTGCCCTTGGCACTGGCACGTCCAGGACGGACAGATGTTGAAACGGCCGAAATCCGCAAACTCCTCAGAAGTTTTGCCGCCCCGATCGGCCTGGTGACGTCAGGTGTTGGCGGCGGCGGCGGTTCAACGCTTTATGCCGCAGCGGAGGCCAGCGGCATTCCCGCGCTGACCACCGAGCTCGGCAGCGGGGTAACCTTGTCCGCAAAAGGGCTGGCGATCGCCGAGACTGGTCTCCGGCGGGTTCTCGTTGACTACAGCATCGCCGACAGCTTTGATCTTCCTCAGCCGGAACCGATGCAGCTCATGTGTTCTCTCGGTCCGAAAATGACAATTTACGCGCCACATGCAGGTCTGTTCGAGCCGAGCGCAAGGCCGGGTGATGCTGTGTCCAAGGGGCAGTTTGCTGGCAGTCTGCATCATCTCGACGCGCCGATGGCGCCGCCCACCGCCCTCACCTTCGCCACAGATGGATTGGTAACATGGCGTCGTTTCCCGACACTGTCGGCTCCGGGAGACGGCCTCTTTGGTCTTATGAGTGAGTTCAACGATTAAGTAAACGGACGCTTCCGCGAAAGGTTTCATTCCAAGCGTCCGGCATAGGGTGCGACGATGTTGTAAAAGAGAATGCGAAGCCCGGCTGGGCCGATCATCGTGATCGCCGCATACATCGCCTTTCCAGGCCCGGCGATCCGTCGCTGCGCCTTGCGGAGCCAACCGCGAAGAGCTGATTTCGCACGTGAAGTGAAACCCAACATCGCGCCCGGTTTTCTTGGCGGCGATTGACAAGACGGCAGGCTGGATTCGGCCCCTTTTCTGCCGGTCCGGAGCGCGCCCCCATTTCAGTCATTGAAGCTCCACCATTGGTTGCTTGAAAGCTGACCTATTATAAAACGCATGCCCGATATTTCGGCAGGACAGGTTTTCAGCGAAGATCGAGCGCTGTTCACTTTTTGCGGGTACGGCTTTATATTTGGGTGTTCTCAAAGGCCTCAATAACCAAGGAATCATGAAACTCTGAACAAAGCTCGCTCTCTCTTGCATGGCGCGGTACGGGCAGCCTATTGTTTCGTGGATTTCCTGTTCAAATTACAACCAAAACAGATACTGTTCTTCACCAAACGCACTGCTCCGCAAGTTCCACAAACAGGGAGACGACCCGTATGAAAAGAAACTTCTGCTTTCCGCCTGCCTCGCGCTCGTCATAGCCGCGCCTGCCTTTGCGGCAAACCCGCAGCCGGACGAAAAGCTGGCCGATAACCAGAACCTTAACTATTGGCTGCTCGATGCCATCAAGACCAAAGATCCGCAACTCAACAGTGCGGTCGAAGGCTCAGATGTGGCACGGCAGCTCTTTGAGGGCCTCTATAACCAGAATTATGCCGGTGAGCTTGTGCCGGGCGTTGCTACCGATTACGAGGTTTCCGAAGATCAGACCGTCTATACTTTCCACCTGCGTCCCGAGGCCAAATGGTCGAACGGCGAGCCGGTAACGGCTGAGGATTTTGTGTTTGCATGGCAGCGCCTTGCTGATCCGGCAACCGGTTCGACCTATGCCTGGTATGAAGAGCTGATGAATGTGAAAAATGCCTCCGCGATCGTCGCTGGCGAAGTGGATCCTTCAGAGCTCGGTGTCAAGGCTGTTGATGATCACACATTCGAGGTCACGCTTGGGAGCCCGATCCCCTATTTCATCAAGATGACGACACACACATCAACCTTTCCGGTCAATAGGGCCGTGGTTGAGGAGTTTGGCGATCAGTGGACGCTGCCGGAAAACATGGTTGGCAACGGCGCTTACAAGCTTGTTGAAGACAAACTTGGCCAGGATCTGACCCTCGAGCGCAACGAGAACTACTGGGACAACGACAACACCGTCATCGAAACCATCCATTTCCAGGCGATCAACGACAAGAACGCAGCGCTGACGCGTTATCTTGCCGGTGAACTGGACCGTATTGAGCTGCCTTCCGGCCAGTTCCCGCGTTTGAAGGAAGAATATCCGGATCAGACCCATGCTGTGCCGAGATCCTGCACCTATGCTTATCTGTTCAACGTTTCCGAAAAGGGCCCGGAAGCGCTGAAGGATGTGCGTGTGCGCAAGGCGCTTTCCTATGCGCTGAACCGCGATATCATCGTCGACAACATTACCCGCGGCGGCCAGAAACCTGCCTATAGCTGGACCTATTACGCCACCGCCGATTTCCAGCCGCCGGTCACCGACTATTCGCAATGGTCGCAAGAAGAGCGCAATGAGAAAGCAGTCGAGCTTCTCAAGGAAGCCGGGTACGACAAGAGCAATCCGCTGGAACTGACGCTTTCCTACAATACCTCCGATGACCACAAGAAAATCGCGATTGCGGCGCAGCAGTTCTGGAAGGCGATTGGCGTCAATGTCACGCTCAACAATACGGAATGGAAGGTTTATCTCGACAACCTCAAGAACTACAATTTTGATATCGGCCGCTACGCCTGGTGCGGCGACTATGACGAAGCGTCCACCTATCTTGATTATTTCCGCTCCGGCGGCATGAATTATGGCGGTTTTGACGACCCCGATTATGATGCTGTGATGAAGGCATCGCTGACGGCGGAAGATCCGTCGGCCGATTACGACAAGGCCGAGCAAATCCTGGCCGAGGAAATGCCATTGGCGCCGATCTACTTTTATTCGACGCCGGTCATGGTTCCTGCCGATGTGAAGGGGCTACCGGTCGATAACGTGCTGCAGAACTGGTATGCGAAAGACATCTATCGCGTGGCCGATTAAGGTCTGAAACCGGCTTGGCAGATGCGGCATTGACTGCCGCATCTGCTGAAGCGCATCATCCGTTTCGTTCGAAACCCGCTCAGTCGTCGCCAGCATGGCAGTGCGGCGGGCCGGATTATAAGGCAGAGCCTGCCCGCATCATGACCGGTTATGTTATCAAGCGCCTGTTTCTGGCAGTTCCGACGATCCTGCTTCTGATCGTCTTTTCTTTCTTTCTTATGCATGCCGCGCCAGGGGCCCATTCTCGTCTGAGCGCGCCTTGCCGCCGCAGGTTCTCGCGAATATCAACGCGAAGTACGGCCTCGATCAGGCGTTGTGGAAGCAACTTCTCGATTATGTCTGGGGCATCGTGTCGCGGTTCGATTTCGGGCCGTCTTTCGTCTACCCCGACCAGACAGTGAACTCGATCATCGCGCAGGGTTTTCCCGTCACACTGACCTATGGTTTGCTGTCCGCCATTGTTGCCGTGCTTATCGGGGTTACGCTGGGTGTGGTTGCTGCTGTCAGGCATAATAGCTGGATTGACAGCCTGGCGGTGGGCATTTCGGTGGGCGCACAGGTCTTGCCCAATTTCGTCATGGCCCCGATCCTTGTGCTGGTGTTCACGTTGTGGCTGCGCTGGCTGCCCGGTGGCGGCTGGGAAGGGCTCGGTCATCCGGCCTATATGGTGATGCCCGTCATTGCGCTGTCGACTTCATACATGGCGTCAATTGCCCGCATTACCCGCTCTTCCATGCTGGAAGTGCTGAACTCAAACCATATCCGCACTGCAAAAGCCAAGGGCCTGCCGATGCGGCGGGTGGTGATGCGCCATGCGTTGAAACCGTCGCTTCTGCCGGTGATTTCCTATCTCGGACCAGCCTTTGTCGGCATGATCACCGGTTCGGTTGTGATCGACATGTATTTCTCGACCGGTGGTATCGGCAAATTCTTCGTCGAGTCGGCGCTTAACCGCGACTATGCGGTGATGATGGGCATTACCATCCTGCTCGGTGCGCTGACCATCGCCTTCAACCTTTTTGTCGATATCCTCTACGCCTGGATCGACCCGAAAATCAGGTATTGAGCCATGCTGATCGAGAGACAGAAAATGGAAAGTCTTTCTGAAGCCCTGGCCGACAGGGTGGAGAAGGGCCGCTCGCCCTGGGCTGATGCCAGGGTTAGGTTTTTCAGAAACAGGCAGGCTGTCATCGGGCTCTGTCTTTTGATCTTTGTTTTGGCCTTTGCAGGTTTCGGTCCGCTGATAGCCCGCTGGCCGATTGATGAGATCGATTTCATGGTGATGGGCGATATCGTTCGTGACGGCGCGCCATCACTGGCCAATGGCCACTATTTCGGCACCGACGATCTGGGCCGCGATCTCTTTGCTCGTACGGTTCTCGGAACGCAGATATCGCTTGCCGTCGGTCTCATAGGGGCTGCCATCGCCGTGATCGTCGGCACTATTTATGGTGCAGTCTCGGGCTTTCTGGGCGGACGGGTCGACAATGTGATGATGAGAACGGTCGATATTCTGCTCGCCATCCCCTACATGTTCGTGCTGATTCTGCTGTTGGTCATGTTCGGCCGCTCCGTGGTGCTCCTGTTCGTCGGTATCGGACTTTTGTCGTGGCTTGATATGAGCCGCATCGTGCGTGGACAGACCCTTTCGCTCAAGGGCCGCGAATATGTCGAGGCGGCGCGGGCGACGGGCGTTGCGTCCAGCACCATTATCCGACGTCATATCGTCCCCAATCTTCTGGGTGTCGTTATTGTCTATGCGACGCTGCTGGTGCCCGGCATGATCCTTTCCGAAAGCTTCATTTCATTCCTTGGTCTCGGGGTTCAGGAGCCTTTGACCAGTCTCGGAGCGCTGATATCGGAAGGGGCTGCAACCATGAATTACGGCACGCTGTGGCAGCTCATCTTTCCGCTTTTCTTCTTCATCGTCACATTGTTTTCGTTCTTTTTCTGGGCGACGGTTTGCGCGATGCACTAGATCCGAAGGACCGTTGACATGGCGCTTCTCGATGTCTCCAATCTGAATATCCAGTTCTCCACCAATTCCGGGCCGGTTTTCGCGGTGCGTGGTGTCGATCTCAGTCTTGAGCGCGGTGAGACGCTTGCCATCGTCGGTGAAAGCGGTTCGGGCAAGAGCCAGACGGTTTTTGCGATGATGGGGCTTCTGGCTGCCAATGGCGTGGCATCCGGTTCGGTTAAATTTGACGGAACCGAAATTCTCAATGCACCGCCGCAGGTCATCAATCCCATCCGTGCCGACCGCATGGCCATTATCTTTCAGGACCCGATGACCTCGCTCAACCCCTATATGCGGGTCTCCGAGCAGATGGCGGAAGTGTTGCAGCTTCACAGGGGCTTGTCGAAACGGTCCGCGATTGCGGAATGCGTGCGCATGCTTGACGCCGTCCGTATTCCCGACGCGAAGTCGCGGATCAACCTTTATCCGCATGAGTTTTCCGGTGGTATGCGTCAGCGCGTCATGATTGCCATGGCGCTTCTTTGTCATCCCGAAGTGCTGATTGCCGATGAACCGACCACGGCGCTCGATGTGACGGTTCAGGCCCAGATCATGCAGCTTCTCGCCGACTTGCGGCGTGATTTCGGCATGGCGCTTATCTTGATCACGCATGATCTCGGTGTGGTCGCTGGCTCCGCCGAAAAGGCTATAGTGATGTATGGCGGGCAGATTATGGAAAAGGGCCCTGTTGATGCCCTTTTCAAGGATGCAACGCATCCTTATACGCGCGGCCTCATCAGCTCCATTCCGCGTGTTGATCGCAATGACGATCTCGCTCAGTTCCATTCCCGGCAACCCGCCTAATATGGCGCATATGCAGAAGGGCTGTCCGTTTGCGCCGCGCTGCGATTTTGCCGGTGAGGACTGTCTTGATCACCTCGACCCATTGACGGAATTCGCACCGGGACGGCTGCGCGCCTGCAACCGCTCAGTTGCCGATGTGGCGGGCGCCGGCGTCGAAGCCGGAGGAGATGTGCAATGACCGGTGATGCTCTATTGAAGGCTGAAGATATCCGCGTCACTTTCGAGATTTATCGCTCGGGTGGCATGCCCTGGGAAAAACCGCTGGCTTTGCACGCCGTCAATGGCGTCAGCTTCGAACTTCGCGCCGGAGAAACCCTGGGCATTGTCGGGGAATCGGGGTGCGGCAAGTCGACACTGGCGCGCGCCATCATACGCATGGTGCCTGCGACCGGATCGGCGCGCTGGAACGATGAAGCGGATCTGTTGAAACTGTCTCCGCGTGAGATGATGCGCTATCGCAGTGATATTCAGATGATCTTTCAGGATCCGCTGGCCAGCCTCAACCCCCGTATGCAGGTCGGCGATATTATTGCCGAACCGCTGATCACCCACCAGAAGGGCGTATCGAAGAGTGAGGTGCGCGAACGGGTTCAGGAGATGATGAGCCGTGTCGGTCTTCTGCCCAACCAGATCAATCGTTATCCGCATGAGTTTTCGGGCGGCCAGTGCCAACGCATCGGCATCGCCCGTGCGCTGATTGTCCGTCCGAAACTGATCATCTGCGATGAGCCGGTCTCCGCGCTTGATGTGTCGATCCAGGCACAGGTCATCAATCTACTGATGGAGTTGCAACGGGAGCTGGGCCTCGCGCTGATGTTCATTGCCCACGACCTGTCGGTGGTCAAGCACATCTCGACGCGGGTCATGGTGCTCTATCTCGGGCGCGTGATGGAAGTGGCTCCGAGTGACGAGCTTTATGCCGCACCGCAACATCCCTATACGCAGACCCTGCTTTCGGCCGTGCCGATTCCGATCCCGAGATCGAGCGCAACAAGAAGGCGCTTCCCATTGAAGGCGACCTGCCGAGCCCCTCAATCCGCCATCCGGCTGCGTGTTCCGCACGCGCTGCCCCCGGGCGACGGAAATCTGTACCGAGGAGGTTCCGGCTCTCCGCGCTGATCCGGACAAGGGGCCTCAACACAGCTTCGCCTGCCACCACCCCGGGCCAGAGACAGAGGCCGTGCGAGCATGATTAGGTTCACACCTGTGGCACCCGGAAAGCAGCCACCTGGTTCCATAGTTGCTACATGGCAATGCCTTTGCGGTCGTCTGCACGGGCGGTCCGTGGCGTTGGTGGAGGAGTTGCCGAGCCTTTGCTTCTTCGCCTCTCGATAAATTGGGTTTGCACGACATGCTGAGCACGATCGTCTGTTGGTTTTGTTAGAGTCTGTTCAAGAAAGCGGATAGCGTGCGAGCCTCCTTGTCATGAGCTTGATCATAGCCGTCTGGATAAAGGCGGGTCTTGTTGCTGAGAACCGCTCGAAATCCTTTGCAAGGCGGCGGTTTATGCCAAGCCATGCCAACGTTCGTTCGACAATCCAGCGCTTCGGCAAAACCTCAAACCCGGCCTGATCGCGCTTGACGATCTCTATCGGTCGCGGGCTTGCCTTTTCGACCCTGGGACCCTGATAGCCGCCGTCACTGCATATTGTCTCGATAAAGGGAAAGCGGTTTGCGAGTTTGTCGAAAACGAGCGCTGCGCCGTCCCTATCCTGTATACCCGCCGAGTGGACCTCCGCCTTGAGAAGCATGCCCAGCGTGTCGACCAGAATGTGCCGCTTGCGGCCCTTGATCTTCTTGCCCGCATCATATGAGAACGGCGGTGCAAAAGTCGGCCACGAAAGCGGCGGAATAATTCGTCCGCGGGCGGAGTAAAATCCGGCCACCTATCTTCCTTCTGCAATGAGCGCAGGAGGGACAGAGGATTTACACCGTGGATCTTTATCTGAAGGTTCGTCTGGCCGTCTCGGAAGGGATGAGCCGGCGTCAGGCAGCCAAACACTTCAACATATCCCGCGACAGCGTAGCGAAGATGCTGTCGTATTCGACGCCACCTGGCTATCAGCGACAATCACCAGTCCGGCGGCCGAAGCTGGACGCGTTCGTTTCGACGATCGACCACTGGTTGGATGAAGACAGACACGTGCCGCGCAAACAGCGCCATACGGCCAAGCGTGTTTTCGACCGGCTTTGTGATGAGTGCGGGTTCACCGGCGGCTATACGATTATCAAGGACTATATCCGGGAGCGGGAACAGCGCCGTCAGGAAGTGTTCGTGCCGCTTTCTCATCCGCCCGGCCATGCGCAGGCGGATTTCGGTGAGGCGACGGTGGTGATCGGCGGTGTCGAGCAGAAAGCCCGGTTCTTTGTGCTCGACCTTCCGCATAGCGACGGCTGCTACGTGCGGGCTTATCCGGCGGCGGTGGCCGAGGCCTGGATTGATGGCCACGTCCATGCGTTCGCCTTCTTCGGGGCCGTGCCGCAATCGATCGTCTATGACAATGATCGCTGCCTTGTGGCGAGGATCCTGCCTGACGGCACGCGTAAGCGGGCAACACTGTTCAGCGGGTTCCTGTCCCACTACCTGATCCGGGATCGCTATGGCCGCCCCGGCAAGGGCAATGACAAGGGTAACGTCGAGGGCCTTGTCGGTTATGCCCGGCGTAACTTCATGGTCCCCATCCCGCAGTTTGCGACCTGGGATGCGTTCAATGCCTTTCTGGAAGAACAGTGCCGGAAGCGCCAATGTGACAGGCTGCGCGGTGAGAGCGAGACGATCGGTGAACGGCTGCAGCGCGATCTGGCGGCTATGCGCCCCTTGCCGGCGTCGCCCTTCGATGCCTGCGATCAGGCCAGCGCCAGGGTCACGGCCCAGTCTCTCGTTCGCTACAAAACCCGCGCATCGGCCAGGAGATCGGGAACGATTTCCGTTCGGAACGATGCGCATATTCAAAGTGCCGGATCGTCGCGTGCGCGAAGAGCGCACGGCGATCCGGTGACTATTCCGTGCCTGTCGCCTACGGTCATCAGGACGTTTGGGTTCGAGGCTATGTCGACAAGGTGGTGATTGGTTGCCGCGGCGAGATCATCGCCCGCCATCCCAGGAGCTGGGATCGGGAAGATGTCATCTTCGACCCTGTTCATTACCTGCCGCTGATCGAACAGAAGATCAATGCGCTGGATCAGGCGGCCCCTCTGCAGGGCTGGGCTCTGCCGGAGGAGTTTGCGACACTGTGCCGGCTGATGGAAGGCCGCATGGCAAAGCATGGCCGGCGAGAATACGTACAGGTTCTTCGTCTGCTGGAAAGCTTCGATATGGCTGACCTGCATGCGGCGATCAAGCAAGCCCTGCAACTCGGGGCGATTGGCTTCGACGCCGTCAAACATCTGATTCTTTGCCGGATAGAGCGCCGGCCGCCGCGACTGGATCTGTCGATTTATCCCTACCTGCCGAGAGCAACCGTCGAGACGACATCGGCGAAGGCGTATATGGGCCTCCTGTCATCGGGGAAGGGAGAAGCGGCATGAGCACCGAAGCACCCGAGATCCTGCTTGCCCACGACCTCAAGAGCCTGAAGCTGCCGACCTTCCAGCGGGAGTATCAGAAACTGGCCCGGCTTTGCGCCACCGAGGGCGTCGACCACATCGGGTACCTCAGCCGGCTTGCCGAGCGGGAAATGGTCGAACGGGATCGTCGCAAGGTCGAGCGGCGTATCAAGGCAGCCAAATTCCCGGTCGTCAAAAGCCTCGACAGTTTCGACTTTGCCGCCATCCCGAAGCTCAACAAGATGCAGGTGCTGGAGCTGGCCCGCTGCGAATGGATCGAGCGTCGCGAGAACGTCATCGCTCTCGGCCCCAGCGGAACCGGGAAGACGCACATAGCGCTCGCCCTCGGCCTTTCAGCCTGCCAGAAGGGCCTGTCTGTTGGCTTCACCACAGCCGCAGCCATGGTCAGTGAGATGATGGAAGCCCGTGACGAGCGGCGTCTCTTGCGTTTCCAAAAGCAGATGGCAGGGTACAAGCTGCTGATCATCGACGAACTCGGCTTCGTGCCGCTCTCCAAGACTGGCGCGGAACTGCCGTTCGAGTTGATCTCGCAACGTTATGAGCGGGGCGCCACCCTGATCACCAGCAATTTGCCCTTTGACGAATGGACGGAAACTCTGGGTTCGGAGCGACTGACCGGCGCTCTGCTCGACCGCGTCACGCACCATGTCAACATTCTCGAAATGAATGGCGACAGCTATCGTCTCGCCCAAAGCCGTGCCCGAAAGGCCAGCTGAAACCCTTCAAAATCGCTACGCAGGTATGAGGCCCCCGCTCGGGCTACGCCCTCCCGCGGGCCTCATACCTGCGCCCGAGGTGGCCGACTTTGCTCCGCCCCGTGGCCGGTTTTTACACCGCCGTTGACAGGTAAGGGCAGCAGAAACCAAGAAGCTGCACGGCATCGTCTGGGGCAATCTCGATCAGATCTGGGATGTCGTCGACGAGATCGAACAGCCTGAGTTCTTCGAATATGCAAAGCTCAAACTTGGTGGACTGTTCTCACCAACAGGAATTGAGCCGGCAAAATCAGACGAGACCCACTACGGAGATGCGCCGCCTCTTCCGAACGGTGGATTCTTGCCCGCTGATCTAGATCCATCCGAGCGAACCTTCGACGCATTGTTCGATCCGGACAGCCTTCGCTGGCGCCCCTTCGATGACACGCTTGGTAAACACGGCATGGTTTCACGGATCGTTGTCAGTCTTGATGACCGCAAAGGCGGTGACGTATGAGCACCTATGCTGGTCCATCACCGCAGAGTTCCCAGATACGCCGCTCCACGGCTAGCCGTCGGCCTGCCCGGGAAGGCCTCGACGGCTACCGTGCGCTCATAGCCAGCGCAGCACCGCTGGACCATGTTCTGGCCGATACTGCCGGTTTGCATCTGGAAGTGACGGGCTCGGACGAACCGGAGGTCATCTGCTCGCTTCCGGTCTCCTGCCCGGCCGACAATCGGTAATCCCCCGAAAAATAATGGGCTTCAAAAGTAGAATTTTCTCGGGTTTTATGACTGAGGAGATTTTGATGAAAAAGACGAGATTTAGCGAAGCACAGATTATTGGCATTCTGCGTCAGGCAGAAGGTGGCGTTCCTGTGCCTGAACTTTGCCGGGAGCACGGGGTGAGTTCAGCGAGTTTTTATAAATGGCGGGCCAAATATGGCGGCATGGATGCGTCGATGATCAGCCAGATGAAAGCGCTGGAAGACGAGAACCGCCGTCTGAAAAAGATGTATGCGGAGATGAGCATGCAAACCGAACTGCTGAAAGAGGCTTTGGAAAAAATGACGCGGCCATCTCTACGCCGGGAGGTGGCCGCGCAAGCCGTGGCGATACGTGGGGTGAGCATAGCACTTGCCTGCCGAACGTTCGGTGTCAGCGAAACTTGCTACCGATACAAAGGCAAACGCAATGATGAGAATGAACAGATCGCCGATCTTCTGACCGGCTTGACGCAGGCAAAGAAGAACTGGGGCTTTGGCCTTTGTTTTCTCTATCTGCGGAACGTACAGGGACGGCGCTGGAATCATAAGCGTGTTTATCGCATCTACCGCGCGCTTGAGCTGAACCTCAGGATCAAGCCACGCCGGCGGCTGAAACGGGAAAAACCGGATACACTCAATGTCCCGACAACGCCGAACGCGGTCTGGTCCATGGACTTTATGGCGGATCGGCTGGCCGATGGCCGGCAGTTTCGGCTTTTGAATGTTCTGGATGACTTTAACCGTGAGGGGCTTGGCATTGAGGTCGATTTCTCTCTACCTGCGGAGCGTGTCATCCGTAGCCTGAACCAGATCATTGAGTGGCGCGGCAAACCGCTGGCAATACGTGTTGACAATGGCCCGGAATATGTCAGTGGAAGGCTTATGGACTGGGCTGAAAATCAGGGCATTGCGCTGAATTACATCCAGCCTGGAAAGCCGCAGCAGAACGCTTATGTCGAACGCTACAACCGGACAGTACGACACGAATGGCTTGACCAATACATCATCGAGAGTATCGAAGAGGCGCAGGCGTTCGCCACACAATGGTTATGGAGCTATAACAACGAGCGACCCAATATGGGCATCGGCGGAATGACACCCGCACAGAAACTGAAAATGGCTGCGTGAATTCTACCAAAAAGCCCCGTTAAAAGGGGAGGATTACCGTGAGCTTGCCCTCGACGCGAAAGGCTTCCTTCTCGGTGGCAAACGTCTGCCTGACTGCAAGGCAGCTGACTTCTGGCCAGAAGCTGAGAGGGCATTTACGGCCCTCATACGTCGAAACCGTGAAGGAATACGTGATTTTCGTGCGCTAGTAGAAGCGTTCGAAAGCGAGGCAAACCCCGTCTGGCGCTCATTGTCGCGTTCGACCCGGCGCGGCTACTCCACCTACGGCAAACTGATTGTCGAGATTTGGGGTAGCGACATGCCGACTGACCTTACTACTGTCGATGCGCAAGAGGCTATAGACTCGATGTCAGAAACCCCGGCAGCGGCAAACCAGTTTAGAGCTTATCTATCCAGGTTGATGGCATGGGGTATCCCACGCGGCTTCTGCCTGCTGAACCCAGTAAGCCACACCGAGAAGATTCCGGCGGAGAACCGTGGACACCATGGCCAGACTGGGCCTTTGAAACGCTATTCAACAATGCACCATTGAACCTGCAAATGATCGCAGTGTCTGCCTTTTTCACCGGGCAGCGCCAAGGGATATCCTGCGAATGAAGAGACCGCTCGAAGGCGAGAAGACGATAGAAGTCAGAGCTCAAAAGACGAAGCGAACGGTTTGGATTCCTTTGCACAGCGAATACCGAAAATGGATTGAACGAGCGCCGGCCAGCTCAGTACAGCTGCACGTTGGTGCCCGTGGACTTCCCTTCAGGTCGGCCGATGGTTTCCGCACCGAATGGAAAAAGCTCATGCGCAGAGATGAATTCGCGCGCTTTAGAAAGGAGCGGATCGTCTTCCACGGTCTACGTAAAAACGCCGTTATCAATCTGCTAGAAGTCGGCTGCACAGAAAACTAGGTTGGAGCTATCTGCAATATGTCCCCGCAAATGGTACAGCACTATGGTATGGTAGGGAGGTCTCACTGAGATCCCTGGCTCGCGATGCGATGGAACTCATGGAAAGTCGTTGGGTCGATATTGAACCGGCCGCTTTCAGGAACAAGAACAGAACGTGAATTGGAAACAGTTTCCAATTTAGTGAAAACCAGAACCAAGGTCAGCCAGTGCATGACACTAAAATTCACCAAGAAAATCAAAAAGAAAAATGGTGGGTGATGTAGGTTTCGAACCTACGACCCGCTGATTAAGAGTCAGCTGCTCTACCAACTGAGCTAATCACCCACGAGACACAGCGCATTTGCGTCGTGTGAGGGGCATATAACGGGGATTCGGGGGATTGTCCAGAACCCCTGTTGTCTTTTTGGCCGATATTTCTTTTTCTCTTCAAAGCCGGAAAATCCGCCGTCAACCTCGCTACAGTAAAGTGCCGCGCGCGACGCAAACGGCCTGACCACCGATGCGGGCAGCGCTGATCTCGCCGTTCGAACCGGTTTCAAGGTTAAGCCGGATATAGGACGGCCGTCCCATCTCAACGCCCTGCTCGATAACGAATGTATGAGAGCCCTCGCCCGGTGCATCGAAATACTGGACAGCGCCGGAAAAAGCAGCCGCCGCAGACCCCGTTGCAGGGTCTTCAACAATCACTTCGGCAGTGAACATGCGGGTATGGAAATGGACGTCATGGCGCACCCCGCCTCGGGTATAGACATAGGCCCAGACCGGAAGCCCGTCGACCAGCGGGGCGAAAGACAACCAGTTACGCGGATCGAAATCGATTTTCTCGGCCACACCAAGATTGCGCAGCGGGACAAGTGCAAACGGCACACCCGCCGACCACATCGTCGGCACGTGGTTTTCAAAACCGATCTCATCTGCGGTAATCCCGAGCACCTCGGCAAGTTTTTCGCGCGGGATCACCTCGTTGCAACGGCGCGAGAGTTTCGGCAGGTCGAACTCGGCAAACCCCGCCTCATCCTGTCTGAGTTTGACCGCACAGCGTACAGGACCGATGTTCTCACCGAGGACAGAGACCATATCGATCGTGGCCTCAGCACCGTGCTGACGCTCGGCAAGTGCGATCGAAGCGCCGACCGTCGGGTGCCCGGCAAAAGGTAACTCACCGCCCGGCGTAAAAATGCGTGCCGAGGCCGACTGGGAAACATGTCGCGGGGCAAACAGGAAGATCGTTTCCGACAGATTGAACTCACAGGCAATCACCTGCATTTCGTCATCGCTCAGCCCGTCAGCCTCAAAGACGACGGCCAGGGGATTGCCGCGATAGCGCTCCGCCGTAAACACATCATAGATTGCATATTCACGCATCTCAGCAAAAGCTCCTCTGCCATCTCGCCCGAGAGATTTTCCTTAACCACGCCTGCCGAAAACAAGATCCAGAACAGGCGGCATCGAATGGGCGTAGTCGAAATCGTCCCTGTTGTCGCCTGTGATTGCCAGAACGGCGTCGATTTCTTTCTCCGTGTCCTGACTGATGTGCTGATGAACTTTTGCCATAAGCGCGTCAGCGTCAAGTTCGGACCGGAAAAAGCGATAGAACATCACGATCTGGTCGTAGCGGGCACAGTAATAATCCGGGCCGGCCTCCATGTCGCCCAGCGTAAGGCCCGTTTCCTCCGCCACCTCACGTGCCATATTGGCATCGAGATCAATGCGCCCGTCGACGATATCGTCCTCTTCCAGAGACCCGGACGCACAATAGACCTTGCCGGCATTGGCGGTAATGTTGCTCATGCGGATGGCAATGACGGCATCATCGGCAGACTGGATCACCGGCATGCAGAAACTGTGAAAGGTCGGCGGCTTTGCCTTCTGTCGGCGCCACCACAGATGATAGGCATAGGGCACGATCTGCCCGGTGGCGCGCACCGCACCATCGCAAAGGGAAACCCTATTGAGCGTCACCAGCCGACCGTTGAAAAGATGTGGATTGGCCGCTTTTTCCTGAACCCAGTTCGCCTCCACCTGCGCGTCAAACCGGGTCAGTGAGACAGGATCATCGTCGCTGACCCGGATATCAAGCTCGCGAACTGGAAAAGCCTGGTTTTCCGGGGGCCAGTCCTCAGGGGTATCAAGAAGCGAAACGGGCATCGGGTATCCTGTGCAAGCCTTTCATCAATGCTTTGCACGCTACAATACGACCCGCGTAAACAAAAGACCCGCCATGGAGATGACGGGCCTTTCTGGTTTCGCGCTGGATATGCGAGATCAGGCCGCAGCGGCCAGTTCCTCGATTAAAACCGCGCCGAGGCGGCGGATGCCTTCCTCGATGGCGGCAGGCGTGCTGCAGGAGAAGGAAAGGCGCAGATGATTACGCCCGCTTCCGTCAGCGTAGAACGCAGCGCCCGGCACGAATGCAACCTTGGCCGTTTTCAGCGATTGCGGCAAGAGGGTTGAGGCATCCATGCTTTCGGGCAAGGTCAGCCAGATGAACATGCCGCCTTCCGGTCGGGTCCATTCCACCCCTGCCGGCATATTATCGGAAAGCGCTTTCAGCATCGCATCGCGGCGCTCACTATAAACCGCATTGACCTTGGCAGCCTGCGCCTCGAAACTGGCCTCTGCCACGCGCGCAATCGCCATCTGGTTGATGGTGGGCGAATGAAGGTCGGCAGCCTGCTTGGCCAGAACCAGCCGTTTGATGATCGGCGTGGCGGCGCAGACCCAGCCGACCCGGAGGCCCGGCGACAGCGTCTTGGAGAAGCTGCCACAGTAGAGCGTGCGCGTGTTCTCAATGCCGCCGGAACGTTCGCAATCCATTGCCAGCAGGGTTTTCTGACGTTCGCCCCCATAGCGCAAAGCCCGATAGGCCGCATCCTCGATCACTGCAATCTCGAGCATATCGGCAATATCCAGCAGCTTTTCGCGCTCCATCGGCGTCAGCGATTCACCCGTCGGGTTTGCAAAGTCCGCGGAAAGATAGGCGAACTTCACACGGCTGCCGGCCTGTTCGGCCGCAGTCGCATAAGCCTCTGGCTCAACATTGCGCGAAAGGTCCAACTGGTCGTAACGCGGCTCATAGGCGTTGAACGCCTGCAACGCACCGAGATAGGTTGGCCAGCCCACAAGCGCGGTATCGCCCGGCGAAAGCATCAGCTTGCCGAGATAATCGAGCGCCTGCTGAGACCCCGAGGTGATGAAGATATTCTCGAGATCGGCATCGATCCCGCGCGCGCGCATGCGTTTCACGATCCACTCGCGAAGCCGCGGATACCCCTCGCTCACCGAATATTGCAGAGCCTGTCCGGCTTCAGGGCCGGACAGGATGTCATTGTAAGCCGCCTGAAAATCTTCCGTCGGAAACAGCGCCGGATCCGGAATGCCACCGGCAAATGAAATGATGTCGGGCTGTTCGAGAAGTTTCAGAAGTTCCCGGATTTCGGACGCGCCCATGCGTTTGGCGCGTGTCGCATAGATTTTTCCCAGTCAAGCATGGGGGTTTCCTCGAAGTCTTTTTTGGTGGGCCCAGATGACCACAGCAAACAATTTAAGTCAACAATGCTGACCTATTTTTCAGCAACAAAACCGCTGTTTCAGACCCAATAGGGTAATATTCGGTCGACAATTCGGCAAGCGTGGTAATTTTGTGGCATTTCAGGCGAAGATCACCCTCTGGGAACCGGTCTCCGCTGTGTCCGCTACCGAGAATGCTTCGCTGGCATTGACCGTGAAAAAAGAACCGGGCGGCCTGACCACCCGGTTCGAAAAATCGCATCAAAAGAACCGATAGAGCTTAGTTGCGCTCTTTGTCGACCAGTGCGCCCTTCTTGATCCAGGGCATCATGCCGCGCAGCTTTTCGCCGACTTCCTCGATTTGGTGACGGTCATTGATGCGGCGGGTGGCCTTGAAACGAGAAGCACCTGAATGCCATTCCTGCATCCATTCGGCGGTGAACTTGCCGGACTGGATGTCCGTGAGAACGCGCTTCATCTCGGCCTTCGTTTCCTCGGTGACGATACGCGGCCCGGTGACATATTCACCCCATTCGGCCGTGTTCGAGATCGAGTAGTTCATATTGGCGATACCACCTTCATAGATCAGGTCGACGATCAGCTTCACTTCGTGCAGGCATTCGAAATAAGCCATCTCCGGTGCATAGCCGCCTTCGACCAGGGTTTCGAAACCGGCGCGGATGAGCTGGACCAGACCACCGCAGAGAACAGCCTGCTCACCGAACAGGTCGGTCTCGCATTCTTCCTGGAAGGTTGTTTCGATGATGCCGGCACGACCGCCGCCAACGCCCGAAGCATAGGAAAGCGCAACATCAAGTGCGTTGCCGGAGGCATCCTGCTCGACAGCAACAAGGCAGGGAACGCCGCCGCCACGCTGATATTCGCCGCGAACGGTGTGGCCGGGGCCCTTCGGCGCAATCATGATGACGTCGACGGTCTTCTTCGGCTCGATCAGGCCAAAGTGCACATTCAGACCATGCGCGAAGGCAATCGCTGCACCGTCACGGATGTTCGGTGCGATTTCGCTGCTGTAGATGCCGGCCTGTAGCTCGTCAGGCGTGGCCATCATCATCAGATCAGCCCATCCAGCCGCCTCGGCAACGGTCTTGACCTCGAAGCCGTCGGCCTCGGCCTTCTTGGCGGTCGCGGAACCGGCGCGCAAAGCGATAGCGATGTTCTTCGCGCCGCTTTCCTTCAGGTTCAGCGCATGGGCTCGGCCCTGCGAACCATAACCAATAATGGCAACGTTACGGCTGTTGATGAGATTGATATCCGCATCCTGATCGTAATAAACTCGCATTGTCTTTCCTTCCCTTGACAAAACTTCGCCCTACCGCGCTGTAGCGACAGGCAATTCAATTGGCCGCATAAAGCGTCCAGAACCTTTCCACAGCCAGTTTCGCGCGCCGTTGGAACAGACCGCGGTCGGCGGCCTCTCCAAGCAGCAGGCGAACATGACTGTCACCGACGATAAGCCCGTAAAACACACGATAAGCCTCGTCGCCATTATCAAAAACCAGCAGGCCGGAACGCCTGCCATCTTCCAAAGCGCCCTCGCCCGCTGGTCGATCTGGGCCCGGCCACGCTCCAGCAGCATACGTCCAAGCTTCTGCCCGTCCTTGGTGACGCGGCCAATGGCGAGCCGGTTTAGCGCCAGCGAGACATCGCCGGCCAGAACGTCGAGCAGATCCTGCGCAAAAGCGCTCAGATGCTGCCTCAACTCATCGGCATCAAGCCGGTGACCGGCACTCTCGAATGTGCGCACCTTGCTTGCCTGATAGGCGATCATGGCGGAAAGCAGGCCGTCACGATCACCGAACCATTTGTAGAGGCTTTCCTTTGAACAGCTCGCCGCGCGCGCGATTCCGCCGTCGTAACAGACTTCTCACCGCCTTCGACAAGCAACCGCAGCGCTTGTTCGAGAACCACCTGCTGGCGGGGCGTGAAATGAAGTTCGTTTTCGACGTCGTCGATCAAAATACTGCTCTCGTTTATGTACGGTACGGTACGGTACCTATTGCCGTAGTTTCAGCGCACGGTCAAGCACCTTTGGTCGTGCCACCGAGATTTCTGACCGCAGCGACCCAAAATGGCCTCCCTCACGAGCCATGAACCAGCAATCGCGGAAATGTGAACTCCTTGGCATTGCAGGCGCGAACCGGCGAACCAACATGAACTTTAAAGGTGGCCAAGACCGAGGCCATAAACGCCACCTGCAAGTTGCTAGCGAGGGTCCACTCATACGGAAAATAAATTTTAATCAAACGATTGACTATCACATTGGTGAGCGCTAAATTTGACGCAACGGGTGACAAGTACTCGTCGATATTCATCGTGATGAAGCTTTTATGGTACGTCTCTACCCTATCAGCGATCAACGTTCGCGATGACCTCCAGAAACACCCCGGCCATTCCCTGCGCCGGGGTGTTTTGTTTGAAGTGCCCTGTTTTCGCCGCAAAAGCGGCTATTCTCCATACTTGCGTACGCATTGCGCCTCCTGTGCTGGAGCCTAATCTGCCGCCAATTAACCATATTGCGGAACAACTGAGACATTCACCGCGTTAGGGCGCTATATCTCAAAAATGACCTCCAACGGGCACCCCGGCTAATCCCTGCAGCCGGGGTGCCCGTCATCATATCAATCAGCCGTTTTTCCTCGCAGTCGAAGCGACTACGCGAAGCATGAACATGAGCCTGGTTTTCTTTTGCCCACACCACCACATTCTGCCATGCCTGCAGGAACGACGTACCCGCCGCCGTAAGCGCATATTCCACCTGTGGCGGTTGGGTCGGATACACCGTGCGGGTGATATAGCCATCGCGCCTGAGCTCAGTCAGCGACTTCGTCAGCATGCGCTGCGAAATATCCGGCGCGCAGCGTTTCAGCTCGGAAAACCGCAGCGGCCCGTCAAGCAGAGCCAACAGAAGCAGCGTACTCCACTTTCCTGAAACCCGACTCAAAACATCGCGCACAGGACAGGTTTCAATATCCCCTGCCCCAGCAACTCTTCTATTTTTCGATCCATCGTCACAGCCTCCGGGCACACAGATGTAACCGCACCACAAAATAGTGCCTTCTTTACAAATCCTGCGCCTCACTTACATCAATATCAGTCTCATTTTGAGACCATATCTCGAAAACAACAGCGGCATCAGAAGGAAATGTTATGACCGGCACCAAAATACTCCTGACCGGCGCCTCCGGGAAACTTGGGCGAGAAACGCTCGACATCCTGCTTTCATCCGGAAAGCCCGCGCATGAAATCATCGCCACAACACGCAATGTCTCGAACCTCGCCGACTACGCCGCAAAGGGCGTAATCGTGCGCCAGGCGGACTTCAACGCTCCCGAAACACTCAGCGAGGCCTTTGCCGGCGCCGACAGGATCGCCATCATCTCGACCGATGCCATCGATCCCGGCAGCGACCGCGTTAAGCAGCACGCAGCAGCGGCGGAGGCTGCCAAACTGGCGGGCGCCAGCCACCTGATCTACACCTCTTTGCCCGATCCGGAAGGCTCCAGGATCAGTTTCGCACCCGATCATCTCGGCTCGGAAAAAGCGGTAATTGGCAGTGGCCTCAGCTATACGATCCTGCGCAACAGCTGGTATCAGGAAAACCTGTTGATGAGCCTGCCACAGGCCTTCGCCCAAGGCGTCTGGGCCACATCAGCGGGCAACGGCAGACAGAGCTTCATTGCGCATGAGGACTGTGCCCGGGCGCTGGCGGCAGCGCTGCTTTCCAACAGCACTGAAAATGCAATCTACACCCTCAATGATGGCGAAAGCCACACCGTGGAGGAGATTGCTGCGATGGCCAGCGCCATTGTCGGCAAACCGCTGGAGGTCAGCCACATCAGCGAAGACGCACTGCGCGCAGGCCTTACCGACGCGGGACTGCCGCCCTTCGTTGTCGATCTTTCGGTGAGTGCCGATGAAAATGTTCGAACCGGGGGCTTCGATATCATCAATGATGATTTCGAGACCCTGACAGGACAGAAGCCACAGACGCTTCGTTCCTTCTTTGAGGCAAACAGGGCCGCGTTCTAAGGCGCTGGACAAAAGCCGGGCGGATGATCGGTTGCCCGAGCCCCGCTCAGGCGCTCTCGCCGCAGGCCCTGCGGAAACGTCGCACACTCTCGGCCATGCCATATTCCAGGGCATCGGCCGTCAGACCATGACCGATGGATACTTCCGCCAGATGGGAATCCTGCCGGCAAGCAGCGGCAGGTTCCCCACCGTCAGATCATGACCGGCATTGACCCCGAGACCAGCCTCAAGGGCCAGTGCGGCGGTCTCGCCAAGCTGCGTCGCAATCACCTTCTGGCGCTCCGGTTCATCAAAAGCACCGCCATATGGCCCGGTGTAGAGCTCGACCCGGTCCGCCCCGCTTTCGCGCGCGGCTTCAAGCTGGGCCTGACTTGCATCACCATCGGCAAAGAGAGAAACCCGTATCCCCTTTTTCTTCAGACGGCCGACGGAACGCTTCAGAAGATCAACATTGGCGATAAAATCCCAGCCATGATCGGAGGTCGACTGGGCTGGGTCATCGGGCACCAACGTCACCTGTTCGGGTTCGCTTTCCAGGCACAAGCCCATGAAATGATCGCTCGGAAACCCCTCGATATTGAACTCCGCTTCGGGAAACTCGTCATCGATCAGTGCGCGGATGACCGCAAGATCCGAAAACCGGATATGGCGCTGGTCCGGACGCGGATGGACCGTCAGGCCGTATGCCCCGGCAGCAAGCGCGATCCTGCCCAGACGACGAACACTTGGCCATGGCAGATCACGGCGGTTGCGAAGCTGCGCGATCGCATTCAAGTTGACAGATAGTCGAGCAACCATGTGCAGCCTCCCCAGCGCTTCATTCAAACTTCATAGATAACTAAATTAAAAACTACGAAACATCTGTTATTGTTGGCTTTAATATCGCGTCACACCACAATGGTCAATCGTTCCGCCGCCCGTGTAATAGCGGTGTAGAGCCAGCGTTCCCGCGTATCCCTGAACGCCCAGCTCTCATCGAACAGCACGACATTGTTCCACTGTGAGCCTTGCGCCTTATGGACAGTCAGCGCATAGCCGTAGTCGAAATCATCATAGCGCTTCTTGGTGGACCAGGGAATTTCGGCTTGGCTGTCTTCGAAGGCCGCCTTCAGCAGCTTGATTCGTGAGGCACCACGATCGGGATCGTCCTCTTCCGGGTTCACCAGAAGATTGATGCCCGGCTTCACGGTTTCCTTCGAGGCTGACATCACCTTCCACAAAGAGCCGTTGAGCAGGCCCTTGGCAGGGTCATTGCGCAAACAGACCAGCTTATCGCCGGCCTGCGGGTAGATCTGCGAGAACCCCTTGAGTTCGCGCAGGCGCTGATTGTAGCGCCGCCGTGTCTTGTTGGTGCCAACCAGAACCTGATCGGCATCGAGCACCAGGTCCTGCGTCACCTCGCGGCGCGAGATCACCTTGGCCTCGCCATAATCGCCGTTCGGGATTACATCGCCCTCGCGAACCCGCATGGCCAGATCGATGATCGGGTTGTCGCGCGCCTGGCGGTGGATTTCGGTCAGCAGGAAATCCGGCTCCTGATTGGTGAAATAGCCGCCACCAGAGACCGGCGGCAGCTGACCGGGATCGCCGAGCACCAGCACCGGCGTACCGAAACTGACAAGATCCTGCCCGAGCTTCTCGTCCACCATCGAGCATTCATCGATGATGATCAGCGCCGCCTTGGCGAGCGGGCTTTGCCGGTTGATCGTAAACATCGGCGAAACCGAGGTCTTGCCGGTCTCTTCGTTCTCGATCATCTCCTCGCCTTTCGGGCGATAGATCAGCGAGTGAATGGTGCGGGCATTGGTGGCACCGCGCGAGCGAAGCACCTGGGCGGCCTTGCCGGTGAACGCGGCAAACAGCACCTCGCCATCGACATGTTCGGCAAAATAGCGCGCAAGCGTGGTCTTGCCGGTTCCGGCAAAGCCGAACAGCCGGAACACCGGCGAACGCCCTTCCTTCAGCCAGCGCGAAACCGCCTTCAGCGCTTCATCCTGTTGCGGTGAGAAATCCATGGGCGTGACTTGGCAGGATTCGCCGTGCCGGGGCAACAAAAATCCGGTGAAGCCGGGAATAAAACGAAGCGCCTGCGTGTCTATCCGTTGAATGCGTCATGAAAACCACGGCGCAGAACAACCAAACGGAGTGACTGACATGATGAAGATCTCGATCCTCGCCGCCGCCGCCCTTGTGGCCTTTGCTGGCGCCGCCTCTGCCGGAACAAACACCTTCCGTACCGTTGATACCTATGACGGCCAGGTGCTGGCTGGCCAGAACGGCCAAACACTCTACAGCTATGACAAGGACGCACGGGACATTTCCACCTGCTACGGTAGCTGTGCGGACGCGTGGCCACCATATCTTGCCGGCCCATCCGCGCAACCGTTCTCGAAATACTCGTTTGTGGTGCGCAAGGACGGGCAAAGACAGTGGGCTGTGAATGGCGAACCTCTCTACTTCCGGGCAAACGACAATAAACCCGGCGACGTTACCGGCGCAGGCGTCAGCAATCTCTGGAAGGTTGCGCGACCGGCCTGACGTCGCCCCGGCACGGCGGCGCCACGCCGCCGTGCCCGATGATGTTTTTGAAGCTGAACTGTTGCGCCTGCTTCCGCAAATGAAACCCATCGCGCAAGCGATGACAGGATCAGTCGATGACGGTGGCGATCTCGTTCAGGACACGTTCGAGCGCGCGCTTTGCCACAAGGCGCAATGGCGCGGCGACAATCTCGGTGGCTGGCTCTATGCCATCATGGCGCACATCAACGCCAATCGCTGCCGACATCGCAACACGCTTGCCTTTGTCGAACTCGAGTTTGCGGAGGAAATTGCGGACAAAACCGCGAGTGAAACCATTGAACTGGAACGGCTGGAACTGACCGAGGCGCTCGATCAACTACCTTCGGCGTTCCGCGTCGTCGTGGTTCTGCATGAGCTGGAAGGCCTGAGCTATGAAGACATCGCAGAAAAACTGGGCATCCCGGTCGGCACGGTCATGTCCAGACTTTCGCGCGCCCGGCACCGTCGGGCTGACCATCTGAGAGGCGAAAACTCAGCGCAACATCGGCCAGAGGCTCGCCACCAGCACCAGAGCCATGCCGATATTGAACCATTTGAGCCGGTTGCCTCTGGAAAGCCAGTGCCTGAGACCGGAGCCGAAGCCGGCCCACAAGGAAATGCTGGGAATGGTGATCAGACCGAAGATGCACGCAACCAACGCCACGGAAAGCGGGTAGTGCTCGGGATCGGTGTAAACGGACATCGCCGTCAGCGCCATAATCCAGGCCTTGGGATTGACCCACTGGAAGGCGACCGCCTGAAAGAAGGTCAGCGGCTTTCCACTGGTCGTCTCACCGGAGGAAAGTTTTCGGGTGGACCCGATCTTCCAGGCAATCCAGAGGAGATAGGCGGACCCGGCAATCTTCGCGACAATCAGGATCGGTGGAAAGGCGGTAATAACCGCACCCAGCCCGGCACCAACACCGGCCATCAGCAGCGCAAACCCCGCGACCACGCCCGATATATGCGGCAAGGTTCGAAAAAGCCGAAGTTCACCGTGGCGGCGAACACCATCATATTGTTGGGACCGGGCGTGATCGAGGCCGCAAGCGCGAACCCGACCAAAGCCAGCAATGTCTCGTTGGTCATCTGCCTGCCCCTCCTGCAGGTGGGCCACGCCGGAACGGATTACCCTGACCGGCGCGGCCGAAAGCAAAATGACCGCTACATGCCCTGCGGGCCGCGGTTCATCGATGCCGGTCCAGTGCGGCAGATTTCGACAAGCCCGAGCGGGCGCATGATCGCGATGAACTGATCGACCTTGGAGACCTTGCCGGTCAACTCGAACAGGAAGTGCTCGATCGAAGCATCCACCACCTTGGCGTCAAAGGCATCGGCGAGGCGAAGCGCTTCCTGGCGCTGGTCGCCATTGCCGACGACCTTGACCAGCGCGACCTCGCGTTCGACCGGCGGCGCCTGGCCAAGCTCGCGGGCGCGCACGGAAAGATCGACCACCCGGTGAACCGGCACCTGCCGGTCGAGCTGCGCCTTGATCTGCTCCAACACGTCAGGCGTGCCCTTGGTGACGATGGTGATCCGCGAAAGATGCGCCTCGTGCTCGGTTTCCGAAACGGTGAGGCTTTCAATATTGTAGCCGCGGCCGGAAAAAGGCCGACGACACGGGCAAGCACGCCCGGCTCGTTGGCAACAACCACGGAAAGCGTGTGGCGCTCCGGCGGCGCCGTCGGGCTTGAAATGAAATAGGCTGAACCGGTCGGCTGTAGTTTGGCGTTCATTGTATTAAACCCTTTCCCAGCTCAGACGAGCTGACGGCCCTTGGCATCGATGGCGGTTGCGACGGCTTCGTCATTGGCTTCATCCGGCAGCAGCATGTCATTATGCGCCCTGCCCGACGGGATCATCGGGAAGCAATTGGCGAGATTGGCGACACGGCAATCGAAGATCACCGGTTTCGGGCTGTCGATCATCCGCTGGATCGCATCATCGAGATCGGCAGGGTCATCACAGTAGATGCCTTCCGCGCCATAAGCTTCCGCCAGCTTGACGAAATCGGGCATCGCCTCGGTGTAGGAATGCGACAGCCGGTTACCGTGGAGCAGTTGCTGCCACTGGCGGACCATGCCCATATACTGATTGTTCATGATGAAGATCTTGACCGGCGCATTGTGCTGGATCGCCGCCGCCATCTCCTGAATGCACATCTGGATCGAGGCATCGCCTGCGACGTCGATAACCAGCGCTTCCGGGTGCGCGATCTGGACGCCGAGAGCGGCCGGCAGACCGTAACCCATGGTGCCGAGACCGCCCGACGTCATCCATCGCTTCGGCTCTTCGAATTCGAAGAACTGCGCCGCCCACATTTGGTGCTGACCAACCTCGGTGGTGATGTAGAAATCGCGTCCTTTTACCGCCGCGTTCAGCCGCTCCAGCGCATATTGCGGCATAATCACGTCCTTGTTGGGCGTATAGGCGAAGCAGTCGCGACCGCGCCAGCGATCAATATTGCTCCACCATTCGTCGAGCGACGGTTTTTCGGCCGGCAGCGCCCGCCATGCCCGGACCATTTCTTCCAGAACATGAGCGACATCGCCGAGGATCGGCACATCGACATGGATGGTCTTGTTGATCGAGGACGGGTCGATATCGATGTGGATCTTGGTCGAGTTCGGCGAGAACGCATCGACGCGGCCGGTAATCCGGTCGTCGAAGCGCGCGCCGATACAGACCATGACGTCGCAATCGTGCATCGCCATATTGGCTTCGTAGGATCCGTGCATGCCCAGCATGCCCAGCCAGTTCTTGCCAGACGCCGGATAACAGCCCAGCCCCATCAGCGTCGAGGTAATCGGGAAGTTGGTCAGCCCGACCAGCTCACGCAGCAGCCGCGTGGCCTCATCGCCGGAATTGATGACACCGCCGCCGGTATAGAGGATCGGCCGGCGGGCGTTCGCCATCAGTTGAACGGCAGCCTCAATGGCGTCGGCATTGCCCTGAACGGCCGGACGATAGCTCTCGCGGATCGGATGGCCTTTCAGCGGCGTGTAACGGCCCTTGGCGAACTGAACGTCCTTGGGAACATCGACGACAACCGGCCCCGGACGGCCGCTCTGGGCGATGCGGAAGGCCTCGTGAATGACGTTGGCGAGATCGTTCACGTCCTTGACCAGCCAGTTATACTTGGTGCACGGGCGGGTAATGCCGACGGTGTCGCATTCCTGGAAAGCGTCGGAACCGATCAGCGCGGTCGGAACCTGGCCGGAAATGCAGACCAGCGGAATCGAGATCCATCAGCGCATCCTGCAGCGGCGTAACGGCGTTGGTCGCGCCGGGACCGGAGGTAACCAGCATGACGCCGACCTTGCCGGTGGAGCGGGCATAACCTTCAGCGGCGTGACCTGCGCCCTGCTCGTGACGCACAAGTACGTGAGCGATGTCGTCCTGCTGAAAGATCTCGTCATAGATCGGCAGCACTGCGCCGCCCGGGTATCCGAAGATATGTTCAACCCCGTTTTCTTTCAGCGCCTGCAAAACGATCTCGGCGCCTGTCATCAAGTTGTCCGTCGCGGTCATCGTCATTTTTCCGTTTCGATGGTCTCAAGGAATTACGTTGTTATCGGGCATAAAAAAGGCCCCTTCAAGGAGCCTGTTGTCGCGCATGGGTGGCTACTGCCGGATGGTTACACCATCCTGCCCATACGCGATCCCACCACAATAAGAAGTTCTTTCATAATCATGCTTCGGTGATTAGCCGGTCTTGCCGCATCAGTCAACGCGCGACTGCAAGAAAAATAGCCAAACCGGCGCTCGTGTGAAATTAAATTAGGCAGACGCGACAGTGTCACCGCCGCTGAAGTGTCGCCGGGTCAAGCCTTTGCCAGTCATCGCCCATCTGGTTTCGAAACCAGGTCATCTGCCTCTTGGCATATTGCCGGGTGGCGGCACTGGCGCGTTCGATCACCGTTTCGCGACCCATCTCGCCGGCAAGCATCGCAGCAATTTCCCGTACCCCGATTGCCCGCATCACCGGCGCTTCGGATGGAAGGTCCAATTCCAGAAGCGCACGAACCTCCTCCACCGCGCCCGCCTCCAGCATGGCCGCAAAGCGGGTGTTGATGCGTTCGTGCAGCATCGGGCGCTCCGGCAGGATCACAGTCTTTTCCGCATCCTCGGGACGGATCAGCGGTGGCGGTGTTTCAGCCTGAAATTCCGCAATTGAACGACCGCTGGCCTCAAACACTTCCAGCGCCCGCACGATCCGCTGTCCGTCTGCCGGCTCCAGCCGTGCCGCCATCACAGGATCACGCTCGGCAAGCATCGCATGAAGCGGCGCAGGGCCTTCATCTGTCAATGCCTGCCGCCAGCGCCCTCGAACCTCGGGCGGCACATCGGGCATCTGCGCCAGCCCTTCGGTCAGCGCCTTGAAATAGAGGCCCGTGCCGCCGACGAAGACGGGCATCCGTCCCTCGCCTTCGAGCCGCTCGATAAGTGCTGCAGCATCGCGAAGCCAGGCACCGGTGGAATAATCCGCACCTGCCGTCACATGCCCATAGAGATAATGGCCGATGCCCACCATATCATCTGTCGAGGGACGCGCCGTCAGCACCCGCAACGTGTCGTAGACCTGCATACTGTCGGCATTGATGACGACGCCGCCGGTCTCACTCGCGCGCTGCAGCGCATAAGCGGACTTGCCGCCCGCCGTCGGCCCCGTTATCAAAACCGCACGCAGTTTTTATCCAAGGAATTCACCATGGTTCTCGTTGCCACGCTTGTCGCCAATCCGTCAAACCCTGTTGTGACTGAAGAACTTGTTTCCCGGCTTTCCGGCATCGTCGCCGTCGAAAAGGCGGAATGGCTGAACCCGGGTGTCGCCCTCAACCTCCTTCTTGGGCACCACATCAACAAACAGTCGGCCGAAACCGCCATCCGTGAAGCCGTCGCGGACCTGCCGATCGATCTCGTGATCCAGCCGCTTCTCGGCCGCCGCAAGAAGGCACTTCTGGCGGATATGGATTCCACCATGATCGGCCAGGAATGCATCGATGAGCTGGCTGCCGAAGTCGGGCTGAAGGACAAGGTCGCAGCCATCACCGCGCGCGCCATGAACGGCGAGATCGAATTCGAGCCAGCGGTTCGCGAACGCGTTGCCCTGCTTGAAGGTCTCGATATCGGCATTGTTGACGAAATCATCGAAAAGCGCATCACGCTGACGCCCGGCGGCAAAGAGCTGATTGCAACGATGAAGGCCAATGGCGGCTATACCGCGCTGGTTTCCGGCGGCTTCACAGTCTTCACCAGCCGCATCGGCGCAATGATCGGGTTTGATGAAAACCGCGCCAACAAGCTCATCGAAAAGGACGGCAAGCTGACAGGTCATGTCGCCAACCCGATCCTTGGCCGGCAGGCCAAGATCGAAGCGCTTCACGATGTCGCCCGCAAACGCGGCATTGCCGAGACCGAAATCATGGCCGTCGGCGACGGCGCCAACGACCTCGGCATGCTGGAGCTGGCAGGCGCCGGTGTCGCGCTTCACGCCAAGCCGACAGTCGCGGCAAAGGCCGATATCCGCATCGATCACGGCGACCTGACGGCACTGCTTTACATTCAGGGCTATCACAGCAGCGAATTTGTCACATCGGCAGGTGCATCATGATCATCGCCGAAACCGAACGCCTGATCGTACGAAACTGGGAAGAGCGCGACCGCGACCTTTTTCACGAAATTAATTCAGACGATCAGGTCATGGAATATTTTCCCCATCGACAGAGCCGCGCGGGTTCCGACGCGATCTTCGACATGGTCCGCGAAAGGATCGCGCAGACCGGCTATGGGTTCCCCGCTGTGGAACTGAGGGAGACCGGAGAGGTCATCGGCTTTGCCGGACTGAACGACGACTACAGTGCGAATATCATGCCGGAGGGAACACCCGAAATCGGATGGCGGATGGCCGTGCGATATTGGGGCAAGGGCTATGCCAGCGAAGCAGCGCGCGCGATGATCGATCTCGCTTTCGGCGCGCATCGGCATGATCAGATTGTCGCCTTCGCGGTTGCCGGAAACAGTCGGTCCATCGCTGTCATGAAGCGCCTGGGTATGCGCCGCGATCCAGAAGGCGATTTCGACCACCCTTCTGTTCCCGACAGCCATCCTCAGTTGAAGCATCACGTGCTTTACAGACTGCATCGGGCCGACTGGCGTATATCGGCAGAATAGACATCTATTCGAGCACGAGACTGATGATGCTGAGCGCTCCGTCGGGTTCGGCGACCATCACCGACACGCTGCGGCGTCCCTCGGAGATCAGCTCAACGATGCGCGAACGCACCTCCTGCGGCGTGGTCACGGCATCCTGTCCCACCTCGGCGATTACCATTCCGGGCTCAACGCCCTCGCCGGCGGCCGCGCTTCCCCTTCCACCTCGGTGATCAGCACGCCCTCGACTCCGCCGTCGATCTGGTAAAGCGCGCGGCCATTGTCATCGAGTTCGGCCAGTGTCATGCCATAGAGGGTCACCGGCAGACCGGGGGTGACGACGTCGCCATCTGCTTCCGGCTCATCCGTTGCGGCCAGTGCCTGCTCCGCCCCCTCGGGATCTTCCAGCAGTTCCGGTGTCACCTGCACCGTCATCCGTTCGCCATCGCGGATGATCTCGACAGCCACGGGTTCGCCGATCCGGCCTTCGGCAACAAAGCGTGGCAGATCGCGGGGCGTGTCGATTGCCTGCCCGTCGAAACTCAGAATAATATCGCCTTCCTGCAGAGGACCGCCATCGGAGGGGCCGCCCTCGATGATCGATCCCACAGCGACGCCTGCGGGGTCATCCGCGCCGAGTGATTCAGCCAATGCGCCGCTGACCTCAAGCACGCGTATGCCGATCCAGCCTCTGCGGGTCTGACCAAACTCGATGAGTTGGTCGATGACATTTTCGGCGAGCTCGCTCGGCACGGAAAAGCCGATGCCGATCGAGCCGCCGGACGGCGACAGGATGGCCGTGTTGATGCCGATCACCTCGCCATCCATGTTGAACAACGGACCGCCGGAATTGCCCTTGTTGATCGCCGCATCCGTCTGGATGAAATTGTCATAGGGGCCGTCGAGTTCGCGCCCGCGCGCCGAAACGATGCCGAGCGTGACAGAACCGCCAAGCCCAAAGGGATTGCCGATCGCCAGCACCCATTCGCCGATCCTTACCTGCCGCGAATCGCCGAACCGCACCGCCGGCAGCGGCGCATCAGGCTCGACCTTGAGAACGGCAAGGTCCGTCTTGTCATCGACGCCAAGCAGGGTCGCGTCAAGCGTGGTGCCATCGGTAAGCGTCACTTCGATGGTGTCAGCATTGTCGATGACATGGTTGTTGGTGACGATGATACCGGCGGGATCGATGATGAAGCCGGAGCCGAGCGAGGAGAACTGCCGGCTGCGCGGACCTTCCTCACCCTCGAAGAAATCCTCGAACAGATCCTCAAACGGCTGGCCTTCCGGCACATCCGGCAGCGGACGGGTTTCGCCGGACGGTCCACCATCCTGGGAGATCGAGATATTGACGACGGAATCAAGCAGCCCCTCGGCCATATCGGCAACGGACACATCACCGAGGCTCTGGGCTCGAGCGGGAGCGACAGGAGCTGCAAGCGGCAGAACGGCGACGGCTGACGCGGCAAGAAAACCCGCACCGGCAATGCGCCGGGCCAGAAATCGGCGAACCGTGTAAATATGCGTGACCGCGGTCATCATGCCTCCGTCTTGTTGATTGTCATCATAGCGGAAGGAGGACGTGACGCCTATCCGCGTAACAGCCAGACAAGGCCGACACCGAGCGCTACGGCGATCAGGCCCGTGATCCGCAATGACCCTTCCGGAACCGTCGGCAACAGCTTCGCCATGGCCACCAGAAGCGAAGGGGCCAGCGCATAGACCAGCCCCTCGATGATCAGATAAAACGCAAATCCGATCAGGATATCCTGCAGCAGCATTAATCGTTTGCCTGCTGCTGAACCTCTTCCGCCGAAGCGCCGCCGGGCAGTGCCGGGCTAAGCGGCAGTGAACTGGCGCCGCTTGAACGGAAATACTCGAAGAACTCCGAATTCGGCGACAGAACCATGGTCGAGTTGTCCCCGAGCACGTCCCTGTAGGCGTTCATGGACCGGTAGAAGTAGAAGAACTCCGGATCCTTGCCGAAAGCTTCACCAAGAACACGGTTCCGCTCGGCATCCCCCTCACCGCGCAGCACCTGTGCATCACGGTCAGCAGCGGATTCGATTTCAACCACCTCACGGTCGGCCGCAGCACGCCGCACTTCGGCACGTTCCCGACCGCGCGCGCGTGTCGCCTCGGCCTCGGCCAGACGTTCGGAACGCATCCGCGCATAGGTCTCGTCAGAAACTTCCTGCGTCAGATCGGTTCTCCGGATGCGGACATCGACGATCGAGATGCCGAGCGCCTCTGCCGCAGGACGGAGCTGATCGCCCACTTCCTGCATCATGGCCGTCCGCTCCGTCGAAAGCGCAGCCTCGAAACCGCGCAGGCCATAAACCCGGCGCAATGCCGAATCAAGACGGGTGCGAAGCCGCGAAACGGCAGCCATGCGATCACCGGAGACAGATTCACGGAAACGCTGCGCGTCCGTGATCCTGTACACGACGAAAGCATCGACTTCGTAGAACTTGCCGCCAGAAACCTGGACACGAATGTCGTCGAGATCAAAACGGAGGTCCTGATTGGAGACGAACTGAACCTGATCGGCGCCCGCAAACGAGAACGGCAGTTTGAAATAAATGCCGGGGTCTGTCTTGACGGTGTAGATCTTGCCGAAACGGATCACCAAAGCCTGTTCACGCGGATTGACCACGAAAATCGAGGCGTAGATCAACAGTGCCAGAGCGACGATACCGCCGAGCAGAACAAATATGCGATTTGAAGACATTATTGGTTCGCTCCTGGCTGCTCTGTGACGTTGTGGAGGTTGAGCCACCATTATTGGTGTTGGCAGCATTCGCCCTGGCGGCCGAATTGCGGTCGATCGCGTCAAGCGGAAGATATGGCACAACGCCCTCTCCATCCTCATCCATGATCACGTTATTCGACCTGGAGAAGACCTCCTGCATGGTCTCGAGATAAAGCCTTTTGCGGGTGATCTCAGGCACGGCCACATAGGTTTCGTAGATCGAGTTGAACCGATCCGCTTCACCCAATGCTTCCATCACGACGCGGTCCTTGTAAGCAGCAGCCGCTTCACGAATCTGCGCCGCCTCACCACGGGCCTGGCCCAGCGCCCTGTTGGCATACTGGTTGGCCTCTTCGAGGAAACGGTCCTCATCCTGCTCGGCACGCTGCACTTCATCAAAGGCGTCGGCCACTTCCGTTGGCGGCGCGGCATCCTCGATAGAAACAGCGGCAATCGTCAGCCCGGCGCCGTATTCATCCATCGTGGTTTGAATGATCTGCTTCACATCTTCAGAAATGCCCTCACGGTCATCACGAAAGACATCCTGAGCCGGCCTGCGGCTCACGACTTCGCGCATCGCGCTTTCGGCAACCTGCTGCAGCGTCTGGATCGGATTTTCGACGTTGAAAAGATAGGCCTGCGGGTCGGTCACGCTGTAGAGCACCGCAAACTGAACATCGACGATGTTCTGGTCGCCGGTCAGCATGATGCCCGTCCGTGTCGAATTCCGCGAGCCGATATTGAGCTGCTGTTCCGTGATGTTCGCCTTCTCGACGGTTTCCACCGGCCAGAACATGAAATGCAGGCCAGGCCCGGAAACATCGGCCTTTGGAACACCAAAGCGAAGCTCAACGCCCCGCTCTTCCGGCTGGATCGTATAAACGGACTGCATCACCCAGAAAGCAGCCAGCACGAGAATGACGATCATTACCAGACCAATGCTGAGGCCCCGGGGAACATGCCCTTGAACTGGTTCTGCCCCTTGCGGAAGAAATCTTCGATATCCGGCGGACCGCCATTGCCGTTCCCGCCGTTGCCGCCACCACCCGGGCGCTTGGGGCCTTGACCCCACGGACCCTGATTGTCGCCGCCGCCACTGCCCCCTCCCCAGGGACCGCCGCCATTCTGATTGCTCCAGGGCATTCACACCTCTTCCAAAAGAAATTGTTCAAGGCCACGAAAAACTTACCGCAGCCACTCATTTACGCCTTTATCGTTTGTCCCGTTATAGGGACGCGGAAGGGCGCTTTCAACGCGATCAGTCAACTCAGTGCCGAAATCGCGGTAAATTCCTGTTCATCAGATCTTTCGAACATAGATCACATAGCGCGTCGGATAGTCGTCTTTCTCACCCGCCGGCACTGCTTCATTGCTCTCGATCTGCCAGATATCCGGATCGATATCCGGAAACACCGTGTCACCGCCCAGCTCTTTCTCCACATGGGTGATGTGGAGTTTCCCGGCATAGGGCATGGCCTGCCGGTAAATTTCACCACCGCCGATAATGCAGATCGCTCCAGAACCCGAGGACCGAGACTTCTCTTGCGCCACCTCAATTGCCTCATGCAAAACATTGATAACAATACAGTTATCAGCAACAAAATGTTGATTGCGCGTGACAATGATGTTGGTGCGGTTCGGCAATGGACGGCCGATCGATTCATAGGTCTTGCGGCCCATGATCACCGGCTTTCCGGTGGTGATCGCCTTGAAGCGCTTCAGATCGGATGACAATTTCCATGGCATGGCCCCTTCACTGCCGATCACGTTGTTTTCGGCAACGGCTGCGATCATCTCGATTTCAGGATCATTCATGACAAGCCCTCACACCGCGATCGGCGCCTTGATTGATGGCGCGGCTTCATAGCCCTCAAGCGAAAAATCCTCAAACCTGAACGCAAACAGGTCATCGACCGTCGGGTTGAGCTGCATGACCGGCAAGCGGCCCGGAATGCGGGAAAGCTGTTCGCGCGCTTGCTCGAAATGATTGGCATAAAGATGGGCGTCGCCCAGCGTATGCACGAAATCACCCGGCTTCAGTCCGGTCACCTGCGCGACCATCAGCGTTAGAAGTGCATAGGAGGCGATGTTGAAGGGCACGCCGAGAAAGATGTCGGCGGAGCGCTGGTAGAGCTGGCAGGACAGCTTGCCATCGGCAACATAGAACTGGAACAGGCAGTGACACGGCGGCAGCGCCATATTGTCAACCTCGGCCGGGTTCCAGGCGGTAACGATATGGCGGCGGCTATCCGGATTGTTGCGGATGCTGTCGACAAGCTTTTCGATCTGATCGATATGGCCGCCATCCGGCGTCGGCCAGGAGCGCCATTGCGCGCCGTAAACCGGCCCGAGGTCGCCATTCTCGTCGGCCCACTCATCCCAGATCGAAACCCCGTTTTCCTTCAGATAGGCAATATTGGTGTCGCCTTTCAGGAACCACAGCAGTTCGTGAATGATCGAGCGCAGATGCAATTTCTTGGTGGTCAGGACCGGAAAACCCTCGCTGAGATCATAGCGCATCTGATAGCCGAACACGGAGCGCGTGCCCGTGCCGGTCCTGTCGGCCCGGTCGGTACCGTTTTCGAGCACATGGCCCAGAAGGTCGAGATATTGCCGCATGATGCTCCCTCGTGCAGTCGGTTCTTCGTTCTATAGCCATGAAAGGCGTGTGGAAAAGGGCGAAGAGCTGCCTTTCCCCGGCTTTTGAACGACACCCCCTTTGCAGAACCATTTGAAACACTTATATCAGTCGTGCCGGTTCTTCCGGCTATGGTGATAAACGGCAATGTAATAAGCTTATTGGACCCGGGGCGGTACCCGGCGCCTCCACCACAAACAGGCGGCAAGGCCTGCTTGTGATGGGGGCGAAACAGGATCGACAAGAGTGTAAAGATTGACCTTTTGCCCGGCATGATACCACCGTTATCGGGTCATACGAGTAGTTGCAAATGACAACAAAGCTCAGGGTTATGCTGTAGCTGCCTAATGGCGGTTCCAGAAACCCAACTTAAGTCCTTGCGGTTAGCACCGTAAGGCGGGGTTCGGAGGCACCTGGCAACAGAAGCCTCCACCTGAATTTAAACAAAATCCCCTATAATGATTGCACTCAGGCATCAGGCGACTTAATTGGCTACAGTCAGTTCGCAATCAAATGGCCAAGGGCGGGAAAGACGTGATGGGGCAAGACCATATTCGCTACGACATTCTGGCACAGGACGCACTGCGCGGCATGGTACGTAAGGTTATCGCAGAGGTCGCAGCAACTGGGCATCTGCCCGGTGAACATCATTTCTTCATTACATTCCTGACCGGCGCGCCCGGTGTTCGTATTTCCCAGGCGCTGAAGGATAAGTACGCCCAGCAGATGACCATCGTCATCCAGCACCAGTACTGGGACCTGAAGGTAACCGACAGCCTTTTCGAAATCGGTCTTTCGTTCTCCGACGTTCCCGAGCGGCTTGTCATCCCCTTTAACGCTGTGGTCGGTTTCTACGATCCGTCGGTGAATTTCGAGCTTGAGTTCGATGTCGCGACGCTGGAACTCGAAGAAGAAAAGCCGGCGGAACCGCAGGCCGAGAACGGCGATGCTGGCGGATCCGGCAGCGAGGAAGACGGTGCCTCGGTCGTCTCTCTCGACGCTTTCCGCAAGAAGCACTGATCTGCGATGAGCGCTGAGATCGTCAATCTGCGATTGAACCGCAAACGCGCAGAACGGCAGAAGGCGGCGGAAAACGCCGCTGAAAACCGTGCGGTCCACGGACGCAGCAAGGGCGAAAAACAGCGCGACAGACTTGAACGCGCCAAATCGGAGCGGCTTTTCGAACAAGGCCGCATCGAGCGCATTGCCAGCAACAGCAAGCCCGGCGATGGCGAAGCCGAGGATCACAAGGATTGATCCGCAAGCGCTCCGTCAGCCTGCATGGCCACCGCACCAGCTTTTCCCTCGAGGATGCTTTCTTCAACGAAATCCGTGATCTTGCCCATCAACGCGGTGTCAGCCTCGCAGCTCTTTTGAGCGAAATCGACGACACCCGGTCTCAAGACGTGAACCTGTCATCGGCCGTCCGGCTCTTTGTGCTTGATGCGCTGAAGGCCCGCCTCACTACCTAGATCATCGCGCGGATCAAGCGCCCTACTCAGCCGCATCCCGCTGCTCGGGCTGGTCCGCCGGCGCATCCGGATTGCCGCCAGCCGACTGCCGGTCGAGATCAGGAAATGCGACGATGCGCATGCCGGAATGATCGGTGTGCAACACGATCAGCCCTTGCTCCTCGAACCAGTCCAGAAAACGCCGCGCGCGCCTTGCCGAATGCGTACCATAGGCGCGCGCAATCATCGCATCGGACGGGCAGGCGTCGCCGGCAATCGCCGCCTTGGCGAGCATCAGGAAAACCCCTGCAGATCTTCGGTCACATGGTTGAGCATGGACAGTGTCATCTGCCATGATTCGCTTTCCACCATCGCGTCATCCGCACCGGAGCGGGCAATGGCGAGCCGTCGGCGGAAATCTGACATGGCGAGCGGCGCACCGGAAATCCGCTTCATCCGACCGCGCATCAGAAAATCCTGATAAAGCTCTGAATCTGAACGGAAAGCTGAGTCCGAAGCACTGGCAATTTCCGCCAGTGTCATCGCGATCCAGTCGTCCTTTTCCTCCTCCGACATTGCCGGCGCACGCGAACCGCGCACCGGCGCTTCCGGCGCCTCGGCATCGTCTGCGGATTTCGACAGAGCATCGATAATGTCGACGGTCGGGCGCGGACGCGGCGCCACGCGGCGCGGTGTCGTCGCCTGACGCGCCATGTCTTCCGGGTCCGGCGTAAAGATCAGGTCTTCGACATCTTCCGGCTTGTCCGGCAGCGGCATCAGCTTCGGGCTGGACGAGCGCGCCGAGGTTTCCACCGGCCCGATCGTCACCTTCAGCGGACGCCGCGACATCGCCGGGCCGAGGGCGACGAAATTGCCGCGCTTCAGGTCGCGGAACTGTTCGGCCTGCCGGCGATCCATGCCGAGAAGATCGGCGGCGCGCGCCATGTCGATATCCAGGAATGTGCGACCCATGAGGAAGTTCGAGGCCTCTGCCGCAACATTCTTGGCCAATTTCGCCAGCCGCTGGGTGGCAATGACACCGGCAAGCCCGCGTTTTCGCCCGCGACACATCAGATTTGTCATCGCACCGAGCGAAAGCCGGCGAACCTCTTCGCTCACCTCGCCGCCCGCCGACGGCGCAAACATCTGCGCCTCGTCGACAACAGTCAAAACCGGATACCAGTGATCGCGGTCAGCATCGAACAGCGCATTGAGAAACACGGCGGCAGCGCGCATCTGGTCGTCAATCTCAAGCCCTTCCAGCGTCAATACGCAGGAAACCCGGTGCTGGCGGATGCGGTTGGCGATGCCGATCAGCTCACCTTCCGAGCGCTCGGCATCCACCACGATATGGCCGAATGCCTCTGACAGCGTGACAAAATCGCCTTCGGGATCAATCACAACCTGCTGCACCCATTTGGCAGACTGTTCCAGAAGACGGCGCAGCAGGTGGGATTTTCCCGAGCCCGAATTGCCCTGAACCAGAAGACGGGTTGCCAGCAACTCCTCGATATCGAGTGTGGCCACGTCACCCGTCGATGTCGTTCCCATATCGATATCGACCTGCACTTGCTGCCTTTGCCTTCTGTTGGTGTTGCGGCCCGTTTGTAGCAGGTCGGCAGGGGCCGCGCCGAGGGCATGCGGCGTTACCCACAGGTTTCCGTGGTCACGATCCGCAGTATATCGTCCGGCAGGCCGAACATCTGCGCGAACCCTGCCTGCCCTGCGCGCGTCAGCATCAACGCCCGCCCGCCGGGTGCAGGCCTGAGCCAATGGCGCGCGCAACAACGTTCAAGCATGGCAGCACCCAGCCAGCCGCCGAGGTGCGGGCGGCGCTCGCTCCAGTCGAGACAGGTCCGGCAAAGCGCCCGCCGGCTTTTCACGCCGTCGGCCAGCGAAACGCCGAAGTCTGCGAGGAAAGCCCGACCTTTGTCGGTGACCATCCCGGCATTGCCATCAAACACCAGTGCGCCGGACTGCACCAGTGAATCAGCCATACCGACCGCAATCGCGCCAGCCATGTGATCATAGCAGGTACGCGCGACCTTCAGTGCTTCGTCCTTCGGACCCGTGGGGCGATGGCGAACAGGACCGATTGCCGAAAGCAGGCTGAGATGTTCAAGCGTTTCGGCAACCTCTGCCGAAGCCAGCCGGAAATAGCGATGCCTGCCCTGCTTTTCGACGGCGACGAGCTGTCCGTCCACGAGCTTGGCAAGGTGGTTACTGGCCGTCTGCGGCGAGACACCAGCGCATTCGGCAAGTTCACCCGCCGTCAGCGCTTTGCCACCAAGCAGGGCGGACAGAATATTGGCGCGCGAAACATCGCCGATCAAAGCGGCGACAGCGGCAAGCGTATTTCCCGAAACCATATTTGTCATAGTGCTCAATCTACCACCGCCACGCGACGCCGTCAGCGACTGACACTTCGCTCGCGATCGAAACATTGCCAGCAGCACCCGGGCTATCTCCGTCGTCATCAACCAAAGGAACAGTCCATGACCGAGATCCCCAAAAACCAGGCCCTGCCCTCAAGCGCCGTGAACCTGGTGCGCCGGCTTGCAGGACTTTTCTTCAATTACTGGCCGAAACGCCGCAGACAACGACTGGAGCTTCTGGAGCTTACCGAGGAGCGGTTGAGGGATATCGGGATTGAGCCGCATCAGGTCAGGGAAGAAGCCAACCGTCCATTCTGGGACTAGCCGCCCGACCTCTTCAAAAACGCCTCGAAGGCCGCCAGTGTTTCGTCGGAGACGTGATGTTCGATGCCTTCCGCGTCGAGGTCGGCGGCCTCTGCGGGTACGCCGATGGCAAGCAGAAGGTCCAGCACAAGCTGGTGGCGAATGCGGGCCTTTTCGGCCATCGCCTCGCCCGCTTCAGTCAAAAACACACCGCGATAGGGCCGCGAAGTTGCCAGCCCCTCACGCTTCAGACGCGAAACGGCCTTGGCCGCCGTCGGATGCGCTATGCCCATCGCTCTGGCAATATCCACCAGCCGCGCCTCGCCATGTTCTGCTGTGAGGTCGGCGATCAGCTCAGTATAATCCTCAAGCAAGGCCGAGGCGCGCTCAGAACGAGCCTTCAGGAATCGGTCCGCATGGCTGCCCGGCCCTTCACCCATTTTCTTTCCTCCCTCACCTTAGATGCGATTGGCATCCGCCTTGACCGGATATTAAGCGAGACCCGCGGGCCGATAAAACCGATTGCATTTTGAAGCCGACGCTAAACAGTGTCACACAAATTACTTGGAACCCGAACGTCAAGCAAGGCATTCGATACATAACGCCAATTGACAAAAATGTAGCCTTGGCTATATCTACATCTTTTCAATCAAATATGATGCACTTAAGATATGTCACACCCCGATCCCAGACGGCCCTCACTGAGTGATCGCACCAATACGGCCATCGAGCAGGCCATGGCTTCCGGCCGCATCAAGCCGCGTTCGGCGCTGCTTTTTGTCGGTCCCGCGGTGATCGCCTCAATCGCCTATGTTGATCCCGGCAATTACGCGACCAACATTCAGGCTGGCGCCGGTTATGGCTACACGCTGTTGTGGGTAGTTCTGTTTGCCAATCTGATCGCCATGCTGTTTCAGGCGCTTTCGGCCAAGCTTGGCATCGTCACCGGCCGGAACCTGGCGGAAGTCTGCCGCGATGAATTTTCCAAACCGGTGGTGATCCTGATGTGGATCGTCAGCGAAATCGCGGCAATGGCAACCGACCTCGCAGAGTTTCTGGGCGGCGCCATTGGCCTGGCATTGCTATTCGAAATGCCGCTGATGGCGGGCATGGGGGTCACGGCCATCGTCACTTACGCCATCTTGTTGTTCGAGCGCCGCGGCTTCCGGCCGATGGAGCTGATCATCGGCAGCCTGATCGGCGTCATCAGCCTGTGCTATATTGTCGAGCTATTCATTGCACCGATTACCTGGGGGACGCTGCTTTCCATCTGGTCCGGCCCGACATCCCCGATGCCGCCGCGCTCGCAATTGCCGTCGGCATTATCGGTGCCACTGTCATGCCACACGCCGTTTTCCTGCATTCCGGCCTCACCCAGCACCGCGTCAAGGTCGGTAACGAGGCCGACCGCCGCCGTATACTGCGCTTCTCCAATACCGAGGTGGTGGTGGCGCTTGCCGTTGCCGGCGTGGTCAACATGGCGATGGTAATGATGGCGGCAAGCGCCTTTCACAAGGGCCACAGCGAGGTCGCGGAGATTGAGAGCGCCTATCACATGCTTACCCCGCTTTTAGGCGGCGCGGCTGCCGGCGCCTTCCTGATCTCGCTGATTGCCTCGGGCATTTCAAGCTCGGTCGTCGGCACCATGGCCGGGCAGATGATCATGCAGGGCTTTGTCGGCTTTCGCATCCCGATATGGCTTCGCCGGCTGATCACCATGGCCCCCGCCTTTGTTGTCGTCGCGCTCGGCGTGAATGCGACGCAAGCGCTTGTGGTCAGCCAGATCATCCTGTCGATTGCGCTGCCCGTGCCGATGATTTCGCTGGTGATCTTCACCCGCAGCCGCGCGATCATGGGGGAATATGCCAATGGTCGACTGATCGGTACACTGGCGATCCTCGGCTCGCTTTCCGTTCTGACGCTCAATCTTGTGCTGCTGCTGCAAACCTTTGGCGTGCCAATCCCCGGCCTTGCTCCGGGTTAAGGCGCATCGCTGCCGGCCACGGAAAGGCCGAAACCCTGCATCAGGCGTGTGATCTCGGGACGCAAAGTACGGCCTGTGAAAATCGCCACATCGCGATTCGTCTCACCGATAGCGGTCGAAGGCCGCTCTCCCAGAACCCGTCTGGCCTGCATGGCAATCGCCTCAGCCGGGTTCAACCAATCCACCGGCCAGGGCGCAAGCTTGCGAAACCGGTTGGCGAGAAACGGATAATGGGTGCAGGCCAGCACCACAATATCGGTGCGCCGCCCGTCTTCCTCAACAAAGCACGGCGCGATCTCCGCCCACAAGGCCGCGTCCGACACCGCGCCGCCGCTGATATAAGTCTCGGCGAGCGCGGCAAGATATTTCGAGCCCACCAGCCGGGCATGGCAATGGCTGGCAAAACTGTCGATCAGCGCGCGCGTATAGTCCCGCTTCACCGTGGCCGGTGTCGCCAGAACCGAAATCAGTCCGGAAGCAGTGCGCTCGGCCGCCGGTTTGATCGCCGGGACAGTGCCGACGAAATCGGTGTCGGTGAAGCGCTCCCGCAATGCAGCGCCGGCCAGTGTGAATGCCGTGTTGCAAGCAATGATGACACAGGCCGGGCGGATTTCCTCCAGCAGGCGCTCGAACAGCGCCAGCATATGCGCGAGCAGCGCCCCTTCCGGCCAGTCGCCATAAGGAAAGGCCGCATTGTCGGCAACATAAACGAAGCGCCGGTCCGGCATCAGCATGCGGGCCTCACGCAGCACGGTCAGCCCGCCAATCCCTGAATCGAAAATCAGAACCGGACCATCGACCGCCTCAGCCATCACTGCCCTCACCGCCGCGCGGGTGCTTGCGGCTATAGCGGTCGAGCGAGGAAATCACACCGCGCAACAGATGGATTTCCTGCATGCTCAGGGCGCGACGGGTAAACACCGAACGCAGATTTTCGATCATGCGCGGTTTCTTGGGCGCGGGGCGGAAATAGCCACGATCATCCAGCGCCTCTTCCAGATGGTCGAAGAACCCGAAAAGATCCTGCTTGGTCGCCGGCGTCTGCTCGACCGGCTGGAAGGGTGTCTTGCTCTCATCCTCCATACCGGATTTCATCCACTCATAGGACATCAGCAACACCGCCTGGGCGATGTTCAAAGAGGCAAAGGCCGGGTTGACCGGAAAGGTCACGATCTCATCGGCCATGCCGACTTCGTCATTGTTCAGCCCCCAGCGCTCGCGGCCAAACAATATGCCAGTTCGTTCGCCGCCGCGATAGCGGGTGCGCAGGGTTTGGGCCGCCACACTCGGTCCCCGCACCGGTTTGAAGCCGTCGCGGCTGCGCGCCGTGGTGGCGTAGACGAAGTTGAGATCGGCAATCGCATCGGCAAGCGTATCGTGCACCGTGGCTCCGTCGATCACATGATCAGCCTTGGAGGCAGCCGCGCGGGCTGTGTCGCTTGGCCAGCCATCACGCGGATCGACAAGGCGCAGTTCCGCGAGACCGAAATTCGCCATGGCACGTGCCACCATGCCGATATTCTCGCCAAGCTGCGGGTTTACCAGAATGATCACCGGCCCTTCGGTGATGAGCGGAAGCTCGCTGTTCGTGCCTGCCATGGCATCCTTCTTCAATTCATTCAGTCGATGCGGCTTATCGCTCCAAGGGCCGGCGAATGCAAGAAAAAGGCAAAGACTTCAGTCCCCGTCTCAGTCCGGCAATGTCATATGGCCGTTCTCATCGAGCGGCGAAAACGGGTTATAGGCAATTTCCCACAAATGCCCCTCGGGATCGGCAAAATAGCCGCTGTATCCGCCCCAGAACACCGCCTCACCCGGCTTTACCACGGTTGCGCCGCAGCGCTCGGCAAAGGCTATCGTTTCATCGACAGCGGCTTCGGACGAGACGTTGTAGGCAAGTGCGACACCGGAAAATGCCGGCCTTTCTTCCGGTACGCCGGAAAGCCCGGCATCCTCGGCGAGCGCCTTGCGGCCGAAAAGCCCAAGCACAATGCCGTCTAGGCTGAAGAAACTCACCCCGTCCTGAGATGCCGATGACCGTTTCCAGCCAAGTTTCTCATAAAAGCCCGTCGCCGCTGCCAGATCATCCACACCAAGCGTGATCATGCTGATCCTGCGTTCAAGCGCCATCAAAGTCTCCTTCAAGCGGATTTTGTTCTTTATATGTTCTCACACAATCTCGGCAATTTCCAGCATTATCCGGCCAGCCATGACGCCCCCACGCCCGGCAAACGCCAAAAACCAGCATCCTGGCATGCGGTACCAGGATACCTTATTTTCAAATCATTGAAAAACAACGATAATTCTTGTAATACGCTATATATTAACGCTTGACCTTCCGCAAACCTCTCTCTATACAACCGCCAGCATATGCGCTCGTCGTCTATGTCCCGCTTGGGATACCCCAAGCAAAGCAACAAAAACGTCCGGCCTTCGGGGTCGGAATCAAATCGAGAGTATCAGAAAATGGTTACCTTCTCCCAGAAGCCTGAAGAGGTGGAAAAGAAGTGGATCGTGATTGATGCCGAAGGTCTCGTCCTCGGCCGTCTCGCTTCGCTCGTTGCCATGCGCCTGCGCGGCAAGCACAAAGCCACCTTCACCCCGCATGTTGACGATGGCGACAACGTCGTCGTCATCAATGCTGAAAAGGTCGCGATGACCGGCAAGAAGTACAACGACAAGATGTACTACTGGCACACCGGTTACCCCGGCGGCATCAAGGAGCGCAATGCGCGTCAGATCATCGAAGGCCGCTTCCCCGAGCGCGTCATCGAAAAGGCTGTCGAACGCATGGTTCCGCGCGGCCCGCTTGGTCGTCGCCAGATGAAGAACCTGCGCGTTTACGCCGGCACCAATCACCCGCATGAAGCCCAGCAGCCCGAAGTTCTCGACGTTGCCAAGCTCAACAAGAAGAATGTAAGGAGCGCTTAATGGCTGACCTGTCCGATCTGAAGACGCTGGGCGATGTCGCCACGGCCTCCGAAGCCCCCGCAGCCCCCGTTCACGTCCGTAAGGTTGATGATCTCGGCCGCGCTTATGCCACCGGTAAGCGTAAGGACGCTGTCGCCCGTGTATGGGTAAAGGCCGGCTCCGGCAAGATCACTGTCAACGGCAAGGATTTTTCCGAATATTTTGGTCGTCCGGTCCTGCAGATGGTCCTGCAGCAGCCGATCGTTGCCGCTGCCCGTGGCGGTCAGTTCGATATCGTTGCCACTGTTGCCGGCGGCGGTCTTTCCGGCCAGGCCGGTGCTGTTCGTCATGGCATCTCCAAGGCGCTGACCTATTTCGAACCGGAACTGCGTGGCGTGCTGAAGAAGGGTGGTTTCCTCACCCGTGACAGCCGTGTCGTTGAACGTAAAAGTACGGCCGTGCGAAAGCCCGCCGCTCGTTCCAGTTCTCCAAGCGCTGATTTCAAAAGCTGCTTTTGTTTACGAAAAGGGCCGCAAACGCGGCCCTTTTGCTTGATGGATAAGCGGTTATATCCCGCCTTTACGCTCCAGCACATCGAGCGTGACCTGAGCGGTCCGCAAACCGGGCGCAACCTCCGTGCGCATCTTCTGCCAGACGTCATCAAAGCCCTCGAGCATGATCGCGCGCTGTGGCGTGTCGCGGGTCAAAAGCTCCATCCAGCGGGACAGAGCCCCGGCCCGCATCGAGTCATTCATATATTCCGGCACCAACGGCCGATCGGCAATCAGGTTCGGCAGCGCCGCCGACCAGATGGTGATCTTGTGCAGCATGAACCGGCCGATGAAGTCTGCCTTATAGGCCGAAATCACCGGAATGCCGGAAAGCGCCAGCTCCAGAATCACCGTTCCCGAGGCCGCCACAGCGGCATGCGCCTCGCCGAAGGCCTTCCACTTTTCATCATCGTTGACGACGACTTCAGGCTTCACAGGCCAACCGGCAATCGCAGCCCGCACCAACTGCTCTCGGCGGCCCACTGTCGGCATCACAAAACGTGGCATCGCATTGCGCTCAGCATAAATCCGGGCAACATCTTTAAACACCGGCGCCAGGCTGTTGATTTCTCCGGCGCGCGAACCGGGGAGAAGAAGGATGGTCGGAGGCTCGCCCTCGGGCGGCAACGCCGTGTGTCGCCGCGCTGCGACAACGCCCGGCACTTCGCTGAGCCGATGGCCGACAAAGGTGGTCTCCGGACCGCCCAACCGCTTCATCGCCTCAGGCTCGAACGGCAGCACCGCCAGCACATGATCGACATAGGCCAGCATGTCGCGCGCGCGGTGCTCTTTCCACGCCCAGACACTGGGGCAGACATAATTGACCACCGGAAGGTCCGGCAGCTCTTTTCTGACACGCTTTGCAACCCTGTGGGTAAAATCCGGGCTGTCGATGATCACCAGAATATCCGGCCGCGCCGCGATCAGCGCATCGGCTGTCTGACGAATGCGCCGGATCAGCAGGGGAAGCTTGGCAATGACCTGGGTAAACCCCATGATCGACAGTTCAGAGTAATCAAACAGCGATACGAGCCCCTCGGCGCCAAGCGCATCACCGCCAACACCGACAAGCTCAACCGGGCCTGCATGAAGTGTCTTCAGCGCGGCGATCAGATCACCGCCAAGCAAATCGCCGGAGACCTCACCTGCGATCACGCCGACTTTCAGTGTTTTCGACACGGCTTCACTCCCATGACTGCATTTGCTCAGGATGCAGGCGCGACACTCTCGCCATCCGGCTCAAGGCCCAACAGGAAGACCCCTGCCCTGTCGGCTTCCGCTATAGCTTGCGCACGATCAAGCACCAGCGCGCGACCGGCCTCCACGGCGATACCGCCGAGGCCTGCCGCCGCCGCGGCACGCACCGTTTCCGGCCCGATTGACGGCAGATCGGCACGAAGATCCTGTTGTGGCTTGCACAGTTTGACAAGCACACCGCGACGCTTGCGCGATATCCGCCCGCTTTCCCGCATGGTGCGGACCCGTTCCAGCATCTGATCGGTCCCCTCGGCACCCTCAAGCGCAACAACGCGCCCGCCAACACTGACGGCGCCCTGACCAATATCCATGACGCCAATGACGCGGGCAGCCTCAGCCGCTGCGTGGATGTCTGCCTCGCCCGCGCGGTCTGGTTCCACTCTCCCTAACACACCCGACGTAGCCAGCAAATCGCCCGCAATCGCCTGCGCGGCGATGACTGCGAAACCATGACGCTCGAAAAGATCGATCACCATGCGCAGCACCTTGTCATCACCACCGCTTTTCAGTTTCTTGAAAATCGACGGAAGGGACAGAAAAACACGCGCGGTCGGCCGAAAACTAAGAAGTTCCGGCCGTGCCGTTACACCGCCGGACAGTACAACATTTTTGATTTTGCGCTTTTGCAATGCCGAGACCACCGGCTGAAATCCGCCGATATGGGCTTCCATATGGTCAAAGCCCGACCAGTCATTACCGCCCTCGCCCTTCAGCTGAACGATGAATGGCGGCGCACCGGTCTGGCGCGCGGCTTCGGCAACACAAAACGGCAGACGGCCGCTTCCGGCGATGATCGCGACCGGTTCCTTCGGAGAAACCGCCGCCGCGCTCACGCCTGACTGCCCCGCCGCCGCGATCCCGGCGTCGTCAAAGCCCGCTCGTTGTCCCGATCCAAAATGAAATCAACGATTTCGCGAGCGCCACCGTCGATACCGTCAGCGCCTTCGCGGAGAGCGCGGGCATTTTCCAGAACAGTGCCCTCGGCAAAAATTGACTGATAGGCCCGGCGGACAGCATGAAGGTCACTGCGGCTCATGCCGGAGCGCTGCATGCCAACCACATTGAGCCCGCCCATAAAGGCCGGGTTGTCGACGACCATGGCGTAGGGAATGACATCATTCACGACACCGGCCAGTCCGCCGATAAATGCCTGGCGGCCAATCTGAACAAACTGGTGGATTGCCGCCCCGCCACTGAGAATGACCCGGTCATGGACAATGGCATGGCCGCCAACCATGACATTGTTGGACAGGATGACATTGTTGCCGATCCTGCAATCGTGGCCGACATGAGAATTGGCCAGGAACCAGCTGTCATGGCCGACAATAGTCTCACCACCGCCGTGTGACGAACCGGTATTAACGGTTACACCTTCGCGAAAAACACAGTTATCGCCAACGTAAAGCCGGGTCTCGCTGCCATCATGCCGCACACTCTGCGGCGCGCCGCCGATAACGGCCATGGGAAAGACACTGGCAGCCTGCACCGAGGCGGGTCATACCTTCAACGACGGCATGGTGCAGAAGCTTCACATTGTCGCCAAGCTCTACATTTGCGCCAACATAGCAAAATGCGCCAATCTCGGCATTCTCACCAATGACGGCTCCGTCTTCGACAATCGCGTTTCTGTCGATCTTCGCGGAGCTGGCAATTCTGGTCATTCTTCGTCCTTGCGAACCATCATAGCGCCGATGTCGGCTTCGGCAACGAGCTGGCCGTCTACAGTTGCCTCGCAGTGGAATTTCCACACCCGCCGACGCTGTTTCTGTTTGACGACCTTATAATGCACCTGATCTCCGGGCACCACAGGCTTGCGGAATCGCGCATTGTCGATCGTCATGAAGTATACGAGGTTGTCGATTTCGTTGGCCCTGTGAGCACAAATCGCACCTGCAGTCTGCGCCATTCCCTCGACAAGAAGAACGCCGGGCATGATCGGTAAATCCGGGAAATGTCCCTGAAAATGCGGCTCGTTGGCCGTCACGTTCTTGATCCCGACCGCGCTGTCATCGCCATCAATCTCGATGATGCGGTCTACCAGCAGAAACGGGTAACGGTGAGGCAGAAACTTCATGATTTCCAGAAGATCCAGCGACCCCAACGTTTCTTTCGTCTTTTCACTCACCTTTTTGTCTCCCGATTTCGCTGACTTCCGTGTAATCTCCGCCACGTCTCTCAGATAGTTCCGGATTGGCCTTGCTGGGTTCCCCCGATTCGGGCCCCAGCTGGCACTGACGTCATCACACCACTTTTGCCGGCAATTTGCGCGCCGCTACCAATCTCAATATGTCCGTTAATCCCGGTCTGCCCGCCGATCATCACACCATCACCAATCTTGGTGCTACCAGCGACGCCGGCCTGACTGACGATACCGCAATGCCGGCCGATCTGAACATTATGGCCGATCTGGACAAGATTATCGATCTTGGTTCCCTCGCCAATCACGGTATCATCCATCGCACCGCGGTCGATCGTGCTATTCGCACCGATCTCGACATAGTCCTGAATAATAACCCTGCCGATCTGCGGCAGTTTGACCATACCCGTCGGCGAAGGCGCGTACCCGAACCCGTCCTGGCCGATCCGCACACCGGGATGGATGATCACATTATTTCCAAGCAAAGCGTGCGATACCGAAACATGCGACCCGATTGTCGAATTCCGACCGATCTTCACGTCCGCGCCGATCACCGCGCCACTCAATATCCGTGTCCCGGCGCCAATTACGGCACGCGCACCGATGACAGCGAACGGTGATATCTCGACGCTCTTCTCTATCAGTGCAGTTTCATCGATTTCTGCCTGCGGGGAAATCCCCGGCTGCCGGCTCAACTCCCGCTGCGGGCGCATGGCCGCCGGATAAAGCAGTGCGGCGGCACGCGCAAAAGCCCACTGAGGTGCTTCAGAAACCAGCGCAGGGACATCCGAAGGAATATAGGATTTCAGTGCAGGTGCACAAATGATCGCTGCAGCCCGACAAGTCTGCAAAGCCTCGATATTGTTTTTGGAAAGAATATAACAAATATCGTAGGGCCCAGCCCGATAGATCGGGGCGATCGCCTCAACCATCCGATCACCAACATCGGGCCTGCTCAAGACGGATTCAATGCGCGCAGCCAATTCGTCGAGACGAATTGGCTGCCGTGCACCGAAAAACTGGTTCTGATCCATGAGTTCTCTCCAGAACAGCTTCGATAATAGTTCTGGAAAGTACTATCAGAACGTGTTGGCAATTCCGAACCGGAAACGCTGGGTTTCGTCGAAGTCTTCCTTCGCGAACGGAATGGCGTAGTCGAACCTCAGATCGCCAAATGGCGAATTCCAGATCAGACCAACACCACCGGAAGCACGGAGGGAGAAATCAGTTCCCTCAATAGCCGTACCAGCCAGTTCAACAGCGTTACCCCAGGCGGAACCGGCGTCAACATAGGCCGCGCCACGCAGGCTGATATCTTCGGGAAGGCCGGGAAGCGGGAAGTTGGCTTCAGCCGAGATCGTCGAATAATACTGCGAGCCAAGCGCGTCGCCCTGCTGAACCGTGCGCGGCCCCAGACCGTTCTGCTTGAAACCGCGAATTTCCTGACCGCCGATCGTGAACTGGTCGAACACGTTCAAAGTGCTGTCAAACGGCGTAACGGCACCACCCCGCGCAGTCAACGAACCGATAATGTCGGCCTGATCGGAGATCATCTGGTACCAGCGAACTTTACCGGTTATCGCATAGTAGTGCAGATCACCGCCAAGGCCAGCCACAGTGTTGCTCAGATTGGCCAGAACGCCCTCACGCGGCTGCTGGTAGTTATCAACAGTCGAAAAATCGAAGGACTGCTCAACCGACGACACCGTCCACGGGCTGCCATCGATAAGGTTCTGGAAGATCGGCGAGAGATTGTTGGGGTTCTGCCAGTCGCCCGTCCCACCATATTCGAACTGCTGATAGACGTATTTCAGCGTTGAGGTCAAATCGTCGGTCAGCGGGGCCGTCAGACGCAAGTCACCTGCCGTTTCGGCATAGGTGTAGTAATCCTGCGAGGCCGAATAGGCACGATACAGGTCGAAACCAGCAGCCACGCGATAGCCGAGGAAGAAGGGCTCGGTGAAGCTGAAGTTATAAATCTGCGAGTCATTATCACCCAGACCGGCCGATGCGCGAACAAACTGGCCACGGCCGAGGAAGTTGCGCTCCTGCACAGAAAGTTCGATCACCAGAGAATCGCCTTCGGCGTCATAACCGGCGCCGACAGAGAACGAGCCAGTCGGCTCATCGGTCACGTCAACAACAAGAACCACACGATCCGGCGCGCTGCCCGGCTGTGTCGCGATATTGACGTCGCTGAAATAACCGAGCGCTTCAAGCCGACGCTTGGTGGCGGCAATCATCTCGCGGTTATACGCATCACCTTCGGCGAGTTCGAACTCGCGGCGAATCACATAGTCGCGCGTACGGGTGTTGCCGACGATATCAATACGTTCGATATAAGCCTTCACACCCTGATCGATCTCGTAGTTCACCGAGAACGTATCATTACCGAAGTTACGATCGCCGCGCGGATTGACCTGCGCAAAGGGATACCCCTGCGAGGAAACCGAAGCCGCAATCGACTCTGCCGTCTTCTGAACGTTATCGGCGTCGTAAACCTTGCCGGTCTTCGTTTTTATATCGCGCTGCAACGGTCCAACATCGACACCTTCAACAGAGGTCGAGACGCCGATATCGCCGAAGCTATAACGATCCCCTTCGGAAATGGTGAAGCTTACGGAGTAGGAATTGTCTTCCTCATCATAGTCAACATCGGTGGAGATCAGCCGGTAGTCCGGGAACCCATGATTGTTGTAGAACTCACGCAGCAGCACTTCGTCGTGACGCAGCTTGTCCGGATTGTAGATATCCTTGCGCGTCAGGAAAGAGAGCGGAGTCGAGCGCTTGGTCGAGATCACCGAGGCAAGACGGGCATCACCAAAGGTGTTATTGCCCTCGAAGTTGATTTTCCGGGTCTTGGTACGGCCACCTTCATCGATCACAAAGGCAACGTTGATTCGGTTATCCTGCACCGTTGCCGTCTCGATCTGAACATCGACATCAGCACGACCGATCTGAGAATAGGCATCCTTGATACGCTGAGCATCAAGCTGCGCCTGCGCTTCATTATACGGACCAAGAGAACGCAGCTGAACGACACCCTCAAGTTTCTTGTCGTTGACCTTGCGGTTGCCGTTGAACACAACCTGGTTGATCATCTGGTTTTCAGTCACATCCACCACCAGGGTGGAGCCGGAGACCGACATCTTGACGTCCGAGAAATAGCCGGAGCTATAGAGATTACGGATAGACTGATTGATATCAGCATCCGTAAAGCTCTTGCCGGGCTTGATCGACAATTTCGACTTTATCGCATCGGCGCCGGTCTGCCCGGCTCCTTTCACGACAATATTGCTCACAACGGCGGCGTATGCGCTCGTGGGGACAGCAACGGCGGCAACCACGCCCCCGGAAACGGCGACTGCCAACGAAAGCGCCGCACCTGAAACTGTGTTCAACAATCTTGAACCGGCCATGCTAGTATCTACCCTTTATGATCGCTCAATATCAGCGTTTTTATAGGCACTGTGATCTTTTGTTCTAAAGACTTCACGCCCCCACGCAATAGAAAGCCTTCCGACAAATGCAACTTCCGCCCCGAGCGTGGCCAAATCGCCACGTTCTTTTGGTTTTATGGTAAACGGAAGGCTGCGGCAGTCAGACATTTCACTTCTAAGCGTTTCCTATCATCTCCCGCGCCAAAGGCAAGGCCACAATCGCATACTCGCGCATCATCGACAAGATGATCCCCGGAATGCGTTAATTGAACAGTCTCAAAGGGTTAAATTCGGGCTATTCAGCCCAGACGACCAATCGTGTCATTCCAGGTTGCGAAAACCATCAGCGCCACAACAAAGAACAGGCCGACACGGAATGCAAACTCCTGAACGCGCTCAGACAGCGGACGGCCACGCACCGCCTCGATGGCGTAGAACATCAGATGCCCTCCATCGAGCATGGGAACCGGCAACAGGTTAAACAGCCCGACGGAGACCGAGAGAATCGCAGCAAAATTGGCGAAGGCCACGATGCCAAGCGACGCCATCTGCCCCGCCATCGTGGCGACACGCACAGGTCCGCCAATCTGATCGGCCTTCATACGGCCAGCAAAAACACTGGTGATATAGTCGTAAGTGCTGACCGCAATGTGCCAGCTCTGCAGGGCGCCCTGCCCGACCGCCTCCAGGGGCTGATAGCGCTCGACCCGGAAATTGCTCGAATCACGCGTACCTACAACGCCGATCCGTCCCAGCTCCATCTCGTTTCCGAACTGGTCCTGATCCTCAATGCGCTCCGGCACCACAGTGAGAGCAAGCGGCGCGCCGTCACGTTCGACAGTCAGTTCGACGGGAACGCCCGGCCGGACGCTGATATAGCGCACCACAGCATCAAAGCTCCCGACCTTCTGGCCGTCCAGCGCAACCATGATATCGCCAGGCTGAACACCGGCTGCCGCTGCGGGGCTGTCTGCGACAACTTCTCCGACGACGGGGTCGGAAACACCACGGCCGTAAACGGAGAAAATCACCGCAAAGATGGCAATCGCGAGCAGGAAGTTTGCAATCGGGCCGGCCGCGACGGTCAGTGACCGTTTCCACAGCGCCGCGCCGTTAAATGTCTTCGCCCGTTCTTCCGGCGACATCGCGTCAACGCCAGCGAAATCCGGCTTGCTGGCCGCATCCTCGTCGCCGTAGAAGCGGACATAACCGCCCAGCGGGATGGCACAGACCTTCCAGCGCGTGCCGTGCTTGTCCGTCCGCCCCGCAAGTTCAGGCCCGAAGCCGAGCGAGAATGCCAAAATGCGAATGCCGCACCAGCGCGCAACCAGATAGTGCCCAAGCTCGTGGAAAAACACGAGAAAGGAGATCGCCACCAGAAAGGCGACGATCATTCCTGGCGCGTTGGTAAATCCGATACCCAAACTCAAGCTCCTTGAACTGCCGGCAAAACGGCCAGACCGCTCCACCGGAAAAGCACGGTCCCGACACTGTCACCTGCCCCGAAAAGCATGGCGCAATAGGCCATCATAAACATCGCGAATGCGGCGGCGACAAGTCCGTCAACACGATCCATCACACCGCCATGCCCGGGAATCAGGTGGCTGGAATCCTTCGCCCCACACCTGCGCTTCAGGGCGGATTCAAACAGGTCTCCGGCCTGACTGACGGCCGAGAGGACCAGCGCAAGCAGCGCCAGAATCACCGAAGGGTGACCGCCATAAGCAGCGCAGAGGCCAAGCGCGGCAGCAACGCCGAAAAAGGCGCCGCCAGCAGCACCGGACCACGTCTTGCCCGGTGAAATCGAGGGCGCGAGCTTCGGCCCGCCAATAGCCCGTCCAACGAAATAAGCCATGATGTCCGTGGACCAGACGACGGCGAAAATGAAAAGCGTGGTGTAAAGTCCGGCTGCGCCACCCTGCCTGATCGCAGCAAGTGCGACCATGGCTGCGCCGGCATAAAGGAGCGCGCCGCCGAACCAGAACGGAACCGGCTTGTTCCGGCCGTAGATATAAGCTGCGGCCGAGGCTGCAACCGTCAGCATCAGAGCGGCAGCAAACAATTCGAGGAACGTCAGAATCGCTGCGGCGATCATGACCGCCCAGCCCGCCAGCAGGACCGTTACCGCTTCCCCACGCGCCGCAGGTGAACGCGCTTGGCTCATGGCCAGCCATTCGTAAAAACCAGAAGTCCGATACCGACGGACAACAGCAGAAAGGCGGCGCCACCAAACCACGTCGCCGTCAGGACGGCAGCCGCGAGAATCACGCCAGAAATCAGCCGCAGCTTCAGTTCGCGTCCCATCAAGAACCCGTCATCGCAGAAGCTGGCTCGTCGACACCGCCAAACCGGCGTGTTCGCCGTGCATATTCCCGCAGCGCTTCATCAAACATGTCCCGAGAGAACTCCGGCCACAGGCAGGGCAGGAACACCAGTTCGGAATAGGCTGACTGCCACATCAGAAAATTCGAGAGCCGCTGCTCGCCGCTTGTTCGGATGATAAGGTCAGGATCGGGAATACCGGCGGTATCGAGACGGCCGGAGATCAACGCCTCATTGATCTCATCGGGGGATATCCGGCCATCAACCGCCTCGCGCGCAAGCGCCACTGCCGCACGTGCGATCTCGGCCCTGGACCCGTAATTCACAGCGACTACAACATGAAGTCCTGTGTTTCCACGGGTCAGATGCTCGGCCGCCTCCAGGGCACCAAGCACTTTCGGACCCAGCCCTTCGCGTTCACCAATCATCTGAAAACGCATATTTTGCGCGTGATAGTTCTGCAGCTCACGATGGATGAAGATCGAGATCAGCTCCATGATGTCGCTGACTTCATCCTTGGGCCGTTTCCAGTTCTCCGAAGAGAATGCGAAAAGCGTCAGATACCGGATACCGGACAACCGTGCAGCTTCGACCGTGCGGCGCACGGCCTCCACACCCTTACGATGACCAAAAATACGCTTCAGCCCGCGACCGCTGGCCCATCGGCCATTGCCGTCCATAATAATGGCAACGTGGTCCGGCTTTGCAGGATCTGCGAATGACGTCATGTTGCTGCTCAAATTCTTGAAAAAATCAGGTTTAAAATTAGACCTGCATGATTTCTTTTTCTTTCTCCGCAAGCAAGTGGTCAATGCGAGAAATTGTGCCATCCGTCATTTTCTGAACCTCATCGGAAAGCGAGCGGCTGTCATCCTGGCTGATATCGCCGTCCTTTTCAGCCTTTTTCAGCGCGTCCATGCCGTCGCGGCGGACGTGACGGATCGCAACCTTGGCCTTTTCGGCATATTCATGGGCAACCTTGACCAGCGAACGGCGGCGCTCCTCGTTCAGCTCTGGCAGTGGAATGCGCAGGTTCTGGCCATCCATGATCGGGTTGAGGCCGAGATGCGATCTCGCGGATTGCACGGTCGACCGCGCTGACCATGCCCTTGTCCCAGACATTGACCGAAAGCATACGCGATTCCGGCACAGTGATATTGGAGACCTGGTTGAGCGGAACTTTCGAGCCGTAGGCTTCAACCTGAACCGGATCCAGAATATTGGCGGACGCACGTCCGGTCCGAAGCGATGTGATATCGCCCACAAATGCGTTAACGGCGCCTTCCATGCGGCGCTCGAGATCTTTCATGTCAGTTGCATCGCTCATCATCATTCTCCCGTCTTGCGCCTGACCCGACCTCGGGCCGTGGCGCCGTCATTATTCATCTGTTACGATCGTCTTGCAGCCGCCGCCTGCCATGATCTGCCCGAAGCCGCCGCTTTCGTGAATTGAAAACACGATAATCGGAATATTGTTCTCACGCGCTACGGCAACGGCGGCGACATCCATCACCTGGAGGCCGCGTTCCAGCACCTGACTATGCGTCAGCGCCTCAAAACGTGTGGCGTCGGGGTCTTTCTTGGGATCTGCGGAATAGATACCGTCAACCTGGGTTCCCTTGAAAATCGCCTCGGCGCCAATTTCCGCGGCCCTGAGCGCCGCAGCAGAATCGGTCGTAAAGAACGGGTTGCCCGTGCCGCCGGCGAAGATCACCACCTTGCCCGCATCCATGTGGGTGCGCGTGGCTCGCTGGGAAAACGACTGGCAGATCTCCGGCATGGCGATCGCCGACAGCACGACCGTATCCACATCCATCTTGCGCAGCGAGGTCGCCAGCGCCAGTGCGTTGATCACCGTGCCGAGCATGCCCATGTGATCACCGGTCACGCGCTCGCCCCCTTGGAGGCCACCGCAACGCCGCGGAAAATATTGCCGCCGCCCACCACGATCCCGATTTCGACGCCCATGGCGCGCACCTCGGCGATATCGGATGCAATGCGATCGGCAACATTGACATCGATGCCGAAACCCTGATTGCCCATAAGGGCCTCGCCTGAAACCTTCAGCAAAACGCGTTTGAAAATCGGATTCGTCAAAGCCGCAATCTCCTAAAATGCAATGCCATCCGGATACACGAAGGGCGCCGCAATGTCACGCGGCGCCCTTCAAATTACCAGCCGTTAAGGCAATCAGCCCTTGGCGGTTGCGGCAACTTCGGCAGCGAAGTCGCTCTCTTCCTTTTCGACGCCTTCACCGAGCGCGAGACGAGCAATCGCCGCGACCTTGATCGGCGCTCCCGCTTCCTTCTCGGCTTCCTTGACGGCAGCTTCGACCGTCAGGTCGGGATTGATGACGAAGGACTGCGAGAGAAGAGCCACTTCCTCGAAGAACTTGCGCATACGCCCTTCAACCATCTTCTCGGCAATGTTTGCGGGTTTGCCGGATTCCTTGGCCTGCTCCAGGAACACTGCACGTTCGCGGTCAGCAACGTCCTTGTCGACTTCATCCGCACGCACGGCGAGCGGGTTGGTCGCGGCAACATGCATAGCAACCTGGCGGCCAATCGCAGCCAGAACAGCCTTGTCACCGTCCGATTCAAGCGCGACCAGAACGCCGAGCTTGCCAAGTCCGTCGGCTACGGAATTATGCACATAGCTGGCGACAACACCCGAGCCGACCGAAAGCTTGGCGGCGCGGCGCAGCGTCATGTTCTCGCCAATCGTGCCGATGGCATCCGTGATGCTGTCGGCAACGCTCTTGCCGGTTGCCGGGTAGGTCGCGGCGCCGATGGCGTCGACCGAACCATCGGTGGAAAGCGCAACATTGGCAATGCCGGAAACCATGGTCTGGAAGGCTTCGTTGCGGGCAACGAAGTCGGTTTCGAGTTGACTTCAACGACAACGGCTTCCGTGCCCTCTTGGGCGACGCCGATCAGACCTTCGGCAGCCGTGCGGCCCGACTTCTTGTCAGCCTTGGAAATGCCCTTGGCGCGCAGCCAGTCAACGGCCGCATCCATATCGCCGTCGGTTTCGGTCAGCGCCTTCTTGCAGTCCATCATGCCTGCGCCGCTCTTTTCGCGCAGTTCCTTCACCATTGCAGCCGTAATCGTGCTCATAACTTGCCTCTCGTCCATTCGCTGGGCGGCGCTTGTCGCATCAAAGCGCGGCCTGTCGGGCAACGAAGTGTACCCATACTATGACAGGGTGATGAAAACCAAACCCTTGCGACCGACCGATGCGGTCCGCCGTCTTCAATTCTTGCAGGAAACGCACCGGGGACACCGATGCGCTTCTAAAGCTTCAGCCCTTGGGAACCGCGCCATGCGCGCTGAACCGGTGACCGGGCCGCATTCTGCGGGCTGCGGACGAACCGCAGCCCTGACGCTAGTGGCCTATTCTGCCGGCTTTTCAGCAGACGCGTCTTCGGCCGGCTTTTCAGCCGGAACTTCTGCCTCTGCTTCAATCGCGATCTCGGCCGGTGCTTCCGAAGCGGCACCGAGGTCGACGCCCTGCGCACCCTGCTGGCGGGCGATGCCATCAATGGCAGCACGCGAAATCAGGTCACAATAAAGGGCAATTGCGCGCGATGCGTCGTCATTGCCGGGGATCGGGTAATCGACTTCGTCCGGATCGCAGTTTGAATCGACGATCGCAACAACCGGAATGCCAAGGCGCTTGGCCTCATCAATGGCAATCTTTTCCTTGTTGGTGTCGATGATGACGATAAGGTCAGGAACGCCGCCCATATCGCGGATACCGCCGAGTGCACGATCGAGCTTTTCACGTTCGCGGTCGAGGTTCAGGCGCTCCTTCTTGGTGAAGCCCTGTGCATCATTGGCGAGGATTTCGTCGAGCTTGCGCAAACGCTGGATCGAGTTCGAAATCGTGCGCCAGTTGGTCAGCATACCGCCGAGCCAGCGTGCATTGACGTAGTACTGGGCCGAACGCTGTGCGCTGTCGGCGACAATTTCCGACGCCTGGCGCTTGGTGCCAACAATCAGAACGCGGCCGTTGCGGGCAACGGTGTCGGAAATAACCTGCAGCGCGCGCGACAGCATCGGAACCGTCTGCGCTAGATCCATAATGTGGATGTTGTTGCGGTCGCCAAAGATGTAGGGTTTCATCTTCGGGTTCCAGCGGTGGGTCTGGTGACCAAAATGCACGCCTGCTTCAAGCAGCTGGCGCATCGTAAAATCGGGCAATGCCATGCCTTAACTCCTTTTCCGGTTGAACCTCCGCAAGCCTGAGACCAGACGCGAAAAGCGCCTGACACCGGCGGAACATTCCGGATTTCTCCCGGAACATCCCATGGCCTACGTGTGGAATGGTGGCGCGATACCCCGTTTTTCACCAAATTGCAAGAGGCGCGCGTTCAAGTGAACGGCAGCCCGGTGCTGTTCTGCCCGGTTTAAGCCGTTACGGCTTCGAAGAGAGCGTATCCGATGTCGCTCCACATAACGTGGGCTCCAACGGCTCCAACGTCGTCAACTCACCGGCCATCTTGAAATCACCGAAGTCCATCAGGATATCACGGCTGACGCCATTCTCGGAAAGCAACATCGAGATCGTGTAGTCCGGCATCTCGTCGCCCGACACGTCGCCGGTGGGAAAATAGGCGGTCGTGACCGGCCAGCTCAGCCTGTCGTCAGCCGCCGCAGCACGGCCGCCGATCAGCGTGACAGCGCGCATTGCCTCATCGCCTGAGCCGTCGAACGAAATGGCCTCATAGGCACGCCGACCATCTTTGCAGCGGCAATCACATTGGCCAAATATTCGGTTGGAAACTCGGCGTCTTCGATTTCGAGCGACAGCCCTCGTCGCCGCCAAGCGTGAGCGAAAGCGCATGCGTGTCGGTACGCCGCGCCTCTCCCACAGTTTCAGACTGTAGCGCGAAATCAGAAAACAGCGTGTTTGAAAAAGCAAAGGCGCCGTCCTCCTCGAAAGAAGACGACACCTGGTCGGTAACCAGCGCGTCATTTTCGCGGGCGATATCGGTCACCATCCGCATTTCGGTCACATAACCGGCACAGTCACTGCCGGTGAACGAATAGACGAACCGGCCATGAAGCCCCTCAATGCCTGATTGCGCCGATGCCCAGTCAAGCGAAAGCCTGTAGACCGCGCGGTGCGGCTCAAGGGATACGTTAGCAGCCAATGGCCCGGCTGAAGAACCAGTGGCCTGCACGCCTACCGCCAGAAAGGTCCAGAAAATTCTCGTCGCTGCTATCGACCGCATTCACATTCCCCTTGGTTTTGGTAATCAAGTGTATAGAAATGTCGCCGTTCTGCCAATTGTTGTTACATTCCCTTACCTAAGCCCGGAGCCGGATATGTCCGATACCGTTTCAGATCGCCTGAAAGCCCTCTCCATTACACTTCCCGCAGCCTCTGCTCCCGCAGCCAACTACCTTCCCTTTACAAAAACCGAAAACCTGCTGTTCATCTCCGGGCAATTGCCGACGGAAAACGGCAAGGTGGTCGCCACCGGCCGTCTCGGTACGGACGTTTCCCTTGAAGACGGCCAGAAGGCAGCGCGCGCCTGCGCCATCAATATCATCGCCCAGATCAATGCCGCACTCGATGGCGATCTTGAACGGGTCAAGCGGATCCTGAAGCTTTCGGGCTTTGTTGCCTCCGCACCGGATTTCACCGACCAGCACCTTGTCATCAACGGCGCTTCCGATCTCATAGCAGAGGTCTTCGGCGAGGCGGGCAAGCACAGCCGTGCCGCTGTCGGCATGGCCGCACTACCGCTCAACGCCGCAGTCGAAATCGATGCGATCGTGGAGATCGCGTAGTGTCACGTCTTGAATGGCTGACGGCCCGGCCGATCGCGCACCGCGGCTACCACGACATGAACGGTGCGGTATGGGAAAACACCATGCCTGCCTTTGAGCGGGCCATCGCGAATGACTTTGCAATTGAATGCGACATCCGTCTTTCTGCCGATGGCGAGGTCATCGTGTTTCACGATGACGATCTGCAAAGGCTTTGTGGGCGCAGCGACACGATCGAAGCACTTGCAGCCAGTGAAATAGACACGGTGCGCGTCGGCACCGCGGATGCCACCATCCCGCGGCTCCGCACATTGCTGGCGGCGACAAGAGGCCGTGTTCCGCTGGTTATCGAACTGAAATCCGGCCCGACGGACCCGGACCTGTTCGCCGCAGCGGTGATCGCCGAAATCAAGGACTATACCGGCCCTCTCGCACTGATGAGCTTTGATGTTACGCTGCTGTCCGCGCTCAAGCACGCTGGCGCCACCTGCCCGCTCGGGCTGACGGCACAAGGCCATGATGCGAAGACGTTCAACGCCCATCGCGAAACGATGGCGATCGGCCTTGATTTTGTCTCCTATTATTATGATGATCTGCCCAACGACTTCGTCGCGGGCCTGCGCGACGCCGGCGTGCCGGTGATCACCTGGACCGCTCGCAATGAACGTGCCCGCCAGATCACATTCCAATATGCCGACCAGATGACGTTCGAAGGGTTCACACCCGCGTGACTGACCGGCGACGAGAGTTCTGTTGAGCGAAAACCTGCAAATCCGGATCGAAAACAGCTTCTCTGACATTCCGCAAACGGAGTGGGACAGGCTCGTCGGCGTTCGTCCGGGCCTCGACGGCGCGGGCTATAATCCGTTTCTTTCCCACGCCTATCTTTCGTCGCTGGAACAGTCGGGCTCGGCATGCGCCGAAACCGGCTGGCTCGGCCATCACCTCCTGCTGGAAACAGAGGATGGCAGGCTGATCGGCGCCCTACCCTGCTATCTGAAGAACCACAGTCAGGGCGAATATGTATTCGACTATGGCTGGGCAGATGCTTTCGAGCGTGCCGGCGGACGGTATTATCCGAAGCTTCAGGCCTCGCTGCCGTTTACGCCGGCAACGGGTCCCCATCTCTTGGTGCGCGAAGGCTATGACCGGGCCACGGTGCAAAGGTTCTGGCCGATGCGCTGATCACTGTCAGCAACCGCCTCGACGTCTCCTCAGCCCATGTCACCTTCGTGCCGGAGGATGAGACGACGGTCTTCGATGAAGCCGGATACCTGCACCGCACCGACCAGCAGTTTCACTTTCTCAATCAGGGCTATAGCCGCTACGACGACTTCCTTGAGACACTCGCGTCACGCAAGCGCAAGGCGCTGAAGAAGGAGCGCCGGGTGGCGCTGGAAGCCGGTATAACCATCGACTGGCTGACCGGCGATGAGCTGGCCGAGGACATCTGGGATCAGTTCTTCACCTTCTACATGGATACCGGCAGCCGCAAATGGGGCCAGCCCTATCTGACGCGTGAATTCTATACGCTGATCGGCCAGCGCATGGCGCGCGATATTCTTCTGGTGATGGCAAAACGCGACGGGCGTTATATCGCCGGTGCGATCAACTTCATCGGTTCCGATGCGCTTTTCGGCCGCCACTGGGGCTGCCTCGAGGATCACCGTTTCCTGCATTTCGAGGTCTGCTACCATCAGGCCATCGATTTCGCCATTGCCAACAATCTCAAACGCGTCGAGGCCGGCGCCCAGGGCGAGCACAAGCTGGCGCGTGGCTATGTTCCCGTTACCACCCATTCCGCGCACTACATTACCCATGAAGGACTGCGTAACGCCGTGGCCGAATTTCTCGTTCAAGAACGGGAAGACGTTGCACATTTCAATGATATCCTGAGCGCTCACGCACCCTACAAAAAGGGTGAATGAGGCCGCCGGCAACAAGGGAGTAAAAAACAATGGCAGACGAAACGCACATTGCCGAATATGAGGACGACAACATCTTCGCCAAGATCCTGCGCGGCGAAATCCCGGCCACCAGGCTCTACGAAGACGATAACGTCGTCGCCATCATGGACGTGATGCCGCAGGCGCCGGGGCATGTTCTGGTCATTCCGCGAAAAGCGTCGCGCAACCTGCTCGATGCCGATCCTGTTGTGATCGGCAAGGCCATGGCGGTGGTCCAGAAGATGGCGCAGGCGGTGAAAGCCGCGTTTGACGCCGATGGAGTCTTCGTTGCCCAATTCAACGAACCGGCCGCCGGCCAGACCGTTTTTCACCTGCACTTTCACGTCATCCCCCGCCATGAAAGCATTGATTTAAAAAGGCACTCTGACGGGATGGAAGATCCTGAAGTCCTGGCGGAAAATGCGGACAAGATCCGCAAATATCTCTGAAAGCTGGCTCTACAAAGACTGTTCCAACATCACGATATCGGCCTTGTCGCCCAGCTCACTTCGGGCAATGTCGACAAGGCTTTTCTCGTGGGTGAACAGGATGGTCTGGATATCCCCGCCAAGGCCTGCGAGCGCGTTCAGACCGGCTGCGCTGCGCGCGTCGTCGAAGGTTTGAAAGATATCATCGACAATCAGCGGTGAAGGCTCGTTACGGCTGGCATAGTCTTCGAGAAAGGCAAGGCGCAGCGCCAAATAGAGCTGGTCGCGGGTGCCATCGCTCAAACCGCCGACCGGCACGTCTTCGCCTTCCGCGCGCACGGCAGACAGCACAAGCGTGTCCTGCTCTCCATAGGCCTGCTTCAGCCCCTCGAAGGAACCGCGCGTGAGTGTGCGGAAATGATTGCCGGCAGCGGCGAGGATTGGATCAGCGTGCCCTTGGCGATAACGTTCCAGCGCGCCGTCCAGCAGGCGGCCGGCGAGCTTCAGAACAACCCATTCCCGGGCAAGCGTACGCGCCTCGGCCTCGGCGGCGACGCGGGCAAAGGCGGCAGTTTCAGCGCTCTCACCCTGTGCCATGGCCTCCTTGCGATGGCGGCAAGCGATACGCCGGTCACGCAGGCCTTCCAGCGCCTCATTATCCTCAAGCTGATCGGAGGTGAGCGTTTCAAGCTCCTGCCGGCAAGCGGTGACATCGAGCCCCTTGGCAAGCATGCGCGTATCGGCCTCGTTGGCCCCCGCGCTGCCCTCGTCGAAACGTCGCCGCGCCTCCCGCAGCTCCGCACGCAAAGCCGCCCGACGCTCGAGCCGTTCGGCAAGCCCTTCAATGCCGACACCTTCCGGCAGCGTCGCCTCGATTTCGCCGGTCCGGGCTTCACAAGCCCCTGCTCGATCTGAAGCGCGGCAAGTTCGCGTTCGAGGGCCGCGGCGGTCTCCACCAGCGTTTCGCGGCGTGCAGCGCGGGTCGCATGGGTTTCGACGCGTCCTGCCAGACGACGAACGATCTCGTTTGGCACATCCGACGCAATATCCGGCGCCACCGTCTCGGCAAGCGCGCGGGCTTCGGCTTCGAAACGTGCAATCAGCGTCTCGTCATTTGCCGTTTCGCGCGATAACCGCTCACGGGTGGCCAACAGCGGCGGAACCCGCACCCAGACGGCGAGCGCGGCACGTGCCGCAGCCAGACCGGTGCCTTCAGGCAGACCGAAGCGAACGAGCACTGCCGCATAACGCTCTTCGAAATCTGCTTTTCGTGCCTCAAGACCGGCAAGCTCGGCCTTTCGCGCCTCTATCGCCTGCCGGGCCGCCAAGCGTTGACCTTCCCGTTCGCGTGCGCCCGACCATCGTTCGGAAAGCCTGTTCAGCGCTGTCTCGATCTGCCGGGACAATGCGATGGCGGGCATATCCGCATCGGCACCCATGTCGCGCGCCAGCGCTGAAACCGCGGGCTGCAGTTCGCCCTGCAAGCGCTGCAAGAGGCCATGCTTGTCTTTAAGCAACAACAGCGCTTCCCGCTCAAGGAGAAGGGCATCCACGGAGCGCAGCCATTCGAGCATCTCCTCCGGCGCGCCGGGCTCGATTGCGAGCCGCGCGAAAACGGCGCGGTACTCGGCATGGGCAAGGTCAAGCGCGGATGCGGCTTCGCCGCAATGCTGCGTCATTGTCTCGTGGCTCTGCCGTGTTTCCTCCAGCCGCTTTACGGCCTCAGCATGGCGGGCAACGCGTTCGGCATCGTCGAGCGCGCTGTCAGCCAGGAGGTCGGCCGCCTCTACCGCTTCCGCGTATGGCTGCGCCGGCAGCTTGGCGTCAGCGAAGGAGCGAAACAAGCTGTCGCGATGCGCCCGTGCCTCCAAAATGGCCTCGCGTGTCGGAACGCGACCGCTGTCACCATCGGCGTCAAGCAATTTGCCGAGCCGTGCTTCCTCATCGGCAAGGTCAAGCAGCGCATTCTTGCATGTCTCATGGGCCTTCACTGCTGCTGTAACCTGATCGCGGTGCCTGCGCAGCTCCACAGCTGTCGGCAAATCCGCCCGGGTCAACGTGAAGATATCGGCTATCGCCGGACGCAGTCCGGCAGCGGAACCGGAAAGAGACCGTTCCTTTTGCGCGATTTCGGTTTCAAGTGCCTCGATATCCCCAAGGCGAACAATGTCCGGTCGCAGCGCCTCATAGCGGCGGCGCAGTGGCGCCGGGTCGACAAGATGTCCTTCTCCGGCTTCGTTCTCCAGTGCGTCAAGCATCTGTCGGCTCTCAGACAGCGCCTTTTCCGCGGCAGCCTTGTCCTGCGCGAGCGCTGTACCTTCTTCGATAAGCTGCTCAAGGTCTGCCCGCAACATCGCGTTCGGACTATTTTTTCAAGCGCTGCGACCGATGACAGACCGAGCATTTCTGCCTGGGCTGCAAGCTCCGCTGTGACCTCATCCAGCTCCTGCCGACGTGACGGCAGTATCTCGACAGCCTGCCTGTAAAGCCCCCTCTCAACACCGAGACGCGAGACATCACCCCGCTTTTCAAGCAGCGCGTAGTCGACCTCCAGCGCCTCCAGGTCCCGCAGGTGCACCCCGTGCCGATCGCCCTTTTCCGCAATCAGCGCCTGCAGGCGTTTGCTTTCCATTTCCAAAGCCGCAAGCGCCGTGCCGGTCTCCGCAGCGACATCGGCGATGTCCTCCAGTTCAGCCAATGCCCCGGCCGAGCGATCGATCTCGAGCAACAGACCACGCAGACGCTGCAGGCGCTCCAACTCCTCAATGCGGGCGGCCCGCTTGCTGCGGCGCTCCTGAACGACCGCGAGCGCCTCATCGATCTCGCGTTCTTCCTTCAGCAGCGCCTTCCAGTCGCTGGCGTTGAGTTCCAGCGCGCGCTCGGCCTTTCGGGCCTCGGCGTGCCTTTCTATCGCCTGATTGAAACGCAGACTTTTTGCGCGGGGGCGATAGATCTGATCGGCATCGTTCGAGAGTGCCTGACCTACGGTACGCAGGCCGGTTAAACCGGAAGCCGCCGAGAACAACATCTGTCCGATCTCACCATCCCCTGCAATCATCTCGTCACCACCGGCACGCAAGCGCACCGAGTCCAAGCCAAATGCCCGTTCGAATACCGCTTGCTCCATGGTGCCGAGAAAAGGTGCAAGTGCATCGTCGTTCAGGGATTGATCTTCGGTTGGAACAAGCAGGGTATTCTTGTCCCCGCGCTTACGGCGAAAATGCAGCCTTTGTCCCGCATCGTTCTGGATTTCAGCACCAAGGCGAAGATCACGCGCTTGATGTATGAAATCATAACTTATCTTTCTCTTGGGAAACCCGAAGAGCAGATCAGAAAAGGCGGAAAGTGCCGAGGACTTTCCGGCCTCGTTCGGACCATAGACGATGTGCAGCGCGGCGTCAGACCGGAAAGGAAGGAGACGATCGGAGAAATGGCCGTAGCGGATGAGTTCGAGCGAAAGGAAGCGCATGCGTCAGCCCCCGATCCGAGACGAGCGGCCAGAATGGCGCGGGCTTCAGCGAGAATGGCTGAGGGCGCTTCGCCAAGCGGCTCGTCGCTTGCGCCGATGCCGCCAGGCAGTTTGTTCTTGATTTCCTCGATCAGCGCATCCAGCTCCTGCATCATTTCGTTCTCGGCGGCAATGGCGTCGATCATGCGCTCGATATCAAGCGTAGTCTCATCATCACTTTGCGGTCGCGCGTCCTCAGGCGGCTGAAGGTCGATCACAAGCTTCTCAAGCCAGAGCTCGGCATGAACCCGCTGCAGGGCGGCTTGCAGGTCGTCGTGCCAGTCACCGCGCGCCGCGCTGAAATGGGCCGACGCTTGATGCATGCCCTCAAGGCGTAACCGCAATGCGATGGGTCGTTGGTCGGCCGCTTCCGCAAAATCGCGCGCCGCATGTTCAACCAGGCCAAGGATATCGCCATCGCGCATGTCGGGTGTCACGGTCATTGTCAGTGTCTCGAACCGGGCGCAGTCCAGCATCACCCGCTCATAGCGCGTATAACCGTCCGCGACGGTGACCAGCACGGCGCCCTTGGGCCCGGTTTCGCGAATATTGCGGCCCTGCAGATTGCCGGGATAGATCGTCAGCGGATCGGTTGAGACCGCCTCGAAGGCATGGACATGGCCAAGCGCCCAGTAATCATAGCCGCGCGAGGCCAGATCAGCGACCGAGCACGGCGCGTACACCGCATGCGGCGGGCGACCGGACAGAGAGGTGTGCAGCACGCCGATGTTGAAATGCCCGGGCACGGCAGGCGGATAGGAAAGCGCCAGATTATCGGCCGCCACGCGCTCGGCAAAACCCTGGCCGTGGAGCGCCACCTTCAGCTCGTCCAGAACGAAGGTTTCCGGCTTGCGCGTGGAGAACTCATGAACGCCTTCCGGCATTTCAATGGTGCGGGTGACAATGCTCTCGGCATCATGATTGCCACGCAGGAAATAGACCGGAATGCCGGCGCGCGACAGCCGCGCGATTTCGCGGTTGAAGAACAGGCCGATATGATTGTCCTTCCAGGCACCGTCATAAACATCACCGGCAATCACCAGAAAATCCACCTTTTCGACGAGCGCATATTCGATCAGGGCTGAAAAGGCGGCGCGTCCGGCAGCGGCGAAGCGTTCCGCCATCTGCCGGTCCTTCAGCATCAGGCCGGAAAGCGGACTTCCCAGATGCAGATCGGCGGCATGAATGAAGCGGAATGAAGTCACAAATCACGTTTCCCTGTTTTGTCTTCGGCCTTCGAAGGGTAAAAGACGTGAAGGCATATATTACAAGCCCAAAGGCGCCGGTCCGGCGCTTTGTCCTGTCCGCATCATCAGGGCGGGAATCAGAAATTCACCGGAGTAAAGCATGCATTATCACAATTTCGGACGCACCGGACGACCAGTATCCAATATCGGCTTCGGCGCCTGGCAGATCGGCGGCTCATGGGGATCCGTCAGCGAGGAAGACGGCCGTGCAGCCCTCAACGCGGCGCTTGATGCCGGCATCAACTTCATCGACACAGCTGACGTTTATGGCGATGGCCGCTCGGAAAAGATCATCGCCGACGTGCTCGCAGACCGCGGCGGCGAAAAGCCTTTCGTTGCCACCAAGGCCGGCCGCCGGCTCAATCCGCACACGGCAGACGGCTACAACCGCGAAAACCTGGAAGGCTTCATCGACCGCAGCCTGAAGAACCTGAAGCTGGAATGCCTCGATCTGGTGCAGCTCCACTGCCCGCCGACCGAAGCCTTCTACCGGCCAGAAGTGTTCGAGGCGCTTGATGCGATCAAGGACAAGGGCAAGATCGCCAATTACGGCGTCAGCGTCGAGAAGGTCGAGGAAGCGCTGAAGGCGATCGAATATCCGGGCGTTGCCAGCGTTCAGATCATCTACAACATCTTCCGCCAGCGCCCGGCCTCGCTGTTCCTGCCCGAGGCGAAGCGGAAGAATATCGCCGTCATCGTGCGTGTTCCGCTCGCCTCCGGGCTTCTCTCGGGCAAGATCACCCGCGATACCCAGTTTGACAAGGAAGACCACCGCAACTTCAATCGTTCGGGAGAAGCCTTCGATGTTGGCGAGACCTTTGCCGGCGTCCCCTTCGAGATCGCGCTCGATGCGGTAGAGGAGGTGCGCAAACATGTGCCGGGCGGCGAAACCATGGCGGCCTTCGCGCTGCGCTGGATCCTGATGAACGAGGCAGTGACCGTCGCCATTCCGGGTGCGCGTAACGCAGAGCAGGCCAACGGCAATGCCCGCGCCTCCGATCTTCCGGTGATCGGCGCCGATGTGATGGCGGCGATGGAGGAAATCTACCGCAACCGTATCGCGCCCCACGTCCATCAGCGCTGGTAGGGCGAAAATACCAAGGACGGAGTCATTCGCGTGACCCCGTCCTTTGCCGCCAGTGTTCCCAATTGACACCGAACAGCCGCCGAGTTCCACAGAAGGGATGAGCACGGGGTCGCCCGGAAAATCGAAGGCGGAGCGCTTCGCGCTCCGCCTTTTCAATTCATCATTCGGATCAAATCACCCAGCTTCCGAAACCCGTGTCAGAGCGACGGCGAGCTGTTCGCGCTGGGCCTTCAGTTCCGCAAAGCGTTCTCGTTCGGTTTCGACCACTTCCGGATCGGCATTGGCGATGAACTTCTCGTTGTCGAGCTTCTTGGCCGAACGTTCGATGTCCTTGTCGACCTTGCCGATAGCCTTCTCCAGGCGCGCGGTTTCGGCGGCAACGTCGATCAGACTTCCGAGCGGAATACAGGCGGTGGCCTCGCCGATGATCACCTGGGCGGAACCCTTTGGCGCGACCTTCTCGAAATCGAGCGAGATCGACACGGGCCAGACGCTCGATCGCCGGATAGTGCCGGCCACTGCGTTCGCGGGTCTTCGAATTTGCGCCGACAAAGATCAGCGGCGCCTTGGCCGACGGTGGCACGTTCATTTCCGAACGGGCGGAACGGATGCCGGAAACAAGGTCGACCAGCCAGTTGATTTCGTCGGCGGCCTCCTCGTCACGATAAAGCGGCACATGCCAGTCAGCGTGGCAGAGCAGCCCCTGACCACCGACATGGGTCCAGAGTTCCTCGGTCATGAACGGCATGAACGGGTGCAGAAGCTTGTAAGTTTCGGAAAGGACATAGGCAACGCAGGCCTGTGCCTCGGCCTTGGCGGCCACATCCTCGCCCATGAACACAGGCTTGAGAAGTTCCAGATACCAGTCGCAGAGCTCGTGCCATACGAAGTGATAAAGAGCGCCCGCCGCCTCATTGAAACGGTAGGATTCGATCGCCCGCGTCGCTTCCTCGGCCGTCTTCGAAAGCTCGGTCAGGATCCAGCGATTGATCGTCTGCGTCGCCTGCTCGGGACGGAACGCGCTGTCGAACGTCATGCCGTTCATCTCGGCAAAACGCGTGGCGTTCCACAGCTTGGTGCCGAAATTGCGGTAACCGGCGATGCGGCTGGTATCGAGCTTCACGTCGCGGCCCTGCGCCGCCATGATGGCGAGGGTGAAACGCAGGGCATCGGCGCCATACTCGTCAATCAGATCGAGCGGGTTGATCACATTGCCCTTCGACTTCGACATTTTCTGACCGTTCTTGTCCCGCACCAGCGCGTGGACATAGACGGTGTGGAACGGCTCGATCGGGTTGCCGTTCTCGTCCTTCATGAAGTGCAACGAGATCCATCATCATCCGCGCGACCCAGAAGAAGATGATGTCAAAACCGGTGACCAGAACGCTCGTCGGATAGTAGCGCGCCAGTTCCTCGGTTTTTCCGGCCAGCCAAGCGTGGAGAATGGCCAGAGGCCGGAGGAGAACCAGGTGTCGAGCACATCCTCGTCACGCGTCAGGATATTGCCGGGCTCGTAGTTCTCGAGCTGCTCCTCGACCCAGGCTTTCCACGGGCCTTCGTGGGAAATGTAGTGCTGGATGGCGGCTTCCAGCGCTTCTTCCTCGGTCTTTTCGACAAAGATGGAGCCGTCCGGACCATACCATGCCGGAATCTGGTGTCCCCACCAGAGCTGGCGTGAAATGCACCAGGGCTCGATATTTTCCATCCACTCGAAATAGGTTTTTCCCAGTTCTTCGGCACGAACTTGGTGCGGCCTTCCTTCACCGAGGCGATTGCCGGCTCGGCAAGCGTCTTGGCATCGGCGAACCACTGGTCGGTCAGCATCGGCTCGATGACCACACCGGAGCGGTCGCCGAAGGGCTGCATGATCTTCTTGTTCTCGACGAAGGGGATCTCGACGCCCTCTTCATCCATGACGGTAACGGCAAGCCCATCGGCATTGATCGCATCAACAATGCGCTTGCGCGCCTCATGGCGGTCAAGCCCGCGATATTCGTCGGGCACGAGATTGATGTCATCGACGTCGGCTTCGCTCGGCAGTTCACCCGACTTCGCGATTTCCATGGCCTGTTTGGCGCAGGTCGCATAGGGTTCGCCATCCTCGCGCAGCGCTGCCTTTTCGTTCATCAGGCGGTAAAGCGGGATGTGGTTGCGGCGGGCAACCTGGTAGTCGTTGAAATCATGGGCACCAGTGATCTTGACCGCACCGGAACCGAAATCCGGGTCCGGGTGTTCATCGGTGATGATCGGGATCAGGCGGCGATGCTCTTTTGGTCCAACCGGAATTTCGCAGAATTTTCCAATGATTGACGCATAACGCTCGTCCGAAGGGTGAACGGCGACCGCGCCGTCGCCCAGCATGGTTTCCGGACGCGTGGTGGCAATCGATATGTAATCCCGCTGCTCTTCGAAGGTGACGTTTCCGTCCTCGTCCTTCTCGACATAGGTATAGGTCTCGCCGCCGGCCAGTGGATACTTGAAGTGCCACATATGGCCGTCGACTTCCTTGTTCTCGACTTCGAGATCAGAAATCGCGGTTTCAAACTGGGGGTCCCAGTTGACCAGCCGCTTGCCGCGGTAGATCAGACCGTGCTTGTAGAGTGAGACAAAGACTTCGAGAACGGCTTCGGAAAGCCCTCATCCATGGTGAAACGTTCGCGTGACCAGTCGCAGGAAGCACCGAGGCGCTTCAACTGGTTGAGGATCTGGCCGCCGGATTCGTCCTTCCATTCCCAGACCTTGTCGATGAAGGTCTCGCGGCCCAGATCACGACGCCCGGGCAGCTGCTTTTCAGCCAATTGACGCTCGACCACCATCTGCGTAGCAATGCCGGCATGGTCCATGCCTGGCTGCCACAGCGTATCCTTGCCGCGCATGCGCTCGAAGCGCATCAGAATATCCTGCAGCGTGTTGTTGAGCGCGTGGCCCATATGCAGCGAGCCGGTCACATTCGGCGGCGGTATCACAATGCTGAAAGACTCCGCCCCCGGCTTTGCATTGGCACCCGCGCGGAAGGCATCTGCTTCTTCCCAACGACGTGCAATTTTGGGTTCGACACTCGTGGCGTCATAAGTCTTTTCAAGCATTTCCGAGCCAATTCCTGCTTTGAAAGAAACATAAAGGCCGCCGCCCGAATGCGTAACGGCCATCCGCAGATCAAATCCTCACGACCCTGCTGTAGAGAGCCGAGGGGCACATCTTGCGGCCAGATGGTGTTAAGCGCTAGGCGTAAACCCTGTCAACAACAAAGCCGCCTCACAGGGAGGCGGCCCACGCATCACAAAACAGCATTTGCCCTGACCATAACGGGTATCAGTCCCGGCCGGGCGGCGTTGTCAGCGCTTGTTGTTTCGCATGCGTTCCATTTCCCGCGCAACGACATTCTCGACGATGTTCGGCATATGGGCCTCAAGCCAGTCGCTCAAAAGCGGCCGCAACTCTTCAGCGACGATCTCCTCGATACTGCGGGCGCCCTCGCGCTCAAGTGCGACGGAAAGCTCGCGCAAGGCCGCGCTGATCCGCATTTCAGATACGTCGGAAAGCAGCGCCTCGTCGTCGTTATCTTCTTCTTTGCTTTCCGGGGCCGTGCCAGTCGCTTCGCGAACCTGCCGGGCAACCTCGCCCATCGTCCCCGGATAAACAGCCTGATAGGGCGGCTGCACGGCAGCATCCTCATCTTCGGCGGCCCTGTCTTCGGCAAACATTCCCTGATCAAATGTTTCTTCGGAAGACGTCTCTTCGGCCGGCCGCACATCCGTATCATGTGCGCCATAGACTTGCTGTTCAACAGCAGGTTCAGGTGCTGCCGGGGAGCGCTCCTGAGGCACACTGCTTTCGCTCTCATCTACCGAATGCCGGCGCGAAACGATGACGGGCTCGTTGACGGTTTCGCTGTAACGATATCGATCATCATCCGTTTTCTGGCGCGAGTCGGCCGCCTCGCTCACGTTCGCCGTCTCGCGCGCGTCGCCGGTTGAACGCGGCTGTGCACGGCTTACCGGAGAACGCCCCGCATCTTCACCGCTGTCGATAATCCTGCGGATGGAAGCGAGAATTTCTTCCATTGACGGTTCTTGCTGCATTTTCGGCTGCGCCATGAGAGACCTTTCTGCGCGCTATAGTGAGGCAAGCGATATCCCGAATCGGCCCAACAATAGTCCAATACCAACCTCGCCTGGACCGAAAACATCACGTTTTCAGTGATGTACACAGTTTTTTACGAAAACGGGCAGACCAGAGCACGCACTAAAACTCGAATGCCTTTTCACGGGTGAAGCCCGGAAGCGACTTGATGGCGGCATTGAAGGAAAGAACAGCGGAGAAGACATCGCCGTCGCGGCGATAAGTCGTGGCGCGCGCGGCATTGCCGGAGCCCTCGACACAGACAAGCCTGCCGCCATCGCGGAGTTGTTCAAGCAATCCATCGGGAATAAATTCGACAGCACCGTTCACAAAAATCGCGTCATAGGGGGCCTCGGAAGGATAGCCGGCTTCAAGATCGCCGACAACGACAACGGCGTTATCATAGCCAAGATCAATAAACCGCTCGCCTGCCGACTGTACCAGTTCCTCGTCGCTATCAACACCGACAACCGACTGCGCAAGCAGGAGAGAATAGCCGCAGCATAGCCCTCGCCTGCGCCGACGACCAAAACGACGTCCTTTTTGACACGTCGAGGGTCTGGATCAGCTTGGCGAGCGGCGACGGCTCCATCATGTAGCGGGCCGGGCCGTTCGCGCTTGCCGGCTTAACCATGATATCTTCATCGATATAGGAAAGTGGTTTCAGTTCGGGCGACAAAAACGCCTCGCGCGGGACCGCCAGAAACGCTGAGATAACGGGGTGGGCCGTCACATCCGTGGTACGGATCTGTCCCTCCACCATCTTCATGCGCGCCGTTTCGAAATTCATCATTGCCATCAACCTCACCTAGCGTATCACGCGGACCGTCCGGACCGGAGAGCGACGTATGGGCCCACGCCAACCCGAGCTTTGGTTTTTCATAAATGCGTGGCCGCCCCGTGGCAAGGTGTGAGTGCGGTGGATTGACAATTTGCCAGCCCGCCCCGAGCGATGACCTGGTTCGACCAACCCCAAAGGGCGCGAATATCGCGCCCTTGAGTGTCTGCCGATTCCTGGTTGTCAGACTACATGCGAAACTCGTAGACGAGGTTACACAGACGCTGCAGCCCGTCATCGTAATTAGCCGGCGTCCGCATGACGCTGTTGCACTGACGGCGCACGACGTTCTTTTCATCACCGGAAAGCTGGTCATAGGCTGACACAAGGCGGCGATCGCGACGATCACTGGGCATAGCGCCGCCGCCTGAGCCGCCAGAGCCGGATGAACCGGCTGTGCCAGATTCACCGCTGCCCATGCCGCCACTTCCGCTACCGCCGCCATTGCCGCCGCCGCCGATGGGGCCGCCAGGCGCGCCTCCGTCGCCGGAACCGCCAATTCCGACGTCGGCACCGGCACTGATGCCCGATCCGCCGCCGACATTGGCACCGGCCGAGGCATTGACACCACTGGAGCCACCGACGCTGGCGCCGGCACCGGCTCCGATGCCAGAGCCACCGCCGACATCTGCCGATGCACTGGCATTTACACCGCTGCTGCCGCCAACACTGGCACCAACATCGGCATCGGCGGCCTGGGACCCACCAACCGCAGCACCGGCGTCAGCATTGACACCCTGGCTTCCACCAACATTTGCCCCGACATCGGCGCCGATGCCGCCATCAGTGTTGAGATCTGTATTGACACTGGCACTGATGCCATTTTCACCGCCGACATTAATGTCGAGGGCGTTTGCGGTTGTCGCAGCAGAGAATGCAAGGACGCCGGCAAATGCTACACCTGCGCGGAATTTGATATTTCGAGTGCATGCAAACATAGTCTCCTCCTCACCGATCCGACAGCTAACCGAAGACACCCGATAAGTGCGGATCACGTTTCAATTCACGATGGTTTCGTCGTACGGCTCCTCCAAGCCGCATACTAGATGAACGTATTTTTGCCCAAAAAGTTTCCGGTCATGTCGGAATTGGTCGTGTCTCAAAACCATCCCGGCGACACACCGCCGATCCCACGGCTTTTGGATTTTACGCAACCGGCTTGCAGGTACCGCCGGATGGAGCACGCCCTTCGAGAGCGGTCGTCAGCAAAGCAGGTGTTGCAGACAAAAAAGGCGTTTGTTGAAAATGACACTATTGCAAATCCGCGAAAGAACCGCTAATTGCCTGCCAACGCTAGCTTTTCAGCGGCGCGGGGCCTCGTGGCGGAGTGGTTACGCAGAGGACTGCAAATCCTTGCACGCCGGTTCGATTCCGGCCGAGGCCTCCAACAACGTCTTCCGATAGCCATATCTTTTGAAATAACTTAGATTTATCTACTGGTGTGGCAGCCGGAAACGCAGTGGTCGGTCCAGGTGTGTCCCGGACGCGCGCTGATGTGCCATGCGTTTCGAAGTGCAACAAGGCCCAGCGCTCCTGATGAACGCTTTTCTCGCCTATGCCAGCCTGTTTGCAAGTGCGCTTGTGGCGGCAACGATCCTGCCCTTGCAGTCGGAATCAGTACTCGGCGGCCTGTTGCTTGCCGGAACCTACCCCGCATGGCTTCTGATCCTGGTTGCCAGCATTGGCAATGTGCTCGGTTCGATCGTCAACTGGTTTCTTGGGCGTGGCGTCGCCCGTTTTCGGCACCGCCGGTGGTTTCCTGTCGGTCCGCAGAGCTTTTCGCGGGCCGAGCGCTGGTATCGCAAGTACGGAAAATGGTCCCTGCTTCTAAGCTGGGCGCCCGTTATCGGCGATCCACTGACCGTTGTGGCAGGTGCCCTACGCGAACCTTTCACAATATTCCTTGTGCTTGTGACGGTCGCAAAGACCTGCCGCTATCTCGTGCTGGCAGCAGCCGTATTGAGCATCGGCTGAAATCGCCGAACCAATTGCTCCCGAACCATGGCCCAGCACCTGAGGCGTGCCATGTGTTTCCCGATCCGAAACAATAATTTCACAAAGATCGGGCACGAATCGTCTAAAATCGGGCGAGGGTTGCGATCTGGACAGAATCTGCAAAGATCAGCCAGAAACCAATGTTTATCGGCTGTCGCGGAGAGAGCAATGCACTCAGGAAATTTCTGCCAAAATTGGAATCGGCGCAAACGAATGACGTTCAACCGATCCACAATGATGGCCCTGGCCTTTCTGTTTGCTTTGCTTGCCATCATTTCCCAGACGGGCGGCGTCAATACGGCATTCGCCCAGCAGCCGAAATATGATGACCAACAAGCCACCGCCGAAGAGCTTGTTGACGGAATCATCAACGACGCCGCTGACAATGAGGGGCTGCAGTCGCGTTACCGTCGCCTGGTGACCAATCCGATTTCACCTCCGGACACCCGCAGCCCGCGCGCAACGCTGGAGAGCTTTCTGGTTATCATGGAGGCCGCGAACGAATTGTGGCTTGGCGTTCGTGACGGCTTTTTCAACAATGATAACTTCTTCATGACGCGGGAAGAAAAGAATGATCTGGTGCTGGTCGAAGAACTCCTCGAAAAGGCCGCCCAAACGCTCGACCTTTCCGGTGTTCCCGTTGCCTCGCGTGACCGGACCAGTATTGAAACGGTTCTTCAGCTTCAGGAGATTTTCGACCGCATCTATCTGCCGCCGGTCGACAATATTCCGGGCCTGCCCGCCGGATCAAACGCAAACTCCGATCAACTTGGCACCCCCTGCCCGAACGGTGGATCATTCCAGGGACAAGCCTGACAATCGGACGCCAGCAGGACGGTCCGCGTTCCGGTCAATATCTGTTCACCGCTGCCACAGTGGCCGAAATCCCGGACGACTATGAAGCGCTCAGAGCATTGCCGCTGAACACAGAAAGCGGCGAAGATCTCTATCGATATTACATCTACACACCCGGGAACCTTGTCGCCCCCAATGGTATGAATTCGTTCTGCATGGCCCTGACTGGCTCAAGAATACGACCGGCGGCCAGGCCTACTGGCAATGGCTCGCGCTTGCGCTCACGATCATCTTTCTGTTCCTTGCCCTGACAATTTACAACCGCTGGAACAACCGCCGCGCGGTTCCGCTCGACCCGGCATTGCGCCAGTCGCGCAAACTGCTGCCGCCGCTTCTGATCATCCTCGCCGCAAACCTGCTCCACTATCTTTCCAAGGACCAGATCAACATCACCGGCGAACTGTTGCAATTGCTGACAACCGTTGTGAGCGTCGTCATCTGGACCACTTCGGCCTGGCTGACATATCAGGGACTGCAGACCATCTATCTGTGGACCATTCGCAACCCGACAGTCAACAATGTCAGCCTTGATGCAAGCTTGCTGCGCACCGGCTTCAGAGTTGTCTCCTTGATGGTCTCCATCGTCGTTCTCGGTTATGGCGCAACGCGGATCGGCATACCGATCTACGGCGTTGTCGCCGGTCTTGGTGTCGGTGGTCTGGCCATCGCGCTGGCTGCCCAGCCGACACTGGAAAACTTCATCAGCGGTCTGATCCTCTATGCGGACAGGATTGTGCGTGTCGGTGACTTTTCCAGTTCTCCGATACCGCTGGAACGGTCGAGGAAATCGGCATTCGCTCGACCCGCATCCGCGCACTCGATCGCACATTGATCATCGTCGCCAATGCCGACCTGGTGAAACACAGGATCACCAATTTCAGCCAGCGCGATGTCTTCCTGTTCCGTCACAAGGTGGGCGTCAGATACGAGACCGACGCCGCGACCCTGCATAAGGTACGCGATTCCATTCACGCCGCCATGGAGGCCCATGACAGCGTTCTGGAAAGCCCTCTGCGCGTGCGCCTTGTGGAATATGGCGATTTTGCCATCCTGTTCGACATCTATGCCAATATTTCGGCAACCGATATCAACGCCTTCCTGGAGGTACAGGAAGAACTTCTGATGTCCATACGTGAAGCCGTGGAAGGCAATGGGGCGGGTTTCGCCTTCCCGTCCTCCACCGTTTACCTCTCTCGCGATCAATTACCGGAACCGAAGACCGTCGACATCGTTGAGGGTGGGAACAGTGAGGATGAGCCGCAGAAGGGTCCCGACGAAAAGGCCTATCCTGTCGATAATGCCTGAGCACTGACTGCCTTCCGGGACCCGGCGGGTCAGACGGGAGCCGTTATGGCCTGGAACTGGATCAACGCGAATTCGGGTGCGCTAAGCGCAATAGCAAGCCTTTTCACCATCGCCATCTGGGCGATCTATCTTCAACTGATTTTCAGCGGTTTTCGCGAAGGACGGCGCGCCAAGATTCTCATCAACCGCGGTGCAGGCCCGTCGCTTGACGGTCATTGCCTGGTTGCGAATATGAGCGCGAAACCGATTTATATCGATGCTGTGCTGCTCGATTTCACCTTGCGGGATGATGAACAGCATCGGGATTTGCGTTATTCCCTGAGTAACCTCAACTTTGACGACGACGACACAAGCGATCCCCGCAAACGTTGGTTTCAGGGGCCGCTTGATTCGGGCGAACACATCGATCTCGGAACGTTCAGGATGCTGATCGGCAAAATGTCGCCGAAAGGCTTTGACGATTTCGAACATATCGAGGACGTCAAACTGACCGTCATTGCGACCTATACCTCGGAAGACCGGCCGGTCGCCGCCGAACGCTGTTTCGACATCATCCGCACGGATGGCGAACTCCTGCTCTCGCCCCGCACCTATTCCGCCAATCAGATCCGCTCCCGCAGCGCCCGCAAACGCATCGAAAACGAGATGCGCATGCTTCATAGCTCAGAACGCGGCGTCGATCGCGAGATCCAACAATGGTGTTCGGCAGCGGCACTGAACCGCGCTGCGCACCTGATCATATATCGCTCCTTTTGGCGCTCGGGACAGCCGCCCTGGACCGGAACAAACAAAGCGGTAATCCAGGCTTTGCGCTAAAACAGCAAGCCGATGATATTTTTTGCAAAAAGGGCTTGGCAAATCGCCTCACCGTTTGTATTAACCCGCTCACACCGCAGCGCCCAAGCGGCGCCGATATTCCCTGGTAGCTCAGCGGTAGAGCACTCGACTGTTAATCGATAGGTCGTCGGTTCAGAATCCGACCCGGGGAGCCACTTCTTCTTTCTCAGAGCCTTGCTGTTTTCGTCTCACACGGAAACACAGCCTTGGTATTGATTTCGGCCGAGAGTGCACCGGAAGCCTCGCAAATTTTCACTGAGAACCGCCCCTGAACACACATTGCCCTGCCCCTTTTCAGTCGGGGAGATATAGAGTGTTCGGGCATTGCCAAGTTGCTGAAGCGAGATTTTGAAAGTGCGCGAGGGCGATGATTACGGTCTCATTTCGGCAGCATAGTCAGCCCAGAGACAGAATGCATCTGCCCTGGCATGACGATATGATGTGGCGGAGAGGCGGTAACGGCGAGGACGGAAGATATTGTTGATCTGGTCATGTGCAGTGAGGAAGCGCTGCGCTTGCTGTGGCAACTTGAACCGCCCCATCATGATCTTCTCTCGTCGTCGCATTGGCTTGTGGCTGCCCTCGACGCGATTGTTGAGCCCTTTGTGAGCACCGTGATCAACGTCGGTGCTTGATGCAAGATCGGCTTAATGTTGCTGCGCAGTTTGTCTGTGATTGCTAGCCGGGGGTGGCCAAGTTGAGCGCTTTGCGGCCTTGGCATTGCGGCGCCCCTGGACAAGGATGTCGAGCACGTCGCCGTTGGAATCCACAGCGCGCCAGAGCCAATGCTTTACGCCGTTGATCGGGATCACAACCTGATCAAGATGCCACTTGTCATTGGGCTGCGGCCGGTCACGTCGGATGCAGGCGGCAAAATGCGCACCGAAACGATTGACCCAGAGCCGAATTGTTTCCCGGCTGATGATCACGTCACGTTCGGCAAGCAGATCCTCGACATCAGCCGTGCTCAGCGCGAACCTATGGGGAAACCCAGACCGCGTAGGCGATGATCTCACGAGGGTGACGATAGCCCTTCAGGCGCGGCAATGTGGATGGTATCTTCATGCACCGCCTTGTAGCCAAGTCTTTATGGATGAACCACTTGGCGATGCACCGGCGGCGCTTGGCGATATCGTTTCTTCCGGCGCATGCTCTCAAAACCGGTATCCGAACCGGATCGAACCGGTGTGGGCCTGATAGTCATTGGCAAACGCACCATCATACTGGAATTTGAGCTCCATGCCCTTCCGCTTTGCCAGATCCAGGCCGAAGGTGACATGGCCCACCGTATCGGCAATCGGTGTGAACGTCGAAAAACTGTCCATCGATGAAAGCCCGGCAAAGCGCGCGGTGGTCTCCCAATTGTCACTTGAGAGAAACGATACGCCGAGATCGCCGTAAAGCCGCGCCGGCCAATCCTCCATGAACGGGATCCGTGCCCCGAACTCGATGCCTGGCGTGACCCCGAAAGCGGTATCGGAATTGCCGTCAACCATCAGGTTCATCGCACCGGCGCCCGTTTCGGTATAGCCGTACTGGTGCATGTTGATGATATCGAAATCGACCTTCGGGCGCATGTAGTATTCATCGCCGAAGGCAAATTCGTACGACGCACGGGCACGGGCAAAGAACATCGCCGAATCCGGCTCGCCGCGTGCCGTCGCTGAAAGCGTATCGAGATTGATATAGCGCTTGGAATCGCCCCAGTTGTAGCCACCACCGCCGACGAGGCCGAAGAGCCAGGGGCCCATTTCCTTCTTCAGCGCAACGGCACCGGTGAAGGATTGCTGCTCCATCTTCTCCGAGCCGCTGTCATTGCGGAACCAGCTGTTCTCGTAGGTCAGCCCCGAGCCAAGGAACCAGCCGTCGGAAAGTTCTGTTTGCCCGCCAAACTGCAAACCACCGACGGACTGCGTATAGCCGGAGGAATCGCCGTGCGCGCCTTGCGTCGTCTCGCCGCCAAGCACGCGGCTCCAGACACACGAGCCCTCGTCCATCAGCACGCCCGTCGTTTCAAAGGCGGGACATGACAGAACGCTGTTGGCTGCGGCAATGGCGGCAGACGGCGAATCAGCCAGCGGGGCCGCTGCCGTTTGTGAGGCCAGCTCCAGCAGCATGTCGGAGAAGGTCTCCGGTTCGGCCTGATGGAATGCACCGAAAGCCGCGCCAAGGGATATTTCGTCTTCGCCGAACTTCACCTCAGTCGCACTGCCATCGGCGATCCTGTCCCAGGCCTGCTGCATCGCCTTCGAGACCCCGCCGGCATTCCTGCCCAGTGAAACACCGTTCCCGCTGAAGTGGGCATCATCCACGGAAAACCCGTGCCAGCCCTCGGCGGATTTTGTCACATCGGTAAAGTCGAAAACCAGAGAGGACAGCGCCGTGATCGTCGACGTATCGGTGCCCTCGGCCATCAGAAAATCGGTGCGCGTATCTGGAAGCAGCGCATTGGCGTTGACATCCACACCCCAGGTACCGGCGAAATCCCCGCGATCAGAAGTTTGTCGGCTGTGCCGTTTTCCATGTCGACATCGACATTGGTGAACAGCCCACCCTTGCTGGACGTCTCCGTCCGCCAGTCGATCCTGTCGCTGCGCTTGAAATAGCTGAACGGCGAGAACGTGGTCGAAAGGCCGAGATCGGCAACATTATAGGCACTGCCACCGGATTTTGTCCCGACACCCAACAAATCGCCGGTAAACTGCGTCTCTTTGGTGTTCCATGCACCGCCGGGATTGATATTGCCGGCGTTGAGAACACTGTCGACATCGGCGATCGCACCGGTCACGAAGGTGCCCATCCCTGGTTCAGGAACAGGGTTGTACCGGCCAAAGCCGCCGTCTGGACCATTCCGTTCGCCGCGGAAGACGATGACGTCGCGAAGTCGTGCTGCACGATATTGCCGGTGAATGTGCCGGAATTGCTGGGCGTGACGCTGGTCTTCTTGGCCGCCGAAACATAGAGCGCGCCGCCCTGAAACTCTCCGTCCACGGCGGCCGCTTTGGACCCCGTCAGCGTCCCGCCCTCGTCCAGCGTCAGCGTCATCGTATCGCCGGTGGTCTGGGCCCAGACGCCCCACGCCGTCGGGTCGTTGACCGTAACAGAGCCACCGATCGTCACGGAGAGTGAACCGGATGACGTATTGCCATCCGCATCAGAACCTTGCGTGTTGTTGAAACGACCGAGTGTGCCGGCATAGGTCTTGCCGTTCTGGGTGAAGATGCCGCCCGACCCGCCAATGGCCTGGGCCACGATGCCGTGGGCGTATTTGCCGGTGGTCTTGACCGATGCGCCGGCGTCGACCGTAACGTTGACGATGCCGGCGCTATCCGCGTTGCCGCTGTCGGAATAGTAGTAATTCGAACCGCTCGACGTGCCGCCGTAATAACCGTAGGTCGCATTGAGCTTCTGCGCCAGATCGGCCGAAACGCCGCCGCCGCCGGAAACGCTCTGCGCCAGTATGCCGAAAGCGCCATCGCCCGAGGTGACGATGGTGGCCTTGTCTTCCAATGAGATATCGACGGGGTGAGCACTATTCGGCGCCTGACTCTGGACGAGAACCGGCCTTGTCGAAACTGTTCGCAGCCGCCGTCAGGAAGCCGCCGCCGCCGCTGATCGACTGGGCGACGATGCCCGCCGAGCGGGTGCCGTAGGTGGTGATCTTGCCGGCATGGGTGATCTCAACCTTGCCGCCATGGGCCGAACCGGAATTGCTGCCGGACCCCATGGTCACGCTCAGCACATTGGAGATGGTATCGTCATTGACCGCATTGGCTGTGCCGAGCGCCACGCCGACAAGACCGCCGCCGCCGCCGATCGATTGGGCGATGATGCCCTGCGAGCCATCGCCCTTGGTTACGATCTGGGTATCGGCGAGGGTTTTGACGGTGACCGTGCCCGCCGTCCCGGCGTTGCCATCCGCCTTGCCGCCGAGGCCGATGTTGACCTTGGAAATGGCAAGTCCCGAGGAAAAGCCGATCCCGCCGCCGCCTGCAATCGACTGGGCAACGACACCGTGCGAGGCGAAGCCGCCGGTATAGATGTTGCTGGCGTAAACCGAGACATCGCCGCTGTCGCCGCCACTGCCCCCGTCCGAGCCGATGGTGAGCGTGGCGCAGCTATCCTTGTCGTCCGAGCTGGAATCGTCGCCGCCGGAACTGGTGGCGCTGCTCGAGGTATCGCAACTGCTGCTGTCGGAACTGCTCGACGTGCTGGAAGAACTGCTGTCGTCGGAATCGTCGCTGCCGGACGAGATCGCCACCGCACCGCCACCGCCGCCGATCGACTGCGCGACAATGCCGGACGACATCGTGCCATAGGTGTGGATCGTTCCGGTCCCGACCACCGTGCCGGAAGTGTCCTTGCCGATGGTCACGGTATCGCCGTGTCCGCCCGCACCACCGGTCGAACCGACGGTTACGCCGAATGTAAGAGACTTGTCGTCGCTGTCGCTGTCGTCGTCATCGCCGCCATCGTCATCCGACGACGCAACCGTGGCCATGGACAGTTGCGTCGATTCGGCGGCGTCATCACCATCGTTGTCGCCACCGTCATCGTCGTCGTCATCCTCGTCCTCCTTGATCGAAGAGAACTCTTGCCGGAGCCGGCTGCACCGCCGCCGCCGCCGATCGACTGGGCGAGAATGGCATCTGACCAGTCACCCTTGGTCACAATCGTGCCTTCGCTCGAGATGGTCACGTTGCCGCCGCTGCCGCCGCCCGAACCCTCGGCGCCGAGACCAATGGTGATGGCCCAGTCGGCATCGCCGCTGCCGCCGCCACCGGACGACGATCCGCCGCCACCGCCGATCGACTGGGCGAATATTCCGCGCGACACATGGCCGCCGGTGTAGATCGAGGCCGCGCTGTCGTCCATATGAACATCAACGTTGCCGCCAAAATTGCCGACTCCTCCCTTGGCTCCCAGCCCGATATTCAGCGCCGCCGTCTTGATGCCATTCGATGCCTTGGTTGAGCCGGAGCCGGTTCCGGCATTGCCGCCACCGCCGCCGATAGAATGCGCCAGAATGCCGTCCGCATAGCCGCCCTTGGTGCTGATCGCGCCATAATGGCTAACGCTGACCGTGCCGCCGAGGCCGGCGCCGGCGCCGTGACCACCAACATAGGAATTCACCGAAACGGCGAAATCCGTGCCCGCATCGACCTTTTCTTCGTCTTCGGCCAGCCATGACGTGATTGATTTGGCGACAGAACTGGCGGTCGCATCGCCGCCATTGCCGCCGCCGCCGCCGATCGACTGAACGACGAGCCCGGCCGCGCCGTCACCTGTGGTGATAATTCTGGATGTCTTGTAGATATGCGCATTTACCGTGCCGCCACTGCCTCCGGCACCACCATTGCCGCCGTGCGCTATGGATACAGAAAGCGAAACCGTGTTGCCCTCTTCATCGAAGGGAACACCCGCGGTGATCGCCTTTGAAGAGGCCTGACCACCCGAGCCACCGCCGCCGCCGATCGATTGGACGACGATCCCTGGGCATCCGTTCCGGATGTCGACACCACGCCGTTGGTGTAGACCTTGGCCTCGCCTCCATTGCCGCCGGTAGCGCCTGAGCCGCCATGGGCGATCGAGATGCCGATGCCGATGCTGGCGCTGGTTGATTTGCCATTGCCGCCAACGCCGCCACCGCCAGCGATCGACTGCACCAGAATACCGGTTCCGTGATCGCCCTTGGTCGAAAGAACGCTGTAGTCGCTGGCACCCTTCGTTCCCGAGCCGGATTGCGTGACCTGCGCTGTGCCGCCATAACCGCCCGCCCCGCCACTGCCGCCGGTGGCGCTTGAAAACCCGATACCCCAGGCTGTTGCCTGACCACCGGCGCCACCGCCACCGCCAACGGATTGAGCGATCATCCCCATGGCATAGTCGCCGGCGACAGAGATCGAAGTGCCGCTCTCGGTTATGACAAGAGCGCTTCCGCCATCGCCGCCCGGCCCGCCGCTGCCGCCGACCGAGTGAAACAGACCCTTCTTGTTGCGCCCCTGACCGCCGCCGCCGCCGATCGATTGTGCGACGATGCCGTGCGCTTCGGAGCCTGCCGTGCTCAGATTGCCATAATTGTGGACATCAACCGTGCCGCCATTGCTGCCGGGTGTGGCACTGTCACTGCTGCTCTTGGCTGCCGAACTCGAGCCTGTGCCCGCTCCGATCGCGCCCGTCGAGCCCGTGCCGCTGTTGGTGCCGCCGCCGCCGCCGATCGACTGGGCGAGAATGGCGATACCGCCGCCAAGTTCCGTCTGATCGGTACTGCTGGCCGCGGTTTTTGCGCCGGCATAGCCGCCATAGGTCGAAATATTGCCCTTGTTGGTAACTGTTACCGTGGCCGGAGAAGAGCCGGACGTCTGTCCGCCGATGGTCTGGCCGAGGCTCGGGTCGGAAACCGCCGAGCCGGTGCTGTAGTTCGTGGTCGATATCGCCCCGGTGGACTGCAAAAGGCCGCCGCCACCACCTATGGACTGGGCGACGATACCGTGCAGAATCGATACCGTATACCGTGATATTGCCGGAATTGGTTATCGTCACATCGCCGCTGGTCGAACCGCTTGCGCTCGTGTCGCCCCAGGTCAGCGCGCCATTGCCGGTATTGGTGTAGATCCCGTCGCCATCGGCGGCAGACGCTGATTGCGCGACGATGCCGTGGGCATGATCGCCGGTCGTGGTAATCGAAAAATCGTTCGAGACGGTAATTGCGCCAGCGAAGCCGCCAATACCCTTGGTCTGCTTGAAGGTTGATGTGCCGCCACCGCCCAGAGACTGCGCGATGATGCCGCTCGAATTGTCTTCCTTCGTTGCGATCGTCCCGCCGCCGTTGACGGTTACCGTCACCGACTGGGCCCGCCCGCCAAGCCTTTCATTGTCATCCTTGTCGGACTGATAGGATGTGCCGCCCTGGCTGATCGCCAGAATGCCGGGCGAGTTCGTCCCACTTGTCTGGATTGTCGTCGTGGACGAGGCCGTACAGATAGACGCCAACCTGACCGACGGAACCGCCCATCATGGCCTGCTTGTCGCCTTCGGCAAGACCGTTTCCGCCGCGCGAGATTGCGGCAATCGCGGCGCCGGTCTCGCGCGTCAACTGGACATTGTGGTTGTTGAGCCAGAGATTGACGGCGCCCGCCGACTGGGTGCTGATCGTTCCCGCCATGGGCTTGGCGGTGGTGCCGACCTGAACTTTGACGGCGTTATAATAGGGCCGCTTCTGCCAGTCGACCGTCTCCGAGGTGTAGCTGTTGCCGCCATTGCCGCCCTGTACGTCATCGCCGAAACTGTTGACGTTGTAAGGCGTGTTGCCGCCATAAGACGCAGCGAGGATCGCGGGTCCGCTCTTGGTGGCGTAAACCGACCCTCCGGCATAGACCGAGACGTAATCGCCGGTGCCCGGACCGGAAAAATCACTGTCGCTGCTATAAGTCGAAGGCCCGCCGATGCTGAGCGCGGCAATCCCGAAACTATTGCCCGAAACCTTTCCGTAGGATTTGACGGTGACGGGCGAGCCTTGTCCGGAATATTGTTTTCCGATGTCGTCGGCATGCTTGTTTGTGCCGCCCTGGGAAAGGGCGAAGATGCCGCCTTTGACCGTGCTCGACACATCGCCGGAGCTTATGATCGTCACCGCGCCGCCGCTGCCGGCGCCGGTTTTCATGTTGTCGTCGGTACCGCTCCAGTTCAGTGCACCGAGCGAGACGACACCGAGGGCGTTATATTGCTTGTCGGAGGTGCGCAGGCCGCCGAGCGTGATGCTCCCCCGGCGAAAACAGCAATTGTGTGTCCGACGCTTCTGTTACCGTGATCGTGGCATCGTTGGTGACCTTGACGCCGAAGCCGGACCAAGCCCAGTTGGAATGAATGCCATAGGTGTGGCCACGATAGGTGTCGCTGCCGCCGCCCTCGCCCACATTGTACAGCGCCATATAGGGGCCGCCATAGGCATATTGCGGGGTCGTCAGCGTTCCTGAACCGATGGTGCAACTGATCGTTTGAGAGGAGACATCCTCGTTTCTTTGCTGAAACTGACTTGTGTCGATATTCGATGCCGTCTCCGTCTTCACCGGCGAATTGCAGGTCACGGCCGCATAAACGCGGGTATAACCACGTGAATAAAACGGAATGGGCACCCCAGCGAGCGTTCCGGCAAGGGCCGTGGACTGGAACAGGATGGAAGAGGCGACCGTCTTAACCCGCGAACGCGCTTTCATGCGTCCAGCCGATTTCCGCCTATTCGCCTCGAAATTACCCATCGTTCCCTCCAGCCATTATGCAAATCCAGGCGGAATGCCAGAATATCGCTTATTTTATAGACTATCTCATTGTTGGATAGTCACTTGATTACTGGCCTTGCATCAGACTTTTTATGGTATTTTGTAAATTCTGTAGGCACTTTGGCGCGATCTGTTTTTGTGGGGAATTGCCTATAGTTGCAGACAGGTTTCCGGTGCCATCCCGATGGCTTCCAGCACAATTGCCGTTCCGGCCGATCGTAGCCAGGCAAACCTGTCCGAAAAAGCAGAGCCACTTCAACCAATCAACCCAATTATACGTTCACGGCCTCTTCCGCCGGGCCTGGATGATGGCAGGCGAATCTGTGTTGCGATCCCATGTTCGGATCGTGGCGAATCGGCGGCACCTCTTCGGCACAGACGGCAGTTGCCCGCGGACAAAGGGTCCGGAAAACGCAGCCCGACGGGGGATCGAGCGGGCTCGGCAGATCACCGTCCAGCGGCAGCGCCTTCTTGCTGCGCTCGATTTCCGGATCAGGGATAGGGACCGCTGAAAGCAGTGCCTGGGTATAGGGGTGTTGCGGCAAGGCATAGAGCTCTTCGCTTGGCGCCACTTCCATCACCCGCCCCAGATAAAGCAGCATGATGCGGGTCGAGATATGCTTCACAACCGAAAGTTCATGGACAATGAACAGCAGCGCAAGACCGAGCTCGCGCTGCAACTCCATCAGCAGATTGATGACCTGCGCCTGAATGGAGACATCAAGCGCGGAGACCGGCTCATCGCAGATGATCAGTTTCGGACGGACAATCAGCGCACGGGCGACAGTATCTTCATGCACCGCCTTGTAGCCAAGTCAGTATGGCTTAACAACTTGGCGATGCATTTTCACTGCTTTTGATCTGTCAATTCAGTTGGATAGCGAAGCCCAATACGGTTATGATGGTCGCGAGTGATGTCTGTCATTGTGGTCCGGCATGACGTTTCGCTTCAGGGAGGGGGATGGATAGCTGGCTCACAGGGAAAATGGTCAGACGGCGCTTCTACAGGTTGCGCTTTGCAGCAGCCATCGTTCTGTTGATACTGACATCGGCCGGCACCTTCGCAGCCTGGAAAGTGGTGAACGACCGCACCCGCGACTATGTTCAGAGCCAGGCCACTGAAACGCTCGCGGTTCAGGCCGAGGTACTGAATGGTGTCCTGGAAAAATACCGGCTCATTCCGCCCCTTCTTGCCCGGCAGGATGAAGTCGCGCTGCTGTTCGCAAGCCTCGCCTCTGATATCTCCATTCAGAAAAGGGCGCGTTCGCTGGCGGAAGAAATCGCTGGCCTTTCCGGTGCGCGGGATGTGGCGTTCTTTGCTGCTGACGGCAAGCTGATCGCCGCGGCGCGCGATATCTTCGGGGACGAGCCGGCTGGCCGCGCGGAGCTCTTAAGGGCAGCGAACGAAAACCGGCTCGGCCGCACCATTGCCCTCATCAAGGGAAAAGCCGCGTTTACGCCTTCGGGGCGGGTGTCCACCGGAACGGGCAGTTGCGGGGCGTGGTCGCCGTCTATGTCGGTTTCGATGCCGTGGAGCGTACATGGGCGCTTTCTGCCGATCCGATTTTCGTGACGGACAGTGATGGCATCGTGTTCCTCTCCAATCGAGAAGACTGGCTGTTGCAGCCTGTGTCGGAGATCGACGCCCGGTTCGGCCCGGGTGGTCAAACCACGCATATCGATGTCAAGCGTGACCTTCCGCTGATGGGCTGGCAGCTTCATGTCCTTGGCGACCGCAGCCGCATCGTCTCCGCGCAATCGGCGGCAATCGGCTTTTCACTACTGATCTTTCTGCTTGTCGGTGTGATCGCTTTTTATCAGATCGGTCGTATCGAAAGCAGTTTCATGCTCAGGCGGCGGGAGCGTGCGCAGGCGTTGCGTCTTGAACGGGCCGTGCGCGACCGGACGAAAGAACTCAGCCTTGCAAACCGCAGCCTGTCGCACGAAATCGAAGAGAGAATCGAGGCCGAACAGGAACTGAAGCGCGTTCAGCGCGAACTGATCCAGACGGCGAAGCTGGCCGGTGTCGGGCAAATGGCGGCAACGCTTGCCCATGAGATCAATCAGCCGCTGGCTGCAATCGAAACCTATGCGGCCAATACCCAAAGGGCGCTCGCACTTGGCAGGCAAGAGATCGCGGACAGCAATCTCAATCGCATCACCGCCATGGTTGCCCGTATTTCCGAGCTTTCCGGGACCTTGCTGGCGTTTTCAAGAAAGCCGGGGACAAGAACAGAAGCCGTGCGGATAAAGGCGGCCTTGGACGAAGCGCTCATCCTGATCCGGGCAAAGGCGGATCGCGAAGGCGTGTTGTTCGATGTCGATCCGGCGCTCGATGGCGTGATGGTGGAGGCAGGTCGCATTCGGTTGTCACAGGTTTTCGTCAATCTCTTCAGCAATGCGATTGATGCACTTGCAGGGCGGGATGACGGGCGGATTACAGTGGAACTGAAAAGCGGGGGCGACGCAGTTTGTCTGTATGTCCGCGACAATGGGCCGGGGATCGCGCCGGAGCTAGCGGCTGAGGTGTTCGAGCCCTTTTTCACCACCCGCAACGGACAGGGAAGCGGTCTGGGACTATCTATCGTCTATAACATCATGCAGGATTTCGGTGGTAGCATTACGCTTTTACAGGCTGAGGGGGCGCGGTCTTCGAATTGTGGCTGAAGGCGGCGAAAGCGGAATAGGGAGATCTTGGCAGATCATGGAAATGCAAACGGCAACACCGCTGGTTCATCTGGTCGATGATGACGATGATCTTCGCCACGCGCTGGCGCAGGGGCTGGAGCTTGAGGGCGTCAATGTCGCTGTGCACGAAAGTGCCGCACCCGCGCTTGAGCGCATTACCCATGAAGCCTATGCCGTGCTCGTCACCGATATCCGTATGCCGGGCATGGATGGCATGGCGCTTTTGAAATCGGCGCTGGCGATCGATCCGACCTTTCCGGTGATCCTGATTACCGGGCATGGCGATGTGCAGATGGCGGTCGATGCGATGCGTGCGGGCGCCTATGACTTCATCGAAAAGCCGTTTCAGGCCTCGCGCCTCTACACCGTCATCGACCGCGCGCTTGAAAAACGGCGTCTTGTTCTGGAAAACCGGACGCTGCGCTCGGAACTGGACGGTCATGATGCACTGTCGCTCCGGCTGGTGGGGCGCACGGAAGGCATTGTCAGGCTTCGCGAGCAGATTGCCATGCTCGCCGACACCGATGTCGACGTGCTGGTGCGCGGCGAAACCGGCGCCGGCAAGGAAGTCGTCGCCCGCGCACTGCACGATACCGGCGGAAGAGCGAAAGGCAATTTCGTTGCCATCAATTGCGCGGCCGTGCCGGCTGATATGATCGAGGCCGAACTTTTTGGCCATGAGGCGGGCGCTTTCACCGGTGCGAGCAAACAACGGATCGGCAAGCTGGAACATGCCGATGGCGGCACGGTGTTTCTGGACGAGAATCGAGATCCATGCCGCTCGACCTTCAGGCCAAGATCCTGCGCGCCATTGAAACGCGGACGGTCGAAAGGCTCGGCTCGAACAAGCAGATTGCGCTCAACATCCGCATCGTCGCGGCGTCGAAGTCGGACCTCAAGCTGGAAAGCGATGCCGGGCGTTTCAGGGCGGATCTTTATTACCGGCTGAATGTCGTCACCCTCGACATCCCCTCGCTCAGGGAACGCAGGGACGATATACCGCTTCTGTTTTCTTTCTGGCGCGCGATGCGCGAGCGCGGTTTCGCCGCGAAATCCCTGAAATATCGCCGTTGCTGCAGGCCGATCTGATGGCGCATGACTGGCCCGGCAATGTCCGCGAACTGAGAAACTATGCCGACCGTTTCGTGCTGGGCCTCTGGCGCGGTTTCGACAATCAAGGCCGGGGCGAAGCCGCCATGGCACCGGCGGCAGGTCTGCCGCTTGCCGACCAGATGCAGGCTTTCGAGCGGCAGGTGATCGCCAGCGAACTTGCCCGCCATGACGGGGCTCTCAAGCCCACCTACGAGGCTCTGCAAATCTCCCGAAAGGGGCTTTATGACAAGATGAAACGGCTTAGGATCGACTACATTGATGATGCCGAGTGATCATCACAATGTGTCGTTTCCTACCCGTTTGAGCCTAAGGCAATGTGTCACCGATGACACATTTCCGCCGCAATGCGCTTTTCTCTCAAAATTGAAAATCGTTAAGCCTCTGTTTTAAATTAATTATTGACGTTTCTCAAAAACTGGCACGCTGCTTGCTACTAAAATATCGGCAGCGGCGAAGAGGTGACGTCGCGGGAGGATTTTCAGATCAACCCTATCCGGCGCTTGAGATTGCCGCTGCCGTGAAACCAGGAGCATGTCGCGGTCGGCCATTCGACAGCGGCTTGTCGGGCGAAAGCCCCATCTGACACGATTTGGGTTTAACGGGAGGACGTAAACCATGAAGACATTTCTGACTGCCGCCGTTTCCACTGCTGCGCTTTTCGCCGCGGCTTCCGCCGTCTCCGCCGCCGATCCGGCCTGCAGTGACGACGAGATGGTCATCAAGTTCAGCCATGTGGTTGCCGATCAGGGCCACCCCAAGGGCGACGCCGCCCGGATGCTGGCCGATCGCGTCAACAAGGAGCTCGACGGCGAGGCCTGCATGGAGGTTTTCCCGAACTCGACGCTTTTCGATGATGACAAGGTGCTCGAGGCGCTGCTGCTCGGCGACGTCCAGCTTGCGGCCCCGTCGCTTGCCAAATTCGAGGCCTATACGCTGAAATACCGGCTTTATGACCTGCCCTTCCTGTTCTCCAGCCTTGATGCTGTGGAAAGCTTCACCACCAGTGATGCCGGCAAGGGCATGCTGTCGGCGATGGAAGACAAGGGCTATATGGGCCTCGGCTACTGGTCTTCCGGCCTGAAGCAGTTTTCGGCCAACAAGCCCTTGATCCTGCCGACAGATGCGGAAGGGCTCAAATTCCGGGTCCAGACCTCGGATGTCGCCGTGGCGATGATCAACGCGCTTGGCGGTTCCGCCCAGAAGCTCGCCTTCAAGGAAGTCTACGGCGCGCTGCAGACCGGTGTTGTCGACGGCCAGGAAAATACCTGGTCGAACATCTACACCCAGAAGTTCTTCGAGGTTCAGGATGGCATCACCCAGACCAACCATCAGCTTCTGGCCTATCTGCTTGTGACTTCCACAGATTGGCTCGATGGCCTTGACCCGGATTTCCGGGACCGTTTCCTCACGATTGTCGAGGAGGTGACAGCAGAAGCAAACGCATCTGTGGCGGCCAAGGAAGAGGCCAACCGCGCCAACATCATTGATGCGGGCAGCGAAGTGCGGGTGCTGACACCTGAACAGCGTCAGGCCTGGGTCGATGTGATGAAGCCGGTCTGGGCCGAGTTCGAAGATGACATCGGCGCCGACCTCATTCAGGCGGCTGTTGAATCCAACAACTAAGCGGCGGTGCGCGGGCGGCATGGTATCGACCGTGCCGCCCATGACTGCCTGACGGACATATCGAGAGGGGACCTGCCATGGCCGCCTACTGGCCTTACTTTGCTCTGATTTTGATCCTTGTGCTGCTTTATCTGGTTGAACGGCGCCACCGTGCCTTTGTGACCCGGCTGGAGGAAAACGTGCTGGCGACGCTGCTGGCGGCGATCACAGTGATCTCGTTTGCACAGGTCGTCATGCGTTACGGTTTCAACAGCGGTTGGGGCGGCGCGCTGGAGCTGACGCGCATCCTGTTTGCCTGGATGATCCTGCTCGGCATGAGCTATGGATTGAAAACGGGCCTGCATCTGGGCGTGGATGCGCTGATCCGCACACTGCCGCACCGGGCCTTCCGTGTTTTTGCGCTGTTTGGGGCGCTCACCGCACTTCTCTACGCGGTCATTCTTTTGTCGTCCGACTGGCTGCAGCTGTTCGGCGCCAATTCCAAGGGCGGGGCGGTCTTCTACTGGCAGCGCTTTTTCAAGGCCGGCATCGGCCTCGATGATCTGCGCTATCCAGTTTTCGTGCAGGACTGGTTCGGCCTGCAGGAGCGCGTTCAGCGCTGGGTTGCCTATATCATCCTGCCCGTGGGGCTTGCCCTTCTCGCCTATCGTTCAGCCGAAGCCTTTATCCAGATCTGGGCCGGCCAACGCGAACTCGTCATCGCCGGCCATGAAGCTGAAGAGTTGGTGGCTGAAAACAAAGACGTGCTGAAGGATTAAGCCCATGGAAATCGCCATTCTGTTTCTGCTGGTCTTCGGCCTTTTGTTTGCCGGCGCACCGGTTTCTATCTCGTTGGGCCTGTCATCGGTTCTGTTCATCGCGTTTTTCTCGCGCGATTCCATGTCGTCGGTGGCGCTGCAGCTTTTCACCGCCTCACAGAATTATACACTGCTTGCCATTCCCTTCTTCGTGCTGGCGTCTGCCTTTATGTCGACAGGGGGTGGCACACAGGCTGGTGCGGTTTGCCATTGCTTCTGTCGGGCATTTTCGCGGCGGCCTTGCCATGGCATCCGTCATGTCATGTATGCTGTTTGCGGCCCTTTCCGGCTCGTCGCCGGCAACCGTTGTCGCCATCGGCACGATCGCCATCGCCGGCATGCGGCAGGTCGGTTACTCCAAGGAGTTTGCCGCCGGCATTATCGCCAATGCGGGGACGCTTGGCATTCTCATCCCGCCATCGATCGTTATGGTGGTTTATGCAGCGGCGACCGATGTTTCCGTCGGGCGCATGTTTCTGGCCGGTATTATCCCGGGTTTGATTGCAGGCTTCATGTTGATGTTGGCCATTTATGCGATGGCACGGATCAAGAAACTGCCCGCAGAACCGTGGAAAGGGTTTCTTGAAATCGTCGAGGCCGGCAAGGACGCTGGCTGGGGGCTTTTTCTGATCGTCATTATCCTCGGTGGTATTTACGGCGGCGTCTTCACGCCGACGGAGGCCGCTGCCGTCGCCGCCGTCTACGCCTTTCTGGTGTCGATCTACATCTACCGCGATATGGGGCCGCTCAAGGGCATGCGCTGGGTCGAGGATACCGACAGCCGGCACGCGAAGACGGGCTTTCTCGCCTCGGTTTACGGCGTTTCCTTTCTGCTTGTGTTCCTGATCCTCGCCTTCTTTGCCACCGATGGTATCGAAGCCGCCTGGGCCAGCCTGACGTCACGGGTCATCGCCGGTATCGTCCTCTCCATCGGAGTCGTCATTGCCTATACGCTTTGGCGTGGAGAAAATGCGAAGGCGAGCCAGATACCGGGCTATCTCATTTCCGGTGTGCCAATCTGGTATCGAAACCTGAAGGCCAATATCCTCAAGACGCCGTTCTGCCTCTCGCATGAGGATACCCGCCACACGACCGTGGGTGCAGCAAAGACCACGGTGATGCTGATGTTCATCATCGTCAATGCGCTGCTCTTTGCCCATGTGCTGACGGCGGAACGCATTCCGCAGGCCATCACGTCGGTCATGATCGATGCGGGCTTCAACTGGTTCACCTTCCTGATTGCGGTCAACGTCATCCTGCTGATCGGCGGCCAGTTCATGGAGCCTTCGGGGCTGTTGCTGATCGTCGCACCGGTTGTGTTCCCGATTGCCATGGAGCTCGGCGTCGATCCGATCCATCTCGGCATCATCATGGTTGTGAACATGGAGATCGGCATGATCACCCCTCCGATCGGCCTCAACCTGTTCGTCACATCGGGAATAACGGGAATGAGTCTGGTCAAGGTCGTCAAGGCCGCCGCGCCCTTTGTGGCGGTGCTGTTCGTGTTCCTCATCCTGGTCACCTACGTGCCGTCGATTTCTACCGCCCTGCCCTACTGGCTGATGGGCCCGGAAATCGTGACGCGGTGACCCTTCGAAGCAAATATCCCCGGGGTCCTTTCCGAACCTCGGGGCTGTTGTTGAGTGTCACTGAGAGCTGGCACTTTTCCTCCGCCCCTATACCGCTACCCGGGTAATGTATCGAGGTTTTGTCGCAAAATTTCAGGATGGTGTGCCAGCTTGATAATCATGCGATAGATGTGGCCTGAAGAAAAGCTGGCAGGCAGAGTTAAGCGGTCATGGTCGATTTCAAAGGCAGTCACTACCCGAAAGAAGTGATTTTATACGCCGTGTTTTTCTATGCCCGATATGCGGTTTCCTACCGCGATCTGGAAGAGATTATGGCCGAACGTGGGGTCAATCTCGACCGTGCGACGCTGAATAGATGGGTGGTTAAGTGCTCGCCGCTGATTGCACTTCAAGCGAAGCGCCGGAAATCAAACCGAGCGGCTCCTGGCAAATGGATGAAACTTACATCAAGATCAAAGGTCAGTGGATGTACTTTTACCGCGCCGCTGACAACTACGGCAAAACCCTTGATTTCATGCTGTCTGTGCAGCGCGACGAGGTCGCCGCCACCGATTTCTTCGCCCGCACAATCGAGAATAATGGTTGGCCCGAAAAGGTTGTCGTCGACAAGAACGGGGCGAACTTGGCAGGGCTGCAAAACATGAATATCCTGTTGCTGCTCCATGGTTGGTTCTGGCTGATCGATGTTCTGCAAGTCAAACATCTCAACAACATGATTGAGCAAGATCACCACTTCATCAAGAAGCTGACCCGGCCCGTGAACAGCTTCAAATCCTTTCAGTCCGCATCAGCGACACTGGACGGCATCGAAGCCGCACATATGATCAGCAAACAGCAGTTTTCCACCAGCGGCCAATCGGCATTTCAACAGTTCGCGGCACTCGCCACATAACTGTCCCCTAGGATAGCTGCTTCTGTGGCCCTGCCAAAAGTTTGCGACAAAACCCGACGGCTCATGAAGTGGCTGTCGTCTGCCGCATTAATGGCTTTTGAATCCCTGCTTAAAACTGCGTCAGAAACGTCAGGTTGAAGCGGTCGGCGTCGCTGCCGTTGTTTTGAGCGCCATGCGCATATTCCAGTGTCAGGTTGCCGGAATAAGGACTGTTGTTTTCCGCCGCAGCAAGCCGGACACCGACACCAAACGCACCGGCCCGCGTGATCGCATTTTCAAACACACTCGGCTGCTCCAGCTGCGCAATACCGCCTGCGGCAAACACATAGGGTGAAGCGACCATAGCAAAGCCGCCATTGCTCTCAAACGGCTGAAAACGGATCGGATAGCCAAGTTCAGCCCGCAAGGCCGCACCCGTATCGGCTTCGATATCGCTCATTGTGTAGGCCGAAACCCAGTCACCACCGCCAATGCCCATCTGTTCTGATGATGGCAGTGGCGCACCGAAAGATGTCTGTGCCTTTGCAGCGATCGAAAGGTCAAACAGATCACCAAGCGGCTGAATATAGGCACCATCGGCTTCAAACTTCTGGAAGTCGGGCGTCGCACCGTCCTGTGACATCGGCAATGACGGTGTCGGGTTATACGCCCCGAACGCATCAAGCCCGAATGACACAGTCGCGCTGCCCGAAAGCCGCGCCTGCGACGGAAGATAAACATCGCCCGTCTGGGTGAGGCGCAGCACACGCAGACGATCCAGCGTAAACGGCGTGGCCAGTGCGTTTGATGTAAATGTCTGCTTCTCATCAACGATATCAAAGCTGATAATGGTTGAGGCATTGGCCGAACGGCTACGCAGCCAGTCATAGCCGAAATTGGTCGAAAGCCGTTGATAGTGATCGGGAATATCATAAGGCAGACTGGTATCGGATTGTGTGCGGCTGTCGACACCTTCAGCATTCAGCCACATCCCGTCTGTACCCATCGGCAGCGTAAAACCGGCAACAATCTGGCGGTTGCGCGGATCTTCGGCAAACACATTGTCATCGGCAAAGCCCGGCCAGCCACCAAGGCGCAGATAGCCGACTTCGCCCAGCCCCAGCAGATCGTTGAAGTTGACGCCAAGGCTCAGCGAATAGGTGCCAAGCTCTTCAGACAGGTTGTTATCGACCCCTATATAACCGGTGACCGGATCATAGCGCCCGGAAATGTTCACCAGCGTTGCGCCGGGTCTGGAGCCCGCTGCCAGTGTTGAGTTCATGGCAAGGCCGGGCGTATCACCGGCCAGCAGCAGACGGCGTTCGATCTCGGTCGTTGTCGGGTTTTCCTGGCCAACCAGCGGCGCCATCACCGCATCGACACGCTTTTGAACATTGTCCGGCAGCGCGTCAGCATTGACGCTTTCGACATAGCCGTCGGTCACAACCAGCGCCAGTGCCTCACCATCTTCAATCGTCTGCGGTGGCAGCGACACACGGACCAGCGGATAGCCCGCCTGCACATAGGCCGCCTCCAGCGCATTGGCAGCGGCAAACAGATCGGCAGCGCTGACCTTTTTGTTCTTGAAACGCGCTTCGATGGCGGCGGTTTCGTCGGCAAGGGCGGGCAATCCACCGCTCACATCAAGCCCGGATGGCGTCACAAACAGCTGATCGGCACCTGCGGGTGCTTCCAGGCCGGTAGACGCCGGAAGCGAAAGCCCACCGTCGGGCTAGCGCACAACCGGTGGCGCATAGGTTGGCTGCACGATCTGCCCGGCAGACTGGGCATAGGCCGAGTTCGACGCCATCAGCACCATGGAAGTAGACAGCGCCGTTGCGGCAACAAAAACGACGTTTGCCTTGGAGAAAATACCCATCATCTGTCGTTCCTGCAAAATCAATTGCCGCATGAATAGACACCATTCCCGCCTGCACCGCAGAGATGGCGGCGCAGCTTTAGGTCATCAACGATTACAATGTCAGCATCCCTGGCAGGTAATTCCGACTGTGTACCACTGCTTCCCGGCATCGAGAGTTGGCCGAAAACACCCTGTTCCTGTTCGCCCAGATCACCGGCAGAGCCAGTCTCAAGCAGTGCACTGCCATAGATCATGTTCGCATCATTTGTCTTGACGAAAACCACATCGGACAATGCGTAAAGTTCGGGGTAATGACCGTCACCTGGCGGCACCCAGACGGTTTCAAAATCCCAACCGGCATATGAGCTGGCGGAGTGCGCCTGAGCGGTGGTCAGGCCTTTCCCTTCGAAGTAGTATCTATTCCCGGTACTCTTGCTCTTTCCGGTCGTATATGTGTCGAAATAGGATTGCTCGATCCTGCCACCGTCATGAAACCCCACCAGCCCGCCGACATTGTTTTTGCCCTTGAGTTTGCCTGTCGCATAGGATTGCTCGATCGTGCCGCCGGACTGCCACCCCACCAGCCCGCCGATCTTACCTTTGCCCGCGACTGTAGCCGTCGCATAGGATTGCGTGATCGTGCCGAGGTTCATATATCCCACCAGCCCGCCGACCTCCTCACCCCCGGCTAAGACCCTACCCGTCGCATAGGATTGCTCGACCGTGCCATCTTCGTACATCCGCCCCACCAGCCCGCCGACATAAGAGCGCAGGCCCCCGAATTGGCCCGTCGCATAGGAGGCGGAGATCGTGCCGCCACTCTGCCATCCCACCAGCCCGCCGACACTTTCCTTACCCGTGACAGTGCCCGTTACATAGGATTGCATGATCGTGCCGTAGTTCAGATGCCCAACCAGCCCGCCGACTGTCAAGAAACCCGTTACGCTGCCGTCTTCAAGGCCAATATCGCGGATAACACCACCACCTCCCGAATAGGCAACCATCACATGACCAAACAGGCCAACATAATCCATCGGGGCCTCGATCGTCAGGTCGCTGATCACATGGCCAAGACCTGCAAATGTGCCGGTGAAAATGCTGGAATATTCTTTGCCAATCACCGAAGTGGTATATTTCTTGCCAGAGGCATCAACATCAACCGCCAGTGCGTAGTTGCCACCAAGGCTGTTGTTAACGCTTTCCAGATCACTGAGTGAATGGATCAGCGTATAGTTGGTGTCATTCACTTGAAACGTGGCATTGGTGCCTGAAAGCGTGATAGCAGCGCCATTGGCAAGCCAATAATCGCCACCAAATGTCAACGCCAGCCCACCGCTGTCACCGGTTGCCGTTACATTGGCAGCAACGAAAATGTCGTTGGCGGCGTCCAGCGTCAGCACCGAATTGGACGACCAGTTCACAGCATTGGCAATCGTGATATTCCCGTCCTGCGCTCCACCCGATCCCGTTGAGATCGTGACATTGGCACCGGCAAGCGCATTTGTCAGTGTTGTAACATTGATCACACTGTCATTGTCGCTTGCGGTGAAGCCGCTCGAGGTTTTATCCGCACCATCGGAAACGGTGACATTGTAAGGATCGAGCAGCAGCGTGCCAAAACCTTGCGCGCCAGTGAGATCGGCAAAGCCGGTATAAGCCAAGACCGCCTTGCCCGAGACTTCCGCATCGCCACCTTTACCGGTCGCGCCCCTGGCGCTGATGGTTCCGGCAAAATCTGTCCGCTTGTCAGACCACAAAACCACCGAACCGCCATTGCCGGTGGTGATCGCATCGGCCGAGATCCTGGTATCCGCACTCACCGTCAGCGTTTCAGCCCGCTGCAACGTGCCCGTACCCTGATAATCGCCACCAATGCGGATGGTGCCGCCACCTGCAAAGCCGGATGCATCAATATTGGCATGGTTGAGGGCCACCTGAAGGCCGGTCACTTCAATCACGCCGCCTTTGATATTGGCCGATTGATGAGCAGGCGCAGCTGCCGTCTTTTTCGCCCGTGTGGACACCTTGCCGGAAACCGTGACCTTGCCACCGGCACCACCGCCAAACGTGATCTTGCCATTGCGGCCAGACACACTGCGGGCTTCTGCCACGCCAGACATATTGATGGCATTGCGGGCCGCATTGCGCGCGGTTGCCGCCTTCATCACGATCACGCCGCCCTCGGCGGTCACCGTGCCGGAATTGTCAATCAGTGCCGCGCCATCATCCTCACCGGAGGACGCAACCGCGACCTGCATAAAGCCATCGCCGGACAGATCCAGCGCGATCGCCTCACCGGCACCAAAGCCTGCCTTGCCATAAGGCACAGCCACGAGGCCATCATTCTTCACCTTGCCGCCCATCAGCGCCACATAGCCACCGCGCCCGATGGAGATGACACCCTCATTGCTGACGGTTGCCGAAGACCCGTTACCGTGAAAGTTTAACTTACCCTTGAGGAAATCATCATCGGCAATATCCAGCGTGGAAGCAGCAAAGCCGCCACCGACCTTGACCGTGCCGGTTTTGGTGATAGCGATACCATTGGGATTGACGAGAAACACCTGTCCGTTGCCTGAAAGCGATCCGGCAATGGTCGAACCGGTGGACCCGGTCACACGATTGAGGATTGCGGAATGCACGTCCGGCTGCACGAAGTTGACGCTGTTGCCTTCACCGACATTAAAGCCCTGCCAGTTGACCACGGCACGATCAGACCCCTGATTGACGGTCATCGCACCATTGGCACTCGAAATGCCAACCTGGCCTGCAGCGACAGATCCACCCGTGGGCAGAGCATCACCAGCCAATGCCGGAACCGCCAGAGCAGATGAGGCCAGCAAGGCAGACAGAAAATAACAAGCTGATTTTCGAACACATGGGGATCGTAAAAATGTGCCTTGCGAAGTCATCAGGTGCCCCTCATCAAATTGACAGTTTGAATTTTAAGACTGACCTGAACTAAGCCGTTCATTCTGGCATTTGCTATAGCTGAAGTGGCTCGGGAAATCTGCACAGGCGGTATAAGTGGTTTTCGGCTCTTCGATCCGGCATCATGCCGTCAGCAGGAGCCCTTATGACAAGAAGGCCCCGCTGCAATCACAGCCCCGCTTTCCAAGCGAAAGTCGCGCTTGCCGCGATCCAGGGCGAAAAGACGATGGTGGAGCTTTCGCAGCAGTTCGGCATCCACGCCAACCAGATCAAGCAATGGAAAGATCAATTGCTCGAAGGCGCGATGAACGTCTTCGATGATGGGCGCAAGGAAGACGCCGCGCCTGTCGTTGACGTCAATAACCTTCATGCGAAGATCGGCGAACTGACGTTGGAGAACGATGCTCCGCCGAGCCACAGGTCTCGGCTGCGATAACCGGCGCGCTCGGCAAGGCCGGATTGCTGAGCGGAAAACGATGATCGACCGGAACCATACCCTTCCCATTTCCCGTCAGGCCCGGGCTCTCGGCATCAGCCGTGGCAGTGTCTACTATCTGCCTCGGGCGACATCGGCGGCAGATCTGGCGCTGATGCGCCGGATTGACGAGCTGCATCTGGACTACCCCTTCGCCGGAAGCCGGATGCTGCAGGGGCTTTTGACAGCGGAAGGCCATCACGTCGGGCGGCTGCACGTCAGAACGCTGATGAGGAAGATGGGTATTGAGGCCATATACCGCCGTGCGAACACCTCGAAACCGGCGCCGGGCCACAAGATTTATCCGTATCTCCTGAAGAATGTTGCGGTCACCCGCCCCAATCAGGCCTGGGCACTCGACATCACGTATGTGCCGATGGCGCGAGGCTTTGTCTATCTCTGTGCCGTCATCGACTGGTTCAGCCGCCGGGTGTTGTCGTGGAAGCTTTCGATCACGCTGGAAGCCGCGTTCTGCATTGAAGCCGTCGAGGAAGCGCTCGCCCGATATGGCAAGCCCGAGATATTCAGCAGCGATCAGGGATCGCAGTTCACATCTATTGATTTTACCGGCGTTCTGAAAGACGCCGAGATCAAGATATCGATGGATGGCAAGGACGCATGGCGCGACAACGTCTTCGTCGAGCGGCTTTGGCGGTCTATCAAATATGAAGAGGTTTATCTTCACGCCTACAAGACGGTCGCAGAAGCCCGAGCCGGGATCGGACGATATCTGACCTTTTACAACAGCCGCCGTCCGCATTCATCGCTTGACCGGAAGACACCCGATCAGGCTTACTTCAACGCGCTGCCCGCGATATCAGAGGCAATATAAACAAGGCCGAAAACCACTTAAGAACGACCATCTGCCTGTTCAAACAAACCGAGCCACTTCAAGCAGCGCTTTCTTCGGCAGCTATAAGACCAGACAGATTGTTTCGAACCAGTTCGCGTCAGCTAACCTGACACTTCTCAAACAATTGGCCGAAAAACTGAATCCCCTGTTTAGGGGTAATTGTCTAAATGGCATCGCCAAGTGGTTCATCCATAAAGACTTGGCTACAAGGCGGTGCATGAAGATACCATCCACATTGCCGCGCCTGAAGGGCTATCGTCACCCTCGTGAGATCATCGCCTACGCGGTCTGGGTTTCCCCATAGGTTCGCGCTGAGCACGGCTGATGTCGAGGATCTGCTTGCCGAACGTGGCGTGATCATCAGCCGGGAAACAATTCGGCTCTGGGTCAATCGTTTCGGTGCGCATTTTACCGCCTGCATCCGACGTGACCGGCCGCAGCCCAATGACAAGTGGCATCTTGATCAGGTTGTGATACCGATCAACGGCGTAAAGCATTGGCTCTGGCGCGCTGTGGGTTCCAACGGCGACGTGCTCGACATCCTTGTCCAGGGGCGCCGCAATGCCAAGGCCGCAAAGCGCTCAACTTGGCCACCCCGGCTCGCAATCACAGACAAACTGCGCAGCAACATTAAGCCGATCTTGCATCAAGCACCGACGTCGATCACGGTGCTCACAAAGGGCTCAACAATCGCATCGAGGGCAGCCACAAGCCAATGCGACGACGAGAGAAGATCATGATGGGGCGGTTCAAGTTGCCACAGCAAGCGCAGCGCTTCCTCACTGCAAATGACCAGATCAACAATATCTTCCGTCCTCGCCGTTACCGCCTCTCCGCCACATCATATCGTCATGCCAGGGCAGATGCATTCTGTCTCTGGGCTGACTATGCTGCCGAAATGAGACCGTAATCATCGCCCTCGCGCACTTTCAAAATCTCCCTTCAGCAACTTGGCAATGCCACTTCGGCGGTATGGCATTTTCTTTCGCAAGAAGGCCTGCATCATGGCCGGATGCATAACGCCGGCACCACGACAGCGATCGCTTCAACTTCTGCGCTGTTGGCATTGTTTTCTCCAAGAAGAAGGCGACGAGCCACTCCAGCGCCGGAAACTTTCGGAAAAGACGCCCGGTGATGCGAATGCGAGGAACTCCGCAATTTCACCAACCGAAAGCTCGGTCATTTCCAGCAACTCACAGGTCAATGCGAACCGCATCTCTTTCCGTAGTACCTCGAAGGTTGTATTTTCAGCTGCGAGACGCCTTCTGAGCGTGCGGGGATGAATGCCGAGTTCTGCGGCTACGAACGGCATTGTCGGTTTATTGTAGTGGAGAACATGCCTGAGCGAATGGTTGACCCTTTGCGTCAGTGTCGGCGGACTCGGCCAGATGGCGCTTTCTATTTTTCAAGAAGTTCACGCTGCTCCTGCTCGTTGCCTCCCTTGAGAGGCAGGGACAGTTGCTCGTTACCCAAAAAAGCAGGTTCGGTTTTGGCTGAATTTCTTCTCAAACGGCAAAAGCATCCTGTAGCTGGTGAGATCTTCCGGCTGTCGGTTGGAAAAGTGAATCTCGACAGGTCTCACCTGTCCACCAGTCAGAAGCTGAAGCATGCGCATGCCGACGCCAATCACAAGATCATGTAGGATGCGGCTTCCAGGTGCTGCAGCGGCAAAGGTATCGTATCCAAAAGCGCACTCATCGCCGAACTCCTGAAGATAGACAATTGCGCCGCTTGAATAGCCCGGTTGCCAGGCAACGTAATCAAGCAGTGCCTGTCTCAAAGTCGAAGCGGTCATCATCAGCCGGCCTATAGGTCCGTGGTGCTTGGAGAGGTCGAACCGCAGGCCGACAAGCAGACCGATATGCGCGATCCCCGTTTGTGTGCTCGCGCGATCAAGAACCTCCAATGCCCGTGCAAAAGGGATGCGCGCGTGGGCATCCAGAGTGTCCGGATCAATTCCGCTGCCGGAAAAGATAGGCGATGGATCAAAACCATATTCGTCAAGCAGAGCCGGCAGCTCGGAAAAAATACCGGCTCTTTGTGTAACAGGCCTCTGCAACAGAAAACTCCATCATTTGTCCCCAAAACCGAAGTTCTGAAAAGACTTATACAATATAGTCCTATCCGGGAGTAATTAAACAATCATTGGGTCAATGTTTACACGGAATTTCAAATAGTTCCGTGATCGGAAGGGTGTTGCTATGAGAATTTCACGCAGAGCATTTGGTGCGGGAACCCTGAGCCTGTCTGTCGCCGCTTCGATGCCGAAAGCCGTCTTTGCCGAGGAGGGAGCGCTCAGCGATGGTATTCTGGAGCGTAGCGATTTCTGGACCGCTTTGGACGCCTACATCTACGCATACCCTCTCGTGACGATGGAATATACGCGAAGAGCACTTACAAACGTCGTCAAGCCAGTCGGCACGAAGGCGCCGATGGGCCAGATCGGCCGTTTGCGGGAATACCCGAATGCCTCGTTCCGGGATGTAACGGCGCCCAATGCCGATACACTTTATACATACGGCTTTTTCGATGTTGGAAAGGAGCCCTATGTCTTCTCGCTTCCCGACATGAACGGTCGATATGCCCTGTTTCCGATGCTGGATGGCTGGACCAACGTCTTTGCCGTTCCGGGCAAACGGACAACGGGAACCGGTGCCCAGACCTATGTCGTGACCGGACCGGGCTGGAAGGGAACGCTTCCCGACGGAATGACCGAATACAAATGCCCGACGAACCTGTTCTGGCTGCTGGGCCGGATTTATTGCACGGGTACGCCGGAAGACTATGCCGCAGTTCACAAGATACAGGACGAGATTTCCGTCGTGCCGCTCAGCGCCTACGGAAAGAGCTACACGCCACCCGCAGGCAAGATAGACCCGTCGATCGACATGAAGACGCCAGTGCGCGACCAGGTCAATGCTCTGGATGCCGTTTCATTTTTCACACTTTTCTGTGAGTTGATGAAAGATAACCCCCGGCGCCAGCAGATGCTCCCATTCTTGAGCGGCTGGCGAAAATCGGCATTGTTCCGGGCCAGGATTTCGATCCAAGCAAGCTGGATGTCGCCCTTCACAGCCACATTCCAAAGATCGCATTCGCCAGGATCATGCTGCATTTCAAGAAAAGCGATGGGGATATCGAGGATATCAACGGGTGGGCCTACACGACCAAAACCGGGCTTTATGGAACCGACTATATTCAGCGCGCTTTGATCACCGCGATCGGTCTTGGCGCAAACCGTCCGCAGGACGCGGTCTATCCGACCAGCACCAAGTCGGGCTCGGGCCTGGTTTCACGCACCTATAAGGGCTCCGAAAAATACGTGATGACCTTTGCAAAGGTCAGCTGCCGCCCGTCAACGGCTTCTGGTCACTGACAATGTATGATGATCAGTACTTTTTGTAGAAAATCCGTTGAACCGCTATTCGATCAGCCCGCGGCAAGACCTCAAGGCCAATGCCGATGGATCTGTGGATATTTACATTCAAAACGAAAACCCGGGTGCCGAGAAGGAATCCAACTGGCTGCCGGCGCCCAAGGGCAAGTTCATCCTGATGCTGCGGCTTTACTGGCCGAAAGAGGCTAACCCCTCTATCATTGACGGCTCGTGGGTCATCCCGCCGGCGCAGAAGATCAGCTGATATCTGATCCAGACTGTCAATCGGCATTCTGATGGGCTCTTCCTCAAAGTCTGTGGTTAACAAAGCGTTAGAGTGGCAGTCGCTATCGTTTGGGAGGCAAGCAAAGTCGAAATGGTCACCCGGCCCAGGGGGTAAAGTTCTGGGCGTCACGCTTCAGGGTGAAGAAAATTGAATTGTTTCCGCTGAGGCAAAACCTGTCGGAATATGCCCGGATTGCGGTATGCGAAGTCGGCATAGGCATGATTGTCGCATCCGCTTTCTCCGGGACTTGCCTGTTCAGAGCCAAGTGGTGAAAGTTGAACTCGCTTTGAGCCGGTGGCAATATAGACACCGCGAATGCCAGAGATCGTGGATTTGATTGGCCACAAAATGGGTGGACGCCCGGCGGAAAACTTGATGCATCGGCTCGGGATGCCGATCAGCGGTGATACGATCCTGCGCCAATTGAAGCGTAAAATTCCAACATCGGCGAAAGACGGCCAAGTTTGTGTTGTTGGTATTGATGACTGGAGCTGGTTAGGCTCAGGACTCGTTAAAATCATAACCAGAAGATAACGGCAGCAGCGATGCATATGCTTGAGAAGAAAGTGTGCACACAACGGTCGTATCGGGTGTGAATTCGGCGCCAGTCCTTGAGCCTGCAAAACATGTTCTCGATTTTATGGCGTTTTTGGTAGAGCTTGCGGTCATGCGCTATTGGGACCTTTCTGTTCGCCCTTGATGGAATGCAGGCCTTGATTTTGCGCTGCGCCAAGGCCTCTCGAAACCAGTCGGCATCGTAGCCTTTGTCGGCCAGTAACGTCTTTGCTTTGGGAAAGGCCTCTATCATTCGGGCAGCACCTTTGTCGTCGCTCGTCTGCCCTTCGCTCAACAGCATGATCAGTGGCCGGCCATGGCCATCGCAAACCGCATGCAGCTTGGAGTTCAAGCCGCCTTTGGTGCGCCCGATACGTCTGGGAACATCCCCTTTTTAGCAGACTGGCTGCGGTGCGATGTGCTTTCAAATGCGTGGCGTCGATCATCAACTGTTCCGGCTCTCCGCATTCGGCCGCCAATTCAGCAAAAATCCTGTTGAACACACCAAGCCTGCTCCAGCGGATGAAGCGATTATAGATCGTCTTGTGCGGTCCATATTCCTTCGGCGCATCGCGCCATCGCAAACCGTTGCGCAAGACAAAGACAATGCCGCTCACGATCAGCCGGTCATCAACACGAGGCACACCGTGAGACAGTGGAAAATAGGGCTCAATCCGGCGCATCTGCGCCTGCGACAGCAGCGGCAAATCACTCATTGCGGTTCTCCATTCGGGTCCAATGAATCAAAACGAAGAGAACGTCGCAAGTGATTTAATAGGTCCTGAGCCTAGGTGTTTTGGGGCAGCATCACCCCGCGCCGCCTTCCTTCTCGCCACCACTGTCGCAGCAGTTCCAGGAGTTGCGGAGAAAGCAGGGCATTGCGGTCCTTGCGCCCTTTGTCCTGTTCAACGCGGATCAGCATGCGCGTCGAGTCGATGTCATCGGCCTTGAGATGCGCGACCTCACAAACGCGCAAGCCCGCGCCATAGGCGACGCCGAGTGCCGCCTCGACCAACCGCGCGGCGTCCTCCACGCTCAGCACATCGGGCAGCTTGCGCGGATTGCGGGTTGGCGCGACAACGACCTTGTGCAGGCGATCCGTTTCACCTTTTATGAAAACGCGGGAACTGGAAGGACCCGAAATCGCCTCTCGACCCTTCGCTTTGTCGGCCATATGGCATTTTAGATTTGAAAACATCCGGTTCGGAGTGCTAACGGATTGCCAACCTTTTCCACGCGGTTTCCTGCAGGTTTTCTCGCCGGTTTCCAGCACAGCAGAAGAGAATCCGATGGCAGAACATGTCTCCGGCTTGGCCGAGCGACCGGTTGCTGAAACTGGCGCGCCGATGGTCGGCTTTGAAAATGTGATCAAGTCCTTCAAAAGCCGGGAAACCGGCAGGAAGGCGTTCCGGGCACTCGACAATATTAGCTATAGTGTTCCGCGCGGCGCAATCACCGGCATTATCGGGCGCTCGGGTGCAGGCAAGTCCACGCTTGTGCGACTGGTCAACGGTCTTGAGCGTCCGAGCGAAGGACGCGTGATCGTCGATGGTACGGATGTCGCGGCGCTTGATGAGGTGGCGCTGCGGTCCCAGCGCCGCTCCATCGGCATGATCTTCCAGCACTTCAACCTTCTTTCCTCGCGCACGGTCTATGACAATGTTGCCATGCCGCTGGAAATTGCTGGCATGGCGAAGCTGGATATTAAAAGGCGGATCGAACCGCTAATCGATCTCGTCGGTCTGTCGGAGCGCAAGCACCACTACCCGGCCCAGCTTTCAGGCGGCCAGAAGCAGCGTGTTGGTATTGCCCGCGCGCTGGCCTCGGAGCCCAAGCTGTTGCTCTCGGATGAGGCGACTTCGGCGCTTGACCCGGAAACAACGCAACAGATTCTAGGCCTCCTGAAGACGATCAACCGCGATCTCGGCCTGACCGTGCTGCTGATCACGCATGAAATGGAAGTGGTCAAAGCTGTCACCTCGCGCGTCGCGGTGATGGACAAGGGCCAGATCGTCGAAAGCGGACGGACCTTCGATGTCTTCACCGCGCCGCAGCACGAGACCACCCGTTCGATGCTGGCGGCACTGCCGGGCGGCAGTCTTCCGGACTGGATCGGCCGCCAGGTGATCGCCGACCCCAAGCCCGGCTGCAATGCGCTTCTCCGCCTGCGCTTCTTTGGCGAGACTGCTGACCAGCCATTGGTCTCGCGCCTGATGGCGGTACTCGACAGCCCGGTCAATATCATCGCCGGCACGGTAGACGAGATAGCAGGCGAACCCTACGGCACGCTCTATGTCGCCTATTCCGCAGATCCCGCGATAATGCAGAAGGCGGATCAATTCTATGCCCAAACCGGACTGAACGCGGAGGTCGTCGGCTATGTCTCCTGATATGCTCATCTCTCTTCTGACCAAGGGTACGCTTCAAACGTTGCAGATGGTCATCGTTTCCGGCCTGATCGGAACGGCGCTTGGCCTGCCAATCGGCATTTTCCTTGCGACCAGTGGCAAGGGCGAGCTTCTGCAGGCGCCGATGCTCAACCGCATTGTCGGCCTGATCGTCAACGCGACACGCTCAACACCCTTCATCATCCTGGTGGTCGCGATCATTCCGTTCACGCGGCTGGTAGCCGGCACGTCGATAGGCACCCAGGCAGCGATCGTGCCACTAACGGTTGCCACCATCCCCTTCTTCGCGCGTCTGGTGGAAAGCGCGATCCGAGAGGTCGACAAGGGACTGATCGAGGCCGCGCGCGCCATGGGCGCGACGCCGATGCAGATCGTCATCAAAGTATTGCTGGCGGAATCGAAGCCTGCCATCACGCTCGCCTTCACTCTCACCATCGTCAGCCTGATCGGCTATTCCGCCATGGTCGGCGCCGTCGGTGGCGGTGGTCTTGGCGATCTCGGCATCCGCTATGGCTATCAGCGCTTCATGCCCGGCGTCATGCTGGCCGTCGTCGTCGTGCTGATCGTGCTGGTGCAGGCGATCCAGAGTGCCGGCGACCGTCTGGCGCGCAGCTTCGACAAGAAGAATCGGAGCCAGTAAGACTTCCGTCGGAGTGGCGTATGATGTGCATTCCTCGACCTACGCGTTGGCAAGAAATTGCGCCGACGGCTCAATTTTGGAAACCGGATTTCTTCAGAACCATCCGGCTGCTCGATAAATCAATAAATTATCAGGAAACACAGCGCACCGGCGAAACCGATGCGCCTGCGTCAAGGACAATAGAAATGAAGCTCGCAACCCCATTTGCCCTACTTGCCATTGCATCCAGCCTTGCCGCTGGAACAGCCCTTGCCAAGGACAAGATCACCGTCGGCGTCACGCCCGGCGCGCATGAGAAATCCTCGAAGAGGTTCAGAAGCTCGCCAAGGAACAGGGCCTTGATGTCGAGATCGCAACCTTCAGCGATTACGTCGTGCCCAACCAGGCGCTGAATGACGGTGACCTCGATCTCAACAGCTTCCAGCACGGGCCGTATCTCGACAACCAGGTCGCCGATCGCGGCTACGACCTGAAGGCCGTCGGCAAGACGATCATCACGCCGATGGGTATTTACTCTGAAAAGGTCGAAAGCGTCGATGATATTCCGGAAAACAGCCGAGTCGCGATCCCGAACGACCCGACCAATGGCGGCCGTGCGCTTCTCCTGCTGCAGGCCAAGGGCGTCATCAAGCTTGCCGATGGCGCCGGGCTGAAGGCTACGCCGCTGGATATCGTTGAAAACCCCAAGAACATCGACATTCTTGAGCTGGACGCGGCACAGCTGCCGCGCGTTCTCAATGATGTTTCGGTCGCCGCGATCAACACCAATTATGCGCTTGATGCCGGCTTTAACCCGATCGAGGACTCGATCGCCATCGAAAGCCCCGACAGCCCCTACGCCAACGTGATCGTCGCGCGCACGGAGGATGCGGACGCCGACTGGGTCAAGCAGTTCGTCGAAATCTATCAGTCCGATGAGATTCTGCAGCTTCATAGAAAACACCTATGGCGGTGCGGTCGTCCCGGTCTTCTGATCAGACTCTCATGAACACGAAACGTTTCTGCAGTACTGCAGCCGGATTGTTGCGGTGAAGGGCGCTCCCGCAGCAACGACCTTGTCTCGCCGAGGCAGCAATCATGTGCTGCCTCGGCGAAGCTCTTAGAGGTGGTTTCTTCTTTGAGAAGGCCGCGTTCATCAGGGCTTCATAGCTTACCGGACGGGACCAAGTTTGGCGACTGACCCGTCGTCTGCAGCCTTGGCGGGCTGCAGGCCGCCTGGGGTCCGGGCCGAGAAAAGACCGGTGAAGTGTTCGCTTCACCGGCCTGTGCTTTCGGGTTTTCTTTGTTTGCGTTTATGTCATCCGGTGAATGGCTTTGGCGGCTGCGGAAGTCGACGGGATCGGTGGCGAGATAGATCTTGAAGGTACTCGACGGAAAGATCATGAGAACTGCCCCGCGACGCGCATCAGCTTCGCCAACTCGGCATCAGCGATGCTTAAAGGGAACTCGAGGCAAACGCCACCGACAAGAAGTCGTCCACTGGAGCCGCTCTCCCTGCTGGGGTCAGTAAGCCTCGCTGCTGGCCCATCCGTTTATCGGCGCGCAGCGTTTGAATGAACAGAAAGCGCTGATCGAAACCCAATATCTGCCGAGAGCGGAGACTTGGGTGGCATGCGCGGGAGAAAAGCACTGCGGGTTCATCAGCCTGCTCGACACGTTCGTCGGAGGCATTTTCGTCTCGCCTGAGCGGCAGGGGTCCGGTATTGGACGCCGACTTATCGCGCACGGCTTGAGCCTCAAGGGCGAGTTGACGCTTGAGGTCTACACCGACAATCGACAGGCCGTGGCTTTCTATGCCGCACTGGGCTTCCGGGAGCTGTCTCGTCGTTCCATCGATGATGACGGATACCCGTTCGAAAATGCGCGGCTGCATCTGACCGGCAAGCGCGCGCTGTAGCGTCATGGCGCCTCGGACACCGTCACATTATTCGCGAGATGCGGGATCTGGCGGCATGCCATCCTTTGACCCGAGGTCGATAAGTATACAGTGCCGTCAGAACTATCGCCGAACACGCGCGCCAGAATGAGCGCGGCTGCAGCCGTGACGGCTCGCCGTTATGGTCAAGCCGGCCAAGATCGTGAATGCATATCGCCTCAGGCAGGATTACCCGGGCGATGGCACGCGTGTGGTGTTTCCAGCGGAAGTGCCGACGCGGCTTTACACCATGCTCGGTGAGGCCAGACAAGGCTCTGTCGGCGATTGCCACCGGTGCTCAGCTTCTGGCCGCCGCCACCTGCTATCGGCCGGGACCCGCGCTTTATCGCGCAGCCCGGCCGCCGGTATTGAATGACCCGTCAGAACGTTCCGGCCTTTGCGGAATAAGCCTTAAAGGCGGATCATACCGGCATCGACATTGACGCACTGGCCGGTCATCCAGCCCGCATCGTCGGAGACGAGGAATGCCACCACCTTGGCGATATCCTCGGGCTGGCCCTTGCCGGGCATCGCCTGCAGCATCTCGACGAAGCCGAAGCTCTCGGCGTGCGGGCTGCCCTTCACGCCGTCGGATTCGATCAGGCCCGGCGTAACTGCGTTGACGCGAATACCGTATTTGCCCACTTCCGTCGCCAGCGCACGGGTGAAACCGACCACGCCGCCCTTTGCCGCCACATAGGCTGACATGTTCGGTGTACCGGCATAGAACGCGTTCGAGGCGATGTTGAGCACCGTTCCCTTGCGATCGGCGGCGCGCATCATGTCGGTCGCCTTGCGGCAAGCAATGAACACGCTCGTCAGATTGGTGTCGATGATCTTCTGCCAGTGCGCCAGATCCACATCGTCCCACGCGATATAGGGAACGATGGAAGCATTGTTGACGAGAATATCGATGGCGCCGTTCTCGGCGGCATCTTCCAGCATCTTTCCGACCTGTTCCACATTGGTGGAATCGCAGGTCACGCCCACCGCGCCGTGACCGATCTCCGCGGCGGCGGCCTTTGCGCCCTCGCCGTTGATATCGGAGATCACGACCTGTGCGCCCGCTTCGGCCAGAGCCCTGGCGATGGCCTTGCCGATGCCCTGTGCGGCACCGGTTACAACGGCCTTGCGGCCTTCAAGACTGGTACTCATTCCCTCATTCCTTTCGTTTGTCGCCGTTCCCGGCTATTCGTCGATTGCCGCGTCCCAGGCGGCCTGGGCTGCGGCAAGTCCGGCCGCTACATCCACCTTGGCGCCCAATGCCTTCAGTGCCCCGCCCATCGCGGAGACAGCCAGAAGCGCGTAGGCCGGCTGCGCCGTCGGGCCCATATGGCCGATGCGGATCAGCTTGCCGCGTGTTTCTGCCCGACCTGCCGACATGGAAATGCCGTAACGGGCACGGGTCTCCACCAGGACGGGACCGGCATCGATGCCATCGGGCATCTTCACCGCAGTCGCAGTCGGCGAAGCGATGTCTTCGGAAACCGGCCAAAGTTCAACACCCATGGCCTTGATGCCTTCCCGGCAAACCCTGGCAGTCAAAGCATGACGCTTCCAGACCGCTTCCGGTCCCTCTTCGAGATAACGGTCAAGCGCGGCGTTCAGACCGTTGAGCTCGGCCACCGAAGGGGTGAAGGGGAACGGTTCGGTCCGTTTCCAGGCGTTCTTCCAGTCGGTAAAGCTCAGCATGGAGGCAAACGGCGCATCCGGATTGGCCTCGATCTTGGCCCAAGCGGCTTCGGATACGGCCACAAGCGAGAGCGATGGCGGGCAGCCGAGGCACTTGTTCGGGCCGGTGACGTAAACCGCCGCCTGACTGGACGTTGGGCTTGTGGGCATGCCAGCCCAGGAGGAGACCGCGTCGACCAGCAGAAGCGCGCCGGCTTCGGCGACAACCGCGCCGATCGCGTCGATATCGTTGAGCGTGCCCGACGGCGTGTCGTGATTGCAGACGCAGACGACCTTGACCTCGGGGTGTTCTTCGAGGAAGGCGCGGACCTGCTCGGGATCAATCGCGGTGTCATAGGGCACCTCGATTTCCTCGACTTTTTGGCATAGCGTGCGGCCCAGTAGCCGAAGCCCTTGCCATAAACGCCGGAAGCGAGGTTGAGGACCACGTCGTCTCTGGCGATGAGCGAGGCGGCGGCGCCCTCAAGTGCGAGTACCGGCTCCCCTGAAGGATCAGCGGCGGCAGATCGCAGCCAAGCGCTTCCTGCGCCTTGAGGGTGAGATCCTCGAAGAATGCCTGGAAGGCCGGATCGTAATCGTAAAGCACCGTGGTGCCGAGCGCGCGCAGCACTTCCGGGTAGGCATCCACAGGACCGGCCGTCAGGGTGAAGACCGGGGTTTCGTTTCAGGATATTTCATCTGTTCCTCCTCAACCGTAGAAATTGACGCCGGTTTTGTAGTCCTTGAAGCTCTCCGGATCGTGGCTGAACAGAACCTCGGCATTCTTCTCCTTCTCGATCTCCTTCAGGCGGCGCATGGAATTCACGCCGGCCACGGGATCGATGTGGAAACCCGCATTGATGTCATTGTCGTAGTTCTTGCGGGTATAGGCGGCGTCAAGCGTGAGCAGAAGCGGACGGCGCGTGTCGAATTCCACCAGCAGCGAATAATGCCCAACGGTATGGCCCGGCGTGTAGAGCAGCGTCACACCCGGGGCGAGTTCGACATCGCCCTCGATCAGCTCGAACTTGGTATTGCCGGCCGTCTGCCCGGCGCCGAGCTGATCGCTCATGCCGCGCGCTTCCGCCACATCCGTGGAGAAGGCAAGGTCGGAATAGCCCAACACCTCGAACGGCTGGCACTTGGCCGCCTGCGGCAGTTCATCTTTGTGGCAGATTTTCTTCGCGTCGGGGAAGAACTTGTTGCCGCCAACATGGTCGAAGTGGAAATGCGAGTTGAACAGGACATCGATGTCCTTGGGCTCCAGCCCCAAAAGCTTCAGCGCGCCGGGAATGGTCTGTTGTTCGCTCTGCTGCGGCTTTTCGAAAGGCAATGCCTTCTGCACGTGGTCGAAATCATAGCCGGTATCGATCAGGAACTTTCCCTTGGGATGATCGACAAGCACGGAATAGACAGGAAAGCGAACCTCGCCGCCCGGACCCTTGTTCCACCAGATATGGAAACCGTCGAGCACCAGCGAGCCGCCGTCGAGGAGGAATACTTTGGTATCTGCCATGTCACGTCTCCTATGTGTTTGCAGGCCCTTCCCGGGCCAGATTTTTGTGATGATGACGCCCTCAGCGGGCGCCGCGTTCGTAAGCAGCACCCAGTGCCGCAGGCAGCTTCGCTCGGCGTCCGAAAAGCACGAGGACCAGCATCACCGCAGCGAAGGGCAGCATCTGGATGACATCCGTGGGAATGTTCGATCCAGCCACCTGCAGGGCCGTGGTCAGCGACAGCGCCGCGCCGAATATGAGCGAGCCGATCAGCACCCAAAGCGGCCGGCCCCGCGCCAGCATGGCCAGCACAATGCCGATGAAACCCGCGCCGCCCGTCATGAAGGGAAGGAACAGCCCTGCCCCGATATTGGCGAGATAGGCACCGCCGAGCCCTGCCATGGCGCCGGTGAACAAAACCGCGAAAACGCGGATGCCGAGCACGTTGCCGCCGGCCACGTCGAGTGCTGCCGGACTCTCACCGGCGGCGCTGAGGGTCATGCCGAGATTGGTGCGCCGATAGAGAAACGCCAGCACCGCGACCGCCAGAAGCGCCAGATAGACGATCAGATGACGCCCGAACAGCGACGGCCCGATCACCGGCAGGTCGGTCAGTCCCGGAATGTTCAGCCGCTCGGGTGCCGGCAGGCGCGGATAGGTTCGCGAGAACTGGAAATGGTGAAGCAGCGCGGTCAGCCCCTCCACCCCGAGCGTCAGACCGATGCCGATCACGATCTGGTTCAGCCCCAGACGCACGCAAAGCACGGCCATGACGATGGCAACCAATACCCCGCCAAGCATGCCGCCGAGAAAACCCAGCCACAGGGATTCGGTCTTGAAGGCAACGAGAAAGCCCATATAGGCCCCCATCAGCATCATGCCTTCGATGCCGATATTGAGCACGCCCGCCTTTTCCGACATCTGCTCGCCAAGACCGGCCAGAAGCATCGGGATAGCGGCAATGATCGCGCCTGTGAGAAGAGACGACAGGAACGCCTCGGTTAGCAATCCGCTCATCTCAACGCTCCTTCTTGCGTTTGTGCTGATCGATATATTCGCCGAGTCCAAGGCAGATCAGCAGGCTGGCGACCAGCACGAGGGTGAAGTTCTGCGGCACGCCGAGACGGCGCGCGGCGCTCTCGCTGCCGATCATCAGCGCCGAGTAGAAGAAGACGAGCACAATCGCGCCGATGCCGTTGAAGCGGGCAAGAAAGACCAGCGGTATGACCATCAGCCCGTAGGCGGGATTCCAATTGGCGGGCACATTGCCGGTAACACCGAGGATCTCGGAAGCACCCGCAAGCCCGGCAAGGCCAGCCGACAGCGCAAACGTCGCCATGGTCAGCAGTGGCACCGAAAGACCCGCATGGGTCGCGGCGACTGGGTTTGCGCCCACCATCCGCAACCGTAATCCGAAGGACGTTCGGGTCATCATCAAATGAACGGCCAGAACAGCGATCAGCCCCCAGATCAACCCGCTGGAAATCGAGGTATCGAACAGCCGTGGCAAACGGTCGTCTACCGGGAGAGTGCGCGTCTGCGGCACTGTGGTCGCCGGATCCCTGAAGATCAGCTTGACCAGCGTCGAGGCGAGCAGAACGCCCAGAAATGACATCATCAGCGTCGTGATGATTTCGTTGACGCCCTGATAGGCTTTCAGCAGCGCCGGTATGACCGACCACAGAGCGCCGACGATCGCGGCCAGCAGGAAGCCGGCCAGAAGCACAGCCCAGCCCGGCAGAATGCCGACCAGGAGGGGCGCGGTCGCCGCGGCGGCGACAGCGCCGAGCAGAAACTGCCCGTCCGTTCCCAGATTCCAGATCCCAGCGCGGAACGCAACGATCAGGCCAGCGCAGAGAAACAGAAGCGGCGCCATGCGGGTTGCCGTCTGCTGCAGGCCCAATCCAGAAAGCAGCGAGCGTTCGAGGATGTAGCCGTAATAGGTCAGCGGATTGACGCCCACCAGCATCAGGATGATCGCCGACAGCAGGAAGGCCGCGATGATCGGCCCAACGGTCAGTGTCAGGATGCGCTGGAACGCACTGCGCTCGTTCACCGGTCGCGCGCTCGCGGCGGCGTCGGTTTGCGTATCCGCCGATACGGCGTTGATTTCGTCTTGCATGGTCATGCCATCGCCTGTCTGTTTTCTTCCTCGCCGGCCATCATCCGGCCAATGCGAAGGCGCAGGGCCTCGCCGCTGCCGTCATTTTCGACGATCCCGCGGATACGGCCGCCTTCCATCACCACGATGCGGTCCGACAACGCCATCAACTCATCGAGGTCGGTGGAGATGAGCAGCACCCCAAGGCCACGTTCGGCGATTTGCCCGATCCGCTGGCGTGACGTATCGATGTTCTGGAGGTCCAGCCCGTAGGTCGGCTTGTTGAACACCACGACGCGCGCCTCACCGGAGAGTTCGCGCCCCAGCAGGAGCTTCTGGATATTGCCGCCCGAAAGCCGCCCGATCGGGGTGGTCTCGCTGGGCGTACTCACCGAAAACCGTGCGATGAGATCGCGCGCATGCTCCGCGATGCGGTGCGGACGCTCCAGACCGTTCACCCAGAAAGGCGGCTGGCCGATATCCTTGAGCACTGCATTCTCTGAAACCGGAAAGGCGGCAACCGACCCTTCGGACAAACGGTCATCCGTCAGGTAACGCAGCCCCTTCCGGCGGCGCTGTGCGATGGAGGCGCGGGTAATATCCTCGCCGTCCAGTTCAACACGTCCGGACTTGAGGGGCCGCTGGCCCGCCATGGCCTCGGCCAGCTGCTTCTGTCCATTGCCATCGATCCCTGCCACGCCGACGATCTCGCCTGCACGCAGGCTCAGCGAAATGTCTTCAAGGCCCATGACATCGGCATCGCCTTCTGTCGACAGGGCCTCGACCTTGAGAGCGACGTTATCTCGTGCTGTGCTTTTCCTGTGCTCGGTGGACGTGGCGCCGGCCTCGCGACCGAACATCAGACGAACGATCTCGTCCACCGCCTCGTCCTCGGACATGGATTTGAGCTGTTCCGGGCCCATTTCACCGGCAAGCGCGCCCTGCTTGAGCACGGAAATGCGGTTGCCGTAGCGATAGGCCTCGGCGAGTTTGTGGGTGATGAAGATCACCGCCAGCCCGCTCTTGACGAGCTGCTGCATCCGCTCGCCAAGCTCCTGCGCACCCTGGGGCGTGAGCATGGATGTCGCTTCATCGAGGATCAGCACCTTGCTGTCGCGCAAAAGCGCACGGGCGATCTCGATCTGCTGCTGCTGGCCGAGCGAAAGCTCGCCGGTAATGGCGTCAAGCGGGAGGGAAAGCGCGAATTGCCGCTTCAATTCCTCCATTCGCGCGGCGATCCGGGCACGGGGCGGACGCTCGTACCAGGGCGCGCCCAGCGTCAGGTTTTCCAGAACCGTCAGGGTCGGCACAAGCATGGAATGCTGGAAGACTGTGCTGATACCGGCATCGAGACTGGCCGAGGGCTGGCCAGCCGGGTTTTCTCGCCATTGAGCGACAGGTAGCCCTCGTCCGGCGGCTGAAGACCGGAAAGAATGCCTACCAATGTCGATTTTCCGGCACCGTTCTCGCCCAGAAGGACATGGACCTCGCCGGGATGAAATGTGAGCGAAACGTTGTTGACCGCAATCACGCCGGGAAAGCGCTTGGTGACGCCATGTACGCCAATGACGCCTGCCCCCGTTTCCGGGGGCAGGTTTGTAGGGGTTGCCAGTGCATTTGCCACGGATATGCTCACTCAGTTACGGTGACCAGAGTGCGAACATCTTCCGCATCGAACTTCGGCTCGACCGTGATGTCGCCGGCGATGATCTGATCGCGCAGTGCCATCACCTCGGTCCAGGCTGTTTCATCGACCTGCGGCGTCTTGACGAGCTTGACGGAATCGTCCGCCAGGCTGATCGCGTAGCCATGGGTGCCAAACTTGTCTGCTCTCAGGTCCTCGATCATCGCGGTGTAGACCGGGGTCATGTCCCACAGAACCGAGGTCAGCAGATGACCTTTGTCCAGTTCGGATTTGTCGCCGATCACGTCGATGAAGAGCACATCCGAACCGTCGACCGCCTTGTTGGATTCAACGGCCTGGATCATGCCGAAGCTTGAACCATTACCCTGGCCGAAGATGATGTCGGCGCCTGCCGCGATGACCGAAGTCGTCACGCGATTACCGCCTGCAGCATCGGAATAGGCTGCCGGGCCGATCACCGAATAGAGGATCTTCACATCCGGGCTCTCGGCATGAACGCCTTCGGCGAAACCAGCAGACTGCGAGTTCCATGAGGGCGGTTCACCCGAAACGACGATGCCGACGGTGCCCGTGGTCGTCATCTTGGCGGCCAGACGGCCGGCAAGATAGGCGCCTTCATGGCCGGAAAGCGTGTAGTCGGCAACAAGCCCCTTCACCAGAGCGTCGGGGCTATCGACGATAGCGACCGGCACGCCGGTTTCCTCGGCGATCTCCGGACCGGCGGTATTGTAGCCGCTGGCATGCGCGATCATGAGGTCGGCGCCGTCGGCCGCCAGTTCGCGCATCGGCGCACGAACATCGCCATAACCCAGGCCTTCGGCGACAATGATTTCGACGCCGGTTGCCTCGGCAGCGGCCTTGGCCGCGTCGACGCCCTGCTGATTCCAGCCATAGTCACTCCCCTGTTCCGGAGTGAGGATGGCTATGGTATCAACCTCCGCAGCGAATGCCGCCGGAGTCCCCAGCACCACGCTAAGCGCAACAGAAGCAAGTAGGTTTTTCATCATGCTGTTCCCTAATTGGTTGTCAGTTTCCCGTCACAAGACGGAAGCGATTGGCAGACTTGTTGTTGTTCTTGCCCTGTCTGCTGGGGTTTCCTCATCTCCGGCCCGGGCCGAAAGCGGAGCTTATGTGCCTTATTCGGGCATTGTTCACGGCACCGATGGCGCCGAGCCCGTGGAAGTCTCAGTGACCAATGAAACCGGTTTCTCCCTTGATTGCCGCGCGGCTCTTGCCCACTGGTATTCCGATGAACTGGGTCGCATCGAGCCTGGTAACCGGCTGACGCTGACGCTGTGGCACGATGGCGAGACGGGGTTCTCAACCTGATGAACGCCACCGACGACCGCATGCCCGTCGAGGCCATCTGGTGCGCCAGCGATACCGCCCGCGCGCGCCTCGACCTGCCGATGAAGACGGGCGAGACGGCTGCCGCGCTGCACTTTTCCTGCAAGACCGAAGAGGATTCCGGGCTGAGCTGCATTACCACGGACGGCTAGGCTCGATTTTTCCGAGTAAGCGCTTCGCGCTCCGGCATGATCCGGGCGCGAGCTTCGCCGGCGGCCTGGGCAATGCCGAACGCCTCACCCAGGCCGCGCGCGCCCTGAAGCGCGCCAACGGCGGCCTTGCCAAGGCCCGGAACCATGCGCGCCGCTTCGGCACGGCGCATATCCATATTTGCGATAGAGACGATTGTCGCCATTTCCCAAGCCCTCTGCCTTGGTGTCTTTGTTTGGAGGGAAGGATGACATAAACCAGACACACGTCAAGCAGATTGTCTGTCATTCTTTCATTCTTATGAGTTGACAAGAAGGCATTCAAGCGATCAAATTTGCTTGCAATTCCCCATATCGCTTCTGGTCAGCCCCAGAATTCACGAGGTTTCAAACAATGCCGCCAGACCTGAACTTACGAGTACTGCCGCGCACGGTGCAGCAGGAGACGGTCGAGAAGCTGCGGCTTGCAATCTTTTCCGGGGTTTTCGAACCGGGAACCCGTCTGATCGAAAGTCAGCTATGCGTGCAGCTCGGCATCAGTCGCCCGTCTTTGCGCGAAGCATTGCGCAGTCTGGCGGCCGAACGTCTCATCGACCTCGTGCCGAACCGTGGCCCTTCGGTACCCACCCTCACATGGGAAGAGGTCACCGCCATCTACGAGGTTCGCGAATTGCTGGAAGTAGAGGCAGCCGGGCGCTGTTCACAGAGGATTGCCGAGGAGCAATTGCGGGCGCTCGAGACCGCGCTTCATGCATTCGAAAAGGCCGCCTCAAGCAAGGACAGTCTGGCGCGGGTGACCACTGCCGCGGACTTTTATTCCGTCATTCTCGCAAACTGCGGAAATCCGATTCTGGAGGAAATCCACCGGGGTCTGGTCGCCAGGATCAGCCTTTTCCGCTCGCGGTCGATGTCGCTGGAAGGGCGCGCTGTCAGCAGTCTTGCAGAGATGAAGGAAATTTACGACGCCATTGCCGCAGGCGATGAGAAAGCGGCCCGGAAAGCTGCCGGAAAGCACATCCTGGAGGCGATGGCGGCGACGAAGAGGTCCATGGACAGCGGGAGCTGAAGCGCATCGAAGAAAAATGGACACCGGTTTCCGCCCGGACGCGCGGAACAACAGGCAGCAGGAGCATGATCCGGTTTCCGCCGGCATTATTCCGGCCCTCAGGGCCATCGCTCCGGCCCAAAAAGAAGGGGATCATCATGACATTTCAGATCAGACAGCGCGCGAGCCGTAACCTCACGCCCTCGCCCGCCATGGAGACATGGCAATGACCGGCGCTCATCCGGCGGAACAGATAACCGCAGACGTGGTCATTATCGGTGGTGGTTCGGCTGGCAGTTTGCTGGCCGCCCGGCTGAGCGCGGATCCGGCGCGCCGCGTTCTGCTGATCGAGGCCGGCGAGGAGCCTTCCGACCCCGATATCTGGACGCCCTCGGCCTGGCCGGCCCTTCAGGGTCGCGCCTATGACTGGGACTATCTGACGGTACCGCAGGCGGGAACCGATGGAAGAGAACATCATTGGGCGCGCGGCAAGCTGATCGGCGGATCGAGTTGCCTGCATGCCATGGGCTACATGCGCGGACATCCCGAAGACTATCAGGCCTGGGTCGATGCGACCGGCGATTCCCGCTGGAGCTGGGAAGCACTCCTGCCGGTTTTCGACGCGATCGAAGACCGTCCGGACGGCAAGAGCGGCGGCCCGATGCCCATCTACATGCCCGACGAAGAGGTGAGCCCTCTCACCCGCGCATTCATCGAGACCGGCGTCTCGCTCGGCCTGCCGCGCCTTCCCGACCACAATGACGGCCGGATGGTCGGTGTCACGCCCAATGCCCTCAACATCCGCGCCGGACGCCGCGTCACGGTCGCCGAGGCCTGGCTGACGCCGGAGGTTCGCGCGCGCAAGAATCTCAGGATTCTCACCGGAATCCGGGCGCACCAGCTGGTCACGGATGGCAATCGGGTACACAGGATCGACGGCGTCGGTACGCAAGGTCCGGTCAGCATCTCTGCCGATCAGGTCGTTCTTTCCGCTGGCGCGCTGGAAAGCCCTGCCCTGTTGATGCGCTCCGGCATCGGTCCAAAGGACGCGCTTGCGGCTGCATCCGTCGACTGCCTGATCGACATGCCGGGGATCGGCCGCAATCTGCAAGACCATCTGCTGGGCGCCGGCAATCTCTATGCGACCCGCAAGCACCTGCCGGCATCACGCCTGCAGCACTCCGAGTCGATGGCCTATATGCGCGCCGGCGACTTCACCGCCACCGGACAACCCGAGATCGTGGTCGGCTGCGGCGTGGCGCCAATCGTATCCGAGCGCTTTCAGGCGCCCGACGCCGGCACAGCCTACTCGTTCCTGTTCGGCATCACCCACCCAACAAGCCGTGGCAGCCTGTGCATCAGCGGGCCGGACCTTAACGACCGGCTGATCATCGACCCGGCCTATCTGCGAACCGAGCATGACCGCGCCATGTTCCGCAAGGCGCTGGAGGCCGCGCGCGCGATCGGACATGCGGACGGGCTTGCCGAATGGCGCGATCGCGAGCTCGCCCCCGGCCCTCTCGCCAGCAAGGCCGAAATCGACGAATTCATCGCAAAGGCCGTCATCACCCATCACCACCCCTGCGGCACCTGCAGAATGGGCAAGGACGACGATGCCGTTGTCGATCCGGATCTGCGGCTCAAATCACTCGACAATCTTCATGTGGTGGACGCTTCCGTCATACCCAGCCTGACTGCGGGACCAATTCACGCCGCTGTTCTGGCAATTGCCGAAACCTTTGCCCGCACGATAACCTCTGGCGATTGACAGAGGAAAGGACATGAAATGAGCATTTTTGACGAAGATCTGTTCCTAAAGGGCCTCGAACAGCGCAAAGCCACACTTGGCGCGGACTATGTCGAGAAAAACCTTGCGGCTGCCGACGAATTCACGCGGCCATTCCAGGAGGCGATGACGGCGTGGTGCTGGGGATTTGGCTGGGGGACGATGTGATCCCGCCAAAGACACGCTCGATGATGAACCTCGCCATGATCGGGGCTCTTGGCAAGATGCATGAATGGGAACTGCACTGCCGGGGGCAATCAACAACGGCGTATCGAAGGAAGAAATCCGCGCCATCATCCATGTCATCGCGATCTATTGCGGCGTGCCTCAGGCGCTCGAGTGCTTCCGCGCGGCGCGCAAAGTTCTTGAGGATCAGTGAGCCGCGTCCCCTGCCGCGCCGGTGGCGATCCCAAGCGGGGTCGCCCCTTCCACGCATCACGCAAGAATACCCAAGCGGCGGAAGGCCGGCACCGCTCTATTGGGACGAAACCAGTTTCAGGATATGAAACCGAGCGGCATATGCCTTCAAACCGGTCAAAGCACTCGGTTTCGCGCAACTGTCTGCTTCATCAGGCAGAAATCAGATCTCATCATTTTCTATCGCACGCTTGGCCGCAGCCTTGGCCTTGTCCAGGTGGCGTTTTGCCGCCGCGCGCGCGCGCTCTTCATCGCCCGCAGCAATCGCATCGTAGATGTCGCGCATCTCCTGAAGACTGTCCTGCGCGCGCCCCTCAAGCGACATGGATCGGCCGCGGAAAAACTGATCCGCGCCACAAGTCCGCGATGGACTTCCTCGAGAATGGCGTTGCCGCAATTAGCCAGAATAATCGCGTAGAATTCAGCCGCAGTGGTCACCATGTCGAGGCTTTCTTCGCTTTTCTGGGCGCGTTCGAAAGCCTTCAGCGCCCTTTCAAGCTCCTTGACCTGTTCAGGTGCAATCAGCGCGGCGCAACGTCCCACCGCAGCCACCTCCAGAAGCTCGCGCACGTCGTAGATCTCGGTCGCCTCCTCCCAGGAAAGCTTGGGAACGAAGGGGCCTCGGTTGGGGATGATCTCGATCAGCCGCTCCGCCTGCAGGCTACGCAGCGCCTCGCGCAAGGACGGGCGACTGACCCCGAGCTGGGCGCAAAGCTGGCTTTCAACCAACCGGCTGCCCGGCGGGAACACGCCGGCAATGATGGCCAGTCTCAGCTTCTCGATCGTCTGCTGCTGCACGGTTCTCGGCGTGATCCGGAGATCCAGACCAGAATTCATGGCGTTTCCTCAAGGCTCTTCAAATTATATTTTCCTGGCTTTTCTACACGAACGGCCGCGCAGAGGATAGCATGAGGCCCTCCGCTGTCTGCAATAATTAACGCAAGAATGTCTTACAATCTTATTGACAGCTAATAACGGGCGTGGTTCCCTGCCAACATAAAAAGCAGACAGAAACGTCAAGGGAACAACGAAATGGCGGCCAGCCCCACCCAAAGCCGGTATCAAGCACGTCGGATCGATACCGGCCGCATTACATTGAACGTGCGCATCGGGGGCAGCGGCCCGCTCATGCTGTTCTACCACGGGATCACCGCGAATTCCGCCGTTTTCGGCCCGCTCATGGACGCCTTTTCCGACCGGTTCACAACGGTGGCCGTGGACCAGCGCGGCCACGGACTTTCGGACAAGCCGGAAACCGGTTACGATGCAGCCGACTATGCCGGTGACATTGCCGCGCTCATCAAGACGCTCGATATGGGCCCTGCGATCCTGGTCGGACACTCGCTGGGATCGCGGAATTCGGTCACCGCCGCCGCGCGCCATCCCGAACTTGTCCGCTCGGTCGTCGCCATCGACTTCACGCCCTATATCGAGGACGAGGTCTTCGCCTCGCTCTCCGCCAGAGTGAATGCGGGCGATCAGGCCTTTGCCGATACCGATGCCATCGTCACCTATCTCGCCAATCGCTATCCTAACATTCCGGCGCCGGCGATCCGCATTCGAGCGGAAAGCGGCTACGGGCCAGCCGACGAAGGCCTGCGCCCCTCGCCTCGGCGTCCGCCATGGCCCAGACGGCCGAAGGACTGCGCGCCGATCTGGCTCCCGCCTACCGCGAGGTGACCCGCCCGGTTCTGATCATGCGCGGTGCCGAAAGCAAGCTGGTCTCCGCTGCGGCGCTTGAAAAGACCCACGATCTGCGTCCGGACCTGCCCATCGTCGTCGTGCCTGGCGCCGACCACTACGTCAACGAGACCAATCCCGACGTCACGATCGGCGCGATCCGCAATTTCATCGACGGCTGAACTGCCGGCGTCCCCAATAAAAACCAACAGGAACAGAGAAATGGTCAGCATCAACAAAACCACGGACAAGACACGGGTTGCGCAGGTTGCGGGCGGCGGCTTTTCCGGCCTCACGGCCGCTATCGCGCTGCGCCAGAATGGCTGGGACGTCGTCCTGCACGAAAAGAGTCCTGAACTGCGCGCCTTCGGCGCGAGCATCTATCTCTGGCACAATGGCCTGCGCGTGCTTGAAGGTCTCGGCTGCCTGAATGAAGTGCTCGAGGATTCATTTACGCCCCCGGCTTACGAAACCTGGATGCACAACAAGACCGTGTCCAAAGAGACTTTCAACGGTCTGCCGTGGCGCATCATGACCCGGGCGCATCTGCACAATGCTCTGGCCAATCGCGCCCGTGAAGTCGGCGTTGAAATCCGCACCAATTCCGAGGCGGTCGGCGCGGAGGCTTCCGGCACGCTGAAACTGGCCTCCGGCGAGGTTGTTGAAGGCGATCTGATCGTCGGCGCTGACGGGGTCGGCTCCAAGGTCCGCGATTCTCTCGGCTTCGAGCAGGAGCGCTGGGGCGCGACCGACGGCATCATCCGCCTCATCGTTCCGCGTCACAAAGACAAGCTCGGCCATGGCGAATGGGACAACACCATCGACATGTGGAACCACTGGCCGCGGGTGCAGCGCATTCTCTACTCTCCCTGCAACGACAGGGAACTCTATCTCGGCCTGATGGCGCCTTCCGCCGATCCGCGCGGCTCGCGCGTGCCGCTCGACCTTGAGGTCTGGATGGAAATGTTCCCCTTCCTCGAACCCTGCCTCGTCGATGCCGCCAAGATCGAGGACGCGCGTTACGACACCTATCAGACCACGAAGCTCAACAACTGGTCGCGCGGCAAGGTCGCCCTCGTCGGCGATTCTGCCCACGCAATGTGCCCGGCGCTGGCGCAGGGGCAGGCTGCGGCATGGTGAACGCATTCACCCTGGCCCAGGACGTCGAGAAAAACGACATGCTCGACGATGCGCTCGCGGATTGGGAAAAATCGGTACGTCCGATTACCGATCTCACACAGAAGCTGTCCGGGGATCATGCCGCCAACCGCACCATGTCCTATGGCAACGGTTTCACCCCTGAAGCCCTGACCGCCGCCCGATCTCGACCCGATCAACCGCGTCTATTCGTGGCCGCAATAAGCAATATCCCATCATCTCTACAGGAGACATTCATGAATTACTCTAGCCAGGTCGAAAAGGACTACGAGGTCCGCGGCTGGTACGGTGCGACCCAGGAAGTGCTGCATGATGGCGGCGGCGCAACGGCCCCTCTGATCAAGGCCGCAGCAGCCGTCATCATCAAAAACCCCTATGCGGGCAAGTTCGTGGCAGATCTTTCGGCGTTGACCGCTCCATCGGCCGCCATCGGCTATGCGCTTGGCGAACGCGCGGTTGCCCTGCTGGGCGGCCGCCCGGTCGAGAGCTATGGCAAGGGTGGCATCGCAGGCGTCGCCGGCGAGCAGGAACATGTCGTGGCCTGTGTCACCACCACGTTTGGCGACCCGCTGCGCGAAGCCATCGGCGGCGGAGACGCATGGATATCTTCCGCCAGCAAGGTGGCCTCGGCAGGCACTGCCATCGATATTCCGCTGGCTCACAAGGACGAGACTCTATATCCGTTCCCATTATGACGCCTTCACCTTCGTCGCGCCGGACGGCCCGCGTCCTGACGAAATCCTGATATGTGTTGCAGTGGCGACAGGCGGTCGCGTGCATCAGCGCGTGGGCGGAAAAACCGTCGCCGACTTCAAGGCCACAGTCTGAAGCAAACGAATATTCAAGGAAATCAAATGCCTCTGAACATCAAAGACCTGAAGATCACCTCTTCCGATTTCGCCCCGCTGACGCGCCTCGCCGACAAACACGCAGGCGACAAGGGCAATGTCCTGCCGAAACTGACGGTCAGCGGCGTGCCGGAAGGCACGAAGGAACTGGCCGTGATCTGCCATGATCCGGACGCCCCCTGGCGCATGGTTTCACGCACTGGACGGTCTATGCCATCGACCCCAAGACCACCGATCTTTCGGATGCGCAGGAGAAATTCCGCGTTGGCCCCAACGGCGCCGGGGATATGCAGTATTATGGACCGCAGCCGCCTGCCGGCCATGGCGACCATCATTATTACTTCTGGGTCTACGCGCTGGACACGAACGTCGAGGGCACGCCGACGCGCGAGCAGTTTCTCGACACCTATGCTGACAATATCATTGAGCAGAACCGGATCGTCGGTCTCTACTCCAACTAACCGATGTTTTTCCCGGCGTGATTCCTTTCGGGGTCACGCCGAGACCGCTCATCCAGAGGAGACCTGAACAATGTCTGATACAGCAACAGCGCGTGAAACCGCGATCCAGGAACTGGTGATGGCCACCCGCATTCTGGTGAACGAGGGCATCATGGATGTCTTTGGCCATATCAGCGCCCGCGACCCGGAAAACCCAAACCAGTTCCTTCTGCCGCAGAAGCTGGCGCCCAATATGATCACGCCGTCCGACATCCAGACCCTGACGCTCGATGGCGAGACAACGGACAACCGTCCCTCCTATCTGGAGCGCTATATTCACAGCGAGGTCTACAAGGCCCGGCCGGATGTGATGTGCGTCCTTCACACGCATTCGCCCGCCGTTCTGCCGTTCTGCTTCATCGACACGCCGCTGCGGCCGGTCACCCATATGGGCGCCTTCCTCGGAGAATCCGTACCGGTCTATGAGATCCGCGAGAAGCAGGGCGATTCCACCGACCTGTTCGGCGGTAGTCCCGAAGTCTGCGCCGAAATCGCCGAAAGTCTCGGTCAGTCGGCGGCCGTTATCATGGCCCGCCATGGCGTCGTCAACGTCGGCAACTCGATCCGGCAAACGACCTTCCGCGCCTTCTATATGGAACAGGAAGCCAAGGCCTATACGCTCGGTCTTCAGGTCGGGAATATCAAGTACATGACGGAGGGCGAGCTTGAGGCTGCAGGCAACCTCGTCGGCGCACAGATCAATCGCGGCTGGGACCACTGGTCCGCTGCTGTCCGCCACCTCGGTCTGGCCGAAGACCTCGCCTGAGACACTCTGGCGGAAGGCGCAATCAAGAGCATGACGCTCCTGCGCCTCCTGCTCCTCAACATACGCAAGACGGATCGGGCCGATCGCCCCGATTGAAGGAAGAACGCCATGTCGCACGCTGAAACCTATGACTACGTCATCGTCGGAGCCGGTTCCGCAGGCTGCGTGCTGGCCAATCGACTGACCGAGGACCCCTCGGTTACCGTGCTGCTGCTGGAGGCCGGCGGCTGGGATCGCGATCCGATGATCCATATTCCGCTGGGCTGGGGCAAGATCCTCACCGAACGGCGCCATGACTGGATGTATTTCTGCGAGCCGGAGGACAATGTCGGTGGCCGCGCCGTGGAATGCGCCCGCGGCAAGGTGATCGGCGGATCATCCTCCACCAATGCCATGGCCTATGTCCGCGGCAATCGCGGCGATTACGATCGCTGGGCGGCAAGCGGGCTTACCGGATGGTCCTATGAAAAACCCTGCCCTATTTCAAGAAAACGGAAAGCTGGGAAGGCGGTGAAACGGCGTTTCGCGGCGGCTCCGGCCCGGTCTCGACCCAGCGCTGCCGTTACCAGGACCCGCTGACGGATGCGGTGGCCGAAGCCAGCCGCGAGGCGGGCTATTCCCAGACCGAGGATTACAATGGCGAAACCCAGGAAGGTTTCAGCCGTCTGCAAATGACCATCGGAAATGGCCGGCGCGCGTCCACCGCCAATGCCTATCTGCGTCCCGCGATGGCTCGGAAGAACCTCACTGTTCTAACCCATGCCATGGCCAAAAACATTACCTTCGATGGCAGCCGGGCCACCGGTCTCGTCTTCGACCACAAGGGCAGCGAGCGCCGCGTCGCTGCGAAGCGCGAGGTGCTGCTTTCTGGCGGCGTCATCAACACGCCGCAACTCATGATGCTCTCGGGCCTTGGCGCGGGCGACGAGCTTCAGGCGCGGGGATCGAAACCAGGGTCAACCTTCCCGCCGTCGGCAAGAACCTTCAGGATCATGTCTCGGTGCTGATCATGCATCACCGCAAGACGCCCGGCCCCTTCCTGCACAAGATGCGCGCCGACAGGATCACGCTCGATTTCGCCAGGACCTATCTGACGGGAAAGGGATTTTCCGGCGACGTGCCCGGCGGCGTTGTGGCCTTCCTCAAGAGCGATGAAAGCCGCCCGCTTCCCGACATCCAGCTTCTGTTCACCGCCGCGCCGCTGGCGGCATGGCCATGGTTCAAACCGTTCAAACAGCCGTTTCGCGATGGCTTTGCCACCCGCATCGTCGCCGTGCAGCCCGAAAGCCGGGGCGAGGTCAAGCTCGCATCCACCGATCCCTTCGCGGCACCGCTCATTCACCAGAACTTTCTTGCCGCCGAGAACGACTGGAAATCGCTGCGCGCAGGCTTCCACGTCGGGCGCACGCTCGCCGCCCAGCCGGCGATGGCCAACTATATCGAAACCGAGTTTTTCCCGGCGCCAAATGCCAGAGCGACGAGGAGATCGATGAGCATATCCGCAAGACCTCGATCACCGTGCACCACCCGGCCGGCACCTGCCGCATGGGCGCGGACGAGGCGTCCGTCGTCGACCCCGAACTCAAGGTTCGCGGCATCACCGGCCTTCGCGTTGTCGACGCCTCGGTGATGCCCGATCTGCCCTGCGGCAACATCAATGCCGCCGTCATCATGATCGCCGAGAAAGCCGCAGATCTCATCAAGGCCAGTCAAGCATGATCCACTAAAACAGACGACCCAAGGACAAGAAGCGAAAACGCCGGTCCGATCGCAAAACACAGAGGTGAACACAATGAAATTCAGGATTTTCGCAGGCAGCGTGCTGCGCGTGGGAAGCACTGTCGGCTCTGCCGCTCGAGCCCAGGACCTGCTTATCTCTCCATCCCCTGTTTTGAGGTGATGTCGATACTGACCCCACCGGTGGCGCTGACCTCGATCACCGCGGCCAGTCTTGACGGGGCGAATATGCGGCGTACCGTTTTCAAATCGCCGAAGAGTGCCTTGGCCTTACACGTTGCAGCCGGTGTCTGCCTGATGTTGCCGCTCGCGCTGGGGCACATGTTTGCCATTGTCAACATCATTGCAGCCGTTGTGGTAATCGCGCTCCTCGCAAAAATCCCGCTCGCGGGGCCGGTTCACACACCAGACAACAAGATCGGTGCTTCCAGTCCGAGCCACTCAACCAGGAAAGAGAAAAATCATGAAGAAAATTGCAATCATCGGGTTGGGAACCATGGGACCGGGCATGGCGGCGCGGCTGGCGCGCGGTGGCGTCGAAGTCACCGCATATGACATCGCACCGGCAGCCCTCGAACGCGCCTCCGCCATGATCGCGACGGCCAACGCCGTACTCGATAAGCTCGGCATTAAGGCCACGGCGGATAACCCGGTCAAGCTGACGAGCGACCTTGCCGAAGCGGTCGCAGGCGCCGAGCTGGTGATCGAGAACGTTCCCGAAACGGCCGAGATCAAGGCCGGCGTCTATCGCCAGATCGACGCCCTCGTCGGCCCCGACGTCATCGTTGCCTCCGACACCTCAGGCATTCCGATCACCAGCCTTCAAGAGCACATTTCCAATCCCGCCCGCATGGTCGGCATGCACTGGTCAAACCCGCCGCACATCATTCCGATGATCGAAGTCATCGCAGGCGCGCACACAGCGCCAGAGACGAGTGAGGCGATCAAGGATCTGATCCGCTCGCTGGGCCTCCTGCCCGTGACCGTGAAAAAGGATGTGCCGGGTTTCGTCGAAAACCGTGTCCTCTACGCGCTTTTGCGGGAGGTTATCGACCTTGTCGAACAGGGCGTAGTCGACCCGGAGGATATCGATACCTGCGTTTCATGGGGGATCGGCTACAAGCTTGCGGTGATCGGCCCCATGGCGCTTCTGGATATGGCCGGACTCGACATCTACCACTCCGTTTCGAGCTTCCTCAACGCCGATCTTGCCGACCGCAAGGATGTGCCGGAACTGATCAGCGAGAAGATCGCCGCAGGCACGCTGGGTCTGAAGTCGGGTAGCGGCGTCTATGACTATACGCCTGAAAAAATCGCCGAACTCCAGAAAAGCCGAGCGCAAAAGCTGGTCGCGATCCGCCGCATCCTGGAGGACCGCACATGAGTACTGACGACCAGCCCGCGTCTAAACCGACTCGGACAGGCAATATCGTCACGCGCGCGCTCCACACCGGCCTCGGCATTGTGCTTCTTGTCGTGGTTGCCATCAATGTGCTCAACGCCGGCAGCCGCTACCTTTTCGGCATCTCCCCGTCGGCGCGGATGAGTTGATGATCTACCTGATCATCTGGATCACGATGATTGCCGCGGTCCTGTCATTTTTCACCCGCACCCATATCAGCGTGGACCTGGTACCGCTCTACAGCACGAAGCGCGCCCGGCATTTCTGGTATATTCTCCACGATCTCGCGGCCATCTTCGCCTGCAGCTTCGCAACCCATGCATCCTGGCTTTTCATCGCCAAGATCAACCGGATCGGCGTGACCAGCATGGGGCTTGGCATTCCCATGACGATACCACATGCAGCCCTGCTCATCGGCTTCGCCGGATTGACTGTTGCCGGCGTCATCAAGCTCATTTTCGACATCAGAGCCCTGTTGCGAAAGGCCCCGGCTTCGGAGATCCGCCCATGATCTTCGCCTATATCGTCCTGCCCGTTCTGCTTGTCGCCATCGGCACGCCGATCTTCCTCGTCTTCCTGACTGTGGTCGCCGTCGCCATGCTGTTCTTTCTGAACATACCGCCCGTGGCGCTTCAACAGGTCATGTTTGGCGGGCTCGACAACTTCGCCCTTCTGGCAATCCCGTTCTTCGTCTTCGCCGGACAGCTCATGAGTTCCAGCGGCATCGCCAACAGGCTGATCGCCTGGGCGATGGCAATGGTGGGGCGGGTTCCGGGCAGCCTCGGCGTTTCCACCGTCGCGGCGTCAACCGCTCTCGGCGCAATCTCGGGGTCCTCGGTCGCCGCCGTCGCAGCGCTCGGCAAAACGCTTTATCCCAAGCTCATTGACGCGGGCTACGGTCAGCGCCGCGCGGGCGGCCTTCTGGCGTCTTCCGGCGCCATTGATATCGTCATCCCGCCCAGCATCGCCATGATCCTCTATGGCATGGCCGCCGAGCAATCCATTCCCCGGCTTTTCATCGCCGGGATCCTGCCGGCCATCCTTATGGCAGCGCTTCTGTGTCTGTTCGTGATTGCGGATGCCATCCGTCGCGACATTCCTTCAGAAAGCTCGTTCTCGTTCAGGACGGCCGCCAAGGCAACGAAGGACGCGTTCTGGGCGATCCTGATGCCGGTTTTCGTGCTCGGCGGCATTTATCTCGGCGTGTTTTCGCCTTCCGAGGCGGGCGGCTTTGCCTGTTTCTATGCCATCGTGATCGGCCTGTTCGTCTACCGCACGATGACGCTGCGCGATATCATCGATGCTGCGGGGAAAGCAGCGATGCTCTCGGGCCAGATCCTGATCCTTGTCGCCGCGGCAAGCGTCATTACCTGGATCTTGACGACGCAGGGCGTGCCGCAGGCGATGATTGCCTGGATAAATGCAATGCAGTTATCCGCCTTCACCTTCCTTTTGGCCGTGAACCTGCTGCTCCTGGCCATCGGCGCTTTCCTCGATCCGACCTCCGCAATCCTCGTCTTCGCGCCGCTTCTGGTGCCGATCGCGATATCGCTCGGCATCGACCCGATCCATTTCGGGGTCATCATGACCGTCAATCTGGCCATCGGCATGTTCACGCCGCCCTTCGGCCTGAACATATTCGTGGCCCAACAGGTGACCGGCCTACCCGCTCACACACTCTACCGAGGCGTCGCCCCTTCGTTGTGGTCCTCGTCATCGCCCTCCTCGTGATCACCTATGTTCCCGCATTATCCCTGTCCCTCGCCCAACCCCACTGAAAAAGGACACGTTCGATGATCTCCAACCTTCTCAAGACTGCGGCCTTTGCCACCGCGCTGACGGTGAGTTCATTCCTCACTGCCCAGGCGCAAAGCACGATGAAGCTCGCGACCGCGACCATCAACGACGTGCAGCATGAATGGATCAAGGTCTTTGCCGACGAACTCGCCGAGCGCGCGCCCGGCGCCGTGAAGACCGAGATCTACCCGGCCTCCCAGCTCGGCGCGATCCCGCGCATGTCCGAAGGCGTGCTTCTGGGAACGATCGAGGCCTTCACCACGCCGACATCATTCATGTCCAACGTCGATCCGCGTTTTCAGGCCTTCGACGTTCCAGGCCTGTTCACCTCGCCCGAGGATGTGCATGCGGCGCTTCACAACCCGGAGTTTCGCGATCATCTCGAAACCATGTTTCTCAACAAGGGCCTGCGCGTAATCGGCGCGATTTACAACTCCCCGACCGTACTCTTCACCATGGAAGACGCCAAGACGCTCGAGGACGTCAAGGGCCTCAAGATCCGTACCTTTGCCTCGCCGCTACAGATCGAGCCGATGGAACAGATCGGCGCTATCCCCTGCCGCTGGCCCTTTCCGAAGTGATCCCGCAGCTCCAGTCTGGCGGCCTCGACGGCATGCTGGTGGGCGTGCCGATCCTGACCGCGTTCAAGTATTATGATGTCGGCAAATATATCCTCGACCTGCACTTCGCCGAAGTGGTCTCGGTTACCCTCGTCAACGAAGACTGGTTCCAGATGCAAAGCGAAGACACCAAGGCCGCAATCATCGCCGCCGGCCGCGCAGCCGAAGAAGCGGTCTACCCGTGGGGCATCGAGAACGTCGGCCGCTCTTATGCCACTTGGACCGAAAATGGCGGCGTGATCACGCAGTTGCCTGCCGAAGAACAGGCACAGATGGAAGAAGGTTTCGCAGAGCTTGCATCCGAGCTTCTGGAAAGCCAGCCGGAAGTGAAGGCAGAATACGAGAAGCTTGAGGAACTGGTTAAGGCCTCCAAAGCCCAGTAATACCAGACTTCAATAATTCTGACTCTCGGGCTTCCAAAAATGCGACGAATCTGAATCGATGGTGCAAACAGGAGGTTTGCGTGTCAACGGCGGTGTAAAAACCGGCCACGGGGCGGAGCAAAAGTCGGCCACCTCGGGCGCAGGTATGAGGCCCGCGGGAGGGCGTAGCCCGAGCGGGGGCCTCATACCTGCGTAGCGATTTTCTGAAGGGTTTCAGCTGGCCTTTCGGGCACGGCTTTGGGCGAGACGATAGCTGTCGCCATTCATTTCGAGAATGTTGACATGGTGCGTGACGCGGTCGAGCAGAGCGCCGGTCAGGCGCTCGGATCCCATGATTTCGGTCCATTCATCAAAGGGCAAATTGCTGGTGATCAGGGTGGCGCCCCGCTCATAACGTTGCGAGATCAACTCGAACAGCAGTTCCGCGCCAGTCTTGGAGAGCGGCACGAAGCCGAGTTCGTCGATGATCAGCAACTTGTACCCTGCCATCTGCTTCTGGAAACGCAAGAGGCGCCGCTCGTCACGGGCTTCCATCATCTCGCTGAGACCATGGCTGCGGCTGTGGTGAAGCCAACGGACAGGCCCTTCTGGCAGGCTGAAAGGCCGAGGGCGAGCGCTATGTGCGTCTTCCCGGTTCCGCTGGGGCCGAGAGCGATGACGTTCTCGCGACGCTCGATCCATTCGCAGCGGGCCAGCTCCAGCACCTGCATCTTGTTGAGCTTCGGGATGGCGGCAAAGTCGAAACTGTCGAGGCTTTTGACGACCGGGAATTTGGCTGCCTTGATACGCCGCTCGACCTTGCGACGATCCCGTTCGACCATTTCCCGCTCGGCAACCCGGCCGGGCACCGTGTTGCCGTTACGATCGAACGCCATCACCCAGTCATCGGGCTGCAAATCCTCAATCGACTTTTCAACGCCATCCGCCATAGTGACCGGCGTGCCCGCGAGGAAGCATTGGTCGCCAAATCGTAGCAGCTCGACTTCTTGCGAGAAGTTATAGTCAAATTCGCCGATTAGGATGCCAACAGACGCTTCAGTTTCAACAACGAATGACAGGCTATTGGCGCTAGTTTTCAGGCCGACACGCATTATACCTTCGGTGCCTATAGGAAGGCCAAGGACCACAGCCTTGGTTCCTCCGATCAATTGACCGCCGCCAAAACCACTGGACGATATGATTTTATTGTTCCGATCCAAGACTAGCTCCACGTCAAAACCCAGCCCAATCACGGAGCCACTAAGTTGAAGTGAAGTCTCTTCGGTCAAATCATCATAAGAAACGTCGGCAGAGAGCCCAGCGATGCCGACGCCATAAGTGAAACCAACATCCACCGGTGGCGCGTTTGAGTATCCTTGAAGTAAGTCAGAACTCCACCGACTCAATCCGCCAAATTCAAACGAACTCTGTACGTTCAAATGAGATGGACCTGTATTATACTCCTTTCTATAGAAATTTTATCCTGATCTGATCCGGAAAAATTAAACTGCCCCCTTGTATTACTCACCGCTCACACCCTTATGCTGCTTAACTAATGAAACTATAAAAGGACTAATTATAACTCCGATTGCCAAATTGGAAATATTGAAAATGTATAAATACTTTCCCTCGAAGTCTTTCTGTATAAAAAAACGATAACGCTATAAAAGAATAAAATTAAATCAATGACATACATTTTTTTCTACTATTTATCAAAATCTGGAATTTTGTAATAAGTGGTGCGTATATCATAAGGATAATATCCATAATTTCCCTTTTCGCTTACCTGCATTGCCTATATGCGTAATTCCCACCCATTACATCATACCCCAACTTCCACATCATCCTCTCCGTCCGCTCCGTCTCCACACCCGACGTCACATGAAACAACATCTCGCGCGCGCCCTTGGCCCGTGACCAGGCCTCGGCGCGCTTCAGCAGCCCAAGCGTCACCTTGCCGCCCGCAAGCGAGGCCCGAAGCGATTTCTGGACATTGAGATTGTGGATCGTGGTCAGCAGGACATCGGTGCCAATGTGATATTCGCCGAGCGAGCACCACAGCATGCCGGCAACCTCATCGCTTCGGGTCGCGAGAATGCAGGCCGAGCGCGACGGATTGGCAACAATCCGCGCAATGATCGCCTCCACTTTCGATGGACTGAAGGGAATGTAGCCAAACCGGCTTTCGCCATGCACCTCCCGTGCCAGCGCCACCACCGGAGCGATATCTGCCCCCGGGCCGAGCAGTGAAAAGACAAACCGTCCCTTGGACTGGCCTTCCTGCTCTGCCGCCTGCGCATCCACGCCTCGCCGGACCGGCGCATGCCGCAAAGGCACACCTACAACCATAAGCCCGCCCCCGACGCAGCATTTCATTCCAACCTTGTTATCAACCCTGCTCAACCGGAGGTCAACAATAGACACTCGTTTTTCGTGTGTTACTTTATGTCGCAGAATACGCAACTATCGCTCCAGACAGCCGACGCGATTGCACTTTGATTTTACCCGAGCGAGCTCTGCCCTTGCCGAATGAACTGATGCGGTGGACGCCCCACCCAGCGGCATCGATTGTATCAAGACGTGTGTGGTTGCCCCTGTCTGGCAAGCTTTATCTTCGATTTTTCGGCGGGGTCTTCGATCGGACGTGTGTCAGGCCTCAGATTGTGGCCTTCGATGACGCCACGGGCCGGATGCTGTTCGGAAAGCTGGGTTCACATCGGTTCAGCGAGCTGCAAGCGCTCGAGCCCCGGGTCTGAATTTCCCTGCCTTGAACTTCGAAGTCCGTGTCGCGTACCCCTCGTCGATCGTTCCCCGGCCTTGCGGCCATGTCGTGCCTTTTCCCGTCTCGGTTTCAGGTCACGCCATTCGATAATCCTCTTGCTTGGTCGGCATGGCCCAGATCATCCGGGCCATTTTATTCGCCAACGCAACGGCCGCGACCATCCTGTGCTTGCGTGCCATGAGGGCAACGAGCTAACGATCTCGAACTGTCACCCTTTCGGACAACCCAGCAGATCACGCTCATCGCTCCGACGATGAGCAGTCGGCGAATGTCGGTCTGGCCCATCTTGCTGAGAGCCCCCAGCCTAGCCTTGCCACCCATGGATCTCTGCCGTGGCACAAGGCCCAGAAAGGCCGCAAAGTTCCGCCCACTATCAAAAGTGTCGAGGTCGGGGGCGAATGCCGCAACGGCGCCCGTCATCACGGGGCCGATCCCGGGGATGGTGCAAAGCCGCCGCAATTCACAATCTGTCTTCGATGCAGCCTCCAACGCGTTTGCCAGCCGTTCGATCACGTCGGTCAGCCGCGCGATCTGCTCAAGATACACCGCCCCCAGAAGCGTCGCCAACCGGTTCCGAGACAGTACCCGGTTTCTGGCTGACACAATGCTCGACAGTGTCGTGCTGAACCCGGCGAAAACTGGCCCTGTGGCGATATAACAACAACCGTGTCAGGCCGCATTCCTCGCTAAGCAATAAAATGCCGATCGAAGTGCGGCGAGAAATGAAAGATTGTGATGCGACCGCCACCCAGACACTTGCCCAGGAAAATCAACCAAACTACCAACCACCAACCCGCAGACTCTCAAATTAGATGTGGGGCGCATGGGGCCGATCAGTGCAAGTCTGCGAAAAAACTAAGGCGGAAAAATGGTATTGAAAAAATTTGGCGGGAGATACTTAGGCCAATCAAAAAGAGTTCGCACGAATTTTTGCGTCTCAAGCCGACCTTGATTTCGTCGCCTCACGCCTCGATGAAAACCAGCAGAGACTCGACGCAGCTCATTCACGCCTTGATGGAAACCAGCAGAGACTGGATGCAGCCCATTCACGCCTCGATGAAAGTCAGCAGAGACTGGATGCAGCTCATTCACGCCTTGATGAAAGTCAGCAGAGACTGGAGGCAGCTCATTCACGCCTTGATGAAAGTCAGCAGAGGCTCGACGCAGCTCATTCACGCCTTGATGAAAGTCAGCAGAGACTGGAGGCAGCCCATTCACGCCTCGATGAAAGTCAGCAGAGACTGGATGCAGCTCATTCACGCCTCTCACAATCAATTACCCTGTTGCAGACTTCCGAGCAATTTAATCGTCAAGCACTTTACGACATCGCTTCCATGCTCTTTGGCGGTCCCAAGAGGTCGGACCAAACCGGTGAAGGTACAGTGGGTGTTGTCATACCTACCTGCGACCGTCCCGAAAGCCTCAGAAGGGCGCTTACTTCGATTGCGGCGCAAAGCCGTCGGCCAGACCAAGTGTTTGTAGTCAATGACGGTCGGGATCCAGTTGAGGAACTGGTCGAGGAATTCTCTAGTCACCTCACGATTTCCGTCCTTCAAACCGAAAGCCCCTACAGCGGCAGTTCGGCGGCCCGAAATCTTGCGCTTGACGCGTTGGACTCATCTCTCGTGGCGTTTCTGGATGACGACAATCTTATGTGGCCGCGATGGATAGAGCAGGCTGCGGAGTTTCTAAATGCAGACCCCAAGATTGACATCGTTTACGGCGCCCAGCTTCGCGATACAGAATTTACGACCACCGAGAAAAACTGGTTCCTTGTTCCCTTTGATTTCGAAAAGTTGAAACAGAGCAACTACGTGGATCTCAATCAGATCATGCATCGGGCAAGCGCCACCCGATTTGATCCAGATTTGAGACGCTTGGTCGACTGGGACTATGTACTGAGGTTCATCGGCTCTAGGCCCAGCCGAGATCGTCCCAGTCAATGCTATTTCTTCCCTCTATTCGGCATCCGGTTCAAGTCGGATCACCGTAGCCCATTGGCCGCCCGATCTCGGTCGCGAAATTGCCTTGCGAGAACGTGCCGTCGGCGCTCCTTTCCCGTTGAGCAGCCATGTTTGCAGTTGTTGCGGTTTCGTCGGTAAATTTGTCCCCGGCCCACGAGGCAGGCCGAACGCTGGTTGCCCAGAATGCGGGTCGCTCGAGCGCCATCGCTTTCTTCATCTCGTGGGACCATTGCTGCGCAATATGTGGGTTCCGCAGACCCGATTGCCCGAGCGAGCGACATTGGTCGAAGTCGCCCCATCCCATGCGACCCTTGCGTTTCGTAATCTGTTCGGCGTCTCAAAAACGGTGGATGCTTATCCAGAAGCGGATGAACGCGAGGTCGATATCGTCGCGTCACTGACCGCCCTACCGTTTCCCGTCGATTATGCGGATGTCCTTCTGGCGCTACACGTTCTGGAGCATATTCCGGAGGACCGGAAAGCGATGGCCGAGATTGCGCGAGTTCTTGCTCCAACTGGAATCGCCATCCTACAGGTCCCCCTGTCCGGCAGCGATATGACCGATGAAGAAACTCTTGAGACGACCGGGGAGCGCGAGGCTCGCTCCGGCCAGGCAGATCATGTTAGACTCTACGGTAACAATTTTTTGCGAGGTTAAGCGAAGCTGGACTGAGTTCCGTTGCTGTAAGCCCCGTGAAACAATGCTCTCCGAAAGCATAGGTAAATATGGTCTTCACCCCGACGAGGCACTTGTCTTCGCCGTGCGCTCCGAGACGCCGCGCGCCGAAGCGTGCCTCGCGTGGTTTGTCGCTTCCTTGCAGCGGGGAGTTCAACCGGCCAGCTTCGCCAGACACGGCCCGCAGTGTTGAATGCCACCGACATTTGACCCTTTCTGTTCCTCCTTGAGGATGCGAACCTCGTACTGAGGCCGATCATTCTCCTGGGCAAGGCTCAAATCCTCTTGTGACACCACATCCGTGTCTCGGTGGGCAGTAATCCATGTGTCCAGCGTCGACACCCCAACGCCCAGATCGTCAGCCAGCTGCTTACGCGTAAGACCACTGGTGAACGCAATCAGCACCGCATCCTGGCGGAATTCATCCGTCCGTTTTTCTCCCATGGCCTGTCTCCTTTGTTGCAGTAAATGCTATCAAAGGAGCGGCATCAAACTGCGACAGGTCCAAAACTAGAAGCAACAAAACAGACCGTTTTGCAGCAGCCTGTTAATCGATTTTTTGCGGACGCGCCTGCGCCGCCGGCAACCTGCACAGCGCGGCTTCCCGCGCGGATGGCGGCAGAGAGACAGAGCAGCAGGTCTTCGCCTTTCCGCCATGCATCGACAAAACCTGCATTGAAGGCATCGCCTGCGCCGGTGGTGTCAACTACGGCCACATTTTCAGCCGGTGCCTGGCTGCGCAAGGACGACGCTGCCAGATAAGCGCCCTCGCCGCCAGCCTTGATAGCGACGACGGGAAAATGTTCAGCAAGGTGCGCGCACATGGCTTGCGGGTCGCACTCATCGGTAATGACGCGAGCCTCTTCGAGGTTCGGCAAAAACAGGTCGACGCCACGACACTTCTCCAAAAGATCCGGATCTCCAATCAGCGTGTCGTCCCAGCTCGGGTCAAGCGATACCGTGAGCCCGGCGCTGCGGGCACGGCTGACAAGATCCGGCATTTCGGCGAGGGTCGCATATTCGGCAATATGCAGGTGGCCGGCCATCGACCAGGCAAGCGCGTCTTCAAGGGTGGCAGGCTCGGCGCGCCCTGCCCGCTTGGTCAGAAAGGCGCGCTCGCTCGCCAGCACCGAGGCAACTGTCACCTGCGGACCGGCATCGTCAGCGCGCTCCAGAAAGGCCAGATCGACGCCGCTTGCTTGAAGCTGGCCTTCGATTGCGCATGAAAGCGCATCACGGCCCAGTCGACCGACAAGCGCGGCTTGGCGGCCGGTCCCGGCGAAATGGGCGGCAGAAATGAACGCCCCCCGCCTGCCGCAATCGTCAGGTTTTCGGCGAAGATTTCTCGGCCCAGAACCGGCATTCGCTCAAGACCTGTGAAAATCAGGTCACAATAAATCCGGCCGACGCACAGAACCGCCGACCTCTCGTCATTTACGGATGTCATTTACGGCCAAGGCTCTTTTCTGTCGCAGCATCGAAGAGATAGAGCTTGCCCGGCTGAACCGTACAGGTGATCCGGCTGCCAACGGCCGGCGAAAGCGTGCCCGGCGAGGTGGCAATCAGCGATGCCCCGGCGACGTTCAGATGCACCATGGTTTCCGGGCCGAGTGGCTCGACTGCCTCAACCACACCCTCCAGCGTCACGATCGCGCCTTCCGGTACCGCTCCGTCGACAACGGCGAGAAGATCATGCGGGCGAATGCCGACAAGGACATCATCGGACGGCACGGCAGACTGCCCAGCCAGTGCCAAGGCCGGCAGCATGTTCATCGACGGCGAGCCGATGAAGCGGGCGGTAAACACATCGGCGGGGTTTTCATAAAGATCGACCGGTGTGCCGGTCTGCAGGATATTGCCATCCTTCATCACCACGATACGGTCGGCCATGGTCATGGCTTCAATTTGGTCATGGGTCACATAGACGGTTGTTGTCTTAAGTTCCTGATGCAACTTCTTGATTTCAATACGCATCTGCGCACGAAGCTGAGCATCGAGATTGGACAGCGGTTCATCGAACAGAAACGCAGATGGATTGCGCACCATCGCCCGACCGATGGCGACGCGCTGGCGCTGCCCACCGGAAAGCGCGGCAGGCCGCCGCTCCAGATAATCCGTCAGACCGAGTATCCGCGCGGTGTCGTCGATCCGGGCATTCTTCTCGTCCTTCGAAAGCTTCGCGGTGTAAAGCCCGAAGCCGATGTTCTGGCGGACCGTCAGATGCGGATAGATGGCATAGTTCTGAAACACCATGGCGATGTTGCGCGCCTTTGGCGCCCGCTCGTTGACCACCGCGTCACCGATCCGCAACGTGCCGCCGGTGATCTCCTCAAGACCCGCGATCATCCTGAGCGTGGTCGACTTGCCGCAGCCCGAGGGACCGACGAAAACGACGAATTCGCCATCGGCAATTTCGAGGTCGATGCCATGCACGGCCTCGACCTTGTCATAGCGCTTCACCAGTTTTTCCAGTGCGATCGAAGCCATTATGCTTTTCCCTCAACCGGTCGAAACATGCGCCGCGTTCGCCTGCTGCCGCATCGAGGCGGCTGGCAAGCTCTTCGGCTTGTTTTTGAAATGAATCCAGCTCCGCCCGATAGCCTTCAATGGCGGCTGCGAGCGGCTCTGCCGCCGGCCCGCCATAACGCTTTCGCACGGTGACGAAATATTCCGGCGAGACGATCTCGCGGAAGGCGTCTTCATCAAGCGTCGCCTCCCGGCCTACATGGGCGATAAAGGCCTTTTTGAACGGGGCAAACCCATCGGTACCAAGCGCACCCTCGGCTGCCACCACAGCACGGGCGACATCGGCGGCAATCTCGTGGGCCTGACGGAAAGAGAGCGCCTCGCGCCGCACCAGACTATCGGCCAGTTCGGTGATGGTGATGCAGGAGCGGTCGAGATTGGCGGCAACGCGTTTTGAACTGATGCGCACCTGCCCGACAAGGCTGGTCATCAATTCCAGAACACGCATGCCGCTGTCAAAGGCCTGGTAACCCATCACCTGGGTCTCGCCCTCACTGTCGTTCATGTCGGTGAACGGCGTGTTGTGCATCACCGTCAGCACCGTCTGGGCGCGCCCCACCGTCTGGCTTGCCAGATGGCGCATATGCTCCACCGGCACCGGGTTGCGTTTCTGCGGCATGATCGAGGAGATCTGCACCAGCGCATTGGGCACATAGAGCTGACCGACCTCGAAACTGGTCCAGAACTGAAAATCCTGGATCATCCGGCCGAGATGCAGGAACATCAGCTGAAGCGCCGAATAGGTCGCCGTGATGTAATCGACGCCGGCAATGCAGCTGTAGGAGTTTTGCAGCGGTGCGGCAAAACCGAGCAGTTCCGCCATGCGCGCCCGGTCGATCGGGAAACCGGATGTGGTGATTGCGGCCGACCCCATCGGGCAGAGATCGACGATCTTTCGCGCGGCAAACAACCGCTCGATATCGCGGGAAAGCATCTCGATGGCCGCAGAAAGGTAATGCCCGAAGGTGGTCGGCTGGGCAGGCTGGCCGTGAGTATAGGCGACGATCAGCGTCGCCTTTTCGCGGTGCGCAGTCTCGATCAGCGCAGCGAGCAGTTTGAGAGCCCGGTCAGCAGCGACATCGATATAGCGGCGCAGATTGAACTTGAACAGCGTGTGGTCGATATCATTGCGCGAGCGCGCCGTGTGCAATCTGCCACCAAGATCCGGGCCGAGCCGTGCCTTCAGTTCCTTCTCGATCAGAAAGAAGAAGTCCTCGACCTCGCCGGTGTATTCAAGGGCGGCGGGATCGACCTCTCGGTCAATCGCGTCCAGCGCATCGGCGATCTTTCCCGCCTGCTCACCGTTGAGAATGCCGGTTTCGGCAAGCATCACCAGGTGGGCCCGGTCGATCGCCCTGAAGCCATCGATGAAGTTTGTTTTTGCACCGTCAAACAATGGCTTGAGCACGGTTTCCTTATAGGCTGGGTCCGGAAACCGGCTGGTATCGTTTCTTTGGGGATCGTTGGTGTTCATGGTGTTATCCCTTGACGCCGGCCAGCATCACACCGCGCACGATATAGCGCTGGAAGATGAGGAAGACGAGAAGTGTGGGAATGGTGGCAAGGGCAGCCCCGGTCATGATCATCTCCCACTGGATCGCGGCCTCCACGGCAAAGCTCGAAAGCCCGACAGGCAACGTATAGAGCTCGCTCGAAGTGGTGACGATCAGCGGCCAGAAGAAGGCAGTCCAGTTGCCGAGGAAGGTGAAGATGGCAAGCGCCGACAGCGCCGGAGCCACAAGCGGCATGGCGATCTTCCACCAGATCACGAACTCGTTCATGCCGTCGATCCGGGCTGCCTCCATGAAATCATCCGGCACGCCTTCGAAGAACTGGCGCATCAGGAAGGTACCGAACCCGGTCATCATCCCGGGGAACATGATGCCCCAATAGCTGTCGAGCCAGCCAAGATTGGCCGACATCAGATACCACGGGATCACCAGCATTTCCGTCGGGATCATCAGCGTCGACAGGATGGCGATGAAGATGAAACGGCGCCCACGAAAGCGGAATTTGGCCAGCGTGTAGCCGACAAGACTGTCAAAGAACACGTTGGAACAGGTGACGATCGTCGCCACCAGCAATGAGTTGAAGAACCAGCGCCCGAACCCGGTGGAGGTCAGCACCTTCACATAGTTCGAAAATGTCGGGTCCTGCGGGATCAGCCTCAAATCATAGACCTGGCTCGCCGGTTTCAGCGAAGTGGAAAACATGAACAGAAGCGGCGTGATCATGATGACACCGCCGATCAAAAGCAGCGTCCACATCAGTATCCGACCGGGCCGCACCCTCGGGCGAAAGCGCGATACTGCGTCCTTTTGGCGAATATCAGTCATGACTTGTCCCTCAGGATCCAAAGCTGCAGCAGCGATATGACGAGGAGAATGAGAAACAGCACAACGGTCTGCGCGGCCGCGTAGCCCATCTGATAGGAGGAAAAGGCCGACTGATAGATCATCAGCACCAACGGCTTGGTAGTGCCCAGCGGTCCGCCCGGATCATTGGTGGTCATGTTATAGACTTGGTCGAAGATCCGCAGAAAGCCGATGGAGGAGAGTACCACCAGAAACACTGTGGTCGGCTTCAGAAGCGGCAGCGTGATCCTGCGCAAAATGGCCCACTCCCCGAGCCCGTCGATCCGCGCTGCTTCGTAGAAGGTCGTCGGAATGGCACGCAAGCCCGCCATGAAGATGATAATCTGAAAACCGAGCCCAGCCCAGATCGCCGTCACCATGATGGAAGGCAGCGCCTGGGTGGTAGAGCGCAGAAACGGCTGCTGCGGCAGGCCGAAATAGGCCAGAAAATCGTTGATGAGGCCGATCGGGGCCGGCTGATAGAACCAGCGCCAGACCCAGGCCATGGCTGCCGCCGTTGTCAGAAACGGCATGAAATAGAGCGCGCGGATAAAGCCGTGACCGAAACGAACCCGGTCCAGAAAGAAGGCAATGGTGAAGGACAGAAACAGCGAGATCGGCGTTCCGAAAATGAGATAAGCAAAGGTGTTCTTGAACACCTGCCAGAAGTCCGGATCGGCGAACAATTTTGTGTAGTTTTCGAAACCGATGAATTTCGGTGGTCGCATCAGGTTCCAGTCCGTCAGCGACAGCCGGAAGGCGTCGAGGGTCGGGTAGAAACGAATGACACTGTAAAACAGCACAGGCAGCGCCAGAAAGGTCCAGATCCAGGCAAGGCGTTTGGTGTGCATCGAGAAACGGTCGGCAAAGCCGCCGCCTTTGGGGCGGCCGGAAGCCGCCCCATTGGTGTTTTCAACCTGAAGAGACATCGGTCCGATCCGGCTTACATCGCATCATCGATAATGGCTTGTTCGTCAGCGGCCGCTTCCTTGATGCTGTCGGCAGGCGACTGGCCGTTAAGCAGAACCCGGTTGACCATGTCTATGGCGACCTGGCGCTGCGCGGCTCTGTCCACAAACAGCGTGGTATGGGCATAGGCCAGACCCTTCAGGAAGGGACCGTAGATCGGATTGGAGGTGTTTTCGTCGGTCAGCGCCACTGCGCGGCGCGCCGGCAGTTCACCGACCACATCGAGCCAGACGCTCATGGCTTCCGGAGAGGTCAGATAGGTGAGGAATTTCTCGGACGCTTCAAGTTCTTCGCCTTTGACCTTGGCACCGATGCCATTTGCAAAATAGCTCGAATAGTTGGAGCGCATGCCGTCGGCATTGGCCGGCAACTCGGTCACGGCCCATTCGAAATCCTCGATCTGGCTGAAGGAGCCAAGCCGGAACGTGCCGTCGATTGTCATACCGGCCTTGCCCGCACGAAACGCAGCCTGACCTTCATCCATGAAGCCCGCCTGGCCGATTTTCTCTTCAAGCTGCAAATTAGTGTAGAATTCGAGTGCCTCGGTGCCTTCCGGGCTGTCATAGGTCACCTTGCGGTAGTCATCGGTGTAGGGCACGCCGCCGAACTGACGCACCAGAACCTCGCGCCACCACTGGTGGTCCTGCCCGGCCATGTCGAGGGTCATGCCTTCGGTGATCATGTTGCCGGCATCGTCGAACTTGGCAATCGCCTTGCCGGCGGCAACAAGCTCATCCAGCGTCTGCGGCGGGTTTTCCGGATCGAGACCGGCATCTTCGAAAAGCTTCTTGTTATAAAACAGCGCCAGCGAACGCACGGCCGTCGGCAGGCCGTAATACTCACCGTCGCGGCTCATTGCGGTCACGATCGGGAAAAACTCGCTCTCGATCTGCTCATGGGGAAACGCGTCCTGCGGCAGCGGCTGCAACAGGCCGCCGGCGACGAACTTGTCGAGCCAACCATAGAACAATTGCATCACATCCGGCCCCTTGCCAGCCATGTTGGCGGCAACGATGCGGGTCTGGTAGTCCGCATAGGGAAAGGTGACCTGTTTGACAGTGATATCCGGGTTGGCGGCCTCGAAATTCTCGATCAGCTGATCCATCGCGTTGACGCGCGTTTCGTAGATATACTGCCAATATTCGATTTCGACGGCGTTTGCCGAGTTGACTGAGAACATGCTGATGCCGGACATCAGGCCGGCGAGCAGAAGTGCCTTGCGCATTGAAATCTCCACTTCCCCGCAGCGAGCGTTTAGCCGCGTCCGGGGCTTTTTCTTGTTCCCGAGAGCCGTCTGCCAAAGGCAGCGGCCATTGTTCGCTTCATGCTGGCACCCGCGTCGCGGGCGCCACCGGGCACCGTTTTTTTCCGGCACCTCTCCAACACGGTCGCGTGACATCGCGGGTTTGTCAATAAGATAATCTAATTGAATTAATATATTGACGGTAGACAGGTCCGGCCCCAGACTGAGACCATCTGAAAGCGAACCGATATGATCGACAAGTCACGCGCGCCATCTGCCATTGGCAACAATCCTGAACGCAACAGGGAGCATAACCGGCGGGTCGTGCTCGATCTGGTGCGTCAGCACGGCATGCTTGGTCGCATGGAGATTGCCCGCCAGACGCATCTGACCGCACAGGCGGTCGCCAACATTGTCGATGACCTCGTCGGCGAAGGCCTGCTGATGGCGACCGGGCGGCGGCGCACCGGGCGCGGCCAGCCGCCCATCCAGTTTGCCGTCAATCCGGAAGGCGCCGCCACCGTCGGCGTCGAAATCGCCACCGACCAGATGGTCGTGACCGTTCTCGATCTCACCGGTGTGCTGCGTTACAAGCGCATCATTCCCCTGTCCGGCACCACGCCGGAGCGCACTCTGCCGGTCTTCAGTCTGGAAGTCGGACGCGCCCGCAAATCCGTGGAAGCGCCGCTTCTCGGTGTCGGCGTGGTGATGCCCGGCCCCTTCGGCATTGAAGGCATGAGTTTCGTTGGGCCGACCACCCTGCCCGGCTGGAACGGCATCGATGTCGAGGCTGAACTCGAGGCAGCCTGCGGAGCCAACGTGACCCTGGAAAACGATGCAGCAGCCGCCGCCGTTGCCGAACGGCTGTTCGGCGCGGGACACGCAATTGCGCATTTCTGCATGCTCTATTTCGGTTCCGGCATCGGGCTTGGCATGATCCAGGATGGCGCGCCCTATCGCGGTGCCTTCGGCAATGCCGGCGAGATCGGTCATGTGCCGCTGGTGCCGTCCGGCAGGCTCTGCCCCTGCGGCCAGCGTGGCTGCCTGGAGCGCTACGCCTCGCTTCACGCGCTGCATGAAAGATCTCGACCAGAACGGCAGAAACCGTCCGCAAATATCTGAAATAGAGTCACTTTTCCAAAATGCTGATCCAGTGGTTGAAGAATGGATCGGCGAGGCAGCCTCGCACCTTTCAACCGTCGTCGGTTTGCTTGAAAACATTTTCGATCCGGAAACCATCATTTTCAGCGGCACGTTTTCGGACGTGGTGATGGATGAACTGATCGCACGAATGCCAGCGCTTCCGCCTTCTGTCGCCGCGCGTGCAAATCGCCGGCAACCGCGCGTCATGCGCGGCCAGACGGGCCAGTATACCGCAGCGCTGGGGGCCGCCGCCCTGCCGCTCTTCGAAATCCTGACACCCAAGCTCGAAACATCGCCACCCGACCAGCAGGTGGCCTGACAATACCAACAAACAACGGGGAAACCAGCATGCTCACGTCGCGACAGCGCATCGAACAGGAAAAGGCCTCATCGTCACTCGTCCGTCTCCACCGGGCGCTCTCGCGGCTGAAATCGCCGTTGACGATGATGAACACCGGCGCGCATCCCGATGATGAGCAGTCCGACATGCTCGCCTGGTTCCGCTTCGGATTGGGCATGCGCGTAATCATCGGCTGCTCAACGCGTGGAGAAGGCGGTCAGAATGTGCTGGGGCCAGAGCGCATCGGCGCGCTTGGCGTGCTCAGAACCCGCGAGATGGAAGAGGCCGCCCGCGCGCTGGATGCCGATATCCACTGGCTCGGGCACGGGCCTGACGATCCAGTCCATGATTTCGGCTTCTCGAAGGATGGCGACGCGACCTTTGCGCGCTGGGGCGAGGACCGGATCGTGGAACGCATGGTCCGCGCCTACCGGCGCGAGCGGCCCGATATCGTGATCCCGACATTTCTCGACGTTCCCGGCCAGCACGGCCACCACCGCGCCATGACGCGGGCCGCCGAGACCGCCATTCGCCTTGCCGCCGACGAGACGGCCTATCCGGAGCATTTCGCCGAAGGGCTGAAGCCGTGGCGGGTCGCGAAATACTACCTGCCGGCATGGTCCGGCGGCGGCGGCACCTATGACGACGACCTGCCGCCACCGCCGGCAACCGTGACCGTCGTCTCAGAGGGTCGCGATCCGGCAACTGGCGCGGATTATGGCCGTATCGGCGAATGGTCGCGCTACTACCATGCCTCGCAAGGCATGGGCTGGTGGCCCGAGCGCCCCGACCACGCCTGGGAGCTGCACCTGCTGATCGGTCTCGATGGCGGTGCGCATGAAAATACGATCCTCGACGGCCTGCCAACGACACTCGCAAGCCTGTGCAGCGATGAAGCGACGTCACTTGTCAAACATCTGGTGACTGCCGATGCCGCGATTGCTGCTGCCATCGATGCCTTCCCCGACCGCGAAGCCATCACCCGCAGTCTGATTTCCGCCTCCGGCGAAATTGAAGCCGCAGTCGAGGCCGCCCCCGCCGCCTTTGTGGAGGCTCACGGACACCGGCTTTCCCGAAAGCTTATCGAGATCGACGCTGCCATTCTGGAGACAGAAGCGCTTTTCGAACGTGCCTATGGCGAGGCCGAATGCCTGACACCGGGCGGCTCCACCGTGCTTGCCGTCGTGTTGAGCGAAGACACAAACCGCACCGTCACCGTCAATCCAATCCTGTCTGAAGGTGTCACAGCGTCACCGCCGTCCGAAGAGGCCGGCATCATCCGCTTCACGCTTTCGGCCGCCGCCGATGCTCCGCTTACAGGACAATACCCGCCGCTCTGGTCTTCGCTTGGTGGAAATGCCCCGGTCTCGATCACACTCGAAACCGAAGTCGGGGGCCGGAAAGTAACCGGCCATTTTGATCTGGAGACCGCACTTCCGGTGATTCCTGCACATTCATTGGCGCTCAGCCCGAATGCATTTATTGTTCCTGTACAAAGGCTTGGAACGAATCTTTCGTTCGCTGCCCAAACAGAAGATCCAAACTTAAGAATCAACTTTAGGACGCCTGACGGCTACCAGATCAAAGTGAACGGAGAGCAATGCGCGCTGTCTCTTCCGAAAAAGCCGTTGCCCGGGCTTGTGACCCTGACACCGGAAATTGATGACCAGCCGGCGTACAACGTCACGCCTTTTTCTACCCTCATATCGGCCGCAATCGCTTCATCAGGCCAGAGGCTCTGAACGTTCTCACCCTCGACCTCACCCTGCCGGAGGGCGCGAAGATCGGCTATGTCGGTGGCGGCGCAGACAATGTCGGACTATCGCTGAAGCGTATGGGACTTGATGTCACCGAGCTCGATCAGGCAGCGCTTTCCGGAGACCTCTCTGGCTTTACCACCATCGTCATCGGCATCTTCGCCTTTGGCACCCGTCCGGACCTCGCCGCTGCCACGGCGAAAATTCACAAATTCGTCGAGGACGGCGGCCATCTGGTGACCCTCTACCACCGCCCTTCCGACGGCTGGACGCCTGAGACAACACCGCCGCTTTACCTGAAGATCGGCACGCCCTCGCTCAGGTGGCGGGTCACCAATCCGAACGCAGATGTCACGGTTCTGGCACCGGAGCACCCGCTTCTGAATGGCCCGAACACGATCACGGCGGAAGACTGGTCCGGCTGGCACAAGGAGCGCGGACTGTATTTTGCCGCCGACTGGGATGCCGCCTATCAACCGCTTCTGGCCATGCATGATGCCGATGAGAAGCCGCTCAAGGGTGCGCTGGTTTCGGCCAGGTTCGGCAAGGGGCGCCACACCCACACAAGCCTTGTTCTCCATCACCAGATGGACCGGCTCATCCCCGGTGCGTTCCGGCTCATGGCGAACCTGGTGCAGCCGGCATGACACGGTGAGCAGCGAAGACACCGCACCGGACGAAAAGAACACCGCTGGACAAGGCATTGCCTGGCTTCTTGCCGATATGACACTGGTGACCTTCATGAGCGCGCTGGTGAAGGCCAACAGCGTCGCCTATCCGGCGATCCAGCTCGTCTTCATCCGCGCTCTGATCGGCCTTGTCTTCATTCTTCCGATGATCGTGAAGAACCGCGCAGCCCTGAAGACGACGCGCTATCCGCTGCGCAATGCCTTCCGCGTCACCTGCAACGCCATCGCGCTCACTTCGAATTTCCTGGCCTTCGCCATGCTGCCGCTGGTGATGGTCAATGCGCTCGGTTTCACCCGGCCGCTGGTGACAATGGGGCTTGCCGCATTACTGCTGGGCGAACGTGTCGGCCGCCTGCGCTGGCTGGGCGCGGCCATTGCCTTCGGCGGCGCGCTGATCATCATCTCTCCCGATGAGATCGATCTCAATCCCGGCCTTCTGGTTGTGATTGCCAGCATCGTCTTCGGCGCGTTGGCGACGATCCAGACGCGGCGGCTTGCAGACGAAAGCACGATCGTGATGATGACATTCTATACCATCGGCCTCGTTCTCATCACCGGCATCCCCGCGGGTCTGGTGTGGCAACCCGTACCGCTTTCCCACTGGCCGGTTCTGGCCCTGATCGGTCTTCTGGCGCAGGCGGGGCAGTATTGCTGGCTCAAGGCCTATCAGAAAAGCGATGCCAGCATGCTCGCTCCGTTTGGCTATCTCTCGGTATTCTTTGCCGCAGCCGCCGGTTTCTTCTTTTTCGGCGAGGTCCCCCGCCCCGCATCTTCCTCGGCGTTGCCGTCATTCTCATTGCATTGCAGGGCACGCGCTTTATCGAGGCGTGGCGCAACAAATGAAAATGCCCGCGCTTTCGCACGGGCATCTCAAATCTCAAACAGAAACGGCAGCGCTCAGGCGTAGGCGGCCACGCGACCGGCTTTCGCTGCTTCACCGACGACGCGGGCCGTCTGCTTTGCCAGAACGATTTCCTCGTCCGTCGGAATGACGCGTACTTCAACGCGGCTTTCCGGGCAGGAAATGATCTCCTCACTGGCATTGTTGGCATCGTCATCGAGCTGAACGCCCAGCCAGCCGAGACGGTCGCAGATCATCTTGCGGATAACCGGAGAGTTCTCACCGATGCCGGCGCTGAAGACCAGCGATTCCATGCCTTCCATTGTGGCAACCATGATCGAAAGCTCACGGCACGCACGGAAGACAAACAGGTCGATTGCCTTTTTGGCATTCGGATCATCGCTGTCCATCAGCACACGCAGATCGCTTGAAATGCCGGAAACACCGAGCAGGCCAGACTTATACCAGAGCATGTCCTTGATATCAGCCGGCGACATATTTTCAGCTTCCATCAAGGTTAGAACCAACCCTGGGTCAACCGTGCCGGAACGTGTCCCCATCATCAGACCACCAAGCGGCGTCATCCCCATAGTCGTATCAACGGCCTTGCCATTGCGCATGGCGCACATGGACGAACCACTGCCAAGATGGGCAACGACGGTGCGCTTCTTCACCAGATAATCAGAGACCTCGCGCAGACGATCGGCAATGTAGGTGTAGGACAGGCCGTGGAAGCCGAAACGGCGATAGCCCTTGGCCTCATATTCCAGCGGGATCGGATAACGCGCAGCGCGCTCGTCGATATTGACGTGGAAGGCCGTGTCGAAGCATGCGACCTGCGGGAGGTCAGGACGGATGCGCCGGAAGAGTTTGATCGACGCGAGATTGGCCGGCTGGTGCAGCGGGCCCATGGGGATCAGCGTTTCGAGGTAAGAGACGATTTCGTCGTCGAGAAGAACCGGCTCGGCGAAGCGGCCACCGCCGTGGAGAACCCTGTGCCCGACCGCCTGCAGCGGGCTGTTTGCGGTATAGGGCTTGATAACGCCAAAAATGCGCTCAAGCATGTCTTCCTGCATGTGCGCGCTGATTTCGAGGTCGATATTGCAGATTTCCTTGCCGCCGGCTTCCTTGACCACAAGGCGAGGGTTTTCGTTCACGCCGTCAAACTGACCACGCAGAACAAGAGAAAAATCATCACCCTCGACTTCATAAAGACGGAATTTGAGGCTGGATGATCCGGCATTCAATGCCAGTATTGTGCCATTCATAATCGCTATCCAGAAATGGTGTGCGCACCGCCCTGGGAGTGGCGGTGCGCAGGCTTCAGTTTTTGGATCAGCCCTTGGGATAGGGCCATTTCCAATCGAGAATCTCCGGCATGTCTTGACCATGCACACGGATATAATCGTGATGTTCGGCACGCTTTTCCTTGAGATAGTTCAAAGCGGCCGCACCTCTTTCACCAAATCCACCGGCACGTTCGATCGCATCCATGGCGAGATGGAAACGGTCGAGGCGGTTCTGGACAACCATATCGAATGGCGTTGTCGTCGTTCCCTCTTCAACATACCCACGAACGTGGATGTTGTTGTGGTTGTGACGGCGATAGGCCAGGCGGTGAATGAGCCAGGGATAACCATGATAGGCGAAGATAACCGGCTTGTTGTCGGTGAACAACTCGTCGAAGTCGGCATCACGCAGACCATGCGGATGTTCTTCCTTCGGCTGCAGGGCCATCAGGTCAACAACGTTGACAACCTTGACCTTCAGTTCCGGCAGCTTCTGGCGAAGAAGATCGACAGCGGCCATCATTTCCAGGGTCGGCACGTCACCGGCCGAGGCCATGACAACATCGGGCTGTTCGCCTTCCGGCACGTTGCTGGCCCACTTCCATTCGCCAAGACCAGTGTCGCAATGCACGACTGCTTCCTCGATCGAAAGCCACTGCGGCTGCGGCTGCTTGCCGGCAACGATAACGTTGACGCGGTTGTAGGTGCGCAGAATGTGGTCACCGACAACCAGAAGCGTGTTGGCATCCGGCGGGAAATATGTGCGAACGACGTCTGCCTTCTTGTTGACGACGTGGTCGATGAAGCCCGGATCCTGATGGCTGAAGCCGTTGTGGTCCTGACGCCATACATGCGAGGTCAGAAGGTAGTTCAGCGACGAGATCGGCTTGCGCCAACCAATATGCTGCGTGGTCTTCAGCCATTTGGCGTGCTGGTTGAACATCGAGTCGATGATGTGGATGAAAGCTTCATAGCACGAGAACAGACCGTGGCGTCCCGTCAGCAGGTAACCTTCCAGCCAACCCTGGCACAGATGCTCGCTGAGCACTTCCATGACCCGGCCATCGCGAGCGACGCCTTCGTCATATTCGAGAATGTCAGCCATCCATACGCGGTCGGTCACTTCGAACACATCCTGCAGGCGGTTCGATGCTGTTTCGTCGGGGCCCACCAAGCGGAAGTTACGCTCTTCAGCATTGAGCTTCATGACTTCGCGCAGCAGCATGCCGAGACGTTTCGTCGCCGAGGTCATCACTTCGCCGGGCTGCTTGACGTCCACCGCAAGTTCGCGGAAGTCGGGCATCTTCAGTTCCTTGCGCAGGATACCGCCATTGGTGTGCGGGTTGGCGCTCATGCGCAGGTCGCCTTCAGGCGCAAGCGCCTTCAGTTCGGGAACCAGCTTGCCGTTTTCGTCAAACAGCTTTTCGGGGGCATAGCTCTTCAGCCAGTCTTCGAGCTGGCTGCGGTGATCGGCGTTTTCACGCGCTGCCGAAATCGGAACCTGGTGCGAACGCCAGAAGTCTTCGACCTTCTTGTTGTCGACGAATTTCGGACCGGTCCAGCCCTTGGGGCTGCGGAGGATGATCATCGGCCAGCGCGGCATTTCGTAGACCGTGCCTTCAGCGCGGGCTTCAGCCTGGATTTCACGGATGCGCGTGTAGCACTCTTCCATGACCTCGGCCATGCGCTGGTGCATGTATTCCGGATCATCGCCTTCAACGTAGAAGGGCTGATAGCCGTAACCCTGGAACAGGTCGGTCAGGTCCTTCTTGCTCATCCGGGCCATCAGGGTCGGATTTGCGATCTTGTAGCCGTTGAGATGAAGGATCGGCAGAACGGCGCCGTCGTTGATCGGGTTCAGGAACTTGTTCGAATGCCACGAAGCGGCCAACGGGCCGGTTTCGGCTTCACCGTCGCCAACAACGCAGGCAACGATCAGGTCAGGATTGTCGTAAGCAGCACCGAAGGCGTGGACAAGCGCGTAACCAAGCTCGCCACCTTCATGGATCGATCCGGGCGTTTCCGGTGCAACGTGACTCGGAATGCCGCCAGGGAACGAAAACTGCTTGAACAGCTTCTGCATACCGTCTTCGTCTTCCGTGATCTCCGGATAGACTTCGGTGTAGGTGCCGTCGAGATAGGCGTTGGCGACCAGACCGGGACCGCCATGGCCGGGACCGCAGATATAAATCGTGCTTGCGTCAAATTTCTTGATAACGCGGTTCAGGTGCACATAGATGAAGTTGAGGCCCGGCGTCGTGCCCCAGTGGCCGAGAAGGCGAGGCTTGACGTCTTCTTCTGCGAGAGGCTCCTTCAGCAGGGGTTGTCCATAAGATAAATCTGACCAACCGACAGGTAGTTGGACGCCTGCCAGTATCTATTCATCAGATCCAGTTCTTCGGGCCCCAGAATATTCTGGGTGCTATCAGGCGTGATCTGTTCCATGTCGACTCCTCTTTCGAAATCAAATTGGCGTTTAAATCGATTTGTTATATCCCTCAGACCCGTTTCGCATCACATGACCTAAATCAACCGGAAGGCTTCGTAGGAAATTTTCGACCGAACGAGTCGTGGAGTTTAACGGCTTCAGCGAAACGCAAAGACACGTTTCTGAACACGACATAACAGTTGTTTCAGCACTTTCAACGACTTGACGTTTGCAAACTTTTGTGGCGCGATTTTACAACGTTAACCGTGACAGACTTTTGGCGATATGTAAAAAATCAGGAAATTCGTTTCGCGCCGCAAATAAGTGCCCGCTACTCGACGGCGGGCCGCCAATCTGGCATTTCCAAGACAAAATCCACCGACCCTTCCGGTGAGAGACTAAACTGAAACTCGCCGGCAACATAGCCCCGGCCAACCTTCCGGTTTGAACAACCATGTCCGACACCAGCAATTCACCCAAACCCATCCACGTCATTGGCGGCGGCCTTGCCGGCTCCGAAGCCGCATGGCAGATCGCCAGCCGCGACATTCCTGTGATCCTGCATGAAATGCGTGGCGTGCGCGAGACCGCGGCTCACAAGACCGACGGCCTTGCCGAGCTTGTCTGCTCCAACTCATTCCGCTCCGATGACGCAACGAGCAATGCTGTCGGCGTCATCCATGCCGAAATGCGCCTGGCGAACTCGCTTATCATGGCCTGCGCGGATGCCCATCAGGTGCCGGCGGGCGGCGCATTGGCAGTGGACCGCGGTGGCTTTTCCGATGCTGTCACCGAAAAGCTTGTCGCCCATCCGATGATTACAATCGTGCGCGAGGAAATCACCGCACTGCCGCCGGAAGACTGGGACCAGGCCATCATCGCCACCGGCCCGCTGACGGCCCCTGCCCTTGCCGAAGCCATCAGCGCCAGAACAGGCAAGGAGGCCCTCGCCTTCTTCGATGCCATCGCACCGATCGTCTACCGCGACACGATCGACATGGATATCTGCTGGTACCAGTCGCGCTATGACAAGGTTGGCCCTGGCGGCACAGGCAAGGATTACATCAACTGCCCGATGGACGAGACAGAATACAACGCCTTCATTGATGCGCTGATTGCCGGTGATAAGACCGATTTCAAGGAATGGGAAGGCACACCCTATTTCGACGGCTGCCTGCCGATCGAAGTCATGGCGGAGCGCGGGCGCGAAACCCTGCGGCACGGGCCGATGAAGCCGATGGGCCTCACCAATGCCCACAAGCCGGATATCAAGGCCTATGCGGTGGTGCAGCTACGCCAGGACAACGCGCTCGGCACGCTTTACAATATGGTCGGCTTCCAGACCAAGCTGCGCTACGGCTCGCAGAAGGACGTGCTGAAGATGATCCCCGGTCTTCAGGATGCGGAATTTGCCCGCCTCGGTGGCCTTCACCGCAACACTTATCTGAACGCGCCGACGCTGCTCGACGGAACACTTGCGCTCAAAGGGCGGTCAGGGCTGCGGTTTGCCGGTCAGATCACCGGTTGCGAAGGTTATGTCGAAAGCGCCAGCATCGGCCTACTCGCCGGGCGATTCGCGGCGGCAGAGCGGCTTGGACAGCCCCCGGTCATCCCGCCATCCGAAACCGCACTCGGTTCCCTGCTCGGCCATGTCACCGGTGGACACCTGTCGCATGAAGAAGAAGGCGGAAAGCGTTCCTTCCAGCCGATGAACATCAATTTCGGCCTGTTTCCCGAGCTGGAACCCGGTGCGCTGATCGATCCGGAGACCGGAAAGCGCCCACGCGGAAAGGCCAAATCATCGGTGAAGAAGCAGCTTGTTGCAAAGCGGGCTCTGGAGGCCTGCAAGGCGTGGGTCGACGCCTGATACCAAGGATCATGTCAGCGGGCGTTCAGCATCCAGGTTGAAACGTCCGCGGCATCCTGTTCGCTGCGGAAATAGTAGTTTCCGCTGAAGAAATCGTTTTCGGGAAAATCCACCTGCAGACCGTTTGCTTCCGGCAGCGCGCGCAAGCGGTAGTCGCTCTGCTGGACGACGATAGCCTGCCCCTTCCCGCGGCGGGAGCGGTACATGCCGACCTTGCCATCGGCCAATCTCAGGAAAAATGTTTCAATTTCCTTATCACCAATGACGGAGGCCACCCGATCATCGGGGTAGCTGCGGCCAAACTCGCGGCGCGCCCAGCCATTGGCCTCGTCGACCGAAACCTCAGTCGGCGTTCTCTGTGCTTTGGCACGCCCGAAATAGTAAAATAATACCATGGCGACGAACACAGCTCCGACAAGCCACACCCACGTTTCCATTCGCCACCTTCCTCTCCTAATGCAGCATTCATGTCAGCGATCCCGAACGATTAAAGCAGGAGGGTAGATTTTGAATAATCTGCCGCCGAAGCAGTCTCGGGTCCTGTGCTCGGGCGAAACGATACAGGTCAAAACTTACGAAACAGCAAAGAGCGCATCATCAACAATTGCCTCTTCCACTGGGAAGGACGGATCGACCCGGCGAGCGCAGTTTCGCCCAAAGCCTCGGCTTTTACAAGAATGCTCTCACAGGCTGACACTGGCAGGAACGCCGGCAGAAGCGATTTGGCAACCGGCCCATCGGCCCGGAACTTCGACAAATGAGATCGCCCGAATGAAGCGAAAGCCCTGATCGCGTTGCCGACTCGCGTCGTGTCGTTCCCAATAAGGAAGCTCTCCCGCTCCAGACCGGTGGCCGAGAGAATTTCAGCCGGGATGAACACCGGCCGGCGGCCCTGTGGCGCGGCAGCAGCAGCAGTGTTCCTGCAACCGCCTGCGCCACGCCGGCATGCCCCGCCGCATTGGCAAAACGCCGCGCCGCGTCGGCGTCCAGAACCAAGCTTGCGAGTTGAATGAGCGCCGAAGCTGTCTCTCCGGCATAACCCTCAAAGTCCGAAATCGTGCCCATCGGATCGTCGTAAAGATCGAAAATCCGCGCCTCTGTCATCCGGATCAGCGGGTCGAGTGGCAGTCGGAAGCGATCTATTGTTTGCAGAAGTGCGGCAGCCGACGGGTTCGCCTCGGTCGAGCCATGGCCCGAACCTTCCAGGAGATCGCGCCAGTATTGCAGCCTTACTTCGCCCGGCAGTGGCTCGCTGACACGTTCACGCACCCGGGCAAGTTCGGCACTGAATAGATAAAGCGCTGCAAGCGCGCCGCGCTTTCCGGCAGGCGAGAGCAGTGCGGCCAGATAACGGTCGCGGTCGGCCTCACGCAGTTCGGCCAGCAGCATTTCTTCGTTATCGGTGCGATCCGCCACGATACATGCTCCCGTTTTTTTCAGGCCGTTTCCGAGATGTTTTCAAACGGCGATCAAGGCCGCAGCAACCGCGCGTGATTCGCCAAGCAGGATATTGTAGGTCCTGACAGCCGCGCCCGTATTCATCGGATCGGCGACGATCTTCTTCGCACGCAAAGCCTCACGTAACGGCTTCGGCAGGATCACCATCTCGGTACCGGTCCCAACCAGCAGGACCTCGATTTCATCCGCCTCCGCCAGCACCCGTTCAAAAGCCACAGCCGCCATGTCTTCCGGCGAGGTCACATCCCAGCCATGGATGCCCGACGGCAAGCACAGCAGAGACCCGCGATGCGACATATCTGCAAAGCGGAACCCGCCATTGCCATAGGTGTCGATCGGCGCCTTTCCCGGGAAGTGCGCCTCGCGGATCTCGATGCCACGCGCCATCAGCTTAGCCCCTGTCACCGAACCGCGTTCTTCCGGCGCGTCTTTCTCTTTGTCCTTCTTCTGGAAGGTATCAGAGCGCAGCTTGAAAGCGATCAGGATGGGTGCCGCGATATAGATCGACGAATAGGTCCCGATTGCCACGCCGAACAGCATCGCAAAGGTGAAAGAACGAATCACCTCGCCACCAAAGAGATAGAGTGCGGCAAGCGCCAGCATGGTCGTCAGCGCGGTCAGAATGGTACGCGACAGTGTGTGGTTGATCGAGATGTCGAGCAATTCCGGCAGCGGCATCTTCTGATACCGCCTCAGGTTCTCGCGCACACGGTCATAGACCACAACGGTATCGTTCAGCGAATAGCCGACAATGGTTAGTACCGCGGCAATACTGGTGAGATTGAACTCGACCCCGTCAACACGAAGATGCCGATGGTCAGCAGCACGTCGTGCGCAGTAGCGATAATCGCGCCGACGGCAAACTGCCACTCGAACCGGAACCAGATATAGATCAGGATCGCGATCAGCGAAGCCAGAACCCCGATCGTGGCCGAACGCGAAAGCTCACCGGAAACAACCGGTCCAACGACTTCGACCCGGACAAAATTATAGCTGCTGTCGAGCGCGGTGCGGATCTTGGAGATCGCGCTCTGCTCGGCATTCGCGCCCCCGTCCTGCGCCGGAACGCGGATCAGCACGTCCTTATCGGTGCCAAAGCCCTGCGCCTGAACGGCACCAAGGTTCAGCCCGTTCAGGTCGGTACGGATCTGACCGATGTCAGCAGGCCCAGATTTCGATTCAACCTGCACGACAGAACCGCCGGTGAAGTCGATGCCGAGGTTCATCCCGTGTGTTCCGAACCCGACGACAGATGCGACGACAAGAACAGCCGATGCGATGAACGAGATCTTCCGGAAATTCATGAAGGAGAAGTTGATACCGTCGAACATACCCGTGCGGATGCCCTTCGGCAGTTCCTTCGGACGTCGGCGGCGCACCCACTCGGAGATCATGAAGCGCGTCAGGAAGAACGCACTGAAGATCGTCGTCAGGATACCGATGGCAAGCGTGATGGCAAAGCCGCGAACCGGGCCAGAGCCCAGGAAGAACAGAATCACAGCCGCGATCAGTGTCGTCAGGTTGGCGTCGATGATCGTGGCGAATGCACGCCGGAAGCCGGCATCAACCGCCTGAACCACGTTGCGGCCATTGCGCCGCCGCTCCTCACGGATACGCTCATAGATCAAAACATTGGAGTCGACCGCCATACCGATGGTCAGCACGATACCGGCAATGCCCGGGAGCGTCAGCGTTGCGCCGATGACACTCAAAAGCGCGATCAGCATGACAATATTGAAGAACAGCGCGATGTTCGCGACCAGCCCGAACATGCCGTAAAATGCGAGCATGAACACGACCACCAGTGCCGCACCAATGACCGAGGCGAGAACACCGGCGCGGATGGAGTCGGCGCCGAGGCTTGGTCCGACCGTGCGTTCTTCAACCACGGTCAGCGTGGCCGGCAATGCACCGGCGCGCAGCAGCACAGCAAGGTCATTTGCGCCCTGCACCGTGAAATTGCCGGAGATTTGGCCGGAACCGCCCAGGATCGGCTCGTTGATCACCGGAGCGGACACGATCTGGTCGTCGAGCACGATGGCGAAGGGACGGCCGACATTCTGCTGTGTGGCCTGGGCGAAACGCTGTGCGCCGCGCGAGATCGAAGCGGAAATTGACGACCGGCTCATTGGTGCGCTGGTCAAAGGCGGCCTTCGCGTCGACCAGGTCCTCGCCGGAAATCAACGCGCGCTTCTCGATCACGTAGGGAACCGGCGGATCATCCATCGTATAGAGTATTTCGTCGCCCGCCGGTGGTCTGCCCTCGATTGCATCTCGCGGGTTAACCGACGTATCGACCATGTGGAAGGTCAGCTTCGCGGTTCTGTTTAGCAGAGCCTTGAGGCGCTGCGGGTCGTCAAGACCGGGAACCTGAACGATAATGCGGTCGTCGCCCTGACGCTGGATCAGCGGTTCGGTGGTGCCGAGTTCGTCGACACGGCGGCGGATGACCTCAATCGACTGCTGTACGGCTGAACGCATGCGGTAATCGACACCGGCATCGGAAAGCCAAAGCTGCAGCAGACCATTTCCGTCATCGGAGATGGTCACTTCCTGAAAGGTGCCGCCATTCAGTGTGCCGGCATTGATATATTCCGTAAGCGGCTGGAGCGCCTCTTCGGCGGCGACATACTGGTCGGGGTCGCTGATGCGAACCTGCGCGGTCTGTCCCGAACCGGAAAGGCCGGTGTAGCGCACCTGCGCCTCTCGCAGATCGGCGCGTACGTCATCGACCAGCGTGTTCATGCGGTCAGTGACGATATCGGTGCGGTCGACCTGGAGCATGATGTAGGACCCGCCCTGAAGGTCGAGCCCCAGGGTGACCTTGCTGTCTGGCATCCATCCCGGAAGCTTCGCCAGTTGCTGGTCGCTCAAGAGATTGGGCGTAGCGATTACCACTCCCAGCGCCACAACAAGCCAGATGAATATGGTCTTCCAACGGGAAAAATACAGCATGGAGGTCTCGGTTCGTCGGTTTTCACGAAGCAGGCGACACCCTTCGGGTATCGCCCTACATGTTTGTCAGCCAATCAACCGGGACGGTCGGTTCCGGTTGCGCGTATAACAGTTAGACCGGCCAATATCGCCTTTTCAGGGCGAAACAGGCCGGCGGCACTGGCTTCAGCTCTTCGGCTTGGCGTCCTCGGTCTTGACCGGCTCGCCCTTGACGCGAACATCGGACACATGGCTGCGCATGGCCCGGATGCGGACGCCTTCGGCAATCTCGACTTCCAGTTCGCTGTCGTCGATCACCTTTGTGACCTTGCCGACGATACCGCCGCCTGTGACCACCTGGTCGCCACGACGAATGGCGGAAAGCGTTTCCTGGCGCTTCTTGGCCTGGCGGCGCTGCGGACGGATCAACAGGAAGTACCAGATCGCCATCAGCGGCACGAACAGGAAGATCATCTCGAGACCCGATCCCATCGCGCCTGAACCGCCCGCTGCCTGGGCGTAAGCCGTGCTAAACATGTCGTACAAAACTCCTCAAAGCATAAACGAGGCCTAAGCCCCTCGGATGTGTCGCCGGTATATAGTCGGAGGCCAGTTCAATGCAACAATAGCCGCAAAAACAAGGGGTCTTTTTGGGGGAAGCGATCATTTTACCATCATTTCGACCTTGCAACGGCAACAAAAAGCGAAAAGCTGTGGTTCGAACCGCCTGCTTATCGAATTCACGGGAGTGCAAATTGGGCAAGAAATCCACAGAGGCGCTGATCGCCGAAGTCAAACGACTGGCCGACGCGCTGGAGCGCATGGGGCCGGCGCCGTCGCGCAAGAACGATCTCGATGCAGCGGACTGTTTTGTCTGGAAGCCGGAGGAGCGCTATCTCTCGCCCGTCGACACCCCAAGCCGTGTGGACCTCTCGCTGATCCGCGGGGTCGACCATGTGCGCGACATTCTCCATGAAAACACGCTGCGTTTTGCTGAGGGCTTTCCTGCAAACAATGCGCTTTTATGGGGCGCGCGTGGCATGGGAAATCGTCACTGGTCAAGGCGATCCATGCCGGGATCGCGGAGAACCCGGCCCTCAAGCTGAAACTGGTGGAGCTTTATCGTGAAGACATCAGCTCGCTTGGCGATCTTCTCGATATCCTCAAGACCTCACAGTACCGGTTCCTGCTGTTCACCGACGATCTGTCCTTCGATCACGACGATGCCGCCTACAAATCACTGAAGGCGGCGCTGGACGGCGGCGTCGAGGGCCGGCCGGAAAATGTGCTGCTCTATGCGACATCAAACCGCCGCCACCTGATGCCGCGCGACATGATCGAAAACGAGCGCTCGACCGCCATCAACCCGTCCGAAGCGACCGAGGAAAAGGTCTCGCTGTCAGACCGCTTCGGCCTCTGGCTCGGCTTCCACAAATGCAGCCAGGACGACTATCTCGCCATGATCGACGGCTATGCGGCCCATTTCGAACTGGATGGGGAGAAGGAAAAGCTGCATGCCGAGGCTCTGACATGGGCCACTACACGTGGCGGCCGCTCAGGCCGCGTCGCATGGCAATTCGTTCAGGACATCGCCGGGCGTCAGCGCAAACACCTGAAACTGTGAGGTGGGCAGGTCAACCAAGCCTGCCCGGATCTCTGCTCAGCCATTGAGATAAGGCATCGGGTCGACGGCCTTGGTGTTATCGCGAACCTCGAAATGCACCATCGGCCGTGTCGCCTTGCCGGTCATGCCCGATGTGGCAATCGTCTGGCCGCGCTGAATGCTGTCGCCACGCTTGACCTTGAGTTCCTCCGCATAGCCGTAGACGGTCACACGGCCATCGTCATGGCGGATAAGGATGGCATTGCCGTAATCAGAAAGCCCGTCATCGGCATAGACCACGACACCGTTTTCAGCGGCCTTGATCGGCGTGCCCTGCGGCACTGAAATATCGATGCCTTCGCTGATTTCGTCGCCATAAGGCTGGCCGAAGCCAACAACGACCGCACCGCTGACCGGCCAACGATAGGCCGCAATGCCGGTGCCTTCGGGCACGACCTCGCCTGCATCGCTGCGCACGGCCACTTCCTCGACGACGACTTCCTTTTCCACCGCCGGCGGCTGATAGGGCTTCGGGCTGTCCGAGGCCGCTGTCTGCTGTTGCGGCGCCTGCTGCTGGCCGACCTGAACCGGCGTCACAGGCTGCGCCGGCGACGCACCGGCGACCGGAACCTGCAACTTTTGACCGATCCGGATGTTCGAAGATGTCAGTCCATTGGCAGCTTTGAGCGAGATCAACTGTCACGCCACTCGCCTTGGCGATTGTGTAGAGGCTGTCTCCGCTCTTGACGGTATAGACGTTACCACCAGACGGCGACCGGTCGTCGCTGCTTTGACCGGCAGCGGAAGACGCGGTGCTGCTGCCAGTGGTACCGACATTCTGTCGATCGCGGCTGCTCGGCGTGCTCGGCAGGACCGCAACACGCTGATCGGGCGTACCAGCCGGGGCCGGGGCCGGGGCTGAGGGCGGAAGCCCCTGAGCCCGGGCCGTGGCCTTTGCTGCCGAGGACTGGCTCGAAACCAGCGGCACGATCAGGACCTGGCCGGGACGCACCTGGGAGGCGCTCGTCAGCCCGTTAAGCCTCAGAATATCCTGTTCCGACGCGCCATTGCGCGCAGCAAAGGCGGAAAGGATCTGTCCGAGCGCATCATCACACGCTGGGTTGCAACATCCTGGGTGCGTGACGGCAAGTTGCTCGGCGCGCCGACCGAAGTCTGCTGCTGGCTGTATGTTGCCGACGGATTAACAGGCTGGGATACTGCCGCGATCTGGACGGGCGCCGCCGGCGACGGCAGGCTGCCGTTCTGCACGGCGACGGGTGTCGTCGCCATGCGCGCACCTGAACCGGCTGTTGTTGCGGTATTGATCGGCTGGCGACTGACGACAGCCGAACCGGCATTCTGCGAAGGCAGTGTCTGATAGCCTCCGCTTCCGACATTTTCCGGCGGCACCATCTGCTGGTACTGCGGAACACCGGCAACCGATCCTGTCGTCATTGTATCGGGGCTGTTGCCGAGCCGTGCGCTCTGCGAACTGCAGCTTGCGGCCATCACCGCCAACGCCGAAACAAACAGAATTCGTTGTGTTGCCTTGCCGCCTTCCGGCACACCTGAAATACGCATGAACCGACCCTGTACGCTTGAACTCTTTACTGCACCGTTTTTAACCCTATCAGAGTTACCGTGCGGTTAAGGGCCGGGCAGCAATGCCGAAAATCAGTTCAACGGGGGTCGATGAAACGCGATCCAGACGGGCGTTTTCCTTTATGCGCACGGGTATCGCGCCCCACATTACAGCGCTTTCGAAAGACCGCGCTCCACAGCCAGATAAGGCACCTCAAACAGGTCCTGCCGTTCAAATCGGCTACCGATTCGCGTCATCCGCACCATCAGCGGCGGTGCGCCTTCGCGGATCAACGGCGCCATGATGACACCGTTGGACACCAACTGCTCGACCCGGGCACGCGGAATTTCCGGCAGAGCCACCGTATAAAAGATCCGGTCGAAAGTCCCCTCCCCGCTTAACCCTTCGCGCCCGTCGGCCTGGCGTACAACCACGCTCTTGAGCGCCAGATCGGCCATACGCTTGCGGGCAAGGTCAGCAAGGGTGCGGTAGCGCTCCACCGTGAGCACACGCTCGGCAATCCGCCCCATGATCGCGGCCGTGTAGCCGGAACCGGTCCCGACCTCAAGAACACGCTGTCCGGGTTTGACCTTCAGGATATCGATCAGACGGATGGCAAGATCAGCGCCCTCCATGAAGGTGCCGCACTCGATCGGGATAGACCGGCCGGAATAGGCATAGGGCGACATATGGGAGGGTGTGAAACCTGAGCGCGGTGTCGCCTCAACAGCCGACAGAAGATCGAGATTGGTGACACCGCTCGCCCTTAACCGCATCACCAGCGCGGCAAACCCCTCACGTTCCTGAAGCTTCGTCGCCACCATATGTCCTCGTCATTCACGCAAGCGCTTCGGCGATCCTGTCGCGAACCACATGATCGGTCAAGTCGAGCTTCAAGGGGTGACCGACACATGGTTCTGGCCAACAGCATTCAGGTCGCTGTCCTGCGCAAAAGTGCTCAGCCGCTCGCGGAACGTCAGCCAGTAGTAAGGCAAACCGCGGCCATCGGTGCGCTTTTCAACAGAAAGCCCGGATTCGAGCTTACCCTGCTCGGTAACCCGCACACCCTTGACCTCGTCGGGTGCACAGCAAGGGAAATTAACGTTGAAAAACGTGCCTTCCGGCAATTCCAGCGGCAAAAGCTTGCGAGATCAGCGGCAGCGTGTGGTGTTCGGCCACTTCCCAGGGAAATACCGGCCGTTGTCATAGCGTCCGGACTGGCTGATCGCAATCGAGCGTACGCCCTGAAGCGTTCCCTCGATTGCGGCGGCGATCGTGCCGGAATAGGTGACATCATCAGCCATGTTTGCGCCGGAATTGATACCCGAGAGGATAAGGTCCGGGGCTTCCGGCAGCACCTCGCGTATTGCCATGATGACGCAATCGGTCGGCGTGCCACGCAGGGCAAACTGTTTTTCGCCCGTCTGGCGGAGACGAAGCGGCTCAGAAAGCGTCAGCGAGTGGGCAAGGCCACTCTGGTCGGTTTCCGGCGCGACGGTCCAGACATCGTCGGAAAGCTCGGCCGCGATCTTCTGGAGCACGGCAAGTCCCGGCCCGTGAATGCCGTCGTCATTAGTCAGCAGAATACGCATGGTCGTCGCTTATCCTTCAGCATCGATTCTGGTTTTGCCGCCCATATATGGGACGAGCACTTCGGGGATTGTCACTGAACCATCCTCGTTCAGGTAGTTTTCGACAACGGCAATCAGCGCACGCCCTACGGCAACGCCCGAGCCGTTAAGCGTATGTACGAAACGCGTGGCCTTTTCGTCTTTCGGACGATAGCGCGCATTCATGCGGCGCGCCTGAAAATCACCGCAAACAGAACAGGACGAGAATCTCGCGATAGGTGTCCTGCCCGGGAAGCCAGACTTCGATGTCATAGGTCTTGCGGGCACCAAAGCCCATATCGCCGGTCGAAAGCTTCACAACGCGATAATGCAGACCGAGCGCCTGCAGCACATCCTCGGCAGCCGACGTCATACGCTCCAGTTCATCAAGCGAGCTTTCGGCATCGGTGATCGACACCATCTCGCATTTCAAGAACTGGTGCTGACGCAGCATGCCGCGGGTATCGCGCCCGGCCGACCCGGCTTCCGAGCGAAAACAGTAGGTCAGCGCGGAGTAGCGCAGCGGCAGCGTTTCAGCAGGCAGAATATCGCCAGCGACAAGATTGGTGAGTGGAACTTCTGCCGTCGGGATCATCCACCGATCCTCAGACGCCTTAAACAGGTCATCGGCAAATTTGGGCAACTGGCCGGTGCCATAAAGGGCGGCATCGCGCACCAGAAGCGGCGGGCTGACTTCCAGGTAGCCGTGCTTTTCCGTGTGCATGTCGATCATGAACTGGCCCAACGCCCGCTCAAGCCGCGCAAATGCCCCGGTCAGCACGGTAAAGCGCGATCCCGAAAGCTTGGCTGCGCGCTCGAAATCCATCCCGCCAAGGGCTTCGCCGATTTCGAAATGTTCTTTCGGCGCATGGCTCCAACTCGGCTTCTGCCCCCATTTGCGGATTTCGACATTGTCGTCCTCATCCTTGCCAACGGGGACGTCTTCAAGCGGAATATTGGGAACACCGGAAAGCAGTTCGTCGAGCGCCGCGGTTGCGACCCTCTCCTCTTCCTCAAGCGACGGCATTTCAGTTTTGATCCCGGCGACCTCAGCCTTCAGCTTTTCAGCAAGCGCCGTGTCCTTCTTGCCCATCGCCGCGCCGATTTCTTTCGACGCGGTGTTGCGGCGGGACTGCATTTCCTGCAGGCGCTGCAGAACGGACCGGCGCTTCTCGTCAAGTCCGACGATTTGAGCCGCAAGCGGTGCGGCACCGCGCGTCGCAAGCGCTTTGTCCAGCGCTTCGGGGTTTTCGCGAATCCATTTGATATCAAGCATCGTTCCTGCTTTCCCATGAAGAAAAAGGCCGCTGACGCTTGAACGTCAGCGGCCCTCTTGTGCCCAACTCATATGAAAAGCGCAAGCCACGCTTTGATGATATCGGCTAAACCTCGTCTTCGGAGGACTTTGTCTCTTCGTCGTCTTTGGTCTCGTCTTCGGCCTCATCCTTGCGCCGGCGCTCGACCAGCTTGGCGGCATAGATCGCGACCTCGTAGAGAAGCACGGTCGGCAATGCCAGTCCCAGTTGGGACAGCGGATCGGGCGGGGTCAGAACGGCAGCGATGATGAAGGCGATGACGATGGCGAACTTGCGCTGCTTGGCAAGCCAGGCCGCAGTGACAAGCCCTGCCCGAGACAGAAGCGTGGTAACCACCGGCAGCTGGAACACCAGCCCGAAAGCCAGCACCAGAGACATGATCAGGCTCAGATATTCCGAGACCTTGGGCAGCAGCGAAATTGCCACCTCGCCGCCCTCGGGTGCCTGCTGCATGCCGAGGAAGAACATCATCACGACGGGAATCAGGAAGAAATAGACGATTGCGCCGCCAGTCACGAACAGGATCGGAGATGCCACAAGGAAAGGCAGAAAAGCCGACCTTTCGTTCCTGTAAAGCCCGGGTGCGACAAAGCTATAGACCTGGAAGGCGATGACAGGGAAGGCCAGAAGCAGGCCGCCGAACAGCGAGATCTTGATCTGGGTGAAGAAGAATTCCTGCGGGGCCGTGTAGATCAGCTGCATTTTGTCCGGGTCGAGACCCGACCAGATGACCGCCCATTTATAGGGAAGCACCAGAAGGTTGAACAGGTCCTTCGCGAAAGCGAAACAGAGCAGAAAACCGGCGAAAAAGGCAGCCAGCGACCAAACCAGCCTTTTGCGCAGTTCAATCAGGTGCTCGACAAGCGGCTGCGGCTTGTCACTGATATCGTTTTCGACGCTCATCGGTCGTTCCTCCGTCCGCCGGAGCGTCCCTTGGTGCCCTTCGTCGGACGCGATGTTCCCCTGTAGCCGGGACGGCGGCTGATCAGCCCGTCATCCTGCCGCTTGGATACAAGCTCAGCAGAGGGCTCTTCTTCCTTGCGGACGGCCTTCTGGAAGACGTTTTCCGGCGTAAAGGCCGGCTGGTTGCCGGGCGTCGGATAGGAGGACTTGGGCAGATCCGGCTTGTCGGTCTTCGTTTTCGGCTTGTTTTCCAGCGCAGTCGCGTTTTTCAGATCGGACTGGAGATCGCGCGCTGTATCGCGCAGAGGATTGACGGCATCACGCAACTGGTTGGCGGGATTGAGCTTCCTCACATCCCGTATGGCGGAGGAAACGTCCTCCATATCCGCCTCTTTCAACGCGTCATCCATCTGAGAACGGAAATCGGAAGCCATGCGCCGCATCTTGGTCATGGTCTTGCCGAAGGTTCTCAGGACATGCGGAAGCTCCTCGGGCCGACGACGACGACCAAAACGATCGCCACGACCAGAAGCTCCGTCCAGCCAATATCAAGCATTCACATTCTCCTGCAGGCAGCCCTGACGGCCGCCCGGCGCCGTGTCAGCCCTGCTTGGTCTTTTCGTCTGCCCTGTGCTCGACGGTTTTGTCGTCCGTGTCAGCCGGCTTTTCGTCCTCGTCGGAAATGCCCTTTTTGAAGCTCTTGATGCCCTTTGCGACATCGCCCATCAATTCGGGGATCTTGCCACGGCCGAACAGCAAGACGACAATCGCAAGAATGATCAGCAACTGCCAGATACCGAGATTACCCATGGCCTATTCTCCTGTTACCACTTTGTCTCAGGTGTAGGATGTTTGTGGTTATTTTTCAAACATCAAAATCGCGTCATCGGCAACAATCAGGAAAACCCGGCTTATACCTTCGGCCAGCACGCCCGCGCCGACGCTGGCCTGAACCACCTCACCACCGGCCTCCAGCTTCAGCGTCAAATGCTCCGAAGTCCCGAGATAGCGGCGATCCAGTACCGTTGCGGCCACAGATTCCGGCTGCTCTGCGGTGGCGACACGAATGTCGCTGAAACGCACCGCAAGTGCGACGTCGCCGTCCTTCATTTTTTCCGGAGTACGGCGTACACCAAAAGGTGTAGCGACACTTCCGTCGTGGGCGACAGTCTCGAACCTGTTAATCTCGGAAAAGAAAGACGCTGCGAACACGCTGTTCGGCCGGGTAAAAGATCGCGTGCGCTGCCCGCCTGCACCAGCGTTCCGTCTTTCAGAAGCGCAATCTGGTCTGCCATACCCATCGCCTCTTCCGGATCATGGGTCACGATCACGACCGTCGCGCCGGTTTCGCGCAGGACCGCGAGCGTGTCCGCCCGCACCTGATCTTTCAGGCGCAGATCGAGGCCGGAAAACGGCTCGTCCATCAACAGCACTGAAGGCCGGGGCGCCACCGCGCGAGCAAGAGCAACGCGCTGCTGCTCACCACCTGAGAGCATATGCGGATATTTACCCTCGTATCCGGCGAGGCCAACACGCGCCAGCGCTTCAGCTGCAGCGGCCTGCCGCGCCGGCTTGGGAAAATTGGTGAGCCCGAAGGCGACATTCGCTGCAACCGTCATGTGCGGAAAAAGCGCGAAGTCCTGAAACATCAGGCCAATACCGCGCCGCTCGGGCTCCAGAAAGGTAGAAGGACCGCTAACCTCGATATCATTGATCAGCAACCGCCGCCGCGCGGCACTTCAAGGCCCGCTGCAATTCTCAAAAGTGTGCTTTTGCCAGAGCCGGAAGGCCCAAGCAGACAAAGGACCCTGCCGGGATAAGCCGTCAGCGAAACATCGCGCACAATGTCACGGCTACCGTAACCATGGCGGATATTTTCGAAACGCAAACGAGCGGCAGTGCCGCTTAAGCCCAGATTGCGCGCCGCAAGGTTCATCGTCGCTCCAGCTTCTCGTCGCCCGGCCCAGTCCGGACGTTATCTAGAGCTTATTCATCATGTTTGCCGCCCGGTGTCAAAAGGCCGAGATCCTCCAGGTCCGCAGCATCAAGCGGATCCTCGTCATCGGCAAGGTCTTCATCGTCGTTGAGCGGCAGCGGGATCTGAAAACCGGGCGGAATTCGTCCGGAGAGAAGCCCGGCGCCGCGAAGCTCTTCCAATCCCGGCAGATCGCGGATGTCCTCAAGGCCGAAATGATCAAGAAAGGCGCGGGTCGTGCCCATCGTCACCGGCCTGCCGGGCGTACGCCGGCGGCCGCGAAAGCGTACAAAGCCTGCTTCCATCAGCACATCCAGCGTCCCCTGGAGGTCTGAACACCGCGAATTTCCTCGATCTCCGCACGCGTCACCGGCTGGTGATAGGCAATGATCGACAGCACTTCCAGCGCGGCGCGGGTCAGTTTGCGGGCCTCCCGCTCGCCGCGATGAATCACGAAGGATAGATCAGGCGCGGTGCGGAAAGCCCAGTGATCCTCGACGCGCACCAGATTGACGCCCCGGTTGGCGTAGAATTCCTTCAGGTTTTCCATGACCGCAACGACATTGATGCCGTCAGGAATCCGCTCGCGGATATAGGCCTCGCTCACCGGTTCGGCCGACGCAAACACTAGCGCCTCGGCGATACGCTCGGCTTCCAGCAGAAGTTCCGGACTTTCTGCCGCCGCCGCTTCCGTGTTTTTAGCCTCGTCCTCGCTCATTCGGCCGCTTTCCCGGGAATGGCGACCGGCTGCGGCAATCGGCCGCTGCCGCGCCGCATCTGGATCGGAGAAAACGCTTCGTCCTGGCGCAGGTCCAGCTGTCCCTCGCGCACGAGTTCCAGCGACGCGGCAAATGTGCTGGCAATTGCCGTGCGCATTTCCTCCGGACGGGAAAGATAGCGCAGCAGATAGCGATCCAGAGATGTCCATTCCGCAATCTCGCCGATCATCTCCTGCAGCAGTTCACGGGCATCGCTCAGCGACCAGACAAGGCGTTTTTCAATCGTCACTTCACTGACGGCCTGCCGCTGCCGAAGATTGGCGTAGGCGTCGAGAAGTTCATAAAGCGTGGCCTTGAAGGCCGAGCCGGTCTCGTCTGGAATATGTTCCGGTGCGCCGCGCTGGAATATATCGCGGCCAAGCCGGTTGCGGTTCACGATCTTGGCGGCAGCATCGCGCATGGCTTCCAGCCGTTTCAGCCTGTGAGCAAGCGTTGCCGCCAGATCTTCGCCCGAGGGTTCCTCATCGCTGGCACGGCGCGGGATCAAAAGCCGGGATTTGAGATAGGCAAGCCAGGCGGCCATGACGAGATAGTCGGCGGCGAGTTCAATACGGATACGCCGGGCACGCTCGATGAATTCGAGATACTGCTCCGCCAGCGCCAGCACCGAGATGCGCGCCAGATCGACCTTTGTGTACGGGCCAGATGCAGCAGCAAATCAAGCGGGCCTTCAAACCCACCGACATCAATCACAAAAACGGCGTCGTCAGCAGCACCAACCTCGACCGTTCCGTTCGGATCTTCGGGGAAGAAATTTTCCTGCATGCCCTACCCCTTCCCCTCCATAAGTGCATCAAAACGGCGCGACAGAGCCGCAAGGTCGCTGTCGTCAGCTTTGGGCGCGCGGAAAATCGCAGCAACAGCCCGGTTCAGCGCATCACCGACAAGCGGCGGAGCGGCATCGGCAACGGCACGCATCTCGCTCATATCGCCGTTACAGTGCAGAATGATATCAAGACCGGCATCGGAGACTGCGCGGGCGCGGGTGGCGATATCGCCGGAAAGCGCGTTCATCGAGATATCATCGGATATGATCAGCCCCTCAAAGCCGATTTCGCCGCGCATGATGTCCTCAACCACTTTTTCGAAGCGGATGCCGGGTGTTCCGGATCGACGGCCTCAAACAGGACATGGCAGGTCATCGCCATGGCAATGCCGGTCACAGCCGCGAAAGGCCGGAAATCCGTTTCGCGCAGCGTTTCAAGCGGTGCATCGACAACCGGCAGACGTTTGTGTGAATCAAGCAGACCCCGGCCATGGCCCGGCATATGTTTGATCACAGGCAGCACGCCGCCCGCCTTCAGGCCGTTGGCCTGCGCCTGGCCCAGCGCAATCACCTGATCTGGGTCGCAGCCGAAGGCCCGGTCAGCCAGAAAACCGGCGCCGGGCGACGGCGGAATATCGAGCACGGGCGCGCAATCGACACTGATGCCAAGTGGCAGCAGGTCACCGGCCAGAAGCCGCCCGCTGAGCCACGCCGCCTCCAGACCCGCATCCGGTGACGTTTCATAAAGCGCGCCGATCAGGGATGCTGCCGGATAGTCCCGCACCAGTGGCGGCCTGAGCCGGCGCACCGTTCCGCCTTCCTGATCAATGAAAACCGGAGCATGCCATCCGACGGCGTCGCGCATTCTCGTCCGTCAGCGCCTTCACCTGGGTCAGGCTTTCGATGTTGCGCCGGAAAAGAATGAAACCCCACGGCTGAACGGCGCGGAAGAAATCCTTCTCCACCGCGCTGAGGCGTGTGCCGCCACAACCCAGAATCATAGCCTTGCGGGTAATGGTCATCCGCGAGATCATAGCTGTTCGAGGCTGAAGCACGAATGACGGCGAAACCTCATGCACAGCTTTCTTCGGTTTCAGGTCGTTGCACCACGTGAGGGAGCCCCCTCAACGCGGCACGAAACAGCTGCCGCCGGCGGCCTGAAAACGCTCGCAGAGCGAAAGCGCCTCCGACAGCGTTCCCGCCGGTATCCGAACACGATAATAGGTGCCGCGACCGGCGAGTTCGGCGCTGACGATTTCCACCGGCCTGCGGCCAAGCTCTGCCGGATACTGTGCGGCAAGGCGCTGATAGGCCTGACGCGCTTCAGCTTCCGTGGGCAGCGACGCAATCTGCATGGCATAGGGCGAAGCGGACGCCGAGAGGGCGGACGAGGCAGCGACCGGAGCTGGCTGGACCGCAGCTGCGGGAGCAGCCTGAACGGGCGCTGACGCGACCCGCGCGCCGGCTGAAGACGCGCGCGGTGTCGGGATCGGAACATTGGCGATCCCGAAATCCTCGACGGGTCCGGGCATGGTTGCGGGCGCTTCGGTGTCGGCGGCTTCTGCCGTTTCTGGCTGGGCCACCGCTCCATTCAGCACATCCGTGACAGACTGGGCCTGCGGCGTATTCGCAGCGAGCCCGGCTTCGGCAGACTGGAAACCACCGTTTCCGGGAACAGGGACGTCCGGAACCGCTGGCTCTTGCGGCGAGACAGCTGCGCCCGCCGACGCCGCGCCGGCAACGCTTTCATTCACAGTCGCAGCCGGCTCTTCCGGGGCCGTGCGTTCTACCAATGTGCCATCGGGCCTTACGATGATGGTTCTGACCTTACGCGGTTCAACAATACCGCCGCCAACCTCGGTGGTTCCGCCAGTTGCCGTCTCCGCCAGCGGGTTGGGCGCAATATCTTCAACATCGACCGGCTCCTGATCGGAGGCAATGAGACTGTCCTGGCGCGGCGCGGATGCCAGCGTCTCCGCCGCATCATTGAAGATCACATTGTCCTGATTGGGAACAACCTCACCACCAGGATCCTCCGGCGCTTCCTTTACACTGGTGTCGTCGGCGGCAATCATGATCGGGCCGCTGTCGTCCTGGCCGCCGAAATAACGCAGGCCTGCGAATACCGAGAGAACAGCAAGCACGACGACGACAAGCCCAAGCACGAGGCTGCGCCCGTAACTCATGAAACTGACGGCGATCCAGCTCGGCCGGCGGTCGTGCTCATCTACATCGTAATATTCTTCGTCAGCGATATCGGCATAGGCTGGCTGCTCGGGCGGGACCTGCGTCTCGGCAAGCCGGAAGCCATCCTCAAGCGCCTGCTCTATATCCTGGTCGTAAGCGCGACTGCCCTGTTCGGGGTCAACTCCTGACCACCGGCGGGATCGCGGTCAACAGGCTCATCATATAACGGATCGACGAGGGCAGGCTGGCTTGCCAGAACATCGGCCAGTTCTTCGTCAAGATCGAATTCGTAGGCCAGTGGCCGGCTTTCGTGCTCGGTTCCGGATTCATCCGCCATGCTCGGCAGGTCCAGTTCGTCCACCGGACGCGGCAATTCATCTGTCGCAATCAGCGCCGCCGGATCGAACGCATCGTCACGCCCGGTTTCGGCTGCCGCAACCTCTTCAAGCGGCTCCGGGCCGTTTTCATGCGTAACGACATCTGAAAGCTCGATCTCGAGCTCCTCAAGGTCGAGCGCCAGTTCACGCTCCTGCCGTTCCACTTCCGCATCGTCCGCTGACGATGCCTCAGGCTCTTCGAATACGTCCCGCTCGAATGCCGTCGACGGCGGAAGGCCGGTTTCAGGCTCAGGCTCGTATCTGCCGGGCGCCGGCTCTTCGCGGTCAGCGCCTGCGGCAGGGTCGAACGCAGCAATCGATTGCCTCAGTTCGTCTTCCAGAAGAGCATCATCGAACTCGAATTCGCTTGTGCCGGAATGATCCGCAATTTCGGATTCAATAGACGGTAATTCGTCCCGTTCCTGTGCTGAGGGGTGGCCGAACCATAGTCGACAGTGTGGAAGGAACTGAATGTATACGGCTGATCCTGCGGGTCGGGGTCAGAAACCTCCGGCTGCGGCGCGGCAGGCTCGTCGGGGGCATAGCGCGAAGGAAAGGCGTCAAATTCACGCAACAGTTCATCGGCCAGGTCTTCGGCGGTTTCCGGCGCGCGCGGTGCCTCCTCCTTGCGCGGTGCAATCAACCGCGCCAGTTCAGCAAAAGGATCATCCTGCTCCGCATTGTCAGACTGACGGGGCGTGTGATCCGGTTTGTTCTTGTCTGCCATTTTTACTACCACCGGGGCTGCCGCGCGCCGCGTACGGCGCGAGGGGAGATCGGGGGACAGTTTCTAGCGCATCTCACGCGGTGCATCAGTGCCCGTCAATGTCAGGCCGGAACGCAGCACCGCGGCCACGGAAGAAACCAGTCCCAGTTTCGCGAGCGTCAATTGTCCATCAGCCTCATTAATAAAGCGTAATTCCTTCTTGTCCTTCCCTTTGTTCCAATGGGAATGGAAGGTTGACGCAAGATCGTAGAGGTAAAACGCCAGTCGATGCGGTTCCCGCATCAGTGCAGCCGACTCCACGACTCGAGGATACTCGGACAACTTTGCCACAACTTTAAGTTCTTCTTGTTCAAAATCCGCATCCACAACCGCTTTTTCCAGAGATTTCTGGTTGATTTCAAGCTTTGGAAAGGCTTCCTGCGCCTGCCGCATCACCGACATGCAGCGCGCATGGGCATACTGAACGTAGAAGACCGGGTTGTCCTTGGACTGCTCTGTCACCTTGGCAAAATCAAAATCAAGCGGCTCAGTGCTCTTGCGATACAACATCATGAAGCGCACGGAATCACGGCCGACCTCGTCGACAACTTCGCGCAGCGTGACGAAATTGCCAGAACGTTTCGACATCTTCACTTCCTGGCCGTTGCGCAGCAGCTTGACCAGCTGGCAAAGCAGCACAGTGAGCTTGGCCTCTTCACCAGACACCGCCTTCGCGACCGCCTCCAGCCGCTTCACATAGCCGCCATGATCGGCCCCGAGAATATAGACCATTTCTTGAAAACCGCGGTCATACTTGTCCTTGAAATAGGCAACATCGGCGGCGAAATAGGTGTAGTTTCCGTCTGATTTGATCAGTGGCCGGTCAATATCGTCGCCAACCTCCGTTGAGCGGAACAGCGTCTGCTCACGATCTTCCCAGTCTTCCGGCAGCTTTCCCTTCGGCGGCGGCAGAGTGCCCTTGTAGACATGCCCCTTGAAGGTCAGGTCGTTGATCGCGGCGCGGATCCTCGCGGCGTCGTCAGCATGAAGCGTGCGTTCAGAAAAGAACACCTCGTGGCGCACATTGAGTGCCGCAAGATCCTCCCGGATCATCTCCAGCATCGCCGCGATTGCCCGGTCCTTGACGATCGGCATCCACTGCTCTTCAGGAAGATTGTGAAGCGATGGACCGAACTCTACCTTCAGCGCCTCGCCGACGGGGACCAGGTAGTCCCCGGATAAAGTCCCTCCGGAATGGCGCCGACATCCTCGCCAAGTGCCTCGCGATATCTGAGGAAAACGGAACGGGCCAGCACATCGATCTGAGCGCCGGCATCATTGATGTAATATTCCTTAGTCACGTCGAACCCGGCATAGCCGAGAATATTCGCCAGCGTGTCACCGACAACGGCCCCGCGGCAATGACCGACATGCATCGGGCCTGTGGGATTGGCCGAAACATATTCGACGTTGATCTTGCGGTTGGCGCCGGTGGTACTACGGCCGAAATCCTCGGCTTCGCGAAGGGCGGCAAGCAGCATCCGCTTCCAGAAAGCATCGGACAGACGAATATTGATGAAACCGGGCCCGGCGATCGACAGCTCGGCAATGTCTTCGTCGCTCTCCAGCGCCAGTACGATCTCGGCGGCCAGATCCCGCGGCTTCTTGCCCAAAGGCTTGGCCAGCACCAGCGCAGCGTTGATGGCGATATCGCCATGGCTGGGATCGCGCGGCGGCTCGACAACGAGGCGCGAAAAATCAAGGCTTGTGCGCTTCTCCGCAACAGCTTCGATTGTCAGTAGGCGTTCGCTCAGTCTTTGCTCAAAATCCGTGAAAAGGTTCATATCATATTCCATCAGCCGCATCGCTGGCGGCAAAAAGCGCTGTTTGTCGGGGGCTCTAGCGCAAATCGGGGGTATGGTCAAACAGCTGCCGGTGGGTCTTCTCGGCATAGGTGTCCGTCATACCGGCCAGATAATCGGCCACAAGGCGAGCGCGTTGCCCCGGCGTCAGGGCCTCACTGCCGTCTGTCCAGGAATGCGACCCCATCAGTTTCGGTTCAGCGAAATAGGCATCGAACAACTCCTGACGATCTGCGCCGCACCGGCACGGATCTTCATGATGTCCGGATGGCGGTATATGTGCCCGAACAGCAGCTTCTTGATCTGCCTGTCGACCTCCGCCATCTCCGGCGAGAAAGTCGCAAACGTACGGCCTGCGCGCCTGACTTCGTCGGCGCTCTGCGGCTTGCCTTCGCGCAAATTGGCCTGGGTCACGGCGATAACATCCTCCACCATGGCCGTGATCTGACGGCGCATGATCTCATTGGTGAACCGGCTGTCCTCGAGATTGGGATAACGGTCGCGAACCGTACGCATCAGGCCGTCGAGAAACGGAACCTCCTCGAGCATCTCGTGGGTCAGATAACCCGAACGCATTCCGTCATCGATGTCGTGGGTGTTGTAGGCGATATCGTCGGCAATCGCCGCCACCTGCGCTTCAAGGCTGGCATGGGTTGCAATCCAGAGATCATGGCGGCTGCAATAGTCCAGGATCGGGCGCGGAACCGGACCGTCGATCCCCTCGCCCGTGGCTGTTTCCAACGGACCATTGTGCTTGACGAGCCCCTCAAGCGTTTCCCAGGTCAGGTTGATGCCATCGAAATCGGCGTAGCGTCGCTCCAGGCTCGTCACAATTCGAAGCGACTGGGCATTGTGATCAAAGCCACCGTAATCCGCCATCCTCGCGTGCAGTGCATCCTCGCCGGTGTGGCCGAACGGCGTGTGCCCGAAATCATGAACCAGAGCGACGCCTTCGGCGAGATCCTCATCAAGGCGGAGCGCACGGGCAAGCGAGCGTGCGACCTGCGCCACCTCGATCGTGTGGGTGAGACGCGTGCGGTAGTGATCGCCGTCCTGAGCAATGAAGACCTGCGTCTTGTGCTTGAGCCGCCGGAAAGCGGTGGTGTGGATGATGCGATCCCTGTCGCGCTGAAACGGCGAGCGCGTGAGGCTATCGGATTCGGAAAAAGCCGACCCCGGCTTGTCCATGGATCGCAGGCATAGACCGCCAGAGCCACATCGCCGAAACCCAGAGCCGTTTTGTCGATTGTCATGGTATTTCCCGTTGCGCGAGACACATGCTTTTGCCAAAGGCAGCGGACCCGACTGCAATTTGACCGTTGACGGCCCGTGTTGCCGTTCTTAACTAAGTTTGGAAGTCATTGAAAGGTATCGCGGCGACCGGCGTCACGATCAAGATGCAAATGCCTTCGGCGTTTCGGATCTGATGCGCCTGCGGGCGGGTCCGGTCAAGCCCCAAGGCACGGAGAAGACAGATGGACACTCAGACAGTGACGCTTTCCGATGCGGCCGCGCGGCGGATCGCCTCGATTATCGAAAGCGATAGTGACAAGCAGGCCCTCAGGGTTTCAGTCGAGGGCGGCGGATGTTCAGGTTTTTCCTACAAGTTCGATCTTGTGGAAGGCCCGGAGGAAGACGATTTCGTGATCAACAAGGATCAGGCGACTGTGCTGATCGACAGCGTTTCACTGGTCTATATGGCCGGCGCCGAAATCGATTTCGTCGACAATCTGCTCGGCCAATCCTTCCAGATCCAAAACCCCAACGCAGTCGCCAGTTGCGGCTGCGGCACAAGCTTCGCCATTTGACGGACAAAAGCCGCTGACCGGATGGCGGTCAGACAATTACAAAGGCCGCGCCCGAAAGCGCGGCCTTTTTTGTTGTCTGATTGTCAGTCCTTGATTTCCTTGCCCGCGCTTTCCGGAATGACCAGCGAGAGCAGGATTGCCGAGATACCGGAAAGGGTGATCGGTGTCGCGAAAACCTTCTGGATGATATCAGGCATCTGCTGCATCGACTGCGGCACCAGCGTTACACCGAGACCAAGGCCGAACGACACCGCCATGATATAGACCTTGCGATGGTCGATCGGCTCGGAAGCCAGAATACGGATACCGGCAACGGCGATCGACCCGAATAGAACGACGGTGGCCCCGCCGAGCACAGGTTTCGGCACCAGCAGGAAGGCCCCGCCAATGACCGGGAAAAACCCGAGAACGATCAGAATACCCGCGATATAGAAGCCCACATGACGGCTTGCCACGCCGGTCATCTGGATCACGCCGTTATTCTGGCTGAAGGTGGTGTTGGGGAAGGTACAGAACAGCGCTGCAATACCGGAATTGATACCGTCGGCGAGAACGCCGCCCTTCACGCGGTTGAGATAGACCTCACCCTGAACCGGTTCGCCCGAGATAACGGAGTTGGCCGTCAGGTCACCCGTCGTTTCGATAGCGGTGATCAGATAAACAAACGCAATCGGAAGGAACAGACCGATATCGAAGTCCAGGCCGTATCGCAACGGTGTGGGGATCGCGAACAGCTGCTGGGTTCCAAGCTTTGAGAAATCCACCATGCCGAAGAAGATCGAGACCACAAAGCCAACGACCAGCCCCATCATGATGGCGGCAATGCGCACCATCGGGATCTTGGAAAACGAAAAGAAGATGATGACGGCAACGACAAGCAGCCCAAGGAAGATATTGACCGGAGCGCCGAAGCTCTCGCCGGCACCCGCGCCGCCGGCAAAGTCTGTGAACCCAGACTTCACCAGGCTGAGCCCGATGACGGTGATGACGATCCCGGTGACCGTCGGCGTTACGATCCGGCCCATCTTTGTGATGAACTGACTGAGAACAATCTCGACCAGGCAGCCAACAAGGCACAGCCCGAAGATCATCGCAAGGATATCCTCAGGCGAACCGCCCCTGCCCTTTACCGCGAAGCCTGCGGCAAGAATGACACCGAGGAATGCGAAGCTTGTTCCCTGAACACTGAGAAGTCCGGAACCCACCGGCCCGATACGCCGGCACTGAATGAATGTCGCCACACCGGAGACGAACATCGCCATGGACAGAAGGTACGGTACGTTCTCGCCAAGACCCAGTGCTCCGCCAATAATCAGCGTCGGCGTCACAATGCCGATGATACTAGCCAAAATATGCTGTATTGCGGCCAAGAAAGACGCCCCCGGCGAAGGCACATCGTTCAACTTGAATATGATATGGTGGTGCTCCGCACTTTTATTTTGTTCGCTCATCTATTTCTCTTTCAAAGGCGGCCAAGACCGCGCGTTGTCCCCTGCTGCTAGCATTTTGATCGATGCAATTTCCATGCCACAAAACAATCATATTTCACGCAAACCGGGTAGAAAGCACATCCAGGCGACAAGTAACGCTGAACCGGTTTGCAAAAACGGGTTGCCCCCGGCATAAGGAGGAAACCAAAAGCCGGGAAGAACAGTCCATGAAAATCGCCACCTGGAACATTAACGGCATCAAGGCGAGGCAAGACAATCTGCTGGCCTGGCTGGCGTCGGAAAAGCCCGACATTGCATGCCTTCAGGAAATCAAATCGCAGGATGAGAGCTTCCCCAGAGAAGCAATCGAGGCCTTGGGATACCATGTCGAGACTCATGGCCAGAAAGGTTTCAACGGTGTTGCGCTTCTCTCTCGATACGAGCCCGATGAGGTCAACCGTGGTCTGCCCGGCGACGATGACGATACCCAGGCGCGCTATATCGAAGGTGTGTTCAGCATTGCCGGAGGCGCGGTTCGGGTCGCTTCGATTTATCTGCCGAACGGAAACCCTGTGGAGAGTGAAAAATACCCCTACAAGCTCGCTTGGATGACCCGCCTGAAAAACCATGTTTCTCAGCAACTTAGCTATGAAGAGCCACTCATCCTCGCCGGCGACTACAATGTAATACCGCGTCCGGGCGACTGTCATGATCCGGCCACGTGGGCGAATGACGCCCTGTTTCTGCCGCAAACCCGGCAGGCATTCACATCTCTGCTTGCCCTCGGTCTTTACGACGCAGTCAGCGCTGCCAATGATACAGCCGGCCAGTACACATTCTGGGACTATCAGGCTGGCGCCTGGCCAAAGAACAACGGTATTCGCATCGACCATATACTGCTGTCGGCCGAGGCTGCGGACAGGCTGATGAACACACAGATTGACGCAAAGGTTCGCGGATGGGAGAAGCCGTCCGATCACGTGCCGGTCATTGCATCATTCGATATGAAATGGCGCTGATATTCAGGATTTGCGGCCAGCCAGATTTCCGGAACACGTGCTGCAACTTGGAAGGCCCTTCAAAAAGGGGCTATAAACAATGATGGCATGGGCCATGCCCGCGACCAGCCTGATCACCAAACAGAGCGTTTTGGCATTGGCCGGAACCAGCCAGCGGATCTGCCTGATCGCTTAGTCCTGACTCATCTGCCGCGTATTTTTCTAGGCTAAGGACGCGCTCGCCCCACAGAACGAAGCCTGACCGATGAAAACACTTCAAGACACAAAAAATCGCTTGAAGCACTACGGCTCCGCTCTGCAAATGCTCTCACAGACAGAATTGCATACAGAAATGACAATCAGGGGTTGCTGGTGCTCATATTTTGCGCAAGCGCAATTGCTCCACGCCGGTCATTCTCGTTGACGATCGAAAAACATTTCTCCTGCATCGCCCGAATCCAACCGCAATCACCGGGACCACAGCGATCTGCTGCCATGGTCAGATAGGCAAGCCCAAGAACAGGCTGCCCCTCATCGAAAATAAGATCGCCGAACAGCGCCATGGCACCAATATTGCCGTTTCTTCTGGCAAGGTTGAGCCATTTTTTGCAAGGCGCACGTTCTTCGCCCCACCCTGACCATCGAGAATCATCTCCGCCAAGCGAAACTGCCCTTCAGGACTTCCAAATACCGACGCAGCCTGAAAATAGAACTGACGCGCCTGAGCAAGGTCCTTCTCGACCGGTGTATCCGGTATGCCGGTCTGATAGTAGCCTGCTAGCGCCAACAATGCGTTGACATAAAAGCCTGTATCGGGCGAACCCGGCTCGACATCGTGATTGACGATTTCAGCGTAGAACTTGAAGGCCTCGTAGTCGTTTTCCGGTACGCCGTCGCCATAGGCATACATATTGGCCAGCGCCCAACGCGAACCAGTATGCCCCTTCTCCGCGGCGTAGCGATAAGCCTCAACGGCTTTCTCTTTGTCACCGCGTTCGTAGGCCTTAAAACCGAAGCGGAACAGATCGAAACGGCCCGAATCCTTCGGCACTTCGGTCGCAATATCGAAAGCGCAAACCGGTCGCAGCGAAGCACCGACGACAAGGCTTGCCATCACCAAAACAACGCTAATACGCCTGTGTCCAGAACTACTCATGATCATCGAACGTTTCTTCACCGAAACACTTCGTCAAATTGATTACCCGGCTGCGAAACGCCGGTACCGCAACCATTGAAAACCGGCCCTTGCCGATCAACACGAAACAAAGCCGCTTTGGTCAGACTCAATTTTCCGAGCACCAATGCAACTTTTCTTGATCTTCTCATGCTCTCCGTTTGTGGCGGGAAATAGGCCCTCCTCACCCAAATAGCTTTACGTGAGATTCAGCTGAAATGCTGTGTCGCAAGCGACACACATGCCAGTTTTCATCTGGACAATCATGCAGCCTGATCGTTGCCGGTGGAACGGCTGCGGAAAAGTCGCTCAGATATACATCATCAATGTCCGTGTGCGAACAGGTGTTGCCTCGAGCCGCAGACCATACTAAAGCTCGGACTTCGGGGCGGACGTGGCGAAACTGGTAGACGCAAGGGACTTAAAATCCCTCGACCGATTGGTCATGCGGGTTCGATTCCGCCGTCCGCACCACCAGCTCCTCCATGGCAGACGCAGCGCAAGCATCCAACGCATGCCCGACACAACTACACACAAAATCGCCCCGACCACGTCCATCGCGGTGCGTCAATGTGCTGTGACAGCGACGAGCCGCAACACACCACTCACACTCCGGAAACCACCACCAATATGAGAACACCGGGCCCGATATCCGCGACTTCTATCGCAGGCATACAGTCTGCATTCGGCAGCGCTAAAAATCGCCAGGCCTGAGATCAGCCCGCGGCTGAACCAAACTTTTGAGGGGCATGCCCTTAACGGACCAGGTCGCCCGCGACCATGCACGACCCTGAATCAAAAGCCCGACCTGAAAAGGCCGGGCTTTCATCAACCAGACTAAGTCTGATTAGAAGTCACGCTGCAGACGGAACCAGCCGCCCCAGGTGTCCTTATCGAAGTAGGAGTCCGGCAGGTCAGCATAGTCGAAGTTAATCTTAGCCGACAGACCCTCTACGATTTCGTAGTCAAACAGAGCGCCATATGTGTAAAAGCTCTTGTTGCTTGCGCCCGGAATGGAAACCGAAGACCACTGAACAGCAGGGGTGATCGTCAGCTTTTCAGTGACGTCAAGAGCGTAACCTGCAGCAAGCTGCCACTCAGCATAAACGTCCGCAGAGACACCCGGAGCAAAGGGGTAGGTGTCGAAATCACTGTAAGTATTGGCGTAAGCGTTCCAACCGGAAGCCCAGCTAGCACCGAGATCAAGCGAACCCGGTCCGAGAGCGAGCGTGCTCATTGCACGGAGCGCACCCTCTTCATTCCAAGTATCGTAACCACCATCCAACTTCATGCCGATGCCACCAGCCTGGAAGCCAACGCGACCGGAAACACCGATGCGAGCCAGGTCAGGATCGCCCGTGTAACCAACCTGCGACGCCGTCAGCGCATCAACCGAAAGGCCAGCTACAAAGCCGTCGCCGGTGAAGACATAACGCATCGAGTTGAACTTGGTCTGACCCGTCAGATCGTCGATTTCGCCAACAAGACCTTCATCCCAGTAGCTCTGGAAATAACCAGCCTGGAAGCCGCCGAGAGCAAGGTAGGTCTGGTCGAGACTGAAGGTCGTGCCCGAACCGCCAGCGCTGTGCGCTTCGGCGTTCATCTTGATAACGCCGGTCAGGACACCGAGTTCGGTTTCCGTCTTGCTGGCAATATCAAGCTGAGCCTTGGTAAATACATCCCAAGTACCCGGCTGTGGGTTTGACCCTGCCCAGTTCGGGCCGGTCTCGCTGTAACCCTGAACCTGAAAACGGACATAACCGCCGATATCGAGGCAGGTTTCAGTACCCGGAATGTAGAAATAGCCAGCGCCGAAAGCGTCGCAAACTTCAACGTAGTTAGCGGTTACAGGCTCGATGACCACAACCGGGTCGGCAGCCTGAGCGCCGGAAGCTGCTGCAACTGCTGCAGCGGAGCCGAGGAGAAGGCTCTTAACGTTCATAGTGACCTCCAAATAAGGTTTAAAGCGGGTCTGGGATTTTCGCCGAGGCGTTCCCTGCCCCATCCCCTGGTTTCAAGAAGACCGGGCCGTCTCGCCCTCACTTCCGAGGTTGAACATACAAGACCGCGCCGCGATCGCAATCATCAATCGCCCCGATCATCCCGTTCCAGCGGTCCTTACCCGCTTGCTGTTGCGGATTGGCAACAAGTTCGCCCCCGAACCGGCCAAATCTTTACAAAAGGTAAAGAAAACAAGCTCCAAAAAGACTCCAAACGCACAAGCCAAGTCCTGTACCGCTCCGGAAAATGACGAATTTCCAGTCAAATCGCATTGTCAGGAGTGTCCGGCCTCAGATTTCAGAGCCGATGCTCCAGACAGAATGTGAGATCGAATCGCCAAATCAGAATCACCTGTCCAGCGGAGAAGACCAATCGAGGAGGTCGACTTCTGGCGTCGGGATCAACCGGCACCACCGCCTTCCTATACCAATTCGACATCCACAACGCCGGCCACAGCCCGCATCGCAGAAGCCACCTCGGGCGAAAGCCGGTAGGTGCCCGGCAGCTCCACCTCGATCTCACGCAAACCGTGGTTCTGGATCACAACAAAGGAAACAAGCCCTCACCATTCTGATTCAGATGCTTGGCAAGCGAGGCTATCGGCGAGATCGTCCCGCACATAGACGCGCATCGCCCGCTGCTGGCGAACGGCCTCCTCTTCCAGAGACTGGACTGTTTGTATCCGCATTCCGATGCCCTCAGGCCGCATCTCGGCCGCAACGGTGATAACGACCGATGTTCCGGGCTCAAGCAGGTCTCGGTACTGATAGAGCATTTCCGAGAACAAAACGGCCTCGAACTGGCCCGTAGCGTCTGAAAACATGATGATCCCCATCCTGTTTCCCGTGCGTGTCTTGCGTTCCTGCTTGGCGACGACGGTACCTGCCAGACGTCCGCGATCCGATCCGTTCTTCACCGACAGTTCAAAGGCGGCAAACTCCTGCACGCGCATGCGCGCGAGTACCTCACCATAGGCATCGAGAGGATGCGCTGTCTGATAATAGCCGAGCATCTGGTATTCCCGCATCAACCGCTCCGAGTCAGATTGCGGTGTGTAGTCGGGCAGAACGATCTTCGCCACAGTCCCTGCGCTGCCGAAAATATCGGCCTGGCCGCTGACAAGGTCCTCCTGGGTACGCTGTGCAAGACCGATAATACGGTCAAGACCGGCGAGAAGCGCTGCACGATCGTGACCAAAGCAGTCGAACGCGCCGGCACAAATGAGACTCTCGAGCACCCGACGGTTGACTAACTTCGGATCGATACGTTGGCAGAAATCCTCCAGACTGGAGAACACCACATCGCCCCGAACTTGCACGATATGCTCCACCGCCGCCTCGCCGACCCCTTGATGGCGGCAAGCGCATAGTAGATCCTGCCTTCACCGGGCTCAAAATGCCTGAAGCTCGTCTGAACCGACGGTGCGACCACGTCAATTCCCAACCTGCGGGCATCGTGACGGAAGTCGTTGAGCTTTTCCGTATTGGCCATATCAAGCGTCATCGAGGCAGCCAGAAACTCCACCGGGTAATGCGCCTTCAGATAGGCGGTATGGTACGAGACGATTGCATAGGCAGCGGCATGCGACTTGTTGAAGCCGTAATTGGCAAACTTTGCCAAGAGGTCAAAGATCTCGTCTGCGCGCTGCTTCTTGACGCCGTTCTCGATCGCGCCCTCCACAAAACGGACGCGCTGCTTGTCCATCTGCTCCTTGATTTTCTTACCCATCGCGCGCCGCAGAAGATCGGCTTCGCCCAAAGAATAGCCGGACAGCACCTGCGCCACCTGCATCACCTGTTCCTGATAGATGATGACGCCCTGCGTTTCCGCGAGCAGATGGTCGATCAGCGGATGGATCGATTCGATCTCCTCTTCACCATGCTTGCGCGCATTATAGACGGGAATGTTTTCCATAGGCCCCGGCCGGTAAAGCGCAACAAGGGCGATCAGGTCTTCGATCCGGTCAGGCTTCATGCCAATCAGCGCCTTGCGCATGCCCGCGCTTTCCACCTGGAAAACACCCACGGTTTCGCCGCGCGCGAGCATTTCATAGGCGTCGCTGTCATCCAGCGGCACCAGCGACAGATCCACATCGACACCCTGCCTGGCAATAAAGTCGACTGCCGTCTTCAACACTGTCAGTGTTTTCAGTCCGAGAAAGTCGAACTTGACGAGCCCTGCCTGCTCCACCCACTTCATGTTAAACTGCGTGACGGGCATGTCCGAACGCGGGTCGCGATACATCGGCACCAATTGCGAAAGTGGGCGATCACCGATCACGATACCTGCAGCATGAGTGGATGCATGCCTGTAAAGACCCTCGATCTTCTGAGCAATCGCCAGCAACCTTCCGACGATGGGCTCCTCGTCGGCCGCTTCCTGGAACTTGGGTTCGTCCTCAATCGCTCTGGCCAGCGTTACAGGATTTGCCGGATTGTTGGGTACAAGCTTGGAGATCCGATCAACCTGACCGTAGGGCATTTCCAGAACCCGCCCGACATCGCGCAATGCAGCGCGCGCCTGCAGCGATCCGAACGTTATGATCTGCGCCACCTGGGCACGCCCGTATTTTTTCTGAACGTAGCGGATAACCTCTTCGCGCCGGTCCTGACAGAAGTCGATGTCGAAGTCCGGCATCGAAACACGTTCGGGGTTGAGAAAGCGTTCGAACAGAAGGGAAAAGCGAAGCGGGTCCACATCTGTGATGGTCAGGGCATAGGCAACAAGCGAGCCAGCACCCGATCCGCGGCCTGGCCCAACGGGGATGCCATGCTCCTTCGCCCATTTAATAAAGTCCGCAACGATCAGGAAGTACCCGGGAAACTTCATGCTCTCGATGATGCCGAGCTCGTAATCCAGACGGTCGATATAATCCTGGCGGCTTTGTCCTTCGCTGAGGCCGACATGGGAGAGACGGGCATCGAGTCCGTCGACGGCCTGACGGCGCAATTCAAGCGCCTCGGCCTTCTCCGCCTCTTCCGGATCATCCGAGGCGCCTGTGAAACGCGGCAGGATCGGCATGCGGGTCTGAAGCACAAAACTGCAGCGCCGGGCGATTTCAACCGTATTGTCGAGCGCTTCAGGGATATCTTCAAACAGCGCAACCATTTCCTGCTGGGACTTCATATAGTGGTCCGGCGTCAACCTGAACCGCCGATCATCGGAAACGATCGCATTGTGTGCGACGGCCATAAGAGCGTCGTGCGCCTCGAAATCATCGCTTGCGGGAAAAACGGCTCGTTTGTAGCAACCAGCGGCAGTTCGAGTTCGTATGCAAGGTTGACGACATGCCGCTCACGCTGAACATCATATGCCCCCTGACGCTGAAGTTCGACATAGAGACGGTCGCCGAAAAGCGTCTTGAGCGCGGCCAAGCGCTCTCCGGCCTTGGCCTCGAAGCCAGCGGCCAGCGCCTGATCGACCGGTCCACCCGATCCGCCGGTCAACACGACAAGTCCGTCGGAACGCCCTTCCAGCCACGACTTTCGGATACAGACACTTTCATGCGCCTCGCCGCCAAGATAGGCCTCACTAACCAGATACATGAGATTGGCATACCCGATCTCATTGGCCACCAGCGCGACGATGGATGGTAGCTTGACAGGCATATGGGAGCCGCCGCGCCGGTCCGCATCACCGCCGTCTTCCATATCGATAGACAACTGGCATCCGATGATCGGCTGCAGCCCCTCTCCGATCGCCTTTTGGGAAAACTCCAGCGCGCAGAAAAGATTGTTGGTATCCGTCACGGCAACGGCCGGCTGGCGATCGTCCACCGCGAGTTTCAGGATTTTTTCAGCGGCAGCGCACCTTCAAGCAACGAATAGGCCGAATGGGTGCGCAAATGAACGAAGCGTACGGCCGCCCCGCCCGATGTCGAATGCTCTTGCGAGTCGGTCACCATATTCTGCTCCATCGTGCTCTGCCTGCGTTCTTGATTTTCGCAGGCCGACAGGCTCAAAGCAACGCCGGGAATTTCTATGCACAGAAAGTCACGTCATCGCGTGATCATCAACGGTAAATCCGCTCCGGCAGGCGAGCCTTCCGGCTAAAGCGAACTGATGATCAAAGCCATGCTTGTCAGGAACAGACTGATCGAGAAAAACGCCGCCACATCACGCAGAATATCGGTCATATGTGTCTCCTTTTCACTTTATGTTTTTATTATGTTCCCTTTCTGTTCTATTGACAAGCGCAGATCGTCTTTTTTGTGGTCGGCGTCACCCCGATCGGCACATGCAAGCGGTCCTGACGTTGTTCAACCTTTTGAAATTCTGATTCTTTATGAAAAATCTAAGGCGCAGGCTTTTCTGTCATTCGCTCCTGATGAGCAATATCACGGCCATGCATGATCGCAGACGGCCCGCCCCGTGCGAGCGACCCGAACGCCCTTTGTACCGGATATCGGCGGTCGCCGCTCAATTCGCTCCCGCCTCGGGAAGAACAAAGGAATCGATCCCGTACTGCACCCTGAAGGTCGAAGGAGAACAGCCCAGCCAGCGATTGAATGCCCGCGTGAAATTTGCCTGTTCATCATACCCCAGGGAAAAGGCGATTTCTGCAATTGAGACACTCGTCTGCGTGAGCAGCATGACAGCACGTGTGCGGCGGGCAACCTCAAGAATATCCTTATAGGTATATCCCGTCGATCGCAGGCGCCGCTGCAACCCCTGAACGCTGAGCCCTGCCATCCGGGCCGCCCCGTCTATATCGCTCTTGCCTTCGAGAAGACGGAGCGAAACAACGGCAGAAAAGGACCGCGCCGGTTCGGGTGCCCCCACCAGAACGACATCCGAAGTCACTTCCCGCAGAGGCAGGGCTTCAGCGACTCCCGGGTATGAACCAGGCCGTTGCCGGACGAGATCTTCTGATGAGAGTGGCAAGGCAATACCACGCCCCCGCAACGCAGCGCTACCCCCAAATAGGACTCGATGATATGAACCGCGCTGTCACGCGGGTAGTTGACCTCGATCCAGCCCGGCCGCCAATCGCGCCCCAGGTAGATCCGGGCGAAGGTCAGCATTGGAATGATGAGGTGGTCGGTGTACTGCGTCACTCTGTCCAGCCTGACCGGTGGTATCACCCTCCACACCCATCCACGACCGACCGGCTCCAGCCCCATCTGGAAATCAGACATGTGAGCCCATGTGGTGGCATGAAGGCGCCGCAATCCGTCCTCCAGGTTGCGGGCCTGGGAGCCGTAGTCGGTCCAGCGCCCCCACCCGGCATGTGTCGTACGCTCACCGGCAATCAGGCCAACCGTGCGATCTCCCAGCAACCTCGCGCCGACATCAAAAAGCTCGCTCATCAGCGACACAGGGATCGGCGTATCCGGTTTCTGAAGCACTACCAGCGGCAGACCAACAGAGTGAAACATCCTCGCCAGCCCGCGCTCACCGTTATATTCTTCAACCAAGTCCGGGAGCGACCCAATTCCGCGGAACCGGGCGAGCGCAACCGAGCTTTTCTTTTTAAACACCACGACCCCCAAAAGTGACGCGAAATGAAAAGTTTCAAATTACATTTCGCGTTATACAAGCGAAGCACTGACGGACACGCAAAACGGACATAACTGACGAGGACGGCCATTCGAAAGCCGGGCGTGTAGCGGCCTGCGCTCAGCTTGGAGATGTATGGAAGTAGCCTCCGAGAATGTCAACTTTGACGGGCGTATTGTTCGCAGGAAACAGAGACGGCGGAAATGGACGCGTTTCCGCTTCAGGGATCGCACCGCAATCGGATCATGCCCCGGTCTAGACTAAGAACCATTATTTGAGGACGCAATTTTCGGTGGCGATCCGGTGTGCCGACCCCGCCGAAACGGAGGATTTTCATGTTTGAAATGCCCAGGTTAAACGGCGCGGTCAAAGCAGGGGCCGTTCTGGCTGCTGCTTTTTGCGCAACGGCACTGACGAGTGTCAGTAGTATGGCGCAGGAGAGCACTAGCAGTGCCTCAAACGGCGCACAGCCCAACATACTGTTCATCATGGCCGATGACGTCGGCTATATGCAGCCGGGTATCTATCACCGCGGCCTGATGGTTGGCGAAACGCCGAATATCGACCGGATTGGCCATGAAGGCGCGATGTTCACCGACTATTACGCCGAGCAGAGCTGCACCGCGGGCCGTACTGCCTTCTTCACCGGCATGAATCCAGTGCGCGCCGGCATGCTGTTGCCGGAAATCCCCGGCTCCGAATCCTACCTGCGCAAGGGGACGCCTTCGCTTGCAGTTTTCCTGCGCGACCTGGGATACACCACCGGTGAATTCGGCAAAAACCACTTGGGCGACACCGCCGAATCCTTGCCAACTGCCCATGGTTTCGAAGAATTCTGGGGTTATCTCTACCATCTTGATGCAATGCAAGGTGTCAGCTTCCCCGACATCAACTCCAGCCCGACCGAACAGGCCGTCGCACCGCCGTGCACAAATACACCTGTTCCCGGGCTCTCCGATCCGCCTGGCGCGATCGATCCTTCCGAAGGGCTGTGCATGACGCCCCCGCGTCCGGTGATCGCCTGCGCATCTTCGGACGGCACAGAGGCCAACCAGAGCTGCAAGGATGAAGGCCCGCTCACGCTTGAGCGCTCCAAGACCATCGATGAAGAGATCTCCGCCAAGGTCGTCGACTTCCTCGACCGCAATGACCCGGAGAAGACCGGCAAGCCGTTCTTCGCCTGGTACAATCCTGCCCGCATGCACGTCACAACCGTTCTTTCCGATAAATATGCAGCCATGCTCGGCACCAGGGGTGGCAAGGACTGGGGCGTGAACGAAGCCGCAATGAAGCAGGTCGACGACAATATCGGCGTCGTTCTGCAGAAGCTTGAAGACATGGGCGAACTGGACAACACGATCGTCGTGTTCACCACAGACAATGGCGCAGAAACCATCACCTTCCCCGATGGCGGCGTCACCCCGTTTGCCGGCGGCAAGCTGACCACATGGGAAGGCGGCATGCGCGTTCCGCTGGTCGTGCGCTGGCCAGGTCACATCGAGCCGGGCACGGTCAACAACGACATCTTCGCTGCGCTGGACTGGGTGCCGACGCTCGTTGAAATCGCCGGTGGCCCCAAGGGCGACGACCTGAAAAACGAGATTGAGGCCGGAAAGTATCCCGGTATCGTCAAGACCACGATTGACGGTGTCAATCAGGTCGGCTCGCTGACAGGTACCGGCGAACCGAAACGCGATACTTTCTTCTACTATTCGGGCAAGACGGCTTCGGCGGTTCGCTACAAGAACTGGAAGATGTATTTCGCCATGGTCGATCAGGATCCGACCAAAACGTTCAATGGTGTGGAAACCTACAGCTGGACCCAGGTGGTCAACATCAAGCGCGACCCCTTCGAACAGTCGATCGGCACGTTCAGCAAGACGTTCAACGGAGTCGGCGGCGCACTCGGCGCTCCCGCCACGGCCTATGCCTATGACTGGAACATGCTGCCGATCGGCCAGGCGCTGTGGCTTAAGGAGCTGGAAAGCTACAAGACGTTCCCGCCGCTTCAGCATCCGGCAGCCTACAATCTCGATGCAGTGATAGACCAGGTCAAGAATTCCGGAATGACGAAGGACTGAGGAACCCGATTAGAAGCAATTCCGGGAAAAGAGGGCTCAGCCTTCCGTCCGGAATTGCTTCAAGTCAAAGACAAAATGCAGCTCCGCAAAGCCAACATAGGCGGAACTGCACCTGATAAAAACGGAAGGAGCGGCTCAATGCCGCATCCTCCAGGCCAGGCCGAGCGGGTTTGTTGACGCAAGTGCGGTGCACGCCAATGATGCGTGAGACAAAGGGGAGAGACAATGAGCATGATGCACAGAACGTTCAAAGCGGCGGTGATAGCCCCGGCAATGGGCCTTGTCATGTTCACGCTTGCACACGCCCAGATGGCCGATCCATTGCCTTCATGGAACGCCGGCGACACTAAGCAAGCCATACTCGATTTCGTGGCGACCGCCACGGACGATAACGACCCCAAATTCGTTCCGCTATCCGCACGCATTGTCGTTTTCGACAATGATGGTACGCTGTGGACCGAACACCCGATGTATACACAGCTTGCTTTCGCGCTGGACCGCCTCAAGGCTCTCGCGCCCGATCATCCCGAATGGAAAACCACCGAGCCGTTCAAATCCGCGCTCGACGGCAACATGAAGACGCTTGCCCAGTCGGGAGAAAAGGGCATTGCCCAGCTTATCATGGCGACACATGCCGGCATGAGCACAGAGGCGTTCGAGACAATCGTCGCCGATTGGTTCAAGACCGCCAAGCACCCCCGTTTCGACAGGCCCTATACCGAGCTGGCCTACCAGCCGATGCTGGAGCTGCTCGATTATATGCGCGCCAATGATTTCAAAACCTACATCGTTTCCGGCGGCGGCATCGAGTTCATGCGCGTCATCACCGAAGAGGTGTACGGCATCCCGTCCGAGCAGGTTGTCGGCTCCGCAATCAAAACCAAGTTCGAGATCGTTGACGGCAAACCGCAGCTGACACGGCTGCCGGAGTTGGCCTTTGATGACGACAAGGGCGGCAAGCCCGTCGGCATCATTTCCGCAATCGGCAAGCAGCCGGTTGCCGCCTTCGGCAATTCCGACGGTGATCGCGAAATGCTGGAATGGACTGCGGCAGGCACCGCCGCCACGCTAATGATGCTGGTGCACCACGACGATGCGACCCGTGAATATGCCTATGGGCCGGGCGGCGGCCTGCCGGATACCCATTTCGGCACTTTTTCGCAATCATTGCTGGATGAGGCCAATGCCGACGACTGGACCGTCATCAGCATGAAGAATGACTGGGCGGAGATTTTTCCGCCTGCAACGAGGTAACCCACCTGCGCCGCGGCGCGAATGCCGCGGCGACTTTTTTCTGGTGGGCCTGATGATCCCAGAGATCTGTCCGTGAAGAAATTTCTTGCCCTTTGCCTTGTGCTGTTTTGCCCTGCCCCGTCTTTCGGGCAGGAAACACCCAGCTATATAGGCTCTCAAGCTTGCTCCGACTGTCACGATTACGAATATCGATCCTGGCGCGGCTCCGATCACGAGCGCGCCTGGACGGCGGCAGACCCTGAAAATGTTCGCGCCGATTTCGACGGCTCTTCATTCGAAGGCGTAGGCATGTCCGTCGATTTCTCCCACGATAGCGAAGGCTATCATGCGCTCGTCACCGAGTCGGATGGTTCCACAACTCTGCGAGACGTGCATTCCGTGGTCGGCATCGAGCCGCTCCAGCAATATCTGTTCGAGACCGAGCCTGGACGGCTGCAAAGCTTCGACGTGGTCTGGGACACGGAAAAGAAGGAATGGTTTCACCTTTACCCCGACCCGCCACTGCCGCCGGATGACGGCATGCACTGGACCGGCCCCTACAAAAACTGGAACGCGCGCTGCGCCGAGTGCCATGCCACGGGTTTCGAAAAGCGTTTCGATGCTGTAGCCGGCGCCTACCACTCCACAGAAGCAGAAATTGGCGTGGGCTGCGAGGCCTGCCACGGCCCCGGCTCCGCCCATGCCAGCTGGATGGAGACCCATTCGAAGGAAGAGGCCGCAACCGATCCCGGTTACGGCCTGACCATGGAAACCGAAGCGGGGACCGAGCGCTGGATCCAGCAATGTGCCGGCTGCCACTCCCGCCGCGAGGCCTATGGCGATGGCAACCCGCTGCCTGGAACGCCGTATCACGACGCCTATCGACTGACACCGCTTACCCCGGGGCTGTATTATCCCGACGGACAGATCCGTGGTGAAGTCTATGTTTATGGCTCGTTCCTGCAGTCGAAGATGTACGAACAGGGCGTCGGCTGTCTCGATTGCCACGATCCACACACGACGAGGCTGATTGCCGAGGGCAACGCGCTCTGCGCCCAGTGTCATTCGCCCGCAGGCAATGTCGAGTTTCCGACGCTTGTTCTGAAGGAATACGACACGCCGGACCACCACCACCACGAACCCGATACTGCCGGGGCCGAATGCAAGAATTGTCATATGCTCGAACAGGTTTATATGGGCAATGACTGGCGCGCCGATCACAGTTTTCGCATCCCTCGCCCCGACCTTTCCGGGATCACAGGCGCTCCCGATGCCTGCTCGGCCTGTCATACGGACGAAACCGCATCCTGGGCCGCAACGGCGATTGCCGAGTGGTACCCGGACCCGAACAGCCGCGGCGTGCATTACGGCGCGACTTTCGCCATGACCCTGTCCGACCCCGCGCAATCGAAAGAGCGCCTCGTCGAAATCGCCAATGACGAAGAGACCGCCGACATCGTCCGCGCAACAGCACTTGCCCTGCTGCGGCCGAGTCAAGATGCACAGGCTGCCCGTGACACCGCTGCACTGCTAACCCATGACAGCCCGCTTTTACGCGCCCATGCCGCCGGCATCCAGCAGGCCGCCCCGTCCGCCGATGCCACACGCTCACTGGAGCCGCTCCTCACTGCCCAACCAAGAACAGTCCGCTTCGCCGCCCTGCGACAGTTTTTCGGACTTCCCACCGATGATCTGACAGAACAGTCGAAACATGACCTTGATGCGCTGATGGCCGAATGGCGGGCATCACAGGCATACAAGGCCGATTTCCCGAGACGCAAATCGTTTTCGCGGGTACCGCGCTAACTGATCGCGACTATGCCGGGGCCCTCACCGCCTTCCGGCAGGCCGTCTCGCTTGATCCGCAGCGACTGGACGCATGGAGCATGATCATTCGTCTCACGGCGGCATTGAACGGTCCAGACGCCCTGCCCCCGGTCGTGCGCGAAGCACTTGCTGCAAACCCGAATTCGCAGGAACTCCGCTCATACGCCGCGCAACTCGGAATCACGCCTGTGCCATGAGCACGCGCAAGTCCGTTGACACCGCTAGCCACCAAGCAACAAGTTCCTGACTGTCTGTCCAAGAATGGCGGTGCTGGCTTGGGGTTGAGTGAAGGGCGGTAATCGGATTCTGTGTATTTTGCGACAAATACGGAGAGACCGAATGGCCGCCGCCCTTCACCCGTCGTCACCATGACAGAAGCCGCCTCACGCTACGCAAGTGACCTGACAGGCCGGGAATGGAGCATGATCGAGCCCTTCATGCCGTATCAGCCGCGGCGGGGCCGACGGCACAAGACGTCAGTTCGCACCGTGATGGATGCAATCTTCTACCTGCTGCAATCGGGTTGTCCCGGAGACGGGACGAGCACCGGTGAGATTGAACTGATGCTCGGCGTGGCGTGCAGCACCGTTCAGGATAATCTGAAGCGAGCGGTCGCGGCGGGACTGCGCTGGCCGCTTTTCAGTGATTTTACCGACGATGCGATCGAGGATCAGGCTGTTCGCGCGCCGGTGTCAAACTGGGTTTACGGCGGCGGACGGAACCCAGTTGGGCGGACATGGAGCAGGAAGCGGCGAATGAATGAGGCGGCGGCTGGATCAGTGCTATTGCTAACTATCCGCCCGGCTCTCAGCAAAGCGCTGGAGGAAATCGCGAGCGGAATCCTTGCCAAATGCTTCATCAAGTACCATCAGTGCGGCACCGCCTAGGGCGGTGTCGACTTCTGTCTCTCCAAAGATAATCTGGAGATTGTGCGTGGCCAGCGGCAGACAGCGCTGATAGACCAGTTCCCTTACGCCAGCGAGCAGAAAATCGCCTGTCTGCGCCAGCGTGCCTCCTATGACGATAAGGCTGGGGTTAAGCAAGCTTACAACGTCGGCCGTCGCCTCGCCGATCACCTGACCAGCTTTGCGCACCGACATGATTGCCTCGGGTTTGTTCTGATCGACGAGATGAACAACATCGCGCGCGTTTTCGGCCTGGTAACCGGCGGCTCTAAGGTCTCTGGCGAGCGCCCAACCTGCAGCACGTGCTTCAACACAGCCCAGCTTTCCGCATCGGCAAAGCGGGGCATGATCGGATGAGAACTGAATATGGCCGATATCTCCAGCACCGCCCTGGGCACCCCGGAAAAGTCGCCCGCCGGTTATGATGCCGCTGCCGATACCGGTCCCTGCCTTGACGAAGAACATGTCATCAACATCAGAAAAATTACGCTTGTGCTCATAGATTGCCATCAGGTTTACGTCTTTTTCGACGTGAACCGGTGCCTCATAGCGGGCCGAGAGCCAACTGGATATATCAAATCCTGCCCAATCCGGTAAAACCGAAGGCCGAACAACACTGTGGGTCCGGATGTCGATTGGAGCGGGCAATGAAAGCCCGATGCCCGCCAGAAAACGCCCGGCAAGACCACCTTTCTCGATGAGCGCCGAGAATGCATCGCACAGCATTTCCATCGTGGCGACCGGGCTATTTTGAGTGGTGAAGGCAATCGTATCCTGACTGATGAGATTCTGCCTGCAGATCCATCGTGGCGATGCGTACGAAAGTTTCACCGAAGTTCGCGACCAGAACATACCCGGCCCTGCTGTCGACTTCCAACACCCGCGACGGACGCCCGCCACTCGGCGTTGTCTTTTCGGTTTCTGCGACAATTCCCGCCAGCAAAGGGGCGCAAGCCGTGACGATAGAGTTGCGCGGGCTATTCCTGACGCTTCAAGCAGCGCGGATCGGGAGGTTGCAGCGCCGGTTGCGATCAACGAAAAATCGCCGCGCTGTTGCTCAGTTCAATTGCTTGCGGACCAGTCGCGGAATTCCCCATAGAGGTACTATTCTGCCTTCTTTAGGTTGAGATTCTTCTAAAATCTGCTTAGCAGATTTTGTCGGTATTGAACATTTTCAATAAAGTTTTGATCAAATTCCACAACAACAAACGCTTATTTGTTTGCACCATATAGTGAGGCCGAGCTGATTTCTCCGAAATAGTTGCAACATGATATGCGACATGAAGTCGACGACCATCGCGCCGTTCGTTGGCGCGATGGCTAATTTCGTGGTTGGGAATGGTTTACCGCTCGTCTTCCCAGCCGACATAATCGTCGACATTGTCAGCGGTCACCAGCATCGGATCCATCAGAACATTTGTCTCAGTCAGAGACTTGCCCTGATAAACGTCATTGGCAAGCTCAAAGGCCATTGCTGCCATCGCATACGGGTCCTGAGCCGCGGTTGCCGCAATCAGCGTGTTTCCGGTTTTCAGCATATTCTGCACATCCGGCGCGCCGTCAACCGAAACGATGAAGAACTCCGACCGGTTCAATTGTTTCGCGGCGAGATCTGCCCCGATAGCTGCCGGATCATTCAACGCGAAAACCCCGTCGATATGGGGAAACGGGTCAGCAGGCTCTGCATCACTTTCATGCCTGTATCGCGCGATCCTTCGGACGCCTGATCGGCAACTATATTGATGTCCTCATACTTATCGAGAACACTCTTGCAGCCGTTGACACGGTCGACCACCGCAGAAACCTGAATGGCGTTGACAATGACCACATCGCCTTTGCCATTCAGCCGGTCCGCCATATACTGGCAAGCGATTTCACCAGCCCGGACATTGTTCGTTGAAACATTGATGTCGGCGTTGGGAGCAATCGCGTCAAACGCACCGACCACCAAACCCGCATCCTTGGCCTTCTGGACCGACGGTACACTGGCCTGCGGATCGACTGGCACGATCATCATGATCTGCATGCCGGCGCCGATGAAGCTGTCAATCTGCGACAGTTGTTTATTGAGGTCGTAGTCGGCCGAAACAGCCGTAATATCGACGTCCGGGTTGAGCTCGTTTGCGGCGCTGGTTATGCCCTCCGCCGTTGCGACATAGAAGGGGTTTCCGAGTGTACCGACGGAAATACCCACCTTGTCGACAGTTTTGGCATCCCCAGCCATAGCGGTTCCCGCCGCCAGACCTGAAATGATCGCTCCCACTACCAAACCTGATTTCAGTTTCATTTCTTTCTCCTCATTAACGAGCACGGATGTGCTCTCATTTCAGCCCGCCAAACAGGCTGAATTCTCAACTCGCCCGATAGCGATCGAGCGCGACGGCACCGATAATCACCAAGCCCTTTATGATGTACTGCCAGATGTCCGAAACACCGACGAGGATGAGCCCGTTCGACAAAACCGCGATAATCAGGGCGCCCACAAGCGTGCCCCAGATAGAGCCGATCCCGCCAACAAAGCTGGTACCCCCGAGAATAACGGCCGCGATCGCATCAAGCTCATAGGCCTGTCCGAGCTGAAGTCCGTTGGCTGCATAAAGGCGTGCACCGGACATCACTCCGCCGAGCCCGGCCAGAAGTCCCGAAGCGCCGTATACGAACAGCAGCACTTTCCACGTCTTGATCCCCGTCAGCCTTGCGGCTTCCTCATTGCCGCCAACGGCATAGATCCATGTTCCCAGGACGGTTCTTGAGAGAATTATCCAGGAAACGACAATGACGGCGAGGGCAATCAGGACGAGCCAGGGGATGCCGAACAGGCTCTGGTTACCAATAGCAGCGAACGGCAGATCGGCATTGAAAACGGTCTTGTCGTTACCGATGAGCCGTGCCATTCCGCGAAATGCGGTCAGAGTGCCGAGTGTCACAATGAATGGCGGCAGCTTGAGTGTCGATATCAGTCCCCCGTTGAAAAGACCGCATGCAAGACCGCAGCCCAAACCGGCTACAATGCCCAGCATGCCGAAATCCGGAACCATAGACACGATCAATGACAGCATCGCAGCCATGGCCAGTGCGGAACCGACGGAAAGGTCGATGCCGCCAGTCAGGATCACGAACGTCATCCCGGCGGCCAGAACCGTATTGATCGAGGCCTGCTGCATCACGATCGAAAGATTGCTGGTTGAGATGAAGCGTCCGCTGAGAAGCTGGAAGCCGATGCACAACAACACAAGAACCGGCAGCATGCCGAGGGTCCGCATTGTCGACTGGATTCTCGCTTGCAAATCAATTTTGGATTGGGGCGCTTGAGCGTTATTGGTGATATTGCTCATAAGTTTGTTCCTCCCAGAACGAGCACTCAGGCCATGGCCGTTTCGGTCTTGCCTGTTGAGAAAGACATGATTTCTTCCTGGATGATCTCTCCATCGGGGCCCGGCAGCACTTCGCCGGCGATCTTGCCATTGCACATCACCAGGACACGATCTGAAACGCCCACGATTTCAGCCAGTTCGCTGGAAATCATCAAGATCGCGACGCCACTCTGTGCGAGTTCGTCAATCAACCGGTAGATTTCAGTTTTGGCACCGACGTCGACGCCACGTGTCGGCTCATCCAGGATCACGACCTTGGGATTGGCTTCAATCAGCCGGGCAAGCAGTACCTTCTGCTGGTTGCCGCCAGACAAATCCCCCACCCGCACACCCGGACCGCTGGCACGAATGTTGAATGCTTTGAACGCACGGCGAGAACGCACAGCAGCCTTCTTGAAGTTTCTGAAGCCTCCGGGGTAGGCATCCTGCTTCATCACCGACAGGTTCAAATTCTGCCCGATCGACATATCGAGAAAGAGGCCAAGACGTTTCCGGTCCTCTGTCAGATATGCAATGCCGGCCGTAATTGCGTCTTGCGGACTTGCAATGCTGGCTTTCTCGCCATTGATCCGGATCTCGCCCTGACTTTGGTGATCTGCACCGAAGATGAGGCGGGCGAGTTCGGTACGACCAGCACCGACGAGACCGGAAAGGCCGACAACCTCGCCGGCATGCACATCAAACGAGCAACCGAAGACATGCGTCCCGTCACCGATATTGCTGACCGCCAGAACGGGTTTACCGGTCGGCGAGTCCGGATGGCGTGTCTTCTTGTAAAAGGTAGAAAGATCGCGGCCAACCATCATCGAAATAAGTCGGTCCGGTGAAAGCTCGTCTCTCTGGATCGTTCCGATTTGCTGGGCATCCCTCAGGACGGAAACCCGGTCGGCAAGCCGGTAGACTTCCTCCATGCGGTGGCTGATATAGATGATGGCAATGCCCTGGCTTTTGAGCTCGGCAATGACATCAAACAGCCGCTCGCTTTCCCGTTCGGTGAGCGACGTCGTTGGTTCATCCATAATGATGATGCCAGGAGTAAAAGATAATGCCCTGGCGATTTCCACCATCTGCCGTTCACCGATGGAAAGATCCGACACCATGGTGCGCGGAGAAAACCAAGCCCCAGTCTCTTCAGAATTGCAGCTGTTTTCTGCTCAGTATCATGCTGCGAGATAAACCCGAATTTCGCATTCTCTGTTCCCAGATAGATATTCTGGTTCACAGTCAGATTCGGCGCCAGGGACAGTTCCTGATAGATAACGGCAATCCCGGCCTCTTTCGAAATACGCGGGTTACCTTTTGCGAGCGGCTTGCCATGGATAAGCACCTCCCGCCGGGATCCGGCACCAGCGCACCAGAGAGAATTTTCATCAAAGTCGACTTGCCGGCGCCGTTTTCTCCCATCAACGCATGAATCTCGCCGCGTTTCACGGTGAGCGAAACGTTGTTAAGTGCCTTGATCGAACCAAAAGTCTTGGAGATATTCCGCATCTCCAGAACTAACTCCGTATTTGGGTCTGCAGACATTTCCATCTGTCTTTCCTTTCCTCCCGGTAACCCTTCTCGCTCCCGACTGGGCCTACCATCCCACCTTTTACGCGCGCCATTCCGGACCCTGCCTGGAGAGAATTCCCGCCGGCACGGGAGGCTGTACCAGCTCCGACGGAAGCCCACCCTTCGACAAGCGGGCACAGGGCCCGGAACGGATCGGTAAAAGGCGGCGTATTCAGATCATGACTTCGCGTTTTTGGTTGCAGTCATCACAGCCGCACAAACACTGGCAGGTGTCATTTTGAAGTACTCAAAAGATCCTCGGAGGGGCGGATTCGCCGAAAGTATCGATGCCGACGCAAGCCCCGTCACGACCGACGTATTTGCGCCAGTAATCCGTCACCCCGCTTCCACAGAAACGCATGGGAGTTTCGGCGGCAAAACAGCGTTGCGGTATTCTTCATCCTGCTGATCAAACACAAAGGTCGACGGCAGCGACACAACACGAACATGAACGCCTTTCTGCTCAAGCGCGCTCTGCGCATCCATCGCGATGGCAACCTCACCGCCCGTTGCAATGATGATGGCTTCCGGTTTGCCAGCCGCCTCCTTCAGCACATAGCCGCCGCGCCGGATCAGCGCGAGCTGGTCATCGGTGTGTGACTGAGGGGGAGGCTCTGACGGCTGAGGGCCAGAATGGTCGGATGATTGCGATTGCGGATCGCAAATTCCCAGGCAATTGCCGTTTCTGCTGCGTCACAGGGGCGCCACAGATCAAGGTTTGGCATCAGCCGCAATGAAGAAAGCTGCTCGATTGGCTGATGGGTGGGTCCGTCTTCGCCAAGTGCGATGGAATCGTGGGTCAAGGCGTAGACCACACCGATCTTCATCAGGGCAGCCATGCGGATCGCATTGCGCGCATATTCGGAGAACATCACATAAGTTCCGCCGAATGGCCGGACACCGCCATGCAGGAACATCCCATTCATGATCGCGCCCATACCGAACTCGCGAACGCCGAAGTAAACAAAATCGCCACCGCTTTTCGCGGTCACCGGCTTCGCATCGTCCCACTTCGTAAGGCAGGAACTGGCGAGGTCGGCCGAGCCTCCCACGAGTTCCGGCAGTGCATCAGCCAGCATCTCGACCGCCTTAAGGCTCGCCCGGCGGGTCGGCATGCTTTCGCTGCCTTTTGAAGCAGCAGCAATGAACGTCGTCATCCGCTCGTCAAAATCAGCCGGAAGCTCGCCTTGCATACGGCGGCGGAATTCAGCGGCCTCTTGCGGGAAAGCAGCTTCATAGACAGCAAAACGTTTATTCCAGTCGTCCTCAAGCGCCTTGCCGGAATCAACCGCGCTCCAGGCCTTGTATACGGTTTCTGGAATCTCGAACGGACCGTAGGGCCAGCCGATTGCGGCTCTTGTGCGCTCGATTTCTTCATCCCCGAGCGGATTGCCGTGGCTGTCCTCGCTGCCAGCCTTTGACGGTGAGCCCTTGCCGATTGTCGTTTTGCAGCAAATCAGTGTCGGTTGGCTCGTGTTTTCCTTTGCCTTGGCAATTGCCGCATCAACCGCGTCAATATCATGTCCATCCACATCCGGAATGACCTGCCAGCCATAGGCCTCGAAGCGCTTCGGCGTATCGTCGGCGAACCATCCCTCGACATGGCCGTCAATCGAAATGCCGTTGTCATCGTAAAGAGCGATCAGCTTGCCAAGACCGAGCGTACCAGCCAGTGAGCATGCTTCGTGCGAAACGCCTTCCATCAGGCAACCGTCACCAACAAATGTATAGGTGTGGTGGTCAACCAGGTCATTGCCGGGCTTGTTGAAATCTGCCGCCAGCATCTTCTCCGCCAGCGCCATGCCGACGGCATTGGCAATCCCTGTCCCAGCGGGCCAGTGGTGGTCTCCACCCCCGGCGTATAACCATATTCGGGATGACCCGGTGTCTTCGAGTGCAATTGCCGGAAGTCGCGGATGTCATCCATGGAAAGGTCATATCCGCTCAGATGCAGAAGACTGTAGATCAGCATCGAGCCATGACCGTTGGACAACACAAAACGATCACGATCGAACCATTGCGGATTTTTCGGGTTGTGGCGCAGGTGTCGCGACCAGAGCGCAACGCCGATTTCAGCCATGCCAAGAGGCATGCCCGGATGGCCGGAATTGGCTTTCTGCACAGAATCCATGGTCAGCGCGCGAATGGCGTTGGCAAGATCGGCCGCGCAGGCCGTCGGTGTATTGCGGGTTAGCATCTAAAACCTCGTATGCTCCTGAAGAGCAGAACGGTCCTGAACGGCACTTCCTCACCCAGACCGTCGCTCCTCCCTGTTGACACACCCATATAGCGACAAAAAAGTGATTTGTAAATCCATTTATGGATAAAAAACGCTTAACTGCTTTTTTAAAATTCAAAAACATACCTTAAAAAGTTATTTTTGTTATTTTTTCTCACAAACATGCAAAAGACGGCCCTTTGAAAAAATGTTTTCCTGAGGTCGTCAACGTAAATCGGGATCTCCCACATGGCGGGACAATCCCGTCGCAAACGGGTTTTAAATCGGCGGGTTTTTCCGGTTTTCTTTGGGAGGAATGACGGGCCTGGTGCCGCGCATCAGCAGTTCCTCCCGAACGAAGTCGCCGTCACAACCCTGTCGGCGAGAAACAGCCGTGGTTTGCCGACCGGATCCGCTCGCTCCCCGACCACGGCCCTTGCGTCACAAGCACTGACTGAACGCTAAAAAATTTTCAGGTTGTTTTATATTCAAATTACAACTATAGGTAGTCGCAATCACAACATCAACTATGGAGAGTCGTATGCGCTTGCCAATATTTGTGTTCTTGATGATGGTCATGTCGTTCAGCAGTGGGGTCGGGATGCGTGCCTATGCCGATGACAGTTGTGTGCCTCAGGTCAGCGTCAATCAAAAAACACTGGCGGTTGTAAACGGTGGGTACTCGACCGTTTGGAGCTTTTCGGGGAGTCCTATGAATCGGGAAATTTCTCCGTCGTCAGTACCAATCTCGTAACCAGCGACTCCGCCACCGCGGTCGGGCATTGGGAGCAAACGTGCAACCAATATTCGGCGTACACGCTCACGGATTATGGTGTGCACATCTATTTCACCGGGGTGAGCCAGGCTGGGATTGTTGATGGCAACTGCGGAAATCCGCAATCGACACCGGGAATTGATGGAATGATTCCGTGCTCCACTGATGGATATTACGCAATATTCCCCAATACTTTCTCAGACCCACTTTGGATTGTATCTTCAATGTACTACAGTTATTTCGGCGGATTGGGTGGTTTAGGCATGGTAAATTCTCCGATTTATAGCCCGTATTATTGAGGAGATATATCATTCTATCCGGTTTAAAACTCATTATGCTTGCATTTCTGGTTTTGCACATATCAGTTGGCGTCAGCGATGCTTTTGCCGAGAGCGGAATCTCGGCATGCTGTAGCGTCCTTGATCAAAGCGATCCAAACTATCTCGGCGTCCTGATGTTCATTCCAGCCCGCGCCTGCAGTCTGGGCATCCTTGACGCGGAGAACCAGCAAACCTTGGCTCCCGAAGTGAATCAGGCGTTTGGAGGTGTTTCTGAGTATACGTTATGCTCGATTCAGAACCCGATTTAAAAGTTGTTGAGTGATATCAGAAGGATGTGATTCAACCACCTCTGCCAAGAACGTGGAGGATTGCATGCCCTGGACTGATATCACCCGCCTGCAGCATAACCGCGATCGCCTTCGCTATCCAACCGATTTGACGGATCGTGAGTGGGCTGTAATTGCTCCACTGATACCGCCGGCCAAGCCCGGTGGGCGGCCACGGAAAACGAATATGAGGGAAGTGGTGAACGCGATCCTTTATATTGCGGGCAGTGGCAGTCAATGGCGGGCACTGCCGAAGGACTTCCTCCGGTCTCCACGGTGCGAGGCTATTTCTATGGCTGGCGCGATATCGGCTTTTGGCAGACCATCAACCATCTGCTTGTCTGTGCTACGCGCGAACTGGAGGGGCGTGAGGCCTCGCCCACGGCCGGTGTCATCGACAGCCAGAGTGTCAAGACCACCGAAAGCGGCGGGGTTTCGGGCTACGACGCCGGCAAGAAGATCAAGGGCCGCAAGCGCCACATCATCACCGATACGATCGGGCTGATGCTGTTCGTGCTTGTCCATGCTGCCGATATCCAGGACCGCGACGGTGCGCCCGATGTCCTGAAAGCCATCCGCTACCGTTTCCCTGGTTGCGCCATGTCTTCGCAGATGGCGGCTATGCCGGGCAGAAGTTGCGAAGAGCGCTGCGCGGATGCGGCCAATGGAACCTTGAAATCATCAAGCGTTCCGACACAGCGAAAGGCTTTGAGGTTCTGCCACGCCGATGGGTGGTCGAGCGCACCTTCGGCTGGTTCGGTCGATGCCGTGGTAATCCTCCCTTTTTAACGGGGCTTTTTGGTAGAATTCACGCAGCCATTTTCAGTTTCTGTGCGGGTGTCATTCCGCCGATGCCCATATTGGGTCGCTCGTTGTTATAGCTCCATAACCATTGTGTGGCGAACGCCTGCGCCTCTTCGATACTCTCGATGATGTATTGGTCAAGCCATTCGTGTCGTACTGTCCGGTTGTAGCGTTCGACATAAGCGTTCTGCTGCGGCTTTCCAGGCTGGATGTAATTCAGCGCAATGCCCTGATTTTCAGCCCAGTCCATAAGCCTTCCACTGACATATTCCGGGCCATTGTCAACACGTATTGCCAGCGGTTTGCCGCGCCACTCAATGATCTGGTTCAGGCTACGGATGACACGCTCCGCAGGTAGAGAGAAATCGACCTCAATGCCAAGCCCCTCACGGTTAAAGTCATCCAGAACATTCAAAAGCCGAAACTGCCGGCCATCGGCCAGCCGATCCGCCATAAAGTCCATGGACCAGACCGCGTTCGGCGTTGTCGGGACATTGAGTGTATCCGGTTTTTCCCGTTTCAGCCGCCGGCGTGGCTTGATCCTGAGGTTCAGCTCAAGCGCGCGGTAGATGCGATAAACACGCTTATGATTCCAGCGCCGTCCCTGTATGAGAACGGCGGTGCAAAAGTCGGCCACGAAAGCGGCGGAATAATCTCGTCCGCGGGCGGAGTAAAATCCGGCCACCTATCTTCCTTCTGCAATGAGCGCAGGAGGGACAGAGGATTTACACCGTGGATCTTTATCTGAAGGTTCGTCTGGCCGTCTCGGAAGGGATGAGCCGGCGTCAGGCAGCCAAACACTTCAACATATCCCGCGACAGCGTAGCGAAGATGCTGTCGTATTCGACGCCACCTGGCTATCAGCGACAATCACCAGTCCGGCGGCCGAAGCTGGACGCGTTCGTTTCGACGATCGACCACTGGTTGGATGAAGACAGACACGTGCCGCGCAAACAGCGCCATACGGCCAAGCGTGTTTTCGACCGGCTTTGTGATGAGTGCGGGTTCACCGGCGGCTATACGATTATCAAGGACTATATCCGGGAGCGGGAACAGCGCCGTCAGGAAGTGTTCGTGCCGCTTTCTCATCCGCCCGGCCATGCGCAGGCGGATTTCGGTGAGGCGACGGTGGTGATCGGCGGTGTCGAGCAGAAAGCCCGGTTCTTTGTGCTCGACCTTCCGCATAGCGACGGCTGCTACGTGCGGGCTTATCCGGCGGCGGTGGCCGAGGCCTGGGTTGATGGCCACGTCCATGCGTTCGCCTTCTTCGGGGCCGTGCCGCAATCGATCGTCTATGACAATGATCGCTGCCTTGTGGCGAGGATCCTGCCTGACGGCACGCGTAAGCGGGCAACACTGTTCAGCGGGTTCCTGTCCCACTACCTGATCCGGGATCGCTATGGCCGGCCCGGAAAGGGCAATGACAAGGGTAACGTCGAGGGCCTTGTCGGTTATGCCCGGCGTAACTTCATGGTCCCCATCCCGCAGTTTGCGACCTGGGATGCGTTCAATGCCTTTCTGGAAGAACAGTGCCGGAAGCGCCAATGTGACAGGCTGCGCGGTGAGAGCGAGACGATCGGTGAACGGCTGCAGCGCGATCTGGCTGCCATGCAGTCCTTGCCAGCGTCGCCATTTGACGCCTGCGACCAAGCCAGCGCCAGGGTGACGGCCCAGTCTCTCGTTCGCTACAAAACCCGCGCATCGGCCAGGAGATCGGGAACGATTTCCGTTCGGAACGATGCGCATATTCAAAGTGCCGGATCGTCGCGTGCGCAAAGAGCGCACGGCGATCCGGTGACTATTCCGTGCCTGTCGCCTACGGTCATCAGGACGTTTGGGTTCGAGGCTATGTCGACAAGGTGGTGATTGGTTGCCGCGGCGAGATCATCGCCCGCCATCCCAGGAGCTGGGATCGGGAAGATGTCATCTTCGACCCTGTTCATTACCTGCCGCTGATCGAACAGAAGATCAATGCGCTGGATCAGGCGGCCCCTCTGCAGGGCTGGGCTCTGCCGGAGGAGTTTGCGACACTGTGCCGGCTGATGGAAGGCCGCATGGCAAAGCATGGCCGGCGAGAATACGTACAGGTTCTTCGTCTGCTGGAAAGCTTCGATATGGCTGACCTGCATGCGGCGATCAAGCAAGCTCTGCAACTCGGGGCGATTGGCTTCGACGCCGTCAAACATCTGATTCTTTGCCGGATAGAGCGCCGGCCGCCGCGACTGGATCTGTCGATTTATCCCTACCTGCCGAGAGCAACCGTCGAGACGACATCGGCGAAGGCGTATATGGGCCTCCTGTCATCGGGGAAGGGAGAAGCGGCATGAGCACCGAAGCACCCGAGATCCTGCTTGCCCACGACCTCAAGAGCCTGAAGCTGCCGACCTTCCAGCGGGAGTATCAGAAACTGGCCCGGCTTTGCGCCACCGAGGGCGTCGACCACATCGGGTACCTCAGCCGGCTTGCCGAGCGGGAAATGGTCGAACGGGATCGTCGCAAGGTCGAGCGGCGTATCAAGGCAGCCAAATTCCCGGTCGTCAAAAGCCTCGACAGTTTCGACTTTGCCGCCATCCCGAAGCTCAACAAGATGCAGGTGCTGGAGCTGGCCCGCTGCGAATGGATCGAGCGTCGCGAGAACGTCATCGCTCTCGGCCCCAGCGGAACCGGGAAGACGCACATAGCGCTCGCCCTCGGCCTTTCAGCCTGCCAGAAGGGCCTGTCCGTTGGCTTCACCACAGCCGCAGCCATGGTCTCAGCGAGATGATGGAAGCCCGTGACGAGCGGCGCCTCTTGCGTTTCCAGAAGCAGATGGCAGGGTACAAGTTGCTGATCATCGACGAACTCGGCTTCGTGCCGCTCTCCAAGACTGGCGCGGAACTGCTGTTCGAGTTGATCTCGCAACGTTATGAGCGGGGCGCCACCCTGATCACCAGCAATTTGCCCTTTGATGAATGGACCGAAATCATGGGATCCGAGCGCCTGACCGGCGCTCTGCTCGACCGCGTCACGCACCATGTCAACATTCTCGAAATGAATGGCGACAGCTATCGTCTCGCCCAAAGCCGTGCCCGAAAGGCCAGCTGAAACCCTTCAGAAAATCGCTACGCAGGTATGAGGCCCCCGCTCGGGCTACGCCCTCCCGCGGGCCTCATACCTGCGCCCGAGGTGGCCGACTTTGCTCCGCCCCGTGGCCGGTTTTTACACCGCCGTTGACAATCCGGCTATGGCTGCAAAGCACGAGCTGAACGTTCTGCAGGAACATCTAGATCGATGGTCCAAGGAAACTCGATAAGTTTTACCCGACTTTAAAATGGATCGTTGGCAGCGAAAATCTCCAGCTCGAATAGCTTTCAGTCGAACGTCGATTGCTGCAAAACCAACTGTCAAAATTGCAAAACCGCGCGTCACGCTACAACGCTACAGTCACGCTACACCAGTGGTGCGCGTGGAGGGACTCGAACCCCCACACCTTGCGGCGGCAGGACCTAAACCTGCTGCGTCTACCAATTCCGCCACACGCGCCCGGCGCGCCATATCTCAATGGCGAGGCCACAGCCCTCATAGGCGAGCTGAAGACTGGATGCAACACCCTGCTCCGCTGAACACCGAACAGATATCGACAGAAGCCAGAAAAACAATCTTGGGTTGATTTTCTCGGATTTAAATTGAGGCCCTGGCTGCAGCCGGTCCTCAACTTAGGACAGGCAGAGATCAAGCGCATTATTGCTTCTGATCGCCGCCATCGTCCTCATCTTCAAAACGCTCCTTGACGTCTTCGATGATCATCATCAACGCCTCCCGCTTGGATTGGCACCCGTTTTGTCGGCCGAATTCTTCAATGAATTTAGCATGATCTGTCGTAATCACGGTCGACAGACTGGCAAGCCCCGCTCTTTGAAGCTTCGCCGAAAATTGCGCATATAGCGGTTCCAGGCTGCGCGCTCCTCATCAGTCCGTTCGGACTTTTGGCTATTTTCTTCCGCCCGATTCTGCATCATCTTGTTCCCTTTCCAGCTAAATCATATATGCACTTTATACGTGTTTTATCGCCGTAAATCAATTATAAATAGCAAAATCGAGAGGAGAGTGAAATATTATTCAATATATTACATGTGATATTAAAACATAAACAGCACTATTACTTGATAGATTGAATTTAAAACATCACTCAACGTCAGGCTTTTGACGTAGTATTAATGACATGCATAGACAGCGTTCTATGCTCATTCCGAAGCTGATTTCAACTTGACCTGCCGGCCTCTCTTGACGTAACAGTCAGATAACCACCTATCCGTGTATTTATACATATAGGATTATATTCCTATTTTGCAATCTTTTTTACCCACCCGCAAAATGCCTGCAGGTGCACGACTGGTGTCAGGATCGGGGCATTGTCACCCGACAAAACAGGACGGGCGGGACAAAGCTGCAGGCTGGCAGCATTGCGCCTGCTGAATTAACTCTGATGACACCCCGGAACACAGGTTTGCGATCCGACGCCAGTACCGTGCCGGTCGGCTGCAAATAAGGGGAAACGGGAGTGCTGCTGCTCAGCCGGACAAGCCGTCGCGGTCGACGATGAGACCGTCGCTCAGGGTCACACGGCGGTCCATCCGCTCGGCAATATCGAGATTGTGCGTAGCGATGAGCGCGGAAAGCCCAGACTGCCGAACCAGCGCCTCGAGCGCCTCGAATACATAGCCGGCTGTTCCGGGGTCGAGATTGCCGGTTGGCTCATCGGCAAGGAGCAAGCTCGGCGCATTGGCAACCGCACGGCCGATGGCCACACGCTGCTGCTCGCCACCGGAAAGCTCTGTGGGGCGGTGCTGGGCACGGTGACCGATCTTGAGATAATCGAGCATCTGGTCGGCGCGTTCTCCCGCCTCGCGTGGCGCAAGGCCGGCAATCATCTGCGGCAGCATGACGTTTTCCCGCGCCGTAAACTCAGGCAGAAGGTGATGAAACTGATAGACAAAGCCGACATCATTGCGGCGCAAGGCAGTGCGCGCGTCATCGTCGAGCGCGGTCGCCTCGCGGCCATTGAGGAAAACCTCACCGGAGGTCGGCTTTTCAAGCAGGCCCGCGATCTGCAGCAGGGTCGATTTTCCCGTGCCCGATGGCGCCACGAGCGCCACCATTTCGCCCGGCATGAGCGTAAGCGATGCGCCCTTCAGAATCTGCAGGACACTGTCACCCTGCCCGTATTCATGCACGATCGACTTCAGTTCCAGTGACGGATTGGACAAGGTATTCTCCCGCTATTCGTAGCGCAGTGCCTGAACCGGATCGAGACGGGAGGCGCGCCACGCCGGAAAGATCGTCGCGATGAATGAAAGCGTGAGCGCCATGACCACCACGGTCATCGTTTCGCCAAAACTCATTTCCGCCGGCAATGTGCTCAGGAAATAGAGCTGCGGGTCGAACAGCACCGTGCCACTCACCCAAGAGAAGAACTGCCGGATCGATTCGATGTTGAGGCAGACGACGACGCCGAGAAAAACGCCTGCAAATGTGCCCACAGTGCCGATCGCCGCCCCGGTCATGAAGAAAATCCGCATGATGGCGCCTGAGGTCGCGCCCATGGTGCGCAGGATCGCGATGTCCGGCCCCTTATCCTTTACCAGCATGATCAGTCCGGAAATAATATTGAGTGCTGCCACGATCACGATCAGTGTCAGGATCATGAACATCACATTCCGCTCGACCTCCAGCGCGCTGAAGAATGTCCGGTTATTCTGTCGCCAGTCGGAAATCTGGATATCCTCGCCCGCCGCCGCCCGTATCGCCGGGATAATGGCATCGACGTCGTCGGGATGATCGATGAACACCTCGATACTCTGCACCTTGTCGCCGGCGTTAAAATAGGCCTGGGCCTGGCCAAGCGGCATGAAGATGATCGAGGCATCATATTCCGACATGCCGATCTCAAAAATGCCGGAGATGGTATAGGCCTTGACCCGTGGATTGACGCCAAAGGGGTAACATCGCCTTCCGGCGAGATCATGGTGATCCGGTCACCGGCAAAAGGCCGAGCGAGCGCGCCATGCGTGACCCGATCAGAACCCCCTCGCCGCTGGTGTAGCCGACCATGTCGCCCTCGACGATATTTTCGGACACCATGTCGAGCTTCAGCATGTCGTCTGGGCGAACGCCGCGCACCAGCGCACCGCTGCCCGCTCCTTGCGCGCCGGAGACCAGCGCCTGGCCCTCGACCAGCGGAAAGGCAAGACGAACCCCTCAACGCCCTCGATACGCTGCGTCAACGCCGCATAATCGGGAAAAGGCTGCCCCGCTGGCAACACGACGATATGGCCGTTGATCCCGAGAATACGGCTGACCAGTTCACTGCGGAACCCGTTCATCACCGCCATCACGATGATCAGCGTGGCGACGCCGAGCATGATCCCGAGGAATGAGAAGCCGGCAATCACCGAGATGAAGGCTTCCTTGCGGCGCGAGCGCAGATACCGCCAAGCCACCATGCGCTCGAAAACGGAAAAAGGCTTCGCCCTTGCGGGGTTTCCGGCAGTCGTCTGGTCGGGTTCGGCCGCAGCCATCTACACGTCCTCCTCAGCGCCCGGCAGTCAGCCTGGCAATCGCAGCGTCCACCGACATGGTTTCGCGTTCGCCGGACTTGCGGCGCTTCACTTCGACCTCACCGGCGGCGACGCCGCGCGGGCCGACTACGATCTGATTCGGCACCCCGATCAGATCAGCGGTGGCGAACTTCGCCCCCGCACGCTCGTCAGTGTCATCATAGAGGACATCAAGACCGGCATTGGAAAGCGCCTCATAGAGCTGCTCGCTGACATTGCTGCAGCCCTCATCGGAGACTTTCATATTAATGATCACCGCGTCGAAGGGTGCGACAGAGTCCGGCCATATGATACCGTTTTCGTCATGAGAGGCTTCGATGATGGCGGGAACAAGGCGTGTCGGGCCAATGCCGTAGGAGCCCATATGCACGGGATGCTCCTTGCCGTCCGGACCCTGCACGACGGCGCTCATCGGCTCGGAATACTTTGTGCCAAAATAGAAGATGTGCCCGACCTCAATACCGCGCGCGGAAAGCCGTTCGCCCTCGGGCAACGCATCGAAGGCGGCCGCATCGTGCATCTCGTCGGTTGCCGCATAGACAGATGTCCACTGATCGAAAATGCCTTTCAGGGTTTCGACATTGTCGAAATCGAGATCCGTGGCGGGAATGTCGAAATTCACAAAATCCCGGTGGCAGAACACTTCCGATTCGCCGGTTTCGGCAAGAATGATGAATTCATGGCTGAGATTGCCGCCAATCGGACCTGTATCGGCGCGCATGGGAATGGCGCGAAGGCCGAGCCGGTCGAACGTCCGCAGGTAAGCCGCAAACATCTTGCGATAGGAGTGTTCTGCACCCTCCAGCGTCAGGTCGAAGGAGTAGGCGTCCTTCATCATGAATTCGCGCGAACGCATGGTGCCGAAACGCGGACGGATCTCGTCGCGGAATTTCCACTGGATATGATAGAGGTTGAGCGGAAGCTGCTTGTACGATTTCACCGAGGAACGGAAGATCTCGGTGATCATTTCCTCATTGGTGGGGCCGAACAGCATGGCGCGGTCCTGACGGTCGGTAATGCGCAGCATTTCCTTGCCATAGGCCTCGTAGCGCCCGCTTTCGATCCAAAGATCGGCAGACTGCATGGTCGGCATCAGCAGTTCCACCGCACCGGCGCGGTCCTGTTCCTCGCGGATAATGCGGTTGACCTTGTCGAGAACCCGCTTGCCGAGCGGCAGCCAAGAGTAAATTCCCTGCCCGTGCTGGCGGACCATCCCTGCACGCAGCATGAAGCGGTGCGAGACAATCTCGGCCTCCTTGGGGGTTTCCTTCAGGATAGGCAGGAAATATCGGGAAAGACGCATCGTTAGCTGCTTTCTTGTCGTCATCCCGGCAAGCCGGGAATCGATTTGATATCGGGTTTATTCACGGTCCTTTTAGCGGCTTCCGCAGCAGAGTTAAAGCCGTGAAACAAGTCACGAACAAAACTCGCATCGCACGCCGGATAACCAGCCTTGACAGATGTCAAGCACACGAAACGGTACAGAACACAGTAAAGTGTTTGTCAAACTCAAAAACTCTTCTGACTGTCGCAAAAATGCAAAATAGGGGATGACAAAGCCCAATCATTGGGCTAGCTTAAGCTCATAAAACAGGCAGGGAGCTTAAATTCTTGCCTTTTCTTCGCGGTCAAGTCTTGGGAGGATCGATCCAGGCGCGCCTGTTCGCAGCCCCGGTAACGGAACGGATCACGCGATACTTGAAAAACAAGGCCTGAGGCCTTGTTTTTTTGTTTTCTCGACACGGGTTTTGCCCGTTAGTACTTTTTGCCACAAACCCAGTCTCATTGCCCGCCGCATTGACCCGTTACCGCGATTGCCGGACAACGCCCTATCGACAATACACGTCAAGGGATCAGACCGGCCGTGCACTGCAACCGAAAAACCTCCGTCTTTGCGGCCTTGTCCGCCGCCTGTCTTGCAGCCTTCTCCGTAAACGCACGGGCGGCCGATGTTTCCGACGCCTTCTATCTTGATCTTTCCGGCGGTCCGGCCGCCTTCATGCTGCATATGAACGAGGATGCGCTCAATGATGTGATCGCCGATACCTATTGGGGAATCGATGGCCGTCTCGGTATCTGCAGCAAGGGACCGTTCAACCTGTGTGCCGGCTTGACGGGCTTTGCCGCACTTGGTGACTCAACCAAGGCAGTCGAGAGCCGCATGGGCGGTGGTAAAACCGAGACCGATCTGAGCTCGATTGGGGCCTATGTCCAGGGCAAGGCCAATCTCGGGCTGATGACCTTTTCACCCTACGCCGGATACCGACAGGTTTTCGGCGATGTCTCGATCGACAACAACAACCGCTTTTCACCGGCGGACATTGATACCGGCGCCCTCTTTGGCGGTCTTGAGAGCAGCATCAAGTTTTTACCCACCGATCTTGAACTCGGCGCCCGTATCGAATACGGCCGTTCAACCGGCGACAGCGGTGCAGCAGATTTCGATTACGGCCTCGCCAGCGCATTTTGCGCTTACGGTTCTGAATCAGGACGTCCAGAACAGGGCGGAGAGATCATCCAGCCCGTAGCCCGCGACGATCACCACAAGATACCAGGCCGCAAACAAAAGCGCTGCCACCAGAGAGGTCCAGAGGATAACGCGCCACGGCCGAAACCGATGCGGCGCACTGGCCGTGGTTCCGGGCACCACATCACCCTCCTCGTCCTGAGTGCGCAGACCGAAGGGCAACACGGCGAACAGTGTGACCCACCAGATGACGAAATAGACCGCGAAGGCGGAAAACAGCGACACGGAAACCTCCACTCCTGACGATGTCGTTTTCTACGTGCGACCAGTAGACCGTTTTTCCGCGCTCATGCAACTCTTGTCATTTCCCTCAACGTCATTGCGCTTTGCTACGTTTGTCCCGCGGTAAGGCGAAAGACATCATCCCCGGTGCCACCGCCTGTATCAAAAAGGAACCGCCAAAACGATGCCCTTTCGTAGATAATCAGCATCCAGCCTCAGAAGCAGTCGGCCAGAAGCGCCCTGGTGTTCTCGAGCGTCATCTCAACCGGATTGCCGCCCGTGCTCGGGTCGTCGAGCGCCATTGACGCCAATTCATCGATGCGGTCCGGTGCAATGCCCATTGCGGTCAGGTTTTCCGGCACGCCAAGCTCGGCTCTGAATTCGAGCACAAAATTGTAGAAGCCGTCATAGCCGCCCGAAATCCCGAGATAATCGGCCGCCAGTTTCAGCCTGGCGGCAATTTTCTCGCGGTTGAAACGCAAGACCGGTGGCATCACCACCGCATTGGTCATGCCGTGATGGGTGTTGTAGACCGCCCCGAGCGGATGGGAAATCGCGTGAATGGCGCCGAGCCCCTTCTGGAACGCAACGGCCCCCATGGCGGCGGCACTCATCATCTCTGCACGCGCTTCAATGTTTTCCGGCTCATGATAGACCTTGGGAAGATTATCCTTCACCAGCCGCAACCCCTCAAGCGCAATCCCGTGCGACATCGGGTGATAATGCGGCGAGCAATAGGCCTCAAGGCAATGGGCGAAGGCATCGAGGCCGGTGCCTGCGGTGATGATCTTCGGCATGCCGACCGTCAGTTCCGGATCGCAGATCACCACGCCCGGCAGAAGTTTCGGATGGAAGATGATCTTCTTCACATGGGTCTCGGAATTGGTGAGTACCCCTGCCCGACCGACTTCCGATCCCGTTCCCGCCGTTGTCGGCACCGCGATGATCGGCGCAATGGCGTATGCATCGGCGCGAGTCCACCAGTCGCCTATATCCTCGAAGTCCCAGACGGGCCGGGTCTGGCCGGCCATCATCGCCACCAGCTTGCCGAGATCGAGCCCCGAGCCGCCGCCAAAGGCAATCACACCGTCATGGCCACCATTCCTGAACGCGGCGATGCCATCGGCGAGGTTGTTTTCGTTCGGGTTCGGATCGACGTCCGAAAACAAGGCTGTATCCAGTCCGCCATCGGCGAGGATCCTGAGTGCGTTCTGCGTGATCGGCAGGTTTGCCAGCCCCTTGTCGGTGACCAGCAGCGGATTGGTCATCCCGAGACTCTTGCAGGCTTGGGCAAGCTCGGTAATGCGACCCGCACCGAACCTGATGGCGGTTGGATAACTCCAGTTGGCTGTGAGGCTCATTTTGTGACTTTCTTCATATGGTATGACTTCGGCCGGGTCAGGTTGTGGTAGCCGATAAGGGAAAGCGAACCGCCGCGACCTGTGTTCTTGCACCCCGTCCAGCAAAGCGCCGGATCGAGATAGTCCGCCCTGTTCATGAACACGGTCCCGGTTTCGATGCGGGCACCGAGTGCTGCCGCGCGCTCGGGATCGGCGGTCCAGAGCGATGCGGTCAGGCCGTATTCGCTGTCATTCATCAGGAAAGCGCCTCTTCATCGGAGGTAACCTTCATGATGCCGACCACCGGACCGAAACTTTCCTCGCGCATCACGCTCATCGAATGATCGACATTCACCAGAACCTGCGGCGCAAGGTAGGTGCCGCCATCATCCTCGGGAAACAGTTTTGGGTCGACCAGCGGCGTTGCACCGGCCGCGACCGCTTCTTCAATCTGCTTTCTGACGACAGCGGCAAAACGCCTGTTCGCCATCGGCCCAAGGGTCGTCGCCTCATCAAACGGATTGCCAAGCTTGTAGGCAGAGGCGAAGGCAGCAGCCTTTTCCACAAACGCATCATAGAGACTGTCGATCACATAGATGCGCTCGATGCCGCAGCAGCACTGCCCGGCATTGAACATCGCCCCGTCCATCAGCGTCGCGACTGCGGCGTCGAGATCGGCATCCTCCATCACATAGCCCGGGTCCTTGCCACCAAGTTCCAGCCCCATCGGCGTGAACGTACCGGCTGCCGCGCGCTCCATCTGGCGCCCGCCTTCCACCGAACCGGTGAAATTGATGAAATCGAAGCTCTTTGCCGCAATCAGTTCGGATGTCGTTGCATGATCGAGGAAAAGGTTCTGAAACAGGTCTTCCGGGATACCGGCAGAGACGAAGGCTTGGACGATGCGCTCACCGACGAGAAGCGTCTGGCTGGCATGTTTGATGATCACCGCGTTTCCGGCAATCAGCGCCGGAACGATGGTGTTGATCGCCGTCATATACGGATAATTCCACGGCGCGATGACGAAAACAACGCCATGCGGCTCACGCGCGATATAGCGCCGGAAGTTGCCGCTGTCCTCAAGCGCAATAGGCGCCAGCCCCTGTTCGGCAATGCTGGCCATATAGTCGGCACGCTCGTTGACGCCGCCGAACTCGCCGCCATAGCGCACCGGCCGGCCCATCATCCAGGCAAGCTCCTCAACCACCGCGTCACTCATGGCATTGAGCGCCTTCACGCCCGCCTGAACCAGCGAAACCCGCTCTTCAAGCGGTCGCGTGGCCCAATCTTTCTGGGCCGTGCGCGCCTTTGCGACCGCAGCACTTGCGGTATCAGCGGACATTGCCTCCCGCTCGGCATAAACCGATCCGTCGATCGGTGAAATACATTGGATCATCGTCATGATCACCATCCTGTCATTTGCGATTTTCTCTCAAGGCAGTGCGCCAAAGACCCTCTTTAGGTCCAGCGCACGCCTTCAAGCACGTTCAAACCCGCGCGCAATCTCCCAGTCGGTGACGCGGCGGTCGTATTCTTCCTGTTCCCATTCGGCGGCGCGGCAATAATGATCGATCACCTCGTCGCCGAAGGCGCTTCGCAGAAGATCGGAGTTGTTCATGGCCTCGCGCGCGGCACGCAGCGTTTTCGGAATTTCGCGGACATCGGCGGTGCTGCCATAGGCATCCCCGACATAGGGCTCTTCAAGCGTCATTTCCTTGTCGATCCCGTCGAGGCCGGCGGCCAGTTGGGCGGCGAAGGCGAGATAGGGATTGAGGTCTGCGCCACCAACGCGGCATTCGATGCGGATACCCTTCGATTGATCGCCGCAAAGCCTGAAGCCGGCCGTGCGGTTATCCTTCGACCAGATCGCCTTGGTCGGTGCAAAGGTACCGGCCATGAAGCGCTTGTAGGAGTTGATATAGGGTGCCAGAAAATAGGTAATCTCGGCGGAATGCGCGAGCAACCCCGCGACATAGTGCTCCATCAGCTTCGACATGCCGAACCGGCCTTCGGGATCGAAGAACAGCGGCGTCTTGCCGTCCGCACTCCACAGCGACTGATGCACGTGGGACAGAATTGCCGGCGGCCTCGTAATTCCACTTGGCCATAAAGGTCACAGCCTTGCCCTTTTGCCAGGCGATTTCCTTGCAGGCATTCTTGGCAATCACGTGGCGGTCGGCCATGGCGAGCGCGTCGGCATAGCGGACATTGAGTTCCACCTGCCCGGCATCGGCCTCGCCCTTGGTGTTTTCGACCGGGATACCCGCGCCCTGCAAGCCGTTGCGGATCGCGCGCATCACATCCTCCTCCTTGGTGGTCTGGAGAATGTGGTAGTCCTCGTTATAGGCACTGGAACGGGTCAGTCCGCGATAACCGGCCTGCTCGGCGCTTTCAAACGACTGGTTGAAGAGAAAGAACTCAAGCTCGGTCGCCATCATCGCGCGCCAGCCGCGCTCCTCAAGCCGGGCGATCTGCTTCTTCAGGATCGCGCGCGGCGAATGGGCAACGTCCGAATGCGTGGCATGGTCAGAGACATCGCACAGGACCAGTGCCGTTCCTTCGAGCCACGGAACCCGCCGCAGCGTCGAGAGATCGGGCGTCATCGTGTAGTCCCCGTAACCCGATGACCAGCTTGTCGAAGCATAGCCCTCCACCGTGTGCATCTCCATATCGGTCGCCTGCACATAGTTGCAGCTATGGGTTTCCTTGTGGGCGCTGTCTATGAAGTACTCGCCCGTAAAGCGCTTGCCCATCAGGCGGCCCTGCATATCGATCTGGCAGGCGAGCACGGTATCGATGCTGCCGTCCGCGACATCCTTTTTCAGTTGGTTGAATGTGTATTGCGCACTCATCGGGCTCATCCTGTGGTTCATGCAATCGTCCGGAGCAGGAACACTCCGGACGATCCGTGTCAATGGTGTCGCCGCCAGTGGCAGCGACGTCGATCAGCCCGCGCGGTAGGGCGGACCGGCGGCTTTCATGTCGGCCTGATACTGCTTCAGGATCTTGACCACTTCCGCCGTGCGGTCGGTCTCGGCGGCGATTTCGTCCCAGAAGCCATCGGCGGCGTCTTCTACGGTCTTCCACTCGGCATCGGGGATCGTCGTCAACTTCAGCTTTTCACCATGGGCGCGAAGCCTGGCCTCACCGCCCCAGTACCAATGCAGGCGGTGGAGATGCGAACTATCCGTGCACATCCGGAACAGCACTTTGAGATGTTCCGGCACTTCCGCCCATTTGTCGGAATTGACGAAGAAAGAGCCGCACCAGCCGCCGGAGATGTTGTTGGTCAGGAAGTAGTTGGTCACGTCGGCCCAGCCGACAGTGTAGTCCTCGGTGATACCGGACCATGCCAGACCGTCGAGTTCACCGGTCTGCATCGCCACCTGGACGTCTTCCCACGGCAGCGTGACCGGCACCACGCCGAACTGCGACAGGAACTTGCCGGCAGTGGGGAAGGTGAAGATGCGCAGGCCTTCAAGATCGGACAGGCTCGTCACCGGGTTGACGGTGGCGAAGTTGCAAGGGTCCCAGGCGCCGGCGGAAATCCACTGAACGCCGACTTCCGAATAGGCCTTTTCCCAGATATCGGCGAGGCCGTATTCGTAAAACAGCGTCGGAACATCGAGGCTGTATTTGGATGCGAACGGGAAGTAGCCGCCGAACACTTTGATGTCGAGCGGCGAGTTCATCGAGTCGTCGTCCGACTGGACGGCATCGATGGTGCCGCGCTGCATGGCGCGGAACAGTTCACCGGTCGGGACAAGCTGATCGGCGGTGAACAGCTGGATTTCCATTTCGCCGTTGGCCGCGGTGTTGAACGCCTCGATCGACGGCTTGATGACGTGCTCGGCCAGCGCCGGACCGGCATAGGTCTGAAGGCGCCAGGTGATCTTGCTCTGGGCACGTGTGACGGCGGGTGCGGCAAGCGCCGTGGCGCCGGCTGCGGTCGCAAGGCCCGCATTTTTCAAAAACTGCGTCTGTTGGTCATGCTGCTTCCCTCTGTTTTGCTTTTTCAGGTCGTTGGTGACCCGGCCGAACGCCGGGCCTTTCCTTCACTAGCGCCCGAAACAACGGACGATCTCCCGCACGCTTCAGTCACTCCCTCAGCGCGCATAGACGAGGTTCGGCAACCACAGGGCTATCTGCGGAAACGCCGTGACGATCGCCAGACCGATGATCATGATGATCACGAACGGCCAGACGGAGCGGTAGATATCAGTCAACGAAATCTCCCTTGGCGCCATGGCCCGCATCAAGAACAGGTTGTAGCCAAAGGGTGGCGTCATGTAGGCAATCTGGCAAGTGATGGTGTAAAGCACGCCGTACCATACGAGATCAAAACCAAGATGCCCGACAAGCGGCACGTAAAGCGGTGCGACAATCACCAGCATTGCCGTGTCATCGAGAAACGTGCCCATGATGATGTATGAAATCTGCATCATGATCAGGATTTCCCAGGGGCCGAGATCCCAGCGTTCCAGCAGAAGATGTTCAAGCGCGCGGACCGCGCCAAGCCCGTCAAACACCGCGCCGAAGCACAGTGCGGCCATGATGATCCACATGAACATGCACGAAATGCCGAGCGTCTGCTCCAGCGTGCGGTTCAGCAGTTTCCATGTCAGACGCCGTTTGAACAGTGCCGCGACAAGCGCGGACAGCGCGCCGATGGCCGCGCTTTCCGTCAGGCTGGTCACGCCCATCAGGAAAAGCCCCATCATCAGGAAGAAGATTACGAAGGGAATGATTCCGGCGCGCAGAAGCTTCAGCTTCTCGCCAAGCGGCATGTCGCGTTCTTCCTTCGGCAGCGAAGGCCCGAGCGCCGGGTTCATGCGGCAGCGGATAACAATGTAGATGATGAACATCGCCGCCAGCATCAGACCGGGCAGCGCGCCCGCGACCCAGAGCTTGCCGACGGGCTGGCGGGCGATCATGCCGTAAAGCACCAGCACCACGCTCGGCGGCACCAGAATGCCGAGCGAGGAACCCGCCTGGATCACCCCGGACACCATGATCTTGTCATAGCCGCGCCTCAAGAGTTCCGGCAGCGCGATGGTCGCGCCGATCGCCATCCCCGCGACGGACAGCCCGTTCATCGCCGAGATCACCACCATCAGCGCGATCGTGCCAACGGCAAGCCCGCCCGGCAGACCGCCCATCCAGACGTGAAACGCCTTGTAGAGGTCTTCGGCGATACCCGATTCCGACAACATGTAGCCCATGAAGATGAACAGCGGCAGCGTCAGCATCGGATACCACTTCATCAGCTTCATACTGGCCGAAAAGCCGAGTTCATAGCCACCCGTGCCCCAAAGGACAGCAGCCGCCACCACGCCGACAAAGCCGATCGCGGCGAACACGCGCTGTCCGGTCAACATGGTCATCATCATCGAGAAGAACAGCAGCAGCGCAATCATTTCATAGGAGAGGTTCATGCGATCGGCCTCCCCAGCGCCTTTGCCAGATCCTTGAAGAAGATCGAGGTCGTCTGCAGGAACATCAGGAAAATACCAAAGACCATGATGATCTTGATCGGCGCCATATAGGGCGACCAGCTGGAATACGAGGTTTCGCCATATTTCAGCGCGTAGCTGGTGGAGGACACACCGCCGATCAGCAGGAAGATCAGATAGGTGAACAGCATGAACACCGTGATCGCATCGACAATCGCGCGCTGGCGCGGCGTCCAGCGACCATAGAGCAGATCCATGCGCACATGGCTGTCGAGCTGCATCGAATAGGCGCCGCCGACGAGGAAATAGGCCGTCATCACAAACTGAGCCATTTCCAGCGTCCACAGCGACGGATTGAAGAAGGTCTTGGAAACGGATGACCAGAGCAGGATGCCCATCATCACAAAGATCAGCCACATGGCGATGCGACCGACCACGCGGTTGAAGCCGTCGACATAGCGAACATAGGTCTTGATTGCCTGAGGCATCAGGCCACCTCCTGCATGCCGTCGAGGCATTCGTTCAGCAGCCCCGCGACAAAACCTGCTACCGCCCCTGCCCCACGGCGTCGGCAATCAGGTCGTTGCGAACCTCGATCATGACATTGAGGAGACCGCGTTGCAGTGCATGGCGACGCAGCGTATGCGTCACACCGTCCACCGGTGCATAGGGCTCGTTGCGGCGCACATCGTAGCCGCTGGCAGCACTGGCCTTTTTCAACATGCAGTCTGCCAGTCTCCGGTCGCTGTCGTGCAGGATCCCGATTTCGACATCACGCTTCTGACCCTTGAACACCGGTGTAAAGGAATGGATGGTTACGATGACAGCATTGCGAGCGGTGTGCGCAGTCTCATCCAAAAGCTGATCGATGCGTTCATGGAACGGCAGGTAGAGCGCCTCGGCGCGTTCTGCCTTCGCCACCGGACCAAGACCGCGATTGGCGGGCACCGCGAAAACCTCACTGATTTCGGGAGTGGAGTCGGACGCTTCGGGCGGGCGATTGCAGTCATAGACGAGCCGGGAGAAACGCTGATGAACAAGCATGGAATCAAGTGCCGTGCTCAGCAGCCGGGAGACGGCAAGCGCACCCGGATCCCAGGCGATATGGCTTTCGAGCAGCGCGGCCGACAGCCCCATATCCCCGAGAACTTCGGGAATGGCCCTGCCGGCATGTTCGCAAATCAGTATGACCCTGCTCTGGCCGGATGCGCGCTCGACGACAACAGGCGCACCATCACGGGCGCTCAAGAGCCCCGGCTTTCCCAACATCTGTTCCCCTGCATTTTCTGCACTCTGATTATGTAAATAGTTCTTCAGAAAACAGCTGTTGTCAATCGAACTCTGAAAACTTCTATTCAGTTTATCCATTGACGGATCGGCTGCGCCACTCCTAGATGTCAACAAAGTAGGAGATGCAGATTGCGTGACGGGTCCAGAACAGTCGCAGACATAATCGCCACACGGTATGACGAACTGACGCGTTCGGAAAAACGCCTCGCCGACACCATCAGTGAGAATTATCCGGTTTCCGGCCTCGGCAGCATCACCACATTGGCCGAAAACGCCGACGTCTCGACCCCGACGGTTGCACGGATGGTTCAGAAGCTGGGCTTCAAGGGGTATGGCGAGTTTCAGGCGCGGCTGCATCAAGAGCTGGAGGCCACGCTCTCCAACCCGATCGCCAAACATGACCGGCTGGCGCGCAATGTGCCGGACACGCATATTCTCAATCGCTTCGGCGAGGCGGCGATCGACAATATGCGCCGCACGCTGTCACAGCTTGATCAGGAGACGTTCGGAGGGGCGGCTGCCCTGCTCTCGGACCTCGACCGTGCGGTCTATTTCGTCGGCGGGCGCATTACCGGAGCGGTTTCCGGCTATTTCTACACCCATATGCAGGTGATCCGCCCAAAGACGACGCTGATGTCATCGAATTCCGGTTCCTGGCCGCAGCACATGCTGAACATGGCAAAGGGCGATGTTCTGGTGATCTTCGACATCCGCCGCTATGAGCAGGACATGGCGACACTGGCGCGGGTAGCGAGCGAAAACGGCGTCGAGATCATTCTCTTCACCGACCAGTGGGCCTCGCCGGTGACGAAATTCGCGCGCCACACCTTCCGCGTCCATATCGAGGTGCCGTCCGCCTGGGACTCATCCGTCGTCACACTGTTTGTGGTCGAGGCGCTGATCGAGGCGGTTCAGGCAAAAAGCTGGGACAAGACCCGCCAGCGCATCAGCCAGTTGGAAGGGTTGTTCGAGCAGAGCCGGCTGTTTCGCCGGCCCGGCTGATCCGGCTCAGCTGAGCCTGCTGACAAACACGGTCACGACAGGTTTCTTGCCCCAGCATTCATTGGCCGCAGCGCGAACCGAACGGCGCACGGCTTCCTTGACCATTTTGAGGTCCTTGCGGCGCGAACGCGGAATGCTTTCGACAGCGCCCAGAACCGCATCGAACAGCACGTCCTCCATGCGTTCGTCATCGTCGTCGAAGCCCGGCAGGCCGATCGGAACAACATCCGGATCGCCGGCGAATTCAAACTTGCTGTTCAAGACCACATTGATGGCGACATGTCCGACGAAGGAGAGCTTGCGGCGATCGCCGATACCCATCTCCTCAAACCCGCCGATGAGCTTGCCGTCCTTGAAGACGCGGCCGGCTTCAACCTTGGCGATGACTTCCGGCGCGCCGGGAGCAACCCGCAGCATGTCGCCATTGCGCACACGCGGCACATTGGCGATGCCCGCCTGTTCTCCGAGTTCCTTCTGGCCGGTCAGATGCGCGGCCTCTCCGTGGACTGGCACAAGAATTTCGGGCCGGATCCATTCATACATCTGCTTCAGTTCATTGCGGCGCGGATGGCCGGAGACATGAACAAGCGCCTCATCGTCCGTCAGAATGTGAACGCCCTGCTCGATCAACCCGTTCTTGACCTCCTGGATCGCCTTCTCGTTTCCGGGAATAGCGCGCGAGGAAAAGACCACCAGATCACCGGCAGTCAGAGCGACATTGCGCATTTCGTCACGCGAAAGCTTGGCGAGCGCCGCGCGGCTTTCGCCCTGCGAGCCAGTGAGGATCGCCACCACCTTGTCGCGCGGAATATAACCGAATTCGTCTTCCTCGACGAAGGGTTTGACCCCTTCCATCAGCCCGATGTCGCGGGCGACCTGAACGGCACGCTTCAGCGACGAGCCCAGCAACAGAACCTGCCGGCCAGCCTCTTCCGCCGCTTTTGCAATCGAACGGATACGTCCAATATTGGAGGAGAAGCTTGTGAGCGCGACCCTTCCTTCGGCGTTTTCGATGACCTTGCGCAGGCTTTCTGAAACTTCCTGTTCCGACGGAGAAACGCCATCGCGCAGTGCGTTGGTCGAGATCGCACATCAGCGCGAGAATGCCTTCATCGCCAAGTGCGCGGAAACGGCTCTCGTCGGTCATCGGCCCGAGCGAGGGAGCGTGATCGATTTTCCAGTCGCCGGTATGGACGATATTGCCAAGCGGCGTGCGGATGCACAGCGCCATCGGCTCGGGGATCGAGTGATTGACGGCAACCGCCTCCACCGAGAACGGTCCGACATTGATGGTATCGCCGGCCTTGAAAATGGTGATCGGGATCTCGCCCATCGAGCGCTCATAGGCGCGCTTTGATTCCAGCAGACCTGCCGTAAACGGCGAAGCGTAGATCGGCACGTTCAGGCCCGGCCAGAGATCGTTGATCGCGCCGAAGTGGTCCTCGTGCGCGTGGGTGATGATCATCGCCTTCAGATTGGCGCGCTGTTCGCGCACAAATTCGATGTCAGGCAGGATCAGATCGACACCAGGCAGATCGGCGCCCGGGAAAGTGACGCCGCAATCAACCATGATCCATTCGCGTTTTTGCGCAGGACCATAGCCGTAAAGCGCAAGGTTCATACCGATTTCGCCAAGCCCGCCGAGGGGCAGGAAAACCAGTTCAGCGTTATTGTCCGCCATTTAAGCGTTATCCGTTCTTATTGTTTTCGAAGAAGACATCGCCAGCAGCAAAAGTGCGCGTGCCCTCTTCCGTTTCAAGTTTCAGCATACCGCCATCATCAATGCCGGCAAAAAGCCCGGAGACCTGCTCTCGGGCCAGATTAATGGTGATCCGTTCGTTTATGCCGCATGCTGCGGAGCGCCAGCGCGCGACAGTCTTGCCGACACCTCGACCGCTATCCCAGATCGCGAGCTCGTTAGCCATGACCTCGAACAGATGGGCAAACAAAACCTCTGGATCCGCACCGGCAACATAATCGGCCATTCTTGCAACCGGATATGGTGCCTCCTGCGGGCAAAAGCCAACATTGACGCCAATACCAACCACAACGGCAAAACGACCGTCGGGCAATTTCCTGGCCTCAAGCAGAATGCCGCAGACCTTTTGCGGTCTATCAGCACGTCGTTCGGCCATTTGATCGCGACCTCCCCCTGCCCGGCCATCATGCGATCGATGGCACCATGGACCGCGACCGCAGCCACTAACGGCAGTGACGAGAGAGCGGAAACGGATGCGGATCAACAAGCAGAAGCGAGGCATAAAGATTGCCCCGCTCCGAAATCCAGTTACGTCCGCGCCGCGCCCGACCGCCTGATTGTCGTTCTGCGGTGATCCAGAGCAAGCCCGGATCACCGGCCTCGGCTCGCTCCATCGCCTCAAGGTTGGTCGATGCTACATTGCCGAGTGCTTCATGCCGATAGGTTTCAGCAGAAGCGGTCCTGTCCGCAGCCATTTAGAACAGAGCCGCTGCTGCCACGCCTGCTGCAGAATTCAACGGGCCGCCGAACAGGAGATAGCCAATGGCGAACAGACCACTGAGGCCAAAGACAAACCGCAACTCGCTCGCCACCCGCGAAAATTCCACTGTCGGCTCATCGAACCACATGACCTTGACGATACGCAGATAGTAAAACGCTGCAACGACAGAGGCGAGAACACCGATGATCGCCAGGGCATAAAGCTCGGCATTGATCGCCGCCAGAAACACGAAATACTTGCCGAAGAAGCCAGCCAGCGGCGGTACGCCGGCCAGCGAGAACATCAGTGCGGTCATTACAATGGCCATAACAGGCTTTGTCTGCGAAAGCCCGGCAAGATCGTCGATAGTCTCGACATTCCCGCCTTCCTTCAGCCGCATCGCCATGATGATGGCGAAGGTGCCGAGCGTCATGAACAGATAGATCGTCATATAAATGACAACACCGCTGACGCCCACTTCCGTACCAGCGGCAAGGCCGACAAGCGCATAGCCCATATGGGTGATCGAAGAATATGCCATCAGGCGCTTGATATTGCGCTGTCCGATGGCAGCGAATGCCCCCAGCACCATTGAGGCGATCGAAATGAACACCACTACCTGACGCCATTGATCGACGGCCGGACCGAAGGCATCGATCAGCAGGCGGATGATGATCGCCATGGCCGCAACCTTGGGCGCGGACGCAAAAAGGCCGTAACCGGCGTCGGCGCCCCTTCATAAACGTCCGGGGTCCACATGTGGAAGGGAACGGCGGAAATCTTGAACGTGATACCGGCGAGTACGAAGACCATGCCGAAGATGAAGCCGAGACCGGTCTCGCCAAGCGCAATCTGGTTGGAGACAGCCTCGAAGCCGATATTGCCGGTAAAGCCGTAAATCAGCGAGATGCCGTAGAGCAGCATGCCGGAGGACAGCGAACCCAGAACAAAATATTTCAGGCCCGCTTCCGTGGAGCGCAGGCTGTCCCGGTTGATCGCGGCAATCACGTAGAGCGGCAGCGACATCAGCTCAAGGCCCATATAGAAAGCCAGCATGTCGTTGGCCGAGACCATCAGCATCATGCCGGTGGTCGACAGCAGCATCAGCACCGGAAATTCGAAGCGATCGAGATATTCCGGTTCTTCATGGCCGACCGACAGGATCATCGACAGCACCGCACCAATCAGAACCAGCACCTGCATGAAGCGGGTAAAGGCGTTGAAGGTAAGCGAGCCGTTGAACGCCACGCCATTACCCGACCAAAACAGGAAGCCACCAGCAAACAAAAGCAGGGCAACAGCAAGCGCGACGATGGTCGGTCCGCTCTTGCGGCCGGCAAAGGCTCCGATCATCAACAGGACCATGGCGCCAATCGAAAGGATCAGCTCCGGTATGATCAGCTTCAGACTTGAAAGTAGGAGTTCCGAGGTCATGTCCAAAAGATCCTGTCTCAGTATACCGGCAGCGCGATGTTCTTGGTGGATTCCAGAACAGCGTCATAGTGTTGAACGATCTGGGCGACCGGCCCGTGGATCGCCGCGAAGATCGGTTCCGGATAAACACCGAAGAAAATCGTCAGAACGATCAGCGGATAAAGCACGAATTTCTCACGCATGGAGAGATCGAGAAGCCCCTTCAGGCTGTCTTTCTCCAGTGCACCGAAAATCACACGACGGTAAAGCCAAAGCGCATAGGCGGCGGAAAGAATGACGCCGGTCGCGGCAAACACGGCCACCCAGGTATTGACCTGGAAGACACCGACCACCGTCAGGAATTCACCAATGAAGCCGGACGTGCCGGGAAGCCCGACATTGGCCATGGTGAAGATCATGAAGGCGACCGCGAATTTCGGCATGTTGTTCACAAGCCCGCCATATGCCGCAATCTCACGCGTATGCATGCGGTCATAGACCATACCGACGCAGAAGAACAGCGCACCCGAGACGATGCCGTGCGACAGCATCAGGAAGATCGAGCCTTCGATACCCTCGGTTGTTGCCGAGAACATACCCATGGTCACATAGCCCATATGCGCAACCGAGGAATAGGCGATCAACTTTTTCATGTCGGTCTGCATCAGCGCCACCAGCGAGGCGTAGATGATGGCGATGATCGACAACGCGAAGATCAGCGGGGCGAAATAATAGGAGGCGTCTGGGAACATCGGCATGGAATAGCGCAGCACGCCGAAACCGCCGAGTTTCAGAAGAACGCCTGCAAGCACGCCGGAGGCCGCCGTCGGCGCTTCCACATGGGCATCCGGCAGCCAGGTATGCACCGGCCACATCGGCATCTTCACCGCGAATGATGCAAAGAAGCCAAGGAACAGCCAGTATTGCATGTTGACCGGGAAATCATACTCCAGAAGCACCGGAACACTGGTCGTTCCGGTGACCCAGTACATCGCCATGATCGACAACAGCATGAAGACTGAACCGGCAAAGGTGTAAAGGAAGAACTTGAACGAGGCGTAGACGCGCCTGTCATGCCCCCAGATGCCGATGATCAGATACATCGGTATCAGGCTCGCCTCAAAGAAGACGTAGAACATCACGATATCAAGCGAGACGAACACACCAATGATCAGCGTTTCCAGAATCAGGAAGGCAATCATATAGGCCTTCACCCGATGGGTGATGGCCGCCCAGGACGCCAGGATACAAAGCGGCATCAACACCGTCGTGAGCAAGACGAACAGCATTGAAATGCCGTCAACACCCATATGATAGGAGATCCCCGTGCCTAGCCAGGCATGGTTCTCGATCATCTGAAAGTTCGGATCCGCCGGATCATAATTGACCCAAATGAACAGCGACACGACAAAGGTAAACAGCGTCGTCAGCAGCGCGACGTTGCGGATGTTGCGCAGGCCGGTTTCGTTGTCATCGCGAGTAAACAGGATCAGCACCACGCCGACCAGCGGCAGGAAGGTGACTGTCGAGAGAATTGGCCAATCGCTCATTACAGTGCCCCTCCGAGCATCATCCACGTTACAAGAGCGGCCACGCCGATCAGCATTGCGAACGCATAGTGGTAAACATAACCGGACTGCAGCTTGACCACGCGGTTGGTGACATCGACGACCAGCGCCGCGATGCCATTGGGTCCGTACCGGTCAATCACGCCGACATCCCCTTTCTGCCACAGGAAGTGCCCGAGCTTTTTCGCAGGGCGGACAAACAGGAAATCGTACAGTTCATCGAAGTACCACTTGTTGAGCAGGAATGCGTAGATCCGCGGGAAGGCATTCGCCATCGCCTTCGCAGATGCCGGCTTGATCAGGTACATGTAGATCGCGACCACCGTACCGATCAGCATAGCGAAGAACGGCGACAGCTTGACCCAGAGCGCAACATGATGGTGCTCTTCCAGAACCTCGTTGTGCGGTCCGGTAAACAGAGCGCCCTTCCAGAACTCGGAATAATCATGGCCATAGAAGAACTCGGCGAAGACCACACCGGCAAACAGGGCGCCGACCGACAGCACGATCAGCGGGATCAGCATCACCCACGGCGATTCATGGACATGATGCATAACATCGGAGGAAGCGCGCGGCTTGCCGAAGAATGTCATGAAGATCAGGCGCCATGAGTAGAACGCCGTGAGCACGGCGGCAATCACCAGAGCCCAGAAGGAGAAGCCTGCAAGCGGGCTGGCCGAAACGAAGGCCGCCTCGATGATAGCATCCTTGGAGAAGAAACCGGCAGCACCGATGACCGTACCGGGAATACCGAAGCCGGTAATGGCGAGCGTGCCGAAGATCATGCCCCAGAAGGTGATCGGGATATGCTTTCTCAAGCCGCCCATGCGACGCATGTCCTGATCGCCGGAAACGGCATGGATGACGGAGCCTGCGCACAGGAACAACAGCGCCTTGAAGAAGGCGTGGGTAAAGAGATGGAACACGGCAGCGCCGTAGGCCCCTGCCCCGAGTGCTGCAAACATGTAGCCGAGCTGCGAACAGGTCGAGTAGGCAATGACGCGCTTAATATCGTTCTGCACCAGACCGATCGTCGCGGCAAACAGCGCGGTAATCGAGCCGATGAGTGTGACGAAGGTGAGCGCAGAGGGCGATAATTCAAAAAGCGGCGACATGCGCGCCACCAGAAACACGCCGGCCGTCACCATGGTCGCGGCATGGATAAGAGCCGACACAGGGGTCGGGCCTTCCATCGCGTCCGGCAGCCAGGTGTGGAGCAGGAACTGAGCCGACTTACCCATGGCGCCCATGAACAGCAGCAGGCATACCGCGGTAATCGCGTGCATCAACGTCAGATCCATGCCGAGGAAATGCAGCACCGGAACCTGTTCGCCCGCGGCAACAGCAACCGCATGGTCATTCGCAATATTTTCGGTGGCAGCGAAGATCGGATCGAAATTGATGGTGTGCGCAAGGAAGAACAGACCGGCAATCCCAAGCAGGAAGCCGAAGTCACCGACACGGTTGACGATGAACGCCTTCATTGCAGCGGCGCAGGCCGATGGCTTCTTGTACCAGAAACCGATCAGCAGGTAGGAGGCAAGGCCAACACCCTCCCAGCCGAAGAACATCTGCAGCAGGTTGTCTGATGTCACCAGCGACAGCATCGCAAAGGTAAACAGCGACAGATAGGCAAAGAAGCGCGGCCGGTGCGGGTCGTCATGCATGTAGCCCACGGAATAGAGGTGGACGAGACAGGAGACCGTGTTGACCACAACCAGCATGACGGCGGTGAGCGTATCGATCCTGAGCGACCAGGCGACATCGATGTTACCGGAGCTGATCCACTGCATCACCGGAACCTGGATCACCAGATCCTCGGCGTGGGACAGGAAACCGACCGAAATGAACACATACCAGGACAGGATGGCGGAAATCGCCATGAAGGCGATGGTCACCCATTCGGTGGCCTTTGCGCCGATCCGGTTTCCGAAGAAGCCTGCGATGAGGAAGCCGAGCAACGGCAGGAAAACGATGAGTTTGTAAATCATCTGGAGATCAGCCCTTCATCATATTGACGTCTTCGACCGCAATCGAACCGCGGTTGCGATAAAACACCACGAGGATCGCCAATCCGATCGCCGCTTCCGCCGCTGCCACCGTGAGGATGAAGAGCGCGAAGACCTGGCCGACCAAATCGTTGAGAAATGCCGAGAAAGCGACCATGTTGAGATTGACCGAAAGCAGGATCAGCTCAATGGACATGAGAATAATGATGACGTTCTTCCGGTTCAAAAAGATGCCGAAAACGCCAATCGTGAAAAGTATGGCACTGACCGTCAGGTAGTGGGAAAGTCCGATTTCCATTGCTCTGTCCTTAGTCCCGTATCCCTGCTGAATTCTCTTAAATTATAGGCCCTGGCCGGGCTTGACCTTGACGACTTCATGCGCCGTCTCCGGCGTGCGCGCCACCTGCTGGCCGATATTCTGGCGCTTCACATCGGTGCGATGTTTCAGCGTCAGCACGATCGCTCCGATCATCGCCACCAGCAGAATCAGCCCTGCCACCTGGAAGAAATAAGCGTAATGCGTGTAGATCACGTCACCAAGCGCCTGCACACTCGACTTTTCGGAGAGCGGAGGCATCGGCATTGCCGTATTGGCGGCGATCTCCGGCGAGATGACGGTGCCGCCGACCACGATGATCAGTTCGGCCAGAAGCACGACCCCGATCAGCGCACCGACAGGCGCATACCTCAGAATACCGGACCTCAGCGCCGCGAAGTCGATATCGAGCATCATCACCACGAACAGGAACAGCACCGCTACCGCGCCGACATAGACGACGAGCAGCAACAGGCCGAGATATTCCGCGCCGGCCAGAATGAACAGCGCAGCGGCATTCACGAACACCACGATCAGAAACAGGACCGAATGGACCGGATTCCGCGCAGAAATAACCATGAACGCCGAGGCCACGGCGATAAACGCGAAAAAGTAGAAAAAAGAGCCTGGAGACCCATTTTGGTGCCTTCTCTTCCTGTACGTCGCGGGAGCCCCGGACGCGTCTCATTGAAAAACCGGCCGACACGGCAGGCTTTCCGTTCTCACATTTTTGCCGGTCGGCTTCGTGCCGTCCGACCACGTGTTTCAAGTCTCAGCGATAAGGTGCGTCCATGGCGATGTTCTGCCCGATTTCGCGCTCCCAACGGTCACCGTTGGCGAGCAGACGCTCCTTGTCGTAGTAAAGTTCTTCGCGGGTCTCGGTCGCGAATTCGAAATTCGGCCCCTCGACGATCGCCTCGACGGGACACGCCTCCTGGCAGAAGCCGCAATAAATGCACTTCACCATATCGATGTCATAGCGAACCGTGCGGCGGGTGCCGTCATTGCGGCGCGGGCCGGCCTCGATGGTAATCGCCTGGGCGGGACAGATCGCCTCGCACAGCTTGCAGGCAATGCAGCGTTCTTCACCGTTGGGATAACGGCGCAGCGCATGCTCGCCGCGAAAACGCGGGCTGACAGGCCCCTTCTCGAAGGGGTAGTTGACCGTCGACTTCTGCGAGAAGAAGTAGCGCATCGTCAGGAAGAACGCAGCCACGAACTCCTTCAGAAAGACGGCATTGAAAGCCTGAGCAACAGAACCCATTTCAGTTTCTCCAATCCGGCACTTCGAAAAGCACCTGCATCAGCCCACCCAGCCGGTCAGTTTAACAACGAAGGCCACGATGACGACCATGGCAAGCGACAGCGGAAGGAAAACCTTCCAGCCGAGGCGCATCAGCTGATCGTAGCGATAACGCGGCACGAATGCCTTCACCATGGCGAACATGAAGAAGCAAAGGCAGACCTTGATCAGGAACCAGATGACGCCCGGGATCCAGTTCAGCACCGCCACATCGATGATCGGCAGCCAGCCGCCGAGAAACAGCGTCGTCGTCAGCGCGCACATCAGCACGATGGCGGCATATTCACCGAGCATGAACATCATGTACGGGGTCGAGCCGTATTCCACCATGAAGCCCGCGACCAGTTCCGATTCCGCTTCAGGAAGATCGAAAGGCGGACGGTTGGTTTCAGCGAGCGCCGAAATGAAGAACACGATGAACATCGGGAACAGCGCCAGCCAATTCCAGTCGAGGAACGAGTTCGGCAGGCCGAGCATGGTGCCAAGACCGGTCTGCTGGGCGAACACGATATCCGACAGGTTCAGCGATCCGACGGTCAAAAGAACGGTGACGATGACAAGGCCGATCGAGACTTCGTAAGAAACCATCTGTGCCGCAGAACGCAACGAGCCGAGAAATGCGTATTTCGAGTTCGATGCCCAGCCGCCCATGATCACGCCGTAAACCTCGAGCGACGAAATGGCGAAGATATAGAGAATGCCGATATTGATATTGGCGATCACCCAGCCATCGGCGACCGGAATCACCGCCCATGTGGCGAGCGCCAGCGTCACCGAGATCAGCGGCGCCAGCAGAAACACGACCTTGTCGGCACTCGCCGGGATGATCGGCTCCTTCAGCACGAATTTGAGCAAATCGGCAAAGGACTGCAACAGACCGAACGGGCCCACGACATTCGGGCCGCGGCGCATCTGCACCGCCGCCCAGATCTTGCGGTCAGCAAGCAGGATGAATGCGATACCGATAAGCAGCAGGACCAGAAGCAGCAGCGACTGACCGATCATGATCAGTGCGGGCCAAAGATAGGTTGAAAGAAAAGAATCCATTGTTCGGTCCTTATTCCGCCGCTGCCTTGAAATTACTGCGCGCCAGCGCCGAGCATTCGGCCATCACGGCAGAGGCCCGGGCAATCGGGTTGGTCAGGTAGAAATCGGTGATCGGCGATACGAAACCGGCCTCAGCCAGATCCCCGCCCTTCGACGCAGCCGTTTCGACCGCCTTGATATCAGCGTCAGCGATCGCGTCAAGCGCGGCGAGGTGCGGATACTCGGCGTAAAGCGCCGCACGCAGCGCCGCCAGCGAATCATAGGGAAGCGTCTTGCCGAGAATGCCGGAAAGCGCCCGCAATACCGCCCAGTCTTCACGTGCGTCACCCGGCGCAAACCCTGCGCGATTGGTCATCTGCACGCGGCCCTCAGTGTTAACGTAGGTACCCGATTTCTCGGTATAGGCGGCTGCCGGCAGCACCACATCGGCGTTCATCGCGCCGGCATCGCCGTGCGAGCCGAGATAGACCGTGAAACCAGCCTTCTTGGTAGAAAAATCAAGCTCATCTGCACCAAGCAGGAAGAGAACATCCGTGTCACCAAGCATCGCGGCCGCAGTCTTGCCGCCCTCGCCCGGCACGAAACCGATATCGAGCCCGCCGACACGCGAGGCGGCAGTGTGAAGCACGGCAAAGCCGTTCCAGTCTTCGCTGACCGCGCCGACATCGCCGGCAAGTGCAGCCGCCTTCGACAATACGGCCGCGCCGTCTTCCCGCGTCAGCGCGCCCTGACCGATGAGGATGATCGGACGTTCGGCCTTCTTCAGAACGTCGAGGAAGTCGAGCGAACCGGAAGCCAGATCGGTGAGCGTCTGCGGTCCGGCGCCGAGATATTCATAATCATAACGAAGGTCGGCATGTTCGCCGATCACGCCGATCGGGAAGCTGGCCTTGCGGAAGCGCTTGCGGATACGGGCGTTCAGGATCGACGCCTCGAAACGCGGATTGGCACCAATGATCAGCAGCGCATCGGCGTTTTCAATGCCTTCGATCGTCGGGTTGAAGAGATAGCTGGCGCGGCCATTGGTCGGATCAAGCTTCGTCCCATCCTGACGACAGTCGATATTCGATGATCCAAGCGCGCTCATCAGTCCCTTGAGGGCATACATTTCCTCAACGCTTGCCAGATCACCGGCAATCGCGCCGATCCTGTCGCCGCTGACACCGTTGATGGCGGCATTGATCGTTTCGAAGGCGTCATTCCAGTTCGATGCCTGCAGACGACCATTGGTGCGGATATAGGGCTTGTCGATGCGCTGGGTGCGAAGGCCGTCCCAGATGAAGCGGGTCTTGTCGGAGATCCACTCCTCATTCACCTCTTCATTGACGCGCGGCATGATGCGCATCACTTCGCGGCCCCGGGTATCAACGCGGATCGCCGAACCGACGGCATCCATCACGTCGATGCTCTCGGTCTTGTTCAGCTCCCACGGACGGGCCGTGAACGCGAAGGGCTTGGAGGTCAGCGCGCCGACCGGACAAAGGTCAACCACATTGCCCTGCAGCTCCGACGTCATCGCCTGTTCAAGATAGGTGGTGATTTCAGCATCTTCGCCGCGGCCGATCAGACCAAGCTCGGAAATGCCGGCCACTTCCGTGGTGAAGCGGACACAGCGCGTGCAGTGAATGCAGCGGTTCATCACGGTCTTGACCAGCGGGCCGATATACTTGTCTTCGACGGCGCGCTTGTCTTCCTGATAGCGCGAGGCGTCGATACCGAAGGCCATGGCCTGGTCCTGCAGGTCGCATTCGCCGCCCTGGTCGCAGATCGGGCAATCGAGCGGATGGTTGATGAGCAGGAACTCCATCACCCCTTCGCGCGCCTTCTTGACCATCGGCGTCTTGGTATAGATTTCCGGCAACGAACCATCCGGTCCGCCACGCACATCCTTGACACCCATGGCGCAGGAGGCTGCCGGCTTCGGCGGCCCGCCCTTCACCTGAATGAGGCACATGCGGCAATTGCCGGCAATCGACAGCCGCTCGTGAAAGCAGAAGCGCGGGATTTCGGCGCCCGCCGCTTCCGCCGCCTGCAGCAGCGTGTAGTGGTCGGGAACCTCGATTTCCTTGCCGTCTACAATCAGATTTACCATATCCGTTTTTCCCGCTTCGCCGTTGGTCCGAAAGAGACCGACGGCAGTCTATTCTCGATTGCGTCCGCCCGATCAGGGTTAGGCTTCAAGTCTTATGTTCTTTCCATAACGCCAGCAATTCACCGACATTGATGCCTTCGATCGTCATACCGTCGAGACGGCAGTCGCTGATAGAGACGCCGGAGAGATTGGCATCCGTCACCACCGTGCCCGAAAGGTTGGCGTTGTTAACACTCCATCCCGACATATTCACATTCTCAAACCTGCAGCCCGACATGTTCACGTCATCGAATTTGGAGCCCGAGAGCGTGACCCCGTGATAGCTGCCGCCGGAGAGATTGACATTTTCGTAGGAAACCCCGGACAGGTTGACATCGTCAAACACCGATCCGGAAAGATCACTCTTTCTGGCATCGATGCGACTGGCCTGTCCGTGGATCTCCATCTTTTCACTCCGCCGCTTCCATCACCGCACCTTCAGACGTGGCGTTGGCCGTGTATTGATCGATCCGCTTTTCGATTTCCGGACGGAAATTGCGGATAAGTCCCTGGATCGGCCACGCCGCGGCATCGCCGAGCGCGCAAATGGTGTGGCCTTCAACCTGTTTGGTAACCTCGAACAGCATGTCGATTTCGCGCTTTTGGGCCTTGCCGATGACCATGCGTTCCATCACCCGCCACATCCAGCCGGTGCCTTCGCGGCATGGCGTGCACTGGCCGCAGCTCTCATGTTTGAAGAATTCTGCCAGCCGGGCAATCGCCTTGATGATGTCGGTCGACTTGTCCATCACGATGGCACCGCCGGTCCCGAAGGAAGATTTGACTTCCTTCAGCCCGTCAAAGTCCATTTGCACGTCCATCATGTCTTCGGCCTTGACCACCGGGCACGATGCACCGCCGGGGATCACCGCCAGAAGATTGCTCCAGCCACCGCGAATCCTGCCACAATGCCGCTCGATCAACTCGCGGAAGGTTATTCCGAGGCTCTCCTCGACCACGCAGGGGCGGTTCACATGGCCGGAGACCATGAACACCTTGGTGCCAACATTGTTCGGGCGTCCGAAGGAAGAAAACCAGCTCGCGCCGCGACGCAGAATTGTCGGCGCAACAGCAATCGATCTCGACGTTGTTGACCGTGGTCGGCAGGCCGTAAAGGCCCATATTGGCCGGGAACGGCGGCTTCAGGCGGGGCTGCCCCTTCTTGCCCTCAAGGCTTTCCAGAAGCGCAGTTTCCTCACCGCAGATATAAGCGCCGGCGCCGTGGTGGACGAAAACGTCCATATCCCAGCCGCACTTGTTGTCCTTGCCGAGAAGGCCGGCATCGTAGCATTCGTCGATCGCCGCCTGCAGCGCCTCGCGCTCGCGCATGAATTCGCCGCGGATATAGATATAGGCCGTATGCGCACCCATGCCGACGCCTGCCAGCAGGCAGCCCTCGATCAGGTGATGCGGATCGTGCCGCATGATCTCGCGGTCCTTGCAGGTGCCTGGTTCGGATTCGTCAGCATTCACAACAAGATAGTGCGTACGGTCATCCTTGGGCATGAACGACCATTTCAGCCCCGTCGGAAAGCCCGCGCCGCCACGACCACGCAGACCCGAATCCTTCATTTCCTGAACGATCCAGTCGCGGCCCTTGTCGACCAAAGCCTTGGTGTTATCCCACGAACCACGCGCCATCGCGCCCTTCAGGGACTTGTCCCGATGACCGTAGAGGTTGGTGAAGATGCGATCCCTATCTTTTAACATGCTTCACTCCTAGCGCGATGTTCTGCCGAACACTTTTTCATATTCCTCGATGCCGCCCTTGGCGAGCACACCGGCCTGACGCACCCATTCGTCGCGTTCGATGCGGCCGCCGAGTTTCAGCGAACCATTGACCCAGGCGCATTCGCCCGGCGTCCATGCAGCAATCTGCTCGAATTTGTAAATGCCGATATCGTTCAAAAGCGTCTCTATCTTCGGACCGACGCCCGAAATCAACTTGAGATCATCAGGATCTTCCGGCTTGCGTTCGGCCGCCGGAGGGCGGTCACCTTTTGCACCGTCGATCGCCTCGGGCGTACCGGCATTGGCGTCGGTTCTCGTCCTCGCGAGCGGCTCCGGCATCATCGTCATCATCCGTCAGCGACGTAAAACCACCTTCAGGCGCAGAGAACCAGCGGTCGATCTGCGGACCGGGCTTGATCTCGTCACCGCGGCCAGCCTCGAACGTATCGATGATTTCCTCGAGCCGTTCCGGCGTCAGGTCTTCATAGGCATCCTTGAAGATCATCACCATCGGCGCGTTGGCGCAGGCGCCCTGGCACTCAACCTCTTCCCAGGACAGCGTGCCCTCAGCATTGGGCTCAAGGGCTGCTGCGTTGATCTTCTTCTTGCAGACATTGATCAGATCACCGGCGCCACGCAGCATGCAGGGCGTTGTGCCGCACACCTGAATATGAGCCTTGGTGCCAACCGGCTTCAGCTGGAACTGGGTATAGAAGGTCGCCACTTCGAGCACCCGGATCAGCGGCATGGACAACATGGCGGCGACCTTTTCGATCGCCGCACGCGTCACCCAGCCGTCCTGCTCCTGCGCGCGCATCAAAAGCGGTATGACGGCAGACTGTTGGCGACCCTCGGGATATTTTTTGATCGTGGCTTCGGCCCACGCGGCATTCTCGTCTGAAAACGCAAATGCGGCGGGCTGGACATTCTCATCGGCTAGTCGGCGAACGGACATGCTCTCTTATACCTCTTCGGAGGTTTTGGTCACAGCTTTAGCATATCCCATGTTCTGGCACCGGCCTTCAACCGGTCCGGGACAGCAAAAAGCGGTTCTCGAAAATTCAAAGGCGTTAGCTCTCACCGATCCACCTCACCGAACACGATGTCGAGCGTCCCGATGATCGCGGTGACGTCGGCAAGCTGATGGCCCTTCGACATGAAGTCCATCGCGGACAGATGGGCAAAGCCCGGCGCACGGATCTTGCAGCGGTAAGGCTTGTTGGTGCCATCGGAGACGAGGTAGACGCCGAATTCGCCCTTAGGCGCTTCCACGGCGGCATAAACCTCGCCCTCGGGCACATGATAGCCTTCGGTGTAAAGCTTGAAGTGGTGAATCAGCGCTTCCATCGAGCGCTTCATCTGCGCGCGTTTCGGCGGAACCACCTTGCCGTCCATCGAGTTGAACGGACCGGTCTTGGCATCGCCCAGAAGGCGCTCGACGCACTGCTTCATGATCTTCACCGATTCGCGCATCTCGTTGATGCGCAGAACCCAGCGATCATAGCAGTCACCGTTCTTGCCAATCACCACATCGAAGTCGAGATCGGAATAGCATTCATAGGGCTGTGCCCGGCGCAGGTCCCAGGCAGCCCCCGAACCACGCACCATCGGGCCGGAGAAGCCCCAGGCGAAGGCGTCTTCGAGCGTGACATTACCAATATCGACATTGCGTTGCTTGAAGATACGGTTACCAGCCAGAAGCGCTTCGATATCGTTGAGCTTTGCCGGGAACTGTTCGCACCACTTGCCGATATCCTCGACCAGTTCGGGCGGCAGATCCTGATGCACGCCACCGGGGCGGAAATAGGCCGCATGCATGCGCGCGCCACAAGCCCGCTCATAGAACACCATCAGCTTTTCGCGCTCTTCAAAACCCCAGAGCGGCGGCGTCAGCGCGCCAACGTCCATGGCGGCAGTGGTGCAGTTGAGAAGATGATTGAGAACACGGCCGATCTCGGAAAACAGCACGCGGATGAGCTGACCACGGATCGGGATCTCGACGTCCAACAGCTTTTCCACGGCAAGCGCAAAGGCGTGCTCCTGGTTCATCGGCGCGACATAATCCAGCCGGTCGAAATAGGGTACAGCCTGCAGAAAGGTCTTGGTCTCGATCAGCTTCTCGGTCCCGCGGTGCAGCAGGCCGATATGCGGGTCGACACGTTCGACGATCTCGCCGTCCAGCTCCAGAACCAGACGCAGCACGCCATGGGCGGAGGGATGCTCCGGTCCGAAGTTGATCGTGAAATTGCGGACATTATGTTCAGTCATGCCGATGGATCCTGTTGTGAAGCATAGGCCGCGAAGAACTCTTCCGACGTCATCTTCCTGGTCTCGTTGGCGAAGGTGTAGTTGTCCGGCTTCTCGTCAACGAAGATTTCGCTGGTGAACCGGAAGGCCCCGGGCTGATCAAAGGCTTGCGCGGACACGACGACGTCAGAGCCATCCTGCATGCGCCAGAACAGCGTTGAACCGCAGGTCTTGCAGAACACCCGCTCACCATACTCTGACGATTTGTAGACACCGAGCATCGCCTCGTTTTCGATCTCAACGGCAGTGCCGCAGTCGACGCCGAGAAAACCCGCACCGCCGCTCCAGCGCCGGCACAACCCGCAATGGCACACACCCATCTCGTCACTTGCCGGTGCGGCGCTAAAACGAACCGCCCCGCAGATACAGCCGCCAGTCAACCGTTCAGCCATCACGCCCTCCTCAGCTCGCCTTCTCGTCACCAGGCAGGACGTAGTCGGGTCCTTCCCAGGGGCTGAGAAAATCAAAGCTGCGAAACTCCTGACGAAGTTCAACCGGCTCGTAGATCACGCGCTTGGCTTCCTCGTCATAACGCAGCTCGACAAAGCCGGTCGTCGGGAAGTCCTTGCGCAACGGATGCCCCTCGAAACCGTAATCGGTCAAAAGCCGGCGCAGGTCTGGATGGCCACTGAAAGGGATGCCGTACATGTCCCAAGTCTCGCGCTCGAACCAGTCGGCGCCCGGAAAGATCGAGGTGATCGACGGCACAACTTCGTCTTCATCCACAGCAACTTTGATCCGGATACGGGCGTTCTGGGTCGGAGACAGAAGGTGATAGACAACATCGAAGCGCTGTGCCCGGCCGGGCCAGTCCACACCGCATACGTCAATAATGATTGCGAAGGCGCACTGGCCGTCATCGCGCAGGAACTTTGCGACATCCACGATCGCGCCCGGCGTCGTGAATACCGTCAGTTCGCCATGGGCGACGCGAGCATCATGAACACCGCTGCATACTTCGCGGATATGGGCGCCGAGATCGTTCAAAACTTCACTCATTATGGTCTCCAGCCGCTATCGCTCGATCGTGCCGGTGCGCCGGATCTTTTCTGCAGCAAAAGCACGCCGTAAAGCAACGCCTCGGCCGTGGGCGGACAGCCCGGCACGTAAATGTCGACGGGAACGACTCGGTCGCATCCACGCACAACGGAATAGGAATAGTGATAATAGCCGCCGCCATTGGCACAGGAGCCCATGGAGATGACATAGCGCGGCTCCGGCATCTGGTCATAGACCTTGCGAAGCGCAGGCGCCATCTTGTTGGTCAGCGTTCCGGCAACGATCATCACATCCGACTGGCGCGGAGAGGCGCGCGGAGCAAACCCAAAGCGCTCGCAGTCATAGCGCGGCATCGACATCTGCATCATCTCGACGGCGCAGCATGCGAGACCGAACTGCATCCACATCAGGGAGCCGGTACGCGCCCAGGTGATCAGCTGCGCGGAAGAGGTAACGAGAAAGCCCTTGTCGGCAAGCTCATTGTTGATTTCACCGAAAAAGCGGTCGTCAGCGCCGACAGGTTTGTTCGTTATCGGGTCGATCACGCCTTTCGGCGCCGGTGCGACCAGAGTTCTGTCCTGGCTCACTCCCATTCGAGTGCTCCTTTTTCCATTCATAGATGAAGCCGATTGTCAGCACGCCCAGAAAGACCATCATAGACCAGAAACCGAACCAGCCAATATCGCCGAAGGATGCTGCCCAGGGAAACAGGAAAGCCACTTCAAGATCAAAGATGATGAACAGGATCGCAACCAGATAGAAGCGGATATCGAACTTCATGCGGGCGTCGTCAAACGCGTTGAAACCGCACTCATAGGCCGAAAGCTTCTCCGCATCGGGCGCTTTGAAGGCCAGCGCAAACGGCGCGACCATCAGGGCCAACCCGATGACGAGACAGATGGCGATAAAGATGACGATCGGAATATAGGAACTGAGGACTTCAGCCATAAAAACACCCTTGCCGTTTGATGGCGCCCGGGTCAGCGCACCCGCAGAATAGACCGCGGTACCGAAAATTGATAGATGTCGGGGTTGTGGTTAGCGCAGCCAGCGCGCTCGCGCAAGCCATTGCGACTTCATTTCGTGGCGCTGCAACAATCTTTGCAGAATGGAATGCGGCGTTTTTGCGCCCTTTGCTGCATCCGATCCAATGTGCGGCAATTTGCTGCGCCCGCACGGATGCTCGTCGCGTCGACCATGACGGATCTCAAAAGAGACGTGGCCCGAAAGCCAGGCGACCGGCATGGGCCAAACCTTTTCTATAAAGAGGTCCCAAATGCCCAAGCCAGCAATTACACTGACCTGCCTGCAAACTGCAGCGCAATAATATGGGAGAAACATTTTCTGATAAGAAAAATGGCGCGAGTGACGGGGCTCGAACCCGCGACCTCCGGCGTGACAGGCCGGCACTCTAACCAGCTGAGCTACACCCGCGCATTTGGCCGTTTCAGGATCAAGCGCTTGTTTTCGTGAGCGCTTGTCTGTCTGGCGTGAGCGGCTGTTTAAGGGGACACCTGCTAGTGTCAAGCAGCTTGTCACGCATTTCTGTTTTTTGTGCGACAGCTCTCAAGAGGCCTGCAAAACCGGGAAAACCGCTTTCAGAAATTATATTGCTGCTACGCGGGCACTGAACACCTTCTGGTGAAGAAGCGACCTTAAGGCGCCAGAACACCGAGGTGATTCACACGATACCCCTTCCCCGGCCCGCATCCTCCGGCGACCTTTTGAAAAAAATGCAGATTCCGCGAAAACCCTCTTGCGGTTTTCGTTCTATCCGCCTATTTCACGCACCACCAACGCGGTCGGGCGATTAGCTCAGTTGGTAGAGCGCCTCGTTTACACCGAGGATGTCGGGAGTTCGAGTCTCTCATCGCCCACCATTCTTCTTCATGCAGTATGATTGCCTTCAGCCAGCAGGGTTGGCTGCGTGATTTGGTTATGATGAGACTTTCAGATCCGCCCTTCGCTCATGACATGCGCTCTTCGCGAAAGGGCTCGCCACCCGTCCGATCGCACAAGGTCGGCTGCTGCAGCGCTGGACAATTCACAACGGCATTTCCATCCACAGTAAAAAAGCCCGGAATATTCCACAATCCCAGACACTATTCCGTTCGTTAACGTTGAACTACATAAGTATAAAAACTTGATTGCGCTGCCATTAAGGATTAACCTCCTCAAAATCGGGAGAGGATCCGAAAATGGCTCGCTATAAATGTACCGACTGTATGATGGTGCAGGATACTGGGCGTGTGTGCCGTCGTTGTGGCAGCTACAGTCTCGCTGCGCTTGAGACCCATAGCGGAGGCGCTGTGGAGAAAAAGCACGAGACACAAGCGCCCGCGACCATGCCATATAACATGCCGGTATGGATATCCTTTTTCGGGATCGCCATACTCACCAGCTATCTGATGATCTTTCACATGTGATTTCTTGCCGCGAATTGGCAGGCCAGGGCCGTCGTGAAGAAACTGACCTGTGCCATCGAGATAATCGCCACTTGCGGTCAGGTTTTGACGAAATCGACTTTTATCCGCCTGCAGCCAGAGTGGAGTGTGCCATTCATGCGGTGCGCGGGCCTAAGCGAGAGCGCTCCCGCAAGGGGCCGGCTTCCCGCACAGCGCCATTTTCATTCGAGATCAAAGAATGCACCACCAAGCCGGCTGATAGCTCTGCCTTGAAGTGTCTGCCGCTCAGGCGGTACGGTGCTTTTCGCCGTCAGAAAACAGCGATTTGCCGTTCTGGTCCACGATCTGCTTGCCCTTCTTGAGGCTCCACTCGATCGCTTCATCCTGTGATGAGAACAGGTCAGCCCGGATGAAGGTCCGAACCAGCGTTTCCTCGCCGATTTCCTTCTCGATTCGACCTTGAAGCCTGTACTGCGCGCCTTCCTTCGCCGGTTCGGCGAAAATGATGCAGTCCTCGTGGACGATCGACTTTACAGCCTGCTCATTCTCTTGGCCGCCGCCACCACCGGAAAACAAAGAACCGAGCTTCGAGAAAAACGATGCCATAGACACAAACTCCTTTTTAGCGTTTTTAACCGATCAACCTTGTTTTCGCCAGACCGGCCTGTGAGATTCCACTGCGGCAGAAAGCAGCGAGCTGAAACGATCAGATGATCAGGTTCGCCAGTATCTCGTTTTCGGTAATATCCTGGAATTTCAGCCCGCTGGCCGTCATCTTTTCGAACAGGTCAGCAAAATTCTCCGGTTTCGCCGTTTCGATGCCGATCAGGATCGAACCGAAATTGCGCGCGGATTTCTTCAGATATTCGAACCGCGCGATGTCGTCCTGCGGGCCGAGAAGACCAAGAAAATCCTTCAGTGCTCCGGGACGCTGCGGCAGGCGCAGGATGAAGTATTTTTCAGTCCGGCAAAGCGCATTGCCCGCTCCTTGACGTCCGGCAGCCGGTCAAAGTCGAAATTGCCACCGGAAACGAGAACCACAATCTTGCGGCCACGCACATCATCCGGAGCAAGCATGCCAAGTGCGGTCAGTGCCAGCGCGCCCGCGGGCTCGAGAACCACGCCTTCGACATTCAGCATTTCCGTCATGGTTGCGCAGATCGCATTTTCGGGAACGAGGATCACCTGTTCGGGAGAAAACCGGCGCAAAGCGGCAAAATTGGCATCGCCGATGCGCGCAACCGCAGCGCCATCGACAAAATTGTCGACCTCGGCAAGCGTCACGATCTCATGCGCCTCAAGCGAACGCCTGAGGCTTGGCGCGCCGGAAGGCTCGCTCAGCAGAAATGCGTCATCCCCGAGCTGTCCCTCGAAATAGCCGGTAACACCCGCCGAAAGCCCGCCACCACCGACGGGCATCACGATCAGATCCGGCAAGCCCCCTCTTCCGGCCAGGCCGCCTCGATTTCCGCGGCAACACTGGCTTGCCCCTCGATAATGTCTGGGTGATCGAAGGGCGGCACCATCACACCGTCATTCTGCTCCACGAACGCACGCGCGGCCGCATAGCAGACGTCGAATATATCGCCGACAAGCTCTATTCGGATTTGGCCGGCACCGAAGATGCGGGTCTTGTCGATTTTCTGCTGTGGCGTCGTCACCGGCATGAAGATAACGCCCTCCACTCCGAAATGACTGCAACAATAAGCGAACCCCTGGGCATGGTTTCCGGCAGAGGCGCAGACAAAGACCCTGTCGCCGCCGCCTTCGGCCATGCGTTTGCGCATGAAAGTGAAAGCGCCCCGCAACTTGTAGGAACGTACCGGCGTCAAATCCTCGCGCTTGAGATAGATATCGGCATTGAAACGGGCACTCAAATGCGCGTTCCGCTGAAGTGGCGTCGGCTCGAACAGGGTTCTGAGGGCTTTGGTTGCTTCAGTTACATCATCGCGCATTCTGGTGCTTCCCATTGAGTTTGTAACGCTACACCGCTATGGCATAGATCGCGGGATTGGAAAAACCCGCAAGTGACACCGAGCATGACGGGGAACGGTCTCCTTGAACGCCACTCTTTTGCGGTCAGCCTTCTACATTGCGGCCATTTGCGGTCTCTACCTCGCTGCCGCGATGTTTGTTCCGGCAATGGCGGACCTTTATTACGCCAATGACGACTGGCGGGTCTTTGCCATATGTGGCTTCATGGTCGGCGGCACAAGCGCCGCGACAGCCATGGCGATGCGCGGCAACCCACCGCCGTTCAGCCGACGGCTGGGCTTCTTCCTCGTCAATCTTCTGTGGATCACCTTTGCGGTGATCGGCTCGATCCCGATCTATCTTGCCCGCGAGGACCTCACCTTCGCGCAGGCCCTGTTTGAAGCCGTCTCCGCGATCACCACCACAGGATCAACCGTTCTGACCGGCCTCGACGATGCCGCGCCCGGGCTTCTTTTGTGGCGATCGCTGTTGCAATGGATGGGCGGCATCGGCATCGTCGCACTCGGCCTGTTCATCCTGCCGTTCCTGCGCATCGGCGGCATGGCCTTTTTCAAGATGGAATCATCAGACACCAGCGACAAGCCGTTCGCGCGGATGGCGAGTTTCACCAGGGCATTCCTCGCGATCTACGTTGGCATCACAATCGTCTGCGCTATCTGTTACGGTCTTGCCGGCATGTCGCATTTCGATGCGGTCAACCATGCCCTGACAACGGTTGCCACCGGAGGCTTCTCCACCCACGACGCCTCGTTCGGTTATTTCCACAGCATGGAGCTGCTGTGGATTGCCGGTTTTTCATGACCCTGTGCAGTCTGCCTTTCTCGATCCTGATCCTGTTTGTTGTTCGCGGTCGCCTCGATACGCTGCGCGACCCTCAGATCATGCTGTTTCTGTCGTATCTGCTGATCGCCACCTTCGTACTCGCGCTTTATATCAGCCTCGACGGACAGATGGATTTCGTCACCGCCTTGACGCAGTCCTTCTTCAATGTTTCCTCCATTCTGTCGACAACCGGCTATGCCAGTACCGACTACACGGCCTGGGGCGGCTTCGCGATCGTCATGGTATTTTTCCTGACCTTCATGGGCGGCTGCTCGGGGTCAACAGCCGGCGGCATAAAGGCCTACCGTTTTCTGATTCTGTTCAACATGCTCAGCACCGGTATGAAAAAGCTGATCTACCCCAACGCCGTCTACTCGATCCGCTACGGTCGGCTGGGCGTCGATTCGGAGACCCAGCGCGCCGTTTCGATGTTCTTCAGCGCGTTCATCCTGCTGTGGGCATTTGGCAGCCTTGCCATGGCAGCCTTCGGATATGATCTGACTACGGCCATCTCTGCGGTTTTGACCGCGCTTTCGAATGTCGGCCCAGGACTTGGCGATATAATCGGCCCGGCAGGCAATTTTTCCACATTTGCCGACCCTGAACTTTACCTTCTCTCCATTCTGATGCTGCTTGGCCGCCTTGAAATCCTGACCGTTGCGGTCATCCTCATGCCGATGTACTGGCGCGGCTAACATCTGCCGTGGGCTGCCTGCGGAAAACCGGCCGGCAGCGGCGGAGAAGCTTCCATTTGCGCGCGAACCGCTTTATTGAAGGGCGAAAACGCGCCGAACGTCGAAAACCAATGCGGGATGCTCTTGTCTCATGACACTTTCCAACAGTCAGGCCATCACACCTGAAATCGTCGAAGCCCATGGACTGAAGCCGGACGAGATACGAGCGGGTTCTTGAACTGATCGGCCGCGAGCCGACCTTCACCGAACTCGGCATATTCTCCGCGATGTGGAACGAGCACTGCTCCTACAAATCATCGAAACGCTGGCTGAGAACGCTGCCGACGACAGGGCGGCGGGTGATCCAGGGGCCCGGCGAAAATGCGGGCATCGTCGACATTGATGACGGCGATTGCGTCGTCTTCAAGATGGAAAGCCACAACCACCCCTCCTATATCGAACCCTATCAAGGGGCTGCGACCGGTGTCGGTGGAATCTTACGCGATATCTTCACCATGGGCGCGCGTCCGGTGGCCGCAATGAACGCGCTGCGCTTCGGCGCGCCCGATCATCCCAAGACCCGCCATCTGGTTTCCGGCGTGGTGGCTGGCGTCGGCGGCTACGGCAATGCCTTCGGTGTGCCGACCGTTGGCGGTGAGGTCGAATTCGACGCCCGTTACAACGGCAACAACCTCGTCAACGCCTTTGCGGCCGGCATCGCAAAGTCCGATTCGATTTTTATTCCGAGGCCAAGGGCGTCGGCCTGCCGGTTGTCTATCTCGGCGCCAAGACAGGCCGTGATGGCGTCGGCGGCGCGACCATGGCATCCGCTGAATTCGACACGGATATCGAGGAAAAGCGCCCGACCGTTCAGGTCGGCGACCCCTTTACCGAAAAATGCCTGCTTGAAGCCTGTATGGAACTGATGAAGACCGGCGCGGTGATCGCCATTCAGGACATGGGCGCGGCGGGGCTGACATGTTCGGCGGTCGAAATGGGCGCCAAGGGCAATCTCGGCGTCGAGCTGGATCTTGATTGCGTGCCCGTGCGCGAGACCGAGATGACGGCTTATGAAATGATGCTGTCGGAAAGCCAGGAGCGCATGCTCATGGTACTCGACCCCGAAAAGGAAGAGGAAGCCGAGGCGATCTTCCGCAAATGGGGACTGGATTTCGCGATTGTCGGAAAGACCACCGACGATCTCAGGTTCCGCGTTCTCCATCGCGGCGAAGAAGTGGCGAACCTTCCGATCAAGGAACTTGGCGACGAGGCGCCCGAATATGACCGGCCCTGGCGCGAGCCCGACACCCGCGGAGAACTGCCCGCGCATCTGGTCGCGGCTCCGGAGGATTATGGCGCGGCACTGCTGAAATTGGTCGGCGGCCCGAACCAATCGAGCCGACGCTGGGTATACGAACAGTATGACACGCTGATCCAGGGCAATTCCCTGCAGATCCCCGGCGGCGATGCTGGCGTCGTCCGCGTTGACGGCCATCCGGTGAAGGCGCTTGCCTTTTCCTGTGACGTGACCCCGCATTACGTCGAGGCCGACCCTTATGAGGGCGGCAAGCAGGCGGTTGCCGAATGCTGGCGCAACATCACCGCGACCGGTGCCGAGCCGCTGGCATCCACGGACAATCTGAACTTCGGCAACCCGGAAAACCGGAAATCATGGGCCAGCTGGTGAAGGCGATCGAAGGTATCGGCGAAGCCTGCCGGGCGCTAGATTTCCCGATCGTGTCCGGCAATGTCTCGCTCTATAACGAGACCAATGGCGAGGCCATCCTGCCGACACCGACCATCGGCGGGGTCGGCCTTATCGCCGACTGGCGCAAGATGGCCCGGATCGGCTCGTTCGAGGACGGCGACTGTGTGATTCTGATCGGCGCCGATGGCGATCATCTTGGCGCTTCGGCCTATATGCGCGACGTTCTCGACCTCATCGACGGCCCGGCACCGACGGTGGATCTCTACGTCGAGCGCCGCAATGGCGATTTCGTGCGCTCGGCGATCAACAACGGCCAGATCACCGCTTGCCACGACATTTCCGCAGGCGGACTTGCCGTTGCCCTGGCCGAAATGTGCATGGCAGCCGGCAAAGGCATGGCGGTCAGCATCGATCAAGCGCGCGGCCTGCCACATGCCTTGCTTTTCGGCGAGGACCAGGCCCGCTATGTAATCACCGTACCGGCGGAATACGGCAATTTCGTCTGCGCTTCGGCAGAAGGCAGCGGTATCCAGTTCCGCCGTCTTGGCAATGTGAAGGGCGACGCGCTTGTGATCGACGATCTGATCTCCCTGCCCGTCGGGGAGTTGCGTAACGCCCATGAAATGTGGTTCCCTCAGTTCATGGGCGCGACCAGAGGCAACGGCCAGTCGGCAGAAGAACCGGCATCAAGCCCGGCATCAAGCGAGGAGCACTGAATATGGCAATGAGCGCGGGCGAAATCGAAGACATGATCAAGGCAGCCATTCCCGACGCAACCGTCAACATCAGGGATCTGGCAGGCGATGGCGACCATTTTGCTGCCGAAGTTGTCTCGGAAAGTTTCAAGGGCAAGACCCGTGTGCAGCAGCATCAGATGGTCTACGACGCCCTGAAAGGCAATATGGGCGGGGTGCTTCACGCACTCGCGCTGCAAACGTCCGCGCCGCAATAGGCGCTCCAACGATGGCAATATGCCCGCAGCGACCAAATCATCGGTCTTGGGACTTGGCGGTTGTCAATCGATCGATTATATGCTGAAAGCAAATAAAGCTACGGATCTTGAACCCGTATGTAAAAGGATTGCTCATGAGTGACATCAATACCTACATCAAGAGCGAAGTCGACGACAACGATGTTGTCGTTTTCATGAAAGGGACCCCGCAGTTTCCGCAGTGCGGTTTCTCCGGTCAGGTTGTTCAGATTCTCGAATATCTCGGCGTCGACTTCAAAGGCATCAACGTTCTTGCCGATGGTGATTTGCGTCAGGGTATCAAGGATTATTCCAACTGGCCGACCATTCCCCAACTCTACGTGAAGGGTGAGTTCCTCGGCGGTTGCGATATCGTGCGAGAAATGTTCCAGGCTGGCGAGCTTCAGGACCACTTTGCGTCGAAGGGTGTCGCAATTCGCGGCGCGGCCTGATCCCGGACTGACGCAACGACATCCGGCCACGATTGTTGTTGCGGACAGGTGCCCAAGCGGCTCTCCGGCATAATTTTGCAGTCATTCTGACACGGGCGTCGCATATGCGGCGCCTTCTTTGCTTTCAGGAATATCGTTGTGACAGAAACATTACAGACATCACGGCCGCGGGTCCGAAAAATCCCCGGAAAATGGGAGCTGGTGGCTATGATGGCAGGGCTGATGGCGCTCAATGCGCTTGCCATCGATATCATGTTGCCCGGCCTCAAACAGATCGGTGCCAGTCTCGGCGTTGAGGCAGAAAACCAGCACCAGTTCATCATCACATCCTATGTGCTTGGCTTTGGTGTTGCGCAGCTCGCCTACGGACCTCTGGCGGACCGTTTCGGACGCAAACTGCCGCTTCTCGCGGGTCTCGTCATCTATTTCATCGGCGCGGTGGCATGCGCGTTCGTTCCAACGTTCGGAATGATGCTACTCGTGCGCTTCTGCCAGGGGCTCGGTGCGGCGGCAACCCGCGTGATCTCGGTTGCCATCGTTCGTGATCTCTACGGCGGCCGCAAGATGGCCGAGATCATGTCGTTGATCATGATGGTCTTCATGATCATCCCGGTGATCGCTCCTCGATCGGCCAGACGATCATGCTGTTCGGCGACTGGCATCTGGTCTTCGTCTTCCTGGGGCTTGCCGCGCTCGGCAATTTCTTCTGGGTTACCTTCCGTCTGCCGGAAACCCAGCATCCCGAGGACGTGATCGAACTGACGCCAAAAGCGGTCGCCCACAGCTTCGCCCGTGTACTGAGCAACCGCGTGGCACTGTTCTACACCCTGGCAACAACCTTCATCGTGGCCTGCATCTTCGGCTTCGTGACCTCTGCGCAGCAGGTCTATGTCGATATCTACGGGCTTGGCACCCTGTTTCCGCTGGCCTTCGCCGGCGTCGGCGTCGTCATGGCGGCCTCATCGCTTGCGAACTCCCGCATCGTTGGCAAGATTGGCATGCGCAGGCTGTCCCACGGTGCACTGATCGGCTTTGTGCTGACCAATGGGGTCTGGCTGGCGATTGACCTCATGTTTACCGGTATCATGCCGTTCTGGCTGTTTTACGGGATATTCATGGTCGCATGGTTCCAGTTCGGATGGATCGCGCCAAACTTCAATGCACTGGCCATGGAGCCCCTTGGCCATATTGCAGGCGCCGCATCGTCGATCCTCGGTTTTGCCAGCACGGCCGGTTCCGCACTTCTCGGCGCAGCGATCGGCCTGTCCTTCAACGGAACGACGACACCGATGATCGGCGGCTTCTTTGTCTTCGGCTTGATCGCTCTCGCACTAACCCTGATTGCGGAGAAGGAAAGCTGCTTCAGCCGCAAAACCCGGAAGTCTGATGCCATTCTCGCCCGGTCCAGAACGGGACCGGGCCCATGCCCCGAAAGTCCCCTCCTCGTGACACATGCATCCCCTCTCATTCCGCGCCACTGAGCAAACTTCTTCCCAAATGGGAACTTGTGACCATGATGGCGCTCCTGATGGCGCTGAATGCGCTGGCCATCGACATCATGCTGCCCGGTCTGCAGCAGATCGGCGCAAGCCTTGGCGTCGAAGAGGAAAACCGCCGACAGTTTATTGTCACCGCTTATGTACTCGGCATGGGCTTCGCGCAATTGCTGTTCGGACCGCTTTCCGACCGTTTCGGACGCAAGAAACCGCTGCTCGCCGGACTTGCCCTTTACCTTTCAACATCGCTGTTTGCCGCCTTCGTTCCGAGCTTCGGACTGATGCTCCTTGCCCGCTTCATGCAGGGCGCGGGGTCTGCGGCCACGCGTGTGATCTCGATCTCGATCGTGCGCGACCTTTATGGTGGCCGGATGATGGCTGAGGTGATGTCGCTGATCATGATGGTGTTCATGATCATCCCGATCCTGGCACCGTCAATTGGCCAGGTCATCCTGCTCGCCGGTGAATGGCATCTGATCTTTATCTTCCTGGCAATGTTTTCGTCCGCCATGATCGTCTGGGTGCTGATGCGGCTACCAGAATCGCTCAATCCCGCAGACCAGCGCGCCTTCAGCGTCACCTCGATCGCAAGCGGTTTCATGATGGTGATCCGCAACCGTACGGCAGCACTTTACATTCTGGCAACGACCTTCATTCAGGCCTGCATGTTCGGCTATATTACCTCGGCCCAGCAGATCTACATCGGTATCTTCGACCTCGGAACGCTGTTTCCGATCGCTTTTGCCGGCCTCGGCGTGATCATGTCCTGCTCGGCGCTTTTGAACTCACGCTTCGTCGGCCGGTTCGGCATGCGGCGGCTGTCGCAGGCAGGCCTGATCATCTTCACAACGGTGATCGGGATCTGGCTTGCGCTCGACCTGGCCTATGATGGCATCATGCCGTTCTGGCTGTTCTACCTGATGTTCTGCCTTGCCTGGCTGCAATTCGGCATCATCGGCGCCAACTTCAATTCCATGGCGATGGAACCCCTCGGTCATGTCGCCGGGATTGGCTCCTCGGTGCTGGGGTTCACCAGCACTGCCGGATCCGCACTGATCGGTTCTCTGGTCGGCCAGTCCTTCAACGGCACCACGACGCCACTGATCGCCGGATTCTTCACATTTGCCATCTGCGCCTGCATCGCCACGGTGATCGCCGAACGCGGCAAGCTGTTCCAGCCGCAAAATCCGGAAGTCTGATCAAAAAAGGCGCCGCGAAGGGCGCCTTTTTCTCTCTCCAGCCGCTCCGGCGTTAAACCGTGAACACTTTCGCGCGCAGTTCCTGCCAGCTTTCCTTGTCCGGTGCACCCAACAGGCCGCCGTCCAGATGGTCGGGGCGGTAGGCAGAGCCGTCATAACGCGCGATATAGCCACCGGCCTCCTGACCGATCAGCACACCGGCCAGATGATCCCATGGCATCAGCTTGAAATAGGTGAAGAAGTGCAAGCCGCCTGCAGCAAAGGCGCGATATTCGACGGCAGCACAGCGATAGCTCGCTGCATAGCGAAGCTTGGCGGTATTGGCCAGAAGTTCGGCCCGCTTCTCGCGCGGCATGAAGGCAACCGAGGCAGTCCCAAGCATATCCTCAAGCGCAACGGGGGCTGCGACCTTCATCCGGCTTGACGAACCATCGACACGTTTCAGCCAGGTGCCGCCGCCCTTCTCGGCAATCATGAAGTCGTCGCCCATCGGATCATAGATCAGTCCGGCAACGGTCTCGCCATTGACCACGATCGCTGCCATCACCCCAAAAGCGGAAATGCCATGGGCATAATTGAACGTGCCATCAATCGGATCGACCACCACAGCCAGTTCCGCATCCTTCAGTTTTGACAAAAGCGACGGATTGGCTGCAACGCCCTCCTCGCCGACAAAGGCTGCGTCAGGCAGGATCTTCTCGATACCCGCCTTGATCACCCGCTCCGCGCCGGTATCGGCAACGGTGACGAGATCGCTGGCCTCGGTCTTTTCTGCAACGTCCTGATCGTGCAACTTTCGAAAACGTGGCAGGATCTCCTGTGCGGCGGCTTCGCGCATCAGCCTGGCGATGGCGTCGAGTGTTTCGGATGTGATCGTCATGTGCTGAAATCCCCGTGGAACAAATCAGGTCCGGTTAAATCATGTCCGCACCTGCAAAGTCCATGGCCTGCAGGACCAAAGGCGATGCTTTGTCGTTGACTTTTCAACAAAACCCGACTATCCCCGCGCCAACACCGGCTTCGGTCGATGTTTCACCGACATGTCCCGTGGTTTTCAGGGCGCTTTTTTCCGCGAAAACCTGTCAGGATCTTCCTCGGGAAGAACCAAAGGAGGGCGTGTTTCCTTGGAACTGGCGAAAGCCGGTTCTCTTGTTATGACTTAAAGGAAATACGATGAGCAAGCGCAGATCGTCCAAGCATAAAATTGACCGCCGTATGGGCGAAAACATCTGGGGCCGTCCGAAGTCCCCGGTGAACCGTCGCGAATACGGCCCCGGCCAGCACGGCCAGCGCCGCAAGGGCAAGATGTCCGACTTCGGTGTGCAGCTGCGCGCCAAGCAGAAGCTGAAGGGCTACTACGGCGAACTGCGCGAAAAGCAGTTCCTCGCAACCTTCGAGGAAGCCAACCGCCGCAGGGGCGACACCGGTGAAAACCTGGTTGGCCTGCTGGAAAGCCGCCTCGACGCGATCGTTTACCGCGCCAAGTTCGTACCGACGGTCTTTGCTGCCCGTCAGTTCGTCAACCACGGCCACATTACGGTCAACGGCACCAAGGTCAACATCGGTTCCTACCGCTGCCAGCCTGGCGACGTTATCGAGGTTCGTGAGCGCTCCAAGCAGCTCGCCAGCGTTCTCGAGGCCAGCCAGCTCGCTGAGCGTGACGTTCCGGAATACATCGACGCCGACCACTCCAAGATGGTCGCGACCTATGTGCGGATTCCGGCTCTTGCCGATATCCCCTACCCGGTCATCATGGAACCGAACCTCGTTGTCGAATTCTATTCGCGTTAATCGTTAGACGCGGATCTGCTTTTGGAAGCCGCCCCTTTGTGGGCGGCTTTTCATTTGTCGGCACCTCTGGTTTATAGGTGATCATCTTATTCTCGAGGACCACCATGGACCTTCAGGCGATTGCTGACGACATCGTGCGCGAACTGGCCCCCGGCTCGGCGAGGGCAAAGTGGCCGATTATATTCCCGAGCTTGCCAAGGTGAACCCGAAGCAGCTCGGCATCGCGATTTCCACCGTCGACGGCAAGACCTTCCGGGCCGGCGATGCGGAGACGGCGTTTTCGGTGCAGAGCATTTCCAAGGTGTTCATGCTGACGCTGGCGCTCGGCAAGGTCGGCGAGACGATCTGGAGCCGGGTCGGGCGCGAACCCTCTGGATCCGCCTTCAATTCCATCGTTCAGCTTGAACATGAGCACGGGATACCCCGCAACCCCTTCATCAATGCCGGTGCCATTGTCGTGACAGACATCGTGCTCGCGGGCCACCGTCCGCGCGAGGCGATCGGCGAATTCCTGCGCTTCATGCACTATATCGCTGATGACGACAGCCTTCACATTGACGAGACAGTCGCGCGTTCCGAGCAGCGCACTGGCTATCGTAATTTCGCGCTCGCCAATTTCATGCGCGGCTTCAATAACCTGGAACATCCCGTCGACCATGTTCTCGGCGTCTATTTTCACCAGTGCGCATTGACCATGGATTGCGTCCAACTGTCCCATGCCGGGCTGTTCCTCGCCAATCGCGGCACCAATCCGCTGACCGGCTTTTCGGTGGTCTCGCCGCGGCGCGCGCGGCGCATCAATGCGATCATGCTGACCTGCGGCCATTATGACGGTTCAGGCGATTTCGCCTTCCGTGTCGGTCTGCCGGGAAAATCCGGTGTCGGCGGCGGTATTTTCGCGGTCGCTCCGGGAAAGGCCTCGATTGCGGTCTGGTCACCGGGCCTCGACGCGACTGGAAACTCCCTGCTCGGCGGCATCGCGCTCGAAATGCTGGCCGCACGCACGGGCTGGTCGGTGTTTGGCACTTGATCGAACCGGCCGGACAAGGCATGTCTCAGGCAGACGCGAAGGAAAAACACCAAACCATGAGCGACGTAGCGCCCCTTGATGATACCACGCCGGAAGACGGTGCTTTCCGTGCGCTGTTTGAAAACGCGCCCTCGTCAGTCAATTTCCAGCGGCTGCGCAAGCGGCTCTTGCGGCAAGTGCGCCAGGTGCTGTCCGATTTTGCCATGCTGGACGGCCAGAAACGCTGGCTGGTCGCACTTTCCGGCGGCAAGGACAGCTACGGACTTCTGGCCGTTTTGATGGAACTGAAATGGCGCGGACTGCTGCCGGTCGAGCTGATTGCCTGCAATCTAGATCAGGGCCAGCCGAACTTTCCAAGGCATGTTCTGCCCGACTATCTCGAAAGCCTGGGTGTCAAACACCGCATCGAATACCGAGACACCTATTCAATCGTAACCGACAAGCTTGCACCCGGCTCCACCTATTGCTCGCTCTGCTCTCGGCTGAGACGTGGACATCTTTACCGCATCGCCCGCGAGGAAAGCTGCGATGCGCTCGTGCTCGGGCACCACCGCGAAGATATTCTCGAAACCTTCTTCATGAACCTCTTCCACGGCGGCAGGCTTGCGACCATGCCCGCAAAACTCATGAACGATGACGGCGATCTGACGGTGCTTCGCCCGCTTGCCTATTCGGCCGAAGATGACCTGGCGCGCTTTGCCGAGGCCATGCGGTTTCCGATCATTCCATGCGACCTCTGCGGCTCACAGGACGGGCTGGAGCGCAATGCAATGAAGAAGATGCTGGCCGACATGGAAGCCCGCATGCCAGGACGTAAAGAGGTGATGCTGAGAGCGCTTTGCAATGTCAATGCGTCCCACTTGCTTGACCCGGTGCTGTTCGATTTTGCAGGGCTCAAACCCGATGCAGGCTGAGTTCCGTCTGACCGCCACCGCGTGCTCCCGGCGTTCGGTTTCATGTCAGTTTCGCTAAACTTTTAATCATCTACCTGAAAATAACCAGTTCTGCGGCTCCTACCCTTGCCGTTTGTCTGTTGCGATGCCACAAAAGGTCACCATCAAACACGAGAGGTGATGTCGTGGAAAAAGCAGAAATCGGACTGATTGGTCTGGGTGTCATGGGCTCCAACCTCGCCCTGAACATTGCCGAAAAAGGCAACAGGATCGCCGTCTACAACCGGACGGTCGACAAGACGCGCGCGTTTTACGCAGGCGCCGGTGAACTTCAGAAGAATATCGTTGCCACCGAAACACTTTCGGAATTTGTGGCAGCCATCCGCCCGCCGCGTCCGCTCATCATCATGATCAAGGCCGGCGATCCTGTCGACCAGGAAATCGAGAAGCTGCGCCCCTATCTCGGCAAGGGTGACATCATCATCGACGCCGGCAACGCCAATTTCCACGATACCCGTCGCCGCTTTCAGGAACTGGAAGGTACTGGCCTGACCTTTATCGGCATGGGTGTTTCTGGTGGCGAGGAAGGTGCGCGCCACGGCCCCTCGATCATGGTCGGCGGCACTGAAGACAGCTACGCCCGCGTTGAAAAGGTACTGACCTCGATCTCGGCCAAATACGCCGATGAACCGTGCTGCGCCTGGCTTGGCGTTGATGGCGCCGGCCATTTCGTCAAGACCATCCACAATGGCATCGAATATGCCGACATGCAGATGATTGCCGAAATCTACGGCATCCTGCGCGATGGCGTCGGCATGAACGCATCCGAAATCGCCCATGTTTTCAGCGAGTGGAACGACGGCCGCCTGAATTCCTTCCTAATCGAGATCACAGCAAAGGTGCTGACGGCAACCGATCCGGAAACCGGAAAACCGATGCCAGACGTCATCGTCGACGCCGCCGGACAGAAGGGCACCGGCCGCTGGTCGGCAATCGAGGCGCAGCAGCTCGCCGTGCCCGCGACGGTTATCGAGGCCGCCGTGGCCGCACGTTGCATTTCCGCCATGCTCGGGGAACGTAAGGCTGCCGAGCCGATGTTCAACAAGGAAGAGCTCGAGTTCAGCATTCCGCCGGGTCCCTGGCTCAACCGCGATCTGGAACTCGCGCTGTTCGCAGCCAAAATCGCCGCCTATGCGCAGGGTTTTGACGTGATGGCGGCAGCCTCGGATGAATATGGCTGGAAACTGCCGATGCCCGAAATCGCTCGCATCTGGCGTGCCGGCTGCATCATTCGCTCGCAGTTCCTGGACGAGATCACCAAGGCCTTCTCCGACACGCCGGATGTGGCCAATCTGATCGTCACCCCGGCCTTTGCCGCCATGGTCAATGAGTGCCTGCCGCCGCTGCGCCGCATCGTGGCAGCCGCCACCTCCGCCGGCCTTCCGGTACCGGGCCTTGCTTCGGCGCTGACCTATTTCGACGCCTATCGCCAGTCGCGCGGCACCGCCAACCTGATCCAGGCTCAGCGCGACTTCTTCGGCGCCCACGGCTTCGACCGTCTCGACGGCCTTGATATCCATCACGGCCCCTGGGGCAGTGGCGCGGTCTGAGCAAGGGCACGCAGAAAGACAGAAAACGAAAAGCCCCGACAGCGGGGCTTTTCTTTGCGGCATGCAGAGCAGTGTACTGTCAGGCAAGACAGGCGCTACGGCGTGTGAATTTCCACGCGGTTACGTCCGTTGCGCTTGGCCTCATAGAGCGCGTTGTCGGCATCCTTGATCACCGCATAGACCGACGGCTCCATTTCCGGTGACTGAGCGACGCCTGCGCTCACAGTTACCGTGACGTCATTGGCAAACGCCTCCGCAGCGAGTTGGTCTCTGATATCCTCGGCAATGCGTGCTGCATTTTTGATGAGTGCATCGTTAAGGATGACGCAGAATTCCTCGCCGCCATAGCGCACAACCAGGTCGCTTCCGCGGATCTCGTCTGGAAATGATCTCGGCAAAACGTGCCAGAACGACATCGCCAAAGCCGTGACCATGAGTGTCATTGACGGCTTTGAAGTGATCGAGGTCGAACATGATGACGCAGAAGAACCCATTGCTATCACGCGTCGGCGTGCGCCTTTCAAGCAGCTGCAGCGCCCGCCGGTTGCTGAGCCCGGTAAGCGCGTCGCGTTCGGCCATCTCCTTGAAGGCCTCGTGCTCTTCCTCACGGCGCTCCTCCATCGCCAGAAAATATCCCAGTATTACTGTTCCGGTCAGGTTTCGGACAACAAGGGCGGGAATCGAGTTGATCGCCGTATTCACCAGGAACTCGAACGAGAGCAGAACAATACTCGACAGGTTGAGAGAGATGGCAAGCCCCAGAAGAATCAGGCTGCGCAGATCGCGCTGATTGCCACGAACACGCACGAAAATGAGGGCAATAATGGCGGCCAGCACAATACTGACCGTACCCGGCAAAACCCCTGCTCCGCCGACGAACAGCCTTGCGGAAACGGTAATCAAACAAGTGATCGATACTGCCCAGAAGCCACCGAAAAGCGCAGCCAGGCCAACCATGACCGTCCGGATATCAAAGACGATACCAGGGCCGACGACGAACGGATCGATCATCGTGATGACAGCACCGAGACCAAAGAGCACCCCGATTGCCGGCCCTGACCAGAGAGCCGGCCAGCGTGAACGGAGTATGGTGCGGTAGGCCAAGATAATCAGAGCCGCCAACCCCACCTTTTCCAGCATATCGGCGAGAAAGCTCATATACTCAATCATCACTCACGGCCCTGCGTTTCTTGTTCGTTTTGTCAGTTCTCTTCTCCCACCAGAGCGTCAAGCTACGGTGCTTGCGCCGGAAGAGGCCACAAGCAGAACGGCAACGGATCGACAGCATTTTTTGAGGGTCACGCATTATGCAATTCAAACCGTTGGTACGGTTAACAGGCGATACACCACAAGTAAAAAACGCTAAAAAGGCCGCAATCCCCGATTCAGTTGCCGTTGTTGGAACGTCAGCTTGAACTGTTCCCCGAATGAGCCAAAACTCGAGCGCACCCCAAGATGAGATAACAGGAAGGCGCTCCGGCCATGTCAGCAACCGTATTTCCACCTCGGCCAGCAATCCTGCTTCCCGTTGCCGGCCTTCAGGAGCGACTTCCGGTGCGCCGTGTTTACTGTGTCGGACGTAATTATGCGGCACATGCGATGGAAATGGGCCACGATCCCAATCGTGAAGCGCCGTTTTTCTTCCAGAAAAATCCCGAAAATCTGCTTTTACCGGGCTTGCCCTTTCCCTACCCTGCTCTTTCGGAAAATGTTCATCATGAGGTCGAATGCTACGTCGCCCTTAACCACGGCGGTACGGAAATCGACGTCAATGACGCGCTCGGCTGCGTCTACGGCTATGGTGTCTCGGTAGATTTCACCCGGCGTGATATTCAGGACGAAGCCAAGGCGAAAAGTCGGCCTTGGGAAATGGCAAAGGCCTTCGAGCACTCAGCGCCTATATCCGCAATTGCCCGCGCCGAGGATATCGGCCACCCGTCGAAAGGCAGCGTCTCGCTGTCGCGCAATGGCCAGAAAGTCCAGCACGGAGACCTCAGCCAGATGATCTGGAAAGTGCCGGAGATTATCGCAGAACTGTCGCGCTATGTGACCCTTGCGCCCGGCGACATCATCCTGACAGGAACGCCCTCCGGCGTTGGCCCGGTCAACCGGGGTGACCGGATCACCTGTGAAATCGAAACTATCGCAAAACTTGCATTCGACGTGATCTGATATAATCTTGCGTTTCTCTGGAGGACGTGACGTGACGATTTATGCCCTTGGCGAGCGCCGACCGACATTGCCACCGGAAGGTGCATACTGGATCGCCCCCGACGCGGCGGTGATTGGCGAGATCATTGTCGCAGACAATGTCGGAATATGGTTCAACGCAGTCCTGCGCGGAGACAACGAAGCGATCACCATCGGCGCGGGCAGCAATATTCAGGACGGCGTGATGATCCATACCGATATGGGGTCGCCGGCGACCATCGGTAAAGGTTGCACCATCGGCCATCACGCCATCATTCATGGCTGCACGATCGGCGACAACAGCCTTGTCGGCATGGGCGCAACCATTCTCAACGGGGCGGTCATCGGCAACAATTGCCTGGTGGGCGCCAATGCACTCGTCACCGAAGGCAAGATTTTTCCCGACAACAGCCTGATCGTCGGCGCACCTGCCAAGGTGGTGCGCACGCTTGATGAAGCGGCCATCGAGGCTCTTCGCCGTTCGGCGGAGAACTACCAGAACAACTGGAGGCGCTTCAACCGCAGCCTCAGAGTCCTCGACAATGGTTCTGCGTGATGAATGCACCACCGTTCATCACGCTGTCGAAACATGATCAGGCACTGGATGAACTGATCGGCCGCAATCTGGCCCGAACCGGCTGGGTGATCACCTTTCCGGCAGAGCTTGAACACCGTTTCAACGCGCATATTCACGCCACTCGTCACAGGCAGATCGTCCGCGCGGCCGCGGTCGGTATCGCCTTCCTGTGTGCTTTTGTCATCGTCGACCTGATCTACCGCCCGGCGCTGATTATTCATCTTTCGATCATCCGCAGCGCTGTGACTTTATCCATCATGGCAGCGCTATCACTTGTCATCATTTTCCGGGACGACACCCGTCTGCCGGGGCTGATGTCAATCTTCGGCATTGCGATCGCGTCGCTCGGCGCCGGGCTGATGCTGATCTCCGTCGGCAACCCGATCGTTCGCTACGAGCCCTACACCTTTATCCTCGTCGCCGTCACTGCCAATATCGCGTTGCCGCTACGACCACCGCAGGCTCTTCTGGCTTCGGCGGTCAATTTCGCCATTGCAGCCTATTTCATCCTGCCTCTGCAGACACTTGTCCCGGACGAAAAGGCGTCGCCGCTGATCTTCCTTTTCGCAACGACCATGATGACCCTGCTCGCCAATGTGCGCATCGAGACAATAGAGCGGAAGATCTTTCTGCTTTACCTGCGCGAGAAGCTCAGGGGTGAAGCGCTGTTGAGCGAGTACCGCTCGCTCGACCATATTTCCAACACCGACCCGCTAACTGATCTCGCCAACCGGCGCCTGTTTGACGATTACCTCAAGCAGAGTTGGCAGACCGCTCGCTTCGACGGCGAACCTCTGGCGCTGCTGATGATCGATATCGACCATTTCAAGGGTTATAATGACACCTACGGACACCCTGCCGGCGATGAGTGTCTCAAACATGTCGCTAAAGCCCTCAAGACCTGCACGCGCGCGAAAGCGACCTGTCCGCGCGCTTCGGCGGTGAGGAATTCGTGCTGGTTCTGCCGAACTGCAATGAGGCGGTCGGACTTCAGATGGCCGGCCGTATTCACGAAGCCATTGCCCGGCTGGAAATCACCCATGCAACAAGCCCGCTGCATCGGCTCACCGTCAGTATAGGGGTCGCGGTCGAGCAACCGTCATCAACGATACACGAACCGCGTAGCCTTCTGATCAGCGCCGACCGTGCGCTCTATGAGGCCAAGCAGACCGGGCGCAACCGGACATGCCTCCACCAACCCGCCGAGGAGCGCATTCCGCCGGGCAAACGCCAGGCCGCCGAACCCAGAGCCTCCTGAGGGAACGCTCGCCCCCTTCGCTACGCTCCCAAGATCAATTCTGGCAAGTCTGGCACAGGCCACGCATTTCGACGGTCATCCGTTCCGGCTTGAATCTCTGAGCCTGGGCAAGTGAAACAAGCGCATCCTCAATGTCGTGAGCGTGAAACTCGATCACCGCACCGCACCCCTCGCAGATCGCAAAGGCCGTCATGCCGTGATGCGTACAATCCTGATCAGGATGGGCACAGGCGACATAGGCGTTCATGCTCTCCAGCCGGTGTACCATGCCGGCATCGGTCAGCTTGTCGAGCGCACGGTAGACCTGAAGCGGGGCCTTGAAGCCGTGATCGCGCAGCCGATCAAGGATCGTGTAGGCGCTGAGCGGGCCGTCGCTATCGGCCAGGCAATCGAACACCAGTGACTGGTTTCGGGTCAGTTTTCTAGCAACAACATTCATGGCAGATCCTCCTTCATGCACGACGGGCAGCGAGCGGCACCAGGCCTGCAACAAACAACAGCATGGCAGCGACCACAATCGAGGGACCCGAAGGCGTATCGTAATAGAGCGATGCGTAAAGGCCCAGCACCACCGAAACCGCGCCGATCAGGGACGCAATCACGGCCATGGCCTCAGGCGTTTTGGCAAAGCGACGGGCGGTTGCGGCCGGCACAATCAACAGTGACGTAATCAGCATGATTCCGACGATCTTCATCGCGATCGCGATCACCAGCGCCATCAGCAGCATGAAGATGAAACGCGAGGTCTCAGGCCGCATCCCCTCCGCCTGCGCAATCTCCTGCGAGACGGTTGCAGCAAGCAACGGCCGCCACAAAGCCGCAATCACTCCGACGACCAAGAGACCGCCGAGCCAGACAACCGCGATATCGGCGCGTGTCACCGAAAGAATGTCGCCGAAAAGGAAGCTGATAAGATCAACCCTGACCCAGGTGAGGAAGGAAACGATCACCAGCCCCACGGCAAGCGTCGAATGGGCGAGAATGCCGAGCAGGCTGTCGGTGGACAGCGCGCGATGACGCTCCAGCAGGATGAGCATGACCGAGACAGCCGTTGCCACCACGAACACGCTGAGGGTCAGGTTGACGGTAAACAACAGTGACAAAGCCACGCCCAGAAGCGCGGAATGCGCCATGGTGTCACCGAAATAGGCCATCTTGCGCCAGATGATGAAGCAGCCGAGGGGCCTGCCGTCAGCGCAACGCCAACGCCGGCAATCAGCGCGCGGGTAAAGAAATCGTCAAGCATGCGGCGTCTCCCCGTCATCACGCGCATGGTCGTGATGACCGTCATGCGGGTGGCAGTCTTCGGTGATCGTTCCGTCGGCATGGCGCACCCGGCCGTCCGGCATATGGGTGTGATCGTGATGATGACGGTAGAGGGCAAGCGCGCCGGATGCCCGGGCACCGAACAGCGCCTGATAGGCCTCACTGCCGCTGACGGCTTCCGGCGTTCCTGTGCAGCACACGTGGCCATTCAGGCAGACCACGGTATCGGTCTGGGCCATCACAACATGCAGATCGTGCGAAATCATCAGCACGCCGCAGCCCTGGCGGTCACGGATCCTGGAGATCAGCTCGTAAAGCGCGATCTCGCCGGAATAATCGACCCCTTGCACCGGCTCGTCGAGCACCAGAAGGTCCGGTTTGCGGGCAAGGGCGCGGGCCAGAAGCGCACGCTGAAACTCGCCGCCGGAAAGGGTCTGCACATTGGCCTCTTCCATATGGGCAATCCCCACCTGCTCGAGCGCATCGGAAATGGCAGGCCGCGACAACGGGCCGGTTATCGTCATCAGGCGGCGAACGGTCAGCGGCAGCGAATGGTCGATGTTGAGCTTTTGCGGCACATAGCCGATCTTCAGCCGGGGGCGCGGCTGACACGCCCCTCATCCGGCTCGAACACGCCGATCGCCACCTTCGCGCTGGTCGATTTTCCGGCACCGTTCGGACCGATCAGGGTGACGATTTCGCCGCGGCGTACGTCAAAAGTCACACCACGCACCAGATAGCGTCCTCGCGCCTGATCCCGGCATTGTCCAGCGAAACCAGCAGCTCGGCATCATTCTTGGTCATGTTCAATTTCTGAAAACTCCGTCTTGCGGTGCTCTATGACATACGTTATAGCATTACGCAATTAATGTAATAACATTACGTTTAATGCAAGTGAGGTTAGAATGAAATCGTTCCGAATGCTTCTCCTGGCCACGGCCGCTCTTTCGGTCGCAAGCGCGGCAATGGCTGATGACAGTCTTAAGGTGGTCACCTCGATCAAGCCACTTTATTCGCTGACGACCGCGATCACGGCCGGGACGGAGACCGAGACCACGCTGCTGGTCAAGGGCGCAGCCTCACCGCACACCTACAGCATGGCGCCATCCGAGGCCCGCGCGCTGCAGAACGCAGACGTTGTATTCTGGATCGGTCCGGCGCTTGAGCATTTTCTTGATAAGCCGCTTGATGCCCTCGGCGGAAACGCCGAATTGGTGGAGCTGGAAGACGCCAACGGCGTGGAGACGCTGGCACCGCGTGCGGGAGGCGCTTTCGAGGCGCATGACCATGACGATCATGAGCATCATGCCGATGGTGAACACGAAGACCACGACGCGCATGCGGATGAAAACCATGATCACGAGGAACACGAAGCCCAGGATGACCATGAGCATGAGCATGAGCATGAGCATGAGCATGAAGAGAGCGGACATCACCATGACGGCGCGGTCGACCCGCATATGTGGCTTGATCCGCTGAATGCGAAAGCCTTTGCCGCCACGATTGCAGGGACGTTGGCAGAAAATGACCCCGCCAATGCCGAAATCTATGCCGCCAATGCTGAAAAGCTCGAGATCAGAATCGATGAACTGACGGCCGGCATTCAGGCCCAGATCGATAGCGTTTCCGAAAGGCCCTATGTCGTGTTCCACGACGCATATCACTATTTTGGCAACCGCTTTGGCGTTGAGGCCGCCGGTTCGATCACGGTCAACCCGGAAGCCCCGCCGAGCGCACAACGTATCCGTGAAATCCATGACAAGCTGAACGAGCTCGGCGCGGCCTGCGTCTTTTCAGAACCGCAGTTCCCGCCGAAGATCATCGATGCGGTGATTGAGGGCACCGATGCGCGCACCGGCATTCTCGATCCGCTTGGCGCCGGCCTCGAGGACGGTCCGGACCTCTATTTCGTACTCCTGGAAAACCTCGCCGGTAATCTGACCGATTGCTTCGTGGCCGATTAGTCGGCTGCAAAGACGCAATCCCGGAAACGCGCATGAACGGGACGGCGTTGCCTGCGGGTGCCATAGCTGCCACCCGCAGGCTCTTTGTTGTTATTTCTTGCGTTCTGGCCCTTTGCGCTCGGCCGACTTCGCCCAGATGTTGATATTGGCATCCAGCGCAAAGGTATCGATTTCGGCCAGTTCGGCATCGGTGAAATCGGGATTGCCGAGCGCTGCCACACAATCGCTCACCTGTTCGGGGCGGCTGGCGCCGATGAGCGCCGTTGTCACCCTGCCCTTGCGCAACACCCAGGCAAGCGCCATCTGCGCCAGCGTCTGCCCGCGCCGTTCGGCAATCGCGTTCAAGGAACGGATATGCTCGATGGTTTCAGGCTTCAGGAAGCCTTGCTGCAGCGACTTGCCCTGGGCGGCACGGCTGCTTTCGGGAATACCCTTCAGATATTTCGACGTCAGCATGCCCTGCGCCAGCGGCGAGAACACGATGGAACCGAGGCCGAGTTCTTCCAGCGTATCGAGGAGCCCGTCATCCTCGACCCAGCGGTTGATCATCGAATAGCTCGGCTGATGGATGACGAAGGGCGTCTTCAGTTCTTTCAGGATGGCGTAGGCCTCGCGGGTGCGCTGCGAATTATATGATGAAATTCCCACATAAAGCGCCCGACCCGAGCGCACGATGTGATCAAGCGCCAGCATGGTTTCTTCAAGCGGGGTATCGGGGTCGAAGCGGTGGGAATAAAAATGTCGACATAGTCGAGGCCAAGCCGGTTCAGGCTCTGATCGCAGGACGCAATCAGGTTTTTGCGGCTTCCCCATTCGCCGTAAGGCCCGTCCCACATGCCGTAACCGGCTTTCGAGGAAACGATAAGTTCATCGCGCAAACCGGCAAACTCGTTTTTCAGGATGGAACCGAAGGCGACTTCGGCGGAACCGGGCGGCGGGCCATAATTATTGGCAAGGTCGAAATGGGTAATGCCACTGTCGAAGGCGGTCTGGCAGATTGCAACCTTGCGCTCGCGCGGCGTATCATCGCCAAAATTGTGCCAGAGCCCCAGCGAAATGGCCGGCAGCTTCAGGCCGGATTTTCCGCAGCGGTTATACTTCATCGTGTCATAGCGCGTTTCTGACGGTGTCCAGCTCATCATTTCATTCCCGTTTTTGAAAAGCGCCGTCGCGCCGGCCGGCACGGCGACATGAAAAAGGCGGCCAAGCCGCCTTTCCTGATCTCGAGTATAGGCAATCCGGCCGCTACAAGCCATGCCTTATGGCAAACCTAGCGCAAAAGCGCCGCCGCAGCTTGCGCATCGAGAGCGGCCGGCTGTGTGCAGGTCGTCGAAAGCGGCACGAATGCACCGGTCTCACCGGATTTCAGAATGGCCGCCATCACATCGACACCGTGCAGCGCGCGCTCCAGCGAGCAGCGGGCATCCCGGCCTTCGATCAGCGCCACCGCCATATCCGCAAGGCCCGCCGTGCGATAATTCGCCCGCCCGCCCTTGTCGAGATCCTGGTTCGGTTTGCCGAAAGGATGGTCATCCTCGTCTATCACCCTGATCGTCCTGTCGCGACCGGCGGTCTCGACCGTGCCGCCAAAGAAATTCGGGTCGGGCACGAACAGCGACCCCTCGGTGCCATAAAGCTCCATGTTGGAATGCCGGTGTGCAAACACATCCCAGCTCGCGGCAAGCGAAACCGTCGCACCGTTGGCAAATTCCAGAAGCGCGTGGATATTCGTCGGTGTCTTCACCGGAATGATTTCGCCATTGCGTGGTTCGGAGGTGATGGTACGCGTCTCGTTCGCCATCGAAGTGAGTGCTGCGACCCGCTTCACCGGCCCGATCAGATTGATCAGGTTGGCGATATAATAGGGTCCGAGATCGAGCACGGGGCCACCACCCGGCAGAAAGAAGAAGTCCGGGTTTGGATGCCACATCTCCATGCCGGGGCTCATCACATGGCAGGTGCCAGAGGTCACACGGCCAATCCCGCCCTCATCGATGTATTTGCGGGCGCGCTGGTGGGCGCCGCCCAGGAACGTATCCGGCGCACAACCGACGGAGAGCCCTTTTCCGCAGCCAACCGGCCGAGGTCCTTGCCCTCGTCCACTGAAAGCACCAGCGGTTTTTCGGAGTAGACATGCTTTCCGGCTTCCAGCGCGCGCCGCGACATTTCAAAATGCGCCGCCGGAATGGTGAGATTGACGACAACGTCGATCTCGTCATTGGCGAATAGCTCGTCGACGCTTTGCGCGATGACACCATATTCCTCGGCCCGCGCCTTTGCAGCCGCCGGATTGATATCGGCGCAGGCCAGCACCTTGATACCCTTGAACATCGGGGAAAGCGAAAAATAGGTCGCGGAAATATTGCCGCATCCGAGGATGCCGACACCCAGTTCCTTGGTCATATCTGCCTCGCTCAGAATGTCTGGAAAGATGCGATCGAACGCTCGATCACGCGGTCGATGTCATTCGGATTGTCGTGTTCAACAACGTAGTGCCTGATCGGCATGGACTTCAGCACCCTCATCAGCCCCTTCCAGTCGACTATGCCGTGGCCGACATCGGCCCAGCCATCCTCATCCTCGTTCTCGCCGGGCGCGGCAATGTCCTTCACATGGACAGCGCTGATGCGCTCCTTGAAAAGTTCGATCCAGAAATAGGGATCGGCCTCGCCACGGATCACCCAGGCAATATCGGCCTCCCAGGAAAGCGACGGGCCGCCGTCCATGATGTGGCGCATCGGCGCCGTGCCGTCGGGCAGAAGCTCGAACTCGAAATTGTGGTTGTGCCAGCCGAAGACAAGACCGGCCTCGCGGAAGGGCTTTCCCGCCGCCTCAAGCCGCGCACCGAATTGCTTCCAGCCCGTGGCGGTATCAGGCCGCTGATCGGGCAGAAGGAACGGGCAGAACACGCTGTCCATCTTCAGCTTGGCGGCGATTTCCAGGACGCGATCCGGCTCGTTCTCGAGCATGGCGATACCGAAATGGCCGGTCGGCATCGAAAGGCCGATGGCCTCAAGGTCTCCGGCGAGACGCTCCAGCCCTGCCTCATCCAGGTCGTCATAAAGCGCGCCATAGCCCTCGACCTCGCCATAGCCCGCTGCCGCGAGCTTCCTGAATACGCCTGAAAAAGGCTGGTAGTTCCGGGCGCCGAACAGTTGAAATCCGAGTTTTGTCATGTCTTCCTCCCGGCAGAGCGGTGCTGCCGATTTCCTCAATAAGGCCGGCTTACCTTCGGGCCGGCGATCCTTCCTGGAATATTAGCGTTCTCCCCTAAGGGGAAAGCGTTCGCTTTCCAAATGCTAAAGCCTCAGCTCCGTCTCGCCATCGAAAAGCGATGCCAGTTCCATGGCGAAGGCGAGCCTGATCTCCTGCCCCGGACGATAGCGCTTGTTGCCACCGACACGCACAGAAAACAGATGCCCGGCATGTTTCAGCCACAGCAAATTGTCCGCGCCCATCGGCTCTTCCAGATCGACAACAGCCTGGTGGACCTCCTGGCCCGCGGGAATTTCGTCATCAACCATCACATGTTCGGGCCGTACGCCCAGAGTGACCTTGCCGGAGCTCGGCAGCGGCCCGTTGCCGTCATAGCCATCGAGCCCGAAGTCGACACCGTTCGAATGGAAAACCGTCTTGCCATCCTTCTGGGCAAGTTCACCATCGAGAAAATTCATCGAGGGCGAGCCGATGAAGCCGGCGACATAGCGATTGACTGGCCGGTTATAGATCGTCGTCGGCTCGTCAAGCTGCAGGATCTCGCCACCACGCATGATCGCGATCCGGTCAGCCAGCGTCATAGCCTCGATCTGGTCATGGGTCACATAGATCATTGTGTTTTCAAGCGACTGGTGCAGACGCTTGATTTCGACACGCAACTCCGACCTGAGCTTTGCATCGAGGTTGGACAACGGCTCGTCAAACAGGAACACATCGACATCGCGCACCAGTGCCCGGCCGATAGCGACGCGCTGACGCTGACCGCCGGAAAGCTCGGCGGGCTTGCGCTTCAGAAGCGGTTCGATCTGCAGGATTTCCGAAGCCCGCTTGACCCGCTTTTCAATCTCCGCTTTCGGGATTTTGGCTACCTGCAGGCCGAAGGAGAGGTTCTTTCCACCGACATCTGCGGATAAAGCGCATAGGACTGGAACACCATGCCGATGCCGCGATCTTTCGGCTCCAGCCAGGTGACATTCTTGTCCTTGATGAAAATCTGGCCGGCCGAGACATCCAGAAGACCGGCAATGCAGTTCAACAGCGTGGACTTGCCGCAACCGGACGAGCCGAGCAGCACCAGAAACTCGCCGTCATGGATATCGAGATCGAGATTTTTCAGAACGTCGACGGCACCGAAGGAGAGCGACAGATCCTTGATTGAAACACTCGTAGTCATCATTCACCCTTTCACAGCGCCGGCGGCGATGCCGCGTACAAACAACGGTCCGGAAACGAAGTAGACGGCGAGCGGCACGAGACCGGTCAGAAGGGTCGCCGCCATATTGACGTTGTATTCCTTCACACCCTGCACCGCGTTGACGATATTGTTGAGCTGAACCGTCATCGGATAGTTCTGCTGGCCGGCAAAGATCACGCCGAACAGAAAGTCGTTCCAGATGCCGGTTGTCTGGATGATCATGCCGACGACAAAGATCGGCAGCGACATCGGCAACATGATCTTGAAGAATATCTGCCAGAACCCCGCACCATCGACACGTGCCGCCTTGAACAGTTCCTCGGGCAGCGAGGCGAAATAGTTGCGGAACAACAGCGTCAGGATCGGCATGCCGAAGATGGTGTGCACCAGAACGATACCGGGCAATGTGGAGAACAGGTGCAGTTCGCGCAGGATGATCACCAGCGGATAGAGCATCACCTGATAGGGAATGAAGGCCCCGAACAGCAGCACGGTGAAGAAGAACTCCGAGCCCTTGAAGCGCCAGTTGGCCAGCGCGTAGCCATTGACCGAGGCAACGGCGATCGAGACGATGATGCCCGGCACGGTGATCTTCACCGAATTCCAGAAACCGACACGGATTCCTCGCAGTAAAGCCCGGTACAGGCCTGGCTCCACGCCTTCACCCACGGTTCGAAGGTGATCTCGACCGGTGGGGCAAAGATGTTGCCCATGCGGATTTCCGGCATCCCCTTCAGGGAGGTCACCACCATCACGTAGAGCGGAATGAGATAATAGACCGCTGCCACGAACAGGATGGAATACAGCATAATTCTCGACGGCGCCAATCGGCGTTTCGGACGCGGGCCGGACGGTTCATTCGAAGCGATAGCACTCATCTGCCCCTCCTCACTTCCTCTTGTCTCTGAATTCCATCAGCGCCCAGGGCACGATGATGATGAAGACGGTGACCAGCATGACGGTCGAGGCCGCGAGCCCCTGGCCGATATTGCCGCGCTGAAACATCAGGTCGTAGACATATTTGGCTGGCACTTCGGAGGCAAAACCGGGCCCCCTTGCGTCATGGCGACAACGAGGTCGTAGACCCGCACGATGCCTGAGGCGACGATTACAAGCGTCGTCACGAACACGCCGCGCATCATCGGAATGACGATGAAGATATAGGTCCGCCACGCTGGAATACCGTCGACCCTTGAAGCTTTCCAGATTTCGCCGTCAATGCCGCGCAGGCCCGCCAGCATCAGCACCATCACAAGCCCTGTGCCCTGCCAGAGGCCAGCGATCACCAGTGCGTAAATCACCGTGCTCTTGTTGCCGAGCAGCGCGAAATCACCGCCGGGCAGACCGAGATCATCCAGAAACTTCGGCAAGCCGAGGCCGGGATCGAGGATCCATTGCCAGACAAGGCCTGTGACGATGAAGGACAGCGCGAAGGGATAGAGAAAGATGGTGCGGAATGTGTTTTCGAAGCGGATTTTCTGGTCCAGGAGCGTTGCCAGAAGAAACCCGACGACGAAGGAGAAGATGAGGCTCAAGCTTCCGTAGATCAGAAGATTGACAATCGCGACATTCCAGCGCGTGGTGTCGAACAGGCGATCATACTGGGCCAGGCCGACGAAATTCTCGCTCGGCAAGAGACGCGAGTCGGTGAATGAATAGATGACCGTCCAGGCGGTGCAGCCAATAAAGATGACCACAGCGGTCAGCATCATCGGTATTGCCGCGATCTTGGCGTTCAGATTCTTGAACAAGCCGAACGGACGGCGAGCAACAGCAGCCATTGCAGCTCCCTCACAAATTGGCATGGGACCGGAAGAAAACGGAGCGGGTTCGGTCAAAACGCAAACCCGCTCCGCATCAAGATGTCGCGGGCTTACATGGCCTGTTCGATGATCGACTGCTGCTGCTCAAGCGCCTCATCAACCGTCATATCGGAAGAGAAGAACTCAAGCGCCAGGTCGGTGATCTGACCTTGCGTATCGGAATCGAGCAACTGCTCGGTCGACGGCAGCACATTGTCGGGGTTGGCGAGAATCTCGATCCCCTTCTTCATGCAGGCATTAGCGGCTTCCAGATCGACATCGCCGCGCACCGGCAACGAGCCCTTGACGAGGTTGAACTCAACCTGAGTCTCCGGCGAGATCAGCATCGAGGCAAGTTCAAGCTGGGCTGCCGTGATATCGGGATCGCTGTTCTTCGGAAAGTAGAAGGCATCGCCACCGGTATCGAGAACCGGGGTATTGCCGAGGCCCGGCAGGCAATCATAATCGACGCCGGCTTCCTGGCCGGCCTGGGCAAATTCGCCCTGTGCCCAGTCACCCATGATCTGGGCTGCGGCATCGCCCTGGATCACCATATTGGTTGCCACATTCCAGTCACGGCCGGAATAGGCGTCATCGACCATTTCGCGCGCCTGAGCGAATGCCTCCCAGATGGCGCGGTTCTCATCGCTCATCACCGCGTCGGGATCCTTGTCACCGTTGACAGCGAGATAGTTGTCGACACCTCCGATAGCGACCTGCATGACGTTGCGGATACCGTCGACCTGCCAGGGCTGGCCGGTGGCAAGCGGCGTGACGCCGGCTTCACGGAGCTTCGGCGCGGCTGCGACGAGTTCTGCCCAGTTGGTGGGGACCGGAATACCGTTATCCTCGAAAACGGAACGGTTCAGCCACATCCACTGCCAGGAGTGAATATTGATCGGCACGCAGTAGATCCGGCCTTCAAACTCACAAGCCTCGAGAAGCTTTGCGGGGCGGACTTTTTCACGCCAGTTTTCTTTCTCAGCCACCTCCGTCAGATCCAGCATCAGTCCGGCCTTGATCAGTTCCTCAGCGTCACGGCCGGTATTCATCTGGGTCGCACCCATCGGATTACCGCCGATGATACGGCTGATGATGATCGGATTGGCTGTCGAGCCGGAGCCGGCAATCGCGCTGTCGACCCAGTTATTGCCGGTCTGGTTGAAATTGTCGGCGAGCACCTTCACAGCGGCGGCTTCGCCACCCGATGTCCACCAATGGGTCACTTCAAGGTCGGTCGCGCTCGCCGACATAGGCATGACCACGCCGGCCGCAAGGGCGGCGGTGAGAATTGCATGTTTCATACTGTCCTCCCAACTGAAACGTTGCCGTAAAACGGTAGGCGAAAGCCAAATATGACGCAACCCTTTTATTCTGGTTTTTGGCAATCTACGACTTTTGATTTAGACAAAACACCGGAACAGATCCTTATTTCTGCATCGCAAAATTCAATTATATATCTGATTTATATAGATATATTGTGAGTATGCGTTGACTATCTGCGCGACAGTTCGCGTTTGCAAAAACCGGGCAAGCGCCACTCTCGCCAATACCTGCTGGTTCCGATTAAAGTCTTTCTGTCACGCGACAGCTTCTTTTCTGTATCGTTACAGGCATTCACTCGCTAAACTGTGGTAACGCGGACATACCGACCAACAGAGACGGACATTGCCGCTCCTTGAGCTGTGCAGACGGGGAGGTCCTGCACACGACCTCAATGAAAGACATGCTGGGAAAACCGCGCAGGAACGATAAGAACGCAGGCGAAACTCGCGTTGCCAGCGAGAATCAGCGTATCGTGGCAGCTCAAGGCCAGTTCCGGCCTGTCGCCCAATATGCTCAGCCACCAGGGAGGAGACGGGCCTTGTGGTCCGTGCCGTCGCGTTTGGAGCGACATGGGAGATAAAAGAACGTCGATGAAACCCACGAACAGCACATCGCGCGAGACAGCCAATGCGCGTCCGACACTGAAAACCATTGCCTATATGACGGGGCTCGGAGTGACCACGGTTTCCCGGGCGCTGAAGGATGCACCGGATATTGCCGAACACACCAAGGAACGTGTTCGCCTCGTCGCCAAACAGCTCGGCTACATGCCAAACCGCGCCGGCGTGCGGCTCAGGACCGGAAAAACCAATGTGATCGCCCTCGTGCTCAGCATGGAGGAAGAAATCATGGGCATGTCGGGACAGATGATCTTCGGCATCTCCGATGCGCTTTCCGACACACCTTACCATCTCGTGCTGATGCCGCAGCCGATCCACCATGATCCGATCGCGCCGATCCGCTACATTCTCGATACCGGCTCGGCCGACGGCGTCATCATCTCGCGCATCGCCCCGGATGATCCGCGTATCGCGATGATGCGTGAACGCGGCATGCCATTCGCCGCCCACGGCCGCACCGAAAGCGACCACGACTATCCATTCCACGATTTCGACAATGACGCCTATGCGATGGATGCGGTCGAGAGACTGGCAGAGCGCGGTCGAAAACGCATCGTCTGTCTGCAGCCGCCAAGCCACCTCACCTACTACCGCTATTTCCGCGCTGGCTTTGAGCGCGGCCTTGGCCGCTTCGGCCTTCAGGAAACGCCACTGACCTCCGTCAGCACCGATTCCTCGCTATCGGAGATCCGCGACGGCATATTGGCTGCGCTATCTTCATCGACACCGCCGGACGGCATCATTGCCTGCAGCGGCAGCAGCGCCATCCCGATCATGGCCGCATTGCGTGCAGGCGGGCTGACACTCGGCAAGGATATAGATCTCGTCGCCAAGCAGCCGGCAGATTTCCTGAACTGGATCAGCCCGGAGATCATCGCCATGAGCGAGGATTTCAGCCAGGCAGGACGCGAACTCGCCCGCTCCGTACTCGCCCGAATCGAAAACCGGGCATCGGCACCGCGACAGAGTATCAGCAAGCCCGACTGGTCGATGGCGCCGGCACTGAAGGCATCGCAAAACAGCTGATCACTATCGGTTCTGACGGTGCTTCAGGTGCGATGAGGCAGTAAACGCCTCAGCGATCCGCCTGCACGGCAATGGGCGAAGGCGATGGCCGCGTAACCACAAAGGTTGCACAGCTCAACAGCACCAGGCCGACGACGAGTTGCAGCCACGGAAAGGCCGTTGCAAACAAGAGCACGGACACGAAGCTGCAGGCCATGGCCGTGACCGCCATGATCTTGGCCGGAACCGCAATCGCGCCCTGATGGCGCCACTGACGAAGATGGGCGCCGAAGCGGGGATGATCCATCAACCGGGCTTCCATCTCGGGCGAAGACCGCGCAAAGGCCGCAGCTGCAACGATGAGAAACGGCGCCGTCGGCATCACCGGCAGAAAAACCCCGATGACCCCCAGGCCGACCATCATCCATCCGACAACAAGCAATATTCCGCGCTTCAATTCCGAGCCTCCATCAAACCGGATTGCTATAACCAAGAATCCTGTTCCGATCCATAATTGTCACTCATGCGTTTGAAAACAGGCATTTTTTGGACAGACGTCACTGTACGGGCGGCGAGATGCCCTGCGGCTCTTCGGCACCCCGGATCACCGAATCGATCAGCCTGTCCCAGTCACTCTTCTCAAGCGGCGCAGGTGCGGTCCGGGTTGCATTGCCTTGGCGGGGAGAGGGAATCACGATGGCGGCCTGATCATCGTCTTCAGCCGCCTCGGCCTCGCGCGCGCGGCGTTCATCCTCAAGACGCTGACGTTCGGCTTCCTCGCGCTGCCTGCGTTCAGCCTCTCGCCGTTCCGCACGGTCGCTGTAAAGCGTGGCCTCGCGGCGCAGACGTTGTCTTTCAAGGATATCGGCCTGAAGCCGCTCGACCCGCGCCCGTTCGCGCTCAACAGCCCTCAATGCCAGGAAGTTGTTGACTTCCGTGAGGTCAAGGCTGCGAACCGGATCCGCGAGAGACCCCGCAAAGCCGATGGTAAAGCCGGCGCTCGCCCCTCTTCACTTTCCGCTCCCAGCTTCAGCGCCACCTCGATGGAAGCGTCCAGATCGCGTGCGGCAAGATCGGCCCGAACGGCGCTGTAAACCCGTGCCTCCGGCAGATCGACGAAGACGTTGCGGGCCTGAAGCACACCGTCGGTTATGCTGAAGGGGATGGCGATATCACTGGCCTCGAACGTGTTATCCGTAAACACCAGCGCGCGCATTTGCTGTTCGATCTCCGCGTTGGTGACGTCCGTGCCCTGCGCGTCGGCCCAGCCGAGCAGCGGATCGGTGGCAGCGAGATCCAGACCTGAAATCAACGGTGATTTCAACGTCAGCATCCCGGAACCACTGGCCTGTGCTGTCAACCCGGCAGCGGTATCGGCTGTTGTTTCCACCACAAGGCCGAGATCAAAACGGCCGCTCGCCACCGGTTTTCCGGCAGACTGCCAGACAAGCTCCGGCAAAGCCGCATCGGCCAGATTAAGCTGCGCCTGAAAATAACCATTGCCGCTGGAATTGCCGAGTTGCAGATCGCCCGACAGCGTGCCGTCGAGAAGACGTCCGGCAAGCCCCGTGACGGCAAGACCACCACCGCGAAAATCGACTGTGCCGCTCATGCCTGTCACCGGCTCCGTCAGGCCGGCGTCGAAAGAGGCCGCCTGAATGTCGATATTGGCTTCCGCCGTACCGAAATAGGCAGAGCCGAAGGGGGTATCGGGCAACCCTTCCGGCGCCAAAACGAAATTCGGGCCAAACACGGCTTCCATCAGCCAGGCAAGGTCAAGCCGGTCAAGCGACAGCGCGCCATCAAGGCGCGGCACGGGTTCGCCGCGCCGCAAGGCAAGACGACCGGTAACGGCATTGCCGTCAAATTCGCCGTCAATCGCCGAAAAGGCATATCGCTCGGGCGCAATATCGAGCGACGCCTTCACTGACAGCGGAACACCCAAAGCCGTACCCGGAACAGCAAACGCATTCATGGCAAGATAGGGTTCGAGATCGGGGCTTGAGAGCGAGACTGAATAACGGCCGCCGAGAAAGTCATCGGCAGACAGATCCGCTTCACCGGAAACGGAAAGCCGCGTCTCCCCGCTGGCAGCACGCAGGCCAACGGCAACCGGCCCGGCGTCTTGCGACCGCTCCAGCGAAAGCGAGAGCTGAGCGCCTGCCGGCGCGGGGATGGGTAGAGGTGCGAGGCCGGCCTGGCCGAAGACGATGGCCGCGTCCGGGTTTGACAACTGGATCTGACTGACCATGCCGCCTGGACCTGTCAGCGCATCGCGCCGCCAGGAGCCGGAAATGCGGCTGTCATTGGCATTGCCGCTGAACACCGCGGACACACCGGTCCCGTCCTGTCCAAAGGCAAGATCCGCCTCAATCTCTGTATTCTGGTACCAGGCCGCGTTTTCCGCCAGCTTTGCAAGAACCGGATGATCGCCGAGACGCTTCTCCATCATCGCCACGAAAGCCGAGATATTTTCTGCCGCAAATGTCAGCCGCCCGGAGCCTGTAGGCAAGTCGCGGCCGGTCTGCGCCTGACCCGAAAGCGAGACAGCGGCACCGGCAAGATTGCCGATCTCAAGCCGATCAACGGCGAGAGCGCCGGACTGATAGGTAAAATCGGTATCCACGACACGGGCACTCAGATCGAAGGCGTTGACGGTTCCGGCCTTCAGCGTCGCGTGAATACGGTGCTGGCTGAGCCCACTGTCGATATCCTCGCCGACCATCAGCCCGGCCAGCGCCCTGAGCGCGCTCAGGTCAATGACATTGCCGGACAGGTCGAGATCAAGCTCAGGTGTCCCCGCGCCTCCGGAAAGGCGCGCGAGGGCACCGTCAAGGACGGCCTCGCCGGCGACGATCTGGAGATTTTCGAAGATCTGGCTTTCCGTCGCCAGATCGACATCGGCGGAAAAGCCCGCTCGGCTCAGAGCCCGGATTTCCGGTTCCACCCGCCCCGTCAGCCATTGTGCAAGCCCGGTCGGCTGGCGCGAGGCGACGAGCAGCGAGCCGGAAAAAGAAACGTCTTCCCCAAGCGCGAGCCTGCCTGCGGCCTCCACCTGAGTGCGTCCCGGCAGTTCGGCCGAACCGTTTTCGATCAGCCAACCGTCGCCGTCAGGCGCGGCATCAAGCACAATAGAACGGATCGTGGTATCCCCCGAAACCAGAGCAGGGAGACGGAAGGTCACGGTCCCTGGCAATTGCGGGATCGGAACCTGCCGCAGGAAACCAACGAGCATATCGAGGCGCTCTTGCGCGCTCGGCGTCGCAACACGCCCCTTTTTCAGGTTGGTGTCATAGTCGGAAAGCCGTTCAACATTGAATTGCTGACCATCGGCCGTCAGCAGGAACCTTCCACCCGGCCGCGTGTCGAAATCTGCCTCGCCGGAGATCACATAAGGGTCGACCCGCGTACCGACTTCAAGCCGGTATTCGGAAACAGCCAGTGAATCATTGGTCAACTCGAAATTGCCGCTGGCACGCGGCGGCGGGATTTCCTGCGCATCGTCATCGATGATCGCAAGCCGGAAACCGCCCGCATAGAGAGGTCGTCCGTCGGCAAGCGTAAGATCACCTTCAAACGTGGTGGAGACAGGCCATTCCTCAGGATCCGCCGAAAGTCTCAGTCGCATCGTTCCGGTCTCGGCATCAGGACGGCCGGTGAGGATGGAGAACGAACCGGGATGCCCGTCGAGCACGGCCTGCCCTTCCATGCGCCACGGCCCTTCAATGGCGTTGGCGGAAAGCAAGGCGTTTATGCCGGTCAGCGTACGCGCCCGTCCGCTTGCGGTATCGCTCAGATGGATTTCGCCATCGCGAATCTCAACATCCTCGAACACTACCCGGCGCGCGGACAGCGGCGCATTGCCTGTGGCCGTCCAGGCCAGCGCTCCGGTTTCATCAAGCTCCAGATTGAGAACCGGGCGTTCAAGCTCCATTTTGAAGATACGCATCTCGCCGCTCAGAAACGGCGCAAGCTCAGCATCCATGGAGAACGCTTCGGCGGTTGCCATCGGCGTGCCCGAGGCATCACGCCCGACCAGCACGTCATTCATGGTAATCGAGGGAAACGGCAATATCCTGACGTCGACATCGCCGACGACTTCAACCTTCTTTCCAAGCACGCGACTGGCCTGAACCTCGAATTCCTTGCGGAAATTGCTCCAGTCGACGAAATACGGAACCAGCAGTGCCGTGAAAAGCAGAAGAACCAGCAGCGCCCCGATAAAAACAAGTATTCGTCCCAGCAATCTTGCGGTTCCCTTATCTCATGCGCGCGGCAAGCCGCAGACCTGCCATCAGACAGTCCGCGACGCCCGAAACCCTTCTTCCCGTCAACCGGCCCGGTCCGTTCGGTGATCTCGTTGTCAGGAACCTATCACGACGTGCAAACGCAGGCCAGTTCAGCTTGTGATCCGCAAGTGAGGTTTCCGCGCCCCGCAGATCAGAAAATCTTGCCAGGATTAAAGATATTGTCCGGGTCGAGCGCCTGCTTGATCGCCCGCATGGCCAGTGCCGCGCTGCCGATCTCCTGGCCGACGACCCGCTTCTTGCCCTGCCCCACACCATGCTCACCCGTCGCAGTTCCGCCCATGGCGATGGCGCGCTCCGCCAGACGCTCGGTAAACGCCTCGATGCGGGAGATTTCCTGCGGATCATTCTTGTCGAACAGCACGAGAAGATGAAAATTCCCGTCGCCGGCATGACCCACACACGGCGCCAGAATGCCTTCACGGGCGACATCCTCTTGGGTCTCGCGCACACAGTCGGCGAGGCGCGAAATCGGCACACAGACATCTGTCGACAGGCCGTCGAGTTCCGGGGCAAGCGCCCGACCGGCCCAATAGGCGCTGTGGCGCGCCTTCCACAACCGGTTGCGCTCTTCGGCATTGGCTGTCCAGACGAAATCCGATCCGCCGCAATCAGCCGCGATCTCGGCAAACTGCTCCGACTGCATGGCGACCGCCGCTTCGCTGCCGTGGAATTCGAGCAGCAGCAACGGCATTTCGGGGAAGTCGAGGTTGGAATAAGCGTTACAGGCCTTCACCTGAAGTGCGTCGAGCAACTCGATCCGGGCAACCGGAACGCCCATCTGGATCGTCATGATCACAGCATTGCAGGCGTCTTCCAGCGTATCAAAGGACGAAACGCCGCCTGCGATTTTCTCCGGAATGCCAGCGAGCTTCAGCGTCACCGACGTGATAATGCCGAGTGTGCCCTCTGCCCCGACAAACAGCCGGGTGAGGTCGTAGCCTGCGGATGATTTGCGCGCGCGCCGCGCGGTGGTGATTTCCTCGCCATCGGCGGTGACCACCGTCAGCGCCAGCACCACATCCTTCATCGTGCCATAGCGAACGGCATTGGTGCCGGATGCCCGCGTTGCGGCCATGCCGCCGATGGAGGCGTTGGCACCGGGATCGATGGGAAAAACAGGCCGGTATCGCGCAGGTATTCGTTAAGCTCCTCACGCGTGACACCGGGCTCGACACGGCAGTCGAGGTCTTCGGCATTGACCTCAAGCACCCGGTTCATGCGCGACAGATCAAGCGAGATTCCTCCCTCCGGCGCATTCACCTGCCCTTCGAGCGAGGATCCCGTTCCAAAGGCAATGACCGGCACCTTATGCTCGGCGCATAGCTTTACAACCGCCTTCACATCATCGGAACTGTCGGCAAAGAAGACGGCGTCCGGCAATTGAGCCGGAAGATAGGTGGTCGTATGCGCATGCTGGGCGCGGAACGCCTCTCCCGTCTGGACCTTGTCGCCGAAGCCTTCCTTCAGCAGCGCGATCACTTTCTCGGCTGCTGCGGGATCGCGCTTCCGGGTCTGAACGTCTTCGATTGCCAATTCTTGCACTCCACGCCTGTTTTGCCGTAGTTTTCGAAAAACCCGGTCGCACGCTTTTTATGCGAGGATCGCCCCCGCGTCCAGAGCCGGCCGTAAATCCAAACGTCTCGTGACGGCAGTCTTATGAATGATCCTGAACGTATGATCGCGGAAATGCTCGGCACCGACCATGTCGCGCTTTCGCATTTCGCATCCGGCGACTTGTCCGCACTGATGCGCGTCACCACACCCGACGGGCGCAATTACATCGCAAAGGGCGGCCCTGCGCCGGATGTCGAAGCCGGGATGCTTGTCCGCATCGCCGCAAGCGGCGCACCGGCGCCCGAGGTTATCGCCGCCAACGACCGGTGGCTGATCATCGCGCTGGTGGAGGGCCGGAGCGGCTTTTCCGGCGCACAGGCCGATCTCGGCCGTACACTTGCCACACTGCACGGCGCGCAAGGGCAACATTTTGGCTTCGACCACGATTATGCCTTCGGCAAGGTCGCGATCACCAACACGCAAACCGCATCATGGGTGTCGTTCTGGCGAGACCATCGCCTCTTGAACCATCTCGGCGATGTGCCGGCGGTTGTCGCGCGCCGGCTTGAGCGGCTTGCGGCCAAGCTTGCGGATATCCTGCCCGACACACCGCCGCCCGCACTGCTTCACGGGGATCTCTGGTCCGGGAATGTGATGTCCGCCGGCAGCCGGGTGACGGGTTTCATCGATCCCGCCTGCTATTACGGCCACGGCGAAGTCGACCTTGCCATGCTCAATTTGTTTGGCAGTCTCGATGATGCGTTCTATGGCAGCTACCCGGCCCTCGAGCCCAGCTACAAAGAGCGCCAGGCCGTCTACAGCCTTTGGCCGGCTCTGGTTCACCTGCGCCTGTTTGGCACGGGGTACCGATCGATGGTAGAGGGATTTCTTGCGCGCTGCGGCCACTGAGAAGAACGCAGCATCCAAAACGGTGGCCTCAGAGAGAAATCGGGTTATGTTAAAGCATGTTTTTCGTAAAACCTCTGATTCTTCTTTGGCAAAGTTTGTATTGACCCGTTTCAGCAGAGCCGCGTTCGGCGATACTCTGATCCCCAGCCCCGGTCAGATCGGCTGCGCTGCGGCGAAGGGCCCTTGGCCTGGTGCCGTTTGCGCAGCACCAGATGACCGGTCGCACGGTTCGGCCAAACGCCGTCAAGGGATTGGATCTTTAACCACCGCGAGAACGGCGCCCGGCGCTCAATCATTTGCAGAAACAGGCGAAACGCACAGCGGAACATCTGTATGACACGAAAGCTCAAAGTTGCTGTTGTCGGGCTCGGCATCGGTCGCGACCACATCTTGAACGGATATCTCTCCAACAAGGACCGCTTTGAGGTCGCCGCACTCTGCGACCTGGACCAGGAACTGCTCCGACAGTGCGGCGCGGAATTCGCGGTCGAAAGGCTGGAAGACAGTTATCACGAGATAGTCGGCATGGACGATATTGACGTGATCGACATCTGTACGCCACCGGCAACGCACCGGGAGATGATCCTCGTCGCGCTTCAAGCCGGCAAACATGTCATCTGTGAAAAGCCGCTCGTCGGAGCGCTAGCCGATATTGACGAGTTGCTTGACGCCGAATCGCGGTCGTCCGGCCACGTGATGCCGATCATGCAGTACCGCTACAATGACGGCGCACAGCAGGCGCACCATATCATCGCCTCGGGCCTTGCGGGAAAACCGCTTGTCGCAACCTGCGAAGTGCACTGGCTGCGCGGCGCCGACTACTACCAAAAGGACTGGCGCAAGAGCTGGAACGGGGCACTCGGCGGCGTGCTCATGAATCATGCGATCCATGCCAACGACCTGATGTTCTATCTGCTCGGCCCGGTGCGGTCTCTGTTCGCACGCACCGCCACGCGCGCGAACCCCGTCGAGGTGGAGGATTGCGCCAGTATCAGTATCGAATTCAACTGTGGAGCGCTCGCAACGACATCGGCCACGCTTGGTTCGACAGAGCCGCTCAGCCGGATGCGTTTATGCTTCTCGAATGTGACAATTGAAAGCGACAGTCGACCCGATTTCAACGCCACAGAGGCCCCATGGCGTTTCGTGCCTGCCAATGAGGAAATTGGGCGTAAGATCGACGAAGCTCTGAACAATTTCACGCCGCCGCCTTCCGGCTTTGCGGGCCAGATGCAGGATTTCCACCGGGCCGTTTGCGAGAAAACGCCACTTCCCTGACCCTTGCCGACGCCCGCCACAGCCTGGATTTTGCCACAGCGGCCTACTGGTCGGCCAAAACCTACAGTGCCGTTGCGCTGCCAGTTCTGGCGGATCATCCTTTCTACAATGGCTGGCAAAACGCGTTTTGAGACCTGAAACACAAGACGCCCGGGCTGTTGCCCCGGGCGCCGCTAAAAATCAAATCTTCTGAAGAACTTAGTAAGATGCCGCACGGTCAATCGACTGGCCGGCATCCTGAGTGGCATTGATCGCATTGGCCGTATCTTCGCCCATACCCTCGATCGTGTTGCCACATGAAGTGATCAGGCTGCTCATGGCAAACAGGGTGGCAGCGGCAATCATCATTTTCTTGGACATATCAGCTTCCTCGACTAACTGGACTGCCTGATAAACGCGCGGGCGCCGTTCAGGTTCCGTCAAAGGTTTGCTCACACCTTATCCACAGCCTGTCCACAAGCGCGCATAAGGTTTTCCTATAGTGACGAAAGTGCTCTGCAAAAACACCGCCTGAACACGATTGTTGGGCTGTACCACTGGTTTCAGTCTTCACCGCCCCCATGTTTTCCAAACATACGACAAGAGGAGTGACCGGATTGAACGACAGCGAGATCGAATACGAAGCTGACATACACTCTCACACAAGTGAAAAGCTCTCGGATATCCTGGCGCGCCTGACGCCTGGGACAAACGGCCGTGTCAACCTTGAGCAACTGGACGAGGCGCTTGCCGAACGATCCTTTGGCGCCTTCATCGTGCTGTTCTCCATTCCCAATCTGATCCCTCTGCCCCCGGCGCGACGCTTTTCCTCGCACTGCCGCTGATCCTCGTGACGTGGCAGATGATGACCTCGCGACATTCCCGAGTCTGGCTGCCCGAACGCATCGCGCGTTTTTCGGTGGATGGAGAGCGCTGCATGGCGCTGCTTGCCCGCATTCTGCCGTGGCTGCGCTGGATCGAAAGTGGTGTAAAACCACGCTTCTGGTTTCTCGAGACACGCCGGGCCGAACGTCTTCTGGGCGCATTCACCCTGCTTCTGGCGATTGTGGTTTTCGTCCCGATCCCGTTCGGAAACTGGTTTCCCGCACTCGCGCTCGCTGTGATCGGCCTCTCGGTGACCGAACGCGACGGCTACGGGCTGATTATCGGAACCTTCATCGGGGTGCTGTCGATCATGCTGGCAGTCCTCGTTATCGTGGCGGCCGGCGCGCTGCTTGCCATGCTTTTCTAGGCTGTCTCAGGCCACCCGGCTTGGCCGCTGTACCGGACGGAAGGCATGACGGATCGCATCGGCCACGGCCTCGACGAGTTCGCCGCGCTGTTCGGAAAACTTCAGCCGGATCTCGTAAAAGCCGAGCTCGGGCAGCCGCTCGGCTTTGCCCAGAACCTCCATGCCGTCCGCGACGTAATATGACGCGATCGGCGCGACGGCAAGGTCTGAAAGCACTGCGGCGCGCTGCACCATTGTGGTCGCGCTCATATAGGCGACACGATAGGCCCGCCCCTCTTCCGCAAGCTTCTGAACCGCTTCGTTGCGCCAGGAACAGCCCTGCTCCCACATCGAAACCGGCAGCGGGTCCCTGGTATGCGCCGTGCCGCCGCGCGCGCCGACCCAGACCAGACGCTCGCGCAGGATCAGTTCGCTTTCCTCGTCCGATGCTCCGGCCCCGGAGTTGAGCAGGGTCAGGTCGAGACGCTGCTCGCCGAGGCGCCGCCTCAAACCGACACTGTTATCGATCGTGACATCAACCATGACACCTGGGAAAGCCTCGGAAAACCGTTTGAGGATCGTCGGCAGTATCCGCTCGCCGACATCATCGGTCGCACCGAGACGGACCACGCCGTGCATATCCGGATGTCGGAAACGCGACATCGCCTCGTTTGAAAGAGCCAGCATGCGCCGCGCGTAATTCAGGAGAGTTTCGCCGCTGCTGGTCAGGCGCACCGCACGTGCGTCGCGCACAAACAGCGAGACCCCGATCTGCTCCTCAAGCCGCTTGATCTGCATGGAAACCGCCGAAGGCGTGCGAAAAACAATTTCTGCAGCCCCGGAAAAGCTGCCTGTTTCGGCGATCGCTACAAAGGTTCGCAGGATGTCATTGTCAAGAACCGGTAAGGGCGTTTGCAGAAAGTTGGCCATGGAAGCGCTCCATCAAATCAATTTTATTGACGAATACCATGACTACATTTCGTTTGATTGAATGTCAAATTCTCCTACCTTGTCGTCAGGTCATCACGAAACACCTTGAAGGAGTAGGCGACATGGGACTGTTCATTATCCTGAAGCATCTGGTTACCCCTCTTGCCCGGCTTGCCGAGCAGCGCGACGAAGACGCCCGGCGGGCCCAACGTCAACGCAATCTCAACCGCATCCCACCGCACCTGCGTGACGACATTGTCGCGCGCGAAAAGCACTGGCAATACGACTGAGAAGATGGCCGCCATCGCCATGATCGGCGGCCGTCTTTTCTGCAGTGCAGCAACAGTAGCCGAAATCGGCCCGCTAAAGGCCCGCCACAGGTCTCGATTTGATGAAGAGCACGAGCAACGCATCATAAAAATCACATACCGGCACACGAACATCTTCTCAGGCGCATTTGTCTGTGTCAGTGTCGCAATCAGACTATTGGCGACCATAATTCTTGCAGAAGTTAATTCTACAAGATCAGATTTCAGCTTCTACTGCGGCGGTGTATGCACAATGGTGAGAGCATTCGTTTTCTATATGGTTCCGCAATTCTCCCTGCTACCCTTTTCGGGCGCCATCGATGTTTTGCGCATTGCCAACAGAATGCTGGGCTTTGACGCTTATCGGTGGCGGATTACCTCCGACAATGGCGCCAAGGTCACGTCGTCGAGCGGCATCGCGGTCGATCCGGACACCTCGCTTGCCGACGAGCGCCGTTTACTGATGGGCGAGAAGCGCCCAGACCTCGTGCTGGTCTGTTCCGGCGTCAATGTTGACGATTACGACAACAAGTCTTTTGAAGCCTGGCTGCGCGAACTCAACAATCGCGGCTGCGGCATCGGCTCAATGTGCACAGCAACCTATCTTCTGGCACGCGCCGGTCTGCTCAAAGGTAAACGCTGTGCGATCCATTGGGAAAACATGCCGGGCTTTTGCGAAACCTATCCGGAAATCGACGCCCGTGCCGACCTGTTCGAGATTGATCGCAACATCTACACCTGCGCCGGCGGGACTGCGGCGATCGACATGATCCTGCACCTGGTCAGCCGGGAGTTCGGTGACGGGCTCGTGAACGCGATCTGCGAACAGACGCTTACCGATCGGGTGCGCCCCTCCACCGAACGCCAGCGCCTGCCGCTGCGCGCCCGGCTCGGTGTTCAGAACGGCAAGGTCATGCAGATCATCGAGTTGATGGAGGCCAATCTGGCGGAACCGCTGTCGCTGATTGAAATCGCTGATGCGGTCGGTCTGTCGCGTCGCCAGATAGAGCGGCTGTTTCGCCAGGAAATGGGCCGTTCTCCGGCGCGCTACTATCTGGAAATCCGGCTCGACCGCGCCCGACGGCTGTTGGCGCAATCGACCATGCCGGTCGTTGACGTGGCTGTTGCCTGCGGTTTCGTATCCGCGTCGCACTTTTCCAAATGTTATCGCGAGATTTACCAGTGTTCACCGCAGCAGGAGCGTGCATTGCGCCGTCAAGCCCGCATGAGCGTACGCGAAACAACGCTCAGCCTTGCCGTCTGAACGAGCACCCGATCAGCCCTTGAGCAGCAGCGTCACCCAGCCTTCGCGCCAATAGGTGCGCACATGCCGTATGCCCTGGGCATTATAGGCGGCAAGCACCTTCCAGCGCTGGGTCTCCAGAATACCCGACAGGATCACCGATCCGCCGGGAGCAAGGTTGGCGCGCACGCCGGGCGCCAGCTTCATCAGCGGGCGGGCGAGAATATTGGCGATTACAAGGTCGAACGGGCCATGTTCCGCAAACGCAGCATTGTGAAACCCCGGCGCGGTGACGAAATCGACACCTGATACAATACCGTTTTGCCGCGCATTGCTGCGCGCAACCCGAACAGCAACCGCATCGATATCGGTCGCCAGAACGGGAATGGGCCGGAGCTTGCGCACAGCCATTGCCAGAACACCGGTGCCCGTACCGAGATCCAGCGCGTTTCGCGGGGCTTCGGCTTTCAACACCGTGTCGATCATCTCCAGGCAGCCTGAGGTGGTACCGTGGTGGCCCGTACCAAACGCCTGCCCCGCCTCGATCTGCAGCGCGATATCACCCGTATGACGGCGCTCCCGGTCATGGGCGCCATGCACCAGAAAACGGCCGGCCCGCACGGGCTTCAGCCCTTCCAACGATTTTGCGATCCAGTCAATCTCGGGAATAATTTCCTTTTCGACAGCTGGCCTTTCGTCTGGTGTGAAGATCTCCAGCGCGGCATCAAACACCTGCCGGAGCGCATCTTCCTCTTGCGCCTCAAGGTAGACAGAGGCTTCCCAGATACAGGCCTTCTCTTCGATTTCCATCGTCGCCAGCGCGTAGGGTGCCTCGCCAAGCAACTCCGAAAGCGCATCAAGAACGCGGCCCGCGCCAGCTTCATCGGTGGTAACGTAAAGACGGATCTGGCTCACTTGTTCTTGCCTTTTCTGCTAACGGCGGGTCTATCGGTTGGCGATACTGCCGCAGGCCCGTCAAGGCAAGCCCTCAATCGAGAAGGTTTTGAAGCTTCTGTACAGCGACATCCGGGTTTTCGCCATAAGCGATCGTGCCTTGGAGCACGCCGCCGTCGTCCAGCAGGAACACCGACGCGTTGTGATCCATGGTGTAGTCACCATCGGGCTGGTCGGGGTCAAGTGGCACTTTCTTGTAGTAGATGCCGAATTCGTCGACCATCGCCAGCACTTTTTCCGGGTCACCGGAAATCGAGATCGATCCGGTCAGAGACATTGGAAATATAACGCTGCATCATTTCCGGCGTATCGCGCTCGGGATCGACGGTGATCCAGTAAGCGTTGATCCGGTCGCCATCTGGATCGACCTCATGAAGCCAGCCATTCATCTCGTAAAGTGTCGTCGGGCAAACTTCCGGGCAATGGGTGAAGCCGAAGAAGATCGCCGTCGGCTTGTTTCTCAGTGCCTGTTCTGTGATCGTGGAGCCGTCCCCGCAGTCAGCTGGAATTCGGGTCCAAAGGGGACGTTCATCATCTCCTCATTGGTCTTGCCGATTTCATAAATCAGCCAAACGATCAGACCGCAGATCACGATCACCGATGCCCAGAGCACACGCCGGAACGTTTTCATATCTCATTCCCTGTCAGGCCGACCGGCCTCATTTTTCCAGCAGACCGTGCCTGCGATGCCATTCCTCGATCGACAGTTCGGGATAACCTTCGAACTGCACATGCCCCTCACCTTCGGGCACGTCGACCCAACCGGCCTTCGATCCAAGCATGATATGCACGATCTCCGGTGGTCGGGGCAAGGGGTGTCAACCACAGAGGCAACCGGGTGAACCAGCTTCGGCCAGCGTGGGTCATAGAGGTAGAGTGCACTGCCACAAGCGCCGCAGAAATGCCGCTCGGCCTCGCTCTCGCCGTTATGGATACGGGCATGGTAGAAACGCTTGTGCTCCCCACCCGAGATCGAAAGTGTTTCGGCATCCGCGGCCAGGTTGATGGCATAGCCCCGCCCCCGCCGGATTTCCGGCATATGCTGCAATAGCAACGCATATAGGGATAAGGCGTTTTGCTCTCAACTGAAAAGTGCGTTTTGCCGCACTGGCAACTACAATCGAGTCTGATGGTCTCTCTCCCTGTCCAGATGCGTTTGGAGCCCTTACTCCGGTGCACCGTTTTCCCAGACGACATCCTGTCCGTAAAGCGGAACCGTCGACATCGACATCTTGGCCGAACCCTCGGTGATCTCGCGCGTATGGGCGAGATAGATCAGCGTTTCGTTGCTGCGGTCGTAAATCCGGTTGATCACCAGATTTTTGAAGATCAGTGAGCGTCCCTGTTTGAAGACTTCCTCGCCATCCTTGTCGAGATCGATATCGCCGATCCGGATCGCGCCGGTCTGGCGGCAGGCGATGGAGGAGTTTGACGGATCCTCGAACCAGTTGCCCTTTGAAAGCCTGTCGATCATCGAGCGGTCGAAATAGGCGATATGGCAGGTTACGCCCTCGATTTCCGGGTCATGCAGCGCATCGATCTCGATATCATTGCCGACCCAGTCGACGCCAACCTCACCGATCTGCTCAGCGCTGGCTGCCGACGCCATGAGAGCCAGCCCCGCAACAAGGGAAACGAGATATGCACGCATGACCGCACTCCATCCATTAGCATTCATTGTAATCTCTCTGGAGATAGGTGCGCAGGCGTGGTTTGCAAGCGGTCACCGAACGGTTCATCAGCTGATCAGCGCCAGCCACTCATCCTCATCCATGGTCTGAACGCCAAGATCTTCGGCTTTTTAAGCTTGGAGCCAGCACCAGGTCCGGCAACAACGATGTCGGTTTTCTTCGAAACAGAACCGGAAACCTTGGCGCCCAGGCTTTCAGCCTTTGCCTTGGCCTCGTCGCGGGTCATTTTCTCAAGGCTGCCAGTGAACACCACAGTCTTGCCCGCCACCGGGCTTGAGGTATCGATGCGCTGCGCGTCATCGAGTGGCTTCACCTCGTCCAGCAGGCGGGCGATGACTTCGACATTCTGTTCTTCAGCATAAAAGTCGACGAGCGCGCGAGCCACCACGGTTCCGATCCCATCGATATTGTTGAGGTCGTCCCAGGCATCGCCCTTACCTGCTGCCGCCTCCTGCATCGCCCGCTCGAAGACGGCATAGGTCCCGTAGGAACGCGCCAGAAGCTTGGCCGTGGTCTCGCCGACATGGCGAACCCCGAGCGCGAAGATGAAACGCGGCAATGCGATTTCGCGGCGCTCATTGATCGACTGGAACAGGTTGGTGACCGAGGTCTTGCCCCAGCCGTTGAAATTCTCAAGCTTCGTCAAGGCCTCAGCCTGACGGCGCTCCAGCGTGAAAATGTCCGGCGCGGTTCGGATCACAAGCCCCGGATCTTCGTGTTCAAAGAAGAAATCGACCTGCTTCACGCCCAGCCCCTCGATATCGAAGGCGTTGCGCGAAACGAAATGTTTCAGATGTTCGACAGCCTGAGCCCGGCATGAAAAACCGGCCGTACAACGGCGCACGGCGTCGACCTTGCCGCTGTTCTCGTTGATATCGCGAACGGCATGGGCACCGCAGACCGGGCAGTGGTCGGGAAACACGTAGGCAACCGCATCGTCAGGGCGCTTCTCCGGCAGGATATCGACAATCTGCGGGATCACATCGCCGGCACGCTGGACGATCACATAGTCGCCGACGCGAATGTCGCGGCCCTCGCGGATCGGTTCGCCCTTAGAGCCCTTGCCGACGATGTAGTCCTCATTGTGAAGCGTCACATTGGTGACGACCACACCACCGACGGTAATCGGCTCCAGCCGCGCCACCGGCGTCAGCGCTCCCGTGCGACCCACCTGAATATCGATCCCCGTCAACTGCGTGATCGCCTGTTCGGCGGGAAACTTGTGCGCCGTCGCCCAGCGTGGCGAGCGCGAGCGAAAGCCGAGACGCGCCTGCAAATCCAGCCGGTCGACCTTATAGACCACACCGTCAATATCGTAATCGAGATCGCCGCGCCTAACGCCGATTTCATGGTAATGCGCCATAAGATCATCGACAGAAGAAAGCCGCTTCATCAGCGGATTGACCGGAAAACCCCACTTTTCGAAGGTCTCGACCATGCCCATCTGGGTTTCGGCGGGCATTTCAGACATCTCGCCCCAGGCATAGGCAAAGAATTTCAGCCTGCGCTTTTCGGTCACCTTCGGATCAAGCTGACGCAGGGAGCCCGACGCGGTGTTGCGCGGGTTCACATAGGTCTTTTCGCCGGCTTCCGAGAGTGCTGCATTCAGGGCCGCAAAATCGCTCTTGGCCATATATATCTCGCCGCGCACCTCAACGATCTCCGGCGCGCCCTTCGGCAGCGTGTTCGGGATCTCGCCAATGGTGCGGACATTCGCCGTCACATTCTCGCCCGTGGTGCCATCACCACGCGTGGCGCCGGACACCAGCCGTCCGTTCTCATAACGCAGCGACATCGACAGCCCGTCGATCTTGGGCTCGGCGGTAAAGGCAATCGAGCTGTCGGGCAACTGGCCGAGGAAACGATAAACCGAGGCGATGAAATCCTGAACGTCTTCGTCGGAAAACACATTGCCGAGCGAAAGCATCGGCACAGAATGGGTGACGGGGGCAAACACTTCCGAGGGCGCGGACCCGACGCGGGCCGACGGGCTGTCATCGCGCACCAGATCGGGGAACTGTGCCTCGATCGCGTCATTGCGGTTCTTCAGCGCATCATATTCGGCGTCAGAAATCTCCGGCGCGTCCTTGCCGTGATAGGCAGTATCATGACGCGCGATCTCACCAGCCAGAAACGCCAGTTCGGCCTCAGCCTGTTCCCGGGTCAACTGATCGACTACGACCGTCTCTTTCGCCATTGCCGTGAGCTCCTTCATGCCATCGGGAACGCATTAGAGCATTTGGTTCCGGGTCGGCAAGTTCAAAGACCGGCGGAGGCGGAAAGCCCTTCGCCGGGATCAATACCACCCTTCAAAACAGCGGTGTTGAGAAGTGCTGTCAGCGGCAAATGATCAGACGCCGCCCGCGCCAGCAGCGAATCATGGACGGTGAGATCGGCGACAAGACCGTCGCGATTGGCGATGATCCGGTCGAGCGCCAGCACCGGCCAGCGGGCGGGAAAGCTCGCGCGCGCCGGCGGCAGTGATCCGAAGGCCTGCTCGAACCGCTTCAACGCAGAGCCGTCACCGAGCCGCCATTCATTCATGTCGCCCATAATGACAGAGGGCGCTTCGACACGGCGCCCGAGAAGCCCGATAATGTGATCAGCCTGCTGGCGCCGCGCCCAGCGCAAAAGCCCGAGATGGACCGCGGCAACCCTGAGCGAAATACCATTATTGAGCGCAATATCTGTGACCAGCGCGCCGCGCGGCTCAAGCCCCGGCAGCTTTTCGCGGTGGATATCGCGCACCGCGCCATCACGAAAAAGCAGCACATTGCCATGCCAGCCATGGGCGCGCGCACTGGCCTGCGCGGGAACAGCGATCAGTCCGGTCTCCGCCTCGATCTGCTTCAGGTCCAGCAGGCCTGTGCGTTCGCCAAACCGTGTATCGGCTTCCTGCAAAGCAATCAGATCGGGGCTGATCTCGCGAATCACCTCGAAAATCCGATCCGGATCAAACCGGCCGTCGACCCCGATACATTTGTGCACATTGTATGTCGCAACCTTCAGACCATCCCCTCCATGGGGATGGCCTTGTCCGGGCGTTTTCCGTTTTCGCGGAAGGACCGCATGACAGCATTGGCAAGGGGCGATTTGATCGGGCGCATCTTCATGACTTCAGGAGAGTTATCGGCTTACGGGATGTATATTGGAAGTGTTTCAGAGATACGGCAAGCCCAGCCACAGGATCCGGTCCCGCAAACGATAGGCGAAGGGCCGTGCTCTCAGCGCCTCAAGCGTCACCTGTGTCGAGCGCTCCCGTGCCGCGGCAATCCTTGCCTCGATTTCATCCGCAAAGCCGGCATCAAACACCTCAAGATCGGTTTCGAAGTTCAGCCTGAGAGACCGTGAGTCCATGTTGGAGGAGCCGAGATAAGACCATTTTCCGTCAACACTCATCAGTTTTGAATGGTTGAACGGCCCGTTATCGCGCCAGATCCGGCAGCCATATTCGATGATCTCGTCAAACTGCGCCGTCATGGCCCGGTCCACGAGCCCGAGATTGTTCTTGCCCGGCACGATGATATCGACAACGACACCACGCCGCGCCGCCGTGGCAAGCGCCGATACGAGATCCCGGTCCGGCAGGAAATAGGGCGACATGATCAGCACCCGGTCCTCGGCAACCGAAAGCGCGCCCATGATCATGTTGTTGTTGTTGGAAAGATTGCGATCCGGGCCAGACGGCACCACACGGGCCACAAGGTCATTCTCATCGGCCGGTGTTTCGGCAATCTGCCAGGCGTCGCCGTCGAGGGTCTCATGGGTCTCAAAATACCAGTCGGCGGCGGCGACAGCGTAGTAATCCGCGACGGCAGCACCTTTGAGCATAAAATGGGTATCCTGCGCAGCGTTCGGTCCGGTAAAGGCTGCTCGGATGTTCATGCCACCGGCAAACACCGTCTCACCATCGACAACCAGAATCTTACGGTGGGTTCTGAGGTTCGCGTAGGGAAGCCGAAGCCGCAGCAAAACCGCACCGTTGAAGGTGGCAACGCGAATGCCGTTTTCACGCAGAAGTCCGGTGATGCGTGGCCGCGAATAACGCGCGCCGATGGAATCGACGAGGATCCGCACCTCGACACCGCGTTTGACGGCATTGGACAGGCTTTCGACAAAGCGTCGGCCGATGGCATCGCTGTCGAAAATATAGGTCTGGAGCAGGATCGACCGCTCGGCCTTGTCGATCGCCTCCAGCATCGCTGCATAGGCCTCGTCTCCGGTCTCCAGCAGGTGGACTTTGTTGCCGGCCGTCGCGGGCATGCCGGTCACGGTATTGCCGAGTATCCAGAGCCCGCCCATGCGCGGCCCCAGGGCGCTGACAACCCGGTCGCGATCGATCTTGTGTTTCTGCTCTTCATGTGCCACCGCATCGGGCACGCTTTCCCGCTTGTCGCGCACCGATTGCCGCCGCATACGGTTGATGCCCGCAACCGCATAGATCGCAGCCCCCAGGATCGGCGAAAGCATGATCACACCAACCCAGCCGATTGCAGCGCGCACCTCGTCCTTGGTCATGGTGGCGTGGATCGCCGCCGTTGCACCGAGGATGAAGGAAAGCACCGCCAGAATATGTGGCCAGTAGTGTTCCAGAAAAACATTCATAAAGGGCAATTCCGTTGGTTTGGCGCATTGTGCCCGCCGGTTCCGGCGTGGCCCGGGGCTGACGTTATATCAGCTTGCTTGAAAATTATCAGCTATCGCCCGAAAGAAGCTTTGCCGCAGCAGCGCGGGCTTCTGCCGTCACGCTGGCACCGGCCAGCATGCGGGCAATCTCTTCCTGGCGCTCTTCGGGCCCGATTACGGCAACGCGGGTTGCCACCGCCTCATTCTTGCCCTTGCCATTGCTGGCCTTGGAAATGAGATAGTGTCCCCTGGCGCGCGCGGCCGCCTGCGGTGCATGTGTCACCGAGAGAACCTGAACATTTTCGGAAAGCCGGCGCAAGCGTTGACCGATAGCATCGGCCACAGCACCGCCGACACCGGTGTCGATCTCGTCAAACACAAGCGTCGGGGCTGATCCCTTGTCGGCAAGCGCCACCTTCAGCGCCAGCAGGAAACGCGAAAGCTCGCCGCCCGAGGCCACCTTCATGATCGGTCCGGGTCGCGTACCCGGGTTGGTCTGGACCTCGAAGGAAACCGTGTCTATACCCTCGGCTCCTGCATTCTCCGGGTCGCATGTTACCGCGACGGTAAAGCGCGCGCGCTCCAGCTTCAGCGCCGGTAACTCGGCCATCACAGACGCCGAAAGCTGCTCGGCTGCCTTTGCGCGATCACCGGAAAGCCTCTGTGCTTTCTCGAAATAGGATTTTTGCGCCGACTTGGCTTCGGCGACCAGCACCTCCAGCCGCGCCTCGCCGGCATCCAGTTCGTCGAGATCGGCCACCATCCGTTCGGCAAGTGCCGGAAGCTCGGTCACAGGCACGTTGTATTTGCGCGCCGCACCTCTGAGGGCAAAAGCCGCTCCTCCGTTCGCTCCAGCTCCTGCGGATCGAAGGCGGCGCGTTCGAGTGCGGCTTCGACCTCCATCTGCGCGCTGGAAAGCTGTTCAAGCGCTGCATCGAGCAGGTTGACTGAATCTTCGAGAAGACCCGGCGCCTCATGCGACTTGCGCTCCAGCCGCCTGACCAGCGACGCGATCATCGGCACAGGAGAACCGTTGCCGTTCAGAAACTCCAGCGCCTCGGAAATGTCGCCGGCAATACGCTCGGATTTCATCATCGTGGCACGCCGCTCGGCCAGTCTCGTCCTCTTCACCGTCAACGGGGAAAGCGCCTGCAACTCCTCAACCGAGGAACGCAGGAAATCAGCCTCCCGTTCAGCCTCTTCGATCTGGGCGCGGTGCTTTTTCAGCCGTCGCTCGGCATCGCGCCAGGCGCGATGGAGCGCACTGACGGTCTCGACATCGCCGGAAAGCCCGCCGAAAGCATCGAGAAGCCGGCGATGGCCGTCGGTGTCGATCAGCGCCCGCTCGTCATGCTGGCCGTGAATTTCCACCATAAGCCGGCCGGCCTGACGCATCAGCTGGACGCTGACCGACTGATCGTTGATGAAAGCACGGGTGCGCCCGTCGGCCGACTGCATCCGCCGGAAAATCAGGTCGCCCTCGTCATCCAGATCGTTTTCGCGCAGCAGAAGGCGCACCGGATGCTCCATACCGACATCGAAAACGGCGATCACCTGGCCTGAATCCTGGCCGTGACGCACAAGTGAGCCGTCTCCGCGGGCGCCGAGCGCCAGCGAAAGGCTGTCGAGCAGGATGGATTTGCCGGCGCCGGTCTCCCGGTCAGAACCGAAAGACCGTCGCCGAGATCAAGTTCCAGCCGCTCGATCAAAACGATGTCTCGAATGGAAAGCTGGACTAGCATTGTTGTGTTCGCGCCCTGGCGAAAAGCCGGTTGAACTAATTCGGCATAGCGTCGGCGACAGAAGAGCCGCGGCCGGCCGATTTTGGCTGAATACCCTGTTTGTTCAGCAGGTTGTAAGCCCTCTGATACCAGACGCTGTCGGGATAATTGAGGCCGAGAACCCAGGCAGCATTCTGCGCTTCGGGAATGACGCCCATGGCGTAATAGGCTTCGACCAGCCGTTCCAGCGCCTCTTCGATCTGGTTGGTGTCGGAATATTCCTCAACCACGCTGTTAAAGCGTGAAATCGCAGCAACATAATCCTTGCGCTCAAGATAATAGCGGCCCACCTGCATGTCCTTGCCGGCAAGCTGGTCGCGCGCGTAGCGGATCTTGGCCCGCGCATCGGAGACGTATTCAGAATCGGGATAATTGTCGACGACAGCCTGCATTGCCACGATGGTGCTTTCCGCAGCCCCCTGATCCTGAGTTACGTCGACAATCTCCTTCGAATAGGCAAGACCGACCAGATACTGAGCGTAGGCCGCATCTGCCGAATTCGGATAGAGCTTGAGATAGCGCCTGCCTGAAGAGACCGCCGCTTCATATTTGCGCGAACGATACTGGAGGTAGGTCTGCATGATCAGCGCCTGACGCGCATAGTCGGAGAGCGGGTTCTGATCCTGGATTGCCTGGAACTTTCTCAGCGCTTCGCTGACCTTGCCAGCGTTGACGTTGGCGAGCGCCTCGTCATAAAGCTGCTGCGGCGGGTCCGATTCTGTACTGAAGCGTCGTGATATCCACGTCTTTGTTTCTGGAGCATCCGGCAAGAACAATGCTCGCTCCGAGAACTATGGCGACGGGAAGAGACGCTGCGCGAAACGCTCCGTCATTCATTCGTTTTTGGTACCAGCCATTCTTCGAGCCCCATTTACAGCGTCTATGGAACGCATTTCAAAGTCGAACGTCGTTTTACGCATATCCGGCCGGCAAGAGCAATCTCAAGCCACCGAAAACGCATAAGTTTCTGTGGCATCGATACAGGTTCGGCGCGGGATTTTCCAATGAAAAACACGCAGTCGGCATCAGCGAACCATCGCTCAACATGGAAATACCGACGCCCATCAGACGCCGGCATGACCGCATTTTCGATTGGTTTTGAGTATCAGGAAACCGGCCCGGCAGCCACGACATCTTCCTGACGCAGCCTGAAGGGCAGCGCTCCGCGTGGCGAAACGATGACACAGGCGCCTGCCGTTTCGAACAAAGCACGCACCGCTTTCGCATTCAGCGCATGCCCGCCGCGATAGGACCGGAAACAACCGGCAAACCGCATGCCCATCATTGCAAGGTCGCCAACAGCGTCGAGCGTCTTGTGGCGCACGAATTCGTGATCGTAGCGCAACCCTTCCGGATTGATGACACGATCATCGTCGGAGATCACCACTGAATTCTCCAAAGAGGACCCAAGTGCAAATCCGCGTGCCCACATCGGCTCGACGTCACGCATGAAACCAAAGGTGCGCGCACCCGAGAGTTCCTTGCGGAAGGTATCCCCGTCATGTCGCCAGTCCATTTCTGCCGGCCGATCAACGGTGTATCGAAATCGATCTCAACTTCGAAACGCGTGCCTTCATAAGGCGTGAACTCGGCCCAGCCGGCGCCGTTTTCAACACGAACAGTCTTGGTAACCTTGAGATAGCTGCGCTTTTCGGGGAGCGCGACAATGCCAACCTCATCCAAAGCCTCGACAAAGATCCGCGCACTGCCGTCCATGATCGGCATTTCCGCACCCTCGACGGCCACGACCAGATTGTCGACGCCAAAGGCATAGAGGGCTGCCATCACGTGTTCAATCGTCGCGATCCATTCGCCGGGATGCTCGCCGAGCACGGTGCAAAGCGCGGTAGGCCCGACATTGTCGGAAACCGCCTTGAACGAACTGATGCGGCGGCCCGCGTCATAGCGTTCGAAAACGATACCGGTATCGGCCTCGGCAGGTGCGAGCGTAATCGTCGCCGGCTTGCCAGAATGCACACCGATTCCCGAAATCCTCACGGAATTCGTCACCGTCGTTTGCAATCCGAAAAACCAGCCGACATATAATCACGCCCTTATAAAAATAGGTGTTTGTCTCAATGACATCATGACCCGGAAACCAAATGCACGGGCATGCGAGTCAGACCATGCTGCGCAAATCAACTCTGCGCTACATCGACCGCTCGTCACGTAATTACGCATTGCCCCTTTTGAATCCAAATCACTGTTTCTTTCCTAATGTTACGAAAGTCGTAAAAACCCGGCCGCGAGGCGCGACCGGGTTCACTTTGCGAGAAGTTTTAGGAAAAGACGGTTACCGCTTCCCTAAGGCGGGAAGCGATGAGACCGTAACAATCAGTTCGCCTGACGACGCAGGAAGGCGGGAATATCGAACTGATCATCATCCTGGCGGGCGGCGGGCTGCTCAGCAGAACGACGCGGCGCGTAAGGATTGTTTTGCGGGGCCGCCTGCGGTGCCTGCTGGCGCGGAGCCGGCTGCTCGTGATGGCCTTCGAAGCTCTCGTCACCGCGGCCAAGCGTATTCGACAGGCGCTTGAACAGACCCTTGGGGCCACGCTCTTCCTGCTCCTGACGACGGCTTGCGCTCATTTCCGGCTGGACGACCGGCGGAAAGTCGGAGACTTCCGGCATCCGGCGCGGTTCAGCCATCTGCTGACGGGGCTGCTGAGGCGCCTGCTGCGGAGCCGGAGCTGCCCGCTGCTGACGCGGAGCCTGGTCCGTCTCGGCGGCGAAGATCTGGCTCTTCGGCTGCATGTTGACGCCTTCGGGACGCTGTGCCTGCGGCTTTGGCTGCTGGGGACGGCTTACAGCCATCTGCAGTTCACGTTCCATTTCGGCTTCCGCCGAACGAATGGTCTCGGCGATCGGGTCCGGACGAGCCTGCTGGGGCTGAGGCTGGGGTGCAGCCGGCTGAGGTGCCTGGTTGACCGTCTGGCCACCGTTGTTTTGGCCACCATTGATGCTGCGGACTTCAGGACGTGCTTCGCGGCGCGGCGCGGGGCATCCTCGTAGCCTTCGGACATCGAACGGTCGATGCCGGTGGCAACGACGGAAACGCGGATGATGCCTTCCAGTTCTTCGTCGAAAGTGGCGCCAAGGATAATATTGGCGTCCGGATCGACTTCCTCGCGGATGCGCGTGGCTGCCTCGTCGACTTCGAACAGCGTCAGGTCACGGCCACCGGTGATCGAGATCAGCAGACCCTGAGCGCCGCGCATCGAGGTTTCATCAAGCAGCGGATTGGCGATTGCGGCTTCGGCGGCCTGCATTGCGCGGCCTTCGCCAGATGCCTCGCCGGTGCCCATCATCGCACGGCCCATCTCGCGCATCACCGAACGGACGTCGGCGAAGTCGAGATTGATCAGGCCTTCCTTGACCATCAGGTCGGTGATGCAGGCAACACCGGAATAGAGCACCTGGTCGGCCATGGCAAAGGCGTCCGCAAAGGTCGTCTTGTCATTGGCGATACGGAACAGGTTCTGGTTCGGGATCACGATCAGAGTGTCGACCGACTTCTGCAGTTCTTCAATGCCCGAATCGGCAAGGCGCATACGGCGCTGGCCTTCGAACTGGAACGGCTTGGTGACGACGCCAACGGTCAGGATGCCCTTGTTGCGGGCCGCCTGAGCTACGACTGGCGCAGCACCCGTGCCGGTTCCGCCGCCCATGCCAGCAGTGACGAAGCACATATGGGTGTTGTTGAGGTGGTCGATGATTTCATCGATGCACTCCTCGGCAGCGGCCCGTCCGACTTCCGGCTGCGAACCGGCGCCGAGACCTTCGGTCACGCCAACGCCGAGCTGGATGACGCGTTCCGCCTTGGTCATGGTCAGCGCCTGCGCATCGGTGTTGGCGACGACAAAGTCAACGCCCTGCAGGCCTGCCGTGATCATGTTGTTCACGGCGTTGCCGCCGCCGCCGCCGACACCGAATACGGTGATGCGCGGCTTCAATTCTGTAATATCTGGCTTTTGAAGCGTGATAGTCATTGGTTTCGTTCCTTCTCGCTAAGGCCGCACCGCCAAGCCGGCCAATCTCTGGTGTTCTTTAAAAACTTTCCCTGAACCATTGGCCGACGCGCGACAGGCGTCCGCCTCCCGATGGCAGAAAACCCCGCTGTTCGCCGCCATAGGTTTCGCTTTCCGCAAGTTGCGGATAAATCAGCAGTCCCGCTGCCGTGGCAAAGGACGGGCCCTTGGCCGGAAGCGGCAGTCCCGAAACGCCCATCGGACGCCCGATCCTGACATTGCGGCTCAAGATGCGCCGCGCCAGTTCGCAAAGACCGATGAGCTGGCTTGCTCCGCCGGTCAGCACCACCCTCTTGCCGACAACGGCCGAATAGCCCGAAAGCTGGATCCGGTCGCGTATCAGCTCAAGCGTTTCCTCCACCCGCGCCCTGACGATTTTCGAAAGCAGCGCCTTGGAGATCTGCCGGGGCTGGTCGTCATCGTCGCGGCCGATCGAGGGAACCGCAATCATCTCGCGTTCGTCGGCACTGGAGGCCAATGTCGATCCATGAACGCATTTCAGACGTTCGGCGTCTTCCATGCGCGTGGAAAGACCACGGGCGAGATCGGTCGTCACATGATGCCCACCGAGACTGATGGCATCGGTGTGAACCAACCGTCCCTCGGAAAAACCGAGATCGTCGTGGTACCGGCACCCATGTCGATCGCCGCGCAGCCAAGTTCGACTTCATCATCGACAAGTGCGGACAGTCCGCTGGCATAGGGCGTTGCCACCATGCGCTCCACAGAAAGATGCGCGCGGTTAACGCAAAGCTCGACATTGCGCAGCGCCAGCCTTTCGGCGGTAACCACATGCAGATCGACGCCGAGCGTCTCGCCATACATGCCAAGCGGATCGCGAATGCCGCGTTCTCCGTCAAGCGTGAAACCGGCGGGCAGCGAGTGCAGGACCTGACGTTCGTCGTTGATCGAGCGACGCGAAACCGCAGACAGGACGCGTCGCAGATCGGAGGCATCAACGTCCTGACCACCGAGATCGATCGCGGCCGTATAGGTATCGCTTTTGATGCGACCAGCCGAGACATTGACGATCAGACTGTCAATCGTGATCCCAGCCATGCTTTCCGCAGCATCGACAGCAAGCCGGATGACATGCTCGGCTGCATCGAGATTGACGATGACGCCGCTCTTGATACCCTGCGAGCGCTGGTGACCGATCCCGATGATCTCGATATTGTGAGTTCGACCGGGCAGAATCTGGCTTTCGGCGCGTGGCGTCAGACGGGCGATCATGCAGACGATCTTGGACGAGCCTATATCCAGCACACTGACGATATGCGTCTTCTTTGCAGAAAGGGGTTTTACGCGGCCAAAGCCGACGGAGCCAAACAGGTTCACAGGCGCCTCCCTTGTTCTTAAATGTCTTTTCCAGCGCTTCTGTAGCCGCCTGACGCCGCTCCATCGCAGCGGGTGTCAACTGGATCGCGATGCGGTCATCCAGTCTGAGATCCACGGCCGTGATTTCGCGTTCCAGGATTGAACGGCTATCCTCCAGGCCCTTCAGGCGCGCCAACGCCGCTTCCGTGCCCTTCTGGGGCAGTTTCACGATCATGCCATTATCGAGATATAGGTCCCATCGGCGGCCATCGACGCGCTTGTAGGCGCGCACACGGTCCGACAATGCCGGCCAACCTTCAAGCAGCCCGTCAATGCCTTCGGCGGCGAAATTGCCGCCCTGACCGAGAACCAGCGGAAGCCTGCGGAATTTCGGTGCGCTGAGGGAGCCGATGACATTGCCGTCACGCTCGATCATCAGCGTTCGACCATCTTCCTGCTGCCAAAGCGCATAGGGAACGCGTTCAGTCAGCGTGATCTTCAGCGTCGATGGATAGACCTTGCGGACATCGGCCTCTGCCACCCATGGCAGATTGAGCAGCTGCCCGCGAGCGCGCTGGACATCAATTCCCTGCAGCGAATAGGCGCCTTCGAGGCCGAGGTTCTGAAGAATGGCGATTTCCGAGGTCTCAGTGTTGCCGGAAATCTCAATGTCCTCGACCGAAAACCCAGCGAGCTGAAAAGCCGCACGGCGCACCAGGTCGCCCTTTTCGGCAGCGACAATCGCGTGAGCACTGACGGCAACAAAAAGCAAGCGCTGCAAGGCTTCCGACATGACCCGGCATAGGGGTGCGGCCGGTCAGAAAGCCGGTCGAAAAGCGAACCGCGCGCCTGACGGGTCGCGGCAGAACGCCACCCCGTCCGACGGGATCGCTGCGGCCAATGTCGACCGTATCGCCCTTTTTAGCTTTCATCGCAAACACGAAGCGTCCTCCACCATCCATCGGAGAAATGCACCAAAGTCATAGCCTGCATCGGCAGCCATTTCGGGAACCAGAGAGGTTTCGGTCATACCGGGCTGGGTATTCACTTCCAGCCAGATGATGCCGTCCTCGCCGAGGGTCTCGTCGAAACGGAAATCCGAACGAGAGACACCGCGGCACCCGATTGCCTGATGCGCCTGAACGGCCAATGATTGTATCTTTTGGTAAATATTCGGTTTAATTTCCGCCGGCAGAATGTGTTTCGAGCCACCCGGACGATATTTGGCGTCAAAATCGTAAAATTTCTGGCCGACCGGCACGATCTCGGTCACGCACAGCGCCGTTCCATCCATCACGCCGCAGGTAAACTCGCGCCCCTTGATGAAGCGCTCAACCATGACCTTCTCGCCGAAGGTCCAATCGGTGGACGAAATTGACTGCGGCGGTGAAGCCTGCCCTTCATCCACGATCAGCACCCCGAAGGACGAGCCTTCGCTGACGGGCTTGATCACATAGGGCGGCGTCATCGGATGGTCATGGCCGATCTCGCCGCGCTGAAGAAGAATGCTGTCAGCAACAGGAATACCGCAGGCAGCAGCCACGCGCTTGGCCTGCGCCTTGTCCATGGCAAGAGCCGAGGCCAACACGCCGGAATGGGTATAGGGGATCTCGAGATACTCCAGGATGCCCTGGACCTTGCCGTCCTCGCCGAAGGGACCGTGGAGCGCATTGAAGGCAAAATCTGGCTTCAGTTCGGAAAGGACCGTGGCGACATCACGGGTCACGTCGATGCGGCTGACGCGGAAGCCTTCAGCCTCCAGCGCATCGGCGCAGGACTTGCCCGTCGCCAGACTGACCTGACGCTCCGAGGAAAATCCGCCCATTAAAACAGCCACGTGTCCGGAACTCATGCACGTCCCCACCTTTGCCGGCAAAAGCCGGACCAAACATTCGGAATACCGCTTTTTGTGGAAAGCGTTTCGTATCCCTATTTGTGAAGGAGGATGGTTAATGAAGCGTTTACTTTGGTTAACCGAACGAGAAAAAGCTGTTGTCGATAAGGAGTTAGCCCGCTCTGACAGCGCTAAACATCCTTGCGCCACGGGCGTTTCAGGCTCTGTGGATCAATCGAGTTCCTGCGGCACGAAGGTGTAAAGCTCGCGGCCCTCGGGAAATTTGCCGACGCGTCTGATTTCCCATTCGAGCAGGATGCCGGTGTGATTGTAGACACGCTCGCGCACGGTTTCCCGAGATATTCCAGATCATAGGCAGTGGCATGGCCGAGATTGATCATGAAGTTGCAGTGCATCGGCGACATCTGCGCCCCACCGATCATCAGACCGCGACAGCCAGCCTCGTCAATCAGCCGCCATGCGGAATGTCCGTCCGGGTTCTTGAAGGTGGAGCCACCGGTCTTTTCACGGATCGGCTGAACCGTCTCACGGTGGTTGCGAACCACCTCCATCTCGTCGCGGATTTCCGCCCGGTCTCTGGCAAAACCTTCCAGCAAGGCTCCGGTGAAGATCACACCTTCAGGCACCGCCGCCGAACGATAGGCGTAACGCATCGCCTCGCGGGGGATGATCACCTTCTCGCCCTTGCGGTTCAGGCCATAGATTTCGACAACGCGCTCGGACATCTCGGTGCCATGGGCGCCGGCATTCATCGCAAGCGCCCCGCCCAGCGAACCCGGAATGCCGTAAAGAAAGGAAAATCCGCCGATACCCTGATCCATGGCGAACCCGGCGATATGCTTGTCCGGCGAGATCGCCCCGGCCAGAATGCGGTTTTCACCGGCCACGTCCTGCTGGCCGAATCCCTTGGCGGAAAGACGCACAGTCACGCCGGAAACCCCACCATCGCGCACCAGAAGGTTTGACCCAACACCGAAGGCGGCAAGCGGCACATCGTCCGGCAGAGCCTGCAGAAAGAGCTGAAGATCGTCTTCGTCCAATGGCTGAAACAATAATTCGGCCGCCCCCGGCGCGCAGCCAGGTTACCCGGGCCATGCCGGAATTCGGCACAAGCCTGCCTCTCAGTTGAGACGCAGTCGCGCCAAGCCGTTCAATCAGCCTCTTTCCGTCGAGCATTGACGTAGGATCCTTCAAGACATTTCATTGAGCGCGACCGGAAGTCGCGCAGCCCAGGCGGTGATACTGCCCGCTCCGAGCATGACAATAAAATCGCCCGGTTCGGCAATCTTTGCAATCCTTGCCGAAAGCGCTTCCTCGCCAGCCAGATAATGGGCATCGCGGTGGCCGGCGGCCTTGATGCCGGAGACCAGCGTCTCGGCGTCAAACCCCTCGCGCGGTTCCTCACCCGCTGCATAGACCGGCGCGATGAACACGGTATCGGCATCGTTGAAGCAGTTGGTGAAATCCTCGAACAGGCTTTCCAGCCGCGAATAGCGGTGCGGCTGGTGGATGGCGATGACCCGCCCGTCACAGGCTTCACGCGCCGCGCCCAGCACCGAGCGGATCTCGACCGGGTGATGCCCGTAATCATCGAAAATCTGAACATCGTTCCAGGTTCCGACCAGGGTAAACCGCCGCTTGACACCGCCGAAGGCCGCAAGCCCCTTGCGGATATCGTCTTCGGAAATATGCAGCCGGTCGGCAACGGCAATCGCGGCCGTCGCATTGGAGACGTTGTGGCGACCGGGCATCGGCAGCGCCAGATTTTCAAGCTTCACCGACGGCCTGCGGCGGCGTCGGATATCGACGTCGAAGATCGTGCGGGTGCCTTCATTGCGGATGTTGGAAAACCGGACATCCGCCTGGCGGTTCTCGCCATAAGTCACGATACGCCGGTCCTCGATCTGTCCGACGAGCGACTGCACTTCCGGGTGATCAAGACACAATACACCGCACCCATAAAACGGCACATTCTCGACGAACTGCCGGAAGGCGGCGCGCACGCCGTCAAAGGTGCCATAGTGATCGAGGTGCTCGGGGTCGATATTGGTAACCACCGCAATTTCGGCGGGCAGCTTCAGGAAGGTGCCGTCGGATTCATCCGCCTCGACCACCATCCACTCGCCCTCGCCCATGCGCGCATTGGTGCCATAAGCATTGATGATACCGCCGTTGATAACAGTCGGATCCAGCCCGCCGGCTTCCAGCAGGGTCGCAACCATCGAGGTGGTGGTGGTCTTGCCATGGGTGCCGCCGATCGCGATCGCATCGCGGAAGCGCATCAGTTCGGCCAGCATTTCCGCGCGGCGCACCACAGGCAGGTGTTTTTCGCGGGCGGCCACAAGCTCGGGATTGGTGCGCTTGATGGCTGACGACACCACGATCACTTCCGCATCGCCGAGATTTTCGGGCCTGTGACCGATCGAGACGACAATGCCCTTTTCACGCAGTCGGGTGACATTGGCGCTTTCGGCTTGGTCGGAGCCCTGCACCTTATAGCCGAGATTGCTGAGGACTTCGGCAATGCCGCTCATGCCGATCCCCCGATGCCGACAAAATGGACGACACCGATAGCCTGAGGCATTCTCATCTGCTTGTTCCTTCAATTTTCTCACCCGACGCCAGAGCCTCAGCCATGTCGGCGAGTTTCTCTGTTGCATCGCGTTTTCCGGCCTGTTTTGCCGCGACAGCCGCAGCGACAAGTTTCTCCGGATCATCAACGGCTTCGGTTAACAATTCCGAAAAATGCTCATCTGAAAGTTGTGACTGATGCACGACCTTTGCGCCGCCATTGGCCGAAACCAGCGCGGCATTTGCCGCCTGGTCATGATCAAGCGCGTGGGGATAGGGCACATAGATTGCCGGACGCCCGATGACCGAAATCTCCGAGACTGTCGAGGCACCCGAACGGCAAACGACCAGATGGGCTTCTGCGATCCTGCGCGCCATATCGGAAAAGAAAGGAGAAATCTCTGCGGGAACTCCAAGTTCGGTAAAACGCGCTGTTACCTGCTCCACATCCTCCGGTCGAGCCTGCTGGGTGACCCTGAACAGGCCCCGCACCTCAGGCGAAAGACGCGTCAGTGCACCGGGAACGGCATCGGCAAAGAAGTGCGCACCCTGGCTACCGCCGAAAACCAGAAGGTTGAAAGGCTCTTTCTGCGTCCGTCTATCATAGGGCGTTGCCGCCGCCCGAAGAACGGCGGGACGTACAGGATTGCCGGTCGCAAAAATCTTGGCGCCAAGCGGCTCGCCCTCGGGCGTCAGGAAACCACCGGCAATGGCATTCACGCGCGGTGCCAGCATCTTGTTGGCGCGTCCCATCACTGCATTCTGCTCGTGCAGCATGGTTGGAATGCCGCTGGCAGCGGCCGCATAAAGCGGCGGAACGGTCGGATATCCGCCAAAGCCGATCACGGCTGCGGGACGGTGTTCGGCAAACAGCGCGCGCGCCACCCGTGATCCCTTGAACAGCGTCAGCGCCGCGCGAATGATCGATATCGGGTTCTTTGACCCGATCGTGGCAGATGGCACAATGTGGATTTCGGCTGCGGGAAACTGCCGGCATAACGCTCTGCACGGCTGTCGGTCACAAGATGAACCTGATGACCGCGCCGGATGAGTTCATGCGCCAGCGCTTCGGCCGGAAATACATGACCGCCAGTGCCACCGGCGGCGAGGAAGAACAGCTTGCTTTCCATGATAAACCCTATTCCGCAGCCACGCCACGTGGTCGGCCCGGCTCGAAGAAATGGTCCTGTCGGGCGCGTTTTTCGGGCCGGTGGCGGGTCAGTGCCAGAATGAAGCCTGCTCCGATGCAGGTTGCGATCATCGACGATCCGCCCGCTGAAATCAGCGGCAGGGTCATGCCCTTTGCCGGCATCAGTTGCAGCGCAACGCCGATATTGATCACCGACTGCATGCCGATCTGAAGCACAAGACCGGCCACGGCAAAGCGTGCAAAATCATCACGTTCGCGATAGGCATGGGTCAGGCCACGCAGGACGATGAAGGCGAAGATCGCCACGATGAACATGCAGAACAGAATGCCGAACTCTTCCGCAGCCACCGAAAAAACGAAGTCTGTATGGCTGTCCGGCAGGCGGCGTTTGACGATGCCCTCACCCGGCCCGAGACCGAAAAGTCCGCCCTGCTGGATCGCCTTGGCAGCAAGCTCCACCTGAAGGTTATCGCCCTCGCCGGTCAGAAACCGGTCGATACGCGAGGTCACGTGCGGAAGCCAGGTATAGGCTGCCAGGAAACCGGCAACTCCCACTCCGCCGAGACCTGCAATCCAGATCCACGACATTCCGGCCATGAAGAAGATGCCACCCCAGACAATGCCGAGAAGCACGGTCTGACCGAAATCGGGCTGGGCGATCAACAGCACTGCCGAAATGATGAACAGAATTCCGGCAAACAGATTGCCCGGAATTTCCGGATAGCGTTGGTGCTCGGCAAACAGCCAGGCACAGACCACCGCAAAGGCTGGTTTGAGAAACTCCGAAGGCTGGAGCGAAAAACCGGCCAGCACGATCCAGCGCCGCGAGCCATTATTCGCCGTACCGACGAACAGCGCCGCAACCATCATCAGAAGAGAGCCAATGAGGATGACCACCGCCAGCCGCCGGATCATCCGCGGCGAACAGAAGGACAGGCCGATCATCACCGCCAGCGAGGGAAAATGAAGATGGCGTGACGGCGGACAAAGTGGAAACTGTCATAGCCGAGACGGTCGGCAACGGCAGGTGACGCCGCAAACGACAGCATGAACCCGATGCCCATCAGCGCGAGAAAGGCCGCAAGCAGCCATCGGTCGATGGTCCAGAACCAGTCCGCAATCGGTCCGCGTTGAACGCGAGAGACCATAGCCTACTTCCCCTGCCGGTTTCATCGGGCGGTTCAATCCCGTCAAGCGCCATCACGGCATCGACGAAGGCATCGCCACGCGTCTCGAAGTTCCTGAACTGATCGAAGCTGGCGCAGGCGGGCGAAAGCAGCACCACGGGCGACGCCGAACCGGCCGTCGCCGCATCATCCGCTGCATCACTGACGGCCTTTTCCAGCGTACCGGATATGACCGTCTCGGTTTTGCCCGAAAGCGTTTCGGCGAAGGCATCCGCCGCCTCTCCGATCAGATAGGCTTTGGTAATCCTCGGGAAAAACGCCTGCAATGAGGAGACGCCGCCTTGTTTTTGCCGTCCGCCTGCGATCCAGTAGATATCGTTGAAGGTCTTGAGCGCAGGGGCGGCAGCCTCGGCATTGGTTGCCTTGGAATCATTGACGAACAGCACCTTGCCGCGCCGCGCAATCGGCTGCATGCGATGTGAAAGTCCCTTGAACGTGGCGATACCGGACAGGATTTCCGGGTCCGAAAGGCCGACCGCACGGCAGGCGGCAATGGCGGCGGCGACGTTCTGACCGTTATGCGCCCCGCGCAGCACGGTGTGGCCGGACAGATCGGCAACCACGCGGCCATCCTCTGCAGCGATGATCGCCCGACCGTCAAAGCCCAGTCCGCTTGTGATATGGGTGCGATCGGCGGATACGCTGATCAGATTGTGACCGGCCCGAACCAGGCGACCGGCAATTGCCAGACAATAGCTGTCATCGGCGCCGACAACAGCGGTTCCAGCCCCCACCACCAGCCGTTCCTTGATCGCAGCATAGCGGTTCATGTCGCCATGGCGGTCGAGATGGTCAGGCGTGAGGTTGAGGAGCAAGCCGACATCGGCATCCAGCGTCGGTGCCAGATCGATCTGGTAGGAGGAGCATTCCACCACATAAAAGCATTCAGGTGTGAGCGGATCGAGGTCGAGCACCGCCCTGCCGATATTGCCGCCAACCTGCGCATCGCGTCCGGCGGCGTTGAGGATATGGCCAATCAGCGCCGTGGTTGTCGATTTGCCGTTGGTGCCGGTAATCGCGATCAGCTTTGCACCCGGACAGATCGCACGCCGCTCACGGGCAAACAGTTCGACATCGCCGATGATCTCGACGCCGGCAGCCTTTGCCAGTTCTACGGTCCAGTGCGGCTTCGGATGGGTCAGCGGCACGCCCGGCGCCAGCACCAGCGCATCGAACATATGCCAGTCCGCCGTCTTCAGATCGACCACCGGAATACCGGCTTTCTGAGCGGCCGCACGGCTTTCCTCGCGGTCATCAAAGGCAGAAACCTCCGCGCCACCCGCAACAAGAGCGCGCGCACTCGCAAGGCCCGAACCGCCGAGCCCGAAAAGAGCGATTTTTTACCGGAGAAGACGGAGACCACGATCACGGATTATTTTCCTATCGAAGCTTCAGGGTCGAAAGGCCGACCATGGCGAGACCGAAAGAGATGATCCAGAACCGGATCACGACCTGGCTCTCGGTCCAGCCGAGCTTCTCGAAATGATGATGGATCGGCGCCATCAGGAACACCCGTTTGGAGGTTTTCTTATAGACAGCCACCTGAATGATGACGGAGAGCGCCTCAAGCACGAACAGCCCGCAAATGATCGCCATCACGATCTCATGCTTGGTGGCAACCGCAACCGAGCCGATCAGGCCGCCAAGCGCCAGCGACCCGGTATCGCCCATGAAGATCGCCGCCGGCGGTGCGTTGAACCACAAGAACCCCATGCAGGCGCCGATGACGGCGGAAAGCAGCACCACCAGTTCGCCGGTGCCCGGAACATAATTGATCTGAAGATAGGTCGCGAACACGGAGTTGCCGACGACATAGGCGATCAGCGCGAACGAGCCGGAGGCGATAATCACCGGAACGGTCGCCAGTCCGTCGAGACCGTCGGTCAGGTTCACGGAATTACCGGCAGCGACGATCACGAAAGCGCCGAAGGGAATAAAGAACCAGCCGAGATCGATGATCACATCCTTGAAGAACGGGAAGGTCAGCGCCGAACCCAGCGTTGCACCATCGATACTGGCCAGGTTGGCCGCATACATCATAAAGGCAACGGCAACACCGGCGATGATGAATTCGAAGAACAGCCGCCGCCGCCCGGAAAACCCCTTATCGGACTGCTTGGTGACCTTGAGATAATCGTCATAAAAGCCGATTGCCCCAAAACCGAGCGTGACCAGCAGGGTCGCGACCACATAGGCATTGGAAAGGTCCGCCCACAAAAGCGCTGAGCCGACAATGCCCGCCAGAATCATCAGCCCGCCCATGGTCGGCGTACCGGCCTTCTTGAAATGGGTCTGCGGACCATCGGCGCGAATCGGCTGACCCTTGCCCTGCCTTATGCGCAAGGCTGCGATAATCCGGGGACCGAAGAGGAAGACAATCAGGGCCGAGGTAAATACGGCAGCGCCGGAGCGAAACGTAATGTAGCGGAACAGGTTGAAAAACTGGAACCTGTCTGACAGCTCCACAAGCCAAATCAGCATAAACGTCCCTTTCCAGCGACGGCGAAACACGCCGGCATTGCCCCCGAACGGGCCGCAACAGGCGCTTCAGAATTGCGTTTTTCGCGGCATATCAAACGTCCGTTTACCACGAAAATGTTTAAGCGCGGTTTATCACCGCGCGGGATAGGTATCGATCAGTTTTGCGACGATCTTGCCGAATCCCGCACCATTGGATGACTTTACCATCACAGTATCGCCGGCCGCGACCGCACCGACGGCAAATTCGGCCAGTTCTCCGGCATTCGCCCGATATTCCACAACAATGCTCTCCGGCAGGGCATCGCGCAGCGCCTGCATATGCTCCCCGGCGAGCCAGACATCCGTGACACCGGCAGACACCAGCGGCCCGGCAAGAGCCTCATGCGCTTCCGCGGCGTAATCGCCGAGTTCGAGCATATCGCCAAGTATGGCAATCCTGCGTCCCCTGCTATGATCCGCACCCAACAATTCAAGTGCTGCCCGCATCGAGGCTGGATTGGCGTTATAGCTTTCGTCGATCAGGGTGAAGCCGTCATCGCCGATTGCGAGCTGCTGGCGCAGGCCCCTGCCCTTCAACTGTTCGGCGGTTTCCAGCGCCTCGAGCGCGGCATGGGCGTCCCCGCCTGCCATGGAGATCGCCGCCAGTGCTGCCAGCGCGTTCTCGGCCATATGCTGGCCGGGCAGACCGAGATTGAAGGAAACCGGTTCCTCGCTGCCAAGCAGCGCCTGGACATGCCCCTTGTCGCCAACGGTGCGGTAATCGAGAAGACGGAACAGCGCTTTGGCATGTTCGCCGAAAGAGACAATCTGCGCGCCGCAATTCTTCGCCACCCGCGCCAGCGACTCGAATTCGTCGATATCGCGGTTCAGGATGGCAGCCCCTTCCGGCTCCAGCCCCTCGAATATCTCGGCCTTGGCTGCGGTGATCTCTTTGATGCCTGAGAAATTGCCGATATGGACGGGGGCAATCGTGGTCACCACCGCAACATGCGGGCGCACAAGCTTCGTCAGCGGCCGGATCTCGCCGGAATGGTTCATGCCGATCTCGAACACGCCGAATTCGGTATCGGACGGCATACGCGCCAATGTCAGCGGCACGCCCCAGTGATTGTTGAAGGAGGCGACCGCCGCGTGGACCTTGCCCGAAGCCTTCAGCCCGCGCGCGATCATCTCCTTGGTGCTGGTTTTGCCGACAGAGCCAGTGACGGCGATGATCCGGCCCGCGACACGCGCCCTTGAGGCTGCAGCAAGGCGCACCATCGCCTCCAGCACATCATCGACGACGATCATCGGACAGGTCAGACGGCCAAGCGCGGGCAGTTTTGCTTCCGAGATCACCAGAAGCCCGGCGCCGTTGGCGGCCGCAAGTCCCGCGAATGAATGCCCGTCCACTCTGTCGCCCTTGATGGCGAAAAACGCCTCTCCAGGCGCAAGCGTCCGGCTGTCGATGGAAATGCCGTTGACGCCTTCCGGCAGTTCGCCGACGGGACGGCCTTCCATGGCCGCGACCATTTCGGCTGATGTCCAAAGCAAACTCACGATTGCATGCCCTCCAGTGCTTTTTCACCTCAGTCAGATCGGAGAAGGGACGCGTAATGCCGCCAGCCATCTGTCCTTCTTCGTGGCCCTTGCCCGCGACGATCAGCGTGTCGCCCTGCTTCAAAAGGCCGATCGCGTGAATGATGGCCTCACGGCGATCACCGATCTCAATGGCACCTGGAGCTGCCGCCATGATTTCGGAACGGATAACGGCCGGTTCTTCCGAGCGTGGATTGTCATCGGTGACGATCACGATATCGGAAAGCCGCGTGGCGATCTCGCCCATGATCGGGCGCTTGCCCTTGTCACGGTCACCGCCACAGCCGAACACCACGAGCACGCGACCCGTTGTAAACGGACGGACCGAGGCAAGAACCTTTTCCAGCGCATCGGGCTTGTGGGCGTAGTCAACATAGGCGAGCGCGCCGTTTTTCGCCTTGCCCGCAAGCTGCAGCCGGCCCTCGGCACCCTCAAGCTTGTCAAGAGCGGCAAGCGCGTCCTTCGCCGCAACGCCAGTGGCTATGGCAAGGCCTGCGGCCACAAGTGCATTGGAAATCTGGAATTCACCGGCAAGCGGCAGCCGCACCTCATAAATCGTGCCGTCATGCAGCACTTCGGCAAACTGGCTGTCACGCTTTTGTTCGACGCGTTTCAGCGTCAGAAAATCGCCGTTGCGCCCGACCGTCAAAACCCTTTGTCCGGCAGCCTTTGCCGCTTCAGCCGCGCGTATCGACCATTCGTCATCGGCGTTGATCACGGCCGGTGCGCCGCGCGGTAAAACCCGGTCGAAAAGGTGCATCTTAGCATCGAAATACTTCTCGACCGTCGGATGGTAATCCATGTGATCACGACCGAGATTGGTAAAGCCCGCGGCTGCCAGCGTGACGCCATCAAGCCTGCACTGGTCGAGCCCGTGACTGGATGCCTCCATCGCAGCATGGGACACGCCGTTTTCGGCAAGCTCTGCCAGAAGCGCGTGCAACACGACGGGATCGGGCGTCGTCAACGCACCGTATTCCTTGCGGCCAGGCGCAATCACGCCGGTGGTACCGATCATCGCGGCGGGATGTCCCGCATGGGTCCATATCTGGCGGGTAAATGAAGCAACAGAGGTCTTGCCGGCAGTGCCTGTGACGGCGACCATTGTCTGGGGCTGCCTGCCATAAAACCGTGCGGCGGCACGTGCCAGAAACAGACGCGGATTATCAACCTGAAGGACCGGAATTTTCGCGCTGTCGGCGGCAGATGCGCTGATCGCAACCGCTGCGCCCTTTTCGGCTGCAGCATCGATGAAGACGGCGCCATCGGCCTTGGTGCCCGATACGGCCACAAACAGCATGCCGGGTTCGATCTTCCGGCTGTCGGCAGATAGTCCGGTGATTTCAATTGCGCCCGCGCGCCCGGCAAGAGCCGCATTCAATTCGGGAAAGGCCATTCCGGCAAGCGCACGCAGCAACATTTTCGATCTCTTCCGTTGTGTCCGACCGGTTGCAAACCCGCGCCGACCGGAATCATATCTCAGTACGCCGCGAGCTTTGCGTTGCCATCTTCCCCGAAATCAGGGTCGACGCCAAGTATGGGCGCTGTGCGGCGGATGATCTCACCCGTCATCGGACCGGCGTTCCAGGCGGCCGTGCGACCGGGAACGCCCTCGACTTTTTCGGATCATCGATGGTAACAAGAACGACATATTCGGGATCGTCCATCGGAAATGCGGCGAGAAAGGCGTTGAAATTGTGGTCATGGGCATATTTGCCATCAATGATCTTTTCCGCCGTACCGGTCTTTGCGCCAACCCGATAGCCCGGCACCTGTCCATTGCGGCCGGACCCGTCCGTTCCGTTCAGCCGCAGCAGGTAGCGCATCTTGTCGCTGGTGTCCTCGGAAATCACCCGGACGCCCACACGGTCAGCTTCTTCCTGTGCGCGCGTCAGGAAGGTCGGCGACATCAGCTTGCCGCCGTTGATGATGGCCGCTGCGGCCGCAGCCGTTTGCAGCGGTGTCGTGGTAATGCCCTGGCCGAAGGAAACGGTGGCGGAAAACACGCCCCCCACTTCTGCGGCTTCTGCGGCGTGCCCGAGCCGCCAATCTCGGTATCAATGCGGTCGAGAAGACCAAGCTTTTCGAGAAATGCCTTCTGGTAATCTGGACCGACGGCGGCCGCGATGCGCGAGGCGCCGATATTGGAGGAGTAGGTAAACACCTCTGGATAAGTAAGGATCCGATGCTGGGCGTGGTCATCATTGATGCGCGAGGAACCGAAGAACAGCGGCGTCTTGGCGTCGACCGTGCTCTGCAGGTTGAACTGCCCGGATTCCAGCCCCATCGCCAGCGTAAACAGTTTGAAGGTCGAGCCCATCTCGTAAACGCCGGTAATGGCGTGGTTGAGCATCCTCTTGTCGCTGGCCGGCGGCGGATTGTTGGGATCGAAATCCGGATAGGACGCGAGTGCGACAACTTCACCGGTATCGGCCTTCAAAATGATACCAGTGGCACCCAGCGCCTCGAACTTTTCAACGCCACGGACCAGAATATCGCGCACAATGCTTTCGGCGCGCAGGTCGAGCGAGACCTCGAAGGGCTTCAACCCCATGGAACTTGTCAGGCCAAGTCCCATCAGGCCGGAAATACCATCGGTCTGGTCCATATAGCGTTCGATGCCAGACAGACCCCGGTTGTCGATATCCACAAGACCCAGAATGTGAGCCGCCTCGGGACCGCCAGGATAAAAGCGCCGCACTTCAGGGCGGAAACCAACCCCGGGGACACCGGCAGCAAGCACCTGGCTCTGCTGTTTCGGCGTGATCTGACGCTTCAGCCAAACGAACTCGCCCTTGGACTTCAGCAAACGATAGGCCCGCTTCACATCGAGATCCGGGAAGATCGGTTTCAGCGATTCCAGCACATCATCGGCACTGGTGATCATCGAGGGATCGGCATAAAGCGACATCATCCGCACGTCAGTGGCCATGATTGCGCCGTTGCGATCCACGATATCAGGGCGACGTGCGAGTGTGAGCGGCATGGCTGCGCGCGCCACCGTTCCGTCTTCCTTGGCCAGCGAATAATGTACCAGCCTGCCGCCAATGATGGCGTAGACGGCAACGAAGGCAACGGTGACGAAGGCAACGCGGCTGCGCGCAAGACTTACGCGCCTCTTGGCCGTTCCCTGAAACACATCGGTCTGCGCCGTGGCCGTTTCATCGGAGGCACTGTTGTTTGCTTTCGGCTTTTTCCTGAAGATGCGGGCAAGTTTCATCATGGGGTCACCGATCCGGTTATAACGATATCCGTTCCGTCGGGCGCATTCCCGGCCATCAGCGGCGGAAGGTCTTCCGGCTGGGGTTCGGGGGCAATCGGCGGGAGCTGATCGAGGGTCGCGATCTGCTCGGGCTCGGCCGGCTCCAGACCAAGCTCGACCGCAAAATACTCCGAAAGCCGTGCCATGCGGGCGGGCTGCGTCAACAGCGCCTCATCGGCCTTCAGCAGGTCAATGGTGTTTTCCTCAAGCGCGATCTGATCCTCAAGACTGCGCACCTCTTCCAGTGTCGTCTCGGCATTGTATTTGATCGTATAGGTGACGGTCGCAGTCGCCACCATGGCCAGAATGAGAATGAGATCGAGAGGACGCAGCATCAGTTCTCAAAACCTCCTAGACGGGAAAGATCGGCAAGCGCCGGCAGGCCGAAGGCATCGAGCCCGGTGGCCGGCGCGGTGACATCGGTACGGATTGCGGCTCTCAGCTTTGCGGAGCGTGCGCGCGGGTTTTCAGCGGCTTCGGCTTCGCTTGCCGAAATCATCGCCTTGCCAGCTTGCGAAAACAGCGCAGGCGCCGGCTCAACCGCCGGAAGGTGGCGTGAGCCGCCAGCCTTGCCGAGACGGGCTGCGATGAAGTGTTTTACGATCCGATCTTCCAGCGAATGAAAGGTGACGACGGCCAGCACGCCGCCGGGCTTCAGACTGCGCTCGGCGGCAAGCAGTGCCGCGGCAAGTTCACCGAGTTCATCATTCACATAGACGCGAAGCGCCTGAAACACGCGAGTTGCCGGGTGGATCTTGTCCTTGGCGCGGCGCGGCGTCACGATCTCGATCAGCCCGGCCAGATCGCGGGTGGTTTCAAACGGTTGATCCTGGCGGCGTTTTTCGATGGCGCGGGCAATGCGACCGGCATTCTTTTCCTCACCGAGGATCCCGAAAATCCGGGTCAGATCGCTGACCTTGGCGCGGTTGACGACATCGGCGGCCGAAACGCCTTCTCCCGACATACGCATATCGAGGGGTCCGTTTTTCTGGAACGAAAAGCCGCGTTCGGCCTCGTCGATCTGCATCGAGGAGACGCCGATATCGAGCACGACCCCGTCAAGACCGCCCTCGGGCGCGAAACGGTCCAGCACTGAAAACTGCGTGTGGTGAAGTTGCAGACAATCGCCATAAGCGGCAAGCATATCGCCTGCCGCTGCAATAGCGTTCGGATCGCGATCAAGGCCGATCACCGTGGCCCCAGCCTCCAGCAACGCCGCCGAATAGCCGCCGGCGCCGAAAGTGCCGTCCAGAATGACCTTGCCGGATGCAGGAGCGAGAACGCCCAGCACCTCGGCAAGCATGACCGGAATGTGGCGAACCGGTCCGCCATTGGCATCCGCTGTGCCAAGTGTCCCCGACATTCCGTTCCCTCGTTCGTTCAACCGCCGGCGCGTCGCTGAGAGCGCGCCCTGCGCGCCTCGGCCTGCGCCTCCTGAAAGGCCTGCGGATCCCAAAGCTGGAAGTGATCCGCACGGCCCACGAAAGTGACCTCCTTGTCGATGCCGGTGAAGTCGCGGATGAAATCCGTGATCATCAGCCGCCCCTCGGCATCGAGTTTCGCAAACACGCCGCCACCATGGATCAGCAGCGACATGCTGTTCGCGTCGGCTGAAAACGGATCCTCCTGATCGATCTGCCGCTCGAAGCGGTCGAGAAGATCGGTGCCTCCGATGGAGATGGCGGGAAAGGTGAAATCCTGGAAGCAGTAAAGCTCCGCAATCTTTCGTTCTGACAGAACCGTGCGAAACACCGCAGGCACCGAGACCCTTCCCTTCGCATCGATCTTCTTGGTCGCATTGGAAAGAAACCGGTTCATGACGCAAAACTACCGAAGACTTTGGCTGCCCTCGTCCGACAGCCGCCCAAAAAAAGACACAAGAAACCCGCTTCGCCCAAAGGACGAATTCAACAATAAATGCAAAGACTTAGAACTGACTTGCCGCCCATATGCCGCAGACGGCGAACTGTTAGTTAATGGGATAACATGGGCAGAATTGGGCGTCAATGGGACAACCTGCTATTAGCCGTGCCGGAAAACTGTTTCAAACCCCGATTCTATCAATCGCCTGTTAACGAAAGCTTTCAGGCGCAATCTTCTGAAAATATTAGAAAAATAATATCGCCCCGCTCCGGAAACGAAGCGTGGCGACCGATCCCAAAACGGACCAAAGTGAGAAAAAGGACCAGTTGGCCTGTAAGCCGGGTTTTGTAAGGCCCTGCAGTTTCCCGCAGAACGTGGCGGCCATTCATCTGGGACAGCACTTGCGCACTGCCTCTCGCAACCCACCCGGATGACCGGCCTGGAAACAGGCTGGCGTCAAGCGCCGCGTCATCCCTATTCGGTTTTGCTCCCGGTGGGGTTTACCGTGCCGCCTTGCGTTGCCGCAGGCGCGGTGGGCTCTTACCCCACCCTTTCACCCTTACCCCGCCATCAGGCTGCTTGTGTCTGATCGACAAGCAGTCTGAAAGCGGGGCGGTTTACTTTCTGTGGCACTTTCCTGGGGTCGCCCCCGCCGGACTTTCTCCGGCACCGTGTTTCCGTGGAGCCCGGACTTTCCTCACCGCACCGCCTTTCGGCATTGGCACAGCGCGGCCGCCCGGCCAACTGGTGGGCGTCTCCTACTGTGTTTTGGCCATGAAGGAAAGTGGTTTCGCGGCAGTTGGGCCGATCAGGAGAAGGACGGCGCGAAGTCGACATCATATCCCTCATCGGCCAGCGAGCCCTCGGCCATCAAAACCGCGCCGAGCCTTCCGATCTCGTCAGAGCTCTTTGCCCCCGCCCCGCAACCTGCCGTCAGCACGGCAATCCTGTCGGATGGCGAAAACCCGATCATCGGATAACCCGAAGGCGAATAGCTGGTGACACAGGTGCCCGTTTCAGACTGCAGCACGCGGATGCCAGGCATCAAATCACACAGGACCCGCGTCAGGTACTCACGGGTGGCTTTTGTTCCCCTGGACTTGAACCAGGCACACACATCCGCCTCGGACTCAAGCGGTACGTTGTCCGGGTCGCCGCCGATCTTGATATAAAAGCGGCCGTCAGGATAGCGGATCGGCGGCAGGAGATAGATCCCGTCGACATCGAATTCCGGCTTGTAGATCAGGCTGGGCACAGTACCCAGTGCTTCGGCCTCATCCTCATCCACCTCGAAATAGGCGACCGTTCTTGCAAAAACGGTAAGATCGAGCCGTGCGGGCAGCAGATCCGGGTTGATCGAAAATCCACCTGCAGCAACCAGAACCTTCTCCGCAGTGTAGACCGCGCCGTCATCAGTTTCGACCTGCACGCCGGCACTGCTTTCGCGTATTTTCGTCACCGTCGCCTTGATCACCGCGGCACCGGCCTTTTTGGCCAGAATGGACTGTGCTGCAACCATCCTGCGTGGCGATATAAATCCGGCAGACGACGGTTCGTAGACACCCTCGGTCTTCTTCGCAAACTCGAAATAGGGAATTTTTCGACGAGGCCGTCCGCATCGACGATCTCGGCAGCGGCCCCACAACTGCCGGCAGCCTCCATGATCGTTTCGACATATCTGCCGCGCGAGCGCGCCGGGCCGACAATCAGGGCACCGACTTCGTTAAACACTTCGATGCCGCTTTCGCGTTCAATCTCGCGGTAACGCGCAATCGAGCGATTGGCGAGACTCGCCCAGACAGGATCACGATCGATCGTGCGGGTAATCCGCCCTTCATCGTAATGGCTGGCAAAAACCCCGGTATGATTTGCCTTGTCTGCGGGCTCGTCCGGCCCGATCACGGCAACACCGTCCTGCAAACCGGCCAGATGGCGAGCGGCCGCAGCGCCCATCAGGCCTCGCCCGACGATGATCGTCCTGAAATGTGCAGTCATGAATCCCTCTATGGCCCGCCCCTTCATCAGCGCATCACGGCACCAGACAATTTCCGGGCAAAGTAGCGAAAGCTTGAGCACTGACCGGAAAATTTGCAAGCGAAACCTCACCGACCGTGCCATCTGGGCGAAGCAGAGACGTCAATAGCACGCCGAAAGACATCACTGCTTGCGCTCGCTCAAGGGCGGCGTATCACCTGTCGCCCGCATCATAGAGAATGAAATTCTGATCGATCAGTTCCTGCGACGGATCCTCGATATTGGCTTCGTAGATCGGATCGATTACGTAGCGCTTCAGCACGAAACGGCCGTTTTCGAGGGTCCATGCGCCCGATGAATAAGCATCGCCCAGCCCGCGCCATTTCTCGAATGTCGATATCGTATTGGTTTCTGGATCGAATTCAGGATTGATCAGCGTGGTTTCGGTGGCGAAACCGCTCACAGCAGGCGCCTGGGTGAGCTGCGTCTGCGTCATGTCGTTTTCCGCATAGTCCACAGTGAAGTCCGGAACTGCGAAAGTTACGGGGTGCAGACCTCCGCCATAGCTCTCTCCCGGTGCAAAGACATAGGCGGCAACCAGATTGTAAGCGCCCAGATAGCAATTGATTTCATAAAGCGTACCGTCGCGTTTAACCGGCTTGCCCTCATAATCGACCTCAGTCCAGACAACCGGATGGACGACATCCTCCAGACCTTCAAAGCGAGAGGTCAGGTCGGCGTCACAATCATCGGGGTTGAGAAATTCAACCAGAGCCCGTGCACCGGCAAGCCCGTCTTCAGCGGCAGAGGCCGGAAAGGCGGCAACAAGTGCGACAAGCGCCGGGACCACCAGCGAAAAGCTGCGAACCACCACCTCAGGCGGCCTTTCGTTCACGTTCGATTTCTTCGTAAGCGGCGTTGATGCGGGCCATGCGATCATTGGCGGTGGCGTGAAATTCCTTCGGAACGCCGCGCGCAATCAATTTGTCGGGATGGTTTTCGGCGACAAGCGCCCGGTAACGCGAACGGATGGTCTTGAAATCGTCGTTGCGCGAAACGCCCAGCACCCCGTAGGGATCGCGTTCCCCATATCCATGTGACGGGCGCAGATCGCGACAAAGCGCGTTTCGCTGATGCCGAAGATCTCGGCAACACGCGCGAGGAAGGCCAGTTCCTTCTCGTGCACCGCACCGTCGGCCTTGGCGATATGGAACAGGCCATCAATAATTTCTTCAAGAAGCGGACAACCCTCGTCACCTTCAGCACACAGGCTTTTCAGCTTCCCGGCATAAGCCTCGTAGCCAGCAATATCCTGGCGGGCGAGATTGTAGAGCCGTGCAACATTCTCGCGCTCGCTGTCCGGGATTTCGAAAATCTCATGGAAGGCGTTGACCTCTTCTATGGTCACGAAACCGTCGGCCTTGGCCATCTTCGCGGAAAGCGCGATCAGCGACACCGAGAAGGCAACCTGCCGGCGTGTTTCGGGGTCACCCTCAAACAGGGTCCGCACAGCCTCGACAACGCTGGTCAGCACATTGCCGGCGGATTGGCTGATAAAATTGACCAGCTTCTCCCAAAATGACATTCGACAGTCTCCCGGCGGGTAGAATCCGCCCTTTCACGTCAGGACAGATTGGACAAAAAATACGCTCGACGCAAGTCGAACCGGTCGGTTCAATTTCACTTTTTCGCGACGCCGTCGAACAATTTTTCCGTGACATTCAACACAACCAAACGCAGGGCGGGGATGATTGCAATTGCCTGCAACGCAATGCCGAGGCTATAGACTAATCCTCACAAGGCGATAGCGGGGAAAATCGACCATGGAACGCAAGAATACATTCAATATTGGCTATTTTCTGTTGGCCTTCCTGGTGATCATCGGTTTCCAGATGTGGTTTTCATCACGCGACGTTGCCCAGATCAGTTATTCCGAGATGATCAGCTACATCGAAAAGGGCCAGGTGCAATCCGTCGCTATCGCCGACAACACCATCCAGGGTCAGTTCAAGGACGCCGTCAACGGCAAGGAATACTTCGTCACCTATCGCGTTCCTCAGGAGCTGGCCGTCGATTTTGACAAATACAAGGTCGATGTCACCGGCGTCCCTGACCACAGCATGCTGACAAAAATCCTGTCCTGGATACTTCCTATCATCATCTTCTTCGCGATCTGGGCATGGTTCTTTCGCAAATTCGCGGAAAAGCAGGGCATCGGCCTTGGCGGCATGATGAATGTCGGCAAGTCCAAGGCGAAGATCTATGTCGAACGCAAGACCGGCATAACCTTTGACGATGTCGCCGGCGCCAACGAAGCCAAGGCCGAGCTGAAGGAAGTCGTTTCCTTTCTGACCGAGCCCGACAAATTCGGCCGGCTCGGCGCGCGTATCCCGAAGGGCCTGTTGCTCGTCGGCCCGCCCGGGACCGGCAAGACCCTGATTGCCAAGGCGGTCGCCGGAGAGGCCGATGTCACATTCTTCTCGATCTCCGGCTCGGAGTTCGTGGAGATGTTTGTGGGCGTCGGAGCAGCGCGTGTTCGCGACCTGTTCAAACAGGCCCGCGAGATGGCGCCCTGCATCATCTTCATCGACGAGCTCGATGCACTGGGCCGCGCTCGCAACTCCTTCGGCGGTGGCGGCAATGATGAAAAGGAACAGACGCTGAACCAGCTTCTCGTGGAGCTGGACGGTTTCGATCCGTCCGCCGGCATCGTCATCCTGGCGGCCACCAACCGGCCCGAAGTACTTGATCAGGCACTGACCCGCGCCGGCCGTTTCGACCGTCAGGTGGTGATGGACCGGCCCGACCGCGAAGGCCGCTCGGCGATCCTCAAGGTGCACATGCGCAATGTGAAACTCGCCGATGAACTCAATGCCGATGATGTGGCCGCCCTCACCCCGGGTTTTTCAGGCGCGGATCTCGCCAACCTAGTCAATGAGGCCGCGATCTTCGCCACCCGCCGCGATGGCGAATATGTGACCATGGATGACTTCACGCTGGCCGTTGAGCGCATCGTCGCAGGCTCCGAACGCCGCGGGCGACTGCTGAACCCCGACGAGCGCGAACGCGTCGCCTTTCATGAGATGGGCCACGCGCTGGCAGCCGCCGCCCTTCCCAAGACCGATCCCGTCCACAAGATCTCGATCATTCCCCGCTCGATCGGCGCACTCGGCTACACCATGCAGCGTCCGACCGAAGACCGGTTCCTGATCACTGCCGGCGAACTGCGGGACCGAATGGTGGTGCTGCTCGCAGGCCGCGCCGCCGAAGATCTCGTCTATGGCGAGATTTCGACGGGCGCCTCGGACGACCTCGCGCGCGTAACCGATATCGCCAGGCAATATGTGATGAGTTTTGGCATGGACCCGGATATAGGCCAGACGGCACTGGAACAGCAGCGCGCCCAATATCTGGACAGCGGCCCTGCCATGGGCAGGCCGAAGGACTATTCCGATGTCACCGCCCGCGAGATCGACCTTGCGATCCGCAAGCTGATCGATGAAGCCTATGAACGGGCCAAGACCGTGCTTGCCCAACGCCGCAAGGACCTTGATGACGGCGCCCGCATCCTCCTCGAGAAGGAAACCATCACCCCGGACGACTTTCCGCCGCTGGTCCAGCAGCCCTTGGCGCATGCGCGCATCTTCTCATAGGCCTTACGGACCTGAACTGCCTGATCACGGGCGCCGCTTGCATGCGGTGCCCGTTCCGTTTTTTTAAAGCTATACATAAAATTATAAACTCAAAATTACATGAATTTTTTCATGTATATTTTATCCATACATCTAAAATACACGAATATAAAACCATATACATAAATAACTCCAATTTAATACAAGTTATATTGCAATATTAATCTAAATTAGGCTTCTCTTATATTTGGATGCAGATCCAGGGAGGAGCTGAGTATGCCAGGACCCGGCCGGCCATGCAGTTTGCGCGCCCCCGCGCCCAGCACGCTAACGCCTTACGCTCTGGTTTTCGCAGCGGCCCTCAGCCTGATTGTCGGCGCACCAATGATAGCAAGCGCCGATGAAACCTTCACCTGCGGCACCGATCAGCTGAAAGCGCAACACTGCGCGGCACCGGCGTCAAGCCTTGGCGCCGCTCTGCCCACCACAGGCGGGACGGCGCGGCTGAGCGGCACAATGGATACTCCAACCAAAAGCGCGTCGCCCCTGCGAAAAGGCGAAATCCTGGCCGTCGCCTCTGAACTCCGTCAACACCATCGCACGCAGCAAGACAACCTTGGCACTCACCCTACGACAACCGGTCCGAGACCGCTCAAATCCCTCTTGAAGGTGCGGGCAACGGCCCATAAAACCCGAAGTGCGAGCAGCTTCCCGACCGACAAGGGCGCATGGCCACACACCTTGGTTGCGGTTCACGAAGCCTACCCCGCCGTACTGTTGGAAATGACCCGGCCTCCATCTTTCGAGTCACGTTCGGGCGGACGCTACGCAGGCGGCCAGGCCTTTTCGTCCGATGCCGCGCCCGACGTCCTGTGGAGCAGGATTGATGCGGCACATCACGTGTTCGAGCCGCAATCGGCTTCGGCCGGCTCTGGTTACCGCATGTCGAGCTTCGAATTGCAGATCGGTATCGATGGATTATATGTCGACCAGCCATCAGGCACACTGGTGGGTGGTGTTACGGGGCAGTACCAGATCGGCAGGGCCAGAGTTCAGGCTTCTAGCGGCATTGGCAAAATCCGACCGGACGGCCACGGGATTGGCGTCACGCTGACCTGGCTTGGAACGAACGGCTTCTACGCAGATGCCCAGGCTGCCTACACCTTCTATGACAGCACTCTCTCTGTCGAAGACGGGGCAATTTCATCCGAAAACAGCAACGCCACCGGCTATGCGCTGTCACTGGAAGCGGGCCACACTCTTGATATTGGAAGCGGATTTTCGCTTGCACCGCAGCTTCAGATGGCATTCGCGGCTGTCGATATCGACAGTGTCAGCGGAGCCTATGCCGAAGCCTTCGGCGTTCCCAATGGGCAAAGCCTTTGGGGGCGGGCCGGACTTGCGGTCGAATGGACAAGCAACTGGCAGAATGTGAACGGAGAGACGCGCTCCAGCAACCTCTACGGCAGCACCAACATCAACTATGATTTCCTGGCTGAACCGGGCAGCATCTACGACTTCTCCTCCGAACCTGCCGAGCTTTCCGGTGAGATCAGGCTCGGCGGAAAGGCAGACTGGCAAAACGCCGGGCGCCAGTATTCCGTATTTGCAGAGATCCAGGGGTCCGCAGCCTTTGATACCCGTTCCTATGGCTTTGGCGGCAAGATCGGGCTGAATATCAGCTTCTAAAGTGGTTCTGTCGCAAGACCGAGCCTCTCCCGCGCTTTGGCTAAACCAGATACTGCCTCGTCCGGTCCGGTCAGCGCTCGTCGGTTCAATCGTTTTAGCGGCGCAGACAGCGCTGGTTTCGCGAAACCAGCCCACGCAAATCCCGGATTTTATTCGTTTTCAGGCTTTACAGCCCGGCCTCTCCTGTCGCATCCATGTCGCATATTGGACGGATAATTGCCTCGGATTTGATGGAAGGATTGATATGTCGAGCCAGAAGGTTGCAATGCTCACCGCCGGAGGGCTCGCGCCCTGTCTCTCTTCAGCCGTCGGAGGACTGATCGAGCGCTACACCGATATCGCACCCGAAGCCGAAATCATCGCCTACCGCTCCGGGTATACCGGTCTTTTGATGGGCGACAGCATGCCCATCACACCAGGAATACGTGAGCAGGCCCATCTTCTGCATCGCTTCGGCGGCTCTCCGATCGGCAATAGCCGTGTGAAGCTGACCAACCAGAAAGATTGCGAAAAGCGCGGGCTGGTCGGTGCCGGCGAAGATCCGCTGAAAGTGGCGGCCGACCGGCTTGCCGAAGATGGCATCACCATTCTCCACACCATTGGCGGCGACGACACCAACACGACGGCTGCCGATCTAGCAGCCTATCTGAAGAAAAACGGCTATGACCTCACCGTCGTCGGCCTGCCGAAGACCGTCGACAATGACGTAAAGCCGATCCGCCAGACACTGGGCGCGCTGACGGCGGCCGAGTACGGCGCGGCCTTCTTCGATAACGTCTCCAATGAGCAGAGTGCGGCTCCGCGCACACTCATCGTCCACGAAGTCATGGGCCGCAATTGCGGCTGGCTGACCGCGGCAACGGCACGCGCCTATCTCGAACGCCTGAAAACAGTCGACTATGTCGATGGCATGCTGATGAACCCGGCGATGAAAATGATCGACGGTGTTTACCTGCCGGAGGCCGCCTTCGACCTCGAGGCTGAAACGGCACGGCTGAAAGAAGCCATGAGTCGCAACGGCACCGTTTCGCTGTTCGTCTCCGAAGGCGCATGCCTCGATGCCATCATCGCCGAGCAGGAAGCCGCCGGTGCCGATGTCGAGCGCGATGCCTTTGGCCATGTCAAGCTCGACAACATCAATGTCGGCAACTGGTTCACCAAACAATTCGCCGAGATTCTCGGCGCCGAGCGCGCGCTGGTACAGAAATCCGGCTACTACGCCCGTTCCGCTCCGGCCAATACCGACGACCTCCGGCTGATTCATTCCATGGTAGACCTTGCCGTCGAAAGCGCTCTTGACGGCATCTCAGGCGTGACCGGACATGATGTCGAACGCAATGGCCAACTTCGAACCATCGAATTCGATCGTATCAAGGGCGGCGGCCATTTCGATCTTTCAACGCCCTGGTTTGCGGGTGTGATGGAAGAAATCGGGCAGCATTTCACGCCCCCAATTGACCTTTTCATCCCTCGGGGCTTTTATGGGCCCTGCGGATGGAGGAACACGAGTGACTTTAGAAACGGCTATCCTTTACGCCGCGCTGGCTTTCGTGATGTTTGTGCTTCCGTCGGATCGGATGCTTGAATTTGCGAAATGGCATTGTCAGCGCGGGCTACGGGCAAGCATGTCCATTGCAGCAGGAATCCTTGGAGCCCGGGCGCTGTTTTTGCAGCAGGGCTGGGTGCCACTGTGGCTTTTGTTCATGCCATGCCGTCCGGTCGCGCCGTTGCGTCGGTGGCGGCCATTGTATTTCTGGCATTTTTCGCCGTGCGGCAGATCGCTCGCCTGCGGCGCCCTCCCCGCTCGCAGGCAATGACAACCTGCCCGGCAAGAGCTTTCTTGGCCGCATCCGGTACGGTGCACAATTGAAGACACGGCCTGCCGCAGAATTTGGCCTCGCCGCTGCGACCGCGATCTTCTTCATCCCGGCAGCCCCTTCGCTTCAAAACACAGGCGAAATGTTCGCGGCCTCACACCTTGCTGCCAGTCTGGCATCGCTTCTCGTCTATGCGCTTTTCGCGCGAGTACTGCTGACCCGCCTCAACCGCCGGCTTGATCGGTCGCGGCAGCAACAGAATCGCCCGGCTGCTGCGCTCCGGACTGCCCCGCGTTTCGGCCAGATACCGGCAAGACGCGGCCTGAGGCCACACCTTTGCGCGGTCATACGCCTGTGGATTGTATTGCCCCCGTCATCAAAGTTTAGCAGAACCGCTTTACTCGATGGTGCCATTGGGTCAGGCACATCCACGCCACCGGCCCGGGCCAGAAACGGAGCCGGAAATGAGCGTTGCCGAGGAAGAACTTCGCAAAACAGGTGGACGCCCGCTGAATGCGGCATTGCTCCAGCATCGCGCGCTTACAAAGAGGGCCTGTCAGAGCGGCTCTTTGGCCTGTTGTTTTCGGGCCTCGTCTACCCTCAGATCTGGGAGGATCCCGACGTCGATATCGCGGCGATGGTGCTCGGGCCGGAACACCGGGTCGTCACCATCGGCTCGGGCGGTTGCAATGTGCTGGCCTATCTCACCCGCGCGCCGGAACACATCGACGTTGTCGATCTCAACAGCCATCATATCGCGCTCAACCGGCTGAAACTGACAGCGTTCACCCACCTCCCGGATCATGCGGCTGTGCTGCGGCTGTTCGGTAATGGCGCCAAAGGGAGCGTGCGCGACTATGATAGCCACATCGCGCGCCATCTTGACCCGGACACCCGGAAATACTGGGAAAGCCGCGACAGTCTTGGCCGCCGGCGCATCAGCGTTTTCGAGCGCAACATCTATCGCACCGGACTGCTCGGTCACTTCATCGGCACCGGACACATGGTTGCCCGCCTCCATGGCGTTCGAATATCCGAACTGGCCGAAGCCACATCGATGCGCGAACAGCGGCGCATCTTTCAGGAAAAGATCGCGCCGCTGTTCGACAAACCGCTGATCCGCTGGACGACGTCGCGCAAGTCATCGCTGTTCGGCCTTGGCATCCCGCCCCGCCAGTACGATGAACTTGCCCGCGCCAGCACTGACGGCACGCTGGCGTCCGTGCTGTGTCAGCGCCTGGAAAAACTCGCCTGTCATTTCTCGCTGAAAGACAACTATTTCGCCTGGCAGGCCTTCGCCCGCAGCTATCCGGATAACGGTTGCGGACCGATGCCGACATATCTGCAGGCGGCGGCGTTCCCTCTGATCCGCGAAAATGCGGTGCGGGCGACAGTTCATCACGCGAGTTTTACCGAACTTCTTTGCGGCAAGCCCGACAACAGCGTCGATCGCTACGTGCTGCTCGACGCGCAGGACTGGATGAACGACGCGCAACTCAACGATCTGTGGCGAGAGATCACCCGCACGGCGCGACCAAGCGCCCGCGTCATCTTTCGTACCGCCGCGGAGCCATCCGTGATCGACGGCCGGCTGACGCCGGAGACCGAGGCGCAGTGGCGCTATCTCGAAAAGACATCCCGCGAGCTTGCGGCGCTCGATCGCTCCGCGATTTACGGCGGCTTCCACATCTATGAGAAAGTCTGAAATGGCCGGGACACAGCCAACCGAAACATTACACGATCAGGCCGCAGCGATGGATGCCATGTACCGCTATCAGCGGCACATCTATGACCTGACCCGGAAATACTACCTCTTCGGCCGTGACAGGATGATCGATGGCGTAAGCGTTGCGCCCGGTGGCTCCGTGCTCGAGATCGCTTGTGGCACAGGGCGAAACCTGAGAAAGCTGGCAGCGCGCCTGCCCGAAGCGCGCCTGTACGGCCTCGACATATCCGAGGAAATGCTGGGGACTGCGCGGGCGCATTTCAAAGCCAGTTCAACGCCGCCGCTCTTCGCGGCCGCCGATGCCTGCGAATTCAAGCCCGCGCGGTTCGGAGTTGACGGCTTCGACCGGATCGCAATTTCCTATGCGCTATCGATGATACCGCAGTGGCGTCTGGCAGTCGAAGCGGCTCTCGATGCGCTCAATGACGACGGTGAGTTGCACGTCGTCGATTTCGGACAACAGGAAGGCCTCCCCGCTGGTTCCGCGGGAGCCTTCAGCATTGGCTGGCGCGCTTTCATGTCACGCCCCGCGCCAAGCTCCATGCCGTGCTGCAGGGCGAGGCAGCAGCACGCGGTGCACAGTTCCATTTTGACACGATCGGACGCGGCTACGCCTGGCATGGCGTCATCAAACTGGCGTGAACGCAGCGGCGCACAGCAGGCCTCGATCAAGCGCAAGGGTTGCTTCAGACCGGTCTTAATGAAAGCTTAGGTGGTCTGATATAAGTTGCGGAGCGATTTTGTGCGCCCGCCGGCCAAGGCTGGCCGTCGTTTTTTGAGGAGACGCCCATGATTTCTAGGACCCTCCGAGCGGTTGTGGTTGCCGCCGGTCTCACATCACTTTTCGCCGGCTCCGCTGCTGCACAGCAATGCGGCGGCGATTTTCGCGCTTTCTTTCAGGCGTAAAATCCGAGGCCGTTCAGCGCGGCCTTTCGCCAAGTGCCGCCGATGCCGTGTTATCCGGTGCTTCGGTGAGCCAGAGCGTGCTCAACCGTGACCGCGCCCAGGGCGTCTTCAAGCAGACCTTTCTGGAATTTTCCCAGCGCACCGGCAGCACCTCGCGGTTGAACACCGGCAAGCGGAAGATCCAGCAATATGCCAGCACATTCGACCGCGCCCGCCGCGAATTCGGTGTGCCTGCCGGCGTGCTGACCGCATTCTGGGCAATGGAAACCGATTTCGGCGCCGTCCAGGGCGATTTCAACACCCGCAACGCGCTGGTGACGCTTTCCTATGACTGCCGTCGCCCGCACATCTTCCGCCCGCAGCTTCTGGCGCTGATAGAGATGACCCAGCACGGTGATTTCAATCCGGCGACCGAGACCGGCGCTTGGGCCGGCGAACTCGGTCAGGTGCAGATGCTGCCCGAAGACATCATCCGCTACGGCGTTGACGGCGACGGTGACGGCCATGTGCGCGTCAAGAAGAGCTCGCCCGATGCGCTACTGACAGCCGCCAACTTCATCCGCAGCCTCGGCTGGCGCTCCGGTGAGCCATGGATCCAGGAGGTCATCATTCCCAAGGATCTGCCCTGGGACAAAACCGGGTTCGGTGGCGGCCTGACGGCAGGCCAGTGGTTCAAGCTCGGCGTTCAGCCGCGCGACGGCAATACCCGTTTTTCCAATCTGCCGACCGCGCTTTTGATGCCGCAGGGCCGCTTCGGCCCGACGTTCCTGGCCTATCCGAATTTCAACGTCTATCTGGAATGGAACCAGTCGTTCATCTACACCACCTCGGTTGCCTATTTCGCGACCCGGTTTGAAGGTGCTGCGGCTTACAACAAGGGCAACCCCGAACGGGGGCTTTCAGACAGCCAGATGAAACAGCTTCAGACGGCCTTGTCGCGCAAGGGATCTCGACGTCGGCAAGATCGACGGCATTCTCGGCGCCGGTACCCGCGATGCGGTCCGCTCGGTTCAGATGCAGCTCGGCATGCCGGCAGACGGCTGGCCAACTCCGCAATTGCTGCAGGCTCTGCGCTAACCAGCAACGAACGCCAAAGAAAAGGCCGCTTCGGATATCCGAAGCGGCCTTTTCTTTGGAAGTATGATCAACTGGCGGTCAGTCTATGTCCTCGACAGAAGCGCCTGCGCCACCCTCGATCCGGTGGGCAAGAGCGGCCTCCATGAACGGGCCAAGCGCACCGTCCAGAACATCCGACGGCGCCGTGCTTTCGACGCCCGTCCTCAGGTCCTTGACCAACTGATAGGGCTGGAGAACATAGGAGCGGATCTGGTGACCCCAGCCGATATCGGTCTTGGAGGCCGCTTCCTTGTTGGCCGCCTCCTCACGTTTCTGCAACTCGGCTTCATAGAGGCGGGCCCTGAGCATATCCCAGGCCTTGGCCCGGTTCTTGTGCTGCGAGCGCTCCTGCTGGCACTGAACCACAATCCCTGTCGGAATATGAGTGATGCGAACGGCCGAATCGGTGGTGTTGACGTGCTGCCCACCGGCACCGGATGCGCGGTAGGTATCGATCCGGCAGTCGCTTTCGGAAACCTCGATATCGATTGAATCATCAATCACCGGATAGGTCCAGACCGACGAAAACGACGTGTGACGCCGCGCATTGCTGTCATAGGGAGAGATCCGCACCAGACGGTGCACGCCCGATTCGGTCTTCAGCCAGCCATAGGCATTGTGGCCCTTGACGTGGATGGTCGCAGACTTGATGCCTGCCTCTTCCCCGTCATGGACTTCCATCACCTCGACCTTGAAGCCCTGACTCTCGGCCCAGCGGATATACATCCGCAACAGCATGTTGGCCCAGTCCTGACTTTCCGTGCCGCCGGCACCGGAATGGACCTCAAGATAGGCATCGTTGGAATCGGCCTCACCGGACAGCATGGCCTCGACCTGCTGACGCTCAGCTTCCGCGAGAAGGCGCTTCAGGCTGTCCTCGGCGTCCTTCACAACCTCGTCGTCGCCTTCCTCCTCACCGAGCTCGATCATCTCGATATTGTCGGAAAGCTCCGTTTCAATCCGACGAACGGAGGAAATGCCGTCATCGAGAAGCTGGCGTTCGCGCATCAGCTTCTGGGCTTCGCTCGCATCATTCCAGATATCGGGGTCTTCCGCTCTGTTGTTCAGCCAGTCCAGCCGTTTGATTGCCTGATCCCAGTCAAAGATGCCTCCTCAGCAGGGTTATAGCCTGCTTGGTTTCGTCGACAATACCTTCGATTTCCGCGCGCATGGTTCTTTCTGCTTCTTTGAAAAATGTGTTTGAGCCGGTGAATAAGGGCGCGAGGCGCGGATGTAAACCCCGCCTCGCCCATCGGGCCGCGGCTCAGTAAAGGCCGCTGGAACCGGTCGAGATCGCCTTGTTGGCCTGATTCTGAATCCCTGAGAATCTGCGCCGGCGGGACGTAGCCGCTCATATCAATGATATCGAGCGCTTGGGCCGGCCCGGTTCCGGGTTTGAAGGATTCCAGGATCACCCCGGGGCCGGAACCGCCGGCTCGCATGCCGGTCGAGCGGTTGACCAGCACATTGGTCATGCCTTCCGGCTCGATGAAGTTTTCCTTGGGCAACTGCTTCAGCGCGTTGGTCATGAAGGTGTTGAAGATCGGCGCGGCGAGACCGCCGCCAGTTCCGTGGCGGCCAAGGGTCTGGGGCTGATCGAAGCCGATATACAGGCCGGCAACGAGATTCGGTGTGAAGCCAACAAACCAGGCATCCTTCTCGTCATTGGTGGTGCCGGTTTTGCCGGCGACCGGACGGTCGAGGTTGACGGCGCTGGCCGCCGTGCCGCGCTGGACGACGCCCTCCATCATTGAGGTGATCTGATAGGCCGTCATCGGATCAAGCACCTGTTCGCGCGTGTCGATCAGGATCGGTTCGGCCTGTCCGTTCCATTCGGCCGCATCACAGTTCTCGCAGATCCGGTCCTCATGCTTGAAGATGGTTTCGCCGTAACGGTCCTGTATACGGTCGATCAGCGTCGGATTGACCTGCTTGCCGCCATTGGCGATAACGGCATAGGCCGACACCATGCGCATCACGGTCGTCTCCCCGGAGCCAAGCGACATGGCCAACACCGGCGACATCTGGTCGTAGATCCCGAAACGCTCTGCGTAGTCCGCCACGACGTCCATGCCGAGGTCATTGGCCAGACGCACAGTCATCAGGTTCTTGGATTTTTCGATGCCGGTTCTGAGCGTCTGCGGCCCGGAAAAACCGCCAGCATAGTTCTGAGGCTGCCACAATTCGCCACCCGATTCGATCTCGATCGGTGCGTCCATGATCACCGACGCCGGCGAATAGCCATTGTCGAGCGCCGCAGCGTAGACAAACGGCTTGAACGACGATCCGGGCTGACGCATCGCCTGGGTAGCGCGGTTAAACTGGCTTTCCGCGAACGCGAACCCGCCCACCATTGCAACAACACGTCCAGTATCAGGGTCCATTGCGACGAGGCCGCCCTGTACCTTGGGCACCTGCCGCAGACGGTAGGCATCGCCCTCGCCGGTCGCTTCGACATAGACGACATCCCCGGCTTGAGGACGCCCTCCGGGCTGGTCGCGTTCTTCTTGCCCTTTTCAGGAAGCGATAGGCCCATTTCATATTGTCTGCGGAAATGAAGCCGGTATTGCGGGCGTTGTCGACCCGGCCACCGACGTCAATGGGCGGACGGATGCCGATGTCGGCACCATCGGCACTGACGCCGAGCACTACCGCGATATTCCAGTCGGGCACATCCCACAGAGGGGCATCTTGGCCAGTTCAGGACCCCAGTCGCCGGAAATCGACGCCTCTGCGATCGGGCCTCTGAAACCGGCAGCCTCATCATAGCGGATCAAGCCGTCACGCAAGGCTTTCTGCGCATAGGACTGCATCTTCGGGTCGAGCGAGGTCCGAACCGACAGGCCGCCTTCATAAAGCATTTCCTCGCCGTACTCGTCCTTCAGTTCACGCCGCACAGCCTCGGCGTAATACTCGTCCCCCGCGATCGGACGGTTCTTGTGAGTAGAGACAACGCCCAGCGGCTCTGCCCGGGCAATTTCAGCTTCCTCGGCGGTGATGTAGCCGTTTTCCGCCATCCGGCTGATCACCCAGTTGCGCCGCTCTATGCCTGCATCGGGGTGGCGGTAGGGATCATAATTGGCCGGACCTTTGAGAACCGCGGCAAGATAGGCGCTCTCGGCGACAGTCAGGTCGGAAACTGGCTTGTCAAAATAGGTCAGCGCCGCATCGGCCACGCCATAGGCATTGAGGCCGAAATAGACCTCGTTGAGGTAAAGTTCGAGTATCGTGTCCTTGGAATAGGCCTGCTCGATGCGGAAGGAGAGGATCGCTTCCTTGACCTTGCGTTCAATCGTCTGGTCGGAGCTCAGAAGAAAATTCTTGGCGACCTGCTGGGTGATGGTCGAAGCGCCGACGGGACGGCGGCCGGTACCCATATTGCGCACATTGGTGATGATCGCACGGCCAAGCCCCACAACATCGACGCCGGGATGCGAATAGAAATTCTTGTCTTCAGCCGACAGGAAGGCACCGCGCACACGCATCGGAATGGCATCGATCGGCAGGAACAGGCGGCGCTCATGGGCATATTCGGCCATCAGCTCGCCATTACCGGCATAAACGCGGGTCGTGACCGGCGGCGTGTATTGCGCCAGCACCTCGTAATCCGGCAAATCCTTGGCGACATTGTTCAGATAGACCCCGAGCCCCACTGCCACCACGACGAAAAGCGCGCAGGCGAGGCCAAAAGATATCCGATGAACTTGATCACATTCACGTCTGTTTGGTCCTGTCTCTGGAGAGGCTAACATTGAGCACGCTTACGCACGGCTCTGCATCTGTTCTGGTCGGCGCATTTTCGAGATCATCGCAGATACCGCTCCAACGCTGCGATGAAAACACCCCGATCACTTTTTACAACGAATGTGCGCTTTTTGCGACGCAGCTAAAACGTTGCTTCGCCGATCAACCCATCCTCGTCGGCGGTGTTGCTCATCCGCCACCGGAGACCAGAGGGGTACGGTAGCGGCGCACGGCATCCACCAGCCGCTCCACCAGCCGGTCACGCCAGTCCGGGTCGAGCATGCGCTTTTCATCCTCAGGATTGGAGAGGAAGCCGATTTCGAGCAGGACCGAAGGAATATCCGGCGCACGCAGCACCATAAACCCGGCAAACCTGTGCGGGTTGTTGATCAATCCGATCTGGCCTTCAAACGAAGCCACAACCGTATCGGCAAGCGAAACGGAAAAGCTCTGTGTCTCCCGCCGTGTCAGGTCAAGCAGGATGTCGGTAACCTCTTCGGGTTCGTCGGCGGCATTCAGGCCCATGATTTCGTTAGACAGGTTCTCGCGCCGCGCAAGGGCGGCAGCAAGCCGGTCGGAGGCCCGGTCAGAGAGCGTGTAGACCGTCGCGCCGGAGATATCGGGCTGGTCCAGGAATCAGCGTGGAGTGAAATAAACAGGTCAGCACCGTGCTGGCGCGCCAGTTCGACACGCCGGGTCAGCGACAGGTATGTGTCGGAATCCCGCGTCAGAAACGGCTCAATCCCAGGCACCTCGGCAAGCCGCTGCGCAAAGGCGCGGGCAAAGTCGAGCGTAATGGTCTTCTCGAGTGTCTTTGTGTCTTCACCGATTGCCCCGGTATCAACGCCGCCATGTCCGGCATCGATCGCCACGACATACCTGTCCTCGCCGACTGTTTGCGGCGTATCGGAGAAGAAATCGCCAGGGTCGGGGCGCTGGCCTTCAAGAAGCGCCTCAAAGCTGTCCTCGCCGGCAATCGCCAGGTCGATCACGAGCCGGGCACCGGAACCCGTGTCTTCCCGCACCTCTGCGAGTGTCATCTGGATCGGCTCGCGCGCCGACAGCACAATGCGCGACTGGCCCGGGCCGGTGGCCCCGTAGCGGACATCGCTAACCAGGCCGCGCGGCTCAACAGAATCGCCCGAAAAGCCGAAAGCCGTGCTGGGCAGCGTGATGACAAGGCGGGCCGGATCCTTCAGATAGTGATAGCTGAATTCAGGCGGGCGATCGAAATCGATCACCAGCCGCGCGCGCGCGTCGTCGCCCACGAGCAGCGCATTGTAGGCAATGAGCGGTGCGGCACTATCCTCTGCGGCACGAGCCGGCGCAGGTAAAACCATGGTCAGCACCAGCAACAACAAAAAGAACCGGCCACGGCCAGAACAGTAAGAATGGCAAACCATGCCTGATTGAACAGACCGCCGGCACCGACCGCGTTGTGTCCCGTCATGCAACCCCTCATTCTGTGCAAAGCCCCTCGCGTCAAGGTGCAATTATTCCGTGCAGCACGTTAATAGCAAGCACGCGCCAAGGGCCAGCGCCAATAACGCCGGCGACATGGCAAAAAGTGGCCGCCAGACGAGCCGCTATGATTTTTCGGCGGCGTGACCGGGCCTTCTTCGCCTGCCTGCCCACGGTCAAATTGACTGTGATTCGTGATGTGCTCAAATATAACGGGTGATTGGTTTTTCTTGCTATTGCAGCATGGAATACATACTAATGTGTATAGGTGGAGATTTATGACGGGACAGATGCGCGCAACGGCAGCCGGTCTCAAGATGATTGGCGCCATATGGAGCAACGGATCGTCCGCCGTCTTTTCCCACCACCGAACAGAATATCTTCGCCGGTATACGTATTTTACGAAAACGTTGCGGCGTAAGGCTCATTGCTCTTTGGTAACCCCCACGGAGCATATTCATCGCCTCTCAACAGAGGCTCGTCAAAGTTGGTTTCGACTGGTTTTATATGAGAATGAAGCGTCCATTTCTTCCCTCGGCCTCCACCCTGACCAAAGGTGGAAGACTGATTCGAGAAGCAGCCGCCTGCGTTTCGTTGCACCGGTCGAGCGAAATTTCATCCGGCGCATCCGCAACTGACCGTTTCCGAAGCAGGACTGAAGTCCTTTCGGGAGCCGGTAAGCGACTGCGCCGAGGAGCTCATCATAAATGGCAGACAAAATGCTCATCGACGCCTCTCATGAAGAAGAGACACGCGTCGTCGTTGTTCGTGGAAATCGTATAGAGGAGTTCGATTTCGAGATCGCAGCATAAGAAACAGCTGCGCGGCAACATCTATCTTGCAAAGGTCACGCGGGTCGAACCCTCTCTTCAGGCTGCGTTTGTCGACTATGGCGGCAACCGCCACGGTTTCCTGGCCTTCTCCGAGATCCACCCAGACTATTACCAGATTCCACTTGCCGATCGTGAAGCCCTCCTGAGAGAGGCCAACGATGACGACGATGATGACAGCGATACGTCGGTCAGCGAGCCAGTGGAAGTTTCCGAACAGGCTGCCGAAGGCAAGCCGAAGCCACGCACCCGTCGCGGCCGGGCCAAAACGCGCGGCAAGAATGCTGACGCGGCAACCGGCGACGAAAAGGCCGAAACTACGGCTGCCAACGATAGCCAGAACGCGGAGACGGATGAGAGCGGCGAAAACATCGCGGCCACATCTGAAGCCCCAGCAACCGAAGACGCGCCGGAAGAGCCCCAAAAGGCCAAACCGCGCAGGCGCCGCAAGCCCACCGCCAAGAAAGACGCCAAGGCAGACGGCGAGACCGCTTCCGAGGCCGAAAATTCTGCCGAAAGCGGCTCCGACGACAACGGCTCAAACGGTTCCGAAGGTTCAGGTGGCCCCACCCACATGGCCGCCAAGGTTGACGCCGATACCATTTCCGAAGACGTCGACGATGATGATGACGACAGTGTCGAATCCGTTGGCGCCGAAGACGCGATGGAAGAAGTGCCGGACAACGGCCATCGCCGGATGCGCAAACAGTACCGCATTCAGGAAGTCATCAAGCGCCGCCAGATCCTGCTCGTGCAGGTGGCCAAGGAAGAACGCGGCAACAAGGGCGCTGCGCTAACGACATATCTCTCGCTTGCAGGCCGCTATTCAGTGCTGATGCCAAACACGGCACGCGGTGGCGGTATTTCGCGCAAGATCACCAACCCCGCCGACCGCAAGCGGCTGAAGGACGTCGCAAAGGGCCTTGAAGTGCCGCAGGGCATGGGTGTGATCCTCCGCACCGCCGGTGCCAACCGCACCAAGGCAGAGGTCAAGCGCGACTTCGAATACCTGATGCGCCTTTGGGAAAATGTCCGCTCCATGACGCTGACATCGACGGCGCCCTGCCTCGTCTACGAGGAGGGCAGCCTGATCAAGCGCTCCATTCGCGACCTTTACAACAAGGATATCAGCGAGGTCATCGTTTCCGGCGATGAAGGATATCGCGAAGCGAAGGACTTCATGAAAATGCTGATGCCGAGCCACGCCAAAGTGGTTCAGCGTTACCGCGACATCCATCCGATCTATTCGCGCTCCGGCATCGAGGCGCAGCTTGACCGCATGCTGCAGCCGCAAGTGACGCTGAAATCAGGTGGCTATCTGATTATAAACCAGACCGAAGCGCTGGTCGCCATCGACGTCAACTCCGGGCGCTCCACCCGTGAGCACTCGATTGAAGACACCGCATTGCAGACCAACCTGGAGGCGGCCGAAGAAGTGGCGCGCCAGCTCAGGCTGCGCGACCTTGCCGGTCTTGTTGTCATCGACTTCATCGACATGGAAGAAAAGCGCAATAACCGCGCTGTCGAGAAAAAGATCAAGGAATGCCTGAAGAACGACCGCGCCCGCATTCAGGTCGGTCGGATTTCGCATTTCGGCCTGCTGGAGATGTCACGCCAGCGCATCCGCGCTTCCGTTCTGGAATCAACCACGCAGGTGTGCAGCCATTGCGGTGGCGCCGGTCATGTTCTTTCACAGTCCTCTGTCGCGCTGCATGTTCTGCGCGGTATCGAGGAATATCTGCTGAAGAACACGACCCACAACATCACCGTGCGCACGACGCAAGATATTGCGCCCTACCTGCTCAACCAGAAGCGCAATACGGTGGTTGATTACGAAAACCGTTTCGGTGTCGAGATCATCATCGAGGCCGATGGCGCTATTGAGAGTAGCCATTTCGAAATCGACCGTCGCGACCCTGTCGAAAACCCGGTGAAGATCGAGGCGCTGTTCAACCTGATTGAAGAGCAGGAAGACGAGGTCGTCGAAACGCCGGAAGCAGACGAAGCGGAAGACAATGCTTCCGACAACACGCCAACAAACAACACCAGCGAAACCAACAGTGGTGACGAGGAAGGCGGGCGTTCGCGCCGCAAGCGTCGTCGCCGTCGCGGCCGCAACAGCCAGCCGAACGGCAACAATGCGCTGGACGATGACCTGTCGCAGGACGACGACAACGGCAGCACTGACGAAAACACGCAGGACGCCGCGGACGGTCTTGACGATGACAGCGACAAGCCGCGTCGCAAACGCCGTCGCGGCAAGCGCGGCGGTCGCCGCAATCGCAGTGACGAAAACGGCCAGCAGGACGCGTCTGACGACGCTGCCGAGACCACAGCCGACGTGACCCCGGCGCCTTCAGCCGAAACGTCGGATGGTGAAACCTCCGGTGCGGTGCCTGAACAGCAGGAAGCCGCCATATCTGAGGCGACCGAAGCCGCAGATGCCGAAACGGTAAAGTCCAAGCCGACCGAGGAAACTGCGGAAGCAAGCGCGGATCAACCGACGGCCACAATGGAAGACGAGGCGATGGCCGAAATCGAAGGCCGCAAACCCCGTCGTCGCCGTAAGCCGAAGGCCGAAAAGGTCGAGGCTGTGGAGCAAGAGACCGAACAGCCTGTAGCGGCGGCTGCAGCCAAGCCGGACACGGACGAAGACACCGCCCCTGAAACCAAGGCCGCGTCTGATGACAAGGACGAGCCCACGGCGACGGAGGAAACGACCGCGGCCACGGCAGCAGCCGAGCCCGCCCCCACGGAAGCACCTGCGGCCTCCGAGGCTGAAGAAGACGGCAGCACCAAGCGCGCCAACCGTGGCTCCAATATCACCACGTCGGAACCGGTGGTCACCTCCAACGGCTCAGAAAACGAAGACGAGCCGGCCACCAAACCCAAGCGCGGCTGGTGGCAGCGCCGCGGCTTCTTCTGAAAACGAAGAGGTCCGCGAGAGATCGCAAAACGCCGCCGATGTTCGCATCGGCGGCGTTTTTCATTGATGGTGACAGCTGTGATGGTGGTCCGTCAGAAAAATACGGGACTTACTGCGCGCGCGACAGCCAGTTGCCCATGCGCTCCACAGCCTGGCGGATTTCGGCCTCGGTTCCCGCATAGGAAAGCCGGAGATAACGCCCGCCTGTCAGCGGGTCGAAATCAGCGCCTGGAGTGGCAGCGACGTCAATCTCAGCAAGCATTTTACGCGAAAACGCCATGCTGTCATTGGAATGGCCGCTGACATCGACATAGGCATAAAAAGCGCCATCCATCGGCGAGACGATCGGCAGGCCGATCTCGGGAAGTGCATTGATCAAAAAATCCCGGTTGGCACTGTAGATTTCACGGTAACCATCGAGTTGCGGACGCGCCTTGAGTGCTGCTTCAGCGGCAATCTGCGAAAGCTCAGGCGCGCTGATATAGATGTTCTGCGCCAGTTGCTCGAAGACACGCACCAGCTTTTCCGGCAGCACCATCCAGCCGACGCGCCAGCCGGTCATGCAATAGTATTTCGAAAAGGAATTGATGACGATCGCCTCATCGGTGAAGGAAAGCGCGGTCGCCTCCTCGCCGGAAAAACAAGGCCATGATAGATTTCGTCAGAGATGAAGGCCGTTCCGCGTTCCTCGCACCAGTCGGCAAGCCGCTTCAGCGCGGCCCGGCCGGTGACAGTCCCGGTCGGGTTGGCAGGGCTTGCCAGCAGGACGCCCTTGATGGTCACGCCATGTTCGCGCTCAGCCTCGGTCAGTGCATCCGGTGTCAGGGTAAATTCATGGGCCGCATTCGCCTCGACCTCGATCACGTTGAGATCGAGCGCCCTGAGGATATTGCGATAGGCCGGATAGCCGGGTCTGGCGATCGCCACGCTGTCGCCGGCATCGAAAAGCGCCAGAAAGGCCAGGTTGAAGCCCGCCGATGAGCCGGTCGTCACCGCAATCCGTGCGGGATCAACGGTGACACCCATGCGGTCGCGGTAATCATTCGAAATTGCCTCGCGCAGGCTGGCCAGCCCAAAAGCATCGGTATATCCGAGATGGCCGTGGTCAAGTGCCGCGCGCGCAGCCTCAAGCGCCTTGTCGGGCGCCGGGTGGGAGGGTTGGCCGACAGCGAGCGAAAGCACAGGGCGGCCCGCCTTCTTCCGGCGATTGGCCTCCGCCAGAACATCCATGGCCAAAAATGAATCGATTTCGCTGCGTTTCGAGGGCATGGCTGTTCTTCCTTCAGGGGTACGGCGCGGTCTGCGGGGTTTTATCGGGCTTGGACCATTCGCCCGGCGCCCGCAATCCTTGAGGTCAAAAAACGGGATTTTGAACACTGCCCGCTATAATTGAGGTCTTTGCTCTGGACAATGCCGCCTTTTGCGCACAATTGGATCATAGCAAAACGCATCTTACCGTGCTGGAAGGGGAAAACATGTCTTCTAAGGGAACGACGCTCGCCGTTGCCGCCATCTTCGCGACCGCGATCGCGTCTGCTGCTGCAACCACAGGTGCTATTTATGGGTTTGCCACGCCGCAACCGCGCGAATCAGCAGAGCCCCCCTGCAGGCGATGACTTCGACACGCGGGTCCATGACTATCTGGTGACCAATCCGGAAGTGCTACTGGATGTTCAGGTCGCGCTTCAGAGGAAGCAGGCCGAAGAGCAGCAAAAGGTGGCCCAGGCCGCCCTTGCCGAAAAGCAAGACAAGATCTTTCAGCCGGAATTCGACGCTGTGCTCGGCAATCCCGATGGCGCGATCACCGTCGTCGAGTTTTTGACTATAATTGTGGCTATTGCCGGCGCGCGCTTGGCGATATGGACGAGATCATCGCCAACAATGACGATGTGCGTTTCATCCTGAAGGAAATCCCTGTTCTGGGTCCCGAATCGGAGGCCGCGCAGCGCGTTTCCTACGCCTTCTTTAAGGTCGACCCCGATCAGTATGAAGATTTCCACCGCGCATTGATGGGCTCGGGCAACCGCGCCACCGACGAAAGTGCGCGCGCTGTTGCCGCAGCCTTCGGCGTAGACGACGCCCAGATCGATGCAGCGATGGCAGAATTTCCGGCCGAAGCAGCCCTTGAGGAGCATTTTGCACTGGCAAGCTCCATCGGGGTGAACGGAACCCCTGCCTATATCGTCGGCGACACCATGCTTCACGGCGCGATCGGCGCAGACCGTATCCAGCAGATCATCGACAATGTGCGTGATTGTGGACAGGGTACCTGTTCATAGAGTTTGAAGCCCGCCGAAGCTTAACCAAGACGTTTCAAGGTCTGGTCTTTGGGGTTTTCCTGAAAGGTCTGAACGTCTATAGGTGAAGGCGAAACTGGAATTGACCGATGACACGCGTGATCTTTGTTCTGAACGGGCCGAACCTCAATCTTCTGGGCAAGCGCGAACCGGGTATCTATGGCGCACTCACCCTTGAAGCTATTGATGCGGCTTGCCGCGCGGAAGCGGAAACCCTTGGTTTGAGGCTGACTGTCGTCAGAGCAATCATGAAGGCGTGCTTGTTGACTGGCTTCACGAAGCCGGCGAGAAAGCTGCCGGCGTGGCCATCAATCCAGGGGCCTACGGGCACACATCCATTGCGCTTCATGATGCGATACGCGCCATCAGCGTACCCGTCGTGGAGCTTCACATTTCCAACATTCATGCCCGTGAGACCTTTCGCCACAAGAGCATGATCTCGCCGGCGGCGAAGGGGTAATCTGTGGCTTCGGACAAGACAGCTACCTCCTTGCGCTTCGTGCACTCAAGCACCTCACGGAATAAAAAGAACAAAGGAACACCACCCATGGCAGACCAAAAGAAGGCAGTTGACGCAGCGCTGGTGCGGGAGCTCGCCGTAATTCTCAATGAAACCGACCTGACCGAAATCGAGGTTGATCAGGACGGCCTTCATATCCGCGTTGCGCGCGAAGTGACGGTTACAACCGCGCCGCAGCAAGCCATGGCCTATGCCCCGGCGCCAGCCCCTACCGCTGCGCCCCAGCCTGCTGCGACCGAAGCCCCCAAGGCCAACAATCACGACAACGCCGTGAAAGCGCCCATGGTCGGAACCGTTTACCTTTCCCCGCCCCCGGCGCTCGCCCGTTCATCGAAGTCGGCTCCAATGTGAAGGAAGGCCAGACCCTCATTATCATCGAAGCGATGAAGACGATGAACCAGATCCCTGCCCCCAAGAGCGGCAAGGTCGTCGAAATTCTCGTCGATGATTCCCAGCCGGTAGAATTCGACGAGCCGCTTGTCGTGATCGAATAACGGGTCAAAGCCAAATGTTTTCCAAAATCCTGATTGCCAACCGCGGCGAAATTGCACTTCGTGTGCAGCGCGCCTGCAAGGAACTCGGCATCGCCACCGTGGCCGTACACTCCACTGCCGACGCCGACGCAATGCATGTGCGCCTTGCCGATGAAAGCGTGTGCATCGGCCCGCCCTCCTCACGCGAGAGCTATCTCAATATTCACCAGATCGTCGCTGCGTGTGAGATCACCGGCGCGGATGCGGTGCATCCCGGCTACGGCTTCCTGTCCGAGAACGCCAAGTTCGCCGAGATCCTCGAGGCACACGGTATCACCTTCATCGGCCCGACCAGCGAACATATCCGCATGATGGGCGACAAGATCACCGCCAAGACGACGGCCGAAGAACTCGGCATTCCCGTCGTCCCCGGCTCCGCCGGATCGGTCGACACCGAGGAAGACGCCATCAAGACCGCCGAGGAAATCGGCTTTCCTGTGCTGATCAAGGCAACAGCCGGTGGCGGCGGACGCGGCATGAAGCTTGCTCGCGACAGAGACGATCTGCTGGAAGCCTGGAGCACGGCGCGTGGCGAAGCCGCAGCGGCTTTCGGCAATGATTCGGTCTATATGGAGAAATATCTCGACAAGCCGCGTCACATTGAAGTGCAGGTCTTCGGCGACGGTGAAGGCGATGCCATTCATCTGGGCGAACGCGACTGCTCGCTGCAGCGCCGCCACCAGAAGGTCTGGGAGGAAGCCAATTCGCCAGCGCTCAACGTCGAGCAACGCATGGAAATCGGTGAAATCTGCGCCGCTGCAATGCGCAAGATGAAATATCGCGGCGCCGGCACGGTCGAGTTCCTGTATGAAAACGGCGAGTTCTTCTTCATCGAGATGAACACCCGTCTTCAGGTGGAACACCCGATCACCGAGGCCATTACCGGTATCGACCTCGTGCATGAGCAGATCCGCGTTGCCGCTGGCGCAGGCCTTTCGGTCAGCCAGAAGGATATCTCCTTTTCCGGCCACGCGATCGAGTGCCGCATCAATGCCGAAAATGCCAGGACCTTCCGGCCGTCGCCGGGCATGATCACGCATTTCCATGCGCCGGGCGGGCTTGGTGTGCGCATCGATTCGGGTGTCTATCAGGGCTATAAAATCCCACCCTATTACGACAGCCTAATCGGCAAGCTCATCGTCCACGGGCGTACCCGCGTGGAATGCATGATGCGATTGAAACGCGCGCTCGATGAGTTCGTCGTGGACGGCATTGACACGACGCTGCCGCTTTTTCAGGATTTGATTGCCAACCAGGATATCGCCAATGGCGACTATGATATCCACTGGCTGGAACACTATCTGGAAGAGAAGAACGGTTAGCTGTGAGGCCATGGAAAAGAACGCCGGAAAGAGCAGCGGAATCACACCGGAACTGCTTTTGAATGCCTATAGCATCGGCCTCTTTCCCATGTCCGAGTCGGCCGACGATACCGAGCTTTTCTGGGTCGAGCCGGAAATCCGCGGTATCATTCCGCTCGACAAACTCCACATTTCCCACAGCCTGCGCAAATTCATGCGCAGGTCTCCCTACGAGATTCGGTTCAATCATGATTTCGAGGGCGTGATCGCCGCATGTGCGGAGCCTGCGCCCGACCGGCCGCAGACATGGATCAATGACGAGATCCGCAGCCTCTACAAATCACTGCATGCCATGGGCCGCGCCCACTCGGTGGAAGCCTGGCAGGACGGTGAACTTGTCGGCGGTCTCTACGGCGTCTCGCTGAAGGCGGCGTTCTTCGGCGAAAGCATGTTCTCGCGCCGCCCCAACGCCTCCAAGATCTGCCTTGTACATCTGGTGGAACGGCTGCGCGCCAACAACTTTCTGTTGCTCGACACCCAGTTCACCACCGATCACCTGAAGAGCATGGGCGCGGTCGATATTGTCAAAGAAGAATATATGACGCTGCTGAATGCAGCGCTGGTCTGGCCCGATCAGCCGTTTCCGTGAACCGGCTATGCCTGCCGGTTGTTGTACTCCGCAAGCCACGGCTGCGGCGGATCCGGTTCGTGGAGCGTAAGCCCCTCCCCTTCAGCCAGTCGCCCAGATAGCGGAAGAAATCGGCTGACGTGTATTGTACGGGCCGATAGCGCGTGTTCCACTCTCCCGGAACGAATTCTCCATCCGCATTGCGCCTGCCGCCGCTCCAGTCATCCCAGGGGCTGACGCATTGATATGCGCGCCGATGCGGGAACTAAGGATCACGCATTTGCCGACGGCTTCCAGAACATCGAGCGAGATTGTTCCTTCCGGCGGATGGTCGAATTCCGAGGTTTCGGCAAGCCGTGTGCGATAGGCTTCGATATTGGGAATGCCGTAGGGCGACGCCCGCACCGTCTGAAACCACTGCCGTCCAAGCGAAAACGTGCCGGCAAGCGCAGTCTCACTGCCGTCATGGGTGAAGTCGCAATCGTTGAAAACGATACCGTAAGGCGTGTGCATATTGGTCGAGGGCGCAACCACATAGGTGTGGTCGACCCGCGAACCGAGGGAGCGGATTTCGCAGCCGTCGAAATAGGCGGTCGAACGACCGAAAATGAAGTCGATATCGCCTTCGACATAGCAATGGCTGTAGTAGGAACGCACTGTTGTGCTGGGAACGCGGCCCTTGAAATAGAGCGTGTCCTGAAAGCTCGAGAACCGAACGTGGTCGAAATGGACCCGGTCGGCATTGTGCACCAGCGCCGCCACGGCCTGATGCCAGCCCTTTGCGAACTGCCCGGCTGCGTTCTTCGGCCCGCCCTTGCCATCCTCGCATTTCGAGTTCTGGTCCGCCCTGTCGCAATTATAGGCGTTTTGAACGGTCAGGTTTTTCGCCTGAAAGCCGTCATTCTCAACCCTGAGAACACAGGCATTCTCGGTGGAAAGACGTTGAAGAGCGGCATTAGCACGGTAGATTTCGGCAATTTCCGGCGCGTAGTGTTCGACGGCAGCGCCAAAAGCCGTCGCAAAATCAGCGCCGGTCATGCCCTGGTCGATATTGGCGCGGATCTCGGTGTCCTGCGGGGCCTGTCCTGTACCGTAAAGCGTAATCGATACGGAACGGCCGCCAACGATGAGCCGCGGGACGATAACAGTTTCCCCATAAACGCCGGGTTGGATAGCGATATAGATCCTGTTCCCGGTGTTACCTGCCGCCGCATCCAGCACAGCCTGGCTGACCGCCATCTGGATCGCATTGAATGCGCCGCCGGATTTACCGACCGTATAGTCGGCACGCGCCTTTGCGTTGCCGCACATGAAGGCGTCCGCCTTCGGATCCCAGGGATCGACGGTTTCGGCACCGGCACGACCTGAATATTTCAGAACCGGGAGGTAATGATATTTTGCGGCTTCAGCGACCGAAAGCTCAGGACGCGCGTCTGACATAGCGGGCCTTCGAAAATGGGAAAATCACGGGGTGGGGACATCGGCCTGCTGCACACAGTCGGTCAGCCAGACATCATAGATTGGATCCTGAACAGCGTTGAGTGCCGGTGAGTCAGCAAACATCCAGCCAGAAAAGATCCGGTTCACATCGTTTTGCAGCGATACCTTGTCGACCTGCACGAACGCATCGATCTGCTGCTCCTCGGTCTCATCGCGCGAATAGCAAACGCGTGGCGTTACCTGCAGACGGCCGAACTGAACAGTCTCGCCGACATAGGCATTGAAGGTGTAGGTGCGTCCGGTGATCTTGTCGATACCGCCGAACACGGCCACCGGGTTTTCAACGCGCGCGGCAAAGGCCGGGCTTGCCGACATGCCTGCTGCCGACACAGCGAGTGAAACAGTAACAAGACGCCTTAATGCACGGAAATCCATGAATCATCCCTTGATAACAAAAAGCGCGACCAATGCCGCGCTTCATTTCAGACTGACATGTGCGCCAGCATACCGTCTGATTGCGGCAAAAACTTACGCGCCCGGTGTCCAGGCGTCATAGTCGCCGGTGACCTCGTCGCGCTCGCCCTGAACCGCAAGCGACCCCTTCGGCCGGTATGCCAGAGCCGTGCCCGTCTGGTTCGGGTTATGCGGTTTTTCCCATTCGCGGGCGTTATAGACAGCCTGCGTAGGCGGAGTATCGGTGCGATGATGCATCCAGCCATGCCAGCCGGGCGGAATGGAGGAGGCGTCAGCATAACCCTTGTAGACCACCCAGCGACGCACGAGGCCGTAGGTGGACTTCCCACCTTGGTAATAGACGTTTCCGAACTGGTCTTCACCGACCTTGTTGCCGAAGCGACGGGTGAACACATCCGTACCGATGGTCGAGCCGTTCCACCAGGTAAACATCTTTGCCAGAAAGCTTGCCATTCTTCGTTCCTTATGACGACCGGCGCTGCGGCCATGTGTCAATTTTCGTCATCCGTGTATGGCTTTTCCGATGGCATTTGTCCAGAGGGAGACGAAAGTACACGCCCAAATCCGAAGGACGTTCCGTCCTGCTGCAGAGCACAAAAGGGACTTATCAAGGACCACTTCAAGTCCGCCAGAGCCGTGTCAAGAACGACCAATCATCCGTTAGCCACCGGGCAGATCCTTTTCCATCACGATTGCCGGAATGCCGGAGCCGCAGGTGCCGCAATTCTCAGTCCGCCCGCTCTCGCTCAGGCCATGCGCCTGATAAAACGCAAACGCTGCGTCATTGCCGATGACGACTTCGAGCGCGAGCCTCCTGGCATTGGGAAAGCAGGTCTCGATCTCGGCGAAAAGATTACGGCCGATCCCCTGCCGCTGAAAATCCGGATGGATATAAAGCTGGTGCAGGTTGACCACATCCGCGCGGCTTTTCGACGGTGCAGCATAGGCCATGCCACCGACCTTGCGGCCATCATCGGCCACCAGAAACTCGCCGCCCTTGCGCTCGAGCCGGTCCTTGACTGCCTTGGGAGAATGCCAACCTGCAACAAGCTGGCTAACCTTTTCGGCGCCCATGATGGGATCATAGGTGGCATGCCAAGAGACATCCAGCAGCGCGCAGACCGCCGGAATATCCGTTTCCATCGCGGTTCGGACGAAAAACAAAGGCCTACTCCGTAACGCCGAGCTTGTCCTTCACCAGCGCCTGAACGGCCTGGGGATTGGCCTTGCCCTTCGACGCCTTCATCACCTGACCGACAAACCAGCCGGCAAGCGAGGGCTTGTCCTTGACCTTTTCGGCCTGCTCGGGATTAGCGGCAATGATCTCGTCGACGATCTTTTCGATCGCGCCGGTATCGGTCACCTGCTTCATGCCGCGCTCTTCGACAATCGCCTTAGGGTCACCGCCCTCGTTCCAGACGATTTCGAACAGGTCCTTGGCGATCTTACCGGAAATCACGCCTTCCTTGATCAGCGACAGGATTGCGCCTAGCTGCTCGGGCGAAACCGGGGTCTCGTCAATGCCCTTGCCAGCCTTGTTGAGCGCGCCGAGCAGGTCGTTGATCACCCAGTTGGCCGCGACCTTGGCATCGCCCTGGCCGACCAGTTTTTCGTAGTAGTCGGAAACAGCCTTGTCGGAAACCAGTACGGAGGCATCGTAGATCGACAGGCCAAAATCGTTGACGAACCGCGCCTTCTTGTCGTCAGGCAGTTCCGGCAGATCCTTCGCCAGCTCCGCGATAAAGGCATCATCGAATTCGAGTGGCAGCAGGTCGGGATCAGGAAAATAGCGATAGTCATGCGCATCTTCCTTGGAGCGCATCGACCGGGTTTCGCCCTTCACCGGGTCAAACAGCCGGGTTTCCTGATCGATCTCGCCGCCGTCTTCCAGAATATCGATCTGGCGACGCGCCTCGCTTTCAATCGCCATGCCAACGAAGCGGATGGAGTTGACGTTCTTGATCTCGCAGCGTGTACCGAATTCCCCACCCGGCTTGCGCACAGAGACATTGACGTCGGCGCGCATCGAGCCTTCGTCCATGTTGCCGTCGCAGGTGCCGAGATAACGCACGATAGTGCGAAGCTTGGTCAGGAATGCCTTGGCCTCGTCGGGCGAACGCATATCCGGTTTGGACACGATTTCCATCAGCGCCACACCGGATCGGTTCAGATCGACGAATGACATCGAGGGATGCTGGTCATGCATCGACTTGCCGGCGTCCTGCTCCAGGTGCAGGCGTTCAATGCCAATTTCGATATCCTCGAAATTGCCCTGTTTGTCCGGCCCGAGCGAGATGGTGATGATGCCCTCGCCGACGATCGGATCCTTGTACTGCGAAATCTGGTAGCCCTGCGGCAGGTCGGGATAGAAATAGTTCTTGCGGTCGAAGATCGAACGCTTGTTGATCTGGGCCTTGAGACCGAGACCGGTGCGCACGGCCTGTTTGACGCATTCCTCGTTGATGACCGGCAGCATGCCGGGCATGGCCGCATCCACCAGCGATACATTGGCATTCGGCGCCTTGCCGAACCGGGTGGACGAGCCGGAAAACAGTTTCGAATTGCTCGTGACCTGCGCATGCACCTCCAAGCCGACAATGATTTCCCAGTCGCCGGTGACACCGGGCAACATGCGTTTGGGATCAGGCGTACGGGTATCGACAATGGTCATGGTCAGCTCATCGTTCATCTACGGAATATCGTTGGTGAGGTAGAGCAAATAGGTGCAAGACGCAAGCGATAGGGCACACGCTTGAGCGGCAAAACCTTGACCTTTTTCGGACGCAGGCGTATTCCATCCGCGTCAACTCGGAGTTTGAATGTCAAACCGACTGGAATCCCGCTAAGGGCCCTGCCCGCCTCGCTTTGATGAAGCGACAAGCGCGCAGCGGCCGAAAACACTGAGCCTCGCGGCAAAACCTGCCAGCGGGAACATGTTTTCGTGCGCCATGACGGCGCCAATCCGGATTTCAAGACGATGGATATCTCGCGCAATGAACAGCGCATCCTGCACCTGCTCGCACAGGGTGGCAGGATCGAACTGACACGCTCCGACAACCGCAAGATCGAACAGGTCGACTGCTATACCCGCGACGGCTGGGTCTATCCCGGCCTCGACCTGACCCTGTTCCGCAAGCTGAAGGCCAAACGCGCCATCCGCTCGCGCGGCGGCAGGCCGTATCAGATTACTGAACGCGGATTAAAACTGGTCAGAAGTCAACCTGACAACAAATGATGAGGAAACAGGGAGGGGTGCAAGGCGCTCCTCCCTAAAAGATAGACTGTTCGCCCTATCGCATGGAGGCTGTCTCGGCCCTGAGCCCCGCAAGCTCGTCCGCGAAGCTACCTTGCGGGACCGGCCTTCCCGCGCGGCGGTACCAGTAGCCGGCATTCCATTTGTCACCCTCGATCCGGTGACAGAGCGCATGAGCTGCGTCATAAGGCATCTCGCCCTCATGTGCCTGGCAAATTTCGTGCACCGCTTCCCATTGCGACCCAATCACGAAGCCGGCGCGGGCGAGCGCCTCAAGCGCCGCATCAAGGGCTGCCAATTGATTGCTGGTCATGAAAAACGCCTCCTGCTTGTTGCATCTCCCTTTCGGGGCACTCAGTACCGCCAACAAATCTCGTCGGTGTGCGGCAAGTGTTCGAAGGCCGGGCGGCATAGATAATAGCCCTGCGCCAGCTCCACGCCCAGTTCGCACAGCACAGCGAGCTCGCCAGCGGTCTCCACACCTTCGCAGACGAGATCGATTGCCATTTCCCGCGCCATGGCGACAAGGTGCTTGACGATGACATGGCGTGACGGACTTTTTCGATGCCGCGCACCAGCTCCATATCGAGCTTGATGATATTCGGCGGCATATTGGCCAGGAGCGACAGACCGGAATGGCCAGCGCCGAAATCATCCACCGCCGTTTGAAAGCCAAGCTCCCGATAGAGCGTCACAATCGACTTGAGCCTGTCTGTGTTGACCACTTCCGATTCGGTAAACTCGAAGATAAGCCTTTCACTGGCGACACCGCATCTCTTGCCGGTCGCAAGCGTCAGTTGGATGCATGCGCGTGGTTCATAGATCGCTCGCGGCATGAAATTGATCGAAAGTTTCGCCCCTGTTTCCATAAGGCCGAGGCCGGCGGCAAGTTCAATCGCCTTCACCCGGCATTGTTGATCGAAGGCATAGAGATTGTCTTCGCTCAGTTGAGCAAAAAGCGTTCCCGCCCCTTCATTAGCAACACCGCGCGCAAGCGCCTCGTAGGCGAAAACCGAACCGTCTTCAAGATTGACGATCGGCTGAAAGGCCATCGAGAAGTCAAAAGGCAGGGCATCTGCTTTCAGGCACCCGATGCAAGATCCGGACATTCAGAACTCTCGTCACAAACAGTTCAGCGGTTCTAGTGATTAAAGACTACGTTGCGCTTCCCGCCAACAAGAAAAGCCCGACCGCCTTTTTCTGGCAACCGGGCTTTTCGGCTATTTCTGTAAAGCCGTCTTATTCAACACTGAACTGCAACGGCTTGGCCTGCTTGATGGCCTCATGGCCGAGCAGCTTGTCGAGCACGTCCGGCTTCGGCTGATCGTCAACATAGAGAAGCGCGATTGCATCGCCGCCTTCATTGTCGCGGCCGAGTTGGAAGTTGGCGATGTTGACACCTGCCTCACCAAGTGTGGTGCCCATGAAACCGATCATGCCGGGCACGTCGGTGTTGGAGATGTAGACCATGTTGCGGCCGACATCGGCATCCATGTTGATGCCCTTGATCTGGATGAAGCGCGGCTTGCCATCAGAGAACACCGTACCGGCAACAGAGCGGGTCTGCTTTTCGGTGGTGATCGTCAGCTTGATATAGCCGTCATAGACGCCCGACTTGTCGCGACGGGTTTCCTGCAGGATGATGCCTTTGTCCTTCAGCATGATCGGCGCGGACACCATGTTGACGTCGGCAACCAGCGGACGCAGCAGACCAGCCAGAAGCGCGCTCGTCAGCGCCGTGGTGTTCATTTGCGCAAAGTTGCCGTCGTAAAGCACTTCGACTTCCTTGATGGCGTTTTCCGTCACCTGACCGGCAAACTCGCCAAGAACTTCGGCAAGCTTGATCACCGGCTTCAGGCGCGGGGCCTCATCGGCCGAAATCGAAGGCATGTTGATGGCGTTGGTAACGGCCCCCTTCAGCAGGTAATCCGACATCTGGTCGGCCACCTGAAGAGCCACATTTTCCTGAGCTTCCGACGTCGAGGCACCAAGGTGCGGCGTGCAGACGACGTTCGGGAGGCCGAACAGCGGGCTCTCGGTAGCAGGCTCGGTTTCGAACACGTCGAAGCCGGCGCCGGCAACCTGACCGGACTTGATGGCTTCGGCAAGGGCAGCCTCATCGACCAGACCACCACGGGCGCAGTTGATGATGCGAACGCCCTTCTTGGTCTTGGCAAGTGCCTCGGCGTTCAGAATGCCGCGGGTCTTGTCGGTCATCGGCACATGCAGCGTGATGAAATCGGCCTTGGCCAGCAGCTCGTCGAGCTCGACCTTGGTGACGCCCATCTTCTCGGCCTTATCCTGCGATAGGAAGGGGTCATAGGCGATGACGTTCATCTTCAGACCGATGGCGCGGTCGCAGACAATCGAGCCGATATTACCGGCGCCGATGACGCCGAGCGTCTTGCCAGTGATTTCGACGCCCATGAATTTAGACTTTTCCCATTTGCCGGCCTGGGTCGAGGTGTCGGCAGCCGGGATCTGGCGGGCAACGGCCAGCATCAGCGAAATCGCATGTTCGGCGGTCGTGATCGAGTTACCGAAGGGCGTGTTCATGACGATGATGCCGCGGCGCGAGGCTGCCGGGATATCGACATTGTCAACACCGATGCCGGCGCGGCCGATGACCTTGAGATTGGTCGCGGCTTCAATCAGCTTTTCGGTCGCCTTGGTGGCCGAGCGGATGGCGAGACCATCATACTGGCCGATGATTTCGAGAAGCTTTTCCTTGTCCTTGCCGAGTTTCGGCTGGAAATCGACATCGATGCCGCGATCCTTGAAGATCTGGACGGCAGCTTCCGACAGCGCGTCGGATACGAGTACGCGAGGTGCCATGATGGCCTCCTTGAGGTTGGTGCCGGACAGCGGCCGGCGCATTACATTTTCTGGTCATAGCGCCGGGCAACGGGGTCCGGCCTTTCATTCTTAACCGCCGAGTGACATCGGCTTCTGGCCCTTGTCCTTAAGGCCGAACAGACCCCGGACGAGATTCGAGAAACAGGCCATACGGCCGCCCCAGCACGAGCATCAGCAAGGCAAAGCCGAGCGCGCCCCTCAGGATCGCTGTTCCCGACGCGCCACCAGCGGCGATGATCGCGACATAGATCGGAACCTGGAAGAAAAGCAGGGCAGCGCAATCGGTGAGGAATGCGCCCGCACGGCGTGAGGGACGAACCTTGGCGAACACAAAGTCGCGCCACATCCCGTAGGGTCTTGCGGTGAGAACCATCAGTACGGCACCAATGCTCCGCGAAACCAGGACCTCACGCCATTCCATACCGGCAATGAACCGCTCGTTGAGCCCGCTGGCGATGGTGAAGAAGATCACCAGCGCCAGCGTGTCTGCCACGAAACTGGTCACACGTGGAGAAATCGCCACGGCCCACCCTCCTTGAAGCGCGGCGCTCAGGCCGCCTTTTCGGAAAGCTTCACCTTTTCGGCACGGAAAGCCCAGTCGAGCCAGCCCATCAACGCTTCCATGTCGGCGGTTTCCACCGTGGAACCGGCCCAGATGCGAAGACCGGACGGCGCATCGCGATAGGCGCCGATGTCATAGGCCACGCCTTCCTTGTCGAGCGCGGAGACGATCGCCTTGGCAAAGGCAGCCTGCGCCGCATCGTCAAGCTTTTGAACGTCGGGATCGACGATCTTCAGGCAAACGGAGGTATTGGAGCGGGTTGCCGGATCTTCCGCAAGGTTTTCGATCCAGTCGTTGTTTTCAACGAAATCGAAGATCACCTTTGCATTGGCATCGGCCCGCGCAATCAATCCATCAGCACCGCCGAGCGATTTTGCCCATTTCAGCGCATCGAGATAGTCCTCGACACAAAGCATGGACGGGGTGTTGATCGTCTCGCCGACAAAGATCCCCTCGATCAGCTTGCCGCCCTTGGTCATGCGGAAAATCTTCGGCAGCGGCCATTCGGGCGTATAGTTTTCAAGCCGTTCAACCGCACGCGGTGAAAGGATGAGGATGCCGTGGCCGCCCTCGCCGCCCAGAACCTTCTGCCAGGAGAAGGTGACGACATCGAGCTTGTTGAAGTCAAGGTCTTGCGCAAACACGGCCGAGGTCGCGTCACAAATCGTCAGGCCCTTGCGGTCGGTCGGAATGAAATCGGCGTTTGGAACCCGCACGCCAGAGGTCGTACCATTCCAGGTGAAGACCACGTCATTGTCGAAATTGACTTTGGAAAGGTCGGGAAGCTGGCCATAGGGCGCTTCGAGCTTGCGCGCATCTTTCAGCTTCAGCTGCTTGATAACATCAGTCACCCAGCCTGCGCCGAACGATTCCCATGCCAGCATGTCGACACCGCGCTCGCCGAGCAGCGACCACAGCGCCATTTCGACAGCGCCGGTATCGGAGGCGGGAACGATGCCGATGCGATAATCGCCGGGAACGTCCAGAACCTCACGGGTCAGGTCGATCGCTTCCTTGAGCTTCGCCTTGCCGATTTTTGCACGGTGGGAACGGCCAAGGGCAGCGTCATTCAACGCTTCGGGCGTCCAGCCGGGACGCTTCGCACAGGGGCCTGAAGAAAAACGGGGATTTTCCGGACGGATGTCCGGTTTGGTCATATCTGTCATATCTCTACCCTTTCAGATAGTAGCCTCTCGTTGGGGAGAGGTGTCCCGCCGCTGGATATATTGGAGGTGTTGAGAATACGCAAGGAAAAAGATGACTTGGTGATGACGGACTGCAACTTCATGCAAGGCGAGCCACGAACATAAAGAGAACAAAATGGTTCAATTGACACAAAACTGACGCAGCGGCTCACCACCCTGTTCTTGTAACTGTCCGTCATCGAATGATTATGGACAGAATGCGGTTTGACTATCAGGAGGATCTGGCTCGTTTGATTGATTGATTTAGGCGACGTTTGCGTGGTGTTGCAAGCGTCGGCTCTGGATTGTCTGTTCCTTGACCCTTTTTCGCTGTTTCAGGATTTCGTTTCCTCTTCCGAAGTAGACATCCGCAGGCGTGAGATTCCCGAGGCTCTCGTGATATCGGCGATGGTTGTAGTGTTCGATGAACGCACCGATCTGAGCTTCCAGGTCTTTCGGGAAGAAGTCGTTTTCGAGCAGGATCCGGTTTTTCAGCGTCTGATGCCAGCGCTCGATCTTGCCTTCACGTCTGCGGATACCCGGGCGCACCGTGGCGCTGCTCCATTTTCCTGTCCTTCAGCTATCCCGCCAGATCTTCGGCGATACCCTCGCGGCGGCAGAGCGCGGCGATACTGTCCTCTCCGCGCAGGCCTTCGAGCACGACACGGATCTTTTCCTCGGCAGAATAGGATTTGCGTGTGGCACAGCGGATATCCTTGATCGCCTTGTCTGCGCTCGACTTCTGCTGCCCGGATTTCTGTCTCATCTTCACTTCCTTTGCGTGAGCCACGATGAGCCAACCCTTGATACTTGCAAGCCGTTCCGCCATCTCGGCAAATTCAGCGCGCCTGAAGCTATCGCTGCTGTAATCGATCTCGCAGCCGTAATAGGACGGTTCGAAATAGAACAAGGCCCCTTCCCTGTCATAGCGCTCGATGAAAGCTCACCAGTCCAGGTCCTCTATGACGACGCCGGAACGGCGTTCATGCACCTCTTCGAGGATCTGCCCCAGACGCGTCAGGTCGAAGCGGGCAGGCCTGTGACGCTTGACTCCGAAGCGCGCGGCCTGACCGCTCCGGCTGCCAGGTCGTTCCTGAAGAAAACGCAGATCAGCCCGGTCGCCACGAGGATCTGCGCGGCGAACTGGAAGACTGGCAGGAAGTCCGGGCCGATCGACGCCAGCGAGATCAGCAGTGTCCCGCGTGCCAGCGACAGGAGCGCGATGTAGAGCAGGCAGACCGCGAGGGCCCCGCCGCCGAGCGTCGCGGCAAAGGCGCGGAAATAGAGGTACATCGCCCAGGATGGCACGATGTAGGTGGCATAGGCGGCCAACAGGATGAGCGTGCCGTAAGCCTCCGACTGGATGACATTCTCTGCCTGCGGCGGGGCCGCGAACTGCATCAGGAACTGCTCTAGAACCGGAAGGATATTGTCCAAGGCAAAGAGGAGCAGCGTCGCGATCACCCCGCCGATGGCGAAGATTCCGTATTTTCGGAGGCGGTCCCCGAAAGGCGCTGCCAGTGCGGCCGTGAGCAGGACGAGCACGGAGAAAAGAAGAACCTTGGCATAGACGGCAACTTGCGGAAGAAACGCGAAGCCCCAGGCATTGGTGACGATGCTTTGCATGACGGGCACGCGGACGAGTTGCTCGTAGAAGGCTGCCGTGCAGAAGAACAGCGTGGCGAGCGTGATCCAGCGGCCTTTCTTTTTCAGGCTCAGGACGAGAATGACGGATATCGCGTAGAGCGCCACATGCCGCGACAGCGCAAGCAGCGCGGATTCCAGCCGGGTGACCCCGGTCTCGGGGTAGGGCACATGGAAGACCTGCTGGGCAATGATGTGTACGCTCAGCCCTGCAGTGCCAGCGAATGCGACAAGAAGAATGGCCCGGAGCGAAAAGATTGGCGACATGCTGATCCTTTTCTGGAAACACTAACGGTTCTCATTCGTTTCGTAAGTGTCACGCAGTCGGGCTGTCAACGGCGTATGGAAGAGGCTGGCCGATCAGCGCCGCCCGGCAAGCCCGCCGCCTGCCCGTGCCAGGCGAGTTTCCGCACGACCTGCTCCCACAGTGCGCCCCTTCTTTGAACCGCTGGATGTCGGATCTTTCCGGTTCTAGTCACGATAACGGGACTGGAAGTGCAGACCTGTTCGATAATAGATAAAACGCGCCTGGCGAGACGTTTTTGCCGCCACAACAGGCGGCCGGCGGCGACACGGGTCGCACCGAGATCATTCCTTGCATTGTAGGATATGTCCGGATCTGCCAAACACCGCGTCGCCAGCGCAGGCAACCAGGTGCAGTGAGGATTCTTTGTGCTTACCGGACGGGACTATGTTTGGCGACTGCCCCGTCATTTGCAGCTTTGGCGGGCTGCAGCCCCTGGATCCGGGCAACATACAAGCCGCTGAGCAACGCACTTGCACCTCGATCGCCTGCACGAGAGACTTTGTACATTGTCAACTGTCAGAGTTGCCGGAAGAACGAGACTACCAGTTTGATATGTTGTTAAAAAACGAAACACCAAGGAGTTAATTTATGATGACTATCAGGCTGTCAAAATCCTTGATGGTTCTTGCCATTGCTTTTTCGCTTCGCTAGTGGCATTTGGCAACATCACGGACTACGGTTCTAATTTCGCTTTTGTTCACCACGTTTTTTGATGGATACGATCTTCCCAGATTCATCGATTAAGTACCGGGCCATTGAATCCGAAGCACTCCACCATGCAGGGTATATCTTCATTATTGCACTGGAAACACTCACCGCGCTCCTTTGCTGGGTGGGAGGTCTTAAGTTACTTGCCGCCAGTGGCAGCTCCGCGAATGAGTTTAACGCCCGCAAGAAATGGGCGATAGCAGGTCTAACCATAGGTTTTCTGACTTGGCAGGTAGGCTTCATGTCGATTGGCGGTGAATGGTTCGGCATGTGGATGTCCCAACAATGGAACGGCGTGGAAAGTGCCTTCCGTTTTTCATCACGATCATTGCCGTTTTGATTTATCTTGCTCTCCCTGATACGGATAATGCCGTCTAGCGAAGGCAGTTCAGGCCCTTCAAAAACTCGACCAATGACGTCTCGCCCTCCTTCGCGAAGAGGGCGGTCTTCGCATTTGAAATCCAGCGAGAGCTGCGTCAGTGTCCGATTTTCGTGAGTGAATTTACTCGTCACCTCACCCACCCTTCATCGCCTGCATCAGCCCATCGGACAGCCAGACGCCGAACCCGGTCCCGGCCATGGCGGCGCCGAGGATTTAGCTCCGGCGGATCTGCTTGATCTTCTGATACTCGGCGACAAACTCTTCGGTTTCACCGAGACGTTCGGATAGCGCCCTGTTCTGCTCGAGCAGACGTTCGTTCTGATGCTCGACATGGTTCAGCCGGTCGTGGATTTCATCGTGACCGCTACCGTTTTCATCCACCTTGCGGATCAGGGCATCAAGTTTGCCCTGAACCTATCCCAGACGACGCGCAAGATCGACCGTCATGCCCTGCCCCCGTTATTTCAGAATTGCACGAAGCCCGGCGACGCCCGAGCCGACATAAAAACCCACTGGACCATGTTGCCCGCCCAGGCATCGAGCGGGGCGGGAAAGGCCGCGAACAACCAGAGACCGCCCGCACCAAGCTTTGCGAGCCACGTCACCAGCGCGGCGATCATACCGTCCCGGCCCAGTCAACAGAGACTGTCGGAATGGCGCCACCGCCGAACTCGGACGCATCGAGCGTCAACCCCATAACCGCACTGTCAGGAAAGGTCAGCCGATAGTCTTCGATGACCGTAAAGGACGACCAGTAGGTCTGATTGTTCGAGATCGTGCCATTGGCATCGTTGGACAGCAGCCGCACACGGAGATACCAAGGGCCAGTACCTTCCAGCAGTATCCGGTAGGCGCGGACATAGGGCGAGGTGCATTTGCCCGAGATCGTATCGGTGCGCACCTCACGCCATGTACCATCCTCGGACCGGCGATCAATGGCGATATCGACCGCGTTCGCTTTGACATTGCCATTATCGGCATCAGTAAAGATCAGCTGCGGCACCTGAATGGTGATCGCACACGTTGCCGCCTGCCCCTGCTGGATCTCGACGCCAACGCCCTGTTCACTCTCGACAGCCGGAAACCCGGCAAGTGCTGCCTGATCGGGAAAGCCATTGCGGGTCTCGAACGAACCGCCCTAGAAGTTGAACGTGCCGTCACTGTTCTGGACCGGCGCGTCATCGAACCGATTTCGTGCTCGTGATCGCCGGGCATGCCGGCTGTTCGAATTTCTCCGCCATCAGAACAGCCCTCCTGCAAGCATGCCCCGCGCCCGGGATTTTTCCGGCAGGCGCTTGTCGACAGCGGCATGCCCCTGGGTGAAGCCTGTCCCGGTCGCATGGGCCGGCAGAAACCCGCTGAGCAAACCGCCTCCGAACAGACGCCAAGCGGTCCGTCGCCAACCAGGGCTGCCTGCGCTGCCGCCTCGATCAGCTTGTTGATGAGATTCGACAAATCCGCAGCTTGCGCCCATAAGGTGCAGGTATCGGCAGGCCGATGGGCAGTTCTTCAGGAGGCGGATTATGAAAGCACTCAAGCGCGCCAACGCAGGCCTGTATTTCCTGCCCGAATATCTGCGCTTCGCTATCGGACACCGCCAAAGGCGTGCCGATTTTCAGGCCCTTGCCGCCAACAGGCGCAGACAGCGTATATTCATCATCGGCAACGGCCCGTCGCTCAAGGCAATGAACCTCGACCAGCTGCACGGAGAAGACTATTTTCTATGCAATCATGCAGACCGTATCGCCTGGGCTCAGGGTCAACAAAACCCCTTCTATATCGCCGCTGACAAGCGTGTCATCGACGGTTACGCCAATGGCGCCCCCGCCGTAAGGGCAAACGTCTATTTTCTGGAAGAAGGCTTCAAACCGCTCCTTCCGGCTGACTTTGTCAGGGATGCAAGGATCATCTGGTTTGCCAGCGCAAAGGGCGGCACCCAGAACCGCGGGCTCTCGACGCACCCGTGGATCAGCGTCGCCGGAGGCCAGACAGTGCTGCTGTCGGCCACACAGATCGCCCTGTTCATGGGATATCCTGAAATTTTTATTCTCGGCTGCGACCTCAACTACACCACGCCGGAGCCATACGCCTATGCCGTCACTGAAGGTGAATTCCGTGCTGCACGGCGAGACGAAGACAAGATGATCCGGAACACCAATGTGGGTTTTGCCCGGCTGACGGCCGGTTCGGCACGACACAATCAGCGCATCCTCAATGCCGGCATCGGCGGCAATCTCGGAACTTTGCCGCGTGTGCGCTTTGACGACATTTTCAGGGCAACCTGACTGTCAGGCATACGGCGCAGTTTATTCCAACGCAGCAGCGAACTTCGAACCACGAAAGAGCTGTTCCATGCTGATTTTCGTCCTGGCGCGGTTTTGAGTGCCGTGCGCACCTCGTCCGGCGCGTCGTCGCTGCGGAACTCCCAGATCTGCCCATTCGAGGGAGCCTGTGCTTTCAGGCGCCGAGAGGCCTGATTTTGGCGCACAACCGGACGTTTCTCCAACCCCAGCGCCATGAAAAGCTGATGCTTAAGCCGGCTTATCGGACGGCTCTTGACGCGTTTGTAGTAGGTTCTCGGCAAATCACGAAAGACAATTTCTCTCTCGCAGCGGGCGTTGTGAACCGCGAGCATCAACAGCAGCTGGTCCCATACAAACGGGTATGTTTCACAATAGCAGCACCACAGCTCGACAATCCGCCGCGCGCCATCGGTGTTGGCAAAGAAAACCGTACCGCTGTTCAGGCTCCAGCCGTCCGTAGCGTAGGCTGCTATATCCACCCCATCAGCTGACAAGTCGGGCAATGGCGAGCAAAGCTCGGCATCGGCGTCGAGCCACCAGAAGCTTTCGTCCAGCCTGTTCGCCATTGAGCGCACGAAGACGGCCTTCTGGGCGCAGTTCTCGACCCATCTGGCCTTTGCCGGCAGCCCTTCGATGACATAATCCATGTCCTGTTTCTGCAGACTCTTTTCGAGCGTCTGCACCTCGACCGCGTAGGGCGTATCAAGTGTAAAATAGCTGATGATCTTCATATAGCTCTTGGGGCGCCTCTGATATCACTGTTGAAAACAGCTCATGCAGCGTGGCGCACATTCGCGATCACGTCAATGAGGCCAGAGACGACACGCTCGACCTGCGCGGGATCGTCGCCTTCCGCCATCACCCGGATCAGCGGCTCGGTGCCGGAGGGCCGTATAACCAACCGTCCCCTGCCCTTCAGTTCCGCCTCAGCCTCGGTGATCGCCTTTTGACGTTGCCGTCCTCCAGCGGGGCTGCGCCCGCCTGAATGCGGACATTGCGCAAGAGCTGAGGAACCGGTTCAAACTTGCGGCACACTTCGCTGACCGGCTTTCCCGCGCGTTTAACGGCGGCGAGGATCTGCAGGGCGGCGACCAACCCATCGCCGGTCGTGCCAAAATCGGAAAGCACGATATGCCCGGATTGTTCGCCGCCAACATTGTGACCGTGCTTGCGCATATGCTCAACGACGTAGCGGTCGCCGACCTTGGTGCGGACAAGATCCAGCCCCTTGCTATTGAGATGACGCTCAAGACCGAGATCCGACATGACCGTGGCCACAAGGCCGTTGCCCTTGAGCTCACCGTCCTCGGCCATATTGCCGACGATCACCGCCATCAGCTGGTCGCCATCGATGATATTTCCTTCTCGTCGACAACGATCAGCCGATCGGCGTCGCCATCGAGTGCAATACCGATATCGGCGCGGACTTCGTGGACCTTGGCCTGCAGCGTCTTCGGATAGGTCGATCCGCATTCCTTGTTGATGTTGAGGCCGTCCGGCTCCGCCCCGATCGTAACCACGTCAGCGCCGAGTTCCCACAGCGCTGTCGGGGCCGCCTTGTAGGCTGCGCCATTGGCACAATCGACCACGACACGCAGGCCATGCAGCGTCACATCGCGCGGAAGCGTGCGTTTGACGAATTCAATATAGCGGTAGATGTCGCCCTCAACGCGGCTGGCGCGCCAATCTCGCTGGAGCGGGCCAGTTGAGGATAATAGTTCTCGCGATCCACTAGCGCCTCGATCCGCGCCTCGATCTCGTCCGACATCTTGTATCCGTCAGGACCGAAAAGCTTGATGCCGTTGTCGGCATAGGGGTTATGGGAGGCAGAAATCATCACCCCGACATCGGCCCGGAGCGAACGGGTCAGCATGGCGACAGCCGGCGTCGGAATCGGGCCCAGGAGATAGACATTGAGGCCGGCGGCGGTGAAACCGGCGACCAGCGCATTTTCCAGCATGTAGCCGGAAAGCCGCGTATCCTTGCCGATCACCACGCGGCGACCATGATCGTTGCGGCGGAAAATCGTGCCCACCGCGATGCCAACGCGCATGGCAAGGTCGGGTGTCATCGGGAAAGTGTTGGATTGTCCGCGGATACCGTCGGTTCCGAAATACTTGCGTGCCATGTCGTTCCTCATCTGCGCCGCCCTGGGGCGACGGTCATATCTCTGCCGGGCTGTTAACGCGACCTCATGGCAGAAAAACCGCTCCAAGACACTTAAAATAACGTCAACAACGCTAACACGACGTTACCGTGACGTTTACCGACAACGCTGGAAACGGATGCACTGATCGCGCCGCAAAAGGCACAAAAAACCGCCGGGGCTGCCGGCGGTTTTTGTTTCTCAGTTGGGCTGCGGCTCGAAACCGTCGCCTTCCTTACTGTCGGAAGGCTTACCCGATGGCGCATCCTTCTTGGGGCCCATGGAGGGGACTGCTGAGCCGCGCGAAGGCGGAGTGTCATCGCCAAGATCACGGGAGGGTTTCTCGCCCTTCAGGATGGACTTGATTTCATCACCAGACAGCGTCTCGTATTCGAGAAGTCCTTCGGCAACCGCGACAAAGCCGTCGTGGTTTTCCTTCAGGATACGCGTCGCCTCTATATAAGCTTCATCGATCAGGCGGCGCACTTCCGAGTCGATTTTCTGTGCGGTCGATTCGGAGACATTCTTGCTCTGCGAAACAGAATGGCCGAGGAAGACCTCCTGCTGATTCTCGCCGTAGGAAACCTGACCGAGCTCATCGGAAAAGCCCCATTGCGTCACCATCGCCCGGGCAAGCTTGGTCGCCTGCTCGATATCGGAGGACGCGCCGGAGGTGATGTTGTCCTTACCAAAGGTCAGTTCTTCGGCAACACGTCCGCCCATCATGATCGCAAGCCGCGAGATCATCCACTTGTAGCTCATGGAGTAGCGGTCGCCCTCGGGCAGCTGCATCACCATGCCAAGAGCACGTCCGCGCGGAATGATCGTCGCCTTGTGGACGGGGTCGGCCACCGGCACCTTTATCGCGACCATGGCGTGACCGGCCTCGTGATAGGCCGTGAGTTTTTCTCAGCCTCGGTCATGGCAGAGGAACGCCGTTCGGCGCCCATCATGATCTTGTCCTTGGCATCCTCGAACTCGGCCATGGTGACCAGACGCTTGTTGCGTCGTGCCGCCATCAGCGCCGCTTCGTTCACCAGGTTCATCAGATCAGCACCGGAAAAGCCCGGCGTGCCGCGGGCAACCACCTTGAGGTCGACATTCGGCGCCAGAGGCGTGTTGCGGGCATGCACCTTCAGGATACGCTCGCGACCAACAATATCCGGATTCGGCACCACGACCTGCCGGTCGAAACGACCGGGGCGCAAGAGCGCGGGGTCGAGAACGTCCGGACGGTTGGTTGCGGCAATCAGAATAACACCCTCATTGGCCTCGAAACCGTCCATCTCGACCAGAAGCTGGTTCAGCGTCTGCTCACGTTCGTCGTTGCCACCACCGAGACCGGCACCGCGATGACGGCCCACCGCATCGATTTCGTCAATAAAGATGATGCAGGGTGCGTTTTTCTTGGCCTGTTCGAACATGTCGCGTACACGCGATGCACCGACACCGACAAACATTTCAACGAAGTCGGAACCGGAAATCGTGAAGAACGGCACATTGGCTTCGCCGGCAACCGAACGCGCCAGAAGCGTCTTACCGGTCCCGGGCGGTCCGACCAGCAGCACGCCGCGCGGAATACGGCCGCCAAGGCGCTGGAATTTCTGCGGGTCACGCAGGAATTCAACGATTTCCTCAAGGTCCTGCTTGGCTTCATCAACACCGGCGACATCGTCAAAGGTCACCCGTCCATGGGCTTCCGTGAGAAGCTTTGCCTTGGACTTGCCGAACCCCATCGCACCGCGAGAGCCACCTTGCATCTGGCGCATGAAGAACAGCCAGACACCGAGGATCAGCAGCATGGGCAGAAGCGTGCCAACATAGCTCAGGATACCGCCGGAGCCGTCATTCACCGGTTTGGCGGTGACGTCGACTTTGTTTGTCTCAAGCTTGTTCAGCAAGGAGTCATCAATGACCGGCGCATAGGTGTGGAAGGTCGTGCTGGCGCCACCGGAATAGCTGCCAGTGATGTTGTTCCCGGTAATGGTCACTTCCTTGACCCGGCCGGAATCGACATCATTCACGAATTGCGAGTAAGGCACCTGGTTCGCAGCATTCTGCGAGGGCGTCGACTGGAACATGCTGAAAAGCGCGACCAGCAGCAGCGCGATTATGGCCCACAGCGCAATATTGCGTAGGTTTGGGTTCATTAAACTCCCCGAAATCAAATTTCCGGCACATAGGATGCCACTGAATTACGCCTAACATAGGGTCCGCACCATGTCTTGCCAAGACAAGCAGGTTCCAAGATTCACTTTCTCAACGCAAATAGGCCTCGGCCGGTGAGCGATAGGCGGTATGACCGAAAGCAACCGCCATGGTGCTGGCGGGTTCCAGGTCGAAGCCGGACAGAAACCGGTCGAAAGGTGCCAGATAGACCTCTGAAAGAGTGCCTTGCGCCGCGGCATCAGGCATCATCGCTGGACGAGTGGCGGTCGCCAGTCGTGCCAGACGCGGTGGCACGTTCGCATAATCGCCTTCACTTCCAATTTCGAGACCCGCCGGAGCGACATGAAGCTCAGCCTGCGTTTGGTTTTCGATACGAAAGCGCCCGTCCCAGACCGCCCACGCCCCCGGCCCTATCTCGATGTGCGGCAATTCGCGACCTTCGCGCAGCACAAAAACTTGTCCGCGGTTATTTTCAAAAAGGCAGCGCCCGGCTGTCATGCGGGTTCCATGCGGGGCCGCACAGACCACCATAACGCGCTCAAGTACAGAGCGGCCCGGACCATAGGCCAGGCCGCCAATCGCGGGGATCAGAAGATTGAGCAGATAGCGCGCCGGAGCCGGATCTTCGAGAAGCCGTTTACCATCAAGCCGGGCAACGCCGCCGACATGGATCGTGGCCGCGGCGCTAAAAGGTCTGCCGCCTTGCGGAAACCGCTGCGCGCTCCCGTGCGGCAGTCCCGGCCTGGACAGCCAGTTTTTCAACAGCTGCGCCAATGGCCTGGCGTGTGCGCACACGTTCAAAATGTGTGTCGTCATTGCTGGGGTCATCAATCCATGACAGCCCGTGCGCCTGAAGAAAGCGGCGGATCGCGCCGCGGCCGACCTGCAGAAAAGGCCGCACGACCCACATACGGCCTTCGATCAGGGTCTTCTCCGCCATTCCCGTTGCCAGCGCCGACGCGCTGCGTGCGCGCCGCATGGCAAAGGTCTCGGCCTGGTCGTCCAGCGTGTGGGCCACGGCGATAACATCAGCCCCGCAGCGCTCTGCTTCACCGCATAACAGCCGATAGCGGGCATGGCGCGCTGCAGCCATCAGTCCCGAAAGCGGCTTGGGCGCATCCCAAAGCACCGTTTCATGGGCAATTCCGCGCAGGGCGCACCCGCCTGAAACCCATGCTGCTTCGTCGGCCGCTTCGGCACGAAGCCCGTGATTGACGGTCACAGCCGACAGCCGGACATCGCTTCTGCCCGAGACCAATCTCGCCACATCGAGCGCAGCAAGAAGACCGATCGAATCACCGCCACCGGAGACGGCAACGAGAACATGACAGCCCTTTTTCAAGGTAAGGAGAAATTCATGTGCCGCACGAAGAGGGGTGCTGGCGGGCAAAGCATCGGCAAAAGGCACATGCGCCTGCGTCAGCATCCGTTGGCCGAAAGTTCCGCGCTTGCCTTTGTCAGAACAGCCTGTGCGGCATCGGGATAGCGCACCGGAACTTCAGAGAAGGTGGCGCAGGCAGCATCGCTATTGCCCATGCCAGCCAGAGACTGACCAAGCTTCAGCAGCATTTCCGGCGCCTTGTCGGATGTGCCGTAAGCCTTGTAGGCATTCAGGAAGGTCTTCGCTGCTTCATTGTATTTTTGCTGGGCCAGCATCGATTCTGCCGAGCCAGAAGCTCGCATCGGGAATCAGCGGGCTGTTGGGATAGCTCAGCACAAACTCGCCGAACGCATCTTCGGCCTGCTGATAATCACCCGAGAGAATGAGATTGTAGGCTACATTGTAAAAGGCGGCATCATTGCTGCCGCTCCCGGCGGCCCCGGGCAGGTCGCCGGGCATTGTCGCATCGTTCATTGCGCTGTCTGGCATCGGCGGCGGGTTGTCGATCGATGCAGCCTCATTGTCGAGCCCGTTGTCAGAAGACGCAGGCGCAGAAGGTGCCGACATGCCGCTTTCGAGATCCTGCAGGCGGAATTCCATATCCTCCTGCAATTTGCGAATTCGCTCTTCCATCTGCAGCATCTGGAAGCTCAAATCCTCAACCTGGCCGTTGAGACTCCTGATCTGCTCCTCAAGCTGCATGATTCGCATGGCAGGATCGCTTGCCTGCACCTGCACGGTTTGCGGCGAAACTCCACTCTTTGCCGGGAAAACCGAAAAGCCGGCCGCACCCGCATTTGTCTGCAAGCCCAAAAGGCAGAGCCCGCCAGCAGACATAGAAATGCTTTTTCATAATCCTTTTCCCAAAAAACTGTCCCTGAACCCTATAAAACAGACTTGTCTCTCCTCGGACACGCTGTTTCAGGCCATATTTAGATCAAAACGCAGTTTGTTGCACTGCAGGCACAAAAAAACCGGCACGAAGCCGGTTTTTCTCGATCGATATAGCCGGATCAGCTTCCGGCGCCACGCAGCACCGTGACAGTGCGGCGGTTCTGAGACCAGCAGGAAATGTTGTCGCAGACGGCGACAGGCCGTTCCTTGCCATAGGAAATGGTCGAGAGCCGGTTTGCCGGAATGCCCCGTGACACGAGATAGTTTTTGGTTGCCGTGGCGCGGCGTGCACCGAGCGCAAGGTTATATTCGCGCGTGCCGCGCTCGTCGGCATGGCCGTCAATGCGGATCGAATAGTTGGTGTAGCGCTGCAGCCACTGGGCCTGCTTGTCGAGCGTCTGGGCAGCAATCGGGGTGATCGCGGCAGAATCCGTCTCGAAATAGACCGTATCGCCGACATTGAGATCGAAATCCTGCACGCTGCCCGCAGAAGCGACGCCTGCATTGGCACCCGCCATGCCCTGGCCGCTGCCCGGCAGGTTATCCTGCTTGGATGCGCAGCCTGCAAGGCCCAGCGCCAGGACCGCGCACAGCGCCACAGCAGCGGATCTCATCGCCTTCTTTCTGGAAAGGCCTTCAATTCCAAGCATAGCTCGGCTCATTACCGCTCTCCTTCAAGCGTTCCAATAAAATGCCCGACACAGGGAAATCGGATCGAATACGCTAATACAAATTGCAGTCCGACCGGCTGCGCACCGCTGAAAGCGGGCCGATCGACCTTTCCCAATCACCTACCAAATCGCCGTTAATACCCCTGAACAAAGGTCGTTAACGAACGATGAAGCGGGTACTAAATCCACCCGCGCCGCTATTCAAGAAGCGGCGACCAGGCCGGGTCCGACGCGAAATCGGGTGTCGAAACGCGTTGCTCGTTATAACCCGTCAGGTCGATGGAATAAAGGTGCGGGCCTCCCTCACCGGCATTCTGGCGGAAGAACATCAAAACACGGCCGTTCGGCGCCCATGTTGGCCCTTCATTGTGGAAGCCCGTGGTCAGGATCTCGCTCGCCGCTACCGTCCGGTTTCATCACCCCGATCGAGAATTTACCCCGGATTGCTTGGTGAAAGCGATCAGATCACCACGCGGAGACCATACCGGTGTCGAATAGCTGCCATCGCCAAACGAGATTCGCTGCTGGTTCGAGCCGTCCGCATTCATGACATAAAGCTGCTGGCGTCCGCCGCGATCGCTTTCGAACACAATCCGGTTACCGTCCGGCGAATAGGACGGCGATGTGTCGATTGCATTGGTGCTGGTCAGCCGTGTTGTCGCGCGGGTTCTGAGGTCCATTGTGTAAATATTGGCATTGCCATCCTGCTGCAGGCTCATGACGATGCGCTGACCATCGGGTGAAAACCGCGGCGCAAAGGTCATGCCCGGGAAATTGCCGACAACTTCGCGCTGACCGGTCTCCAATTGCAGAAGATAGACGCGCGGCTGATCGTTTTCATAGGACATGTAGGTGACTTCCTGCCGGTTCGGCGAGAAGCGTGGCGTCAGCACCATATAATCACCGTTGGTCAGCATCCGGACATTGTAGCCATCCTGGTCCATGATCGCGAGCTGGCGCTTGCGGTCGGTCTTCGGTCCGCTTTCCGATACGAAGACGATGCGGCTGTCGAAATAGCCCTGTTCGCCCGTCAGTGCCTGATAGATAGAGTCAGCAATGATATGGGCGACACGGCGCCAGTTGTCAGGCTGGGTGTAGAATTGCTGACCAATGATCTGCTGGCCGGCATAGGTATCCCAGAGCCGGAACTCGGAGCGCAGCCGGCCATCCGCCTCGCGGGTGACACGGCCGACGACCAGAGCCTCGGCGTTGATCAACTGCCAGTCCTGAAACCGCGGGGTCTGGTCCGGGTCGTTGATCTGCTGAATGAAAGCGGAGCGATCCACCGCCTTGAACAGGCCGGAACGCTGAAGGTCAGCGGCAATCACCCCGAAATATCCGCACCCAGACCGTCATCCGATATGAAATCCGTAATCGCGATCGGCAGCGGTTGAACATTGCCGCGCGAAATATCGATCTCAACCAGCGCATTGGCCGGTGCCACGAAGATAAGGCCGAGGCCGGCCCAGGCGACAGAGAGAAATACAAGACAGCGTTTGAGCATGACAGGTCAGGCCTTTCAGCGTTGATTGCGACGGTCTGATGCGGAGCGCTCCGCAGTCCTCCGGTTAGTCTTCAGAGCATCTGGCTCGGATCAAAGTTCACGATAACTTCGCTCCAGGCGTCATATTTTTCGGGCGGAAGTTGGACGAAAGGGAAGATTTCAGCACGGCACGGCGTGCGCCTCCGGCCAGAATACGCCGTGCGCTCTCACTTCCACCGGTTGCCGTCACCTCGGGCGTACCGACAATCGCACCGGATGGATCAAGCTTCATCTGTATGCGTATGCGAACACCCTCCGCACCGTCAAGCCCGGCGAGGATCGACCAGTTGCGCTGGATCTGCCCGCGCAGTGCGTCAAGCTCGCTCTGCGAGAGCTGCGCGCCTGGCGACGAACGCTGGGTACCAAGCGCCGCCGGCGTTTCGCTACGCTGTGCGCCGCCCCCGGTTGCTTCGGTCCGGTTCAAAGTGCCGCAATGTCATCGACATTGAAGTCGTCCTGCTCTGTCGAGGCCGTTGTCTGGCTGTCGGTGCGCGGTGCTTGCGCCGTGCGGGTCTCACGCAATGCCGGCTGCTGCGGCCTACGGGTCGGCAGTGGTGCCTGCTCCGGAAACGCGAGTTCGGGTTCCGCAGGCGCTTCGGGTGCGGGCTCGGGCGGAAGGGCTTCCTCCGGTTCCGGCACCGGGGCGGGCTCGGGCGTTTCGACCGCTTCAGGCTCGGGCGTCGGCTCAGGGGCCGGTGTGGGTTCGGGTGCGGGCTCCGGCCGTTCGGCCGGCGCTGGCATGGGCGGCGGTGCTTCGGCGGCATCTTCCTGCGGCTGGGGCGGGGTCTCATCAGCCGAGGGCGTGGGCAGCACAGCCTGCTCCTGCTCGATCTCGTCTGGAGCCGCATCAGGCGCGGTGTTCAGATCAATCTCGTTTTCACCGATATTTTGCGCATCGTCCACCCGATCTTGCCGCCGCGTCGGCAACGGCGCGGCGATTTCGGCAAGTTCGGCATCCTCATCGCCCTGCTGCACCTGCGTGATATCCTCAATCGGGATCAGCGTCACCGGCAGGGCATCGACATCAGCCACTTCCATCGAAGGCGGCGAGCCAAGCAGAAACACTGCCCAGCCGATGACCAGACAGTGCAGAACAAAAGAAATGGCGATGCTGCGCGTCATGGCGAAAGATCAGCTATCCTGTTCCTGCAGGGTGACCAGCCCGATATTCTTGAAACCCGCTGCTGAAATCCGCGCCATCACCCGCATTACCGTGCCGTAATCGGCGTTGGCATCGCCGCGCACATAGATGCGTTCGCTGTAGCCCGTAGTGGCAATCGCCTCGAGCTTCGGTACGATCTCGTCAATCCCGATCTCCGTTTCCTGCAGGAATATCTGGCCTTCGGGGTTCACCGAAACGGTAATCGGCTGTGTATCGGAATTCATCGCCTGCGCCTGGGTCTCCGGCAGGTCGATCGGAACACCGACGGTCATCATGGGTGCGGCAACCATGAAGATGATCAACAGCACCAGCATGACATCGACAAGCGGCGTCACATTGATTTCGCTGACGGGGCCGCGGCGGGCACGCCTGCGTCCGCGGCGACTGCCGCCTGCTGCCCCTGTTCCCGTGGACATTCCCATATCGCAATCTCCCTTCCGCTTATTCCGCAGCCGGGCGCGACTGGAGCTTCTCGTCGATCTGACGCGACAGGATCGCGGCAAACTCGTCGGCAAAACCTTCCATGCGACCGACAAGCTTGCCGCTGTCGGCGGCGAACTTGTTGTAGGCAACAACGGCGGGAATGGCCGCCACCAGGCCGATGGCGGTTGCCAGCAGCGCTTCGGCGATGCCGGGAGCGACAACAGCAAGGTTGGTCGATTTCGAACCGGCAATCGCCTGGAACGAGGTCATGATGCCGACCACCGTGCCGAACAGGCCGATAAAGGGCGCGGCCGAACCGGTGCTGGCCAGAAAGCCGAGGCGGGCTTCAAGCTTCTCAGATTCGCGCTGAATGGCGACATCCATCGCCTTTTCAACGCGCATCTGCAGACCGACCGGCGCGCGCGCGCCGCGCTCGAATGATTTTTCCACTCGCGCATGGCGGCGACAAAAACCGCGGACATGCCGGAGGTCTTGCGATCCGAAAGATCTCGAATAGAGTTTCTCCAGCGAGGTGCCCGACCAGAAGGCATCCTCGAACTGGTTATAGGCGCGGCGTTCCTTGTTGTAGGCGATGATCTTCTCGATCACAATCGCCCACGTCCAGACCGAGGCGGCGATCAGACCAATCATGACCAGTTTGACGATCATGCCGGCCTGCAAGAAAAGCGCCAGCAGGCCGACATCGGCGTGTGCTGCTTCCAACCCAAGCTGTTCCATGTGACGTAAGTCCTTGAATATATGGGCCCGGTTGACCGGGCGGGTACAGTTAGAGCCGCCTGCGAGACAGAATTCAGATGACGAGGAGATTGGCAGAAGCACGCATATTAGCTCCATCTCGTATAGAAACGTGGTGAAACCTAGGCAAACCGGCCTGAAATCCCGCATATCACATCAAACATGATTATGGTTAACACCCGGTTACCGGCGGACCGAAAGCCCCTGAAAACCATGGCAGCAAGCCACAATCACACACCCCGCAGCGCGGTGGCCAAATTCCTTCACATAATACTCATGTTTTATCAAGCCCGGCGGCAGACCAGCAGGCCTACGCGCCCTTTGCCTCAAGCAATGTCCGGGCCAAGTCATCCGGCATGCGCCGGGCGCGGCCATGCCTGTTGATCACAACCACGGTGACGGTCGCTGTGGTCAAAAGCACGCCACCAGCGGCAATCGACTGTTCCAACACCATACGCGCACCGGTCGCTTTTATCGTCCGAGTCCGGATTTCGAGGATGTCATCCATATGCGCCGAACGGACAAATTTCAGATCCATGTGGTGAACCGCGAAGGCGAGCCCCTCCTCATCAATCGTATGCAGCGTGTGCTGCTCGACACCGTGGCAGCGCAGATAGTCTGTCCGTCCGCGCTCAAGAAAATGCAGGTAGCGTGCGTGATAGACGATGCCTGAAAAATCGGTATCCTCATAATAGACCCGCTGGTGCAGACAATGTTCACCGCCTTCAAGCCTGCCGCTCAAATCCGGTACATTTCCGCCACTTTTGTCTGTCATCTCAAACCTCGTCTCGTCGTTTTGCGTCTTGTCCTAGTCCAGTGCAAGATGGCTTCGCAATGACGAAAGCAAGACTGGAAAGATCTCTGGGCGGCATTCGCAGAGATTGCGTAAAAAACATTGCATTTATGTCATACTGCTATCGGTTAGCACCGAATTTCACTGCATGATAAAACGGATCGGAGTGGCTCCATGAAAATTGCGGTTATGGGCGGAGACGGGTTCATCGGATGGCCAACGTCGCTGCATCTGTCAGATGCCGGACACGAAATCCATATCGTCGACAACCTGTCGCGGCGCTGGATCGACACCGAGCTCGGTGTTCAGTCGCTAACCCCGATGGACTCCATTCAGGAGCGCACACGCATCTGGCACGCGGAAACCGGTCGCCGGATCCACTTCCATCTCATCGACCTCGCCAAGGACTACGAAATCCTGAAACAGTGGCTGGCCGATGAAAAACCGGACGCCATCATTCATTTCGCCGAACAGCGCGCGGCTCCTACTCGATGAAATCCGACCGCCACAAGAACTACACGGTCGACAACAATGTGAGCGCGACGCACAACCTGCTGAACGCGCTGGTCGAGATCGGCCTTGACGCCCACGTCATCCATCTCGGCACGATGGGCGTCTACGGTTACTCTACCGTGGGTGCGGCAATCCCGGAAGGTTACCTGCCGGTCGATATCGAAGCGACCACGGGCGAGAAGGTCAGCCAGGAAATCCTCTATCCTTCGAACCCCGGTTCGATCTACCACATGACCAAGTGTCTGGATCAGCTGCTGTTCGCCTTCTATGCCAAGAATGACGGCCTTCGGATCACCGACCTGCATCAGGGCATTGTCTGGGGCACCCACACCGAGCAGACCAAGCGCCACGAACAGCTGATCAACCGCTTCGACTATGACGGCGATTACGGCACGGTGCTGAACCGTTTCCTGATTCAGGCGGCGATCGGCTATCCGCTGACCGTCCACGGTGTCGGCGGCCAGACCCGCGCCTTCATCCACATTCAGGATTCGGTGCGCTGCATCGAGCTTGCGCTCAACAACCCGCCGGAGAAGAACGCCCGTGTGGAAATTTTCAACCAGATGACCGAAACCCACAGGGTCCGCGATCTGGCCAAGATGATCTCGGACATGACCGGCACCGAGATCGCCTGGCTGCCCAATCCGCGCAAGGAAGCGCCGGAAAACGACCTGATCGTCAAGAACGACAAGTTCCTGTCGCTCGGCCTCAACCCGACGACACTGAAGGAAGGCCTTCTGGGAGAGATCGTCGATATCGGCAAGAAATACGCCTATCGCGTTGATCGCAAACGCGTGCCGGCCGTTTCCGCCTGGACCAAGGACATTGCCACGAAGATCAATCGCGATCCCGAAGGCAACTCGCTGAAGTCGGTTTCGTAATTGATGCCAGACCCCTCACATGAAGGCGTCCGCCGCAGCGCGGACGCCAAGGCTCCGTTTGCCTTCGTCACACTGGTCACCAATGCCGATTACGCCATGGGCGCGCTTGCGCTTGCGCGTTCGATCTTCCTGAGCGGCACGCCGGCAGACGTCGTCGTGCTTCATACCGGCGGCACGCCTGAAGAAAGCCTGAAACAGCTTGAGGATATCGGCTGTCGTATGATCGGGGTCGATCATCTGCCGCTTTCAGATGCCTTCAACGCTCGCCATGCCCGGCGCGAAGTCCACGACAATGCGCCCTTCACCAAGGGCCGCAAGCCGGACTTCCACACCCCACTCGACAATTTCTGCAAACTGCGGCTCTGGCAGCTTGTGGAATACCACGCGGCCGTATTCATCGATGCCGACGCGATCGTGCTGAAGAATATCGACAAGCTGTTCTTTTATCCGGAATTTTCCGCAGCTCCCAATGTGTACGAGAGCCTCGCCGACTTTCACCGGCTGAATTCCGGCGTATTCGTCGCCCGCCCTGACATGGCCACCTTCGATGCCATGCTGGAGACACTTGATGCCCCGGAGGCCTTCTGGCGGCGGACCGACCAGACCTTTCTGCAGGATTTCTTTCCCGACTGGCACGGCCTTCCTGTGTTCATGAACATGCTGCAATATGTCTGGTTCAATCTGCCGGAACTGTGGAACTGGTCCGATATCGGCATTCTGCATTACCAGTATGAAAAGCCGTGGGAAGACGAACATCCCAAGGCGGAGGCGCTGAAACCGCTGATCGATCTCTGGTGGGCCTATTTCGACGGCGACCAGATCCCGGATATCACAACGCTCGAGAACCCGAAAAACCGGCATGAAACATGTTCTCGTCAGCGGCGGCACGGGTCTCGCCGGCCGCTATATCGTGGAGGAGTGTCTTGCGGCGGGCCACAGGGTCACGGTCGCCGGTCGCAATCCGCCGCCAGACGGGATGTTTCCGCCTGCGGTCGGCTACAAACCGCTCGATCTGGCGACCGAACAGGTTTCAAGTGACCTGTTCGCCGGTATCAATGTCTTCCTCCATGCGGCCTTTTCCCACCTGCCCGGTCGGTATCGCGGCGGCGAGGGTGACGACCCGGACGGTTTTCTGAAACGGAATGTTGATGGCAGCATTGCTCTATTTGAGGCCGCCCGGAAAGCCGGTGTCAAACACTGCGTCTTCCTGTCAAGCCGTGCGGTGTTTGACGGCTATCCTTCCGGAACGCCCCTGCCGGAGGCCCTGGAACCCAACCCGGCAAGCCTTTACGGCAAAGCCAAGCTCGAAACCGAAATGGCACTTGCCGCCTTGGCTGAACCCGGTTTCGTGACCGTCAGCCTGCGCGCCACGGGAATTTACGGGGACCTCTACCCCAATAAGTGGGAGACCCTGTTTAACCGCTATGTCGCGGGCGAGACGATCGAACCGAGAGCAGGCAGCGAACTCAACGGGCGCGACCTTGCTGGAGCGGTACTGGCCGTTATCCGCGCGCCGATCCCCAAGGTTTCCGGCAAGGCGCTTCACGTGACGGATATTGTAGTCGACAACCACACCATTCTTGCGCCGCTGAAGGCCGCACTTGTCTCGCCCCATGCACTTCCGGCGCGCGCCGACCATGACACGGTCAATGCGATGGCGACTGGCCGGCTCAACGCGCTTGGATGGCGCACGGGCGGCATGCCGCTTTTCAGCGCTTCGCTGCAAACCCTCGTCGAAGGTTTTCTGGCCAGACGGGCGCGCGGCGATCATTCATGAAATTGATCTGGGCGCGGATCCATACTATCTGCAGCGTGCTATTGTGCCGCATCCCGAGATTTAAATGACCAACAGGATCTAGACATGAGCCGCTTTGACCTCATCATTTTCGACTGCGACGGCGTTCTGGTCGATTCGGAAATTCTTGCCGCGCAGGTGGAATCGAAACTTCTGACCGAGGCGGGTTATCCCATCACCGCCGGCGAAATCGGCGAGCGGTTTTCCGGCATGACATGGCGCGACATCCTGCTTGCCGTCGAAAACGAAGCCGAAATCCCTCTTCAGTCGACCCTGATCGAGCAGCACCATACGATTCTGGAGAGCCGCCTGAAGCGCGAACTGCAGCCGATTGCCGGCGTGCGGGAAGCCGTAGCCCAGCTTTCCGAACCGCGCTGTATCTGCTCCAACTCCACGGAAGAACGTATCAAAATGATGCTGACCAAGGTCGGCCTCATCGACGTTTTCGAACCGAAAATATTCTCCGCCGAAAGCCTCGGACCCGATCGGGCCAAACCGAAACCTGACGTGTTTCTCCATGGTGCCGAAAAGATGGGGCCCGGCCGGAAAACACTCTGGTTATCGAGGATTCGGTCCACGGCGTCACCGGTGCCACGGCGGCCGGCATGCGGGTTGTAGGCTTTACCGGCGCATCACATTCGACCCCGACCCATGCCGATCAATTGACCGAGGCCGGCGCCGAAACGGTCATCCACCGGATGGAGGACCTTCCGGCGGTCGCAACGGCCCTTCTGGAGTGGTCAGACTCCGTATAGGCGGGCCACAGATGGAAGGGCCGGCAGCGGCCGGCCTCAGCAATCACCTGTCGATACCGACCCTGACGCGCGTGTTTGAACCGGCTGTGGCCGGAACGGGCAGCCCATCGGCGCGGAACAGAAACTGGGTCGAGACCCCGTCTGCGGGCAGCTCGACTTCCTTGATGGTCACCTGGTCATAAAGGGCGACATCGCCGTCCACGATCTCCACGCGCACAGGAACCTTGTAAACACCCGGCCGGGCCTTCGGGCCACCGACGAGGCGACCGGCAACGACAACCTGCAGCAACAGCTGTTCGCTGGTTGCCGATACGGTGCAACTGCGTGAATAGTCGGACAGCGAGACCTGATAGGCGAGATTTTCAGCCGAATCCGAACCGGCCGGCGAATAAATCCGCTTGTAAGTCTGGTCGTCGTCCAGCAGCACCTGCGGGCAGATGCGCGACAGCGCCGTCAGATTGACACCCGGGGTTACCGGCTGGGCCGGTACGACAGGTGCCTCCGGCGAACCCGTAGTACAGGCCGCAAGCCCGGCAAAAGCCAGAACAGCGGCCAGGCGGCAGGTTGTGCTAAATGACACGGCAAGTATTCCTTTCCTCTCTCCAGGGCTTTTCAAGCCCCGCAGCTTTGTTCTATATCAGCGCGAACGCAAGAATTCGATTGTCTGGCATGACCCGCAGGCACGAGCAACACCCGAAGCCTTTCCGACAACCGGAAAGGCCAAAGCGTGCCACAAGCTAGACATTTTACGGAACCTGGCAAGCACAAAGGGGCTTTGCGTGGACTATATTTCGACGCGGGGCGATGCTCCGACCCTCGGTTTCTCCGACGCACTTCTCGCGGGCCTCGCAACGGATGGCGGCCTCTACCTTCCGCGCGAGTGGCCGAGGATGTCCGCAGACGATATCCGGGCATTGCGCGGCAAGTCCTATCAGCAGATCGCTTTTACCATCCTCAAGCCTTTCATCGGCGGCGAAATCCCCGACGATCGCCTGAAGGTCATGATCGACGAGGCCTATGCCACGTTCCGGCACGAAGCTGTAACGCCGCTGGTGCAGAGCGGCGCAAACCGCTTCACGCTTGAACTTTTCATGGCTCGACACTCGCCTTCAAGGATGTCGCCATGCAGCTTCTGGCGCGGTTGATGGATTACGCGCTGAAGACCCGCGGCACGCGCGCCACCATCGTCGGCGCGACATCGGGTGACACCGGCGGAGCAGCGATCGACGCCTTTGCGGCAAGCACGCGCACCGACATTTTCATCCTGTTCCCGCACGGCAAGGTATCGCCCGTCCAGCAGCGGCAGATGACGACCCTCGGCGCACCCAATGTCCACGCAATCGCCATCGAAGGGCATTTCGACGACTGCCAGAACCTCGTCAAGGCGATGTTCGCCGACGCGCGCTTTCGCGACGAGGTCAGGCTTTCCGGTGTCAATTCCATCAACTGGGCACGCATCATGGCCCAGGTGGTCTACTATTTCACCGCTGCCGTTTCCCTCGGCGCCCCGGACCGCGAGATCGACTTCACGGTTCCAACCGGCAATTTCGGCGATATCTTCGCCGGTTATGTGGCACGGCAGATCGGCCTGCCAATCGGCCGGTTGGTCATCGCAACCAATGAGAACGACATTCTCGCGCGCACACTTGAGACCGGTCGCTACGAAATGCGCGGAGTCGAGGCGACGACATCGCCCTCGATGGACATTCAGATATCCTCAAATTTTGAACGCCTTCTGTTCGAGGCGAGCGGGCGCGATGCCGGTTATATTCGCCGGGCCATGGCCGGGCTCAAACAATCCGGAGCCTTCGATATCGAAGAGGCGACGCTGAAACGCATTCAATGCGTGTTTGCGGCCGGTCGCACCGACCAGCAGGACGTCGCCGCAGAAATCGCGCATACGCTTGCCGAAACCGGTGCGCTGATCGACCCGCATACTGCCGTCGCGATGTCGGTGGCACGCGCCCATCAGTCGACTAATCCGATGGTCGTCCTGTCCACGGCGCATCCGGCAAAATTCCCGGCCGCCGTAAAATCAGCGAGCGGTATTGACCCGGCGCTTCCGCCATGGCTTGCTGACCTGATGGACAAGGAGGAGCGTTTCAATGTCCTTCCACCTGAACTCGACAAGGTGGAAGCATTTATTCGCAACGGATTGAGCGCTGGAAGCCAACGATAGGAAGCAGGATCGCATGACAGTAGAGTACACCCGGCTTCCTCCGGGCTGACCGTCGTTACCCAGAACATGCCTCATATCGAGAGCGTGGCGATCGGGACCTGGATCAAGTCGGGATCACGCAATGAGTTCCAGAACGAGCATGGCATTGCACACCTTCTGGAACACATGGCCTTCAAGGGAACCAAGCGTCGGACAGCGCGTCAGATCGCGGAAGAGATCGAAAATGTCGGCGGAGAGGTCAATGCCGCCACCTCGACCGAAACGACCTCTTATTACGCGCGAGTTCTGAAGGATCATCTGCCGCTTGCCGTTGATATTCTGGCCGATATCCTCACAAGTTCTGCCTTCGATGAAGAGGAACTCGCACGCGAGAAAAACGTCATCCTGCAGGAGATCGGCGCGGCCAGCGACATCCCTGATGACGTGGTTTTCGACAATTTCGCAGGCGCTGCCTATCACGACCAGATGATTGGCCGGCCGATCCTCGGCACAGCGGAAACTGTGATGGGCTTCACGCCCGACGATATCCGCGGCTACCTCGCCCGCAACTACACGACCGACCGGATTTACATCGTCGCGACCGGGGCCGTCGATCATGATACCTTCGCGCGTCTCGTAGCCGACCGGTTCGCTTCACTGCCGCAAAGCCGGCAACGCCGCCACTCGTGGAGGCCGCGAGTTATACTGGTGGCGAGGCCCGGGAAATGCGGACGCTCTCCGATGCTCAGGTCATCCTCGGCTTCGAGGGTCCGGCATATCACGCTCAGGATTTCTACTGCTCGCAGATTCTCGCCAACATCCTGGGCGGAGGGATGTCGTCCAGGCTGTTTCAGGAAGTCCGCGAGATCCGCGGGTTGTGCTACTCTGTATACGCTTTCCATTGGGGCTTTTCAGACTCGGGTGTGTTCGCCGTTCATGCAGCGACCGGCGGCGACCAGCTGCCCGAGTTGGTGCCGGTGATCATCAATGAACTGCGCCGTGCCGCCGAAAACGTCGATCCCACCGAGATTGAGCGCGCCCGTGCCCAGATCCGTGCGCAGCTTCTCATGGGACAGGAGAGCGCCTCCGCACGCGCCGGACAGATCGCGCGTCAGGTCATGCTCTGGGGACGTCCGATTCCCAACGAGGAAATGATGATGCGGATCGAAAACATCACCCCACGCAGGCTGACAGACCTTGCAGGCCGCGCCTTCTATGATGCCACGCCAACCCTGTCTGCCGTCGGCCCCATTGAGCAGCTCGCACCTCTGGATGATATCGTTGAAAGTCTGTCATTCGTAGAGAACAAGGCAGCGAAGGCGAGCCTTTGATATTGTGATGCTGAAACACAAGCGCGGTTTGGATCACATTCCCGAGTTTGAGGGCTCAGTAGAGCGGGGACTGTCAGTTGTTCGCCTTTCTGCCCACGCCTAAAACACTCAGGCGACGCACGTTCGCACTCCGGTCAGGGGATTATCTGCTGCGCCTGCCGCGCGCATCGGATTTCCACGGTTGGCGGCAGTTGCGGATCAGAAGCCGCACCTTCCTGCAGCCCTGGGAGCCGACCTGGAACACTGACGACCTGACCGAGCGCGCATTTCGCCAACGCATCGCCCGAATCAACCACGAGTTCGACAATGGCAGCAGCATCCAGCTGTTCATCTTTCTGAAGAAGAGCAACACCCTTGTCGGCGGCATCACGATCGGCATGATTCGCTATGGCGTCGCACGGGCGTGCATGCTTGGATACTGGATGGGAGAACCCTTTGCTGGCAAAGGCCACATGTTCGCCGCACTTCGAATCGTAATTCCATATATCTTTCAAGAGTTGAGGTTGCACCGCATTGAGGCCGCCTGTATCCCGTCAAACCAGCGTAGCGCTTCTCTTCTGCAAAAGGCCGGTTTCAGCAAGGAAGGGCATTTGCGGAAGTATCTTCTCATCAACGGCCAGTGGCACGATCACCACCTCTATGCCCTGCTGAACGATGATCATGGCGCCAAAGGGAATTGAAGACCACAGATGCGATTGTCCCCGAGTACCGACGGTTCCCCGAAAACGCTTTCGCCTGGTTTGCGCTTGCAGTATTTTTCCTTTGCACGGCAGTTCAGGCTCTGGCGCTTGAACCGGTCGAGGTTTCGCGTGGCGATGTTGCAATCGATCTGACGAATCACGTCGAGCTATACCCCAATGAAGGCAGCGTGCTGCAGATCTCGACAGTTCCGGATTCCAATGGCATCCGTCGCAGGATCGAAGTGCGCTCCAGCAGTGAAGAACATCCGGGCGACTGGGCAGTCTTCTCGCTTGCCAACATTTCCGACGAGCAGCTTGAGCGGATGATTGTGGCGCCGCATTTTCGCCTGCCCGGCTCGGGCATGTTCTGGCCTGATCTCGACTCCTCACGCATTGAGGCGATAACCCCCTCCGAAGGCTTTGCGCTTACAAAGGCAAAAAATGATGACGCCGACGTGTTTTCGATCACGCTCAACCCTGGCGCCGTCATCACATTCGTCGCAGAGCTCAATTCGGCCGAACTGCCGCAGATCTATCTCTGGCAACCTGAAGCCTACAAGGACACCGAGAATGCCTTCACGCTCTATCATGGCGTCGTCCTTGGCATTGCCGGTCTGCTCGCCGTATTCCTGAGCATTCTTTTTGTGGTGAAGGGCACATCCGTGCTTCCGGCAACCGCGATGTTAGCCTGGTCTGTGCTGCTATACGTCGCGATCGACTTCAGCTTTCTAAACCAGCTCATTCCACTGTCGCCGGGCGACCTCAGGATATGGCGTGCCAGTGCAGATGTTGCCGTCGCGTTCAGCCTCGTGGTCTTTTTGTTCACCTACCTTAATCTTGCGCGCTGGCACACCCAACTCGGCTATGCCGCAGCCGCCTGGGGCGTTCTGCTTATGACGCTTTTCGGCTTGGCACTGTTCGAGCCATCGGCCGCCGCCGGCATATCCCGCCTGTCTTTCGCGGCAACGGTTCTGGCCGGCGTCGTCCTGATTGTCTATCTGAGCTTCCGCCGCTACGACCGCGCGATCCTGCTGATGCCGGCCTGGGCGCTGATCCTCGCATGGCTGTTTGCCGCCTGGATGACCGTTTCGGGACGGGTCGACAATGACATTGTGGAACCCGCGCTTGTTGGCGGACTCGTTCTTATTGTGCTTTTGCTCGGCTTCACGGTCATCCAGCATTCCTTTGCAGGAGGTGCCTATCAGCCCGGGCTGTTTTCCGATCTCGAACGCCAGGCCCTGGCGTTCCTGGGAACCGAGGCCACCGTATGGGACTGGGATGTCGGCCGTGACCGGATTGTCACGGAGCCTGACTTCGCGCCAAAGCTTGGTTTGGCAGCCGGCGCGCTCAACGGCCCGGCCCGGACATGGCTGCAATATTTGCATCCCGGAGACAGGGACCGCTTCCGCTCGACACTGGACCTGTTTCTGGAGTGGCGCCGCGGTCGCATGAAGCTGGAGTTCCGCATCCGCGCCAATGACGGCCATTATCACTGGATGCTGATCCGTGCCCGACCGGTGCTCAGCACCGATGGTGAGGTAATCCGTTGTGTCGGCACGCTGACAGACCAGACGGACCAGAAAGTCAGCACGCAACGGCTCCTGCAGGACGCCGTATCCGATAATCTGACAGGTCTGCCAAACCAGGCGATTCTCCTCGATCGGCTGCATTGCCTGATCGCCATGTCGAGAACCACATCAGACCTGAGGCCGACGTTGATTGTCGCTGACATTGACCGGTTCACCGATATCAACGAAACGCTCGGCTTTGCAGCCGGCGACAATATACTGATCGCATTGACGCGCCGCATACAGCGGCTGTTGAAACCGGAAGATACGCTGACACGCCTCGCCGGAAACAGCTTTGCCATCATTCTTCAATCACAGACGGAGCCCGACGACGTCGCCGCCTTTGCCGACGCACTGGTGGCCGCGATTGATGTCCCGGTCACTTTTGAGCATCGCGATATCTCGCTGACCTCCTCGATCGGCATCGCCTCCTGGCACGACAGCCCCGAGTCCGCTGAAGCCTTGCTTGAGGATGCAAGGCTGGCAATGCTGCGCGCCAAACGCATGGGTGGCAACGCCGTTGAGACCTATCGACCGGCACTGAGAATGCTGGACGACGAACGCAAGCAGATGGAAGCCGATCTGGCGCGCGCAATCGATCGCAAGGAAATGTCGGTTCTTTACCGGCCGATCATGCGCACAGAAGGGCACAAGGTTGCCGGTTTCTCTTGTGTTCTAAACTGGAAACATCCCCAGCGCGGTGATATTTCGACCGGCGAGATCTTCGAGATCAGCCGCGAATCCGGGCATTCGGCCGAGTTGGTGATTTACACCGCCAAGCAGGCACTCGAAGATCTATCCGCCTGGCAGCAGACCCTTCCCAACGCTCGGCCATTCGTCTCAATCGAACTCAATTCGACTGACATGCTGCGCACCAGCACGCTGATCGAGCTGGAGAACCTGGTGCGTCAGTCGGAAAACGCACCACGGCAGATCGTCTTCTCGATCCCCGAAGATGTCGTGCAAAGGCACCGGAACAGGCCAAGCTTGCGCTGCAATATCTGCGCACGATTGGTGCCGGCGTGACACTGTCCGGCTTCGGCAATGGCCATGGTTCACTGACCCTGCTGAAGGGATTTCGCTTCGATGCGACCTATGTCGATAATGCGATCTTCAAGAATAACCAGGAAGTGCAGATCGACCTCGTTCAGGCCTTTGTCGGTCTTTCGTCGCGCCTTGGAACATCTGTCGGCGTGACAGATGTGAGCTCTGCGACCGATGCAAAGGCGCTCGACGAGGCCGGCTGCACCTATACCAGCGGGCCGCTTTACGGTGCGCCGGCGGCAGGCTCCGTGGCTCTGCGCCTGCTGCGGGAAGGACTGGCAACCGCCAGTTGATCCCGCAGGCAGCGCGCGTCAGTGCCTGTCAGGAGATTTGCTGCCCGACTGCCTGTTCAGCAGCGTGAACACGAAATCCAGCTTTGTGATGATCGCCGAAGACAGGACAAAGGGGTAGAAGTCCTTTTGCCCCATGGATTTGTGAATCGCGTTGATCGCGAGCGTCAGCGGCACCCAGGAATCGGCAAGCCGTTTGCCGCTTTCGCATTGATAGGGATCATCGAGTGGCTCCGGTTCGACATCATCAACCTTCAGCCCGAACGCGCGCGCCGTTTCCAGCGTGTCGACAATATGGAGTGCATGCGCAAAGCTTTCGGCGAAATCTTCCCACGGGTGGGTCGATGCGTAGGCGCTGACAAAATTCTCCTGCCAGCCGGCGGGTGGTCCGTTGTCGTAGTGGCGCTGCAGCGCGGCCTGATAGTCTTCTCGCTCATCGCCAAAAACGGCCCGGAATGTATCAAGCCGGCCACCGTCACGCACCAGCCGGTCCCAGATATAATGACCGACTTCGTGACGGAAATGGCCCAGCAATGTGCGATACGGCTCGTTCATCTGGTTGCGCGCAATCTCGCGCGTCACATCATCGGCTTCCGCAACCCTCAACGATATCGCACCGTTCTCGTGGCCAGTCATTGCCGGTTGGAGATAGCCGCTTTGATCAACCTTGTCTTCGAGGAAATCGAAGACAAGGCCGCCTTGGGGGTCTTCGGCCCGTGTCGGTGTATAGACGCCCCAGCGCAGCAGCGAATAAAAGAGGTGGCGTTCGGCCGCCACAATCCGGCGGAACCGGTTGAGCCCTGCTTCGGTTCCGGTGTCAGGGATCAGATTGTTGTGCCGGCAGCAAGGACAGAACTCCTCCGCGCCACCTTCCGGCAAGAGCCAGTTGCAGACGCCAAAACTGGCGTTGGCGCAGAAGCGGAACGTGCGCTCGCTATCGTCAGCCTTGTGCCAGTTGACCTGATCGGTCGGCTTGAGAGCATAGATTGCGATAGTATCCGGGTCGAACCCGAGCCGGTGGCCACAGGCAACGCAGACCTCATTGTCGAAGTAGACAGTCTGGCCGCAATGGTCGCATTCGAAAATCTTCATGGCTGCCTCGCGATTGCGGCCGCCCCGATGGGAGACCGTCAGCTTCCTATAAACGGAAATGGCGCGGAATTGTTTCAGGCGTGCCCGACATTGGAAGAAAGCGATGATGGACGAACACCCATGGAAAAGAGCGCGCGCTCATACTTGCTGTCGAGATCACGATCGAACAGCAATTCCTCGATCGCCGGACAGGTCAGCCAGTCATTATTGGCGATCTCGCTCTCAAGCTGGCCCGGTGCCCACCCTGCATAACCGAGCAACAATGTGGCTTTTCCCGGCCCGTTGCCGGATGCAACAGAACGCAACACATCCAGTGTGCCCGTCATAAACAGATCATCGGTGATAGGAATGCTTCCGTCGCCGGCGTAATCGTCCGAATGCAGGACAAAGCCACGACCAGGCTCGACTGGCCCGCCGCAAAGGACCGGAAAACCGCCGATCTCCGGGGCGGTGAAATCCGGCTGGTCTTCATCCACGATTTTGAGCTGCTCCAGCACCTCGGGAAAGGTGACCGACTGGGCACGATTGATAACGAACCCCATCGCCCCCTCATCGGAATGGGCACAGATATAGATCACGCTGCGCTCAAAATCGCTTTCTGCAAGTTGTGGCATCGCGATCAGAAACTGGCCATCGAATGGGCCGCGCTCACGCTCCGTTATCAGGTTCTCAAACAAGTCGGCCTCCAGCAAAGTGTTTGCGCCGCTTACAAAAAATGATCGTAGGCCTTACCCGGGCATGAGGCAAGGTCACGCAATGTTCAATTCAAATTGTCCGAAAACGGCATGAACTACATAGCGGCGCGCACGCGTCTGGGTTAAATGTCTGGCCATGAAACCAAGGACAAAAAACATCCATCGCCGCCCTTGTGCTGGCGACGGCCTGCACAACCGCAGGACAGGCCCTTGCAGCCGCCACCCCGTGGGTTGAAGACACCGGCGGGCGCATGCGCGTCATTGTGACCCCGCCTTCAGACGATGGCACCATCCTGGCAGCGCTTCAGGTGGAGCCCGAAGAAGGCTTCATCACTTATTGGCGCGAGCCGGGTGAAAGCGGAATTCCGCCGCAGATTACCATTTCCGGTACAGCAGAAGCGCATCTGCAGGCCATTGAATACCCGGTGCCTGAACGGCTCAGGATCGCGGAGATGACCGATATGGGCTATGACGGCCCGGTAACCTTCCCACTTCTGCTGAAGGCTGATCCCGGTGTTCTGCCGGCTTTGAGCGTCACGGCCTTCATTGGCCTCTGCAAGGATATCTGCATCCCCTTCCAGGCACATTTCGACATTCCGGCTGAAGCTGCATCATTTGCCGAAACCCCTGTCGACAAGGCAATCATGGCGGTAGCCCGCACGACGCTTCCCGAACAACCCTCGGACGATTTTCGTGTCGACGGCGCGGTGCTGACCGGAAACGGTATCCGGATTGTTCTGAAGCTTCCCGGAGAACCGGCCCAAAACGAAATCACCCTTGCGAACAGCAACGGTTACATCATCGAGGCACCGGCGGGACAATCGATGGACGGACACTATGTCATCGATATCCCGCTTTCAGACCTGCCCGTAGATGCCGATCCGTTGGAGGGGACTGGCTGCTTCTGGCCAAATCAGGCGGCCGTGCCATGGAAACTTCGCTTGTCATGTCGCCATAGCGACCCTAAGTCTTCCTTACGTCTTTTGATCGAAAGCAAAAAAGGATTTCAAAATGCCGATTGCCAAGGGAGAAAACCTGCCTTCCGCCACCTTCATGGAGCTGACGGAAAACGGGCCGGAGAAAGTTTCGAGCGATGAATTCTTTAAGTCGAAGCGGGTTGTACTGTTCGCCGTGCCGGGTGCATTCACGCCGACCTGCTCGATCAACCACCTGCCGACCTACCTGGAAAACCGGGATGCGTTCCTCGCGCGCGGCGTCGACGAGATAGCGGTTGTGGCCGTCAACGACCCGTTCGTCATGGGCGGCTGGGCCAAGGCCACGGGCGGCGAAGGCAAGATCCGGTACCTATCTGACCCTGATGGCGCGTTCGCCAAGGTTCTCGATCTGGAACTCGACCTTTCCGGCGCCGGGCTCGGAATGCGCTCGCAGCGCTATTCCATGCTGGTGAATGACGGGGTCATCGAAGAGCTCAATATCGAGGATAACTCCGGTGAGGCGACGGTCTCGGCCGCAGCCACCATTCTCGGCCAGCTCTGATTTTCTGCCGGGTCGGATCTAGTCTTCGGCCCGGCGCAATAGCGCTCATCCCCTGCCCGCCAAAGCTTGCCGGCTATTTCACTTGGGGGCGAACTGATTTAAAATGCAGCAAACGGGGATGGCTGCAATGAGGCTTGAGGCTTGGAAATCGGTTCGCGGGCTCGTCACGGCAGCGATCATCGCGATCCTTGTAATAACGACCCCTTTTGTCGTGCCCAACGGCATCAGCGCGGCCAGACTTATCGGCGCTTATGACGACCCCGTCGCAATCACCGAATATCGTCTTGATCGCCTTCCTCCTGAGCAATACGAGGTCGCAATCCTTGAGGCACTTGCGGGTGAGGACCCTGACCTTGCGGCAAGCATTCTGGCGCTGGCCGACAGTCGCGGCATTCGCATAGATGGCGCTTTGCGCGACAGGACCGAGGTCGCAGTTTCCAACCAAAACAGCATCGGCAATCAACTGTCAGACCTGTTTGAAGGCGCCCTGACCGGCCGCCCCGACAGCGCGGCCGGTCTTGTCGGAGCAATCGTCACCGACCTGACAACGGTCGGTGATGTTCGTGACATCATCATCGAAGGCGGTGCCTATCTTTCCGGCGAAGACTACGACCCGTTCATCCTCGGCATTTCCGTGGCCGGTCTCGGCATTACCGGCGCTGTCATTCTCTCGGCAGGCTCTGCGACAACGGCGAAGGTCGGCACCAGTGCGCTCAAGGCGGCGGGAAAGGCCGGTGCGTTGACAGCGCCGCTCAGGCGATCCTTCACGCGGCTTTCGCGTCAGGCGGTCAACGCACCGGCGCTGCGCACCGCCGTCCCCATGCTCAAACGCGGCAATGTCCCGGCTGCAAGCCGTGCGCTGTCTTCGTCCCTGAACGCCAAGCCGCTGATGCGCATACAGGATGCAGCAGCCAATGTCGGGACCGTGATGACCAAGCAAGGCCTTCGTGCGGGAACGGACATGCTGAAGGTGGCGGACACCCCTGCTGACCTCACCAGGCTCGGCAAGCTGTCGGCACGCGTCGGCAAGCACTTCCGCGCGATCCTTTTCCTTCTGGGGTCCGGCGCGGTGACGCTCACCGGCCTTTTTCTGACAGCGGCAGGCTGGACTGCATCATTTGCCGTCTGGTTTGCAGGAGCGGCCTATTTCGGCTTTCGCCTGCTACGCTTGGGATGGCGGATCGCACTTTTGCCGCTTGGCAGGTTGCTCGTCCGCCTGGTGGCCTGAGCCCTCAGACCTTCATGTCAAAAACCAGAATACCAGACATTCCGCCAGCGGCGGCCGCCACGATTTCTCCGGCCACGGCCTTGTGGTCGGGATGCTCGAGATAGACATCACGCGCAGCTGCATTCTCGAACGTCACCACAAAACCGTCTGCATAACCGCTGTCGAGGCCTTCCGGCGAAACGTTCGGGCCAGCCTTCACATCGACAATGCCGTCGATGATCCCCTTGAGGGCGGTAATCCCGGTAAAGATCGCTTCTTTTCGGAGGCCGTGACCTCCTGTCTAAAACGTATGAAAACACAGTGCAAGATCATCTTCGTCCTCCAGGAAGGCGACTGGGCTTTCGCACCTAGCGCCCCTTTTATAGGGTTCCATCCCCTGACGCGCCAGTTCATCGGCGCGTTCATTTCCTTCGTGGCCGGCATGGCCCTTCACCCAGTGAAGCGTCACGTCGTGGCGATTGCGCTCGTCTTCGAGCATCTGCCAGAGCTCGACATTCTTGACCGGTTTCTTCGCGGCGGTTTTCCAGCCGTTCTTCTTCCAGCCATGGATCCATTTGCCGATCCCGTCTTTCACATAGACGCTATCGGTATAAAGCGAAACCGTGCAAGGCTGTTTCAGCGCTTTCAGTGCTTCGATAGCCGCCATCAGTTCCATGCGGTTGTTGGTGGTCAGCTGTTCGCCGCCCGAAAGTTCGCGCTCCGTGTCGCCATAGCGCAGCACCGCACCCCAGCCGCCGGGGCCGGGATTACCCGAACAGGCCCCGTCGGTAAAAATCTCGACATTCTTCATTTACGACAGCCCGTATTCGCCGGCACTTTTGACCGAGCGGTGGAAGCGGAGATAGCGCAGATATTCCAGAGGGTCCTTCTTGACCACCAGCGCGCCTTCCGGCGTCGTCAACCAGTCGTAAAGCCGGGTCAGGAAAAACCGCAGCGCCGAACCGCGCGCCAGCAGCGGCAGCGCCTCGATTTCTGCATCGCTTAAGCGACGCACACTCTGATAGCCCTCGATCAGTGCCCGAGCCTTGGTGACGTTGAAAGCGCCGTCCTTTTCAAAGCACCAGGCATTGAGGCAGATTGCCAGATCATAAGCCAGAAAATCATTGCAGGCGAAATAGAAGTCGATCAGACCGGAAAGTCCGTCACCGATGAAAAATACGTTGTCGGGGAACAGATCGGCATGGATGACACCTTCCGGCAGATCCACCGGCCAGCAATCTTCAAGCAGCGCCAGCTCCTCGGTGATCTCGCCTTCAAGGCCCGGCAGAACCTCATCTGCGCGGAAGGCAGACTTGTCCCAGAGGTTGACCCAGCCTTTCAGCGAAAGAGCGTTCTCGCGGCGGATTGCAAAATCCTGTCCGGCAATGTGCAACCGGGCGAGCGCCGCACCAAGCTCCCGGCAATGGCGCGCCTCTGGTTTGCGGAGCCACATGCCCTCGAGAAACGAGATCAATGCGGCCGGACGATCGCACAGCCGCCCGTAAAGCGCGCCGTCGGTGCGTGGCAACGGCAGCGGGCAGGAAATGCCACGCTCGGACAGATGCTGCATCAGACCGAGATAAAACGGCAGATCATTCTCATCAACACGCCTTTCGTAAAGCGTGAGGATCAGCGGAAAACGGTCCGTGTGAAGCAGGAAATTCGAGTTCTCGACACCCTCGGCAATGCCCTTGAAGGACAAAAGCGTTCCAGTGTCATAGGCCTGAAGGAAGTCCTTCAGCTCAACCTCGTTAATGTCGGTATAGACGGCCAATGCAAATCCTCGATGGAAAAACTGCTGCTGGTTTTCACGATGGCCGCGTCGCTGTCAAGCAGGCGATAGCAGCTTCGCCTGACGCTTGAGCTCCTACCGCCCGTTCACAAACGCCATATCCTCAACCGTCAGCTCGACATCGCGCAGTTCGCGGTTGACCAGGAAATGTTCGTTTTCAATGGCGGTTTCAGCAAGTTCCACCGTCGCCGCAAAGCGCGCGCGGAACGCTTCGATGATCTCGTTGACCACCACTTCAGGGGCGGAAGCGCCCGCTGAAATACCGAGCGTGCCGATCGTCCCGATCGCTTCGAAATCAAGCTCGGAGGCGCGCTGGACAAGCATGGCGCGTTTGGCGCCGGCGCGGCTTGCGACCTCCACAAGACGCTTCGAATTGGAGGAATTCGGCGCGCCGACGATGATGAAAAGATCGCAGCCGGGTGCAGCAGCAGAAACCGCCTCCTGCCGGTTGGTGGTCGCATAGCAGATCGAATCGGCGGACGGCGCGGTCAGATTCGGGAAACGCTCCCTGAGCTTGGCAATAACCTCCGCGGTATCCTGCACCGAAAGTGTCGTCTGGGTCACATAGCCGAGATTATCCGGATCGGCAGGTTCATACTCTTCGGCATCTTCCACCGTCTCGACCAGCGACACCGCGCCTTCCGGCAATTGTCCCATCGTGCCGATGACTTCCGGGTGCCCGGCATGGCCGATCAGCACCACATGGCGGCCAAGGCGTTCGTGACGCATGGCCTGCTTGTGCACCTTGGAAACCAGCGGGCATGTGGCGTCGAGGTAAAACAGGTTACGGCTTTCCGCATCGGCAGGCACAGATTTCGGCACGCCGTGGGCAGAAAACACCACCGGCTGATCGCGGTGCGCCGCGGGAATTTCATCAAGCTCCTCGACAAAAATCGCGCCCATGGCCTCCAGGCCCTCGACCACATAGCGATTGTGGACGATCTCGTGGCGCACATAGACAGGCGCGCCATAGCGCTTCAGCGCCAGCACCACGATCTGGATGGCGCGGTCTACACCAGCGCAAAAGCCGCGCGGTCCGCACAGACGGATGGAAAGTGGGCTGTTGCTCATGTCCGGCTCTTTCGTGTTCGTCATTCCGTCGCCTTGTGATGCTCGCTCCAAGATGGGTTTTCGGCGCGGCAAATCAACTCCGGCAACTGATACCAATGATGTCGGTCCTTTGTCCAATGCGCGTTGGCGCCGGATGTGGATGGCAGCGCGACAACCGGTATATCGCCGATGCCGACCGGCTGTAGGCCGCAGCGCACCTGTTTGTCGGCATAGAATATCCGCGCGGCCGTCAGGCTGGTGAAGGCCACAAGTTTCGGGCGGTATTGCTGCATTTTCTCCCGAAAGCCGTCAGGGTCGAAATGCTTTTCCGTCAACACCCGGTCCATGCCGCTTTCAATCTGATTGAGATCGGTGAGGCCGATGCCGTAATCGAGCAGCCTGCGGAAATCTGAAGGGGTAAAACGCTCCGGCGTCAAACCGCTCTCATGAAGCACGCGGTAAAACCGGTTCGACGGATTGGCGTAAAACGAGCCGGTGCGGGCGGAAATCGTGCCCTTGGCGGTTCCGCAAAAGACAATGTCGAGACCCGGCGCCAGAAGGTCAATCATCCCGTCGTCGTCCTTTGAAGACGAGAACGGCAACGCCGATCGCCAGCACCGCCGCCAGACCGTACCAGGTAATGGCATATTGCAGATGATTGTTCGGAAACGAGATCCGGGTAACGCCGCCGGCCGGCAGGCCGCCGGGATTGGGCGCATCATCGGCATCGATGAAGAAGGAAAGCACCTTTTCCCGGTCGAGACCGGCGGAAGCCGTCATGGCATCGATATCTTTCCAGTAGAAGATATTCTGCGCCAGATCGTTTTCGGGCACCAGAAAAGATGGCTTTTGCGAAAGGCGCTCACGGGCAAGCCCGGTCACCGTCACAGCGCCGCCCACCTGCCCCTCGCCCCGCGTCTCCGCTGCCTTCATGTCGAAGGGTACGAAGCCACGGTTGACCAGAACGGCACGCTCGTCTGCAAGCCGCAGCGGCGTATAAACATAGTAACCCGACTGGCCTTCGAAGGTTGCGAAGAAGTGCCGCTCGCCGCGATGTTCAAACTGACCGGTCACCGTCACCGGACGATATTCGATATTGGTTCCTTGCGCCGACAATGCCTCGATTTCGGCCAGCGAAACCGGAGGTTCCTGAAGACGGGCATCGACGGTGGCCAGCAGGTTTTCTTTCCAGTGCAGCCGGCTGACCTGCCAGTTTCCGAGCAGGATAAGGCAGACAAAGGCCGCAAGCGCCAGAATGAGGCCGATGACGCTGGCAGGCGACAGGCGCTTAGGCATCGTCGGAGCGGTCAATCACGCCTTCGGCGGCGCTGTGGCGGTATTGGAGGCCGATCAGTACGCCCTTGAAGGCCCTGAGCGCACCGAGAGACAGCGCGATGGTGACCGGCACCCAGATGATCGCATGCACCCAGAGCGGCGGCGAATAGGTGATTTCGGACCACAGCACCAGCGCAATCACAAGAAAACCAACGGCGAACATCACGAAAACGGCCGGTCCGTCGCCGGAATCAGCAAATGCATAGCTCAGGCCGCAACTTTTACATTCGGGCCTCAACGCCAGAAAGCCATCGAAAAGTCGGCCCTCCCCGCAACGCGGGCATCGCCCGGTAAGCCCCGACATCAAGAGATTGACGTGTTTATGCGTGTGATCGTCTTGTGACATGGACTTGCTCGTCGTCGCCGGAGCACAGCGCGACGCCTCTTACTGAATGACATCCTGCCATTCTTCGTGACGCATGCTGAGCGCCTTGAAGAAAGGGCAGAGCGGAATGATTTTCCAGCCGCCCTCACGGGCCGCCGCCACCGCATGTTCGGCAAGCGCCTGCCCCGCCCCTTGCCGCGCAGCGCATCGGGCACACCGGTATGATCAACGATGACCAAGCTGTCGGATGCCCGCGAATAGGTCATCTCGGCCTCATGACCGTCCAGCACTTTGAAATAACGGCCACCCGAAGCGGTCTTTTCTTCCCGAATATCGATAACGCGGCCTCATGAGGAGGTCGGCCTCCGCTGTTCTTTCAAGCGACGGCCGGGATTGAACAATCAGTGGCCGGTTTCGGCAAGCGGCGCGCCCCAGCCGCCCCAGATATAGATCGTGAAGAACAGGAACAGCCACACGACATCGACGAAATGCCAGTACCAGGCGGCCGCCTCGAAGCCGAAATGTTGCTTTGGCGTGAACGCGCCACGCGAAGCCCGCACAAGGCAAACGATCAGGAAGATGGTGCCGACAATCACATGAAAACCATGGAAGCCCGTCGCCATGAAGAATGTTGATCCATAGATCGAGTCTTTGAATGCAAACGGCGCTTCGTAATATTCGTAGGCCTGAACGGCAGAGAACAGAATGCCGAGGACAATCGTCAGTGACAAGCCCTGGATCATGCCCTTGCGGTCACCATGCAGCAGCGCGTGATGCGCCCAGGTCAGCGTCGTGCCGGACAGCAGCAGAATAACGGTGTTATAAAGCGGAAAATGCCAGGGATCGACAACAGCGATGCCTTCCGGCGGCCAGGTCCCGCCCGTCGCCACGACGCGCGAAGCCTGAATTGCCTCGCCGGTGAACAGGCTGGCATCGAAGAAGGCCCAGAACCAGGCAACGAAGAACATCACCTCGGAGGCGATGAACATGATCATGCCGTAGCGCAGATGCAGCGAAACCACCGGCGTGTGATGGCCCTCCTGCCCCTCCTTGATCGTATCCGACCACCAGCCGTGAAGCACGTAGAGAACAACGACCAGTCCGATCAGAAACAGCCAGGGCTGCGCCAGATCCAGCCCCAGCATCGTGAACGAGCCGCCGCTCAGATAGCGCATATAGCCGACACCGCCAAAAGCCATCAGGAAAACACCGATGGATGCGACCAGCGGCCAGGGGCTCGGGTCGATGATATGGTAGTCGTGATTTTTGTGTTGCGTTTCCGCCATTGGTGGTCCCCGTTTCCTCTCCCTCGCAGCATAAGGGCCGAAATTGCTGCGTTAATCAATCCCCGCGGATGACAATCCGCAAATCATAAGGCCGGCTCAGCTCTTGGTGTCGGCAGCCTTTAGGTTCAGCGCAGCGGCCTCTGCTGCGGCGGGCTTCTCATGCTCGAAAAATGTGTAGGACAAGGTCAGCACCCTGATGTCCTTCGTCTCTTCGGCGTCGACGATGGCCGGATCGACGAAGAAGACAACCGGCATTTCAAGGGTCTCACCCGGCGGAAGCGTCGTATCGGTAAAACAGAAGCATTCGACCTTGTTGAAATAGGCCCCCGCCTGCAGCGGCGTCACATTGAAGATCGCCTGACCGTTGATCGGTTCGCTTGATTTGTTGCGCGCGGTAAACATGACCTGCACCGTCTCACCGATCTTCGGTGAAACAGATGCCTGCATCGGCTTGAACTCCCAATCAAGCCCCGGCGCGACATTGGCGTCGAACGTGACCTTGATGGTCTTGTCGAGAATGGTGTTGGAATATTGCTCAACACGCTGAGCAGTGCCGTTATAGCCGGTCACCTGACAGAAGATGCGGTAAAGCGGCACGGCGGCAAAGCTCATGCCGGTCATGCCGACCACGAAGACAAGACACATCGCCACAACGGCACCGTTGTTGCGCGGCTTCTGTCTGCTCTCCTCCGTCATGCTTGCTGCCTCCTCAGACCGATCCGAACTTGATCATGGTGATGATGTAGAAAAGCACGACAAGGCCGAACAACACCGCGCCGAGCGCGACGTTGCGTCCACGCCGGGCCTTTCTCTGCTTTTCCGTGAGCTTGACTGTATCGATCATGATCACCTCAGCCGAACATCATGAAAAAGGCGCGATCGGCAATCAGCGCCGCGAAGATCGCAAACAGATAGAAAATCGAGAAGCCGAACATCTTCTTCGCAGGCACCATCCGTTCATCACCCTCTGGCATCGCCCTGACCTTCAGCGAGGCATAAACGAAACAGGCGCCCATGGCTCCGGCGAAAACCGCGTAGACCGGGCTTGCAAGACCGGTCAAGGCCGGTGCAACGCCTGCAATCGCGGTCAGCACCGCATAAACCACCATCTGGTTCTTGGTCGATTTCTCACCAGCGACATTCGGCATCATCGGGATACCGACATCGGCATAGTCGCGCATCTTGAACAGCGCCAGAGCCCAGAAATGCGGCGGGGTCCACAGGAAGGTGATCGAAAACAGAATGACGCTGTCAAGTGAGATACCGCCGGTGACAGCAGCCCAGCCAACCATCGGCGGAAACGCACCGGCAGCGCCACCGATCACGATGTTCTGTGGCGTCGAGCGCTTCAGCCACATGGTGTAGAAGACGGCGTAATAAAGGATGGTGAAGGCCAGCAGCCCGGCGGAAAACCAGTTGACCGCAAGACCGAGCGTTGCCACCGAAAAACAGGACAGCGCAATGCCAAAAGCGAGCGCTTCCTGACGGTCGATACGGCCGCTCGGAATGGGCCGTTTCGCCGTGCGCGACATGATGGCGTCGATGTCGGCATCGTACCACATGTTGAGAGCGCCGGCCGCCCCCGCACCTGTGGCAATGCACAGGATCGCGATCGCTCCCATGACCGGGTTGATCGGGCCGGGCGCCAGGAAGAGCCCGGCAAAAGCGGTAAACACCACCAGCGACATCACCGTTGGCTTCAAAAGCGCGAAATAATCACGCGCTGTTGCTTCCGAAAGTCCGATATCAGAATGCGCAAGGGCGGTTTCGCTGTCCAATACTGTCATGTTCTGCTCAGTCTTTCAGTTCTAGAGAAAAGTCCGCGCGCCCTTCGTTCCAAGCGCGGGCGCGCGACCTTATTCTGGATCACAGGCGCGCAATCAGCGCACACGCGGCAGTTCCGACCACTGGTGATAGGGCGGCGGTGAGGACAGCTGCCATTCGAGCGTGGTCGCGCCCGGCCCCCATGGATTGTCACCGGCAACCCGCTTCTTGGAAAAGGCCTCGAAGATCCCATAAAGGAAAACGAGAACCCCGATGGCCGAAATATAGGAGCCGTAGGACGACACCGCATTCCAACCGGCAAAGGCATCCGGATAATCAATGTAACGGCGCGGCATGCCCGAAAGCCCCAGGAAGTGCTGCGGGAAGAACACCAGATTCACGCCGATGAACATCACCCAGAAATGGGTGATCGCCACCCGCTCGCTATACATGTAACCGGTGATCTTCGGGAACCAGTAGTACCAGCCGGCGAAGATCCCGAACACGGCGCCAAGCGACAGCACGTAGTGGAAGTGGGCCACGACGTAATAGGTGTCGTGGAACGACCGGTCGAGGCCGGCATTGGCAAGCTGAACACCGGTGACGCCGCCGACGGTGAACAGGAAGATAAAGCCGATCGCCCAGACCATTGGCGCCTTGAAGGTGATCGACCCGCCCCACATGGTGGCAATCCACGAGAAGATCTTCACGCCCGTCGGCACCGCGATCACCATGGTGGCGAACACGAAGTAGCGCTGCGTGTCGAGCGACAGGCCGACCGTATACATATGGTGCGCCCAGACGATGAAGCCGACGGCGCCGATCGCGACCATGGCATAGGCCATGCCGAGATAGCCGAACACCGGTTTCTTCGAGAAGGTCGAGATGATGTGGCTGACGATGCCGAAGGCCGGCAGGATCAGGATGTAGACTTCCGGATGACCGAAGAACCAGAACAGGTGCTGGTACAGGATCGGGTCTCCGCCGCCTTCGGGCGAGAAGAACGCCGTACCGAAATTACGGTCCGTCAGCAGCATGGTGATGCCGCCCGCCAGAACCGGCAGCGACAACAGCAGCAGGAAGGCGGTGACGAGAACCGACCAGGCGAACAGCGGCATCTTATGCAGCGTCATCCCCGGCGCACGCATGTTCAAAATGGTGGTGATGAAGTTGATCGCGCCGAGGATCGAGGAAATACCAGCCACATGCAGCGCAAAATCGCCAGATCCACCGCTGGCCCCGGCATGCCGGTTGACGAGAAGGGCGGATAGAGCGTCCAACCGCCGCCAACGCCATTCGACCCTGCCGGCCCTTCCACAAACATGGACATCAGCAGAAGCAGGAAGGCGGGAACGATCAGCCAGAAGGAGATATTGTTCAAACGCGGAAACGCCATGTCGGGCGCGCCGATCATGATCGGGATCATCCAGTTGGCAAAACCGCCGATCAGCGCCGGCATCACCATGAAGAAGATCATGATCAGCCCGTGCGCCGTCGTGAATACGTTATAAAGATGCTTGCCCTGATCGACGGCGGCAGCACCTGCATCGCCGTAGACCATGGAGGCAAGGCCATTGAAGATCTGGATACCGGGCTCCTGCAGTTCCATGCGCATGGCAACGGAAAGCGCGCCACCGATGATGCCCGCACAGATGGCGAAGATCAGGTAGAGCGTGCCGATATCCTTGTGATTGGTCGACAGAAACCAGCGGGCGAAAAAGCCGGGCTTATGGTCGTCGTCGTGAGCGGTGTGAATGCCTGCTTCGGCCATGATCGTCTCCCTCCCCTTAGTCGTTGTCAGCGAGCAGAACGGCGTCGTCGCCCTGCTTTGCGTTGTCGATGCTGGCCATCAGCGCTTGATTGGCGGCTTCCACATCACTTGCGGCAGATGCCTGCCAGGTGGCGAACTGCTCGGCAGAAACCGCGCGGATCGCAATCGGCATGAAGGCATGGTCCTTGCCGCAGAGCTCGGAACACTGGCCATAGTAAATACCTTCGGCATCGGCCTTGAACCAGGTCTCGTTGAGACGGCCGGGAATGGCGTCGATCTTGAGGCCGAAGGCCGGCATGGCGAAGGAATGGATAACATCCGTAGGCGCTGCCGTGACCAGAAGACGGACGGTCTCTCCGACAGGAACCACCATCTCGTTGTCAACGGCCAGAAGGCGCGGATAGACGGCTTTGTCTTCCTTGCCGTATTCGGCGCGCTGATCTTCCGTCAGCATGTAGGAGGAATAGGAAATCTCGCCATCTTCGATTTCCGGGTAGTCATAGCTCCAAAGCCACTGCGTCGCTGTTGCCTTGATCGTCAGCTTCGGGTCTTCCGGCATGGTCAGCTGAGCAGTCAGAAGGTTGAATGACGGAATGGCCAGAAACAGGAGGATGAGCACCGGCGCGACAGTCCAGACCACCTCGATCATGGTGTTATGGCTGGTGCGCGATGCTTCCGGATTTTTCGACGCCCTGAAGCGCACCATCACGGTAATCAGCAGTGCCAGAACGAAAAGCACGATCGGCACGATAAACCAGAGCGTATACTGCTCGAACCAGCGAATCTGATGCATGATCGGCGAAGCTGCCGGCTGCATGCCCATTTCCCACGGCTGCGGCTGCGCGGCAAAGGCGCTGCCAGTCCCCGCAAGACAGATAAGAGCTGCCATGCATGCTCTGGTCTTGTTCATCACGTTGAATTCTCCCTCCATCGTTTGACCGTGGTCAAACCGGACCCTTACCAAGAACGCTATATGGCATAAAGGCCTGATGCGTATTTAAGGCCATGATAACATCTGTTTGCGCTGGCGCACTCCTGCTGATGCTGCGCCGAGCAGTCAGTGTGCCTGTTTTTCTCCCTCAGTCACAATTATGCCATAGCATTTGCCGATTTGAAGCGTCAAATTGTCTCATGCGGTCTTAATACATTCCGAAATTTCTTTTCGGGTTTGCCATACGGGGTCAGCCTGAAACGTTGAAAATTTCTTTTGAAACCTGCAAAACCGCTTCATAAGACAACGCCATTCAGTTCATGCAGGATTCCGTACCATGCCTTCTTTCTCCGCAAACGTCCTGTCGGCCGTCAGTTCCACTGCAATAAAGCTTGCGCTTGCGGCCGCGCTGATTGCGCCTGCCGCCATAAATGCAAGCGCCCAGGACAGCACCGCGCCGCAGACCGGCGAGAACATTCAGCTCGGCGGCGAGCAGGACCCGACGATGGTGCGCGCGAATCACGGAGCCTGGTCGATGATCTGCGACCAGCCGCCCGGCGCCAGTCTCGAACAATGTGCGTTGATGCAAAACGTGATCGCCGATGACCGCCCGGAAATCGGCCTGTCCATTGCCGTATTGAAAACGGCCGACCGTCAGGCAACGCTGCTGCGCATTCTCTCTCCGCTTGGCGTGTTCCTGCCCGAGGGCATGGGACTTTTCGTCGACGGAGTGAACATCGGCAAAGCCTCGTTCTCGCGCTGCTATCTCGACGGCTGCTATGTCGAGGTCGACCTCGACGACGACCTGATGAACATCATGCGCGTCGGTTCGGAGGCTGTATTCACGCTGAACTTCTCCGTCGATCAGGACACGATTGGCATTCCAGTGGACCTGACCGGCTTTGGCGAGGGCTTTGACGCTCTGCCCTGATATCGCGCCTTTTTCTTTCCTATATAGGCGTTGAAACAAGACATAAGGACGGAAGCCAGAATGACGGACCGCGACCTCATCAGCCATTTCGATGCAGACGAAACCACGATCCGCAACATTGTTTCGGACACGCTCCACGGCGCCGATGATGGCGAACTCTATGTCGAATACAGCCAGAACGAATCACTGACCTTCGATGACGGCAGGCTGAAAAGCGGTTCGTTCAACACCGGCCATGGTTTCGGCCTGCGTGCGGTGGCCGGAGAGGCCAGCGGCTTTGCGCATGCGGGAGAATTGTCGCTCAGTGCGCTCAAACGCGCGGCTTCTACTGCCAAGGCCGTGACTTCCGGCTATACGGGCACCTATGCCGAGCCGCCGCGCGGCACCAACACGCGGCTTTATTCCGAAGACAATCCGATCGGCGCACCGAGTTTCGAGGAAAAAGTCAGGCTGCTTGGTGAGATCGACGCCTATCTGCGCGAGCGCGATCCACGCGTGCGTCAAGTTTCGGCGTCGCTCGCCGCCAGCCATCAGGTTGTCGATATCCTGCGGGCGGATGGCTACCGCATCGGCGATGTACGCCCGATGACGCGGCTCAACATCTCCGTCATCGTCGGCGAAGGTGATCGCCAGGAGACCGGCTCCTTCGGCATTGGCGGCCGGGAGAGTTTTGCCGATCTGTTCGCACGTCAGGACTGGCAATCGGGTGCCGAAGAAGCGCTGCGCAAGGCCTTCGTGAACCTTGAAGCCATCGAGGCGCCCGCCGGCACCATGGATGTGGTGCTCGGCAACGGCTGGCCGGGCGTTATGATCCACGAGGCCGTTGGCCATGGGCTTGAGGGCGATTTCAACCGAAAGGGATTGTCTGCCTTTTCAGGGCTGGTCGGCGAGATGGTCGCATCCCCGGCGTCACCATTGTCGACGATGGCACGATTGCCAATCGTCGCGGCTCGATTTCTATCGACGACGAGGAACCCCGTCCGGCTACAACGTGCTGATCAAAAACGGTCGGCTAACCGGCTACATGCAGGACCGCATGAACGCCCGGCTAATGGGGGTTGCCCCAACTGGAAACGGCCGTCGTGAGTCGTATTCGGACCTGCCAATGCCGCGCATGACCAACACCTATATGCTTGCCGGCGACAAGACCAAGGAAGAAATCATCGGCTCGGTGAAGAAGGGCATTTACGCTGTCACCTTTGGCGGCGGCCAGGTCGATATCACCTCCGGCCAGTTCGTGTTCTCCTGCACCGAGGCCTACATGATCGAGAACGGCAAGGTCGGCGCGCCGATCAAGGGCGCGATGCTGATCGGCAACGGCCCGGATGCGATGAAGCGGGTTTCCATGGTCGGCAATGACCTCGCGCTCGACAACGGCATCGGCAATTGTGGCAAGGCCGGACAATGGGTGCCGGTTGGCGTCGGTCAGCCACATCTGAGGCTTGATCAGGTCACCGTTGGCGGCACACAAGCTTAGCGGATTCTTTACCGCTCTCTGTTTTTGTTGTGCGCATGTATTGCGTACCCCAAACTTCGAGCACGGTCATGAGCGAAGCCTCGTTTGCCATCCGCCCCTTCGAGACGGAAGACAATGCGCGGCTGACCGATATCTGGTATGCGGCCTCGCGCCTCTCGCATCCCTTCCTGCCGGAGGATCTGCTTCTCCGGCAACGCCTTGAAATCTCTGAAAAATACTTACCCCAAACGGAAACCTGGGTCGCGGTCGGAGATCACGGCCCTCTCGGCTTCATAGGCTTGATGGATCAGTTCATCGGCGGGCTTTTTGTGGCACCGGAAAGTCAGGGAGCGGGGATAGGCGGCATGTTGCTTCGCCATGCCTTCGACCTGAAAGGCAAGCTGGCGCTCGAAGTTTATGCCGCCAACCAGCGCGCAGTCGCTTTTTACCGCCGCCACGGTTTTTGCGGCGTTCGCCGCCGCGAAACCGACGATAACGGCCTGCCGCATCCGCTGATCCTGATGCAGAAGCCCTGCCCCACTGCAAAGCGCAGCGTGCCAACCGGGATTTGATGCCGATTTCTCAGCCCTTCAGCAACTCTTCCAGCACCGTCACGATCAATCCGTGATCATCGGCGCTTGCAAGCCCTGACACGGTGATGGCTGCGAAGACGCCGGTGCCCGTGATACGCACCGGAAAACTGCCGCCGTGATCGGCGAAATCCCTGATATCGAGACCGATTTCCGGACCGATCGTGCGGCCCTTGCGCCTGTGTTCCAGCTCGATCCCATAGGATGAGCGATGGAAATGGAAGACAACATTGATTTGCGCCGCGCCCACATGTCGTTGTCGGGCGCAGACCCTGGCAGGGCAGCGTGAAACAGCGTGCGATTTGGCGTGCGGATGTTGATCACCACCGGTGAATCATGCGCAATTGCCCTGCCAACAAGCCGCTGACCGAGATCCCAGGCATCATCCTCGCTGAAGCTGCGGAACACCAGTCGCTCTTCCTGGGCCACAACTTCTTTTCCTTATCGCCGATATCGCTCATCCTGCCCTCCCATTGCGCAAAAGTCCGGTCTGTTTCATGGATACATCCTGACCTTATGCCACCCGCCTGCGGGCTCATCCCGGCGAAACTCAATCCGATCGTGAAGGCGGAACTTTCCATCACGCCAGAACTCAATCGAAATCGGCTTCAGACGAAAACCCGACCAATATTCAGGGCGGGGCACTTCACCAACACCATATTTCGCAGTGTATTGAGCCACGGCCTTTTCCAGCGCAAACCGGCTTTCAAGCGCGCGCGACTGTTTCGACGCCCAGGCGCCGATACGGCTGCCGCGCGGACGTGACTGGAAATAGGCATCGGCTTCTGCTTCCGAAACAACTTCGACCGGGCCGCGTAGCCGAACCTGGCGGCGCAGCGACTTCCAGTGAAAGCACATCGCCGCCTTCGGTTGGCCGAGCAACTCCCGGCCCTTCTGACTTTCAAAATTGGTGTAAAACACGAAGCCGCTGACATCGAAGCCCTTCATCAGCACCATGCGCACATTCGGCAGGCCGTCCTCGTCCACCGTGGCAACAGCAACGGCAGAAGGGTCATTGGGCTCGCTTGCCTCGGCATCCTTCAGCCATTTGCCAAAGAGCGCGAAAGGATCATTTTCGGCCGTAAAATCGTGGGGGTCTCGTTTGACTGGGACATGGTAAAGTCTCCCGCTTCGCACCGGGCAGGTGCGTTTCATTCCGCATCCCGCACACAACCGAAACAAGTAATTCGCCACCTTGCTTGCCGAAAAGGCATTTCAGGCACCCGGCCAAGGGCCGGTCAGGGCATTTTGCAAGGGCTTGGCAATACCCTTTTCGGAAGTTAAAGCGGGTCCAGCACGGTTCTGATTGCTTGAACCGTATTGCTGCCTATGCCATAGGCAGAAACGAAGAGAGTTGCAAGGAGCATCGACACATGGCTGAAGCAAAAGGCCTCATGAAAGGCAAACGCGGCATTATTCTCGGTGTTGCCAACAACCGATCGATCGCATGGGGCATTGCCAAAGCATGTCATGAAGCAGGCGCCGAAATCGCACTCACCTGGCAGGGCGATAACCTCAAAAACGCGTCGAACCGCTGGCCAAAGAATTGAACGCACTGATGGCCGGCCATTGCGATGTGACCGATCCTGACAGCGTCGAGGACGTGTTCAAAACGCTTGAGCAGGAATGGGGTAAGATCGACTTCGTCGTGCACGCAATCGCCTTTTCCGACAAGGACGAGACTGACCGGGCGCTATCTCGACACTTCACGCGAGAATTTCAGCAAATCCATGGACATTTCGGTCTATTCCTTCACCGCCATCGCCCGGCGCGCGGAACAGATCATGAATGAAGGCGGATCGATGATCACGCTGACCTATTACGGTGCGGAAAAGGTGATGCCGCATTACAACGTCATGGGTGTCGCCAAGGCCGCTCTCGAGGCCAGCGTGCGCTACATGTCGGTCGACCTCGGCGGCCGTGGTATCCGCGTGAACGCCATATCGGCCGGGCCGATCAAGACGCTCGCCGGCTCCGCTATCGGCGATTTCCGCTATATTCTGAAGTGGAACGAATACAACTCTCCGCTGAAGCGCAATGTCACCATCGACGAAGTCGGCAATACCGCACTGTTCCTCCTTTCCGACCTTTCAACCTCTGTTACCGGTGAGGTTCTGCATGCCGATTCTGGCTATCATGTGGTCGGCATGAAGGCAGTCGACGCCCCTGACATTTCGGTGGTCAAAGACTGATTTTTAGACGGCGCGGGTCCAATCCGCGCCGTTTTTGTTTGCGCAGCCCGATGGCGAACTTCACCTTCCGGGCTATTTTCGGCCCTTTGGCGGCCCTCGGCTGACCAAAACATGTGCAAAACCATTCCAGCGATTTGAATTTTCGCTTCATCCTTTAACGAAAATTGAACGGTATAAAACAGTGCTGATTTACGCCATTCGTCACGGACAGACCGACTGGAACGCCGAATACCGGCTTCAGGGCCAGAAGGACATTCCCTGAACGACACCGGTCGTGGTCAGGCCAACAACAACGGCGCAGTACTGGGAGAGATCCTGGGGACCAAGCCCGGCTCTACGATTTTGTCGCAAGCCCGCTTTCACGCACCCGTGAGACCATGGAACGGGCCCGCGCCGCCATGGGGCTGACGCCCGAACTCTACCGCACCGACGATCGGCTTAAGGAACTCTCCTTTGGTGACTGGGAAGGCCAGACATTGGAAGAGGTCGGCACATTCGCACCAGAGCTTGTGCATGAACGCGAGAAGGACAAATGGGCCTTTGTGCCGCCGGGTGACGATGCGGAAAGCTACGAAATCCTGTCCTGGCGCATCGGCGCCTGGCTGAAGGATGTGGTTGGCCCCACTGTCTGCGTCTGCCATGGCGGCGTGATCCGTACGCTGTTCCGCATTGTCGCCGGCATTTCGACGGCAGAAGCCGCCGAGCTTGCCATTCCGCAGGACAGTGTTTTGCGCATCGATCCGGCGGACGGAACGATCGGCTGGATTGACTGAAACGGTTCTGCCTTTCCCTGACCCATCAATTGCGATAGAGCGAAGCCGCGAAACGACGGCAGAGGTATTTCATGTCGCATAATACATTCGGACATCTTTTCCGCGTCACCACCTGGGGCGAGAGCCACGGCCCGGCCCTTGGCTGCGTCATTGACGGCTGCCCGCCCGGCATTTCCTTCGAGCTTGCAGATATCCAGAAACATCTCGACCGGCGCAAACCCGGCCAGTCGCGCTTTGTCACCCAGCGCCGCGAGGCCGATGCGGTGAAAGTGCTTTCCGGTGTCCTGCCGCAGGAAGACGGCCGCACCTATATCACCACCGGCACGCCGATTTCGCTGATGATCGAAAACACCGATCAGCGTTCCAAGGATTACGGCGAGATCGCCCGCCAGTACCGTCCCGGACACGCCGACTATACCTATGACGTCAAATACGGGCTGCGCGACTATCGCGGCGGCGGACGCTCTTCGGCCCGCGAGACCGCGGCGCGCGTTGCCGCAGGCGCGATTGCACGCATTATCTTACCGGATGTCACCTATCGCGGCGCCCTGGTCCAGATCGGCAAGCACAAGATCAATCGCGACAACTGGGACTGGTCTGAAATCGACAATAATCCATTCTTCTGCCCGGATGCCGAAATGGTGCCGATCTGGGAACGATATCTCGATGATATCCGTAAAGCCGGATCTTCCGTCGGTGCGATTATCGAAGTCGTTGCCGAACGCGTTCCCGCAGGTCTCGGCGCACCGATCTACAGCAAGCTTGATCAGGATATCGCCTCCGGGCTGATGTCGATCAACGCGGTCAAGGGCGTCGAGATCGGCGAAGGTTTCAACGCCGCCGAACTGACCGGTGAGGAAAATGCCGATGAAATGCGGACCGGCAATGACGGCCAACCGCATTTCCTGTCGAACCATGCCGGCGGTATTCTCGGAGGAATTTCGACCGGTGAGCCGATCGTCGCCCGTTTCGCGATCAAGCCGACCTCCTCGATCCTGACCCCGCGCCAGTCGATCGATCAGGACGGAAAGGATGTGGAGCTGAGAACCAAGGGCCGCCACGACCCCTGTGTCGGCATCCGGGCCGTGCCCATCGGCGAAGCGATGCTGGCCTGCACCATTGCTGACCACTATCTGCGCGACCGTGGCCAGACCGGTCGTCTCGACTGAATTGGTCAGTCAAGACTGCACTTCACCTCGGCTTCGTTTTAGCCGGGGTGAATATTATCGGGCCAAAACTATAGCCGCGTTTCCCGCCAGCCAGGCAGGTATTCCACCCGTTCCACACCGGTGAAACGGGCGAGACGCTGGAGCTCGGCATCAAGTTTTTCCAGGCGTCCTGCAGCCGCCCGAACACCCGGTTCAAGCCAGAGTTTTCTGACGTCGAGCGTTGCGCGTTTGCGATCCGCCTTCATGTCAATGCGTCCGATCAGCCTTGCGCCTTCCAGAAGCGGAAACACATAATAGCCGTATTGCCGCTTCGGCTCCGGGACGAACACCTCGATCCGATAGAAGAACCCGAACAGCCGTTCGGCCCGTGCCCGGTCGCGCAGAAGCGGATCGAAGGGACTCAAGACCCGCACACGCCCCGGCGGCTCCGGCACATCGGCAAGGGTGCCGGCCTCTTCGGCCAGCGCAAAGGCGGTGCGCGGGCGCCCCGGTTCCACGGTCTCGATCATCACCTCTTCCAGACTGTCGCGGTTTTGCTCGACCCAGGTCTTCACCTCCTGCGGCTTGACGATGTCGAAGAAGGCGGCAATCTCGCCCGAAGTGGCAAAACCCAGACGCTCGAGCGCAGACCGGCAGGCCCAGTCGACAAATTCAGCGTGGCCGACCTCGCCAAGGCGATGGTGATCCGGGATCACCCGTTCGGACAGATCATAGGCCTTCTGGAAATTGACGCGATGGCATATGGCGATGCGACCGGTGCGCCAGTGATATTCCAGCGCGGTCTTGGCCGGATGCCAGTTCCACCAACCGCCAGAAACATGGTCGTCCTGTTTCAGGTCACGAGAAAACAGCGGCCCGCTTTCTTTGACTGCGGCGTAGGTTTCCTCGAACACAGCCTCGAAACCGCTGCCCTGCCATTTGCGCCAGCGTTCGACAAGCCGCGCTTCCTCCCGGCGGAAACGGTGCTTCCAGTAAGGATAATACCGCACGGGAATCAGCGAGGCATCATGGGTCCAGTGCTCGAAAAGCCCGCGATCCTGTTCGAGAAGCGCTGCCAGATGCGCGCGCCGGTAAGTCTGGTTGCGGGAAAAAGAATAAGGTCATGGGCCCGCTCGACAGTCCGGATCGAGTCGACCTGTACAAAGCCAATCTTTTCAATCAGCGACAGCAGAACCGGCCTTGTCCATCGCCCGGCCAGGCGGAGCGGAAAGTCCTTGGCGGGCAAGGAAGATGCGGCGTGCATCAGTGTTCGCGATCATTTTTGCCATGGACGGATGTTAGGGCGATTCGGACAAAATAAGAACATCTAAGCCTTTCGAAACCGCTCATTGATGCCTATAAGAGGATGGCTTGACGCCGGGGCAGCAAAAACCGGGGACGCATTTGAAAATCGAATTTCTGGAAGCCGAAGTCACCTTCGAAGGTCGCACGGCGCTTCATCCACTGAAACTGGACCTGACCGGCCGGCGCGTCGGCATCATCGGACTGAACGGTTCCGGCAAGACCACCTTTGCGCGGCTGATCAATGGGCTGACCAAGCCAACCAAAGGCAGCGTGAGCGTCAATGGCCGCGACACCGTCACAGAGGCCGAGGCTGTCAACGCCGATGCCGGGTTCGTGTTCCAGTCGCCGCAAAACCAGATCATCCTGCCGATCCTGAAAGACGATATCGAGCTTGGGCTGAAAGCGCGCGGCGTGGCAAAGGCCGACCTTGCTGCCCGTACCGAAGAAGCGCTTTCACGACTGGGCATCGCGCATCTTGCCAAGCGCCGCGCGCATGAGCTTTCGGGCGGTGAACTTCAGCTTGCCGCCCTTGCGACGGTGCTTGCCACCCGCCCCTCGCTGGTAATTCTGGATGAGCCGACCAACCAGCTCGACCTCCAGAACCGCAGACGCGTTGCCGAAACCATTGATGCGCTCAACGAGGATGTGATCGCAATCTCGCACGACCTGACGGTACTCGCTTCCTTTGAACGTGTGCTGCTATTCCATGATGGGCGTGTTGTCGGAGACGGTCCGGCCGATGATGTCATCCACCAGTACGAGGCGATGAACCGCTGATGCAGTCTCTTTATGTCGAAGGCAATACATTCCTGCACCGGCTGGCACCGAGCCTGAAACTCGGCGGACTGATCGTCTTCAGCATTGCTCTGTTCCTGACCGGAAATCTCATCGTTCTCGGCGCGCTGCTTGCCGTTTCGGTCACCCTCTATTTTTGTTGCCGCTGAAACCGCGCCAGGCGTTTGCGCGTCTTGTGCCCATCGGCGCGGCAATTCTTCTGGTTGGCGGCTTCAACCTGATCTTCAATCCCTGGCTGGTGGCGGCCCTTTCCGTCCTTAGGCTATCGGCACTGATGTTTCTGGCCGCCGCCATTACCGCTTCCACGCCGGTTCCGGCCTTCATCGACACCGTCACTCGCTGGGCCATGCCGCTTGAACGCGCGGGCCTTCTGCGCGCCGCCGATATCGGCCTTGCAATCGGGCTTGTCATCCGCTTTGTGCCGGATATTTTGTCACGTTATGGTGCCATCCGCGATGCACACCGCGCGCGCGGCATTCGCTTCAGGCCGGCTGGCGCCATTGTCCCGCTGATCATCTTGACCTTGCGGGATGCCGACAGTATCGCCGATGCGATCGACGCCCGCGGCATTCGAGGCGGGCCACTAGAAAGGAAGACGAAATGACCTCACGCGACCTGGTTCTGGTATCGCTGTTCACGGCCATCATCGTGGCGCTCGGCATTCTGCCGCCCATCCCGATCGCCTTTATTCCTGTGCCGATAACGGCGCAGACGCTCGGTGTCATGCTGGCCGGTCTCATCCTTGGCCGCAAACGCGGCGCAGCGGCGGTTCTGCTGCTGTTCGTGCTGGTTGCCATCGGCCTTCCGGTGCTTTCGGGCGGTCGCGGCGGCCTTGGCGCCTTTGTAGCACCGACAGCCGGGTTCCTGATCGGCTGGCTTCCCGCAGCCTATATCTCAGGCGGGCTGGCCGAGATGTACGCAGATACCGAAAGCCCGCTGCGCCAGACATTCGGCTTTTTCATTGCCGCAGCCATGGGTGGTATCGTGGTGGTCTATTTCTTCGGGATCGCCTGGCTGGCGTTCGGCGTGGGCCTCGGTGTTTCGAAGGCGGTTGGCGGAACACTGGCTTTCGTGCCCGGAGACCTGATCAAGGCCGGGCTTGCGGCCATTGCCGGTCGGGCGGTGATGCTGGGCTATCCGCTGCTGCCGAGAAAATCGGCCTGATTTTCCTAGTCCAGGAAAGAATAGAGCCAGTCCCGCGTAGCCTCGGGCAGCGGGGCGGGCTCGCCACTGTCCTTGTTGACGGCAGTCCACAGAAGTTCGACATCTGCGGCAATCTCGTTTCCGGCCTGAACGGCGACGTTGAAGCCGATTGATTTGCCCCCGATTTTTGCCGCCCGCACGATCAGCCGTGCCAGTTCGTCATTTCGCAGGCCTCGGTAATAGGTGCAGCCGACCTTGCGCACGACATAGGACGGCTCATTCTTCACCTCCGGCCGGTAACGCCAGAAACGCGCAAGCGCCTCTTCCGCGTGCTCGATATAGGCGGCAGTGTGCATCCGCCCATGCATATCGATATCCCGGTAGGGAACGCGGAGTTCAGTTTGCTCCGGATGCCTGTCGTCCATCGGTCACACCTTCCCGGCCGCACTGCCTTTTCCTCGGCGAACGGCCCGCTACGCAACACGTGTCTCAGGGTCTCCCGCAATCGGGGATACCTCTGCGTTCTATAGAGCCTTTCCACATCAAATGCCATGATGCGGTGCTCGAATGGTTAGCGCCTTGCAATCCGCGCTTCAAAGCCCAGACTTCAAGGTTGCTTGCAATCGCGCCAGTTGGCACTACCTTGCCTGAACCGCCATGGCACGATAAGTGCGGGCGATGATGGAAAATTCAAGGGGCAGAACCATGACCGATCAGGCAAAGCCGACTGCCGTTTCCGAGCTGACCTTCGAGCGCGCCGTCGATGAGCTCGAGCGGATCGTCGCACGGCTTGAGCGCGGCGACGTGGCTCTGGATGAGTCGATTGCCATTTATGCACGTGGCGAGGAGCTCAAGAAGCATTGCGAAAAGCTGTTGAACGCAGCCGAGGCGCGTGTCGAAAAATCCGGCTCGACCGTGAGGGCAAGCCGGCTGGAACCGAGCCGCTCGATCAGGCCTGACAATGAGCGCCCGAAGCGCAGGGAGTGTGCAGCAATGTCGTTCTTTCCGGGACAAGATCCTGAATTCGGTGATGCACAATCCTGCAATGCAGTGTCGCAGCTCATTATTCCGCGTACCAGCGACATCGGCGGGTTCGAGGTGCGCCGGGCGCTGCCGACGATCAAGCGCCGGCTGGTTGGGCCGTTCATCTTCTTCGACCGCATGGGCCCTGCTCGTTTCGGCGGCAATGGCGAGGCGCTGGACGTCAAGCCGCATCCGCATATCGGGCTGTCGACCGTGACCTATCTGACATCGGGCGAGATTGGCCACCGCGACACGCTGGGCAACCACACCATCATTCGCCCGGGCGACGTCAACCTGATGACGGCAGGGCGCGGCATTGTCCATTCCGAGCGCACGCCCGATGACCTCAGACTGCGGCCCCATGCACTTTCGGGCGTGCAGACCGCCTCGCGCTTCCCGAGCATGACGAGGAAATCGACCCGGCCTTTGGTCACACGGAAAAGAACGCTCTGCCGACGATTTCGGAAAACGGCGTCAGCGGGCGCGTCGTCCTGGGCAATTTTTCCGGCCTCACGGCCGATGTCCACACGCACACCGACACGTTGTTCGTCGATCTGGCGCTCAGGCCCGGCGCCCGTTTCTCATTTCCTGCCGAGCATGAGGAACGCGCGATCTACATTCTGGACGGCGAAGTCGAAATCGCCGGCGATGTCTTCGGACCCGAGCAATTGCTGGTTCTCGCCCCCTTGATACGATCACGATTAACGGCACGGGGAACACGGATGCCACCTCATGCTTTTTGGAGGAGCGGCGCTGGAAAACCGCGCCATATCTGGTGGAACTTCGTGTCGTCTTCAAAAGAACGTATTGAACAGGCGAAGGAAGACTGGCGTCAGGGCCGATTCGGCCTGGTTCCCGGAGATGAAGCGGAATTTGTTCCTTTGCCCGGACGCTGAAATTCGATAGAAACGATTTAGAAACGAAAACGCGTGATCGGCTCGCGCATGAGGCAAGTTGAAGTGACGCTACCGTCCAAAACCTCCATTCTCGACGGGATCAACCTGCCCGCGGACCTGCGCAATGTGGAAGATCGTGACCTTCCACAGCTTGCCGGAGAAGTGCGCGCGGAGATGATCGACGCGGTTTCGCGCACCGGTGGCCATCTTGGTGCGGGCCTCGGCGTTGTAGAGCTCACGATCGCGATCCACAAGGTTTTCAACACCCCGCATGACCGCGTTATCTTCGACGTCGGTCATCAGTGCTATCCCCACAAGATCCTGACCGGACGCCGCGAAAGAATGCGGACACTGCGTCAGGAAAATGGCCTTTCCGGTTTCACCCGCCGTGCCGAAAGCGAATACGACCCCTTCGGTGCAGGCCACTCCTCCACCTCGATTTCCGCCGGGCTCGGCATGGCAGTAGCCTCCAAGCTTCAGGATGAGCCGCGCAATGTCATCTCCGTTATCGGCGATGGCGCGATGTCCGCCGGCATGGCCTTCGAGGCGCTCAACAATGCAGGCGCGCTCGGCGCACGCCAGATCGTGATCCTCAACGACAACGACATGTCGATTGCGCCGCCGACCGGTGCCATGAGCGCGTATCTCGCGCGGCTGGCTTCCGGCCGCGCCTATCTTGAGGTGCGTGATTTTTCCAAGCGGATTACCTCCTATCTCGGAAAATCCATCGACCGCGCAATCTCGCGCGCCGTCGGCCATGCCCGCGGTTTCGTGACCGGTGGAACCATGTTCGAGGAGCTTGGCTTCTACCATATCGGCCCGATCGACGGACATTCCTTCGAACACCTTCTGCCGGTGCTGCGCAATGCCCGCGACAACGCCCGCGGCCCTGTTCTGATCCATGTGGTCACGCAGAAGGGCAAGGGCTACGGGCCGGCAGAAGAAGCCGCCGACAAGTGCCACGCCGTCAGCCGCTTCGATGTGGTGACCGGCACTCAGGCGAAATCCAAGCCCAATGCGCCAAGCTACACATCCGTTTTTTCGAAAGCGCTGATCGAGGAAGCACGGAATGACAGCAATGTTGTGGCGATTACCGCCGCCATGCCCTCCGGCACCGGTCTCGACAAGTTCCAGGAATTGTACCCGAGCCGGCTTTTCGATGTCGGCATTGCCGAGCAACACGCCGTCACCTTCGCGGCTGGTCTGGCGTGCGAAGGGATGAAACCTTTCTGCGCGCTCTATTCGACCTTCCTGCAGCGCGGCTATGATCAGGTCGTCCATGATGTTGCGATCCAGGGACTGCCGGTGCGCTTCCCCATCGACAGGGCCGGTTTTGTCGGCGCCGACGGACCGACCCATTCGGGCTCGTTCGACACGACCTATCTCGCCACCCTGCCGGGCTTCGTGGTGATGGCCGCCGCCGACGAGGCGGAACTGATGCATATGGTCCGCACCGCCGCCGATTACACCGCAGGTCCGATTTCGTTCCGCTATCCCCGTGGCGAAGGTACCGGGATAGCTCTGCCGGAACGCGGCGAGATCCTCGAGATCGGCAAGGGCCGGATCATCTCCGAGGGATCAAAGGTGGCGTTGCTGTCCTTCGGCACACGCCTTGGCGAATGTCGCGAGGCGGCAACCGTGCTGAATGCGGCAGGCCTTTCGACAACATTGGCCGATGCCCGTTTTGCCAAACCACTCGACCATGACCTCATCCGCCAGCTTGCCGCCCATCATGAAGTGCTTGTCACGATTGAAGAAGGTGCGGCCGGCGGTTTCGGCGCCCACGTCATCCAGTTTCTCGCTAATGAAGGTCTGCTCGATCAGGGCCTGAGGGTGCGACAGATGGTGCTGCCCGATGTCTGGATGGAGCAGGCCAAGCCCGAGGTGATGTACGAAAAGGCGGGGCTCGACCGCGACGGTATTGTCGATACGGTTTTCCGTGCACTCGGACGGTCCGGCATTTCGACCGGCGCAACGGGCTAGAGACAGGCGCGGCAAACCTGCCCTGCCTGCTTGCACTTTCGGGAAAATGCGTTCATGGAGCGGCGATGACCGATACCGCCCAGCGCCTTGACCAGCTTCTGGTCAGCCTCAATCATTTCAAGACCCGTTCAAGGGCGCGCGACGCCATTTTGCGCGGCGCCGTCTGCGTGAACGGGCGAACAGCGAAGAAACCGGGCGAACCCGTACAAGCGACCAGCCGGATCTCGGTGAGCGACCCTGCCAGTGCCTATGTTTCCCGCGCAGCACTCAAACTGATCGCCGCGCTCGATCATTTCTCCTCTCGCCGGAGAGCGCCAGCGCACTGGATATCGGCGCATCGACAGGCGGCTTTAGCCAGGTGCTCCTGGAACGCGGCGCACGCCATGTAACCGCAATCGATGTCGGCCATGGCCAGATGGCAGCCCGCATTGCTGACGATCCGCGCGTGACCAATATCGAAGGACTAAACGCGCGGCGTCTTTCGCGCCAGGATATCGGCGAGAAGCCCGTCGATTTCGTGGTCTCCGACGTGTCCTTCATTTCGCTCAAACTTGCCCTGCCGCCGGCGCTGTCACTGGCGAAACCCGGTGCTTTCTGTGTACTTCTGGTGAAACCGCAGTTTGAATCCGGCAAAGAAAATATCGGCAAGAAGGGACTTTTGAAGGACCCGGCCACGGGGCCAGAAATTGCCGCAGCGCTTGAGAGTTGGCTTGTGGGAGAACAGGGCTGGGAGAGCCTTGGCATCACCCCGTCGCCCATTGAAGGCAGTGACGGAAACCGCGAATATCTGCTTGCCGGAAGAAAACCCGGCGCAACCGGAAAACAGGACCACCATGGCCGCTGAAACATTTGTGATCGAACGGCTTGGGAGCCAGGGCGACGGCGTTGCCGCTGGTGCTGATGGCCCGGTCTATATCCCGTTTGCCCTGCCGGGCGAAAAAGTCACCGTCGCGCGCGAAAAGTCGAAGGCGATGATGCTGTCGCTGCTCGATGCATCCGCCGAAAGGATCGAACCAACCTGTCGCCATTTCGGACCGGATGGCGAAAATGGCACCTGTGGCGGCTGTTCGCTGCAGCATCTGGAACGCAGCAGCTATGACACCTTCAAGCGGCAAGTGGTGATCGACGCGCTTGCTGCCCACGGGATCGACTGTCCTGTCGCGCCAATGGTGCCATCGGGACCCGGCGAACGCCGCCGGGCAAGTTTTGCCGGCCGCCGTACTGAAAACGGGATCCTGCTCGGTTTTTCGAGCCCCGAAAGTCATCACATCGTCGCCATCGAGGAGTGTCCGGTGCTAACGCCGGCGCTGTTTGCACGCCTGCCCGCGCTGAAGCTTCTTGCCGGCATTCTGGTGTCCACCAGCGAGCCGTTCCGTATCGCGGTGATGGAAACGGAAACCGGGCTCGACATCAGTTTCTCCGGCCTGAAGACGCCGTCGGAAGAACGCCGCCAGGCCGCTACCCGCGCAGTCATGACCGTCAAGGGGATCGCCCGGCTAACCATCGGCGATGAAATCTTGGTGGAGCCGACCAAACCGGAGCTGGATCTCGCTGGCACCAGGGTTCTGCCCCGCCTGCCAGCTTCGCCCAAGCGACCAGGCTTGCCGAAGAGGCGATGACGGGACTGGTCCTGAAACACATGAAAGGCCGGAAGCGTGTCGCCGACCTCTTCAGCGGTTTCGGCACATTCTCGCTTCGCCTGGCGATGAAATCACGCGTTCATGCCGTGGAATTCGATGGGCCGGCGCTTGCCGCACTCGATCAAGCGGTTCGAAACCGGCAGGGCTTGAGACAGGTGACGACGGAGCGGCGCGATCTCGCCCGCCGGCCGCTCCTGCCGCGTGAACTCGCACCCTATGACGGGGTCGTCTTCGACCCGCCTCGCGCCGGGGCGAAGGACCAGGCCGAAGAGCTCGCACGCTCAGCCGTGCCGCGCATTGTCGCCGTGTCGTGCAATCCACAAACGCTTGGCCGCGATTTGGCAATCCTGAAGGCGGGCGGCTATCGCGTCGACACGGTTACACCGGTCGACCAGTTCTTCTGGAGCGCCCATGTGGAAACTGTCGCCTTTCTCAGCCGGGACTGAGGCAACGAAAACCCCGGGGCCTTGACCACCGGGGTTTTCTGATCAAGCGCGAAGTTCAGCATCAGTAATAGGGCGAGAGGCACTGTTTGCGCGGGCCGTTATAGGGCTGGAACGTGTTATCCGCCGGACGGTAGGAGCGATAGCGCGCCTCGCACCAATTATAGTGCTGCGGGTTGATCCCGTAGGTCCGCTGCGGCTGGTTTCGCTGGTTGGCCGCAACCGCCCCGCCAATGATGAGTGCACCGGCACCCAGAATAGCGAGCGGCACCCAGGCATCATTGTTGTTGCCATAGTAGCCGCCGCGGGGCGGAGGCGGACGATACCCCCAGCCACCACCATTATAGTGGCGCCGGTCGTAACCGCGGTCATAGCCGCGGCCTCGATTTCCGCGATTGCCATGATAACGGTCACCGCCGCCACGATATTCGACCGTCTCGATATTATTGCTGATCGATTGGGCCGGGTTCATCACCGGCATTGCTTCAGCAGGCAGAACGCTCACCGCCATGAAGGCAGAGGCAATTACGGCCGCTGCCGTTTTACTTACCATTCTGGTCATCTGTTTCTCCTGTTTACTGCTTCAGTGCCGAAAATCGGGCGCCGAAATTGTCGATTACAAGGACAAGCTAATAAAACCTGCCTGAACCCAGGATTAACGTTTCAGAAATAAAAACGGATGCACGCGCCGCCAGCGAAACGGCGACACGTACTGTCAGAGCATTTCAGTTCTCCGGCCCGTCAATAGTATGGCGAAGTGCATTGCTTGCGCGGGCCGTGATAGGGCTGAAAGGTGTTATCGGACTCACGATAGGATTTGTAGTGGTCCTCGCACCATTGGTAGTGCTTTGGGTTTATCCCGCCTCGACCGGCGCCGAATAATTGCTGGTTGCCGCAGCGGTAACACCGCCACCGATCAGGGCACCTGCACCGAATGCGACCGCAGACCCCCAGTTGTTCCAGTTCGGTCCGCCATACCAGCCGGGTCCGTAAGCTCCATAGGGACCACCATAAACAGGTACCGGATAGGGCACGGGATACGGCCTGTAGGGCGGAGGAGGCGGATGCCCGTGATACGGGCCACCGTGCCCGTAGGGACCGTGCCCATAGGGACCGCCGTGACCGTAGGGCCCGCCATGCCAGTGAGGATCGTCCCCATGCGGGCCGCCGACAGGATGATGATAGGGCGGCGACCGGTGCAGCCCGCCGTGAAGCGCGGGCCCGGGGGCCATTCGTGGGCCACCGCGAAATGCCGGCCCTGCAGGATGCGGCATACCGCCGTGGAAATGTCCCATGCCGCCGCCATGAAAACCGCCCACGGGATGTGCCTGCGCCGGCATGATCGCCGCCGATGCCAGCATGCCTGCCGTCACAAATGTGACCAATGCCTTTCTTGCCGCCTTGAACATGAGCTGCCTCCAGAAGGGAACATCAGAAGCGTTGGCGGACCGCACAAACGAACCGTCCGCAATCCGGGGTAGTGCGTTTAACACTCTCAACCTGAATGCAGCATTAACGACAAAACCACCGAAAATATGTCGGCGTGCCGCGTGCAATCAGGTCCCGCTGGCCTCCAGTCCGATCAGAACATTGGCAACATTATCGCCGATTTCGTGCACACCGTAGCCACCCTCCATCACGGTCATCACCGGCAGGCCGCGCGCTGCCACTAGCGCACCCATTTCCAGGAAATTTGCGGTCTTGAGCCGGAAGAAGGAAATCGGATCTTTCTCGAAGGTATCGACGCCGAGGGAGAGCACCAGCGCATCCGCGCCATAGGCCATAATCCGATCCAGCGCCGCCTCCAGCGCTTCTCTATAAGCCGGCCAGGCGGTGTTGCGGAGCATCGGAAAATTGACATTGAAGCCCTCGCCCTTCCCCTTGCCAGTCTCCTCCTTGTGGCCCCAGAAATAGGGAAACGCATCATCCGGTTCGCCATGCAGCGAGGCAAAGAAAATGTCGTCGCGCTCATAGGTGACATCCTGGGTGCCGTTGCCATGGTGGAAATCGACATCGAGGATGGCGACCTTTTCCGCACCGTTGTCGAGAAGACGCTGGGCGGCGATGGCGGCGTTGTTCAGGAAGCAGTAGCCGCCGAAAAGATCGATCCCGGCATGGTGGCCCGGCGGACGGCAGAGCGCGAAGGCGAAACGGTTGCCCGCGCCCAGATAGTCGGCTCCGGTCATCGCGCAATCCTTGGCCGCAATCGCCGCCTCATAGGTGCCCTGGGTGATCGAGGTTTCCACGGAATTGGCGTAGTAACCGATAAGGCCGTCGATATTGTGCGGCGGGCGGGCGTGGTAGGAGCGACGCACTGGTAGCGAAATCGGAATTGCCTCGGTGGTGAAGCCCGCCGAAAGCCAGCGCTCCCAAACCGTTTCCAGAAAAGCCAGATAGCCAGCATTATGCAGTTTCAGCGGCACGGAAAGGTCATAGCGGCTCGGCGCTACCTCGTCTGAAAATCCCTTTGCTTCAGCGCCGCACGGATCCACTCCACCCGGAAAGGGCCTTCGAAGGGTTTGACCAACTCACCGCCATGCAGCTCGGTCTTGGCATCACGCAGCTTGTGATCTTCTGAATAGATGATGCGCATTGCAGGCCCCCTTCGTTTTCACAATTCCTCCTTTGGGTAGCCTCATTCGCAGCCAGAATCCACAACAGACGCCAATTTCAAAGGGACAATCTTACCGTATGCTGCTTGCCCCTCGGCATGGCCAGCGCGAACGCGAAACAGCCCATGCTATCAGGGTAGATCACCCAGGCGCTTGTAGAAGAAGGTCGTGTCGCAATAGCCGCCTTCCGGGTAGAGCGCATAATCCGGCACCACACCCACACGGTTCCAGCCAAAGCGCGGATAGATCGCCTCGGCGGCGCTGCCAGTGGCGGTGTCGAGCACCAGAAGAAGACGGCCGCGCACGCGGCATTCCGCTTCCAGCGCGTCCATCAGCCGGCGGGCGATCCCCCTACCCCGTGCCCGGCGCAACACGATCAACTTCATGACGTCGCCGCGATGGGGCTGGTTGGGCTTTTGTGCGAGGCCAGCCTGTACCGTGCCGATGATCTCTCCGCCCTCTTCGGCAACCGCGAGGATGACAACCCCCGCAGCAACGCCATCGGCCACCTGCCGCCAATAGGCCTCGACCGCTCCCGCATCATAAGGCGCCATGAAGCCCATCGAGGCATTATCCTCGATACTGTCGGCCAGAAGCACCGAAAGCGAGGAATCATGGCCTCGGCCTCCAACCCGCTCAAAAGCCTGATCTGCATGACAACTCCTGCTTATGGCATGCGCTCGATGATCACCGAATAGGTGACATCAGTCGTGCCTGGGTTTGAAAAGACGTGCGGTTCGGCCACCGGCATGAACAGGCAATCGCCCTTCGAAAGCTGGTGACTTTCTTCGCCGAATTCGACATTGAGGACGCCGTCCAGCACCCAGACATGCTGGCGCAGCTCCTGCGCGCCGTGTTTGGGCGGATAGGCGATGCGGCCACCGGCCGGAAAGCGGATGAGCACGATATCAACGCTCGAACCTGTGCCCGAGGGCGAAATGGAACGGCGCGTGTAGCCCGTTTCCGGATCGCGCCACACCGGCTGGTCAACGCGCCGTGAAAGCGGATCAACCGGCTTGCCGGCATCGGCGAAGAAGGCCGACAGCGAGGTGCCGAGCGCCGCGCAAAGCTTGGCAAGCACAAGCGCGGAAGGCGAGGCCTCCGCCCGCTCGATGCGCGAGATCATCGCCCGGCTGACCTCGGAATATTCAGCAAGCCGGTCGAGCGTCAGCCCCTTTTCTGCCCGCAGCCTCTTGAGGTTGAGCGCAATGGTGTGGTCGAAGGTTGAAGCGATAATATCCATGATGTGATCATGGATTTCCACCATAAGAGAGTCAAGTGATCTTTTCAGGAACCGCCCGGCTGCGATGGTTGCTGCAGGTTTAGTCAGCTTCTCGCCACGCCGTATCCCCGCACGGTCCGGTGGTTGCCAGCACCGATCCTAGATCGTTTCGTGCCGCCGCATCATCCACGAACGCCTTGCGTTTGGGCGAGAGCTGCTGCTCAAGATCGGGCCTGTTCCAGGCATCGTCGGCCCAAACCCTTTCGTTGTCGAATAAATAGTCCGGCCTCAAGATTGGAGAAGCGTTCATCAGTGACTGTTTCAGAAAGTAGAGGATATCGGGATTGAGGCGCACCACCTCGGTATCGCCGTCGAGCTCAAGATAGCTTGAGAAGGCCGAGACAGAACCCCGGCGCGCAATGCGTTCCACTTCATCGATCAACGCACGTGCCCGACTGTCGTCAGCCGTGCTGTCTTCACCTGAATATCGCCCGCAATAGGAAATCGTGATCGCGCTTTCCGGTGCATCGGCAAGTGTCTTGAGCTGGTAGGCATAGGGCGCCGTGAGACAGAAGGGAAGCCTCGAGACCTCACTGATTTCGGCATAGTTTTGCCAGCGCTGGAAGAGCGCGTCTCTGTCGGCGTTATCCCCGGCATAGGCGGGGTAACGACCGAGATAGACGGTGAAAGCCTTCTCGAGATAATCACCGCACCCTGGCGTTGTATAATCGAGGTGGGTGCCCGGAGGATTGAGAAAGCCGAATTCTTCCGGCGTAAGCTCCCAAACGGGCGGCTGCGGATGGCGCTGAAACCAGATGTCGGTGTCGGCGGCATAGGCTCCGCTCCTTAGCAAGCAGCATGCCGATATTGCGATCGTGCCAATTCGCCTCATGACTTTTTCATCCCCACAAATCCCCGACGGCGTCCGACCATTTAGTCTGGAAAAGAAATCCACAAGCAAAAGGACGAAGCAATGCTTGCAGGCCAAAATGACAATGCATGTCGCAGCCTAAGAGCCCGATTTAAAAGTTGTTGAGTGATATCAGAAGGATGTGATTCAACCACCTCTGCCAAGAACGTGGAGGATCGCATGCCCTGGAATGATATCACCCGCCTGCAGCATAACCGGGATCGCCTTCGCTATCCAACCGATTTGACGGACCGTGAGTGGGCTGTAATTGCTCCACTGATACCGCTGGCCAAGCCCGGCGGGCGGCCACGGAAAACGAATATGAGGGAAGTGGTGAACGCGATCCTTTATATTGCGGGCAGCGGCAGTCAATGGCGGGCTCTGCCGAAGGACTTCCTCCGGTCTCCACGGTGCGAGGCTATTTCTATGGCTGGCGCGACATCGGCCTTTGGCAGACCATCAATCATCTGCTCGTCTGCGCTACGCGCGAACTGGAGGGGCGCGAGGCCTCGCCCACAGCCGGTGTCATCGACAGCCAGAGTGTCAAGACCACCGAAAGCGGCGGGGTTTCGGGCTACGACGCCGGCAAGAAGATCAAGGGCCGCAAGCGCCACATCATCACCGATACGATCGGGCTGATGCTGTTCGTGCTTGTCCATGCTGCCGATATCCAGGACCGCGACGGTGCGCCCGATGTCCTGAAAGCCATCCGCTACCGTTTCCCTGGTTGCGCCATGTCTTCGCAGATGGCGGCTATGCCGGGCAGAAGTTGCGAAAAGCGCTGCGCGGATGCGGCCAATGGAACCTTGAAATCATCAAGCGCTCCGACATAGCGAAAGGCTTTGAGGTTCTGCCCCGCCGATGGGTGGTGGAGCGCACCTTCGGCTGGTTCGGACGATGCCGTCGGTTGGCCAAAGATTGGGAAAAGTCCATCGCAAGCGCCACAGCATGGGTCAACATCGCCAGCATCAGGGTGATGACCAGACGCCTCGCACGATATTGTTTCCCATCATGAACTTTTGAATCCGGCTCTAAGAAGGATCGAAATGGCAATCAATGACGAAATCGGTCGGCTCAGCGACAAGAAAGAAGCAATGCTTGCCGAGCAACAAAGGGTAGAGCGCACCATCCATCAGCTTGAACAGGACCTGACCCGCATCGGGGCCGACTATGGACTTTCTGGTTCCGATCTCATCGGTATGTTCACAGGTAATCGTTTGAGACAAGCGATCGCCATGGCACAGACAGCAAATGCAGCGTCCGTACTTTCTCAGGTTGAAGACCTTCTGCGGAAGCGTAAACAACTTGAAGCGCGACTTTCCGATCTGCCTGCCGAGATCGTCGCCGTCACCTATGAGATCATCCAGAAAAACAGGGAGCGCAAAGCCAATATCGATGAACAGCGCCGATCTCGGCTGTCCCAACCGCTCCTACTGACCGCCGCTCCGCTCGCAATTTCGCTTTGAAGACGCCGCCTGCGCTGCTATATGCGCGACCATGAGCACAAATGATGATCGCATTCCGCTGGACCATATCCGCAACTTTTCCATCGTGGCCCATATCGACCACGGGAAATCAACGCTGGCCGACCGCCTGATACAGACCTGTGGCGGGCTGGCGGAGCGTGAGATGTCCGCCCAGGTCCTCGATAACATGGATATCGAGCGCGAGCGCGGCATCACCATCAAGGCCCAGACCGTGCGCCTGCACTACAAGGCAAACAACGGCGAAACCTATGTGCTGAACCTGATCGACACGCCCGGCCATGTCGACTTCGCCTATGAGGTCTCGCGTTCACTGTCGGCCTGCGAAGGTTCGCTGCTCGTGGTTGACGCGTCTCAGGGCGTGGAAGCGCAGACGCTCGCCAATGTTTATCAGGCCATCGACAATGACCATGAACTGGTCACTGTGTTGAACAAGGTTGACCTGCCTGCCGCCGAACCCGACCGGATCAAGGAGCAGATCGAGGATGTCATCGGTATCGATGCCTCCGAAGCCGTACTGATTTCGGCGAAAACCGGCCTCGGTGTTCCCGATGTGCTGGAAGCGATCGTCAACCGCCTGCCGCCGCCGAAGACCGAAAAGGGCGCGGATGCACCGCTGAAGGCGCTGCTGGTCGATAGCTGGTACGACACCTATCTCGGCGTCATGGTTCTGGTACGCGTCATCGACGGCGTGCTGAAGAAGGGCCAGACGATCCGCATGATGGGCACCGATGCGAAATACCCGGTCGACCGTGTCGGCGTTCTGACACCGAAAATGCTGGTTGTCGACGAGCTTGGCCCGGGCGAGATCGGGGTCATCACCGCCTCTATCAAGGAAGTGGCCGATACCCGCGTGGGCGATACCATCACCGAAGACAAACGCCCGACTGAAAACATGCTGCCGGGCTTCAAGCCGGCCCAGCCGGTGGTGTTCTGCGGGCTGTTCCCGGTTGATGCCAATGATTTCGAGGATCTGCGCGCCGCGGTCGGCAAGCTGAGGCTCAACGATGCCTCGTTCTCCTATGAAATGGAAAGCTCGGCAGCGCTCGGCTTCGGTTTCCGCTGCGGTTTCCTCGGCCTTCTGCATCTGGAAATCGTTCAGGAGCGGCTGGAGCGCGAATTCGATCTCGACCTGATCGCCACCGCGCCTTCGGTGGTCTATGAAATGACCATGACCGACGGCTCGGAAATCGAGCTGCACAACCCGGCTGATATGCCGGAAGTGGTCAAGATTGCCGAGATCCGCGAACCGTGGATCAAGGCCTCGATCCTGACGCCGGACGATCACCTCGGTTCGATCCTGAAACTCTGCCAGGACCGCCGCGGCATCCAAACCGATCTGACCTATGTCGGCAACCGTGCGATGTTGACCTACGACCTGCCGCTCAACGAAGTGGTGTTCGATTTCTACGACCGGCTGAAGTCGATCTCGAAAGGCTATGCCTCGTTCGACTATCACCTTGATACCTACCGCGCGGGCAACCTTGTGAAGATGTCGATCCTCGTCAATGGCGAGCCGGTCGATGCGCTTTCCATGCTGGTGCACAGGGTCGCAGCCGAGAAGCGCGGACGCGACATGTGCGAGAAGCTGAAAGAGCTGATACCGAAGCACATGTTCAAGATCCCGATCCAGGCGGCCATCGGCGGCACCGTGATTGCCCGCGAAACCATCTCGGCGCTGCGCAAGGACGTGACGGCAAAGTGTTACGGAGGCGATGCCACCCGCAAGCGCAAGCTGCTGGACAAGCAGAAGGCCGGCAAAAGCGCATGCGCCAGTTCGGCAAGGTTGAAATTCCGCAGGAAGCCTTCATCGCCGCGCTGAAGATGAGCGACGAATAGCCACCTGCAAGAAATGCTATGAATCAAAGGCCACTGCATGGCAATCATGCAGTGGCCTTTTGTGTGGGCGTCGCAGCGAAGGATCAGCGCGTCGCCGTCAAGTCAAGCGTCACCGTCACCGTCTCGCCAACAGTATCGGCGTTGACGGCCGGACCGAGGTCGTAGTCCTTGCGCTGAAGCGTGGCCGTGCCGATGGCATGGGCGCTGTCGCCGTCGATATCCAGTGTGAATTCCAGTTCGATCGGCAGGGTAATCGCTTTGATGGTCAGAAGACCGTCAGCCTTATACCGTCCATCATCCAAAAGCATGACATTGTCTGTCGTGAATTCCGCAGATGCGAACTCGTCGACCGCAAACCAATCGGCAGAAGGCAGCATGCCATCATACTGGGCTTTGCCTGTTGCGGCACTGGCGGTATCGATCTCGGCGGTGATGAGTGCATCATCCGGTTTTTCCGGATCGAAATCAATCGAAGCCGTCCAGCTTTCGAATTCACCAGTCAGCGTCTTTCCGCCCTGAAGCACTTCGAAGCCAAGCGTACTGTTGTCACGGTCCACGGTCCAGGTTTCGGCCATGGCAGGCGAAGCGAAGGGCACGGCAAGCGCGAAAACGGCCGCAAGGGTTTTGATGTTCATGTCGTTCTCCGGTTTTTCGATCAGGCCGTGTGCGAAAGACGTACGGAAACCATGCGCTTCAGCGTCTCGTCACGGGCAATAAAATGGTGTTTGAAGGCCGCGCCGACATGGCCGACAATCAGCAGGATCAGGAAATAAGCGGCGTATTCGTGAAACACTGCGGCCAGCGCTTCCGTCTGGGCCTTGTCGCCGGGCACAGGCAGATGCGGCATTTCGAAGAGATTGAAGACAATCGTTGGGATACCCCAGGGCGACGCCGAGACCACCAGCCAGCCCGACAGCGGCAGCAGGAACATCAAGGCATAAAGCCCCGTATGACCGAGATGGGCGACACCCTTTTCCCAAAGCGGCATATCCGCGGGAAGCCTTGGCGACGGATTGACCGCGCGCCATGCCAGACGCAGAACGGCAAATGCCAGCACAACGAAGCCGATCGACTTGTGGAGCTGAAACAGGGTGAAGGCAGCCGGGTCCGATTGCGGCAGCCGCACCATGTAGAGGCCCAGGCCAAGCATGCTGAGAATAAGCAGCGCCATGACCCAGTGAAACAGAATGGCGACTGCGCCATAGGCAGATCTGGTGTTCTTGATCATCACAATCTCCACAACCCGAAGGCAGAACCGGTTGTCCGGCTCCGCTTCATTAGGCTCAATCCGGGCTGAAGCTTATTCGGCGATCAGCGCTTCGCCGGAGAAGACGACGGAGACCTCATCGCTGATATAGGGCGTGTACATGTCCATTTCATACTCGGAACGCAGCACGGTGGTTTCCATAACGAAGCCCGCAGCCTGCTTTTCGGCCATCGGATGTTCACCGAGGGCCAGCACTTCGACATTCAAAACGGCCGGGTTGGTGATGTTCTTGATGGTCAGGTCGCCGGTTACCTCAAGCTCGGTATCGGAGATCTTCTCCACCGAAGTGCTGGTGAAGGTGATTTCCGGATAGTTGGCAACATCGAAGAAATCGCCGCTCTTGAAATGCTCGTCGCGTGGACCCCAGAATGTATCGAGGCTGTCAGCATCGATCGTGATCTCAACGGACGAATTCTCTGGCGCATCAGTGTCGATCGTCAGCGTGGCGTCCCAGTCGCCGAAACGGCCATCGGTGATCGAATACCCCAAGTGATTGTAGCTGAATGACAGGTTGCTGTGCGACTTGTCGAATTCATAGGAGACCGGGGCGGCAATGACCGGAGCGGACATCAAGGACAGAACGACAGCCGTGGTAGCAAAACGAATCATAGGGAACCTCTCGCTGATGCGGTTAAGACGAAGACCGGAATGGTCACGTTCGCCAACACAGGTAGAGCTTTTATCGCCATCTACAATTTCGCAAACGTTGAACGATCTGTTCAACATCTCAATTCATTGATTTCAATAATCTTTTTTAAAATGAAGAAAATGTGAGGCAGCTAGCCGGCCGGTTGGAAAGGCGCGCGCAGCCATCCGTCCTCGCCTTCGCGGTCTCACCCCTGTTCCGCCTTCAGTTCCTTGAACCGGACTTCGTATTCCTTGCGCAGTTGGTGGCGCATTTGCGCTTCCTTGAAGCGGCGCTCCTTGTCTGGCGTGTTGATCTCAAGCGCCGGCACGGGCGTCGGCTTGCCATGCTCGTCAACCGCGACCATGGTGAAATAGCAGGAATTGGTGTGGCGGCGGTTGCCTGTGCGCACATCCTCCGCCTCGACACGGATACCAATTTCCATGGATGTCCGGCCCGTATAATTGACCGACGATCTGAGGGTGACCAATTCACCAACCCTGATCGGTTCGCGGAACGTCACCTGATCAACCGACAGCGTGACGGCATAATCCTGAGAAAAACGCGCGGCGCAAGAATAGGCAACACGGTCGAGCAGGCTCAGCAGTGCCCCGCCGTGTACCTTGCCGGAAAAATTCGCCATATCCGGCGTCATCAGCACAACCATTTCAAGCTGGCTCGGGTCGTGTGCACGATCCATTCTTAAATCATCCCTCTTGTTATCGGCGTCCGTTTCGCCGTGCGTCCCCGCAAGCGCGGCATGCGCGAGTTTTGCCCGAATGACGTTTACGATCAACATCAAAGAGCGTCTATTTCGGAAACCGGATCGTCCCGCTCCGGTTGACCTTTCGCGCGCGAGCCGCCAAAGTCGCCGGCAATCGCCACCCGAATATCATTCCGCAAACAGAAGATTTCACGATGTCAAAGGTCACCCAGGAGAAGGAGCATCTTCAGGCGGGGCCGTGGCCGTTTGTGACCCTGCGTCACGAAACGCAGAATGGCCGGGCACTCCTCTGGCGGGCCCGCGACCACCGCAAGGGGCTCTTCCGGCAGAGGCGCGCGCTGGAAGGCGTGCAAGCTCCCGTTTGGCAGACCGCGTTCTACAACTGGATCATGGGGCTTGTGTTTGTGATCGGCGCTTCGCTGTTCATGGCTGGAAGCGCGATGGCGCTGTTTCGAAGATCGTCGCCAGCCTTCCGGACTGGACGACGAATGTCACTTTTTTGCCGGGTCCATTCCCTTCACGACCGCAGCCTATCTTCAGCTCTTCCAGGCCGCCAATGCCGACCAGACGATGGTGGGTACCGGAATACGGCCAAAACTTTTCGGGTGGAGCCCTGAAAGCCCCGGTTGGCTCAGCGCCTCGACCCAATTCATCGGCACGGTGGCCTTTAATTTCAACACGTTCGACGCCATCAACACGCCCAAGGGCTGGGTCGCCCAGGATCTGGTGATCTGGCTGCCCGGAATGATTGGTTCGGTGCTGTTTCTGGTCTCTGCCTATCTCGCCTATATCGAGGTCGGCCACGCCCATTTCTCCCGTCCGCGACGCGAGCTTGGCTGGTGGATCGCCGCGATCAACCTGATCGGCTGCATCGCCTTCATGATAGCATCAACGCTTGCCTATGTGCCGCGCCATGGCTCCTCCAACCTCATCATGGATGTGTCCAACGCCAATCTCTGGTTCGGCGCGTTTTGCTTTGCTTTGGCGGCGGCGCTGAGCATGCGCGAGGCCCGCCATGCGGGAAACAGCAGCAACTGACCCAAAAACCCGGAAAGCAAGCGTTACGGGGCCGGGAGAAGTGCCTCAGCAGTGCCCCGTTCGCGCTAATGGACGACGACGATACCCAGCATCATGGTGGTGATCGTGAAATAAAGCAGAAGTCCCGTCAGGTCGACGATCGTGGTCAACGCGGGGCCGGAGACAACGGCAGGATCCTGCCGCACCGCAATGGCACCGAGTGGCAGCAATGCCCCGATCAGCGTTGCCGAAACCACTTGGGCTGCCAGCGCCACGGCAATCGCAAGACCAATGCCTTCCAGTGTCATCCCCTCTGGCACGTCAGCTACATTTGAGATCAGAAAAACCTTCAGGAAGGCGAAGGCGAACAGCATTGCGGCCATCAGCAAAGAGACCCTCACCTCCCGCCACATGACAGCAACGGCCTCTTTCCAGCGGATGCTGCCAGTCGTGAGGAGACGGGTGACAAGGCTTGCAGACTGGGTGCCGACATTGCCGCCGGTATCTGCGACCATAGGCATGTAGAGGGCGAGAATGACGAGCGCATCAAGCGCGCTTTCATAAATGTGGACAACATAGCCTGCGGCAAGGCCTGCAATCGCCAGACCCAGCACCCACGGAAAACGCCGGCGGAAATCCGACCATACCGAATGCTGGAAATAATCATCGTTCATTGGCCCCGACAGACCGACGAAAACCTGGGCATCCTCCTGCAGGGTATCGACAACAAAACGGCTGGCGCGCGCGCCTTCCACCGCACCGACCAGCCGTTTCTTGCGGTCGATAACCGGCATGAACTCGATATCGCCTTCTACCATCTCATGCGCAACGGATTCCGCAGACCTGTCCGAACCCGCCACTGGACCATCTGTCCGGGCAAACCGGCTGACAGGGTCCTTCACCTGATGGCGCAAGCAGTCATGCAGGCAGACAACGCCGGCAAAGTGACCTTCCGCATCGCGGATACAGGCCATTGTCTGGTGTTTACCGCCATTTCTGGAAAACAGCTTTACAGCCTCACCGCAGCTTGTATCCGGCTTCAGCGTCAGCGGAGACTTGTCGGTGATCCGCGAAAGGGGCGTCAGGTTTGCGCTCAGAGCGAAGTCACCGGCTGTTTCATCTGTCACTGCAAAGGTCCTCTTGGTTTTCCCTAATATACAAGGAGATTTAAACGTTTGATGACGTTCCGGAAAAGACGTATCTCCGGCCCCCAGCGAGGCTGGACTTCATTTCGCTTGTCTGCATACTGAAGGTGTGTGAAGGGGGACAAGACGCACCTGCAACCCTGAATAGCCAGGCGCACCCGCTTTCCTGTTGATTTTTGACCCCCTGGCAATCCGGCACAGTTTTCATGGATGACACGTCGCAACTTCCCGATCAACCCGGCAACCGCCGTGCCGAGGCGCAGTTCATTGTCATGGCTGCTGCGGCTGGAATTCTGACCGGCACCGTCGGATCTTTCTTCCACCTGATCATCGACAGACTGCTCACCTGGCCGGAGGTCCTGTCGCGTCATCTTGAAGGCGCGTGGCTGGTCGCCGCCGCCGCCGTCATCACCATGTGCATCACAGTCGCCTCGGTCTATTTTGTGCGTCGCTACGCACCGGAAGCCGGCGGCAGCGGTGTTCAGGAAATCGAGGGCGCGATGAGCAATCTGCGCACCGTGCACTGGCGCAAGGTGCTGCCGGTCAAGTTTCTGACGGGCATTGCCGCGCTTTCTTCAGGGCTGGTGCTCGGGCGTGAGGGACCGACGATCCATATCGGCGCGTCGATCTCGGCTGCGATTACTGATTTCTTCAAGGTCTCCGATGTCGAACGGCGCGGCCTTCTGGGCGCAGGTGCCGCTGCCGGCCTGGCTTGCGCCTTCAACGCGCCGCTTGCCGCCGTCCTGTTCATCGTCGAGGAAACCCACAACCAGTTTCCCTATACGTTTCGGACCTATATGGGCGTGATTGCCGCCGCCTTCTTCGCGACCGTGATGACGGAGGTGATCGGCGGCACGGCACCCGATTTCTCGATGTCCGTGCCCGCTCCTGCGCTTTGGCTGTTGCCCGCCTTTGTGGTGCTCGGATGCGTACTGGGCGTCGTCGGCGTCAGTCTCAATGCAGCGATCATGTGTGCGAGCAGCTTTGTGATGCGCATGAACAGGCGCCTGCCATTTGTGATGCCAGCGCTGATTGGTCTTGCCGTCGGTGCGCTGTTCATCCTGTTTCCGCGCGCAGTTACCGGTGGCGAGAATGTTATCGTCATGATGGCCCGCGATCATATGGCGCTGAGTGCGTTGCTGGCGCTTGCGGTGCTGCGCTATATCAGCATGGTCGCCAGTTATTCCGCCGGAACGCCGGGCGGCATTTTCGCGCCGATGCTGGCGCTTGCCATCTGCATCGGGCTCGCCTTCGGCACCACGCTGGAAGGTCTGCTTCCGGCAGGAACCACGGTTCCACTTGCCTTCGGCATTGCGGCGATGGGTGGCCTGTTCTCGGCCTCGGTCCGCGCCCCGATCGTCGGCGTGGCGCTGACACTGGAACTTACGGGCGCCTACACGATGACACTTCCGCTGATCGCCACCTGCCTCACGGCCAATCTGATCGCCCAGTGGATCGGCGGCCACCCGATCTATGAACAGCTTCTGGAGCGTACGCTGAGCCAGGCCGGGGTCCATCCGGATCGCATGCCGAAACGGCAGGGCAGCGGCATAGCCTGAGCGAACCCGGACAAAACTGCGAAAACACGGAGTGTTGTTGATCGAGAGCGGCTCCGCGTTGCACGGAAACGCCCAAACCGCTCCATCTATTTGTTTAGTCGCAATTTCGCTGCCGTCAGGCGTTTCCGCCTGACTGTGAAATGCTCTACGCGTCGTAGGCGACACGAAACCCGACATTGCTGGCGGCACTGTCCGGCGTCAGCGCCATTCGCGCTGCTATCCGGTATCTGTAGCAATAGGAGATGTGGCAGAGAAACGATCCGCCTTTCAGAAGCCGCTCGCCGGCGGCAACCGCGTCGGCGTTGCGCTTCTTGGCATGGCGCGAGAGCGAGCGGATGCGGTAGGGATCGGCGGTCCATTCCCAGACATTGCCGGCCATGTTGTAGAACCCGCCTTCATTCGGCTCGAAGGAGCGGGCGGGTGCCGTCGCCATATAGCCGTCGGCCATGGTGTTGGTGTGCGGAAATTTCCCTGCCAGATATTGCAGAAGATCGTATTGTCGTCCGGTTCCTCATTGCCCCAGGCAAATTTGCGGCCGCGAACACCGCTATGGGCCGCACGCTCCCACTCCGCCTCGCTTGCCAGCCTGCCGCCGACCCAGTCTGCGAAGGCCAGCGCATCGGCGTAGGATACCTGCGTAACCGGATGGTCGAGCCTGTCATCGACATTGCTGGCCGGACCTTCCGGGCGTCGCCAGTATGCACCTTCAACGCGCACCCACCAAGGCGTCGACGGCGCGTTGCCGGTAACCTCGGTGTCGGCTGGCAGCAGACCGGCAAAGACCGCCGACCAGCCAAAACGCTCAGCCTCGCTCACATAACCTGTCGCGGCAACGAAATCAGCGAATCGACGCACCGTTACCGTTTCGGCTTCAAGAGCAAAGGCATTGAGTTTGACATTGCGCGCCGGTCCTTCGCCATCGAGTGGGATCGCGGGATTGTCAAAGCCGACATGGCTGCGGCAGCCCGGAATGAAGATCGGGTTGGATCGTTCGCCGGCGATGGCCGGTGTGGTGCGGACAGCTGCAACAGCGGTCGGCGCCGGCTCAGAGGCATTGCGTGAAACCGCGCAGCAGCTACCCTTTGCCGTATCCTCCATCGTCATCGCTCCCTTCGCCCAATCGAGCTACACACGTTCAGATTGCTTTCCAGCAACTTTTAGAGCTTTTCGAACTGAATGAAAACTGTTTCAGTCGAAGATCGCACAACCAACCCGCAACGTCACAGGAAGACGAGCGGTAGAGACCGGTAAAGGTCCGACACGCTTGTATCCTGCTGTTTCGTCTTAAAATTTTGGGGGAAGTTTAAATGGTCGGGGTGGCGGGATTCGAACCCACGACCCCTTGACCCCCAGTCGTAGAATTAAGGTATTTTGTCTTTAAATATCAGATACTTAAACTGCATCTGGTTTACACACTCATCCCGAAAAACATCAATCTATTCAATAGCCGTCCATCTAAAATGTAAACCAAAAATGCGCTTCTAAAAATAATAGGCAAGGGAAAAGATGACTTGGTGATGATGGCCTGCAGGTTCATGCCGAGCGAGACGCGAACATAAAAAGAACATTCAGGTTCGATTGACACAAATCTGACACAGCGGAACGACACAATATTCTCTTTTCGTTCCATCCATACGAAAAACGCCAACATCATCGCGCCCTATCTCGGCAGTTGGAATGCACAGAACGACGATTGAGTTTCGGCCCTAGGGCAGGCCGATGCAAGAGGCCGCGCCGGAGCGCGGCCTTTTTTGTCAGGGCCGCTGTCAGCGGTTCTCAGTCGCGCCCTCGACCAGGACGACGGCCCAGCCATCCGCAAGCGGCGAGACCGTGACGGTTTCGCCCGGTTTCAGGCAACGGTTCACGCTCATGCGATGATTGTTCACGCCCTTGAGCGTGTTGCCGTCCTCAAGCCGGATCTCGTTCTTGCAGTGATTGATGCCGTCGGCATCCGGCGCGCAATCCGCATCGGAAAGGATCGTGCCAGTAATCGCGGTCTCGCCGGCAGGAACGCCGCCCTCGATAAGCTGGAGGAGATAGCGGCCGTTCTGGCCGTTTTCCACCCAGGTGGAGATCGTCTCGCCTGCCGGGATTGCCGGTTGTTCGGCACTGTATGCGGCTGGCGCGGCGACAAGGGCTGCTGCAAGGCCGAGAGCCGCGATTGCCGAAGCGGAATAGGCGCTGAATGTCTTTGTCATCTGTTTTCTCCTTACTCGGCCGCGCCGCCATGCGGCATGGCATCGGCGTGATGGGCTTCCATTTCGCCGGCATCGAGCGTGCCGTCGCCATTGGCGTCAAGATAGCCGAACATGCGTTCATGCATGCCCTGGAACTCGGCGAGCGAAAGGCTGCCGTCACCATCGGCATCAAGCATGATCACCATCATGTCGGAATGCATCATGCCGCCCATCATCGACCCGTCCATCATGCCGGACAGCATCATGCTGCCTGTATCAGGGACCTGATCTGTTCCGGTGTGGTGGGCCGGGTTGGCGTAGGCCAGTCCTGCGCCGAGGGCGAGCGTGAGCGCGGAGGCGTAAATTATCTTGCTCATGGGAAATCTCCGTTTAGAGCGCAATCTTAGATATGGCTTCCAACATTCTGAAATTTATCTGATTTACAGAACGAAGGAGCGTTTCCCGGCGCCTGCAGGCTGCCGGGATCATCACGAAGCCAGCAAGCATGTGCCGGGCGTGAAGGCTCTAGAGTGCGGAGATGGGCGGGGGCGTTTCGGGGGCCGAAGTCTGACCGGCAAGTGGAGCGGTCAGCGGGATATTCCGTGCCGAAGGTGCTGTCCGGGAATGGATGCGCGCGAGATCGGGCGACAGGAACAGGCCGCAGGTCCCGTGATAGAGGCATGACGTGTGGATCATCGCCTTGCCGCAGGCATCTGCCGCGGAGACCGATTGTTCGTTGCAGGACGCCATGTCGGCTGGCTCGAAGCTGACGACCGTGCCCGCGCCGGCAAGGAGCCCGAGCAGGAAGACGAAAGCAATGGCAAGTGCGCGAAGCCGGCTGAACATGGTCTCTTCGAGATCGAGTGGGACCTTCTGTGGAAGGATAGTTTGGCATATTTCACAGCGGTCGGGAATTGATCAGGATCATGCTCCTTTTCTGGTGAGGCGAAAAGACCGGACTGCCGGTTTCCTGATTACCCGCCTGCACTATCTGTATTTGAGTAATCCGGACGCTCTTGACCTTCCAGTGACTGGAACGGCCATGTTGGCAAAAACGGAACCGACAGGAGAGCTCAGATGCAACATTCCCATGACGAGAATGCCCCCGACGCCGGCAGTGACGCTGGCCATGGCGCAGCAGTGTCGGACAAGAAACCGTTGCGCGATCCCGTCTGCGGCATGACGGTCGATCCGAAGGCCGGAAAACCGACGGCCGAACACGATCACCGGCTCTTCCACTTCTGCTCTGAGAGCTGCCGCGACGGGTTCCTGCAGGAGCCTGAGGCCTATCTGACGGCGGAGGATCCGGTCTGCGGCATGTCCGTCGATCGCGCCAGCGCCCAGCATATGTTCAAGCACGAGGGCGAGCGTTTCTATTTCTGCTCCGCAGGCTGCCAGTCGAAATTCGAGGCGGATCCCGATCAGCACGTCCAGGGCCGACCGGAGCCGGAAGCCCAGCCCGAGGGAACGCTTTATACCTGCCCGATGCATTCGGAAATCGTGCAGGATCACCCCGGCGACTGCCCGAAATGCGGCATGGCACTCGAGCCGATGACGCCCTCGGCCGATACGGGTCCGAACCCGGAGTATGTCGACTTCAAACGCCGTCTGATGATCACCGCGCCTCTGGCGCTCGCCGTCTTCGTGCTGGAAATGGGCAGCCATCTCGGCCTGCCGTTCGAGGACTGGTTCGGGCATGCGTTGTTCGGCTGGCTGCAATTCGCGCTTGCGACTCCCGTCGTTTTCGTCTGCCGGCCATTCTTCAAGCGCGGCTGGTCTTCGATCGTCAACAAGAGTCCGAACATGTGGACCCTGATCGCGCTCGGCACGGGGCGGCCTACGTCTTCTCGGTCGTATCGCTGGTTGCGCCCGGCCTGTTTCCGGCCTCCATGCGCGACAGCGCCGGCATGGCGCCCGTCTATTTCGAGGCGGCTGCCGTGATACTCGTCCTTGTGCTGATCGGCCAGGTGATGGAGCTGGCCGCGCGCGAACGCACGGGCGATGCGATCCGGGCGCTTCTGGATCTTGCGCCGAAGACCGCGCGCAAGGTCACGGATGAGGGCGAGGAGGATGTGCCCGTCGATACGCTGAAGCCCGGCGATGTTCTGCGCGTGCGCCCCGGCGAAAGCGTGCCGGTAGACGGCGTGGTCACCGAAGGCCACTCATCGGTCGATGAAAGCATGATCACCGGCGAGCCGGTCCCAGTCGAAAAGACCGAGGGCGAGCCGGTCACCGGCGGCACGCTCAACAAGACCGGCAGCTTCCTGATGCGGGCGGAAAGCGTCGGGGCCGAAACCACGCTGTCGCGCATCGTCGACATGGTGTCGAAGGCCCAGCGTTCGCGGGCGCCGATCCAGGCGATGGCGGACCGGGTGGCGGCCTGGTTCGTGCCAGCTGTGGTCTCCGTCGCCGTTGTTGCTTTTCTGGCCTGGGCCATATTCGGCCCGTCGCCGGCCCTCTCCTATGCCTTTGTCGCGGCCGTCTCGGTGCTGATCATTGCCTGCCCCTGTGCGCTGGGTCTTGCCACGCCGATGTCGATCATGGTTTCCACCGGGCGCGGCGCGCATGCCGGCGTTCTGATCCGCGACGCCGAGGCGCTGGAGCGCTTTTCCAAGGTGGACGTTCTCGTTGTCGACAAGACCGGCACGTTGACGGAGGGCAAGCCGGCGCTCACCGATGCCGAGCCGGCCGAGAGTTTTGATCGCGCCGACCTGCTTTCGATTGCGGCAGCCCTGGAGCGCGGCTCGGAACACCCGCTGGCCGAAGCGATCGTGACCGGCGCGCGCGAGGCGGAAGCGCCCGAGATGGAAAGCAGCGATTTCGGTGCAGTTACCGGACAGGGAGTGACGGGAACGGTGGACGGCAAACGCGTCGCGCTCGGCAATGCCGCGCTGATGGAGGCGGAAAAGGTCGACATCAGCGGTCTGAAGAAACGGGTGAAAGCCCTTCAGGGCGAGGGCAAGACCGCCATGTTCCTCGCCGTGGAAGGACGGGCTGCCGGCCTCGTTGCGGTTGCCGACCGGGTCAAGGAAACCACGCCGGATGCAATCCGCGCGCTGCACGACGCCGGCATGCGCATCATCATGGCGACGGGCGACGCGAAAGCGACGGCCGATGCCGTGGCCTCGTCGCTCGGCATCGACGAGGTTCATGCCGGCGTCAGTCCCGAGGACAAGCATGACCTGATCGAACGGTTGCGCGGCGAAGGCCTGTCCGTCGCCATGGCCGGCGACGGCGTCAACGATGCGCCGGCCATGGCCGCCGCCGATGTCGGTATCGCCATGGGAACGGGCGCCGATGTCGCTGTGGAAAGCGCAGGCATCACCCTGGTGAAGGGAGACCTAACCGGCATTGTCCGCGCCCGCCACCTAGCCGAGGCGACCATGGCCAATATCCGTCAGAACCTGTTCTTCGCCTTCGTCTACAATTCCGCCGGGGTGCCACTGGCTGCCGGTATTCTGTACCCGTTCTTTGGCATCCTGCTTTCGCCGATCATTGCCGCTGCCGCGATGAGCCTCTCCTCGGTCTCCGTCATCGGCAATGCGCTGCGGCTTCGGGCGACGAAGCTCTAGGAGCAAAACTCACTCGGCCCTTTGAAGAGGGGTAGTTTTTCTGATTCAAAGTCTTGGCTTTGGTTATGAAAAACGGGTTGTGGTTGAGCAAGACGGCAAGCGGGACCAGAAAGAAGTCGGCAAACAGCCAGAACCATGGCACGGCGAACTTGGCCTTGTTGAGCGCCGCCATCTCCCGCGTTTCGGCAACGACCTGCCGCAGATAATCCGCCGTCAACTCGGCCTCGATCTTCTCCCGATCGTTTTCAAGTTCCGCCCGCTTTTCGATCAGGGCTGCGGCGCGGGCGAAAGGACCACGACGAGCTCCCAAGAACAACGGACTTCGAGGTGTTTTTGCGTAAACCGCAACATACCGAAACATTGGACGTTCTATAGCCACTGTAAACCAAGATTGTCGCCGGAGACACGCGCTGGCCGCTCTTGCACTCAGCTTGGCGAACTGTCGGGAGAGGGAGTGAGCTCAATGTCACGAAGAGGAACAGGCTTCGAATAAAGAAAGCCCTGAAGGCTGTCACAGCCAATCTTGATAAGGCCTGCGTCCTGAAATGACGTTTCAACTCCTTCTGCAGTCGTCTTGAGGCCACTTGCGCGGGCTAGCTCTACAATGGCCCGGATTATAGCTTCATCGCCGGTTTTCTCGCCGAACCCGTGGACGAGAGCTTCTGTCGATTTTGATACGGTCGACGTTCAGGGTTCGCAGTCGACCAAGCGACGAGAAGCCAGTCCCGAAATCATCAATCGCGATCTGCACGCCTATTTCACGCAGAGCGTCGAGATCTGCAACAACTGCCGAAGCCTCGTCGGTCGCAGCCGTTTCAGTCACTTCCAGTTCAAGAGCCAGCGGCGACAGCCCGGTGGACAATAGTACATTCTTGACTTTATCAGCGTAACGTTCGTCGCGGAGCTCGACACCGGATACATTGACAGCGACGGACTTCCCTGACCATTTCGTTGCAGCATTGCAGGCTTCCTGCAAAACAAATTCACCGACAGCCTCGATCAGTCCGGTTTCTTCCGCTATGGGAATAAACAACTCGGGAGAGATCAAACCGAATTTCGGATGCTCCCAGCGCAGAAGTGCCTCATACCCTTTAACCTGATGGTCAAGCGCAGAAATAATGGGTTGATAGTGAACCTGAAACTCATTGCCAGCTTTCAGAGCTACACGCATATCCCCTTCCAACTCTTTGCGCCTGCCGAGCAACTGGTCCATATCCTCGGAAAAGAAAGTATATCGACTGCGACCAGAGTTTTTGGAAAAGTACAAGGCAACATCTGCCCTACGAAGCAAGCTGACGCGGTCATTTCCATCTCGTGGCGCCAGCGCCACTCCAACACTCACTCCAACAAAGACCTCTTGACCATCGAGCACAAAAGGCCGGCGGGCAGAATCAACTATGCGCTGGCAGATACCTTCGACTTCTCCCATGCTGGCCTTTCCCCTTAGCATCACGGTAAACTCATCTCCACCGACACGCGCAACGACGTCGCCCTGACGTACGATAGCCTTTAAACGTTGGCCAAATTCGCGAATCAAAGCGTCACCCGAGGGATGACCAAGCGTGTCGTTGACTTGCTTGAACCGATCCAAATCGAGAAAAAGAAGAGCGTTCCCTCCTCCCTTCGCCAACTCTACATCGACATACTCGTTGAAGTAATTTCTGTTGGGAAGTTCGGTCAACGGATCGTGGAGCGCCATGTACCGGATCTGTTCCTCACTCGCCTCCAGCTCTTTTGAACGGTTGTGATACAGGAACAGAGAGAATGCGATTGCACAAAGTGCCAATACAATGAAGGCGGACAAAACCGGTATAAGCTTCGATAGCATCGTTTCACCCGGGTGGTGGGGGTGCCAGACCATGTATCCCAAAACGGATCCGTCAGCCGCAGAAAACGGTAGACTGGAATAGTGCGGCTCATCGCTCGGTGACCACGAAAAATGCAGGTCTTCAAACAGGTAGTCGGTCTTCAACTCTTCGATCAGACTTCCGTCAAGAAAGCGTACAGCCACGTGAACGCTTTCCTCACCGGCTGTCTGTTGGATTTCACCGGTATCGGAAACGATTGGCTTGACGCTGACGAGCGCGGGATGTCCCTGGATGACTGCTAAATCCGACACGCCCGGCGTGAGCACGGTATCGCTCACCTGGCTATCATCGCCTATCCGAAGCTTGTCGCGAAGGGCAAGAACCAAAGGCAGAGCTTCGTCTTCGACCACGCTAAACGCATCCAGAGCCGTCGGTCTGCCGTCTGCAAAAGCGTAAACGGCTTGGTTCTGGGGATCGAGAACATAAGCCTGATCGAGTCCGAAGTACTCGTGCATCCAGGTCCCAAGGTTATTATCCATCCATTCGCTATCACGCGCACGCACCTGCTCGACGGCATCATCCCATACAGTCACACTTTCCTGATTGTGGGCGACATTGAAATGCAATTGAGAAACAACGAGCTGTACTAGACTTGCCTGTCGATCATACGAAACGCGATCGGCCTCCTGACCCGCCCAAATCAAGAGCCCCAAGACACCAAGGCCGATGCAGCCGGCCAACACCAATATTGGCAGGGCGCGCGTGAGAAGGAAGCCTGAGTATTTGAACGTTTGTTTTTGCTGCGCATTTTCGAAACCTGCCATATAGTCAAAAAACTATGACGAAACATAAGCTTCTGCACAAGCGAATATCTCCAACCATTCTTGTCCGGAGCAACGCACAACGGATTCGCGCCGCCTGACCGCTCCCGATTTCCCTTCCCTAGCTGAACAGAGGAAGGTTCCGATGTCGGCGAATATCCTTGCCATCCAGAATGACGACCTCGCCCACACCCTTCTGCGCACCACTTCCGACCGTATAGTCGAGGCTTACATTGGCAAACAGGAAAGCCGAGAAGATTTCCCGCACTTCCGTTCAATCGTTCAGCGACAGGATGAACCGGCCCCTGATCCCCGCAAGCCGTTCCGCCATCTCGGCAAAGTCGGCGCGTTTGAAGCTGTCCTTGCTGTAATCCGTCTCGCAGCCGTAATAGGGCGGATGAAGGTAGAACAAGGCCCCTTCCCTGTCATAGCGGTCGATGAAGGCGCGCCAGTCGAGGTTTTCGATGACGACACCGGAAAGGCGCTCATGGATTTCCTCGAGGATCGGCCCCAGCCGCGTCAGGTCGAAGCGGGCCGGCCCGTGGCGTTCGACGCCAAAACTGCGACCCGTGACTTTACCGCCGAAGGCCAGGCGCTGCAGATAGAGAAACCGTGCAGAACGCTCAAGGTCTGTGAGCGTAGCCGGATCTGTCGCGGTCAACCGTTCGAACTCACGTCTGGACGTGAGCTGGAACTTCATCACTTCCATGAACTGCGGATAGTGCCGCTGCAGGATCCGGAAGAGCGTGATCACGTCGCCGGAATAGTCGTTGATGATTTCGCAGCGGGCGGCGAGTGAACGGCGGAAGAACACACCGCCCATGCCGACAAAAGGCTCGGCATAGAGATCATGCGGGGTCTGTTCGATAATGGAGGAAACGCGCTTGGCGAGACGTTTTTGCCACCAAGATAGGCGGCCGGCGGCGACACGGGCCGCACCGAGATCATTCCTTGCATTGTGGGATATGTCCGAATCTGCCACACACCGCGTCGCCTGCGCAGGCAACCGGGTGCGGTGAGGATTCTTAGTGCTTACCGGACGGGACTAGGTTTGGCGACTGTGACCCGTCGTTTGCAGCCTTGGCGGGCTGCAGGCCACCCGGGATCCGGGCAGAGAAAAGGCCGGTGAAGTGTTCGCTTCACCGGCCTATTCAATTTGTAAAAATACCAAATGCTATATAGCGCCATGAGTTCATAGCTACGACCGAATGGGCGCGCCTTCCTGCCCGGCAGAAACGGGGCCGTTTTCGCTCAGTCCGGTTTTGGTTTGAAAATAGAGAAAGCCGACATTCGCTATCTTATCAATTTCAGACTTTCGCTCTTCGGGGCTGGCTTGACCGCTTCGCGCCTTTTACGGACGATTCGCATGCCGTCGCCGTTTTCAGAAGCTCCAGCTCAACGTGCCCCGAACTTCATTCTGTCGTGAATCGCTGGCGAACTGGCCGACATAGGAAATGCCGGCTGTCAGCGAGATCGCTGATCTTAAAGTCGGCGCCGATATCGACCAGCGCCGAATTCTTGGACAACGGCACGCCGCTTGCGGTGAACGATGAGCCGCCGATTGCTGCAAAGCTCATGGCTGTGCTCGGGGTCAGGTCACCGAAGGCGTATTGCCATGCGAGCGATGCGCGAGGCGTGAACACAGCCCCGTTTTGCATCGCAAAGTCTTGTGCGATCCGGATGCCAAGTGTGCCGTAGCCGACATTCGAATTGGAACTATCGCCGGTAAGCCCGGCCGTGCCGCTCTCGGTGAAGCCATTGGTGTTGAGGTGCGCCCAGGCAAGACCCGCGAACGGTTCAAGCGCCAAGTCCTCAATCGCCATTCCGTAGCCAACCTCGCCAAACACCTGGGTAAGCCCTGCGTTGAACTGACCGTCGGTGCCGGTAACAAGCCCGGGAAGCTGAATGCCGCGCGAAGTATTCACGTCGCTGAAGGTGTAGCTTACGCCGCCGCGCACGTTCACGCCGTCAAAGCTCGTCCCCGCGTAGGCGGCAATAACACCGCTATCGGTGTCAGCCGAACTGTTCACGCCGTCGATGGTGCTGTTGGAATGAGAGTAGCCGAGGGCCACGCCTGCATAGCTGTTCGGACCGAACTTCGCGTCGATACCGGTCACAATCCCGCCAAGCGAGGTGTCGAAGTTCGAGGCATTGCCGTCGCTGTCGTAGCTGCCCCAGCTACCGTAACCCGTTCCCCACACGGCAAATCCGGAACCGCTATCATCGAAAAGTTCGATACCGTTTGCTGCATCGGCGGGCGCACTGCTGTAGTTGGTCGCCAGACTGCCGGGGTTGGCATCGCCGCCATTGCCCAGCGTTGCCAAGGGTCCCGTCGCGTTGCCGTAATTGAGCGCGCGCAACCGATCCAAAACCGCCTGACGTGTGAACTGCCCTTCGTTGATGAGGACAGACTGCTGGCTGGCATAGATTTCGCCGGACAGCGAGCCAAGCGCCGCCGCCAATTGGCTGCCGGGCAGGCTGTAGATGCTGTTCAGCGCATCTGCCGTCGCGTTTCCGGCGGTCGCCAGGGTGCCGTTGTTGAAGGCTGTGTCCACTGCGCCGCCAACGGCGGACTGGTTGGCCGTGAGACCGGTCTGCGCAGCCATCTGCGATGTCAGGTCGAGCGTGACACTGTTGTCGGTGTAGTCTAGCGCGGTGGCCACGTAACCCGGCAGGCCGGGCGTCGTCAGGGTGCTAAAGGTGCCGGTAATCTCTTCTGTGGCAGCGAAGAGATCGTAGCTGTTGACCAGCGTGGACGTCTGGAACGGAACCTCGAGCGTGCCGCCAAGCCGGGCTGTGCCCGTCAGGCCGAATTTGTCGTTGCCGTCCTCGCCGACGCGCAGCGACAGCGTGCCGGCCTCAGTTTGCGAATAGATGCCGCTGAGGAGATGGGTGACTGGCACCCCGTTGCCGCTGACGCCGATCCAGCCGCTATTCTCGAACCGCTTCGCGGGCCCCGCCGTGGCGGCAATGCGTCCGTCGATGATACCGGTGTTGACGATAACGGTGCCAAAGCTGTCCGGCCCGACGCGCAGGGCATCGGCCACAGCGGGCGCGCTCAAGTTACCGTAGTTCAGGAACGTGCCGTAGACGCCGTGCAGTTCGACCGCAGCACCCGCCAGGCCGGTGGCAGTCACAGTGCCGTTATTGGTCAGCACGCCATATGTTTCGCCGCGCATGCCGATGCCGCCATTGCCGGTCATGCTGATGGCGCCGTCGTTGATGATGTCGTCGCCCTTGCGGCCGGAAAGCGCCGCGTCGCCGTCAACGGCTGAGGACAGCGAGCCGGTGTTGCGGATCGGATTATAGATCCCCGAAACCGTCGCGACATAGCCGTTCGGTGCCGTGTCGCCGGGCATCAGATAGATGCCGACCACGGTGTCGCCGTAGGCCGAGTTGGAAGACACCACATTGGCACCGGGAATGTTGAGCTCGTACCAACTGGGGATGCCGAGAGCGTTTACATGCAGGATGCCGGCATGCAACGCGCCATCCGGCGTCACCCAGTTTGCCACCATATTGTACTCGCCGGAGCGACCAGCGCTGGTGATACCTTCCAGATGCGTGATGATCGCTCCGGGATGGTCGTAGGTCGTCCAGTTGTCTGTGACGGTGTTGTAGAGATAGCCATGCTCGAAACCTATGCCGCCGCCGATGCCGACGTCGGCATAGCCGCCGGCGATCATGTCGCCATAGACGCCATAGGCGGTGGTGCTGACGGCGCCGGGCTTGTTGTTGGTGACATAGGCGCCGGTGCTGATCGTGTAGATCATCGCATTGCCGGTGGCGAGCCGGGTGTCGTAGTTGCCGACCAGGGTATCGCCGAACGTGCTGTGGGCGATCGTGTAGAGCGTGGGATTGCCCGCTGCGCTCGGGTAGACCAGCTCGGTGATCTGTTTGCCCGGAGCGGCGGCTGCGTCATAGAGATAGCTGAGATCATATGGCGTTGAAGCCTCGGTGATATAGCTACCCACCGTGCGGAGCACGCCGCCCTGGTTGCCGAAGCTCGGCCCATAGGGTGACGAGCCGATGGCATTCGGATAGTTGACGCCGTTTTCCGTCGCGACCGGCATGGCAGACCACGCGCCTGAGCTTGTGTTGTAAAGCAGGCCGCCGGTAGCGGTGGTGCCAGGCACCACGTAATTACCGACAATTGTATTTCCGCGAATTCCAGTGAGGAATGTCCCGCTGGTCCCGAAATTCAGCGTTTTGTAGGGCGTCGGTTCTTGCGCTTGGGCATCCAGGAGGCTCCCAAAAACGCTAGGAAGCCGAGCGGCAAAGCGCATGATGAGAGTAAGCGCGCGTACATTTTATTTTTATTCACAATATCTCCTTGCGATGAAAAAATAAACTAAGGGTCGGCTAAAATAGCATATGTAAAAATACTGTATACTGGAATTCTAATTTTCGGCGAAAACTGCATATCAAGCTTATTTTTACGACCTGACTTGCCTTGGGAAAATCCTTCGGAATGGATTAGAGACCGGTACCACAGGAGGAAGAGGGCAGCGGCAAACCGGATGGCGTCATAGGCGTAGGGAACCGCTAGAACGAGGGCGGTGATGCTGAAGGTCGCGCAGACCATGTAGACGACAAAGCCAAGTGCGACGCCACCGAGCGCGAGGTCAGGTAAACCATGTTGGATCCGGGCATCATGACCATCCCGGTCGCGATCAGCGCGAAGGCAAATCGGGAATGAAGTTCGGGCATCGGCATCTTCCACAATCGAGAAAATGTTGCTCAGACGCGCGGCGCGAGCCGCTCACGTTCCCCAATGGCGCTCCATCTTCACCGTCATCCGCGCGCCGTCATTCCGACGAGAGCCGCCTGCGCCGCGACGAGCGCCGGATGCAGGTTGACCCGCAACACCTCGTCGAGCGTATCGATGGCAATGATATGGATCATATCGATTCTTGGAGAGATAGTTTGACGGATCAGATAAATGAGACGCTATACAATACAGCCTGAGAAAACGCGAAGAAACAGATGAGATTAGGATGACGAAAGGTAGGGATCGGAATGCCCCTGCTGGTGCGGCTCTGGCAAAAAATACAAGAAGTGCCACCTCGACAGAGATGGTCAGCCGAAGGAAAACCCTTGGGCTGCCGTTGACGCGAACCGGAGAGCTTTCACGCAGAAGAAATGCTGCGCGCACGGCGTCGGCTTGGGCCCTTGCGGAGGTGGTGTGATCAAAGCTCACACCGTCTCGCGCGGGCCGAACCTGGCCAAGATCGCCAAGCGTGGCCATGTGCTGCACTACACTGCGAGCATTCCAGAAATGAAGAAAAACGGCGGAAGGCTGGCGGTGGAGAAGATCGGCATCAAGGACGCATCGGTTTTTCATGGCTTCTGCCGCAAGCACGATCAGGAGCTCTTCTCCTGTGTAGAGAATGAACCTTTTGCCGGTCGACCAGACCAGTGCCTTGCTGTTGTGAGAACGGCGGTGCAAAAGTCGGCCACGAAAGCGGCGGAATAATTCGTCCGCGGGCGGAGTAAAATCCGGCCACCTATCTTCCTTCTGCAATGAGCGCAGGAGGGACAGAGGATTTACACCGTGGATCTTTATCTGAAGGTTCGTCTGGCCGTCTCGGAAGGGATGAGCCGGCGTCAGGCAGCCAAACACTTCAACATATCCCGCGACAGCGTAGCGAAGATGCTGTCGTATTCGACGCCACCTGGCTATCAGCGACAATCACCAGTCCGGCGGCCGAAGCTGGACGCGTTCGTTTCGACGATCGACCACTGGTTGGATGAAGACAGACACGTGCCGCGCAAACAGCGCCATACGGCCAAGCGTGTTTTCGACCGGCTTTGTGATGAGTGCGGGTTCACCGGCGGCTATACGATTATCAAGGACTATATCCGGGAGCGGGAACAGCGCCGTCAGGAAGTGTTCGTGCCGCTTTCTCATCCGCCCGGCCATGCGCAGGCGGATTTCGGTGAGGCGACGGTGGTGATCGGCGGTGTCGAGCAGAAAGCCCGGTTCTTTGTGCTCGACCTTCCGCATAGCGACGGCTGCTACGTGCGGGCTTATCCGGCGGCGGTGGCCGAGGCCTGGATTGATGGCCACGTCCATGCGTTCGCCTTCTTCGGGGCCGTGCCGCAATCGATCGTCTATGACAATGATCGCTGCCTTGTGGCGAGGATCCTGCCTGACGGCACGCGTAAGCGGGCAACACTGTTCAGCGGGTTCCTGTCCCACTACCTGATCCGGGATCGCTATGGCCGCCCCGGCAAGGGCAATGACAAGGGTAACGTCGAGGGCCTTGTCGGTTATGCCCGGCGTAACTTCATGGTCCCCATCCCGCAGTTTGCGACCTGGGATGCGTTCAATGCCTTTCTGGAAGAACAGTGCCGGAAGCGCCAATGTGACAGGCTGCGCGGTGAGAGCGAGACGATCGGTGAACGGCTGCAGCGCGATCTGGCGGCTATGCGCCCCTTGCCGGCGTCGCCCTTCGATGCCTGCGATCAGGCCAGCGCCAGGGTCACGGCCCAGTCTCTCGTTCGCTACAAAACCCGCGCATCGGCCAGGAGATCGGGAACGATTTCCGTTCGGAACGATGCGCATATTCAAAGTGCCGGATCGTCGCGTGCGCGAAGAGCGCACGGCGATCCGGTGACTATTCCGTGCCTGTCGCCTACGGTCATCAGGACGTTTGGGTTCGAGGCTATGTCGACAAGGTGGTGATTGGTTGCCGCGGCGAGATCATCGCCCGCCATCCCAGGAGCTGGGATCGGGAAGATGTCATCTTCGACCCTGTTCATTACCTGCCGCTGATCGAACAGAAGATCAATGCGCTGGATCAGGCGGCCCCTCTGCAGGGCTGGGCTCTGCCGGAGGAGTTTGCGACACTGTGCCGGCTGATGGAAGGCCGCATGGCAAAGCATGGCCGGCGAGAATACGTACAGGTTCTTCGTCTGCTGGAAAGCTTCGATATGGCTGACCTGCATGCGGCGATCAAGCAAGCCCTGCAACTCGGGGCGATTGGCTTCGACGCCGTCAAACATCTGATTCTTTGCCGGATAGAGCGCCGGCCGCCGCGACTGGATCTGTCGATTTATCCCTACCTGCCGAGAGCAACCGTCGAGACGACATCGGCGAAGGCGTATATGGGCCTCCTGTCATCGGGGAAGGGAGAAGCGGCATGAGCACCGAAGCACCCGAGATCCTGCTTGCCCACGACCTCAAGAGCCTGAAGCTGCCGACCTTCCAGCGGGAGTATCAGAAACTGGCCCGGCTTTGCGCCACCGAGGGCGTCGACCACATCGGGTACCTCAGCCGGCTTGCCGAGCGGGAAATGGTCGAACGGGATCGTCGCAAGGTCGAGCGGCGTATCAAGGCAGCCAAATTCCCGGTCGTCAAAAGCCTCGACAGTTTCGACTTTGCCGCCATCCCGAAGCTCAACAAGATGCAGGTGCTGGAGCTGGCCCGCTGCGAATGGATCGAGCGTCGCGAGAACGTCATCGCTCTCGGCCCCAGCGGAACCGGGAAGACGCACATAGCGCTCGCCCTCGGCCTTTCAGCCTGCCAGAAGGGCCTGTCCGTTGGCTTCACCACAGCCGCAGCCATGGTCTCAGCGAGATGATGGAAGCCCGTGACGAGCGGCGCCTCTTGCGTTTCCAGAAGCAGATGGCAGGGTACAAGTTGCTGATCATCGACGAACTCGGCTTCGTGCCGCTCTCCAAGACTGGCGCGGAACTGCTGTTCGAGTTGATCTCGCAACGTTATGAGCGGGGCGCCACCCTGATCACCAGCAATTTGCCCTTTGATGAATGGACCGAAATCATGGGATCCGAGCGCCTGACCGGCGCTCTGCTCGACCGCGTCACGCACCATGTCAACATTCTCGAAATGAATGGCGACAGCTATCGTCTCGCCCAAAGCCGTGCCCGAAAGGCCAGCTGAAACCCTTCAAAATCGCTACGCAGGTATGAGGCCCCGCTCGGGCTACGCCCTCCCGCGGGCCTCATACCTGCGCCCGAGGTGGCCGACTTTTGCTCCGCCCCGTGGCCGGTTTTTACGCCGCCGTTGACAGGCATCCGCTTGAACATGTCGAAAAAATCAGCGACGGATCGCGCCGCGATGTAATCTGGACCGATGACGAAATTGAGAATTTCAAAAGTGTGGCATCCGAGCCGCTTGTCCGCGCCATGATGCTCGCATTGTGGACCGGTCAGCGCCAGGAGATTTGCTCAAGCTCACATGGTCAGCTTATGACGGCCAATCGATATATTTAAGGCAGGGAAAACCGGGGCACACGTTCGCGTCAAAACATCAAAGGCACTGCGAGAATGTCTCGACAGCGCACCGCGAAGTGATGCTGTTACGATCCTCACAAACAGCCGAGGAAAGCCATGGACAAGCGGTTTCAAATCGTCCTGGCGCAAGGCGGCGGCTTCTGCTGGCATCGAAGGGAAGACATTCCATGACTTACGCGGAACATTCATCACGCTTGCCTATCGGAATGGCGCGTCAATCAAAGAAATTGCCGAGGTCTCTGGTCACGCCGAAAAGGACGCTGAGAGCATCATTCGCAAGCACTACCTCGTGTCCGGGGCTGCCGTCGAAAAGATCGAAAGCAGAACACAAATTGTAAACCGAGCTAAAAAGAGTAAACCATTGTAGTTTTGAAAAAGGTAACGCGGGGCCAAGATTTTGAAATCGTTTGGTTAAATGGTCGGGGTGGCGGGATTCGAACCCACGACCCCTTGACCCCCAGTCAAGTGCGCTACCGGGCTGCGCTACACCCCGACCAGCCATAACGGCCCGTTCCCATTAGACTTTCGAAATTCCGCGCGCAAGGGGAATTTGGATTTATGAAACAAAAACGGAAAATTTGTTCTCAAATGCAGATATCGGGAACAAAAGCCCCCGGTTTGTTCGATTAGTGTTTCAACAGTCGATACACCTCCTGTGACAGCCGAAAGAAAAATGAAACCCCAAGACGCGCACCAGACTGTCGTGAAATCAATATGTTAGCCTAAAAGTGAGGACTTTTCACTTCTTGCGTTTGTTGCCGTTTCTATGGCCGGCGCCACCTCATTTCATGAAGATGCGGACTGATTACGGTTGCCCAACCGTGGGCACCAGCCAAATAGAACTCCAGCATGTAACGCATCATGCTTCCGGCGTGACCAGTTCGGCCTCTTCAGCTTCTGACGCCTATTGTGAATGAATCGCGCCGGCCTGACGAAAGCGTCAGGATCGCTTTTGATGGTGACTTCCGCCGCGGCGGTGGAAAACGTGACCATCTATCGTCCTTCTGCAATGAGCGCAGAAGGAACAGAGGATCTCCGCCGTCCACACTCACCAACTCACATCACGATACATATTTTGTATCACATCTGTGCGTCGATCAATTAACTGGATACAGAATCCATATTCAGTCGTATCACGCCGCCTCTCGCTCCGACGGGCCTTATCGATCTGATTGCAATCCCGAGTCACACAGCAGCGCCCTGACGCTGATAATTCACAGAGCTTGTCCCCACATGTTATGGCGTTGGCTGGACATGTCGCCATTTTGAAGTCATCAAACGGGATATGAAATTCTGCCTGCCACTGGGTCAGGCACCGAGGAGAGCCGTATCTCATGGATCGTAATTTCGCGGCAAAGCTGCGCCTGAAGCAGTTGACGGTCGTCACGGCACTCGCCGACACAGGCAACATGCACCGAGCTGCCGAGACACTGGGCATGACTCAGTCGACAGCGTCGAAGATTCTGAAGGATCTCGAGGGACTTCTCGGTGCAGCGCTCTTTGTGCGAGAACCGCGTGGCATGACGCCGACGGATATGGGCTATGACGTGGCCGATTTTGCGCGCTCCATCCTTGTCAGGATCGACCGCTTTTCAGAAGATTTTGAAGCGAAGATATCGGGCGGCCATGGACTTCTTGTGGTCGGTGCCATCATGGGTGCGGCCCCGGATCTGATTGCAAGTTCTGTGGCCGCAATGAAGGCGGAGCGCCCTCGCCTGGTTATCAGACTGCTTGGTGAAACCAGTGACCAGATCCTCGATATGCTCGAAGACGGCACTATCGACGTCGCTGTGGGACGTTTCAGCACCTCGCGCCACTGGCAGCTTTTTGACTTCGAACCGCTTGGCGAAGAACCCTTGCGCCTAGTTGCGCGGGCCGACCACCCACTCACCGGTCGCGACGACATCACACTGCAGGAGCTTCATGCCTGGCCTTGGATCATGCAGCCCGGCATCAATCCGACGCGGAAGCTTCTCGACAGGGCATTTGCAGAACATGGTCTGGGCGCGCCGGTCAACTATGTCGAATCTGCCTCGATTTTCGCCATTCTTCAGCTCCTGCAAAGTAGCGATGCCGTGGCAGTGTTGCCAATCTCGGTCGTGCGGGATCACATCAACGCAAACCTTCTGTCAGCTCTTCATGACCCGATCGGCAAACAAATTGATGGCTTCGGCATTGTTCGAAGGCGCAATGAGCCTCTCTCCCCCAATGCCGAAGTCTTTGTCGGAAAGCTCCGCTCAATCGTGGCTTGAACGGAGTATATCAGGCACGGCCGACGCTCTGCTGCTGCTCGCCAAGCCCTTCAATGCCAAGCCTTATGATCTCCCCGCCCGAAAGGTAAACCGGTGGCTTCAACCCCATGCCGACGCCGGGGGCGTGCCGGTTGAGATGATATCTCCCGGCTGAAGGGACATGAACTGGCTGATATAGGAGACAAGATGGCGGACCCCGAAAACCATGGTGCGAGTGGAGCCGTCCTGGTGCCGTTTTCCGTCCACTTCCAGCCACATCTTCAGATTTTGCGGATCGCCGATCTCGTCGGCGGTCACAAGCCAGGGGCCTATAGGACCGAACGTATCGGCACTTTTTCCCTTCACCCACTGCCCCGAACGCTCGATCTGAAAGCTTCTTTCGGAGACATCATTGACAACGCAATAGCCGGCGACGTGGTCCATCGCCTCGTCCTCGGAGAGGTAAACGCCGCCCTTCCCGATCACGACGCCCAATTCGACCTCCCAATCGCATTTATCAGAACCGCGAGGCACCAGGACCTCATCATAGGGGCCGCAAATGGCGCTTGTTGATTTCATGAAGATGACAGGCTCATCCGGCACGGCCATGCCGCTTTCCGCAGCATGGTCGGCATAGTTGAGGCCAACGCAGATGAATTTTCCAACCCGCCCGACGCAAGGTCCGATCCGGTCTTCTGCCAGAAGCGGCAGAGATTGCGGATCGATATCCGCAAGCCGCCTTAGCGCTTCAGGCGTGATCGCATCACCTGCAATATCGGCAGTGTGGGCGGAGAAATCGCGCGCATTCCCTTCTGCATCCAGTATCGCGGGCTTCTCGTGACCCGGCTGCCCTACTCTTAATAGCTTCATGTCTTTTCTTCCGTTTGAGGGATCAATATGTTGCGCGACCACCGGAAAGGTCGAATACGCCGCCGGTTGTGAAACTGTTGTCCTCTGAAGCAAGCCAGACAATCATTGCGGCAGCCTCATCGACTTCCAGAAAGCGACCGCGCGGAATTTTCGACAGCATGTAGTCGATATGCTGCTGCGTCATCTGATCAAAAATCCGGGTTCTCGCCGCTGCGGGCGTAACGCAATTGACCGAGATATTCTTGTCGGCCGTTTCCTTGCCTAGCGATTTCGTTAGCGCGATAACGCCAGCTTTGGAAGCCGAGTAGGCACAGGCATTGGGATTGCCCTCTTTGCCGGCAATCGAAGCAATATTGACGATACGCCCGTATCCCCGCTCGATCATACCCGAAACAATTGTCCGGTTCAGATAGAAGACGCCGTTCAGGTTGATGTCCATCACGCGCAGCCATTCCTGCGGATCATACTCCCGAACCTGTGCGTTTGCTCCGGCAATACCTGCACAGGCGATGAGAACATCAATTCCGCCAATGGCGTCTTCAGTGTCTCGCGTCACCTTCTCCACGGCCGACAGATCTCGCTGATCGACAAGCCGAAAATCGCAGCCGAGTTCGCCGGCAGCCTGTCTGCCTATGGCGTCGTCCACGTCCCAGATCGAGACTTTTGCGCCGCCGATAACCATCCTTTTTGCAACGGCCAGCCCTATTCCCTGGGCGCCACCGGTAATGACCGCCACACGGTCTTTCAGATCAATAATGTTCATGAACTCCTCCTTGAGATATTTTTACCTTCAGCGCGACAATGCATTCGGGATGAAAAGCGTGATCTGCGGCAGATAGGTGATAGCGATAAGCCCGATCAGAATGATCCCGAAATAGGGCAGGAACGGTCTTAGCACCCTGGCATAGCTGACATTGGCAATCCGGCAGGCCAGAAGCAGAATAATGGCCACCGGCGGGGTTATGGAGCCAAGCAGCACACTGATGATCGTCACGATGGCAAAATGGATCGGATCAATCCCGTAGGCCGCACCGAGGGGTGCCAGCATCGGCGTAACCAAAATCAGAGCCGAAATGGTTTCAACGAACATGCCTAGAACCAGCAAGGCGAACACAATCAGCCCCAGAGCGATGTATTTGTTGTCAGTCAGCGAAGTCAGCGCCGCTGCAAGCTGTGCAGGAAATCCTTCGCGGGCAATGATCCATGAGAACAGTGCCGCACCGCCGAGAATGATCAGGATCGACGAGGTCGAGACCGCAGATTCGCGAAAAAGCGCCAAGAATTTGCAAACCGGAGCTGACCGGTGAAGACGCCATAAATCAGGGCGTAGACGACGGCCAGAATACCGGCCTCCGTGGCGGTGAAGATACCAGACTGAATACCACCGATAATCAGAAGCGGCAGGACAAGAGCAGGCGCTGCCTTCTTCAGGCTCATGAGTATTTCATAAAATCCCGCCCGTTCATGCCGCTTGCCCCCAGTTCATCTGCCTTCCACCATGTGAAGGCCATAAGAAGTCCGGCAATAACCAGACCCGGCAGGATACCAGCCAGAAACAGAGTGCCGATCGAGAGCCCGGTCATGGCACCATAGAGAACCATCAGCAGGCTTGGTGGAATAATCGGGCCCAGAATGGCCGATGCAGCCGTGATGACAACCGCGGATTCAGGCTTGTAGCCCTCACGCTTCATCGCCGGCAGCAGCATGGAGCCGATGGCAGCGACATCAGCGGCGGCGGAACCGGAAATGCCGGAAAACATAAGGCTGGTCAGAATATTGACCTGCCCCAGACCGCCCCGGACATGACCGACCAATGCCGTGGCAAACCGCACGATTGCGTGGGTAATGCCGGAGACGTTCATCAGATTGCCGGCCAGAATAAACAGTGGGATGGCCAGAAGAGGGAAGCTGTCAAGCGAAGAGAAGAAACGCTGCGGCAAGATCAGCAACGGCACGCCCTGCAAGCCGAGAATGATGGCAACCGCTGACAACCCCATAGCAAAGGAGATCGGAACGCCGATAATCAAAAGCAGAATAAAGACGGCGAACAGCAAAAGGACGGTCACTCTTCGTCTCCTTCATTATCGCTTAAGCCGATGGGCAAGAACGAATGGCCGGGCCTGATCAAAAGAGCGATAGCGCCCAGAGCAGCTCCGATCGGGATGGGCGCGTACATCCAGGCTCTGGAGAGTCCCAGCGTGGGAGACGAAAACGCCGCCGAACGGGCTGTGAACAGGTAACCTTGCCAAGCCAGCACCAGCAAAAAGACGATGCCAAGGGTAGAGGCCAGCCGACCGCGCCAGAATTCCATCTCCGCAGACAGCGAAATCATGTCCACAATAATTTCCTCCCGGTAGTAGAGCACCACCGGAAGACCAAGCATGACCGACCAGACGAGGAGAATCCGCACGACCTCCTCCGTCCAGAAAAAGCTCGGCCCGGGAGCAAACCGATCCAAGACCTGAAGAAAAACGAGAAACATCATCACTGCGAAGACGATGACCATCAACGCAGCAACGGCGTTGATGGTCAGATCGGCAACGCGACGCGGGGCGGCGCCCCGGCTGCGCATTGTCATTGTTACTCTCCGTCGGCAGCCCGGATCGCCGCTACAACATCAGTGGCATTCGCCTTTTCTGCAAAACTGTCCTGGACCGGGACAAGGGCTGCCCGGAAAGGTGCAAGATCGAACTCATTGATCGTGAGACCGGTCTCAGCCAGCTTTTCGAACCATGCGGCTTCACGTTCGGGTGATTCCTTGCGCTGAAGAACGGCCACGTCTTCTGCTGCTGTCAGAAGAATTTCGCGCTGGTCGTCATTAAGGCTGTCAAGAAATGACTTGTTGGAGACGAATGAACCGTCAAACAGAATATGCCGTGTCATGTTGAGATTGTCGGTCACCTCATACATCTTCTGAATGTAGCCAACCTCCGGCGTCCCCTCCATTGCGGAGACAACGCCAGTCTGAAGTGCTGTGTAGATTTCCGGTGAGGGAATTGGCGTTGGCTGCGCATTCAGCGCACGAAACGTTTCAATAAAAACGGGACTTTCCGGCACGCGAGATCTTGATGCCGTCGAAAGCTTCAGGCGTGTCGAACACCTTGCCCTTGGAATATGTGTCACGGTAGCCCGCGAGAATCCAATTCATGACCACAAGGCCGGTTGCCTGTTCGAGTTCATCGGCAAGCCCTGTCCCGACCTCACCGGTCACGACATTGGTCCAGTGCTCACGCCCGTCATAGAGATAGGGAAGCGTCAGCACACCGAAGGCCGGCACATAATTGGCGTAAAGGCCGCTCTCACCGTAACCCATTTCCAATGTACCCATCTGAACGGATTCAATGATCTCCCTTTGCCCGCCCATCTGGCCGGCGGGAACGACAACAACCTTGAGCTCACCATCGCTCCGCTCATCAACCAATTCGGCAAAGCGTGTCGCCGCGATATGCTGCTCGGAGGTCTCTGGCAGGTGATGCGCCAGACGAATGGTTGTCTGCGCAGATGCCTGGCTTCCCAATGCCGCTGCCGCGGCAAGACCAAGGGTAAGTTTGCCGAAAGTACGGCGCTTCATCATAGACATGGGTAATCTCCTCCTCTGTTACCCCGTGCACGATCTTTGCTGCCCCTTCCTGTTTGAAAGAGGCAGTAGACGTCATTCAGTGCGTGTATGGCCTTTCGAGATTGATCTCCTGCGAGAGGGTCACGCCAAAGCCCGGTTTATCCAGCTCCGAAACCTTCAACCGACCGCCAGCCGGCACCGGCTCGCCTTCGAGCATCGGTGTGAACATCGGAACCACCTTGTCTGCTGCCGGCGCCATCATCAGGAATTCGGCAAATGGGCTGTTCTGGCGTGTGCAAACGAAGTGGTAGCTGTAGACACTTGATCCATGCGGCACTACGAGCTTTCCGTGCGCATCCGCAAGGGACAGAAATCTTCAGAAGTTCGGTCAGGCCTCCACACCAACCAACGTCCGGTTGGATCAGATCGCAGCAGTCCATCTCCATCAGCAAACGGAAACCCCATCTGGTCGCCTCATGCTCACCGGTTGTAACAAGCATGCCGCGAGGAACATTCTTCTTCAGTTCCGCGTAGCCCCAATAGTCATCAGGCGGAAGCGCCTCTTCAATCCACTTGAGCCCGAATTCGTGAGCGGCAACGGCAAGCTTGGTCGCATAGTTCACATCCAGGCTCATCCAGCAGTCAAACATCAGCCAGAAGTCTTCGCCCACCGCGTTACGCATCTGCTCGAGCCGCTGAAGTTCCGCACGAACGCCTTCGGCTCCCTGTGCCGGACCATGGCGCAGTGCCATTTTTCCGCCGATAAAGCCCATTTCCTTTGCCAGATCAGGTCGCGCGCCCGTTGCATAGAAACGGATTTCGTCGCGAACCGCGCCACCGATCATCGCGTGCACCGGCTCCTGCCTGACCTGCCCCAGCAGATCCCACAACGCCAGATCAACGCCTGAGATAGCGTTCAGAACAATGCCTCGACGCCCGTAATAGAGCGTCCCATTATACATCTGGTCCCACATCAGCTCGATATCGGTCACCTTGCGACCTTCGAGGAATCGCGCCAGATGTCTTTCGATGATAAAGGCGGCAGGCTCTCCGCCGGTCGTAACCGCAAAGCCATAATGTCCACCGTCTGTGTCGATCTCGACAACGACCGTTCCGAGGACATTAATTCCGAACGACTGGCGACTTTTCCGATAGGCGGGATACTTCGACATCGGAGTCGAAATATTGTCGTCAATCCAGTGTCCTTCGCCCTGATCATGATAGTCAGCGCCGCCCCCGCGGACGACAGACGCCCGAACGTGCTTGATTACAGCAGTTTCCATAAACTCCTCCGAAACTCGTTGCAGCGATACCTTTTCTCAAGTCATCGCTGGCTCCCGAGATATGGCTAGCGATGTTGGGCCATTCTGAAAAATGAATTATTTGCCATGATCGATCGAGAAACACGATCATGCACCCGCAGACCTTGCCGTCACCCTGAATACGTGCGCGACCGCACGCTCAACCAGAGAGCGATCACGAAACACGATCAGTGGGAGCAATCTTTTCATCGCAGAAGTATCATTCCGCAAATGACATTCATCAGGCATTGTGTTTGTGTTGCCGCGGAGCTGAAACAACACGGAGGAGGACGTCCGTTGTCTCATAGCTCAGGCTTAATTCGGGAGGATTACTATGAAGAGGCGCACTTTCGTCGCCGCTGCAGCAACAGCTGCGGCATTAATGACCTGCGTAAACAGCGTTCAGGCCGCAGATTATCCCTCACGACCGATACAGATGATCGTGCCCTGGGGAGCTGGCGGCGGAACGGATGCTGTCGGGCGGATCATCGCGTCGGTCATGCAGGAAGACCTGGGCGTTCCGATCAATGTCGTCAACCGCACAGGAGGGTCCGGCGTGGTCGGACACTCGACTATCGCCACAGCCAAGCCGGATGGCTACACGATCGGCATTGCGACCGTTGAGATTGGCATGCTGCACTGGCAGGGCCTTACGGACATGTCCTACAAGGACTTCGACATTCTCGGCATCGTCAATCAGGATCCTGCCGGTATCAGCGTTCTCGTCCAGCTCGGACTTTGACACGGCAGCCGACCTGATGGCGGCAATCAAGAGCCAGCCTGCAGGAACGTTCAAGGCCTCTGGCACCGCACAGGGTGGCATCTGGCATATTGCACTTGCAGGGCTGATGCTTGATCAGGGACTGCCCGCAGATCAGGTAACCTGGGTTCCCAGCAAGGGTTCCGCTCCCGCCCTCACCGACATGGTGGCCGGTGGTGTTGACATGGTGACATCCTCGCTTGGCGAGGGGAGGCCATGATCCGGGCCGACCGCGTCAAGGCTCTGGCGACGATGTCAAAGGACAGGTTGCCGACATTCCCGGATGTGCCAACACTGAAAGAGGCGATCGGCTCGGACTGGACGATGGCGGCATGGCGCGGCGTGTTCGCTCCTGCCGGATTGCCGGATGACGTCAATGCACGTCTCTCGGAGGCCGTCAAAAGGCCTATGACAGCCCGGAATACAAAAGTTCATGGAAGGACGCGGTCAGGGCATGGTCTGGATGTCGGGGCAAGACGCCATCGATTTTGTCGCCAATTCTGACGCTTCGATGGGCAAAGTCATGAAAGCGGCTGGCCTCACGGCAGAATGAGAGGCTATCACCCTTCAGTGCTCGGGCGCGGAACCTTTCCGCGCCCCTCTTCGGGAACTCGCTCATGAAAGCCAACACATTCCTCCTCGGAATTGTCATGCTCTTTGCGGGACTGGCTGTATTCGCCTCGTCCTGGATGTTTTCTCCATTGCCAAACCAGTCCTATGGCTCCGACACAATGCCCCGCGTTGTCGGAGTTTTCGGTATTCTCATAGCATTGGCACTGCTCATCGAAGCGCGGCATGAAGGACAGCATGCGCCACGCCTCGAAATTCTGGAGTGGCTCAGGGATCCACGTCGCGTTGCCGGCATGCTGGCGACTGTTGCCGGTGTGCTCGCCTATGTTCTGCTGTCGGACAAGTTCGGCTTCCTGGGCGTGGCATTTCCGCTGGTATTTGCCCTGATGGTGCTTGCCAAAACGCGCGTTCTCGTGGCGTTGCCAACGGCAGCAGCGGCGGCTGTCGCCGTCTATCTGATTTTCGGGCGATTGCTGATGGTGCCCCTTCCGGGCCCGGATTTTCTTCGTTTCTAGCATGATAGCGGCAGGTTCTGCCGACAGGAAGGTGTGTGATGTCGGTCTATCTTGATGCGTTCGCACTGGTGTTTCAGCCCAACGTGCTGATGGTGATATTGGCTTCTGCCGTATTTGGAATGTTTGTTGGGGCTATACCGGGACTGACCGCGACAATGGCAACGGCCCTCCTGGTCCCCCTCACCTTCTTTATGGATCCTGTTCCGGCGCTGGCATCGATTGTCACGGCAACGGCTATGGCGATTTTTTCGGGCGACATTTCCGGTACGCTTTTGCGGATGCCGGGAACGCCGGCTTCAGCGGCTTATGTTGAAGATGCCTACAAGATGACGCAGCAGGGGCGCAGCAACGAAGCGCTCGGCGCCTGTCTTTTCTTCTCGGTCATCGGTGGAATTTTCGGGACACTCGTCCTCGCGCTCGCAGCGCCGCAACTTGCAGAAGTTGCCCTGAAATTCTCATCTTTCGAATATTTCTGGCTGGTATTGCTTGGCCTGTCCTGCGCCGTCTTCGTCGCCCCCGGTTCTGCCACGCTTGGCCTTATCTCCCTGTTTGTGGGCCTCACGGCTTCCCTGATCGGACAGAACAACCCAACCGCGGAAGCACGTTACACATTCGGTTCCATAGAGCTTCTCGCGGGAATTCAGTTCATCCCTGCCATGATCGGACTTTTCGCGATGACGGAAGTGATTCGCTATTATGTTCATCCGGGAAAGTCACGTCAGCCGCCACCGGTTCGCGGACAAATCATACGCCCACAACTGGCAAATCTGAGACGGTATAAGTTTCAGGTTTTAAGAGGCGCCTCACTGGGCACCGCAATCGGCGCACTGCCGGGAGCGGGTGCTGATATCGCGGCGTGGATCTCATATGCGGTCTCCAAGAAATTGTCCCGCACGCCCGAGAAGTACGGCAAGGGACATGTTGAAGGGATCGTCGAAGCCGGCTCTTCCAACAATGGCGCCGTTTCAGGGGCCTGGATACCCGCTCTCGTATTCGGCATTCCAGGCGATTCCATTACAGCAATTGTGATCGGCGTTCTCTATGTGAAGGGTATCAATCCTGGCCCCACAATCTTCCTGTTCCAACCGGAGATGATCTACGCGGTCTTTCTTGTATTCCTTCTTGCCAATCTGGTCATGCTACCACTTGGATGGCTGGCCATTCGGGCTGCCAGCCAGGTCCTGTCGGTTCCGCAAAAGATACTGATGCCCATTATTCTGCTGTTCTGCATCACCGGCTCTTTTGCGATCAACAACTCGGTTGCCGGCATCCTCATCATGCTGGTGTTCGGACTGATCGGTTTCGTCATGGAAGAGAATGATATTCCCATTGCGCCGGCCATTCTTGGCATCGTGCTTGGTCCAATGCTGGAGGACAATTTTGTGACATCGATGATCAAGAGCGATGGCAACTTCCTTGGGTTCTTCGAGCGCCCCATCGCCGCCGGGCTCGGCATCGCGGTTATCGCAATCTGGTTTCTTCCCTTGCTGATGCGCCGCCTCAAACGCAATTCCACAACAGAGGCCTAGAGAACATGGCTAAACCGAACATTCTTCAGATGGGGCCACCGGCCAGCAACAATATGACCGCGCTTCTCGAAGAGGACTTTGCCGTGCACCGGTACTGGGAAGCGGAAGACAAGCCGGAGCTCCTGCGCAAACTTGCTCCAGACCTTCGCTACATTGCAACAACCGGCCATCAAGGACCTGATGCAAACGTGATTCAGGCGCTGCCCAGACTGGAGCTTATCGCTTCATTTGGCGTCGGCTATGACGGAATTGATGTCGGGGCGGCGCGTACTGCTGGCATCCATGTCACAAACACGCCCGACGTTCTGAACGATTGCGTGGCGGAAATGACCCTCGGTCTGATGCTGTCGCTAGCGCGAGACTTGCCGAATGCCGACCGTTATGTTCGCGAAGGGCACTGGGCTGATGCCCAATATCCCATGCAGGATGAGCTGACAGGGCGCACCGCCGGCATTCTGGGCCTCGGGCGGATCGGCAAGGAAGTTGCGAGGCGGCTGCAGGCTTTCAACATGCGCGTGGTCTATAACGGGCGAAACCAGCAGTCCTACGAGCCCTACCCCTTCTATTCAAGCCTGAAGGAAATGGCCAAAGCCTGTGACTGGCTGATCGTTATCGCGCCAGGTTCTAACGACACAAGACATCTCGTCAATGCCGACATTCTCGAGGCACTTGGCAAAGACGGCTGGCTTGTCAATGTCGGCCGGGGAACTGTGGTCGATGAAGCAGCACTAGCAACCGCGCTTCAGAGCAAGCAGATCCGCGGCGCGGCTCTCGATGTTTTCGAGAATGAACCGCATCCGCATCCAGGTCTGCTCGCTCTGGAAAATATTGTGTTTTCACCCCACGCAGGAGTGCCACAAACCGTACACGAGACCGGATGGCTGAAGCGGTAGCCAGAAACCTGAAAGCTCATTTGCGCGGGGATCCGCTGCCAAATGCAGTTGTATAAAAATTCTGTCAACGCGAAGCTGCGGCAAACGTGAACCGTTGGCGGAGCCTCCATGCACAGCAAGGCGATGCTCCACCTTGCCCTGGGCGGTGACCGCAAGTCCCACAAGACCCAAGCCCATGCCGACCTGATCATGTCATGGCGCGGCAAGAACAGAGAGTGCACCCTGTTTGAACGTCGTGATGCTCTTGCTATCCATGGCGTTGCGATCAGCAACTCGGCACGTCATCGTTTCCTCATTCGCCACGGCCAGACACACAAAAAGGATGGGCCGTGCCGTAGAGCAAGTTCGCCCGGATATTCTGGGGCAACGTCAGCGCTGACCTTAATCCGATGGAAAAGTCATTCTCGAAATTGAAGGCGCTTTTATGCAAGGTGGCCCAAACGAACTGTCGGTGGTCTCCGGGATCGGATCGGAACCTCGATCGATCTCGTCGCAACAAAAGAAGCGCCCAATTACGTCAACTCATGCGTAGACGCGGCCAACATGAAGAGCAAACGCGGTCTAGTGGAGTGAATTTGACATTTGTGTCTCGTTTCAGCGACCTCGTCCATCAAAAGTCAAACTCTAAAATTCCACTAGAAAACATATACTTGCTGGTGGTCCCTATGATTCCAACATTTGCTGATGAGGTCGCAGCGAGGGAACCAAATGTTGGAATCAGACCACTAGCGCTGATCGCCTATGATGAACCATTGCGGACGGCATGATGATAACGGCGATGGATCTCGTTGAGATCGACACTCGGCTGTGGGGTTTCGATCTTCATATCGATTAGGGTCTGATGGATAATCTCGGCAGCCGCCAGGTTTCGGAACCATTTGCGATTGGCAGGCAGCACATACCACGGCGCGTGATCCGTCGAACATTTCGACAGCATATCCTCATAGGCACCGATATAATCGTCCCAGCGTTCCCGTTCGGAATAGTCCGAGGCGGAGATCTTCCACTGGCGTTCCTTGTCCTCCAGGCGTTTTTCGAACCGGTCCAGCTGCTCGTCCTTGGAGATATAGAGGAAGAACTTGACGATGCTGACACCGTTTTCGGCCAGGAACTCCTCGAAATGGTTGATCTGGCGATAGCGTTTCGACCAGACATGCTCCGGCACGAGATTGTGGACGCGGGCCACCAGAACGTCCTCGTAATGCGACCGGTTGAAGACCCCGACCTGCCCCAGCGCCGGCGTGCGCTGATGCACGCGCCATAGGAAATCATGCGCCTTTTCGGTATCCGTCGGCTGCTTGAAACTGGCGACATAGGTGCCCTGCGGGTTCATCGCCCGGATCACATGCCAGCAGACGCCGTCCTTGCCTGCCGCGTCAATGCCCTGCAGCACGACCAGAAGGGCGTGCCTTTTTCGGCATAGAGCTTTTCCTGAAGCGGCGTGATTTCATCGAGAACGTCAGCCAGCGCATCCTTGCCTGCCGCCTTGTCTTCGATGTTACCATGAAATGACGGGTCTATGTCGGCAAGCCGGACCGTGCTTCCCGGCTTGATCTTCAGTTTGTCGCGAAAATCCATTGGCTTGCCTCCCAGCAATATCAACCCAAACTAACGGAACAGTCGCTCGTTGACCACATCAATGGACATGGCCCGTCGGGCACTGCGGTTCTCTAGCACATGATCTATGCCGATCCTCACAAGTCCGATGATGAACAACCACACAATCAGGTAAACCCAGACGAAGCCGATAAGTTTCCACGGGATTTGCGGAACGAGAATACCGAAGCCACACATCAAAACGGCAACAAGCTGTGTTGCAAGGATCGCGATGACCAGAGGCCTGGCCGGATAGGGCTTTTTCATGAACCAGTTTTCCTTGCGGCTGACCAGCATCAGAAGATGCCCGCCGGCAATCAGCTGCAGGAACATCATCGATTGCAGATGGGACTGATCTGTCAGGCCCAGTCCCGGCCAGCGCGCAGGCTCCGACAGCACCTCCATCCCCATCAGCAACAGACCGAAGGACTGAACGATTGAGGCAAAGCCGAGAACCGCCGAAACGGCGAGGAGATGCGGCATGCGCCATCGGATCGGCTGTTCGGAAACGCTGGTATTGTCGTAGGCCACCGTCATGATCGGAATATCATCGAGCAGTGACATCAGCACGATCATGATCGGCGTCAGCGGCTGAAAGCCGAGGAAGATCGTCGAGAGCACGACGAGGAACATGATGTCCATCGTCAACGCCACGCGATAAATCGTGTAGCTGGTGATCCGCCCGAAAATCCGGCGGGCCTCGTCGATGGCATTCTGGATCACGGAAAGCCCCGGCGCAGTCAGGATCAGCGCGGCTGCACCCCGGGCAGCATCCGTGGCACCGGATACGGCAATGCCGCAATCGGCCTGTTTGAGCGCCGGTGCATCGTTGACTCCGTCACCAGTCATGGCCACAAGGTGCCCGTTTTTCTGGAAGGTCTTGACGATGGCGTATTTGTGCTCCGGAAAAACCCGCGCAAATCCATCGGCGGTGAGGATCCGGTTGGCGATCGGACCGGGCACATTATCCGGATCCATATCTTTCGGAAACACGTCCGCTGCAGTAAGGATATTGGTACCGAGACCGAGCTGGCGCGCTGTTTCCATTGCAATCGCGGTGTCGTCGCCGGTGATCATCTTCACCTCTACGCCCTTGGCGCGGACATTCGCGATGGTCTGTTTCGAGATCATCGCGCGGCGGGTCGAACATCGGCAGAATACCGAGAAGCGTCCAGCTGTCGCCACCGTCATCGGACCGGGCAACGGCAAGCGCGCGATAGCCTTTGGCGCCGAGTTCGGCAACCTGAGAGTCGACTTCTGCTGCGATAGTCTGTCCTGCGCCGGCAAGCGCAACGATGGCATGCGGCGCGCCCTTCGATGTCAGGAACGACCGCCCGTCAGGTCCGCTCACCGTCGCTTCCGTCCGCTTGGAGACCGGATCAAACGGCGTGAACTTGCCGACCGTATACTGACCGAGAACAGACGCGTCGGGCAATGCGCCAATCACAGCCCCATCAATCGCGTCACCATCTTCAGCCCGCGAGGCGAGCGCCCCCGCCAGAACAATATTCCCGGGTGCCGCATTACCAATCGGAATGGGCGCACCGAGCGTCAGAATATTCTTCGTCAACGTTCCGGTCTTGTCGGAGCACAGGATGTCCGCTCCCGCCATTTCATCGATGGAGGAGAGCCGGGAGACGATGGCCTTCTCCTTGGAAAGGGCAAGCGCGCCGAGCGCCATCGTGATCGAAAACACCGCCGGCATGGCCACCGGAATGGAGGCGACCAGCAGCACCAGCACGAATTGCAGAATGCCGAGCGCGTCGGCAAGCCCCCAGGTGTCGGACTTGACGATATCGACATAGACCTGAACGGCGACCATGATCAGCGCCAGCACGACGGCCACCACAATCAGGAAATTGCCGATCTGAAACATGGCTTTCTGAGCCTGGCTGACAGCGCCAGCCCCCGCCACCAGCTTTGCAGTACGGCCGAAAAAGGTCTCGGAGCCGGTAGAGGTGACCACACCGGCCATCTCGCCCTGCTTCACAACACTTCCCGAATAGGCGGTATCTCCCACCTTCTTGTTGACCGGCAACGATTCGCCCGTCAACGCGGCCTGGTCTATCGAGGCATACTCTCCGGATACCAGTCGCACATCGGCGGGAACGATGCCGCCAAGTCGTATTTTGATGATGTCACCGGGAACAAGGCTGGCCGCGTCTACGACCGAAAATGCTCCGTCGCGTAAGACGGTTGCCTGTGGGGCAAGCGAATTCTTCAGCGCCGAAAGTGCGCTGGTCGCCTTTCTGTCCTGATAGAACTCCAGGCCAGCATTGAAGACGAGAAGGCCGAAAATAATGAAAAAGTCGCCCCAATCGCCGAGGATCAACGAGACAAGGGCCGCAGCCTCGATCATGAATGCAATCGGACCGACGAAATGTCCCGCGAGTTTCTTCAGAAGGCTGGTCTTTTCCTCTGGCAATGCGTTTGGACCATAATGGGAAAGCCGCTCCCCTGCCTCGGCCTGGGACAATCCGCGCTGCGCGTCGACCTTAAGCGCCGCAAGGACAGCTTCGACCGGCATGTTCTCCATGTCCTGGGTTCGTGCATTCTCTGCCATCATTGTTCTCCAACATCGACGGTTGCCGCATAAGGATCACCGGTCGCGATGCGCATACAGGTCGCGAAAACCACGCCCGGGCATCGAAAAGGATACAGCTCCGCTACCACTGGTGGAAGCAGAATCAGGCTATTTGGGCTACAAAGGCAATGGGTTTCAGTACAGGCAGGACACTATGGCGCAGCCGCATCAAGCCACTTTTGACGTTTGACAGGTAATGCCGGGGAACTGCAAGGCCAGTGATAGGCCACGTTCGGTTCGTCAAGGCAGGAAAGCGGCGGTCGTCGAAAGTTTCAACGCACCTGATCGAGCAATCGCTTGCACTCCAGAAGATCATAGAGAACCTCCTGAAGCAGCGCGTCATCCGAACGCGCAAGCCCCGCAGCAGCGTCAACCGTTCCTTCTTCGTCTTTCTTGCGACGGAAAAAACCTGTTCCACCGGCCTTTTTGGATCGGCCGACGATCTGGTCGTCATCAAACATAGAGGGCTGCTGGTCAGCGGACCTGCTTTCGGGAGCTACTGTGAGTGTTTCCAGAATCTCGGCGTCACCACTGCCGATTGCGGTCACGAAACGGTTTCCGTTGGTTTTCAGCAGCTTCTGCACGCCCTTGATGGTGTAGCCGTGATCGTAGAGAAGGTGGCGAATGCCCTTCAGAAGCTCGATATCTTCCGGGCGGTAGTAGCGCCGCCCGCCACCGCGCTTCATAGGCTTGACTTGTGTAAAGCGCGTTTCCCAGAATCGCAGCACGTGCTGCGGCAATTCCAGCTCTTCCGCGACTTCGGAAATGGTGCGAAATGCCTCGGGAGACTTATCCATGCTGCTTAACCATCCTCACCTGCCAAGCTGATCGAATCATCGGTATTTGAACGCGATCGCAGGCTGATGACAAGGCGATTGACGCCGACCGTGAAGGCGCGTGATCAGGAAGCGTTTTTCTGTGCGACCTTTTCGGCCTTCTGCTTGCGCATCAGGTGGGCCTTAAGGATTTTCTGCTTCAGCACGTTCGATGCCTTGAAGGTCATCACCCGCCGCGGTGAAATCGGAACTTCCTCACCGGTCTTGGGGTTACGACCGATGCGTTCATTTTTGTCGCGCACCTGAAAAGTGGCGAAAGAGGAAAGCTTAACCGTCTCCCCTCAACAATCGCGTCGCATATCTCATCGATTACGGTCTCGACCAGCTCAGCCGATTCCGTTCGCGAAAGCCCCACCTTGCGGAATACCGACTCTGCCAGATCCGCACGCGTCACAGTTTTGCCAGGCATTGCCGCATCCCAGTTTTTTTCAAATTTCCCCGTCAGCCGAACACTATTGCCGACCGGCGAAGCGGTCAAGCGGCAGCGCCAACTGAATTGACACAGGAGCGCCCTCTACCAGCGCAAAAGAACCGCGCCCCATGTAAAACCGCCGCCCATGGCCTCCAGCATTACCATATCGCCGCGCTTGATACGGCCGTCGCCTGCAGCTGCAGCCAGCGCCAACGGAATGGAGGCCGCCGAGGTATTGGCATGCCGGTCAACCGTTACGACCACCTTGTCAAGGGAAATGCCGAGCTTCTTGGCGGACCCTTCAATAATCCGGCGGTTAGCCTGATGTGGAACCAGCCAGTCGAGTTCATCGATGCTGATCTCCGCCTCGGCCAGCGCCGCCTCGATTACATCGGTGATCATGCCGACAGCATGCTTGAAAACCTCACGGCCTTCCATGCGCAGATGACCGATATCGCCGGTGGTCGAAACCCCGCCGTCAACATAGAGTTTCTGGCAGTGGGAGCCGTCCGAGCGAAGGCTGGCTGCAATGATACCGCGCCCGCCGGCGTCCTGCTCATCCATCGCCTCAAGCACGACCGCGCCGGCACCGTCGCCGAAGAGCACGCAGGTCGTTCTGTCCGTCCAGTCCAGCAGCCGGGAAAACGTCTCCGCGCCGATCACGAGAACGCGGCGTGCGCGGCCTGCCCGAATATAGTTATCAGCCGTTGTCAAAGCATAGACGAAACCGGAACAGACCGCCTGCATGTCGAAGGCAAAGCCGTGCTCCATGCCAAGCCGGTTCTGAATATTCACCGCCGTTGCCGGAAAGGTGTTGTCCGGTGTTGAGGTCGCAACAACAATCAGGTCGATATCGGCAGGCGTCAGACCAGCATTTTCAAGGGCATTGCGCGCAGCCTGTTCGCCGAGCGAAGCGGTGGTCTCGTCGGGTTCAGCGATGTAACGCTGACGAATACCGGTGCGCTGCTGAATCCAGGCATCGGACGTGTCCACAAGCTGGCGCAGCTCGTCGTTTGTGACAACACGCCTTGGCAGCGCAGCACCGAAACCACAGACGACAGAACGCATCATGTTTTTATTCCTTGTTGGCGGGCATCTGAGCCGGAACTGCCCGCTTCAGGCCGCTTCCGGCCCCATGGGTGATTCATTGCGTGCATGATACTCACTCAAATCATGCTGAATCTTCGCCTGCAGTCCGTTATGCACCATATCGTAAGCAACTTCGATGGCCGAAGCATAGCCTTCAGCATCGGTACTGCCGTGACTTTTGATGACAATGCCGTTGAGGCCAAGAAACACGCCGCCATTGACCTTTCGCGGGTCCAGCTTCTCGCGCATCATGCGAAACGCGCCGCGCGCAAAAGATAGCCGATGCGCGACATCAATGTGCGTGACATCGCCGAGCGTAGATATTCCGCGATCTGGCGGGCCGTACCTTCTGCTGTCTTGAGCGCGATATTGCCTGTAAACCCTTCAACGACGAAAACGTCGACCGTGCCCCGGCCCAGATCATCGCCTTCAACAAAGCCGGCATAATTGAGATTGTCGATATCCGCCTCGCGCAGAAACTTGCCGGCCTCCTTGACCTGTTCCACGCCCTTCACCTCCTCGACGCCGACATTGAGCAGGCCAACAGTCGGCTTCTTCAGTTCGAACAGCGCCCTGGCCATTGCACCTCCCATAAGAGCGAAATCGAGGAGCTGCTTGGCATCAGCACCGATGGTGGCGCCGATATCGAGAACAATGCTCTCGCCCCTGAGTGTGGGCCATATTCCGGCAATAGCCGGCCGGTCGATATCGGGCATGGTCTTGAGACAGAACATCGCCATCGCCATCAGCGCGCCGGTATTGCCTGCCGAAACCGCCGCATCGGTTTCATTGTCCCGCACGGCCTCGATGGCACGCCACATGCTGGAAACATTTCGGCCACGCCTCAAAGCCTGGCTCGGTTTTTCCTCCATGCCAACAGCAATCTCGCAATCGACCACGCGCGCCTGATCCTAAGCTTCGGATAGGTCGCAAGCAACGGCTCGAGAACAGCCGACTTTCCAAAAAGGAGATAGCTGATGTCCGGGTGTCGCGTCAGCGCCTGGGCAGCTCCGGCGATCGCAACCTCCGGCCCGATATCCCCTCCCATGGCATCAATGGAAATTCTTATCAAACGTTCGAGATCCCTGTTAGCTGCATCCGGAAAAGCCGGGCCAAAATACCGTTTTTGCTGCGTGAAACAACTGCCGAGCGACAAAAACTCCAAATTAGATGTGTTTTGCCGAAGGGCCTGTGATAGCGGGTTTGCATCCCGGCTGAAAGACACTACTCCTTTGCGGGCCGCGCTCGCGGAGCTCAGCCTGTAGCCGCGCTATCCGCCACCTTTCAAGTTCTTCAAAACAGCAAAAGGCGATACCTTTTCCTGAGCGACCTCCTCCACTGTTTCATCATCATTAACGTCAGCCGGCAGCTCGGCATCCGGTTTTCGCGGATAGGGATCAATTGCAAGCCCGATTGCTTCCATCACCACGGCAGCGAGATCAATCTCGGTTCCACTGAAGGGTTCGGGATCATCGGGGCCCTCAGGATCAACAAGAAGCTCCCTTCCTCATTCAGCTTGCGCCGGAACTGCCTGGAGCCATCCGGCAGATAAGTCACATCCACCGCCTCGTCGATATCAGTTTCGATCGGCTCAAGCGTCACCACACAGGACTGCACCACATGTGCCCTCACCTGCCCGCGCACCCTCACCCCTCGCGCCGCCACGGCGTAATCCTGAGATCGGCGGAAAGGCTTGTGACGGCATCGACATTCAGAAAATCCGCAGTCGGACCAAGCTCGCCGGCTTCGGCATCAATTCGCATATCGAAGGGAACGGCGGCTGCACGTGCCACGGCGAAGGGCCGCGCAAACGGCAGCGGAATTTCATTCGTGTTCTTGTCAGGCACGTCGTGTCTCCACGCTTTCGGGTACGAGAAAACTCACCATCCCCGTCTCCACCACAATTTCGTCAATCCGGTCAAGGTGGTCGGCGTTTTCCAGCATCCAGCGGGAGAGCTCTGCCATTTGGGAATGGTCCGCCTCCGTATCGTGAATATTGTGGGAAAGCGCAATAGCAAGCTGATCGAGATCGCGATCCTGAAGACAGCGGACATAGCGCTCCAGGCGACCGTAGAACATGCCCGCAAGTTTCTTCATCCGTTTGGGCACCGAATTATCACCGACGCCCAGTTCGCGAATCGAATAATCGATATCCATGAAAAAGGCGTCGATAACCTCCTGCGCCAGCTGCTTTCCGCTTTCCGAAGAGTTGGACGTGCGCTGCAGAAACAGAATCATGACCACCGAGAGCATTTCGAAACGACCCATTACAGTGTCGGGCACATTGCAGCCGGTATAAAAGCATGGCTGGCGCGCAGTCGCCGTGATCACGCCATATTGACGCTGTACGATCTGCTTGTTCGCACGCGCCCTGCCGAAAATCCTAAGTACCATCCCACTCTCTTCAATCCGCTGTGACCTATGACTGCAACACGCCCGTCACAATTGCATCCGGGCCAAAGCTGGTTTATCCAGTGATATTGGAAAACGCGAGGCTTCGAAGTATTCCGGTAACAGTCGGTCTGTGTCCCCAAACCGAACCATTTCAATGGTAGTTTGCGCATCGCCTGCCCGCAACCGGGAATCGTTGCTGATACCGCCGTTTGGCGCTTCGGTGCCATCGCGGATGAAACAAATGACAGCTGGCGGCTGGTCTGTCCGGCCCGAAAGTGAATTTTGCTAGGGAGTTTATGTTGAAGACGCGCCGACAGTATTTTGATTTGACGCCGGTCTCGTCCGGCTACCGCAGGTGCACTCGTCGCCGTCACGCTTCTGGCCGCCAGTTGCTCGACAACGGACGTTATTGGCAGCAAGGACGTATTCTATCAGGGCTACGTCATTGATGACGAGATGCTGCAACTGGTCAAGGAAGGATCGAGCCGCGAACAGGTTCTGCTAACACTGGGCGAGCCGTCGACCACCGCGACCTTCGACAACGAGGTTTTCTTCTATATTTCACAGAAGAAAGAGCGCCGGTTCACCTTCCAGAAGCCGCGCCTCGTGGACCAGGAAATTCTCGCGATCTATTTCAACGGTCAGGGCCGTGTTGACAAGATCGCCCGGTACACAATGCAGGATGGCCGCGTTGTAGACATGGCGTCCGACATCACACCGACCGGAGGCAAGGATATCACCTTTATCCAGCAAATCTTGCAGGGCTCCGGCTCCAGCGCCGCCCGCGACTTCTTCAACACCGGTAGCAACGCCATTCCGTAAGTCGCAGCCACAGACACGCCTCGCGCCCCATTCTGGCGCGCGGCGGCGGCCTGGAGGGGCAACCTCTTTGATGACAGGGGCTGGCCAGAATTGTCGGGGATAGCCGCGAGTTTCCAGCCATCAGACAAAAAACCCCGCCATTGCAGCGGGGTCTTTTTTGTTCACGGCATGTTGTCCTTCGGGCAAATGCCCGAAGACACTTCCTCAAGCCAGGACTGCCAGCAGAAGTAGCGCAACGATGTTGGTGATCTTGATCGCCGGGTTCACGGCCGGTCCGGCCGTATCCTTGTAGGGGTCGCCGACCGTATCACCGGTTACGGAAGCCTTGTGGGCTTCAGATCCCTTCTCGTGGGTCACTCCGTCCGCATCGACGAAACCATCCTCAAAGCTCTTCTTGGCGTTGTCCCATGCACCACCGCCCGAGGTCATCGAAATGGCGACGAACAGGCCGTTGACGATCACGCCCAGAAGCGAGGCACCCAAGGCTGCAAAGGCGGAGGCCTTCGAACCCGACAGCAGCCACACACCGAAGAAGACAACCAGCGGCGCCAGAACCGGCAGCAGCGAGGGGATGATCATCTCGCGGATTGCGGCCTTTGTCAGCATATCAACGGCACGGCCATAATCCGGCTTTTCAGTGCCGCTCATGATGCCGGGCTTTTCCTTGAACTGGCGGCGCACTTCGCTGACGACCGCACTGGCCGCACGACCGACCGCCGTCATGGCGATGCCACCGAACAGGTATGGAATGAGGCCGCCGAAAATCAGGCCTGCAACCACGTAAGGGTTCGACAGCGAGAACGAGATATCGCCCATATTGGCGTAGAAGGGATAGGTATCCCCGTTGGCCGCGAAATAGGCGAGATCGTTCGAATAGGCAGCGAACAACACCAGTGCACCAAGCCCCGCAGAACCGATGGCATAGCCCTTCGTGACAGCCTTGGTGGTGTTGCCGACGGCATCCAGCGCATCGGTCGATTTGCGGACTTCCGGCGGAAGCCCCGCCATTTCGGCGATCCCACCGGCATTGTCGGTAACCGGGCCGAAGGCGTCGAGCGCCACAATCATACCGGCAATGCCGAGCATGGCGGTAACGGCGATGCCCGTGCCGAAAAGGCCTGCCAGCTGATAGGTGGAGATGATGCCACCGCAGATGACGATTGCGGGAAGCGCCGTCGCCTCAAGCGAGACGGCAAGACCCTGGATCACATTGGTGCCATGGCCGGAGACCGAGGCCTGGGCAATGGAGACCACCGGACGTTTGCCGGTGCCAGTGTAATACTCGGTAATGACCACGATCAGCGCGGTGACGATCAGGCCGACAATGCCGCAGAAGAACAGGTTGAGACCGGTGATGTTGCGACCGGCAACCTCGCCCAGCGAACCGAAACCGACCGTCGCCCATGTGGCGAGACCAAGCCCGACAATAGACAGCAGGCCGGTGACGATCAGGCCGCGATAGAGCGCGCCCATGATCGAGCCATTGGAGCCGAGCTTGACGAAGAAGGTACCGACGATCGAGGTCAGGATGCAGACCCCGCATATGGCGAGCGGCAGCAGCATGACATCGCCGAGAATGGCGGCTCCACCGAAGAAGATGGCACCGAGCACCATGGTGGCGACAACCGAAACCGCGTAAGTCTCGAACAAGTCCGCCGCCATGCCGGCACAATCACCGACATTGTCACCCACATTATCGGCAATCGTCGCCGGGTTGCGCGGATCGTCTTCGGGAATGCCTGCTTCGACTTTGCCCACGAGGTCGCCGCCGACATCGGCACCTTTGGTGAAGATACCACCGCCGAGACGGGCAAACACCGAAATCAGCGAGGCGCCGAAACCGAGTGCGACCAGCGAGTCGATCACCAGCCGATCATTCGGCGCATACCCCATGATAACTGTGAGGTAATAATAGTAGACCGACACGCCAAGAAGCGCGAGGCCGGCCACCAGCATGCCTGTGATCGCGCCGGATTTGAACGCAATGTCGAGACCCGCCGGCAGGCTGTAAGACGCGGCCTGCGCGGTACGGACATTGGCGCGCACGGAAACATGCATCCCTATGAAGCCCGCGGCCCCGAAAGCACGGCCCCGATAACGAAGCCAATCGCCGCACTCAATGACAGCAGCAGCCAGGCCAGCACGAAGACCACCACACCCACGATCGCGATCGTGGTGTACTGGCGCAGCAGATAGGCTTGCGCCCCTCCCGGATAAAGCCCGCAATTTCCTTCATGCGCGGCGTTCCCTGATCGGCGACCATCACCGAACGCGTCGCCCAGAGCGCATACACGATCGACAACAGGCCGCAGACAATCACGGCAAGCAGTATCGTCATTTCTCGCATTCCTTCCCTCTACGGCAGGGTCCGGAACAAGGCTTCAGCCGCCCGGATCCGCCGAAATTGTTCACCGGCCAGCCCATTCTGCTGCCCTGAATAAACTTCAGGACAACAGCGTAAACCGCACCGTTTAATCCGCAGAACGCCTCTTTCCCTCCACGCCCTGTGGGCAGACACGAGAGTGCTGTGGAGTGAGCGAAGCGTCAAGTGCTTCGGCTCGACTTTAGGAGACCGTCATGCAGGCGGGCTTTGCGCTATCGCAAAGGTGGGCGGCAAAAATGAAACGATTTAACCCCAAATTCCGGACATGGCCTCTACCCAATTTGGCCTTTGTGCCGCCGCCTCCCGAAGCCCAGCATCAAAAAAGAGTTGCATAATAAATTTAACGGTATTAATTTAATGAAATTAAATTAATAGAAAGAAGAAGAAATATGGCCCGCCCACGCAAGGAACTGCAGATCGAAATTGAGAAGGCCGCTGTCACCGCTACCGTTGGCCTTCTGTCGACCTGTGCGATCGATGACATTTCGCTTGGTCGGATCGCCCGTCAGATCGGATGCAGCGCACCGGCGCTCTACACCCACTTTTCCAACAAGAGCGCGCTTTTGAGGGCCGTGCACGACGAAGGCTTCAGGATGATGCTCGATCAGAAGCTGAAAACGGCAGCGCGCCATCACTCCGCTCCCATCGACCGGCTGTGGGATGGCGGGTTGGCCTATCTCCAATTCGCCTTTGAAAACCCGAATCTCTACCGCCTGATGTTCGATCCCCCGAAGGAAACGGGCATGTCCGGCAATCCTTTCGAGACGGATACCGGCGCTCGCTGCCTCTGCGTCCTGGTCGGCGCGGTTGAAGCCTGTCAGGCGGCGGGATACCTGCCGCAAGCCGAGGCCGGAAAGATCGCGTTCCTGCTTTGGTCGACGGTTCACGGGGCGGCGATGCTCACCCTTCTCGACCGCGCGCCCGTGGCTGAAAATGAAGATCCCCGTGACGCGGCTATCGCATCCGTCGACTCATTGATGCGTTTCCTGATCGCGACCGGCGCGCAACCGGGTTCGCATGCCAACGCCTGACGTGCCCTGCTCCATTCGCACGCGCAAAGAACGCATCACCCTACCGACTTGACCCATCGTGCTTTCCCGACAGCCTTTCCGGCTTTCGGGCCGATGCACCAGGAGACCCCTATGTTTATACGGATTCTGAAATACGCCGCCGCAGCCCTTGCCGTCATCGTAATCGCGCTGATGGCGTGGATCGGCATTTCACATGTCATAACCGAGCGCGAGATCGCCGGCCATGGGCGCAAGGTACGTGCCATTGCCGCGCAGGCCGGATTTCCTCAGCCATCCGACGCTCAGATGCAAGCATTGCCCGCGCCGGTGCAACGCTATTTCGATTTTGCAATCAAGGATGTCAAGCCCACCTTAACAGTGGTTTCCCTTGCTGAGGAAGGCATGTTCCGCCGGCCGCTGACGGAGGTGTTTGAGCCGACCCAGGCCGAACAGACGATTTCGTTGTCGAGCCCGGCCCTGCTTTTTGCTGCAACGACGCCTATCGCCCCAGGGGTCGAAGCACGGGTCTACGATTTCTTTGCAGACGGCGAGATGGAGATGCGCGCGAAGCTTGCCTCGACACTGACCGTCGTTGACGAAAAGGCCTCTCCGGAACTCAACCGGATATCTCTCAGGCGTTGGCTGCTGGAAAGTCCGCTCATGCCGGTGGCGTTGCTGCCCGGCGGCCCGGTCCGCTGGGACCCCATCGACGAACACAGCGCGCTGGCGACAGTTAGCGGGTTCGGACTCGAGGCGAGCATGATCGCCACCTTCCGTGAAGATGGCAGCCTCGCAAGTTTCGACGCCACCGAAGACGGCGATCTGACGACGCCTTATCACGGTTCCGGCGAACATTCGCAACGCAGCGACTACCGGCCCGTGGCGGGGATGATGATCCCCACACATTCACCATCGCCCGCGCTGGAGAGGGGCGGATCGAACCGTTCTGGAAAGGCCGTGTTACCGAAATCAGTTTCGACTGACAGAACGAACATCACCTGCCGAAAGGCCTGAGTGTCGGCAACGCACTCAGGCCTTTTCTCAAGCCGCTCGCGCCGCGCGATCCGATCGAGCACGGCATTAACAAGCTTGCCCTCGTCGCCCTCGAAGAAGGCGGTGGCGATTTCGACATATTCGGTGACGATGACGGCGGTCGGGACGTCCGGCTTATTCGTGATCTCGAAGACGCCCGCGCGCAGAATAGCCCTGAGCGTGGAATCGAGCCGCGAAAGCGTCCAGCCCTCAGAAATGGAGGCGGAAATCTTCGGATCGAGTGTCTTCTGGTCACGCACAACGCCGGTGACGATCGAACGGAACCAGGCCGGATCGGCCTTCAGATATATGTCGCCGTCGATTTCCTTGCCCAGACGATAGACCTCGTATTCGGCCAGGACATCGGCAAGCGCCGTTCCAGCGAGATCCATCTGATAGAGCGCCTGAACGGCGGCAAGGCGCGCGGCGCCCCGCTGATTTGCGGTCTTTTCGGTCGTCATGATACTCCTCGCATTCCGAAAGGATGCGGTCATTTCTAAAGGCCGCGCGATATCGCCGGCACATGGTCATGAGCGGCTAAACCACGCCAGCCGGACACTTGCAAGTGTTTTGCTCGATCCAAACGGATGCGAGGAACAGAATTGCGCTGAGCTCAAACCTCGCTGGTGTCAGAATCACGCGCAAGCTTGGCTGAAAACTCGGCGATGATCTCCTCGAAATCCTCGGTGGTCGAGAAATCGCGATAGACGGAGGCAAAGCGGACGAAAGCGACGTCATCGAGATTTTTCAGCGCCTCCAGCACCAAAAGGCCGATTTCTTCGGACTGGATCTCGGGTTCGCCCGCACTTTCCAGACGACGGACGATCCCGGAGACAGCGCGTTCGATGCGTTCACGTTCAACCGGCCGTTTCCTGAGGGCGATCTCGAAAGAACGCACCAGCTTGTCGCGATCAAACGGCACCTTGCGGCCGTTCTTCTTGAAAACCACGAGTTCGCGCAGCTGCACGCGCTCGAATGTAGTGAACCGCCCGCCGCAATCGGGACAGACACGCCTGCGGCGGATGGACGTGTTGTCCTCCGCCGGGCGCAGATCCTTGACCTGAGTATCAGGTGAATTGCAGAACGGGCAGCGCATCAGCCCATATAGCCATACATCGGGAAGCGCTGGGAAAGAGCGACCACCTTTTCACGCACGGCCTTTTCGACAGCGGCGTTGCCTTCGTCGGAGTTGGCTTCCTTCAGACCGTCCAGCACTTCGACGATCAGTGTGCCGATCTCGGTAAACTCGGCCTCGGTGAAGCCACGGGTCGTGCCGGCGGGCGTGCCGAGACGGACACCCGAGGTCACGAAAGGCTTTTCCGGATCGAAGGGAATGCCGTTTTTGTTGCAGGTGATATAGGCGCGGCCAAGGGCTGCCTCGGCGCGCTTGCCGGTGGCATTCTTCGGCCTAAGATCGACCAGCATCGAGTGGTTGTCGGTACCGCCCGAAACGACGTCGAGACCGCCTTTCATCAGCGACCCGGCGAGCGCACGGGAATTCTTGACAACCTGCTCGGCATATTCCTTGAATTCCGGCTGCAGTGCCTCCCCAAAGGCAACAGCCTTGGCAGCGATCACATGCATCAGCGGCCCGCCCTGAAGGCCGGGGAACACGGCAGAATTGATCTTCTTGGCGATATCGGGGTCATTGGTCAGCACCATGCCGCCACGCGGGCCACGCAGCGACTTGTGGGTCGTGGTGGTGGTGACATGTGCATGCGGGCAAGGCGAAGGGTGTACGCCGCCGGCAACCAGACCGGCAATATGTGCCATATCGACCATCAGATAAGCGCCGACGGAATCGGCAATCTCGCGGAACCGTTTCCAGTCCCATACACGCGAATAGGCCGTGCCGCCGGCGATGATCAGCTTCGGGCGATGCTGCTCGGCCTTCTTGGCCACCTCGTCCATGTCAATCAGATTGTCCTCGCGGGACACGCCGTAGGACACCACATCGAACCACTTGCCCGACATATTGACCGGCGAACCGTGGGTGAGATGGCCACCCGAGTTGAGGTCAAGCCCCATGAAGGTGTCGCCCGGCTGCAGCAGCGCGAGGAACACGGCCTGGTTCATCTGCGAACCGGAATTCGGCTGCACATTGGCGAATTCAACACCGAACAGCTTCTTGGCACGATCAATCGCTAGTTGCTCAGCGATATCAACGAACTGGCAGCCACCGTAATAGCGCTTGCCCGGATAGCCCTCGGCATACTTGTTGGTCATGATGGAGCCCTGCGCCTCAAGCACGGCGCGCGAGACGATATTTTCCGAAGCGATCAGCTCGATCTCGTGGCGCTGGCGGCCAAGCTCCTTGCCGATCGCATCAAAGATTTCCGGATCGGTGTCGGAGAGCGTGCGGTTGAAGAAGTTCTCGGTAAACACTGTCTGGCTTGTCATCGCAGGTTCCTCAGTTTTGGCGGGCGGAAGCGTTCTAGCGCCCGGTGCATCATCGTGCAATAGACGAAAGCCGCCGGCGAACATGGCTCCCCGGCGGCATTTTCAATCATGTTTACGAAGAACGGACCCTATTCGATGCCGCTGGTGGTCTGCAGCGCAAGTTCGGGCGCACCATCGAGATTGTAGATATCATCGCGGAACTGCACGATCCCATCCTTCGCGGACCAGGCGGTGATGTAGACGAAATGGTTTGGCACAGGGTCGGCAAGGTTCACAGGCGCGGAAATACCGGCGTGAATGGTCTGCTCGATTTTCTGACGGTCCCATCCGGGCGTGTTCTTCAAAAGCCAGACATCAAGGTCGCGGACGTTCTCGATACGCACGCAGCCGGATGATTCGAAACGCAGCATATCGTTGAACAACGACTGGCTCGGCGTATCGTGCATGTAGACAGCATGCTTGTTGTGAAAGTTGATCTTGGTTGACGCCATGGCGCTGTTCGGCCCCGGATCCTGACGGAAAGTCAGGTTCGGCGCTTTTTCGGCATTCCAGTCGATCGTCATCGGATCGACCTCTTTGCCCTTGTTGTCATAAAGCCGGATCTTGTTGTCCACCAGATAGTTCGGATCCTCGCGCATCAGCGGCATGATATCCTTCTGGATGATCGAACGCGGCACGGTCCAGGGTGGGTTGAAGATGATCTCGAAGATTTTCGAGTTCAGCAACGGCGTTGGGCGCGAAGGCCGACCGACAATGGCGACATTACGCAACGCGACGGCATTGTTCTCCACCGCCTCGGCATAGGCTGCGGGAATATTGACCAGCACATAACGCTCACCGAGGTTCGAGCCAAGGTCCTCAACGCGTGTCAGATTGGTTTCAAGCTGGGCAAGGCGAACCCGGGCGCTGACATTGAGCGCCTTCAGCGTGTACTCGTCAATATAGCCGGTCTCGGCAAGACCGTGACGCGCCTGAAAGTGGCGAACCGCACCCTGAACATAGGAGTCGTAAGAATCAGAAATACCGGCTGACCGCGACAGATCGCCGGAGATAATCAGCCGCTGACGCAACTGCTGCACGGAGGCATCATAAACGCCGAATTGCAGCGGAACATTGGGATGCACCTCGGGCCAGCCACCACCGGTGACAATTCGCTGGTACTCCGCGATTGCCTGCATCAGATTCGACGGTGCGTTCGGACCGAGTATCGGTTGGTTGGAACTGACACTGGCCTGGGCACGCGAGGTCACGGCATCGAACTGGTCATCCCAGTTGCCGCGCCCGGGCGTGTTGATCAGCGCGTCGACCGCCGACTGCGCAGAAGCCAGTTGCGGCAGAGCCAGCACACCCGCGGCACCGGCGATGAAACGTCGGCGCGACACAGTTTTGGAGTGCGCTTTCTGGTCTAGTTTTTTGTCATGAAATCCAAATCTCGTTCAGTCCCTCAAACGCCGGAAGCAGGCGTCACTGCTTCAGTGAAGCCCTGTCACAGCAATATGGCCAATTATTGTCGGATTTCAAACCCAAGCCGGCAGGACACTCTCGCGCATTTTAACGCTGACGAATGAAGGCAAGGTAAACCCAGAAGGAGACATAGAAGCCGATCAATAAAACGTGAACGGCTGTCAGCCCGGCTGCATCGCCGAAAATCTGCGGGTAGGCACTGCGCACACCGATCTGGAATGCGACGCTGACCACCCATAGCACCCCGCCCCACCTTACCCCGAACCAGAGACCGAGAGCGGCGACCGGATAGAGCACGGACAGCACCGCTTCGACAAAACGGATATCGGGATGGACGATATCGAATCGTCCGGCACCACCTTCAGAAAGCCCAATGAGCGCCGCCCAGCTGAAAAGCGCCAAAATAAGAAGAAACACAGCAACACACCGCTTAAAAACCAGAAAAGCGGACTGCGAAAAACTGGGACTTGGGGTAACGCTCGATTCTGAGTTCATGATCGCCTTATACGCGGCAAATGCCTGCCGACAAACCCGGGAGCGGCGTTGCCGATGTGACAATTTGGAGTGTTTAGCGCTCGCTGTCAGCGTGCTACAAGCCTGACGAACATCAAAACTGTCCAGCAGGCCGGAGAAACAGGATGAACGACGCCAACGACAAGACCCATCTCGTCGACCGGATCACGGGTCACCGCCGCATGCGCCGCAACCGCAAGGCCGACTGGACCCGCAGGCTGGTGCGCGAGAACCGACTGACGGTCGATGACCTGATCTGGCCGGTTTTCGTCATCCCGGGCGAGAATATCGAAGAGCCGATCCCGGCCATGCCCGGCGTTTCCCGCATGAGCGTTGACCGGCTGGCGGAGGCCGCCTGCAAGGCCGAGGCGCTCGGTATCCCCGCAATCGCCACCTTTCCCAATATCGAGCTCGAAAAGCGCGATATGAACGGTTCGGAAATTCTCAATCCCGACAATCTGATCAACCGCGCCACCCGTGCCATCAAGAAGGCAGCCCCGGTGTCGGCGTGATTACCGATGTCGCGCTCGACCCGTTCACCAGTCACGGCCATGACGGCATCCTGATCGGCGACGAGATCGTCAATGACGGCACCGTTGATCATATCTGCGAGGCAGCCGTGCTGCAGGCAGAGGCGGGTGCTGACATTGTGGCGCCCTCTGAAATGATGGACGGGCGGATCGGCGCGATCCGCGAACGGCTGGACGCTGCAGGCTTCCAGAATGTCGGCATCATGTCCTATGCGACCAAATTTTCCTCCGGCTTCTACGGGCCTTACCGCGAAGCAATTGCGACCAAAGGACTGCTGAAGGGCGACAAGGCAAGCTATTACGTCGACTCTGCAAATGGTACTGAGGCCCTGCGCGACGCCGCCCTCGATGTCGAGGAAGGCGCTGACATGCTGATGGTCAAACCGGGCCTGCCCTATCTCGATATCTGCTGGAGGATGAAGGAAACCTTCGGCCTTCCGGTCTTCGCCTATCAGGTCTCCGGCGAATACGCGATGATCCGCATGGCCGCGGAACGCGGCGCCATCGATGGCGACCGGGTGATGATGGAAACGCTTCTGTCGTTCAAACGCGCCGGCTGCGACGGCATCCTCACCTATTTCGCAATGGAGGTCGCCGAAAAACTGGCGAAATCGTGACCATCGTCACGCTCCCGGCGTTGCAATCAGCCACGGCCATCCCACATTGGAATGAAAGCTGAGGCGGAACGCCTAGCTGGATCGAAACGAGCGAGTGACAACGATGAGCATTCAACGAGACATGCCCTACGCAGCACCGAATGCTGGCAGCGCCGCCTATTCCGGCGTGTTGTCGCGCCGGGTTCTGGCGTTTCTGGTCGATTACCTCATCATCGCAATCCTGTGGGTGCCTGCAGCGGTTCTGCTGTTCTTTGTCGGGATTGCCACGCTGGGGCTCGCCTTTTGCTGTATCCGGTGCTCTATTTCATCGTCGCCGTGTTCTATTTCGGCTTCACGATGGGCGGGTTCGCGCAGGCCTCGCTTGGCATGCGGACCATGGGCCTCAGGATCGTTCGCACCGATGGCTTGAGGATGGATTTTCTGACCGCCGCCGTGCATCTGGCCCTGTTCTGGCTGTTCAACTCCATCCTGACGCCGCTGGTTCTGTTGGTCGGTCTCTTCACCGATCGCAAGCGACTGCTGCACGATTTTCTGGTCGGCGCCGTGATCGTGCGTGAAGAAGCGATCTGAAGCGGAAGCATTCTCGGCACAAGATCGCCGCAGGCAAGGTTGACCTTTGGCCGATTGCGCCATTCTAGGATCAGTAACCCGAAGCATGTTGTGCCGGTCATGAACACGCAAGCCATCCAGTCACCACAGTTTTACCTGACTGCTCCGGCGCAGTGCCCCTATCTGGAGGCAGAGCGCGAGCGCAAGGTTTTCACCCATCTCGTCGGCCCCCGCGCCAACGAGATGAACGACCTTCTCACGCAGGGCGGCTTCAGACGTTCGCAGAATATTGCCTATCGCCCGGCGTGCGAGAACTGCCGCGCCTGTGTATCCGTGCGGATCTTGGCGGACGAGTTTGAAAAGCCGCGGTCGCTGAAACGTATTGCCTCACGCAACAGCAACCTCGTGGCGACCGAGCGACCCGCAATTGCCACGTCTGAGCAATATGACCTGTTTCGCACCTATCTCGACAGCCGCCACCAGCGCGGCGGTATGGCCGACATGACGATCGATGATTATGTCGTGATGGTGGAAGAGACCCATGTGGAAACCCGAATGTTCGAATACCGCATTTCAACCGGCCACCTCGGTGAGGAGGGCGAGCTTATTGCCGTAGCGCTCTCGGATTTCCTCGTCGACGGGCTGTCCATGGTCTATTCCTTTTTCAACCCGGCCTATGTGAAGCGTTCGCTTGGAAGCTTCATGATCATTGACCATGTGGGCCGGGCCCAGAAGCTTGGCCTGCCCTATGTCTATCTCGGCTACTGGGTCAAAGGCTCACAGAAGATGGACTACAAGAAACGCTTCCAGCCGCAGGAACACCTTACCGGCCAGGGCTGGGAACGGGCCGAAATCGAAGAGCCTGTGGATTAGGCCGCCAGCCAGTGCCATTTCCGCCAATTAGAGCTCTTTTCAACCCGCGGAATATGGAACCCTCCGTCACAATCGCCTAACGTCGGCCTGTCAGAACAGGCATATGAGGCAAAAACGGAGAGACAATGCTTAAGGAATTCCGGGATTTCATCGCCAGAGGCAATGTCGTCGACATGGCCGTCGGCATCATTGTGGGCGCGGCATTTACCGCAATCGTCCGTTCGCTGGTGGCCGATATCATCGATCCGATTATCGGGCTGATCGTCGGCGGCATCGATTTTTCCGACATGTATTTCGTGATGAACGGCGTCGTCCCCGAGGGAGCAAGCCTTGCGGACGCGCGCGATTCAAGCGCCGCGATTTTTGCGTACGGCGCCTTCATCACCTCCATCATCAATTTCATGATCATCGCATTCGTGGTCTTCATGCTGGTCAAAACCATCAACCGGGTGCGCGTAGCAGCCGAGCGTAAGGCCAAGCGTCAGGAAGAGGTCGCGGCCGCTGCAGCCCCGCCACCTGGACCGACCGAGCTGGAAGTGCTGCTCGAGATTCGCGATCTCGCTGAAGCAGCAGCAGTAACGAACACAGGACAGAACGCTGAGGGCCGGCGTGACAGTCTAGCGTTGTTTTTTGGGGGCAGATCAATGGGCGACGTGACGGAGCTGCAGTGCCGCTGTGGTGCTGTGAAAATGCAAGCGGCAGACGCCCCGATCATGAGTGCGGAATGCCTTTGCAATTCCTGCCGGAGCGCCGCCGAATTGATGGAGGCGCTTCCCGGTGCGCCGCGTCTGCGCGAGGCATCCGGCGGCACGCGCATGGAGGTTTTCCGCAAGGACCGGGTGCGATGCCTGAGCGGCTCGGAAAATCTGCGTGAGTTTCGCCTGAACGACAAGACCAAGACCCGGCGCATCGTTGCGGTCTGCTGCAACACACCGATGATCCTCGACGTCACAGTGGGCCACTGGGTTGATCTTTACGGCATACTCTGGCCGGAGGGCACCCTGCCCCCGCTCCAATTACGATCCATGGCCGGAACCCTCGACGATCAATCATCGCTGCCGCAAGACGTGCCCAACCTAAAAGCCTATTCGGCGGGCTTCTTCGTCCGACTGCTGGCGGCCTGGGTTGCGATGAGGTTCCGAAGACCGAAGATCGACTATGTCAAAGGCGAGCTTGAGTTGAACCGCTGACGCGCGGTCCAGCCCACCATTGCCAACTGCAGCTTCATTCCCACTCGATCGTGCCCGGCGGCTTCGACGTCACGTCGTAGACCACGCGGTTGATGCCGCGGACTTCGTTGATGATGCGGGTGGCGGCTTTGCCGAGGAAGTTCATGTCGTAGTGGTAGAAATCGGCTGTCATGCCATCGACGGAGGTCACGGCGCGCAGTGCGCAGACGAATTCATAGGTGCGGCCATCGCCCATCACACCGACGGTCTGCACCGGCAGCAGCACGGCGAAGGCCTGCCAGATGACGTCGTAGAGGCCGTTTTTCCGTATTTCATCGAGATAGATGGCGTCGGCCTCGCGCAGGATGTCGAGCTTTTCCTTGGTCACGCCGCCGGGGCAGCGGATCGCAAGGCCCGGGCCCGGGAATGGGTGGCGACCGATGAAGCTATCGGGCAGGCCAAGCTCCTTGCCGAGTACGCGAACCTCATCCTTGAACAGTTCACGCAACGGCTCAACGAGCTGCATGTTCATGCGCTCGGGCAGGCCACCGACATTGTGGTGCGACTTGATGGTGACCGATGGGCCGCCGGAGAAGGAGACGCTTTCGATCACATCCGGATAGAGCGTGCCCTGGCCGAGGAAGTCGGCACCGCCGAGCTTCTTCGCCTCGTCCTCGAAGGTCTCGATGAACAGGCGACCGATAATCTTGCGCTTGGTTTCCGGATCGGCCACGCCTTCAAGCTCGCCGCCGAATTTATCGACCGCATCGACATGGATGAGGTGGAGATTGTAGTGCTCGCGGAACATCGCGACCACTTCGGCCGCCTCATTCTTGCGCATCAGGCCGTGGTCAACGAGGATGCAGGTGAGCTGGTCGCCGATGGCCTCGTGGATCAGGAGTGCGGCAACGGATGAGTCAACGCCACCGGAGAGCGCGCAGATCACCTTACTGTCGCCGACCTGATCGCGGATCTTCTGGACCATTTCAGCGCGGTAGGCCGCCATCGACCAGTCGGATTTCAGCCCGACGATCTTGTGCACGAAATTGGAAAGCAGCTTGCCGCCATCGGGCGTGTGCACCACTTCCGGGTGGAACATGGTGGTGTAATAGCGCTTTTCCTCGTTGACGCAGATGGCAAAGGGCGCATGCGGCGAGGTGCCGATCACTTCAAAACCATCCGGTGCATGCATCACGCGGTCGCCATGGCTCATCCACACGGGATATTTGTGACCGACTTCCCAGATGCCTTCGAAAAGCGGTGAGGCTTTCAGGATCTCAACATCGGCGCGGCCGAATTCCGCTGCGTGACCACCTTCGACCGAGCCGCCGAGTTGAACGCAGAGCGTCTGCTGGCCATAGCAGATGGCAAGGATCGGCACCCCACTGTCGAACACCGCCTGCGGCGCGCGCGGCGAACCGTCCCGTGTCACAGAATCCGGTCCGCCCGAGAATATCACGCCCTTCGGCTGCAGTCGCTCGAAGCCTTCCTCCGCTTTCTGAAACGGCACGATCTCGCAGAACACGCCGGTTTCGCGCACGCGACGCGCGATCAACTGCGTCACCTGGCTGCCGAAATCGATGATCAGGACGGAATCGGGATGGGAAATGTCTGCGGTCATGGGAAGGCCTTCCGGTCGATGAAAGCTAAAAGCTGCGTTTAGAGGGGAATTGCGCCCGTTTCAATGGCGCTTTCCAGCCGATCGACGGCTTGGCTGAGTTTTTCATCGATTATGTGCAGATATTGGCTCCAGTCATCGACATGTTTGAGCTCTTCCCTGCCATCGGAAATACCCCGAAGGCCGGTCAACGGCACGCCCATGAGCTGGCACGCGCGCAAAAGCGCGAAAGTTTCCATGTCGACCATATCGGCATCGATCCGGTCATAGGCCGCACCCGAGACGATATTGGCGCCGGTTGAAAGGCGCGCGGAAGGCAGGCCGGGGATCGAAAACGGCAGCAGAACTTCGGCGGGAATATCCAGAAACGGCGTGCGCCCCTTCTCAAATCCGAGCGGCGAGGCATCCATGTCACGATAGGAGACCGAGGCGGCCTGGTAGATTTCCGTCTGCTCCAGCGTGGCTGAACCTGCCGAGCCGAGCGAAACGACCAGCGCCGGCAATCTGTTTGCCGCGGCATAAACCGTCAGCGCCTTGGTCAGTGATATCGCAGCCTCGACCGGGCCCACGCCCGCCATCAGCGGCGAAATCCGGGCTTTCAGCTTTTCGCCATACTCGGCTTCTGCCGCCATGACGAAGAGAACGTCCTTTCCTGCAACACGATCGAGCATCTAGCCCTGAAACCCTTCCCGGTCGCGCACGACCATACATGTGCCGGACATCGATGCGATCAGTTTCGCAGGCCCATCGTCGCCCAGCGCATAGCCGCGCCCGTCGGTAACGATGATATTACTGCCGGGCTTGGTGACCTCGCCGCGAAACAGAAACCGACCCGCGCGCCCTGGCGAAAGCAGATTGACCTTGAACTCAATGGTGAGAAGCGACGCATCGGTATCGATCATGGTGTAGGCGGCATAGGTGCAGGCGGTCTCCATCCCCGTCGCGATCACCCCGGCATGGAGAATACCGTGTTGCTGGGTCAGCTTCTGGTCAAACGGAAACTCGATCTCGACCACACCATGGCTGATGCGCGTCAGCTCCGCACCGAGCATCTCCATCGCGCCCTGGCTTGCAAAACTGTTCATGATCCGGGCGTGGAAGTCGCCGTGCTCGAAATTTGCCATACATCACCTCGTCCTGAGGTGAGATTGGCACGACCGCGTTTTCCCAACAAGCGGGAAAGATCAATTGAGGTAAACGATTGAAACGTTAAGCAATGTCGCGAAGGCGACCCAGGCTGCATACGGCAGAAACAGGGCGGCGGAAATGCGGTCTTTCCCCCAGCTGCGCGCAATGAACAACAAGATGCCGGCAAGAAGCGCCAAGACGACAACGAGGGCTGCCACCGGCATCTCCATCCCGAAAAACAACGGTGACCAGGCAAGGTTGAGCACCAGAAGGGCTGTCCAGAGCGTCAGTGCGCCTGATGTTTCCGGTCGTCTTATGAAAAGCCGCGCTCCGGCCCAGCCGATCAGCACATAAAGCAGGCTCCAGGCGGGCGCGAACACCCAGTTCGGCGGGTTGAAGGGCGGCTTGGCGAGCGACTGGTACCATTCACCCGGCACGTTGGCGATGCCGACGATGAACCCTGCGACGACGACGCCGACAATGAAGACGGCTTGGATAAAGATATTTTCATGGCAAGCCTAATCTAGAGCGCAGATTTCGTTTGGCCAGTCAGGCGCTGGATATGCTGGTCGAAAGCGACATTGTGGTGGCGGGCATTGAAGGTGCCACTATAAGTGCCGACGGCAAAGCCGTGGCGCGCCGGCGCAATGCCCGCAGCATCGGCGAGCCTGCGTGAAGAACGCAATTCGCCTGACGCCTCATCAAGTGTCACCACCATGCCGCTCGCCTTTGGCGAAGACAGGCCGATCAGGCCGTCGCGCGGATTGTAGGCGATGGCGCCGACGTAATTGCCAAGCCCGATGGTCATCTCATCCGGCAGTTCGGCAAGGAAAGCGCCTCGCCCGGCGCGAAACGACCGACAAGCGGCGGCAGAGCATTGCGCGGCCCCTCATACTGGCAGGCGAACCAAACGCGGCCCGCCTCACCTATGGCAAGATGGCGCGTCGAAAGCTGGCTGAGATCTGCCGGCAGGGCGTGTTTTTCGACAAGCGCGCCCGAAGCTGCATTGATCAGCGCCAGCGACGGTTCCATATGATCAAGATTGAGTTTGGTGCGGCCAAAATCCGGGTGCGTTTCGATCCCGCCATTGGCCGCCACCAGATACCGGCCGTCCGGGGAGACCGCCAGATCATGGGGGCCGATGCCATAGGTCGGGTATTCGCCGACACGGACAAAACCGTCATGACCATCATAAATCCCGATCACGCCGCTGCGGTTTTCAAAATCATTCTCACTGGCATATAGAAACCGGCCATCGGGCGAGAAGGCGCCGTGACCGTAGAAATGCCGGTCGGCAACCGCGTGGATAATGAACCGGCCACCGCTGCCATCCGGCGAGAAGACCAGAACGAAGGTGCCGGGGCGGCGCGCGAAGGCCACCACTTGCCCCGTTACGGGCGAAGCGGCGAGGCCGTGAATCCGGTCAGGCAGGTCGATTTCGGCGATAAAGTCCCCGGCCTCGCTCATCAGGGCCAGTGCAAAGCTGCGGTCGGGTTTTCGAATGCCGGTGGCGTAAACCGCATCGGCCCGCGACAGCGCCAAAGCGGCCTGCGGTTGAAGCCCGGCCAGAAAAGCCGCACCCGCAGCCTTCACAAAGCTTCGACGGTCAACAAGCGGCGAGCGCATGGCAATCAGTCTCCGTCAGAAAAGGAGAAGCCTGCGCCAAGGCCGATCGCGCCGCCATACCGGTCATTGAGCCTGAGGATCAGATCCTTGGTGTTGATCAGCAGGTAATTGAGTTTGGCAAGCTGATCGGGGTCGGACATCGCGACCTTGATATCCGGGTCCATGTCGCCGACCACGCCTTCGACAGACGAAAACAGGAAGTTGATCGAGGAGATGATGGAACGCACGCCCTCGTCAAGCAGATCAACCATTTCCGATTGGTTCAAAAGCGCTTGCAGCCCTTCGAGATTGGCAAGGATCGAGGGCCGGTGTTTTCTGAACGCCAGTAGATTGCACGGGTGGGAATGTTCGGGCCGTCCTCGCCACGATAGAAATATTCGATCCGGTAATCACGCACCGTCTCCATACCGTGCACCAGCACGCCGAGCAGCGCCGTCAGCGCCTCGTCATTGGTGCGAAACAGCGGATTGTCGGGTCCGGGCTTTTCCAGTGGGCAGCAGCACCATCAGGCGCATCCCATTCGGCGGCGAGTTCACCTGCGATAGTGTCGACATTTTCGGCAATCGCCGCACCGTAACGGCAGCGATAGGTCTCCGGCTCATCGAACATCGTCTCGTATTGCGTCCCGAACAGCACGAATTCGAGCGCCAGCAGTCCCTGCATGGCAACGCTTTTTCCGGCAGATAGGCGGGATCGGTGGCGGTCTCGTCCTGCTCTATGATCGCGGCCTGCACCTGTTTCAGGCCGATGCTCTTGCGGTCGGGGTAAAACAGGATGCGTTCGAAACGATGATCGTCGATCACAGGGCCGGTGCGCACGATCTCGATATGCGACCAGGCCGTGACCAGTTGGTCATAGGCTGTGATCGCATCGCCATAGGTCGCTTCGTCGGGTGCCGCGCAGAAGGCGGCCATTGCCGAAGCCATGGTGCCGGTTGCCGCCTCGAATGCGTGATAGCCGGGGCGGATAAAACCGTCGACGGCCTTTTCCAGTACCATCGGCACGGCATCCTCGTTCATTGCCCGGGCACTGCCCGCACCAAACGGCAGCGCGAGCAGGACGGCGAAGGCGGTTCCGGCAAGATGTCTCACAGCGACCTCATGTCTCAAAGCGATTCCAAGAATTTGATCAGCGCGTCTCTATCCTCTTTCGGCGCATTGGCGAAATTGTCGCGCGCGGCTTCAGCCTCGCCGCCATGCCAGAGGATTGCCTCGGTACGGTTGCGTGCCCGGCCATCATGCAGAAAGAAGGAATGGCCGCTCACGACCTCCGTCAGCCCCGTGCCCCAGAGCGGCGCGGTGCGCCATTCATAGCCATCGGCAACGCCTACCTGTTGATGATCGGCAAGCCCCTCGCCCATATCATGCAGCAGAAAATCGGAATAGGGCCAGATCAGCTGAAACCGATGGGCAGGGTTTTCCGCATTGCGGCTGGTCACATATTTCGGTGTGTGGCAGGCGGCGCAGCCGGCCTCGTAAAACACCTGCTTACCGCGCAAAACCTCAGGATCATCGACATCGCGACGCGCGGGCACGGCGAGATTTTCGGAGTAAAACGTGACCAGATCCATCACCGGATCAGGCGCTTCGGTTTCGCCGAGCCGGGGCTGGGCGCCGTGCGGCAGGTCGAGGCAGGCGGCTTCTGTTTCAGAGCAATCGCCCCAGTGGTTCGGCGCATCGGGTGACGAGATGCCAATATCACCGGAAAACGCGCCAGACGACTGATCGCGGACGCTGGCATTCTGGGCCTTCCAGCCGAACCGGCCGAGCTTGACGTCACCTGTGCGATGATCGCTGACGATGGCCGGGCGGCCGGAAATGCCGTCGCCATCGGTGTCCTCGGGGTCGGCCTTTGCCAGAATGTCAGCGGGATGGATCGCCTGGATCAGCCCCATGCCGATCATCTGGTTGGCAATCCGCGGCGAAAGAGTCGTGTCATCGCCCAACGGACCATAGGCGAGATCGGTCACGCTGTAGCTCGGTTCGCGCAGCGAGACGACCGTACCGTCTCCAAGCGTAACCGGCTTTTCCGCATAATCAATCTTCATGTGCCCTTCCGCTTCGAGGCCCGGAACGGCAAAGTCCTGAAACTGACCGCCATAGACTTCGTCGGGAAAATTGACCGTCTCATAGCTGTCGATACGGGCCTGTTCTTCCGGCGTGCGGGCTGGCCGCGCCAGACGCAAAAACATCGAGGTCGCGTCGCTGTCGCCTTCGGGCGGATGGCCGCGACCGTCCTTCAGGTGACAGCTCTGGCAGGAGCGAGCGTTGAAGAGCGGGCCGAGACCGTCCGAGGCCTGCGTGGAGGACGGCGACGACACCCAGAATTTGCGAAACAGCGCATTGCCGAGCTTGAAGGTTTCTTCTTCGGCGAAGGTGATATTGGCAGAGGATTTTGAAAACACATCGCGGTTGACGGTGGCCTTGGTGGTCGCCGCGCCACCCTGCATGGTCTCGAAACGTTCAGCCCTGGTAAAATCATCAGTCGGTTGCGTGACGCTCTCCACGCGGACCTTGTCCTTGGCGTTGAGATCGTCTCGCGCCTCAGGCAGCGGCCAGTCCTGGGCAAGTGCTGCAAAACCGAACAAGGCGGCAAAAGCCGCCAAAGGAATAGCTTTCGAATACTGCAATATCATCGTCATTCATGCCCGCTGGAAGGAGGGTCCCGCATATGACACGGGACCATCCATATTGATCTTATTGGAAAACAGCGTTGGGGTTGTCCAGGCTGTCGGAACCTTCAAGTTCGATCTGGCCGAGTTCAAGGGCTGCAATGGCGCGCTCGATCGACGGGGTCTGCGCGATCAGGCCATCGATGGCGGCCTGAACGGTGGCATTGCCCTTGTCATTGCCTTCACCGATCATCTGGTCATAGGCCTCGACCGTGTTGGCGCGCGTCGCCATGGCTTCCATGGCCTCGACCGTGTCAACGAGCTTGGCCTTGATTTCCGCGTCAAGCGCCGCGTCCTTGGCAGCCACCAGTTCGGACACCGAAGCGCCGGTCATCTCAGTACCATCAACGCGGACATAGTCGCCGGTATAGGCCTGCAGGATGCCGATGACATCGTTGAGATGCGAGGCATGCGTGTTGTCGGAGAAGCAATCATGTTCTTCTTCCGGATCGTGCAACAGAAGGCCGAGCTTCATGCGCTCACCGGCAAGCTCACCATAGGAGAGCGAGCCCATGCCCGTCAGGATCGCCGAAACGCCGACCGTCGGGTCCTCGGTCACATAGGTGTAGGCTTGGCCGCCCTGTTCCCATGCCGCCACGATGTCTTCAAGATCGGAGATCAGCAGTTCGGATGCTGCGACAAGATAGGCGGCGCGACGGTCGCAATTGCCGTTGGTGCAATCCTCGCCCGTCAGGTAATCGGTATAGGAACGTTCGCCCGCACCGGCATCCGTGCCGTTCAGATCCTGTCCCCAAAGCAGAAATTCAATCGCGTGATAACCGGTCGCAACATTGGCCTCGATGCCACCGGCCTCATGCAGCGTGTTGGCCAGCAGATCCGGCGTGATCTCGGTCGCGTCGACCGTTTCGCCATTGATCTCGATTTGCGGATTGGCAATCACATTGGCGGTGTAGAGCGTATTCTCGTCGCTTTCCATGCCGTAGGAAGCGTCGACATAGTCGATCAGGCCTTCGTCCAGCGGCCAGGCATTAACCTTGCCTTCCCAATCATCGACGGCCGGGTTGCCGAAACGGTAGACCTCGGTCTGCTGATAGGGAACGCGCGCAGCGATCCAGGCGTCCTTGGCGGCAGTCTGCGTTTTTCGCTTGGGCTTTCGATGAAAGCCTGGATGGCCTGATCGAGTGCCTGCGCCGTCGTCAGGGAATCCTGATATTTGGCATGAGCGACATCGGCATAATGCTTGACGACATCTTCCGGCGTCACATCCGCTGCAAACGCCGGCATGGCAGCGACAACGGTTGAGGCCGCGATAGCGAAAGCGCTACGCGCATCTGGGTCGTGCGTTTCATCAAATCCCTCTCCTTCAGTGAAGTTCACGCTAAGTTAATCGCGGCCTACATGAAGGAAAAATAAACTTGTGTCAAATAATCCAGTTATCGACTGGACATTTGCCACACACGCCGATCTCGCGCCTTGATGTTCGTCAGTTCAGGTGCTGGTTCTCAGAATTTTCGGCTGACAGTCGCGCAAAAGAAACCATCGGTCCCCGTTGCTGCCGGTGTCAGTGTTGCATAGCCTTCGCCGGAGAAATGCGGTCGTGCGTCAACGCCCGGGAATGTCGCCGTCCAGACCGGCTCCATATCGATGGCTTCGAACACGCTGCCATGCTCGCTTGCCAGGAACGCGGCAATTTGGTGCTGGTTTTCTTCCGGCAGAAGAGAGCAGGTCACATAGGTGAGCCGCCCGCCCGGCTTGACGAAACGCGAAGCCTCGGCCAGTACTTCCGCCTGCTGGGCCATGCGCTCATCCAGGTTCTTTTCCGACAGGCGCCATTTGATGTCGGGACGGCGCCGCCATGTGCCGGTCCCCGTGCACGGCGCGTCAACCAGAACATGATCGAACCGCCCCGCAAGCCCATCAAGATCAGCAATTGCGTCATGGACCTGCACATTGCGCGTCCCCGCCCGCTTCAGTCGCTCGATGATCGGAGCAAGGCGATTGCGGTCGGCATCGTAAGCGTGAACCTGCCCGGCATTGCCCATCGCGGCTGAAAGCGCCAGCGTCTTGCCGCCGCCGCCCGCACAAAAATCGAGAACCTGATCGCCGGCCTTCGCTCCAACCAGTGTCGCCACAATCTGCGATCCCTGATCTTGCACTTCGAACCAGCCCTTCTGGAAGGACAATTCGGCAGTGACGTTGGGCAGGCGGTCAGACCCGTTCCCAGGCGCGATGCGAAGGCAATCCGGCGCGATCTCACCTTCCTTGGGCCCGCTTCGGCTCAATGCCTTCATCACCTTTTCGCGTTTTGCCTTCAGCGTGTTGACACGCAGATCGAGCGACGGCCTGAGGTTCAATGCCTCGGCTTCGGCAAGCCAGTTGTCACCGAAATTCGCCTTGAACGATGGCAGCAGCCATGCCGGGAGATCACCGCGAACCTCATCCGGAGCCTCGGCGAGGTCACGCGCAGCAAAGGCCTCAAGTGCTGCCTCAGGCAGAGGTTGAGGGGCGAACTTGTCGCCATCGAGCTGTTCAGCCAGCGCCTCGGGCGAAAGCCCCCACTGGCGGAACAACACTGCATGGGCAAGGGCTGCCGGGCTGTCATCATCCATCAGAAAGGCATGGGACAACTTCAACCGCAGCGCATCATAGACAATGTTGCCGATGGCCGCACGGTCGCCGGAACCGGCGAAACGATGCGACGTGCCCCAGTCCTTCAGAGCGCTGGCGATTGGCCGCCGCCGTTCATCCACATCCGTCAGAACTTCAATCGCGCCCGAAAGGCGTCCGCCGATGCGCATCAGCAATACTCCATAAAATGGTCAAAAACGCCGACAGCCTGGTGCGGCCAGCGGCAAACAAAAACAGCTTTCGCCAGATTTAGCCGAACCAGACGAACGACGCTGCGACTGCGATGTAGACAAGCACAATGGCGATCAGCCAGAGGGCCAAACGGCCAGAGCGGGTGTGACGGGCCTCGGCCCTGCCGATCGCTTCGGCCGTCGTCTCATCAAACCGCAGGCCCTTTTCGCTCATGGCGATGATTTCGTTGTGGAATTTCTCGGTCTTGTCGGCGATTTCCGGCACGGCTTCAGCCAGCTTCAGCGCGGCGCGCATGCCATCACGCATATCGGAAAGCACGCGTTTCGGCCCGAGATTCTCCTCGATCCACTTGCCGACCACCGGCTCGGAGGCCTTCCACATGTTGAAATGCGGGTCCAGCATGCGTGACACGCCCTCGACCACCACCATGGTTTTCTGCAGGTTGATGAGCTGCGTCTGGGTCGACATGTCGAAAATTTCTGTGATCTCGAACAGCAGCGTCAAAAGCTTGCCCATGGAGATCGTCTCGGCAGACTGGCCGTGAATCGGTTCGCCGATGGCGCGGATCGCCTGAGCAAACGAGGCCTTGTTGTGATGCCCCGGCACATAGCCGGCCTCGAAATGGGCCTCGGCCACCCGCATGTAATCGCGGGTGATGAAACCATAAAGGATTTCGGCGAGAACCCGCTTTTCCTTCTTTCCGAGCCGTCCGACAATGCCCATATCGACCGCGACGATGATGCCGTCATGGTCGACGAACAGATTGCCCGGATGCATGTCGGCGTGAAAGAAACCGTCGCGCAGCGTATGGCGCAGGAAGGACTGGATCAGCGTGACCGCCAGTTCTTCCAGATTGTGACCGGCAGCCTTCAGACCCTCGAGATCGGACATCTTGACGCCGTCGATCCATTCCATGGTGACGACATCGCGCCCGGTGCGCTCCCAGTCCACTTTCGGCAAGCGGAACCCCTGATCTTCGGCGGTATTCTCCGTCATCTCGGAAATCGCCGCCGCCTCGAGCCGCAGATCCATCTCGATCTTGGTAGTCTGTTCCAGCGTGCGTGTGATATCAACCGGGCGCAGCCGCCGGCTGGAACGGATAAACCGCTCCTGCATGCGCGAAACCAGATACATCGCCCCCAGGTCTTCCTGGAAACGCTGTCGGATGCCGGGGCGGATCACCTTGACGGCGACCTTATGCCGGCGCCCGTCGCGGTCAATCACTTCCGCAGGGTGCACCTGCGCGATAGAGGCTGCAGCAATCGGGTCACCGAAAGACGTGTACAGTTCCTCAACCGGGCGACCGAGCGAATTGCGGATGGTGGACTTCGAAGCCTCCACCGGAAAAAACGGCATCCGGTCCTGCAATTGCGCAAGATCGTTGGCAAAGCCATCGCCGACCACGTCGGGACGCGTCGCCAGAAACTGGCCCATCTTGACATAGGAAGGACCGAGCCGCGAGATCGCCTTGCCAAGCCGGTCGGACCGCGCCTTCTTGCGCGCGCCGGGCCGTGCAAACGGCACAAGCAGGGTCTTCACAAGGCGCGCATAGGCCGGCAGGCCTTCCGACGGCAGTGCATTGATCACGCCTTCGCGGGCGAGCACCCAGCCGACGCCGAGGAGACTGAAATAGGATCGAAACGCGCCCATGAGCCGTGCCTAAAGCTTCCAGCCAGAATGAAGTGCGGAAATACCGCCCGAATAATTGGTGAATTTGACGCGCGAGAACCCGGCGTGCTCAATCATGCTGGCAAAATCCTTCTGGCTCGGGAATTTGCGGATCGATTCGACTAGATAGCGATAGGGCTCGCCGTCGCCGGCGACCGCCTTGCCGACCAGCGGAATGGCGTGGAACGACCACGCCTCGTACACCTTGTCGAGGACTGGCATCTCGACCTCTGAAAATTCGAGCACCAGAAGGCGCCCGCCGCGCTTCAAGACGCGATATGCCTCCGCCAGCGCCTTGTCGATATGGGGCACGTTGCGGATGCCGAAGGCGATCGTATAAGCATCGAAACTCTTGTCCTCGAACGGCAGATCCTCCGCATTGGCCTCGACAAAGGTGAGATTGCCGGAAAGCCCTTTCTTGGCCGCCCGCTCCTCGCCGACGGCGAGCATGGAGCCGTTGATATCCAGCACTGTTGCCTGCGCCAGACCGCGCGAGGCCTTGACGATGCGAAACGCAATGTCGCCGGTGCCGCCGGCAACATCGAGCACACGGTAATCGGGGCTCGGCGGCGGATTGAGCGCACCAACCATGCCCTCCTTCCAGGCCCGGTGCAGGCCTGCCGACATCAGATCGTTCATCATGTCGTAGCGCTTGGCGACCTTGTGAAACACGTCGTTGACGAGCGGCTGTTTTTCACCGTCGGCCACATCCTTGAAGCCGAAGGAGGTTTCCATGCCACCGTTCGCGCCGGTTCGGCTTTCCGCCATGTTCGCACCTATCCGTTACCCGATTGATTTTGCAGGCGACCATAGCGAAAGCTGAAGCCTTGCGCTATTGCTGCCGCCCGCCGACAGTGCGGCTATAAACCGAAACGGAATAAAGCGAAACGCCAAAGGCTTAAAATAACATGCCGGAATTGCCCGAAGTCGAAACCGTCCGTCGCGGACTGGCGCCTGCCATGGAGGGCCGCCGGATCGAAAAACTCGTCCTCAACCGCGCCGACCTTCGCTTTCCCTTTCCTGAAAACCTTGTCGAGACTGTGGAGAGAAAGACGATTGTCGCGCTGGGTCGCCGCGCGAAATACCTGCTGATCGACCTCGATGACGGCATGACGATCATCGCTCATCTCGGCATGTCCGGCTCCTGGCGGGTCGAGGAGGCAGACAATGCGCAACTGCCTGGCTGGTTTCATGCGCCGCGCAATGTCAATGCGCTGCATGATCATGTGGTGTTTCAATTGAGCGGGTCGCCGGCAAGGCGCGTCATCTATAATGACCCACGTCGCTTCGGCTTCATCAAGCTTTCGCCGAAATCCGAGCTTGAGGCCGATCCCGGCTTTGCCGGCCTCGGACCGGAGCCGACCGGCAACCGCCTGGATGCCGCATACCTGGCCACCCGCTTCGTCGGCAAAACCCAGGCCATCAAGAGTGCTCTGCTCGACCAGCGTAATATCGCGGGCCTCGGCAATATCTATGTCTGCGAAGCGTTGTGGCGGGCAAGGCTCTCGCCGTTCCGTGCCGCCGGTCACCTCGTCACGCCAACGGGAAGGCCGAAAGGCGGCCTGAAAACCCTCGTTCCCGCCATCCGCGCGGTCATCACCGAGGCCATTGAAGCAGGAGGCTCGACGCTGCGCGACCATCGCAAGACCGACGGAACGCTCGGCTATTTCCAGCATTCCTTCTCCGCTTATGACCGCACCGGCTCCCTTGCCCGCACGCGGATTGCAGCGGCACTATAGCGCGCGCCGTCCAAGCCGGCCGGTCGACTTTTACTGCCCGGCCTGCCAGAAGGGCTAGCGCCGCTCGATCGGGTGAAGTGCTGCGCCCTTCTCCTCGAAGGCCGTGATATTGCCGATGGTGGTGCGGGCAATATTGTAAAGCGCCTCTTCGGTGAAGAAGCCCTGATGGCCAGTGATCAGCACATTGGGGAATGTCAGAAGCCGCGCGAAAATATCATCGCGGATCACCGTCGAGGACAGATCCCGGAAAAACAGGTCCTCTTCTTCCTCGTAGACATCGAGAGCCAGCGCACCGATTCTGCCCCGACTTCAGCCCTTCGATGACGGCCAGCGTGTCGATGACACCGCCGCGGCTGGTATTGACCAGCATGCGGCAGCGCTGCATGGCGTTGATCGCATCCTCGTCGATGAAATGCCGCGTCTCGGGCGTCAGCGGGCAATGCAGCGTGATGATCTCGGAGCGTTCCAGCAGTTCGTCCTTGTCGACATAGCGCGCGCCGAGAGCCACGGCCTCGTCATTGGGATAGGGATCGAAGGCGAGGATATTGCAGCCAAAGCCGCTGAATGCCCGCATTACGTTCCGGCCGATACCGCCAGTGCCGACGATTCCAACCGTCTTGCCGTGCAGATCGAAACCGAGAAGGCCATTGAGCGCAAAATTGCCTTCCCGCACCCGGTTATAGGCACGATGAATCTTGCGGTTCAGCGTCATCACCAGCGCCAGCGTATGTTCCGCGATCGCGTAAGGCGAATAGGAGGGAACACGGGCTGTAGCAATCTGCAGATCATCCGCCGCAGTCAGGTCGAGCCGGTTGAAGCCGGCGCATCTGAGCGCCACAAGCTTTACCCCAACCTCTTTAAGTTCAGAAAGCGTCGAGGCCCCGAGATCATCGTTGACGAAGGCGCAAACGGCTTTTGAGCCAGCTGCGATCCTGGCCGTCGGCGCATGCAGCGCCGCCTCGGTGAACACCAGTTCGTGGCGTCCCTCATTGGCGGCTTTGAGAAAGTCTTCGTCATAGGGTTTTGCGGAAAAGACAGTGACACGCATGTTTTTGCCCGTTGTGCTGGGCCCGCCGGGATATCGGCAGGCGCCGGATGAAATCATATGCTCTTGAAGTTTAGAACGCACCGGCATAATGGCAATGGTACCGGACGCCGCAGGTTGCCAAAGCTATCATAAAGCGCCGGGCTAGACGGGACTTTTCAACAATTCAACATTGACGGACAGTCCATTTGGCTTTATATGCCCGCCCACAGTATTGAAAGCTGATCGTAGCTTCATCAATTGCTCCCGGCAGAAAAGCGATCTGAGCCTTACGGCGCGCCGCCGATGTCGGAGCTTGCGACCAAATTCGAAGAGAGACTTTAAATGGCCAATACAACTTCGGCGAAAAAGGCGACGCGCAAAATGGCCCGCCGTACCGCCATCAACAAGTCCCGCCGCTCGCGTGTTCGCGGCTACGTCCGCAAGGTTGAAGAGGCGCTTGCAGCCGGCAATCTTGACGAGGCGAAGGAAGCACTGAAGGTGGCCGAGCCTGAAATCGCACGCGCTGCCAGCAAGGGTGTCCTGCACCGTAACACGGCATCGCGGAAGGTTTCGCGCCTTACCCAGCGGGTTAAGACGCTGTCTGCCTAAACAAGCGCGCATCGATTAGATTTTGAAAACCCGGCCACTGGCCGGGTTTTTTGTTTGTCTTCATAGGCTTGGCCTGCATGACAATCACATTTCAGATACATGTCACAAAAATGACGACTTTTAGTTAATAAATTCAGATGCTTACAAGAGGTCCACCATACTCCGGCAATTTTCGGTATCGTTTTGGACGTCCATGACACGTCAAGTCATTTTATTTTTTGTGGCCGATTCGCGCTTTGAAATTGAGTGAGTTCTGAATCTAGTTGATTCAACAGCGATTCTTTTCCGACCGGCTCCGGCGAGTCAAAATCGCCTCTCTGAGTCAATGCAGCCAGCGTCGATTTGAGTAAAAATCCTTGTTGAAATTGTCCACCGTTATTGCCTAAATGGCTTCCACATCAGCGGACGGATTGAGCTCTCGCACTCGCGGGAGGGGCGTGTTCTCAAGGAGCGCGTTGTCTTCCTGAAGCTGGAAGCGTGACCGTTTTGGTTTCGCTCTTCCAACAATCTCAGATTTCGCACTGGTTTGCATCAAAACCGGTACGGTTTTTTGTGCCCTTTTTAGGCATGTAAAATTGAGGAACGGGCAACAGGAGCCAGAAACGCATATCGGACACTTTGCAGTCGGCATCACCCAATACGAGGAAGGGAATGCAGGTTCCGCGAAGATGGTCCCAAGCCCGGCAATGACCGGGCAATTCAAAAAGGCCTTTTGCGAAAGGCCGAAGGATGAAACAGGCCGCAAGCGCATTGTCCGCTTGCGCCAGGGTGATGAAATTTGAAAGGCGGCAGAGAATGAGAACGAGAATGGTGGCCCCGAGCACTGAGCAGAACGCAGGCGTTTCGGAGGTTTGCAGGGAAGAGCACGATGAAACACCAGACGCTGCCTTGAACACCGACAATCTGTTTTTCGAGCGCTTCTGCACGGCGCTCAAGGCCCATGTGGGCACCGACGTCTACGCCAGTTGGTTCGGTCGCTTGAAACTTCACCCGTCCTCTTCAAAGAGCGTTCTTCGATTTTCGGTGCCAACCGCCTTTCTGAAATCATGGATCAACAATCACTATCTTGATCTGCTGGCGGAAATCGCCCGCTCCGAACGCCCGCAGTTGCTGAAGGTCGAAATTCTCGTACGCTCGGCAACACGGGCTCAGCCCGCGCCGGTCGCCGCCGAGAAGCCTAAACTGCGTCAGACGCAGCAGACACCAGCCGCCCGCCCGATGCCGCGCGCGCAGAACGACCAGCCGGTGATGCACGAACCCGAGAGCAACCCGGCGCGCGGCTCTTTCGGCGGCGGACAGACGGTGTTCGGATCGCCGCTCGATCCGTTCTTCACTTTCGACAGCTTTGTTGAAGGAGCATCAAACAGGGTGGCCTTCGCTGCCGCGAAAACCATTGCTGAATCATCAATGGCAGCCGTACGCTTCAATCCGCTGTTCATTCACTCGTCTGTCGGGCTTGGCAAAACGCATCTTCTGCAGGCAATCGCCAATGCTGCGCTTGCCGCGCCTGAAAAACAGCGCGTGGTCTATCTGACGGCTGAATACTTCATGTGGAAGTTTGCGACCGCGATCCGTGACAATGACGCGCTGACTCTCAGGGATCTCGCTCAGGAACATCGATTTGCTGGTCATTGATGACATGCAGTTCCTGCAAGGCAAGATGATCCAGCACGAGTTCTGCCACTTGCTGAACACTTTGCTCGACAGCGCCAAACAGGTTGTCGTCGCAGCAGATCGCGCGCCCTGGGAACTGGAATCGCTCGACCCGCGCGTCCGCTCTCGCCTGACCGGCGGTGTTTCGCTGGAAGTCGAGGCCCCCGATTACACGATGCGGCTAGAGATGCTGAAGCGCCGTCTTTCTATGGCGCAGCAGGAAGATCCTTCTATCGATATCCCGACAAGCGTGCTCGAACATGTTGCCGACAAGGTTACGGCAAGCGGTCGTGAGCTCGAAGGCGCGTTCAACCAGCTTCTGTTCCGCCGCTCATTCGAGCCGAACCTTTCGATCGAGCGCGTCGACGAGCTGCTCGTTCATCTGGTGGGAACGGGCGAACCGAGACGCGTCAGGATCGAGGACATCCAGCGCGTCGTCGCCCGCCATTATTGCGTGACTCGGCAGGAGCTTGTTTCCAATCGCCGCACGCGCGTAATCGTAAAGCCACGGCAAATCGCGATGTTTCTCGCCAAGACGATGACGCCGCGGTCCTTTCCCGAGATCGGCCGCCGGTTCGGTGGTCGCGATCACACCACCGTTCTCCACGCCGTGCGCAAGATCGAGGATCTTCTCGACAAGGACCAGAAGCTTTCGCAGGAAGTCGAGCTTTTGAAGCGGCTGATCAACGAATAGATTTGTCCGTCCGCGTCATGCGATGGCTAAAATGCTCAGGGCGACCGAGACGGTCGCCCTTGTTTCATTTTGGTCAAGAGAACCGTTCCGTCGGTGTTTCCGGTTTCGGCGCCACCTCAAAACCAGCAAGCCCTGCTGGAAGCACGGCGTCTTCGGCCATGCGAATATTGACGTGATAGCCGGAAACCGGGTCTGTGACGGGATATTCAAACCCGTCTTCGTAGGTTTCAATCTCACCTGTCGGGGCATAGACAAGGCCATCACAGTCGGCACCCACGGGTTTGATGATCAGCATGCCCTTGGGCAGGCCGCTGTCACGATATTCCAGCGCATCCGGAACGTCAGCGCCTGCGGTTACCAGCACCGAATGCGCCTCGGCGTGATCTGCGAATCTGAGATAAAAATCACGCATAGGGCACCGCCTTTGCCTGAAGGTCTGCATTTGTCATCCGGAAGGGCCAGATGACGATCTGATCATACCAAACATTGGCAAAGCCAGACGACGCGTTGCGCGCAATGAGGACGGAAGACAGGTCTGCACTTTGCGGGCCGGAGCCAGTTCTGATGACCCCATCACCGGAATAAACGCCTTCAAGATTGAGGCTATCCCAGGCCGAGATTACCCCGAACTTCGGGAGCGGCTGGGCTATGGACGCCAGGACATAACCTGGCATTCCGCCCTTGATCTGCACGCCATTGCTGGCGAGAACAAACAGATAATCTCCGCCGCCCGGGCCACTGAGAAGCCAGCCGGATCCGCCCGTTCCGGTTCCGTAAATCCTCTCGCCCTGGAGCAAGACACTGACCTCGCCACGCCGCAGCAATGCCGCGAGCGCTTCGGAAAGCTGCGCCTTGTCAGCAGGACGGGTCACCGCGCTTCCCGCTGTCGGGATATATGACGTTGCCCCGACCTCGCTTTCAACTTGCGGAAACGCCACCAGAATATCTATGGCGTAAGCGTCACTTGAATCCGGGGTATTATTCGTCAATCCGACATTGTAATTCCCCGTCACCCGGGATTCCGAATACCGTGTCCATTCGTCTGTTGCCGTGTGCACTGTTTGAACGCTGCTTCCGACGGTTATGGAAAAATCCTTCAGGCTTTCGCTGTATTTCTTCGCAAACAAGGAGGCCGTAACAGAGACCCCTTGATTGATGGAGTGCAACAGCACGTAAGTGAGGCTCGCCGCCGGCATCTCTACCCGGTAAACATTGCCGGTCTGCCCATCCGGACCGATCTCGTCGGGCATATGGGTAACGGTCGTATTTGCGCCCCTGCTCAAAAGAGTGATGTCCTTGTTGAGGCACAAATTCGTCGCCGGCCCCTCAAGCAGCAATTGCCGCCGCCCATTGGTGTAATCAAAGCGCGGAACATCTACCGCAGCGGTATGGATCAGCCCGTCAGCGCCGACATAGGTCGCCTCACCCGGCCGGGTAAAGGTGATCAGATTATCAAGGGTAACGGTCGTGAGTGTCGTCAGGTCTGAGGGTAAGGCAGGCGCAATATCGGCGGAGGCAACCACTGTAAGGGCATACTGGCTGCTAGCGGCATCAACAACAGCGGCGGGGCCCAGCATCTCCGCCTCCCTCGGGCAGGGCCTGATAAAACGGTGTCAGCCAAAACCCCTGCGCCCTGTTCAGGCGATCAATCAGCGATATCCTGTTTGTGATCCTCATACCAGCCCCACCAAAGCCCCGGCCGTGGTGCCCGTGGCAAGCACATGACTGATGCGAACGGGCAGAATGAACCCCGAAGGCAAGTTTTCAAAGGTCAGGGTTTCTCCGGAAATCAGCGTCGCCGAAAGATTGCCGGAGATGCCGATATAAAGCGCCCGTGTGACTTCCTCGAGTGGCAATGCGTCATCAGCAGTGATCGAGAATCCGCTATAGGCCGGGCTTGTCGGTGTTGCATTGCGAGTAGCAAAACGGTCTGTCATCTCAGTTCTCCTTGATAGGTTCGCTTAGGACAGATTGTGCCAGAGCCACAGGCAGCGGGAATTTACGGGGAACGCCGGTGAAAGACGGGGACGGATCGGCTAAACTGGCGCCATGAGTAACCTGTTTGACACCGAATCAGCCAGCAATCTGACCGAGTTCACGGTCTCGGAGCTTTCCGGCTCCATCAAGCGCACCGTCGAGGACCGTTTCGACCGGATCCGGCTTCGTGGCGAGATTTCGGGCTATCGCGGCCCGCATTCTTCCGGCCATGCCTATTTTTCACTGAAGGACGAACGCTCCCGCATCGATGCAGTCATCTGGCGCGGCGTGTTTTCCAGCCTCAAGATCAAGCCGGAAGAAGGCATGGAGGTGATCGCGACCGGCAAGGTCACGACCTTCCCCGGCGCCTCGAAATACCAGATCGTGGTGGAATCGCTGGAACCTGCAGGCGCCGGCGCGCTGATGGCGCTTTTGGAAGAGCGCCGCAAAAGCTCGCCGCCGAAGGGCTTTTTGACGAGAACTCCAAAAAGCCGGTTCCGTTCATGCCGCGCGTCGTCGGTGTCGTGACCTCGCCGACCGGGGCCGTCATCCGCGATATTCTCCACCGCATCACCGATCGCTTTCCGGTTCATGTCGTGGTCTGGCCGGTCAAGGTGCAGGGCGAAGGCTCCGGCGATGCCGTGGCCGCTGCCATTCGCGGCTTCAATGCCTGCACGCCGGACGGCCCGGTCAAGCGCCCGGACGTGGTGATCGTTGCACGCGGCGGCGGCTCGCTGGAAGACCTCTGGGGTTTTAATGATGAGGCCGTGGTGCGCGCGGCTCATGAAAGCGATATTCCGCTGATCTCCGCTGTTGGACACGAGACCGACTGGACACTGATCGACCACGCTGCCGACTATCGCGCGCCGACACCGACGGGTGCCGCCGAACGCGCGGTCCCGGTGAAGGCTGAACTGGTCGCAGATCAGGCCCGAACCACGGCCCGTCTTTCCTCCGCGATGGCCCGCCTGATGGATTTCCGCCGCCAGACACTCACGGGTCTGGCGCGCGGCCTGCCCTCTCTCGACCAGTTGCTGGCCCTGCCGCGCCGCCGTTTCGATGAAGCGGGCCTGCGGCTGACGCGGGCGCTGGAGCTTAACACCATCAACAAGCGCCGGACGTTTGAGCGCAGCGTCTCCGGGCTTTCGGGCATGCCGCAGCGGCTCGCAATGATCATGGCGCGTGACCGCGAGCAGGTTTCCGTTCTGGCAGCACGCGCCGATACCGCAATTTCAGCACAGCTGAAAACCCACCGGGCGGCCATTGCGGGCCAGCAAAGGGTGCTGAATTCGCTGTCCTACAAGAATGTGCTGGCGCGCGGCTTTGCCGTGATCCGCGACGGTGAAAACCAGCCCGTCTCACACGCCTCCGGCCTGGGTCCCGGCACAGGCATCGAGATTGAATTTTCCGATGGCCGTGTCAGCGCGACGACCGTCGAAGGCGTTGCTGCACCGGAGCCAAAGACGGAAAAGCCCAAGCCAAAACGCAAAAAACGGCATCAAAACCAAAACCGCCTGAACAGGGCAGCCTGTTTTAGAGAGTTTTGCAGCCGGGCGGTTTTTATTGGTGATCTTGCGGGCAAGCACGCCCCTCAGGTCTTGCCCGAGGGTTACGCCATCGGGAGGAGCGTGACACCCGATCAATCAAGGGCCAGCCCCACCCACCCGACAACACGGCCTCAGTCAGCCCATTCGCCGCCGCGCATCACCGGCGTGGCATTGCCGTTCGCATCAATACCGTCGATATCGATCTTGTCCGAGCCGATCATCCAGTCGATGTGGATAAGCGACGAATTGCCGCCCTTGGCCGCAATCTCGTCGGCGGAAAGCTTGTCGCCGTCGATGAAACACTTCGAATAGCACTGGCCAAGCGCGATATGGCAGGAGGCGTTTTCGTCAAACAGCGTGTTGTAGAACAGGATACCGCTCGCCGAAATCGGTGACGAATGCGGCACCAGCGCCACCTCGCCAAGGCGGCTCGCACCCTCATCGGTATCCAGCACCCTGTTGAGCACATCGCCACCCTTTGCGGCGGCGGCATGCACGATCCGGCCGTTTTCGAACTGAACGCGAATATCGTCGATCAGCGTACCCTGATGGGAAAGCGGCTTTGTTGAGGAGACATGACCTTCGACACGCAGACGGTGCGGCGTGGTAAAGACTTCCTCGGTTGGAATGTTGGGGTTGCAGATAATACCATTCTTGGCCATCGAGGCGCCCCCGCTCCATTCGTGGTCATCGGCAAGCCCAATGGTCAGATCTGTGCCCGGCCCGGTGTAACGCAGCGCGGAAAGCGCTTGCCGTTCAGCCATGTGGAGCGCGCATGAAGCTGATCATTGTGTTCGCGCCAGGCGGCGATCGGATCCGGCAGGTTAACCCTGGAGGCGGCAAAGATTGCCTTTGCCAGCTTGGCGACGGCCATGGCGTCCGGGTCGCCCGGAAATACGGTCTTTGCCCATGCAAGCGAGGGATAGGAAACGATATTCCAGTTGATGTCGAAGCCGGCGATCTTTTCAAGCGCAGGCTTGTAAGCGGTCGAATTCGCCCGGTTGGCGCGGGAGACCTTTTCAGGGTCCTGAGCGGCAAGCAGCATCGGGTCATCGCCGGCAATCGCCAGCCTTGCAGCACCGCGCTCGTAGGCCAGCCCCATGCCCTCGTACAGCCAGTTGGCGGCCTTGTCGAAGCTTGCATCATGGCCATTTTCGAAGCGTTCAAGCGTTGCCTGCGGATCGGAAAAGACCGTTGTCACCACGCCAGCGCCTGCCTTGTAGGCATGGCGTGTGATCAGCCGGGTCAGCGGCTGCGCTTCAATTGGCGCGGTCATCACAAGGTCTTGTCCCTCCGCCAGATTGAGGCCGACATTGACAGCAACCTCCGCCAGCTTTTCCAGCGTTTTCAGGTCGATGGGGTGGGGAAGCCGGGGTTCAGCGTTCATGGTCGCCTCGCAAACTGATTGATGGATCGTGACCCTATCTAGTGCGTTTTCGGACGAAATTGAAGCGGCCCGGCCTCACCGAGCCAGGCTAGTATGAAAATACGCAATTCAGGTCGCGCATCTCAGCAGCATTTTCCGCGAGCTTGTTGCTCCAAAAGCGCCGTTTTTCCTTGGCGCTTTCCATATCATTCCTGCTCCTCATGCTGGCGCCATCAAGTTGACGCAGCTTTTCCTCTGCACGCGCCAGCGCAACGTCCAGACCTATTCCGACGACGCTGGCTCCGCCCCGAATCGCCGGGTGTGGCGCCATACCGGCTGCCGTCGCGGCCGCTTGTGCGGCCTGCAATCTGTAGACTTCATTTTGAGCGCTTGCTCTGTCAGATCTGGCTTTTTCATTTCGCCGGGCAGCCTCTCTGTAGGTATCGGCTGCATCTATGATCTGTTTGTTAATTCGCACCTCCGCTTGCCGCCGTTCACGGCACTTGTCGGGATCCTTTTCCGGTTCACGCATACTCGCCTCTCCTTTAGGTTGCGTAAACCCATCGTAGATCCTATCGTTGGTGTGGGGATTGACGGGGAGAAAACCAATGCGTTCATTGTTTGCCGGGTGTCTGTTTCTGTTCGCGGCGTTTTTGCCGGTCCGGGCAACCGAAAACTGGTCTTTCGCAGACCACCCTCACCCGGACTTTACCGATGAGTACAGCGCGGAAGAGGATGCAATTTTCTCCGATCTGGAAGCTATGGGGGCGGGAATTGATAATTGCTCTGCCGAAATCGTGTTCGAGTATCTGATCTACAACCGCCGCTATCCCGAATTCGCTTTTACCCACGCGTTCAACAAAGGACTGGAAGCCTGGAAGCTTCATGTGCTTGAGACCAATCGCGCAGCCTCTTCGTTCTGCATTGTCATCGAGGTGACCGAGGAACTGCGCGAACTTTATTCCTACGATTTTGCAACACCGACCGAAGGTCTGTTCTGCGGCAAACATGGTCGTCCGTACATCAACGCGGAAGAAAGCCACATTTCGGGACTTCTCGACAGGCTCGTCAGCTATGCCGCGACCGGCAACGACTTCGCGCTTCCCGCACTTGCCGAGCTCGAAGACTGGTCCGATATCCGGCTCAATCCGGACATCCGCTATTTTGTTGCAGCCAGGCATGCACGACGCTACGGCAATGAGCCTGCGCCCATCCTGCGCGACACCGTGATCGCGCTTCAGAGCAAGGAGCGGCTCGCCTTCGTCGAGGACGCCATCGAGCGCAATGATCTTTTGCGGTGATCGAGACCAGCCCACCCTGTTCGGCCTTCACGCCTGAAGCACGGGCAGAGGCGCGTGAGGCCGCGCGCGGTGATCCGATCTGATGCCTAGGCGATGATGCCAGCGGTAACAGCACCAAGCGCTTTCACCGCATCGGCAGGTGCAAGCTTGACCTGAAGGCCACGCTGGCCGCCATTCATGATCACATAGGTTTCGCCAAGGACCTGCTCCTCAAAGGCGACCGGCACGCGCTTTTTCTGGCCGAACGGCGAGATGCCGCCGACGTGAAAACCGGAAAGGCGCTCGGCGGCGGGCACGTCCAACATGTGGGCATGCTTGCCCTTAAAAACCGCGGCCAGTTTCTTCATCGACACTTCTGCATTGGATGGCACCACGGCGCAGACCGGCTTGCCATCGACTTCCGCCATCAGCGTTTTCAGCACCCGGTCGGCAGGCTCGCCAATGGCTTCCGCTGCTTGCAGCCCGACCTTGAAGGCGTTGGGATCATAGTCATATTGCTGGATGGTGTATGTCACACCGGCCTTGTCCAGAAACCGGGTTGCCTGGGTGGTCTTCGCCATTGTTCATGCCTTGCCAAAAAGTCTGCGTATATTTCCGGCTTGAAGCCGACCAGCATCCGGTCACCATCTTCCAGCACCGGCCGCTTGATCATGGAGGGGTTGGAGAGCATCAGGCCGATGGCCTTGTCGCGGTCGAGATCCTGTTTCTCAGCGTCGGAGAGTTTGCGGAAGGTCGTACCAGCGCGGTTCAGCAGCTTTTCCCATCCCGCCTCCTCGCACCATCGCGCCAGGTGATCGCGGTCGATACCGGCCTTCTTGTAGTCGTGCAGCTGATAGGCAATGCCGTGATCGTCCAGCCAGCTCCAGGCCTTCTTCATGGTATCGCAGTTTCGAATTCCATACAGCGTCGCCGCCATGACATTGTCCTTTCCGCACGCTTGCTCTGCAGACAAAAACGTCCCTGCTCAAGGGCCGTCAGCTTGTTGGCATAGCCTGCTTCACTCTCATTCGTCATGCTCGGGATTGTCCCGAGCATCCAGACACCTTTCGCTAAAACAAGCATCTGCGGTGGGAAGACAAAATAATTCAGCCTGTTTTAGAACAAAAGCGCCGCTTATGCAGCAACGCGGTTGGATCCTCGGCACAGGGCCGAGGATGACGTCCGTAGAATGGAGAGGTTTGTTATCAGCCTGCCCCCGAAGCAATTTGATCAGACGGTTTCCCACCCGCCATCCAATTTGCCGGCGCGGTAGATCGCGTCAATCACGCGCTGGTTCTTCACCGACTCCTCAAGCGTGAACACTTCGACCTTTTCCCCGGTCGCGGCTCTAGAGAATGCCTCGACCTCGCGGACATACTGACGGCTGTCCTGAAAACGGAAGGTCTGAGTTTCCGAATGGCTCTGGTTGGAGAGCAGAACCGATTCCTCCCCCAGCGATCGGCATTGAAGGGAGAGAGCACTTCAATCAGGCCTTCAGTGCCGTGGAAAGCCATGGTCTGCCGGTTTGCAAGCTGGGTCGAGATGTAAAAACTTGTCTCGAAGCCAGGGAACTCCGCCCGAACAGAGGCATAGATATCCGTGCCGAATTCACTGTCATAGCGCACATTTGCCTGAAGCCGCTCAGGCTCAGCACCGGTCGCAAACCGCGTGGTCACCGTCGGGTAGACGCCGATATCGGGCAGACCGCCGCCGCCGAGTGCGGGAATATTGCGCATGTTGGAGGCATCGCGCAGGAAGTAGGAGAACGCGCCCTGAACATGCTGAAGCTCGCCGATGGCACCATCGGCAATCAGCGCACGCACCTTTGCCACACCGGCGCATAGGTGACCATGAAGGCCTCGCTGATCAGCACCTTGTTGCGGTCGCGCGCGGCAATCACCGGAGCGATATCCTCAGCCTTCAGCGCCAGTGGCTTTTCGACCAGAACATGCTTTCCCGCATCTGCCGCCTTGATTGCCCATTCCACATGCTGGGATGTGGGCAGGGAATATAAACCGCGTCAATCACATCGCTTGCCAGCATCTCGTCGTAGGATGCAAAGGCATGCGGCGCGCCAAAACGGGTCGCCATGGCCTGAGCCCGTTCGAGATCGCGACTGGCGACGGCCGAAAGCACCGCATTGTCGGCATCGACGATTGCCGGCACAACGAGCTCACGACCGATCTTGGCGGTCGAAACAATTCCAAAACGCAACATAGGGTTTCCTCACCTGTTATTTCAGGCAACAGCATAGAAACCGGCCGGGACGTGTGCAAGCCGATCTGATGCCAGTCCTGCACTTCCCGCTTCAACCATTGCATTGTCATCCAGCCCGGGGAACCTTACGTTGGGTTCACGATATGATCATCACCCGGGAGAAAATCATGCACAAACGAAGACTAGGCCGAACGAATATCGAAATATCGCCCGTTGTCTTCGGCGGCAATGTATTCGGCTGGACAGCGGATGAGCAGACATCCTTTGCGCTTCTGGATCGCTTTGTCGGCGCAGGCTTCAACGCAATCGATACCGCAGATGTCTATTCCGCCTGGGTCGATGGCAACAAGGGTGGAGAGTCGGAGATCATCATCGGCAACTGGCTGAAGCGCGCCGGTGTCCCGCGTGAGGATGTCGTCATCATCACCAAGGTCGGTTCCGAAATGGGGCCCGGCAAGAAAGGCCTCAAAGAAGACTGGATCATGGAGGCGGTGGAGGATTCTCTGCGCAGGCTACAGACAGATTATCTCGACGTCTATCTTGCCCATTGGCCGGATCCCGATACCGACTATGACGAAACCATCGGCGCCTTCACAAGGCTGCGCGAGCAGGGCAAGGTCAGGGCCATCGGAGCATCCAACCTTGATGCCGGGCAGCTTGCGGAAGCACTCAGGGTCGCCGAACACACAGGGCGTGCGCGTTACGATGTGCTGCAGCCGGAATATAACCTTTATGACCGTTCCGGCTTCGAGGGCGCGCTGGCCGAACTCTGTGTCGAGCACGATATCGGCGTCATCACCTATTTCAGCCTTGCATCCGGATTTCTGACCGGAAAATACAAATCGGCCGGGGATGCCGAAGGTCAGGCCCGCGGGGGCATGTCGCGAAATACTTCGATGAGCGCGGCACACGCATTCTTGCAGCCCTTGAAACCGTTGCGTCAGAAACAGGCGAACACCCCGCGGCAATCGCGCTTGCATGGCTGATGACACGGCGCGGCGTCACCGCGCCGATCGCCAGCGCCTCGCGGCCTGAGCAGATGGATACCCTGCTGCGAGCGCCGGATATCGAACTTTCCCAGGAGGCGCTGCAACGGCTTCAGGAGGCCGGCGAATGAGCGAGATCAGCATTCGTGCTGCCGCCGCCGATGACAAGGCGGACTGGCTTGAGCTATGGCAGGGCTACCTGACCTTCTATGGTTCGGGTATCGGGCGAGATGTGACGGAAACGACCTGGTCGCGGATTATCGACCCGGTTGTCCCCGTTTTCACCCGGCTGGCGATAGTCGATGACAGGCCGGTAGGCTTTGCCACCTGCATTCTGCATCCCCGCACATGGGCGATTGAACCGGCCTGCTACCTGGAAGACCTGTTCGTCGACGATAACCATCGCGGGCGCGGCATCGGGGCACGGCTGATCGACGATCTGATAGCAATGGGCCGGCGCGATGGCTGGACCAATCTCTACTGGCACACCAACAGCGACAACGAGACCGCGCGCCGGCTTTATGACCACTACGACAAGGCCGATGATTTCGTGCGGTACCGGCTGCCTTTAACGCCGTGACAGCACCTTACTTGGTGCCGTACATCCGGTCGCCGGCATCGCCCAGCCCCGGAACGATATAGCCTTTTTCGTTCAGATGGCTGTCGATGGCGGCCGTGTAAACGGGAACATCTGGATGGCTGTTGCGAAAGTGTTCAATGCCTTCCGGGGCTGCCAGCAGGCAGAGGAAGCGGATATTCGAAACGCCGCGTTCCTTCAGCCGATCAACGGCCGCGATTGACGAGTTGCCGGTCGCCAGCATCGGATCGACTACGATCACCAACCGTTCGCCGATATCTTCCGGCGCCTTGAAGAAATACTCGATCGCCTCAAGCGTTTCATGATCGCGGTAAACCCCAATATGGGAGACACGCGCCGACGGCACGAGATCGAGCATGCCTTCAAGAAGACCGTTTCCGGCGCGCAGGATCGAGGCAAAGACCAGCTTTTGCCTTCCAGAACCGGCGCTTGCATCGTCGTCACTGGAGTCTCGATGGTTTCCATCTTCAACTCGAGATCGCGCGTCACCTCATAGCAGAGCAGGGTGGAAATCTCCCTGAGCAGCCTGCGGAAGCTTGCCGTCGACGTATCCTTCTGACGCATCTTCGTCAGCTTGTGTTGAACCAAGGGGTGGTCGATGACCGTAACGCCGTCCATGAGCTTCAATCCCGCTTTCATATTTTCCTGCTGAAATTGTATATGACGCAAAAGGCACCTGTGCAGCAAGCACCGCGCCCGCCTACCCGCAGAAACGCCTCTTTTTCCACCGTTTCAGCGCTCAAGCTGCGTGTAAAGTTTCGCGCGCGTCGTTTCGTCGACGAACGCAGCCGCAATTGCCGTACGCGTCATGGTGGCGATCTCGCCGGCTGAAAACCCCATCTCGCTCTCTGCCACCGCATATTCGCGGGCAAGCGTGGTGTCGAAGAAAGGCGGGTCATCGGAATTGAGCGTCACCTGGACGCCTGCATCGAACAATTGGCGCAGCGGATGGGAATGGAAATCGGGATAGACGGAAAGCGCGACATTGGAACCCGGACAGACCTCGAGCACGACGCCCTCATCGGCAAGCCGCCTGACAAGCTCAGGGTCTTCAACGGCCCGCACGCCATGGCCGATCCGATCCGGGCGGACCAGATCCAGCGCGTCGCGCACCGAACCCGGCCCGCAGACTTCGCCGGCATGAATTGTCAGCTTCAGGCCGCCGTCGCGCGCAATATCGAAGGCGCGGGCATAGTCTGCCACGCGGCCCATGCGTTCGTCACCGGCCATATTGAAGCCTGTCAGAAGCGGAAACCCGCAGGAAACGGCATAGCGCGCGGCACCCTCGACCTGCTCAGGCCCCATGTGCCGCTCGCCGATCATCACCATCCGGCATTCAATGCCGGTCTTCGCCTTCGCCGCCGCGATTCCGGCGGAGATCGCCTGCATATAGCCATCTCTGGAAAGACCGGCGGCAAGCCCCTGTTCGGGTGAAACGAACAGCTCGGAATAAATTGTGCCCTCTGCTGCAAGCTCACCGAGATAGGCTTCGGCCAAGGCCGCGAAATCGTCTTCCGAACGGAACACATTGGCGATGGCCGCATAGCAGGCGATGAAGCTGGAAAAGTCGTGCCAGCGATAGCGGCCATCACGCAAATAGGCGGAAAGATCAAGGCCGTATTTATCGGCCAACCGGGCTGCAAGAGCTGGCGGGGTTGCCCTTCGATATGGCAGTGAAGTTCGGCTTTCGGTGTTTTCACAGGAACGATACTCCGTGTTTGCCGGGAGAAAGCCCGAGATGGCGTGCAATGGTCTCGCCGATATCGGCATAGGTCTCGCGAATGCCGAGAGAGCCCGGAGCAACGCCCGGGCCGAAGACCAGAACCGGCACGCGCTCGCGGGTGTGATCTGAGCCGCGCCATGTCGGATCGCAGCCGTGATCGGCGGTCAGCACAGCGATGTCGCCGGGCCTCATCCGCCCTGCGATTTCTCCGACGCGGGCATCAAAAGCCTCAAGCGCTGCCGCATAGCCCGGCACGTCGCGGCGGTGACCGTAAACCATGTCGAAATCAACCAGATTGGTGAACACCAGATCGCCCTCGCCCGCCTCATCCATTGCCCTCAGGCTGGCGGAGACAAGCGCGTCATTGCCGTCGGCCTTGGTCAGCCGCGACACGCCCTTACCGGCAAAAATATCTGAAATCTTGCCGACGGCCAGGACGTTGCGCCCGGCTGCCATCAACCGGTCCAGCAATGTCTCTTCCGGCGGCGCGATCGAGAAATCGCGGCGATTGCCGGTGCGCTTGAAGGTCTCCACCGTTTCGCCGATGAAGGGGCGCGCAATCACCCGGCCGATGTTCAGATCATAAGTCAGTTCCCGCACGGTCTCGCAAAGTTTCAGCAGCCGGTCGAGACCGAAATGATATTCGTGAGCGGCGATCTGAAACACACTGTCGGCGGAGGTGTAGAAGATCGGCCGGCGGGTCCAGACATGCTCCTGACCGAAGCGCTTGATGATGTCCGTTCCCGAAGCATGACAATTGCCGAGACTGCCGGAAATACCCGCTTCGCGATAGATCACCTCCAGAAGGTCGGCCGGAAAGCACTGCTTCTGATCCGGGAAATAGCCCCAGTCGAACATCACCGGCGTTCCTGCAATCTCCCAATGGCCCGACGGTGTATCCTTGCCGCGTGACACCTCGCTTGCCGCACCGTAACGCCCGAAAAGCCGCTCGGGCTTTTCCATGCCGGCTGGATAATGCCTTGTGGCAAGCTTTGCAGCCTCCAGAAGACCGAGCGCGGCAAGATTGGGCAGTTTGAGGGGCCGGATCGCAATCCCTGCCGGTCGCCAAGCCCGGCGGCGCAGAACTCCGCGATATGGCCCAGCGTATCGGCACCGAGATCGCCATAGGCCCGGGCATCCGGCGCACCGCCAATACCGAAGGAATCAAGAACGTAGAGAAAGGCACGAGCCATGCGGTCCATTCCGTGAGTTTCGAATACGCATATCTATCGCCTGCCTTCCAGCTTGGCAAACGATCGGACATGGCCCGTTAGGGCCTGCGCAGACCGAGATGGGAACACGTCCCGGCGACCATGCGTTTCATTAAATAGTAACCATGTATTTTAACCCCGCGGGAAGGCAAACGCGCCATGATGACTGCCACCGAAGCAGCCAGAGCAAGACCTGTCATGCGGCAACGATATGAACACCGGACCGGCGTCCTAGGCCAGAGCGCCGAATTCGCCCTGATCGCAGGCGTCGTGCTGGCGGCGATCATCGCTGTCAGCTTCGCGGCCTTCCAGTTTTATTCGGTGATCTGAAGGCGCAGCCTTTCCGTCAAGGCCGAGCGTCAGCAGCACTGTGCGCAAAGTCTCGCGCGGCCAATGCGACAGCGCATCGTAATCGATCCGCAGCGGCGCTATGCCCTCGCGCGACAGCCAGTCCTCCCACGCGCGCTCATAGCCGGTCATCGTCTCGTACCACTTCATCAGCGCCGGACCGTCATAAACCGGTTCGCTATGCGGCGCAGTGCGCTCCAGTTCACCGCCATCAGACGCCACATGCCACAGCCCGGTCTGCTCCGCCTTCACACAGGAGACCGCCTGGGCAACCTTGTCGGCTCGCGAGAGATAGATGAACAGAGTGCGGCCGAAGGCCGCCTCGATGCGCGCCTTGTCGCTCGTCCGACCGGGATGGAGAACCGCCAGTTTTTCCTTGAAATAGTCGAGACTGCCGCGCTGCATGCGAAGGCCGAACATGTCTGTGTCTCCACTGCCCTCGGCGATAGCCGCAGCAAATACGCGGGCAAGGGCCGAACGCTCGTCCTCGCCGAGGATCTCAGCCACATGATGGCTTTTCGCCATGCGGCGAGCGACGGGCGATGAAAAAGGGAATCCGGGTTGCCGCTCATACCGGTGGCGGCGAGCAGCTTGCAAAGCAATGTACTGCCGCTGCGCGGCGAGGTGCAGATGATGTAGCTATCGTATCGGGCGGTCATGGCGGCTATTTCTCGATGGAATCAAAACGCTGGACTGAACGAGAACGGGCTTCCGCGTTGTGCGTCCGAACCTTTATTGCCGTAGCAGAGTGCGGGTTCACGGGCCATGGTTTTGTCAGTTCGAGCAAAGCCGCAGCAAAACTGCCAGCATCAGTTCCGCGCCCTTTTCGATATCGGCCCACTCGGAATATTCCTCCGGCGCATGCGAAATGCCGTTGCGGCTCGGGATGAAGATCATGGCGGATGGGCAAAGCGCCATCATCGTTTGAGCATCATGGCCGGCCCCGGAGATCATCCGTTTTGCCGGAAGGCTCAGTTGTCCCGCTGCCTCGGACAGGAGATTGACAAGGTCGGCGTTAAAGGCGACCGGCGGAATGAAGCTCTTTTCCTCAATCTCGTACGCCAGACCATGGGCCTCCGCACTAACCGCCGTGACATAACCGAACAGCGTCTGCAAACCGCGCATCACGGTTTCTGAAGCATCGCGGATAATCACCGAGAATACCGCCTCGCCGGGCACCGTGTGCGGATGGTTGGGAAAAAGCTCCACCTTTCCGATGGTGATACGGGCAATGTCGGAACGCGATTTTTCGATCATCGCCGGAATTTGCGTGGCGATCTCCGCAAGACCCGCAAAGGCATCGGCGCGCATATCCATCGGCGTCGTGCCGGAGTGGTTGGCAGTTCCCTTCAGCGTCACCTGAAGGTTGAGGATCCCGGTCGCTCCTTCCGGCAGGCCTATCGCAAGCCCCTCGCGTTCCAGCACCGGCCCCTGCTCGATGTGAAGCTCCAGAAATCCCCGAACAGAGCCGGCCGGCCGGGCCGCATTCATGACAGCCTGCGGATCAAGCCCCTGCGCACGCATCGCATCGCTCAGAAGCACGCCATCGGCATCTGCCGCGTTTGCCAGCCATTCCGGCGTCACCAGCCCGGCAATCGCCTGCGCGCCCAGCATACCGCCGAAACGCCCCTCCTCTTCGGAGGTTGCAACGACCTCCACCGGGATGGACGGTTCAAAACCCGCCTGTTTCATCGCCCGCACGCATTCAAGCGCGACAGCCACGCCGAGCGATCCGTCAAATGCGCCGCCATCAACGACGGTATCGAGGTGCGAGCCAACCATGATCGAGGGTACCTCAGCGTCACCATAGCGCCCGAAAACCGAGTTTGCGCCATCGCGGGTGACGGCAAGCCCATCCTTTGCCATTTCACCGGCGAACCAGTCTCTCACCGCCATGTCGGCATCGGAGAAACCGGGCCGGTTGAAGCCGCCGCCTGTCCCGCCCGCACCAAAGCCATTGACGCCGTCAAGAAGCGCCCTGAGCCGCCTGGAATTAATTTTCGGTTTGCTGCTCATCATAAAGGCCTCCCCATTTGTTTGCCGCATGACGGCTTCGTCTTTGGGGAATTTATTATGATAATTTCCGCCAAGTCGCAAACGCGGCATCTGAAACTGACGGCCTTTTAAGAGTCAGATGTCCGCCCTGCCATGCTTGCGCCACCACCGGCTTTGCCGCGGTATTGCAGGCGGCGTAGCGGACACGGCTGCGCTCCCGAACGCATGGATTGGGCGTTTAGGTTGCCATGCTGTTGCGTGCGGCGTGCAGCATGACCAGGTGCGATTCGATGAAGGGCACCAGGATAGTGGCGATGGTTGTATCCATGCCGGCCTTGCCTTCCTTGACACGCTGCTTCTGAATTTTCAGCAACTCTTCATGGCCGTCGATTTCACTCCTGAGATACAGCCGGTCGAATTTCGTGCCGGGATCCATTGCCTTCAGTTTTTTCAGCGTGTCGGCAAGCGTTTCCGGACGGTCGGGCTTGGCCGCTCCGGCGCCCAGCAGCAGACCGCCCACGGCGGAGGTCTCCTCCTGTTCCAGCCGCGCGAAATGTTGCACCATGGGATGAACAGCCTTGTTGACCGCCAGCTTGGAAATATCGCCGGAGAACAACCCGATTGTAAGTGTGCTGCTGGCATAGTTCGACGTCACGATATTGGCATTGGCCACCATCGGCGCGAGCCCGGTGAACGCTGCGGCCATGGCGCCGCCGATCATCATCTGGCGGCGGTTGAGATTTGGCGTGGTCATGTTGGTGTGCCTTCCGTTTTTCAGAACAAGCCGGAAAACGATGTTTGATATCCAAGCTCGTTGCCCGCGGTAGAAAGCCCCGCTTCATGACAATTTAAAGGCGATAAACCAGCCCCTGTAGCAATGGTGATTTTATTTCCGCCGCTGCTGCTCTTCTGTAACCCATTGAGTTCAATACAAGATCTATTCCAACAGGTGAAACAGGTTGCAATTTATTATGATCAATCCTTGTAAATTACAAAATTTTCATAATTAATTAACCAAACACCAACAGAGGAGAACCGATAGATGAAACGCCTTCTCGCCGCCGCGTTTGCAGCCGCATCGCTGGCCTTTGCCGCGCCAGCCCTTGCGCAGACGCCGCCCAATGTTCTGATCGTCGGCCAGATTGCCGAGCCGAAATCGCTCGACCCCGCCGTTGACACAGCCGTCAATGATTTCCGCATTCTGGTGAACATGTATGACGGTCTTGTGCGCTACAAGGATGGCACGCTCGAAGTCGAGCCCGCACTTGCGACAAGTTGGGAAATCTCCGAAGACGGCAAGACCTATACCTTCAAGCTGCGCGAGGACGTCACGTTTCATGACGGTTCACCCTTCAACGCCGATGCGGTGAAGTTCAACTTCGAGCGCATGCTGAACGAAGACCACCCGTTTTATGACACCGGGCCGTTTCCGCTGTCCTTCTTCTTCTCCTCTATCGACACTGTCGAGGCCGTCGACGACATGACGGTGAAGTTCACGCTGTCGGAGCCCTATGCTCCGTTTCTGTCAAACCTTGCCTACCCGACAGGCCTGATCGTATCGCCCTCGGCGGTTGAGGAATATGGCGCCGATTTCGGCCGCAACCCTTCCGGCACAGGCGCGTTCAAATTCGAGGAGTGGGCCCCCAATTCCAGGGTCGTCGTAACGAAAAATGCAGATTACTGGGATGGCGCACCGCCGCTTGAGGCCGTCGTTTTCCGCCCCGTCACCGATGCCAACACCCGCGTTGCCGAAATGATGTCTGGCGGCCTTGACGTGATGGTCGAGGTTCCCCGGATTCGCTGTCGCAGTTTTCGGACAATGATCGCTATCAGGTTTACGAACAGGCGGGTCCGCACCTCTGGTTTCTGATCCTGAACATGAAGGATGGCGTTTTCGCCGACAAGAAGATCCGTCAGGCGGTCAACTATGCCATCAACAAGGAAGCCATCGTCAACGACATTCTGCAAGGTACGGCCGAAGTGGCCGCAGGCCCGACGCCGCCGGCTTTCGCATGGGCCTATGACGACAGCCTGTCGCCCTACCCGTACGACCCGGAAAAGGCGAAATCGCTTCTGGAAGAGGCCGGGTATGACGGCTCGGAGCTGACCTTCTACGTCACCGAAGGCGGTTCGGGCATGCTGGAGCCGCAGGCCATGGCAACCCAGATCCAGGCTGACCTCGAGGCCGTTGACATGCCGGTTGCCATCGAGACCTATGAATGGAATACCTTCCTCGGCAAGGTGAACCCTGGCCTTGAAGGCGAAGCCGACATGGCGGAAATGGCTTGGATGACGAACGACCCGGACACCCTGCCTTTCCTGGCGCTCAGAACCGACGCCTTCCCCGACAAGGGCGGTTTTAACTCCGGCTATTATTCCAATCCAGAGGTCGACAAGCTTCTGGAAGAGGCCCGCACGGCCACTGATCAGGACAGGCGCGCCGAGCTTTACAAGGAAATGCAGGCGATCGTGCACGATGATGCGCCCTGGGCCTTCATCGCCAATTGGAAGCAGAACGCCGTGACCAAGGCCAGCGTCGAAAACTTCAAGCTGCAGCCGTCCTTCTTCCTGCTGCTGCAGGACGTTTCCAAGCCGAACTGAGTGACTTTGGGAAGGTCGTTTCGACAGTTCTTGTCTGGCGCTGTTGTTATGTGACCTTCCCCATTCGTCGTCATCCTCGGACTTGACCCGAGGGTGGCGCAGAGGGTGGGGCAACGGTTTCGGCGGCCTCGATATCCTCCTGTTCCGCGCAAGCGCTTCACACGGAGAACACGTCATGGCCCAATATATCCTGCGGCGGCTCTTGACCGTCATCCCGGTCCTTCTGGGCCTGACCGTGATCGTCTTCGCCATCATGGCGATGATCCCCGGCGATCCGGCAACGGCCATTCTGGGGTCTTATGCGACGCCGGAAAATGTCGACCGCGTCAACCGGGCGCTTGGTCTCGACAAGCCGCTGGTTCAGCAATATTTCATCTGGCTCGGCAATATTCTCCAGGGCGATTTCGGCCGCTCCTATACCCAGAACCGGCCGGTCATCGACATCATCACCGAGCGTTTTGGCAATACCCTGATCCTCGCCGGCACCTCGCTTGTTCTGTGTTCCGTTCTCGGTCTGCTTGCCGGTATCGTCTCGGCGGTGCGCCAGTACGGCGCGACCGACAAGCTGGTCACCTTGTTTGTGCTGATCGGCATTTCCATTCCCTCGTTCTGGCTTGGTCTGCTGCTGATCCTGCTATTTGCCGTCAAGCTGCAATGGCTGCCCGCCAGCGGCATGTATGCGATCTATGGCGGAGGCGGCCCGATAGACCTTCTGAAACACCTGATCCTGCCGGCCTTCACGCTTTCCGTGGTAGCAACCGGCGTTGTGGCGCGGCTGACGCGCACCTCTATGCTGGAGGTGCTGCGGCAAGATTACATCCGCACCGCCCGCGCCAAGGGGCTGAAGGAGCGCCGCGTGATCATGCGCCACGCCTTCAAGGCCGCGCTTGTTTCCGTCATTCCCGTGCTCGGCATACAGGCCGGTTTCGTGCTCGGCGGCGCGGTCTATATCGAGACCGTGTTCCAGTGGCCCGGCATCGGCTCGATGCTGGTGACCGCGATTTCCACCCGTGACCTGCTGACGGTTCAGGGCGGGGTTCTGATCGTCGCTGCAGCCTATGTGCTGTTCAATCTGGTCGCCGATGTCGTCCAGACCATGCTTGACCCGAGGTTGCGCTGATGACAGATGCCTCTGCAAACACCGCCCCCGCCAAGCCGGCGAAAAAGAGCGGTCGACCGAGCGCCCTCAAGCTGCTTCTCAACAACACACTGGCAACCGGCGGACTGATCGTCTTTGCCATCATCATCGTGATCGCGCTTCTGGCGCCGATCCTGCCGTTGCAGCCGCCGAATGTGACGGATCCCTCCGTGCGCCTTTCGCCACCGCTGACCGACGGCCATCTGCTGGGCACCGATGCGCTTGGCCGCGATCTGCTGTCACGCCTCATCTGGGGCACCCGCGTCAGCCTTGCCGTCGGCGTTTCAGCCACCTTGATTGCAGCCTTTTTCGGCTCGCTGATCGGGCTTGTGGCGGGCTATGCCGGTGGCCGCACCGACAATATCCTGATGCGCGGCATCGATATGGTCATGGCCTTTCCCTATATCCTGCTGGCGCTCGCCATTGTGGCCGTGCTCGGCCCCGGCCTGCTGAACGCGCTTTACGCCATAGCGGTCGTCAATATCCCCTTCTTCGCCAGAAACATTCGCGGCATGACGCTCGGCCTTTCGCGGCGGGAGTTTGTTGACGCAGCGCGATTGTCCGGCAAATCGCATTTTGCGATCCTGTTCGGCGAAGTGCTGCCGAACGTGCTGCCGGTGATCATCATCACCATGTCGACCACCATCGGCTGGATGATCCTGGAAACCGCCGGGCTTTCGTTTCTGGGCCTTGGCGCCCAGCCGCCCCAGGCCGATCTCGGTTCGATGCTCGGCGACGGCCGCAAGGTGTTGTTCACCGATGCCTACGTCTCCATGGTTCCGGGGCTGATGATCTTTGCTCTGGTGATGAGCATCAATCTTCTCGGCGACGGTATTCGCGACGTGCTCGATCCCCGGCTGAAATCCGGCGCGCTGGCCCGGCCCGGCGCACGCACCGCCGTCAAACGCGAAGATACGCCCGCACGCGGCCAGAAGCCGGGAACGGTTCTGGACGTTCAGGACATGCGCACCGAATTCCATATCGGCGGCAGCATCTACAAGGCTGTCGGCGGCATCGACATACATATGCGCCAGGGCGAATGCGTCGGCCTTGTCGGCAGATCGGGCTCCGGTAAATCAGTCACCGCAATGTCGCTGATGGGGCTGGTGCCGACGCCGCCCGGACGCATTGCCGGCGGCGCGGCATGGCTCGACAATGAGGACCTGTTTGCCGCAAGTGATGAGCGCATTCGTCAGTTGCGCGGCGGCGCTGTCTCCCATGTGTTTCAGGATCCGCTTTCCACACTGCATCCGCTGTTCACCGTCGGCGATCAGTTGGTCGAGGCCATTCAGGCACACCAGCCGCTCTCGAAAAGAAGGCGCGCGAGAAGGCGGCAGCACTTCTGGAATCGGTTCGCATCCCCAATGCGCCCGAGCGGTTGAAGGCCTTTCCGCACGAACTTTCCGGCGGCATGCGCCAGCGCATCTCGATTGCCATGGCACTTGCCAACGACGCCAAGGTGATCATCGCCGACGAACCAACGACAGCGCTCGATGTCACCGTGCAGGCGCAGATCCTCGAACTGATGCACGGGCTGCGCAAGCAGCGCGATACCGCGATCCTGTTCATCACCCATGATTTTGGCGTGGTCTCTGCCATCTGCGACCGGGTGGCGGTGATGTATGCCGGACGCATCGTCGAGACCGGCACCACCGAGGAAATCCTTGAACGCCCCGCCCACCCCTATACGTCCAAACTGATCGAATGCGTGCCAGTGCTTGGCGAGCCGGACCGCCGGCTTGACGCCATTGAGGGCCGCCCTCCCGTGGTCAACAACCTGCCGGACGGCTGCGCCTTCGCGGACCGCTGTCCCTTCGTTCAGGAGGACTGTCGCAAGGGCGATATTGCCATGACAGCGCTTGGCGAAGAACGCGGCGTGCGCTGCCTGCATCCGCTCAACCGGGAGAACGCCGATGGCTGATGACGTATTGATTGCGATCGATCGTGCCGAGCGTACTTTCGGCGGCGGCAAGACGCTGTTCGGCAAGAAGCTCCCGGCCGTCCATGCGGTGCAGGATGTCTCCATAGACGTCAAGAAAGGCGAGACGCTCGGCATTGTCGGCGAGAGCGGCTGTGGCAAATCCACACTCGCCCGGCTTCTCTCCGGTCTTGATATCCCGACGGGCGGCACGATCACATTCGAGGGCAAGGACCTTGCCGAAGAAGCCCGGAAGAACCCGCGCGCATTGGCCCGTCAGGTGCAGTATGTGTTTCAGGACCCGGTTTCCTCGCTCAATCCGAGAAAGCGGGTCCGCACAATTCTGGAAGCCCCGCTCATTCACCTTCTCGGCCTGAAGAAGGCCGAACGGGAGACGCGGCTTGAGGAACTGATGAACGCCGTCAATCTGGCGCCGGAGTTTCTCGATCGCTACCCGCATGAGTTTTCCGGTGGCCAGGCCCAGCGCATCGGCATTGCCCGCGCGCTCGCTGCCAATCCGGAGGTGATCGTGCTGGATGAGCCGGTGTCAGCGCTCGATGTCTCGGTGCAGGCGCAGGTGCTGAATATTCTCGATGACCTCAAAGCGCGGTTCGGGCTCACATATCTGTTCATCAGCCATGATCTTTCGGTGGTGGAATCGATCTCCGACAGGGTGGCAGTGATGTATTTCGGGCGCATCGTTGAACTGGGAACACGCGATTCTGTATTTTCCGGGGCGCTCCACCCCTATACACATCTTCTGTTGAATTCCGCCCCGGCGCCCGGCAGAAAGGCCGTTTCCGGCGGTGATCGGGAGGCCGAACTGCCGGACCCCTATAATCCTCCGCCGGGCTGCGCGTTCTTCGCCCGGTGTCCCAACGGAACGGAGCAATGCCAGCGCTCTGTTCCGCCGATCGACGAGGCGATGGGCGAAGCAGGCCACAAGGCCGCCTGCTTTTACCCGATGACGAAAAGGACGGCATGAGCAATCCCAGTCTTGAAAGCCGGCAGGCCTTCGGCCCGCCTTTGGCGGAGAAGAAACGCAAACGGCCCGATGTCATCGCCGATATGTTGCGTGAACGCATGATCGATGCGGACCTCAAACCCGGCGACCGCATGCCAGCGGAATGGCTCGGACCCGGTTTCCTGCGCGCTTCCCGCGGCACGGTGCGGGAAGCCTTGAAGATACTCGAATTCCAGGGCCTGATCGCATCAAAGACCGGCCCCGGCGGCGGCATCTTCATCCGCGCTGTCCAGCCCGCCGAAGCGATCCAGACTGTCACCAGCCTGTTTCTCCAGGCCCCGCCTTCGATTGCCGATATCTACGCGCTGCGCAAGACACTCGAGCCGCAGCTTGCCGCCGATGCAGCACTGCACCTGCCGTCGGGTGCCACCAAAACGCTGCAGGACAAGATCAGGCTTTATGAAGGGCAGGCAGAAACGGCGGAACAGGAATATGTCCAGAGGCTCGCCGAGCTGGATTTCCATGCCGAACTGGCGCGCCATGCGCAAAACCCGGTTCTGGGCTTCACCTGCGGTCTGTTGCTGAACCTGTTGCGCGATCTGCCGGCTTGCCGCGCCATCTATCAGGAACCCAATCCGGGCCTGCGCGAAACCGGTATTTTCTACCAGATCGAGCTGATCAAGGCGATCCGCGCCAGGGACAGCGAAAGGCCCGAGCCATCATGGCGGAACATATGGCGGAGGCAGAGGCTTACATGCTGGAAAGGGCGCGCCTCAACGCGATGCGGAACCAGCGCGACGGAAAAGATGACCCGACGAAGTGACAGCGGAGAGCGACAATCATGAAATGCGCGCATACGATCCACGACCATGAGGGCCATCTCGGCTGGGACCGCTCAATCGAACCGGTTCACTTCGCGCGTTCCGGCGAAACCATCGCGTTTTCCTGCCGGGATGCCGGAAACGGGCATTACGGCCCTGAAAGCGTGGCCGCCGACATCCTGACAGCGGAGCCAAGCAAGGCCAACCCGCTGACCGGCCCGCTTTACGTCGAAGGTGCAAAGCCCGGCGATGCGCTGAAACTCACGATCAACGAATTCGCCCCTCCGGCTTTGGCTGGACGGCGATCATTCCCGGCTTCGGCCTGCTGGCTGACCAGTTTGACGAACCGAAACTGAAGCTCTGGGATTACGAAACTGATATCGCCACGCCGGCCGTCTTCAACCCGCTGGCGCGCATTCCGCTCAGGCCCTTCATCGGCACGATCGGGGTGGCGATGGCCGAGCCCGGCAATCATTCGGTGATCCCGCCACGCCGGGTGGGCGGCAATATGGATATTCGCGACATCGCAGCCGGCACGACGCTTTACCTGCCCGTCGAGGTCGACGGCGCGCTGCTATCCATCGGCGACACACACGCGGCCCAGGGTGATGGCGAGGTCTGCGGGACAGCGATCGAAAGCGCCATGGATGTTTCGGTCACGGTCGAAGTCATCAGGGATGCCGCGCCGAAAACACCGCATTTCTCGGCGCCCGGCCCGATTTCGCGCCATCTCGACGCTGCGGGCTACGAAGTGACCACCGGCATCGGTCCAGACCTGATGCAAGCTGCGCGGGAGGCTGTCTCCAACATGATCGAGCATCTGGGCAGAACCCGCAATCTCGATCCGGTGGATGCCTATATGCTGTGTTCCGTCTGCGGCGATCTGAAAATCAGCGAGATTGTCGACGCACCCAACTGGGTGGTGTCGTTCTATTTTCCGCGGATCGTGTTTGAATAAAGCCCATGAAAAAGGCGACCGGAAAACCGACCGCCCTTCAGTGCATTGACCTGAAATGCCTCAAGCCGCCTTGGCTTCGCCCTTGATATTCTCAAGGATATTCTGTGGTGAGGAAACGTCGTATGGATCGGTCTCGCAGAGGTCGGAGAAGCCTTCTTCCTCGAACCACTTCTCGACGACACCATCATTGATGACAGCAGCGTAACGCCATGAGCGCATGCCGAAGCCAAGATTGTCCTTGTTGACCAGCATGCCCATCTTGCGGGTAAACTCGCCGGAGCCATCCGGAATGACCTTGACGTTCTCAAGTTTCTGGCCCTTGGCCCAGGCGTTCATAACAAAAGCATCGTTGACCGACATACAGTAGATGTCGTCGATGCCTTGCGCCTGGAACTCGCCAAAGAGCTTTTCAAAATCAGGCAGCTGGTAGGTCGAGCAAGTTGGGGTAAAGGCGCCTGGCAGCGAAAACAGAATCACTCGTTTGCCCTTGAAGTAATCGTCCGAGGTGGTGTCCTGCCAGCGGAACGGATTCGGACCCTCAATGCTCTCATCGCGAACACGCGTGCGGAAGGTTACGTTCGGGACTTTACGGCCGATCATCTCAATCTCCTGTTGTCTTGAACCCTTGGGAGGAATTCGTTCGAAAAACGTTGACGGATTTTATCAAATTTCAAATTGGAATAAACCCACAACATTAGAATTATTCCAATGTAATGGCTGCCATGCACTGTCTGCATAGCTGTGCCAGCTCCGCCTCTGTTGTATAGGTGATAGCTGCGCTCGACGATTCAACCCCACATCACTGCGTCATTCAGGCGCAGCCAACACAAATAGCTCCAGTGGAATGAATTTGACATTCGAGTCCCGTTTCAGCGACCTCGTCCATCAAATATCAAATCCTAAAATTCCACTAGAAAACATATATTTGCCAGTGATCCCTATGATTCCAACATTTGCTGATGAGGTCACAGCGAGGGGAACCAAATGTTGGAATCGGACCGCCGCTAGTGACGTGACAATGCCATCGATCCGCCGGCAAAGATCAGCGCACCGCCGACCAGCCGGTTGAGCTGCACGAACACGCGGTTCGAGGTGATGAATTTCCGAGAACAACGCCGCCTGCGACATAGAAGCAGACAGCCAGAACCTCCATGACCAAAAAGGCCAACCCCATAGCGGTCAACTGCGGCCAGATCGGCGCACCTTCCACGATGAACTGCGGGAAGAAGGCCGTGAAGATCGCGATCGCCTTTGGATTGGTGATGGCAATCGAGAAATCGCGCCGCATCAGGGCGGTTATGCTGGTATCAAGCGCTTGCATCTCGGCAAGCGCACGCGCCTTCAGCAGGATCTGAATTCCGACATAGACCAGATAGACCGCGCCAACCAGCTTGATCACCATAAACGCAGTGGCGGACGCTGCCAGAATGGTTCCAAGCCCCGCCACCGTGATTGCAATCAGAAAGGTAAAGGCCGGCATCCGCCCCATGCCGCCCAGAAGCCCACGCACCGCGCCAAGCCGCGCCCCGTTGGAAAAGGCCAGCATATTGTTGGGCCCCGGCGCGCAATTGAGCGCGAAACAGGCGGGTATGAATAATTCCCAAGCAGTCATTCTAAAGCCTCGCAGAAGGTGTTTAACAGCTCTAGAACAGAAAATACCGCTGCGCCATTGGCAGCACGTCCGCCGGCTCGCAGGTCAGCAATTCGCCATCGGCCCGCACCTCATAAGTTTCCGGATCGACGGAGATTTCCGGTGTCGCCGAATTGTGCACCATCGAAGCCTTGGAGATGCCGCCGCGGGTGTTTTTCACCGGTAGAAGCTGCTTGGCGACGCCGAGCTTGTGCGACAGGCCGGCATCGAGTGAAGCTTCCGAAACGAAAGTGACGGAGGAATTGGTGCGCGACTTGCCATAAGCGCCGAACATATAGCGGTAATGCATCGGCTGCGGCGTCGGGATCGAGGCGTTCGGATCACCCATCTGGGCGGCGGCGATCGTGCCGCCGATGATCATCATATCCGGTTTGACGCCGAAAAGAGCCGGCGACCACATCACCAGATCGGCGCGTTTTCCGACTTCGACCGAACCGATTTCATGGCTGAGGCCGTGCGCAATCGCCGGGTTGATGGTGTATTTGGCGATATAACGCTTCACCCGATAATTGTCGTTCTGGCCTGTTTCCTGTGGCAAGGGTCCACGCTGGCGCTTCATCTTGTCGGCGGTCTGCCAGGTGCGGATGATCACCTCGCCGACGCGGCCCATGGCCTGACTGTCGGACGAGATGATCGAGAACGCACCGATATCGTGCAGGATGTCTTCCGCGGCAATGGTTTCCTTGCGGATCCGGCTTTCGGCGAAGGCGATGTCTTCCGGGATCGACGGCGACAGGTGATGGCAGACCATCAGCATGTCGAGATGCTCGGAAATCGTGTTCTGGGTATAGGGTCGCGTCGGGTTTGTCGAAGACGGAATGACGTTCGACAAGCCGCAAATCTTGATAATGTCCGGTGCATGGCCGCCGCCAGCACCTTCGGTGTGGAAGGCATGGATGGTGCGGCCCTTGAAGGCATTGACCGTATCTTCCACGAAGCCCGACTCGTTCAGCGTGTCGGTATGGATCATCACCTGAACGTCGTATTTGTCGGCAACGGACAGGCAATTGTCGATCGCCGCCGGCGTCGTGCCCCAGTCCTCATGCAGCTTCAGCGCCGCCGCGCCTCCGAGAACCTGTTCTTCCAGCGCGCCGGGCAGCGAGGCATTGCCCTTGCCGGAAAAGGCGAGGTTCATCGGAAAGGCATCGGCCGCCTGTATCATCCGCTCGATATGCCACGGGCCGGGCGTGCAGGTGGTGGCGAGCGTTCCGTGGGCGGGACCGGTGCCGCCGCCGAGCATGCAGGTGAGGCCGCTCATCAGCGCTTCCTCGATCTGCTGCGGGCAGATGAAGTGGATATGGGCGTCCATACCGCCAGCCGTGATGATTTTGCCATCGGCTGCAATCACCTCGGTGCCGGGACCGACGATAATATCAACGCCTGCCTGCGTATCCGGGTTACCGGCCTTGCCGATCGCCGAGATGCGGCCGTCCTTGATGCCGATATCAGCCTTGACGATGCCCCAGTGGTCGATGATCAGCGCATTGGTCATCACCGTATCCACCGCGCCTTCCGCACGGCTTGCCTGGCTCTGCCCCATGCCGTCGCGGATGACCTTGCCGCCGCCGAACTTCACTTCATCGCCATAGCGGGTGAAGTCCTTCTCCACCTCGACGAACAGTTCCGTATCGGCAAGGCGCACCTTGTCACCCGTGGTCGGCCCGAACATCGAGGCATAGGACTGGCGGGACATTTTGAAGGGCATGGATCACTCCCCGTGAGACAAATTGACTTTTCCGCGCGCAAACAGCGCGGGACCGGCGCATTCAGGTTCAGAGCTTGCCCATGATTTCCTGCCGGAAACCGTAGACATTGCGGTTGCCGGCAAACGGCACCAGCGTCACATCGCGGGTCTGGCCGGGCTCGAAGCGCACCGCCGTGCCTGCGGCAATATCAAGCCGCATGCCACGCGCCTTGTCACGCTCGAAGGTGAGCGCCGGATTTGTTTCGAAAAAGTGGTAGTGACTACCCACCTGCACCGGCCGGTCACCGGTATTGGAAACCGTCAGCGTCACGGTCGGCAGACCCGCATTGATTTCGATTTCGCCCTCTGCGACGATCATTTCACCGGGGATCATATCTGTTCTCCTCACCTGATCGGCTCGTGCACGGTTACCAGCTTGGTGCCGTCGGGGAAGGTTGCTTCCACCTGCACGTCGTGGATCATCTCCGGCACGCCTTCCATCACCTGGTCACGGGTCAGCACATGGGCGCCGGCTTCCATCAGCTCAGCCACCGGCCGGCCGTCACGCGCGCCCTCGACCACATAATCGGTAATCAGCGCAATCGATTCCGGCCAGTTGAGCTTGACGCCCCGTTCCAGCCTGCGGCGCGCCACCATGGCGGCCATGGAAATCAGCAGTTTGTCCTTTTCACGCGGCGTCAGGTTCATGCGTCACTCTCTTGCTGTCACAGCTTGCAGATTTCATAGATGCCAGACTTTCGGCAGATTTTCGCCGTCCCGCAAGACCCTAAGAGCGGGAATAAGGCTTTTCTCAACTGATAGCCATCGGGCGCGACCACACGGGCGACGAGCTTGCCGTTCCATTCGCTGGCACCACCGGCGGAATTACCCAGCGCCTCGCGCACTTTGGGCAACAGCGCCTCAGTGCGCGGCCCGCAGTAAAGCAGTGTGGCGAAAGCGACATCGCCGCCAAGCACTGCCGTTTGCGACACCAGGTTTTCGATATCACCCGTCATGCGCACGTCTTCCGCATGGATAAGGGTGCCTTGCCGACGCACCCGCCAGCGGTCACGAAACTGACCACGCTGCACCGCCTCTCCCATGGCCTTGCGGCCGAGAAGCACGGCTTCGATCGCCAGAAACTCCGCATTTTCTGCAAGATCGACATCAAGCCGGCGATGCAGCGAAGCATCGTCGAACATAATGGTTTCCTGCGGCAGCCAGTCGAGCCTGGCTCCATCTTCGACCCGCAATTCGCTGTCAATCATCGCCGGGCCGCTGTCAGATTTGTAGATCTTCTCACACGCCTGCGTGGTCACGGTCAGCGTCGTGCCGGCCTCGGCTGTCATCGCCCATTGCAGCCGGTCGCCACCGGTCAGCCCGCCGGAGGTGTTGATCAGCACGGCCTCCATCGAACCGTCAAAGCTCTCGGGGATACGGATTTTGGCCGCACCCTCCTGATAGAACGCGTCCAGCCGTGTTTTTCCGACCGAAAACTTGGCCCGGACTTCGCCCTTACCGAATGTTCGCTGCGCTCGTCCCGGCATGTCCGCTATCAACACATCCACTCCGCCCGCCAGGGCGTTTTGTTCGAGCCACATTTTCTCGCACCGCACATTTGTTTGACCTCGTTTTCTTTATCAACCAAAGAAAAGCAAGTTTCGTGCCGCCGTTGAAATGAATTTTGTCTTTCGTTGAATCCCGAGACATCCGAGTCTCAAGCGCCCCGGTTTCGTGGACACAATAGCAGCATATGTTTTGCCCAGACGCACATTTTATCCGCAGGATGCGTGCGGAAGCATCAGACGGTCAGGTGGCGACGCGCTTCTTCGGTATCGAGGGTTTCGGCGGGGCCTTCATGAACGATGACGCCGCGATCCATGATGTAGACCTTGTCGGCCAGTTCGCGGCAGAAATCGAGATACTGCTCGACCAGCAGAATGGCCATACCGGTGGAATCCCTTAAGTATCGGATCGCCCTGCCGATATCCTTGATGATCGATGGCTGAATACCTTCGGTCGGCTCATCCAGCACCAGGATTTTCGGGCGGGTGACCATGGCGCGACCGATGGCCAACTGCTGTTGCTGCCCGCCGGAAAGGTCGCCGCCACGACGCGACAGCATTGTCTGCAGCACAGGAAACAGGCTGAAAATATCATCAGGAATGGTGCGCTCTGCAGAAGCCAGGGGGCAAACCCGGTTTCGAGGTTTTCCTTCACCGTCAGAAGCGGGAAGATTTCCCGCCCCTGCGGAACATAGCCGACACCGCGCTTTGCCCGGCCATAGGGCGCCAGACCGTCAAGCCTCTGGTCCTGAAAGGTAATGGCGCCGCCGGAAATCGGGTGCTGCCCGGTCACAGCCCTGAGCAGAGACGACTTTCCGACACCGTTTCGCCCCAGAACGCAGGTGATCTTTCCCATCTCGGCGGAAAGGCTCACATCGCGCAGCGCCTGAGCGGCACCATAATGCAGATTGACATTTTCGATTGTCAGCATGGTGTCCCTCACCGCCCCAGATAGTTTTCAATGACCTTCTGGTCATTGGACACGAAGTCGATTGAGCCTTCTGCCAGCACCGAGCCTTCAGCCAGACAGGTGACCTTGACGCCGAGATCGCGGACGAAGCCCATATCGTGCTCCACCACGACAACGGCGCGGGTCTTGGCGATCTCGCGCAACAGACGGGCGGTTTCCACAGTTTCCGCGTCAGTCATCCCGGCCACCGGCTCATCGACCAGAAGAAGCTTCGGCTCCTGCGCCAGCAGCATGCCGATCTCGAGCCATTGTTTCTGGCCGTGGGAGAGGTTGGCGGCAAGCTCGTCCTTGCGCGCGGTCATGCGGATGGTTTCCAGAATTTCCGCGATTCGGATCCGGTCCTCGCTGGTGAGCCGGTAGAACAGGGTCGAGAATACGCCGCGCTTGCGGTTGAGCGCCAGTTCCAGATTGTCCCAGACCGTGTGGCTTTCAAACACCGTCGGCTTCTGGAATTTGCGGCCAATGCCGAGCTGGGCGATATCCGCCTCATCCCGTTTGGTCAGGTCGATGGTGTCGGAGAAGAACACCTCGCCGGTATCTGGCCGGGTCTTGCCGGTGATGATATCCATCATCGTGGTCTTGCCCGCCCCGTTCGGGCCGATCACGGCGCGCAACTCGCCGGGCTCGATCACGAAAGAGAGGCTGTTCAGCGCCTTGAACCCGTCGAAGGAGACCGAGACATTGTCGAGATAGAGCAGGCTTTTGGCGCGTTTTTCACTCGGGCTCATCGGGCACCCTCCTTGCTCGGAACTACATCCATGCCGGCCTCGGCCTCTTCGGAACGTTCGTTGCGCTCGCTGACACCTTTGCCCTTTTTCTTGAACCGGTCGGAGATCGTTCCGACAATGCCCTTGGGCAGGAACAGGGTGACGGCAACGAATAGGCCGCCGAGCGCGAACAGCCAATAGGCAGGGAAAAGCCCGGTAAAAATGGTCTTGCCGCCATTGACCAGAATGGCACCGATGATCGGGCCGATCAGCGTTGCTCGCCCGCCGACAGCCGTCCAGATGACCACCTCGATCGAATTGGCCGGAGCGAATTCACCCGGATTGATGATGCCGACCTGCGGCACATACAGCGCACCGGCAACGCCTGCCATCATCGCCGAGGTCACAAAGGTAAACAGCTTGTAGTTTTCCACCCGATAGCCCAGAAAACGCACCCGGCTTTCCGCATCACGCACACCAACCAGAACCTTGCCGGATTTGGAGCGGACAATGGCCGAGGCGATGAACAGCCCGATGGCCAGGAAGATCGCTGACGCCGCGAACAGAGCCGCGCGCGTGCCGCCTGCCTGCACCGAAAAACCGAGAATGTCCTTGAAGTCCGTCAGCCCGTTATTGCCGCCAAACCCCATATCGTTGCGGAAGAAGGCCAGAAGCAGCGCATAGGTCATCGCCTGGGTGATGATCGAGAGGTAAACGCCGTTCACCCTCGAGCGAAAGGCGAACCAGCCGAAGGCAAAGGCAAGCGCACCGGGCACCAGAAGCACCATCAGCATGGCAAACCAGAACATATCGAAGCCGTGCCAGAACCATGGCAATTCCTGATAATTGAGGAACACCATGAAGTCCGGCAGCACCGGATCACCATAGACACCGCGCGAGCCGATCTGGCGCATCAGATACATGCCCATCGCATAACCGCCGAGCGCGAAGAACGCGCCGTGGCCGAGCGAGAGAATGCCGCAAAAACCCCAGACGAGATCAAGCGAAAGCGCCAGAAGCGCATAGCAGAGATATTTGCCGAACAGCGAGACCATGTAGGTCGGCAAATGAAACGGGCTTGCCGCCGGGATGACGAGGTTCAAGACCGGCACCAGCAGGGCGATGCCGAAGAGAATGGCAATCGCGATGGAAACCCTGCGGTCGAGCGAGCGGAGAACATAGGCCGTAATCATGCTTCAACCGCCCTTCCCTTGAGTGCGAACAGACCGCGCGGCCGTTTCTGGATGAACAGGATGATGAAAACGAGCACCAGGATCTTGCCGAGAACGGCACCGGCATAGGGCTCCAGGAACTTGTTGAGGATACCGAGCGAGAAGGCCCCGACGAATGTGCCCCAGAGATTGCCGACACCGCCGAACACCACCACCATGAAACTGTCGATGATGTAGGACTGGCCGAGATTGGGCGAGACATTGTCGATCTGCGAAAGAGCGACACCGGCAAGCCCTGCAACACCCGAACCGAGCGCGAAGGTGAAGGCGTCGACCCAGGGCGTGCGGATGCCCATGGAGGCAGCCATACGCCGGTTCTGGGTCACAGCGCGCATCTGCAGGCCGAAGGCGGAGCGCTTCATGAGCATCAACAAGCCCAAAAGACGGCGAGCGAGAACACCACGATCCAGAGCCTTGACCAAGTGATGACCAGCCCGCCGACATCAAACGCCCCGGACATCCAGGACGGGTTGCCGACCTCGCGATTGGTCGGTCCGAAAATGGTGCGCACCGCCTGCTGCAGGATCAGCGACACACCCCAGGTGGCAAGCAGCGTCTCAAGCGGCCGCCCGTAAAGAAAACGGATGACGCCGCGTTCGATCACCAATCCGACGGCGCCGGTGATCAGGAAGGCAACCGGCAGCGCAATCGCCAGAGACCAGTCGAACATGCCGGGATAGGAAGTGCGGATTACTTCCTGCACCATAAAGGTGGAATAGGCGCCGAGCATCACCATCTCGCCATGCGCCATATTGATCACCCCCATGACGCCGAAGGTGATGGCAAGGCCGATGGCCGCCAAGAGCAGGACTGAGCCGAGCGACAGGCCGTACCAGACATTCTGCGCGACATCCCAGAAGGCAAGGCGCTTTTCAATCTTCGCTTGCGCGGCATCGACCTCGTCCTGCAGTTCAGGATCGAGCGAACCGCGCGCCGATAGCAGGATGGAGATTGCATCGCGGCCGCCGATGGCGGCGATATCCTCGATTGCAGCCGCCTTGGCCTCGATGCCACGGTCGGAATTGAGAATGGAAACAGCACGGGCCTTTCGAAGCGCGGCCTCGATCTCGCCGTCCTCTTCTGCGGCAAGCGCCTCTTCGATGAGCGCCAGATTGTCTTCGCTCGGCGCATCCATCATCGAGCGGGCAGCCGAGAGCCGCACAGCGCGGTCGGGACTCATCAACGTCATCCCAGCCAGTGCGGCATTGATGGAACTGCGCAGATTGTTGTTGACCTTGATCTTTTCGAGATCGCGCTTGGAAAGCTCACCAACCTCTTCACCGGTCAGCGGATCAATCAGCAGCAGGTCGCGGCGGGAGTCGGCATCGGCGGTGATGAACACCTTGCCGTCATCTTCGCGATAATAGAGATCGCCGTCCGACAGGATCTCAAGCACCGGAATAACGGCAGGGTCACCGGTGGCCGCCAGCGCCTGAACGATCTCTTCCGTCTGGGTGAAATTGCGTGCGTCTGCGAACCGGTCGATCAGCGCGCCGACATCATCAGCGGCGCGGGCATGCGAGGACGCACATGTCAGTATCAAAAATGCAGGTAATAAGAGTGTTCTTAAATAGCGCGATAGAAAAAAGTGGACATGTGCGCCCCCAACATCGACGGTCCCTGCCTCGCAAAGAACCGTCCCCTGTTCACCCGGCGCAAAATGCGCCGGGCGTCGAGTTGCGGTTCTTATTCGGCGGCCATACCGCCGCACTGGCCGGTTTCGACGTTGAAGTTGCCGCACGACATCGGAGCGCGCCAGTCGGCGATCAGGTTCTTCGAATCCGGCAGGTAGTCGGACCACGCGTCACCAGCGACGAGACCGGGCGTTTCGTAAACAATGTCGAACTGGCCATCATCCTGAATTTCGCCGATCAGAACCGGCTTGGTGATGTGGTGGTTCGGCATCATCGCCGAATAGCCGCCTGACAGGTTCGGCACGGCAACGCCGACAAGCGCATCGATGACGGCATCAGGATCGGTGGTGCCGGCCTTCTCAACAGCGTCGACCCACATGTTGAAGCCGATGTAATGGGCTTCCATCGGGTCGTTGGTCACGCGGGTGTCGTCGCCGGTATAGGCATGCCAGGCGTCGATAAACTCGTAGTTGGCATCGGTATCGACGGACTGGAAGTAGTTCCAGGCGGCCAAATGCCCGACCAGCGGCGTAGTGTCGAGACCGGCAAGCTCTTCCTCACCGACCGAGAATGCAACGACCGGAATATCGGAAGCTTCGATGCCCTGGTTGGCCAGTTCCTTGTAGAACGGGACGTTGGCATCACCATTAATGGTGGAGACCACGGCGGTCTTCTTGCCTTCCGAGCCGAAATTCTTGATGTCGGAAACAATCGTCTGCCAGTCGGAGAAGCCGAACGGCGTGTAGTTGATCATGATGTCTTCTTCGGCGACGCCATGATCCTTCAGATAGGCTTCAAGAACCTTGTTGGTCGTGCGCGGATAGACATAGTCAGTGCCGGCAAGAACCCAGCGCTCGACACCTTCATTCTCCATCAGATAATCAACGGCGGGAATGGCCTGCTGGTTCGGCGCGGCACCAGTGTAGAACACGTTGCGCTGGCTTTCCTCGCCCTCATACTGGACGGGATAGAACAAGATGCTGTTGAGTTCTTCGAACACCGGCAGAACCGATTTACGCGAAACCGAGGTCCAGCAGCCGAATACCGCCGAAACGCCGTCGCCTTCGATGAGCTCACGCGCCTTTTCGGCGAACAGCGGCCAGTCGGAGGCCGGATCGACAACCACGGCTTCAAGCTGCTTGCCGAGAAGACCGCCCTTTTCGTTCTGCTCTTCGATGAGCATCAGCATGGCGTCCTTCAGCGTCGTCTCCGAAATCGCCATAGTGCCGGACAGCGAGTGCAGGATGCCGACCTTGATCGTGTCTTCCTGCGCCAGCGCGCCGGTCGCCGTCGAAGCGGTCAGCGCCGCCAGAAGCGCCGCGCCGGTAAATGCCTTTTGAAATTCATGTTATTCCCCTCAACGAATTGTCGCCTGAACGGCGTTTTGAAATCGCGGCGTCCGTCAAAGAACGCCTGCGACAACTATCGTTGAGGGATAGCCAAGCCCACATACGTCATTTGACGTAGGTGGGGTGGAAGACTGCCGCCAGAGGTGATTGCTAAGGCCTGTTTCGCAGCGCCTCTGCCTCGGCGTAGAACTTCTTTTCCCAGTCCTTGTGGTTGTCGAGACCTTCGCGAATGAAGGGCGTGAAGATCGCCATGTTCATCAATATCCAGTTGACGAAGCGGGCGGGAAAGCGCGTCGGCTTGACGAAATCGACGAACAGTACCACGCGGGTCTTGTCGGTGTGGTTCCAGGCCTCGTGCTCATAGGCATCATCGAAAATCAGCACCTTGCCCTCTTCCCAGTGGCAGATCTGGTCCTTGACCCGGATCGCCAGTTCATCCGGACCGGCCTCCGGCACGATCATGCCGAGATGCAGCCTGAGTACGCCGTTATAAGGGCCGCGATGGGCCGGCAGGTGCTTGCCGGGCTCGAAGATCGAGAACATCACAGTCGTCAGCCCCGGGATTTTCTGCATCGCCTCCCAGGTGTTCGGGCAGGCCTTGATGTTCTGTTCCGATTTCAGCCCATAACCGAGAAGGAAGAAGGTCTTCCAGTGATTGTCATCGGAGATCGTCTTCACGTCAGTCGAGATATCCTGGAAACTCGGCAGTTCGCTCTGGCGTACCAGCACCTTGTCGAGTTCGGCGCGGATGGCGGGCGCTGCCGCCTCGATTTCCTTCGACCATGGGAAGGTCGCATTGTCATAGACCGGGGATTGCCGTGGATGGCATGTTTGAGATTGAGCTTTTCGGCCCAGTTGACGAGGCCCATGAAAAACCGCGTCACCGCACTCGGACGCTCCATCGGTGCAATGCCATCGGTCCCGAAGCTCTGGCCGTCCTTGTCTTTTGTTTCAGTGTTTGTCATGAACCTCTCCTTAATGCGGCCGCGGCAGCTTCATTTCACGTCCATCATCTTAACATTCCGGCAAAAAGGAAACAGTGCGACGGATGAGACGAGATCGGGCCGTGTTTTTGCTTGCCATTGTCTGCCATTGTCTGAACATTCAACAAAGCCCAAGTTTCTTTTCCAGGCAGGCGCCGCATCGATACATGACACCACGCCAACGCATCATTCCCGTCCGGCGCGAATATAACCGCTGGGTCGCCAACCAGACGCTGGAAGACTATGCGCTGCGTTTTACCGCCAAAAGCGCGCGCCGGTTTTCATCAAGTCGGATTTCGCAAACGGCGATCGGCGCGATTTCCTTTCTGGCGCTGGAAGCGATCGGCGGCACGATCACGCTGTCCTATGGCACCACCAATGCCTTCTTCGCGGCCATTGTTGCTGCGGCCGTGATGCTGCTGGCCGGGCTGCCAATCGCCAAATATGCGATCCGCCACGGTGTCGATATCGATCTTCTGACGCGCGGCGCTTCCTTCGGTTATATCGGCTCGACGGTCACCTCGCTGATCTATGCCAGCTTCACCTTCATCCTGTTCGCCATCGAAGCCTCGATCATGTCCGGCGCGCTGGAGCTTGCCTTCGGCATTCCGCTGTGGATCAGCTACATCATCTCCGCCGTGCTGGTCATCCCGCTGGTGACTTACGGCGTGCAGATGATCTCGCGGTTTCAGATCCTCACCCAGCCGTTCTGGATCATCCTCAACATCCTGCCCTTCATCTTCATCGCTTTCATGGATTTCGAAAAATTCGAGCTATGGCGGGCTTTCGGAGGGTTGAACACCGCAGCTGCCGAACCGGGAATGGCGGCACCTTTTACGCTGGCAGGCTTTGCGGCGGCCGCCGGTGTCATCTTCGCGCTGATGCCGCAGATCGGCGAACAGGTGGATTTCCTGCGCTTCCTGCCGGCAACCGGCGAGCGCAAGTTTCGTCATCGCCTCGCCATTTTTCTGGCCGGTCCTGGCTGGGTCGTGGTTGGCGTGCCGAAGCTGATGGCCGGCTCGTTTCTGGCCGTTCTGGCGCTTTCGACAGGCATGCCCGCAACCGAGGCGGCAGATCCGGCCCATATGTATCTGACGGCATTTGGCTACATGATCCCGAACCAGACAGCGGCACTTCTGCTGATGGCCGCGTTCGTCGTGGTCTCACAGCTGAAGATCAATGTGATGAATGCCTATGCGGGCTCGCTCGCATGGTCGAACTTTTTCCCGCCTCACCCACAGCCATCCTGGCCGGGTGGTGTGGCTTGTCTTCAATGTGGCGATTGCGCTGTTGTTGATGCAGCTCGGCATCTACCGCCTGCTGGAGGCGTCGCTCAGCGTATTCTCGATCGTTGCCATGGCCTGGCTATCAACGATCTCCGCCGACCTCCTCATCAACAAACCACTCGGCCTGTCACCGCCCGGCATCGAGTTCAAGCGGGCGCATCTTTATGACATCAACCCGGTCGGGCTGGGGGCCATGGCGCTTTCCGGCGGTATTGCGATTGCCGCCCATTTCGGCCTGTTCGGTGCGCTTGCCGTTTCCTTTGCGCCCTTTATCGCGCTGATCGTCGCTCTCATCGCTTCTCCGCTGATCGCCTGGGGCACGGGCGGGCGTTATTATCTGGCGCGCAAGCAGCGCAAGGGCTGGCAGTCCAAAAGCGCGATCACCTGCTCGATCTGCGAGCATCCCTTCGAACCCGAGGACATGGCCTGGTGCCCGGCCTATGCCGGTCCGATCTGTTCGCTGTGCTGTTCGCTCGACAGCCGTTGCCATGACATGTGCAAGCCGAAGGCCCGGCTCAAAACACAGATCGCCACCGTTGCTGGCGCGCTGCTGCCCGCCCGTGTGGTCGAGCAGCTTTCGACAAGGCTCGGCCGCTACGGCATCACCGTTGCCTTATCGATCACCTTCATCGGCGCCATCCTGTTCATGATCGCCTACCAGATGGTGCAGGCCGCACCGGAAACCAGTTCGGTGGTCTATGACACAGCGTTGATCGTGTTCTTCGTCTTCTCCATGCTCGCCTGTATCGTCGCCTGGTTTTACGTGCTCGCCCATGACAGCCGCATGGTCGCCGAGGAGGAATCCTCGCGCCAGACGACGCTGCTTTTGAAGGAAATCGCCGCCCACGAAAAACCGATGCAGCCTTGCAGACCGCCAAGGAAAGTGCAGAGGCCGCAAACCGTGCCAAGAGCCGCTATGTCGTCGGCCTTTCCCACGAACTTCGCACGCCGCTCAATGCAGTGTCGGGCTATGCCCAGCTTCTGGAGCGCGATCCGACCATTCCCGAGGCGCGTCAGCCGGCGATCAAATCAATTCGCCGTTCCGCCGACTATCTGTCGGGCCTGATTGACGGCCTTCTGGATATCTCACGCATTGAATCCGGCCGCCTTCAGGTCTTCTCCAACGAGATCAACCTGACCGAATTCCTTGACCAGATCATCGACATGTTCGAGACCCAGGCCCGCGCCAAGGGGCTGAAATTCGAAAACAAGCTGGACCGCAACCTGCCCGCCTATGTGCGCACTGATGAAAAGCGGCTGCGCCAGATCCTCGTCAACCTGCTTTCCAACGCCGTGAAATTCACCGACACTGGCAGCGTGACATTGTCGGCGCGCTATCGCAGCCAGGTGGCGACCTTCACCGTTGCCGATACCGGAAGCGGCATCGCCGAAGAAGACCTGTCGCGCATCTACGAACCATTCGAGCGCGGCGGCGGCAGGAGCGAAAAGCCCGGCCTCGGCCTCGGCCTCACCATCACCCGGCTTCTGGTGAACACGCTCGGCGGCGAAATCGAGGTGGAAAGCAAGGAAGAAGCCGGAACGCGCTTTACCGTGCGCCTGATGCTCGCCTCCATCGAGCGGCCGCAGCCTGCGCGCATCGCAGGCGATACCGCCGCGACCGCCGGCTATGGTGGTCCGCGCCGCACGGTCATGGTTGTTGATGATAATGCCGATCACAGGGCAATGATGCGCGATATTCTCGTACCGCTCGGTTTCAACGTATTGACCGTTGAAGACGGTGAGACCGCGCTGGATCAGCTTGAGGACACGATGCCGGACCTTTTCCTTCTCGACATCCGCATGCCCGGCATGAATGGCTGGCAACTGGCCACGACACTGCGCGATCAGGGCATCACCAGCCCTATCGTGATGCTCTCGGCCAATATCGGTGACGATGCCATCATCGGCCATGGTGACGACAGCCACAACGACACACTTTCAAAACCGGTAGACCTGAAACGTCTGCGCGATGTGCTGGCGCTGCACCTTGGCATCAACTGGCAGGCAACGCCTGCGGCACCCGATAGCGAGACGGCGACGCCACCGCAGAGCCTGCAATCACCACCGAAATCAGACATTGTTGAATTGATCCGGCTTGGCGAGATCGGTTATCACCGCGGGATCAGGGACAAGCTTGCAGCGCTTTCGGCAGATGAGGCCTATCAACCCTTTGTCAGCGAAGCGACCACCTTCGTCACCCGGTTTGATATGGACGGCCTTGTCGGCTATCTGAAATCGCTCAAATCCGGCACGGCCGGAAAGGACGCAGAGAACAATGGCTGAAGCAGCCGCACAGGAAATCGTACTCTTGGTCGATGACAGTCCGGAAGCGTTGAGCTTTCTGACCGAAGCACTTGAGGACAGCGGATTTTCTGTTCTGATCGCAACGTCCGGAGAAAGCGCCATCAACATCGTCGACCGGATCAAGCCCGACATCGTGCTGATGGATGCTGTGATGCCGAAGATGGACGGTTTCGAGACCTGCCGGCGGCTGAAATCCGGCCCTGCGACTTCAAGCCCTGTCATTTTCATGACAGGGCTTTCGGAGACAGAGCATATCGTCCACGCGCTGGAATCGGGCGGGGTCGACTACCTGACCAAGCCGATCAATATCGACGAACTGCGCGCCCGCATCCGCGTGCATCTGGCTAATGCCCGCTCGGCCCAGAGCGCCCGGGTGGCGCTCGATGCAACCGGCCGCCACCTGCTTGCGGCGGGTCCCGATGGCATGCCCCGGTGGATGACACCGCAAGCAGGAAGGCTGATCGGCGACACAGCCGGAGGCGCACCGGATCACACTTTTATCGGGGAACAGATCGCCGCCTGGCTTGCTGACGGAAGCGCGGATGCCACCGCTGGAAATCAGCCTCCTCTGCCGGTCACGTCGAACGAAAAACGCTGTTTCAGCTCGCTTTTCTGGAAAAGACCGGCGCGGACGAATTCCTGTTTCGCGTCACCTCCGCCAATCCGGTCAGCGATGACGAGACGCTGCGCAAGCATTTCCCGCTGACAATGCGCGAATCCGAAGTACTGCTGTGGATCGCCAAGGGCAAGACCAACCGCGATATCGGCGAAATTCTCGGGCTTTCAACCCGCACGGTGAACAAGCACCTTGAGACGATCTATGTGAAGCTCGGCGTCGAAAACCGCGCCTCGGCTGCCGTCAAGGCAGCTTATGTCCTGCACGATATGTAAAGAGCGCCGGGCAAGGCCCAGCGCTCGTTTTTTTCGGTATAGTACCTGCCGTCGTTGCTCAAAGGTCAAGTCCGTAAACAACGCGACGGGACAGTCGGATTTTTACGCGCCAAGACCTTCAAACAGCGCCGTCGAGAGATAGCGCTCGGCAAAGGACGGGATGATGATGACGATGTTCTTGCCTTCATTTTCCGGTCGCGAGCCGACCTCGATCGCCGCCTTCAGCGCCGCACCGGAGGAAATGCCGACGGGCAGGCCTTCAACGCGCGCGACTTCGCGAGCAAGCGCAAAGGCATCGTCGTTTTCCACCTGAACGACCTCGTCATAGACCGAGGTATCGAGCACACCCGGCACGAAACCGGCACCGATGCCCTGGATCTTGTGCGGAGCAGGTGAACCGCCCGACAGGATCGGCGAGGCAGCCGGTTCGACCGCGATGACCTTCACATCCGGCTTCTTCTGCTTCAACACCTGGCCGACGCCGGTGATGGTGCCACCCGTACCGATGCCCGAGACGAAGAAATCGACCGCACCATCGGTGTCGTTCCAGATTTCTTCCGCCGTCGTCCTGCGGTGAATTTCCGGGTTGGCCGGGTTTTCGAACTGCTGCGGGATGACTGAATTTTCGATCTCGGCGGCCAGTTCCTCGGCCTTGGCGACGGCGCCCTTCATGCCCTTCGGCGGCTCGGTCAGCACCAGTTCAGCGCCGAGCAGCGCGACCATCTTGCGGCGCTCGATCGACATCGATTCCGGCATGGTCAGGATCAGCCGATAGCCCTTTGCGGCGGCGGCGAAGGCCAGCCCGATACCGGTGTTACCCGATGTCGGCTCGATCAGCACGGATTTTCCGGGGTGATCTTTCCCGCCTTTTCCAGCGCATCGATCATCGCAAAGCCGATGCGATCCTTGACCGAGGAAATCGGGTTAAAGAATTCCAGCTTGGCCAGAAGATTGGCCTTCACGCCCTTTTCCTTCGCCAGCTTGTCGAGGCGGACGATTGGCGTGTCACCGATGGTTTCGAGAATTGAGGAATAAACTTTCCCGCGTCCGGGCTTGCCGTTCTGTTCCATGGTAGTTCTCCCTGAATGAGTTACCCTCTAGGTAGGGCTCGACAACGCAAAATTCGAGGCACGAAACAGCGATCCGACGACATCACGGGAAACATGATTCCAACCAACGCAATTTTCCCGAAATCTCATTCCAACGCCTGAAGAATGCTACGCCACTCAGTGTACAAATGTGACAAATATCCAGAAACAGGCACCACCGGCGACCAACACTGCAAACGTTACGAGCCCCAACAACCGGCCGTAAACCCGCGTGCCGCTGCCATAGGCAAGCGCCACCTTGGTGATGAGATTGGAGGCAGCTGCCACCATCACGGCAAGGGCTGCGGTGTTGATAGGAACTGAAAAACCAGCCAAATGCGCGGTCGACAGCGTAATGGCATCGAGATCGGGAATGCCGGAAACCAGCGCGATCACGATGATACTCTCCGGCCCCAGAAGCTGCACCAGCATTTTTGCGATAAAGCTGACGGCACCGAGCAATGCACCAAAGCGCAAAACCGCGCCCAGCTCGAATGGGTTTGAGAGCGTCAGCTCGGCATTGCCACCCGCCGCTCTGTTGCGGCCGATAAGAAACAGGCTTGCGCTGGCGAAGACGCAAAACCCCGGCACCAGGGCCGAGGCCAACGGCACGATCAGCGCAGGCGCGACAGCCGCACCGATGATGAAACAGCGCACCAGCGAAAGCCCGCCGGCAATCGAAGCGGCGCCGGCCAATTGCCGCGAAAGCAGCGGCTGAGCCGTGGAAATATGGGCGAAAGACAGCGTCGTCGCTGTCGAAGAGACAATCCCGCCGGTCGCACCGGCAAACAGGATGCCGCGTTCCGGCCCCGCCACCCGCATAGCCACATATCCGGCATAGGAAAGGGCGGCGATCATGATCGTCATCAGCCAGACGGTAAACGGGTTGAACCCGCCCCAGGGATCAATCGCCCGGTTCGGCAGAAGCGGCAGTGCCACGAAGCTCATGGTCAACAGCACCAGCGCCGAGCGCAGTTCAACCCATGTCATTGTTCTCAGGAAACCATGGAGACTGTGACGAGCCGCCAACAGAACCGTTGAGACCACACCGCCTGCAGCAGCCAGCCGCATATCACCTGTTGTCGAAACGATGCCGAGCGCAAACACCACCAGAGCTGCAACGACGCCCGTGGCTGAGAAATCATTTCGCGGTGTGGCGGCACGGTAGCTGAAAACGATAAATGCGCCCACCATCCCCACACCGAGCGCTGCAGGCAGGACCGGCCCCGATATCTGCCCCAGATATCCCGAAAGCCCGCCCAAAAGGCCAACCAGCGCAAAGGTACGGATACCGGCGGCGCGCTCGCCATCGGCCATCTCGCGTTCCTGCCAGCCGCGTTCGATCCCGACCAGAAGGCCAATCGCAAGCGCCAGTCCCACGCGCTGAAACGCGTCCACCATGTCCATGAACCATGCCTCCGGGAAAACATGAGGCGTAAAAGGCCACTTGTCCCTGTTTGGCGGAAATTACCCCATCATCGGCGAAAACGGAATGAGAAATGAAGGGATTACCCGATCTCTCCTCACTTGTCGCCATTCGGTTTTCGGCTATAACAGCTTAATTGACCAAGGAAACTGTCATGCCCGAGCCCCACCACCTCCTGGCCTTTGTCCTCATTGCCCTTGCAATGGTGCTGACGCCAGGGCCGAACATGATCTACCTGATTTCGCGGTCAATCTGCCAGGGGCCGGTTGCCGGAATGGTCTCGCTTGCCGGCGTCGGCATCGGCTTTGCAGTCTACATGTTGTCGGCGGCCTTCGGGCTGACGGTGCTGCTGCTGGCGGTTCCCTTTGCCTATGACACGATACGGTTTCTGGGGGCGTGCTACCTGCTTTACCTTGCGTGGAATGCGGTCAGGCCCGGCAGCCAATCTGCCTTCACCGTGCGCAACCTGCCATCGGACAGCATCCGCAAACTGTTCGTTATGGGGCTGGTGACCAATCTCCTGAACCCGAAATCGGCCGTGCTTTACCTGTCGCTGCTGCCACAATTCATCGACCCGGAACGCGGGCACATTCTGTCGCAGACGCTGGTTCTGGGGTTTGCGCAAATCGCCGTCAGTCTGGCGGTCAACGCTCTCATTGTGCTTGGCGCAGGTGCCATTGCCGTCTTTCTGGCAGAGCGACCGCTCTGGTCGCATATCCAGCGCTATCTGATGGGAACGGTCCTGGTGGGCCTTGCCACCCGGATGGCGCTAGAGGCACGGCGTTAGCGCGCCTGTCGCGTCAGAATTCAGCAAGAGGCGTAAATCCGACGGGTGCCATGCTCAACTGCTTTGTCAGCGCCGCCGACACCATCAGATAGATATGCGGATCGGCGACCGGGTGCGCTTGCAGCCACTGGAGGAGGTCCGGGCTGAACCGGGTCTCGACTTCGGAGAAGCCACCGCCGAGACCGGCGCAAATCTCGGAAAGAGCGGGCATCGCCGGGGCAACGATATCGCAGATCACCAGGCGCCCTTCCGCCGCCTTCCAGGCGATGACCGCATCCAAACCGGGGAGATGCGTAAGGGTTGTCTCATCCTTCTGCCAGAGCGCGTTGAGCAGGAAGAATTCCTTCATCCCCCGCACGGCAAATCGCCGGGAGACCGGTTCGCGGCGGTCGAGCATTCCGGCAATAAGCGCGACATCACCTTCATTATCAATCGAGATCTTGCGACCGGATGCCGTTTGCGGATGGCTTGCCGGCGCAGGACCACGGAAACCGAATAACCGGACCTGCCGCAAGCCATAGGGCTCATAGAGCCCCGGCTTGTGGGTCATCAGTATATCGGCCTCGTGGCCGGTCGTGCGGGCATGGGTGAAGGCACGGCGCATCAGGTCTCGGTAAAGCCCCTGCCCCCGATATTCCGGCCTGACCGCACCGGACTGATAGGCCGCCGCTATCACCCGCCGGCCCTCGACCATCAGCGGCACTGAAAACACCGAAAAATTCGCAACGCATCGTCCATCCGTATCGAAATAGCCGAACGGCATTGTGGTTTTATCCAGACCGGCAAGTCCAAGCGCTGATCGGATATCGATCCCGAACATCTCCTGCAGCAAGGCTGCAAGCGCCTCGAAGGCAGTGAGATCGGAGAAATAGTCCTGCCGGAATGTCAGCCGATCTTCCACCTCAAACGCCCGTTGAACCAAACCCGCCTGCACCGCGCTTTGTCTCCGTCAGATCACCGACCACAGTTACCGGCATCTGCGTTACCGGTGCGATGATGACCTGGGCGATGCGCATATCCCGTTCAATGGCGAATTCCGCGTCGCCGAGGTTGACGAGCAGCACCTTCACCTCGCCGCGATAGTCGCTGTCGATGGTGCCGGGTGTGTTGAGACAGGTAATGCCGTGCTTGAACGCAAGGCCGGAGCGCGGGCGGATCTGCGCCTCGTAACCTTCGGGAATTTCAAAGATGAAACCGGTCGGCACCAATGCGCGCTGGCCGGGCGCCAGCACCAGCGGCTCGCCTTCAGGCAAAGCGGCACGGATATCCATCCCGGCGGAACCAATGGTCTCATAAGACGGAGGCGCCAGGCCGTCGGCATGTTCGAGACGTTTCAGCTTCAGTGTCATCTTGTCTTCAATCACCTTGGTTTAATCGCGGCAACCTTGCCATGCGACGGCGACAGGTCAATTGCATCTTGATGCCCAAATCGCTAGATAGGCGTCAATCAACAGGATTTAACGACAAATGCCCGAAACGCTTGCAGAGGCGGTTGCCCGCCGCCGAACCTTCGCGATCATCTCCCATCCGGACGCCGGTAAAACCACGCTGACGGAAAAACTGCTGCTGTTCGGCGGTGCTATTCAGCTTGCCGGCGAGGTGAAGGCCAAGAAGGACCGTATCCAGACGCGTTCCGACTGGATGAAGATCGAGCGCGAACGCGGCATTTCAGTGGTCACCTCGGTGATGACCTTCGAATATGAGAATACCGTATTCAACCTGCTCGACACCCCCGGTCACGAAGACTTTGCCGACGACACCTACCGCACGCTGACGGCGGTGGATGCGGCGATCATGGTCATCGACGCAGCCAAAGGCATCGAGCCACGGACGCTGAAGCTGTTCGAAGTCTGCCGCATGCGCGACATTCCGATCATCACCTTCGTCAACAAGATGGACCGCGAGGCCCGCGACACGTTCGAGATCATCGACGAGGTGGCGGAAAAGCTGGCGCTTGATCCCGTGCCGATGACATGGCCGATCGGACAGGGCAAGAGCTTTGCCGGCACGTATCACTTGCGCGACAGCGCGGTGCGCTACGGCGACAGCGAGCGCGAACTGACCAAGGTGAACGGCCCGGAAGTGGTGTCAGAAAAACTGCCCGAGCATGAACGCCAGGACTGGGCCGAAATGGCGGAACTGGCCATTGACGGCTATCCAGCCTTCTCGCGCGAGGCCTTTCTTGAGGGCCACATGACCCCGGTCTATTTCGGATCGGCGCTACGCAACAACGGCGTGCGCGACCTCATCCACGCGCTGTCCGAATTCGGCCCGCCGCCACGCGCGCAGGTCGCGGATGTGCGCACGGTCGAAGCCACAGACCCGAAAATGAGCGCCTTCGTGTTCAAGATTCAGGCCAATATGGATCCCAATCACCGCGACCGTATCGCTTTCGTGCGCGTATGTTCGGGTGAATTGAAGCGCGGCATGAAGGCAAGGCTTTCGCGCACCGGCAAGCAGATGGGGCTAACGGCGCCGCAATTCTTCTTCGCCTCGCAGCGCCAGCTTGCAGACGCGGCCTATGCCGGTGACGTCGTCGGTATTCCCAACCATGGCGCGCTTCGGATCGGCGATACGCTGACCGATGGCGAACAGCTCGTGTTTCAGGGCGTTCCCAACTTCGCGCCGGAAATCCTGCGCCGCGTGCGGCTAGAAGATGCCATGAAGGCCAAGAAGCTGAAGGAAGCATTGCAGCAAATGGCCGAGGAAGGCGTGGTGCAGCTGTTTACCCCGGAAGACGGCTCACCGGCGATTGTCGGCGTTGTCGGCGCGCTGCAGCTTGATGTGCTGAAGGAGAGGCTGAAGGCAGAATACGGCCTGCCGGTGTCCTTCGAAATGGCACGTTTTTCGATATGCCGCTGGATTTCTGCCGAAAAAACGCCGAGCTGGAGAAATTCGTCTCCTCCCATCGCGGCGATATCGCGCGCGATCTTGATGGCGACCCGGTTTTCCTGGCGCAGGACGGCTTTTCGCTGAATTATGAAAGCGAACGCGCACCTGAAATCAGGATGATCGCGATCAAGGAATATCAGCAGGTAAAAGCTGCCTAGGGAGGCATCATGGTCGAGAAAGAGAAAATCGGCATTTGCGGTACCGGACGCATGGGTTCGGCGATGGCACGCCGTCTGGCTGCCGCCGGTTTTGAACTGGTGTTGTGGTCGCGCAGCGGGGTGCCGGATGAACTGGCCATCAAGACCAGCGCACAAAAGGCACGCAACCCGGCAGCCCTTGCCGGCAAGGCCGATATCATTATCACATCCCTGATTGATGACGCGGCGGTGGAAGAGGTGCTCACCGCGCTGATGACAACATCGCTGCCCGGCAAGCTGGTCGCCGAGATGTCCACCGTCAGCCCGAAAACGCTCCGCCGCTTTTCCGAACCAATCAAGGCCAAGGGCGGAAGCGCTATTGATGCGCCGGTTTCCGGCGGCCCGGAACTGATTGCTGACGGAAAGGCGGGTCTCTATATCGGCGGCGCGAATGCCGATTTCGCGCGCTTTCATCCTGTCGCCATGGCGTTGTCCGACCGGGTCCACCACGCCGGATCGCTCGGCATGGGTGCTGCCGCCAAGGTCGTCAACAACATGATGCTTTGCGGCTATTGGGAGGTCTTGAAGGAGGCACTTCTGACCGGCAGAGAGGCCGGGCTTCCGGTGGAGACCATGCTGGAAATCCTGCTCGCCAGCCCCGGCGCTTCGCCGGCGCTCAGGACCCGGATTCCCCGTATTCTGGGTGAAGACAAGTCCGTCGGCTTTCCGGTCAGGGGCGCACTCAAGGACGCAAAGCTGTTTGCACGTGTCGCCGAAAGTTTCGGTATCGAAACACCCGCCATCGACGCCGCCGTCAAGAGTTACTCCGCCTGTCTTGAGGCCGGTCACGGTGACGAGGATCTGTCTGCAATGGTGAGGACGGCGCTTAAAAGGGCTGAGTTCTATTCCTTCGCCTCTCCCGGAAGCGTGCTGAGTTCACTGACGAAGGCGGCCGCCGCCTCGCACCAGATCTGCCGCTTGGGTGGCAGATCGCCGCGCTGGTCGATCAGCCCCCAGCGCAGGGTCCAGTCCTCAGCCGCATCGCCCTCGCCTCTTGAAAACACCGGCCCGCCGCAGGTCTCGCAGAAGGCCTGGGCGCGTTTGGCGCCGCTTTCGGCCATTTTCCAGTATTCTCTGAGCACGCCGCTCAATATCTGGACGTCGTCTCGCGACACAAGGACCGACACGCGATAGGGCGAGCCAGAGAGCCGTTGGCACTGATTGCAGTGGCAGACAACGACGGCATCGGGATCAACACTTGCCGCAAAGCGCACATTGCCGCAAAAGCAGCCTCCGGTGACGTCCATGGTTTATTCTCCGCTTTGTATTGGGATGGTGTTCATGCCACGGGGAAGCGGCCGGGGGCAACACGCCAAGGCTTGAAGAATCCTGATGGCGGCATCAGATTAATGAAATCGTATGTCAGGAGAGCGTGGATGAATATCGGCCAAGCCGCACGACAATCGGGCCTGCCGCCCAAAACGATCCGCTACTACGAGGAAATCGGCCTTGTGGTCGCAGACCGTGCCACCAACGGATATCGGGATTATTCCGACAATCATGTTCACCGGCTGAATTTCATCCACCGCTCGCGCGACCTCGGCTTTTCGGTCGAGGAATGCCGACTTCTCTTGTCGCTCTATGACAACAATGCCCGCGAGAGCGCGGAAGTGAAGGCGCTGGCGCTGTCGAAAATCACGGAAATCGACGCCAAGCTCGAAAGGCTTTCCGGGCTGAAAGCCACGCTGCAACATCTTGCCGAAAACTGCCATGGCGACCATCGCCCGGACTGCCCGATCCTGGAGCAGCTTTCCGGCGAAAAGGCTGCTGCACCGCCGCGACAGGCGTGAACGACACGGCAGATCACCGCGTCGGAACCGGTTCCTCACCGCGATAATCGTAAAACCCACGGCCGGATTTGCGGCCGAGCCAGCCGGCATCGACATATTTCACCAGCAGCGGGCAGGGGCGGTATTTGTTGTCGGCCAGCCCTTCATGCAGAAGCTGCATGCCCGCAAGGCAGGTGTCGAGCCCGATGAAATCGGCAAGCTCCAGCGGCCCCATCGGATGGCGCGCGCCGAGCTTCATGGCAACATCGATGGCGTCGACAGAGCCGACACCTTCATAAAGCACATAGATCGCCTCATTGATCATCGGCAGTAGAATACGGTTAACGATGAACGCGGGAAAGTCCTCTGAAACGGTCGGCGTTTTGCCGAGCGAGCGGACGAATTGCTTGGCTGTCTCGAACGTCACCTCTTCTGTCGCGATCCCACGCACCAGTTCGACAAGCTCCATCACAGGCACAGGGTTCATGAAATGCACGCCCATGAACCGTTCCGGGCGGTCGGTGGCGGCGGCAAGCCGGGTGATGGAGAAGGCCGAGGTATTCGTCGCCAGCAGGGCTTCCGGTTTCAGAATCGGGCATATTCTTGCGTATAGTTCGCGCTTGGCCGCCTCGTCTTCGTCGATTGCCTCAATCGCCATATCGGCAGAGGCAAGATCCTGCAGGTCGGTCGATCCGCTGATCAGCGACAAAGCCTTCTTGCGGTCTTCATCCGATAGCTTGCCGGAATTGACCTGACGCGCGAGATTGCCGTTGATGGTCGCCAGCGCGCGTTCGACCTGTTCGCGCTCACGGTCGATCAGGTGCACGTCATATCCGGCCACCGCACAGACATGGGCAACCCCGCACCCCATGGCGCCTGCACCGACAATCCCTATGCGCTTTATGATATCAGCCATTTCGCGCTCCTTCATTCATTCCGAGAGGCGGGCGGGATGCCACACACCATCGTTTGTACCACTTGATAGTCTTTCAGGCTTTTCATTTCCAGTGCCACGCCTTGCCGATATCAAGTCAGGGACAGGCTAAATCTTTGCATCGCCTCTGTCGCTCGCCACAAAAGTCCGATAGAGCCTTGGTCAGGAAACGGACTGAAACGGCACGGCATAATGAGTACGCGACGCATCGCCATCTTCGGCGCGACAGGATCAATCGGTGTCAACACGCTCGATGTGATCGAACAGCTCGGCGGGCGCGACACTTTCGAACTGACCGCACTGACGGGCAACGCCAATATCGAGGCGCTGGCCCGCAAGGCCATAGACCATGGCGCGGCCATGGCGGTCACTGCTGACGAGACCCGTTACAAGGCTTTGAAGGACGCGCTTTCCGGCTCGGGCGTCACACCAGCCGCCGGGACAAGCGGGCTTTGCGAAGCCGCCCGGATGGACAATGATATGGTCATGGCTGCCATCGTCGGCACGGCAGGCCTGAAACCCACCCTTGAAGCGGCAAGCGCCGGCGCGGACATCGCCCTTGCCAACAAGGAATGCCTTGTTTCCGCCGGCCCGCTGTTCATCAAGGCGATTGCCGAGGGTGGCGGCACGATGATCCCGGTGGACAGCGAACATTCAGCGATCTTTCAGGTGTTCGAGGAAAACCAGCGCCGCGCACTGGAGCGGGTGATCATCACGGCATCCGGCGGACCGTTCAGAACCAAGAGCCTTGAGGAGATGCGCCATGTGGATGCTGCCACAGCGCGCGCGCATCCCAATTGGTCGATGGGCCTGAAAATCTCTATCGACAGCGCCTCGATGTTCAACAAGGCGCTGGAGATGATCGAGGCCATGCACCTGTTTGGGCTAAGCCCAGAGCAGGTGGAGGTGATCGTCCACCCGCAGTCGATCATTCATTCCATGGTCGGATATGCCGATGGATCGGTGCTGGCGCAGCTTGGTGCGCCCGACATGCGCACGGCAATAGGATATGCGCTGGCCTATCCCGGCCGCCCCGTGCTTTCTGTGGAAAGGCTCGATTTCGCAAAGCTTGCCCGACTCGACTTCGAGGCCCCGGACGAGACCCGGTTTCCCGCCCTGCGACTGGCGCGCGTCGCCATGGATCGCGGCGGGCTTCAAGGCGCGGTGCTGAACGGCGCCAAGGAAGTGGCGCTGGAGGCCTTTATTGCCGGGCGCTGCGGCTTTCTGGAAATGGCTGAAATCACCGAGACCGTGATGGATGGCCTCAGTCATCTGAGGGATGCCACCAACATCGACGACGTTTTCGCCGCCGACCAGGAGGCACGACGCCGGGCCACAGCTCTGGTCAAGGGCTGAGCGTTACCACGCGATCCGGCTGCCGTCATAGGCAATGAAAATACCGGTCTCGCCTTCGGTGATCCGATTTAGGGCCGACAGCATATTGCCTGCCGCTGCATCAGCCGCAACACGTCGGTTACTGCCTGCAAACGGCTCGGAAAGCGCCGTGACCACAGTGCCCGGATGAAGTGCAGCCAGAGACAGCAGCGGTAATTTGCGGCTGGCCTCGATCGATGCAGTGCGGACAATCTGGTTGAGCGCTGCCTTTGAGGCCCGATAGGACATCCAGCCGCCGATATGATTGTCGCCAATCGAGCCGACGCGTGCCGAAAGACAGGCAAACACCGCCCGGCGGTTGCGCACTATCAGCGGCAGGAAGTGCTTCAGCACCAAGGCCGGACCGACAGCATTGACGGCGAATTGCTTTGACATCGCCCCGGCATCCAGAGCCCGGATGGTCTTCTCGGGGCCGGATGCCATCGATATGCAGCGCGCCGGTCGCACAGATGATGAGATCAAAGCGCGTATCGCCGAGACGCGCTGCAGCATCTGCAACGGAATTTTCATCTGTGATATCAAAGCCGTGATCGCGCCGCGATAGCCTGTTCAGGCCGCCGCAGCGCCGATCAGCTTCGATTGTCTCGCAAAAGGCCTGGCCGATGCCACCCGATGCACCGATAACAAGCGCACGATAACCTTGCACCAGACTGGTCATGTCCATGTTCGACATCAATCTCTCCCTGTCGGAAAAGATCTACGCGCGAGTGTCTTGCCCGGATCAGGTATTGAAGACCGCCCGCCAGAGATCTGAGGGAAAAGCACCATCGCAGCCTTCCGGCGCCGTATTGGTCATGGCGGCGGCCACCGTGCCGCTTTTCGGGTCATAACACCAGCGATTGCCATAGACCCCGCCCCAGGAGACAGCGCCATCCGGCAGCGGTGAATTGTCGAGCGCGGCATTTTCCGTGACCGCGCCAAGGAATCCGAACTTCACACCCGGACGGACATTGAACTGACCGATCTGGTTGCCGATAGCCGCTGCGACTGTCTCGGGTTTCAACACGCAGTCACCACCCTTGCGAACCATCTCGAGGAGCCGGATCACGTCGCCGGCGGTTCCCGCCATACCACCGCCGCCGCTTTGAAAGGCGTGCCGGTTGAAAATGCGGGCGGGCGAGAAGCAATAAACCGTCTCGAAGGGCCCCGGCACACGTTCCGGTTCCCCCATAGGGCGCGGTTCGGGCTCATCATTGACGTAAGGCACGGCGAGCCGTTCCGGATCAACCGCGGTGAAGCTTGTGTCCTTGATGCCCAGTGGGCCGAACACATAATACCGGATCACGTCTTCAACCGAGCCGCCGTGAATTTCGGCAAGCACAGCCCCCAGAATATCGATCGCGATCGAATATTCCCAGGCCGTTCCAGGCTTGTAGGCAAGCGGCACGGTGTTCAGTTTCGAAAAATTCTCCTCGAGCGTCATGTCGGTGTTTTCGAGGCCGACATTGACAGCCTCGTGATCGGGCAACACACCGAAGCCGGGTTTGTATGTCAGTCCGGCGGTGTGTGTCAGAAGCTGACGGATCGTGATATTGGCCATCCGGCCATCCGGCCCAGGCGGGTGAAACCAGTCGAGATAATCGGTAACACTGTCGTCAAGCGAAAGCCGGCCCTGATCGATCATGGCAAGCGCCGCTGCGGCAACAAACGGCTTGGTCACGGATGCAAAACGGAATACCGTGTCAAGCGCAACCGGCCTGCCCGCCGCACGGTCGGCATAGCCTGCGGCCCGTTCATAGACAGGCTCGCCGCCCCGCCAGACCATGACCACTGTGCCAACGACCCGTGCCTCAGCGACCGCACGGTCGATTGCCGCGTCAATACGTTGCGAAAGTTCCATGAAAAGCTCTCCGAACCAGAAACTGCATTGCCTGCTTGATCCGGAAAGCCTTTATCTGTGTCAAGTGAATTCCCGATGACCGCCGTCAGGCGACTGCTCTTGCCAGCGCGCACTGAGACCACAGCGAATGCAACGACTCAACCAGATGGTCCATATCCTGATCGGTGTGCAGCGGCGTCGGGGTGAAGCGCAAACGCTCGGTCTTGCGCGGCACGGTCGGGTAATTGATCGGCTGGACATAGATGCCGAAATCATCAAGCAGGATGTCCGATATCCATTTACACTTCGATGCATCCCCTACCATCACGGGCACGATATGGCTTGAGTTGTGCATGTGCGGAATGCCCTGCGCGTCGAGCTTACCGCGTAGCGTCGCGACCCGTTCCCAGTGTCGTTTGCGTTCGATCTGGCTGACCTTCAAGTGACGAATTGACGCGACTGCACCAGAGGCCAGTGATGGCGGCAGCGCGGTCGTGAAGATGAACCCGGAGGCAAACGAGCGCACAAAATCGACAACCGCCCTGGAACCGGCAATATAGCCGCCCATGACGCCGAAAGCCTTGCCAAGCGTCCCCTCGATAATCGTCAGCCGATCCATCAGGCCCTCGCGCTCAGCTACACCGCCGCCGCGCGGACCGTACATGCCGACCGCATGGACTTCGTCCAGATAGGTCATGGCACCGTATTTGTCGGCGAGATCGCAGATTTCCCTGATCGGTGCGATATCGCCATCCATCGAATAGACCGATTCGAATGCGATCAGCTTCGGCGCATCCGGATCGGCCGCCTTCAGCTTCGATTCCAGATCATTGAGATCGTTGTGCTTGAAGATCACCCGCGCGCTTTTGCCGTGGCGGATCCCCTCGATCATCGAGGCGTGGTTGAGCGCATCGGAAAAAATGATGAGGCCGGGAATTTTCTGGCCGAGTGTGCCGAGCGTTGCCCAGTTGGAAACATAACCGGAGGTAAAGATCAGCGCCGCTTCCTTGTCATGCAGGTCTGCGAGCTCTTCCTCAAGCTGGACGTGATAGTAATTTGTGCCGGAAATATTGCGGGTGCCGCCGGCCCCTGCCCCGCAAGCCTCGATCGCCTCCTGCATGGCGGCGATCACGGTGGGACACTGCCCCATGCCGAGATAGTCGTTGGAGCACCAGACTGTGACAGGCGAAGCCGTGCCATCCTTGAAACGCGAGGCGCGGGGAAATTCACCGCGATGCCGCTTCAGTTCAGCGAAGACACGGTACCGGCCCTCATCGTGCAGTCCCGCAAGTTCACTTTTGAAAAATGCTTCGAAGTCCATCGCTCAAGTGCTCCACCGCAAGGCCGTGTTGTTTTGCGCTAGAATTTGACGAAGTTTGCGCAACGTCAAGCCGCAGAGTGCCAAAATTCGGACAGGTGCGGCAATAGGCCCTTTTGTTTGAATTATTCCAAACTGCTTCTACACGCAACCGTTCACGCCAAAACTTGATCAAGGTCAATTGATCGACATTATTGCAAAGCCGCCAGCGACACGGTGCGAGAGCGGGGACAACCCCTGACCGCGCGCGCAATTTTGAAGCCTTCGAAACATCTGCCTCACAACCGGGGGCGCTTTTTTACTTCCCGCACCAGCGCTATTCAGATATGTATTTTTGTAAGCGACCGGCAGAAACGGTCGCGGCAAGGCGAGTGGCGGCAGGCACGGGACCCCGGGAAGCGTCCGGTCGCAGCGCTACCAATCGGTGATGAGGGAATCATGAATAAACTAATCGCAGGACTTTTGATCGGTGTATTTTCGCTTGCGGCCACGGCCTGCACGCCTACGCAGGAAGGTGCCGCTATCGGCGCTGGCAGCGGCGCATTGATCGGCACCGCCATTGACGGCGGCGGCCTCGGCGGTGCGCTTCTCGGCGGCGCAATCGGCGCGGGTGCCGGCGCGCTGGTCGGCAGAGCTGTCGAAAACCAGCCAGGCAAATGCTACTATCGCGACCGCTACGGTCGCGAATATGTCGACAATTGCCCGCGGTAAACCGCTGAGTTACAGAACCCGGCAGCAGCAATTTCCTGCCGCCGGGTTCCAGCTCATTCGTCCAAAGTGAGTGCACACAAAACGAAGACCCGACAGACCGGCGCTTCCGAAAGATCTCGGTTAACGCTGTTGTGGGGTTTCGGATTTTGTCGGGATGCACGCCTGGCATCCATGCTAATATGTTGCCGCGCCACCTTAATTGCGGATCAGCGGCATAGTTTGAGCAAATCATGAAAACCCGTCCAATCCGGAGACAGTTCAGCGACATGGCCTCTTTGAATAAAGGTCTGTTGCTTACTCCTGCTTTGCTGGCAGTACTTTGCACCGGTGTTGACGAAGCACGCGCATTCAGTCTTTTCGGCGTACATTTGTGGGGCGAACAGCAAGAAGACGTGGAAAGCGTCCAGGATCCCGTGCGCTACAACGTCACATTTTCAGTCGATGGCGGCGATAGCGAACTGACAAAGTTCCTGCGCAATCGGTCCCAACTGGTCAGCGATGAAAAGCAACCTGTCGATGGCGACCTCGGCCTTCTCGTCAAGGCCCGCGACGACCTGCAGATCCTGGTTGGCTCACTGTTCGAAAAAGCCTATTATGGCGGCGTCGTCGACATCAGCATAGAGGGGCAGTCGATCGAAGATATCGTCGGCCTGCCGAACTTCGACCGGGTCAATCCCGTACCGGTCACCGTCACGATCGAGGCCGGACCGCAATTTTCCTTCGCGAAAATCGATATCCGGGGCGCACCGCCGAATTTCAACCCGGCAAAGGCCGAGCTTGTCGCCGGAAAGCAGGCCTATTCAACGATCATCCTCTCGGCAGCCAATGATATCGTAGCGAAGCTGAAAGGTGATGGGCACCCGTTCGCGAAGATCACCAAGCGTGAAGTGATCGCAAACCATAACAATTCAACCATTGATGTGATGATCGACGCCGAGGCAGGGCCGAAGGCCGATCTCGGGCCGATTGCCATCAAGGGCTCGGAAGCTGTCGACCCCGATTTCATACGTCGTTATTCGCGGCTGAAAGCCGGTGAAACATATTCTCCGAAAGAGCTTTCGGATGCCGCCAACCGGCTGCGTACGCTGAAAACCTTCGATTCGGTCGTGATCAATACCGGTGGTGCGCTTGACGACAACGGTCAACTCCCGACGACGATCACCGTCAAGGACGGCAAGTTCCGCTATTTCGGCTTTGGCGCGACAGTTTCCTCGATCGATGGCCTCGGCCTGGAGGGCTATTGGGGCCACCGGAACCTGTTTGGCAAGGCGGAGGGGCTTCGGCTTGAAGCGGGCGTATCACGCATCGGCGCGAGCGACTCACTCGATTCGCTCGACTACGCCGGCGGGCTCACCTTCACCAAGCCTGGCCTGTTCCACTCCTCCGGGATGTTCACAGCAAGCCTGCTTGCCGGAACAGAAAACCCCGATCCCTACAACGCCAAAACCGTTGCCGGCAGTATCACTTACAGCTACGAGCAGAACGAGTACAACACGATTACCGTTGGCTCGACGACCGAATATTCCAATATTGAAGATGCGTTCGGCACCGAGGATTACCTGACTTTTTCGATACCCGTCGGCTTTGATCGCGACACCCGCAACGATGCGCTCAACCCAACCGAGGAATCTACCTCGTGACCACCGCCGAACCGGCCTATGATTTTCTCAACGGCACGATCTATTCGTCATTTGACGCGATCGGCTCGACCTATCTTTCGGCGGGCGAGGATGACCGCCTTACGCTTGCTGCAAGGGTCGGCGCAGGCACGATTGTCGGTGGCAACGGTCTTAAAGACATCCCGGCCAATCAGCGTTTCTATGCCGGCGGCGGCGGCAGTGTGCGCGGCTACGCCTACAAGTCGATCTCGCCACGCAATGCAAAGGGCGACGAGACGGGCGGTCGCTCCTATGTCGAAGCCACGCTTGAAGCGCGCATCGGCTTGACTGAGAACATTCAGATCGTGCCCTTTATCGATGCTGCCGATGTTTCGGCGGACAATTTCCCGGATTTCAGCGATATCCGCGCCGGCGCCGGCCTCGGAGTGCGTTATCTGACCGGCTTCGGCCCGATCAGGCTCGATGTTGCTCTACCGCTCGACCGCTATCCGGGTGGCGACAAATTCGGCATATATGCCGGGATCGGACAGACGTTCTGATCCGCCGGCTCGACGGGATGCCGAAAAAGTGCGGTCGACCGGCCTTAATTGACGCTGTAATCACCCCTTCCATAGCGTATAGACTGCCCCAGTTAACCAATGGGCATAAATCAGGGATTGCGCCAGGAAATGAGAACATTGACGGCTACGCTTCGAATTCTGACCAAAGTGATTGCGGGGCTTCTGGCCGGCGTGATCCTGATTGTGCTGACCGCCGTCATACTCGTGGGCTTTACCGGATTTGGCGCCAATTTCGCCGTGCAGCAGATCACCAAGCGGATCGCTTCGCCTGATTTTGCGGTTCATGTCGGCCGGGTCAGTGCACCACTGACGGGTCACTTTACCATCGAATCCGTCTCTGTCTCCGATATCAACGGCCCCTATGTCGCGGTCGAGGATGTCACCCTGGACTGGTCGCCGCTTGCTCTTTTCAGCAGGCGTTTCGTCGCCGAAAGCCTTTCTGCTCAGTCTGTCGTGCTTGACCGTCTGCCAGCTGCCGCAGACGGCGCGCCCAAGGAAAAAGCTGAAGGCGGCGGTTTTTCACTTCCAGTCGGCATCAAGATCGACCGGTTCGATTTCCCGCAAATCGATATCGCCGCGCCGGTTTTTGGTGAAGATTATCCGCTTTCCGCCGCCGGTAGCGTCACCGCGCTCACCAAAACGATTTCCGCATCGCTCGATGCCCGTCATCGCGGCCGTCCGGAAACCTATGTGAAGGCCGATGTCGAATATGCGCCCGCCGACAACCGTCTTGATCTGGAAGCGGAGATCAACGAGCCGCAGGGCGGCCTCGTCGCTACGCTGATGCAACTGCCTGGCGCTCCGGCACTCAACATCGCGCTTGACGGGGACGGGCCGCTCTCAGACTGGCAGGGCAAGGTGACGGCAGAACTCTCCGGCACGGCCCTGGGGACGATCGACATCCACCACCGGCTCGACAATGCGGGCGCGCGGATGATCACGGTCACAGGCAGCGGACAGTTCGCGCCGCTGACGCCGGAAGCCTTTGCGGGCCTCGTCGAGGGTACAACGGCGCTCGATATCGCAGTGACGCTGTCGCCATCGGGCCGGATCGCGATATCGAAAGGCAATGTCACGACCGGCAGCTTCGCCCTTGCCGCTTCCGGCGCCTACGACCCGAAAGGCAACAACGACCTGAAGGCAACATTGAACGGCGTCGATGGGCCTGTGCCATTCTCATGGCCGATGGGCGAAGAAACGCTCGACCTTGCAATCGAAAATGCGTCTCTCGCCCTGACGGGGCTGCCGACAATGCCGATCTTCAGACATCCGTGACGCTTGACCGGCTGTCGATGCCGCAAGTCAGCGTCAGCGGCATAGCCCTGGTGGCGAGCGGAACGGACCTCGATCTTCAGACCCGCCGCGGCACTCTCGACACCGCACTGACGGTCGAAGGCATCACTTTCGAAAACGAAAACCTGAACCAGCTCGTCAAGGCGCCGATTTCTCTTTCTGCTCCGATTACGCTTTCCGGGTCCGACATCAAAATCGATTCTGCCGAACTTGAAAGCGGCAGTATCGGCGGCACGGTATCCGCATCCTATGACATGGATGCACAGAAGGCCTCGGGCTCTGCCCGTGTCTTCGTGCTGGCCGATGCGCTTCCGGCCCCGGCCGCCGGCATGATCAATGGCATGACCCGGATCGAGACCGGTTTTTCGGCGGATCTCGCAGACGCCAGCTACAGGCTTTCGGACCTTCAGATCGAGAACAGTCTCGTCAATGCGACCGGAGACGTTTCTCTGGCTGGCGATACAATTGAGGCCTCACTGAAGGCAGCCTTGTCCGAGCTTGGCGCGCTTGCGCCACAGGTCGGCGGCGCTGCGAAAATTTCCGCTTCGCTCACCGGCGCCCTTTCCGCACCCGATATCGATGCAACCGCAACAGCGGATAATCTCGTCATCTCCGGCGAAACCCTCAAGGACTTTTCGCTTTCGATCCAAGGCAAGGCCGACCCGGCAGCCCCCACCGGCACGGTTTCAGCCAAAGGCTCCTATGCCGGCGCACCGCTTTCGCTTGCCGCCGAGATTACCTCTTCAGACGGCACGATTGAAATCGCCGGCATTGACGGCGCTGTCGGCGAGAATAAGCTTTCCGGCAGTCTGACGCTCAATGAGAGCTTTCTTCCGGCCGGCGGTATCAGTTTCGACTTTCCCAACCTTAAGCTTCTCGCCGGACTTGCCGGACAAGAGGCGGCCGGCGGCATTTCCGGGCGCATCGCGCTTGACAATGCTAACGACAAGATCGGCCTTTCGCTTGACGCCAAGGGCGACAGCCTTTCTTTCGCGACGGTCACGGCACAGGATATCGACGCCGCCCTGACTGTTTCCGACCTTTCGGAACTGAAGGCAAACGGCAAGATCACGGTCGGCTCGGTCACCGCAAGCGGACAGCGCATAAGCGACATCGCACTTTCGGCGCGCAACGCGGGAACCACGACGACCTTCGACCTCTCCGCCAGTCATGATGGACAGCCGGTGAGCGCTGAAGCCAGGGTGACCCGCTCGGACGCGATGGAAATCGAGCTTCTGAAGCTCGAAGGATCACCGATGTCGCTGGCTCTGAAGCTTGCCGAGCCGGCCAGGATCACGATCGCGGACGGCACGGCCAATATTCAGAATTTCAGCATAGGCATTGGCGGCGGAACGATCAGCGCCAGTGGAAGCGTCGGCGATCGCATGGATCTCAGCGTCAATATCGCAGGCGTTAGCGCATCGATTGCCAACCAGTTCGTACCGGGCATCGGCGCACAGGGCACGATTTCCGGCACAGTGACGGCCAGCGGCGCGCTTTCCAGTCCGACGGCCAATTACGACATCAGATGGAACAATGCCAATCTGGCACAAAGCGCCGCGATCGGCAGCCAGCCCTTCACCCTGTCGACCAGCGGTCGCTACCAGAACGACCGCGTCACCACGGACACCACGATCACCAATGCGCAGGGGCTGACGGCACGCGCCAACGGCTCCGTGGGCCTCACTGGAAACATGCCGCTCGACATCTCCGTCAACGGTCGTCTGCCGCTGGCGCTTGCGTCTATCGCTGCGGGCAATGCCGGTTTTGCGGTTGCCGGCAACGCCGACGTGAACATGAGCATCGGCGGAAGCGTGCAGGCACCGTCCTATTCGGGCGGCATGGATGTCAACATCAGTTCCGTGACCGATCTGAGGCGCAATTTACGGATCAACGACATACGCGGCCGCGTCACGCTTTCCGGCGACCGCATGGTCGTGGAAGACATCACCGGACGGCTTGCCGCCGGCGGCACGCTGAAAATCAGTGGCAGCGTTGCCCTTACAGGGGATTTTCAGTCTTCCCTGCGGCTTGACACCGAAAATGCAGTGATCAATGACGGACAGCTGCTGACAACTACGGCCAATGGCAATATCTCGCTTAATGGCCCTCTGCTCGGTCAGCCAACGGTTTCAGGTCAGATCAACCTGGCCAGAACGGCCATCGTCATTCCAGACCGTCTGCCGGCGTCGATATCGGAAATCAATATTGTCCATGAAAACGCTTCGCCTGCCGTGAAACGACAGGCCGCAGCGCTGGCCCCGCAACAAACGACCGATGCACGATCATCTGTGAACCTCGACATCACCGTTTCGGCGCCCAATGCGATCTTTGTCAGGGGCGCGGTGTGGACGCTGAACTTGGCGGCTCTATTCGTGTCGCCGGCACGACCGCAAACCCGATCATCACCGGCGGTTTCGACCTCATCCGAGGTCGCTTGTCCATCCTCAGCCGACGGTTCGATTTCGACCGCGGCCGGATCACCTTCGGCGGTGCACTGGTTCCGCTCATCGACCTGCAAGCCCGAACGACGGCTGGTTCGACAGCTATCACAATCTCGCTTCAGGGCGTTGCAACCGACCCGCAAGTAAGCCTCAGCTCCACGCCCGCGCTGCCGGATGACGAGATCCTGGCGCAACTGCTCTTCAACCAGTCGTCTTCCGGACTATCGGCGTTGCAGATTGCCCAGCTTGCCGATGCCGTAATTCAGATGACCGGCGGCACGGATCAGTCGCTGTTCGGATCGATTCGCGATGTACTAGGCATCGACAATCTTGACGTCTCTACCGATTCGGCCGGCAATACGGCTGTCAGCGTCGGGAAATACCTGAACAGCAATACCTATGTTGAGGTCGAGCAAAGTCGTGACACCGGCACCAGGGCCAGCGTCAACATCGATATCGGGCGCAATTTCATCGTCAAGGGCTCGGCCGGCTCTCGCGGCGAGGCTAGCGGCGGTATATTCTACGAAAAGGAATATTGATCGCTTCAGAAACGACTATGCCGCAGCATGCCAGTATAGCATGATAGGCTTCAAACTTGGGGAGGCGCGGCTTGAACACTTCGCGACAGCACATATCCAAATCCGCGCGCTACCCTTCTCTTCGCCAGATCGCGAAGAGCGAGTGGATCCTCGGCATAGCTCTGCTGACAAGCCTGATCGTGATGCAGTTTGATGATGTGCTGATGGGCAATCTTCAAAACCGGACGAAGCTTGTGGCTGTCATGGCTTGGCTGTTCATCGTGATTCTGGCAGCTGCCATCGGCGTCGTCCGTCACGCCGAAGCCCTTTCGGTACGCTTGGGAGAACCGTTTGGAACGCTGGTGCTGACGCTCTCCATCACCGGAATCGAGGTCATGAGCATCACGGCGGTCATGCTGCACGGGGAAAACAACCCGGCCCTCGTGCGCGACACGCTGTTTTCTGTGGTCATGATCATCATGGGGGCATGCTGGGCATATCGCTGCTGCTCGGCGCGCTCCGGCATCGCGAACTCACATTCAACCTTCAGGGCGCGAGTGCCTATCTGAGCGTCATCATTCCGATGGCCGTGTTCAGTCTGATCCTGCCGGACGTTACCCAATCCACACAGGGCCCGACCCTGACGGCCCTTCAGAAAATCATGGTGGGCTCCATGTCGGCCGGACTCTATCTCATTTTCCTGATGATCCAGACGGGCCGGCACCGCGGCTATTTCGCTCAACCGGTTGAGGACGGAGACCAACAGGTCCAGCACGAAACCGCAGGCTACCCGCTTCTTTTTCATGTTGTCATGCTGTTGTGCTACATCATACCGGTGGTGTTTCTTGTCGAACATTTCGCCAAACCGGTCGACTATGTCATCGAGACACTCGCAGCGCCCGCCGCGCTCGGTGGAATACTGATGGCCGTTCTCGTGACAACGCCTGAAGGCATCGGCGGGGTACGCGCGGCGCTCGGCAAACGCCTGCAGTCCTCGGTGAACATCTTCCTCGGGTCCGTGCTTGCGACCATCGGCCTGACCGTCCCGATCATGCTGGTGATCTCGAGCGTGCTCGGCCTTGACCTGGAACTGGGGCTCGGACCAACCGAAACCCTGCTGCTAATCCTCATGCTTGCCGTCAGCATTGTGACTTTTTCCAGCGGTCGTACCAATCTACTCCAGGGCGCAGTGCACTTTCTGATATTTATCGCATTTCTGCTCTTGAACTTTACTGGCTAAGCGACTTTTCCGCTGCCACTGGGATGATTGAAAGGAACGCATAGCCAATGACCAACGCAGCGAAAACACGATTATCGCGGGTGAGACAAACGCTTCTGGTCAGTCTCTTCCTCTCAATGGTTTTCACCGCTCTGGGCGCAACAGCCGTCTGGGCGCAAGACAGCGAGACGCCACGCGAAATCCGGGTCGGCTTCCGCATCCTGCCACCATTCGTGACCCGCGACAGTGAAGGCAATTTTGGCGGCATGGCCACCGAACTCTGGAAGGAAATCGAGGTCGGTCTCAATGTCGCTCCCACTTATGTGGAATTCGAAACTGTCGCCGATCTTCTGGCAGCCGTCCGGGCGAATGAGCTCGATGTCGCGGTCGGTGCCATCTCCATTACCGAGGATCGCGCTGAAGTTGTCGATTTCACCCAGCCCTGGTTCGATTCAGGGCTCAGGGTCATGGTCGACGACCGGGCGTCGTCTTCGCTCGCAAACATCTGGACCGGTCTCGCCGAAGCCGGTTTCCTTCGCTATTACGCTTGGCTGCTCGTCTTCATCGTTCTGGGCACGGTTGGGCTCACCTTCTTCGACCGTCATTTCGACAAGAATTTTCCCAGACGCTGGCGCGATGGCGTGGCTGAAAGCTTCTATGCGGTGATGCTGGTGGTGACAAAGGGCTCTCTTCCGAGCCGGACCAAACTCTTCGGCTGGCTGGGGCGAGTCTTTGCCGCTTTCTGGCTGATCATCGGCATTGCTGTCGTCGCCTATGTCACCTCATCGGTGACCAGCGTCATGACCAACATCGCAATCTCCGGCAGCGTGACCGGTCCGGACGACCTTCCCGGTCGCACAATAGGCGTGTTTCAAGGCTCCACCGCCCAAAATCTGGCCCGGCGCGAAGGTTTTGATTTCGTGACCTACAAGAACATGGACAGCGCGGTCGACGGCTTGGCCAACGCCGAAGTCGACGCACTGGTCGCCGATGCGCCGATCCTAGAATATTTCAAGGCCCAGAACCCGGGGCTCGGTGTCGATGTGGTTGGCAGGCTGTTCGCGCCCGAAAAATTAGGATTCGCCCTTCCCTACGGCCAGGATACATTGATCTATCCGGTGACCGTTCGCCTGCTCGCCCTTCAGGAGAATGGCTACCTGCAGGACCTCGCCCAGCAATATTTCGGCGACGAACGATAGAGCGCTGCAGGCTGTCCCTGAAACGCTTCTACATCCGTGTGAACGCTTGCAGGAGCAGCGGCCATGCGAGCGCCCAGTGCGTGTCGACGCTTGCCGCGCAAAGGCAATTGTGGTCTGTGAATCACCGCACAAGGCAAACACGGGCTGGGGGAACCAAATGGCGATAGATCCGCTTCTGGCGCAAAGGCGCATTTTATCGAACGGGACGCAGTCTGCGCACTGATCGAAAAACTTGCGAACAATCTGGTCAACATCGAAGATGAGACCGGAGAATTTCTGCTCCGTCTGGAAGATGGCCGGGTGATCGACACCAAGGGCTGGGCCGGCTGGGAATGGACCCACGGCATCGGGCTCTACGGGCTGTTGAAATACCATGAGATGACCGGAAGCGCACTGGCGCTGGACATTATCACCCGCTGGTTTTCCGAGCGCCTCGCAGAAGGCCCGCCAACCCGCAATGTCAATACAGTCGCGCCGTTCCTGACGCTCGCCCACCTCTACGAGGAAACGAAAAACCCGGTTTGGAAACCCTATCTGGAAAGCTGGGCCGAGTGGGTCATGCATGACATGCCGCGCACCGAAGAAGGCGGCATTCAGCATATCGTCTACAATTCGGTGAACCATCAGCAGATGTGGGACGATACGCTGATGATGACCGTGCTGCCGCTCGCCAAGATCGGCCTCGTGCTCAACCGGCCAGACTATATCGAAGAGGCGAAATATCAGTTCCTGATCCACACCCAGTATCTTGCCGACAGCAAGACCGGGCTCTGGTATCATGGCTGGACCTTTGACGGGAACCACTGTTTTGCCAAGGCGCTCTGGGCGCGCGGCAATAGTTGGGTCACGATTGCCATTCCCGAATTCATCGACCTGCTGAAACTTTCCGAAAGCGACCCGGTCGCACGGCACCTTGCCGCAACCTTCCGCAGGCAGGCGCGTACGCTGAAAGAAACGCAGGCCGCATCCGGACTCTGGCATACACTGATCGACGATCCGGACAGCTATGAGGAGAGTTCGGCCGCCGCAGGCTTCGCCTACGGCCTTCTGAAGGGTGCGCGGATGCGACTGATTGGGCCGGAGTATCTCGAAACTGCCGAGCGGGCGGTCAAAGGCGTGGTCGACAATATCAGTGCCGATGGCGAACTGCTGAATGTCTCCTTCGGAACCGCCCTGGGACAGGACCTCGACCACTACCGGCAGATCAAGCTCACCTCCATGCCCTACGGACAGGCGATGGCGATGTTTTGCCTCAGCGAATATCTTCGGCAGTATCTGTGAGAGCAGAAAGCCTCGCGCCGTTCACGCGACATAATAGCCGAGCGCCTGCGAGACATCGAGCGTTGCCGATTTCAGCAGCGCAACATATCTCGTCCTTGCGGGCAACATCGAAACGAAACAGCGGAAAGGCAATGCTGATCGCGGCGATCGACTTGCCGACATGGTTGAGCACCGGCGCGGCGATGCAGCGCACACCGGCCTCACTTTCCTCGATTTCTTCCGAATAGCCCAGCGTGCGCACCTCGCGCAGTTGCTCGCGCAGAACCGCCTTGTCGGTTACGGTTTTGGGGGTGGTGACTTCCATCTCCATCGCCGCAAGCCGCTCCTCGATCTCCTCATCATCACGAAACGCCAGAAGCGCCTTGCCGAGCGAGGTGGAGTGAAGCGGATTGCGTTTACCGAGCGTGGAGTTCATCGACAGGCTGTAGGTGGAATCATACTGGTGGATGTAGACCACACGCTGTTCGCGTCCGTCGAGAATACCGAGATTGATCGATTCTCCCGTGGCCCGTGACAGCCTCCCCATGGCCTTGTCGGCAACGCGCAGGATATCGGCCTGGCTCTTCATGGTCTGCGCCGCCAGACTGAAGAGGCGTGGTGTCAGCTCATAGCGTTCGCTTTCCTCATCCTGCGCCACATAGCCAAGCTCCATCATGGTATGCAGCAAACGGTGCGTTGTGCTTTTTGAGGTCATGGCGCAATGGGCAATATCGGCAAGGGCAGCACTACGGCTGTCCGCCAGCGTCTCCAGAACAGCAAATACCTTGAGGACGGCGGCCACATTCTCCGTTTTCGGCCCTCTATCTTTCATCCAAATGCTCCACCTGTCGCATAAGCCGCAAACCGGCCCTCGCCTTCAAAGGTAATGCGCTGCCTCACAAAGGCCGCAGCACCTTCTAGTACCTACTTACCGCCTCGCCTAGCCTTTCGGGCGGCGAAGCGAAAAACGCCTCGGCCCTCCGAGGAAAGACAGAGCATAACCGCCGCCGCCCTCATGCCCGAAATCAGAACAGAGTGTCCGGGTCTTTAGTAGCGGCGGCCCGCAGGTCAGGCAGCCCCCTACACTCAGGCAACAAGCGTTTCACCGAGCATCAGCCGCTGGCCGTCTGCATCGAAAAGATGCTGATCGGCGGGATCATATCCGACCCGAACCACCTCCCCGACACGATGCTTTTCCATCTGGTGTGTCTGAAAAATCAGCGGTGTACCGGACGGAAGATCGACATGAACGATGGTCTCGCTGCCGAGATATTCGACAAGACGGACCCGTCCCTCGGCCTGCACCGAGCCGGAATCCAGCTTGATCGCTTCTGGACGGACACAAACCGTCATGCGCTCATGGCCCTCGGCCAGTTCCGGTGGCAGCGGATAGGTGCCAAAATCACCCAGATTGAGCTTTCGATCCGCCCCTGTCCCCGTAACCGTCGCATCGAACATGTTGATCTTCGGCGACCCGATGAAGCCGGCGACGAACAAATTTGCGGGCTTTGTGTAAAGCTCTTCCGGCGTTCCCACCTGTTCGATGCGCCCGGCGCGCAGCACCACAATCCGGGTCGCGAGTGTCATCGCTTCAACCTGGTCATGGGTCACATAGATCATCGTGGTCTTCAGGCGCTCGTAAAGGCTCGCAAGTTCCACCCGCATCTGGACGCGCAGTTCGGCATCAAGGTTCGAAAGCGGTTCATCGAACAGGAAAAGCTGCGGCTCGCGCACGATCGAGCGGCCGATGGCGACACGCTGTTTCTGGCCGCCGGAAAGCTGACGGGGCTTGCGATGCAGCAGCGGCTCGATCTGCAGGATCCGCGCCGCCTCATCCACCCGCCGTTCGATCTCGGCACGGTCCATTTTCAGGTTCTGCAGCCCGAAGGCGAGGTTCTTGCGTACAGTCATATGCGGATAGAGCGCGTAGGACTGGAACACCATGGAAAGCTCGCGCTTGGAAGCGGGCAGGTCGTTCACCACCCTGCCGTTGATCGCGATCGTTCCGTCGGTGATTTCCTCCAGACCGGCGATCATGCGCAAAAGCGTCGATTTTCCGCAGCCCGACGGGCCGACGAGAACCAAAATTCACCATCGTGGATTTCAAGATTGAGGTCGTGCATCACCGACAGCGTACCGTAGGATTTGCCGACTTTTCTGAGTTTGAGTTCAGCCATTTTTCAGCTCCTACTTATTTCATGCCGGATGTCGCGATGCCGCGAACGATGAGTTTCTGGAAAGCGACGAAGAAGATCACCACCGGCACCAGCGACAGCACCGACATTGCGAACATCTGTCCGAAGGCGGATTCACCCTCCTGCGCGATAAACAGTCTGAGCGCCAGCGGCACGGTGTAGTTCTGGATGTCGTTCAGATAGATCAGCGGCGCCAGGAAGTCCTCCCAGACCCAGATCATCGAGAAAATTGCCGATGTCGCAAGCGCCGGCAGCGACAGCGGCAGGATCACCGCCCAGTAGATCTTGAAGCTGGAGCAACCGTCGATCTGCGCCGCCTCGTCAAGCTCACGCGGGATCTGGCGGAAGAACTGCACCATCAGAAAGATGAAGAACCCGTCGGACGCTAGAAAACGCGGCACGATCAGCGGCAGATAGGTATCGACCCAGCCCAGTTTCAGGAACATCACATATTGCGGGATCAGGACGACGTGATAGGGGATCATCAGCGTCATCATCATCAGCCCGAAGAAAAGCCGTTTTCCGGTAAATTCCAGCCGCGCAAAGGCATAGGCCGCAAACGAGCAGGAAAACAGATTGCCGAGCACGCACAGAACCGTGACGATCGTCGAGTTGCGATAGAAGATCGTAAAGGAAACGGGCAGCGCTTCCCAACCTTCGGAGTAGTTGCTCCAGTTGAAGGTCGACGGCCAGAGACCGAGACTGCCGAAAATCTCGTTTTCCGGCTTCAGCGAGGACGCCAGCAGCCACAGCAGCGGATAAAGCATGATGAAGGAGAAGAAGATCAGGAAGATGTGCTTGAACAGCCGCGCACGCCTCTCCCGCTTGTTCTTTGCAAGCCGATATTCATGGGCGACCCGTGCGGCCTCATCAAGCTCCTTCTCGGCCAGCGCGGCCTCAGTCGCGTTCATTTTCATAATGCACCCAATATTTCGAGGTCGCGAAGGCAAGCGCCGTGAACAATCCGATGATCAGCAGCAACACCCAGGCCAGCGCGGAGGCATAGCCCATGCGGAAGAACTTGAAGGCCTCGTTGAAGAGATAGACGGTGTAAACCAGCAGGCTGTCGGCCGGACCGCCCGTGCCGTTTGAAATGATGAAGGCGGGCGAGAAGATCTTGAACGCCTCGATAATCTGCAGCACCAGATTGAAGAACACGACCGGGGCGAGCATCGGCAGGGTGATGGCGTAAAATTTCCTGAACCGCGATGTCCCATCGATATCCGCCGCCTCGTAGAGATCACGCGGTATGCCGCGAAGGCCTGCAAGAAAGATCAGCATCGGCGCACCGAACTGCCAGATCGCCAGAATAATCAGCGTGTAGATCGAGGTCGAGGGATTGGTGATCCAGCCCACGCCCTGAATGCCGACGACGGCCAGGACCTGGTTGACCACGCCGTCAATCGAGAACAGCTGCCGCCACAGGATCGCGATCGCGATCGAGGCGCCGAGCAGCGACGGCAGGTAGAAGATCGCCCGATAGAGCCCGATCGTCCGCAAGCCCTTGTCGAGCAGCATGGCGACGCTCAGCGCCATGATCAACCTGAGCGGCACGGCAAACAAGACATAGTGGAAGGTGACTTCCAGCGTTTTCCAGAACCGCCGGTCGCGGGTGAACATGTAGATATAGTTATCGAAACCGGTCCAGCGCGGATCGCCGACCATGTCATAGCGCGTGAATGACAGGTACAGCGACACCAGGATCGGACCGATGGCAAGCAGGAAAAACCCGAGCAGCCACGGCGTCAGGAACATGTATCCGGAAGCGTTGCGCGCTTTCGTATTCTTCATCGAACCACTCTTTCAAACGGGATTCCGGTCCCCGGACGAAAGCGGGGACCGGTCTGTGATCGCTTGTCAGCGGGCGCGATCGATGATCGCCTGGGCGTCGTCGACGAACACCTCCGCTGCCTGCTGCGGCTCGATGTCGCCAAGCACAACATTCGTGGCGGCACGGATGAACGCATCACGCACTTCACCGGCGCCCTTGGGTTCGGGCGGCGGCAACGTGCCGACCTTGTCCTGGATCGCGTTGAAGTAATCCACAGAGACCCTTTCGGCGGGCGTGAAATCGGGCGCCAGCGCTGCACGGACATCGGGGTTGGCGGGAATGCCGCGCTCCAGGCCGAGGACCTTGGTCGCTTCCGGATTGTTGATCCAGTCGTTCATGTACATGATCGCGGCTTCAGGATCCTCGCTGTCGCGTGTCAGGCTCATGAACATCGAAGGCTTGATGAACTGGCCCGGGTCGCCGCCTTCCTTGTGCGGCACCATGGCGGCGCCGACCGGATCCTGCATCAGCGCCTGAACGCCGACGATCTGGTTCGACCAGAAGTTGGATATCGCTGTGTCGCCCGAAACGATGCCGACGTCCGACATCGGCAGGTTGGCATCGAGCGACTTGTCGGCGGAGCGCAAAGCGCCCTCGGCCCTCAGGTCGCGCCAGAACTGCCAGTAGTCGGCAATGATATCCGGCGTAACGGTCACATCGCCATCCGGACCGAAGAAGCTGCTGCCGTTCTGGCGAATCCAGACTTCGCAGACTTCGAGAACCACCGAGCAATCGTCGGAGCCCTTGACCTTGCCGCCGGTTGCCTCAGTGATGGTCTTGCAGACGTCGGCAAACTGGTCCCAGGTCCAGTTGATCACATCCGTGTCGGCTACGCCGGCTTCCTCAAAGATGGCCTCGTTATAAACAAAGACCTGGCTGTTGGAGCCAATGTTTAGGGCGTAGAGCTTGCCGTCGACCATACCGCCCTGCAGCGGCCCCTTGTCGAAATTGGAAAGATCGAGCCCGTTGCCGATGAAGGGGTCGAGTTCCTGCAGCGCGCCGCGACGGACATATTCAAACAGGAAGCGATAGTCCATCTGCACCAGATCGGCCATGTTGCGGCCGGCGGTCTGGGTTGCCATCTTGGTCCAGTAGTCGCCCCAGCCGATGGTTTCGCCGGAAACCGAGATGCCGGGATGGTTCTTGTCGAAGATCTCGATCACTTCGAAGGTGCGTTTGTCGCGCTCCGGATTACCCCACCAGAAGTGGCGGATACTGCGATCCTGGGCCAATGCAGGCATTGCCGGAAGACCGGCGGCGAGCGCCAATCCGCCCGTGGTGGTCAGGAATTTTCTACGTGAAACGGCCATAAACTCCTCCTTTTCATGGCTTTTCAGTCTGCAGTCCGGAAAGGCTCCGGACCGTTGCGATATATTGTCAGTCGGCACCGGCGCTCACATTCAATGAAATATTGCGCGCCACAAAAACTCTTTTGAAATCAGATATATACGTCTCACAGCCATCAGAATTCGCCCAATACGAACACCGAAAAGCCCAATACGCGAACAGACCCGCCAAGGCCCGCTCCTTGATTTCAGAAAATCCTCCCTCTTAAAACGAAGCCGTATGCCCCGCCTCGTCAACCGACCGATCTGCGTCCTCCACGCAGGCCCCGGCCAGAGAAACGTGCTTCAGGAAGATACACATTAAAAATGCGCACCATTTTTTCTGAAACGGCATTCCATTTTTAAAAATACAACATAGCTACAGACAGATTGCAAGGCAAAAACCTGCCAACCTTGAGATACGTGCACATCACGGGGTGCCGAGAAGTCCTTGTCACCGTAGCCCACAGTCGGAGGCACGCCACGTCACGGGTTCAGGCCGAAAGCCTGAACCGGAAAACATGCGATCCGGTTTGCAGCCGGCTTCGGCGCGCAACAACCGGCGCACCATCGACAACGATATCGCTGAGCCCGTCTGGAAGCACAACATCGGCCGTCACCGAAGGCGGCAACACAAGCTGCCATTCACCGTTGTCGCCCTCTATCCGCCAACGGCTTTCCACCATCCCCGTGCGGGCCTCGTAGGTTGCAGCAACATGCCCGATTCGGCGATCGAAAATCGGACGGGCCAGAACAGAACGATAGCCGGGATCGGCCTCGTTCCAGTCGATGCCGGCAAGGCGCGACCAGATCCACTCGCCGACGGCACCATAGGCATAGTGGTTGAACGAGTTCATGTTCGGGCTCTGAAAGCCACCATCGGGCGTCCACCCGTCCCAACGCTCCCAGATCGTGGTCGCGCCATGACGGATCGAAAAGCCCCAGGAAGGATAGGTTTCCTTTAGAAGAAGGCCCACCGCGTGGGCCGGACTGATATGATCGGCCACCACAGGGCAAACATGGCGAACACCGAGAAACCCGGTCTGCAAATGCCAGCCAGCGTCGTCGAACAGCGCTTCCAGCCGTGCCGCCGCCTGCTTTCGCTCTGCCTCCGGCAGGATCGCGAAATCGAGCGCCAGAAGATAGGCTGTCTGGGTATCGGAGACCAGCTTTCCATCACGCCAGTAGGCTGCAACAAAGGCCTTTCGGAGCTTTCGCCCCAATGATTGCCAGCGCGTGGAATCCCGGCCGGAGGTCGCGGCGATCTTGTCCATCAGGTCGGCGAGGTGCACCCAATAGGCCGTGGCAACAAGGAAAGGGTCGGTTTTCGGGCCGACGTTCAGCCAGTCACCATAATTATTATTGTTACGGTTGACGCGCAGGCCATCAGGGTTTGCGGCCTCGATATAATCCATCCACGCCACCAGCCGGTCATAGGTTCTGAGCAACAGCGCCCGGTCGCCATAGCGCATGAAGTGATGCCAGGCCATGATGATCGGACCATCGCCCCAGCCGGGCGCGCCGGGCTGCGGGGTCAGACGATAGGGGTTGAGCGGCTTGGTCGGTGCGACGTCGGGAAAAGCACCTTCCGCCGACTGCCCGTCGGCAAGATCCTCCATCCACTTGGTCAGAAACGCCTCTACATCCATGTTGTAGCCGGCCGTGCGCCAGAACACCTGCGCATCCGCCGACCAGCCATAGCGTTCGTCGCGCTGCGGGCAATCAGTCGGCACGGAGAGGAAATTGCCGCGCTGGCCCCAGACGATATTCGACAAAAGCTGATTGACCAGCGGGCTGCCGGTTTCGATCATTCCCCGGCAGGGCGTATCCGTCTGGATCGCAATTGCCGTGATCTGCGGCGCATCGCTGACCTCGCCTTCAACCGTAAGCCCTGCATACTGAAAGCCACGGAAGGTAAAGCGCGGCTTGAACACCTCTTCACCCTCCCCTTGGCGATGTAGATATCCTCATTGACCGCATAGCGCATGTTGTCGAGGTAGAGCGCACCGTCATCTTGCAGGCGCTCGGCAAACCGCAGCCTGAAGACGGTGCCCGCCGGGGCCTTCACCTTCAGCTCGGCATAGCCTGCAAGGTTCTGCGAAAAGTCATAGATCTCGTATGCCGCCCTTTTCGTGCAGAAAGCGCCCTTCGAAACGGGCAATCTCGCGGGCGGGCTGCACCCGCTGGGCATCGAGCACCGGCGCACCGGGCTCGGGAACGAAAGCCTCGACCGGCTGCCATGCCGAGGTGTCGAAACCGGCCTGATCCCAGCCATCAATTTCCAGCCGCGCATCAAAGGCTTCGCCTGCCAGAAAGTCACTGTAGAGGATCGGCCCCTGCGTCGTCTGCCAGTCGCCGTCGCTGACGATGCGTTCAAGGCGACCGTCTTGATATTCGAGATGGATCTGGCATTTGAATGCCGGACGACCGCCGTAATGGTTGCCCGCACGACGCTGATTGTGGCCGATCCGTCCGGAATACCAGCCCTCTCCGAGGATTGCACCGATGACATTCTCGCCGGCGCAGAACATCTCGGTCACATCAAACGTCTGATATTCGACGCGGGTATGGTAGTCGGTCCAGCCGGGCGCCATGACATGGTCGCCGACCCGGCTTCCGTTGATCGAGAATTCGTAAAGCCCCAGCGCCGTGACATAGGCAAAGGCGCGGACAGGCCTGTCATCAAGCCTGACGGCGCGACGCAGATAGTCGGCGGGACGCGCCTGAAACCGGTTGTCATAGCGATTTCCCTGCGGCACATCGCGGCCAGCCGGCAGCACGATATAGCGGGCAATCCAATCCGCGCGCCAATCTTCGGCTCTGAGCCCGGAAAAAACGCACTGGTGCCGCAAAGCCAGAGGCCTGGCCGTTCTCGTCCCAAACCTGCACCGACCACCAGATGGCAAGATCGGAGACCGGCGGCGGGCCATCCCATGTCACCCCCGGCCACGCTTCTTCCCGCTTGCCGCTGTCCCAGAGGTCACCTTTGCCTTGCGTCACGCTATCGGGATCGGTCCCGGCAACGACACGAAAAGCGCACTGCGCTTTCGCATCGCCGTCCAAGGCCCATGAAAATGTCGGCATCTCGCCATTCAGCCCGGATGCTTCATCCAGTGCGGCAACGCGCAGGCGAAAGGGTTTCAGCATATCTCTGTTCCCCGAATTATCTTACTGGATGTTAGTGTCTGTCCAAGAATAAAGAGAACGTTGGAATTCCGGTGACCGCCATCCTCGATCGATCCTGAAACCACAGTTTACGGCGCGGTTATATTGCATCGACACACTTTGAATTTCCGGCCTCGTTGAATTCTTGGACAGACACTTAAAGCTGCAGAGCACGGTTGCGCGCATTGCGCACATGCTTGTCCATCGCTTCAACGGCCGCCGTCAGGTCCCGCTTCTGAATGGCATCGATAACCGCCAGATGATCGCCGAAAGCCTCCGGCAGCACGGTTTCATTCAGTCGGATCCGGTCAAGCTTGATCAACCGCATACGAATAGCGTTGATGTTGTAGGCGCTACGCAAAAGCTCGTTGTCGGTGGCAGAAATCAGCAAGTTGTGAAACCCGGTGTCGACCTCCTGGCCGCGCGCCAAAAGCTCCGGTGTCGGTGCCTTGCGCACGGCATCAATGATCTCGATATGCAGCTTGCGCTGGCTTTCAAGCACTGTATCGGACATGTGCTGCACCGCGTGCATCACCGCTTCGCGCTCAAGCGCGGCGCGCATCTGAAAGGTATTGCGAATCATAGAAAGATCGATTGCGGGTATCAGAATTCCGCGTTGCGGCAGCACACTGACGAGCCCTTCAGCCTGAAGTCGCGGCAGAAGTTCCTAAGTGCGCCAATTGAAAGGTTCAGCATTTCAACGAGCGCACGCTGCGATACCATCTGGCCAGGGCGCAATTGCCCGCTCATCAGCGCATCCTGAAAAGATCGTAGGCCGCATCCTTCACGCCCGCGCCACCGGCCTCGATTGCACCTTGTTTCACCACGGCTTTTCTTCCCTCTCCAAGTTACAGACAGTGCCCGGGCGCTGCCCTTGCCATCAACCGCCTCAGCTTGCGACCGGTTGCTCTACGGCTGCTGCATGAACCCTCTCCATAACGGCAGCGCTTGCCGGAGAAAGTGGCGGCAGCGTTCGTCTGAAGGCATCATCATTGCGCAGTTCGGAAACCAGCGCCTTCAAAACCACCGTTCCGCCATAGCCATCAACGGCCTCTATCCGCGCCTTGGCCCGAGCCCTGAGCGCATCGGTGACCGGTCCGGTATAAAGCTGGACTGTATCAGCGGGATAAGGGTTTGTCATACCACCGATCATACCAGCGCCGCCGGCAGCGACCATATCCGGCAGAATACGGTCATCTCCAGTGAAAATCGAAAGCTGCGGAAACGCTTCGATCAGCTTCAGCCCCTCGGAAAAGCTCCCGGTGGAATCCTTGATCCCGACAATACGCTTCCCGAATCGCTCAAGCATCACTTCCACCTGCGGCACGTCGAAGGTGACGCCGGAGAAGTGCGGGAAATTGTAGAGCACGATCTCGATATCCGGAGAATCGGCCCGCTCGATCATTGCCTCATAGAAATCGGCAACCGCCCCACGTGAAGAGGGTGCGTAATAATAGGGCGGGATAACGAGAGCCGCGCGCGCGCCGACCTCTGCTATTGCAGAAAGCATGCCTGCTGCTTCGTCAAGCGCGGAGGCGACAACACCCGGAATATGGCGCTTCATATCCATGCCTGCCTCAGCAAGCGCCCTCAAAGCTTCAACTTTCTGGCGGGTCGAGAAAGAAGCGCCCTCACCCGTCGTGCCGAACTCCGAAACAAAGGAACAGCCACCTTCGAGCATAAATTCCATATGAGACTTGAGGCGCTGGAGATCGATTTCACAAGCCTCTGTTACCGGCGTTACACAAGCTCCGACAACGCCCCTCAGATCACTTTCCGCCAGCATGATGTTCCTTCCCGGACGTTGATCGTATGGCTGATACAATCAGTATTTACATCAGTGATCGAAACCCGTAAAGTTGATTTTGCCTGCCGGGACATTTTGATAAATGAGGAGACCGGCCGACTTGTAGGGAGGAATGATTTTGAAGAAGTCACTTATCGCCAAGGCGCTGCTGTGCTCCGTGTTCATCGCGACGCCCGCTCTGGCCCAGGATCCGATCGAACTGAAAATGACCGTGCCGAGCGTGCCGACCGACCTGCACACCAAGGCTCTGCACGTGTTCAAAGACGCTGTCGAAAAGGAACTGCCCGGCACGTTCGATGTGCAGATTTATGATTCCGGCTCATTGTTCGGCCAGGGTGCCGACCTTGATGCGCTTCAGCGCGGCAATGCCGAAATGACCTATGTGTCCTATCAGCTGATCGCCGATGCTCTGCCGCAATACGGCCTGCTGACAGCCGGCTATCTTTTTCAGAGCCCGGAACATTACCGCACCTTCCTGGGAAGCGATATCGGCCAGGAATTCGAGCAAACCGTTTCCGATGAAATGGACATCAAGATTCTGGACGCCTGCTATCTTGGCACCCGCCAGCTGAACCTGCGCAACAAGATGGATATCCAGACCCCGGACGATCTTGCCGGCGTGAAGCTGCGTATGCCGAGCTCCGACGCATGGCTGTTTCTCGGTCAGGCGCTTGGCGCCAACCCGACACCGCTCCCCTTCGGCGAAGTTTATCTCGGCCTGCAGACCGGCACGATTGACGCTCAGGACAACCCTCTGCCGACGGTCGCAGCCGCAAAATTCTACGAAGTCACCGACCAAATCACGCTGACGTCGCACCTCGTTGACGCCATCAACTTCTCCGTCTCCAACACTTTCTGGGATGAACTGGACGACGCGCAGAAAGAGGCTGTCACCAAGGCCGCCAAGGCCGCCTGCGACTGGAACAATGCCGAGCGCGTGAAGGTGGAAGGAGATCTTGTCGCCTTTCTCGAGGAAAAGGCCTTGCCGTGACGACACCCGATGTTGACGCGTTCCGATCCCATGTTCAGCAGGCCTATATGAATTCGCCGCGTGCGGCGGACTGGCCAAAAGGCTGGGTCGAACAGATCAACCAGCTGGCTGAGTGATCCGCCATGCCGGCCCGAGATACTGCCAATGCCCTACGAAAGTGGGGCATTTTTCTAAAGGCCGTCGCGGATGCCATCGGCGCCCTGTTCTTTCTGTCAGCGTTCGTCGGCTTCATCATCCAGATTTTCTACCGATACGTGATGAACCGGCCGCTGCTGTGGACCGAAGAGTTTACGATGATCGCCTTCATCTGGGCGGTATTCTGGGCGGCGGCCTTTTGCGTTCCAATCCGCGAGCATGTTTCCTTCGATGTCGTCTATGATATCGTGCCGGAGCGCGCACGCCGGTTTTTCACCATGTTCTCAATGGTGATGCTGATCGCGGCCTTTGCCCTCCTGATCCCCTATACTTGGGACTATCTCGATTTTCTGACACGCAAGAAGAGCTCGGTTCTCCGCATTCCGATGAACCTGGTCTATGGCTGCTATCTGTTCTTCCTGTTCGGCTTCACCGTGCAGGCGATCTGGCGACTCATACGTCTTTCCGGACCAAAATGGACCGAGGAGATCTGACGGGGATTTTTGACATGTCATTTCTGTCCGAGCATGCGCTGATCGTCATGCTGGTTATCATGGTGACGATCACCATCACAGGGCTACCCTTCGGTATCTCGATGATTGTCGCCAGCATTTTCTATCTTTTCCTGGCCGGGCGCGATGTCGGGCTCGCCGCCGAAAATGTGCTGAACGGCGTTTTCGGCAATTTTGTTGCGCTTGCCGTGCCCCTTTTCATTTTCGCCGCGAATGTGATGAACGAGGGCAAGATCTCCGACAGGCTGCTCGATTTTGCCCTTGCTGTGGTCGGCAGACTTCCCGGGGCCTAGCGCAGGTCAACATCTTCACCAGCCTGATTTTCTCAGGTATGAGCGGTTCGGCGATCTCCGATGCGGCGGGCGTGGGCAAGATCATTACCGATATGATGATGAAAGAGAACCGCTATCCACGCGGTTTCGCGGGTGCGCTGACCGCAGCCTCCGCCGTCGTCGGGCCGATCTTCCCGCCATCGATCCCGATGGTGTTCTATGCCCTGATTTCTTCCACATCGGTGGGCGTGCTCTTCCTCGGCGGCGTCGTGCCGGCGCTCCTGATGTGCACGGTCATGGCGGTCGCAGTTGGCATCATGGCCAAGATCTCGCGGCTTTCCGATTGAGGAAGCCGTTCCGTTCCGCGCCCTGCCGCTGATCATCATCCGCGCTTTCCCGGCGTTGTTGATGCCCATCATTCTGCTCGGCGGCATCTATTCCGGCATCTTCACCCCGACAGAAGCGGCTGCCGTCTCGGCGCTCTACGCCCTGCTGCTAGCCGTTTTCGCCTACCGGGTGCTCGGGCTCAGGTCCTTCTGGAACGTAGTCATCTCCAGCATGAAAACCACGGCTGTGGTCACCATGGTGCTGTGTGGCGCCTTCATCTTCAACTATGTGATCACCGTTGAGCGGGTGCCGCTGATGGTGTTCCAGGCGTTCGACAACTACCAGCTTGAGACACTGGCAATTCCTGATACTGCTGAACATCTTGTACCTGCTGCTCGGCTGTATCCTTGATGTCTCGACGATCATGTTGGTCGTCACACCGCTGTTCATTCCGACGGCGGCAGCGCTCGGCATCGACCTCAACCATCTGGGTATCGTCCTCGTCTTCAACATGATGATCGGGCTGATTACTCCGCCCTACGGCATATTGCTGTTCATCATCAAGGCACTGAACGGGATACCGCTTGGCGAGATGATCCGGGAGACATGGTTCTTCATGGCGATCCTGATCACCATGCTTATGGCGCTCACCTTCATACCGGCCCTATCCTTGTGGCTGCCACGCGCGGCGGGCATGCTCTGAGCCAAAACTGCGAATGCCAAAATGCATAACGGCCGGTCCCATGACAGGACCGACCGTTATGCATTTTGGCCCGCATGCGAAGCCGCCGTTACCGCTCCACAAGCTCGATCAGAATTCCGTCGGGATCGCGGCAGAAGGCAACCTTGCTGATGATGTCGCTGTTGTAAGCCTGACGCGGCGCCTCGACCATTTCCACACCGGCGACCTGCAGCTTTTGGTAAAGCGCCTCGACATCATCGAAGCAGAAGGTCAGGTGACGCAGGCCGGCCCGCCCGGCGGCAACATCCTCGGCCTGCAGCGCCCCTGTTGCCGGCCCCATGATCTCCAGCATGCCGTTGCCAGCATCGAGAAAGCATAGCTGATGGCCCGCCGGACCCCGATCGATCGGCCGGCCATCGGAACGCTCGTCACCGGAGCGCCGGACGACCAGTCTCAGGCCCAGCAGGTCGACGTAGAAATTCAGGCTTTTATCGATACTGCTGACGGTCATGCCGACATGCTCGATGCCTTTCAACATGGGTTCATCAACTCCTCATTCATCCGCATCGCCGGATGAGAAACGGCCAAGTTCGTCGGCCTTCAGCAGTTCATCCGTAACATTGGTGATATGGCGTTCCATGGCATGGCGCGCCGCTTCGCTGTTTCGCATCTTGAGTGCCGCAACGATCGCGTAGTGATCGCCGATCCACAAGGCCCTCACCTTCGGCGCATGGATATGGCGATGGACCCGCTGCCACATGCGCGAGGAATCGCGCTGGTCCCACAGGGCCTGAATCATCGACAGGATAATGGCGTTGCCGGTCATGTTGGCGATGGTCAGGTGAAACTCGCGATCCCCCTTCTCGTTCATGAACACTTCATCGGTTTCGAGCTGCATGTGCTCGATACACTCTTCAAGCTCCATGATGTCGTAGCGCGTGGCCCGCTCGGCAGCGAGAGCAGCGGCGCTCGTCTCCAGTGCAAGCCGTGCCTCCAACAGCTCAAACGGACCGGGGCCGATATCGGTGTTGAGCGCATCGAAGGAAAGCGTGTTGACGTGGGCCGGCAGCACAATGATACCGGCACGCCCGCGCACCTCGACAATGCCACGCATTTCCAGAGCGATGACCGCCTCACGCACGACTGTGCGGCTGACTTCCAGCTGTTCGGCAAGCTCGCGTTCGGACGGCAGATGCCAGCCCGGCGTCGCCTGGTTTTCCTCGATCATCCGGGCGATCCGCCGGGCAACGACCTGATAGAGCCGTTTGGCGGCAAGCAGGCGAACCTTGCGAGCGCCGCCTGCCTTCTCGTCCTCGTTCTTCGGTGTGTCCTGCACGCGTTTGCTATCCCTGCTCAGGCAGCCACGAGTTATAGAGCGGATGATCTGCTGTAATGGGCATCGGCGTTGGGCGGCCGGTGCGTGTCGAATGATAGGCAGCCGTGACAAGGGCCAGCGAGTTGCGGGCATCTTGCAGCGTCACGGGCGGCGCTTCTCCGGCCTGAAGCGCCTGATCAAACAGCGCGAACTGGCGTGCATAGCCGTCCGCCACCGGCACAACCGCGTCAAGCGCATCGTCGACCAGCCGCTGATGCGCTTCATCCTCTGCGACAAACCGCCAGGGATCGCGACTGACTTTATAGGGATCGCGGATACTCTCAACCGTCAGCTTCTCAAAGCAGAAGCGCAGTCTGGATATCTGCTCGCGGGAGCCGAGCGTCATCGAGAGCGAGGCCAGAGAGCCGTTCTGCATTTTCACCGCAAGTGCAGCCGTATCCTCGACCTCGATATCGTTGACCAGCGTGGAGCCATAGGCAAACACTTCCGCGCAGGGCCCATGGATATAATTCAGCATGTCGTGGGCGTGGATCGCGTGGCCGAGCAGCCCACCCCCAAGCTCCGTCTTCCATTTTCCGCGCCATTCAACCGCAAAATACGCCGGCGGACGCCACCAATGGGTCTCTATCGTGGTCATGAAGGGGCGACCGGTCAGACCAAGTTCGGTGAGGTGTTTGAGCTTCTGCAGTCCTGTCCCATAGCGGTACTGAAAGATCGGCATGCACGATTTCCCGGACGCCGCGGCGATCTCCATCATCCGGTCGACATCGGCCACAGAGCCGAACAGTGGCTTTTCGCAAATCACATGCTTGCCGGCCTCAAGCGCCATCCGGCTCAAATCGAAATGGCTATGCGGTGGCGTGCAGATATCGATGATGTCGATATCATCTCGTGCAAACAAGGACGCGGTTTCCTGAGTATATTCGGCAATCTCGTATTCATCGCAAAGCGCGCGGCCACGCTCTTCGTCGAGCGAGCAAAGCACCGGAACCTCGAAACGGTCGGCATTCGATCTGAAACCCGCGAGGTGCTGGGCCGCGATCCCCGAGCCGATGACTGCAACACGCAATTTTGTGGTCATGGTGTTCTCCCGGATCCGCTCAACACGCGGTGATGTTGTCCGCTTTCGACTGGGCTTCCAGCGACAGGCGGCATACTTCGAAGACGTGGCTCTGGCTCAGTGCGGTTTCAGTGCGGTCTCGCACATCCGCGACGAACTGATCGAAATACTCAATCGGCTCAGAGGAGCAGTCGAGATATTCCACACCCGACTGATTGACCAGATAAAGGTGGTCCTGGCCCGGTCGCCCTGCGATATCGACATATTTCCGAAGCTCGATATAGCCCTCTGTTCCCAGAATGGTGAGGCGACCGTCACCCCAGGTCGGCAAGCCGTCCGGCGTGAACCAGTCAACACGAACATATCCGCTGGCGCGGTCGCTGCGCAGGAGCACCTCGCCGAAATCCTGGAATTCCGGCGTCGCGGTTGTGCCGAAATTACCGATGCTGGATGCAGCGACCTCGCCCGTCTTTGAGACCGTGTAGAATAGAAATTGGTCGATCTGATGCGAAGCAATATCGACGATGATGCCGCCGAAGCGTTCGGGTATGAAAAACCAGTCGGGCCGCACACTCAGCGACTTGCGATGCGGGCCCATGCCGAGTGTCTGCACGACCCTGCCAATCGCACCCTCCGCAACGAGCTTGCCGGCCTTTACAGCGGAGCGCACGCAAAGCCGCTCCGAAAAGCAGATGGAAAAGATCCGCCCTGTTTTCTCAACCGTATCCCGCACCGCAGCGAGCTGATCGAACGTGGTCACACCGGGCTTGTCGACCATCACATCCTTGCCCGCTTCCATGGCACGTACCGCAAGGCCAGCGCGATCGGCGGGAATCGCGGCGATACAAATGACGTCTATTTCGGGGTTTTCGAAAATCGCGTCGCGGTCTATTGCCGGAATGTCTGGGTATTTTTGCCGGAAGTCCTCCAGCAGGTCAGGAACGGACGTCTTCTCACAATAGCCAACAAATGTGCAACCGGCCGCAAGCAACCCGTCGACGTGATTGAAAATATGCCCGTGATCGATACCCACGACCGCAAACTTCAGCATCAGTAAACACTCCTCGATCTGACCTGTAAACCGCGGTGGCCGGTCAACAAAGACCGGACTGGCACCGCGAAACCTCCCTCAGTTTGGACTGACCAGATAGAAAACCAGAAGCTCTGTCAAGTCGACCTTGTGGTCAACGCCCCATGAAGAACCACAACAAGACACTGTATTTAAACAGTAAAACATAACGATGCAGAAGTCTGGAATACTCGGTCATTTTTCTTTGGCCAGACCAAGCCGTTTATTCGATGGTGTTGGCTGATCTCCTCGCCGTCACATTCCAAAGCCCGGCGGCGGCGCACAAAATATGTTGAGCCCCGGATCACCAGAGCACACCCCGATTAAATAATAAAAAACTTAAAGCCGAAAAAGTAGGCATTATTAAATATAAATAAAATAATAATTATGTGTAATATTGCATTTCAACGCACCATTATTAATGTCGAAAATATTAATGAAGCTATTTTGTGTTCTGCAGTAGATGAAAATGTCAGCATCATACCAATGGTACGAAATTCTGCTGTGAACGCACATAGCACACACTGCGTGCACAAAATGCCATCGGCCTCGACGAGCTGAAACAGGCTGCACGATAAGGTTTTGAAACGCCCACAACCGGTTTTCCGCTGGTCAAACAGGGCGTGTGGAGGAAGCATGACCAATACCACCGAACAAGATCGCAAAGCGAGATCCCCTTCAAAGGTAAGGAAAATGAGCAGCGGAGACCTGTTCGATCTGATCGATATCACATTGCAATTGTCCATGCGTCTTGGATACGCCGAGACGGCGAGCCACCTTTACCGCGCCTATGATGCGCTGCAGCCGTGCCCGAAGAACAGCACCGGTCCCTGAACCGCCCGTCGCATCACCAAAGCCAAAACATGCACCGAAAAAGCCAGCGGAGAGACTTCTCTTTGCGACCTTCGGTCTCCATTGCGGCATTCCCGCAATACGGTCGTGATGACGTCCTCGTCGCGACTAACAAAGCCATTCGCGACGTCACCATCACACAGCGCGACAAGCCGCATGCGACACAAAAAAGCGATCGACACAGAAATAGCCCTCCCGAGGAGAACGACCGGTCGCGCAGGCAACCAAGCTGACCATGACCATCGATTCACTCGAATGATCGATTCTGCTGTTATTTAGCTATGACGTCGCCATAAATTTCATTTTATACTGGGTTTCAAGGGACAAAAAGGGCATATAATACGGTCTGACTGCGTGACAGCGTCTGACAGGCTTTCCGGATACACGCCTTCTGGGTTCAATCCGGGTAACGGGGGACAAAATGGAAGCAAATACAGTCGAGCATGTCGGATATCTGCCGATGTTCATCACCGGACCGGGTCAAACCGATGTCCTCCTTGTCGGGATGATCATTTTCACCATTGTGCTCGTCCTTCTGATCGGGGTGTTCTACCTTTACCTCCACTCCCTGCCGGAACGGATGGCGCACAAGAGCAACAGCGTTCAATTGCAGCTTGTCGGCGTTCTCGCGCTGCTCTCACTGTTCACACACAACAATATTTTCTGGGTGGTAGCGCTCCTGATCGTGGCAATTCGCGTTCCCGACTTTCTTACGCCGGTCAATTCCATAGCAGCTTCGCTGCAGCGCCTTTCGGGGACGACGACGTCCGTAGCCGAACGAGCCTCTCCTCCGGCTGCACCAGCCACACCTTCGCCTGCGCAGGCGACGCCTGACGAAGACGCTCATGCCACCGCGACGCCTGAGAGCGATACCGTCGATGCCGAACGGGAAGGAAAAGACAATGCTTGAACTGCTGTTCTGCTCTCTTTTCACAATCTTCCCGGATTACCTCTATCGCCGGTATGGTCAGAACAAGAAAATCGGCCAGGAAATCAATCTCTTTTCTGTTTGGTATGAGCTGCGCTGGGGAATTACCGGATGCGCAATGCTGACCATCATCCTGATCACCACCGTGTTTTTCTACCATCCGACGTCAACGGCGGTGACATCCTTCTTCCGCACCGTTTCCCTTCTGCCGGACGCGCCAGGCCGTGTCGAAGAGGTCTATGTTCGCACCGGTGACATTGTAGATGATGGCGATGTGATCTTCACACTGGACGACCGCCAGCAGCGCGCAGCAGTCGATGCCGCAAGGAAAAAGTCGCTGAGGTCGCGGCTCAACAGACAGTCGCGCGCGAGGAACTCGCTGCGGCCTCTGCGTCGGTGGAGCAAGCCCGCAGCGCGCTGCAACAGGTCCAGACGGAATTGGATCGCAATCTCGGACTGCAAAGCCGCAATCAGGATGCTGTCTCCCAGCGGGTTGTCGATACCCAAAGCAGTCGCGTCGAAGAGCTGAAAAGCGCGGTGGATGTTGCGCTGGCTCAGAAAAGGACGGTCGAAGTTCGTATCGAAGCCCTGTTACCGGCCCAGAAAGGCAATGCCGAGGCCTTGCTGCGCCAAGCCGAAGCGGAACTCGACAAGCGGACAATCCGAGCCAGTGTCTCAGGCCGCGTCCAGCAGTTTCAACTCCGGCCCGGCGATATCGTCAACCCGTATCTGCGACCGGCCGGGATCCTCGTGCCGGAAGAGCCGGAGGGCGAGTTCTTCGTTGCCGGCTTCGGGCAGCTCACGGCTCAGGTCATCCACCCAGGCATGATCGGCGAGTTGTCCTGCGCCACCAACCCGTTCAACATCGTGCCGGTGGTGGTCGAGAGTGTACAGGATGTGATCGCAGCAGGACAGTTTCGCCCATCGGATCAATTGGTTGACGCCGTCGAACGCACCAGCAAACCAGGCTCGGTGCTGGTGCGCATGAAGGCTCTATACAAAGGGCAGGACGCTGCGATACCACCGGGCAGTTCCTGTATTGCCAATGTTTATACCAATAATCACGATCTGTATGACAATCCGGATATCGGCACCGGCAAGAAGATCCTGCTGCACGTCATCGACACAGTGGGCATTCTGCACGCCGCATTGCTCAGACTGGAAGTGCTGATGTTGCCGGTCAATCAGCTGGTCTTTTCAGGCGGACATTGACCCGGGCACCATACTGGCCCGGGGCTCAGTCCCGGGTTCTTCTGGTCGGCCGCGGACCGTCGGCCCGCCCCGTCAAACAAATCTACGGCGCAATCATGCCAGTACCAGCCTGACAGACATCACCTCACCCGCGAAACGTACCATTGCGCGGGAACCCCTTCGGCGCGATCCTGCCGGCCATGGCGCGGTCGCCGCGCCATTCCAGCAGTTCATCCTTGCTGCGGGTGTGGGTACGGCCGGCGCTGTCGGTCCAGGTAAGACCGTCTTCGAGCACAAAGCACTTGGCGTCTGACAGGCCACCATCCTTGTAGCGCTGCAGGCGCACGCCCTTTCCGCGGGTCATCTCGGCAATCTGAGACAGCGGGAATGTGAGAAGCTTGCGGTTTTCGCCGATGACGGCAACATGATCGCCGACGACAGGTGTCAGCAGCTTCACCTCTGCAGGCATGGTGACATTCATCACCTGCTTGCCCTTGCGGGTGTTGGCAACCATTGCATCCTCTTCGACCACGAAGCCGTTTCCGCCGGTCGATACGATCAGCAGTTTGCGGCCCGGCTCATGCACGAAGGCGGTGACAACGTCCTGTTCGGCCTCGATATCGACCATGATGCGCAGAGGCTCGCCATGGCCGCGCCCGCCCGGCAGCTTGTCAGCGCCGAGTGTGAAGGCCTTACCGCCGGTGGTGACGATCACCAGCTTGTCCGTGGTCTGCGCCGGGAAGGCGAGTTTCAGGCTGTCACCATCCTTGAACGACACGCCGGAGGTGTCGACATGCCCCTTCAGCGCCCTGATCCAGCCCTTTTCCGAGAGCACGATCGTGACCGGTTCCTTCTCGATCATGGCCTGATGGATCGCCTCGACATCGGTTTCGGGCGCGTGGTCGAATGTCGAGCGCCGGCGGCCAAGCTCGGTTGCCTTGGCGAAGGTCTTCTTGACCTCGCCGATTTCCCAGGCGACCGTCTGCCACTGCTTTTCTTCCGACGCGAGCAGTGCCTCGATACCGGCCTTTTCAGCGGACAGCGCGTCGAACTCCTTGCGGATCTCGATTTCCTCGAGCTTGCGCAACGCACGAAGCCGCATGTTGAGGATCGCCTCGGCCTGCACGTCGGTAATCGACCAGCGGGCGATCATCACGGCCTTAGGCTCATCTTCCTCGCGGATGATCTTGATGACCTCGTCGAGGTTCAGATAGGCAACCAGCAGGCCACCGAGAATTTCCAGCCGCCGGTCAATCGCAGCCAGCCGATGGTTTGAGCGGCGCTGCAGCACTTCGCGGCGGTGGCCAAGCCACTCCTTCAAAACAGCGACAAGCCCCATCACCTTGGGCACCTTGCCCTGGGACAGCACGTTCATGTTCATCGAAAACCGCTGTTCCAGATCGGTCAGCTTGAACAGCGATTCCATCATCAGTGCCGGATCAACAGCGCGCGATTTCGGCACCAGAACAACGCGGATGTCTTCAGCGGATTCATCCTGAATATCTTCCAGAAGCGGCAGCCGGCGGGCAATCAGCAGCTCGGCGATCTTCTCGATCAGTCGTGATTTCTGTACGCCATAGGGAATTTCGGTGACGACGATCTGATAATTGCCGCGTCCGAGGTCTTCCTTCTCCCACCGCGCGCGGGCGCGAAAGCCGCCGCGTCCGGTTTTGTAGGTTTCGACCATCGAGTCGAAATCCTCGACGATGATCCCGCCGGTGGGGAAATCCGGCCCCTGGATCATGTTGGCCTTGGGGCCATCAGCACCTGGCAGCGTCATCAGATCTTCGACATCGGCTTCGGGATGCTTGATCAGGTGGATCGCCGCCTCGCACAGCTCATGCGCGTTGTGCGGCGGGATCGAGGTTGCCATACCGACGGCAATGCCGGTGGAGCCGTTGGCAAGCAGGTTCGGGAAGGCGCCGGGCATGACCACCGGCTCCTCGTCCTCCTCGTTATAGGTCGCGCGAAAATCGACAGCATCTTCACCGAGGCCCTCGATCATCAGCGCCGCCACATCGGTCATGCGCGCCTCGGTGTAGCGCATCGCCGCTGCACTATCACCGTCGATATTGCCGAAATTGCCCTGACCATCGACCATCGGATAGCGTTGGGCGAAATTTTGCGAAAGCCGCACCAGCGCATCGTAGATCGAGGCATCGCCATGGGGGTGAAACTTACCCATGACATCGCCGACAATACGAGCGCACTTCTTGTAGGCCGCGTTGGGACGGACCCCGATTTCGCTCATGCCATGGATGATGCGGCGGTGGACGGGTTTCAGCCCATCGCGCACATCCGGCAGAGCACGGTGCATGATTGTTGACAGCGCATAGGCGAGATAGCGTTCTTCCAGCGCCTTGCGCAGGTCCACGGCATCGATGTGGTTGTCGCCGTTATCCGGCGGAAGAATTTCATTTCCCATGCAGTTCTGTTAGAGGATGCAACCTCGCGCCGCAAGGCGCGTGATATCTCAATCCCCTGAAAACAAGGGGGTCTCGTGCTAAATATGGCAGGGACGGCGCGCGCCGGACACGAGGCTCCGGCAAACTCAATGCTGGCAGAATTGCAATTCTGTCTTATATGCCGAATAACGTGAACCAGAATCAGAACCTATTCCGGGAGTGACCCCATGCGCAAAGCGCCCATCCGCAACCTTCTCCTCGCCGGCAGTTTCCTGGCAGCGACATCCGCTCCCGCTTTCGCGCTCGATGCCGAGGATATGCTCGCAAAACTCAATGCCGCCTCAAGGGCGCAGGGCAGCGTCACCTTCACCTATGACGATGTCAAGGAGGGCGCAGACGGGAACCTGACGGTCTCCGGCGTGGTCTACAGTCCCGAGGCGGACAACCCGGAGGCGCTCGGCGGCCTTGAACAGGCCGGACCGATGACACTCGATTTCGAAGGGGTGACGGAAAACGGCGACGGCAGCTATTCCATCGACAAGATCTCAGCCGCCGACATGGTCTTTACCGGCGAAGATGTTGAAGTCAATATCGGTTCGCTGATCCAGGGCGATATCGAAGTGCCGGCAACCCCCGACACGAGTACCCTTGCCGGCTGGAGCTATGCCGGCAACACCGAAGCGAGCGACATAACCGTGACCACGGAAGGCCACCAAGTGCTCACCATCGCGAGTGCGACCGGCACCCAGACATTCAACGACGATACAAGCAAGGCCAGCTTCCTCGGCACCGTCTCCGGCATCACGCTCGACCTTTCAGGCTTTGACGACATGGAAGACGACTTCCGCGAGGCACTGACGGCGCTCGACCTGATGGAAACGCATTCAAGCGGCACATTCAGCGGCGTCTGGGATGCGCAGTCCGGCGATTTCCAAATCTCGACCTACGAAATCGCGGTGGAAGATGTCGGTACGCTCAGCATCAATTTCGCCATGACCGGACTGACGCTCGAAACAATCGAGACCCTGCAGAAGCTCTCCGCCGAAATGCCCGATTCTGGCGATATCAGCGAAAGCGACGACGCAAATGCAACCGCAAACGCGGAAAGTCCTTACCAGAAATACCTTCTGGAGCTCGGCCAGAAAATCGGCCTTTCCGAATTCCGGGTCAATTTTGCCGATGCCTCGATCACCACGCGAGCGTTGCAATATGCGGCTGAGAAAGAAGGCCTGATCGCCGAGGAAATGGCCGACAAGATCGAGGTGGATCTCGGCTCCAACCTGACCGCGATGAATGTGCCGGGCCTTGCTGACATGGTCACGACAGCGGTTGGCACCTATTTTGCCGACCCGCAGACCTTTACCATCAGCATCAAACCTCAGATGCAGATGCCGATTCTGGCCGTGATCATGGCAGGTGCGGCCGCTCCGCAGTCGATCCCGCAGCTGTTGAACCTTCAGGTGACGGCCAACGAGTAAGCCCTCGGGCTTCTCCAGGCCTCACAGTCAAACCAAAAAAGCCCCGGCGATCATCATCGCCGGGGCTTTTCTTCATAACGGGTAAAGCGCTTCAGTCTTTCTTCTGCGGCATCAACCGCAGGCCGAGTTCACGAAGCTGCGCGGGTTCGGCCTCGGACGGACCGCCCATCAGCAGGTCCTGCGCCTGCTGGTTCATCGGGAACAGCGCGACCTCGCGCACGCTCTTGGCGCCAGCAAGCAGCATCACGATGCGGTCGATGCCGAATGCGCAGCCGCCATGCGGCGGCGCACCGTACTGGAATGCACGGTAAAGGCCGCCGAACTGTTCCTCTACATCTGCGGCACTCTTGCCGGTGATCTCGAACGCCTTGACCATGACTTCCGGCAACTGGTTACGGATCGAACCGGAGGCGATCTCGTAGCCATTGCAGACGGCGTCGTACTGATAGGCCTTGATCGTCAGCGGGTCGTCGTTCTCAAGCGCTTCGAGACCGCCCTGCGGCATCGAGAACGGGTTATGCGAGAAATCGACCTTTTCTCGTCTTCCAGCCATTCGTAGAACGGGAAGTCGACGATCCAGCAAAGCTCGAACCGGTCCTTGTCGGTCAGTTCCAGCTCGTCGCCAACACGGGTGCGCGCTTCACCGGCAAACTTGTAGAACTTCGACGGCTCGCCAGCGACAAAGAAGCACGCATCGCCCTCGCCAAGGCCAAGCTGGGTGCGGATCGCGTCAGTGCGTTCCGGGCCGATATTCTTGGCCAGCGGGCCTGCGCCGGTCAGCTCTTCGCCTTCCTTGCGCCAGAAGATATAGCCGAGACCGGGCTGACCCTGGCCCTGCGCCCAGGAATTCATCCGGTCGCAGAAGGCGCGGCTGCCGCCGGTCTTGGCCGGGATTGCCCAGACCTCGACCTTCGGGTTCTTCTCGATCATGCCGGCAAACACCTTGAAGCCGGAACCGGCGAAATGCTCGGTCACCGCTTCCATCACGATCGGGTTGCGTAGATCCGGCTTGTCGGAGCCATATTTGCGGATCGCTTCGTCATAGGGAATGCGCGGCCATTTCTTCGTCACCGGCTTGCCATCGGCGAATTTCTCGAAGACGCCGCCGATCACCGGCTCCATCGTGTCCCAGACGTCTTCCTGGGTCACGAAGCTCATCTCGACGTCGAGCTGGTAGAATTCGCCCGGCAGGCGGTCTGCGCGCGGGTCTTCGTCACGGAAGCATGGAGCGATCTGGAAATAGCGGTCAAAACCGGCCACCATCAAAAGCTGCTTGTACTGCTGCGGCGCCTGCGGCAGGGCATAGAACTTGCCCTGATGGATGCGGCTCGGCACCAGGAAGTCGCGCGCGCCTTCAGGTGACGACGCCGTCAGGATCGGGGTCGAATATTCACCGAAATCGGCGTCGGCCATAGCCGAGCGCATCGATGCAACGATTTTGGTGCGCTTGACGATGTTGGCGTGCAACGTTTCCCGGCGCAGATCGAGGAAGCGGTATTTCAGTCGCAAGTCTTCCGGGTATTCCGGCTCGCCGAACACCGGCAGCGGCAGTTCCTTGGCCGCCGACAGAACTTCGATTTCCTCGGCGTAAAGCTCGATTTCGCCGGTCGCCATGTTGGCGTTCACCGTCTCATCGGTACGGGCCCGCACCTTGCCGTCAACGCGAGATCACCCATTCGCCGCGCACCTTCTCGGCGGTGGCAAAGGCTGGTGAATCCGGATCGGCGACCACCTGGGTCATACCATAGTGGTCGCGCAGGTCGATGAAGAGCAAGCCGCCATGGTCGCGAACGCGGTGCACCCAGCCGGAAAGGCGGGCAGTCTGGCCAACGTCGGACTTGTTGAGGGCGGCACAGGAATGGCTGCGATAGCGATGCATAGTCTCATCCGTAAAAGGTTTTGGAAGGCAGGCAGGCGGTGTTCCGCGCCGGACTTCGCGGTGAATTCCGGCGGAAAAGCGCATGGCAGCCCTTCTTTGTCAAGGCAAAGCCCGTTTGGACGCTGCTAAACCACATCAGGCGGTCAACAGCAAGCTTTACCGGTTTAAAGGTGACCGACTTCAGCCTTTTCCATCTCCCTTTGTCACTGCGCCTTGACATCACCGTCCTAAAGGCCAAGGAACGATAGGGAAACCAACCGACGATATAGTGCTTATGATCGAAAACACTGCCGCTCTTGAAGAGGCCTGCTTAAAGCTCGCCAAGTCCGATTTTGTCACCGTCGATACGGAATTCATCCGCGAAAGCACGTTCTGGCCGGAACTCTGCCTGATCCAGATGGCAAGTCCCGATCTGGAGGTCCTCGTGGATCCGCTGGCGAAGGGCATCGATCTGAAGCCGTTTTTCGACCTGATGGCCGACCCATCCGTGGTCAAGGTATTTCATGCCGCCCGTCAGGATCTCGAAATCGTCTATCACATGGGCGGTCTCCTGCCCGCGCCGCTGTTCGATACGCAGGTTGCCGCCATGGTTTGCGGCTTCGGCGATTCGATTTCCTACGATCAGCTGGTCTCACGGCTGACCGGCGCGCATATCGATAAATCCTCGCGCTTTACCGACTGGCGCGCGCGCCCACTCAACGACAAGCAGCTCTCCTATGCTCTGGCAGACGTCACTCACCTCAGGGACGTCTATCTGAAGCTGAAGGATGAACTTCTGCGCGAAGGCCGCACCGACTGGGTCGACGAGGAAATGGCAATCCTGGAGACGCCGGCGACCTATGACCTGCCGCCCGAACAGGCCTGGACGCGGCTGAAACTGAGGGTCAAGAAACCGCTCGATTTCGCCATCATGCAGGCGATTGCCGCTTGGCGCGAGCGCGAGGCCCGCGACCGCAACGTACCGCGGCGCCGTGTTTTGAAGGACGACGCGGTCTATGAAATCGCCCAACAGCACCCGACAGAGCCGGAAGCGCTTGCAAAACTGCGGATGATCCCGAAGGGCTGGGAGCGTTCGCACACTGCGGCAAACCTGCTGGATGCTGTGAAGACGGCGCTAGAGATCCCCAAGGCAGACTGGCCGCGCATTCCCCGTCAGCCACAATTGCCGGAGGGAGCCGCCGCCGCCGCTGAACTGTTGAAGGTCCTGCTCAAGATCGTTGCCGAGCAGAACCAGGTCGCCGCCCGCGTGATCGCCTCATCCGATGACCTCGACCGGATCGCCGCAGAGGGCGAAGAAGCCGATGTGGAAGCGATGAAGGGCTGGCGCCGCAAGCTTTACGGCGAACCGGCGCTCAAACTGCTCAACGGCGAAGTCGCGTTGCGTTTTGTCGACAAAAGGTTCAGATGATCGAAGTCTGATGGTCTCAGGCGTGCATTTTCGCCCCTTTGGAAATCTTGTCCGCGATCTTCTTTTCTGTCCGGAAGGCAATCCCGACGACCCTGGCGTCTTCCGGCGCAAACTCGGCGAAGACGGCGCGATTTGCGTCGTCATGGCCGGTTGCAAACATTTCTTCCAGATAAAGCGAGGCCGGCACACTGCGCTCGACCGTTCGCTTCAGCACCTTCGAAAGCGTGGCCTGATCGCCGCCGAGCACGATGATCGGCTGGGCGCAAAGCGGGTAATAGACATTGCCGTCCCGGTCCCTGTAGTCTTCGCCTGTCAGCTCCTCTTGGGCTGCGGCAATGCCGGTGGACAGGAACGCCGTGACGTTGAGCTTCTGCCAGACGGCGAGATCGTCGCGCACGATGATGACGAATTTGGTGTCGAACATGAATGCAAACTCCGGAATAGGATTTGAAGGACCGAACGGCAGCCTAGCGCGCCGGAAGCCCGGCGATCTTGAACGTTTGTGCAGGCGCGACGCGATCATCACCGCTCCGGCCGAAAACGGCATTGAGCGGATCGAAGCGCGGTTTTCAGGCAACGGGTTTTCCCGCATCGCCACGACACCTATGCGCTCGGGCTGACGGTCTCCGGGGTTCAGACATTCAGCTATCGGGGTGCCGCGCGGTTTTCCACGCCTGGCCGGCTGATCATCCTGCACCCGGACGAACTGCATGATGGCGGCGCCGGCGGTGAGGACGGGCTCACCTACCGGATGATCTATCTCGGCCCGGACAGGATCGGTGCTGCACTTCATGGCCTATCGCGCGTCGCCAGCCTGCCTTTCGTGCGGGCGCCTGTGGTGGATGATCCTGCCCTGCGTTCAAGCCTGATGGAGGCGCTTGGTGACCTCGATTCGCAGATGGGAGAATTGAAACGTGACGATGTGACGGCGGAAATCGCCAGTCATCTGCTGCGCCTTGGCGATGGCGAAGCAGGTTGCCGACGCGGACCGCTCGCGCGTCAGGCACTCCTTCGCTGTCGGGACTATCTTGCGGAAAGCGCCGAGGCCAATATCGGATCAGAGAGCCTTGAGGCCATCGCCGGTCTTGACCGGTTTTCGCTATCGCGCCAGTTCCGCGCGGCATTCGGCACCAGCCCGCACCGCTATCTGGTGCAGCGGCGGCTGGAACGGGCAAAGGCAATGATTGCGGCCGGAGAAACGCTTGCCGGGGCGGCAGTCTCCGCGGGCTTTGCAGACCAGAGCCACATGACCCGGCATTTCAGGAAAACCTATGGCATAACGCCGGGGCGGTTTCAGGCGCTAACGGCACAACACCGGACATAAGACTCTCCCCGCCGCAGCGCCTTGGCGACAAACTCACTCGCCCTCGTCAAACAACCGGAACTGGTCGATTTCCTTCGGTGGATTGAGGCCGAGATGTTTCCAGGCCGTAGCCGTCATAACCCGACCGCGCGGCGTGCGCTGGATAAAACCCTGCTGGATCATGTAGGGCTCGATAATGTCCTCGATCGCGTCACGCGGTTCCGAAAGCCCTGCTGCGATGGTCTCAATGCCGACCGGGCCGCCGCCGAAATGCTGGCAGATCATGTTGAGATAGCGCCGGTCGAGCTGATCGAACCCCATATGGTCGACCTCAAGCCGTGTCAGCGCCTCATCGGCGATGGTGCGCGAAACAGCGTCAGCATCCGCAACCTCGGCGAAATCGCGCACCCGGCGCAAAAGCCGGCCGGCGATGCGCGGCGTACCGCGGGCGCGCCGGGCAATCTCTCGCGCGCCGTCATCGCTCATGCCAAGCCCCATCAGTCGGGCTCCCCGCCGGATTATCGATTCCAGCTCCTCGACCGTATAGAAATTGAGCCGCACCGGAATCCCGAACCGGTCCCTGAGCGGCGTCGTCAAAGCCCGACCCGCGTCGTCGCCGCCACGAGCGTGAACTTCGACAAATCGATCTTGACCGAACGCGCCGCCGGTCCCTCGCCGATGATAAGATCGAGCTGAAAATCCTCCATCGCCGGATAGAGGATTTCCTCAACCGCCGGGCTCAGCCGGTGGATTTCGTCAATAAACAGGACATCGCGCTCTTCGAGATTGGTCAGCAGCGCCGCCAGATCGCCGGCCTTGGCAATCACTGGTCCGGAGGTGGCGCGGAAGTTGACGCCGAGTTCCTTGGCCATGATCTGCGCCAGCGTGGTCTTGCCGAGGCCGGGCGGGCCGACGAACAGGACATGATCCAGCGCCTCGCCGCGCCGTTTGGCCGCTTCGATGAAGATCTTCAGATTGGCGCGCGCCTCTGCCTGGCCGGTAAAATCATCCAGCGTCTGCGGCCGCATGGCGGCATCGAGATCCTCGGTTCGCTTGTCGGGCGAGATCAGGCGAGCATCGTCATTCATAATGATTCAGACTTTTCCAAATTCCAGGCCATTTCAGATGAGCATAACGAACCGGGATCAACTCGCCAATTCCTTCAGCCCCAGACGGATAAGAACTGCGCTGTTGGCCCCTCGCCCGCCTTTTTCAGCGCCGCCGAGACGGCACCGGCCGCCTGATCACGCGAATAGCCCAGATTGGTAAGCGCGGAAATCGCATCGGAAACGGCAGCAGGCGCAGTGCCCTCGCCGACGTCCTGGCGGAAGGCAATGCCTTCACTGTCGCTCATCGAAAGCCCAGCCGGAACCTTGTTCTTCAGCTCGGTGACGATGCGGGTGGCGACTTTGGGACCAACGCCTGGCGCACGCGAAACGGCCGTCTTGTCGCCAAGGGCAATGGCATTGGATATCTCGCCCGCCGTCAGTGTCGAGAGAATGGCGAGCGCCACCCGGGTTCCGACCCCTGCACACTTTGCAGAAGATTGAACCATCCGCGCTCCTCGGCGCTGATGAAGCCGTAAAGCTTAAGCTGATCCTCGCGCACGAAGGTTTCGATCACCAGCGTCACCGCCTCGCCGGGCGAACCGATGCGCGACAAAGTGCGCGCCGAGCAGAACGCCACATAACAGACGCCGTGGACATCGACGAGCACATGGTCGTCGCCGATCTCGTCAATCACACCCTTCAACTTGCCGATCATGCTCGTTATCCCGTCACCCGGCCAATGCCGCCTTCATCATCCGGTTTGCACCGCGGTTATGGGCATGGCAGATGGCGATTGCCAGTGCATCAGCTGCGTCACTACCCGTGAACTGAACCTTTGGCATCAAGACCTTCAGCATCATGTGGATCTGTTTCTTGTCGCCGTGACCGACGCCGATCACCGCCTTCTTCACCGCGTTGGGTGCATATTCGGAGACATGCAGTCCGGCGAGCGATGGCACCAGAAGCGCAATGCCGCGCGCCTGACCGAGCTTCAGCGTCGCCACCGCATCCTTGTTGACGAAGGTCTGCTCAACAGCCGCTTCATCTGGACGCTGGCCATGGACCACTTCCGAAAGTCCGTCATGCAACTGCCGCAGACGTGAGGCAAGATCCATCTGAGAATCCGTGGTCACCGTGCCGGAGGCGATGAATCTCAGCGAATTGCCCAGCGTTTCGATCACACCCCAGCCGGTGCGCCTAAGGCCCGGATCGATGCCGAGAATACGAATCGTCTTTTCCATGGGTTCACCCTATCCGTGTTGCCCCGAGCCTTCCAGAGAAAAGTGAACAAAACAAAAACATCGATACCACCGCGCCAATCTCCGCCGGCGATCGCGACCAAGACTTTAAATGTAGTCTGGCACGTACTATCTTGCCTACAAAATCAACTATTTAAATTGTGTACGGGGTTGGTGCGTTTGCGTCTGCCTGCCGAAAGGGAAGACGATTGACTACATTTTATCTCGCGGTGATGATTTTCTCCGCACTCGTCCTCCTCGCCGCGCTTTCCAGCGCCCTCGCATACCGGTTCGGCGCACCGCTGCTGCTGCTCTTCTCGTCGTCGGCCTGCTGGCGGGCACAGACGGTTTTGGCATCGAATTCGATAATGATGCTCTGACATTCTATGTCGGTTCGCTTGCGCTTGCCGTGATCCTGTTTGATTCCGGCTTCGGCACCTCTTTCAAGAGGTTCAAAAGCACAGCGGCTCCGGCGGTCCTTCTGGCAACAGTCGGAGTTCTGCTCACCGCAGCCCTTGTGGCCGTGGCAGCCACAGTCATTCTCGGCTTTTCTCTGCTCGAAGGCTTTCTGCTTGGCGCTATCGTCGCCTCGACAGACGCGGCTGCAGTGTTCTTTTGATGCGCATCGGCAATATCCATGTCGTCGACAAGGTAAGCTCCACGCTGGAAGTGGAATCCGGCATCAATGATCCGATGGCGATCTTCCTGACCATGACACTTGTTTCCATACTTTCGGTGCAAGGTTCGGCTGGGGAAGAGACGCTCGAGATGGTGCTTCATTTCATCCGGGAAATCGGTTTCGGGCTCTTATTCGGGCTTGCGGGCGGCATCCTGACCACCGTGATCGCCAATTCATTCGGGCTTAACCGCGGGCTGGCGCCGATCCTGGTTCTGACCGTAGCGCTTCTGGTGTTTTCTGCCACCGGAGCAGCCGGCGGCAGCGGCTTTATGGCGGTCTATATTGCCGGTCTTGTCGCGGGCAACCGGCGCGTGCGCTATTCTGGTTCCATCAGGCGGTTTCAGGAAGGTTTGACCTGGCTTGCCCAGATCATCATGTTCCTGCTGCTCGGCCTTCTGGCGACACCGCGCAACTTTCCGGATATCTTTCTTCCCGCTATGGCGTTGGCGCTGTTTCTCGTGTTTGTCGCAAGGCCGATCGCCGTTTGGCTCTGCCTGTGTCTCTTCAATTACCGGCCGCGCGAAACAAATTTCATCGCCTGGATCGGGCTGCGCGGCGCGGCTTCCATTCTGCTCGCCATCCTGCCGGCGATCTACGGGTTGGAGAATGCGGGCCTGTATTTCAACATTGTCTTCATCATGGTGCTCGTATCCCTGATCATGCAGGGTTGGATGCTTGGCCCCGTTGCCCGTCTTTTGAAACTGGTACGCCCCAAGGCGAGTGGCGCGCTTGAAACCGTCGAAATCGACTTGCCGGGCAACGCCAAACATGAGCTGCTGGTCTACCGGCTTGCCGAAGGCGCCCCGGTGCTTGAAGGTGCGCTTATTCCACGCTGGGCCATCCCGTCGCTTGTTGTCCGCGACGGACTGTCGATGCGCTATTTCTATGCCGGCAATCTGAAGGCCGGGGATTATCTCTATCTGTTCGTCGTTCCGGGCATGTCTTATCTTCTGGACCGGCTTTTGCGGATCCGAAAACGGTTGGCAATGACGGTGAGGAACCGATGCTCGGCACCGATGTACTGATGCCGGACCGACCGCTTCGCGAGCTGCGCGCCATCGACCCGAAGGTTGTGATCCCGCCCGGTGCAGAAGAAAACCGGCTGGCCGATTTCATGAAGGAAAAGCTCGGTGGAAAGCCACAGATCGCCGACCGCCTGCATCTGGGGCCATTGTCGCTGATCGTGCGTGAAGCGGACGAGGCCCACAATGTAACGTCCATCGGCGTCTGGCGTGAACCAGAAGAGCAGAACACGCCGCGCCTTTTCCGGCGGTGGCGGGACCGGACCACGAAAAGATGGAGCAAGTTTAAGCGTTAGGCCCTCGGGCAAAAGAAGGGTTTTCATTCCTGTGCGCTTTTCTGACCTCTGTCATTGCCGCTTGCACCGTTTTTGAATAGGAATCGAAGCGCCCAAGACGATTTTGACAGTGCAACCCGCACCGGACGAAAAGACCGGCATGCCGAAGCCTTTCAACAGGCCGCTGCCGGCAGAACAATCCAGAAGAGCCGCTCTGCCGGCCTTCCAACCGAAAAAGGAAGACATCCATGCCTGCCTTCAAAACACTCGATGACCTTTCCGACCTGAGCGGCAAGCGCGTTCTGGTCCGCGTCGACCTCAATGTGCCTGTCAGCGAAGGCAGGGTCACTGACGCGACGCGGATCGAACGAGTTGCCCCAACCATTCTCGAACTCTCGGAAAAGGGTGCAAAGGTCATCCTGATGGCCCATTTCGGCCGTCCGAAGGGTGAAGTCGTTGCGGACATGTCGCTGAAGCTGATCGTTCCTACAGTCGCGAAGGTTCTGGGCCACGACGTGCAATTTGCCGACGACTGCGTCGGCTCGGCCGCCGAGACCGCGATCGGCGCTCTTAAGGATGGCGGCATACTGCTGCTTGAGAACACCCGTTTCCACAAGGGTGAAGAAAAGAACGATCCCGACTTTGTGGCTCAACTGGCCAAGAACGGCGATATCTACGTCAACGATGCCTTCTCAGCCGCCCACCGCGCCCATGCCTCAACCGAGGGCCTCGGCCACCACATGCCGGCCTATGCCGGCCGCACCATGCAGGCGGAACTCGAAGCGCTGGAAAAGGGTCTCGGCGATCCCAAGCATCCGGTCGTCGCCATTGTCGGCGGAGCCAAGGTTTCGACCAAGATCGAGCTGTTGCAGAACCTGATTGAAAAGGTCGATGCGCTGGTCATCGGCGGCGGCATGGCCAACACGTTCATTGCTGCCAAGGGCATCGATGTCGGCAAGTCGCTGTGCGAGCATGACCTGGCAGACACAGCCCGCGCGATCATGGCAAAGGCAAAGAACACGAACTGCGCCATCGTGCTGCCGGTCGACGGCGTCGTGGCCCGCGAGTTCAAGGCTCATGCGGAAAACGAAACGGTCGCGATCGACGCGTTGCCCGCCGATGCGATGATGCTGGATGTCGGGCCTCAGTCCGTCAAGGTCATCAATGAGTGGATTGGCAAGGCCGAAACGCTGGTCTGGAATGGTCCGCTTGGCGCTTTCGAGATCGAGCCCTTCGATACCGCCACGGTCTCAGCTGCCAAGTTTGCCGCAGAACAGACAAAAGCTGGCAAGCTCACTTCCGTTGCCGGCGGTGGCGACACGGTCTCCGCGCTCAATCATGCCGGTGTCAAGGACGAATTCAGCTATGTCTCGACCGCAGGCGGCGCCTTCCTGGAATGGATGGAAGGCAAGGTTCTTCCCGGCGTCGATATCCTGAAGAAGTAATGTCCGCATAAGACGGCGCATCAACGAGAGCGGCCTTCGGGCCGCCTTTTTCGCCTCAGGACGGCCGGATCATCAGGACGAGCACCATCATCGCCAGAGCAAATGGGGCAATCTTCCAGAAATCCATTCGTTTTTTCAGCCCCGGCAGACCAAGCGGCCTGATGATCTGAACCGCCATGGCGGCGATGAGAAGCAGTGATATCAGCTTGGCCATGGACACCCCTGCCCGCCCGAGCTTCGGGCGGTTTGTTGCAAAACTGCTCCCCTCATAGCCTGCACACGCTGGCGCGTCACCCGGTGCAAGGCGAATTCTTCAGTGCATTCCCGGTACTTGGTGATAATATCGTTGGAACATACGCGGCTGATGCTGCGTTGCACCTAAGCATCCTTTATGACTTTCATTCACTCAGGCGACTTGATGAAACGCAATCTCTTCCCTGTTTTCGCGCTGCTCCTTGGCACCCTTTTCCTGTTTTTCGGCAACGGTCTTCACGGCCTTCTCCTGCCACTGCGCGGCACGGCGGAAGGCTACAGCGACATTGCGCTCGGTTTCATCGGCACGTCCTGGGCGTCGGGCTTCGTGCTTGGCTGTCTGCTGGCACCGAAGCTGATCATGCGCATTGGTCATGTCCGTGCCTTTTCCGGCTTCATCGCTGTCATCTGCATGGTGGCGCTGATCACAGGCGTTTTCGTCAATCAGTTCGGCTGGATCGTGCTGCGCGCAGCGACCGGGTTCGCGATGGCGGGAACCCAAATGATCATCGAGAGCTGGCTTAATGAGCGCGTCGACAATTCAAGCCGCGGCACGGTCTTTACCTTCTACACCGGCATCACACTTTTCGGTGTCGTTGGCGGACAGATGGCCGTCGGCTTCGGCAACCCCAATACGCCGATCCTGTTCATGGTTGCCGGCATTTTCTATTGCATCGCAATGCTGCCAACGACGGTTTCGAACGCGGCCTCGCCGCGTCCGCTCCAGGCGGTCAGGATCGATCTCAAATTGCTCTATCGCAATTCGCCCGTCGCCTTCTTCGGCGTGCTGTTGACCGGCATTGCCAATGGCGCTTTCGGCACACTGGCGGCGGTTTTCGCCTCGCGTGCAGGACTTCCAGACTCACAGATTGCCTATCTGGTCACCGGTGCCATTCTGGCCGGCGCGCTGGCGCAGGTTCCCTTCGGTCGGCTTTCCGACCGCCTGGACCGTCGCCATGTGATCGCCGGGCTGGCAGCAATCGCGGCAGCGGCGGCCATCACCGTCGTTGTCTTCAGGCCCGGCAGCACCACGCTGATCGTCCTCATCGCCATCTATGGCGCAACCGCCAACGTGCTCTACCCGATCACGGCATCGCATGCGAACGACTTCGCCCGTCCGGAAGATTACGTCAAGATCGCCAGTGGTCTGCTGTTCCTGTTCGGCATCGGCACGATCATCGGCCCGACGGTCGGCGGTCCGATAATGTCAAACTTCGGCCCCTATGCGCTGTTCATGGTAACCGCGACTGCCCATGTGCTGATCCTCGTTTATGCGATCATCCGTTCGCGCATCCGCGCCGCCATCCCCGTTTCCGATCGCGATGCTTTCACCGCGATGCCGGATGCGGCGACCCCGGTTTCCACAACCGAAGGCATGGCGCTGAAGAACCCGAACCGAGACACGCCCGTTTCGGAAGACGAGGAAAGGAGGGACGATCATGCCGCTTGATGACGAAAACGACGCCAAGAAACCGCCGAAAGGTCAGTACGTTATCGGCGCTGACCTTGAGGAGCACTCGGTCGAAGCCCTGCATGGTTTTATCGCGGATCTGCGTCGCGAGATTGAACGGCTCGAGACTGCCATCGGCAAGAAGGGCAGCGGCCGCGAAGCCGCCGAAAACTTCTTCAAGAAGAAGTAGCCGATGCGGGACCGAACGCCGATTAACCGGATATTAACCTTCCCGCGTTTCTATAGGGCATCCGCTTGCCGGAGTCGGGATCTCTGTCTTTATTCCGATCATCACCCTTTGACTTACGAGCCGCTATTCGCGGCTCTTTTTTGGCCAAATCACAATCGGCGGTGGGTATTAACCGTTCATTAAGAAACGGCTTGCGGAAATGCTGTACAGGTCTATTTGTTGTCAACATTGTTGAAAACGTGCCGCACCAAGAGTACCGCGGGAACAAGCGTAGCCAGAGTATGCAGATGACCAATACAGGGGCAAACCCGATTAATTTTGCCGGACGAGCCGCCAACTCACCGCAATTCGAAGTCCTTTATGCCGAAGGCATGTCGCTCGTCGAAGATACGGCGGCCTATCTGGACGGGCCCGGTCGGGCGGCGTCGCAACTGCTCAGCCCACAGGCTGCTGCGCTCTATTCCGCAGAATCGATCCGCCTCACCACACGCCTGATGCAGCTGGCATCCTGGCTGTTGCTGCAGCGATCACTTAATTCCGGTGAAATGAGCCGTGAACAGGTGATCCAGGAGCGCACCAAGCTGCGGCTGGGCGGCGGCGGAAACGAGGACGGGCTTTCGTCATGGCGCGAACTCCCCCGGCTTCCGCGATCTGGCAGACCACGCCACACGGCTTGAAACCCGTATCCGCAAGCTCGATGAGAGCCTGATGCGCGATCGTGTCGAACCGGAACCGGCCAACAATCAGGTCATCGCCCAGATCGACCTGCTGCAAGCCGCATTCGCAAGACGATAAATCATCCGAAAATGCCGCAACAAAAAACCCGGCGCGCAGGCCGGGTTTTTGTATTCTGCCGTCTGATTGAGAAATCAGATACCAAGACCGCCGAAGCGCTTGTTGAACTTCGAGACGCGACCGCCCCGGTCGAGCATCTGCTGCGATCCGCCGGTCCATGCCGGGTGCGAGGTCGGGTCGATGTCAAGGTTCAGAACATCGCCTTCCTTGCCCCAGGTCGAACGCGTTTCGTATTCCGTGCCGTCCGTCATGACGACCTTGATCATGTGATAGTCGGGATGAATATCAGCCTTCATAACTCTCGTTCCTGCAAGTTCGTTCCAGGTCCGGCTGCCATTGCGCCCGCCGGGCCTATTGAATAAACAAAGCCGTGGGACCTCAAAAAGGCCACGGCTGTCGATTAGGTTGCGGTCGCTATACAGGAACGTGAGCCGAATAACAAGAGCCGCCGGGCGCAATATCCTGACCGGCGCGAGTGAAGGAAATACCCGTGAGCAGAAATGCCAAGACGAGCGGCGGAAGGGCCAAGGAGCTTCGCCCGCTAACTGCGATTTTGCCCTACATCACAGCCTATCGAGGCTTTGTTGCCGGTGCCCTCACCTTCCTGCTGATCGCTTCTCTTGTAACGCTCGCGCTGCCTGTCGCCGTGCGCCGGGTTATAGACCATGGCTTTTCCTCCGACGACGCGCAACTGATCAACAACTATTTTCTGGTGCTGGGCCTGATGGCACTGGCACTGGGGATTTCCAGCGCTCTTCGCTATTTCTTCGTGATGATTCTCGGCGAGCGGGTCGTCACCGATCTCCGGCGTGATGTGTTTGCCCATGTCATCAGGCTGTCTCCTGCCTTCTTCGACATCAACCAGTCGGGCGAAATCGTTTCCCGGCTTACGGCCGATACGGTGCAGATCAAATCCGCCTTCGGCGCGAGCGCCTCGATCGCGCTGCGCAATCTGATCATGGGGACCGGCGCGCTGGCGATGATGATCTACACGTCGCCGCGCCTTTCGGTGCTGGTGATCGCAGCCATCCCGCTGGTGGTCCTGCCGCTGATTGCTGCCGGACGCAAGGTGCGATCACGCTCACGCACCGCACAGGACCAGTTGGCCGGCGCCACCGCATTTGCCGGCGAGGCAATCGGCGCCACCCGAACCCTGCAGGCCTTTACCGCCGAAGACATGGCCTCAAACCGCTACAGCCACGGCGTCGAAGGCGCGTTTTCGGCGGTACGCCTGACGCTCAAGGCGCGGGCGACACTGACGGCGGTGGCCATTTCCATGGTGTTCTGCTCAATTACAGCCATTCTGTGGTTCGGTGCCCAATCCGTGCTCGCCGGCACCATGTCGGGCGGCACGCTTGGCCAGTTTCTGCTCTATTCGGTTCTGGCCGCTGGCGCCCTTGGCCAGCTTTCGGAAGTCTGGGGCGAGCTGTCGCTTGCCGCCGGGGCTGCAGAGCGGCTCACCGAGCTCCTGGTTGAACCCTCCGCCATCAAGGCTCCGGACAACCCCGTGACCCTGCCCGCGCCGTCGCGCGGCGGCCTTGAAGCTGACAAGGTCTCATTCCGTTACCCGACTGGTGGTGCCAAAGCCGGTGCATTGAACCGGCTTTCTCTTGCCGTTTCACCTGGAGAGACCGTTGCCGTTGTTGGCCCTTCGGGAGCCGGAAAAAGCACGCTGTTCTCACTGCTGCTGAGGTTTTACGATCCCGACGAGGGTGAAGTCCGGTTGGACGGCGTGGACCTGCGCAAGGCGGCCCCCGAGGCCGTGCGCAGCCGATTCTGCGCTGGTGCCACAGGATGTCGCCATCTTTGCCGCCAGCATCCACGACAATATCGCGCTCGGCCAACCCGACGCGACGCGCGAAGCGGTTCGCGCAGCAGCGATCGCCGCTCAGGCCGACGGCTTCATCGAAAGGCTCGAGAACGGCTACGATACGATGGCAGGCGAGCGCGGCATCACCTTGTCAGGCGGTCAGCGCCAGAGGATCGCGATTGCCCGTGCCGTGCTGCGCGATGCACCGGTTCTGCTGCTGGACGAGGCAACATCGGCACTCGATGCGGAAAGCGAGACACTGGTTCAGGCTGCACTCGGCGCGCTGATGAAAGGCCGCACAACACTCGTGATCGCCCATAGGCTGGCGACCGTGCTTTCAGCCGACCGGATCCTGGTAATGGATGAAGGGCACATCGTCGAAGAAGGCACACACGAAACACTGGTCGCCCGCGACGGACTTTACGCCCGGCTTGCGCGCCTTCAGTTCAATTCCGAGGAAAGCGCCTGAGTACGGGTCAGCCTGCCAACTTTTTGCCGGTGGGCATGAAAGTTGCCGCGAAGATCAGCGCGATACCGGCCCAGACAATCGGCTGCGGCCATTCTCCGAAGACGATCAGCCCCATTATCACCGCCAGCGGCAGTGCCATGTGCAGCGCCGGTGTGAGCGCCATGGCATCGGCCATCGAAAACGCCTTCAGCATGAAGTAATTGCTGGCGTTGACCAAAAACGCCGACACAAGCAGCAGCCCGAGGTCATCCAATCCGATCGGCGACCAGAAAAACATGGCGGGAATGGCGGCGATTGTCGCCATCAGTGCATACATCCAGAACAGCGCAGGCACGAAGGCCTCGTTCATTGCCAGCATCTTCAACACGATGTTCTTTGCAGCGAGCGCGATGGCTGCCGCAATCGCCACCAGCCCCGCGGCCTGAAATGCCTCGCTGCCCGGACGCAGGATCAGGAACGCTCCACAAAGGCCAAGTGCGACGGCAAGCCAGCGACGCCAGTCCGCCTTTTCCTTCAAGAGCAGGATCGCCAGCGGGATCACGAAAAACGTCTCAAGCTGAAACAGCGAGGAGGCAATGGTGAACGGCAACAGAGACAATGAGGTGAAGATCAGAAAACTAACCGCAACGCCCAGCGCGGAGCGGATCAGCAACAGGCGCGGCGAGCGCAGTCGGAACCCGGCCGAGCCTTTCATGGCGGCAATCGGCAGCACCATCAGCGCCGCCAGCCCGGACTGCACGAAAACCAGCACGACCGGTGCATGACGCGCCGTCAGTATCTTGGTGAATGTATCGACACACGTGAAAGCGGCAACGCCGGCAATCATCAGAAAAATAGCGGCAAGGCGGCTGTCTGGCCGCCAGCGCACAGCCCGAGCGGGCAGGACGAAGGTCATCAATAACTCCTGAACAAGCATCTGTTCGTTTTGGGATGCTTCCTGGAGGAACCCCGTCCGCTTGTCAGGAAGAACAGCGCCCCTTCAAGGCGCGGCGGATGGGCATACAAGATACCGTACCACCCTTGCGGAGTATTCAGGATAGGAAAGAGCGCCGACAAAGGCAAGCCCAAGCGCAACCGCCCGTTCGATGGCGGAGAACAATACGGTTTCGCGAAAGCCTCAGCGTTCTGTCAGCTTGAACTCGATACGGCGGTTCTGGGCGCGCGCCTCGGGCGAATTGCCGGGAGCGATCGGCTGGTATTCCGCAAAACCCGCCGCAACAAGCCGATTGGCCGGTACCCCTGCGAGATCAGATAGCGCACAACGGAATTCGCACGTGCAGACGATAGCTCCCAATTGTCCGCAAACTGACCACCGGGCCGGATCGGCACATCATCCGTGTGACCGTCAACGCGCAGCACCCAGCTGATATCCTCGGGGATTTCAGGCGCAATCTCGAGAAGGGCCGTCGCCAGTTTGGCCAGTTCGGCCCGGCCATCATCATTGAGCTCGTCGGCGCCGGACTGGAACAGCACTTCGGACTGGAACACAAAGCGGTCGCCGACAACGCGGATGTTTTCGCGGTCGGAGAGGATCTGCCGCAGTCTGCCGAAGAAGTCGGAGCGGTAGCGGTTGAGTTCCTGCACCTTCTGCGCCAAAGCGACATTCAGGCGGCGGCCGAGATCGGCGATCCGCGCCTGCGAGGCGTCGTCCTTGGCTTCGGAGATTTCCAGCGCCTCCTCGACGGCGGCAAGCTGCGCGCGAAGCGCCGAAATCTGCTGATTGAGCAGTGCAAGCTGGCTCTGCGCCTTTGCGGTCAGCTGACGCTCTTCCTCAAGGTTTTGCGAAAGCATGCTGATGCGGGTCTGGGCGACGTCACTGACACCCGCCCCTTCGTCCAGAAGCGACTGCAGGCGGGACCTGTCTGCCTGTGCGGAGGCAAGAGAGGCCTGCAAAGAAGCGATCGTATCGTTGGCGTCCTGGGTGTTGCTTTTTCGAGTGCCAGAAGCTGCGTCAATTCAGCAATCTGGCTGTTCAGCCGGTTCAGCACCTCATCCTTGCCGGAGATTTCTCGGGTCAGAATGAACTGGCCGATCACGAACACGGTCAAAAGGAACATGATCGCCAGCAGCAGCGTCGACAGCGCATCGACGAACCCGGGCCAGTAGTCGACGTTGCGGTTGGATCGACGGTTGCGGGCCAGCGCCATGTCTACCGGTCTCCAAGCTTGTCGGTCAGGCGCTGAAGCGTGCGGCGCATCTCCTGCGATTCCTCATGCTGCGCCTCGATCCAGTCGCGCAGCATTTGCTGCTCGTTGCGCATGTTCTTGACAACGCCCTGGATGCCTTCGGCAAGCTGGGCCATGGCAGGCACGGAGGCGGCGTCTGCGCCATTCGCCTCGGCGATGCGACGCAGTTCTCCCGCGAGGACCTCAAACTGTTCGGCTGATCCGCTGGCGACACCTTCAAGCGCCGGTGCCAGATCCGATGTCACGTCGGTCAGGGTTGAGAGCCAGTTTTCCAGCTCCATGTAAAAGCGGTTTTGGGCGCGGCCCGCCTGCAGATCGAGAAACCCCAGAACGAGCGAGCCCGAAAGGCCAAGTAGTGAAGACGAGAACGCCGTGCCCATGCCCGAAAGAGGTCCGGCAAGACCGTCCTTCAGAGCATCGAGAACATCGGCAGAATCGCCGGAATTCGGATCCAGATTCTGAATGATGTCGCCGATCGACCCAATGGTGCCGAGCAGGCCCCAGAAGGTGCCAAGCAGGCCCAGAAAACCAGAAGCCCGACCAGATAGCGCGAGGTGTCACGCTGCTCGTCCAGCCGGGTTGCGATGGAATCGAGAATGGACCGCAATGACGCGGTCGACAGCGCCATCGTCTGACGGCTACCGATCAGGGCGCGCATCGGTGCCAGCAGTTTCGGATCGCGTCCGACGCGGTCGGCGCTTCCCGCAGCGCGGAATGAATTCAGCCAGGTGACCTCTCGGCGAAGCGCCATAACCTGCGAGAACACCATCAGGATGCCGATCAGCAAAACCCCGAGGATCAGCCCGTTCAGGCCCGGATTGGTCATGAAATATTCGTTCGCCTGACGATACAGGATCGCCACAAGAAAGCCGACGAGAATCAGAAAGATGACCATCGTCCAGACAAAGGTCATCGGGCTCGACATCTTCTGTGCGAAACCACGCGGCTGTGGGTGACGCCGATCGTCCTGCTCGAGTTCGAAATCCGACATTTCGCCCTATCCTCCGCTCATCACCTTCAGCGACCCCGCATTGCTGCGAGGCCGAACAACCTTCCGTTCCGGCCGGTCACCAAAGCTCTATTCGAAAATGCGGGCGATTTGAAGGGCGTTGCCCGCAAAACTGGTGTTCGGTCCACCGGAACAGCCGGCCCTATTTTTCCAGTCGACGCTGAAGCTGATCGAAGAGCGCGATCCTGATCATCTCGTTACCGGCGACAACGCTGCCGGTTTCCAGGCATTGCTGGCCACCCTTGGTGTCGGAAACAAATCCGCCCGCCTCACGGACAAGAATGAGACCGGCTGCCATATCCCAGGCAGAGAGGGCCTCTTCCCAATAGCCGTCAAGCCTTCCAGCTGCGACATAGGCAAGATCCAGCGAAGCGGCACCGAGACGACGAATACCGGCGACCTCGCCCATGACATGGCGCAGCTCCACAAGGAACTTGCCATGCTGGCCGCGACCGAGGTGCGGCACGCCGCATCCGATCACCGCGTCAGTAAGTTTGCGCCGTGCCGAAACGCGGATGCGCCTGTCATTGCAGAACGCACCGCCACCCTTTTCCGCCACATAAAGCTCGTCCAGTATGGGGTTGAAGATGACACCGGCGACGATTTCGCCGGAGCGCTCAAGCGCGATCGACACTGCAAACTGCGGAATTCCGTGGAGAAAGTTTGTAGTGCCATCGAGAGGATCGACGATCCAGCGATGCTGGCCATCCGAGCCGGTCTCTTCGCCGCCTTCCTCACCCAGGAAACCATAGGTCGGGCGCGCTCGCAAGAGTTCGGTGCGAACGATCTTTTCCGCTTTGATATCCGCCTGGGATACAAAATCGGCGGGTCCCTTGACGGACACCTGCAGGTTCTGCACCTCGCCGAAATCGCGGGTCAGCGACCGACCCGCTTTCAGCGCGGCCTGAACCATGACATTGAGAAGGGCTGAACGGGCCATAACGGGATTCCTTGATTAACGCGCCGGCACGGTCATTCCGCTGACGGCAAACAGGCTGTTGGGCGGTTCATGACCACAGAACGCACCGAAATTCAAGGCCTGTCAGGCATTTGCGGTCATGGAAACCTTCTGAACACTCGGGACAACAAGGACTTCCGTGCGGTTTCTGTCCTGCATCCTTGGCTTTATAGAGCGCACGATCGGCTCCATCGAGGGCCGCCTCGATACGTATCTTGCCGACCTCGAATTCAGAAATTCCGGCGCTGACTGTGACCGAAAAGGGTTCGCCATCATGGCTGAATACATGGCTTTCGACTATCACGCGGATTTTCTCGGCAATAAGCCAAGCATTGTCGACCGATGTTGAAAGCAAAATGACGGCAATCTCCTCTCCGCCATAGCGCACGACAAAGTCAGATCGACGCACCCTGCTTTTCACTGTTGTCGCGACCGTCTTCAACACATCGTCGCCGCGCACATGACCAAACCGGTCATTGACCGATTTGAAGCGATCAATATCGAACAGCACAACACAGCCGACTTGATTTTCCGAGTTCGCAGCCTGGGATATATTTCCTCGAACTGATACAGGGCACGGCGATTGAAAAGCCCCGTCAGCGGATCACGCTCGGCATTAAACTCAACAACGCGCAGATAGTCGGTGTTTCGTTTCGTTGCTTCCAGGGCCGAGCCGAGAATGATGACGCCAACAATACTGGTCAGGGTAGTCGGAATACCGATACTGCCCAAAACCACCATCGCGGTCCGAAAATCCAGAAGAAAAACAGAAGCGGCCGTCAGCGACGTCATACACCCCAGAACGAACAGACTTCCGATCGTACGTCGCTTCGGAGCGAACCTGGCGAAGACCACCCCGACGGACGCCGAAATAGCGATCCCGGCCACTCCCGCTATCATCCCTTCGCCTCCGATCAGGATCCGGGGTATCGCGACGAAGATTGCGACCAGAGCTGCCCCGGCAGGCCCCGCGAACGGACCTGCAAGCGCAATAAACACCGCACGCGCATCGAAGATGATGCCAGTTTGAAGCGTAATCGGATTTGTCATTGAAGCCAGAGCGCCGCATGCCAGCACGATAGCGCTGGCATATTGCTCATACCACCGCCCGCGAAAATGGCGCAGGATCAGTCCGTATCCCATCACAACGAGCGCGCCCATTCCGAGGCTCGCTATCAATTGTCCGAGAATACTGAACTGTATCAAATAACCGAACTCCCCGCTTTCGCCGCCCCCGCGAGACATGCCACAAGCGCTTTGCCCCTTTCAGAGATACACCACCCCCATCCGAAGCGATAGGCAAAAACAAATTTCAACCTAATACCGTCTGACGATTGCCTGCGATCTCAATCTCAGCTTCGCACGCTCTTGAGGCGGCAACGATGACAGGAGCGACTCCATCTTCTGGTCCTTCAGTCCGACGGACCTTGCACTGAGATAAAAAGTGATGGCAGCATCCTCGTCGACAGGTGTGCCGATGCCGTTGAGATAGAGATAAGCGAGCCGGCTTGCCGCGGCCGGATTACCGTTGAGGGCGGCACGGTGCATCCAGTCGAAGCCTTCGGCAACATTGCGGGAATGCCCGCGCCATTGATCAGCGCAAGCGCCAGATCGATCTGGGCGGTATCGTGTTCCGCAGCGGCCGCGCGGCGCAGCCAGTAGAGCCAAAGGCGTTTCTTTTCATCAGGGACACCTTCAACCGACCGATAGATCTGCGAGAGTGCATACTGACCGTCTGCAACGTCGGCCTCGGCGGCACGTTCGAACCAGGGCAGCGCCGCCAAAAGCCCCTCCGTCCGGGACTGTCCTGCACAAGAAGGCTTGCATAATTGAAAGCGGCAATAGGGTCGCCCGCCTCGGCAGCCTGCTTGATGAGAATGCGCCCCTTGTCGTGCTCACCCTCGTCATCGGATTCCAGCAGAAGCATGCCATAGCGGTTAAGCGCAAAGGGCATACCGCTGTCGGCGGCCATGCGATACCATGGGTCGGGCGGCCCGGCTCGGCTTTCAGCGATCAGCTTTCGTTCAACAAGTTCCGCAATCAGGGTCTCGGCACGCGGATCGCCTTTGCCGGCACGCTTGATCGCGGCCTCATAGGCGGCATTGAACAGGCCGCGCTGATACGCCCCGTAGGCGTCGTCGACCGGCCCCTCATAGGGCGTCCGTTCAGGCGGCTCCGAAAGACTGGAAGCGGGGACGGCATCTTCTCCGCTCAACAGGAAACCCTGATGCGGCCGAGCGGCCAGATCGGGCGGCAGAAAGGTTCCGCCTTGCAGGGCATCGCCCGGCGCACCGGCCACCAACCCTGCATCTGTTGCGAACTCCCGCGCCGTCAACGCCAAGCCGACCCCGGGAGACGCGAGAACAACGAGAATAGCGGCAAGTGTGCGACGACAGGAAAGGGTCATGACCTCATCAATAATCAAACCGTGGCGCTTTTTCGTCAAGCGCGGCATTGATCTGGGCAACCATGGCAGCAGCGCCCCCTGTGCCGAGAAGACGGCCTTGCCGACAGCAACAAACTCCGCCCAGGTCAGCGCCGCTTCGATAACGCTGGCGGGTTCGCTTCCAGACATCACGATGGAGGGAATCTCGACCATCGAAGCCCACCATTCCCCGAGTTCGAGGTTTTTGGGGTGCGCATGCGGATGGGTGTCACCATCAAGCTTTCCAAAGAAAACATAGTCCGGGTTTAGTTCCCCATCCCCAGCGCCTGGTGCCGGTCCTGGGGGCGCTGCCACCGACAATCATGCGCGGAGAGAACCGCTCCATCGCATCGGCAAGGGCCTCCACCCCGCCGCCTTCGACATGAACACCATCCGCCTTCACGCGCCCGGCAACCCGCGTATCACCGGCAATGATTGCGGCCGTTTCATAGTTCTGGATCATCGGCACGATCAGCTCGGCGCGTTCTTGAAAGGCCTCGACCGGCTCATCGAACTGGGGAAGTATCACCGAGGCAACATCCCCACCGCGCAGCGCATCGGCAATCGCCTTTTCCTGCGTTTTCATATCTGCGATCTGCGGCGCTATCAGCACCAGTCGGCAACGATCCTGTTCCGTATCCATGTTCCTCAATCCCTTCCGGTGCGGAGGCGGCGGTTCGCCCCTCGCTATTTCCCGATAAATCCGTTAGAGCGGAGTTTCAACAGGTGCTTTGATTTCATGCTTCCCGATCCGATTTTTACGCGGCGGCGATCCCCGCCGTTCTTCTTGTCGGCCTGACGAAAGGCGGCATGGGCGGCGCGCTCGCGCTGCTCGGCGTCCCTATCCTGACCTTTGTTGTCGAACCGGCCACAGCAGCAGCCATCATGCTTCCAATCCTGATCGTCATGGATGCGGTCGCGTTATGGTCGTGGCGACAATACGGCCACTGGCCGACATTGCGGATACTCCTCCCCGGTGCTGTGATTGGCACTATTCTCGGCTGGTACACTTTCTCTGCCGTTCCCTTCGAGCTGACACGCATGCTCGTCGGTCTCGCCACTGTGGCATTTGCCGGAAAATATTTCTATGACAGATGGAAGCCCGGCGAAAAGATCGAAAAACCTGCCGCAGGCCAGCGCCCTGTTGCCGCCACCATCTGGGGCGGCATCGCCGGCTACACCAGCTTCATCTCCCATTCCGGCGGACCGCCCTATCAGATCTATACCCTGCCGCTGAAGCTCGATCCGAAATCCTACACCGGCGCCAGTGTCCGCTTCTTCGCCATCGTCAACGTGATGAAGCTTCTGCCCTATTACGCGCTCGGCGAGCTCGGAACGCCGAACCTTGTGGCGTCGGCAAGCCTGTTGCCGTTCGCCGTGGTCGCCACGGTGGCCGGCGCCATGGTCGTCAAGCGCATGCGGATGGAGGTTTTTATCCGTTCATGTACGCCATGGCATTTCTGGCCGGCATGAAACTCGTCCTCGACGGCTTTTAGGAAAGCTGATCGCGGCCACGGTCTCAGCCGGCCGTTGGCCGCGTTCTGCCGTTCAGGGCGCGCGAACCACTACCCCTCGGAAGGCTCGCGAATCATGCCGAGCGCGATCATGTAGGTGTCCAGAACGGCTTCTTCCTCCATACGCTCCTGCTCGTCCTTCTTGCGCAGCGCGATGATCCTGCGCAGCGCCTTGGTATCGAAACCGGTGCCCTTGGCCTCGGCATAGACATCCTTGATGTCATCCGAGATCGTTTTCTTTTCTTCTTCGAGACGTTCGATCCGCTCGATGATCGAACGCAACTGATCGCGCGCAATGCCGTGTGCGTCGTCGGCCATGGTCAACTCCTTATGTCGCTGAAAAATGTTTGGGCTTCTGCCTGCCGAAAACGGCCGGTCAGGTCAAGTTCGTTCTTCGATTGTCCCGATTATTCACTTTGGCTTGTTGTTTTCAAATCCTGCCTTTGCGCCGCGCTTGCTTCTTGCTGATTGAGCGCTTTCCAAACCTCGTAGGGCATGCCGTAGACAATTTCGCGCGCTTCGTCCTTGGTCAGCGCTATATCGTCCGCCTCGGCTGCCTCGCGGTACCAGTTGGACAGGCAATTGCGGCAGAAACCGGCAAGGTTCATCAGATCGATGTTCTGCACGTCGCTACGTTCGCGCAAATGCGCCACCAGCCGCCGGAAGGCCGCAGCCTCAAGATCGCGTTGCTGCTCTTCACTCAAATCTGTCATCTCAGCCTCCGGCACTTTCATTCGGTTCGGGTGGGATAAAGGCGGCGTTCATGCAGCTGGTCATCTGCATTCAAAAGGGCGAAGATCGGCTCGAGACGGCTAGCCCAGAGATTAACACCGGCCTCATCCGCAATCAGGTCCTGGCGAACCTCCAGCAACACATGGGCGATGCCGTTTTTCATGCAATGCCGGTTCATTGTATCGCCCTTCAGCGCGCCGTCATAGGGCTCGTTGTCTCCGACGATCACACCGTCAATGCCGGCAAGCATCTCGATCATCGGGCGTGCGGCCCGCGGATCGCTATCCCACAACACACCGGCATGCCAGGGTCGCGCAGTTGCTTTCCAGCGCGGCGTGAAGGAATGCACCGAAATCACCAATGGTGGCTTGCCGGCGGCCGCTTCGGCCGCGCCGATCACCGTGTCGATGGCGTCGTGATAGGGTCTGTGGAAAAGATGAAGCCGTCTTTCACGCTCTTCCACGGACATTGGATGATTGGCAGGAATGATCGCCCCGTCAGATATTTTCATGATCAACGTGGGATCGTCCTCGCCGCGATTGGGATCGATCAGAAGACGGGAAAAGGTGGACAGGACCGCAGGACAGGAAAGCCGCCGGGCAAGCGCCCGCGTCAAGGCTTCCACGCCGATATCATAAGCGACGTGACGCCTGAAAACGCTGGGGTCCAGGCCGAGATCGCCATATTCCGCAGGCACCGCCGCCATGGCATGATCAGCCAGCAGGACTAAACCCGTGTCATATTTTCCGTCTATTCTCTCATAAGCGTTGATGTTCGGCATGGATATCCGCCGCATAATTAACAATAATGCGGGTGATGGCATAGGATCGGCACATTCGGCAAGCCGCGACAGCGCCATTTGCCTCGCCTGCGGCGGGGATTATGATAGGGGCTGCAAATCGATTGAAAGCGACTCCGATGAGGAGACGCAAATTGAGACTAGGCACATGCGAGATAAACCGAAACGTCCCATAAACGGCCTTGCGTTCCATGCACCCAAGAGCATGGCGCGGTCCCTCACTTGCTTCGGCATGTTCGCCGGCGGACTCGTCCTGGCGACACTATGGCCGTCAGATCAGGCGCACGCCGAATTTCGCGTCTGCAACGATACGGCCAACCTTGTCGGTGTTGCGGTCGGTTATCGCGCAGAAGAAGGCTGGACTTCGGAAGGTTGGTGGCAACTCCCGGCCACCACCTGCGCGACCGTTGTTCCGGGCCCCTTGCAATCACGCTACTACTACCTCTACGCAGAAGACGCCTCCGGAAGCGGGCGCTGGACGGGCTACACAAACATGTGTGTCGCCGAAGACGAATTCGAAGTCGTCGGCGTCCAGAACTGCTTCACGCGCGGCTTTCAGCAGATGGGGTTCAGCGAATACGACACAGGGCGGGAAGAAAGCTGGACCGTTCAGCTCTCCAATAAGCCCAGCACTCAAGAAAGTCAGAATTGATGAGACGTAACAGAAAAGTCAAAATCCTCGCCACGCTCGGCCCCGCCTCGTCTGAAGAAGAGCAGATCCAGAAGCTCCATGAAGCCGGTGCCGACCTCTTTCGCATCAATATGAGCCATGCAAGCCATGACCTGATGCGCACGTTGATCAAACGAGATCCGCAACGTCGAAGCCCGCATCGGCCGTCCGATCGGCATTCTCTGCGACCTTCAGGGCCCGAAACTGCGCGTCGGCAAATTTCTCGACGGCAAGGTAGAGCTTGAAATCGGCCAGACGTTTACCCTCGACGACAAGGACGAACCCGGCAACGAAAAGCGGGTCTTCCTGCCGCATCCGGAAATTCTGCAATCGGTTCAGCCCGGTCACCGGCTGCTTATCGATGATGGCAAGCTGCAGCTGCGCGCCGAAAAATGCGACGGCAAGAGCATCGAATGCACCGTTGTTGCCGGCACCACGATTTCCGACCGCAAGGGTGTTTCGCTCCCCGACACGCTTCTGGCTGTCGGCGCCCTGACGGACAAGGATCGCGCCGACCTCGACGCCGTTCTGGAAACCGGTGATGCCGACTGGGTCGCGCTTTCCTTCGTGCAGCGCCCCGACGACATTGCCGAAGTCCGCAAGATCGCCCGTGGCCAGGTCGGCCTGATGTCCAAGATCGAGAAGCCGCAGGCCATCGAGCGTATCGAGGAGATCATCGAGATGAGCGACGCGCTGATGGTTGCGCGTGGCGACCTCGGTGTCGAAATGCCGCTTGAAACCGTACCGGGCCTCCAGAAGAAGCTGATCCGCCTGTGCCGCTCCGCCGGCAAGCCGGTTGTCGTGGCCACCCAGATGCTGGAATCGATGATCGAATCGCCGGTTCCCACCCGCGCCGAGGTCTCCGACGTCGCAACCGCCGTGTTCGAAGGTGCAGACGCCGTCATGCTGTCAGCCGAATCGGCTGCCGGTCAGTATCCGGTCGAAGCCGTTTCCACGATGGCCTCGGTCGCCCGCACAATCGAGCGTGAGCAGCTTTACCCGCAGATCCTCTACGCGCAGCGCCCGCAGCCGGAAGCCACCGGCGCCGACGCCATCTCGCTCGCCACACGCGAGATCGCCGAAACGCTGAAGCTGACTGCACTGGTTTGCTACACCGCCTCCGGCACCACCGGTCTTCGCGCTGCCCGCGAGCGGCCGAATGTTCCGATTATCGCGCTGTCACCGGTGGTCAAGACCGCGCGGCGACTTTCGGTGGTCTGGGGTCTGCATTGCGTCGTCGCCGACGAACCGACGGACCTCGACACCATGGTGGACGGCGCCTGCCAGATCGTCGTTGACGAAGGCATTGGCAAGCCCGGCGACCGGATCATCATTTCCGCCGGTGTACCGCTCGGCACACCGGGTGCCACCAACATGCTGCGCATTGCCTATATCGGCATGGACGGCCGCTCCGGCGTCTGATCCGCGTCACAGCATCAACCAATTGCGAAGGCCGGGTGCGAAAGCGCCCGGCCTTTCATTTTCGTTGCTGTTGCACGACCTCAAAAAGTCTGTGTGAGCGAGATCTTGAAGGTCCGTCCGGGCTCCGAATAGAAGGGCTCCGGCTGATCCATCGTTACATCCTGCAGGTCCAGTGCGTCATAATAGGTCTGGTCGAACAGGTTGTAGACGCCGGCCTGAAGCGTCATGCCCTCGAAACGCTCGGGCGCCCACCAGGCGGTAACATCGACAATGCCGTAACCCGGCGCCTGGAAGCTTGCCGTCGAACCATCCGGCACCTTGGCGGCGAGGATCCAGTTTGAGTTCACGCCCCAGGTCTCGTCATTGTATCCGCCGCCGATGACAGCCTTGAGCGGCGCCACGGAGCCCAGTTTCTCGTTGGTATCCATATTGAAGCCACGGGCAAAGGCCAGCGAAGCATGGATGTCCCAGTTGTTGACGAATGACTTCTGGAAGCTTGCCTCGACACCGGCGATCTCGACATTGTCGATATTGACCGTCTGGGTGATCCCGAACGGATAGAGGCCGGGCAGAATTCCAACATCGCCCGGTTCCACCGACTGAGTGTCGATGAAGTCCTTGTAGCGGCTGTAGAAGGCAGAGAGCCGGCCGCCATTCATGTCGTCACCAAAATTGGCGCCGAGTTCAAAGCCCCAACTGGTTTCCGGCTTGAGGTCCGGGTTGCCGATCCTGAGATAGGTGCCCGGCCCGCCGTAATTCACATAAAGTTCGCCCGGCGTCGGCGCACGAAAAGCCGTCGAAAACTGCCCGTAGAGCTGGGTGAAATCGGTCAGATCGTAGGTCGCCAGGATCTTCGGCGAAATCCGCCAGTCACTCTGGCCATCCGGCAACCCGTTGTAGTTCGGGTTGTTGGTGTAGGCTTCCGTTTCCTTCGGATCATACTGGTACCAGTCGAAACGCACGCCCGGGGTCAGCGCGAAGCCGCTGTCACCGAAGACAATTTCGTCATGGGCGTAAAGGCCGAGAACATAGCCATCCACATCCGGCGTGTCCGCCTGGTTGGTGTGGAGGAAGTTACATGCGCTGTAGGGCGAATAGGGTCCGGGGCCGCAATTGTCCTTGCCACTCGAATACTGACTGGTCTGCGAATAGTAGAAATCGCCGCCGAGCGTGAAAGTGTGGAACAGTGAACCGGTGTCGACGCCCTTTTCTGCCCAGCCGGACCAGCCATAGCGTTCGTCAGATGTATTCGAGGCCCGCGAATAGGGGCCGTAGGGCGGCGTGGGGCGTCCGCTTGGCAGGCGGATACCGCTGGTGCCGCTGTCGCGCTCGCTCTTCAGCCAATAAAGCGTGCCGAACGCGCTGTCGAACAGGCCGTCATTGGCGATCGCCTCGTAATTATAGTCGATCGATACGCGGTCGCGATGCTTGTTCTCGCTGCCATCCCAGTTGTCCGGCGCATAGGTCGAACCTTGCTCGGTCAAAAGCTCGGTATTTTTGTCCCTGTCATAACGCTCGAGCGTCAGGCCGAGCGTGTGGGCGCCCATAAACTGCTGGCGGAGTTTGAACAGAAGATTATTCTCATCGAAGTTTGCCGGGTTCGCTTCGGTTCGTGTCGCGCCGTAGCCTCCGACCGTGCCCTGGTTCTCCGTTTCGCTGCCCGAGGTGATATCACCCTGAAACAACATCGAGGTGTTGCCCGACTGTATCGCAAACGCCCCTGGGCATTAATGCTCTCGCTGGCACTGTCATACATGATGCCGGTGCGCCCGCCCCAGCCCTTTTCGGGATCGATCAGGTCTTCGGGCTCAAGTGTACGCAGCACCACAGTGCCGCCGAGCGATCCGCTGCCGGAGCGCGACGAATCGGAGCCGCGCACAATGTCGATGGTTGCAATCGAGTCGAAACTGAAGCTGTCCATGCCGCCATTGGCATCGCCACGCGCGGTATCGTCCAGATACGGAATCTGGATGCCGTCGATAACGGTGGAGACGCGCGGACCCTGCATGCCGCGAATATTGACCGAGCCGGAATCGTCGCCGACAAAAGTGACGCCGGGTTCGAGGATGCGCGTGAAGTCATCGAAGTTGGTGACAATATTGGCATCAAGCGCATCGCGCGTGGTCTCGGTGGCAAGCGGCGTGTCCGCAATCCCCGTCTTGCCGCTGGTCGTGGTCACGTTGACCGGGGCCAGAACCGTGGTCGTGTCGGCCAATGTGGCATCCTGCGCAAACGCAGAATGTGTCAAAAACGCCGACGCGAGCGCTGTGCACGACGCCAGCAATACCGTGCGGGAAATTCCCATACGCATCACCCATTCCTTCTGTTCTCTCGAGAACCTGGCTGGCTGGCGCAAGGAAAACCCGAAACGAACTGGCTGGCTGGGCATTCTGGACCGGCAGCACGCCGGCTTCTAGAGTTATCCGCTATAAAACATGAGTTTTATTGTCAAGTTAAATTGCCTGATTTCTGTCACAATTTCCACGCTGTGGTTACACCGCAGCAGACAGATGACTTATTCGATGCCATCTCAGGCTTGGTCCGCCATCAAAGCGATGCTAATTAACCTACTGAAAAGGTCGAAGGTGAAGGCAAATGGGCGTAAAATCCGCTTTGAAGCGCTGTACTTGGATGGCCGGGGCACTGTTGATTAGCGGTGGCCTCTATCTTGGCGGCCTGCAGTTGACAGGCAACTTCCATGAGGTTCATGCGGGTACGCTCTATCGCTCGGCTCAGCCAAGTGCCGGCGATCTTGCAGACTATGCCAAGCGTCATGGCATCAGGACGGTGATCAACCTGCGCGGGGCGCATCCGAACCGGGAATGGTATGATTCGGAAGTTGCGGCAAGCAAAGCGCTGGGCATAACCCATATCGATTTCGCCATGTCGGACGGCGAGGAACTGCCGCTTGAGCGCAGCATGGAACTTCTGGCACTGATGCGGGATGCCGAAAAACCGCTTCTGATCCACTGCAAGGCCGGCGCCGACCGCACGGGCCTGGCCTCGGTGATGTATCTCCAGCAGGTGGCCGGTGTGGACGAGGAACGCGCTGAATGGCAGCTCTCCCCGATCTACGGACACCTCAATATTCCCCTGACCCGTCCCTATGCCATGGACAAGACCTGGGAGCAGCTGGAAAAGGATTTCGGCCTGCCGAGCTGACGGCATCAGGCAGGGTCTGAGATAAACCGGCTTCGTTCCTCACGGAACCGTCGGGTCAGGAAGGCCCGCACCAGCGCGATGCGCGCCAGATTGCCGGTATCGGGATGCGACAGAAGATAATAGGAGCGCCTGAAGCGAATTGACGGCAGGATGCTGACCAGGCCCGGACTGTCACGCACCACAAAATCATGAAGAATGCCGATGCCGATGCCGGCGCGCACCGCCTCGATCTGACCGGCGACACCGGCGCAGCGGAACAGCCGCCCGGCCGACCGTCCAAGATGATTGGCATAGTTCAGCGATGAGGCATAGGCGTAGTCCTCAACCCCCGTCACCGCCGCATGGCCGGACAGTGCATGCTCATCCTCCGGCGTGCCGTAACGGTCGAGATAGGCACGGGCTGCGTAAACCCCGAGCGTGTAATCCGTCAGCCGCGAAATCACCAGCCTGCCCTCTTCTGGCGGATCAAGCGTGATCGCCAGATCTGCCTCACGCTTTGACAAAGAGAATGTGCGCGGCAGAGGCACCAGTTCGATCACGAGCCCGGGATGGTCTTCCTGCAGCCGACCAAGTTCACCGGCAAGGAAATAGGTCCCGAGACCATCCGGCGCGCCGACCCTCACGGTTCCGGCAAGACTTGCCCCGCGCGCCCGTGTATCCTCGGCAACCCCGAGGATTTCCGTCTCCACCCTTTCGGCAACCGACAAAAGCCGTTCCCCGCTTCCGTCAATGCCGAACCAGCAGGCGTGCGTTCGAACAACGGCTCCCCGAGCGTATCTTCCAGCGCATTAAGGCGGCGCGAAACCGTGGCATGATTGAGCGCGAGTGCCTGTGCGGCGGCGAGGATCTGGCCGCGTCGTGCGACGGCGAGAAAGATGCGCAGGTGATCCCAATCCATGCATGGCCTTTAATTTTTGCACAATGGATTTGTAAACTATCCTGTTTCTTTGCAGAAATTAACAGGCAAGATGGCGGCAAGTGAAAAACATGATGCAGACAGACTGCGGAGGAAACACCATGAAATCCATCCAGCATTTTATCGGCGGCAAGATCGTCAGCGGTTCCGGCACCCGCACCGTGCCGACCTATAACCCGGCGACGGGCGAACAAAGCGGTGCATTGTCGCTTGCCAATACTGCCGATGTGCGCACCGCTGTCGAGGCCGCAAAGGCTGCCTTTCCCGGCTGGGCAGAAACAACCCGCTGCGCCGTGCCCGCATCCTGAACAAATTTCTCGGCATTCTCGAGGAACGCGTGGGCGACCTTGCAAAGGTGATCACCGCCGAACACGGCAAGGTCCATTCCGATGCGCTCGGCGAAATCCAGCGCGGCATGGAGGTCGTTGAGTTCGCCACCTCAGCCCCGCAGCTTCTGAAAGGCGAATTCACCGAAAATGTCGGCACCGCCGTCGACAGTTGGTCGATGCGCCAGCCGCTTGGCGTTGTTGCCGGGATCACGCCGTTCAACTTTCCCGCCATGGTGCCTATGTGGATGTTCCCGGTGGCGCTTGCCTGCGGCAACTGCTTCATTTTGAAGCCATCCGAGCGCGACCCTTCCGCCGCACTGCTGATTGCCGAATGGCTGAAAGAAGCCGGCCTTCCCGATGGCGTCTTCAACGTCGTACAGGGCGACAAGGAGGCCGTCGACGCTATCCTCGCCAATCCTGATATTCAGGCCGTAAGCTTCGTCGGCTCGACGCCGATCGCGCGCTATATCTACACCACGGCCACAGCAAACGGCAAACGCTGCCAGGCCCTCGGCGGTGCCAAGAACCATATGATCGTGATGCCCGACGCCGATATGGATCAGGCAGCCGACGCTTTGATGGGCGCGGCCTACGGGTCGGCCGGCGAGCGCTGCATGGCGATCTCGGTCGCGGTTCCCGTCGGCGACGAGACAGCGGACCGTCTGATCGAAAAGCTCAAGCCCCGCATTGCCGCCCTCAAGGTCGGCCCCGGCAACGATCCGGAAGCCGACATGGGACCGGTCGTTACAGCTGCTGCCCGCGACAAGATCCTCGGCTATATCGATTCGGGCGTTGAAGAAGGTGCGGACCTCGTGATCGACGGACGCGACCTCAATCTTCAGGGCTACGAGAACGGCTATTTCGTCGGCGCAACCCTGTTCGATCGCGTCACCACCGACATGAAGATCTACAAGGAAGAAATCTTCGGCCCGGTTCTCTCGGTCGCCCGTGCATCCAGCTATGACGAGGCGGCACAGTGGATCAACGACCACGAATTCGGCAATGGCACGGCGATCTTCACCCGCGACGGCGATGCAGCCCGCGCATTCGCGCACAAGATCCAGGTCGGCATGGTCGGCATCAATGTGCCGATCCCGGTTCCGATGGCGTTTCATTCCTTTGGCGGCTGGAAGGCATCGCTGTTCGGCGATCATCACATGCATGGCCCGGAAGGCATGCGCTTCTACACGCGCCTGAAGACCATCACCAGCCGCTGGCCCAAGGGCATCCGCTCAGGCGCAGAATTCTCCATGCCGACGATGAAGTAACGGCAGAGATTAAATTCCTGCCGGTTCAATCCGCCCCCTTATCGGGGCGGATTTTTCTGCTATAAGACTGCCATGATGAGCGACGGGGGCGTCCGCTTTTGCGGGCTGAGAAGCACCCTTGGAACCTGATCCGGATCATACCGGCGGAGGGAGTCACTCGGGCCTTTCCTCAATCTGGCCCGACCGGCTTTCCCGCCACAAAAGAAAGGGAAACCGGGATGACGGATGCGACCCCCGATATTCTGCTGACCGAGATGCGTGCAAAGGCTCCCTTGTGCAATGCATTACCAATTACGTGGCGATGAATGTCGCAGCCAATGTACTGCTGTCCGCAGGCGCCTCGCCTGCCATGGTCCATTGTGAGGAGGAAGCCGGAGAGTTCGCCGGCCTGGTCTCCGCGCTGACCATCAATATCGGTACGCTGTCGCCGCAATGGATCGGAGGCATGAAGGCGGCAATCGCGGGTGCCGCGGCAAAGGGCACGCCGTGGGTGTTCGATCCCGTTGCCCATTTTGCGACCGGGTTCCGAAAAATGCAGCCCTCGAACTACTTGATCTCCGCCCGACAGTCTTGCGCGGCAACGCCTCCGAAATTCTCGCCTTTTCCGGTGCGACCAGCGGCGGCAGGGGCGTGGACGCCGGTGACAGTGTTGAGGCGGCGGAAGAAACGGCGCGCCACCTGGCCAATGAACGCTCCATGGTGGTGGCCGTCACCGGAGAAAGCGACTTTGTGACCGACGGCAGCCGCAGTGCCCGCATAGAAGGCGGATCGCCACTGATGCCGCGCGTGACAGCGCTCGGTTGCGCGCTGACCTGCCTTGTCGGCGCCTTCGCCGGCACCCGCCCCGCCGACCCGTTTTCCGCAACTGTCGCCGCGCTCACGCTCTACGCCGTCGCCGGTGAACGTGCCCATGAGCGTGCCAACGGACCGGGTTCTTTCGCCGTTCAGTTCCTGGATCAGCTTGCGGCTGTCACACCTGCGGAACTCAAGGCCGGTGCAAGGGTTACCCTTTCATGAGGCTCGTTTTCGATCTGTCGCTTTATCTCGTACTTGACCCTGTGCTCTGCGCTTCCTTTGGCATGGCAGAAACAGCCAGAGCCGCCGTGCGTGGTGGCGTGACCATGGTGCAGCTCCGCATGAAGGACGCCACAACAGTGGAACGCATCACTGCGGGCCAAGAACTGAAAAAGGGGCTCGACGGGACCAATGCCCGCCTGATCGTCAATGACGATGTCGACGCGGCAATCGCGCTTCGCGCCGATGGTGTCCATGTCGGTCAGTCGGATGACAATCCGGCAGCGGTCAGAGGCCGTATCGGACCGGATATGCTGCTCGGCCTGTCAATCGACAGCCTTGAGGCCGCGCACAATTTCGACCCGGCAGGGCTGGATTATATCGGCGCCGGGCCAATTTTTGCGACGAATACCAAGCCCGGTCATGCCGTTCCTCTCGGATTTGAGGGGCTCACAGAAATAACGGCGCTTTCCGCCCTGCCCGTCGTCGCTATCGGCGGATTGAAAGCCGAACATGTGGCCGCCACATTCGAAGCGGGCGCCGACGGCATTGCCGTGGTCTCCGCGATCTGCGGACAAACCGATCCCTATCAGGCATCGATGGCGCTCATGGAAGCCATCGGGAAGGCAAAGACATGATTGCGAACATTCTTTCGATCGCAGGTTCCGACCCCTCGGGCGGCGCCGGCATTCAGGCCGACCTCAAGACGTTTTCGGCGCGCGGAACCTACGGCATGGCCGTGCTGACGGCGCTGACGGCACAGAACACGCGCGGTGTCACCAGCGTGCACCAGGTGCCATCAGCTTTTGTGGCCGAGCAGATTGCAGCGATCTTCGACGATGTTTCGGTCAGCGCGATCAAGATCGGCATGATCGCCAATGCCAATATCGCGGTCACCGTCGCCGACAGTCTGCGCCACCATGTCGAAGTGCCGGTCGTCCTGGACCCGGTGATGGTCGCCAAGGGCGGTCACCGGCTGCTGCCGGAAGACGCGGTTGAGGCGCTGAAGGAGCATCTGCTGCCACTTGCTGCGCTTCTGACACCCAACCTGCCGGAAGCCGCCGCCTTGCTTGACGAAGACGTTGCGAACGACCGCGCGGCGATGATTGCCCAGGGCAAGGCCCTGCGCGGACTTGGGGCCCAGGCTGTGCTGATGAAGGGCGGACATCTCGAAGGCGACGATTGCCCGGACCTTCTGGTGACCGCCGAAGGTCATCACTGGCTTGAAGGCGAGCGCATCGACACCGCCAATACACACGGTACAGGCTGCACGCTCTCCAGCGCGATTGCCGCCGAAATCGGCAAAGGGCTTTCATTGCCGGAAGCCGTAGCCGAGGCAAAGGCCTATGTCATTGGCGCCATTGCCGCATCCGACAAGCTTGCCGTCGGATCCGGCCACGGCCCCACCCATCATTTCCACGCGCTCTGGTCGTGATCTCAACAAATCGTGATGGCGATATCAGCGACCATGTCGAATTGACATTATGCAACATTCTCTTGCCTCTGGTTTCCTGTTGGCAGCACGCTATACTGATCCTGAGAAGAGAAGGAGGCATTGATGAAAAACGGTTTTTGATTGCGGGCGCTCTGTCGCTGTGTCTGAGCGCGGGTGCTGTTTTTGCACAGGACGCCCCACAAATGCTGCGTCAGGATGACATGAAGGCCATCGGTCAAGCGATGGGCCAGCTTGGCGCCATCGCCAAGGGCCAGAAGGACTATGATCCGGTCGTCGTCGAGGGCGCACTTTCCTCGATCGCCACGCACGCGACGGACTTCCCGACGCATTTCCCGCCGGATTCGAAAACCGGAAACGATAGCGAAGCAAGCCCTGCGATCTGGGAAAACATGGACGACTTCACGGCCCGTTCCAAGAAGCTCGCCAGCGACGCCAACGCTCTTCTCGCCAACCTGCCGGCGGATCAAGCCGCTGTTGGCAAGGCAATGCAGACACTCGGCGCAAATTGCGGCGCCTGCCACGAGATCTATCGCGTCAAGAAGTGACAGGGCAGGACCGGTCGTCTTCTGGCGATAATGGGCCTGAAGGAGCCAAGGCGTGAAACCAGGCATTACGATTGGGGTTCTGATCATTGCAGGTCTGTTCATGGGCTCAGCATTTCTGGTTGCGCTCGCGCCCCCAAGCTTGACCCGGACGATCTTGGAAGCCTTGCAGCCGCCAACCCCAAAAACGGAGAGAATATCTTCTGGGCGAGCGGCTGTTCCGGCTGCCATGCCGCCCCGTATGCAGAGGGTGACCAAAGGCTGGTGTTATCCGGGGCCTGCCCATTCAAACCGATTTCGGCACGTTTTATGCGCCCAACGTTTCACCTGATGAAAGCCAAGGGATCGGCGACTGGACCTTCTATGAGTTTGCCAACGCGCTGAAAAAGGCATCGGACGGCATGGCCAAAACCTCTATCCGTCCCTGCCCTACACCTCCTATGTGCACATGAAGGTCCAGGATGTCAGGGACGTTCACGACTTCATCATGACACTGCCGAAAAGCAGCGATCCGAGCAAGCCCCATGACCTCGCCTTCCCCTTCAATAACCGGCTGGCCGTTTCCTTCTGGAAGCAGCTCTTTTTGACGATGAGCCGCGTATTCAACTGGCCAATGCCGCACCGGACGTGATGCGCGGACAATACCTGGTGGAAGGCCCGGGCCATTGCGGGGAGTGTCACACCCCGCGCAATATTCTCGGCGGGCTGAAATATGACGACTGGTTGGCTGGCGGGCGAAACCCCGAAGGCGGCGGCATAGTGCCCGATATCACACCGGGATCCCCGAAATCGGTAGCTGGACAGCAAGCGAAATCGCCGACTACCTCGAAACCGGGTTCACGCCCGATTACGACACGGTCGGCGGTTCAATGGTGGAGGTGCAGAAAAACATCTCGCGTCTGCCGCGCGCCGACCTTGAAGCGATCGGCGCCTATCTGAAGGCCATTCCGGCACACTGAAGAACCAGCCCGTCAGGCCAACGTCTGCAGATAGCGCATGCCCGTCACCGGCCGGGCGACAAACTCCATCTGCTGGTAAAAATGGTGCGCCCTGGTGTTACCCGTGGCTGCACTGACGGACAGGTAGGCGCAACCCGCCGCCTTTGCGAAGTCACGCGCGCGGGAGATCAGATGCTGGCCGACACCATGGCTTCTGTGACCGTCGCGCACGAACAGATGGTGCAGATCCATGCCGCGCTTGCCCTGCTGGGCCCTGTAAAGCGGTGTCATCAGCGCATACCCCAAAAGCGTTGATCCGCTGTCGGCAACAAGCGCCGTCACCCAGGGTGAAGCTCCGAAGAGGTCGCGTCTCAGTCCCTCAGCGCTTGCTTCCAGCGCATCGCCGTGAAACGCAGCCAAGAGGCCGATCATTTCAAGAATTTGGGGAATATCAGTTTCGACCGCTTTTCTGATGGTCATCAGAGCGGGTCTTTCCAGCGAAATTTCGTCTTGATCTTCAGTCATTGTCGTCCCTTGGCCTTTTCTGCAGTGCCGCTTGGGACGTTATGTTTTCAACACCGTGCCGCCCCAGGCGGCCGGTGATGAACATGATCAATCGCGGCCGCTCCTATTGGAACTGCCAAAAATACGCGCAAATGTGGGTCATGTGCTTGATCATCACAGTTCCAATGCTTCAAGTTGATCCTGTTGTCAATATCACGCGAGAAAACAGCCATTGCATGCCGCATCAAAGCTCCAAGTTGCCTCAGTATCACGCTTAGCGTCTCAACCGAGGCTCAAGAAAGCAATATCATCAATCATACAGGATTTTAAACAGGAGCTGCACTGATACACTTGCGCTGTCTCCAGAGACATAATCAAGGACCTCCGTTCCAAACAACATTGAGTCCGCTTGCGAATACGATGTCGTACCATCTGGGGCTGTAACTACAGAAGGAATGCTGAAATATGATCCATTTTTACTATAAGCGGCATTAATATGAGTTCTACCTCCTGTGTTATATTTGTACATATTAGACTTACGTCCGTTCAAATAGTAAAAATACTCAACTCGAGAATAGGATTCATAGTCAATATTATCTTGATACCCATACTTCACTCGATATTTACTAAACGAAATATCATGGTGATCTAATTGGCATATGTATGTTTCCGGCGGATTGTCCCTGGCAGATACGGCAGACCGCTCAAACGAGCATAGCGTATATCCGCTGGCAACGGCCTGTCCGTTCCACTCAGGAACCAGGGTTACCCCTAAAGCCGGATCGAGAAGTCCACCGCTACACGCATTTTCATCCAGAAAGACAAGTGTTCCGATGTAGTTCCCTGTTGGATCCAGCGTATTCTGGCAGTCTTGCGTTCCACTATCGGCTGAGGCAGATCCAACCCCAGCCCCCAATCCAATAGAAGTAATAGTGATCACAACGAGAGCACGAAATATTGGCATGACAATCACCCCATCAGTAAATTGGTGAATATTGCGCAGAATTAAATATATTGCTACCTGTAGTACCAACAAATTTTTCATAAGAAACATGCTTTACAATCCACAAAGGACTGGTATTTGAATTCGGAACGATCAGATAATATCCATTGGAAGAACACGGATACATCCCATCTACTTTTTGAGATCCCGTTTGGGAATAACATCCGCCAGTGACAATTCCCATTTTATTTACAGCGTTGAACTTCAACTCGGTTTCGTATCCTGATACACCATCAAAAGTATAATCGTAGCATGTTGTCGACCAACTTCCTGCCGCCAAATCTACGACGCCATCACCCGTGAGCTTCCCGCTTGTTACGGTAAAATTGCCTGATTCGTATGTATCACCCGAGAAACTCCAGACGGTGTAGAAACCTCCGTGATAGTAAGCCATTGATTTTTGTGCGAGACTGATAGTGGGCACACAATCATCAGCAAGGGCTTTAGAGGTGGGAAGAAGAACGGTTGCCAATAATGCAAAAACCGTCAAAAAGAACACATTACTCTTCATTTTACCCTCCATTTTTTATTTATAACAATTACTATAAAATACACATGACAAATACTATACTCAATAACACAAGTAATAATTATTTCACTTCAATGATCGCTCTCACAAAGATCATGATTTGAAAGAGATCGCAGCACATAGCATTCACCAACGGCATGGTCCCCGCAAAGCTCCGTGATCCGCGCAAGCTCCGCCTCCAGACGTTTCAGCCGTGCGATCTTCTCGCGCACCAGCGCAAGATGGTCACGGGCAATGGCATCCGCGCGTTCGCAGGGCTTTTCCGGATGGGCCGAAAGCTCCAGCAATTCGCGAATGGCATCAACCTTGATGCCGAGGTCACGGGCATGGCGGATGAAGGTCAGCCGGCTTTCCTCTTCGCGCCCATAGCGCCGCTGATTACCCTCGGAGCGCTCGGCCGGCGCCATCAATCCGCTCTGCTCATAATAACGGATCGTCGGCACCTTGACGCCGGTGCGCCGGGAAAGTTCACCGATTGAAAACATGTTTTGAAAAACCTTCTGAAGCTATAGTCTCTGGAGCTATAATGGTGGCGCTCAATACCAAAAACAACAGGTACCAGACAATGAGCGCGCATTGCGGGCATGACCACGCCCCTTTTAAACGGCATTTTGGATGCTTCAAGAAAAGGCTACGGCTGTTGCGCCATCGGCGCGGCTGAGACATAAAAAGCCCGGACGGTGCCGTCCGGGCTTCCTATCTGAGCGAAGACCCTCCGCCTATTTGCAGTTGACGCGGGCCCAGTCCATGTAGAGAGACATCGCCTTTTAGCCATCGGCCCGAGGTCGTAATCACGGTCGTCGAGTTTGGAGACCGGGACAACCTTGTTGTAGTTGCCGGTCATGAACAGCTCGTCGGCTTCCATGAAGTCCTTGACCGTCAGCGTCCGTTCTTCGGCGGCAATGCCGTTTTCGCGGAACAGTTTCAGGGTACGGCGGCGGGTGATGCCGGCAAGAAAACAGCCATTGTCGGCCGGTGTCATCGGGACGCCGTCCTTGACCAGAAAAATATTGGCAGAGGCGGTTTCGGCGATATTACCGTTCATGTCGCAGGCAAGGGCATTGTCGAAGCCGCGGCTGCGCGCCTCCAGCATCATACGGCCGGAATTGGGATAAAGGCTGCCGGCCTTGGCTTGGGTCATCGCCACTTCCGGCGACGGGCGGCGGAAAGGCGAAAGCGTGAGGCGAACCGGCACGGTCGAGCGCATCGGCGTTTCAAACAGACAAAGCGCAAACCGTGTCGACGTGGGGTCGGGCGGCACCAGACCGGCAAGCCCGTGCTCGGCCCAGTACATCGGCTTGATATAAACGGCTTCGGCCCCCTTGAAGCGCTGCAGCCCCTCCCAGACGAGCGCCTCGATCTCCTCAGGCGTATGTGTCGGTTCAAGGCCAAGCGCACGGGCCGAACGGTTGATGCGCTTGCAATGCTCATCCAGATCCGGCGCCATGCCCTCGAAAAACGAGCGCCATCGAACACTGTCGAGGCAAGCCACATCGCGTGTGAGGTCGGGCCGATCAGCGGCGGATTGCCGGGAAGCCACTCCCCATCGACATGGGTCCAGGTTTCAGATGATGGGGACGTATCGACTGCCATTTCATTCTCCTTGCAACGCCGCGGCTCTTGGAATGCGCGCTGCAGTGTCGGTCACTTGGAAAATGGGCCGGAGCGGCAGCCAGCGCGGCAGGATGGCGGCGGAAATTCAACGTCGCCAATCAAGACTTCGCCCGCCAGAAGGTCAAGCGGAAATTCTTCTAAGGTCCATTTTCCACGACCGCAAAAACGCAAACGAAAAGGCCGGCGGAAAACCCACCGGCCTGGTCATGTTGATTTCGATTGGCCTTATTCGGCCAGCGATACCGGAACCTCATATTTCACCCTGAGCGCATGGCTGTAGGGGCAGACGATATGGGCCTGCTTGACGAGATCTTCGCCCGTTGCGCGATCAATGCCGGGAATCGCGACGGTAAGCTCGGCGGTAATGCCGAAACCTTCGCCGTCGTCACGCGGACCGACGCCGACGGTTGCGGCAACGGCCGTATCCTTCGGCAGCTTGACCTTGTTCTTGGAGGCAACATTGTGAAGCGCGGAATTGAAGCAGGCTGCATAACCGGCAGCAAACAGCTGCTCGGGATTGGCGCCATCGCCGCCCGGGCCGCCCATTTCCTTGGGCAGAGCCAGATTGACTTCGAATGCGCCGTCTTCTGTGCGGGCAGTACCTTCGCGACCGCCGGTCGAAATGGCTTTGGTGGTGTAAAGCGTCTTGATCATGGCGTTACTCCTTTCGGGACGAGAAATCGTCTTGTTGCGGGAGAATTCCCGTTTCTTCTACGAGGCGGCGAAAACGGATCGGTTCCATTATGCCTCGCTTGTATTTTACATAGTGCGCAATTTAGTTGTTTACAATATTATTTTGCAAAATTTTATTTCAGCTATTATATTCCGGTTATGACTGATGATGACGACCTGACATTTTTGCCCCGGCTTGACAGCCAGCTCTGCTTTGCCGTCTACGCGACCGAGCATGCCTTTGCCCGCGCCTACAAGCCGCTGCTGTCGCAGCTGGGGCTGACCTATCCGCAATATCTGGTGATGATGGTTTTGTGGGAGCACCGAACGCTTTCGGTGAATGCAATCGGCGCCCGGCTGGGGCTCGACAGCGGCACGCTGTCACCGCTGCTGAAGCGACTCGAGACGGCAGGCTACATCGCAAGGCGGCGCGCGCAAGACGACGAGCGCCGCGTCGAGATCACAGTCACGCAAAAAGGCATGGATGCCCGCAAGGACGCAGAAGCCGTCGCCCGCTCGATTGCCGTCAAGACCGGCTGCACAGCCGAAGAGGCCCGCGAGCTTCACGCACGGCTGAATGCATTGCGCCAGCATCTGCTCGCGAGCGAAGAGGAATAATCAGGGCAGAACGGCGCGCACACGTCCCACTTCAGTTCCGTTCCAGTTTTTCAACTCGGAATCGGCGATGCCGAGGAGCCGCTCTGCCAGTTCCTGATCATCGCCGAGAAGCCGGGCGAAAACGGCAGCAATCATGACCTCAGCGGCACGCGTCGTACCGTCTTCGCACTTCAGTGCAATGCCAAGCCCCTGTTCCGGCAGAGCCGCGCAGAACACGCCTTCTGCACCGGTCTTGGCAAAATCCGCCCTGGAGCAAGGGACATCAGCGTGGTGCAGGCCCGTCCCGTGCCGGCGACATAATATGGCTCGGCCATGGCCGCATCCAGAATGCGCCGTGACGCACGGGCCCTTTCAGCTGAAAACCCGTCACCCGTGGCCATCCGGGCAAAGCCGCGTGCCAGCGCCTTCAGCGGCACAGCGTAGGTCGGAATATTGCAGCCATCCGTGCCGCAGACATCGGTTCCGACAATGGCACCGGTGACGTCCTCCATCGCTTCCCGGATCTGCACCTGAAGCGGGTGATCGTAGCCGGTGTAGCCCTTCGGATCGATGTCCTGATGGCAGCAGGCACAGACAAAGCCGGCATGCTTTCCCGAACAATTGTTGCACAATGCGTCAGGAAATCCCGTGTGCGGGCCTGATGAATGAGAACCGGCTGCTGAAACGACCAGTGCGCACCGCATTCAAGATCGGCAACGCCGCGCCCTGCCCTTGCGAGCATGTCGGCAGCAAGGGCCGCATGCGCATCCTCGCCGGAATGGGAGGACGCCGCGAGCGCTATCTCGCGATTGCCGAAGCCATAAGCGTCAGCCGCACCGCTTTCGACAAGCGGCAGCGCCTGGATCGCCTTGCAGGCCGAACGCGGAAACACCACCGCATCGATATCACCGGCGGAATAGACCACGCTGCCTGCCGAATCGGTTACCGCGATCATGCCACGGTGGCGGCTTTCGGTAAGCGCGCCGCGCGTCACCTCAACCAGAACAGGATTCACCATGGATCACAACCTCTCGGAACGTTGGTATCATTCGAATGTCAAAACGATCTTGCCGATATGATCGCCCGCTTCCATGTGGCGGTGCGCATCGGCAGCATCCTCGAACGCGAACACGCGGTCGATCAGCGACGTCACGCGGCCCGCTTCAATCAATGGCCAGACCTTTTCAAGAAGTTCGTCGCGAATGGATCGCTTTTCGTCATCCGTGCGCGGCCGCATGGTCGACCCGGTCAGCTTCAGGCGTTTGACCATGATAGGCGCCAGATTGACGTTTTCAGCCTTCGGCCCGCTCAGAAACGCGATCATCGAAAGACAGCCGTCTCTGGCAAGGGCGGAAAGGTTGCGCTGGAAATAGGCGGCACCGACCATGTCGAGAATGATGTCGACGCCGCGCCCGTCGGTTTCGGCCTTCGCAACCTCGACGAAATCCTGCTGGTGATAGTTGATCGCAACGGCAGCGCCGAGTTTCAGGCAGGCCTCACATTTTTCGTCGGTTCCTGCGGTCACAAACACCCGGGCGCCAAAGGCGCTGGCGAGCTGGATGGCTGTGGTGCCAATACCGCTCGAGCCGCCATGGATCATGACATCCTGCCCTTCACGCAGCCCCGCCATCTGGAAAAGATTGGCCCATACCGTAAAGAAGGTCTCGGGGATCGCTGCCGCCGCGACATCGTCAATGCCATCAGGGACCGGCAAAATCTGACCGGCAGGAACAACACAATATTCCGCATAGCCACCGCCATTGGCGAGGCCGCAGACCCGTTCGCCGATCTCGAACCCGCTGACCTGATCACCCTTTGCAACAATGGTGCCGGCGACTTCCAGACCCAGAACCGCGCTGGCACCGGGCGGTGGCGGATAGCTGCCCTGCCGCTGGGCCACATCCGGCCGGTTCACACCAGCGGCAGCGACCCTGACAAGCACATCGTTCGGGCCCGGCTTCGGGCGCGGTCCCGTTGCGACCGACATCACCTCCGGACCGCCAAAGCCGCTGATTGCGATATAGCGCATTGAAGACATCGGCTTCCTCCCTCGGCCGTAAAACACCTGTATCCGATAACACAAAGGCCCGGCTTCCGCCCTGTTGTGGGCGCGTCAGCCGGGCCTGTCGCGTAGGGTCATCCGTTGCTGCGCGGCTTCAGTGCGAGCGCGAAGACCACCATCGATACGCCATAGACCAGGAAGTCGGCGGCGACGAACAGGCCGAGCAGCCACAGGCTGTTCTGCGGGAAGTTGGAGGCGATCATCACGGCGGCAAGGATCAGCACCAGACCGGAAAAGATCATAAAGCCCCAGCCCTTGACCGGCCGCATGGTCATGCCGAGGTAAAGACGAAAGCCCCGGCAACGGCCAGTGAAATACCGACAATAATCGTGAACAGGCTGGAAGCCAGCACCGGATTGCGCATCAGAAGAATGCCGGCCAGCACATAAAGCAGACCCGAAATCACCCAGAAGGCCACATGCCCGGTGGAGCGGTTGTAGAAGAGCTGCGACAGGTGAACCACGCCCGCAACGATCAGCATGGCGCCGAAGAACACCACCGAGGCGACAGTTGCCACCACCAGATTGCCCAGAAGTATCAGGCTGAAAAGAACGAGCAACAGGCCAAAGGCCATGACCCAGCCCCAGCGCCCCTCATCTTGTCAACATCCGGGCCCTGCCCCGCAAAATTTGTCATGGTGGAATATCCCCTTCATCACCGCGTAAAATCGAGCAGACGATAGTGAGGAAGCTGAATATTAGCAACTATTCTTCGCGAGCAGCAGCGTTTTCCGCCTGCGATTTCAATGCGCCTGATGGCGAACAGCAGGTCGGAGATAAATGATCCAATAGGCAATAGCGACGAAGAGAGCGCCGCCGATGATATTGCCGATGGTGACTGGTATCAGATTGGCAAAAACGAAATTGCTCCATGTAAGGTCGGCAAAATCCGCGATATTCGCACCCGAAGCCTCCCAGAACTCCGGCCCGGCAAACGCCTTGGTGAGGATCGCCATCGGGATCTGGAACATGTTGGCAACACAGTGTTCGAACCCGGCAGCCACGAACATGGCAACCGGCAGAATGATCGCCAGGATCTTGTCCGTCGCCGTCCGGCCGGCATAGGTCATCCACACACCGAGGCAGACAAGCACGTTACACATGATCCCGAGCGCCACAGCCTGCACGAAGGTGTGGTGTAGCTTGTGCTGGGCAATGTGCATGTAATTGATCCCCAGAAGACCGCCATCGCCTTCATAGTGACGTGCGGCCTGCATGATGATCACCAGCGTCATCGCACCGATGAAATTGCCGATATAAACCGTCGCCCAGTTACGGGCGAGCGCGACCCAGGTAATCTGTCCGGTCACCTTGCCAAGGATGGTGAGAACGGTGCTGGTGAAAAGATCGGCGCCCGTCAGTACGACCAGCACCAGTCCGAGGCTGAAGGCCAGCCCGCCGATGAACTTGTTGGCACCCCAGCCCATGTCGCCATTGCCGGTTGTCACGACTGTGTAGAAGATGAACGCTATGCCGATGAAGGCCCCGGCCATCATCGCTGAAACGAGCAGGGAAACGGGATCCTTGTTGACCTTTGCAATACCGGCTGTCTCGGCCTTTTCGGCCATGACATGGGGCGGGAAGGCATCGAAATTGAAATGCTGCATGATCAGGAAACTCCGTCAGTATGCGCTTGGGAGGGGCGCGTGGCCGATATCTAGCAATCTCGGCCGCCTTCGCTTTGATCTTGATCAGTTTGTTGCAGGCAAGCCACGAGCGGGCTGATTGCGGCAATGCAGCACTGCATAATACCCTTCGCAAACGAATCACAACTGAAGGACCATGACATGCTGAAAATCTGGGGGCGCACGACATCATCCAACGTGCAGGCCGTCATGTGGACCGTCGGCGAACTCGATCTTGAATTCGAACGCTATGATGTCGGCTTCAAGTTCGGCGGCACCGACACACCGGAATTCCTTGCAATGAACCCGAACGGGCTGATCCCGGTGCTGAAAGACGGGGACGGCAGCGAGGCGCTGTTCGAATCGGCTGCCATCTGCCGCTATCTCGCCGCCCGCTATGGCAGCGATACGTTCTGGCCGGCCGACCCTGTTGCACGCGCGCAGGTCGACAAATGGGCCGAATGGGCCAAGATCACAGCCGCTGCCGCCTTTACCATGCCGATCTTCTGGCCGATGGTGCGCATGCCGGAAAAAGACCGCGATCCGCAATCAATCGCCAGCGCCATTGCCGCTTTCGACAGGCTTTTGGGCATGGCCGAAGCCCAGCTTTCCAAACACGCCTTTCTGGCAGGCGACCTGTTCACGCTCGCCGACATCATGCTCGGCCACCTGCTCTACCGCTATTACACGATGGAGATCGATCGCCCGCCTCGCCCGGCAGTCGAGGCCTATTATTCCGCTTTGAGCAAACGCGAGGCCTATCGCACTCATGTCATGGTATCCTACGAAGGGTTGCGCCCAAAATGAATGACAACATTGAAAATGAACATTCCCGGCAGAGAGACGGCACTTCGCCCCGCACGGTGCTTGTCGCCGGGGCTACCGGCTATCTTGGACGTCATCTGGTTTCAGCCTTCCGGGCATCCGGTTTCAGGGTGATCGCCCTTGTGCGCAACGAAGAGCGTGCGAAACAGATTTTGCCCGAAGCAGACGGATTGATCGAGGCAGAGGCGACAGCGCCCGAAAGCCTTCAGGGCATCATGAAGGGCGTCGATATCGTGATATCGGCCCTCGGCATCACCCGGCAAAAGGACGGCCTCACCTATCGTGACGTCGATTTCGGCGCAAATTGCAATCTGCTCGAAGAGGCTGAACGGGCCGGCGTTTCGCGTTTTGCCTATGTCCATGTTTTCAACGGCGCTCAGATGGCCTCCAAAAGCGCCCTTGCCCGTGCCAAACAGGATTTTGTCACAAGACTTGAAAACAGCGCCTTGCCTTCGACGGTCATCGCGCCGACTGGCTATTTTTCGGACATGGGCGATATTTTCGACATGGCCGCGCGCGGACGCGTCTATCTGTTCGGCGATGGCCGTCAACACGTAAATCCGATTGACGGTGCGGACCTTGCGGCAGTCTCGGTGGATGCAGTGAAAAACGGCTCACCATTTGTCGATGTCGGCGGCCCCGATATCCTTACCTTCAACGAAATTGGTGCACTCGCTTTTTCCGCCCTTGGAAAAAGCCGCGTTTTTGCGCCTTCCCTTCATTCTTGCCGATAGCGCATTGTTTATTCTGAAAAGGTTTTCCGGGCCTGGCACATGGGGCCCCTTCGAATTTTTCTGGCCGCCTCGCGCGGTGACATGATCGCTCCATGTTTCGGCAGTACCCGGCTCAGTGAACATTTCCGCCAACTTGCGGGGCAAAACACAAAAGCCGGACCATGAACGGAATTTCCGTTATCCGGCCTTGAAATCGGCCAAAGGCAAGAGGATAACGGGGCAACCGCCCCGCTTCCTGTTCATTGATACCGGGCTTCGGACCGGGATATTTTCGAACATTCAAGACATTGCCGCGAAAGCCGAGCCATGCGCCCCTATTACAAGAACGTCAAAATGGTCCGCCGTACACGGGTGATGTGGGGATCATGGCGCATCTGGCAGCCGCGGCTGGTGTTCTGGATCGGAGCCCTCATGATCGGCGTGATCAGCGTGGGTTTTGCCTGGGCCGCTGATTTCGCCTATGAGCTGTTCGAAACCATGCGGCACGCGACCGCCTATTCGCCCTACCTGCCCCTCATTCTGACCCCGCTTGGGTTCATGCTCTGCTCCTATATGAGCAGTCGCTGGTTTCCCAACTCGCAAGGCTCCGGCATTCCGCAGGCAATCGCCGCGCGGCATCTGCACAATACCGAAAGCCAACATCGCCTGCTTAATCTGAAGGTCGCCGCCGGCAAGATCCTGATGACCATTATCGGGCTGTTCTGCGGCGCCTCGATTGGCCGTGAGGGTCCGACCGTGCAGGTCGGCGCCTCGATCATGATCCAGACCGCACGCTGGGGAAAGATGATCCAGACCAAGGGCCTGATCGTCGCGGGTTCGGCGGCCGGCATCTCGGCCGCCTTCAACACGCCACTGGCGGGCATCGTGTTCGCGATCGAGGAAATGAGCCGGGCTTATGAATCGCGCGCCAACGGCCTTGTCGTCTCGGCCATCATCCTGTCCGGTCTGGCCGCCATCGGCCTCGCCGGCAACTACACCTATTTCGGCCAGGCCTCGGCCATTGCCGTCAAACCTGAGGAATGGGTCGCGGTTTTCGTCTGCGGCATCGGTGGCGGTCTTCTGGGCGCGATGTTCTCGCTCTACTCACTGAAGGCGGCCCGCCGCATCAAGCGCTGGGCGCAGCGCACGCCGGTCAAGCGGATGGCGCTTGTTGCCGGCGGTTGCGGACTGGCCGTCGCATTGATCGGCATCGTCTTTGATGGCGCGACTTTCGGCACGGGTTACGCGCAGGCCAGAACCGTCATCGAAGGCGGGTCGATCAGCCCGTTCTTCTTCCTCGGCAAGCTTGCGGCAACGTTCCTTTCCATGGCGTCCGGCATTCCCGGCGGCATCTTCGCACCGTCTCTTTCCGTTGGTGCAACGCTCGGCTCGACGGTCGCCGATGTTCTCGGAGTCAGCATCGGCCTTGGCGCGATCCTGGGTATGGCGGGTTATTTCGCCGGTGTCGTTCAGTCGCCGATGACGGCCTTCGTCATCATTCTGGAAATGACCGACAATCACGACGGCATCATCACGCTGATGGCAACCTCGATGCTCGGCTATATCGCGTCGCGGATGATCTCGCGCGAACCGCTTTATCACGGCCTGTCGCGCGCCTTCATCGCCGACAGTATCAAATTCCAGCGCGCACGCCGACGGGAGACCTCCGACGAAGACCGCGACACCGTTGACGAAATGCGCGAGGAAACCCGCCGTTTCAACGACAAGGGCGCAGTCTAGGACCGGATAAAGAGCGGTGCGTTCTAGCAATCACGGTTTCAACGCCATGGTTTTTCCGTTGGCGTTTGAAAATCGGCAAGCCGGTTCCTCGCCCGCAATGCATTGCGCCGCGATACTGCATCAAATGCCCCGAAAACGAGTTTGATGATGACGCTTTCGACCACGACTGATCTTGAAAACACTCTGGCAGAGCTGGACCTTGAGGGACGGTTGCGGCGCATTGCCGAGACGGGACGCCCCGCGGTGTTCACATCAAGCCTCGGCATCGAGGATCAGGTGGTCACCGCCGCGATCGCCATGGCCGGATTACCGATTAGGGTTATCACACTCGATACCGGCCGGCTTTTTGAGGAAACGCTGCAGCTTATTGACGATACCGAACAACGGTTCGGCATCACGATCGAGCGCTATACGCCGCGCGAAAATACGGTTGCCGACTATGTGGCCGAATATGGCCGCAACGGGTTTTATGAGAGCATCGAGGCACGCCATGCCTGCTGTCAGATCCGAAAGATCGAGCCGCTGGCCCGCGCACTCAAGGGTGCGGCATACTGGGTCACCGGGCTTAGGCGCAGCCAGTCGGGCAACCGCGCCACAATTCCCTTTGCCGAAGAAGATGCCGCGCGCGGGCTCACCAAGATCAATCCGCTGGCCGACTGGCGCATCGAGGACGTGCAGACCTTCGCCGACACCCACGATGTTCCGCTGAACCCGCTTCACGCACGCGGCTACCCTTCGATCGGATGCGAGCCATGTACCCGCGCCATCAAACCGGGTGAGCCGGAACGCGCCGGGCGCTGGTGGTGGGAAAACGACGCCAAGCGCGAATGCGGCCTGCATGTGGCCGGCGGCGCGCGCTAACGCATCCCTGACGTTTCCAAAACGTTTTCACTACCGGCCTGCCTTTCCCTGGTTGTCCCCCTGTGGCAGGCGGAATCGCAATATGCTTTACGCGTTGTCCGGCAACACATATTGACACAAGACGCGAAACACGCTGGAAAAGGGCCGCTTCTCCAGAGGACGGCATTACATGTTCATTATTGCAGGGCTCGGCAATCCGGGCGGCCAGTACGCCGGAAACCGGCATAATATCGGATTCATGGCCGTCGATGTCATCGCCGACAAGAATCGTTTTTCGCCTTGGACGGCCAAATTCAAAGGGCTGATTTCCGAAGGCAGCCTTGCCGGCGAGAAAGCGCTGCTGATCAAGCCGCAGACCTTCATGAACCTGTCAGGCGAAAGCGTCGGCGAAGTGCTGCGCTTCTACAAGCTTACCGTCGCGGACCTTCTGGTGATCTATGACGAGCTCGACCTGATCCCCGGAAAGGCACGGATCAAGACCGGTGGCGGCTCGGGCGGGCATAACGGCATCAAATCGATCGATGCCCATTGCGGCAAGGATTACCGGCGCCTGCGCCTCGGCATCGGTCATCCGGGCGACAAGGCACGTGTCCACGGCCATGTGCTCGGCAATTTCGCCAAGGTCGACAATGAATGGCTGGAACCGTTGCTGGAAGGCATTGCGCTCAACGCCGATCTTCTGGTGCGCGGCGAGGATTCGCAATTCATGAACAAGATTGCACTCGGCGGCGGGGATAAACCGAAACCGAAGCCAGTGCAAAAACCGGCGGCAAAACCGCAATCGCACATCCATAAAGCACGCCAGCGCGGACAGCAGAAACTGCCCGAAAGCGGCCCGATGGCCGATATGCTGAAAAAATGTTCGGCCAGAAGAAGGACTGACCGCAAGGCCGGATGCTAATCTTCTGGTTCGGTAACAAACATCAGCGGAAAACCGGCCTGCTTGGCGAGGTCAATCGCTTCCTTGGCCTTGGTCTCGGCAATATCGCGGCTGTAGACGGCGACGACGCACTTGCCCTTCTGGTGCGCGGTCATCATCACACTGTAGCACTGCTCCTCGCTCATGCGGAAAACCGCCTTGAGGATGACCAGCACGAACTCGCGGGGCGTGAAGTCGTCGTTAACGAGAATGACCTTGTAAAGTCGCGGCTTGGCTAGCTTCAGCTTGGTCTTTGTCTTGCGTTTCGTATCGGAGCCCGTGTCGCTCATGGCCGACCCGTCCCTTCTTTTCAGCGTTCGAAAATGAAGAATGTGCGGCCGGCGCAAGCGCGCATCGCCTCTGAAACTGACAAACCGCAATTGACCCATTTTGCGCCCTAAGGCCCGATTTCGCAAGGCTCCGCCTTCAGAAAAGCCGCTCATTGGCGATGAGGCCTTGACCTTGGCCGCCTTCATCGCCCATAGCCTCGGGCCAGAGAAACGAGTTTAAAGCAGGATATCCCCATGGGCTTCAAATGCGGAATTGTCGGCCTGCCCAATGTCGGCAAATCAACCCTCTTCAACGCGCTGACCAAGACCGCCGCAGCTCAGGCCGCCAATTATCCGTTCTGCACGATCGAGCCCAATACCGGTGAAGTCGCCGTTCCCGATCCGCGCATGGCAGCACTTGCCCAGGTCGCCGGCTCGAAGGAGATCATTCCCACCCGCATCTCCTTCGTGGACATTGCAGGCCTCGTGCGTGGCGCCTCCAAGGGCGAAGGCCTCGGCAACCAGTTCCTCGCCAATATCCGCGAGGTCGATGCCGTGGTTCATGTGCTGCGCTGTTTCGAAGACGATGACATCACCCATGTCGAAGGCAAAATCGACCCGGTCGCCGACGCCGATACCATCGAGACCGAACTGATGCTGGCCGACCTTGACAGTCTGGAGCGCCGTGTCGACCAGACGCGCAAGCGCGCGACCGGCAAGGACAAGGAAGCCCAGACCCTGCTGCCGGTCATGGAAGCCTCGCTGAAGCTGCTTCAGGATGGCAAACCGGTGCGCGGCCTTCTGAATGAGCTTGACGCCGAGGATATCAAAATCCTCAAGGGGCTGAACCTGCTGACCTCAAAGCCGGTGCTTTACGTCTGCAACGTCGCCGAGGGCGATGCCTCGAAGGGTAACGCCCAGACCGAAAAAGTGGCCGCCATGGCCACGGAACAATCGGCCGGAACAGTCACCATTTCAGCGGCGATCGAGGCGGAAGTCGCCCAGCTCGACGCCGAGGAAGCCGAAATGTTCCTCTCCGAAATGGGTCTTGAGGAAGCTGGCCTCGACCGGTTGATCCGCGCCGGTTACGAGCTTCTGGAGCTGATTACCTATTTCACCGTCGGCCCCAAGGAGACTCGCGCCTGGACCGTGCACCAGGGCACCAAGGCACCGGCAGCCGCAGGCGTGATCCACACCGATTTCGAACGCGGCTTCATCCGCGCCTTCACCATCGCCTATAACGACTTCATCACCTTCAAGGGGAAACCGGCGCCAAGGAAGCCGGCAAGGCCCGCGACGAAGGCAAGGAATATGTTGTCCAGGACGGCGACGTGATCCACTTCCGGTTCAATACTTAACCGCCGAACACACGACCGATGACAGGAAAGGCCGGCCGCGCATCAGCGCGCCGGCCTTTTTGACTTGAAGCGCCCGCCGCTCTGCCCCACCTTCGTGCCACAGCGAAACAAACCGTGCGGGCAGCAGATGAGCATTTATGATTTTTCAGCCAAAAGCATCGACGGCAGCACCGTCGACCTTTCCGAATACAGCGGACATGTGCTTCTGATCGTCAACACGGCGAGCGGCTGCGGTTTTACACCGCAATATGAAGGCCTCGAAAACCTTTACACGAAATACCGCGAACAGGCGTTTTCGGTGCTCGGCTTTCCTGCAACCAGTTCGGCGGTCAGGAACCGGGGATGAGACCGAAATCGCTGAATTCTGCAAAACGCAATTCAGCGTCAACTTTCCAATGTTCGCCAAGGTCGACGTCAACGGCAACGACGCCCACCCGCTGTTCCGGTTCCTGAAGAAGGAACGGCCGGGCTTTCTCGGTTCCGGGATCATCAAATGGAATTTCACGAAATTCCTGATCGGCCGCAATGGCGAACCGATCAAACGTTATGCCCCGACCGTCAAGCCGGAAGATATCCAGGACGATATCAACGACGCTCTGGCCGCCGCGAGGGACTGAGGAGACTGGCGGCGAGGGCCTAATGACCTTCGTACTGAACCAGTGAACGGACCTCGACATCCATGGCTTCGAGCTTCTTGCGGCCGGGCAGGTCCTTCAGGTCGATGATGAAGCAGGCAGACACGATCTCCGCGCCGATCTGACGGAGAAGTTTGACAGCGCCTTCGGCCGTACCGCCGGTGGCAATCAGATCATCGACCAGAATGACCTTCTCGCCCGGTTTGACGGCATCGACATGCATCTCCATCTCGTCTTCGCCGTACTCCAGCGAATAGGTCATGGAAACGGTCTTGTCGGGCAGCTTGCCCTTCTTGCGGATCGGCACGAAACCGGCGGAAAGCTGGTGTGCCAATGCACCGCCCAGAATGAAGCCGCGCGCCTCGATACCGGCGATCTTGTCGATCTTCATCCCGACATAGGGCTGCACCAGTTCGTCGACGGCACGGCGAAAGGCGCGCGCATCGCCCAGAAGCGTGGTGATGTCACGAAAGATGATACCGGGTTTCGGATAATCCGGAATCGAGCGAATGGCATTGAGCAATTCGGGATTGGCACTCATCTTCTGACGTCCTTTTCTCGGCTTTTGTCCAGGCACACGCGACCGGGCCGCCTCATCAAAAAGGCGGCCTGAGCCGCCTTTCCTTGTTCACGCCCATGCACGAAAAATCAATCGTGCTTGCGTCCATAGACCGATTTTTTCGTGAGAAAGACCAGAACGGTCATGATCACCAGGAAGATCATGACCACGAGGCCTGTCTGCTTGCGCTCTTCCAGCTTGGGTTCGGCCGTCCACATCAGAAAAGCGGAGATATCCCGCGCATACTGATCAACCGTTTCCGGTGCACCATCGTCATATGCGACAACGCCATCTGAAAGCGGCGGCGCCATGGCAAGCGAGGCAGCGTTGGCGAAATAAGGATTGTAGTAGGTCCCAGCCGGGATTTCGACACCTGCGGGCGGTTCTTCATAGCCAGTCAGCAGCGCATGGATATAGTCCGGGCCGCCTTCCTGATACTGCGTGAAAATATCGAACACGAAGGTCGGGAAACCGCGCGTGATCCCGCGCGCCTTGGCCATCAGAGAAAGATCAGGCGGAGCGGCACCATTATTTGAGGCGGCTGCCTGTTCGGTGTTTTCGAAAGGCGCCGGAAAATAGTCCGACGGGATGCCGGGCCGCATATACATGTTGCCATCATTGTCGGGACCGGCCTCTATCTCGTATTCGGCGGCAAAGGCCTTCACCTGCTCTTCGGAATAACCAAGCCCCGAAAGGGTACGGAAGGCCACCAGATCGAGCGAGTGACAGGCCGAGCAGACATCCTTGTAGACCTTCAGACCGCGCTGGAGCTGGCCGCGGTCATAGGTACCAAACGGCCCGGCAAAGCTCCAGTCGACGGGATGCGGGTGCTCGATCGGATAGTGCGGCGTTCCGCCGCCCTCGCCCTCTTCTGCCGCCTGAGCAGCAGGAAGACAGAAGGGCGTCAGCAGTGCGGTGAACAGGACACGGGCGATAAGCTTTTTCATGATGTTTTCCTCTCGCCACGCATCAACCGTTGCTCCCGGCCGGCTTTTTGCGCGCGGCCTCCTTTTCAAGCACCGCCTCGGTGATTGAGTTCGGTATCCGGGTTGGCTTCTCGACCAGTCCCAGCACCGGCATGATCACAAGGAAGAACCCGAAATAGAACAGCGTTCCAAGCTGCGACATCACCACAAAGACGCCCTCGGCAGGCTGTGAGCCAAGCCAGCCAAGCAGAACCGCATTGGCAACGAACAGCCAGAAGAACAGCTTGAACCACGGACGATAGGATGCGGAGCGAACCTTGGAGGTATCGAGCCAGGGCAGGAAGAACAGGATGATGATCGAGCCGAACATCACCAGCACGCCGCCGAGTTTGGAATCGATCGGGCCGATGTCGAAGGTGATCGCTCTCAGCATCGCGTAGAACGGCAGGTAATACCATTCGGGAACGATATGGGAGGGCGTCTTCATCGAATCAGCCGGAATGTAATTATCCGGATGGCCGAGGAAATTCGGCATGTAGAACACGAACCAGACATAGGCGATCAGGAAGATCGTCACCCCGAGCGCGTCCTTGAGGGTCGCATAGGGCGTAAACGGCACGGTATCGCTCTTCTGCTTGACCTCTACACCGGTTGGATTGGTCTGCCCGGTCACATGCAGCGCCCAGACATGCAGAACCACAACGCCGGCGATCATGAAGGGCAGCAGATAGTGCAGCGCGAAAAACCGTTGCAGCGTCGGCTCACCAACGGCAAACCCGCCGAGCAGAAGTTGCTGGACCCAGTCGCCGATCAACGGAAAGGCGGTGAAGAAACCGGTGATCACGGTCGCGCCCCAGAACGACATCTGGCCCCAGGGCAGCACATAGCCCATGAAGCCGGTCGCCATCATCAAGAGATAGATCACGACGCCGAGCATCCAGAGAATTTCGCGCGGTGCCTTGTAGGACCCGTAATAAAGCCCCGGGCGATATGCAGATAGACCGCAATGAAGAAGAAAGAGGCACCGTTTGCGTGCATATAGCGCAGCATCCAGCCATAATTCACGTCCCGCATGATCTTCTCGACCGACAGGAAGGCGGCGGACGTGGAGGAGGTGTAGTGCATGGCCAGGACAATGCCGGTCGCGATCTGCACAATCAGCATCACCGAAAGCATGGCGCCGAAGGTGTAGGCGTAATTCAGATTGCGCGGTACGGGATAGCTGACGAAGCTGTCATACAGCATGCGGGGCAGCGGCAGGCGCGTATCCACCCATTTCGACACACCATTCTTCGGCACATAACTCGAGTGTCCACTCATGATTCAGTCTCTCCCCTCAACCGATCCTGATCACAGTGTCGGACGTAAATTCGTATAGCGGTATGGCAAGGTTTTGCGGCGCGGGGCCTTTGCGGATGCGGCCCGCCGTATCGTAGTGCGAGCCATGACAGGGACAGAACCACCCGCCGAAATCGCCGGCCTGACCGAGCGGGATACAGCCGAGATGGGTGCAGGACCCGATCATGACGATCCAGTTTTCGTTGGATTCGCCAGCAGAGCGGTCAACATCGGTTGCCGGAGAGCCTGAAGGCAAGTTCTCGTTGCGTGCCTCGGGATCCTTGAGTTCGGAAAGCGGCACCTCCCTTGCCTCTTCGATCTCGCGCTCTGTGCGGTTGCGAACGAAGACGGGCTTACCGCGCCATTTCACCGTCAGTGACATTCCCGGCTCAAGGCTGGAAACATCCACTTCAACGGTCGAAAGGGCCAGCGTCGAAGCATCGGGCTGCATCTGGTCGATGAACGGCCAGGCAACAGCTGCCGCTCCCACTGCCGCAGCCACGCCAGTCGTCAGATACAGAAAATCACGCCGGGTCGGTTCGCCGGAATGATCCGTCGAAACAGTCTCGTCTTGCACCGCTATCCCTCCATCAGCTGATGCCGTTGCCTGCGGTGACGTCCCTCCTTCGCATGGTTTGCGAAAGCGCCTAGGCAACGTTCATATGATCGCCAAGTTTTATGCGCGATTACTTTCGATGTCCAGTGTTTGACCTATTTCAATAACAGGCAAGAGGCAAAGAAAAAAGTCTGTGAAATTCAGACCCTTCTTGACGTTTGCGAAGCAATCGAAACACGCCTCATTTTCCAACTACGGATAGTCTGGACGAGACATCATACGACGCAGCTTAAGCGTCCTCGTCGCCCAGTTCCGGCAGAAAACCTCCGGACTGGCGGGCCCACAGCGAGGCATAAAGCCCGCCCAATCCGATCAGCGCGTCATGGGTACCCTCCTCGACGATCTCGTCCCTTGTCCATGACGATCAGCCGGTCCAGCGCCGCGATGGTGGAAAGCCGGTGGGCGATGGCAAGCACGGTCTTGCCTTCCATCAATTTCATCAGATTGGCCTGGATTGCGGCCTCAACCTCGGAATCGAGCGCGGACGTGGCCTCGTCCAACACCAGGATCGGCGCATCCTTCAGCATCACGCGCGAGATCGCGATGCGCTGACGCTGACCACCCGACAGCTTCACCCCGCGTTCTCCGACATAAGCATCAAGTCCTTTTCGCCCGCGCATATCGGCAAGATCGGCAATGAAACTGTCAGCTTCCGCCCGTTCGACAGCCTCCCACAGCATGTCATCATCGGCGTCTTCATTGCCAAAACGGATGTTGTCGCGGATCGGGCGGTGCAACAGGCCTGTGTCCTGGGTGACCATGCCGATCTGCGCGCGCAGGCTTTCCTGTGTCACGTCGGCAACGTTGTGGCCATCGATCAGAATTCTTCCCGTGTCGATGTCATAGAAGCGTAGCAGCAGATTGACGAGCGTGGACTTACCCGCGCCCGAGCGGCCAACGATGCCGACCTTCTCCCCGCCGATACCTCGAGCGACAGATCGCGGATCACGCCCTTGCCGCCGTCATAGCCGAAGCTGACACTATCGAAGCGAACCTCGGGACTGCGCAGGACAAGCGGCACTGCCTCCGGCTTGTCGACAAGTCCGATCGGTTGCGAGATCAACTCGGCCGAGTTCTGAATGGTGCCGATGGCGCGCATGATGCCGTTAAGCTGCATCATCAACCGCCCGAGCAGCATGGAAAGCCTCAGCGAAAGGCCGAGCGTGAAGGCGACATCGCCAGAGGAAATATCACTGGTGAACCACAGATGCACAGAAAAGGCGGCAATCGCCGTGATCATCACGCCGGACAGCAGGCTGAGCGAGGCCCTGACCCCGGTGATCAGCCGCGTAAACGCCTGGACACGGGCGATCAGCCGCTCGAACCCGCGACGCATGTAGCCGTCATTGCCATCGTCGCTGCCGAACAGCTTGAGCGTCATGATATTGGAGAAGGAATCGACCATCCGCCCGGACATCATCGAATTGGCCTCGGCCAGTTCACGGGCGTTTTCGCGGATGCGCGGCACGAAGAACCGCGCCAAAACGGCAAACACCACAATCCAGAGCGCAATGAGCGCTGCCAGCCGCCAGTCAAGCGCTGCCACCAGCGCCATGGTCGAGATCGCATAGATTGCCATGAACCACACGACCTGCAGAAGTGACGACATCAAATCGCCGATCGACTGCCCCGCAGCAGACACCTTGGTGACGATCCGCCCTGCGAAATCATTCTGGAAGAAGTCGAGCGACTGGCGCGCAACATAGCGATAGGACTGCCAGCGCACCAGATTGTTGAATCCGGGAACAATGGTCTGTTCCTCGATCAGCATCTGCAATGTTGTCAGGCTAACCCGGACAACGACCATGGCGAAGGCCATGCCGATCAGCACCCAGCCATACTCGGCCATCAGCCCCGACCAGCCGGCCTCACGCGGGATGCTATCGAGAATATCGATCAGCACGCCCATGAACCAGAATGAGGCCGTTTCCATGACCGCGACACCGCCGCCGACCACAAGCATGGCGAAGAACGGCCATTTGGCCTGACGCAGGAAATACCAGAGAAACGGCACGAGCTTCTCGGGCGGCCGCTCCGGCGAGCGCGCGGCCAGCGGATCGATCCACCGCTCGAAAAGTTCTGCAATGCGCTGAAATATCATGATGAAAAGAGATACAGGGATTCGCGTTCCGCGCAAACGCGCAATTATCGTTTGATCAAAGAGAACGGGCCCACCGATCAGCGGGCCCGTTCATATTCATTCGGCTGCTTCTCCGGCGACAATGTCGTCTTCGGCAAGAAAGCCGCCGGACTGGCGTTTCCAGAGATCGGCGTAGATACCGCCGGCCTCGGCAAGCTGCTGATGCGTGCCGGTCTCGATGATCTCACCCTTGTCGAGGACCACGAGCCGGTCCATCTCTGTCAGCGTCGACAGCCGGTGGGCAATCGCGATCACGGTCTTGCCTTCCATCAGCCCGAACAGGCTTTCCTGAATGGCCGCCTCGACTTCGGAATCGAGCGCCGAGGTTGCCTCGTCCAGCACCAGGATCGGCGCGTCCTTCAGAAACACGCGGGCAATCGCGATGCGCTGGCGCTGGCCACCGGAAAGCTTCACACCACGCTCGCCGACATGGGCATCAAGGCCGGTGCGGCCCTGCAGGTCAGAAAGCCCTTCAATGAACTCCCAGGCATTGGCGCGTTTGGCCGCGGCAATCACCTCCTCATCGGTTACGCCCGGACGGCTATAGGCTATGTTGTCGCGGATCGAACGATGCAGCAGCGAGGTATCCTGCGACACCACACCGATCATCGAACGCAGGCTGTCCTGCGTCACATCCGAGACACTCTGACCGTCAATAGTGATGCGCCCGGCCTCCAGATCGAAAACCGCAGCAGCAGGTTCATCATCGTGGTCTTGCCCGCGCCGGAGCGCCCGACAAGGCCGACCTTCTCGCCCGGTTTGATGATGAGCGAGAGACCGGTGATCACACCGCCCTGCTTGCCGTAGTGGAAGGAGATATCGTCATAGACGATCTCGCCCTTTTCACGACAAGTACGGGTGCATCCTCGACATCGACCAGTTCGTGCTTCTTCGCCATCATCGACATGCCGTCATAAACCGTACCGATGTTTTCAAACAGCGCGGTAACTTCCCACATGATCCATTGCGACATGCCGCCAATGCGCATCACAAGGCCGAGCGTCAGAGCAATGGCGCCGATGGTGATGCTCTCCTCAAGCCAGAAGCGGATCGCCAGCGCGCTCACTGCGAACAGCGCGACCGCATTGTTGAGGTAGACCAGAGCCTGAAGCTGGGTTACCCGCCGCATCTGACGGTAGACCGTCTCGAGGAACCCATCCATGCCTTCGCGCGCGAACAGCTCCTCGCGTCCGGCATGCGAGAACAGCTTGACGGTGGCGATATTGGTATAGCTGTCGACCACCCGCCCCGTCATCAGCGACCGGGCATCGGCCTGATCTGCCGAGATCTTGCGCAGACGCGGAATGAAATACCACAACAACAACGCATAGACCACGATCCACACCAGAAGCGGAATGACGAGACGCTTGTCCGCCGCCGCGACAATGAAAATCATCGAGACGAAATAGGTGATGACGTAGACGAACATGTCGAGCGCCTTCATCACGGTTTCACGGATAGCCAGCGAGGTCTGCATGACCTTTGCGACACCCGCCCCGCAAACTCGTTGGCGAAGAAGTTCATCGAATGACGCAGCACATAGCGGTGCATCTGCCATCGGCTGATCATCGGCAGGTTGCCCAAAAGCACCTGATGGATCAGCAGCGAGGAAAAGATCGTCAACGCCGGCAGCAGCACCAGCACCAGCGCGCCCATAAAGGCAAGGCGCCAGCCTTCGTCGGCCAGGAAGGTTGACCGATCGGCCGTCGACAGCCAGTCAACGATGTCACCGAGAAAGCGGAACAGATAGACTTCCCCGAAAGCCACCAGCGCGGCCACGAAAGCCATCACCGCCAGATAGGGGGCGGCAGGCTTCGAATAATGCCACAAAAACGGGATCAGCCCCGTGGGGGTGCGGTGGGCTCTGCCTCGGGATAAGGATTGAGGCGGTTTTCAAACCAACGAAACATAATCGGACTCCAATGACCCCCGGCTGCCCTCAAACGCAAAGAGCACAAGGCATCCGCACAAACGGATCCGGGACAGGAACGGCGGCCGTTCAAACGGCCGCGCTAATTCAGATGATTAAATAGGAAACAAGAAGGGCGTGTGAAAGGTCACACGAGACGGCGACGCGGTGGAACGCGGAGCAATTCAAAGCCAGTGATGTTCATCCTGCCGTGCTCCTTTCGCCGGTTTGAGAAAAGCCGGGCCGTTATAGCCCCATCCGTCTGGATTGGCCATAGCCCTTGCCCGGAGCCCGAGGTTTAGTGCAATTATGTTGCCTCTCGGCAACGCCCTTTGCGGCACCTGAAATGATTTTTGGACACAGTCCGGTGTTGTGTCGCTTGCAGGTAGCCGTGTTAGATGGGCTGAGAATCATCCTTTGAAAGGACAGAAGTGTTCGGGAAAGCACGCTGGCTCCACAATCTCGCTTTGCTGAAGCCAACCCCTTACCGACCGTGGCGTCATTCGATCCGGCTGTCGCTCGGCACCGGACTGCCGTTGCTGATCGGCGAACTGAGCGGCCATCCGGTGCCGATGCTCTATGTCGCGCTGGGTGGCTTTCTGGCAGCCGTGACCGTGCGCCTCGATCCTTATCGCGAGCGTTTCCGCCAGCTTGGCATCTCCGCGCTGATCGGTGCAACGGGGTGCCTGATCGGCCCGGAAATCGGTGAGCACGGCCTAGCGACCATTGCGCTTTTGATGGCGGTCGGCCTCATTTCCGGCCTCATCAGCGGCTATGGCGCTGCATTTTCCACCGGGGCGCTCAACATGCTGGTGCTTGCCGTGGTCAATGCCCATGCTCCGGCGGCCATTCCGGCATGGCTGGTTTTATAAATTTTCTCGCCGGTGCGGGTTTTGTGGCGGCGATGCTCGGCATCGGCGCGTTGTTTGAGCGCGACCGGCCCGAACGGCGCATGCTCTCCGACATTGTCGGCATGCTGGCGCGTCTCGCCCGCGCCTCCGAGGCAGCAGGAAAGGCCCCGACGCCGGAAAACCGCAGCCAGATGATCGCAGCGCGGCGCGCGCTGGCGGATGCCACCAAGACCGCCTATGCGACGCTGATCGAAAAACGAAGCCACGGACGGGCGCGCACAAGATACACGCTGAGAACCGCGGCCGTGCTTTCACTCGTCAACCAGCTCTCAATGGCAATCATCGCCGCGCGCGGCAGCGAAATGGAAGCGACCGCGCGACAGCTCGACGCCATTGCCGCCGCCTATATGACCCGCGCCCGGCGGCCATCCGACGCCGCGTCAGACGATAGCGGCGCGCATGAACCGGACCGGCTTGTTGCGCGCCTCGCCGCGGCGATGTGGCCTTCATCATCCGCAGCCGACACGGCTGGCGACGCTCTGCCCGACACCGCACACGACGCCGTCTTTTCCGCCGGTCTCGTCAAAAGGATCGCACGCCGCCTCGTCCTCGGTCGCGAGGTCGTCATTTCTGCCGTCAGGCTGTCGCTCTGCATGGGGTTGGCGGTTGCCGTCAGCCGCCAGATCCCCGGCGATCACTCCTACTGGCTGCCAATGACCGTCGCTATCGTACTCAAGCCCGATTTCGGCTCGGTCTTTCTCCGGGCGATCCACCGCAGCCTCGGCACGCTCGTCGGCGTCGCCATCGCCCTTTCACTTGCCGCCGTCGTTCCGAAGGGCCTCGCGTTCATACCGGTCATCATGGTGCTCTGCGCCTTCATTCCGTATGCCGTTCTGCGCAGCTATGCCGTGATGGTCACCTTTCTGACGCCCGTCATCCTGCTGATGATCGATCTGGTGGCACCGGGACCGGCCGCAAGCTATGATATTCAGAGGCTTGCCGACACAATCGCCGGCTCCGTGATCGCGCTCATATTCGGCTACCTGATCTGGCCTCGGTCGCAGGAAAAGGAACTTGGCAAGGCATTTGCCGACACGATGCTCAAGGTAGGCGCATTTCTCGCCGCGGCAACCGTACCCAAGCCTGAAGATGAAACCGGGCTTGCGCAGCTGCGTCAAACCCTCCTCAGCAGTGAATTTACAGCCTCGCGGGCTCTCTCCGACCTTCGCACCGTGCTCGGCCGCCTGGTTGCCGAACCTCCACCTGCTGGTCGCGAAGCCGCCTCCTGGTTTCCGGCGGTCGCCGGCGCCGAAAGGCTTTCCGACGCCATCACCGTTTATGCGGAGGGACGCCGACTCGGCGATCCACCGCCTGATGCCGAGCGCGCGCAACGTGCCCAAGCAGCACTTGCCGCCATTGCAGGTGTCGGCAAGCCCGCAGATGAAGCCAACGGGCGAGAAAAGGATGATCATTTCGGTGAGGTCGAGGCAGAAATCGCCTGGATCCGGAGCTATCTCAAGCGCAGGCCAGGCACCAAGCAGGCTCAGCCGACATCGCCCGAACCGGTTCTCAGATAGGATTGCGGCGGTAGCCCGAAATGTCGCCGAAAGGCGGCCACAAAGGCGCTGGCGCTGCGATATCCCAGAAGCCCGGCAATTTCGACACTGCTCCGGCCATGGCTCAGGTGTTCCACGGCCTCCATCAGCCGCAGACGGTTGCGCCACTCGGAAAAGCGCAGCCCGGTCTCCCTCTGGAACAAGCGCTCGAGCGTGCGGGCGCCGGCGCCGGCGAAACGCGCCAGTTCTTCCAGACTGGCATGATCATCGGGGTTTTCGAGAAGCCTGTTGGTAACGCGCTTGAGGCGCGGATCACTGCCCGCCGGCAGGTTCAGCGGAGCGTTCGGCAAGGTTGAAAGCTCGTCGATAATAACGGCAGCCAGGCGTGACAGGCGTCCCTCTGCTTCTTCGGTCAATGGTTCGGGTATGCGAAACCGCAGAAGAAGATGACGCATCAGCGGCGTCATGTGCAGAACCTCGCAGCGCTTGCCACGGACCCCAGTCACCGAGGGGTCGATATAGATGAAACACGCCGACACATCTGTCTCCATCATCACCTCATGTACGGTATCGCCGGGAATCCAGACCGCATGGCTGGTCGGCGCCAGCCAGTGCGCGCCGCAGGAGCGCACCCTGAGGATGCCCTCCTCTGCCCACAGAAGCTGGCCGCGGGGATGCGCGTGCGATGCACGGCCGATTTCCCCGCCCGCCAGCGCTGCACCCGCGCCGTGACCGGACGCGAGGCATCGATGATCCAGCCGGGACCGACCTCCGGCATCAAGAATGACGCAAATTCAATATCATTTGGCATCATGTAGCTGTTCCGTAGTTTCGGCTGTACGCATAGTATGGGTTGTGAAATTTTCCAAGACATTCGAACGGTTCGCATGCTGACCTACAAGAAGATCATCGTTGCCGCCCTTGCCGCTCTCGCGCTTGGGCTTGCCTTCTACCCCCAATCGCTGATGACCACGGAACAGGCGCGTACCCTCGGCATTGTTCTGGTGACGCTCAGCCTGTGGGCGACCGCGCTTGTTCCCGCCTATCTGGCAAGCCTGATTTTCGTCGCCGTAGCGCTGCTGTTCAAACTGGCACCGCCGGACGTCGTCTTTTCCGGTTTCCATTCTTCGGCCATGTGGCTGATCTTCTCCGGCTTTCTGATCGCTGCCGGTGTCCGCAAGGCAGGGCTCAGCGAACGCATCGGTGCTGGCCTGACAGCGCGGATTTCACATAATTTCACGCTGCTGATCTTCGGCATCTTCGCGATTGCCATTGTCCTCAGTTTCGTCATGCCTTCCTCGCTTGGCCGGTTCTTCCTGCTCTGGCCAATCGCATCCGCTCTCGCCGACAAACTCGGCTTTTCCAAAGGAACGGCGGGACGGGCGGCGGTCGCGCTTGCCACCACCTTTGCCTGCCACATTCCCGGTTTCACACTGCTGCCGTCCAACGTGCCAAACCTCGTGCTCGCGGGTGCGGCGCAGACGATTTACGGCGTCGATCTCACCTATGCCCAATACATGGCTCTGCACTTTCCCATTCTGGGCCTTGTGAAAAGCCTGATCATCATCGCCCTGATCCTGCATTTCTTCCCTGACACGCCAGTCCCTGTTGCCTCGCAGGACCAGACCAAGACGCAACCAGCGCCGCTCGACTGGCGGCAATGGTATGTGATCGCGGTGCTGGTCGTCACGCTCGCCTTCTGGATGACGGACACATTTCACGGCATCAATCCGGCCTGGATCGGGATCTGCGCCTCGATTGCGCTTCTGATGCCGGGCATCGGTCCCGTGGGTCCGGAGGATTTCGACAAGAACATGAATTTCAGCGTCTTCCTGTTCATGGCGGGCTTCCTTGCCGTTGGCGCCGTCGTCAACATCACCGGGCTTGGCGTTGTCATCGCCCATGGTATGGAGCAGGTTCTGCCGCTCGCCCCCGGCCAGGATTTCCTGAATTTCCTGTCACTATCGCTGATGGCGTTCGTGGTTGGCATCATTTCGATTCTGCCCGGGGTGCCCGCCGTGCTGACACCGATGGCCGCGGAGCTGTCGTCTTTGACGGGGCTTTCCCTGATGACCGTATTGATGACGCAGGTCATCGGCTTTTCGACCATTCTGTTCCCATACCAGTCCGCGCCGCTGATGGTCGGCATGCAGGTGACGGAGCAACCGATCAAAAACATGATGAAGATTCTGTTGCCGCTGGCGCTGATCACCACATTCATTCTGGTGCCGCTCGATTTTCTCTGGTGGAAGTTGCTCGGCTTCATGTAATCAGGCCCGGTTGAGAACTGCATGAACAGCACATGGATTGCCGCAATGACCCTGCGTATCGCACTTTATCAGCCTGATATCGCCGGCAATACCGGCACGATCTTGAGGCTCGCGGCCTGCCTCGGCCTTGCCGTCGACATTATCGAGCCGGCGGGTTTCGCACTCTCCGACAAGAACCTCAAACGCGCAGGCATGGATTACATCGCCAAGGCGGTGATGACCCGGCATGTCGACTGGCAAGCGTTTGAGGACTGGCGGCTTGAGAGCGGCAGGCGCCTAGTGCTGGCCTCCACCAAGGCAAGCCTTGCCTATACTGAATTTCCGTTTGAAACAGACGACATTCTGCTTTTCGGTCGCGAGAGCGCGGGGTGCCGGATATCGTCCATGAAAGCGCCGACCACCGGGTGCGCATTCCGATGGTGCCGGACGAGCGCTCGATCAACCTCGCCGTTTCCGTCGGGATGATGGCCGGAGAGGCGCTCAGGCAGACAGGCGGATTTGAAGGACTCTCGTGAGAACTCAATCCGCCGACGACAGCCTGCGCATGGTAAACTCGATCCGGTCGCCGCTCAGCACACGCCAGCTTTCGACCTCGGTCCAGTAAGCGGCCTTGGGATAGCTGTCGAACCATTCGCGCGCCTTGGCGCGGGCGTCCTCGCGTGACAGGCAATAGCGTTCGCGCACGAAACCGCCGCCGCCTTCAAGCTGACGGTGTTGCCTGATCCGCTTTTTCAGCCCGTCCATGGAGGGCGGCTTGGGAAGATTGGCCATCCCGCTATCCTTCAACCTGCAAAAAGATAAGGTTTTATCGTTAGATTTGCGAGTCAAATCAAAAGCCCGGACAACCGGGGAAAAGCAATTCCAGGAAAAGTGGAAACCGGTTTTCCGTTCGGAATGCGTAAAAACGAAAAGACAGAGCATTGCAGGTGACACAACTTTCACCGGAAATGTTCTCGTGCGTCGAAGCGGAGTGCATGACATGGAACGGCCGAACCTGTCCACAGGTCTACCGGACGATATCGAGACCAGAAAGAGTGCGGCCCGAGCCTGGTTCGAAAGCCTGCGCGATACGATCTGTTCCGGCTTCGAGACCCTTGAAAAGAGCTTACCGGCCCGCTCAGCGATCTTGAGCCCGGACAGTTCGAGGCCAAGGACTGGACCCGTGAAAACGGAGAGGGCGGCGGCCGGATGTCGGTGATGCACGGTCGCGTGTTTGAGAAAGTCGGGGTTCACACCTCGACCGTCGAGGGCGAATTCTCCGAGGAGATGGCCAAGTCCATGCCGGGCGCCGATGAAAACGGGCGCTACTGGGCAAGCGGCATCTCGCTGATCGCCCATCCCGTCAATCCGAATGTACCTGCCGTCCACATGAACACGCGGATGATCGTGACCGGAAGCTGGTGGTTCGGCGGCGGCGCCGATCTTACCCCGGTGCTCAACCGCCGCCGTCGCCAGGAAGACACGGATACCATCCTGTTTCACCGCGCCATGGAAATTGCCTGCAACCGGCATCAGGGCGTCGTTGATTACAACAAGATGAAAAAGTGGTGCGACGACTATTTCTATTTGCCGCATCGCAAGGAGCACCGCGGCGTCGGCGGCATTTTCTTCGACTGGCAGCACTCGGCGGATGAAAAAGGCGGCATGGATGCCGATTTTGCCTTCGTGCAGGATGTCGGCCGCGCCTTCAATCTCGTCTATCCGCGGCTGGTGCGCTCCAACTTCAACCACGAATGGACATCTGCCGATCGCGACGAGCAGTTGATCCGCCGGGGGCGCTACGTCGAGTTCAACCTGCTCTATGACCGCGGCACCGTTTTCGGGCTGAAAACCGGTGGCAATATCGAGGCAATTCTCTCTTCCCTGCCGCCTGTCACGAGATGGCCTTAATCTAAATCGTTATAGTTATTTTTTACCCATAATTTGCCTTGTTCACCTTGCACAAAAGGGTTCTACTGACCAAGTCGGAAGAAGACTTGAACCCCGAACTTGTCCGAGAGGAGCAGGACAATGGCAGACAAAGTCAAGCATACCGAACACAAGGCATCATTGGACGACTACAAACCCAAACCTCAGAAGGTGGCGGGTACCGATGACAGCAAATACGCCGCCGAGATGGCATACCGGCATGGTCGGCCATGCGAGATCCTCAGCAGTGTTCGAGACCTGGGCCCAGCACTGAGTCCCAGCGGTGATACAATGGACAAATGCTCTTTTCCGTTGAAAGGGTGTTGAACGCTCCACCTCGGCGCATATTTACCGCCGAGGCGGCAGCAACCACGAAAAAATGTCTCAAGGCGCCGGTTTCGGGCGAACAATTGACCTCCACCGGCGTTTTAACTGAAGACGGAAAACGAAGGAGGAAGACATGAAACGTTTTGATTGCGGAACGCTGGTGCCGGGTTGCACCTGGCACACAAGCGCAGAAGACGAAGCCGAAGTTGTCCGCCGCTCAGTTCAGCATCTGCGCACAAGCCATGGCGAACACATTATTCGCGAAAACATGGTCGAAAATATCAAGGAGCGGATCAAGGACGAAGAAAAGGCCTGAGGCCCTACCCTACGTCCTATCTGACTTCAGCATATCCAACCGGGCGGCCAGCGCTGCCCGGTCCAGTTCAAAATCGCTTTCCACCCACTGCTTTTCCAGGCTTGCAAGTATTTTGCCAACCTCGGGACCAGCCGGAACTCCGGCCTTGACGACCTCCCCGCCCGAAATCGGCATTTGCGGCTTCTCCCAAACCTTTGCCTCTTGGACGAGCCGTGACAATCCCGCAGCATCGGCAAGCGCGTCGTGGTCACCGCCAGCCGCTTTTGTCCGCGCCGTTGCAAGTGCCAGACGGAGCTGCATCATGATCCCCGACTGTCCGTGTTCATAGAGCAGCTTGTGCAGACGCGCCTTTGAACTTGCAGATTCTACGGAAGGTGCGACGGCGAAGGCCAGCATCCGGTCGCGCTCGGCATTCGAAAACTTGAGCCGTTCCGCCATTTCTTTCAGCCGCACATCATAGGGTGGCACCATGGCTGCAAGCCTGAGGCAGGGATCCGGCGCCCAGCCAAAATGGCGCTCGGCGTCAATCAGGCCCGGGATGGCATCAATCCCCCATTTCTCTGTTTCCGGCACCACGATGGTCAAAACACCGGTCTGGCGCATCCACAACAGCGCACGCGATGGGTCAGTGGCGCCCAGAAGCTTCTTCAACTCGGCCCAGACCCGTTCAGCCGAAAGCGTCTTCAATCCGTCGCGCTGGCGCACGCTTGCTCTCAGGCCATCCGCATCGGGTCTGCCGCCGCCATACCAGGCGAAGAACCGGAAGAACCTGAGGATCCGGAGATAGTCCTCGGTGATCCGCGTTTCTGCCTCACCGATGAAACGGACAGTCTTGGTCTCGATATCGGCCAGCCCCTCGACGAGATCGATCACATTGCCATCGCGACCGGCGTAGAGCGCGTTGATCGTCAGATCGCGGCGCGCGGCATCCTCAGCCCAGTCGGTGCCAAACCGCACCGTCGCGTGGCGCCCGAAAGTTTCAATATCGGCCCGCAGTGTCGTGACCTCGAAGGGCTTACCCTCGCAGACAATTGTCACCGTGCCGTGCTCGATACCGGTCGGCACGGGCTTCATACCCGCCGCCTTTGCTCGCGCGATGACCGCGTCCGGCACCAGCGTGGTCGCCATATCGATATCGCCGACAGGCATGCCCATCAGCGCATTGCGCACGGCCCCGCCGACAACCCGCGTTTCAGCGCCTTCGCCGTTGAGCACATCAAGCACCTGTTGCAGCCGGGTTTCGTTGAACCATGGATCGTCACTGACTGTTTTCACGCATAAAGCCTTTCATATATTGTCCTGACGATGCTGGCCGTAATGCCCCAGATCCGGTATTCGCCATAATTGATTTCGTAATAGCGCCTGGTTTTGCCGCCCAGCATGCCGCTTCCATGCTGATGGTTGGCCGGGTCCATGATGAAACCGAGCGGCACTTCGAAAATGTGGTCGACCTCGTCCGGGCTCGCCTTCAGCGAAAATCCCGTCCGCACTACCGAGAGGATCGGCGTAATCCTGTAACCGGTGCCTGCGAGATAGACCGGAAGCCGTGCAACGGGCTGCACAAAACGGCGTTCGAGGCCGATTTCTTCCTCGCACTCACGCAAAGCCGCATCCTCCGGCGACAGGTCCTCAGGGTCGATTGATCCACCCGGAAAGGCAATCTGGCCGGAATGCTTGCGAAGCTTGGTGGTACGCCGTGTAAAAATCACCCGCGCCTCATCTCCGTAATCGACGACAGGGATCAGCACGGCTGCCGCGCGCATTTCAAGGTTCTCGATATAAGCGGAAAGGTCCGGATTGAGCTTGTGATCGCCGTGATCGCGCCATGCCTGTTCTGCCGGGAGCCCGCGCTGGCTGAGTGCGCGCTGGCGAAAGTTCGCCGCGGCAAAAGGCGGGTTCATGGCAGTCACAGGCCTTTCTCCAGCTTCGCCATTTCCATCACCGGGAACAGCTGACCGCAGGAACGTATCGCAAACATAGCTTCACCTTCGATAACAACCTCCTCGCCAAATTCGACCAGATCATAGGTCAGCGCCCTCGAAAACAGCGCCTCCAGCCGTCCCCTGACCAGCACATAGGGCTTCAGTTCCGCGTTTTCCCCTGAAATTTCAAACCGCAACGGATGGTCGCCGCCGATCTCCACCACGTCACCCATATTGGTCCGCACCGAAAGAATCTTTTGATCGCCCTCGCCTGAAATATCCATGGCAACGGCGACAAACGGGGCATCCTCGACGCGGATCCTGATCTTTTCAACAGGCGTTACCAGATAGGTCTCGCCGTCGGCATCCTTGCGCAATACCGTTGAAAACAGATGCGCAAGCGCTGCACGGCCGATGGCCGTCCCACAATAAAACCATGTACCATCGCGGCGGATTTCGATGTCGAGATCACCGCAAAACGCCGGGTCCCACTTTTCAACCGGCGCGGGCCCGCGTTTGCCTCCGCCCTCAAGCTGGCGCGCAATCGCCGAGGCCAGCCCCTGCGCGTCGTTTATCTGTGATGTCGTCCGGTCCGTCATCTTTCCGTCCCAGTTTCGGGTCGAATATTGTTCGCTCTCGAAATAGTCATTCCAAACCGGCTTGTCAGCCGCTGGCAGGTGATTATCCTTTTGAAAGACAAAACCAGCGATATGCTGGCAAAACCCGAACTGGCTCTAGGCCGTGGAGACGTTTGTATGGATGCGACTGACACGAATGCTGCTCAGGAGATCGTGGCAGAGGCCGAAAAAGCGCTTGAAGACATCCAGAACGTAAAGGCAGAAGTCTCCAAGGTCATCTATGGCCAGGAGAATGTTGTGGAGAGCGTGCTGCTGGCCGTTCTTTCCGGCGGGCATGCCTTGCTCGTTGGCGTTCCGGGACTGGCCAAAACCAAGCTGGTGATGACGCTTGGCACAGTGCTCGGGCTTGCGGGCAGCCGTATCCAGTTCACCCCGGATCTGATGCCGTCGGATATTCTGGGCTCCGAAGTGCTTGAGGAAAGCGAGACCGGACGCCGGTCCTTCCGTTTCATCAAGGGGCCGGTGTTTGCGCAATTGCTGATGGCCGATGAAATCAACCGTGCCTCGCCGCGCACCCAGTCGGCACTTTTGCAGTCGATGCAGGAATATTCCGTCACCATCGCCGGCCAGCATTACGATCTGCCGCGCCCCTTCCATGTGCTCGCCACCCAGAACCCGCTGGAGCAGGAAGGCACCTATCCCCTGCCCGAAGCCCAGCTCGACCGATTTCTGCTGCAGGTCAATGTGGGCTATCCGGACATGGCATCGGAACGCCGTATCCTTCTGGAAACCACCGGCGCGACGGAAGAAACGGCAAGCGCCGTCGTCACAGCCGAACGGCTGATGGAAATCCAGGCGCTGATCCGCAAGATGCCGGTAAGCGAAAACGTGCTGAACGCAATCCTGGAACTTGTACGCGCCGCCCGCCCTGGCCAGGGCTTTGAGGAGACCGACCGCAATGTGGCCTGGGGTCCGGGCCCGCGCGCCGGACAGGCGCTGATGCTGACGGCACGCGCCCGTGCGCTTTATCAGGGACGGCTTGCGCCTTCTGTTGACGATGTGCGCGCGCTTGCTGCACCGGTTCTCCAGCATCGCATGGCGCTGACATTTTCCGCACGCGCCGAAGGCATTACCGTCACCGACGTCATCGCCACCATCGCCGAGCGCGACTTAAACTGACAGGCAGCCGCCATTGGCTTCGATCGGACAAACGACACCGCCGACCGCCCGCAACTCGGCCCTTGTCGAAGGCAAGAGACGTGCAGCACTGCTGCCGGATTGCCTGATCGAGGCGCGTCGCATTGCCAATACGGTGATTGCCGGCTGGCATGGTCGCCGCCGTCGGGGACCGGGCGAGAACTTCTGGCAGTTCCGCCCCTATGCGCCGGGCGAGATCTCTGATGAAGGTCGATTGGCGGCGCTCTGCGCGTGACGACCACACCTATGTGCGGGATATGGAATGGGAGGCGGCCCACACGGTCTGGCTTTTGCCGACCTGACGCCATCGATGCATTTCCGCTCCGAACTTGCCCCGGTCTCCAAGGAGCACCGCGCGCTGGTTCTGCTGCTGGCCGTTGCCGACACGCTGCTGCGCTCGGGCGAGCGGGTCGGTTGTCCCGGCCTGATGGAGCCTGTGGCAAACCGCAATGGCGCGGAAAAGCTCGCCCACCTTCTGGCCACCGCGCCCGACATGCCTTCTGTTCTGCCAGACACACAGATGATGCGGGGACCATCCGAACTGATCATCATCGGCGATTTCCTTGATACCCCGGACGCGCTGTTTTCGCAGATTGCACCGCTTTCAGAGCGCGGGCTGAAAGCCCATCTGGTGGAGGTTGCAGACCCGGCGGAAGAAAGCTTTCCTATAGCGGCCGCACCGCCTTTGCCGATCCGGAAACGGGCCAGGAACTCACCCTCGGTCGTGCCGAAAGCCTGAAGGACGCCTATCTGGAGCAATATCTGGCCCGACGTGACGTGATTTCAAACACCGCGCGCCGTTCCGGGTGGACCTTCTTCACCCATCACACCGACCGCCCGGCCTCCGAAGCGCTGACGGCGATGCATATGCGGCTTTCCGGTGATAACGGAGGGCAGCGCTGATGGGTGGTTTTGAATTTATCAGCCCGTTTGTGCTCGCCGCCCTGGTGGTGCTGCCCGCAATCTGGTGGCTCTTGAAACTCACGCCGCCACGCCCGCGCCGCGAGGTATTTCCGCCGCTTGCCATCCTTCTCAGTCTGGCAAAGCGCGACGAAACCCCGGCCAAAAGCCCGTGGTGGCTGACATTGCTGAGGATGGCGCTTGCAACGCTCGTCGTTCTCGCCATCGCCAATCCGGTGATCAATCCGGACCGCACCGAGATATCATCAGATGGCCCGCTGGCACTGCTGATCGACAATGGCTGGGCGAGCGCCGAAGACTGGGCCGCCAGAACCAGCGCCGCCGACGCGCTGATCGAGGCGGCCGGGCGCGCCGACCAGCCCGTGGCACTGGCATTCACCGCAGACAGAACCGCAGACACACGCCCGGTTTCGGCAAGCGAGGCCCGGCAGAGACTGGCCGCTGCCGAGCCGCAAGCCGCGCGTCCCGAAAGGTTGCCGGCCGCGAGCGCGCTTGTCGCAGCGCTGGACGGCACGCCCCCGGCACCATCGCCTTCCTGACCGACGGGCTTGCCGGGCCGGACGATGCCGCCACCATCGACATGCTGGCCAGCGCGAACGCCGATGACCTTCTTGTGATGCGCTCCGAGCGCCCTCTCCCGTCAGCGATCACAGAAGTGGACAACGGCGCAACGGCGAGCCGGATCACGGCTGTGCGAGCCGAACCGGGCCCGCGTGAAGAGCTGACCGTCAACGCCTATGACCTGCAGGGGCGCGTGATCGCTGCGAGCCCACTTGTCTTCGAGACCGGCGCGCGCGCGTCAACCACGGAAATCCGCGCGCCCTTCGAAGTCCGCAATGATTTCGCCCGGATCGCGATCGATGGCGCAGCCAATGCAGGTGCGGTGCAGCTTCTCGACGACGGCTTCCAGCGCCGCAGAGTGGCACTCGTTTCCGGCAGCCCAGCCAATGAGGCCCAGCCGCTGCTGTCTGCAGCCTATTACCTGCGCCAGGCGCTGGCCCCTTATGCCGATCTGATTTCAAGTGATACGGCAACGCTGCCCGAACAGCTTGACGCCCTTATCGAACAGAAGCCGTCCGTCATCATCTTAAGCGACATAGGAACGTTGAGCGAGGAGACCCATGCGCTTCTCGAACATTGGGTGGAAGGCGGTGGCACGCTGATCCGTTTTGCCGGGCCTCGTCTGGCATCTTCAGAAGGTGACGATACGCTTTTGCCGGTGCGCCTTCGCTCCGGCGCGCGCGCATTCGGTGGGGCCATGAGCTGGAGCGAGCCGCAAAGCCTTGCGCCCTTCCCGCAGACCAGCCCGTTTTACGGCCTGCCCGTGCCGGAGGACATCACCGTGTCCCGCCAGGTTCTGGCCGAACCCGCACCGACATTGGCCGACCACACCTGGGCAAGCCTTGCTGACGGCACGCCGCTGGTGACCGAAGGCGTGCTCGGCGACGGGCGGCTGGTGCTGTTCCATACCTCTGCCGATCCCAACTGGTCGAACCTTCCGATCTCTGGCTATTTCGTCGAAATGCTGCGCCGGATCGTCAATCTCTCGCAGGCCAGTGCGGCCGCTGACGGCGACGGCGGTTCAGCGCCCCTGCTCGCCCCCTATCGTCTGCTTGTTGCCAACGGCACGCTGACCGGCAATATCAGCGGCGCAAACCCGCTTGCCGATACCGGTGGAAATCTGATCGCGACAGCGGAAAACCCGCCCGGGCTCTACGGCTCGGCCGACGGCTTTACCGCCGTCAATCTCTTCGGCCCGCAGGATACGCTTTCGCCGCTGGACGTTTCCGCGTTTGGCGATGGCAGTCGTTTCCAGCCGATCGGCGATGCCCGTGCCTTCAGCCTCAAACCCTGGCTGCTGACGGCCGCGATGATACTGCTGATTGCCGACGGGCTGATCATGCTGGCCATGAATGGTGCATTTTCGAGCCTCAAGGCGCGGCGCGCGGCGCTGCCGCTGATCCTCGCGGCAAGCCTTGCCGCCGCTCTGCCCTTTGCGCCCGACGTCGTCAGCAAGGCCCATGCGCAGATGAGCGACATGGAAATCGCCGACCTGCTCTATGAAACGCATCTTGCCTATGTCGTCACCGGCGAGGCGGAGACCGACCGGATTTCCGAACGCGGGCTCAAGGGCCTGTCCGACTACATCTCCTATCGCACAGCACTGGAGCCGGGCGACCCCATCGGTGTCGATCCGGCGGAAGACGAACTGGCGTTTTATCCGCTGATCTACTGGCCGGTTTCTGCCTCCGCACCGATGCCCTCGCAGGAGGCCATTGCCGGGATCGAGGCCTATATGCGCAATGGCGGCACGGTGTTATTCGATACCCGTGACCAGTATTCGCCGCTCGGCCAGAATGCCGTCAGCGCCAATACAGCAAGGCTGCGTGCAATCCTCGACAATATCGACGTGCCGCCGCTCGAGCCGGTGCCCGAAGGTCACGTGCTGACGCGCTCATTCTATCTGCTGTCTGATTTTCCCGGCCGCTATGACGGTTCGCCGCTTTGGGTCGAGGCGCGTTCGGGCGCGACCTCCGACATGGTGACGAGCGGCGGTGATGGCGTTTCGCCGATTATCATCACCGGCAATGATTTCGCCGGCGCCTGGGCCACCAATGCCGACATGACGCCGATGCTGCCAACCGTGCCCGAAAACCCGCGCCAGCGCCAGTTCGCCTACCGCACCGGCGTCAACATCGTGATGTATATGCTGACAGGCAACTACAAGGCCGATCAGGTGCATGTTCCGGCGCTGCTGGAAAGGCTGGGGCAATAATGAACCTGACCTTCGCCCCCTGGTGCCGCTGACCGCAATCTACGCAGCGCTTGCCGCCGTCATCGCCCTGATGGTGCTCGGCTATCTCACCCGTATGCGCGCAACGACACTGCGTGCCGCCGCCGGTTTTCTGCTGGTCGCAGCCATTGCCAACCCGACGATCAGCCAGGAGGAGCGCTCGCCGCTGACGACCATCGTGCCGATCATTGTCGATCGCAGCCAGAGCCAGTTGACAGAAGATCGCACCGGACAGACAGACGCGGCGCTCGAAACGCTGAAGGCACGGCTTGCCGAAGACCCGATGCTGGAACCCCGCATCGTTGACGTGGCAACCGCCAACGAAAACGGCCGCGCCGAAACGCTTGCCTTCCGTGCTCTTGCCGATGCCGTGCGCGATGTGCCGCCAAGCCGGATGGGGGCCGCCTTTTTCATCACCGATGGCCAGATCCACGACATTCCGGATAACGCTGCCGCGCTGCCAGCCGACATTCCGGTCAACGCGCTGGTGACGGGCACGGCGCAGGAATATGACCGCCGCATCGAGATCAACGAGGCCCCGCGTTTCGGCCTTGTCGGCGAAAGCCTGCCGGTGGAGTTCACCGTGGTCAATGATGGTCCGGTAGACCAGGCCGAGGGCGGCACAGGTCCCGCCATGGTCACCGCCCGGCTGAACGGCACTGTGGTGGCCGAAATGCTGGTCGCGCCCGGTATTTCGACGCGTTACGTCTTCGACATCGAAAATGGCGGCGAGAATATTCTGGAACTCTCCGTCGATCCCGTTGCCGGCGAACTGACCGAGGTGAATAACCGCGCGGTCCAGATCGTCGAGGGCATTCGCGAGAATCTGCGCGTGCTGCTGGTGTCCGGCTCGCCGCATTCGGGCGAACGCACATGGCGCAACCTGCTGAAATCCGATCCGTCCGTCGATCTCGTGCACTTCACGATTTTGCGCCCGCCGGAAAAGCAGGACGGCACGCCGATCAACGAATTGTCGCTGATCGCCTTTCCGACGCGCGAACTGTTCATCGACAAGATCGACGATTTTGACCTGATCATCTTTGACCGCTACCAGAACCGTGGCGTTCTACCGCTGCTCTATTACGACAATATCGCCCAATATGTGCTGAATGGCGGTGCGCTTCTTGTGGCCGCCGGGCCGGAAATTGCAGGCCCGGAATCGATTGCGGCAACGCCGCTGTCTGCCGTGCTTCCGGCAATTCCCACCGGCAATCTGTCAGAGGGCGGTTTTTATCCGGAAGTCTCCGACACAGGCGAGATGCATCCTGTCACCCGTGATCTGCCGGGTGATGGTTCAGAACCGCCGGCCTGGGGCCGCTGGTTCCGCTCCATTCCCGTCGGTGAAGCGCGCGGTGAAACGGTGCTGACGGCAGACGGTGCCCCGCTTCTGGTGCTCTCACGCGAAGGTCAGGGCCGGATCGCAGAATTTCTGTCCGATCAGGGCTGGCTTTGGGCGCGCGGCTTTGAAGGCGGCGGGCCTTATGTGCCGCTTTACCGGCGCATCGCCCACTGGCTGATGCAGGAACCGGCGCTGGAAGAAGAAGCGCTGACGGCGACAAGCGATGGCGAGCGGCTTGAAATCACCCGCCAGACCATGGGCGAGGCCCCACGTGATGCAACGGTCAGCACACCTTCGGGGCAAGCGATAACCGTGACGCTTGAAGAACAGGAACCGGGGCTCTTCCGAGGCGAAGCTCCTGTCAGCGAAATGGGGCTTTTTCCATTCAGAACGGCGACCTGCAACGCCTGATCAATATCGGCGATCCCGATGCGCCGGAATTCAAGGCGATGATTTCGACCACCGAAACTCTGGCACCGCTTGGGCGTGAAAGTTTCGGGATGGTGCAGCGGATTGCCGACGGCCTGCCGCCGGTGCGGGTAACCTCCGGCCCGCTCAGGCCCGGCAATAACAGCTTCATGCCGATTGTCGCTACGTCAGATACAAGGCTTGAAAGCATCCGCTCACTGCCGCTTTTTAACGGTTTTTTCGGACTGGCCGCCCTTCTGGCACTGATTTCGGCAACCTGGTGGCGCGAGGGCCGCTCCGGAGCATCAGGCGATTAGCCTGAAACGCATCATGCCAACGAGCTTTGCCTCGACGCCCTCCACCAGCGGATCGGCAAGGATACGACGGGGATCGACAGGCCCCGGCAGAAGCAGGGTCGGAGGAACGGTCGGACGGAAGCCGAGCGGACCGTAATAGGGCGCATCCCCGATCAGGATCACAACCTCGGAGCCCGCCTTTGCAGCAGCCTCCACGGAGATGCGGACCAGATTGCGCCCGATCCCCGGTTCTTGTGGGACTGCCGGACGGCGAGCGGGCCGAGCATGTGGCCGACAGCCCTGCCCGCCCAGACCGGCGTCAGCCGCACGGAGGCAATCACTGCGCCTTCATCCAGACAGACGAATGACAGCGCGGGATCATGCGGCCCCTGCTCACGGATACGGCTGGCCGTACGCGCGAAACGACCTGGTCCGAAAGCCTCGGCGTTGATTTCTTCAATGATCTGGTCGTGGGAAACCTCTTCGGGGAGGTAGCACAGTTCGTTTGTCATTTTTCTAAGAACCTGTCTGGAATACGCAATTGGAAGTCGCCGAAGAAAATCTCCGGTTTCAAATCTTCAATCAGCGTCGTCGCAGGATCCGCATGACAAATTCCAGTTTCTGGGCCAAACGCCACTAGCAGGAAAACCGCAGACCGTCCAGCATGACGGGAAGAAAAGCGCAATTTCTGGTGACCCGCAACACAGTGTCAAACGTTTCGGGACTGGCAAAGCAAATATGGCGCCGTATGTAAGGTGCAAAGAGAAGAGAGAGGAATGAAAGGAGCATCCGATGGGTATGCTGGTAGACGGCGTCTGGAAGGACGTCTGGTATGACACCGATAAGTCCAAGGGCCATTTCAAGCGCGAAAGCTCGAAGTTCAGAAACTGGATCACCGCCGATGGCAGCGCCGGACCGGATGGCAAAGGTGGGTTCGAGGCTGAAAAGGACCGCTATCACCTTTATGTCGCGCTCGCCTGCCCGTGGGCGCATCGCACTCTGGTGTTCCGCAAGCTCAAGGGGCTTGAGGACTTCATCGACGTTTCAATCGTCGATCCGCTGATGCTGGAAAATGGCTGGGAATTCAAGAACCGCGACGGCGGCACCGACGACCCCGTAAACGGCACCGATTTTCTCTGGCAGGTCTATACCAAGGCCGATCCGAACTATACCGGCCGCGTCACCGTTCCGGTGGTATGGGACAAGAAGCGCGAGACCATCGTTTCAAACGAATCCGCCGAAATCATCCGGATGTTCAACAGCGCCTTTGATCATCTGACCGGCAACGACCTCGACTTCTACCCCGAAGACCTGCGCGGCGAGATCGACGAGATCAACGCCATCGTCTACGACACGGTCAACAACGGCGTCTACAAGTCCGGCTTCGCGACAACGCAGGACGCCTATTCGGAACATGTGAAAAACTGTTCGAAACGCTCGACATGCTTGAAGAGCGGCTCGGGGAAACCGCTATCTGTTGGGCGACACCCTGACGGAAGCCGACTGGCGGCTGTTTACGACGCTGGTTCGCTTCGATCCGGTCTATGTCGGCCACTTCAAGTGCAATCTGAAGCGGATCGCCGACTATCCGAACCTCTATGGCTATCTGCGCGAACTCTACCAGATGCCGGGGATTGCCGGGACGGTCAATTTCGATCACATCAAGGGCCACTACTACGGATCGCACAAGACAATCAATCCAACCGGGATCGTACCGGAAGGGCCGATCCAGGAACTTGATACCCCCACGGGCGATAGTGGTTCCTGCCAGAAAGCGAAAGGGCCAAGTCGTGGTTCTATCCCGCGCCGCTTCGCTCTTCGAGCCAGTGCCGGGTTTCCTCCATGAGCTCGGGGCCGAGGTTTTCCAGAACCTCCGCCCCGAGGTCGGCAAGGCTTGTTTCAGCCAGTGAGGCCCTCCAGGCAGCATCGGCACGCATCATGACCTTGGCGATCGGGCATATCGCCTTGGGACAAAACCCTTCGGCAGACACGGATTGGCAAAGCGGATATCGCGGCATTGAAACAACGGCGCTTTCCCTCAACTGCCTCGACGATCTCGAGAAATGAGATATCTCTGGGATCTGCAGCGAGCCTGTAGCCGCCTCCGGGGCCGAGTGCGCTCTCAACGAGCCCGGCCTGGGAAAGGGATTGCAAAGCCTTCGAAAGGTATTCCTTGGGAATGCCATGGAAGGTTGCAAGCACCTTTGTGGGCAAATAGCGTCCGGGCGGCAGACCGGCGAGCACGGTGGCCGCATGAAGGACCCATTCGACCTGATTTCTAAGCTGCATCCGCTTCCAAGCCGGCCTTTTCAAGACCGTAAAGTCTGTCCATCGAGCCGGGCCGGCTCTGATAGGCAACGCCCAATCTGTTCCATCCATTAATCGACACGATCACATAGGTCAATTCAGCGATCTCCTGCTCGCTGAAATGGAGAGCAAGAGCCGTGCGCGCCGCGACCGCCTTGTGCGGATCGATTATGCCGGTAAGCGCCTCGGCATAAGCCAGTGCGGCTTTTTCCCGGTCTGTAAACAGCGGTGAATCATCCCAGACGGCAACATGGTAGAGGCGCAACTCCCTTTCACCTGCGATTTTGGCTTCCTTGTTATGCATGTCGAGGCAGAATGCGCAGCTGTTTAGCTGCGACACCCGGATATCCACCAGATGCCTCAGGCGCGCACTGAGGCTGTTTGCCTTGAGCTTTGTCGAAAAAGCGATGTAGGCCTCGGCAAGCGCAGGCGTGAACTCAACATAAGACGGCTGTTTCATGATCTCTTCCTCTTGCAATAATAAGGATACATTTTATCCTTAAGGATATTTGATATCCTTATTATGCGATAAGTCAAGCCTATCTGGCTTCCGCCGCCCGCTTCGAAAGTCACCGCTTGCAGCTTGCAGCCCGCCCGTCTATGAATTTCCCATGTTCACATTGGCCCACATTTCAGACATTCATCTCGGTCCCCTGCCGCAGCTCTCGCCGCGCGAGCTGGTCTCCAAGCGGATCACCGGGTTTTTGAACTGGCATCGCAATCGCCGCAAGCATTTGGGCAAGAACACGCTGGAAAACCTGCTTCTGGCGATTGCCGACGAAGCGCCGGATCATCTCGCGATCACTGGCGACCTCGTCAATCTTGCCACCACCAAGGAAATCGAAAACGCCGCCGAATGGCTTAAGAGCGTCGGCCCCGCGAAAGACGTCTCTCTGGTGCCCGGCAACCACGACGCTTATGTCGGCGGCGCCTATGCAAAGGTCGCAAAGGCCTGGCACGACAATATGCAGGGCGACGACGTCCGGCCCCTCAGCAAGACATCCGATTCTGCTCACATTTCCCTACCTGCGCAAACGTGGGTCGGTGGCGCTGATTGGCTGTTCATCCGCGATCGCATCGCCACCCTTCATGGCCATCGGGGCATTCGAGAGAAAACAAGCGCGCAGAACATCCGAGCTGTTGCGCCAGGCTGGCGAGGAAGGGTTGTTTCGAATTGTGATGATCCATCACCCGCCGGTGCGCAATGCGGCGGCCCGCCACAAGCGACTGATCGGAATCAGGCGGTTTCGCGCCGCGCTTTCGACAGGCGGATGCGAGCTCGTACTGCACGGACACACTCACCTCAACACCGTCAATTTCATTGAAACGCCGCACGGCAAGACCCCGGTTATCGGGATCGCTGCGGCTGGCCAGGGAACAGGCGGAAAAAACCGCCGTCGGCCTTCAACCTGATCACTGTCAAAGGCAAAACGGGAGAATGGGAAATGCACTGCAGGCGCCACGCGCTTGACGCGATCAGCGGCACCATCGAACCGGAAAGCGAATTCAGCTATTCCTACACCTGAGCGCCGGCGGCATAGGCATCAATCAGGGCATTTATGCTGAGAGAAAGAGCAGCCCCAACCTTCGCGCATTCGCCACCGCCGAAGCTGTCCCACCCCATACCGTTTTTGACGGCCTGGGGGCTGGTGCGAAAATACATGGATTGCCCCATAATGGTGAATATCAGAATTTTTGTCTCTTCCGCATCAGGGTCACGACCGGCGGCACGTCCCAGCAATTGACAGAGATGACGGTGGATCGGTTCGCTGATCTGTTTATAGAGCAGGTCAAAGGCCTCGCTGCGCTGGTTGATAAAGCGCATCACGAAGGCGGAAATGTCATCTGCATCAGGCCGTCCGGAGATCGGAGTCACGAGCAGCCGCGCAATCGCCAGAAGCTCCGTGCGGGCCTCATCTGCCGAAACATCATCAGCCATCGGCTGAAGAACCGAAGTTCAAGCGTTTGCTCGATTGCCTCGACCGCGCGATGCGCGCAGGCAATCAGAAGTCCCGGCTTGCCCCCGAAATGATAGGCGATGCTGCCAATGTTAGCGCCCGATTTCTCAGCGATCTTGCGCGTGGAGACGGCATTATATCCGTATTCGGCGAAGAGACGCACAGCGGTTGAGATAATCGCATTGCGTGTGGCCGCTGCCCCTGAAGATTTTCTGTCATTGCGTTCATGTTTACTTTCGATTGCTCGGTAATTGTCCGGCTCTCTTTTTATTCCCCGTTAACGTCATCGTCCCTGCAAATGATCCACATCGCAATGGGACAAGTCATGAAAAACACATTTATGCCTCATTTTTTAATCAGCCGTATCATAACAAGCACAGAAGCGGGATAGTCCACAATTGCATCGCTCTTGTGTTCGTCGACAAACTGTCGCGCGCCTCTTGTTTCCGTGTTTCACTCGGGGCAATATCGCGCCGGCAACCCGCATATCTGCGTGAACGCTAACCCCGGCCCATTCCATAGTCGAGACACTCAAGGAAACGATGGACATCGCCGTCAGAACAAAACAGACCGGCAACATGATTGGCGGAAAAGCAAGACGACACTGGCTGCCCGCACTGCTCTGCTGTGCATTTCTCGGTATCGGCATCGCTATCGGCATGGCTGCGTCACGCGGCTCCGTCGCAACCCAGACTGTTGACCTTAGCCTGGACCGGTCCTTCGACTGGATTGACGATGTCTGTGCCAGCTTCCGGATTTTTGGCAAAAAATATCAGCCGATCACCGACATCGGTCCGGAAAATCCGGCCGCTGTGACGGAACTTATTGCAAGAACGACCGGCCTTGATATCACAATCCCGTCATTCGATCAGGGTGCAAGCATTTTTGAAGGTGCAAGGATCGTCGCCATCGATCGCACGCCAGGTGTGGAGTTGTTCTACCGCAACAATAGCGGCGACCTGCTTTCCTGTTCATCCTGGCACGTCCGACATCGACGGATAACCAAATCACCGACGTTCAGGAAACGATCCGCGACGATCTGACAGTGGCATGGTGGCAGGCCGAAAGAACCTTGATTGCCGTCGTCGGCCCGTCTTCAGATACCGATATGCCTGCGCTTGCCCAGTCTGTATATCTGCATTTTGAAGCGGCGGCATCCACCCGGGACGCCGCCGTAGCGGGATTTCTCAGCCCCGCCCTGCCAGGATCTGGTTTACCGCCGAAACAATGGCCTCCAGCGAGGCCGCCACGATATTGGTGTTGATACCAGCGCCGAACATCCGGCCACCGTCATATTTCACATCAACATAGGCAATCGCCTTGGCATCCGAACCGTGATTGAGTGAATGCTCGGAATAGTCCTCAACGGAAAGATTGATCCCGAGATAGGCTGACAGCGCATTGACAAAGCCGTCGACCGGGCCGTTCCCCTTCGCATCAATCCGCTTTTTCTCGCCACCGTCAGTGATTTCGGCGGTCACGACACGCACGCCCTTGGCCGCTCCCTGCGGGTAGGTGTGGTGGTCAATGAACTTGATGCGGCCTTCCGGCTGATCGACATAGTGCTCCATAAACACGTCGTAAATGCGTTTCGAAGGCAGTTCGCGGCCTTCCTCGTCAGTGATCTTCTGGATCAGTTCGCGGAAAGCCACCTGCAGGCCGCGCGGCAGGTTGATACCGTAATCACTCTGCATGATGTAGGCGATGCCGCCCTTGCCCGACTGGGAGTTGATGCGGATGATTGCCTCATAGGTGCGGCCCACATCCTGCGGGTCGATCGGCAGATAGGGCACTTCCCAGACCGGCTTGTTGGCAATCCGGATCGCCTTCATGCCCTTGTTGATTGCATCCTGATGCGATCCGGAAAAGGCGGTATAGACCAACTCGCCGACATAGGGATGGCGTTCCGGGATCACCATCTGGTTGGAATATTCGTAGACTTCCTTGATCCGCCCGATCTCGGAACAGTCGAGCTCTGGATCGACACCTTGCGTGAACATGTTGAGCGCCAGCGTGACGATATCGACATTGCCGGTGCGCTCGCCATTGCCGAACAGCGTGCCCTCGACACGGTCTGCACCGGCCAGCAGGCCCATTTCAGCGGTCGCAATACCCGTTCCCCGGTCATTATGCGGGTGGACGGAGATGATCAGGTTTTCGCGATTGTCGAGATTGCGGCACATCCACTCGATCTGGTCGGCATAGATGTTCGGCGTCGACATCTCGACGGTCGACGGCAGGTTGATGATCAGCTTGTTGTCGGGCGTCGGCTGCATTTCCGCGATCACGGCATTGCAAACCTCCAGCGCAACGTCCAGTTCCGTTCCGGTGAAGCTTTCCGGTGAGTACTCGAACCGGTAGCCGCCGCCGGCCTTTGCAGCCATGTCGGTGATCATCCTGGCGGCGTCGACAGCAATCTGCCGAATGCCGGCCACGTCCTTGGCGAACACCACGCGACGCTGCAATTCACTGGTGGAATTATAGAAATGCACGATCGGGCGGTGCGCACCTTCCAGCGCCTCAAAGGTCCGCGTGATCAGCTCTGGCCGGCACTGCACCAGAACCTGCAGCGAAACATCATCGCCGACCTGATCGTTTTCGACGCACCAGCGGGCAAAATCGAAATCAGTCTGCGAGGCGGAGGGAAAGCCGATCTCGATTTCCTTGAACCCCATATCGAGCAGCAGTTGGAACATGCGCGCCTTGCGGTCATGCCCCATAGGATCGACCAGCGCCTGATTGCCGTCGCGCAGGTCGACCGAGCACCAGGTCGGCGCGTTTTCGATGCGTCGCGACGGCCACTGCCGATCGGAAAGATCGATCTGCGGGTAAGGCTGGTACTTGCTGGCAGCCGTCGGCATACCCTTGGATTTTGTGGAATGACTCGCGTCCATTTTGTCCTCTTATCCGGCCTGCCATATGCTGCCTCAGGGGCGCATTCCGGCTTGGGCCATTCTCGTTATCATCAAGTGTTCGGGAATGAAGGAGCGCTTGGTGCCAAGCGGCTTTCCGGCCGCCGGGCGCTCCTTAAAGGACCCGGCAACCGCTGTTAAGGCCGAGAAGAAGGAGCGAGTTTGACGCGCGCATGGGAGCGGCGGCGGCGCATGCGCCACCCGAAAATCTGCCCTGCCGATATGCATCAAAATTCATCATGGCATGTTCCATAGCGGCATCGACAGCCGATTGCAATCCAAAATCGCCTCAGCTGCCTGATGCCCGTTTGTGTGCCAAGCGCTTGACGCCTGTTATCGCAAGCCCGGCCGCAAGTCCCCAGAACGCGCCTGAAATGCCAAAGAAGCCGACCCCGGATGCCGCCACAAGAAAGGTTGCCGCAGCGGCTTCCCGTGCACCGGGATCCTTGAAGGCGGCGACGGCGGCAGCCCCGAATGCGCCGATCAGAGCAAGACCTGCGACCGCCTCGATCAGGATGGGCGGTGCCAGCGACACCAGCGCCACCACCAGCCCGCTCATCAGCCCGAAGGCGATATAGCCGATGCCGGCAATGATCGCCGCCCAGTATCGCCGCTTCGGGTCAGGATGCGCATCGGGGCCAGCGCACATCGCCGCCGTAATCGCCGCGAGATTGACGCCGTGCCCGCCGAAGGGCGCAGACAGCAGCGAGAACAGCCCGGTCACCGAAAACATGCGCCCCGCAGACGGCCGGTAATTATTGATATTGAGGATCGCCACGCCGGGGATATTCTGCGAGGCCATGGTGACGATGAACAGCGGCAGGGCAACGGAGATCGCCGCCTGAAGGCTGAACACCGGCGTCACCCAGACGGGAAGCGGCACCGCTTCGCGCCAGACACTGGCCCAGGCACCGGCCGGAATATCGACGCCGAAGACCAGCACCAGAACAAAGGCCCCAAGCGCGGCGGGCACCGCCAGCAGCCGATTGAACGCGCCGACAACAATGAAGGCGGCGATGATCGGAAGCCCCAGCAGCGGATCAAACTTCACCGCCTCCACCGGTGCAAAACACAGAGCCAGCAGAACGCCGGCAAGCATGGCATTGGCAAGCGGTGCGGGAATCGATGAGATCGCCCGGCCGACCGGTTTCAGAAGACCGGCAGCGATGATCAGCAGATTGGCGATGATGAAGGCGCCGACGGCCTCGGCAAAGCCACCCGGCAGCGTTCCCGCCGTTGCCAGAAGAGCGGCACCCGGCGTGGACCACGCCACGCTGACCGGCATGCGGGTGACGGCAGAAATGACGATCCCGCTGACGCCCATGACAATCGAAAGCGCCATCAGACCGGAAGCCGACTGCGCCGGACTTGCGCCGACCCCTCAAGCCCCTGAAGGACGACTGAAAAAGAACTGGCAAAACCGACAAAGGCAACCAGAAGGCCCATGAACAGGCTCTGTGCCGAAAAATCCCTGAACAAGCCCTGCCCTCCTGAATACGGCCACCTGATCAGTCAATTGCAAGCATGAAAAACCGGGCGGAGCAAGCCCCACACCCGGTTTCTCGGTTCGCAAGCAGATACTGATGATCAGATTTCAGCCTCGCTGGTGACAATCCGCGACACGAGGCCGTATTCGATTGCCTCTTCAGCTGAGAGCCAGTAGTCGCGGTCAATATCCTTGGCGATCTTGTCTTCCGGCTGTTCGGTGGCAACGGAAAAGATTTTGATCAGACGCTGGTTCATCTTGATGATTTCGCGCGCCTGGATTTCGATATCCGATGCCGGACCGCGGGTGCCGCCGGAGGGCTGGTGCAGCAGGAAGCGGGTATTCGGCAGGCAGATGCGATCTTCCTTGGCAGCCGCCGCATAGATCAGCGCACCGGCAGAGGCAACCCAGCCGGAACCGACCATGACGACCTTCGGCTTGATGAACTTGATCATATCGTGGATCGAATCGCCCGATTCCACATGACCGCCCGGCGAATTCACGAATACGCGGATATCCTCATCGGATACGGCAGCCATGGCCACAAGCTGTGAGCAGACGCGCTGGGCAAGTTCCTGCGTGATCGGGCCGTAAATGAAGATCGACCGCGACTTGAACAGATTGGCTTCGGCTTCCTTGCCCAGGGGCAGTTCGGTCTTCTTGTCGTCGTCTTCTTCGTTCATTCGGCATCTCCAAGGGTAAGGGTTCTGATACCCGACTTAATGCGAATATCGCGCCAATACAATGTCCCCTGCGCTTCGGCCTTGCCGCAAACAGCGCCCCTGCCTTGAAACTGCGGGAACCGGCCCCCACGTCAGTCATGTCAATTCGATATCCGGACCAGCGGCCCGGCACATCCGATCCGATTTGGGCGCGTTCAGCGAACTGAACAAGGCAGCAAACCGGCCAATCTCAAAAAATCTGAAAGGACTGGACCGTGCGTTACAACCGACTTGGGAATTCAGGGCTGAAGGTCTCCGAACTCTGTCTCGGCGCCATGACCTTTGGCGGCAAGGGGATGTGGACAGCAATCGGCGAGCTGGACCAGAGCGCGTCGGAAGAGCTGGTCAAGCTGGCCATCGATTCCGGCATCAACTTCATCGATACGGCCAATGTCTATTCCGAGGGCCTCTCTGAGGAGATCACCGGTCAGGCCATCAAAAATCTCGGTGTTCCGCGCGACGAGGTGGTGATTGCCACCAAGGTGTTCGGCGGCATGGGCGAAGGGCCGAACGCGCGCGGCAGTTCGCGCTATCACATCATGGAGCAGGTCAAGAACAGCCTCAGACGGCTCCAGACCGACCACATCGACCTCTATCAGCTTCATGGTTTCGACAATACGACGCCGATCGAGGAGACGCTTGAGGCCCTCGACACGCTCGTGCGCCACGGCCATGTGCGTTATGTCGGCGTCTCAAACTGGGCAGCCTGGCAAATCGCCAAGGCGCTTGGCCTTTCCGAGCGCAAGGGTCTTGCCTCGTTCCAGTCGCTGCAAGCCTATTACACCATTGCCGGCCGTGACCTCGAACGCGAAATCGTACCGATGCTGAAATCCGAAGGGCTTGGGCTGATGGTCTGGTCACCGCTTGCCGGCGGGTTCCTCTCAGGCAAATATGACCGCAACAATCAGACAGACGGCGAAGGCCGCCGCGTCAATTTTGATTTCCCGCCTATCGACAAGGAACGCGGTTTTGCGGTGATCGACGTGATGCGCGAGATTGCCGGGGCCAAAGGTGTTTCGGTGGCGCAGATCGCGCTCGCCTGGTTGCTCTACCAACCGGCGGTCACCAGCGTCATCGTCGGCGCCAAGCGGCCGGAACAGTTGAAGGACAATATCGCTTCGACCGAAGTCGAGATGACGGCCGAAGAGATGGAACGCCTCGATACGGTTTCCGCACTGCCGCGCGAATATCCCGGCTGGATGCTGGAACGCCAGTCCGGCGGAGAAACCGTGTCGCCGCCGCGCGTTCCAAAATAAGCTCAGCAAAGCAATACAGATGCGTCTGGCTGTCCGGATTTCCCGGGCCGCCTTTCTTTCATAAGGGCATACGTCATTTTCCATGTGGACAGAAAAGGACCGGCAGCGATAGTCTGAGTGCATTGATTTTTCTGTGCGCCACCGGGGCATCCGATAAATGAGGGAACAATGTTCAAGCGCATCGCCAAAAGCGCCAGTCTATCCACCGGTCTTCTTCTCGCAGCTGCAGCACCAGCCTTTGCCCACCTAAATCCGGTCGAGCACGGCTCTTTCATGGCCGGTTTCTCGCATCCGCTCTTCGGTGCGGATCATATTCTGGCGATGGTCGCGGTCGGCATCTGGGCGGCGATGATTGGCGGGCGGGCGATGCTTGCCGTTCCTGCATCCTTCGTTATCACCATGGGAATCGGCTTTGCACTGGCGCTTACCGGCTTCCATCTTCCCTTCGTTGAACCGGCCATTCTCGCCTCGGTCGTCGGTCTCGGTCTGCTGGTGGCTCTTGCGGTCAAGGTCCCCACCCCGGTCTCGGCCGCTGTTGTTGCCGTGTTCGCTCTGTTTCATGGCTTTGCCCACGGTAGCGAACTCGGTGGTGCCGGTGCCATGTCATTCGGGCTCGGTTTCATGGCCGGCACAGCCCTTCTGCATGCCGCAGGTGTTGGCCTCGGCATCGGCCTCAACCGGTTTGGCGGCATGCGCCTTTCGCGTATTCTCGGCGGCGCAACCGCTCTTGCCGGCATTGCCATGATGGCAGGCTGATAAACGAAGCTTTGCACGGGCATGTTCGCATGCATGCCCGTGCTGATATACAGGCAATGCCGCAGTGAAAACCTCTAAAATCCAGTCGCATAGGCGGGATTTTGCAGCGCCTTCCTTGCGAGGGAAGCTGTCATGAAGCGAGACAATCATGATCCTTCAAGCCTGCCTGAATGGCGCCCGCCCTGCCGGATACCACCCGAAACTGCCATTTTCGGCTGAAACGATCGCCCGCGATGGCGCAGCCTATGTTGCCGCAGGCGCTGCCGAGCTTCACATACACCCGCGCAGCTCTGATGGACGCGAAAGCCTCTCGACAGTCAGTGACGTGATAGAGGCCACACGAGCAGCCTGCCCTGGAACGCTCCTGGGCGTTTCAACCGGGGCTTGGATCGAGGAAGACGAGCAGAAAACCCGCGACTGCATCGCCTCATGGACCGCATTGCCCGACTACGCATCCGTCAACCTCTCGGAGCCGGATGCCCCGGCCGTCACCGCCTTGCTCCACGAAATTGGTGTAGGCGTTGAAGCCGGCCTTGCTTCCCAGTCGGACGCCGAACGGTTTGTGACGCTTCCGGATTGTCACAGAGCCTTCCGTATTCTCATTGAAATCGAAGAGCAGGATATCGACGAGGCCGATAGCACTGCGGGCCGGATTTTCGAAGTTCTTGCGCGAACTGGTGTCAAAAGGCCCGTGCTCTTGCACGGCTTTGACGCAACCGTCTGGCGCTTTGTCGAACGTGCACATCATCAGCGTCTGTCGACGCGGATCGGCCTTGAAGATGGCTGCCTGCTTAGAAACGGTGACGTTGCGAACGAAAATGCCGAGCTGGTGTCGCAAGCACTGCAGCTCCTCCGGTCAGGTAAATGACAATTCGCTCGATTACCGCCTGAGGCAAGCTCCACGCTTTACCTGCTTCACTCGATCTTGACCCGCATCCCGTGCGGCTTGACCCCTCCGGCTCGACATGAATGGCAAGCGTGGAGCCTGGGATCGCCTCCTTGATTGCACCTTCGAGCCGGTCGCAGATGCCGTGGGCCTCTCCCACCGTCATGTCCTCGCTGACCACGAGATGAAAATCAATGAAAGCAGCGGAACCGGCGCGGCGTGTCTTCAGGTCGTGCACGTCGGATGATCCGTCGGCGTTGTCGAGGATCGCCTTGCGGATGGCGTCTTCCTCCTCGCCGGTCAGGGCAGCATCCATCAGTCCGCCAACCGATTCGGCGATCAGTTGCCAGCCAGCGTAAAGGATGTGGGCCGCCACCAGAAGCGCGATCAGCGGATCGAAGATCGGAAAACCCGTAGCCAGCGCGATGCCGAGACCGATGACGACACCGACAGAGGTGACAACATCGGTGCGGATGTGCTTGCCGTCTGCCACCAGCGCCGGGGATCGCATAGCCCGTCCGGCCCGGATCAGCACATAGGCCCAGACCCCGTTGATCAGGCTGGCGAAGATGTTCACGCCAAGGCCGAGACCTACTTCGGTCGGCATGGTCGGGTCGAACAGCTCACCGAACGCCTCCTTGAAGATCATAAGCGCCGCAACGACAATCGCCACGCCCTCGATCACCGCAGAGATGTACTCGGCCTTGTGATGACCGAACTGGTGGTCATGGTCGGCTGGTTTGGATGCGTAGACGATTGCGACGAAGGCCGCGATCGAAGCCACCACGTTGACGATCGATTCCAGCGCATCGGAAAGAAGCGCCACCGAGCCGGTCACGCGCCAGGCCAAAAGCTTGATTGCAAGCACCAGAAGCGAAAGCGGGATCGTCCAGAATGCCAGTGTTCGCGTACGGCTTGCGCCGCCGCCCTGTGCGTGATCACCAGTCATTGGAAATTCCCGTTTTGCCGAACGACAGGGCCGGATCAGTCGTCCGGCGCTATCGGCTTGCTAGCGCCTTACCGCGACAATAGCAAGACAACTCTCAGCCTGCCGCTTTTCGAGCAGCAAGCGCCTCGCCGGAACGGGTAACCAGCTTGCCCATCACATTTTCGATAATGCGCATGCCGGCGTCGCCGCCGAGTGTCATGATCGATTCGGGATGAAACTGGACGGCAGCGACCGGCTCACGCGCATGCTCGATGCCCATGATGATGCCATCATCCGTTTCCGCCGAAATCGCGAAATCGGTCGGCAGTTGCACGGCATCGGCGAAGATCGAGTGGTAGCGCCCGACGGTGATTTCCTTCGGAAGCCCGTCAAAAATCCGGCCAGGTTCCAGAATGCGGATGCGCGAAGGCTTGCCATGCATCGGCACCGCAAGCTGCCTGAGCGAGCCACCATACGCTTCTGCCAAGGCCTGAAGACCAAGGCAGACACCAAAGATCGGCAGCTTGCGGCTGCGGGCTTTCTTGATGGTCGCCTTGCAGTCGAAATCCTTCGGCATGCCGGGGCCGGGTGAGAGCACGACGAGATCGGGCGCAATGCGATCGAAGGTCTCGTCGGCAACCGGAGAGCGCACGGTTGCGACCTCCGCACCGGTCTGGCGGAAATAATTGGCAAGCGTGTGAACGAAACTGTCTTCGTGATCGACAAGCAGCACCTTCAGCCCCGCCCCGATTTTCGAAACCGGCCGGGTCGCCGGCGCAAGTTTCTCCGTCTCTGCCTCGCGGATGGCGGCGAGCATGGCTGAAGCCTTCAATTCGGTCTCCGCTTCTTCCTCGTGAGGGTCGGAATCGTAAAGCAGGGTAGCACCGGCGCGGACTTCGGCCACCCCTTCCTTCACGCGGATGGTGCGCAGCGTCAACCCTGTGTTCATGTCACCATTGAAGCCAACCATGCCGATGGCGCCGCCATACCAGGCGCGCGGGCTCTTCTCGTGGTTTTCGATGAAACGCATGGCCCAGAGCTTTGGTGCGCCGGTGACCGTCACAGCCCAGGCGTGGCTCAAGAACGCATCGAAAGCGTCCATGTCGGGGCGCAGACGGCCCTCGATATGGTCCACGGTGTGGATCAGACGCGAATACATCTCGATCTGGCGACGACCGATGACCTTGACCGAGCCCGGCTCGCAAACCCGGCTCTTGTCGTTGCGATCGACATCGGAACACATCGTCAGTTCGGATTCGTCTTTCTGCGAGTTCAGAAGCTTCAGGATCTGCTGGCTGTCGGCGATCGGATCTTCGCCGCGCTTGATGGTGCCGGAGATCGGGCAGGTCTCGACCCGCCGTCCCGTAATCCGCACAAACATCTCCGGCGATGCCCCGATCAGATACTCCTGATTGCCGAGATTGATGAAGAAGGAATAGGGCGACGGGTTGGTCGCCTTCAGCCGCTTGGAGATCGCCGACGGCTTGCTGGCGCAGCGCTCCATGAACTGCTGGCCGGGCACGACCTCGAACAGGTCGCCGCGCACGAAGCTATCCTTGGCCTTGGTGACGAGTTCGGCATATTCGCCCTTGTGATGGTCGCTCTTCGGCGGCACGCTGTTGGAGGGGCGGAAAGGCTCCGGCTCGATATCGCCGTTCTTGTCCTCGGTCGAAAGCCCGTCCTTTTCGAAATCGTAGCGGTCGATCCAGGCCTTGGCGGCGTGATTGTCAACCATCAACACTTCGTCGGGCAGGAACAGCACCATATCGCGCTGTTCTTCAGGACGTTCAAGCTTCAGCTTGACTGCATCGAACTGGAAGGCAAGGTCATAGCCGAACGCGCCATAAAGCCCAAGGCTCGCATCCTCATCCGAATGGAACAGGTCAACAATGGCCCTCAGGACAGTAAACACCGTCGGTGCCTTGGAACGCTCTTCCTCGGTAAATTGGCGATCGGGCTCGCGGACCAGCAGGTCAATGCGGCGCGGCGAACGGGCTGTGATCGTCGCCGCGTCCAGCGCCTCGACAACGGGCACCATCAGAGAAAGCAGCGCCTCGCCCCGGCCGTTGAACGCTTCGATCCACATGGTGCGGCCATTGCAGGAAATGGCAGCGGGCGGGTCGATCACGGCGGTGTCCCAACGAGTGTAGCGACCGGGATATTCGTAATTGGACGAAAACACCGCCCCGCGCCGCTCGTCCAGCCGCTCGATATAGCTTGAAACGGAATCGCCATAGGGCACGAAACGGCGGGTGCGCGTGATCTTCACGCCGCCTTTCGTCACATAGCTTTCCCCGCCATCCGGCCGTTCATGAAGGTTCATTGTCCCTGCTCCACCTTTTCACGGAAGCGGTTTTCCCGCGCATCCCGCATTTTCAATCGTTGAACCCCGCAAAGGCGGCGACAATACGAAAAAGCCGCCTCGGTTTGAGGGCGGCTTCGTCAGATCATCCAGACATGCGTGATCGCGGCCGCCTTTAGCGAGCCCACCACCAGTTTGCAATGTTTATCGTGATCATCATGGGATGATTTCTAACCCAGCTTGTGCGGGCTGGCAAGCAGGAAGCGCAATGACGGCGTTTCTGGCGGTTCAGGAGCCTTGATACGCACATGGATGAAAAGCGCATTTCACTGGGCGACGGTTGCCCTCACGCGCGCGCGGACATAATCCGGAAGCAGAAACATATTGAAAAACAATCCTTAAGGGAGGCAGACATGCCGCAACCCGCGCAAAGCAGGCATTGGTGGAAAGAAGCCGTCGCCTATCAGATCTATCCGCGCTCCTTTGCCGATTCCAACGGTGACGGCATCGGCGATATCCCCGGCATCATCGAAAAGCTCGATCATGTCGCCGGCCTCGGCATCGATGTCATCTGGCTGTCGCCGCATTTCGACAGTCCTAATGCCGATAACGGCTATGACATCCGCGATTATCGCAAGGTGATGCAAGAATTCGGCACCATGGCCAATTTCGACCACCTGCTTGCCGAGATCCAGAAGCGCGGCATGCGGCTGATCATCGATCTTGTGATCAACCACTCCAGCGACGAACATGAATGGTTCGTGGAAAGCCGGTCATCGCACGACAACCCCAAACGCGACTACTATATCTGGCGCGATGGCGCGAAGGGCGTTCCCAACAATTTCGTTTCCTATTTCGGCGGCTCCGCCTGGGAAAAGACGAGACTACCGGCGATTACTACCTGCACTATTTCGCCAAAAAGCAGCCGGACCTCAACTGGGACAATGAGGACGTTCGCGCGGAAGTCTACGACCTGATGCGGTTCTGGCTCGACAAGGGGATCTCCGGCTTCCGCATGGATGTGATCCCCTTCATTTCCAAGAATTTTGCATTTCCGGACCTGACGGAAGAAGAGATGAAGGACCCGGGCCGTGTCTATGCCTCCGGGCCGCGTCTGCACGACTATCTGCAGGAAATGAATCGCGAGGTGCTGTCGAAATACGACTGCATGACGGTGGGCGAGGCCGCAGGCGTTTCCGACGCCCAGACCCCGTTGTTCGTCGATGAGGCCCGCAACGAGCTCAACATGATCTTCAACTTCGCCGTGGTCATGCTCGACCGCGATGGCTGGCGCTGGAAACAGCGCAAGCTGACCGAGATGAAAGCGACCTTCGACCGTCTCGACAAGGCCGTCGGCATGACCGGCTGGAACACCGTCTTTCTCGGCAATCACGACCAGCCGCGCACTGTCAGCCATTTCGGCGACCCTGCGCCGGAATATCGCGCGCTTTCCGCCAAGGCGCTGGCGACGATGATGCTGACCATGCGCGGCACACCGTTCATCTATCAAGGCGAGGAACTGGGCATGGTCAATTACCCGTTCACCGGCCTCGACCAGTTCGACGATATCGAGGTGCGGGGCTTGAGGCAGGACTACGTGGAAACAGGCAAGGCGAGCGCCGAGGAGCTATTGGAAAACCTCAACAAGGTCAGCCGTGACCATGCCCGCACACCGATGCAGTGGGATGCTTCGGAAAACGCCGGATTCACGACCGCCGAAAAGCCATGGCTGGCCATCAACCCGAATTATCCGGAGATCAATGCCGAGGCCGCGCGCTCAGATGAAAGCTCGATCTATCATCACTACCGGCGGCTGATTGCGCTTCGCCACCATATCCCTGCCCTCACTTACGGCACCTATGAAGACCTTGCCCCCGACCACGAAACGGTCTTCGCCTTCGAACGCAAGCTTGATGATGTTCGCCTCGTCACCGTCATCAATTTCTCGCGTGAACCAGAGACATGGAGCGATGCGCGGCTTGAAGGCACTGCAATCCTCATCAGCAATGACACCAGTCGCGGCGACACCCTGTCAGATGACACACTGACGCTCTCGCCCTGGGAAGCGGTGGTCCTGAGGCTTCCTGCCTGACGCGGAAAAAGCCTGAAATGCAAAACGGCGCCTTGCGGGCGCCGTTTTGATATTATGCCTGGGTTAAAAATACCTCAGGCCAACCGGCCGTGGCAATGCTTGAACTTGCGGCCGGATCCGCAAGGGCACACATCGTTGCGACCGACATTGCGATATTCCTCGGGCAACTCGCCTACCCGCGCTGCTGCTTCTCCGGCGCCGACCTGCTCGCCGTTCATCTCGTCTTCGCCGGTATCCGGATCGATATGGCTTGCGCGCAGGCTGGCCGGATCGACTTCCGGCTGGGGCTGTGGTTGCTGAGCCTCGCGCACGAGCTGAACGCGCGAAAGCTGCGAAATCGCGACCTCGCGCATACTGCCCAACAGCACCCTGAACAGCTCAAAGGCTTCGGCCTTGTATTCCTGCAGCGGGTCGCGCTGGGCATAGCCGCGGAAACCGATGACCGAGCGAAGATGGTCGAGATTGACGATGTGCTCCCGCCAGAGATGATCCAAAGCCTGCATGGAAACCTGACGCTGGACATATTTCATAACATCGGGACCGAACTGCTCGGCCTGGTTGGCGCGCACCTCTTCAGCCTGATTGGCAGCGGCGTTGATCCGCTCGAGAATTTCAGGCTCGGCAATTCCATCTTCTGCGGCCCACTCTTCGATCGGCAGGTCGAGGTTGAGGATGCGGACGCAATCTTCCTTAAGACCTGCGGTATCCCACTGCTCGGCATAGGCGCGCTCCGGAATACGGCGGTTCACGGCATTTTCGATCACCTCGTGGCGCATATCCTCTACGATTTCCGAAATATCGTCGGAATCCATCAGTTCCTTGCGCTGATCGAAGACCACCTTGCGCTGATCGTTGAGAACGTCGTCATATTTCAGGAGGTTCTTACGAATGTCGAAGTTGCGGGCCTCGACCTTCTTCTGCGCGCGCTCAAGTGCCTTGTTGATCCAAGGATGGACGATCGCCTCACCTTCCTTCAGGCCAAGCTTGGTGAGCATGCTCTCCATGCGGTCGGAGCCGAAGATGCGCATCAGGTCATCTTGAAGCGACAGGTAGAATTTCGAACGGCCCGGGTCGCCCTGACGGCCTGAGCGGCCGCGCAGCTGATTGTCGATACGCCGGCTCTCATGGCGCTCGGTCGCAATCACGTAAAGACCGCCAGCGGCAAGTGCCTCCTGCTTGAGACGCTCAACGTCCTCGCGGATCGCCTGTTCCTTGGCATCGCGCTCGGGACCGGCCGGTGTGACCTTGCGCTCGACTTCGACGCGCTCGCCCTCTTCATTGGTGACGATATCGACGCCCGGCTCCAGATAGCCAAGCTCTTCCTGAATGCGCATCTCGAGATTGCCGCCGAGCTGGATATCGGTACCGCGACCGGCCATATTGGTGGCAATGGTCAGCGCGGCGGGAACGCCGGCTTGGGCGATGATGAAGGCCTCGTTTTCATGATAGCGCGCGTTCAGGATCTTGAAATCGGTGATGCCGTCGCGCGTCAGGGCCGCGGCCAGAAGTTCGGACTTCTCAATCGAAGTTGTGCCGACGAGAACAGGCTGGCCCTTTTCCTTGGCAATCTTGATTTCTTCGACGATCGCCAGATATTTTTCTTGGACGGTGAGGTAGACCTCGTCATCCTCGTCCAGACGGACAATCGGCAGGTTGGTCGGAACTTCAACCACTTCGAGCCCGTAAATATTACCGAATTCTTCCGCTTCTGTCGCAGCAGTACCGGTCATGCCGGCCAGTTTGTCATACATTCGGAAATAGTTCTGGAAAGTGATCGAGGCCAGCGTCTGGTTTTCCGGCTGGATCTTGACATTTTCCTTGGCCTCGAGCGCCTGGTGCTGGCCTTCCGAATAACGGCGGCCCGGCATCATCCGGCCGGTGAATTCATCGATGATCACGACCTCGCCGTCACGCACGATGTAGTCCTTGTCACGGGAGAACATCTTGTGGGCCTTGAGCGCGTTGTTCAGATGATGGACGACTGTGACGTTTTCGACGTCGTAAAGCGAGGCGCCCTTCATCAGGCCCGACTCGGTCAGCATCTGCTCGAGCTTCTCCATGCCGTCTTCGGAGAAATTGGCCGAGCGCTGCTTTTCATCGATTTCGTAATCGCCCTCTTCGAGCATCGGGATGATCTTGTCGATGGTCACGTAAAGATCCGAGCGATCATCCAGCGGACCGGAAATGATCAGCGGCGTACGGGCTTCATCAACCAGGATCGAGTCAACTTCGTCGACGATCGCATAATTGTGGCCGCGCTGAACCATCTCGGAGCGCTGCATCTTCATGTTATCGCGCAGATAATCGAAACCGAGTTCGTTATTGGTGGCGTAGGTGATGTCGGCCTGGTAGGCCGCCCGGCGCTGCTGGTCTTCAATACCGTGATGGATCACACCGGTGGTCAGGCCGAGAAAGCCGTAAAGCTTGCCCATATTCTCGCTGTCGCGGCGGGCAAGATAGTCGTTGACGGTTACGACATGAACACCCTTGCCTGAAAGCGCATTAAGATAGACGGGAAGCGTTGCGACAAGAGTCTTGCCCTCACCGGTCTTCATCTCGGCAATCGAATTTTCATGCAAGATCATGCCGCCGATCAGCTGAACGTCGAAGGGTCTCAGGCCCAGCACACGTTTGGAGGCCTCCCGGGCAACGGCGAAAGCTTCAACAAGAAGATCGTCCAGGCTCTTGCCATCGGCGATCTGCTTTTTGAATTCTGAGGTCTTGGCCTTGAGGTCGTCGTCAGAAAGAGCAGCCATTTGCTCTTCGAGAGCATTGATTGCAGCCACACGGGGTTTGTAGGCACGAATACGGCGTTCATTGGCCGAACCGAACAATTTGCGGGCTACGCCACCGAGTGAGACCATTTCAAAAGCTCTTTCCGAAAGTTGTCATATCTATCCTGTACGTGGCGCCGTACAGACGCACTCCTGACAAGCAGGGTCCAGATTGCTTTTTGAGCTTCACTGGACGCGGGCTTGGCAGACAGATAAGAGGGGGTCGGGGGATGTCAACGTCAAACGCCGCGCCAGAATGGCCACATTCCTGTGTTGCCGGTCTTCAAATGAGCCGCTGCACATTAAAAGTCTGTAAGGGTGCAACACAATTCGCCGCCATCCGTTGACGCCCGGTGGCGCTTCCACCACATGCGGCTGTACCGTTCAGCGCAGACGGCGAAACAACACATTTCGCAAAACCAAAGAATAAAAGGTGATTTCATGCAGAAAAGACATTTGGCAGCAGCGGCACTTCTGGCATCAACCGTCAGCTTCGCTGTGCCGTCCTTCGCCCAGGATAGCGGTTCACCCGCCAATGAACCGGTTGTCGCAACCGTTGACGGCACTCCGATCTACCAGTCGGAACTGCGTAGCACTGTTGAACAGTTTCAGGGTCAGTTCGGCCAGATGCCGGAAGAGCAGGTCCGCGCGATTGCGCTTTCGAGCCTGATCGACATGAAGGTCATCGCCGACGCGGCCGAAAAAGATGGCCTAGACAAAACAGAAGCCTTCAAGACCCGCATGGATCAGCTTCGCCAGGAAGAGCTCTACAACACATTCTTCGAGCAAAAGATCAACGCCGAGATCACCCCGGAAACGCTGAAGGCACGCTATGACGAGGAAATCGCCGACGCGCCGAAGCAGGAAGAGGTTCACGCCCGCCATATTCTGGTCGACAGCGAAGCCGAAGCTCAGGAAATCATCAAAGAACTCGACAATGGCGCCGATTTCGCCAAACTCGCCGAGCAGCATTCGACCGGTCCTTCCGCATCCAATGGCGGCGATCTAGGGTACTTCTCCAAGGGCCAGATGGTTCCGGAATTCGAAGAAGCCGCGTTCGCGCTTGAGCCCGGCGAATACACCGAGACCCCTGTCCAGAGCCAGTTCGGCTATCATGTGATCGAGGTCGAGGACGTCCGCGAAAAGGCACCGGCCCCGTTCGAACAGGTCGAACCGCAGCTGCGCCAGCTCGTCGCTAGCGAGAAATACAACGAGGTGGTCAGCAAGCTGAAGACCAACGACAAGATCGTGATCGAAGATCAGGACTTGCAAGACGCCTATAACGCCGTCAATAAAATGCAGTGATCCAAACCACCCGGCCCGCGCATCACCGCGGGCCGGAACTTCAGAGGCCTGCCATGACGACTGCCGTATCTCCGCTTGCGCCCAAATTCTTCTCCCCGATGCCACCGATTGACGGCGTGCGTATCGCGACCGCCGCCGCTGGCATCAAATACAAGGGGCGGACGGACGTCATGATGATGATTTTCGACGAGACGACTTCTGTCGCTGGCCTCTTCACGCGGTCCAGATGCCCCTCCGCGCCTGTCGATTTCTGCCGCAGCAATCTTGCCGGCGGATCAGCCCGGGTACTTGTGGTCAATTCCGGCAACGCCAATGCCTTCACCGGCAAGAAGGGTGCGGAAGCAACCGCGCTGACAGCACAAACCGCCGCCAAGGCTGCAAACTGCTCCGAAGGTGATGTGTTCCTCGCATCCACCGGCGTCATCGGCGAGCCGCTCGACGCAACCAAGTTTTCCGACGTTCTATCGGCCATGGCAGGCGGAGCCCGGCCCGACTGCTGGCTCGATGCGGCCAAGGCGATCATGACAACCGACACCTATCCGAAGGTCGCCACCCGTGGCGCCATGATCGACGGGGTTTCCGTAACGCTGAACGGCATAGCCAAGGGCGCAGGCATGATCGCGCCCGACATGGCAACCATGCTATCCTTCATCGCCACCGACGCGGCGGTCTCCGCCGAAGCCCTCCAGCAACTCCTTTCCGAAGGCGTGGGCGCAAGCTTCAATGCTGTCACCATCGACAGCGACACCTCCACCTCCGATACCGTGCTGGCCTTTGCCACCGGCAAGGCGCCAGGTCAGGACATAGTCAACGATGGCACCGACCCGCGGCTGGACGACTTCCGGGCGGCGTTGCACGCGCTGATGCAGGATCTGGCACTGCAGATCGTGCGCGATGGCGAAGGTGCCCGCAAGATGGTGACCGTCCGCGTGACGGGTGCTGAAAATGACCGCGCCGCCGGCGTGATTGCCCGCTCGATCGCCAATTCCCCGCTGGTCAAAACCGCAGTTGCCGGCGAGGACGCCAATTGGGGCCGTGTGGTCATGGCTGTCGGCAAGGCCGGGGAGAAGGCCGACCGCGATCGGCTCGCGATCTGGTTCGGTGATATCCGCGTGGCCGTCAACGGCGAGCGCGATCCTGACTACGAGGAAGATTTCGCCTCCGCAGTCATGCGCGAAGACGAAATCATCATCCGTACCGATATCGGCCTCGGTGACGGACAGGCAACCGTCTATACCTGCGACCTCACCAAGGAATATGTCGCCATCAACGGCGACTATCGCAGCTGAACCGGCAGGCGGTCGCGTTGCCATCGCGCAACACCGACCGCCTCAACAAAAAGCCTGTGTTTACAGACCGGCCTCTCCCGCACTAGATGAATGAAAAACAACGATAACGTCGCGACAGGATCGGATCAAAGGTGAGTGCGGATCTTCCACTTGTGCGTCGGCTTGAAGCCATGGGGTTGCGCGCGTGGCCGGCAAAGAACGTGCTATATGACGGCGCCTGGCAGCTTCGGCTGACAGCGGGTCACCCGTCAAAACGTCTGAACAGCCTGTCAGTTCTTGATCAGTCGGATACTTCCGATATCGAGATCAGGATCGAGAAGGCGCGTCGTCACTACGAGACTTTCGGACGGCCGCTTCTGGTGCGCGAAACCCCGCTGACACCGCCCACGCTCGTCGAATATCTGATAGCCGAGGGCGCCGAGCCGTTTGACACGACCGTTGTCATGACACTCGATCTCAACCTTTTTGACCCCTTGGAAGGCATCGAACTGTTGCCGAGCCAGGATGTCAGCCGTTTCGTTGGCGCAGCACTGAAGGTGAACCCCGTGCCAGGTCTAACCAAGGCTGGCCTGGCCGAAGTGGTTACCGCCATCAAGCCATCGCATGGCTTCTTCATCCGCGCGCAAGATCGCGGTGAGCCTGTCGCGGCCGGGCTATGCGTACATGATTTCGATATGGCCGGCATTGAAGCCTTCGCAGTCGCACCAGATGCGCGGCGCAAAGGCCATGGACGCGAACTGGCAACCGGCATGATGCGGTGGCTGAAGGGCGCGGCGCGCGCACCGTCTGGCTTCAGGTGACGGAAAGCAATGAAGCGGCGCTTTCGCTCTACCGGTGCTTCAGCTTCAAAGAGGCATATCGATATCGCTACTGGCGTGAAAAGGCTGAACAATGACCGACAAGAAGCTGCTGCTGGTGGCAGCCTGTGCCCTGATCGACAACGATGGCCGCATTCTGCTGGCGCAACGCCCTGAGGGCAAGACGCTTGCGGGCCTGTGGGAATTTCCCGGCGGAAAGGTGGAAACCGGTGAAACGCCCGAAGCCTGCCTGATCCGCGAAATGGAAGAGGAACTGGGCATCACCACCAAGGCCGACTGCCTCGCGCCCCTGACCTTTGCCAGCCACACCTATGACGACTTCCATCTGCTGATGCCGCTGTTCGTCTGCCGCCGCTATCAGGGCATTCCCTCCGGCCAAGAAGGCCAGGCGATCAAATGGGTGCGCGCAAAAGACCTGCGCGATTACCCGATGCCACCCGCAGACGAGCCCCTCATCCCCATCCTGCAGGATCTGCTGTAAACAGCGTCAAAGCCCTGACAGTTCGCCCCTGCGGCGTGTAATCTCGGCCGAGACGACATCCGCCACGCTTTTGACCCTTTGCGAGGCAATCAGGTCACTGTGGGTCACCAGCAGGATCGGACGCTCCATCATACCGCCGTCCGGCAAGCGATCTGCCAGCAGCCGAAGGTCATCTTGAGCCAGGAAATGCGGCAGCACAGCCCTGCCAATGCCGCGCCGCACGGCTTCCACCTGCCCCGCAAGCGTGTTGACGGCAAAACGTGCGTTTCTTTCATTTGCAAAGGCTTTCGACCAGCCGAGCGGAACGGCGAGGCTTTCCGATTGCGGCCATGTGACGATCCGCAATGGCTCCGCACCGTGTTTCGGCCCGTAGAGGCCAAAGCCCATGGTGGCGAGCTGGCGGACCCGGAGATTGCCGCGCTCCGGCCGGACCATTCTGAGCGCGAGGTCAGCATCGTGCCGGTGCATATTGACCGCCACCGTTGAAAACGCGATCTCGACATCCAGTCCCGGGTTTTGGGCAAGCAGCGGTTCGAGCGCCGGCACGATGAAGCCTGCCACCAGGCTTTCAACACTGGCAAGTCGCACCTGACCGCGAATACCCGCATCGTCACTGGCCTGAAGGCGCATGTCACCGACGGCCAGTTCCACAGCTTCGGCACGCGGCAGTAGCGCCTCACCCTGATCGGTCAGGATGTAACCGCTTTGATGCCTGAGGAAGAGCGGGACCCCGAGTGCGTTTTCCATTCGCTCGATCCGCCGCGCAATCGTGGCGACACCGCTTTTGAGCTGTGCCGCAGCGCCGGACAGTGTTCCCTCGCGGGCAACAGCGAGAAAAACACGGTTATCATCCCAGTTGAATTGAACCATTCAATTTTCCATTTTCGGAAAACGACATACCGATATTGTCTGTATCATACTCTTTTTCGGAAAGGCATCCTCCGCGCATTCGATTAACAGACGAGGTTGCCATGACCGTCTCAAACGACGCTTTGTCCAATCGGGCCAATGCTGCTTCCGCCGACGCGGCAGCACTCGGGCTCAGCGCCCTTTCCGCCATTTTCTGGGGCACGAATTTCGAGGCAACGCGGATTGCGCTTTCCGGCCTGCCGCCATGGACGGCTGCGGCCCTTCGGTTTGCAATCGCCGCCATCGCGATTCTGACATGGCTATACTTCAGCGGCGGCTTTCGTGTCAGCGTCCTGAAACAGAACGTCTGCGCTTTTCTGGCGCTCGGGATCGTCGGCGTCGCAGGCTTCAACGCCGCGCTGTTTCTGGGCATGCAAACATCAAGCCCGGTCACGGCGGCGCTGATCATGGGCACAAGCCCGCTGACGACCAATCTCATCGACGCCGTCTTTCAGCGACGCCTCCCTCGCTTAGCGCCATTGTCGGTATGGCCATCAGCCTTTTTGGCGTTTCACTGACAGTCGGTGCATTTTCAGGCACCCAGTTCACCTCCGGCGATATCCTGATCCTTGCGGGCAGCCTCGCTTGGGCGCTCTACACCATCGGCTGCCGCCGGATCGTGCACGAAGCCACGCCGATGGAGACAACAGCCTGGACCATGAGCGGTGGCGCAATCGCGCTTCTGCTTGCCGCTTTTTCTTCGAAAATCCCTTTGCCGCACTCACCGCCGCGGATGCACCGGCTCTCGGCGCAGTGTTGTGGATGGCGCTCATAGGCTCGGTTCTCGCCTATATTTTCTGGCAGATCGGCATTGCCCGGCGCGGACCCAGCGCAACATCGGTAGTCTTCAACCTTGTGCCGGTCTCTGCCCTATTGGTCGCGGCGCTGTTCGGGCGCATGCCCGATCTCTTCCAGATCGCCGGTGTTGCCATCGCGATCTTCGGTATCCTTCTGGCAAGCGGCAGACTCCCCATTTGAAGCGGTGAAGCGGCGCTACCGCTTGAGTTTGTATTCTTCGGTGTTGAGCGCGTCGGCAAGGCGCGCTTTCGCCGAACCCGGTTTCAGCGGCTTCTGCTGGCTTTCATGCGGTGCCCAGCCGGAGACATAAACGATCGAGAAAGTCGCGCGAATGCGGTCATCCGTATCGCTGAAGCGTTCGGCATAGAGTTCGGCCGCACGCAGAAAGAACGCCCGGCTGACAGGCTTTTTCGAGCGGTCTGCGATTGGATTGGCCATACCCATCGCCCTCAGATCCGCCATCAGCTCGAACAGCGTGTCATAGCGGACCGTGTAATTTTCCTGATCGACCACAGGCAGGGCAAACCCCGCCCGTTGCAGCAAACCGCCAATATCGCGCACATCGGCAAAGGGGATCACGCGCGGGCTGACGCCGCCGTAAAGCTCCGTTTCAGCCGCAAGCAGGCATTCGCGCAGCTCGGCCAGCGTGCCGGAACCGGGGATCGCCGCCAGAAACAGCCCGTCCGGTTTGAGCGCCCGGCGCGCCTGGATGAAATAGCCGGGCGTGTCATTGGTGAGATGAGCGACCAGCGGCGACAGCACCAGATTAAGCGACTGGTCCTCAAGCCCGGGCAGTTCCAGCGGAGCCACCTGGTTTGGCACAGTCCCATCGGCAAAGGCCGCGTCACTCTCCACCCGCGTGATCGCTCCGACCTTGCCTGTGGCAAGCGCGGCTCTGGCGACAGCGCCTGTAACTCCGTGCAGTTCGACGGCCTCATCAAATTGCCGCTCGACCACGGCAAGCCGGTCGGCGATTTCCTCGGCCACGATGTCGAGCAGAAAATCGGCACCGGGCTTTGCCGCGCGCCAGGCCTTCAGCCGGTTCGCCTCCACGCGTCGTGCATCGAAAACCTGTTCCATCGCCTGCGGCCTTTCCAGTTCACATAATCCCCGCCAATTAGGAGTCGCAAAGCGTCCGTCAACGCGCTACCTTGAGGTCATGGATGAGATCAGACCGTTGAGACTTCAGGCGATGCGCGCCCGATCTGCGGCTGTGGCCCGTGATACGCTGGCCATGCTCGGCAATCTCGTCTTCCCGCCGGTCTGTGCGGCCTGCGGCAAAACCACGGGGACGCATCGCGCGCTCTGCGTCAATTGCTGGAGCAATATCCGTTTCATCGAACGCCCCTATTGCGCGGTTCTCGGAACGCCGTTCTCACACGATCTGGGCCCCGAGATCATGAGTGCAGAGGCCATCGCCCACCCGCCGGATTTCGATCGGCTGCGTTCGGCTGCATTTTATTCCGGAACGGTGCGCAACCTCGTCCACGCGCTGAAATATCGCGACAACACCCATCTTGCGGTGATGATGGCCACATGGATGCAGCGCGCCGATGATGGAATGATCGCACGCTGTGACGGCATTGCCGCTGTGCCGCTGCATACGACCCGGCTGATGTCGCGCCGCTTCAACCAGTCGGCAGAGCTTGCACGCAATCTGGCACGGCTTTCCAGCAAACCGTTTCTGCCGGGGCTTTTGCGGCGCAAGCGGCGCACCAGCCAGCAAGTCGGCCTGACGCGATCGGCGCGCGAGGACAATGTGCGGGGCGCCTTCGCGCTTGCGCGCGATCACGAAGACCAGGTCTTCGGAAAATCGATCCTGCTGATCGATGACGTCTACACCACCGGTGCCACCGTTTCGGCGGCCGCAAGGGTTTTGAGACGCAAGGGCGCAAGCGAGATCAATGTTTTGACCTTTGCACGCGTGCTCGATGAAACTATATGAAGGGCTGATCACCCCGGCCTGCAACGAAAGGACCCCAGTATCATCATGGCGAATGTCGAGATTTACACGCGGGAATTCTGCGGTTTCTGCGCCCGTGCAAAAAGCTTCTGTCGGACAAGGGCGTCGGCTTCACTGAATACAATGCCACCGAGACCCCGGACGTGCGCGCAACGATGATCGAGCGTGCCAAGGGCGGCTCGACCTTCCCGCAGATTTTCATTGACGACCGGCACATTGGCGGCTGCGACGAGCTATTCGCGCTTGAGCGCGAAGGCAAGCTCGATCCGCTTCTTGCCGCTTAAGGATCCGCGCATGACCCGTTTCACCGCCGCCGCCATCCAGATGCGCTCGGGCACCGATCCCGAGCAGAACGCCGATACGCTTTCAACGCTGGTTCGAGAGGCCGCCGTCAAAGGCGCGCAATATGTGCAGACGCCGGAAATGACGGGCGCGGTCCAGAAAGACCGAAAACAACTGATGGCGGGTTTAAAGGCGGAAGCTGACGACATCACCGTCCGCACGGCCGCCGCCCTTGCGCGTGAACACGCCCTTCACCTTCATATCGGCTCGACGGCGATTGCCGTTGACGACGGAATGGTCGCCAATCGGGCACTGCTGTTTGCGCCCGACGGCACCATTGCCGCGCGCTACGACAAAATCCACATGTTCGATGTCGACCTCGACAATGGCGAAAGCTGGCGTGAAAGCGCGGTCTACCGGCCCGGCGAGAGCGCAGTTTTGGCGAACCTTCCGTTTGCAAAGATCGGCATGGGCATCTGCTATGACGTGCGCTTTCCTGACCTGTTCCGCGCCTACGCACTTGCAGGCGCCGAGGTTCTGACTGCGCCTGCCGCGTTCACAAAACAGACCGGCGAAGCCCACTGGCATGTGTTGCAGCGTGCGCGCGCCATTGAAAACGGCGCCTTCATGATTTCGGCGGCGCAGGCAGGCTTTCACGATGACGGGCGCGAAACCTTCGGCCACGCGATCATCATCGATCCCTGGGGCCGCGTTCTGGCAGAAGCGGGCGGCACGGGCGAAGCGGTAATCACCGCCGAGATCGACACCGATGCGGTGACGGCGGCGCGCGGCAAAGTGCCGAACCTGAAGAACATCCGCGCTTTCACGCTTGAAGAAAGCGACAATCTGCACGGCGCTGACGTATAGGCCTGAGCGAAAGACCGACCCTGTGATCCATTACTCACTCTCTTGCGATAACGGCCACGCCTTCGACGGCTGGTTTTCCGGCAGTGAAGACTTCGACAGGCAGATGGCGGGCGGCCTCCTGACCTGTCCGGTCTGCAACTCCGCTCAAATCGCCAAGGGTCTGATGGCACCGCAGGTCTCTACCGCGCGCAAGCAGGACGAGCGCAAGACCGCTCTTGTCGACAAGGCACGCCGGGAGGCTTTGCAAAAGCTGAAACAGGCCGTGACCGAAATCCGCAAGAACTCGGAAGATGTCGGTGAGCGCTTCCCCGAAGAAGCCCGCAAGATCCACTATGGCGAGAGCGAACAGCGCGGTATTATCGGCGCAGCAAAGGCAGACGAGGTCCGCGATCTGCTTGAGGAAGGCATCGAGATCATGCCGCTTCCAACCCTACCGGAAGACAACAACTAGCCGGCGCGCCGGCTGCGAAATTCGCAGCAAAGCGTTCGCAGAAATGGTGGAGCCGAGCGGGATCGAACCGCCGACCTCTGCAGTGCGATTGCAGCGCTCTCCCAGCTGAGCTACGGCCCCTTTTTGTCGAATTGGCTGATACTCCAATTGTTTTGAGCGAACAAGCACCCAAATCATTGATTTTTGGCTTCAAATCCGCCTTACCCGCGCGATCTCGCACAAGACGAGGGCAGAAATTCCGAGACAAAAGATAATTCACGATGCAGCTTAAGGATGCAATTGCATCCAGATGGTTTACGACCAGATGTGCGTGCGCAACCTTGGAAAGGTTGCCACGAATTCGATTTTCCGTCTAGCCGCGAATCAAACTCCGTCTTTGGGATAAGGAACTGTTTTTCCGCGATAAAGTGTCGCTTGGCGTTCGCATCATTGTCCATGAATAATCGATAATATCGATGTGCCAGGCGTTGCTGTTTGACAACACTTCCAGCCCAAACAAGGCTACATGCTTGCATTTACGGACCGACGGGTCTTGCATGGATTGTGTTTAGAGCGAGGAGACGTATAGTTTTACGTGCAATCGCCGAAACAGAAAAAACTATAATGCGGTCATGGCGTCCTGCACTGGTGTGATGATTAACGAAAAAGTCTCTGGAGATTGCTGCAATGAAAATCAAGAAATTGCTCATCGGCTCCGCTTCGATGATCGTGGCTGCAACAGGTGCCAAGGCCGCTGATCCGGTCGTGATGATCGAACCGGTCACAGCCAACTACGTCGAAGCCTGCGATGCCTTCGGCAGCGGTTATTTCTTTATCCCGGGTACAGAGACCTGCCTCCAGATCGGCGGCTATGTCCGCTTCGAGACCAAATTTGGCGGCATTCAGACAGGCTCGTCTCTCGACAACGACTGGTATCCTTACGTCAAGACAAACTTGGCAGTAACGGCCAAGTCCGCAACCGAGCTTGGTACGCTGACGTCGAGAATGGTCCCGGAGTTCTATTTCTATTCCAACGGTACGGGCGACGACTTCAAGTTTGACGAAGCCTATCTTGAAATTGGCGATGCGCTCGCATTCAGAGCCGGCTACATCAAGGGCTATTGGAATGAAGACCTTTGGGGCGAACTCGACAACATTGACAATGTGAGCCGCTACAACTCGATCCGCCTTGCCTATAATGGCGCAGATCATTTCCAGATCGCGCTTGCTGCCGTCGGAATGACGCCGGATGAAACCGGCAGTGATGGCGAGCTCGCCAAGATCGGTCTTTCAGGGCGTCTCGGCTATGTGGTCTCTGACAGCAATTACCTGAAGCTGGATACCGCCTACGATACCTATAACGAGACCTATGCCGTCCGCCCCTGGGCTGGCTTCGGGATCGGTCCAGGCACGTTTGAAATCGCGGGCCTTTATGCAAGCGGCTTCATCGCCTATGTGCCCGATTTCACGTCCGCGAACTGGGACGATCTCGCCGATCGCTGACACCTATATGAAGCATGCGGTCGCGGCCAACTACTATTTCAATGTCACCGAAAACTTTATCCTGGCGCCGCAGACCCAGTACACTGTCGCCAGCAATGACAAGGTATTCTGGGAGGCAGGCTTTACCTCAGACTGGGAAATTGTTGATGATTTCCATGTCCGCACAAATATCAACTACGCCTTTCTGGACGATAGCTGGAACCAGCAGAACTGGTTTGGCTGGGTGCGCCTCGAGCGCGATTTCTGACCGACTGGCGTTCAGCCCCACACATTTTCTAAAACACGCGTTCCCGGAGCCAAGCCGGGAATGCCCTATTTCCAGCGGTGGGTTTCTTCCGCCGATCTGGCAGCCTGTTGCACGTTCAATGTCGCCCAACAGGTCCAAGTCCGGCAGTGGGCTGCGTGAACGTCATACCAAGCCGGCGCAACAAGAAAGCCGTGGTGCTAACGCATTTCTAGTCGACAGCGAAGTCGGTAATCATACGAGTCTGAGCCGAGCTCGCCTCGATACAGGCCATATCGAGCAGATAACAAAGCAACTCCGCCCCTTCCTTGTCGGCAAGACGCCGAACCTGAGCAAGAATCTGCCTGATATAGATAATTCTTCTTCCGTCAGTGTTTTGCCGCTTTGTTTTCCAGACCTGTGCAGCAACATGCTACATCCAAATCCCTGATGCCCGTTTCATGTACCATTCAGCTATACCTCAACTCAAAAGAGTAGTTGCTGATTTATTAATCGCAACCTGAAAAAGAATATCCTTCTGGTTACATCGGACCTGCGTCGTGAATTTTCACGCACTGGGACTTGACCAACGAGCAAACTCTGTCCATTTCGAGTCCGGAACATGCTCAACAGAAACATCCGGTTTGCGTCCAGGGCATCTTTCGGGGTAAAGGCAACGCTGAACAGTCCTGCAAGCCGGAAGACGGACATACCGCCCATTCCTCGCCGGCTTTCGAAAGCGGGCCTTGCGGACAGTCTGTATACGGCCGGAAACGCTCTGATTCCGGGCATTTTTTCGAATGCGTTACCGACGGCTCGGCCAACGACAGAACGGCTTTTACCGGAAAACGCGATGTGCCGATACGAGAGCGGACGGCACCTTACGTGGCAAAGAAGAATTGAGACGGAAGATATGGACGTAGTCGTTGTAGAGTCCCCGCCAAGGCAAAGACCATCAACAAGTATCTGGGCTCGGGCTACAAGGTTCTGGCATCCTTCGGCCACGTGCGCGACCTGCCGGCCAAGGATGGCTCCGTGCTGCCCGACGACGATTTTGCCATGTCCTGGAAAGTCGACACCGCATCGGCGAAGCGCGTGAAAGACATAGCCGACGCGATGAAGAACGCCGACGGCCTGATCCTCGCGACCGACCCGGACAGGGAAGGTGAAGCGATTTCCTGGCATGTGCTCGACCTTCTGCAAAAGAAGAAGGTGCTCAAGGACAAGCCGGTCAAGCGCGTGGTCTTCAACGCCATCACCAAGAAGGCCGTACTCGAAGCCATGGCCAATCCGCGCGAGATCGATGAAGCGCTGGTGAATGCCTATCTCGCCCGCCGCGCGCTTGATTATCTGGTCGGCTTCAACCTGTCGCCGGTGCTGTGGCGCAAGCTGCCCGGCGCGCGCTCTGCCGGTCGCGTGCAATCGGTGGCGCTGCGTCTCGTCTGCGAGCGCGAAAGCGAGATCGAGCGCTTTATTCCGGAAGAATACTGGAACATTGTCGCCGACCTCAAAACCGTGCGCGGCGATCAGTTCGAAGCCCGTCTGGTGAAAGCCGACGACAAGCGCATCCAGAAAAACTCCGTCAAGGATGGCGAACACGCCGGACGTATCAAAGAGTTGCTTGAGGGCGCGACCTATTCTGTCGCCAGCGTCGAGGCCAAGCCCGTCCGCCGCAATCCCGGCCCGCCCTTCACCACATCGACATTGCAGCAGGCCGCTTCGTCGCGCCTCAGCTTCTCCGCCTCGCGCACCATGCAGGTGGCGCAGCGGCTTTATGAAGGTGTCGATATCGGTGGCGAAACGGCCGGTCTTATCACCTATATGCGTACCGACGGTGTCTCGATGGCGCCCGAAGCGGTCTCCGCCGCGCGCGATGCGATCGGCGACCAGTTCGGCCAGCGCTACCTGCCGGCTGAGGCGCGACACTATTCGGTGAAAGCCAAGAACGCGCAGGAGGCCCACGAAGCCATCCGCCCGACCGACTTCACCCGCACGCCGCAATCGGTCAAGAAATTCCTCGATGCCGACCAGTTCCGCCTCTATGACCTCGTGTGGAAGCGCGGCATCGCCAGCCAGATGGCCTCTGCCGAAATGGAACGCACCACGGCCGAAATTACCGCGACCAAGGGCAGCGAAAGCGCCGGCCTGCGCGCTGTCGGCACGGTCGTGAAGTTTGACGGCTTCCTCAAGGCCTATGCCGACAACCGCGAGGAAAAACAGCCATCCGACGAGGATGAGGACGATGGCCGTCTTCCCGAGATCAATGCTCAGGAAAATATCGACAAGGAAAAGATCCGCGCCACCCAGCACTTCACCGAGCCGCCGCCGCGCTATTCGGAAGCCTCGCTGATCAAGAAGCTGGAAGAGCTCGGCATCGGCCGCCCGTCGACCTATGCCTCGACACTGGCGACGCTGCGCGATCGCGAATATATCGTCATTGAGAACCGCAAGCTGACGCCGGAGGCCAAGGGCCGGCTGGTCACGGCCTTTCTTGAAAACTTCTTCGACCGGTATGTGGAATATGATTTCACTGCAGACCTTGAAGAAAAGCTCGACAAGATCTCCGACGGCACGCTCGAGTGGAAACAGGTTCTCCGCGATTTCTGGAAGGACTTCTTTGCCCAGGTCGAGGGCACCAAGGAACTGCGCGTCACCAACGTGCTGGATGCGCTGAACGAGGCGCTGGCGCCGCTCGTCTTCCCTAAGCGTGAGGACGGCTCCGATCCGCGTATCTGCCAGGTTTGCGGCACCGGCAATCTGTCTCTGAAGCTCGGCAAATACGGCGCCTTCGTCGGCTGCTCCAATTATCCTGATTGCAATTTCACCCGGCAGCTGGGTGCGGATGGAGAAGCAGAGGCCAACGGCATCAACCCGAACGAGCCCAACGAACTGGGCACCTGCCCGGAAACCGGCGAAACCGTAACGCTCAGAACCGGGCGTTTCGGCCCTTATGTCCAGCGCGGCGAAGGCAAGGAGGCCAAGCGCTCCTCGCTGCCGAAGGGCTGGAAGCCGGAAGATATCGACCTGGAAAAGGCACTGCGGCTTCTCTCGCTGCCACGCGACGTCGGCCCGCATCCGGAAGACGGCAAGATGATCACCGCCGGCCTCGGGCGCTACGGCCCCTTCGTGCTGCATGACGGTACCTATGCCAATGTGGAAGGCATCGACGAAGTGTTTTCCGTCGGGGTCAACCGCGCGGTGTCCATTATTGCCGACAAGCGTGCCAATGGCGGACGGCGGCGCGGTGCGCCAGCCGCGCTGAAATCGCTGGGCGAGCATCCCGACGGCGGCGGCGAAGTCACCGTCAATGAAGGGCGCTACGGGCCTTATGTCAAATGGGGCAAGATCAACGCCACCATTCCCAAGGGCAAGGACCCGCAATCGGTGACCATGGAAGAGGCCGTTCCGCTTCTGGCCGCCCGCGCGGAAAAGGCCGGGCTGAAAAAGCCCGCCAAGAAGAAAGCGCCGGCGAAAAAGACGGCAACGAAGAAAACGACAACCAAAACCGCTTCGGCAACCAAAAAGGCATCGGCTTCAAAGAAGAAGAAGGCCGATGATGCCGAGGCCGAAAAGAGCGATAGTTGAGCGCAAAACCGAAAACCGGCGCGGGTGCAAACAAACCCGACGCAATCATTCACGGCCAGGTGCCGCCGCGCGATGTGCTGCTGAAGTTCATTGCCGACAACCCCGACCGCGGATCCAAGCGTGAAATCGCCAAGGCGTTCGGCATCAAGGGTGCCGAGCGCGTTGCTCTGAAGGACCTGTTGCGCGACCTTGAGGATGAAGGCCTGCTGCAGAAAAAGCGCAAGAGCCTGCTGCGGCCCGGCGCACTGCCGCCGGTAACCGTTCTCGACATCACCACGCGTGACAAGGATGGCGAGTTGATCGGCCGGCCGGCCGAATGGCCGGAAGAGGACGGTGCAGCACCTGCCGTGCTCATTCGCCAGTCCGGCGGCGGCAAGAATGGCAAGCGCAAGGCACCGACCGCGGGCCTCAACGACCGCGTTGTCGCCAAGATTTTCCCGTCGAAATCCGACACCGGCCCGGCCTATACAGCCCGCATCATCAAGGTGATCGACAAGCGCGGTGCGGCCGCTCTCGGGGTCATACGCGTGTTGGACGACGGTTCGGTACGGCTGATGCCGATCGAGCGCCGCGACAACGAGATTGATATCGAGGACACCGCGCTCAACGGTGCGAAGGACGGCGATCTCGTCGAAGTCGACGTCAAGCGGTCCGGCCGCTACGGCCTGCCGCGCGGCGAAGTGCTGACCATTGTCGGCTCGTTGGCCTCGGAAAAAGCGGTCTCGATGATCGCCATCCATTCCCACGGCATTCCGCATATCTTTCCAAAGGACGTGATCGACGAAGCCGATGCGGCGACTGCCGCGGACATGAAAAGCCGCGAGGACTGGCGCAATATTCCGCTGGTCACCATCGACCCGGCCGATGCCAAAGACCATGACGACGCGGTTTTTGCCGAGCCCGACACCCGGCCCGAAAACGAGGGCGGCGTCATCGTCACCGTCGCCATTGCCGATGTTTCCTATTACGTCCGCCACAAATCCGCGCTCAACCGCGAGGCGCTGAAGCGCGGCAATTCGGTCTATTTTCCGGATCGCGTCGTGCCGATGCTGCCCGAGCGGATTTCCAACGACCTCTGCTCGCTGCGCGAGGGCGAAGACCGCCCGGCCATGGCTGTGCGCATGGTATTCTCGAAGGATGGCCGCAAAGCCTCCCACACCTTCCACCGCATCATGATGAAGAGCGCGGCCAAGCTATCCTACCAACAGGCACAGGCTGCCGTTGATGGCACGACCGATGACAAGACCGGCCCGCTGCTGGAACCCGTGCTGAAGCCGCTCTGGGCTGCCTACGAGACCATGAAGCGTGGCCGTGATCGCCGCCAGCCGCTGGAACTCGACATGCCCGAGCGCCGTATCCTCCTGAAGGAAGACGGCACTGTCGACAAGGTGGTGGTGCCGCCACGCCTCGATGCGCACAAGCTCATTGAAGAAATGATGATCCAGGCGAATGTCGCCGCTGCCGAAACGCTGGAAAAGAAGCGCCAGGCGCTGATCTACCGCACCCATGACGCGCCTTCGCTTTCCAAGCAGGAAAGCCTGCGCGAATTCCTGGCGACGCTTTCGATCCCGCTGGCCAAGGGGGCAATCTCAGGGCCAATTCGTTCAATGGCATCCTGTCCAAGGCCGATGGTTCCCCGCACAAGGATCTCGTCAACCAGATGGTGCTGCGCTCCCAGAGCCAGGCGGTCTATTCGCCCGAAAACGGCGGCCATTTCGGCCTGAACCTGCTGAAATACGCCCATTTCACCTCACCCATCCGCCGCTATGCAGACCTGATCGTCCACCGCGCTCTGGTGGCATCCCTTCACCTCGGCGAAGGCGGGCTGGAACGCGAAGAGGAAGAGCAGCTCGACGATATTGCCGCCGAAATCTCCACCTTCGAGCGCCGCGCCATGGCCGCCGAGCGGGAAACCGTCGACCGGCTGATTGCCCACCATCTGGCGGACCGAATCGGCGAGAGTTTCGACGGGCGTGTGGCCGGAGTCACCCGTTCCGGCCTGTTCATCGCCCTGCCAGAATATGGCGCCGACGGTTTTGTGCCGGTTTCCACGCTGGGCGGCGATTACTTCGTCCATGATGAGGTGCGCCAGGCGCTTGTCGGGGAGCGATCCAATCTCGGCTATCAGCTCGGCGACAATGTCGAAGTGCAGCTTGTGGAGGCGATCCCGCTTGCCGGTGCACTGCGGTTCGAGATGCTCTCATCCGGCCGCAAGCTCCCAGCCCCGACCCGCTCCTTCCACAAATCGCAAACCGGCCGTCCGATGCGCGGCGGCGGTGCGGGACGACGCAGCGGACGCGGCCGCCGCTGAGTGAGCCGGCGACCCTCGACCTTCTCTTATTAGAAAAATCGAATGAAATTCTGCCACCTGTTACGCAGTCCGTCTTGACTGATCGAGAGCTTTGGATAACGCTATCATCGCCAGCGCGGATCCGAGGGGATGTCCGCCTGAGCGAACAGGGGAGCGTCCGGATGAAATCGATCTGCTCGGCATGCGCGGCAGCGCTCGCAACAGCCGCCCTTGGGGTGGCTCCGACGGCGCTGGCGCAGCAGGCCGTGCCCTATGGCGGGGCCAATGGCTGGGAAATCACGCAGCTGAAAGACAATGGCGCAGTCACCGCCTGCGAGGCCATGCGCATCACCGGTTCTGAAGAGGGGCTTTATTTCCGCCATGATGGCGCAGCCACCGGCATCGGCTTTTCAAGCTATGCCTCGGCCGCCTCGCCCTTTCCGACCGATGTCGAGATGTGGTTTGACGGCGACCGTTCATCACGCATGACCTATGCGATGCAGCCGGTGACCGACGCCAACGGCTTCGAATGGCGCACGCTGCTTTTGCCGAATGACGAACCGTGGGGCGAGATCGATCTCTTCGCCAACGCCTCCTCCATCCATTTCGGCTATGACACCGGAACGGGATGGACCGAAGCGGCCTTCGCGCTGACCGGCAGCAACCGGGCCTTAGAAGAGACCTCCGCCTGTTTCCAGAACGCATCAAGCGTGCCGGAACCCGCGCCGCAGCAGTTATCATCCGGGCCGAATGTGATCTACGGCGCCTGCAAGCTGATCGTGTCCGGCAAGACCTATGTGGACATGGCCGCGGGTTGCCCGATCTGGCTTGCCAATGACGGCACCGGCACGTTCTGGATCAACACCGACCGCGAGAACTATCTCGGCCAATTCTTTGCGGAAGTCTCGCCGTTCGGCGATGGAACGGCAGGCGCCCACTGGAATGCCGAAGCCGGTGCGACCCATGCCCAGGCTCCTCTGGGCGATGATTTCCGCCTGGCAAGTGGCGGCTGCTGGACCAACGGCAGCGCCACGGTCTGCGCCGCGCGGTGACGAACAAGGCCCCCGCTCTGGCTCCACGTGAGTGCCTGAGCCATTGCGTTTCATCAGACTTTCGGGATAAATCGGGCCTCACGGAGGACACCATGCCCGCAAAGTCTGACGACAACCACCAACGCTATGGCGAAAAGCCGACCGACGAACGCCGGCTCGCGCCTGCCATGCTGACGGGACTCAAGGGCCGCTGTCCCGCCTGCGGCAAGGGCAAGCTGTTCTACAAATATCTGAAGACCGTGGATGAATGCGGCCATTGCGGCACGGAGATCCATCACCACCGCGCCGATGACCTGCCCGCCTATCTCGTCATCCTCGTGCTCGGCCATTTCATGGTCGGCGGCTATATGACCGGTGCGGAGCTTTTCGACGTGCCCGACTGGGTCCACCTTGCCGTCTGGGTGCCGCTGACAGCGCTTGCCGCCTTCGCCCTCATCCAACCCATGAAAGGCGCCGTCATCGGCCTGCAATGGGCGCTGAAGATGCATGGGTTTGATGGCAAGGGAGGGGAAGAAGCCGTGGATTATTCCGAGCGGTGAAGGCTAACAGCATTTTTGTTCTCTTCTTCTGATAGCGGATCGATCGCAAAAAGAAGGGATTGACTCCACAGACATCGATGATGAAACATATCTACATTCTAATGTATTACATTGAAGGTAGCTATGCCCAACGAATGGCATGTAGAATGGCTAAAAGAAGGGGTTAAAAGCTGGAATAGGCGAAGAAAAAGGATAGCTTTTTCGCCGGACTTGTCAGGGGTCGTCTTTTTTGATCTGCTTCCTAAAGATTTTCGCGACGCTCCAAAGACTTCACGGTTTTTCGAGAAGATTGATCTGTCCGGGGCAAATCTTTCGGGCGCAAATTTATCAAATATGAATTTCTCTGGCGCGAAATTCACGAATGCTGACTTGTCGCATTCAGACCTTTCGATGTCGAATTTTCAAAAGGCTATTTTCAAAGACACTAACCTTTTTCGGCGAACGGAGAAAAATCCCTTTTCAACTCGGCAAAATTTGAGAATTGCAATTTCGCAAAAGTCAGACTATTTGGTTCAGAATTTGATGGTTCTATATTAATTAATAGTAGGCTCACTGCAAAGCAAAAAAATGAACTTGAAATAGAACCTGAAAAAATATTCAGCAACCAAAAATCTTATCTTGACAGCAAAATATTGTCGCCAGCCCCTTTGTCTGATTTAAAAAAGAATCGAAGGAAGGAGACGACAAAAGGACAAAAAAGTAAAGTATGATGTATTTTATGCCACAAATAGAAAGCCAATATATGGCCGCGGCGAGCTAATTGATTTCAGCGGCGAGAACAATCAGAAGCTGAGCTACGGACTGTCAGAGGTAATTATCCCCGATTCACACACAGTTGGGTCGCTGGGATCTCCGCTTTGGAAGAGGCTTTTAAGTAGAAAAGATGACCGCATATATTTGGAAAGCTTAATTTCCTGAACGATAATCTATTTTGGCGGCATATCCGAGACTCTTCGGAAAAAATGAAAATCAAGGAACATCCAACTATATTCATTCATGGATACAATGTTTCATTTTCTGAATCAGTGAAAAGAGCGGCTCAATTAGGTCATGACCTAGGTTTAGGTCAAGGAATCGGTCTGTTTAGCTGGCCCTCCAAAGGTAGAATTGGTAGTTACAGTGCCGATGAGGCATCTTCCGAAGCGAGCAAATACCTTCTTGCTGAACACATTTATACCTTTACGTCGAATTCGGAAAAAGGTCGCGTAAACATAATTGCACACAGCATGGGGTGCCGCTGTCTCATCGGCGCCTTGGAAATTTTGGCGAATGGGCGAACGAATACTCTTAAAAAGATTAACCAAATTATTTTAGCTGCGGCCGACATAGACGCCGCCACAATGCCGTACCAAATTAAACGCACACTTAAATACTGTACGAGGACCACATCCTATATATCAGATCAGGACAATGCCCTTAAAGTTTCAGGCTGGCTTCACGAATTTCCTCGCATTGGAATCACACCTCCTACCTTCGTAAGTGACGGCCTCGATACGGTATTGGTCAATGATTCGCAAATTGGAGAGTCATCTCACAGCTATCTCGGAGAAAACAGGTCAGTTCTAAATGACATATTTGAATTACTAAAAAGAAACACGAATCCTACCGATCGCTTTTCTATCGAACCTGTATTAAGTATTTGGGGAGATTATTGGAAAATAAAGAATTAAATATTCCATCGGATCATTTTTTGTGTTTCACCCCTCCCCGCCTGACAACTTCATCAGCACGATCCCCGAGATGATCAACGCAGCCGCGATCAGCCTTCCGGGCGTCGCCGCTTCTCCGAGCACCGCGATGCCGATGGCAAACGCGCCGATCGCACCGATGCCGGTCCAGATCGTGTAGGCGGTGCCAAGCGGCAGGGTGCGCATCGCGACGGACAGCAGCACGAAGCTTGCGGTTGAAGCGATGATGGTGATCAGTGTGGGTGTCAACACGGTGAAGCCAGCGGACTTTTTCATCGAAAAGGCCCAGACGACTTCAAGAATACCGGCGATTGCGAGATAGAACCAGGCCATGACACGGCCCTCCTTGCTAAAAGAGTGGCCGGGCCGTCCCGGATTGTTTTCGTCAGGCGCAGGCCGTCCCGCGCCGGGGTGATTTAGTTTCTGTTGATCAAAAGGTCAACCGCTGTTGAGCACGCCCATATGGGCCAGAGCCTTTCTCGGGCCTCAGTCTGCAAGACAGACCTTGTTCTTGCCGGTGCGCTTGGCTTTGTAGAGCGCCGCGTCGGCACGCGCATAGAGCTCCGTCTGGTCCTCGCCACGCTGGACCGGGGCAATACCGGCTGAAAACGAATAGCGAAAATCGGGATGGTCGGCGAAAGGTCTATGCGCGCCGACCTCCTGCAACATCCTCTCAACGGCGCTGGCTGCCTCCAGCAGCGTCATGCGCGGGATCACAAGTCCGAACTCCTCGCCGCCAAGCCTGCCGAAACAGTCGATGCGTCTTGCAAGTGCCGAAACCTTCTGGGCAAAGCCGATCAGCAGGCGATCACCGAAAGCATGACCGAAAATGTCATTGACCTGCTTGAAATTGTCGACGTCGAAGATCGCAAAACAGCCGAACGGACCATCGCCCGCCTCCGGCTGCCGGGCGACCACATCCCCCAGACGCTCCATCAGGAAGCGGCGGTTGGCAATGCCGGTCAGTTCGTCGGTCAGAGAGGATCTGAGCGCGATGTCGCGTTCCTGGCGGAGCGTACGGCCTTGCGCGCGCAATGGCGTGATATCGCTTGCCAGGCAGAGCATCCAGCCGTCCTCATCGACCGTCTCTGTCATCCACAACCAGGTGCCGTCATGCACATCGGTTTCAAAAGCACGAAACGGCACCTTGCCACGCCGGGAGAGCGTGCCCTTGAGCCAGAGTTCAAAGTCCGGATTTGAAATCACGGTTCCACGTCGTGCATGAAAATTGCGGCGCATCATGTCCGGCCAGAGCGGGTATTCTGTCCGGGCCCAGAAAGAACGACTCCCGGTATTGCCTGTTGGCGAAGATCAGCCGGTCTTCTTCATCGAACACAGCGAAGAAAACATCCGTGACGTCCAGAAATCGGAGAATGCGTCTCAGTTTGCCTTCCATGAAAAAGCAATACCCCGTAGAGACCGCGCGAGAATCGGAGAGAGCCACGCTTCGGTCTTTTTATGTTGAAGATTACCGCGGGGGTCAACAGCGACCGGGCTTTGCCGCGGCCCAACGGTTTTCGTTGCTATCGGGAAACGCCGAGCCAGATCACATGTTTCAACCCGCGTTTCCTTGCGTTGGCGCGCACCGTCTTCGCTTCCGTTTCAAAACCGCTCTTGCGCATGCGGGCAGTAAAGCGGTCGTCGGAATGGGCAGACCAGACGGCAAGAACGCCCGATTTCGTCAAAGCCCGTTTCGAGGCTGCAAGGCCGGCAAGGCTGTAGAGCCGGTCATTGTCCGCCCGCGTCAGCCCATCCGGGCCGTTGTCGACATCGAGCAGGATCGCATCAAAGGCATGCTTGCGCGCGGCGATAAGCTGGCTCACATCGCCCTCGAATATCTCCACACGGGGATCGTCGAGGGACCCGTTGAAGACCCCGGCCATCGGCCCGCGCGCCCACCGGACCACGGCGGGAACCAGTTCGGCAACGACAATGCGGGCGTCATCCGGCAACACGGCAAGCGCCGCGCGCAGTGTGAACCCCATGCCAAGACCACCGATCAGCACGCATGGCGCGGCGCGACCGGAGATCATTTCCGCTGCAAGATCGGCCAACGCCTCTTCCGAGCCGGAAAGACGGCTGTTCATCAACTCGTTGGCGCCGAGCATGATCGAAAATTCGGTGCCGCGCTGTTTCAGCCTGAGCGTGCCCGCCTCGCCCGGAATTTGGCTCTCGTCGAGTTCGACCCATGGAATCATCGCCGTCTCCTCTCTTGTCTGCGATGGTTGCAACGCGGGTCTTAAAGGACAGAAACGACCCTGCGGCAACAAAAGTTTCGCTCATCGGGCCACCCCACCGGTTTTGAGCACTCCCAGCCTTGACTTTTGCGTGAAGATTCGTAGTGTCCCGCCAGATTTTGCCGTGGCGCGATATCACAAGCCCGGCAAGCCCAAACAAGCGTCCGATTCGGACGCTTGTTGATTTTTAGGTAAAATTCCGGGCGTACCGGTTCCGCTTTTCAAGGACGAGAAGCGGATTGCTCTTGAAGGCAGAAGAACATGGCAAAAGCAACAACGATCAAGATCAAGCTGCTGTCGACGGCAGACACCGGCTTTTTCTACGTTACCAAGAAAAACAGCCGCACGATGACGGACAAGATGGTCAAGACCAAATATGATCCAATCGCGCGCAAGCACGTTGAATTCAAGGAAGCCAAGATCAAGTAAGATCTATGGTATTCTGACGTCTTAGAAGCCCGGTTCTGTTGAGCCGGGCTTTTTTGTTATGCGCCCGCACGCTTCAGCAAGCGCTGACGTAAGCTCACCATCAGCGTGGCAAGCGCGATGCTGACAATGCCCATGACCGCGATCTGCACCGGGTAGTAAACGCCGGCATCGATAAGGTAGCCCGTGAGCCCCGGGCCAACGGCGGTCGAAAACACCACGGCGGCGATCACCACTGCGCGGATGCTGCCGAGATGGCGCGCACCGTAAAGCTCTGGCCAGAGCGCACCGTTCAAAGTGCTGGATGCGCCCATGGAGCAACCGATCAGCGGCATGAACACATAGGGCGTCCATGAAGCGCCGGAAAAGCCGATGACAAGGCAGCCAGCGGCGATCGGCACCAGCATGAAGGGCATGACGGCGACGGAGGAAAACCGGTCGACCAGCGCGCCGGTGACCAGCATGGCCGCAAGGCTCGCCATCGACATCAGGAAGAACGAGCCGGCAAACATCTCCAGCGTCCAGCCGCGCAACTCCACCATATAGACCTGGTGGAAGAAAACCGTGGTGCCGATGAAGGGTGGCGCCAGAAACACCGCCAGAATGGCCCAGAACAGCGGATCGCGCAGCACTTCGCCGCGCGTCCAGTCACGAGGAGCCGTCTGCACCTTGTGGCCGGGTTCAGCCGACTGCGGCTCCCGTTCCACCCGCATCAGCGCGACGACCAGTGGTAGGCCGACAACCAGTGTCAGGATCGCCGCCGCGATCCAGCTTCCGCGCCAGCCCACAAGCCCCGATACCAAAACGAAAATCAGCGGGAAGCTTGCCTCAGCGGTTTGCAGACCAAGCGAGGAGAACGAAACCGCCCGCCCACGCATGGCGTTGAACCAACGGCCCATCGCGGTCACGGCGATGTGGCTCATCATTCCCTGTCCGAACAGGCGCAGCATGTAGAGCGAGATGAACAGTAGAAAAATCCACTGCGAAAGCGCCATCATGAGTGCCGCCAGCGCCAGCAGTGGCATGGTGATCATCACCACCTGCACCACGCTGCGATAATCGACGATCCTGCCGATCTCGCGTCAGCGTTGCCGCACTGAGAAGCGTCGCCCCCATATAGATCAGGCCGAAATCGCCATGGCTCAGACCATATTCGGAACGGATATCGCCTGCGGAAAGCGAGATGAAGTAGGTCTGACCGAAAGCGGTGAAATAATTCATCAAAAATGCGCCGCCCACCCAGCGGGCGTTTTCGCGCAGAAATGCAAAGACGTTCATAAAGAAAATCCTGAAGGTACGGTCATGTAGGGCCGAACCGGAGGCATGCGAACGCACCTCCCTCCCGGCCTGGCATACCGGGGCCCCGCGTGAAGCGCGGTGAGCTGAGCACTTTAACGTTAGCGAGCCTTGTGACAGAGGTAAAGCCGCCTTTACGCAGACGTGCTGCCGTCCGGCTTGGACGTTTTGGCGGTCTTGTCTTCGGTTTTCAGCTGTACGGCAGCCTGCTTTTTCTTTCCCTTTTCTGCCTTGCGCTCCGCTTTTTACGGCGACGTTCGCGATGCGCGTGGCCGATGGCGATTGCGCGCGCGCGCGCCTGCGGCCATCCGGCCTAAGAAGACGCGGCCGCGATCAACCCCGTGCAGTTCCTGTGCATAGGCCACGGCAAGCGCATTGCGATAGCTTTGCAGCCCCTCACTGAACGTTGCCTCAACGCGCCGCATGATCGAAACCCAGACCGGCGAAACCAGCAGCGAGATCGCCGTCATCGCGATCACGAGGCGATAGAGGTCTTCGCCGAGCGCGCCCGCGGCAAGGCCGGCTGCCGCCAGCACAAACGAGAATTCGCCGACCTGGGCCATGGAAAGTCCGGCGATCAGCGCCGTCTGGGGGATGACCCGGTCCACCGCAGAAACATCACGTTCAGCACCGATTTGGCAGCGACGACGCCGACTGCGGCGAGCAACACGGTCAAGAGGTTGTTCCAGATGAAGCCGAGGTCGATCAGGAGCCCGATGGAGAGGAAGAAAATCACCAGCAACACGCTCTGGATCGGTTCAACGACCGGAATGACACGGCTTCGCAGCGTGGAATTGCCGACGCAAATGCCCGCAAGAAAGGCACCATAAGCCGGAGAAAGCCCGGCAACGCCAGAGATCGCCGCGGCGGAAAAGCACAGCGCCAGCGCCCCAAGCGCCAGAAGCTCAACCTTGTCTTCAACCTTTTCCGCATAGGGGATCTTGAGTTTGCCGAAACGACCGAAATACCAAAGTAGCCCCGCCATGATACCGACCGCCACGACAACCCGAATGGTGGTCGACACCACGTCAAATCCCTGCCCGCCAAAGCTTGAGACGAAGATCAGCATCGGAACGACCGCGATGTCCTGCGCGATCAGCACACCAACGGCAATCCGGCCGGCATCGCCACGCAGAGATCCCATCCGTCCAGCATCTTCATCGCCACCACCGTCGACGACATCGCGATCACAAAGCTCAGTATCACGATCTCCCGGGTCGTGGCCTCCAGCAGCAAGCCGATGACAAGCGCAAGCAGGGCCGCACTTGCAAGTTGGCCAGCAACCACCAGCAGCGCCTGCCTGAGCGAGACGACAAAGGCCTTGATCGAGAGCTCCATGCCGATGAAGAACAACAGCACGACCACGCCCATCTCTCCGAGGAGGGCGACACTTTCATTGTTGGCGATCAGCCCCAGGCCGGTCGGGCCGAGCAGGATGCCCGCGAGAATGAAACCGACGAGCGGAGGTTGCCGCAGCCACAGAAAGCCGAGGCCGGCCAGCGCCGCAATTGCAACGACCAGTGCGACAGCGACAAAACTGCCGCCATGGGAAGCGCCCTGTGTGACGGCCTCGTGTACAACCTGCTCCATTTCGTTCCTTTCTTTTCCTGCGGCTAAGCGATGGCCTGATCCCAACCCCTTACCGACAGAATAGAGACCATTGCTCCAAAGCTCAAGCATTCGCGTGACAAGGTCCGGCGAATACCCATGAATGCCTGAACACAAGAAAAATCCCAGCTCTTGATTTTACACATTTTATCGCCACGAAAACGCTGCCAGTCTTGGCTTGCGGGAGGCTCGCGGAACAGACAAACCACATGGCGTTGCGCACCGCAGCAACGATTTTACTTTGCCAAAGGCGGATTAGGTCATATATTCGTAACCATAAATGGAGGAGACGACATGAGTTTATCACGTTCCCTGCATACGGTCCTGATTGGTGCAGCATTCATTTTCGTAGCAGTGATGCTCTTCATCTAGACCGGACTGAGGCGCTGGGACGCCTTCGCTGTCAGTAAGCATCCGGATGGGAAACCGGAACCGGATGCCATAGTTTCGCGTTGATATGGTTCTATGCCCGCAAATGCGGCGTTACGGCTCTTTCAATGCCGAATGCCCGCATGAGCGGGTATAGCCGTAGCCTTGAAAACAGAGGCTGGCGGAAGACCAACTGGCACGGAGATCAATATGTTCGATCACAAGACTTCACCGAGCGATTTGCTCGACCGCTTTCGTCTGACTGAAAAGACGCCCCTCGAACGTACCAGTTCGATGGTCCGCAGCGAGGTTGATGCACTCGGCAGAACCGCGCGCGACCACCCCGCTGGCAGCGGCTCTGCGCTGGCCCTGGTGGGTCTTGTGGCCTTCGGGCTCGGGTTTTCGCCGGTCACGCAAGCAGCGAGGCATCAGTGCCCCGCAAGCGAATGTTCCGCGGCAAACACAAGGCAGGCAAACCACTCTACAACAGCAGAAAGTGGTTCTCCTCCGACCGCAGGCGCTGACTGTAAAGAAAGCCACAGTCGTTAATCCGCTGCGCCGGACCAGATGGCAGCGGCAGAGCTGCTCAACTGCGCATTTCATAGTCGAACCAGGCGAAATCGGCGTGGTGCCTGCGACCACTGGTGTCGTAGGCGCCCATGCCGAGAAACGCGCCGGTGAAATTGTTGCCCTCTCCGATCCCCGCGATCTTCTCGCCATGCCCTTGCTGGCGCTGATCTCACAACATGTTCACAAGATATTTGCGCCCATCCGGTGCATGAAACAGGGACGGATCGAACTCGCTGGAGTTGAGATAGACCCGCTTTGACCATGGCCCCTTGATCGAGGGTGCGGTGACAAGATAGTTCGGGGCATCCTTGAAACTGCCGGAGAGCCGCTTCACATCGGCATAGATCAGCCAGAACAGACCGTCGGCATGGGTCAGGCACGGTGCCCAGACACCAACGCTGTCAGGATTGCCGCGCATATCAAGAAGGTCGGCGCGCTCCAGCGGCCGCGCGAGCAACAGCCAGTTGGCGAGATCGCGCGAATGATGGATCTGCACGCCGGGAAACCACTCGAAGGTGGTGGTCGCGATATAGTAATCATCGCCCACACGGCAAATCGAAGGATCCGGGTTGAAGCCCGGTAAAATGGGATTGGTAATGCCATTGGCGGCCGTTGGGTTCTCCTCGCCCGTCCGCGCAGCCTCGCCTGCTTCAAGAATGTCCGTTCTCTAGAATAGAAAACCTGCCCATTGCACGGTCAAGCCATTTCGGCGCGACTCGACCTGCCTTGACGCCGCCATTCAATCACGAGAAAGGTCATGTGCATGCAGACAACAGGGAGACAGTCCATGGCGAATACGACGGGGAATTCATGGGAAGACAAGGACATGGCCAGTGTCTTCCACGGCTTTACCGATTTTCCATCCCTGAAAGAAAACGGGCCGGTGGTGCTCACCCATGGCGAGGGCATCAACGTCTTCGACGTTCACGGTAAATGTTACCTCGATGCCAATTCCGGTTTGTGGAATAATGTCGCCGGCTTCAATCATCAGGGCATCATCGAAGCGCTCTGCACGCAGGCACGGCGGTTTCCGGGCTATCATTCCTTTTTCGGACGGATTGCGGATGTCACGGTCGAACTCTCCGAGCGCCTGATCGCACTTTCCCCTTCGACAGCGGCAAGGTCTATTATACAAATTCCGGCTCCGAAGCGAACGACACCATGGTGAAGATGCTGTGGATGATCAACCGCCGAAAAGGCGAGCCCGAGCGGCGCAAGATCATCACCCGCATCAATGCCTATCACGGTGTGACCGTGGCCACTTCTTCGATGACCGCAAAACCATACAACGCCGAATTCGGTCTGCCATTGCCGGGATTTTTGCATGCCGATTGCCCGCATTTCTGGCGCTTTGGCCTTGATGGCGAAAGCGAAGAGGCATTTACCGAGCGCATGGCGCGCAATCTCAGGGACTTGATCGAACGCGAAGGCCCCGAGACCATTGCCGGCATGTTCGCCGAGCCGGTTCAGGGCGCCGGCGGCGTCATTCCGCCTTCGAAAGGTTATTTCGACGCGATCCGCCCGATCCTGCGGGAATACGGCATTCCGCTGATTGCCGACGAGGTGATCTGCGGCTTCGGTCGTCTGGGCGAAATGTGGGGCAGCGACCATTACGACATGGAGCCGGACGCCATCATCGCCTCGAAATGTATCACCGCCGGATACTACCCGATGGGCGCCGTCATCCTCGGTGAAAAGCTTGCCAACGATCTGACAGAGGCATCGGAAGCGGCGGAAGAGTTCCCCACGGCTTTACCGCAGCAGGCAGCCCGCTCGGCAGCGCGGTTGCCCTGAAAGCCCTAGACGTGATCAAAAATGAAGGGCTGATCGACAATGTCCGCGCCCTGACGCCGCATTTCATCGAGCGCCTTTCACGATTGGGTCATCATCCCCATGCGGGCGAGGTGCGCGGCGTCGGTTTCATGGGCGCCGTCGAAATGGTTGCTGACAAAACAACCAAGGCAGCGTTTGACGGCAAGTTGCGGGTCTCTGAACGGATCGCCAACAAGGCGCTGGAAAATGGCCTGATCTGCCGCCCGCTCGGCGCCTCCGTCGTGCTGGCCCCGCCCTTCATCATCACCAAGGCCGAAATCGATACGATGTTCGGCCTGCTGGAAGAGACGATTGCCGAAGTCTTTGCCGAGATCGGCTAGTGGAATGAATTTGACATTTGAGTCCCGTTTCAGCGACCTCGTCCAGATGTGCACTGCGCCCATTGCTTGGACCGCCGGATGTTAGATTTTCCGGCTATGATCACGATGGCAGGCTGGCAGCGCCACCGGGATTATGCAATGCGATCGGGACGTTGTATCCGATCGCCGAATGAGGACGGTCCTCATACAAGTGTCTACGCCAATCCTCCAACTTTTCGCGCGCATCCGCAAGGGTCATGAACCAGTTTGCGTTCAGGCATTCCGCACGCAGCTTGCTGTTAAAAGCTTCGATGAAGCCATTGTCGGTCGGCTTGCCAGTGCCGCGAGAAGTCCAGTGTGACCTATGTTCACATAGGCCCACAGATCGAGGTCACGGGAGATAAATTCGCTGCCATTATCCACCCGTATGGTCTTCGGATAGCCGCCTTTCCTGCAGATCCGTTCCAGCGTTTGCACCACATCCTCACCGCGATAGGTAAAGCGCGGATCGGTCGCCGGGCTGAAGCGGGAATGGATATCCACAATGGTCAGGATCCGCAGCTTCTTGCCTGCCGCGAGCTGATCATGAACAAAATCCATAGCCCAGATATCGTTCGGTCCTGTGGCCTCCTGACGGTCGTCGCGCAGCTTTGCCTTCACCCGGCGTTTCGGGTGCTTGTTTCTGAGTTGCAGCCCTAACAGCTTGTAAATCCTGCAGATCTTCTTGATGTTGACCGTCCAGCCTTCTCGTCGAAGGAGCACGTGAACACGCCGATAGCCAAACCGCACGCGTGTCTCGCATATCTCCTTGATCCCCCTTTCAAGAGCGGCCTGACCGATGTGGCGGGATTTGCAGTGGTAGGTCGAGGTGTCGAACGTCAGAACCTTGAGAGGCTCGTCTGATCGACACGCCCCAGTCCACCAGCATCCCATCCACAAGCTTGCGCGTGCGGGCAGGCACTAGAGCTTTTGGCGGATGACATGCCTCGAAGCATCTCGCCAGGCAGCAGGCCCGCGTATTTTTTCTTCCAGTTGAAATAGGCCGCCTGGCTGATCCCGGCCTTGCGGCAGATCTCAGCCACAGGCACACCATCATCGCCCTGCTTGAGAATAAACGCCTTCTGGGCGTCCGAAAACTTCGATGCCTTCATCTCTTCCACTCCTTCTCCCAGCCGGGAAAATACCGCGGAAAACTCCAGCAGAAGAGGATCCGGTTTTCAGGGGCAGAGCAACGCTTACGATTGAAGAGGCCGGTCGCCCGGCGACCGGCTGGAGATGTTCGTCTTCGGTGCCAGTCGGCAAAGGCCTCAGCGCGTCCGGAGAGAGGCGCAGAAACCATCAAACGCGCCGAGATCGACATGGGCCTCGTTGAGCACGCCGGTCATGCCCGGCAGATCGAGTGTCTCGACATGTTCGAGCGCAATCTGCAACGGCACGGATTGCGGCGTATCGGCGAAATTATAGACGAAAAGCAGCGTCATTCCGTCCTTCTCACGCGTGAACATCAGCACACCATCATTGCCGGTGTCCATAAAGCTGATATCGCCATCGAACAGCACGTCGTACTCGGCCCGGAACGACAGCACGGCGCGGTAGTGGTTGTAGACCGTATCCGGTTCGGGCGCCTGCTCGAACACTGACAGCGGCATATGCTCCGCCGGCACAGGCAGCCAGGGCTTGTCGGCCGTAGTGAAGCCGGCATGCGGGGCAACATTGCTCCAAGGCATCGGCGTACGGCAGCCATCCCGGCCCTTGAAAGAGGGCCAGAAGCGAATGCCATAGGGGTCCTGCAGGTCCTCAAATGCGATGTCGGCCTGCGGAAGCCCCAGTTCCTCGCCCTGATAAAGGCAGATGGATCCGCGCAGTGTCGCAAGTACGGAGATCGCAAGCCGCGCCACCGGACCTCGCTCGGCTTCGGTTTTCGCAAAGCGCGAGACGTGGCGATCGACATCATGGTTCGAGAAAGCCCAGCACACCCAGCCGTCCTTCACCGTCGCGAAGAAATTCTCCACGCATGTTCGGATATGCACCGGTGTGAAATCCGGCCCCAGAAAATCGAAGGTGTAGCACATGTGCAGCTTGTCATTGCCGGACGTATAGGCGGCAACGGTCTTCAGCGAGCGCGCGCCGTCACCGACCTCGCCTACGGATGTGCGCTGATCATATTCATCGAGCAGAGCTCTGAAACGCTGCAGAAAGCCGATATTTTCAGGCCGCGTCTTGTCATAGATATGGCGCTGGAAGCCATAGGGGTTTACATCCGGCGCATCAAGACCGGCACCGTCCTCATCACCCAGCATTGGCGGATTGTCGCGCAGTTGATCGTCGCAGAAATAGTAGTTCACCGTGTCCAGACGGAAACCATCGACACCCAGCTCCAGCCAGAAGCGCACGGTCTCCAGCAGCGCGTCCTGAACAGCCTCGCAATGGAAGTTGAGGTCCGGCTGGCTCGCAAGAAAGTTGTGCATGTAATACTGCTTGCGGGTGCCATCCCATTCCCAGCCCGGCCCGCCGAAGATCGACATCCAGTTATTGGGCGCCGTACCATCGGGTTTTGCATCGGCCCAGACGAACCAGTCGGCCTTGTCATTGTCCCGACTCTTGCGGCTTTCCTTGAACCAGTCGTGCTGGTCGGAAGTGTGGGATAGCACCTGATCGATAATGACCTTCAGCCCCAGCCTGTGGGCCTCGTCGACCAGCGCCCTGAAATCGTCGAGCGTGCCGAACATCGGATCGACATCGAGATAATCCGAAACGTCGTAGCCCATGTCGGCCATCGGCGATGTGAAGAACGGCGAGAGCCAGACCGCATCGACGCCAAGCTCCGCAACATAGGCAAGCCGCCGCGTGATCCCGGGAAGGTCGCCGATCCCGTCGCCGGTGGTATCCTGAAATGAACGCGGGTAGATCTGGTAAATGACGCCACCGCGCCACCAGTCGGCCGTTTCGGTTTTCTTGCCGGTCATGGAAAAGTCCCTGTTCCAAATCACTGACCATCAGCCTATCGCCGTGACAGCGCGAGGTAAATGCGCACAAGGCCAATATCCGCGGAGTGGCGATTTTGCTGAGATTGCAGTGTAATAAGCCTGTAACATCGCTTGGATAACAGAGCTGAACGGCCTGCACCGTCTTTCCAAGCAACTGGAACACGCAAGTGAGCGAAAAAGCCAAAGAAAGACTGACCCTGGTTTCCGATGCCTGGCATCCGCAGGTCAACGGCGTCGTCCGCTCGATTGAAAATACCAATCACGAACTGGAAAAGATGGGCGTTGCGGTCACCATGATCACGCCTGACCTCTTCCGCAGCATACCGATGCCGACCTATCCGGAGATCCGCGTGGCGCTTGCCACCTATGGCCAGGTTGCCGGAAAAATCGCGGAAAGCGCTCCGGATTACGTTCATATCGCCACCGAGGGACCGCTCGGGTTCAAGGCGCGGCGCTATTGCCTGAAGCACGGCATCCGTTTCACCACCAGCTATCACACCCGCTTTCCCGAATATGTCGCCGCACGCCTGCCGATCCCCAAGGATATGCTCTATGGCGTCGTCCGCCGGTTCCACAATTCCGGCAATGGCTGCATGGTGGCGACCGACAGCCTTGCGCGCGAACTCGAACAACGCGGCATTCACAATCTGATGCGCTGGAGCCGGGGATCGACAACACCCTGTTTCATCCCCGCGTGAAGTCAGAGTCAGCATTTGGCAAACTCGAAAGGCCGATATTCATCACGGTCGCCCGCGTTGCGGTGGAAAAAACCTTCCCGCCCTGCTCGAACTCGACCTTCCCGGCAGCATTGTCGTGGTTGGTGACGGACCGGCACGCAAGGCGCTGGAGGAAAAGTTTCCCAAGGTGCACTTCACCGGCATGCTGCAGGACGAAGACCTTGCCAGAGCCTATGGGGAAGCCGATGTGTTCGTGTTCACATCAAAGACAGACACCTTCGGCAACACCATCATCGAGGCGCTGTCGAGCGGTGTGCCCGTAGCCGCTTTTCCGGTGACCGGCCCGCGTGACATCCTTGAGGGCCATGAGAGCGCCGGTGCACTGGACGAAAACCTCAAGGCCGCGTGCCTGAAGGCGCTTGATTGCTCACCGGAAAAGGCCCGAGAAGTGGCACTCGGTTACACCTGGGAAGCAGCGGCAAGGCAGTTCTACGACAATATGATCACCGCGCACGAAAGCTGATCAGCGCTTCTTCTTGCGCTTGTGCTCGAACGGATTGTCGCCGGCGCGGAAATGGATACGGATCGGCACGCCCGGCATTTCGAAATCATTACGCAGACCGTTGGTCAGGTAGCGGATATAGCTTTCCGGAACAGCATCGGGCCGCGTGCAGGAGATCATGAAGCCCGGCGGACGGGTCTTCACCTGCGTCATGTATTTCATTCTGAGGCGACGGCCGGAAACGGCGGGCGGCGGGTGGCTGACGGTTTGCGCGTCAAGCCAGCGATTGAGCCGTGCCGTCGAGATACGGCTGTTCCACACCTTGTCGGTATCGGCAACCGCCTGCATCAGCTTGTCGAGACCGGTGCCCCGCTCGCCTGAAATCGGCACGGCGCGAATTCCGCGCGCCTGCGGCAAAAGCCGGTCAGTCTTTTCGCGAAGCTCCGCAAGAACCTCTTGGCGGTCCTCGATCATGTCCCATTTGTTGAAGGCGATCACCGCCGCCCGGCCCTCGCGGATGACGAGATCGACGATCTGCAGATCCTGCTTTTCAAACGGAATGGCGGCATCGAATACGATGACCACGCATTCGGCAAAGCGGATGGCGCGCAGTGCATCAGAAACGGAGAGCTTTTCGAGCTTCTCCACAACTCTTGCCTTGCGGCGCATACCGGCGGTATCAAAAAGCTTGATCGGACGTCCACGCCATTCCCATTCCACCGAAATGGAATCGCGGGTGATCCCAGCTTCCGGGCCGGTCAGCAGCCGTTCTTCGCCGAGATAGCGGTTGATCAGCGTCGACTTGCCGGCATTGGGGCGGCCGACAATAGCAACCCGCAGCGGCTTGCTGTCATCGTAAGGCGCGACCTCTTCCGGGTTTTCCGCTTCCTCGCGCGTCAGCATCACATCGGTTTCAGCCTCGATGCCCTCTTCATCCTTGCCGAACGCGCGTTCTGCGCCGATCGCTTCGATGATCGCATCGCGCAGGTCAGTCATGCCCTGACCGTGTTCAGCGGAAATCGGGCACGGTTCACCGAGCCCGAGTGTGAAGGCATCGTAAAATCCGCCATCGGAGCCGCGGGCTTCCGCCTTGTTGGCCACCAGCACAACGGGCTTGCCCTGCGGCGCAGCATCTGTGAAAGTGTTTCATCGGCAGGTGTCAGCCCGGCTTTCGCATCAACCAGAAACAGCGAAAGGTCAGCCTCGTCAATCGCGGCTTCCGTCTGCGCGCGCATGCGGCCCGGCAGTGTGTCGGCAGCAGCCTCTTCAAGGCCGGCGGTATCGATGATGGTGAAGCGCAGGTCATAGAGACGTGCTTCGCCCGGCCGGCGGTCGCGGGTAACACCGGGCGTATCATCGACAAGCGCCAGCTTCTGCCCGACCAGACGGTTGAACAGCGTGGATTTACCAACATTCGGCCTTCCGACAATTGCGACCTTGAAGCTCATTGTTTCCTCGCTGCCGGTTTAACCGGCATCCTGGATTTCGCCATTGGCGGTCATGACCTCGAGCAGGATCTGCGCCCGATTCAGTACATTGCGCGGTGCTTCCGGATCGTTCGAAATTTCTTCAAACCATTCCTGAGCGCGGCTATAATCCTGATGGCCATAAGCGGAAAGGCCGAGAATTTCACGCGCGGAGAAGCGGAACGGGTTGCCATCATTGGCCAACGCTTCAACTTCCGCCGAAACCTGCTCATAGGTCCCGGTATCGACCAAAAGCCAGCCGGCGCGCAGCTTGGCGGCATCGCGGATAGCTTCCGGCACGCTGCGGTCCTTGCCGATGGAGGAGAACGCCGAAACAGCCGCCGCCGTATCACCGGCTTCTGACAACAGGGTCGCCGAACGCAGTTCCGCCAGAACCGGGTAGGCGCCATATCCCTCAGTTTCAAGCCGGGCCAGCGTCTGCTCGGCAGCATCGAGATTGCCGGCCTCGATCTGGTTCAGCGCAGTCAGGAACACATCGCCGGACTCTGCCGCCTGGCGGGCCTGCCAGTATTCATAGCCGCGCCAGCCTGCGGTTCCGACAACCAGCAAAACGGCAAGGGCAATCAGATAGCGCCCGAAACGCCGCCATGCGTCCTTCATCCTGTCGGAACGCAGTTCTTCATTGACCTCGCGGATAAAACTGTCGTCCTGATTAGCCATTCCGTCACTCCGGCACGATTTTTCTTTGATCCAGTGCCGGGCCTTCTAGCTGTTTTTTGTCCCCGTTGTAAGGAAAAAGCCGCTTTCGCGTGGCGATATTGCACCGGATCGGTGATTTTCACATGCCGAATGAAATCGGTACGCCGATCAGCCAGACATGAGCCTTCCAGATGAACAGTCCCCAGAGCACAATGCCGAGGATGAAAGCGAAGGCATCATAGCGCGCCGAGACGAATGGCTTGCGGCTGTAATTGCCAGCCCTCTCCCGCCGCGCCAGCGAAATCCGAAGAATGACGGCCCAGGCGAGCAGGCCCGCAAACAGGATGACGGACGCCGCCTCGCCATTGGCCAGCAGATGCGCAAAAGCCCAGATCTTGACCGACAACACCATGGGGTGCTTGGCCATGGTCGTGATCCTGCCCGGTGGAAAAAGCTCGCAGCAAGACAAATCATCGCGATCAGCATCAACAGGATGGTGATATGCGCCATCCAGAAGGGCGGGGTGTAGAGAACGACACCCTGTTGCCGAGCCTGCCCGAAGGCCCAGATCATGAACACAAGCGCGGCAATGGAAGCAAGCGAGAATACACCCTTCCAGCCGTTCTCGCCGAGACGATCGATCATCTGCTGGCGGAAACCCGGTGCAAAGGTGTGAACAAGATGAATGCCGGTAAAAATCAAAACGGCAATGATGAGCATGACCATGGCGCAGTTCCTCTGCGGGTGCGAGAATCATGCTCACAATAGGCCCGAAATGCCGTGGATTGAAGTCGCTTCGGCCGCTCTATTTCACAGAGGCTCAGTCCGGCTGTGGATCGGCCACCGTGCCGCCCGGCTCCTGATAGTCCTCACGGTCGATTTCCGGCAGATCCATGCCAAAGATTGCAGCCTCAAAGGCTTTCAAACGTTTGTAGATCGAGATCAGCTCGATGATCGTGGTCCAGGACAGCACCAGATACTGAAACGAACTCGACACCTGCCCGAACGCCGTCAGGATCTGCTGGACGATACCATAGGTGATCTTGCCCGCGATCATCGTCGGCACCAGGATGAAATAGGCGAAGATGTTATCGGCCTGCAGGTAGAGACTTCGGAACAGGTTGAAATAGGTGTAGTGCAGGTAAAGCCGGAAATAGTTGCGGCGAACATTGGTGAACAGCTCGCGCAGTGTCAGCGGGTCGGCGCGGTCCTCATGGTCCTCGCCATAGACCAGCTCCTTACGATAGGCGGCCTCCACGCGCTGATTGCGAAATTCGAGCCCCGGCAGCTTGATGCCGACGACAGCCAGCAGAACCGTTCCAAACAGCGACCAGAAAATTGCAGCGTTGAACAGCGGTGCCGGAATTTGCCCGATGATCGGCAGATGCGTCACATAGGCTGAGAGCGAGAACAGCACCGGCAGAAAGGCGATCAGCGTCATCACCGAATCGATGATGGAGACACCGAGCCCCTCCATGATCGAGGCAAAGCGCATCGTGTCTTCCTGAACACGCTGGGAGGCGCCTTCGATATGACGGACCCGATCCCACATGCCGGTGTAGTAATCATTCATCGCCGTGCGCCAGCGGAAGATATAGTGGCTGATGAAGAAACGCGACAGAATGAAGATGATGACACTGAGCGAGGTGATCTGGAAGAAGATCAGCATCAGCGAGTAGAAATCACCCTCGGTAATGCCCTGATTGCCCTCAAGGGCTGCCTGCAGCGTATCCCCGAATGGCCGCCGCCAATTGTTGATCGCAACCGAAATTTGCACCGAGAAATAGGTGACGAAAATGATCAGAGACGAGCCCCAGACCGACCAGGCCTGCCATTTGTGGTTATCGCCGAAAAACCACCAGAAAATGCCGAATGTGACCGAAAAGAAGGCGTAGTAGATATAAAACCAGAGGAAGTCGGGCGTGATGAAATGCGCCAGACCGATCGGCTGTTCACCCTGCGGATAGGGAGCAAAACCGATACCAACCCCGACCTCCCGCATGACCGTATACCAGAGCAGGACGCCCAAAAGCGCCCAGAAAACAGCGGAAATAAAAAACAGTTTCGGCTTCGGAAAAAACGACTGGAACACGGGGCTGGCCTTCCGGAAAAGCGCAAAAACGAAGGGTTTCTTAGCCCATCTATGGCAAAAATCACCTAAAAGAGAAATTAAACATTATTCAGGTCGGTCACGTCCTTGTGCACTGCAACCTGCGAATTGGGATTATTCGCCTTCCGGCAACGTCAGGATCAGCGGTCCGTTGCGCGTTGCAACCAGCGTGTGTTCGAACTGAACCGTCAGTGCCTGCGGGATGGAATAAAGCACCCAGTCCTGATCCTCTTCCTCCTCGGCAAATTCACCGCCAAGCGAGAGAAACGGCTCGACTGTAAACACGTGGCCGTCGGAAATAAGACGACGCTCGCTCGGATCCGGCCAGGTGGAAAGCTCGGCGGGTTCTTCGTGAAGCGAACGGCCAATGCCGTGGCTGGCGAGATTGCGGATCAGCGAATAGCGGTTTTTCCTGGCAAAGGCGCCGATGGCGTTGCCGATATCGGCAAATTCGCCGCCGGGCTTCACCTGATTTATCCCGGTCCACATCGCCCGCTTGCCGTCACGGCACAGGCGTTTGACCTTCGCGGTCACCGGCGGCACGGCGAAGGAGGCGCCGGTATCGGAAAAAACCGTTCTTTTCAGCCGAAACGTCAATATTGACGAGATCGCCTGCGGCAATCACCCGGTCACCGGGAATGCCGTGCGCAACCTCCTCGTTGACAGAGATACAGGTCGCGCCGGGAAACCGGTAGGTCACTTCAGGTGCGGACTGCGCACCGTTGTCTTCCAGAAACTTGCGCCCGATCTCGATCAAGCTCAAGCGTGGTGATCCCGGGTTCGAGCGACTTCGACATCACATCGATCGCACTCGCGCAGATGCGACCGATTTCCTTGAGGGCCTGGAGTTCTTCTTCCGTTGTGATGATCATTCAGGCCCTCTTTCTGCAGCTTTCGTCTTTAAACCGGCTCGCCGTCGGCAAGCATCTCATGCACCATCGGCTTGACCTTGGTGCCGAACAGCTCGATGGCATGCAACACTTCCTTTTGCGGCACAAGCCCGACAGCGAACTGAATCATAAGTCGATCGAGACCGAAAATGCGCTGATGCGCCACGATCTTGCGCGCCAGATCCTCCGGCCCGCCAACGAACAGCGCGCCTTCCGGCCCCATGGAGGCATCGAATTGCGCCCGGCCCTGCGGCCCCCAGCCGCGTTCGCGCCCAAGCCGGTCCATGACGGCCTTTGTGGCTCAAAGAAGATATCGGCGGCCTCCTGAGCCGTGTCGGCCAGAAAACCATGAACGGAAATGCCGCGTTTCAGCTTTGCCGGATCATGACCGGCCTGCAGACCCGCCTGGCGGTGAATATCGAACAATGGCGCAAACCGGCGCGGTTGGCCGCCGAGAATGGCGATGATCAGCGGCAGACCGAGAAAGCCCGCCCGCGCCATCGATTGCGGTGTTCCGCCAGCGGCGATCCACACCGGCAGCGGGCTCTGCACCGGTCGCGGATAGATGGCCTGGTTGTCGAGCGGCGCGCGGGTATTGCCTGACCAGGTGACTTTCTCGTTTTCGCGGATCTTCAAAAGTAGTTCGAGCTTTTCGGAGAACAGTTCATCATAGGCTTCCAGCGGATAGCCGAACAGCGGGAAGGATTCGATGAAGGAGCCGCGCCCCGCCATGATTTCCGCACGGCCGGAGGACAGCAGATCGACCGAGGCAAACTGCTGAAACACCCGCACCGGATCGTCTGAGGAGAGGATCGAGACCGCACTCGTCAGACGGATATTTTTGGTCGTGGTGGCAGCGCCTGCCAGCACGGTTGCCGGTGAGGAGACGAGATAATCGACACGGTGATGCTCGCCGACGCCGAAGACGTCGAGCCCAACCGCGTCGGCAAGCCTGATTTCCTCCATCAGATCCTTCATGCGCCGCTCTGCCTCGCGTCCGCGATCGATGCCATCAGATGGGTCGACGTCGGCAAATGTGAATACACCCAGTTCCATCAATCTCGTCCTTTCGCGCCGGAAACGCTGATTTTTGCTCGCCCCTGATATGGAGCAGGCGAGCGCCCGTGTCACGGGATCCGCCGTTGCCACTTGCGAAACGCTGTGTTCACACCCCGTTCAAAGCTGCGGGCCATAATCGCTTCGACCGGTGCATTTGTTTACCTTGCCCTTGCCTACAGGCGATTGCATGGCTTCCGGTTTGGGCATAACCTTTCTGGCAAACAACAAAACGGGAATGGCAGAAAATCATGACGCGCACTGTAGTGGTGACCGGTTCCACAAGCGGGATCGGTCTCGGCATCGCCGAAGGCTTCGCGAAAGCCGGTGACAATCTGGTCATCAACGGGTTCGGAGCGGAAGAGGCAATCAACCAGGCCATCGAACGGATCGGCAGCCTTGGCGAAGGATCTGTGATCTATCACCCCGCCGACATGACCAAGCCGGACGAAATCGCGGATCTGATCGCCACCGCCGAACGGACCTTCGGCAGCCTCGACGTGCTCGTCAACAATGCCGGTATCCAGCATGTCAGCCCAATCGAGGACTTTCCGCCGGAAAAGTGGGACCAGATCATCGCCATCAACCTGACCAGCTCGTTCCATACCATCCATCATGCGGTGCCGCTGATGAAGAAGGCGGGCCATGGACGGATCATCAATCTGGTCTCGGCTCACGGCCTTGTCGCCTCGCCATTCAAATCCGCCTATGTGGCGGCCAAGCACGGCATGATGGGGCTGACAAAGACGGTGGCGCTGGAGCTTGCCCGCGACAGCATCACCGTCAACGCGATCTGTCCCGGTTACGTGCTGACGCCGTTGGTGGAAAAGCAGATCCCCGATACGGCGAAGGCGCGCGGACTGAGCGAAGAACAGGTCAAAAGCGATGTTCTTCTCGCGGCCCAGCCGACCAAGCAATTCGTGACCGTCGAACAGATCGCGGCCGCAGCGCTTTACCTTGCCAGCGACGACGCCTGCCAGGTCACCGGCACCCATATTTCGATTGACGGCGGCTGGACCGCGCAATAACGCGGACCACGGACTTTTTCTGAAGGAATTTTGATGACGATACGGTTCGTTTTGAACGACAGGGATGTGGCGATCGACAGGATGTCGCCATCCGAGACGCTGCTCGACTTCCTGCGCATCAACCGCCGCCTGACCGGCTCCAAGGAAGGCTGCGCGGAGGGCGATTGCGGTGCCTGCACGGTTCTGGTTGGCCGGTTGACGCGCGGTCGTCTTGTCTACGAGACGGTCAATTCCTGCATCCGCTTCACCGCCTCGCTGAACGCCACCCATGTCGTCACCGTTGAGCACCTTGCCGCAAAGAACGGCGCTCTGCACCCCGTCCAGCAGGCCATGGTCGACATGAATGGCTCGCAATGCGGCTTCTGCACGCCGGGCTTCGTGATGTCGCTTTATGCGCTGTGGATGGAAAACGAAAAGCCGTCGCGCCGGGCAATCGAAAAAGCGCTGCAGGGCAATCTCTGTCGCTGCACAGGCTATGAACCGATCATCAAAGCTGCGGAAAAGGCATCCGCCACGCGCCCCGATGCGGTTTTCGATGCACTTGCGCGTGAACGCGACGCCATCATGGCCCGGCTTGCGGCGATGAAGACCGACGAGACCATCGTGGTCGGCGATGAAAGTGCCCGGGCGATCATTCCCGGTTCCACCTCAGCACTTGCCGAAACGCTCGGCGAATATCGCGACGCCACAATCGTCGCCGGTTCCACCGATGTCGGCCTTTGGGTGACAAAACAGATGCGCGCTTTGAACCCGATGGTGTTCATCAACCATCTGGAAGAACTGCAGACCATCACCGAGACGGAGAAGAGCGTCATCATCGGTGCGGGCGTCACCTACACGGAAGCGTTTCCGACGCTTGCCAAATCGATCCCGGCCCTTGCCCGGCTGATCGACAGGATCGGCGGCGAGCAGGTGCGCAATATGGGCACGATCGGCGGCAATGTCGCCAATGGTTCGCCGATCGGCGACACGCCGCCGGCACTGATCGCGCTCGGCGCCACACTGACGCTGCAATCGGCGAACGGCACCCGCAGCATTGCACTTGAGGATTATTTCCTCGACTACGGAAAGCAGGACAGAAAACCGGGCGAATTCGTCCTTAGCCTGACCGTGCCGAAACCGGCGGCAGATGCGCATTATGCGGTCTACAAGGTTTCCAAGCGCCGCGAGGAAGATATCTCGGCGCTCTGCGGTGCGTTCTGTCTTCAACTGGCAGCAGATGGCACAGTCGAAAAATCCGCATCGCCTATGGCGGCATGGCGGGTATCCCGAAGCGCGCGCGCCATGTCGAGGCCGCTCTCGCCGGTAAGCCCTGGACCGGCGAAACCGTTGAAGCGGCTCGCGCGGCTCTGGAAAGCGATTACCAGCCGATGACCGATATGCGCGCAACCGCCGCATACAGGATGCTGGCCGGAAAAACCTGCTGAACCGTCTGTTGCTGGAAACCGGTGGCAACCCGCAGGAACTTTCACGCTTTGAGCGCGAGGAGGCCTGAGATGGACAAGCAGACCCAAGACACGCTCCCCTCAAGGCCGAGATATCCGGCGGCATGCACAAATCGCGCGTGCACGATTCCGCCCACAAGCATGTGGCCGGCACCGCCGAATACATTGATGACATTCCCGAACCCGCCGGCCTTTTGCATGTCGGCCTTGGCCTCTCAGACCGTCCGCATGCGCGGGTTACCGCCATGGATCTGTCCGCCGTTGAAAACGCGCCCGGCGTGGTGACCGTGCTGACAGCAAGCGACGTGACCGGCGTCAACGACATCTCCTCTGGCGGCCATCATGACGAGCCGCTGTTTGCCAATGAAGAGGTCGAATATCACGGCCAGATCATGTTCGCGGTGATTGCCGAGACCCGGCATCAGGCGCGCGCGGCAGCACGGCTTGCAGAAATCACCTATGAGGATCTGCCCTATTGGACCAATGTCCGCGACGCACTGGCCAATGAGGCGCCCAATGTCATCACCCCGATGACGCTGAAGCGTGGCGATGCGCAAAACGCGATTAAGTCCGCCCCCGGCGGATCACCGGCGAAATGGAGATCGGCGGGCAGGAGCATTTCTATCTGGAAAGCCAGATCGCGCTTGCCATTCCCGGCGAAGACGACGAAGTCGCCGTGTGGTCCTCGACACAGCATCCAAGTGAAATCCAGCATATCGTCGGCCATGTGCTCGACATTCCGTCAAACGCCGTAACCGTCTATCAGCGGCGCATGGGCGGCGGTTTTGGCGGCAAGGAGACCCAGGGCAACGGCTTTGCCGCAATTGCAGCGCTGGCGGCCAAGAAGCTGAACCGTGCCATCAAGGTCCGCCCCGACCGGGACGAGGACATGATGATCACCGGCAAGCGCCATGATTTCGTGGCCTTCTACGATATCGGTTTCGACGATGACGGTGTTATCGAGGGCGTGGACGCAACCTTTGCAGCACGCTGCGGCTTTTCCTCCGACCTGTCCGGCCCGGTGACAGACCGCACGCTGTTTCACGCCGACAGCTCCTATTATTATCCGAACGTGCATATGGTCTCGCGCCCGCTCAAAACGCACACCTGCTCGAACACCGCCTATCGCGGTTTCGGCGGACCACAGGGCATGCTGGCCGGCGAACGGTTCATCGAGGAGATCGCCTATGCGCTTCAGAAAGACCCGCTCGATATCCGCAAGGCCAATTTCTACGGGGCCAGCGGCTCCGGCCGGGATGTAACGCCCTACCACCAGACGGTCGAGGACAACATCATCCTGCCGGTGGTCGAGGAACTGGAAAAGACCACCGACTACCGCGCGCGCCGACAGGCGATCATCGATTTCAACAACACCAGCCCGATCATCAAAAGGGCATCGCGCTAACGCCGGTAAAATTCGGCATTTCCTTCACCATGACTGCCTTCAATCAGGCCGGCGCCCTCGTCCATGTCTATCAGGATGGCTCGGTGCAGCTCAATCACGGCGGCACGGAGATGGGCCAGGGGCTCTACATCAAGGTCGCGCAGGTCGTCGCCGATGTGTTCCAGATCGATCTCGACCGGGTGAAGATCACCGCAACCACCACCGGCAAGGTGCCGAACACCTCCGCCACAGCAGCCTCATCCGGCACCGACCTCAACGGCATGGCCGCCTTTAACGGTGCGAAAGAGATCCGCGACCGGCTGGTCGCGTTTGCGGCCGAAAACTGGAATGTGGCGCCCGAGGAGGTTGAATTCCTGCCGAACCGGGTGCGGGTGGGTGCGGAAGAAATGCCGTTCCCGGATCTGATCAAGGCGGCCTATTTTGCCCGCGTACAACTTTCCGCGGCAGGCTTTTATAAAACGCCAAAGATCCACTGGGACCGTGCGGCAGGCCGGGGCAGGCCTTTCTATTATTTCGCCTATGGCGCGGCCTGCACCGAAGTCTCTATCGATACGCTGACCGGCGAATACATGTTCGACCGCACCGATATCCTCCACGACGCCGGCCGTTCGCTAAACCCTGCCATTGATATTGGCCAGATTGAGGGCGGTTTCGTTCAGGGCCTTGGCTGGCTGACGACCGAGGAATTGTGGTGGGACGACAAGGGCCGGCTCAGAACCCATGCGCCCTCGACCTACAAGATCCCGCTTGCCTCCGACCGGCCGAAGATCTTCAATGTCAAGCTAACCGATTTTTCCGAAAACCGCGAGCCGACCATCGGCCGTTCCAAGGCCGTGGGAGAGCCGCCGTTCATGCTGGCTATTTCGGCGCTGGAGGCGATCTCCATGGCCGTTGCCAGCATTGCCGATTACCGCGTCTGCCCGAAACTCGATGCGCCTGCAACGCCGGAGCGCGTGCTGATGGCCGTGGAGCGGATGAGGAAGGCGTAAAAGCCCATGGACGAAATCGCGACATTCCGGCATTTTCTGAGCAAGCACCAGCCCGCAATCATCGTCAAAGTGGCGGAAATCCGGGGTTCCACGCCGCGCGAGGAAGGCGCGGCTATGGCGGTTTCGCAGGACGCCACATGCGGAACCATCGGCGGCGGCCAGCTTGAATATATCGCCATCGACCACGCGCGCCGTCTGCTCAAGGGGCATGACGCACCGTTGCAGCTCGATATTCCACTCGGGCCGGAGATTGGCCAATGCTGCGGCGGGCGCACGGTTCTTGCTTTTCAACATGCCGATGACGGGGCCGTCGCGACATTGCTGTCATCGCTTACCGAAAGTGCGACATCGGCCCCATGCATCTATATTTTCGGCGGTGGCCATGTCGGTGCAGCACTGGCGCACGCGCTCGCCCCACTCCCTTCAACATCACCCTGATCGAGACGCGGCCGGAAATGGCCGGGCCTCTGCCCGAGACCGTCAATCTTCGGCTTTCGCCCATGCCCGAAGCGGAGATCGCCCGCATGCCTGCCGGCAGCGCGGCGGTCATCCTGACCCATGATCACGCGCTCGATTTCCTGATCGCAACCGAAGCGCTGAAACGCGATGACCTTGCCTATTGCGGCATGATCGGCTCGCAGACCAAGCGGGCAACCTATTTCAGCTACGCCCGCAAGGCGGGCCTCAGCGAAGCAGCACTTTCCAGATTGACCATGCCGATCGGCGCCGGTGTTGCCGACAAGCGACCAACGGTGATTGCCGCACTGGTTGTATCCGAACTTATCCACGTCATTTGTGCCGCAAAAGCAGGCAGCGTGCCCGTCGAACGGGCAAAGAACTGAAAAACTTCGATAATTTTAGAGAGATTGCAGTCTGCCACTTTTTTCGCGTCAAAATTTCGCATCATTCTGGCGGATTGAGTATCGGGGGCACAATTTATGTTTGATCTGGCCATTTTCTACGAGTGGGCGCAATTTGCCGTGCGCTGGCTGCATGTCATCACGGCAATCGCCTGGATCGGTTCATCCTTCTACTTCATTGCGCTGGATCTGGGGCTGGTCGCGCGTCCCGGCATGCCTGCAGGTGTGACCGGCGAAGAGTGGCAGGTCCACGGCGGCGGCTTCTATAATATCCAGAAATATATGGTCGCGCCCGAGCGCATGCCCGAGCATCTGGTCTGGTTCAAATGGGAATCCTACATCACCTGGGTTTCCGGCTTCGCGATGCTGGTGCTGGTCTATTACGGCGGCGCCGACCTGTTTCTGGTCAACCGCAGCGTTCTCGACGTGTCCGCGACGGTGGCCATTCTGATCTCGCTCGCATCGCTTTCGATCGGCTGGCTGTTTTATCACTATCTGTGCAAGTCGCCGCTCGGCAAGCATACGGTCGGGTTGATGTTGCTGCTCTATGTGCTGCTGATCCTGATGGCCTGGGGCTATACGCATGTGTTTACGGGCCGCGCCGCCTTCCTGCATATGGGCGCATTTACCGCAACGATCATGACAGCCAATGTGTTTTTCGTGATCATCCCGAACCAGAAGATCGTGGTCGCCGACCTGAAAGCCGGAAAAACGCCGGATCCGAAACTCGGCAAGGAAGCCAAGCAACGCTCGACGCACAACAACTACCTGACGCTGCCGGTGCTGTTCTTCATGCTTTCGAACCACTATCCTCTGGCGTTTGCCACCAGTTTCAACTGGGTGATCGCGGCATTGGTGTTCCTCATGGGCGTCACGATCCGGCACTATTTCAACACCATGCACGCCAGAAAGGGCCAGCCCAACTGGACATGGCTTTTGACAGCGATCATCTTCATCCTGATGATGTGGCTCTCGACATCACCCAAATTGTTTAAGGCGGAGGACCCGAACATGGCGGTTGCGCCAGCATTCGAGAAGTTCTCGAACGATCCGCATTTTGCCTCGGCAAAGGAGATCGTCTCATCGCGCTGCTCCATGTGCCATGCCGCCGAACCGGTCTGGGAAGGCATTCATCGTCCGCCGCTCAATGTCCGCTTCGAGACCGATGCGGAAATTGCTGCGCGCGCCGGACAGATCTATCTGCAGGCTGCCCGCAGCCATGCTATGCCGCCCGGCAACGTCACCAGTATGACGGATGACGAGCGGAAAAACTGCTGGCCTGGTACCAGTCCAGCACCAGCGGAAAGAAGACTGAATGACACCACCATGCATTTTGAGGGGTCGGCTCCTAAGCTTCAACCGCCGACCCCGTTCGATTTCGGACACGGAAAGTTTTGTTTACGAGGAAGATGGCGGCCTGCTGATATCAGAGGGCCGCATTTTAGCGTCCGGACCGTTCGATATGGTGCAAGGGCGGGCCCCGGAGGGTGTCGAAATCGTCGATCACCGCCCGCATCTGATTCTGCCGGGGCTGATCGATACCCATCTGCATTTTCCACAGATGCAGGTGATCGGCTCCTATGCCGGCAATCTGCTGGAATGGCTGAACACCTATACCTTTGTCGAGGAACAGCGTTTCGCCGATCCCGCCCATGGCGCGCGGATTGCGGTTTCCTTCTTCGACGAAATGATCCGTCACGGCACGACGACGGCGGTGGCCTATTGCTCGATGCACAAGGCTTCGGCCGACGCCTATTTCGCAGAGGCTTCCAAGCGCAACATGCTGATGCTCGGCGGCAAGGTGCTGATGGACTGCAACGCCCCGGAAGCGCTGACCGACACGCCACAATCTGCCTATGACGACACCAGGACGGTGATTGCCGAATGGCATGGCAAGGGCCGCAATCACGTCGTCATCTCCCCGCGTTTCGCGCTCACCTCCTCGCATGAGCAGATGGACGTGACCGGGGCGCTGGCACGGGAATTTCCCGACCTCCATATCCAGACGCATCTTTCCGAAAACACCGCCGAGATCGCGCGCGCGCTCGAACTCTACCCGGAAGCAAAAGACTATACCGATATCTATGCGCGCTACGGTCTGCTTGGCGACAAGACACTACTCGGCCACGCGATCCACCTTTCCGAGCGTGAACGCGATGTTCTGAGCGAGACCGGCGCGGTGGCCGTGCATTGCCCGACCTCAAATCTCTTCCTCGGCTCGGGGTTGTTCCCGTTCAAGGACTATGAGCGCCGCGACAAACCTGTGCGCATCGCGGTCGCCACCGATATCGGCGGCGGCACCAGCTATTCCATGCTGAAGACCATGGATGAGGCCTACAAGATCCAGCAGTTGCGCGGCGAACGTCTCAACCCACTTGAGAGCTTTCATGCCATGACGCTTGGCAATGCCGAGGCGCTTTCGCTTTCTGAGCGGATCGGCACGCTCGCCCCTGCAGCGATGCCGACCTCGTGGTGCTCGATGCCCGCGCCACGCCCGCAATGGCGCTGAAGATGGATGCCGTCTCCACTCTTGCGGAAGAGCTTTTCCTGTTACAAACATTGGGCGACGACAGGGCGGTTGCGGAAACCTATGTGGCTGGCAGCCCTTTGAAATCCGGTTTATGACATCGACCTCAAAAGCCGATTGGCATACGTCAACCCATATGTAATAAAAGCATTCATATTTGATGCAGGAGGAGCTCATGTTTTCGGAGCCGCTGACTATTGCCGACCTGAAGCGACGCGCGAAATGGCGCGTGCCGAAGATGTTTTTTGACTATGCCGACAGCGGCGCATGGACGGAAGGCACCTATCGCGCCAACGAGGCGGATTTTGCCAAGATCAACCTGCGTCAGCGCGTTCTGGTCGACATGACCGACCGTTCGCTCGAAACTACGATGGTCGGCCGCAAGGTTTCGATGCCGGTTGCCCTCGCCCCGACCGGACTTTGCGGCATGCAGCATGCCGATGGCGAAATCCTGGCGGCGCAGGCTGCTGAAGAAGCGGGCGTCCCGTTCACGCTCTCGACCATGAGCGTCTGCTCGATCGAAGATGTCGCCGAACATACCAAGGAACCGTTCTGGTTCCAGCTCTACGTGATGAAGGATCGCGGTTTCGTCGGCGACCTCATTGACCGCGCCAAAGCTGCCGGCTGCGGAGCGCTGGTGCTGACGCTGGACCTGCAGATCCTCGGCCAGCGCCACAAGGACCTCGTCAACGGACTTTCGACACCACCGAAATTCACGCCGAAGCATGTCTGGCAGGTGGGCACACGGCCATTCTGGGCGCTGGAAATGCTGAGGACCAAGCGCCGCAGCTTTCGCAACATCGTCGGCCACGCGCCGGCTTCCTCGGACCTTTCCTCACTCGCCGTTTGGACAGCCGAACAGTTCGATCCGAAGCTTTCATGGGCCGATGTCGACTGGATCAAGGAGCGATGGGGCGGCCCGCTGATCCTCAAGGGCGTGCTCGATGCCGAGGACGCGAAAATGGCGGCAAAGACCGGCGCCGACGCCGTTATCGTTTCCAACCATGGCGGTCGTCAGCTCGACGGCGCCCGTTCCTCGATTTCGGTTCTGCCGGAAATCGTCGACGCAGTGCAAGGCGACATCGAAATCCACATGGATGGCGGCATCCGCTCGGGCCAGGACGTGCTGAAGGCGCGCGCACTTGGCGCCAAGGGCACCTATATCGGTAGGCCTTATCTCTATGGTCTGGGCGCGATGGGAAAGAAGGGCGTCAAAGCCTCCTCGACATCATCCGCAAGGAGCTCGATGTGACTATGGCGCTTTGCGGCAAGCGCGATATCGAAGATATCGACCGCAATATCATTGCGAAGATCGGGTTTTGAGCGCGACAGCGCTCACCCCACCCGCCCCGTTGCAATGACATTCGCCCATTCATCATAGCCGCCGTCGCGGGCGATTTTGACCATGCGACTGCTATCGTAGCGGACCTGATGAAAAGTCGGCTGCCAGCCTGCCTCGGTCTTCTCGATAATGGCATAAGACGCGAACGGGTTTGCCATCTCCAGCTTGTGATCAAACGGCACGTTATAGGAAAAACCGGGACATCCCACAGAGCCCGGATTGACCAGGATACGTTCACCGGACAGCATTACGGTGCGCGGCGTATGCGAATGACCGCACAGGATCAGCGGATAGGAAATCCCCTCCGCCAGCACCTCGATTTCAGACTGGCTTTTCAACGTAAAATGGCCCGAGGGCAGCAGCTCCTCAGTCCACATCACATCGTCATTTTGCGGGGTGGCGTGGCACATATAAACCTCGCCCTCGACCACCAGCGCGCTTGGCATATCGCGGATCCACTGCAGATGCGCCCCGGAAAGCTCCCGGAATGCGGGCGCTTCCCAGTCGCCCATGTCGGCTTCCGGCCGGTCGACCAGAGCCCGGTCGTGATTGCCACGCACCGTCGGCAGTGAAAGCGGCAAAAGGCGCTCGGCCGTTTCGCCGGCGGCAAGCGGTGAGGACAGGCTATCGCCAAGATTGACAATCGTATCGGGCCTGTGGCGCTCAAGATCGGCCAGCACCGCCTCCAGCGCATCGATATTGCCATGGATATCGGCGAGTGCTGCAATCTTCATCGGGTCAGCTTCCGCGATAGGTCGAATAGGCGTGGGCGGAAACGAGCAGCGGCACATGGTAATGCGCCGTCACATCGGCAATCGAGAAACGCAGCGGAATATCTTCGAGAAAGGCCGGTTCGGTAAGCGCAGCGCCGCTGCGGCGCAGATAATCGCCAACATGAAACACCAGTTCATACTGTCCGACAGCCATGTCGTCCGAAGTGATCATCGGACCGCCATCAATGCGCCCGTCATCATTGGTGTAAACCGTCTTGATAAAGACCCGCTCCGGACCGTTCAGGCGGTAGAGGTCGATCTTCATTTCAGAAGCAGGCTGGCCGAGGGCTGTGTCAAGAACATGTGTGGTCAGGCCGGTCAAAGGTCAGTCTCCTCTATGGTGAAAAGCGCGGGATAGTCATATTCCTCCAGATTGTCGCCGGGACCGGCCCGGTCGACAACCAGAAAATCGCTGGTTTCGCCCAGCGCCATCAGCGGATGATGCCAGACATTGGCGCGGTAGTTCACCCCTGCCCGTTCTCGGCTATGAAAACCCGAGGCTTTGCCGGCGTGCCGCCGTGATCTTCGGCAACAACGACCAGGAAAGGCTTATCGGAAAGCGGCGAGAAACTCTGGCTGCCCAGCGGATGTCGCTCCATCATGTCAATCTGATGGGGAAACCGGCGCGGCAGCCCGCGGAAGATGCTGATGATCACCTCGGCATCGGTGCCATGTGCTTCGCACCGGGCCAGGGCATGAAACCGCGTGGTGGTGCCGCTATTGATCGACTTCGCCGTTGCAGGATCAGTCGCAATCACCGTGCCGAAGGGCGCGAATGCTTCCGGGGTCAGTTTTTCAACATTCAGCCTGATGCTCATCTTACCCTTTCACTCCGTAAAGGCGCAGGCGGCTGACCCCGCCATCGGGGAAGATGGCCAGTCGCACATGGGTCACCGGCCCGATATTCTTGACCGCCGCGCCGGAGAATTCATGAATATGATCTTCCTGCATTTTGGTCTGATCCAGGATCGGCTCCCAGTTTTCCGAAGCCGCGATCTCTTCCGGGGTAAAGACATCATTCTGGTCCGGCAGGTTGGCGCCGAGCAGCATGCAGGTATCGGGGAAGTTGCCCTTGAAATGGGCGGTATCGACGACGACGCGGCGGATGATGCCCGGATGGCCAAGTTTGAGAATCATCCAGTCATGGCCGGGCCCGCGCCTGCGGGCGGTTTCCCAGCCATCGCCCATATTGATGCCGCGGCCGGGCGCCAGCGTGCGGTCGGGATGGCCATAATGAGCATCCGACCAGTGCAGAGCATGGGTGCCGCCGAAAATATAGGCGAGATCGACCTCTTCGCCCTTCCCGACCTTGTCCCAGTTGAAATAGGCTGAACCATAGGCCCTAAGCCGGGCAATGCCACCATCGGGATAGATATGGACCCTGAGATGGGTGAACACCTTCTGGCGGGTCTCCTGCTCCATCTCGAAATAGTGATGGCTGTCAGGACCGAGATCGCACTTGGCGAGAACGTCCTGCCAGTCCGTGCTCTCGTCGGGCTCGCCACTCTCCATGAAGCAGCCTTCGATCGAGCACTGCGGCGGATAATTGCCGGTAAAATGCGTGGTATCAACATCGAAACCGCGAATACGCCCCGGCATGGCAAGCCGAATGATTGCCCAGTCATGGCCCGGCACGCGCTTTCGGCGGCTTTCCCAGCCATCCATCCATTTGCCGTGCTCGTCATACTCGCCGGGCAGGAAAACAGAGGAATCATCTTTCAGCATGCGCGCCAGCGGCGCGAAAACTGGTCTGTGGCATAAAGCGCGCGTGCGCCAAGCCGGGCCGAGGCGAGATTGATCGCACCCACGGCAAAATCGGGCAGAGCCACACTCGTTTCTTGGTCGGACATCAATTACTCCGCGAGAAGGGATTGCAGCCGGAACCCGGCGATCTTCTCGACCTGAAGAGAGGCTGTAGCCAGTTCTTCATCGGCGGAATTTTCGATCCTGCGTTTGAAGGCGGCGAGAATATCGTCCTTATTGAGCCCGCTGACTGCAATAATGAAAGGAAATTGGAACTTCTCTATATAGGCGGAATTGAGTTCCGTAAACTCCGCATGCTCGTCCGGGGAGAGGCGATCAAGCCCGGCGCCGGCCTGCTCGCGGCGGCTTTCCTCCGTCAGCTCCCCGGAGACGGCAAGCTTTCCGGCAAGATCCGGATGCTCCCGCAACACACCGAGCCGTTCCTCCCGACTTGACGCACGAAAGACCGTGCACAGCGCGTCATGCACGCCTCCGGCCGTCAGCGGCTCGGTTACAAGACCCTGGTCATAGGCACGTTCGGCAATAAACGGAGAATATTCGAAAACGCCACCGAACCGGCTGACAAAATCCGCGCGTGAAATCATGAGGCATCTTCCTTCGGCAAATGATGTTCGTACCAGTGGCGGGCGATCTCGACGCGCCGGGGATCCAGACCTTGTCATGGGTCTGCACATATTCCAGGAACCGCTTCAGCGCCGTCGCCCGGCCCGGCTTGCCGACCAGACGGCAGTGAAGCCCCACCGACATCATTTTCGGGGCGCCCTCGCGGCCTTCGGCATAAAGCATGTCAAAGGCATCCTTGAGATAGGTGAAGAACTGCTCGCCGGAATTGAAACCCTGCGCGCTGGCAAAGCGCATGTCGTTATTGTCGAGCGTATAGGGAATGCGCAGGAACGGCTTACCCTCAGGCGTGCGCACCCAATAGGGCAGATCATCGGCGTAGCTGTCGGAAGAATAAAGGAAGCCGCCTTCCTCCATCACCAAATCCAGCGTGTTGATCGAAGGTTTGCCCTGATAAAACCCGTGGGGCCGTTCGCCGGTCAATTCCGTATGCAGACGCACAGCCTCACGGATATGGGCGCGTTCGGCCTCGATATCGAAATCCTTGTATTCAAGCCAGCGCAGGCCATGGCTGGCAATTTCCCAGCCCGCCTCCTTCATTGCGGCAACGGCCTCCGGATTCCGCTCCATGGCGCGGGTGACACCGTAGACGGTGGCTGGAATTTTCAGGCCGGTAAAAACACGCCAGAGCCGCCAGAAGCCGGCCCGCGACCCGTATTCGTAGAGCGATTCCATATTGAGATTGCGCTGGCCGGGCCAGGCTTCGGCACCGACAATTTCCGACAGCAGGCGTTCCGATGCAGGATCACCGTCGAGAATACAGGATTCTCCGCCCTCTTCGTAGTTGATGACGAATTGCACCGCGATGCGGGCATCCCCAGGCCATTTCGGATCGGGCGTATTGCGCCCATAGCCAACTAGTTCTCGCGGATATCCGCTCGTCTCAGCGTTCATTCCTGCCTCATTTTCAGTATTGGCCGAGGGTACCCCACCAGCTTCGATGCCGAAAGAGAAAAGGCATAAATGCCACAGAAATCAAGTGTATCAGGCGGTCTTGCGTGCCGGCAGCGCGCCCATGGGGTGGAGCGAATGCACGCAGAAAGGCGCGCCCGGCTCCTCCTCAACAAACAGCGCGATATTTTCGAACTCAACAGGCTCCTGCAGGATCGGACCGAAGAACTCTGAAACTGCACGTTCCATGCGGTCCATCTCGCGCGGATTAAGCGGACCGGTCAGTGGCAAATGGAACGAAAATGCCGCCATCACATCCGGCTCGCCCCAGCGGTGAAGGTTAGAAAACTGAACCGGAGACAGCAATCCCGTATCGCGCCGCTCCAGCTCCGCCTCACTCAGAGGCGCGCGGAAGGCATCAAACTCAGAAACCACGGCTGCTGCCAGCTCATCAAGCGCCGGTACCGCCACTGCCGGCGCAAAGGCCAGAATCTCGCGGCGGCGCACGATCTCACGGCGCGGCAGCCAGAACGGCGACCAGCGGGTGGCAAAGTGCATCAGCGCGGAGAGCAACATCGCCTCGCTCACCCCGTCAGCAAGATGAAACGGCGATTTCAGCATGCCGTGAAACCCGTAACGGCGCGGCAATGCAGTATGAAAAGAGGTTTCCGCCAGCGAAAGACCGCCAATCATCGGCGGCTCGAGCGGTGCATCGGAAAAGGCGTTGCGCCCGACCCAGTTGGCACCGACAATGCCAAGCGCCTCGTGCGGCGCGGGTGTAAAGCAGATGGCATATCTTTGCAGGTCGGCAGGCATCGTGGTCACGCATCAAAAGGCGGCTGAACATGCCTTCAGATAAATGATTCCGGTGACACTGATACGACGAATCTGCCGCTATTACTGGCTTATTCCGTATTTTTATTGGCGCGACGCAAGTAAATCTCAAGGTTATAAATATCGGGCAAGTCCGACTGCGAAAGGGCATTGCCGCTGACAAGGCCGATAGCATGCGCGCCAAGCCGGTTGGCAATACCGAAGCTCGTCTTGAAGCCGCCGCCAAGCGCGATCACGTCGGGAATATGTTGAAGCGCTCCGATCATCGGCTCGCGATGGACGCCACGCGGCCGGAGCCCCGCCCAACGCTCGATCACAGATGCACCCCTGAGCGCCGGAACCGCCCGGCGCGCCGCAGCGATCAGCGTTTCCAGGCGGTCGTCGGTCGAAAAGGGCTGCTCGAATTCATCCTCGGATGTAGAGCCGACGGCAACCCTTCCGCCGGGATGCGCGATCACATACAGGCCATTGTCAAACAGCACCGGCAGGGTGGGATCGCAATCCGCCTGTAGTAGCGCGGCCTGTCCCTTGACCGGACGTCCGAGCGGCTGGCCGTCGGGCGCCCAGAGCGGTTGAAGCAGCCGGAAAGCTTCGACGCCCGCCGCAACAATGACCTTACCGAAGCCAATGCGCCCGTCATCATCAAGCCTGACGCTGTGCGACGCTGCCTCGATACCGACAACGCCGGCCTGCACGATGCGCACATGATGGGCGCTTTGAACAAAGGCGGTCAGCGCAGCCACGACGCCGCGCGGAAACACATGCGCGGCGAGTGTCTCATGGACGTAGGCGAGCGCCTTGTCATCTCGCTGCGGCCAGCCCGGATGCGGCGGCACATCAACCACAGTCCAGTCAAAGCGGCGCTCGCCGACGCGCCAGTTCCGGGCTGCTTCCCCTTCGCGCAGACGCGCGGTTTGAACCTGCCGGTCATGGTAGAGCGGCATGATGCGCCCCGCCCGGCGATAGCCCGTGGCAAGTCCGGTTCTCGTCCTCCAACTGGCGAATCTGGTCCTCCAGCGCCACCAGCGCTTCGAACTGGAATTGCTTCTTGGCGTCCCACAGGTCGGGCATATAGGCCATCAGCGCGCCCAGCAGCCCGTTGCTGGTGCCGCTACCGGGTGCCGCACGGTCGATCAGAAGCGTTTCTATCCCTGCCTTTTCGGCATGATAGGCCGCCCAAAGCCCCATAATTCCACCGCCGATGATCACAAGATCAGCAGCAGAAGTTTGACGGGGAGGTCCATTCGCATTATCGCCATTCATCATGGGCGATGCGGACCACAAACATGAAGCTGATGCAAGCAAAACCGGCGTGGAGACGCTTGTCTGGCACGAAAACGACAGGCCGTTTTCCGAAGCCTTTCAGGATCACTTCTTTTCGAGCGCCGACGGACGCGCAGAATGCGGCCATGTGTTCATCGCCGCCAACCGGCTGATCGAACGCTGGCAGGCAGGCGGGTCGTTTGCCATCGGAGAACTCGGCTTCGGCACGGGGCTGAATTTCTGCGAAACCTATCGGCGCTGGAAAGCGGCTCGACGGCCGCATGCAAGGCTGACCTTCACATCCTTCGAGCTGTTTCCGATGGCGGCGTCCGAGATTGCACGCGCGCTTGCGCGATGGCCCGAGATTGCCGAAGAGCGCGATGCCCTCACCGCCTTGTGGCCGGACAAACCGCAAGGCATCGTGACAATAGACATCGACCGCCAGACGCGGCTGATGGTGTTCTGCGGCGATGCGCTGGAGAGCCTGCCCCTTCAGACCGGCGCTTCGATGCGTGGTTTCTGGATGGCTTCGCACCATCGCGCAATCCCGAAATGTGGTCGGCGGAACTGATGCAGGCGGTCTTCGACCATACCCTTCCTGGCGGAACTTTCGGCACCTACACAGCAGCGGGCTATGTTCGCCGAAACCTTCAGGCCGCCGGCTTTTCTGTCACGCGCCAGCCGGGCTTCGGGGAGAAGCGGGAAATGCTTGCCGGACAGCGACCCGAATGAACAACGAAATCGGACGAGAACCAACTTGTTGCTTGACTTTTGCAAGTCCGCGCCTCATGTAGCGGTCAGGCTTTCCACCTGTTTGCATGCCGCGTGAGCATGCCTGCCGCAAGATGATCCGAAGGGTCGCGGCGCGTACAGGTCAAGCGTCCGACAGAAGTCCGGGTTTCCCACCCGGCGCGCGGAAGGCATTTTCCACCCAAAAGTTCCCACTTCACGCGGGGTTCTTGAAACCGAAAACACCGGCTTGTGCCATGATGGCGCGGCTACGGTGGTCTTTCGGCATGCCTTGAAAGGCGCTATTGAATTGACAGATTTTTCCGCACTCGGCCTCTCCGCCCAGATCGTGTCCCGTATCGGCAGCGAAGGCTACGAGACGCCGACACCAATCCAGGAAAAGGCGATCCCGCTTGTGCTTGCTGGCCGTGACGTGATGGGCCTCGCCCAGACCGGCACCGGCAAGACGGCCGCTTTCGGCCTTCCGCTCATCGACATGCTGCTGCAGAACGGCAAAAACCCGATCCCAAGGCCGTCAAGACGCTGATCCTCGCGCCGACCCGCGAACTGGTGAACCAGATCGCTGAAAACCTCAGGGTTTTCGCGCGCAAAACACCGCTGAAGGTCAACATTGTTGTCGGCGGCGCGTCGATCAACCGCCAGCAGCATCAGTTGTCCGGCGGCACCGATATTCTGGTGGCAACGCCCGGCCGCCTGCTCGACCTTCTTGACCGCCGAGCATTGCGGCTCGACGCGGTGCGCTTTCTCGTGCTTGACGAAGCCGACCAGATGCTGGACCTCGGCTTTATCCACGACCTGAAGAAAATCTCCTCGCTGGTCCCCGATCAGCGCCAGACCATGCTGTTTTCGGCAACCATGCCGAAATCGATTGCCGATCTTTCCCGGAACTTCCTCACCAACCCGGAACGCGTCGAGGTTTCGGCCCCCGGCAAGACCGCAGACAAGGTTGATCAGGCTGTCCATTTCGTTGCCGGAAAGGCCGACAAGGTCGAACTTCTGCGCAAGGAGCTGACCAGCCACCCGGAAGGCCGCGCCATTGTGTTCCTGCGCACCAAGCATGGCGCAGAGAAGTTGATGAAGCATCTCGAAAGTCGCGGCTTTGCCACGGCATCGATCCATGGCAACAAGAGCCAGGGCCAGCGTGAGCGCGCGCTCAAATCCTTCAAGACCGGTGAAATCAACGTTCTGGTCGCGACCGATGTTGCAGCGCGCGGCATCGATGTTCCCGGCGTCACCCATGTCTATAATTACGACCTGCCGGAAGTGGCGGATGCCTATGTCCACCGTATCGGTCGCACTGCGCGCGCCGGCAAGGATGGCAAGGCCGTTGCATTCTGTACGCCTGAGGAATCCGGCCTTCTGCGCGACATCCAGCGCCTGACCGGCATCGATATCGCAGTCGCATCCGGCGAGCCCCATGCCCATGCTGACCGCCCTGCACGCAATGGCGGCGGTCGTGGTCGCGGCGGCAACCCGTCCGGCAAGCCCGCCCGTCGTGCACGCCCGTCCGGCAATAATGGCGCACCGCGCCATGCAGGTGAGGCCCGTGACGGTGCAAACCGCAACGGTCCGGCAAAATCACGCCCGCGCCGCCAGCGTCCGCGCCAAGGTGATCGCCGCCAGAGCGCCTGATTTTTCTTTGCAACCCTGAATGCGAAGGCCCCGCCGGCAATGTCGGCGGGGCCTTTTTTGCCTGACATCGCAGTGTGTCTAGTGGTCCGATTACAACATTTGGCTCCCTCGTTGCGATCTCATCAGCAAATGTTGGAATCATAGTGACCACTAGAAAGTATATATTTTCTAGTGAACTTTTAGAATTTGACATTTGATGGACGAGGTCGCTGAAACGGGACTTAGATGTCAAGTTCATTCCACTAGTCGCCGTTGCGGGCAATGACGGGAAGCGGGACGCAAATGACGTCGACGTTTTCTTTGTTGATGGCGTAATTCACGCCAAGTTGATTATTCCAGACCACGCTCTTGGTATCCTGCCCCCGGACGTTTACTATTGGACAAGAAGAAGACCAGATTTCCGATCGCGATTGTCAGGATCGGGCCTTCCCGAGACCTGCTGATCGACCTGACCCTAGGCCAGAAAATGTCCGCAGATCATGTGCGCCGCTCCACCACCCCATGGCTGCCAAAAATCTGACCAATAGTACATCAGGCAGAAATATCGTTGCAGCCATCGGCTGCATGCTCATTTATTCGGCGCTTTTTGAAGGGAACTGCCTGATTTTCAGCGCGTTAATCCTGAAAGGACACGCAATTACCGACATTTGCAGGAAGGCATGGTCCTTGCATTACGAATGATGTTGTATTGATATGCGATGATAACAATCGGGGGATGAACGCTTTGCCATTCGATGAAATGATGACTGCGGACAACCAGCCGCGCGACCCTTACAAAGACTATAATGACTGGTATAGCCAGCAGAATCCTGCCTCACTGATCGCGAAGTCGCGCGATGCGGAGAACATCTTTCGCAAGACCGGTATCACCTTCGCCGTCTATGGCCACGCCGACAGTTCGGAAAAGCTGATCCCCTTCGACATCGTTCCGCGCATTATCGCTGGCAAGGAATGGCGCAAGCTCGCCGCCGGCATCGAGCAGCGCGTGATCGCACTCAATGCGTTCCTGAAAGACATCTACCACAAGCAGGAGATCATCAAGGCCGGTCGGGTGCCGCGCCGTCTGATCGAGGAAAACGATGCCTTCCTGCCTGAGATGATCGGGTTTGAGCCGCCCGGGGGTGTTTATACCCACATTGTCGGCACCGACATCGTGCGCACCGGCGAAGACCAGTTCTACGTGCTCGAAGACAATGCACGCACGCCCTCGGGTGTCAGCTACATGCTGGAAAACCGGGAAACCATGATGCAGATGTTTCCCGAGTTGTTTTACAAGAACCGTGTGCGCCGCGTTGAAGACTACCCCCAGCTTCTGCGCCAGAGCCTTGCGACACTTGCACCTCCCGGCTTTTCCGGCACGAGGCCGCGCGTTGGCGTGCTGACGCCCGGCATCTACAATTCTGCCTATTACGAACACTCCTTCCTCGCCGACATGATGGGTGTGGAACTGGTCGAGGGGCAGGACCTGCGTGTGATTGACGGCAAGGTGAAGATGCGCACCACCCGCGGCTATGAGGCGATCGACGTCATCTACCGCCGCGTCGATGATGATTTTCTCGATCCGCTGACCTTCCGCCCGGATTCAGCGCTGGGTGTTCCCGGCATCATGGATGTCTACCGCGCCGGCCATGTCACCATCGCCAATGCACCGGGCACCGGGATTGCAGACGACAAGGCGATCTATTCCTACATGCCGGAAATCGTGGAATTCTACACCGGCCAGAAACCACTTCTGGAAAACGTGCCGACCTGGCGCTGTTCGGAGCCGGAAAGCCTTGCCTACGTGCTCGACAACCTTGCCGATCTGGTGGTCAAGGAAGTCCACGGCTCCGGCGGTTACGGCATGCTGGTCGGCCCGGCAGCCAATAAAAGGGAACTGGAAGATTTCGCCGCCAAGCTCAGGGCGCGGCCGGCAAACTACATCGCCCAGCCGACCCTTTCACTCTCCACCGTTCCGATCCTCGTCAAGAAGGGCATCGCGCCGCGCCATGTCGACCTCCGGCCCTATGTTCTGGTCTCCGACCGTGTGCGGATCATGCCCGGCGGGCTGACCCGCGTTGCGTTGAAGGAAGGCTCCCTGGTGGTTAATTCCAGCCAGGGCGGCGGAACCAAGGATACCTGGGTGCTGGAGGACTGATCATGCTTGGAAAAACCGCAAACGGCCTGTTCTGGATGTTCCGCTATTTCGAGCGGGCAGAGAATATCGCCCGCCTGATCGACGCCGGCCAGCGCGTGGCGCTGACACGCTCCAACGGCGCCGACGACTGGGACGGCATCCTGCAAAGCGCTGGCGTTCAGGAGGCCTATTTCGAGGTCCACGACAAGCTGACGGCCGAGGACGCCATCGACTTCCTGCTACGAGACCGTCGCAATCCCTCAAGTGTCGTTTCCTGTATCGACGCCGGGCGCAACAATGCCCGTCTGGTGCGCACCGCACTGACAAGGGAAACATGGGAAGCCACCAATGAATGCTGGATCGATAGCCGCAGCCTGCTCTCGGCCAAGCTGAGGCCGGCGGACCTGCCCAAGGCGATCGACATGGTCAAGCACAAGACGGCGCTGATCCGCGGCACGTTCCATGGCTCGATGCTCAGAAACGAGATCTACAATTTCGCCCATATCGGCACCTTCATCGAACGCGCGGACAACACCAGCCGCATTCTCGACGTAAAATATTACGTGCTGCTGCCTTCGGTGCACCACGTCGGCACTTCACTCGACAATCTGCAGTGGAATCGATCCTGCGTTCGGTTTCGGCCCACCGTGCCTATGGATGGGTGCACAATGGTGAATACAAGCCGAGCCTGATCGCGGACTTCCTGATCCTCGACGTGCAATTGCCGCGTTCGCTTGCCTATTCCTACGAAAAGATCGTGCTCAATCTCGATTATCTGGCGGCCGACTACGGTGAGCGGCTGGAGGCGCACGATACCGCCCATGCCATCCGCTCCACGCTTCGAAGCCAGAAGATCAAGACAGTCATGGACAACGGCCTGCACCAGTTCCTCGAGGACTTCGTCAGCCGCAACAACAAGCTCAGCCAGCAAATCAGCGAGGGGTATCGCTTTTACGTATGATGCGTAAAAGCGTGAAGGGACAAACGCGATGCTTTTGAACATCAACCATGTGACTGAATACCGCTACGAAACACCGGTTCAGTTCTCGCTGCAGCGTCTGAGGCTGACACCTGTCGACAGCGCAGGCCAGACGATCCGTGACTGGGCGGTGACCATTGAAGGCGCCAAGAGCGAGGTCTCCTATACCGACCAGTACGAAAACCATGTCCGTCTTGTCTCCGTCGATGGCGAGCACCCGACAGTGCGGCTGATTGCTGCCGGCACCGTGGAGACCCGCGACACCGATGGCATTTTCGGCCCGGCATCACCGGATATCCCGCTATGGCTGTTCCTGCGCCAGACCCCACTGACGACGCCGGACAAGGCCATTGAGCAAATGGTTGGCAGGCTGGAAGGCGACTCCAACCTCGCCAAACTCCACGATCTGATGGAACGGCTTTACAAGACCATGTCTTTCAAGCCCGGCACCACCAATGTCACGACGACGGCGGGCGAGGCATTGGAGGCGAAATCCGGTGTGTGCCAGGACTATGCCCATATTGTCATTGCCTGCGCGCGCATGATGAAAGTCCCGGCGCGCTACATCTCCGGCTATCTATTCATGCCGGACCTGGAGAACCAGACGGCAAGCCATGCCTGGGCGGAGTGTTATCTGGAAGGTCTCGGCTGGGTCGGTTTCGACGCCGCCAACAAGGTCTGCCCGGACGAGCGCTATGTTCGAGTTGCCTGTGGCCTCGACTACAAGGATGCGGCCCCCGTTTCCGGCATGACCATTGGCGGCGGCAAGGAAACGCTGGCCGTCAAACTTTCCGTTGCCAGCCAGAGCCAGTCGCAAACCCAGAGCTGAATTGAATGACCGCCGCGCCTGGGATGCCGGCGCGGCGGAAACATCAGATCGAGCGAACGCTGGAGAGAACCGGGAGGCCCATACCGTCTCGCCAGCGGTCGATGACCCGGGCGTTCAGAATGCTTTCCTCAGCCGTCATCGCCGGCCAGCGCGGCGTTTTAAGCCCCTCCAGAATAGCCTGCGTCGCCACCTCTGCCTCGAAGGCGAAAAGCTGGCGCGGGTCGCGCAGCCATTCCTCTCGCACCCCGTCGTCTTTTTCGATCACGATCCGGGCATCGGAAGGTCCGGCATTGCGGCCCGGACGCCACGGAACGGGTAACCGGATGGTTCCCTTGCTCCCCGTCAGCACCAGCGTGTCCTCGATCTCCCGGCGCAAGGCACAGGCGATGCTTGCAGTCAGGCCATCGCCGAAATCAAGCTCCGCAAAGGCGATCTCATCCACACCCGTCGGTCCGATCTCGCCGGAGGCTTCAAGCGTAACCGGCTCGGCGTAGGGAAGGCCTTTGGCAACGCCGGCAATCAGTCGGACGGTTGTGACCGGGTAGCAGCCGATATCGAGAATGCCGCCACCACCAAGCGCGGGATCGAACAGCCGCGATGCCGGATCGCGCTCCAGCATCCCGCCATTGCGCGCCTCGATATGCTCAAGCCGTCCGATTGCGCCCTCGCCTAACAGTTCGGCAAGCCGCTCCGTCTGCGGATGGCACCGGCACTTGTAGGCCTCCATGAAGAACACATCCGCCTTGCGGGCTGCTTCCACGAGCGCTTCAACATCACCGGCCCCGAGCCCTGCCGGTTTTTCGACCATCAGGCCCTTGCCAGCCTCGATCGCCAGCAGCCCATGGGCAAGATGAAACGAATGCGGGGTTGCGATATAGATCACGTCGAGATCCGGGTCGGCGACCAGTTCTTCATAGGAGCCGTATAGACGCTCGACGCCATGGCGTTCGCCAAAGGCGGCGAGCCGGTCCGGGGTGCGGCCACCAACGGCCAGAAGCTTCGCCACCGGGGTTTCGGCGAGGCCGACGGCGAAGTTGTGGGCGATGGTGCCGGGGCCAAGAATGCCCCAGGCAACCTGTCTTTGAGACGTGTTCACGCGCCGCCGCCTGGATAGTTCGGGCTTTCGCGGGTGATCGTCACGTCATGAGCGTGGCTTTCACGAAAGCCAGCATTGGAAATTTGCACGAAGGTGGCCTTTTCCTGAAAATCGGCGATATCCTTGCCACCGACATAGCCCATGGCAGCGCGAAGACCGCCTGCGAGTTGATGCAATACGCCGCTGGTCGGCCCCTTGTAGGGCACCTGGCCTTCGATCCCTTCGGGAACAAGCTTCAGCGTGTCGCGCACTTCCGCCTGGAAATAGCGATCCGCCGAGCCGCGCGCCATGGCGCCGACCGAGCCCATGCCGCGATAGGCCTTGAACGAGCGTCCCTGGAACAGGAACACCTCACCGGGGCTTTCATCGGTTCCCGCCAGAAGCGATCCGACCATGACGGCGGAAGCGCCTGCGGCAATCGCCTTGGCCATGTCGCCGGAGAATTTGATGCCGCCATCGGCGATCACCGGAATGCCGGCATCGCGGGCGGCCTCGGCCGCCGCCATGACGGCGGCAAGCTGGGGCACGCCAACACCAGCCACAATGCGGGTAGTGCAGATCGAACCCGGGCCGATGCCGACCTTGACTGCATCGGCGCCAACGTCAATCAGCGCTTTGGTGCCATCCTTGGTGGCAACATTGCCGGCCATGATCCGTACCGAATTCGACAAGGTCTTCACCCGGCCGACGGCATCCAGAACCTTCTGCGAATGGCCGTGAGCGGTATCAATCACGATCATGTCGACACCGGCATCAACCAGCATCTCTGCACGCTGGAAACCGTCATCACCGACAGAGATGGCGGCGGCGGCGCGAAGGCGCCCCTGCGCATCTTTCGAGGCGTTCGGGTTCAGCTGCGATTTCTCGATATCCTTGACGGTGATGAGCCCGACGCAATGACCGCGGTTATCCACCACCAGAAGCTTTTCGATGCGGTGATGATGGAGAAGCCGTTTGGCTTCGTGCTGATCGACCGTCTCGCGCACGGTAATCAGGTTTTCCCGGGTCATCAGTTCGTAGATGCGCTGCTCGGGATTGGAGGCGAAGCGGACATCGCGGTTTGTCAGGATACCGACAAGCCGACCAGATGTCGTGCCGTCGCTGGTGCCCTGCTCGACAACCGGAATGCCGGAGATGTGATGCGACTTCATCAGCGCCAGCGCCTCGGCAAGCGTAGCATCGGGGCCGATGGTGACCGGATTGACCACCATGCCGCTTTCGAATTTCTTGACCTGGCGAACCTGCTCGGCCTGTTCGTGCGGGGTCAGGTTGCGGTGGATAACACCAATGCCACCGGCCTGCGCCATGGCGATTGCAAGCCGGGCCTCGGTGACCGTGTCCATTGCGGAAGACAGGATCGGCAGGTTGAGGTGAATGTCGCGGGCAATCGTGGTCGAGACATCAACCTGTCCCGGCATTACCTCTGAATGTCCGGGTTGCAACAGCACATCATCGAAGGTGAGCGCCTGCATGCCGGTAGCGGCCTGAATAATCTGAGCCATGGCCAATTTCCTTTTTCAAATACGAAATGGCCGGGCGGTTAATGTCCCGTCCGGTCCCTTGCAGATAAGTCTGGAAGTTGGCGAGTGCTCGTAACACGAAGATGACGTGTTGGAAATACCCAATCCGAAATGCGCACTCCGGATCGGGCAGGTTTTGACGGCAGCGCCTCTGCGCCGCCTTGCCCTACAGCTTGAACTGATAGGTTTTCGGCATGAATTTATAGCCGTCACCGGCCTTTTCGACATAGCCGACAGCGGGAAACGGCATGTGATAGCCGAGGAAGGGAATACGCTCGGCGGCAACCATGTCGAAAACATCTCGGCGCGTCGCAGCAGCCATCTCCTTGTCCATGTCGAAACGCACATGCCAGTCTGGCCGCTGCAGCGAGAGCACGTACTGATTCGCCGTATCGGCCGTCAGCAGAAGCTTGCGTCCGCCGGTCTCCAGCATGAAAATCAGATGGCCCGGTGTATGGCCAAACGCCTCCATGGCGGTAATGCCGGGCACAACCGCGTCGCCACCGCCGATGAAGGTTGCCTGATCGGCAAACGGCACCACCAGCTTTTTGACGCTCTGGTGACCGCCTTCTGCAGGCGTACCCATGCGCGCATCGTCGCTCCAGAAGGCATATTCCTTGTCGCCGAAGACATAGCGCGCATTGGGAAAGGCCGGGCCGTCTTGTTCCATCAGGCCGTTGATATGGTCGCCATGCATATGGGTGATGACGACGATGTCGATATCTTCCGGCTGATAGCCATTGGCAATCAGCCCTTCGCGCAGCCGACCGGCACCCCAGGACCGTCCCGCCGGGCCCATACCCGTATCAAACAGAACGGTTTCATTGCCGGTATCGACGAGGACGGGTGCAAAGCCGTTGACCATCTCATCCGGCGGAAGAAAGTTTTCCTCGAGCAGCGCGGCAACCGTCTCGGGATCCTGTCCGGTTCCGAAGGTCTCGCCCGGATTTTCCATGATCCGGCTGCCGTCCTCGACAACCAGAAGCTTGAAATCTCCGAGCGGGAAACTGTCGCTTGGCGGTGCATCGGCCATGTTCATGTTAGCATTTTCCGCATCCTGCGCACGCGCGCTCGCCGCTCCGCTCACGAAGGGCGTGGCAATGGCAGCAAGGCCAGCGCCAGCCATCAGGCTGCGGCGGTGAATGCCTTTATCATTGGTCATCAGTCGTCCTCCTTCAAAACACAAAACCTACCCTTAAGACCTTGGCAAGGGTCAGCCGGTTTCAAGTCAGCGACGTCTATTTGGCAGCTCTGCCGTGTCACATTTGCGTGAGCATGAAACCGGCCCACGGCCATTGGCATTTGCATCCGCGACGGCTAAGACACCTGCTCTTGTCACATTATTTCGCAGAAGCCGAGAGATGAATCCAGTCGTTCCGCTGATCATGGCCGTCGCGCTCTTCATGGAGCAGATGGATTCGACCGTCATCTCGACCGCCCTGCCCGCGATCGCAGCCGACCTCGGCGTTGGCCCGATCACCCTGAAACTGGCGCTGACCACCTATATGGTGGCACTGGCGATCTTCATTCCGGTTTCCGGCTGGACGGCTGACCGCTTCGGGGCCAAGCGTGTGTTTCGCGCGGCAATCGTCGTCTTTCTGGTGGGCTCGGTGTTCTGCGCAATTTCGAGCAACCTTCTCGAATTCGTGCTCTCACGCTTTCTGCAGGGCATGGGTGGCGCGATGATGACACCGGTCGGACGGCTTGTGATCCTTAGGACCACCAACCGCTCCGAACTGGTGCGCGCCATGGCTCTGCTGACCATTCCGGCACTGCTGGGACCGATGGCGGGGCCACCGCTGGGCGGGTTTCTGACCACCTATTTCTCCTGGCACTGGATCTTTCTGATCAATGTGCCAATTGGCATTATCGGCCTGATCATGGCCGGGATCTTCCTGCCGTTGATCGAAGACGAACCGCCATCAAACCTCGACTGGAAAGGTTTCTTCCTGGTGGCAGTGGCGGCCTCCGGCATCGTTTTCGGCCTGTCGGTCATCAGCCTGCCGGCTCTGCCGCCGGCCACCGGCTTCATCACCACGGCACTCGGTATCCTCTCCGGGTTCTGGTACATTCGCCATGCCCGGCGGGCCGAAAGCCCACTGCTCAACCTGTCGCTTTTCGCCTATCCGAGCTTTGCCATTGCCACGGCATCGTCCGTCTTCTTCCGCATGGCGACGGGTGCGTTCCCATTCCTGATGCCGCTGATGCTGCAGCTCGGCTTTGGTCTCAATCCGTTCCAATCCGGCATGATCACCTTTGTGGGTGCTGCCGGTGCGCTGGCGACCAAATTCGTGGCGCCAAAAGTGTTTTCCACTTTCGGTTTTCGCACTGTGCTGATCACGGCATCACTTGGGGCGGCTGTGCTCACCGTCACCTTCGCCTTCTTCGAGGCGACGACGCCGCATATCATCATCCTGGCGATCCTGTTCACCTCCGGCCTGTTCCGCTCGTTCTTCTTCACCGGCGTCAATGCGCTGGCCTATGCGGATATCGAAAACCGGCAGGCCAGCCAGGCCACGGCGATGAGCTCGATGTTCCAGCAGGCAAGCTTCGCTCTCGGCGTCGCCTTCGCAGCCGTCATTCTTGAGCTCGCAAGCCATTTCACCGGCGGAGAATTGACCGTTACCCATTTCCACATTGCCTTTGCCGTCGTCGCCCTTGTCTCGCTGGTTTCGGTGGTTCCGCTGATCGGGTTGAAACGCGATGCAGGCGCGGCAGTCTCCGGCCACAAAGGCGCACAAGCGGCAGAATAGACCGCACGCTTGAAAACGGCCACAGCCTGATTGTCAATCGGCGTTGTAATGGGGCTCTGGCTCATTTTCGATGGTGTTTGGGTTTCAACTGGCATTGTTTTCGATGGAGAAACAAAGCCATGCGAGCCCAATTCCGTTTTTCTGACCTGATCCCAGCCGAGTTTATTGTGGAGACGATACGCGAAGACGCCACAGTGATCGTGGTCTGCGCACACGCCGCCTCGCGGGGTAGCTCATGTTCCTCTAACCGAAAATTCAGAGTAGCGTGACACTCAAAACAAAACCTACTCGACCCCGCGCCCGCAGGCTTGTCAGTGTTGGCCCGAGGACGAGCTGCTTGTGTCGCAAGCAGATCCCACGCCGCTTTTGCGCATCTGAACGAGGGAAATCATATGCAGTTCGCCCTTGTCGATGATGAACGTAGCGAATCGAAACCGGGCATGAAGGGTATTTGTCCAACTTGCGGCGCTGCCATGATCGCGAAATGCGGCCCCCGCATCATACACCACTGGGCGCACGCATTCCGTCGCGACTGCGATCCCTGGTGGGAGAACGAGACGCAGTGGCATCGGGCTTGGAAAAACCTGTTTCCCGAAGAGTGCCGAGAGCGAACGCGGACCGCACCTGATGGCGAAATTCACCGCGCCGACATCATCACTCCAACGGGCATCGTGATCGAAGTCCAGCACTCGGCGATGACAGATGCCGAACGACAATCGCGTGAAGCGTTCTATCAGAATCTCGTTTGGATCGTGGATGGCAGGGGCTTTAGAAAACAGTTCGATCTGCACCATCTTCTACCCACCCCGACAACAAAGAAGCCAAGGACCTCGTTTGGGTCAAAGCGGCCCGAGGAATGGATGGCGCAAACGCGGGAATCTTCTGGCGGCTCTCAGAGAACCCGGATCACGGGAAGGGAGGCGCGGTTGTGATAAACGGACAGCACAAGGTCCAGCATCTCATCGCAACTTATCGCGGGCACCAGCAATATAGCTGGGTCAAACCGCGCAGAACATGGCTGGATGCGCAGTGTCCGGTCTATATCGATTTCGGCGATGAATGGCTTTTTCAGCTTCAGCGATATGGCTTCAATAAGCTCGAATGCGTTTACCGGGTATCGAAAAAGAAATTTATTCACGATGCGATCGTCGAAACGCAAGCCCGCGATATTGCTACGAGATTCTATCGGAAAGCAAAAAGCGCCAGTGACGATCGCTCAACTTAACCCCAATCTGCTCCGCAGCGTGCAGCCCCTGCCTAAAGGTGCCGAAGTCTATCGAGCGACGTTGGTGTCGCATGGATGACCTGACTGCCCCTCATCAAGACCACCAAACAACAATCACGACCCCAGGCTCTAAACGCCCAAAAGGTCAAGCCAAGTGACCGAAAGGGTCAAAGCCTGCACAAAAAGGTCAATCTATGTGGCATTTTACATCAAGGAAAATTTGGTGGAGCTAAGCGGGATCGAACCGCTGACCTCCTGCATGCCATGCAGGCGCTCTCCCAGCTGAGCTATAGCCCCATTTTACAGACCGCCTTAGCGGTTTGAAGCAACGCTTTTCGCGTCGGGTGGCGGCTTGGTACTGTGGATTTTCACGAGATGCAAGCCTAAAAACGATGCCCGCAAGAAAAATGTTTTTGCCGGTAGGCTTGCCTTTCAAGTCCCGGCAGGCAGGCGGCGGCAATTATCAGTTCGCCGAAAAATAAAGCCGCCGGACCATGCGGCCAGGCGGCACAATTGACCTTCGCAACAGCTATCGCTGCGATTGAGCAAAGGATCAGTTTTCGTCGTCTTCGTCCGAAACACCGATGATACCCGAGACATCGTCATCATCATCGTCATCAGCTTCAAGGAAGGTATCGTCGTCGTCGCTATCATCGACATCGACATCGTCGTCGTCGTCACCATCGACATCCGGGATGTTATCGGAGGGGCTGTCGTCATCGGACGCTTCTATCTTGCCGACATTGTTCTCAGAATCGACTTCCGCGACCTCGTTTTCCTCTTCCTCGCTTTCGACCACGGCAATCGAGGCAGTATCCTCAAAATAGCTTAGCGGCCAAGAGCTGCCCGAATAGGGCGATACCACCGGGTCCTTGTTGAGGTCGTAGAATTTCTTACCCGTGTCCGGACATGTTCTTTTTGTGCCAAGTTCCGCTTTCGCCACGTTCAAACCCTCTCATGTTGCGGTTGAAGGCTGGCTTTCGCCGATCAGCAGCGTTTCTGCTGCGCGTGTTCTTCAGGCGGTCCCCTTATCGTCATGCCGACCGTCTGTCAAAGACTAAGTTCAAAGAAATCCGGTGCACCTGAAAAGCCCGGCCCTGCGGCGCTGCAGAAACTGCACCTGTGAAGATTTTGCGCGTTAACCATTTTTAAGAACCCTTCCTTAAGGTCCGGAGCGTAGATGATGCCATATGTCTATTTCGCGCCTCAAGATAATCTTTGCAGCACTCTGCCTTGCCGTTCTGACGGGTTGCTCGACGACCGTCAGCAATGTCGGCAACAGTTGCGCGATTTTCGCCCAGAAGAACGGAATTTTCGAGAACTGGCAACGTGATGCCGAAAAGGCCTCGCGCGAATATGGCGTCCCGGTTTCCGTTCTGATGGCGACGATCTATGTGGAATCTTCCTTCGACAGCCATGCCCGGCCGCCGCGCAAGAAGATCCTCGGCTTCATCCCCGGCCCGCGCGCCTCAAGCGCTCTCGGCTATTCGCAGGCGCTTGACGGAACCTGGGCCGAATACCAGAGCCGCACTGGCCAGCGCCGCGCCAACCGCACCGATTTCGGGGATTCAGTCTACTTCATCGCGTGGTACCATTATCAGAGCCATGTCAGAAACGGCATCGCACTGAACGACCCTTATAATCTCTACCTGGCCTATCATTCCGGCCATGCCGGTTATTCCCGCGGCGTCTGGAAAAGCCGCCCGGTCGCCAAGAGCGCCGCCGCGCGTGCGCAGAAAATGACCCAGATCTACGAAGCGCAGTTGCGCCGCTGCCGCTGAGCCCTACCCCGCAGACACTTCCTTCTCTTAACCCTTGCCCTCAGCTGCGGCAGGCGGTTGTGCCTCAACGATGAAGCAGCCCGGCTGCATCGCCGGATTGTTGCGGTAAAGCAGGGTCAGATTACCACCAAGCTTCGAATTACCCAAAGGCCGGAGCGGCGCAAGCGCGCGATCGAGATCACCGTCGGTGACAAGGCTGAGATAGGCCTCCAGCCAGGCAATGGAGAACGGCTCCTGCCGTTCCAGCCCCTGCCGGACGCTCTGCGCCTGGCCCGCTATCTCCGCGACCCTGGAAGGATCTGCGATGCCTTCAAGCGCAAACGTAACCGCATTTCGGATCGCCGTTTGCTCTTCAGGGAGTAGCTGTAGTCATTGTGGCAGAGAAGCGCCACAGACGCCGTCAACGGTGCCAGAGCGTGGATCTGGTAGTGCAACGCATAGGTCCCGCGACGCATTTCGTAGGGCAGGCTGCCATCGGCGGCCTCGGTTGCCAGCACGGTTCGGTGGCTCTCCATTGCCCAGTTGACGAATTCCGGCTCCCTTAAGATCAGCGCGGCTTCCGTTACCGCATAGGCAGCCCACAGGCGCAAATTTCCCATCTTCGCCTTGGGTGGCGCGTCGCCATTCCAGAAGTTGATCAGGAATTCTGCATTCTGGCGAATCCAGCGCTCGATAACCGCCTTTTCCTCGGCCCTGTCGTCGGCGCTGCCGCGGACCTGGCGGTAAGCGCTGGCAATGCCGGCAACCCGTGACGCATAGGTCATCTTCGCATTGTCTGTCTCAAGCTGGCTGAACGCCCCGGCCTTGGCCCAATCAAAGATACCGGAAATGATGCAATCGGCCCGTTCTCTGGCGAGAACGGGGCTCGCCTGCACCTCATTGGCCAGTCCATCCAGAAGGCGGATAAAACTATCGGCGTCTTTCAACGCCTCATCGACATAGGCGTTGCTTTCCGTGTCGAGTTCGGATCGATCGCGGCTGCTTTCCTCATACCGGCTGCCGTAGTCGAGCGTGACCGTCGGCGCGGGGAATGCGGGACAAAGGCTGTCGTCACTTTTCGTTGCCTGCGCCTGAGCTGAAGCGCACAGAAAGCTTGCAACACCAGCAACAAGAACACCGCGGGCCAAATCGATACCGCCACGCGCGGCGCAGGCGCGCCACAATTTGAGGGGTTTTGATTGCTGATCACTGAGTTCAGCCAAGGCTCTCACTCCTAGGGTCTGTGTCATACCGTTCGCCGGTCACACTCTCGCTGGTTACCTTACACGCATGATCGAGAGCAAGTCGTCTGCCGCCTCGTTGCCGGCGCTGGCTGCGGCCTGAAGCCATAGCCTGGCCTTGTCAGGCGACGGCTCCATGCCAAGGCCAAACGCATAGGCCTGAGCAAGAATCAGCATCGCGGCCGGATCGCCTGCCGTCGCCGCTTTGTTGAGCCATCGCGCCGCCTCCGCAAGCTCGTCGTCCGTCGCAGCCCCGGCGCTGATCATCTTGGCCAGTTCGCGCATGGCAACCGGATCTCCAGCCGCTGCCGCCTCGCCATAGGCTGCCTTGAGGTCAAATTCCACAAGAACCCGGGTGGCGACGGCTTCCGGTGCATTCCCCACCTTGCTCGCAATACTGTAAAGTTCGGACGGACCTGCGCGGCGAAGTTCGCCGAGCAGCAGCTCTTCGTGCAGCGTTTCATCATAAAACGGTCCATCCCCGCTCGCATACCAGTCGAGCAATCTGCGCGATGCGGGTTGATATCCCTGACGGTGGGCGGCAACAAAGAGCTGGAAAGCAGCTTCGCGGTCTTCGAGCGAACCCAGCGCCATGTGAATGTCGGCCAACTTGACCTGCTGCCAGCCCTGCTCGGGCGAAAGTGCAAGCGCCACATCGAGCGCCGCAGCGGCATCCTCCGGCCTACCGGCCTTAAATGCGAACTCGGCCTTGCGGGCAAGCGCATTGAGATCGCAGGGCATGACCGCATTTGCCCGCTGGTAGTAGAATTGCGCGGCGGCGGCGTCCGGCGCGCGCGCGGCCGCAAACAGCAGAGCCTCAAAATCACCGAGTCGCCCAATCTCGTCCAACATTTCCGGGGATGGCTGATAATTGTTTCGGCCTGCCGCCCTGTAACCGTCGTCAAGGCGCCAGAGACTGGCCCCTTCACTGCGCCGCCGACCTCCTCAATCAGCGCTGAAGCTGTGTCGAGAGACGCATCGTCTTCGCCAGGGTCGGCAAGATAAATTTCGGCAAGCGCGGTCATAGCATCCGGATCGCCACTTTGAGCAAGAGACTGTAGCTCGCCAAAGACCATATCGCGGCCGTCCTTATCGGGTGCAGCGGCGTAGGCAGCTTGAAGGACCGATGCGACACCTGCGGTTTTTCCGGTCATTGTGGTCCGCCACCGCGTCACAATATCCTCAAACCGGTCCGGCCTCAGGCCAGTCAGAATCGCGATCACACGACCCGCCGCCTGGCCGCTGCCTGCAAGGGCGTCGTTCTGCAGGCGTGCAAACGCTGGCGCGATAACCGTGTCCCCCAGATCATCCGGCCCGACATGATCAGGCAGAGACGGAAGGTTGTCCGGATCAAGCGATTGCCAGTCTTCCCACAGGCTAACCTCGGGTCCTTCCGGCGCACGGCAGAGCAGCGCATTTCTGAGATCACCGAGCGCAACCGATTTGCCGTGCCGCGAGACCAGCGTTTCAAGCAGTTCGATTGCATCCCTGCGGCTTTCCTCATCGCCTCGGCGGAGATCGATGCGGGCGAGCTCGAGCATGCCTTCCGTGTCGTCCCGTTCGGTGGCAGCCTTGAACAGGCCTTCGAGGGCAGCTTCCTGGGCCCAGAGCCCGCCTTCCTGCTGCAAAAGCGTGCCAAGCCGTGAAAAGGCCCAACCCGGTGCGTCGGGGAACCGGGCGAGGGCGACCAGCCGCTGGCGGTATTTCGCATCATCGTCATCCGTCCGGATACCGAGCTTTTCCTGTAACCTCACCCCTGCGGCAAGGCCGTCCTGGTTGCCGGCTTCAGCGAGTTCATCGTAAATTCGCATCGCCGACACCGGATCGGCGGGAAGAATATTCCCGTCTTCGTAGAGACGCCCCATCGCAAGCTTTGCGTCCACATTTCCGGCGTCATAGGCCTGGGTCAGGTAACGCAGGAGCAACGTATCATCCCGCTTGATCTCATCGCCGGCCAGATGGTAGCGCGCAGCCTTCCAGGCCGCGTCGGCATCGCCCAGTTCGGCGGCAAAACGATACCACAGCTCGGCAATTGCGTGGTCCTGTGCGATCGCATCGCCGGTTTCGAATGCCCGGGCGATCCGCTGCACGCGGACGCATATGCTGCTGTCGAGATTGCCGAGCAAAGTCGAAAAACCGAGTGTAAAGGCCAGTTCGGGGTCATTTCCCAACCGGGCACAACCGTGCCGCTTGCGGTGAGTTCGGCAAGATCAAGCACGGCATTCGGATTGCCGTTATAGGCCGCCTGCAGTTTGTGCTGCAGCCCCTTCTGCTGATTTTCGGCAACGGCCCTGCCGTCCAGATAAAGATCGGCAAGGAAATTGACAACGGCAGGCGACGCCGCCGGGCCGATCGCCTCCAGTTCGGCAACGAAGCCGGTTTCGCGCAGGTCCGCAAAACGTTCGGCCGCCACATAAAGCGAAATCATATCCAGCAGATAAGCGGCCCGGCTATAATAAGGGTCGGACTCTACCCTCAGATTGTAGGCGTTCTTGATCGTGTCGAAAAAGGCGACGGCATCAACCCTGCGCAGGCGTGCCAACTCATTGTCGAGCGCGCGATAATCCATGCCGGGCGGTAAACGCTGCCCGTCCCAGGCGGACCATTGAAGCCGCAGCAGATCGTCTGACTTTCGCTCCTCACAAACCCTTGCCGCCTCGATATCCGGCGGCCTGAAATCGATAACCGGCTTTTCCGCCCACACTGGCACCGAGCCTGCAGCAAGCACAAGCGCAGCAAGTCCTGCGCGCCGCAGTCCGGCCATGGCGATCGCTGTGCGAGCACCCTTCATTGTTCTGCTCCGATTGGAGAGCAGCCTGCGGCATCGTCCGCACACTCGCCCGCTGCATAAGCGGAGAGCGTTTCCCAGGGCCGCGGCCCGAAACGTGCCAAATTACTTCCGGCCGGCACCTCCCAGACAAGAAACAACGGTGGATTTTCCTGAAAATCCTGCGATGCCAGATAGGTCATCATCGACTGGAACGGATAATCATCAACATCAGCGCGGTTCTCGACCTGCAAACCGGCATACTGCTTCAAGAAACCGTCGAAATGGCTCTGCCCGTCCGCCGAGTATTTTGACCCGACCAGCACCGCCGGCGGCGGCGCATCCGCGCCGAGCACGTTGAAGGGACGATCGGCGGCGAAGGCTTCCTCACCTGTGGTTTCGAATGTCGCGTCAACAACAGGAGGCAAGGGGTTGGCGCAATGCGCCTGGAGCGCTGTTCGCAAATCGGACGGACGCGTCATGTCGTCCTTCCGAATCGTGCTGAAACGCATCAGATTGGCCTTGCGATAGGCAGGCATCGACTTGATCTCTTTGGCAACCGCCTGTGCCGCGAGACGCGCGCCCTCCGCAGTCCAGAGCGGGTCCGCCTTTTGAAACAACACCATCTCCGCATCGGCGTTCTGAAACGCCTCCAGCAGATCGACCGTGACCACATTGGCATCACCAAGACGCGAAACAGCATCCTCGTAGATCGTCGCGTTCACGACCTCCTGATAGCCGTAAAGCCAGGCCGAGGGCGGCACCGCCTTTGGCATGGACTGGCTCCGACTCGGGATCGGAACATAGACAAGCACGGTCCCGCGTTTGCGCAGGCGCTTGGCCAGATCGCTGATGCTCTCGACCAGGGCCGGATCCGCAGCCGGCTGCATGGCAATGTCGTCCTTCACGGTGAAGAAAAACCGTCCGGACCTTCGAGAGCTGCCGGATCTGCTGTCTCGAGACCGGTGCAGCCATATTGCGAAGATGGCTCCTGAGCCATAGCCCCGCCGGATGCTGCCAGAGCCACGAGCACGGCAGTGCCCCGCGCCAGAAAAGCGGCCTTATTCATCAGTCTCCTCCATTTCCGCCAAGCCCTCTGGATATGAGCGCAACAGGTTCTCCGCCGCCGTCCGCACACCAAGGCCCGAGCTCTCTCGCGCAATCGCCAGATACTGACGTAGCGCCCGGACTTCATCAGGATTAAGCGGTGCATGCGACGCAACACTCAGAGCCGCCTGCAATGCCATTTCGGCGTCTTTGGTGCTGACTGCCCCAGACCGAAGCAGCGCTTCGGCCATATCGGGCCGAAAGCCGAAGGGCCGCCCCTGCATATAGAGCCTCGTCAGTGCATTCACCGCCGCCCTGTTGCCAGCCTGAGCCTGCAGCAGAAGCGATCTTTCGATATTGCCGAGCTGCGCCGGAGCGATCTCTGTCTTCTCGTCGGAAAGAATGGTGACGAGATGCGACACCGCATAGGTGCGGCCGGTCGCAACCGCGACCCCGTAGTAAAATGCCGCATCGGCCTGATACGCCGGTTCCGGGTTTTCCGCCAGCCGTTCAGCCAGCTTGTATGCTGCAAGCCCGTCACCGGTATTGGCCAGAAGCCTGAGTTCATCCGCCGAGACCGGCGCCCCTGCGACGATCTTGGCCCGGATTGCCTTCAGTCGCGGCCGATTGTCATATCGAGAGGCGACATGGACGACAGGCCCCAAACCGCCCGGCATTGCAGCAACACCCTGACCGAACGCGCCGGAGAAAGCTGCAGCAGAGCCCGGCAACATCAGAAAACCGACGACAGCGAACGTCACTGCAGGCCCTGATTCAAACCGGCGGAACGCCAGGCTGCGTATGCATGGGCGATGCCAGACCACCTCAATCCCCCTCTGCAAAGGCACATCCGGGCATATCCACAAGCCGGAACATGCCCGTACTGCTGCCCTTGAAAATCAAGGGTGCGCCGCCACGCGCCGAAGAGACTTCAAACGCGGCACCCTGCTCCTTCTCATGGCTGCGCCGCCAGCCGAGATAGCGGGGCGTTTCATATTGCAACGCGCCGGAAAACAGGACAGGAAGCTGATCCGAAAAATCGTTATCGATCAACCGGAGTGTTGCGAACCGCTCAGCCGAAAGGCCTGCATTGTTTGCAATGAACCGGTTTCGCGCGATTTCGGCGACATCCGTCGGCGAAATACTGTCGTTTAGGGAAATGCCCGCCCCTGATTGCGCACGAGCAGATTGCCGGCAATCCGGGTCCCCATGCTCTGCTCCACCAGAATGCCGTCCTTGCGGTTGCGCAGGATACCGTTTCCCCGGATATCGATACACGCGCCACCGGCAATCCAGATGCCCTGATCCGCATTGGCAAGGAAGATGTTGTCGCGGATCGTAAGGTGACCAACACCGTCCCTGCCAAGAAAGCCGCGCGCGCCACTCTGCGCCACGATATTCCCGGAAACGTCCATATCCGTGCTGGCGATTGCCAGCAGTCCGTGCAGGCCGCTTAAGACAATAACGTTGTCGCGGATGATGCCATTCTTCAGGCGCTCCAGCCTGAGGCCAATCCCGCGCGCACCGTCAATCAGGTTCCGTTCGAAGGTGAAATCATCGATACCGGTCACTTCTACCGAGCGGACATTGTCAAACACACTGTCGCGAACAATTCCGGTGCTCTTGTCCGATGCGAACATACTGGCGCCGAAGCTTACCCCGCTCATCAGCGGGCGGCTGTCAAAACCGAGATTGGAAAAACGACTTCCGGCAATAGCAGCATGACCACCGCGTGCGGTGAGGATGAACGGGTGAAAATCGCCAACCCTGGGATTGGCAGATGAACCCGCGACTGATGCGTCCGCTATCGTCAGTTCACCGGTATTGATGATGAAAGCCCCCAGCTCCGTCGCCATTTCGAGGTCGTCATCGGGCATGATGGAAAGCATTGCATTTTCCGCAATCACCAACGGAATTCTCAGCGTAAACCGACCGTTGGAACCGGATAAAAGGTCCTGCCAGCCGCGTTCGACCAGCGCCCCTGATACCGTTTCGAGCGTCGCGGTGCCTGATTGCAGAACAAGCACCTCTCCGCCCCACGGAGAAGACGCCTCAAGAAGCTCCCGATGCCCCTGACTGCCGGTCTCAAGCGCCAGGTCCAACAGGATCGGCCCCAGAAGCGCCCTGGAAAGCGTGACCGGTAATCGTTCCGCCTCCGATGAAGCGACAGCACCCGGTGTTTGCTGCCCGTCTCCGGTGTTCAGCGGCGTTTCGTCGGGATGTAAAAGCCTTCCGGCGGCCGCAAGCGAGGCGTCGATATCTTTCGTGTTCAGCGTTTCCGTCAAAGCGGTCACGTTGCTGTTGATCTCATCGAGGCCGTGACGGTCGAAAGCGCGTGCGGCAGGTGTGATCGCGAATGCTGACAACAACAGCAGCGTCAGCGCACAAAGCTTCAAACGGCTTTCGATCCCGCTCATTTCACCTCCGCAGCCGAGACCAGGCGAGGCATGGCCTGAGAGCGCGTCTGCAAGGAAACGAGCGGAGCGGTATCGTTGCGTACTTCAATCAGCCGTGACGGCAGGTCCGCACAATTGCGCAGCACGCAGGTGCTACCGGCAGCAATCCTGATTGTATCCCCGGCGATTTCCGGGCAATATCGCCCCCGCGTTCACACTGAACAAGACCGCATCCCACCGTCAGCATGCGGTTTTCAGCCTCGATCGGCGGCAGCGTGACCGCAGCCCCAACTGCAATATCGATCTCGGAAACCCGATACCCTTTTCCGGACGAAAGCGGCGTTTCGGCGGCTTGTCTTGGAGGCTCGGAATGGACGTGCTCCTCACGTGTGCGCTGCTCCAGCATCTCCAGCACCCGCCTGACATCCTGAGTCCTGTCGAGAGAGGCCACCAGAAGCGCATCATCGGTGTCGACAATCGCCAGATTTTCGACGCCGACGGTGGCGATCAACCGTCCGGAGGCAGCACGGACATAGGCCTGGTGGGTATCGATCGGCACGACATCGCCGGTGAACACGTTGCCGTCATCATCCTTTGCGCCGATCTCGAAAAGCGAGCGCCAACTGCCGACGTCGCTCCAGGAAATCGATGCCGGCGCCAGCAGCACCTTGTCACTGTTTTCAAACACCACGCTTTCGGTCGCGGCCGCTTTCGCACTGCCGAACGGCCGATCGGCGAGCAGTGTCCGGCCGGTCTGGCGATCTGCCAGCGCCAGGGCCTCGCTGACCGCCTCGACCGTCTGCGGGTCGAGCCTGCGGTATTCGTCGATCAGTATATCCGCACGAAAAGACTGACACCCGAGGCCCAATAGGCATTGCCTGAGGCCAGCAACTCTTCGGCCACAGACCGGGCGGGTTTCTCGATGAAGTGGGAGACGTTGCGCGCGCCTGGATAGACAGCGTTGGCACCGCTGTCGATGATATAACCGTAGCCGACCTCGGGATAACCGGGCTCTATGCCGAAAAGCACGATCCTGCCGTCTTGAGCCGGTTTCAGCATGTCCAGTATCACGCTGCTGAAGTCACCCTCGATCAGGTGATCGGACGGCAGCACCGCCATCACCGCCTCGGGATCGTGCGCGTTGACCGCAAGCGCAGCCGCCAGGACTGCCGGCCCGGTCCGGCGGGCTGTGCGTTCGATGATCAGTTCTGCATCGCGGCCGATCGCGTTCAGCTGCGCCCGCACCAGCGTCTCATAGCGTTCACCGACGCTAACATAGGGACGGCGAAATCCTTCACCGCTGTGGCGTTCGACTGTCGCCTGAAAGAAGCTCAGCGAACTGCCACCATCCACACGGTGGAACTGCTTCGGCGTATCGAGGCGTGAAAGCGGCCAGAGCCGCATGCCCACACCGCCACACATAACGAGAGGATAGATCGCGCTCATTGCAGCGTCTCCACCCGTGAACCAGCATAGGCATTGCCGATCAGAGGCCAGTCGTGCGCCCTCTCCGACAGGGATTTAGGCCGATCGAATTTCGGGATCATCGCCCGTATACTGTCGAGCAGGTTAGCATAAGGCTTGCTGGTGACCGTCAGCGCGACGGTTTTGCCGATATCACCTGCCCGCAGGGCGTCGCCGGCCGACGTAAAGCTGACAATGCTGCGCGAACCAGAACCACTCTCTTCAGCCTTTACGTCCTTTACCGTCAGGGAAGCTTCTGACCAGTCGGGAGGGTGGCCACCGCTTCGGCGCCGAACAGCAGCATCTTCGAGAGGCCATCCGGCATGACCGCCTTTATGGTCGGCCCCGCATCGCCTGTGTTGACATAGGCAATCGGTGTGCCCGGAAGCACTGTGGCGCCTACGGTCCCGTTTTCCGTCAGCATGATGTCGCAATTGCAGGGATTGGAGAAGTTCAACACGCCGCCGCGCGCTGATTGCAGCGAGAACACCACGCCCCTTCCACGGCCTCGGCATCGACATAGGCGATCTGCCCGGCCTCCGGTGCTGTCAGCGGCAATCCCGCCGGTGTGACGGTTGCAAGCCCCGGCACGCTGTGAACGAATATGTGATTGTGGATTGTGTAAAGCGTCAGCCCTATCAGGCCCAACGTCAGCGCTGTCACGGATAGGAGACCGACAAACTTGCGCACCCTTTCGCGGGCACTGGCGGGCTCCGGTGCCTCCGCCGGGCTGGTCTTTTTCTTGTATTCCGGCGGAATGCGCAGCACATCGTTGATCTGAACGAGATCGCCTGCCAGATAAGCGTTCATCATGTAACGAAGATGCGCCAGATGGGGGCCGGTCGGGTCCAGGAAAACCAGCTTGTAGGCACCGCTGCGGCGATATTCCAGATCGGCGCGCACCTCGATAGGCAACATGATCGAGTATCCGTCAAACTGAAAACTGAAACGTGCGATAACGTTGCGACCGGCGAGATCGGCACCGCTCCAGCCACCGACATAAGCGGCAACCAGCGATATGCCGACGCCCTCCAGTTCCCTGCCATCGACAAAAACCGAAAACGGCATCCAGATAGAGGGGTGATCGCTCTCGTGACCGCTATCGGGCAGATCGGGCGACAACCTGATTTCCTGCCCGTTTCCTGCATTCTCAGTGCGGTTTTCCTCAAGCATTGCCAAGCTCCTAAGCGCCCGAAATATCAACGAGCCAGATCATGCCAAGCAACAGCCAGCCTGCGGCGAGGGCATGAAGATAAAACGAAAAACGGTCAGAGGCCAGTATACCTCTTTTGACCGAGACTTTGGTCACGGCACTCTGGCGGGTCCATTTTTGACGGTCGAGCCGGAACAATACGTAGGTCTTGACCATAGCGCCCAATAGCTGACCGAAATAGAGCAGAAACGGATAGGTGATCGGAAACCGGCTTGCCCGGAAAGTCGAGAGCAGTGCGCAGGTCACGTAACGCGACAGCATCACCCAGGACAGATAGAATAGCAGGACATACGGATTGAACACCACTGCCGCCAGCAACATGCCGCATGGACCGGCAAGCGACGTCCACATGGACATGCGCTGATCGAGGATCGACCACCAGGTGAAATAGCCAATCCTGCTTGCCGGAAGGGCCAGGGCACGGTTGCTTGTGCGTAGAGTGTTGCCGAACCAGCGCCGCATCAGCACAACCGCGGAACCGACAAAGCTCTCTTTCGGCTGGGTCTCGACCGAAACCGTCTTGACGTCGGGCAGATAACCCATCTTGTAGCCGCGCTTCAAAAGCCAGTACCAGGTCGACTTGTCGTCACCGGTCAGAAAGTTGATGCGGCCGAACCGCCAGTGGTCGATGAAGTCGTGCTGGATGCTCTCAATGAAGGCAGGGTCGCTGGCAAGGTCTCCGCGAAAGGCCGACATGCGGCCCGTCAACGTCAGCACTCGCTCGCTCAAGCCCATGGAGGACATCATCATCTGACGCTGCGCAAAACGCAGCGCAAACCAGTCCTTGAAGGCCCGCCCTCCGGACGCTTCCGAGACTTCATCCGTCGTTACCGCACCCATGGTCGGATCAGTGAAGAACGGGGCGACCCGCGCCACGACATCCCCGGCACGCGGGTGTCGCCATCCACCAGTAAAATGACATCCTGACGGCCGGGACTGAGGCGTGAAATCGTGCGCAGGGATGTCGCCAGAGCGTCGCGCTTTCCGGTCCCGGCGATCCGGTCGAAGGCAAGACTGACAAGGCCGGACCGACTCGCATCCGAGAGCGAGAAAATCGTCTTGATCAGCCGGACATCGCTGGCGTCGACAACGGAGGCAACAATCGTTGCACCGCCTTCCGAGCGCGCGGCGGCATCAAAGATCGAACGGTAGACCGGTCCGGTAATCAACGGATCGATCTTGTATGTGGTCACCAGAAAGAAAGCATGCGCTCGCCATTTCTGTTCCCGGTAACGCGCTTCGGCGGCCTTGCGACGACGCGGAAAGACAAGGCCAAGATAGATCTTCGCACGGGTAAAATTGATAAGCGCCCAGGAATAGCGCCAGATACCCAATGTACCAATGGTCAGAGCCAGTCCGGTGGACTGGCCCAGAACCTCGGGTGCCGCAAACAGCCCGATATTCAAACACACAAGCAGGTACAGAAGGTGATACAATGTCTTTCCTACCAGCAGATACCTTCATACGCTTCGCCCGAGACGTTCCCGGGTTTCACGCGCGTCAGATCCACCATCGGCTTTTGTCCAATAATGGCAGAAAGGGGACCGACAGCCTCTTCATAATGGTGACCGACAACAATAATATCTGACAGCGCTATCAGGGCGTTGATATCAGCCACCAGCTTCTCTTCGAGATCCTCAACCCTGTCATTGCCACGCCCAGCGCCTGCCATTTTGTCATCAAAGGCCGATTTAACAAAGGGGTCATAGATCTTTATCGTGTACCCGGCAGCCGTCAGCCGCTGGGCAAGGGCTGCGAGCGGGCTTTCCCTGAGATCATCGGTCGCGGGCTTGAAGCTGATGCCGACCATGCCGACAGTCCTGCCCTCAAACTTTTTCACAAGCGCCTCTGCCCGGGCAACCTGGTTTTCGTTCGCGGCCATGATGCCGTCCAGTAGCGGCGCGCCAACTTGGTTTTCGTTGGCCAGAAAGCGCAGTGCCCGCACATCCTTGGGAAGACAGGAGCCACCAAACGCAAAGCCCGGCCGCAGGAAATAGGGCGACATGCTGATCTTGTCGTCCGAACACAGAATTTTCATCACCTTCTGACCGTCGACACCGACACTCTTGGCAATATTGCCGATTTCGTTGGCAAAGGTAATTTTGGCCGCGCGCCAGCTGTTGCTGGTATATTTGATCATCTCCGCCGTCTTCATATCGACAGCATGGTGCTCAGCTGAAAACGCAACATTCAAGCCGGCCAGCATCGATTGCGTCACCTCGTCTAGCGCGCCGTAGACCACCAGACAGGGCTCGAAATAGTCCTTGATGGCCGAGCCTTCCCGCAGGAACTCCGGAAAATAACCGACACCAAATGTCTTTCCGGCGACCAGCCCCGACGCACGCTCGAGCTCGGGAACACAAACCGTTTCCATCGTGCCCGGTACAAGTGTGGAGCGCATGACAACGCTGTGAAAGCCCGGCTTATTGGCAATGGCATTGCCTATGGACGTGCACAGCGCAAAGACCTGTGAAAGACCAATCGCCCCGGAGGGTTCGCTCGGCGTTCCAACGCAGACGATGGATATGTCGCTTTCCGTGACGGCCGACCCGATGTTCGTGGTCGCAGAAAGCCGCCCGGCTTTTCGGTTTTCAGAGACGAGCGCGGCAAGCCCTTCTTCGACAATGGGGCTCTCGCCGGTGTTGATCGCCTCAACCTTGGCCGGATCGATGTCAACGGCAATTACCTCATGGCCTTGCTCGGCCAAGCAGGCAGCAGACACGGTCCCCGTGTAGCCGATACCAAACACACTTATTCTTGCCACACTTGCCCCCTTCGGCCCGGGAAATCGAGCCTGACAGTCAGATCCTCAGCAAAACAAAAACCGGCGGCGGCCCGCCTTTCTGAAAGAGGCCACCGCGCTGCGTTCTGGCAGATAAGGCGCGACTGTTGGCTGCGAGCCGCAAAACCGGTCCGCCTCTCACCAGATATGAGCAACATTCTCTGAAAACCTAAATATATCGTATGCAATAGTCCTTTTGTGACGAACCAACCGACCGGAGAGGCACTTTCATTCCGTCGCGGGCACCCGTTCAGTGATTGTGCCGTGGCGGTCGCGATGCAATGTCACGAAAAGAATCGGCACCAGTCAAAGTCGCGCCTTCGTCAAGTTGCGTGACAGAATTACGGTAGATCTGCTGCCACGGTGTAGCATCCGGCGGAGTTTCGGGAAGTCCTTCCGTCTTTCGCCGGGCGATCTCGGCATCATCGACCAGCATGTCGCAAGACCCCAGGTTGAAATCGATGCGGATGATATCACCCTCGCGCAGAAAGGCGAGTCCGCCGCCGGCGGCACTTTCCGGTGAAGCATTGAGAATTGACGGGCTGTCAGCCGTTCCCGACTGGCGACCGTCCCCGATGGTCGGCAAGCTCGTTATGCCCTTTTGAATGAGGCGATCCGGCGGCTGCATGTTGACCACTTCAGCAGATCCCGGCCAGCCGCGTGGGCCGGCACCGCGGATAACCAGAATAGAATTTTCGTCGATATCGAGTGCCGGATCGTTGATGCGGGAATGATAGTCTTCCGAACCGTCAAAAACCACGGCCTTGCCTTCGAACACGCCCTCCTTTCCTGGGATGGAAAGGTAGCGCCTGCGGAAATCCTCGGAGATGACGCTCATTTTCATGATGGCGAAATCGAACAGATTGCCTTTCATCACCAAAAAGCCTGCCCGCTCCTGCATGGGTTCCGAAAAAGGCCTGATCACCGCGCGGTCACTTGCCTGCCGACCCTGAAGGTTGTCCGCCATGGTCTGCCCCGTGACTGTCGGACAGTCATCGGCAAGAAGGCCAGCCTGAAGGAGTTCCCACATGATGGCAGGAACGCCGCCTGCGCGATGGAAGCGCTCGCCCAGAAACTCTCCTGCCGGCTGGACATTGGCCAGAAGCGGAATATCGAAACCATAGTCCTGCCAGTCGGATGTCTTGAGATCGACACCAGCGTGGCGTGCGATGGCAGTCAGATGCGGCTGGGCGTTGGTGGACCCGCCGATTGCCGAATTGACCCTGATCGCATTCAGGAAGGCATCCCGGGTCAGGATATCGAGCGGGCGGATGTTTTCCTTGACCAGTTCCACAGCGCGCCGGCCGGTGCGGTAACCCATCTGCCCGCGCTCGCGATAGGCCGCCGGGATGGCCGCGCAGCCCGTCAGCGACATGCCGAGCGCCTCGGCAATAGCATTCATGGTCGAGGCCGTACCCATGGTGTTGCAGTGGCCGACCGACGGCGCGGACTCAAGCGCGGCCTCCAGAAACTGCTCGCGGGTGATCTCGCCTGCGGCAAGCTTGCGGCGTGAACGCCAGATCACCGTGCCGGAGCCGACAAGCTCGCCGTCATACCATCCGTCGAGCATCGGGCCACCGGAATAAACGATTGCCGGAATATTCACGGTGGCGGCGGCCATCAGCGCAGACGGCGTGGTCTTGTCGCAACCGGTTGTCAGCACCACCCCATCGAGCGGATAGCCATAGAGGATCTCAACCAGACCGAGATAGGCGAGGTTGCGGTCCAAAGCCGCCGTCGGACGCTTGCAGTTTTCAAACAGCGGATGCGAGGAAACTCGATCGGGATCCCCCGGCATCGCGGATGCCGTCGCGCACCCGCCGCGCAAGGTCGAGATGATGCCGGTTGCAGGGATTGATGTCGCTGCCGCTCTGGGCAATGCCGATGATCGGCTTGCCGGAACGCAACTCTTCCGGCGTGGTGCCGTAATTCATGAAGCGCTCCAGATAGAGCGCCGTCATATCCGCATGATCCGGATTGTCGAACCAATCCTGCGAGCGCAAACGACGTTGCGACATATCTCTTCTCCTATCACTCAAAACCCGCCGGCAAGGCGTCGCAACGCCGATGCAGGCGGTCATTACAAATGGCGCCGGACCGACCTCAAAGCGCCCCTCCCCGGGCGACACCATTTCTCATGTCCTGCCTTCATATGATCAGAAATCGGTGACTGATGCACGTCCTTTAGACGCCTCAGGCAACACACTTCATCACCCCGCGCACCCCGCCCCACTCGTTGAAAAAGCGTATCGCACCGGAACGATCGACGCCAGCGCCCGTTGTAAAGACATCGAATTCAAACGGAGTAGAAGCAATGAACGGTATTATTTACCTCGTAGGACTTGTTGTCGTCGTCATGTTCATACTTTCCGTTCTGGGCCTGGCATAAGGGCGCGTCATGACAGAGCAGGAAAACATTCCCAAAACCACCACGCCCCAGCCAGGCGTCTCATACCTTGAATGGGGTGCGATCTTCGGCGGCGCAGCCATTGCCGCCGCAATTGCCACAGTCCTCAGCCAGTTCGGCGCAGGCATAGGACTAGCTGCCAGCGATGCGGGGCCGAGCGAAGACGGACTGTCATGGGCACTCTTTCTCATTGGCCTCTGGTTGATCCTCGTCGCCTTTGCCAGCGCATCTGCGGGCGGCTATGTCGCCGGACGTATGCGTTCGCATTTTGGAGATGGCACTGCCGATGAAAGCGAATTCCGCGATGGCATCCACGGTATCGTCGTGTGGGCGCTGTCTACGCTGGTTCTTGGTGCGGGCTTCGCCATGATCTCGGCGATTTCGGGTCTTGGCGCTTCACAGGCAAGCGTCGAAATGACGGAGGAGATGATGCGCATGACACAGCACGCCTCAGTGATCACCGCTTTCGGTTCGGCAGCTGGCGCTAGCCTGGGGCTGCCGGCGCCTGGTTTGCCGGTGTTGCGGGTGGCAAACACCGCGACGAAGGACTTTCGATCCACAGTTTCGTGCCGATGGCTTTTCGCCGCAAGGCCTGAAAAAACCGACCGCTAAACTTCAGAGAAACGGACCTTGATGAAAGGTCCGTTTCTTGGTGTCTGATTACCAGCGAAACGCGGCCTGAGGTTTAAAGCCACATGAGGGGCAAAACATTATATGAGCATCGTACGGAAGCTGACCCTGATCTTCGGCTTGATGGCCCTTTCGGCAGGACTGCCGAACACCACCGCTGCGCAGACGCAAGCTCAATCGACAGAAACCGCAACCGGCATGCAGGGGTCCTCGGATGCCGCCATCGCCGCGCGACTTGGCGGAATATTCGACCAGATCGACGGCCTTGAAAGCGTGGACGCGACTGTCAGGTCCGGCGTGGTCAGCCTGCGCGGTAAAGTGCAGGAAGCACGGTTTTCGACCCGCGCCGCAGAGCTTGCCACCAGGGTTGACGGCGTGGTCGCCGTCAACAATGAGATCGTTGAGGAAACCTCGGTCGCGGAGCGACTGGTCCCGGTCTTCGAGCGTCTCGAGGCACGCAGTTTTCAGGCGCTGAGTTATCTACCGTTGCTGCTGGTTGCGGCCCTTTCCTGGGCGCTGGTCGCCTATTTTGGCGTTTTTGTCGCCAGCCGCCAATGGCCATGGCGCGGCATCGCGCCGAATTCATTTATCGCGGATCTTTTGCGACAGGTGGTCAGGATCGCGTTCATCGTTATCGGCGGGGTGCTGGCGCTCGATATTCTGGGCGCGACGGCACTGCTCAGCACGCTTCTGGGGGCTGCCGGCATTGTCGGGCTAGCCGTCGGCTTTGCCGTGCGTGACACCGTGGAAAACTATATCGCCAGTATTCTTCTTTCCATCCGCCAGCCATTCCGCCCGCAGGACTTCGTCAGGATCGACAATTTCGAGGGTTTCGTGATCAGCCTCACCTCGCGCGCCACCATTCTGATGGAAATCGACGGAAATCATATCCGCATCCCGAACGCGACCGTATTCAAGAGCGTGATCATCAATTTCACGGTTAATCCGCAACGGCGCCTCACCTTCGAAGTGGGCGTCGACGCCAACAGCGATCTCGATCGCGCGCTGAAGATCGGACTCGGCGCCGTGTCGCGTCAGGACTTCATCCTCAGCGAGCCTGCCGCCGATGCCTGGATCGGGGCACTCGGTGATTCCAATGTGATACTGGTCTTTGTCGGTTGGGTGGACCAGACAGCTACCGATTTGCTCAAGGCCCGGTCCGAGGCCATGCGGCTCGTAAAACGGGCGCTTGAGACCAACGGTTTCTCTCTGCCAGAACCGACTTATCGCCTTCGTCTCGATGACGATATCCAGACCGCATTGTCATTGCCATCGGCAGATCTTTCCACCGGTCGCAGCAAAAAGCCGCACCCGCGGCAACCGAGCCGGAGACGGCGCAGGACACCGCGGTCGACACAGACCTGCACAGGCGGGTCGCGGCCGAGCGTCACCAGAAAGGGCGCGGCGACCTGCTCGATGAAAACGCGCCCAACGAATTCGGCAAGGGGTGAATTCAGGCATCCTCGATGTTGATTTCGCGCCAGATGGCCTCTGCAAAGGAATAGACGGCAAACAGCATCACGCCGACACCAAGGGCTGCCAGCAGAAATGCGCCGAAGGGAAGATCCTGGGTGTATTCCAGAGCATCCTTGAGCCCCGGTGTGCCCGAGCCATCCTCGCTTGTCAGACCGCGCAGAACCAGCATCACCGCGAGAATCGCAAAGACACAGCCACGTGCCGTCAGCCCCGTGATAGAGATGGGATGAAGCCACTCCATCACCGCGTCCGAGGCTTTAAGATGATCGGCATATTTGCGCTTGCAGGCCTTCACCCAGTGCGCGATCGCGACACCGGCAAAGATTGCGGCAAGTCCGAGGGATACAGGGCGAGAACCGAAGAAGCCGGCGAGCATTTCGGCCGGCGACGATCCGCCGCCCTCTCCACCGCCAGCATTTGAAACGCCGACCAACGACAAGGCGTAAAGTGCAAGCAGTCCATAAGTGACCGCACTGGAAAGCAGTCCGGCACGCACGGCAAGCCCTTTGACGCCGAGGCCGTGGTCATCCGGATCCATAATGGACTGAAACAGGCGCCAGACACCGTAACTGACAAGTCCGACAATGAGAGCGGCGATCAGGACAGCGCCGAAAGGCTGTTGGAGGAGGGTTTGCAGGGCACCTTCCGTATCCTTGTTTTCTGCCGCGCCAATTGCCGCCAGGACCGCGAAAAGCCCGATGATGGTATAAACAAGCCCACGGGCGAAGTATCCTGTGCGGGCCAAATGCCTGATCCATTTCGAGCCTTTTGTCATCCGGCGCTTCCCTTTGTTGTGGTTCCTGGAAGCAACGTACGGTTTAGGACATTGTTCCTGACAAGGGGGACAACGGAGCGGGCTGCAAGGCCGCCGCCTGAGTTTTGTACGACGAAAGTGGAAGACACGGGACCGCCAAAGGTCGTGACTTGTCTTGACCCTCCGGCCGAAAGCGCTAAAGTTCACAAAAGAGGCAGGCTGAAAAATGCCTAATGAACCTGCAGGCCGACGGGAGGAGATCCATCGGTTTAGACCCGTATGGCGCGAGACGCACCATGATCTGGCGACGGCTGCACGTTCGACCAGTTCGTTTCGCTCGTCTGCACGGCGAAGAAAACGGATAACGACCCTTTTCGGGCCATGGAGGAAAGCCGAACGATGGTTTTCCGTTGTAAATGAGTGGAGGACGAAGATGAAGACCCTGACGAAACTGACGGCGGTGTTGTTGCTCTCGGCGAGCGCGGCATCGATGGCCCAGGCGGAAACGATCCGCTTCTGGACAACGGAAGAGCAGCCCGAGCGGCTGGCCAAACAGCAGGAAATCGCCGATGCCTTCATGGAAGAGACCGGCAATGAGGTGCAGGTCATTCCTGTGACGGAATCCGAACTCGGTACCCGCGCCACTGCAGCCTATGCCGCCGGCGACCTGCCCGATGTCATCTATCTGACCGTTCAGTATGTGCTGCCCTGGGCGGAAGCCGGCATTCTTGACGCTGAAATCAATGACGAGATCGTCAATGACCTCGGCCTGGACACGTTTGCGCCCGGCGCCATCGAAATGGCCCAGTTCGAGGGCATGACCGCCGCCGTTCCGGTTGACGGCTGGACTCAGATGATCATCTACCGCAAGGATCTGTTTGACGAAAACGGCCTCGCCCCGCCGGATTCCTTCGAGAATATTGCGACCGCTGTCGAAGCGCTGCACAATCCGCCGGACATGTACGGTTTCGTGGCCGCCACCAAGATCGACGAGAACTTCATGAGCCAGGTGCTGGAACATGTGTTCCTCGCCAATGGCGTCACGCCGGTCGATGAAAACGGCTTCAAACCGCTGGATGAAACGAAAACCATCGAGGTTCTCGACTTCTACAAGACGCTGGCCGATGCCTCGCCTGCCGGCGAACTCTACTGGCAGCAATCGCGTGCGCTTTATTTCGACGGCAAAGCGGCGATGATCATCTGGTCGCCCTTCATTCTTGATGAGCTGGCCGGCCTTCGCGACAGTGCGCCGCCGACCATCAACGACGACCCGACCTCCAACGCGCTGGCGCAGGTGACCGATGTCGTCACCACCTTCTCGGGCCCGTCCAATCCGGATGGCGCGGCCTGGGCCGATATCCGCTATCTCGGGGTGACGGCGGATGCCACCGATCTCGACATCGCCGCCGATTTCATCAAGTTCTCGATGAATGAGGGCTATATGAATACGCTGTCGATGGCGCCGGAAGGCAAGTTCCCGGTCCGTCGCGGCACGACGGACGAGCCCAGCAAATTTGTCGATGAATGGGCGACACTGCCGGTCGGCGTCGATCGCAAGGCGCCGCTTGCCGATCTCTATCCGCAAGAAACGGTGCAGAAGATCGTCACCGGTCTTGAGACCGCCAACCGCTGGGGCGTGAAGGAAGGTCAGCTGGCGCTCGCCTCGAAGATGATCAACAGCCAGATCATCAATCAGGTCGTGCGCGAGTATATCGACGGCGAAATTTCGGGCGAAGAAGCCGTCGAAATGCTGAATTCGGAGCTTTCCGGGATCAACTGATCCCGAAGCCAGAACCAACCACCGGGCGCTTCAATAGCGCCCGGCTCGTTCACTTCCGAAGGCTGATCCAATGTCCGACATGACCGACAAGGCGGAAACCGCGCCGAAGCCGCCGAAAACCTATGGACGGATGGCGCGTCGCGAGATGCGCTTCGCCTATTCGATGCTGGCGCCGACCTTTCTGATCGTGCTGGCCGTGGTGCTGCTGCCGCTGATCGCGAATTTCTGGATTTCCTTCAAGCCGGTCACGCTGTCTGATCTGCGCGCGCCGGAACTCAACATCAATGAACGCCTGCGCGGCGATCTCGAACAGGCAGGCGATACTGCCGAGCTCGAATACCGCCTGCGCAACACCTCCCAGAAAGCCTCGATCTACCAGGCCGGCTTCGTCGATATCATCCCCGATGGCCTCGAAGTCAGCGGTCTTGACGAGCGCTGCACGCTTTCCGGCCGGAAACTGACCTGCACGCTGGGCGATCTGCCGGAAAAGTTCCGCGACCGTATCCGTCTGCAGGTGATCGCCGACACTGCCTATCTGACCTCGCCGGAAAACCCGCGCGACAGCGCCGCGGCGGCCTTCGGCAAATCGGACAATATCCTCACCAATTTCTCGTTCACGCTGGACAATTTCAAGCGCATCTTTTCATCCCCTGATTTCTGGAAGGTTCTGCGTGTCACCTTCTATTATACGGTGTTCGGCACGGCGAGCGCGCTGGTGCTGGGGCTGTTTGCGGCCCAGCTTCTGAACCAGAACTTCAGGGGCCGTTCCATGCTGCGCGGGCTTTTCCTGTTTCCTATGTGGCACCGGTGATCGCTGTCGCCTTTACCTGGGTGATACTGCTCGATCCCTATTCCGGCACGCTGAACGCGCTTCTGCTACGCTCCGGCATGATCGGAACACCGATCGATTTCTTTGGCCAGCGCGATGTCGACATCTCGATCTTCGGTCTGACCTTTCAGTTCCCGGTGGCGCTGACGACGGTGATTGCGTTTGAGGCGTGGCGCTATTTTCCGCTCTCCTTCCTGTTCATCCTGGCGCGCATGCAGGCGCTTTCCACCGATGTCTACGAGGCGGCCGAGATTGACGGCGCAACCCCGCTGCAGCAGTTCTGGTACATCTCGCTGCCCCAGCTTGTCGGCATTCTTGCCGTGCTGTTCCTGCTGCGCTTCATCTGGACCTTCAACAAGTTCGACGACATCTTCCTTTTGACCGGCGGGGCCGCCGGCACCAGAACGCTGACGGTCGATGTCTATGAACAGGCCTTTGCCGTTTCCAACCTCGGCGCGGGCGCGGCGGTTGCCGTGGTGGTGTTTGCGGTGCTGCTGTTCTTCTCGCTGGTCTTCTTCAAATTCTCACCGCAGGATGATGGATGATGCGTATCGGAACCGGTTTCATCGCCGCCATTCTTGTCGGAGCCTTCTGGGGCATTGTCTGGATGATCGTCATCGGCCTGGTGTTCACGCTGTTTTCCGGTGAGCCGAGCGCACCCCCGATAGGCATTGCCGGGCTTGCCGGCGCCATCGGCGCGATGATCTATTCGCTCGCACCGGTCAAGACCCGTGACACGCCGAAAAGCCGGGGCGCCAAGGTGCAAGCGAGCATGGTGATCGCGATCTTCACCGTCCTGATGCTTGCGACCTTCGGCGAACCCTTCGGCCTTTCGCTTGCCTATACGATATTACCGCAGTTGGCAGCCCTTGCCGCCTTTATCGCTGCCGTCTGGTGGTCGATCGTCGCGGTTCTGCACGACCAGTCATCGGGCAGGATCGGCCGCTATCATCTGGAAGTGGTCTTCCTGCGCTTCATGAAGGGGCTTGGGCTGACGCTGTTCACCATCGTAGTCGCCCTTCCCTTCTATGTGATGGTGATGACGAGCTTCAAAAGCCAGCAATCACTGATCTCCAATCCGCTTGACCTGTCGATTGATCTGACCCAGGGGCTATCGGGGCTGTTCAATTCCTATATCGAGCTGTTCACCGTCTATTCCTTCGGCACATTCCTGATGAACTCGGCGATCGTATCGGTCGCAACGGTCGTCATCACGCTGGCCTTCGCCGTGCCTGGCGCCTATGCCGTGGCGCGGCTGAGATTTCCTGGACAGGCCTTCCTGTCGCGCTCGATCCTGATGATCTACATGGTGCCGGCCATCGTTCTGGTCATTCCGCTTTATTCGGTGTTCTCGCAGCTCGGACTCAGAAATTCGCTGATCGGGCTGATGATCGTCTACCCGGCGACCACCATTCCCGTCGCGCTCTATATGTTGCAGGGTTATTTCCGCGGGCTGCCGTCCGAACTGGAAGAAGCCGGGCTGATGGACGGGCTGAAGCGCCCCGGCGTGATCCTCAAGATCACGCTTCCGCTGGCCCTGCCCGCGCTGGCCTCCGTCTCACTCTACGTCTTCATGATTGCCTGGAACGAGTTTCTGTTCGCCTTCATGTTCCTGGATGATGTTAGCATGTTCACGCTCTCGCGCGGGGTCGTTTCACTGAACTCATCCGAAGTGCCGCGCCAGCACCTGATGGCGGGTGCGGTGATCGCGACCGTGCCGGTGCTGTTCATCTTCCTGTGGTTCGAACGCTTCCTGGTCGCGGGGCTGACAGCCGGCAGCGTGAAAGGATGACGATGCAAGTCTCTCTCAAGCAACAGGCGATCGACATTCTCCGCATGAATGACCGCGGCGGCTACACCGTGCCGACGGCAAGGCTTTATCCCTATCAGTGGGAATGGGATTCCGTGTTTGCCGCACTCGGCTTTGCCACCTTTGACCGCAACCGCGCCTGGGAAGAAATCGAGACGCTGTTTTCCGGCCAGTGGGATGATGGCATGGTGCCGCACATCATCTTCCACAAGACAGACCCCGATTATTTTCCCGGCCCGGAAATGTGGAAATCCAACACCATCCCGCCGTCATCCGGCCATTCCCAGCCACCGGTTGCAGCCAGCGCCATGCTGACAATGATGAAGACCGGCGGCGCGGTGGACCGGGAACGCACCAAAGCGCTGTTTTACAAGCTTCACGCCTGGCATCGCTGGTTCCACACCTATCGCGACCCGGACGAGAACAGGGGTCGTCGGCATCATCCATCCGTGGGAATCCGGCCGTGACAACTGCCCGGACTGGGATATCGGCATGGCGCAGATTGCGGTGCCTGAGGATCTCGGTGATCTGCCGCGCCGCGACATTACCCATGTGGACCCGTCCGAACGGCCAACGGTGGAACAATACAACCGCTATCTCACCATCGTGAAATTCGGTCAAGCGTGCAAATGGGACCACCTGGAAATCGCCCGCAACGGTCCGTTCTTCATGGTTGATCCCTGCGTCCAGTTCGCGCTGATGCGCGGCGATCGCGATCTTGCCGAACTGGCGGACGACTTTAACGAACCCGGTATCCGCGATGAGGCGGAAAGCTGGCTGAAGCATTCGAAGCAGGGATGCAACAGCTTCTGGAGCGACGACGTCAACGGTCATGTCGCCAAAGATCTGCGCTCGGGCAGCCTTTCGACCGCGTTTACAAACGCTTCGGCAATGGCGCTTTATGCCGATGCAGGAAGCGCCGAACAGCAGGCGCGTGTGACGCAGGAAATCGCCGCCGTTCTCGACTGTTGCTCCTTCGGCTTTCCAAGCTGGGACCCGCGCCACCCGCAATTTGAAAGCCGGCGTTACTGGCGCGGACCGATCTGGTCAGTGGTCAACTACATGATCGGCATCGGGTTGGCCGAAAAGGGCCACGATGCCATTGCCGAACGGATACGCAATGACACGCGGCGCGCTGTCGAGAAATCCGGCTTTTTGAGTATTTCGACCCGATCTCCGGCGAGGGTCTTGGCGGCAAGCTGTTCACCTGGACAGCGGCGATCCATCTCGCCTGGGCCAATCCGTCCGGGCTCGCGGGCGACGACATGTTGCAGGCAGGCTGAAGGAGAATAAAATGGGCGCGATCCGGCTTGAGAATGTGGAAAAATGGTTCGGCGACCTGCAGGTCATCAAGGGCATCGACCTTGAGATCGCGGACGGCGAATTCGTGATCTTCGTAGGCCCGTCCGGCTGCGGAAAATCGACCCTGCTGAGGATGATTGCGGGGCTCGAGGAAACCAGCCGCGGGCGCATTTTGCTGGACGGCAACGACGTCACCGACCGGCTGCCGTCCGAACGCGGGCTTTCCATGGTGTTCCAGTCCTATGCACTCTACCCGCATATGAATGTGCGCGACAATATGGGTTTTTCGCTGAAGACCGCCGGCAGTCCGAAAACGGAAATCGAGCAGAAGGTCGGGCGGGCCGCCGATATTCTGAAACTCGATGACTATCTCGACCGCCGGCCCAAAGCTCTTTCCGGAGGTCAGCGCCAGCGCGTCGCCATCGGCCGTGCCATCGTGCGCGAACCGAAGGGCTTTCTGTTTGACGAGCCGCTTTCAAATCTTGACGCAGCGCTCAGGGTCGAAATGCGCTTCGAAATCGCACGCCTGCACGAAACACTGGGCACCACGATGATCTATGTGACCCACGACCAGGTCGAGGCGATGACCCTTGCCGACCGGATCGTGGTGCTGAAGGATGGCCGGATCATGCAGATCGGTGCACCGCGCGATCTTTACGAAAAACCTGACAATCTGTTCGTCGCCCAGTTCATAGGTTCGCCGAAGATGAACATTCTGCCCTGTACCGGTGCGGGCGGCAGATATGAGATCGAGGGTCATGGCGGCGGCGCGTTACCTGAGGGCACCGAAGGCACGCCGGCAACGCTTGGCATCCGGCCGGAGCATATCGAGATCGTCAAGCCCGGCGAAGGCCAGATCACCGGCACGGTGGAAATCTTAGAATATCTTGGCTCAGACACGTTTCTCTATGTCGATTGCGGCGATGCCGGACGGCAGATCGTGCGCGCCGCGGAAATCGAGGCGAACATTCGCGGTCAAGAGATCGGGCTGTCTTTCCGGGAGAACAAACTGCATTTCTTCAATGAAGCCGGTCTGGCGCTTTAGAGCGGCGGTTCAGGACCAGTTCGAACAGAACTAGCCCCAATGCTCATCGATCCATGGCGTTGGCCGGACAAATTTGTACAGTCTTTTCCAGGGGGCTTCCACGGGCCATTTGCCGATTGCCGCCTCGTCCGGATCCGGCTTGCCTGTGAAGGCGACAACCTTTGTGGCCGCCGGGAGCTCAGGCACTTTGAAAAATTCAGAGGCCAGCGCGGCATCAGCGTATGCTTGAAGCTCACGCACCACTCCTTTGGCCAGAACACCATCTCGTCGATCACATCGGAAATATAGACCTGCTCGATACGGTATTTCCCGCGTATCGCGACGCCGTTCGCCTCGAAATCACTGAAAATGTGGGTATTCCTGCCGACATGCCAGCGAAACACGGAGGTGTTGCCGATCCCTTTGCCAAGCTGCGTCCAGTTTTCACAAACACAGAACTTGCCGGGGTGGAAATCAAACATCGCGTCCAGATTGCCGGTGATGACGATATCGAGATCGAGGAACAGAACGTCGCCGGACAGGTCGGCAAGCGGGGCTTGCCACAGCGAGAGCTTGCGCCAGGGCGTATAGGCGATCGCCTCCTCGATCTCGATATCGGGAAGCGGGAAGGTTTCGACTTCGGCGTCGACGCCTGCGGGATCATCGGTGAAACAGACGAGCCGCGTCGGCCGTTGCGTCTGCCGCTTGATCATCGCCCACAACCGGTTCACATAAAGCGCCGGGTAGCGCGTTCCCCATTTCATGCAGACGATGGTTTGCAACAGGATACGTCCTCGAAAATCAGCGTTGACCGTGGCGCCCGAAATGGGCCGACGGCAGACCGGATGCAAAGTCTTCTAGCCTCGTTGCCAGTATTCTGTCTATGCGCAATGTCGCGAAGCCGGGGGCAGCATCCGGCAAATGCGGTCCGGAGCATTGTGCTGGACAGGGCATCTGGATTAGATCGCTTCAGTGGTTCACGAAAGCCAATGCCGTTGTCCTTTGACGCATGCGGCATCGAAGGAAAACAATATGACTGATAGACCCTTGCGCATTCTTCAGCTGCTGCCCGCCCTTGGCGATGGCGGTGTCGAGCGCGGCACGCTGGAGATGGCTGCCTATCTTGCACGCCGTGGTGTCGAGAACTGGGTCGCAAGCGACGGCGGCGCGCTTCTGCCTGCGCTGGAGGCGACCGGCACCCATCACATCGATCTGAAGGTCGGGCGAAAGTCACCTCTGGCGATCAATGCCAATGCAACAAAACTGGCCCGGATCATCGATGAACACGCCATAGACATCGTTCATGCACGAAGCCGCGCACCGGCCTGGGCTGGCTGGCTGGCCTGCCGGCGCGCGAAGCGGACACCGCATTTCCTCACCACCTTTCATGGGCTCTACAGTCACGGCAACGGCCTGAAGCGCGCCTATGCCCGCGTCATGCTGAAAGGTCCACTGGTCGTGGCAAATTCGGCCTTCATCCGCGATCACATCGTCGCTGTCTACGGGTTCCCGGCCGACAGGATCATCGTCGCGCCGCGCGGTGTCGACACGGCCGTCTTCGATCCCGCAGCGCTGACGGACGAAACAATATCGCGCACCCGGGCCGAGCTGGGGGCAGCAGCCGGTCAGCCACTTGTTGCGATCGTCGGCCGCATTACCGACTGGAAGGGTCATCGCTACCTCATCGAGGCCTTGCCGCTTGCCGAAAACAAGCGTTTTCATCTAGCCATCGTCGGCTCGGGCAACGCCAGCGTCGTTGATGCATTGAAAAGCCTGACCGGCGAACTGGGGCTTGAGAGCCGGGTGACGATTACCGGAAGCCGTCGCGACATTCCCGCAGTGATGGCCGCTGCCGATGTTGCCGTTTCCGCCTCCACCCGACCGGAAGCCTTCGGGCGGGTTGCCATCGAGGCGCAGGTGATGGGCACGCCAATCATCGCCACCAATCACGGCGGCAGCCTCGAGACGGTGATCGATGGCAAGACGGGCTATCTTGTTGCGCCCGCAAATCCCGCAGCGTTCGGTGCGGCCATCGATGCTGCCCTTTCCGACCCCGAAGCTCTGAGGGCGATGGGGCAAACCGCGCGCGCCCATGTGCTGACGCATTTCACCGTCAACACCATGCTGGAGAAGGAATTCTCCGCCTACGAAAAACTGCTCGGCACGGACTGACAACCGGCAATCAGATGGCCACGAGCCCTTCCTTCTTGACCTGCCGGATGGTCAGCATCGTGCGCACCGTGTCGACATGGGTGTCCGTGGTCAGAACCTCGATCACGAAATCCTGAAACTGCATCAGGTTTTCCGAAACGCAGTGCAGCAGGAAGTCGGTTTCGCCGGACGTCATCCATGCCTGGCGCACGATCGGCCAGTCCTTGGTCGCCTTTGAAAATGCTTTCAACTCGGCTTCCGACTGGTGCTTCAGCCCGACCATACAGAAAGCGACGAGATCGTAGCCGAGCTTTGGCGCGTTCAAAAGCGCGGCAAAGCCTTCGATTATACCGGCTTCCTCGAGCCGGCGCACACGCCTCAGACAGGGCGGCGCCGAGATTCCGACACGTTCGGCGAGTTCGACATTGGTCATCCGGCCATCGCTCTGCAACTCACGCAGAATCTTGAGATCAACGGAATCGAGATCGGCGCGCATTTGTGTCTCCTGGGGAAGGGTTCCGGACGCGAAGCAATTTGAGCAATATTATTACAACACTCCGCAGGATTCTTTCAACAAAATGAAATGGTCTGTTGGTAGCTATCCCATGGTCTTGAAACTGGTAGCGGTCCGGCCATAAATGTTCCAAGACGCTTATTCAGGCCAGCGCGCCGCTGTTCGTGCTTATGACGCGCTGAAAGGATTTGATATGCCAGACAATCACACACAGGTTCTGATCATCGGCTCAGGCCCTGCCGGCTACACCGCTGCCATCTACGCCGCACGCGCAATGATGAAGCCCGTCCTGATTGCCGGCCTTGAACAGGGCGGCCAGTTGACGATCACGACCGATGTCGAGAACTACCCCGGCTTCGCCGACCCGATCCAGGGGCCGTGGCTGATGGAACAGATGTTGGCGCAGGCCGAAAATGTCGGTACCGAAATCGTCAATGATCTGGTCAGCAGCCTCGATCTTTCCAAGCGGCCTTTCACAGCCACCACGGATTCAGGCGCGGTGTGGACGGCCGATACCGTGATCCTCGCAACCGGTGCCCAGGCCAAATGGCTTGGGCTTGAAAGCGAGCAGACATTCAACGGGGGCGGCGTGTCGGCCTGCGCTACCTGTGACGGGTTCTTTTATCGCGGCAAGGACGTCATCGTTGTCGGCGGCGGCAATTCGGCGGTAGAGGAAGCGCTCTACCTCGCCAACATTGCCAAATCCGTGACCGTGGTCCATCGTCGCGACGAATTCCGTGCGGAGAAAATCCTGCAAAAGCGGCTTTTCGCGCTCGAAAACGTCAAAGTCACCTGGAACCATGCCGTCGAGGAAATTGTCGGGACCACCGCGGTACCGCCGCTGCCGCCGTCTGTTACCGGCGTTCGGCTGAAAGATGTCAAGACCGGTGAGCAGACAACAATCGATGCTGATGGCGTGTTTATCGCAATCGGCCACGCGCCGCAGGTCGACCTGATTCGCGACCAGCTCAAGCTGAAACCAAACGGCTATCTCTGGATAGAACCGGGCACCACAAAAACCAGTCTTCCAGGTGTTTTTGGCGCCGGCGATGTTGCAGATGACAACTACAGACAGGCCGTGACGGCGGCGGGAATGGGATGTATGGCCGCACTTGAAGCCGAACGCTTTCTGACCGAGCAGAAAACAGCTACACTGGCGGCCGCGGAGTAGGGTTTATGAAAAGCACGAGTATGCCTCTGGACTGGGACAAGCTGCGCATATTTCATGCCGCAGCAGAGGCCGGCTCGTTCACCCATGCGGCAGACAAGCTGCACCTGTCCCAGTCCGCGATCAGCCGTCAGGTCAGCGCCCTTGAACAGGATGTCGGCGTCAAGCTGTTTCACCGGCACGCGCGCGGCCTGATCCTGACCGAACAGGGCGAGCTGCTCTACCGTACAGCCCATGACGTATTGCTGAAGCTTGAGGGTGTGCGCTCCCGGCTGACGGAGACCAAGGAAAAGCCCTCAGGCAAGCTTCGGGTGACCACCACGGTCGGCCTCGGCCAGGGGTGGCTGACCGACAAGGTCCAGGAGTTCCTGCAGCTTTACCCCGACATGCAGATCCAGCTGATCCTCGACAATGAAGAGCTGGACGTGAACATGCGCCATGCGGATTGCGCCATCCGTCTGCGCCAGCCGCAGCAGCCCGATCTGATCCAGCGCAAGCTGTTCACGGTGCATATGCATGTCTATGCCTCGCCCTCCTACATCAATCGCCACGGCGAACCACAGTCGATCGAGGACCTGGACAATCATCGCGTCATCACCTTTGGCGAACCGGCCCCGGCCTATCTGCTTGATGTGAACTGGCTGGAGATCGCCGGCCGGTCACCTGACAATCCGCGCCCGGCCCATTTGCAGATCAATTCGCTGACCTCAATCAAACGCGCGGCACTTCTGGGAATCGGCATAGTAATGCTGCCGGATTATATCGTCGGCCGCGACCCGGGCCTGCTCCAGCTTGTCACCCACGCAGACGTGCCGAGTTTCGACACCTATTTCTGCTATCCGGACGAATTGAAAAACTCCGCCAAGTTGAAGGTTTTCCGCGATTTCATCGTGGCCAAATCGCGCAACTGGAGCTTCTAAAGCAAGCTACCGCGCACTCCTCCACCATCCACATTTACTGTTTCGCCTCAAACCATCGACGCAGGGCCGCCTTCCTGCGTATCAGCAGCGTGCCGATAGCCATCAAAACTGTATATTTTTAGGCACATCGTTAAATTGCTTTACAATAGTCACCTTTTGCTGCGATTTTCATTTATCGCATGGCTGCCATGCAGAAACTCGCATTGCAGAATGCCTAATTTGGGAGCATATCGCACATAGCTGATGCAGTGGGTGCCCAACTTCTCCCTGGTGCACCGCAGCAGCTGTTCCCCTCTGGAGGTTTTGAGAGACCTTCTAACTCAAAGGGCCCCGTTTTTACGGTGGCCCTCTTTTTGCCCGCATTTCATGTCGCTTTTTTCGCATGAAACGATGAAAACTATTGCAACGCGCACAAAAAGAACCATATGCAATCATAGCTGATGCACAAGGCGGCGACTCGTTTGTCTCGCTGCAGCAGCTGTTCCCCTCTGGAGGTTTTACCTTCACACCTAACAAGGGCCCCTATCGGAGGCCCTTTTTTTACCTTGTGTTCTCCGCTACGCCCGTGCGACCCCAAAAGCTTGGTTTCGGCAACGGGCTCGTATACATTTTCTTGTCTTTTCTGATTTAGGTTGTTTTGATGCTCAGGGGTGATTTTGGCGGGATTTCCCCACAGTGACAGCAAAATTGCGCGCACCTCCGGGCTAGGCTAAACACTGACACTCGAGGCTGCTGGCCCGAATCGGGAAGGAATTTTATGGCCAATCTTTTGATCCCATAACGATCGGCGATGTTACACTCGAGAACCGCATCATCATGGCGCCGCTGATGCGGAATCGTTCACCGAACAATGTTCCGAACGAGCTCAATGTCGAATATTATCGCCAGCGTGCCAGTGCAGGCCTCATCATATCCGAGGCGACAGCAATCACCGAGCAGGGCCAGGGCTATTCCAACGTGCCGGGGATCTACACCGATGAGGCTGTAGAGGGCTGGCAGAATGTAACAAGAGCCGTGCATGAAGCGGGAGGCAAGATATTCTGCCAGCTCCAGCATGTCGGACGCATCTCGCACAAATCGCTCCAACCTTTCGGTGACCCGCCGGTCGCCCCGTCAGCGATCCAGGCCAAGGCAAAGTCCTTCGTTGTCTATTCCGACGGCACAAGCGACTTCATCGAAACCTCACTACCCCGCCATCTGAAACCGTTCGAGATTTCGGGCATCATCGAAGACTATCGACGGGCGGCGGCGCGTACCCTGGAGGCAGGGTTCGACGGTGTGGAAATTCACGCGGCCAATGGTTATCTCATCGACCAGTTCCTGCGTTCAAGCAGCAATCAGCGCACCGATCTCTATGGCGGGCCGCTTGAGAACCGTGCACGGTTCATGTTTGATATTGTCGGCTGTATCTCCCGTGAAATCGGACCGGGGCGCACAGCTATCCGCCTGTCTCCCGTCGCGCCTTCAAATGATGTCCACGATGAAAGACCGCAGGCGCTGTACAATTATATTGCTAGCCAGCTAAGCGCCTACGATCTCGCCTATGTTCACATCGTCGAGGGCGCTACCGGTGGTGACCGGACGTACCAGCAGGGACCCGAACCGTTCGACTACGCGGAAATGCGGGAAACCTACTACCGCACGGACGGCTCGGGTGCGTGGATGGTCAATAACGGATATGACCGACCGCTCGCTATCGAGGCCCTCGAAAAGGAGCGCGCTGACCTGATCTGCTTTGGTCGTCCGTTCATCGCCAATCCCGATCTTGTTCGCCGTTTGCGGATCAATGCGCCGCTCAATGCGTTGGATCAGAGGACGCTGTTCGGCGGAGATGCAAAGGGCTACACCGATTACCCTGTGCTCGGCGGCTGACAGCAAAGCCGGTAAACGAGGGTCGTCTAGACAATGCTGAAACTCCTGCGCGGTGAAATCCTGCTATTGCAGGCGGTGCCTGTCGCTTTGCTCGCCTATCAGTTCGAACATGCCGCCATGGAGGCCGGTCAGGTCTTCGCACTGATCGCAGCCGCTTTGCTCATCATCTCGATCGCCTGTGCATCGATGCGGGTCGCCCATCATGCCGAAATCCTCGCCGCCAAGGCGGGCGAACCCTACGGCACGATGATCCTGACACTCTCGGCCGTTGTGGTCGAAGTGCTGATCCTTGTGATCATGATGCAGCAGAGCCAACAACCGACGCTGGTGCGCGATACGATCTATTCCGCCGTCATGCTCGACATCAACGGCATTCTTGGTCTGGCAGCCCTGCTTGGTGGACTGAAACACGGCGAACAGGCCTACAACGACGATTCGGGCCGCACCTATTCGGTGATGATCCTGACCGCCATGGGCATAGCGATGATCGTGCCGGATTTTGTGCCGCAGGATAGCTGGCACTATTATTCGGCGTTCACCATTATCGCGATGCTGGCGCTCTACGCGCTGTTTTTGAAGATGCAGGTTGGCCAGCACAGCTATTTCTTCTCCTATCGCTATCCAAAAATGCGCGAAGGTGCCGAGCATGACGCTGCAAGCGACGAAGAACAAGGCGCAATAGCCCTTTCAGTGGGTGTGATTCTGGCAGGCGTGATGCTGATCGGCCTTCAGGCGGAATTCATGGCCGCCCTCCTTTCACACGGCCTGGAAGGCACCGGTGCGCCGCTGGCGCTGACGGCGATCCTGGTGGCGGCCATCGCAGCCGGTCCGGAAATCCTCACAGCCTTGCGGGCAGCGTTGAAGAACCGAATGCAGGCCGTCGTCAACATCGCGCTCGGCGCTTCGCTCTCGACTGTCATTCTGACCGTACCCGTGGTCGAGGCGATTGCGCTTTTCACCGGGCAACCCTTCACCATGGCAATGACCCCGGTTCAGATCACCATGGTTGCCATCACGCTGGTCGCCGCCGCCATCAACGTTAATGACGGCGAGACCAATGCGATCGAAGGCATGACCCATTTCGTGCTGTTCGCAACCTTCATCATGCTTTCGTTTCTCGGTCTTTGAGTCCTCAGGCTGCTCTTGGACGCTTGGCGCATTGCGGCGCGGCTTTGCTCACCCCGAGATTGCCAAGAGCAGTGGCGATGGCTTCATCGATCGGCGTTCTCGGCTCGCGCCCAAGAGCCTTCACCAGCCGGTCGTTGCGCATACGCAGAGGCACGCGCCAGAGATAGCGCACCTCCAGAATTTCCCGCATCAGCGGAACGAATGGCGCAAGCAGCGGCACCACAAACCAGGGAAACGGGCGAACCGGCAGTTTCGGGTTGCCCGAGACGCGCCGAATGGCTTCGATCATGCCAGCGCCGTTCGCGTCCCAGTAACCTTCGAAGTTAAAGCTTGCGTAGGCCGGAAGTTCGCCGGCGCGCCCGTCAAGCGCGGCAAAGGTTTCGCCAAGATCCGGGAGATAGGCCCATTGATGGCCGACACCCGGAGCGCCCAGCCTTGTGACCGAGCGCAGCGGCTTTCCTGGCTTGACCATCTGGCCGAACCAGGTGCTTGCCCCATTGGCACCGCCGAAAAAGTCCCCTGCCCTGACGAGAATAACCTGCGTGCCGTTCCAGGCAGCCTCGCGCAAGCGCGCTTCCACCTCGGCACGAATCACGCCCTTGCGGCTGGTCGGGTTCTGCGGACTGTCTTCGCTGGGCTCGGGCAGCACGTCGGGCCCGAAATTATAGACCGTGCCCGGAAACAGGATGCGCGCACGGTTGGCCCTGGCAGCCGCGATCGTATTGTCCAGCATCGGCAGCACAAGCTGCTGCCAGTTGCGGTAGCCCGGCGGATTGACACCGTGGAAGATGAGGGTCGCCCCTCTGCCGCTACCATCACATCCTTCGGCGACATGGCGTCGCCCTGAACCCACTCATAAGCGGGATTTTTTCCGCCTGCTTCTCGGGATTGCGGTTCATCGCACGGATACGATAGCCGCGCTGGAGAAGCGATTTCGCGACCGCCCCGCCAACACCGCCGCTGGCGCCCAGAACAAGGGCAAGCGATTGCATGGTTAGCGCATTTCCGGATTTTGATTCTGTCATCGGTTCTGTCCTTTGCCTGAAGTTCGCCGCGGACTATCAGTCAACAAGTTACCAAACGGAATTGTATAAATTTGTTGCATCGCTATACATAATTTTATGGATAGAGCACACTGGGACTATTACCGCACCTTGCTGGCCGTACTCGATACCGGCTCGCTTTCGGGCGCTGCCCGCCGGCTGGGGCTGACCCAGCCCACCGTCGGCCGTCATATCGAGGCGCTGGAGGTCGAGGCCGGCCAGCAATTGTTTACCCGCTCGCAACGCGGGCTCGAGCCAACCGACACGGCACGCGCAATGCGCCACCTTGCGGAGGCCATGGCCGCTTCCGCCGACGCCATCCGCCGCACTGCCTCGGAAACCCGGACCACCGTGGCCGGCTCAGTCAGGATCAGCGCCAGCGATGTGATCGCCATCGAGGTCCTGCCCGAAATTCTCGCCCCCTGATGGCCGCGAACCGCGCGCTCGATATCGAGGTTTCGGTTTCCGATGCGGTGGAAGATCTTTTGAACCGCAAGGCCGATATCGCGCTGAGATTGGTAAAGCCGACGCAGGACGCTCTTGTGGTCCGCCAGATCGGCGAAATACCGATCTGCTGCTTCGCCCGCAAGGAGGTGATCGAACGTCATGGCGAACCGCAAAACCTAGAGGATTTCGCAGACATGCCGACCATCGGCTTTGATCACGAACTAGTCTATATCCGCGAAGCGCTAAGCGCATTCGGTGACATGAAAATACCTACCTTCGATTTCCGCTCGGACAGCAATCTGGCGCAATTGGCGGCCATCCGCGCAGGCTGCGGCTTCGGTTTCTGCCAGGCACCGCTCGGCCGCCGGGACCCTAATCTTGTTGAGGTCTTGCATGGACAGATACCACTCAGCCTGCCGCTGTGGGTGGTGATGCACGAGGATCTACGCCACTCGCCGCGCTGTCGGATAACTTTCGATGCGCTGGTGAAAGGGCTGAAGACCTATATTGCCTGAACGCTTAACGCCTGTTCGATGGCAGATAGCGGTTCACGATCAGATGCCATTGTTCGCTCGAAAGCGTCGACAGGATGGCAATGTTGAGCGCTTCACGGCTCGGGTCGTTTTGCGGCAGGATCAAGCCGTAATTCTGCTGCGAGAACGAAAGCCCGGTGAGGTAGAGCCCGGAATAGTTGCGAAGCCCCCACTGCAATGCCGCGCTGTCATAGACAAAGGCATCGATCTCCCCTTGTCCAGCGCGTCCAGTCCCGCAGTAACACCGGGATAATCCGTTGCCGTGACATGCAGGACGTCCAGCTCGAAAGAGGCAGCGGAGCCAGCGACCGTGCCGACGTCAAGCCCCGCCAGGTCACCGACACTTTCAATGGTACTGTTGCTGATCGAGGAGGTCAGCCCTGCGGCGAGCTGAGCGGTGGTGATGGCGGCCAGGATCAGGGCCGCGAACATCCAGAACATCGCCAGCAACCTGCCGAAAAGGTCACCGGCGCCTTGTCGCCGTAACCGACCGTGGTCATCGTCACCGTCGCCCACCAGAAACCGGAGAACACACCGCGCGCGGGCCGCGGTTCGAATTGCTCTGGGTTGGCGCGCCGTTCGAGAAGCCAGATCAACGCACCGATGATGAAGACGGGACCGGTCAGCAGGCCGAGCATGTAGAGAAAGGCCCGTGAAGTCAGAAGCTCCAGCATAAAGCGCGGGCCGAGCCGGTCGACAATCCTTAGTGCGACACCGACACTGCCGCTATAATAGGGCTGTGAAAAATCGATCACCGCCTCGTCGCGCGCATTGATGGGGACCGGGCCGATCGCGGCGGCGAGCGTGCCATCAGCGACTTTGGCAACCATGTCGCCGGGCGCAGTCTCCACAAAATGATAGTCGAGCTGCAAGGACCGCTCGAGCGCTTTCATCATGTCAACGCCGAGGCCATACCAAGAGCCGTCCCGATCCTTCATCACGAATGGCGGCACACTGTGCACGCCGATAGCCATGGGGGTGCTCCCGGACGGGGCGGGTAGCGAACTGGCAGCCTCCTCAGCCGAAGCGGAACCGGCAAGGAAGACAACCAGCATGAGGGCGAAAAAAACCAAGCCTTGCAAAACCTGTCGGAACAAACTGAAAGAATGCGTCGCATGGTACCCCGGCCTCAATAGTGAACAGCCACGGCTATACCCCCATTGCAACCGCCTGTTAAGCGCCCTCCGCAATGAAAAGGGCGCGCCGGTGGCACGCCCCTTGTCTCATATAATCATGGCCGCAATCAGCGGCAGGCAGCGCAGAAACGCTGAATACGCTTGCAGGATTCTTCCAGCGCGGCCTCTGACGTCGCGTAGGAGATCCGAAAATTGGGTCCGAGACCAAAGGCAGATCCGTGAACCACGGCAACGCCTTCGGATTCCAGAAGCTCGGTGACGAAATCCTCGTCATTGTTCATGACCTTGCCCGTGGGTGCAGTCTTGCCCATCAGGCCTGCGCAGGACGGATAGACATAGAACGCACCTTCCGGCACAGGGCACTCGAGGCCGGTTGTTTGGTTGAGCATCGAGACCACCAGATCACGGCGCTTTTCGAAGGCGGCCTTGCGCTCCGGGATGAAATCCTGGGTGCCGTTCAGCGCCTCGACAGAGGCCCACTGCGCAATAGAACAGGCGCCGGAGGTCTGCTGGCTCTGGATCGTCGTCATTGCCTTGATCAGCACTTCCGGACCGGCCGCATAGCCGATGCGCCAGCCGGTCATCGCGTAAGCCTTCGACACACCGTTCATGGTCAGCGTACGGTCGTAAAGGCCGGGCTCAACTTCGGCAGGTGTGGCAAATTTGAAGTCGCCATAGGTCAGGTGCTCATACATGTCGTCAGTCAGCACCCAAACGTTTTCGTGCTTCATCAGCACATCGGTCAGCGCCTTCAGCTCATCATGCGTATAGGCTGCACCCGACGGGTTGGACGGCGAGTTGAAGATGAACCATTTGGTCTTGGGCGTGATCGCCTTTTCCAGATCCTCGGCCTGAAGCTTGTAATTGTCTTCCTTCCTGGCGGAAACGAAAACAGGCGTGCCGCCGCAAAGCGCCACCATTTCCGGATAGGAAACCCAATACGGCGCGGGGATGACAACTTCATCGCCGGGGTTCAGCGTGGCCATGAAGGCATTGAACAGGATCTGCTTGCCGCCCGTGCCGACAATCGTCTGCGCGGGCTTGTAGTCGAGATTGTTCTCACGCTTGAACTTGGCGACGATTGCCTCGCGCAGCGGCTGGATGCCAGGCACCGGTGTGTACTTTGTCTCGCCGCGATTGATCGCCTCGATGGCAGCCGCCTTGATGTTGTCCGGTGTGTCGAAGTCCGGTTCACCGGCGCCGAGGCTGATGACATCGCGCCCTTTCGCTTTGAGGTCGCGTGCTTTCTGCGCCACGGCGATGGTGGCAGAGGGCTTCACACGAGAAAGAGCGTCAGCAAGAAGGGCCATTTTCAATGTCCTGATGTCTAGATTGAACCTTGGAAAGCCGCCGGATCGCGGCACGTTTTCCAAGTGCTTGGTCTAAGCCCAATTCGCCCGCCGTTTCAAGCGCTATCCGCGTATTTGCATCAATTCGTCTTTCATTGTGATCTGCGCGAAACGCCTGCTTTTCCGCAAGGCGTTTCGAGGGCCAAATCCGAGCGCAGCCGACGGCGCCCAGAATCTGCCGCAAAATGGTTCCGGTTCCACCACGTTCTATCCAGAAGGAGTCGCATTTTCATGGCCTTCTCCCATATGCCGAGAGACCCGCCAAAGGAGATGGCTCATGAGGATCGCAGCGCGGATGCTGAAAACAATCAGACGATCAGGAGTGTTGCAACGTGGCTTGCGCGTGCTGGCTATTATCGCCACGCCGATATGCGTGGCACTGGCGCCATTGCAGGCGGTCGCTCAGGAAACCATGGTTTCGGCAGCGCTGAACGGCAGCGAAGCCTCGACCGGTTTCTTTTCGCCATACCTGCCCTTCCCCGGCAATAGCGACAATGCCCTTGCAAGTTTGTCCACGCATGTGGCCGCGCGGGATCTGATGATCGGCCTCATGCTGGTGATATGTGTCGCTATGGTTGCTGGCGCGTCTTATCTGTGGCGTGAAAACGTTGTTCATCTGCAGGCCGATGTCAAACGCAAGAAGCGCAAGTTTTTCGATATGAACTAGTCTCTCGACACCATATCGGAATGCGACCACGTCCGGCTGCCATTTCCCGAGATCAGCAGCGCCTGTCAGCGTTGCGACCCTTGTGCAACCATTGGGACCGAACCGAAAATGGCGCTTGATCGCCTGCCCAGCACAAGGCAGGGTAACTTGCCCCCGGGCTCTGCAATTTGGCACCCAGCGGCGGCGCTCCTGCAGAAATGACATCGCCCTTGCATGGTTGAATCCTGGCAAGGCGCCTTTCTGCATCAAAAGGGCTGCACGGTGCTGACACCGCCGGCACCCGGCATACCATCATTTGCGCGAATGACCGCGCCATTCGCGCCTTGGTTTATCGAATTGGCAGCGCTGCTTCCGCAACATGAAAGCGCTATCATATCCGAAATAAAAAACTCGCCCACTTGGCCAGCATAGCGATCCCTTCAGAACACCACAGCGAATATATCGTTAACTATTCTATGGACGAATGCGGCAATTGTTTGCTGGCTTCGCCAGACTGACGGGCCGGACCCATCCAGCAGCAACAAACACGTAAAGGCGGCTTGAACAACGCTATATCAGCGAATATGCGCACAGCCTTTTCCCCAACGGGAAACGCAGGCACCGGCAAAAACTTTTACCCTTTGATAAAATTTTAATTTCGCAGTAGCATTCCTTCCAACAACGTTAAAAAACGGGGAACATTGCGATGCGAAATCTGGAACCTGCCTTAAAAGGCGGGCGCCTGGCGCCCGACGACTACCACAAGAATTTTTCCGATCTGCACCCGCCCATGGACCGACATGAAGCAGCGGTTGAAGCCGATCGCTGCTATTTCTGTTACGACGCCCCTTGCATGACGGCCTGTCCGACGGCAATCGACATACCTATGTTCATCCGGCAGATCTCTACAGACAATCCGCTGGGCGCGGCCAAGACTATTTTCGACCAGAATATTTTCGGCGGCATGTGTGCGCGCGTCTGTCCCACCGAAACGCTGTGCGAGGAAGCCTGCGTGCGCAACACGGCGGAGGAAAAGCCGGTAGAGATCGGCCTTTGCAGCGCTATGCGACCGACACCGCGATGGCTGAAAACAAGCAGTTCTACGCCCGCGCAACTGAAACCGGCAAGCGCGTCGCCGTCGTTGGCGCCGGGCCGGCAGGGCTTGCCTGCGCCCACCGCCTTGCCATGGCCGGCCATGATGTCATCGTGCTCGAGGGGAAGGACAAGGCCGGCGGGCTCAATGAATATGGCCTCGCCGCCTACAAGACCGTCGACGATTTTGCCCAGAAGGAAATTGAATACCTGCTGGAAATCGGCGGCATTGAAATCCGCGGCGAGCAAATGCTCGGCCGCGATTTCACCCTTGGCGAGCTACGCCGCGATTATGATGCCGTGTTTCTTGGGCTGGGCCTTGGTGGCGTCAATAAACTCGGCGTTGCCGGCGAGGACCTGGCGGGATGCGAAAACGCCGTCGACTTCATCGAAGCGATCCGCCAGGCCGGTGATCTCGCCGAGATCGCCGTCGGCAGCCAAGTCGTCGTGCTGGGCGGCGGCATGACCGCAATCGACGCCGCCGTGCAGGCGAAATTGCTTGGCGCGGAGGAAGTGACGCTTTGCTACCGCCGCGGCGGCGATGCCATGGGCGCCTCGAAATTCGAGCAGGAGCTGGCCGCCTCACGCGGCGTGTTCATTCGCCACTATCTGGCGCCTAAGGAAATCCTTGGCGAGGACGGCAAGGTCGCCGGCGTGCTGTTCGAACACACCGAGGTAAAGGACGGAAAGCTTGTCGCCACCGGCGAGACCGGCGTGATCGCCGCCGATCATGTGCTGAAGGCCATTGGCCAGACCTTCGTCACCGAACATCTCGAAGGCCTGAAACTGGAAAACGGCCGCATCGCCATCGATGCCGAGGGCCGGACATCGCTTGCCGATGTCTGGGCCGGCGGCGACTGCGTCAAGAAGGGCGAGGACCTGACGGTGACCTCGGTCGCGCAGGGCCGCGACGCCGCCATTTCGATCAATCACGTACTTGCCGGCGAAGCGCCGCTTGCAAGCGCTGTGGCCTGAGGAGACAAGACAATGGCTGATCTCAGAAACGATTTCGTCGGTATCAAGTCACCCAATCCGTTCTGGCTCGCCTCCGCGCCGCCGACGGACAAGGCCTATAATGTCGAGCGCGCCTTCCGTGAGGGCTGGGGCGGCGTGGTGTGGAAGACACTTGGCGAGGAAGGCCCGCCGGTCGTCAATGTCAACGGCCCGCGCTATGGCGCGATCTGGGGCGCCGACCGCAGGCTTCTCGGCCTCAACAATATCGAGCTGATCACCGACCGCGACCTTTATCTCAATCTCCGCGAGATCAAGGAAGTGAAGATGCGCTGGCCGGACCGTGCGATCGTGGTCTCGATCATGGTGCCCTGCGAGGAGGAGAGCTGGAAGGCGATCCTGCCGCTGGTGGAGGAAACCGGCGCTGACGGCATAGAGCTCAATTTCGGCTGTCCCCACGGCATGTCCGAGCGCGGCATGGGGGCCGCCGTCGGCCAGGTGCCGGAATATGTCGAGATGGTGGTGCGCTGGTGCAAGCAGTACACGCGCATGCCGGTGATCACCAAGCTGACACCGAATATCTCAGACATCCGCCAGTCGGCCCGCGCCGCCCACCGGGGCGGGACGGATGCCGTATCGCTGATCAACACCATCAATTCCATTGTCTCCGTCGACCTCGACACCTTCGCCCCGAACCCGACGGTGGGCGGTAAGGGCACCCATGGCGGCTATTGCGGCCCGGCCGTGAAGCCGATCGCGCTCAACATGGTGGCTGAGATCGCCCGCGATCCGGAAACCGCCGGCCTGCCGATCTCCGGTATCGGCGGCATCACCACTGGCGCGATGCTGCCGAGTTCATGGTGCTGGGTGCGGGCAATGTACAGGTGTGCACCGCGGCGATGACCTATGGCTTCAAGATCGTGCAGGAAATGATCTCGGGCCTTTCGGCATGGATGGATTCCAAGGGATTCCGCACGCTCGACGAAATCTCGGGCCGCGCCGTGCCAAACGTTACCGACTGGCAATACCTGAACCTCAATCACATCACCAAGGCCCGCATTGATCAGGACCTCTGCATCAAATGCGGCCGCTGCCACATCGCTTGCGAGGACACCTCACACCAGGCGATTACGGCCATGGTCGATGGCGAACGGCATTTCATGGTCAAAGAAGAAGACTGCGTCGGCTGCAATCTCTGCGTCAATGTCTGCCCGGTGGAAAACTGCATAGACATGGTGACGCTAGCCCCGGGCGAAAAGGACGAGCGCACAGGCGAGATTGTCTCCGCCGACTACGCCAACTGGACCTTCCACCCCAACAACCCGATGTCGACCAAGATCGCCGAATAACAACCTCTACTTTCTCAAAACAAAAAGCCACGGCGCCTACAACAGCGCCGTGGCTTTTCCACATTACGCCGACAGATTACATAATAGTTTTACTAAAATATAAATTGATCACATAACATAAACTCGCCACCATTCTCAATAAGACATAAAATATACATTTTTTAATTGATTTTTTAATTAAAATCCCCGCAGCATGATCGCAGAAATGCAATAGCATATGGGGAAATATAGAGAATGCTGAAGCAGGAAATATGGCCACTGAAAAGAAAACTCTGGCTCATTCCCAGCGATCTCCTTGCTCTGGCTGTTGTCCTTCTCGTTGTTGGGTCGATCTACGTCGCCGAACGGCAATCCGATAAAAACTACACGCAGAACCTTCGCCTGAAGACATCGGAACGCATGACGCTCTCCACCGCGCGGCTTGTGGCAGATCTGGAGGAAAATCTCAGATTGGTGGAGGGGCTGGGCCTGGCGATGTCGCTCGAACCCGAAATCGAAACAGACCGCTTTGAGCGACTCGCCAGCAAATTGCTCGACGGCCATAACGCGATCGAAAGCATCGCTCTCGCGCGCGACCTGAAAATCGCAATGGCCTTTCCGCTTGAAGAGAATCGCACGGTGATCGGGCTTGATTACCGCGACCGCCCGGACCAGCTCGCCGCCATACGCAAGGCCCTTCTCTGGCATGAACCGGTTGTCGATGGCCCGCTACCGCTGGTTCAGGGCGGACGGGGCCTTCTGGCCTACTACCCGCTTTACGACGGCGACGACAGCGCGTCCTGGGGGTGCTATCAGCCGTTGTTGGCCTTGACGGCCTGCTTTCGGACCACTCCATTTCAACAGGCCGTCCAGACCTGGCCCTCGCTCTTGCCAAAAATTCCGCTGACGGTTCGTTTACAGATATGCTCTTCGGTTCGCCGGAGGTTTTGCGGCCGATCCGGTCACACAGCCAATCGATCTTGCAAACACACAATGGACCCTGGCTGCAGTGCCGAAAAGCGGCTGGAAAGAACCTTTCCAGACGGCATGGCCACGGCAGCTTCTGATCGGAACCATCGGACTTATCATCATCGCCGCAGTTCTGGGCATCGCCCATCTGATGCGCGTCCGTCATCTTAATCTCACAACCGTGCGGCGCCTCTCCCGACGCATGCAGCTTGCCCTCGACGCATCAAAAATCGGCGTATGGGAGATGGATGTGGCAACCGGCAACGCCATCTGGGACGCGCGGATGTATGCACTTTACGACAAATCGCCGGATTGCGGGCAAGGTGCGCTGCAAATCTGGTCAGAACGGCTCCACCCTGATGATCAGCAGAAGGAGAAGACAAGTCTGGAGATCACGCTTGCAGAGGAAAAGGATTTTCAAAGCACATTCCGGATCGTTCTCGAAGACGGCACGATCCGATATCTGCAGGCCTTCGGCGCCTTCTACAAGGATCGCAGAGGCCGCACTCACGTTATCGGCGTGAACCGTGACACGACCGAAGACGTACAACTTCAAGAGGACCTCAAACGAGCCAATATTGAAGCCCAGCGAAAAACAAGGCACTGGAGGATGCGCAGAAGGTCCTGCGCTACAACGCCCTTCATGATGCGTTGACGGGGCTTGCCAACCGTCGTTGCCTTGCCGAAACCTTCTCGGGCAACAGCGCCAATAGTGACATTCAACACACAGAACAGCCCCACGCCGTGCTCCATGTCGACCTCGACCGGTTCAAGGAAATCAATGATACGCTCGGCCATGCTGCCGGCGACGCGATGCTGCGTCACAGCGCCAACATGTTGAAAAGCATTGCCGGGCCTCGCGACTTCCTGGCGCGGATGGGTGGCGACGAGTTTACCCTTGTCACGCACTGGGATGGCGATATCGATCGGCTGAAACGCATGGCTGGGGAAATCATCTGTGCACTTGGAAAGCCGCTTCGCTATGGCGAACATCATATCCGCGTCAGCGCCAGCGTCGGCATAGCCTGGTTCGATGAGAACACAGCCGGCCTGCGCGACGTACTGGTCAATGCCGGCATTGCGCTCTATGAGGCCAAGCGCATGGGCCGCAACCAGCTTGTGATCTTCGACGCCAAACTGAGAAACATCGCGATCACCAACAAGAAAGTGGCGGACGAGATTGCTGGCGGCCCTTGAGAACGACCAGTTCGAGGTGTTCTACCAGCCACAAATTTCCGCGCACACCATGGAGCTTTCAGGGGTCGAGGCGCTGGTGCGCTGGCACCACCCGACCCGCGGTCAACTGACACCGGGCCATTTCATAGGCACCGCCGAGACAACCGGCTCGATCGCCCGGATTGACGCACTGGTGCTGCAAAAGGCCAGCAAACAGTTCAAAACCTGGGCGCAAAACGGGGTCAGCATTCCCCATCTGTCGGTCAACATTTCAGCCCAGAGGCTGATTGACGCTGCCCTTCTGGACGATATTTCCGAAAGTCAGCTGGAGCCCGGGCAGCTTTGCATCGAGCTGCTGGAATCGATCTCTTTCGATGAACGCGACACCAGCCTCGAGACGGCTGTCCGGGCGATCAAAACCCTCGGCGTGGATGTGGAGATCGATGATTTCGGCACCGGCTATGCGTCAATTCTGAGCCTTCTTGCCTTGTCACCGAAGCGGCTCAAGATCGACCGACAACTGGTGTTTCCGATCACTACCGGCCAGCGCCAGCGGCGGCTGGTCGCCTCTATTGTCGAAATCGGCAAGGCGCTGGGTATCGAGGTGATCGCGGAAGGTGTCGAAACCGCCGATCATGTGCGCATTCTGCGCGACCTCGGCGTCAATGCGTTTCAGGGCTATTTCTTCGCGCCGCCGCTGAGCGCCGCCGCCCTGGCCGACTTTGCCCAAGAAAAAGCTGGCTTTCGAAAATACCGTGAGGCACGTCAGCATTCATCTCTGCTGGGGGTCCTGTCAGGGACAAGGCCCTTCAAAAACAGCGTCTCGAGATAGCGGGCGGCATCTTCGAAGCGACCTTCCCCGAAAGCCCCTCGCCCAGCACGGCCTGCACCTGCGCATCGAAATCCGCGTAATGCTGTGTTGTGGCCCAGATCGAGAAGATCATGTGATATGGGTCGACCTTTCTGAGCTTGCCGGCCTCCTGCCATGCGCGAATCACTTTGGCCTTTTCGTCCACCAGATCCTTCAGCTCCCCTTCAGGAAAGCCTCGGTATTCGGCGCGCCCTGAAGCACCTCATTTGCGAAAAGCCGGCTTTCGCGCGGAAAATCCCGCGCCATTTCAAGCTTGCGACGAATATAGGAGCGGATCTCGCTTGCCGGGTCCTTTTCGACATCGAAAACCCGCAGCGGATCGAGCCAGATATCCATTACACGGGCGACAAGGGCCGTAAACACGGCCTCTTTCGAGCGAAAATAATAGAGCACGTTGGGCTTGGACATGCCGGCCACATCGGCGATCTGATCGACGGTCGCCCCTCTGAACCCGTTCGAGGAAAACACGTCCAGAGCAGCCTCGAGGATAAGTTCTTCCTTGGCTTCCTGTATTCGTGTCCGCCTCTGCGTTCGTCCCGCCCGTGGTGTCATTTCCACTTCCATCGCCCCTCGTTCCGCACAGCCATTTTTGCACAATTTCGAATCTCGCCTAAACTTTAGGCTATTTTTTTGGAAAATGATGGCTGATTTTGATTCTGATCACTTGAGCCTTGGCGCGGAAGTTGTAAAGTTTACCAACCGATCAAAATCGTGACCGATCCAAACAAGAAAGGCAATGCCTGTTTTCCGGTGCCTTATCCGGCTGGCGGCATAGCCTCGGGAACAAAACGGGGAACAATCAATGGGAGCCTTTGCAGGCGAGAATATGCGTATTAACGGCAACCGCCTTTGGGACGCGATCATGGAAATAGCCAGGATCGGCCCCGGGATCGCCGGCGGCAACAACCGCCAGACCCTGACCGACGAGGACGCGGAAGGCCGCGCCCTGTTTCAGAAGTGGTGCGATGACGCGGGACTGATCATGGGCGTCGACAAGATGGGTTCGATGTTCATGACCCGGCCCGGCACCGATCCCGATGCCCTGCCGGTCTATGTCGGCAGCCATCTCGACACCCAGCCGACCGGCGGCAAATATGACGGCGTGCTCGGTGTACTTTCCGCGCTTGAACTGGTGCGCACACTGAACGACCTCAACATCAAGACCAAACACCCGATCGTCGTGACCAACTGGTCGAATGAAGAGGGCGCGCGGTTTGCGCCCGCCATGCTGGCCTCCGGCGTTTTCGCCGGTATCCACACACTCGACTATGCCTATGGCCGTACCGATCCCGAGGGAAAATCCTATGGCGACGAGTTGAAGCGGATCGATTGGCTCGGCGAGGAAGAGGTCGGCGCCCGCAAGATGCACGCCTATTACGAATACCACATCGAACAGGGCCCGATCCTGGAAGCCGAAAACAGGGAAATCGGCGTCGTCACCCATTGTCAGGGTCTGTGGTGGCTGGAATTCACGCTGACAGGCAAGGAAGCCCATACCGGTTCCACCCCGATGGCGATGCGGGTCAATGCCGGTCTCGCCATGGCTCGCATTCTGGAAATGGTGCAGAAGGTCACGATGGACGCCCAGCCAAACGCTGTCGGCGGCGTCGGCCAGATGTTCTTCAAACCCAATTCCCGCAACGTGTTGCCGGGAACCGTCACCTTCACCGTCGACATCCGCACCGTTGATCAGGAAAAGCTCGATCATATGCGCGGGGCAATCGAAAAACAGGCTGCCGAAATCTGCGATGAACTGGGTGTCGGCTGTTCGGTCGAGCCTGTCGGCCATTTCGATCCGGTGACGTTCGACCCGGAACTGGTGAAAAATGTCCGCGAAGCTGCCGTTGAACTCGGCTATTCGCATATGGATATCGTTTCCGGCGCCGGCCATGATGCCTGCTGGGCCGCCAAGGTGGCACCCGCAACCATGGTAATGTGCCCCTGCGTCGACGGGTTGTCGCACAACGAGGCGGAAGACATCTCCAAGGAATGGGCAACCGCCGGTGCTGATGTGCTGTTGCGGGCTGTGTTGAAGACGGCGGAGATTGTCGCTTGACCAAAGGCTTGCTGCAGAAGAAATTCAAAGCAGCACGGCAACACGCTTCTCAGACGATTGCTATCGTTTATAGGCGAACACTCAAGGCTTAAAGGGCGTCGATGAAAAGCACTCAAAAAGGCGCCAAACCGGCTCTGCGTTCACGCGGCTTCATCGGCGCGCGGCCCGCCTCGTCGGTCAGCGCCGATATCACGCCCAAGAAGGCAACCAGCCCGGTGAAAAGCCGCGGGGCCACCACCCCGAATATCGGCTCCACACCTTCTGATATGTCCAGAAATACACATCCGCGGGGAAAATTCCGGCTGAAATAGACAACACGAAACGAGAAGCGGAAAACCGCCCGTTTGAAACGTAAGGGAACAGCATAATGAGTAAAGTTATCAAGGGCGGCACCATTGTCACCGCCGACCTGACCTACACATCCGATGTGAAGATCGAAGACGGCAGGATCATCGAGATCGGTCCCGATCTTTCCGGCGACGAGACCCTCGACGCAACAGGCTGTTTCGTCATGCCCGGCGGCATCGATCCGCACGTGCATCTGCAGATGCCGTTCATGGGCACCTATTCCTCCGACGATTTTGCCAGCGGCACGCGCGCCGCCGTTGCCGGCGGCACCACCATGGTTGTCGATTTCTGCCTGCCCGATCCGGGCCAGTCGCTGCTCGATGCGATCAAACGCTGGGACAACAAGTCGACCAGTGCAGCCTGCGACTATTCCTTCCACATGGCGATCACCTGGTGGGACAAACAGGTGTTCGAGGAGATGGAAACCGTCGTCAAGGAAAAGGGCATCAACACCTTCAAGCACTTCATGGCCTACAAGGGTGCGCTGATGGTGAACGACGACGAAATGTTCGCCTCGTTCCAACGCTGCGCAGAGCTTGGCGCCATGCCGCTGGTCCATGCCGAAAACGGCGATGTCGTCGCCAGCATGCAGGCAAAGCTGATGGCAGAAGGCAACAACGGTCCGGAAGGCCACGCCTATTCGCGCCCGCCGGAAGTCGAAGGCGAGGCCACCAACCGCGCCATCATGATTGCCGATATGGCCGGTGTGCCGCTCTATGTCGTCCATACCTCTTGCGAGCAGAGCCACGAGGCGATCCGCCGCGCCAAGCAAAAGGGCATGCGGGTTTATGGCGAACCGCTGGTGCAGCATCTCATGCTTGATGAGAGCGAATATTTCGACAAGGACTGGGATCATTCGGCGCGCCGGGTGATGTCGCCGCCCTTCCGCAACAAGCAGCATCAGGATTCGCTGTGGGCGGGTCTGCAATCCGGCACGCTGTCCTGTGTGGCCACCGACCATTGCGCCTTTACCACCGAGCAGAAGCGTTTCGGCGTCAATGACTTCACCAAGATCCCCAACGGCACGGGCGGGCTCGAGGACCGGCTGCCGCTTTTGTGGACCTATGGCGTTTCGACCGGCCGACTGACGATGAACGAATTCGTCGCCGTCACCTCCACAAACATTGCCAAGATCCTCAACATGTATCCGAGGAAGGGTGCCGTTCTGGTCGGCGCGGATGCAGACCTTGTCGTCTGGGACCCGGCGCTGGAAAAGACGATCACCGCCGACACCCAGGTTTCCGCCATCGACTACAACGTGTTTGAGGGCAAGCATGTTAAGGGCCTGCCGCGCTTCACCCTTTCGCGCGGCAAGGTCGTCGTCGAGGAGACGACGCTGAAGACCGAGGAAGGACACGGCAAATACGTCAAGCGCGAGCCTTACCCTGCCGTCAACAAGGCGCTTTCCACCTGGAAGGACCTCGTTGCCCCGCGCAAAATAGAGCGCGCCGGCATTCCGCCGTCGGGGGTCTGAGGCATGGACTGGTCAAGCGTGGCGACGTTTGCCGCGACCGAGTTTCTGCTGTGCCTATCGCCGGGCCCAGCCGTGCTTCTTGTCGTGGGCCTCTCGATGCGGCAGGGCTTTTGGCGCTCGCAGGCGGCCGCGGCCGGCATTCTGGCCACCAACGCGCTCTATTTCGCGCTGTCGGCGGCCGGCGTCGCCTCGCTGATCCTGATGAGCGCGACGCTTTTCAACGTGGTGAAGATCGTCGGCGCGGTCTATCTCGTCTGGCTCGGCATCAAGATGATCGCGCCGCTCTTCTCCCGCCGCAAAGCTGACAGCAGTTCCGCGCTGGTAAGCGCCGCCAGCCTGCGGAGGGCAGAACCGGAAGCCCCGTTCAGGCTGTTTTTCCGGGGCTTCAGCGTGCAGGCGGCCAATCCTAAGAACCTCGCCTTCTTCGTTGCCATCCTGCCGCAATTCGTCAACCCGGCTGGCGATGTGGCGCTGCAGATGGTCGTCTTCGGCGGTCTTTCCGTGGCGCTCGAACTGCCGATCCTGATCATCTACGCCCTTGCCTTTTCCAGCCTTGCCCGGGTTGTGACGGAGCGCCTTGTCGCCTGGCTTGAAGGGTCGGCAGGCGGCATCCTGATCATGCTCGGCGCAGCGCTTGCGTTGCAGAAAGGACATGAGCCGATGAATGACGACAACACCATCCGCATCGCCGCAGCACTGATCATCAACACCAGGGGCGAAATGCTCACCGTGCGCAAGCGCGGCACAACGGCCTTCATGCAGCCCGGCGGCAAGATCGATCCCGGTGAAACGCCAATCGAGGCGCTCATGCGTGAACTCGATGAAGAACTTGCATTGAAGCTTTCACCAGAAACCTTCCGGCCTGAAGGCGTCTATCGCGAACAGGCGGCCAATGAGCCCGGCATGATCGTCGAGGCCGAAGCGTTTTCGGCCTTTGCCGAGCCCGATGTCGCGCCACAGGCCGAAATCGCGGAATGCCGCTGGCTGCCGCTATTCGGTGACGTCAGCGTTAAGCGCGCCGCCTTGAGTGAAAACCACCTGTTTCCGATCGCCAGAAAGCGATTTTCAGAACTGGAGAGCGCAGAATGAACAATAAGGCGCCCCTTTCCGTCGTTTCGGCCAAGGATCTCTGTCTCACCTTCGAGACCAATGACGGCCCGGTCCACGCGCTCAAAGATGTTGATCTGGAGGTCAAGAAGGGCGATTTCGTCTCCTTCATCGGCCCGTCCGGCTGCGGCAAGACCACGTTTTTGCGCGTGATTGCCGACCTTGAGCAAAAACCGCCGGAGAAATCACCGTCAACGGCACCACACCGGAAAATGCCCGGCTCGACCGTGCCTATGGCTATGTGTTTCAGGCTGCCGGCCTTTATCCGTGGCGCACGATTGAAAAGAACATCGCCCTGCCGCTCGAGATCATGGGTTATACCAAGGCCGACCAGAACCGGCGCGTCGACCGCGTACTGGAACTGGTGGACCTGGCGGGCTTTGGGAAGAAATTCCCGTGGCAGCTTTCCGGCGGCATGCAGCAGCGCGCCTCGATTGCCCGCGCACTGGCCTTCGATGCCGATCTTCTGCTGATGGACAGACCCTTCGGCGCACTCGACGAGATTGTCCGCGATCACCTGAACGAACAACTTCTCAAGCTCTGGGCGGCGACCAACAAGACCATCTGTTTCGTCACTCATTCCATCCCCGAAGCGGTTTATCTGTCCACAAAGATCGTGGTGATGAGCCCACGCCCCGGCCGGGTTACAGACGTGATCGATCTCGACGCTACCAAAGGAACGCCCGCTCGACATTCGCGAAAGCCCCGAGTTTCTAAAGATCGCCCATCGCGTGCGCGAGGGGCTGAGGGCGGGGCATAGTTATGATTGAGTGCCAACTCCGCCGTGCAAAAGTCGATGATATGACGGCCTGTGCCGCAATCCTCAACGACTGGATCGATGAAACGCCGTGGATGCCGCGTATTCATGATCATGCTGATGTCGAACGCCATTACCGCGAACATGTCTTCGAAAACTGTACCGTCACCATTGCAGCGGAAGAGGGTGAGGCAGTCGGTTTTTCAACCGTGTCGCACGGCTCTTTCATCTCCGCCCTTTATCTGACCGCGCAGGCACGCGGGCGAGGCATCGGGACAATGCTGGTCAACGATTGCAAAGCACAGAAGCCAACAGGGCTTTCGCTGTGGACCTTCGTTGCCAACCGACCAGCCCGCGATTTCTATGGCCGCGCCGGTTTTCCGAGATCAAACGCACAGACGGCGACAACGAGGAAAGCCTTCCCGACATTCTTCTGGGCTGGCAACCGGAGGCCGTCACATGAGTGAACCGCGCCGCCTCTCCCGTGACACAAATATCGCTGCCCGAAGGCCTGATCTGCCGCTGGCCGGTGCAGCGCGCCAAAACGGAGGCCACCGCCATGCTGCGTGAGCGTGTCCTTCCCGTCGCCACCGTCGTCTTTGCCATTCTCGCGATCTGGTGCGTGTTCGTGGTGGTCATGAACAAGCAGTTCGTCGAGGATCAGGCGCGCCGCGCCGGGCAGGAGATCACCTTCAGCGAGATCGTGGCGCAGTCCTATACGCTCGACCGGCCGGTCCTGCCCTCCCCGCATCAGGTGGCGTCAGAGCTGTGGAGCACGACCGTCGACAAGAAAATCACCTCCAAGCGCAGCCTCGTCTATCATTCATGGATCACGCTTTCATCCACCCTTCTAGGCTTTGCCATCGGTTCGGCCTTCGGCATCGTGCTTGCCATCGCCATCGTCCATAACCGCACGATGGAACGCTCGATGATGCCGTGGATCATCGCCAGCCAGACCATTCCGATCATCGCCATTGCGCCGATGCTGATCGTGGTGCTGAACGCCATCGGCATTACCGGGCTTTTGCCGAAGGCGCTGATTTCCACCTATCTGTCATTCTTTCCGGTTGCCGTCGGCATGGTCTCCGGACTGCGGTCGCCGGACACTCTGCAGCTTGACCTGATGCGCACCTATAATGCCAATGACCGGCAGGTGCTGTGGAAGCTGCGTCTGCCATCGGCCATGCCCTACCTCTTTACCTCGTTGAAAATCGCGATTGCGATCTCGCTGGTCGGTGCCATCATTGCCGAACTGCCGACGGGGCTGTCGCCGGCCTGGGTGCGCGGCTGTTGTCCGGCTCGTATTACGGACAGACGGTACAGATCTGGTCGGCGCTGTTCATGGCCGCGATCCTTGCCTCCATCCTGGTGGCGATTGTCGGGCTTGCACAAACGGCGGTCCTCAAGCGCATGGGGGTCAAGCCATGAATGACGGTTTCGTATGGTTTGCGATTGCCTTCTGGCTCGGCGGCTGGGCCTTCAACGAATGGCTGGTGCGCCAGAAATTTTCAAACCCGCTGCTCAATCGCCTCGCCTGGCTTGCCGTGCCGCTGATCTTCGGCGCAGCGCTGATCATCATCTGGGAAGGCGTGGTCATTGCCTTCGATATTCCACCGATCCTGCTGCCAGCGCCCAGCGATGTCTGGGTGCGGCTGATCAACTCGCTGCCGATCCTATGGGCCGATTTCCAGCAGACATTTTTGAAGGCCGTTTTGATTGGTTATGCCATTGGCTGCGGCTCAGGCTTCATCGTTGCTATTTTGATTGACCGCTCGCCATTTCTCAAAAACGGGCTTTTGCCGTTTGGGAACTTCGTTTCGGCGCTTCCGATTGTGGGCATCGCTCCGATTATGGTGATGTGGTTCGGCTTTGACTGGCCATCCAAGGCCGCGGTTGTTGTCGTGGCGACCTTCTTTCCCATGCTGGTCAACACCATTCAGGGGCTATCAGCCTCCAACAGCATGGAGCGCGACCTGATGCGCACCTATGCAGCAAGCTGGAGCCAGACCCTGATAAAGCTTCGGCTTCCGGCCGCATGGCCATTCATTTTCAATGCGTTGAAGATCAATTCCACGCTGGCGCTGATCGGTGCCATTGTGGCAGAGTTTTTCGGCACACCCACCGTCGGCATGGGTTTCCGGATTTCCACGGAAGTGGGCCGGGCCAATATCGACATGGTCTGGGCCGAAATCGCGGTGGCGGCGGTTGCCGGCTCCGCCTTTTATGGCGTGGTGGCGCTCATCCAGCGCGTCGTCACGTTCTGGCATCCCTCCGTCCGGTCCGGGCGGTCGTGATGAACCAACCGAAAACAAGGGGAACGAACATATGAAATCGACACTTCTCGCGGCATTGACCGCAGGCGGTCTGGCGCTTGGCGCAGGCCAGGCCTTTTCTGCAGATGAAATCACGCTGCAGCTCAAATGGGTCACCCAGGCCCAGTTCGCGGGCTACTATGTGGCGCTCGAAAAGGGCTTTTACGAAGAGGAAGGCCTCGACGTCACCATCAAGCCGGGCGGTCCGGATATCGCCCCTGCTCAGGTTCTCGCCGGTGGCGGCGCTGATGTGATCGTCGACTGGATGCCGTCTGCGCTCGCGACCCGCGAAAAGGCGTGCCGCTCGTCAACATCGCCCAGCCCTACAAATCCTCCGGCATGATGCTGACATGTCTTAAGGAAAACGAGGTCATGAGCCCCGAGGACTTCCCGGGAAAGACGCTCGGCGTCTGGTTCTACGGCAATGAATATCCGTTCCTGTCGTGGATGGCCCATCTCGGCATTCCCACCGATGGCGGCGACGACGGCGTAACCGTGCTGAAGCAGGGCTTCAATGTCGATCCGCTGCTGCAGAAGCAGGCGGCCTGTATCTCGACCATGACCTACAATGAATACTGGCAGGTGATCGATGCCGGCATTTCCGAGGACCAGCTCAACACCTTCAAATATGAAGATGAAGGCGTGGCCACGCTGGAAGACGGGCTTTACGTGCTTGAGGACGATCTTGCCGATCCGGAGTTCAAGGAAGACATGGTCAAGTTCGTCCGGGCTTCTATGAAGGGCTGGAAATGGGCCGAGAAAAATCCGGATGAAGCCGCCGAAATCGTGCTCGAATATGACGACACCGGCGCCCAGACCGAAAAGCACCAGAAGCGGATGATGGGCGAAGTGGCCAAGCTAACCGCCGGCTCCAACGGCGCGCTTGATCCGGCCGATTATCAGCGCACAGTCGAGGTTCTGCTCGGCGGCGGTTCCGACCCGGTCATCACCAAGCAGCCGGAAGGTGCCTATACGCTGGAAATTACCGACGCGGCATTGTCCAACTGATTTTCAGGCATTCGCTTGACAACAGATACGCGCGGCTCCCGAAAGAGCCGCGCGTATTGCATTTTTGCACCAGTTTTCATATTAATCGAACCAACTGGTTCAATTTGTACTTTTTGCCGATATTTGACTTGAAATGGAACAGCGTTGTGACGAACTGCCTCACAACAAAAACTGGCGGACGCCTGATCGCGTAGAATTACCAGCAACAGACCTGCACGCGACCGGCCGATCACCGCACGCTCAATATGGGCGAGACCATCTCCAGAATGCCGTGGCCACCTTCCGGCCGATAGAGGAAAACTGCCATGCCGAGAACATTCCATATCGCCGCCTTGTCCTCCATGTTTCTGGTGTTCGCCCTGTCACCCGTTCTCGGCGCCGAAGCCAGCGCGCCCGTAGACACAGGTTCCAGTCTGCCCTCCATCATTGTAACCGATGTGAAAGTGGTGCCGCTTACCGAAATTGTACGGGCCACCGGTACGATTGAGCCGGTCGAGGAGGTGTTCGTGCAGCCGCTCGTCGAAGGACTTTCTATCGAAACGATTCACGCGGAAATCGGCGACCGTGTCAGCCAAGGCGATGTGCTGGCGACGCTCCGCACAGATTCGCTGCTTCTGCAAAGGAGCAGCCTCCAGGCCAGCAAGGCCAGGGCCAAAGCCAGTCTTGCCCAGTCCAGTGCCCAACTGACGGCCAGCGAAGCCGCACAGACAGACGCCCGCCGGCAGTATGAGCGCACCAAGAGGCTCGCCGACAGCGGATCTGTCTCCACCTCCGCGCTGGAACAGGCAGAGACCGCAGCGCTTAGAGCTGACGCCACAGCCGCGGCCGCGCGCGGGCGATAAGCGTTGCCGAGGCTGACATCAACGTGACGCAGTCGGAGATCAATGACATCGACCTCCGGCTTGAACGGACCAACATCAAAGCTCCCGTTTCCGGCATTATCTCCGGCAAGAATGCGCGTATCGGCGCCATTGCCACCGGTGCCTCGAACCCAATGTTCACCATGATCCGTGACGGCGCGATCGAGCTTGTCGCTGAAGTGCCCGAAGAAAACATGATGAAGATCAAAGTGGGCCAGAGCGCAAGGATCTCGCTCGTAGGTGATGCACCGCCGCTCACAGGAACCGTGCGCCTGGTTTCGCCCGTGGTCGACAATGTGACCCGGCTCGGCGATGTCTTTATTTCCATCGACGTTCCTGGCCGCGCGCGGCCCGGCATGTATGCGAGCGCAGAGGTCATCGTCAAAGAAGCCGAGAACCTGGCGCTGCCGATGACGGCCGTGAACATCAGCCGGCACGGCTCCACCGTGCGCCGGGTCAAGGACGGTACGGTCGAGAACGTCACGGTCGAGACCGGCATTCAGGACGGAAATTCGATTGAAATCACTCGGGGTCTTACCGAAGGCGACCAGGTGGTGGCCAAGGCCGGCGCCTATGTCCGCGCCGGCGACCGGATCAACCCCGTACCAGCCGCCGAAGCGCCGGCCAACTGAGGTTTGACCAATGAATTTCTCAGCCTGGGCCATCCGTAATCCGGTCGCACCGCTGCTGCTTTTAGGCCTGCTCATGTTCATGGGCCTGCAGGCGTTCCGCGACATGCCGATCACCCGTTTCCCCAATATCGACGTGCCCGTCGTCGCCGTTACCGTGACACAGAGCGGGGCGGCGCCCGCGGAACTGGAAATGCAGGTGACCAAGAAGATCGAGGACGCGATTGCCAGCGTCTCCGGCGTCGATGAACTGAACTCCACGGTGACCGATGGCGTCTCGACCACCTCGGTGCTGTTCCGCATGGAAGTCAAGCCTGACGAAGCGTTGCGTGACGTCAAGGACGCCATCGACAACATCCGCTCGGATCTGCCCGCCAATGCCGATGAGCCTGTGGTGCGCAAGATTGACGTCGAAGGACAGGCGATCCAGACCTTTGCGGTATCCTCGCCGAATATGTCGCTTGAAGAACTGTCATGGTTCGTGGATGACACCGTTGAGCGCGCGCTTCAGGGCCTCCGTGGCGTCGGACGCGTCGACCGCTATGGCGGCGCCGACCGTGAAATTCAGGTCTCGCTCGATGAAAACAAGCTGGCGAGCTACGGCATCACAGCCTCTGCCGTCAATGCGCAATTGCGTCAGACCAATGCCGATACCGGCTCCGGCCGCGGCCAGGTCGCAGGCGCCGAACAGGCGATCCGCACATTGGGTGACGCCCGCAGCGTTTCAGATCTCGCTGACACCATGATCGCGCTCGGCAATGGTCGCTTTGCCCGACTTTCCGATCTCGGCACGGTAACCGACACGTATGAAGAACCCCGAACCTTCGCCCGTCATGACGGCAACCCGGTCGTCTCCTTCGGTGTGTTCCGCTCCAAGGGCGCCAGCGAAGTGACGGTGGCCGATGCTGTCGCCGAAGCACTCGACGAGGTCCGCGCCGCAAACCCGAATGTCTCCATCAGTCTGATCGACGACGCGGTCTACTTCACCAAGGGCAATTATACCGCCGCCCTCGATACGCTCTATGAGGGTGCAATCCTCGCCATCATCGTGGTGTTCCTGTTCCTGCACAACTGGCGGGCAACGCTGATTGCCGGGGTCGCACTTCCGCTATCGGTGATCCCGACCTTCTGGATCATGGACATGCTCGGCTTTTCGCTGAACCTTGTCAGCCTGATCTCGCTGACGCTGGCGACCGGCATTCTGGTTGACGACGCGATTGTGGAGGTGGAGAACATCGAGCGGCATATCGGCATGGGCAAGACGCCCTACCGCGCCGCCCTCGACGCTGCCGACGAGATCGGCCTTGCGGTGATTGCCACCAGCTTCACCATCATCGCCGTGTTCGCGCCGGTCTCCTTCATGCCCGGCATTCCGGGCCAGTATTTCATCCAGTTCGGCCTGACGGTGGCTTTTGCCGTGTTCTTCTCGCTTGTGGTCGCCCGTCTGATCACACCGGTGATGGCCGCCTATATCCTGAAGCCGGCAAAGCACGAAGCGAAGGAAGACAACGAAAAGAACGACGGACGGGCAATGCGCGCCTATACCGCCGCAGTACGCTGGACCACCTACTGGTCTCTGCCACTGTTTCCGAGAGTTTGGTTGACTTACCTTCCTCCGGCGAAACTGACGCACCGTTTTACAGGGTCCCGCGATTTTGTAAGGCTCCCAGCCCGCTTCATCTCTCTTCTTGCAGCGGTTGCCACTTTGATGGTCTCATTGCATTTCATGGCGAAAATCCCCGGCAGCTTCATGCCGCCGGAAGACGCCTCGCGCATCGTACTGTCGGTGGAGCTTCCGCCGAACGCGCAACTTTCCGACACCGAAGCAATGACACGTGTGGTGACAAGCCGGATCGAGAATTTCGAAGGTGTGGAAAGCGTAACGGTGCTTGGCGGTTCAGGCCCACTCGGCGATCTCGAATACCGCCGCGCTACGGTGACAATCACGCTGGGGAACCTCGCGCATTCGCTGTCCGAGGCAATTGTCAACGACATGATCGGCGGCATTCCGCTGATCGGGCAATATCTCCCCAAGCTTGAGCCCCAGGGCCGGACCATTCCGCAATGGCAGATCGAACAGGAGGTTCTGGCTGCTCTTTCCGATATCCCCGATCTCCGTGTGACCAAGCTGAACGATCGCGGCCAGCGCGACATTCAGTTCAACTTCCTCTCCGATAATGAGGAAGATCTCCAGCAGGCCATCGCCATTCTGGAATCGAAACTGCGGGCCGATCCGATGCTGGACAAGGTCTCCTCCGAAGGGGCGCTCCCCGGCCCGAACTGCAGATCCACCCGAAAAGGAAATCGCCGCGCGCCTTGGCGTAACACCGGCGGCGATTGCGGAAACCGTGCGGGTCTCGACCGTTGGCGACATCGACGCCAACCTGCCGAAGATATCGCTCGACAACCGGCTGATCCCGATCCGGGTGCGCACCGATCTCGAACTGCGCCGCGACCTTTCGGCGATCCGCAACCTTAAGATCCAGACAGCATCCGGCGAAATGGTGCCGCTCTCGGTGGTCGCCGATGTCAACTACACCGAAGGCGTTGCCACCGTCGATCGCTATGATCGCCATCGCGTGGTCACCATCGGCGCCAACCTGCCACCGGGCGTGGCGCTTGATCCGGCAACAGCGCGCTTCCGCGAGATCGTCGAAAATACCGAGATCCCGTCGACGGTCAGCCTTGTCGAAAGCGGCGATGCCAAGATCCTCGCCGAAATGCAGCAAAGCTTCATCAACGCCATGCTGCTGGGCCTGTTCCTGGTGCTGGCGGTGCTGATCCTGCTGTTCAAGGATGTTATCCAGCCGTTTACCATTCTGTTCTCGCTGCCGCTGGCGCTTGGCGGGGTGGCAATCGCGCTGATCATGACGGATGAACCTTTGTCGATGCCGGTGATGATCGGGCTGTTGATGCTGATGGGCATTGTTACCAAGAATGCCATCCTGCTGGTCGACTTCGCCAAGGAGGCGATCTGGCACGGGCTGGAGCGGCGCACGGCCCTGGTGGAGGCCGGACGCAAGCGCGCGCGGCCGATCATCATGACCTCGATTGCGATGTCGGCAGGCATGCTACCGGCGGCACTCGGCGTTGGCGAGGGCTCCGCCTTCCGCGCGCCGATGGCAACGGCGGTGATCGGCGGCATCATCGTCTCGACTGTGCTGAGCCTGCTTGTGGTGCCCGCGTTTTTCATGATCATGGATGATATCGCCAGGCTGCTTCGCTGGACGTTCAGCCGCTTCATCGGCAAGCGTGACCCCGACGACAGGGTTTACACCACGGAAGAGACAGGGCGTCTCAGCGACGCCAACCGCGCCAAAATTGCCAAACTCGAAGAGCGGCTCGACGAGATCGAGAACAACCGCGACGGATATGGCAGGCATGGCATGGCCTGATCGCGGCGGATTGGTAAGCGGAAACATTCCGCTAGCAGAAAACGCGGTTTTGTTTAAATCGTTTCGCCTCAGGGCCGGTTCAAAACCGGCCCTTTGCTATTTGCTACACTGCATCTTGAGCCGCGCCGCAAACGTCAAAAAACGTTACCGAGTTGATTGAAATCAACCCCCGGACGCCCTCTGCTTCTAGGTTTCAATCAGGCAAAAAGACCGGCCCCTTCCCTCCCAATCTGGAAAGTCGGACTTTGCCGCACAAAGGCGACACCGGCTTTTGCCGGGTTGTTTGTGAGATGCAGTTTTTGATGCGCGGGACATAAATTTCCACAACAGCGGAAAGCGTTCACGCGCCGGCAACCGGCGACATTGCGGCGTGCACCGGTCGAGTTGCAGTTTTGGACAGCCAAAACCCGGTCGCCGCGGGGCCGGAACAGGAGACGGACAGTGAACAGGACCCTCTTGCTGAACGAGCGCAAAAAGACACTTTTTGTCGAAACCAAGCTGACTGCAAACATGGATATGGCAACCATGAACAAGCTGATGGAATGCGCGACTTTCGCCAATTGCTATCCCCGCGACGTGGTATTCCGCCAAGGAGATCCCGCGACCCATTTTTACAGCGTGCTTTCCGGCTATGTACGCCTGTTCCGGCAGAACAGTGAAGGCCGCGAAGCCGACATCCGCGTCTGCGGACCGGGCGACAGCTTTGCCGATGACCTGATCTTCGGCGGCGGCACCTATGAATATCATGCCCAGGCCGCCGATAAGGCGATGCTGGCGCGCTATGATATCAACCGGGTGCGCAATGCAACCTCTGCTGATGACGGCATGCTGGCACGCGCCATTGCCGGTTCTCTTGCGGGCCAGCTTCAAGAAACCATGGACTGCATTGCCAATGACCGGCTCAACACTGCCGTTCAGCGTGTAGCCCTTTATCTCTTGGAACAGGCTGAAGGTCAGGGGTCCCCGGCATCCTTCCGCCTCTCATTCCAGAAGAGCCTTCTTGCCGGAAAGCTGGGCCTTGCGCCCGAAGCACTTTCCCGCGCATTCGCGACGCTGAAACAACTCGGTGTTCACGTACACGGTCGCATCATCGAAATTGAGGATATGGACGCGCTGCGGGCTCTCTGATCTGCGCACCGGTCATGCGGCCGACCTGAAAACCGGCGGGGTTTCCCTGCCGGTTTTTCGTTGTCAAAACCCGGTCAGAGACCACCGCTTTCCTTCAGGAAGGACACGATCGCCTCAACACCTTCGCCACGCTTCAGGTCGGTGAACACCGTCGAGGCACCCGAACGCATGCGCTCGGCATCTGCCGCCATGATATCAAGATTGACCTCGACATAGGGCGCGAGGTCCTTCTTGTTGATGATCAGGATATCCGAACGGGTGATCCCCGGCCCGCCCTTGCGCGGAATCTCCTCGCCCTGGGCCACCGAGATCACATAGATGGTGATATCGGCAAGATCCGGTGAAAAGGTCGCCGCCAGATTGTCCCCACCCGATTCGATGAAAATGATGTCGAGATCCGGGATCCGGGCGTTGAGCTTGGCGATGGCCTGAAGGTTGATGGTCGCGTCCTCGCGGATGGCGGTATGCGGGCAGCCGCCCGTTTCCACACCGATGATCCGGTCGGAGGTCAGCGCCTGCATGCGCACCAGCGCCTCGGCGTCCTCCCGCGTATAGATGTCATTGGTGACGACGGCGATGGAGTAATCGCGGCCCATGGCCTTGCAGAGCTTTTCCGTCAACGCCGTCTTGCCGGAGCCCACCGGGCCACCGATGCCCACACGCAAGGGACCGTTCTCAGACTTCATGTCGAACCTCGTCAGTTTTTTCAAATTCAGCTGCGGAACAAACGCGAGCGCTGAGTTTCGTGCCGGAGCGTGCAGACATCGGCCGTGAAAGTACAGCCGCCAAGATCATCAAGCCCGGATTGCGCGGCACGGGAAGCGGCCGCGAGGATCGCGTCTTCCAGACCGGACAGCACCTCAACGCCGGCGACCTGACCGCAGATCGACAGCCGGATGGCTGCAGAGACCGATTGCGCGATCTGTGCATGGAGATAGCCCTGACAGGCCGCTTCCAGACTGATCGCATGGGCCGAAGCCACAGCGCCGAAAGCAACCGGCAATGCAATATTGCCCGGCAATTCCCCAAGCACCGGCGCCGGCCAGGCAGCGGCAGCAGCGACGAAGGCCGATCCGAGCGCCAGCGTTTCGGCATGGCGTTCGCGCGAGCCGGCAAGGGCTGCAGCAAGTGCCGCCATTTCTGCGATGCGATCGGCATCGGCGCCGCAGCGGTGGCTCTCGCACAATAGCAGCGCATCGTTCCACAAAAAGCCCTGAGCAAGACCCGATGAAAGCCAGGCCCTTAGCCCAGCTGCATCCTTCAGCAAGCCGTCTTCGACGGCCCGTTCCAGCCCGCCGGAATAGGCAAAGCCACCGAGCGGGAACGCCGGAGAGAGCCAGGACATAAGGCGAAGCAGCGACCGACCGGAAACCACAGCCGTATCAACCGTGGTTGTGGTGATGGCCGTGATCTCCGTGATCGTGATCATGACCGCTATGATAAGCGCCGCGCACCGGCTGGAACGGTTCAACAATCTCGCTGACTGTCGCGCCAAGGCCGAGAAGCATCTGACGGATGACATGGTCACGCAGGATCAGGATCCGGTCCGTCTCAATCTGAGCCGGCAGGTGCCGGTTGCCGAGATGCCAGGCAAGTTCGATGATATGGAGGCCGTCACGCGGGCGGATTTCGTAAAGCTCTTCGGGTGCTGCAACAATCTCGATTTGCGACCCGTCTTCCAGCACCAGCCGGTCGCCGCTCGCAAACAGCACGGCATCCTTGAGGTCCAGCATGACCGAGCCACCATCGGCAAGCTTCAGCGCCTTGCGCCGCAAATGGCGCGCCTCATGTGTCAGTTCGACATGCCCGAAAGGCGGTGTGGTGTCCTTGCCAGAGAGAATATAATTGGTAACGCGTTGCATTCTTTCCCTTCAACCACGCCTGAAACAATCCAGGGTAATCAGCATTCATACCAAGATTGCACCGCTTGGCAAGCGCGTGCAATGCAGCAATCATTCACGCATGACCGGCATGGTGGGGATGGTTGGGATCGTCGATCTTATCGGACTCGACGTCAGCAGAGAGTTCCTGCCTGGCCTTGCCCGTCGGCTGGCGGGTAAAGCCGGTCATCGGGCCGGTCTGCTGGAAATCGCGCTTGATCTCGACATCCGAGGTCAGATAGGCGGTGATCAACTCTGCAATCGAGCGCAGCGCGTGCATGTGGATCCGCTCATAGCCGTGCGAGGCGTCGACGCCGAAGGCAACCAGCGCCGTGCGCACATCCGCGCCCGCCTCCACCGCGCTGGCAGAATCCGAGCGGTAATAGCGGAACACATCCTTCTGGTAGCGGATATCGTTGAACTTGCAGATATCCACCAGCTTCTTGGTCAGATGCCAGTCGAAGGGGCCGGTCTGGTCGGCCATTGCCATGGTGACACCGAACTCGGACGAATTCTGTCCCGGCGCAGATGTGCCATTGTCGATCGAGACCAGAGAGGCAACTTCCGGCGCGACGATCGACGACGCACCGACGCCAACCTCCTCGGCGATGGTGAATAGCCAGTGGCTGGCCACCGGTGTCTCGACGTTTTCATCCTGCATAGCCTTCAGCGCAGCCAGCATCAACGCCACCCCGGCCTTGTTGTCGAGATGGCGGGACACGATGAAGCCGTTGTCGAGAAATTCAGGCTGCGGGTCAATGGCAACGATGTCGCCGATTTCGATGCCCAAACGGTCGAGGTCCTCTTCGTCGCGCGTGAGCGCATCAACACGCAGTTCGACATATTGCCAACCAATGGGCATCTCGTCGATCTCGTCATTGAAAGTGTGGCCGGAAGCCTTCAGCGGCAGGATGGTGCCGCGATAAGCGCCCTTCTCGGTGAACAGAGTGACCCTTGCCCCTTCGGCAAAACGCGCCGACCATGTGCCGATCGGCACAAGCTCAAGGCGGCCATTATGCTTCAGAAATTTCACCTGTGCGCCGAGCGTATCGACATGGGAGACGACGGCGCGCGCACCGCGGCTGTCCATCCCACGCCGCACGGCTCTGATAGCGCCGCGCCGGGTCAATTCAACGGAAAGGCCGAGTTTTTCCAACTCGCCCGTAACGAACCGGACGATCGGATCTGTGTAGCCTGTCGGCGAGGAATCGCGAGCAGCGATTTCAGCATGTCGGACAGGTACTCGGCATCAATCGTCAGTCGTTGCATCACTCACTCGTTTTTCTGCGCCTCGCGGGCTGAAACTCTTGCCCCTGCCGGCATGGACAGCGGGAACAGCAGATCGACGAACCGTTCGGCCGTCGGCTGCGGCTCGTGGTTGGCAAGCCCCGGACGCTCGTTGGCCTCGATAAAAGCGTATTCCGGGTTTTGGGGCGACTTGATCATCAAATCAATCCCCACGACCGGAATATTGATCGCGCGAGCTGCGGAAATCGCGGCATCCACAAGCTTTGGATGGACGATATCAGTGACATCATGGATGGTGCCGCCGGTATGCAGATTGGCAGTGCGCCGGACCCTGATTTCCTTGCCGTCTTCCAGTACGTCAGCAAAAGTGTAGCCGGCGCTGCGCACGGTCCGTTCGGTTTCGGCATCGAGCGGTATGGACGATTCCCCGCCGGTTGCCGCGCTCCGGCGTTCACTCTGGCTGGAAATCAGCTGTTCGATGCTCGACCGCCCGTCACCGATGATATGCGCGGGGCGGCGTACAGCGGCAGCGATCAGGCGGTAGTTGATGACAATCAGTCGCAGGTCCTCGCCTTCGACCATTTCCTCGATCAGCACCGTGTCGCAATAGGCCTTGGCGGCCTCCACGGCATCACGCACTTCCTCAGGCGTGGTGACCCCGACGGAAATCCCCGGCCCTGCTCGCCGCGCGCCGGTTTTACCACAAGCTTGCCGGCGTCCTTGAGGAAACCGGCGATCGCATCATCACCGGCATCGGAGGTCATTTGGCGCGGCACTCTGACACCAGCGTCCTCGACGAACCGGCGGGTTACCGACTTGTCGTCGCAGATCGACATCGCGACCGACGTTGTCAGCTCCGAAAGGCTTTCACGACATTGGATCGAGCGGCCACCATAGGAGAGGCGGAAGAAACCGCCCTTCGCATCTGTTATCTCCGCTGAAATACCCCTCCTGCGCGCTTCACCGACAATCAGCCGCGCGTAAGGGTTCAGCGCTTCGTAGTCTTCCTGCTCGGGACCGGTGAACAGGCTTTCATTGATCTGGTTCTTGCGCTTCACGGTAAAAACGGCACCCGTTTGAAACCAAGCTTCTCGTACAGTCGGATCGCCGGCACATTGTCATGCAGGACAGACAAATCGAGATGCGAGGCGCCACGGGCGAGGAAATGCTCGGCAAGGCGGCGCACCAGCGCCTCACCGATGCCACGCTGGCGGGCCTGCGGATCGCTTGCCAGACACCAGAGCGATGCCCCTTTTCCGGATCGTTGAAAACTCGACCGTGATCGATACCGGTCACAGTGCCGAGAATATTGCCGGTATGCTCGTCCTCGGCGACGAAGTAGACAATCGAGCGGGCATCGCGCTGGCGCCAGAAGAAATCGGGACGGACCACCACCATGCGCGCGCGGCATAGATGCGATTGATGGACTGGGCATCGATCTCCGACGTCAGACGCCGGATGAAAAAGCCCTGCGGCGGTTTCGATGGTGCGGCACGATAGGTCGAAAGATCAAGCCGGTAGGTATGCGAGGGATCGAGAAACACCTCCTGCGGGGCGTTGGCGAGCACCACATGCGGATCGCGCACATAGATGGCGATGTCGCGGTGATCGGGCACCTCGGCACGCAGCGTCTCGATCAACAGTTTGGCATCGGAAAAGGTCTGACCGAATACGATACGGCCCCAGCCACAATCGATCGAAACGTCCGGCTTCATGACGCCGCTGTCATCGCCATTGTTGATCGGCGGTTTCATGCCCTGGGTCCGCATCTTCTTCAGCCGATGGGAATAGGCATCGCGGCCGCGGTGCTCCGGGTGATCCTTCGGACCCTTTTCCGAGTTCATCGGCTTTTCCTCAAATCTCGTGAGACTGCAACCACATTTCCAGAAGCGCGACCTGCCAGAGTTCCGAGCCGCGCAGCGGCGTGATGTGGCCGATCGGATCGATGAACAGATCGTCGAGATAGGACTTATTGAACAGACCGCGCTCGCTGGAGACCTGGCTCGTCAGTGTATCACGAACCATGTCGAGATATTCGCCCGAGATGTATTTCAGCTGCGGGACCGGGAAATAGCCCTTCTTGCGGTCGATCACCTCATGCGGCACGACAAGACGCGCGGCATCCTTCAGCACACCCTTGCCGCCGTCATTGAGCTTGAACTCCGGCGGGATGGTGGCTGCAAGCTCGGCAAGCTCGTGGTCGAGGAACGGCACGCGCGCCTCAAGCCCCCAGGCCATGGTCATGTTGTCGACCCGCTTGACCGGGTCATCGACCAGCATCACCTGGCTGTCGAGACGCAGCGCCCGGTCGACCGGACCTTCCGCGCCCGGCGCCATCAGATGGCTCTCGACGAAGGCGCGGCTGACATCTTCTTCCGCCAGCCATTCCGGCGAAAGATGACGCGAGAGTTTGGCATGGTCGCGGTCGAAGAAGCCCTTGGCATAATCGCCGACGACATCGTTGGACTTTTCAAGCGGTGGATACCAGTGATAGCCGGCAAAAATCTCGTCCGCGCCCTGGCCCGACTGCACCACCTTGATGTGCTTGGAGACCTCGCGAGACAGGAGGAAGAAGCCGATATTGTCGTAGGAAACCATCGGTTCCGACATTGCATTGATAGTATCGGGCAGCGCGCCCATCAGATCCGACGAGGGCACGAAGATCTTGTGGTGATCCGTGCCGAAACGCTCGGCGATCAGATCGGAATAGCTGAATTCATCGCCCTTTTCGCCATTCGCTTCCTCAAATCCGATAGAGAAGGTCATCAGGTCCTTCTGGCCTTCCTCGGCAAGAAGTCCGGTGATGATCGAAGAGTCGACGCCGCCGGACAAAAGCACGCCGACGGGCACGTCTGCGACCATGCGGCGCCTGACCGCCGTGCGCAGGGCGTCAAGCACCCGGTCGCGCCATTCTTCGCGCGAAAGGCCCGATGTGGCGGGGTCGCGCTGATGCGGCGGCGCCCAGTAGCGAATATCCTCGAACGAGCCGTCCGGCTCATAGCAGCGGGTGGTCGCCGGCGGCAGCTTGCGCACGCCCTTGAGAATGGTATGCGGCGGCGGCACCACGGCGTGGAACGACATATAATGGTGCAGCGCCACCGGATCGACAGACTTGTCGATGCCCCCGCCGCGCAGAAGTGCCGGAAGCGTGGAAGCAAACCGGATATTCTTGCCGCTCACCGAATAATAAAGCGGCTTGATGCCGAACCGGTCACGCGCGAGCATGGCCTTGCCGCTGTCGCGCTCGATAATGGCGAAAGCGAACATGCCATGGAAGCGCTTCACGCAATCCCGACCCCAGGCATGATAAGCCTTGAGGATCACTTCGGTATCGCCGGTGGAGAAGAACCGGTAGCCCTTTTCCTCAAGCGTCTTTCGCAATTCCGGATAGTTGTAGATGCAGCCGTTGAACACGATCGTCAGACCGAGTTCGGGGTCGGTCATCGGCTGTGCGGCCTTTTCGGAGAGATCAATGATCTTCAGGCGGCGATGGCCAAAGGCATAATTGCCACGGCCGAGAATGCCGCTGCCATCCGGCCCGCGCGGCGCCAATGCCTCGGTGATGCGCGCGACGGCTTCAGCGTCCGCAAGCGTTCCGTCAAATCTGATTTCTCCGGCAATACCACACATGTTCTGGACGATCGCTCCTGTCTTGGCGCCCGGTCCGAGAACGAAGGGAGGTCTCCCGGCAAGCAAGGCGCATATTCAAATGTCACGTTGCCGCTTGCGATTAAGCCGCGCGGCTTGATTGCGCTGCGGGATAAGGCCCGCGCTTCTGGGTTGCTTTTTAATTACAACAAGAATCATTTGAGTTCAAATAATTTCTGTTGTAATTGACTGATCGTATGAAGGATGAGCACAAAGACCTGACACCGAAAAACGCTGAAGCTGTGATGAAGGCAATCCGCCGCATCGCGCATGCAATCGACATCCGCTCGAAACGCATCGGCCGCGAAACGGGGCTTACCATTCCGCAGATCGTTGTATTGCAAGCGGTTAGTGACCAGGGCGCGCTGACGACGGCGGCAATCTCGAAACAGGCGGATCTCAGCCCGGCTACCACGGTTACAATCCTCGACAAGCTTGAAGCCAAGGGGCTGATCGCCCGGAAACGATCTGTATCGGACAGACGGAAAGTGCAGGCGGTGCTCACGGCTGCGGGATCGAAGACGCTTGCGGGCGCTCCTTCGCTATTTGCCGATGGCTTTGCGGCCGAATTCTCCACCTTCACCCAGCCAGAACAGCACTCCATCGTCACCTCATTCAGGCGGGTCGCAGACCTTCTGGACCCGGAAGAAACGGCAAAGCCGAAGAAAGGCATCCTTGCTCCCCGCGACTTGCCGCCTCAGTGATTGCGCAACGCATCGATCAGTTCACTCTTGGCCATCTTTGAGCGGCCGTCGACGCCGATCTTCTGCGCCGGGGCGTAGAGATCATCATGCGACCACTCCTCGTATGGATCGGCTCGGCCGCCCTTCTTCGACGGGTTCATCCGGTCATTGGCCTTGGCATTGGCGATGCGCGCAGCCTTCTCCTTAGAGGCGCCGCTCTCGCGCAGTGCCATATAGGTGTCGTCATCCTTGACAGACGGCCGTTGGTCTTTTGTGCTGGGTGCCATTTCCTGATCCTCCATTCAAACCGTCTGAAGAACGTCGCAAACGGCCGATTGGTTCCGAAACACAGGGACCCTGTGCCCGGCCGGGTGCCTATTTCTTCGATCGTGCCTCGGCACCGTCAACGATCGTGCGGATGGTATCGGCAACGCGGTACTGAAAGGCGAAGGACGAATCGGGGTCGAGACCTGGGTCCTCATCCTGGCCTTTCACGGTCAGCAGGCCGTCAAGCGCGGCGCGGAAAACAGAACGGTTTTCTCCCTCCGGAAGGGTGGCGGCCAGCGCGATCAAAACTTCCTGGTGAGCTGCAATCTGCGCTTCAAGTCTATCGAGACGTTCTTCCGACATGGGATCCTCACATTTTCCGTTTTCATCAACAGGACACATGGCGCATCATAAATCAATGGCGGCGTGCGCGATCGGGCCACCGGGAACAAGCGGCCTTTCCGCGGCGTTCACACTCAGTCAGATGACTTTTTGCAGGAGCCTTTCTTGAACCAAGCCAACACGGCCGAACATGAGTTTCGTTCGCTGACCGAAATCGTCGAACGCACCGTTGCGGAGACCGGAAACGGCGAGGTCTCCGTTGAACACCTGATGCGCTCTTTCGGCCACGCCTCCTTCATTCCGCTCCTGATCCTGCCCGCGCTCGTGCTGATCACACCACTGAGCGGCGTCCCTGGCCTTTCGACCGTCTGCGGCCTGATTATCGTGCTGATCGCAGGGCAAAGACTGGTCGGCCACAAGCAGATCTGGCTTCCCGGCTGGATCCGCCATCGCACGATCAAGACCGCGAAGCTGCATGCGGGGTTGGAAAAATCCTGCCGTTCACCCGCTTCGTCGACCGCATCAGCCGCAAGCGTATGACCTTCCTGTTCAAACCGCCTCTGGTATTGTTGCTGCCACTAGCCTGCACCATCTTTGGCGCGATCATGCCAGTCATGGAGTTCGTGCCATTCTCCTCCTCGCTGATCGGCGTGGCGGTCACGCTGATCGCGTTTTCGATGCTGACCCGGGACGGTCTGTTTGCGCTGCTGGCATTGGTTCCTGTCGGCGTGGTGATCTGGGCGGTTTCCAGCGTGTTGATGTCGATCTAGTTCCGCGTGTCGTCGGCATGGGTGCTACAGCGCCACCCAACTCTGGTCGACCACGGCCTCCATCGCAACATAGCTCGTAGTCCAGCTGACAAAGGGCAGTTCCGAAATCTCCTCCGCCATGATCTGACGAAAATGCTCCATGTCACGTGAGCGCACCTTGATCTGGTAATCAAATCCGCCGGCAATCAGATAGCACTCCTCCACCTCGGGGATTTGCCGCACAGCCTCGTTGAATTGCTTCAGCGCCTTTTGCCGTGTGTCGCTCACCTTCACGGTGACATAGGTGACATGGGTAAGACCGAGCTTGATCGGGGACAACATTGCGCGGTAACCTTTGATCAAACCCATTTCCTCCATCTGCCGGACCCTGATGGCGACCGGCGTCTTGGACAGGCCGACCTTACGCGCCAGATCCGTCATGGAGATGCGTGCGTCGAAAACCAGTTCTTCGAGAATTTTGCGATTGATGGGATCGAGTCCCATGTCCTGACCCATAATTTCATTATTTTTTGTTATGAATGCCCAAATAAGTAGCGAAAACTAGTCGCATCGTCCAGTCAATTGACGTTAGTCTGGCAAAAAACGAGGAGCAGATATTGGCTGACATTTCCTTCCCGGCGCTCGGCTTCGAGCAAAAATTCACTCCCGACGCACCGCTGCTGACCACTCTTGCCGAAAACGCCGCGATTTCCCCGGACGAGACGCAAAGCCATCAGCAAACGGGCCGCCAACCTGGTTCGGCGCATCCGATCGGAGAGCAAGCCGACGCTGATGGAGCATTTTCTGGCTGAATACGGGCTGTCGACACGCGAGGGCGTGGCGCTGATGTGTCTGGCCGAAGCCATGCTGCGCGTACCGGACAAGTTCACCATCGACGCGCTGATCGAAGACAAGATTGCACCCTCGGAGTGGAACAGCCATCTCGGCACCGCCGCCTCCTCGCTCGTCAACGCCTCTACATGGGCACTGATGCTGACCGGCAAGGTCCTGGACGACCGCACCGACCCGGGCATTGCGAACACCCTGCACGGCCTCGTCAAGCGCATGGGCGAACCGGTGATCCGCACCGCCGTCATGCGTGCCATGAAGGAAATGGGCCGTCAGTTCGTGCTCGGAGAGACCATCGAGAGTGCATTGAAGCGCGGCGAAACCCGGATGAAGCAGGGCTTTACCTACTCCTTCGACATGCTCGGCGAGGCAGCGATGACGGCGGATGATGCCGCGCGCTACGACCGCCATTACACAAACGCCATCAAGGCAATCGGCAAGGCCGCGGTTCACGACAAGATTGTTGACAACCCCGGCATCTCGATCAAGCTCTCCGCCCTTCATCCGCGCTATGAGGTGGCAAAGGAAGACCGCGTGATGGAAGAGCTTGTACCGATCGTCAAGCGTCTGGCCATTCAGGCCAAGGAGGTCGGCATCGCGCTGCATATCGATGCCGAGGAACAGGCCCGGCTGGCGCTTTCCTTCAAGGTGATCGACGCGGTGATAGCCGATTCCGCGCTTGAAGGCTGGGACGGTTTCGGCGTCGTGATTCAGGCCTATGGCAAGCGTGCAGACGCCGCAATTGATGCGCTTTACGAAATGGTCACGCGCTATGACCGCAAGATCAATGTGCGGCTGGTAAAGGGCGCCTACTGGGACACGGAGATGAAGCTTGCCCAGGTCAACGGCATGCCGGGCTTTCCGCTTTTCTCCACCAAGGCGGCGACCGATGTTGCCTATCTCTGCCTGGCACGGAAGCTGTTTTCAATGAGCGACCGCATCTTCCCGCAATTTGCCTCGCACAATGCCCACACGATTGCCGCCGTTCTGGAACTCGCCGACGGTCGGCCCTACGAGCTTCAGCGCCTCCACGGCATGGGCGAACGCCTGCATGACATCGTGATGAAGGAAACCGGCGGCCATTGCCGGATCTACGCCCCGGTCGGCGCCCATCGCGATCTGCTGGCCTATCTGGTGCGCCGCCTTCTGGAAAACGGCGCGAATTCCTCCTTCGTCCATCAGATCGTCGACAACAACATTGCGCCGGAAACGGTTGCCAGCGATCCGTTCGAGGCTGTGAAAACCGCAAAGCCTCCGGCGGCGCTGAAGAAGCCGGCCGATATCTTCGGTGAGGGCCGGATTGCCGCGCTAGGCTGGGACACAACCGCAGACGATGTGCTTGTGGCAATCGAACAGGCGCGCGACATCCCCTGCCCGATGGTAAGTCGCTTACCGTCTCCGAGCCGACCGGCAAGGCCATTACCGTCACCAACCCGGCAACGGGCGAAACGATCGGCACGGTGCTGGAAGCCGATGAGGCAACCGTTGCCCGCGCCTTCGATGACGCTGCAATATGGGATGCGCCGGCTACAGAGCGCGCCGCCGTGCTGCGCAAGGCCGCCGATCTCTATGAAGAAAATTATGGCGTCCTGTTCGCGCTGCTGGCGAAGGAAGCCGGCAAGACCATTGCCGACGCCATCGGCGAGGTGCGCGAGGCTGTCGATTTCCTACGTTATTATGCCCGCGAGGGCGAGAATATGGTGCAAGGCCCGCGCGGCATCATCGTTGCCATCAGCCCATGGAATTTCCCGCTGGCGATCTTCACCGGCCAGATTTCAGCGGCACTCATGGCCGGCAATGGCGTGCTCTGCAAACCCGCCGAACAGACGCAGATGATTGCCCACAAGGCTGTCCAGCTTCTGCATGAGGCTGGCGTGCCGCTTTCTGCCCTGCAACTGCTTACCGGCGACGGGCCGACGGTCGGTGCGGCGCTGACCGCTGACAAGCGCGTTTCAGGTGCGGTCTTCACCGGCTCTATCGACACGGCCAAGCTGATCGAAAAATCGATAGCCGAAAATCTTGCGCCCGGCACACCGCTGATCGCCGAGACCGGCGGGCTCAATGCCATGATCGTTGACAGCACGGCGCTGCCCGAACAGGCCGTGCGCGATATTGTCGCCTCCGCCTTCCAGTCGGCCGGCCAGCGCTGCTCGGCGTTGCGCTGCCTTTATGTTCAAGAGGACACCGCCGATCATCTGATCGAAATGATCAAGGGCGCCATGGATGAGCTTGCCGTCGGCGATCCCTGGCTTTTCTCCACGGATGTCGGCCCGGTGATCGACGCGGAGGCCCGTGACGGCATCGCCGCCTATCTTAAAGAAAAATCGGGCGGCATACTGCACCAACTGAAAGCACCGGGAACCGGCACCTTCATTGCCCCGACCATGCTGAAGGTGAACGGCATTGACGATCTGGAACGCGAGATATTCGGCCCGGTCCTACATGTCGCCACCTACAAGGCGCGCGATCTGGAAAAGATTGTCGACAGGGTCAATGCCCGCGGCTACGGGCTGACCTTTGGCCTCCACACCCGCATCGATGACCGGGTGCAGGCCGTTTCCGAAAGCATCCATGTCGGCAACATCTATGTGAACCGCAACCAGATCGGCGCGGTCGTCGGCTCTCAGCCCTTCGGTGGCGAGGGCTTTCCGGCACCGGTCCGAAGGCCGGCGGCCCGGACTATCTGCCGCGCTTCCTGACACCTGCATCCGGACAAGAAGGCGGCGAAGACTGGAGCGACAATGCCGACCTGAAATCGGTTGAGGCAATGCTGTCGGCGCTGGCGGAGGTCAAGCTCGACGAGGAACTGATGCCGGGCGTAACCGGGGAGCTGAACCGGCTCGCCTTCTACACCCGCCCGCCGCTTCTCTGCCTCGGGCCCGGCAAGGAAATCGCCGCTGCACAGAAGGCCGCAGTCGAGGCTCTCGGCGGACGCGCAATTGCCGTCGACGGTCATGTCGAGCCGGGCGCGCTGACGACACTGGATGGCTTTTCCGGTGCTCTGTGGTGGGGCGACGAGGCGGCAGCGCGGGCGTTTGCCGGTGCGCTTGCGCAACGCTCCGGCCCGGTCCTGCCGCTGATCACCGCCATGCCGGACAAGGCCCACGTCATGCATGAGCGCCATCTCTGCGTCGACACAACGGCATCCGGCGGAAATGCCAGCCTTCTGGCGGGGTGAAGACAGAGGAGTTTTCTGGCTGAACCGAACGGGCAAAGCCAAAGGGCGCGCCGAACAACCCGGCGCGCCCTTTGATTTCGTGTTCTCTGCAACCTGAGCCGATGCCTTAGTAGGACGAATTGGCCTCGTCAGCGGTTTCCAGCATGAGGTCAAGCATGGCGACGCCTTCATCGCCGTAGCTCTCCGCGATCAGCGCGCGCACCGCGGGCTGTGAGGCTTCAGCGAACTTGCCGAGCTCTTCCGGCGCAACAACGTTGACTTCCATGGTTTCCGACAGGGTCGGCAGGCCCTTTTCAGAGGCTTCGATCACACGGCTCATGGAACGGCCGGCATCGGTGGCAACATCGGCGGCCCAAGAGATCAGATACTGGTTTTCCGGGCTGAGACCGTCGAAGAACTCCTCGTTCATCGTCCAGATATACGGCGTGATCAGGTGGTTGGTGATCGACAGATATTTCTGCACTTCCTGGAACTTGGCAAACGCGATGATCGGGATCGGGTTCATCTCGCCATCGGCGACGCCGGTCTGCAGCGCGGTGTAGACCTCTGCCCAGGGCAGCGCCGTCGGCTGACCGCCGAGCGAGGAAATCAGCGTCTCATGGGTCGGCAAGGTCATGGTGCGGATCTTCAGCCCGTCCATGTCTTCCACCGTCTCGATCGGACGCTCGGAATTGGTGAACTCGAAGAAGCCGCCGGAATCCAGCAAACCCAGTACTTTCAGGCCGGTCTTGCCTTCAAGATCTTCGGAAAAGGCCATGCCGAAGGCGCTGTCCTTGTCGATGACCTGGCTGGCAACGCCGATATTGGGGAAGGCAAAGGGAATGTCGAACACGCCGACCAGCGGATAATGCTCGGCCATGCCGCCGGCAGATGAAATGGTGCTTTCCACCAGACCGGAACGAACCTGATCGATCACTTCGGAATCCTTGCCAAGCTGGCCGTTGGGGAAAAGCTGGACTTCGATCTCGCCATTGGAATTGCTTTCCACCAGCGATTTGAAGACGGCGGCCATGGCACCGGAATGGCTCTCGAACGGGTCTTCCGGATTGAGGTGCGCCAGACGGATGGTGATGTCGGCGGCAAAGGCCTGGCCAGCAAGGCAGACGGCGGCAACACCGAGGGTCAGAGTTTTGATAAGCTTCACGTTTTTCGCTCCTGTTTCAGTTCCACTCTTTTGGTTTTGGTTCTGCTAGAGCCCCAGCAGATGGGGGACGAACAGCGTCATCTTTTCGAAATAGGCCACGCCCAAAAGCACAATCACTTCAGCAAGGATGAAGGGCCAAAGCTCGCGCGCAATCGCCTCGACCTTTTCTCCGGTGACCGACGCAAGCACGAACAGGCAGGCCCCCACCGGCGGCGTCATCAGCGAGATGTTGAGCGCGAGGATAATCATGATGCCGGCATGGACCGGCTCCATACCCAGCTTGGCCATCAGCGGTGCCAATACCGGCGCAAGGATGATCAGCGTAGCGTTGATATCCATCACCAGGCCGATCATCAGCAAAAGCGCGACGATGAGGCCAATGACGACGTAGCGGTTTTCGGAAACGGCCAGCAGGGTTTCGGCAATGGCCTGCGGCACGCGGTTATAGGTCATCCACCAGCCGAGAATGGTTGCCGATGCGATGATCAGAAAGATGACGCCGGTAATGCGGGCGGTGCGCACGCCGATTTGATAGAGATCTTCCCAGGACAGCGCCCGGTAGATGACGCCGCCGACAAACAGCGCATAGGCAACGGCAACGGCCGCCGCTTCCGTCGGGGTGGCAAAGCCGCCAAGGATCGAGCCCAGAATGAAGACCGGCAAGAGTGCTGCCAGAAAGCCTTCGCGCAGAGCGCCTGCAACAGCGGCAAAGGATGGGCCGCCCTCCCCTTTGGCAGGTTTTGCGGCGCGCTGTCAGCGCGATGACGCCCATGCAGACCACGCAAATGAGCAGGCCCGGAAGGATGCCGGCGGCAAACAGCCCGGCAATCGAGACCCCCATGATCGAGCCGTAGATAATCGCAAGCGTTGACGGCGGAATGGTCGGCCCGATAATCGAGCCCGCCGCCGTCACCGCGCAGGCATAGGATTTGGAATAGCCGCCCTTGACCATGGCCGGCACCAGCGTGTTGCCGAAGGCCGCCGCATCCGCTGTGGCCGAACCGGTGATGCCGGCAAACATGACCGAGGCCACCATATTGGAATGGGCCATGCCACCGCGCATCCATCCCACCAGCGCATCGGCCAGCTTGACCAGACCCTGGGTGATGCCCGACCGATTCATGATCTCGCCGGCAAGAATGAAGAACGGCATTGCTAGGAAAGGAAACAGGTCGAGGCCGGCAAACATGCGGTCCGGTGCCATCGCCAGAAAACGCGGCCCGATATCGACCATGCCGATAAGACCTGCAACTCCGATGGTGATCCCGACGGGCAGGCCGAGCGCCAGTAAACCGAAAAACGCAACGGGTACGAGGATCATCGCCATTATTCCACTCCCCGCCAACGCTCATCGCGCCGGTCGAATGCGGTGCGCGCGCGGAAAGCGCATCGCTGAGACCATTGAGCGCGATCTGGATAGCGGCAATTGCCGCCGCCGCCGGCACCGCCGCAAAGGCATAGCCCTTCGGCATTGCGTAGATCATCGTGACCCGCGAAAAGCCCTTTTCGGCAAAACCGAGCCCGTACCAGAAAAGGACGAAGAAGAAGACGAAACCCAACACATCAAAGGCGATCGCCAGAAAGCGGCGCATGCCCGACGGCATGCGGACAAACAGAAATTCGACGCCGATATGTTCGCGATGAACGATGCCGCAGGAAATCGCCAGCAGGGCCATCCAGATCATCAGATAGCGCGCCAGTTCTTCGGTAAAGGTCAGGGGCAACGGAATGAGATAGCGTGAAACAATGCCCAACCAGACATCCAGCACGAGCAGAACCAGAAGCACGACACACGCCACCTCGACGACGCGATTGAGCCGGTGACTGATCCGCTTGGCTTTCTGTGCAAATTCGCTCATCAATTGAAACCTGCAGAAGGGATTTCGGATGTAACAGAGACATGAAAACTCATTTTCATTTTATTTGCAATGACGCAAATTTATTTTCATATTGTTTTTGCTGATCCGGGAGAGGAAAGAAAACGAATGACGCCCGAAGATACGAACATCCCGCTGACGGAACGGCTGCATTCGCTTTATGCGGAGCTGCCGGCGCGCGAACGCCAGATCGCCGATTTCATTCTTGAAAGTCCGGGCGAACTCGCCCTCATCAATGCCAATGAGCTTGCGGAACGCACAGGCGTTTCCAATGCCACGGTGACCCGTCTGTTCCAGCGCCTCGGCTACCAGAGCTTCGATGAGGCCCGCCGGGCTGTGCGGGAGCTGCGTGCCGCAGGTTCGCCCTTCTATCTGGCAGAAAAGGACGGAACCAAGCCCGGGCATGGCATTTCGCAGACGCTTGCCGGAGAAATGCAGCGGCTCGAAGCATCACTGGCGATGCAGTCTCCGCTGACGGTCGGCGCTGTATGCGAGGCGATAGCAAAGGCGCCAACTGTCCGGGTTGCCGGCTTCCGCAACAGCTATTTTCCGGCCGCCTATTTCTGCACCACGCTTTTGTCGATGCGGCCCAACGCGTCAATGCTGAATGTCGCCGGCCAGACGCTGGCGGAAACCGCCGCCGGCCTTGGAAAAGATGATGTCGTCGTTATTGTGGGACTAAGGCGCAGGCCCGCAGGTTTTCTCAATTTGATGAAAACCATCGCGGCCACCGGCTGCCGGATCGTGCTGATTGCCGACCGCAGCGTTCGCGAAGCGCCGGCACACGCGACCTGGACGCTTTATTGCGCGGTCGAGACCCCGCAGCTGCTCGATTCATATTCAGGCGCCATGGCCGTTCTCAGACTGCTGGCGCTTGAGACCATGCGCAAGCTTGGTTCCGATGCCCGCCACAGACTGGCGGACATCGAACAGCTGCACGACACGCTGAAAGACCTTGAAAGCTGAGGCCTATTTGGTGGCGTAGGGTGAAATCCCGCGCGGAAGAAAAGCGCCATCTTCCACGGAACCGAGAATCTTGCCTTCCTCGCAAACGGTCTTGCCGCGCAGGATCGTCATCACGGGCCAACCTTTGACCTTCAGCCCTTCATAGGCGGTGTAGTCAGAGCCGTGATGCATACCGTCCTGGGTGATGGTTTCCTCGCGATTTGCATCCCACAGCACCAGATCGGCATCGAAGCCCGGCGCGATCGAGCCCTTCTGCGGGTAGAGGCCATACATTTTCGCATGGTTGGTCGAAGTCAGCGCGACAAACTCATTGAGCGAAATCCGCCCTTCGCTGACACCCTTGGAGAAAAAGACCTGCATACGGTTTTCGACGCCTGGAATACCGTTCGGCACCCAACGGAAGGAGGACTTGCCCTTGCCGGACATCTTGCCGTCGGGACCATCGAAATAGAAGGGGCAATGATCGGAGGAGAACGTCGAGAACACACCGCCGCGAATCCCTTCCCAGATGGCATCCCAGCTATCACGGTCGCGCGGCGGCGGCGAGCACACATATTTGCCGCCGGTCGCGTCCATGTTGAAGCCCTTCATGTCGTCGGCCGTCAGCGCAATATATTGCGTGCAGGTTTCACCGTAGATATTGAGGCCGCGCTGCTGTGCCCAGCGGATCTGTTCCATAGCCTCGCGGCCGGAGACATGGACAATCATGATCGGAACATCGACAAGCTGGGCATGGCTGATGGCGCGATGGGCGGCTTCGCGTTCAACCACTTCCGGGCGGGAAACGCCATGGAAATAAGGCGCGGTCTTGCCGGCTTTCTCCAGCTTCTCGGTCATGAACCGGATGGCATCATAGCCTTCGCAATGGACCATGACGAGCGCCTTGCAATCGCGCGCGCAGTCAAAGACCTCGAGAAGCTCTCGGTCGTTGAGCACCATGTCGTCATAGGTCATAAACACCTTGAAGGAGGTGTAGCCGCTTTCCACAAGGCCGGGAGATCCTGGCCCAGCGCCTGCGGCGTCGGGTCGGTGATGATCAGGTGAAAACCGTAATCGCAATAGGCCTGGCCGCGCGCCTTTTCATGATAGGCGGCAACGGCCTCACGCAGGTTTCGCCACGCGCCTGCAGCGCGAAGGGGATGACCGTCGTGGTGCCGCCGGCAATCGCCGAGCGCGTTCCGGTTTCGAAGCCGTCGGCCATTTGCGGGCTGCCAGGGGCCGATGGCTGGGCAAGGTGCACATGACTGTCAATCCCGCCGGGCATGACCAGCAGGCCGGAAGCGTCGATCTCCTTGTCCGCGGTTCCGAGGTTGGTGCCGGTGGCGACGATCTTTCCGTCCTTCACCGCAACATCGGCAAGAAAAGTGTCGGCGGCGGTCACACAGGTCCCATTGCGGATTAACAGATCGAAGTCGGCCATTAAATGCTCCTTGGTCGTAAAGTCACTTCTGCGATCTGAGCCGGATGAATTCGCCAAGCCCGATCAGGGCAATATTGGCAACCACCAGCATCAACGCAATCGCATCAAGCGCGGGAGAAATATTGAAGCGGAAGTCCGAAGCCACCAGAATGGAAAGCGGCTGCGCCCGTCCGCTGAGGAAGGATGTCAGCACATATTCCGCCGAAGAGAGCACAAATGCAATAAACCATGACGCCATAAGACCGTTTTTCATCAGAGGCAGCGTCACTCGCCGGAATGCGGAGAAGTGGCTGGCGCCGAGGTCGAAGGCCGCCTCTTCCAGCCGACCATCGATCCGCATCAGCACAGAGGCATTCACCAGCGTGGTAAACGGCAGGATGATGATGGTTTGTCCGGCAATGATGGTCCAGATTGTGCGGTTAATACCGAGGTCGGACAGCATGATCAGCTGGGCAACGGCCAGAATTACCTTCAGAATCAGGAAGGGGAGCAAGATCATGATCAGCAGCAGCATGCGCCGCTTGATCGGAAACCGGGTCAGGGCCAATGCGGCCATGGCACCGAGCACCGTTGCGAAAAGGCCCGTGGGAATAGCCACAAGAAAGGTGAGTTTGAGCCCGCCCAGAAGCCTCAGATCGGTGAATGTCTCATTGTACCACTGGAAGGTAAAACCCTGCAGCGGGAAGGCGATAATCTCCGAATTGTTGAAGGAGAAGATCGCGATCATCGCCACCGGTAGATACATGAAGATATAGACGATCCAGATCCAGACCGTAGCGGCCTGCGTCGCGCTGCTTTTCATCAGGCTTCTCCCCGACCATGGCCTTACCGAGCGAAGACCGCGAGATAGCGATGACGGCGGCAGCAAAAAGCAGAACAGAATAGCCAGCATAGTCCAGGCGATGGCCGATCCAAGCGGCCAGTCGAAGGCCGTTCCGAACAGGTCGTTGATCGCCGAGATGATGGTGACGCCGGAAGCGCCGCCGATCAGTTGCGGGGTCAGATAATCGCCCACAACCATGACAAACACCATCAGCCCGCCGGCAATCAGGCCAGGCGCGGTGAGCGGCAGCGTGACCCGGCGAAAGGCGGAGAGCGTGCCCGCCCCCAGATCGGTTGCCGCCTCGATCAGGCGATCGTCCAGCGCTTCGAAGGCAAGCCACAGCCCGATCACCATGAACGGCAGGTAGTTGTAGGTCAGCACGATGTGGGTGGCGAGCGGCGAAAACAGCAGGCTGTCGAGCGGACGGGCAATCGCCCCCGTCCACATCAAAAGCGAGTTGAGCACGCCCTCGGACCCCAACAGCACCCGCCAGGCGAAAATGCGCACCATGTCACCGGTATATAGCGGCACCAGCAACAGTGTCAGCAGCGCAGATTTGTAATGTGTGACCCGCTTGGCGATAAACCAGGCCACAGGATAACCGACCACAGCCGTCAGGGCGGTGATGGCAAAACCAGACAGGAAGGCCTTTGCAATCAGCCAGCGATAAGTTCCGCTGGAGGCGATGCGTGCGTAATTTTTCAAGGTCGGATCGGTAATGATGGCAACGAAATCGACCTGAAAGAACGAATAGGTGAACAGGATGGCAAGGGGCGCGATGCAAAGCGCGAGAACCGCAGCAAAGACCGGAGCGGCAAGCCAACCGCCAATGCGGGCTTTTTCCATGGCTCTAGCCTCTCCCTCCCGCAGCAGCGATCCAGCCGCGCCGGGCATCGAAGGAAACTCCAACGGTCGAACCGATCTCTGGCGGATCGTCTTGGCGCGAGATCAGGGAAATCGCGGTGCCATCGTCCAGAACCGTTTCCACCAGCCATTCCGACCCCTTGAACACGGTGTGGGTCACTTTCGCCGGAATACCACCCGACGCAGACAATTCGATCTGCTCGGCGCGCAGGGTCAAAACGGCAGCTTTGCCGGCGGCAAGGCCGTCCACCGCAGGACATGAAAAATCGCCTGCCGACGTCGCAATCGTTGCAATGCCCTGGTCAGCGGAAACGACCTGCCCTGTGACAAGATTGGCTCCGCCAATGAAGTCAGCGACATAGGCCGTCGCCGGCTTGCGGTAGATCTCCGCCGGTGCGCCCTGCTGTTCAATCCGCCCGTCATTCATCACGATGATCCGGTCGGACAGCGCAAACGCTTCTTCCTGATCGTGGGTCACATGCAGGAAGGTCATGCCGAGGCGGCGCTGCAGGTCTTTCAGTTCGATCTGCATATCCTTCCGCATCCGCCGGTCGAGCGCGGAAAGCGGCTCGTCCAGAAGCAGAATCCGCGGTTCGTTGACGATGGCGCGGGCGAGCGCGACACGCTGCTGCTGGCCACCGGAAAGCTGGCGCGGGCGCCGGTCCGCCATTGCCTCCATCTGCACCATTGCAAGTGTTGCGTCGACCTTTTCAGCGATTGCCGCCCTGGCCATTTGGCGGTAAGCGAGGCCGAAAGCAACATTTTCGCGGACACTCAGATGCGGAAACAGCGCATAATTCTGAAACACCGTGTTGACCGGCCTTTTGCGGCCCCCATGCCGGTGAGCGAGCGACCGTCCAGTTCGATCAGGCCCGAGGAGATTTCCTCGAACCCGCCGATCATTCTGAGAAGAGATGTCTTCCCGCATCCCGACGGGCCCAGAAGCGTGACATAGGAATTGGCGTCAATGGCAAAATCAATGCCGCGCACGGCATGCACCTTGCCATATTCCTTGTGAACGGCCACGCCCTTGAGGAGCGACGCGGCCGCTTTTGTCGGGAATGCGGGAGACATGCTTAGCTGGCCTTCACTTCGTTCCAGATGGCGACCCAGTCATTGTAACGGGGCGGGTTCTGTTTCCAGACAAAGGAATCCATCACCGAAAGATCACTGATAAAGATCTTTTCCTTCTGTTCTGCCGGAATCAGATCACGCGCAGCAGAGGTCGACTGTGCGTAGGGGCCGCCGAATGCAAGTTTTTCGCCATAGGCCGGCCCCAGAAGATAATTGACGAGGTCGAACACCGCATCAAGCTTTTCACCTTCGACACCGGCGGGAACAGCAAGCGTATCGCACCAGCCGATAACGCCCTGCTTCGGCTTGGCCATGCCCATATCGAGTCCGCGCTCCTTCAGGTCGTAATAGGGCGGAACCCAGGAGAAGGCGCAGACCACTTCGCCCGAGGCGAACAGGTTTGTAAGGTCGCCGATGGAGTTCCAGTAGGTCCGCAGAAGCTTTTTCTGCGCCATCAGCGCCTTCTTGACCTCGGCAAGCTGCCTGTCGTCCATCACGAACATTTCGTCGCGCGGAATGCCGAGATACATGGCTGCGATCATGATGCCTTCCAGCGCATAGTCGCGCATGGCAAGTTTGCCGGCATATTTGTCGCCCTCGAAGAAGACAGACCAGTCGGGCTCGGCATCCATCATATCGGCACGATAAACGATCGGATTAATACCCCAGTAGAACGGAATACCGTAGGTCTCGCCGTCCTGCTTGCCGAGATGCGTGTTCTTGAATGTATCATATAGCAGGTCGCCATTGGTCACCTTCGAGAAGTCGATCGGCTGCAGCAGGTCGGAGGCGACATAGTATTCGACCTTGTCGAGGCCGGGTGTGATCAGGTCGACGGCGGAGGCGCCGCCGGCACGCAGCTTGGCAAACTGTTCATCATCGGAACCAATGAAGGTCTTGGTGATGTCGATGCCCGGATTTTCGCTCAGGAAGGCGGCAAGATAATCCGGCTTCGCAAGGTTCTCCCAGGTCATCCAGGCGATATCGGTGGCGGCGAAGGCGCGGCTCAGCGGCGAAAATGCGCTCAGCGCCGCACCGGCGGCGGCTGTTTTCAGAAGTCGGCGGCGATTGATGTCAAAAGTCATTGCTCGATCCCTTTTCAGGTTCCCCATTGTTATTCGAGGTGATGGCCGACGGCTTTTCGCGCGACCCTGATCAAGTAAAAACCTTTTTCATAAAATCTTCAATATGAAAAATATGTTTCATTTTTCGGCAACTGACTAAGTCTTGGGCATTTTCCGCATCGGCAGCGGTGCACCGAGCTGGTCAAGTGCGGCATGCAGCGTCTCGATCTCGGCGAGACGGTCGACCGCCGCCTCACCGATAACCTGGCTGGCCGTCGAGCAGAGGTAATTGATCAGGCTCATCGGCGCGACATAGCTGTCGAACAGAGCATGACCGCGATTGTGGCAGCGCAGCGTCAGCGTTGCCAGCTGAGCGGTGCGCGCTGCGGTCATGTCAGCGACCAGCAGAATCGGCGTTCCGGCTTTCTGCACCGCAGCCATGATGTCACGCAGCTGCCCGGGCCGACGGCGAAAGCCGAACACCAGGAACAGATCCTCCGGCCCCATGCCGGCAAGTTCTTCGCCCATCGACATACCAGCCGCCGGTATAAGCCGGACATCGGGCTTCAGATTGACCAGCAGCGCCCGGGCATAGGTGGCCAGCGCCATGGAATTGCGAAAACCGAGGATCCAGATGCGTTTCGCCCCGGCCAACATCGCCACTGCGCGCTCAATCTCGTTTTCGCCCAGCATCTCTGCTGTGCGTGTCAGGTTCTGCAGGTCCTGTGCAATATGAAGGCCAAAATCGCCAGCCGACAGGCGTTTGCCGCCAGTGCCCGTCAGCTCGTAGAGCGGCGAGCCCCAGTCCTCGCTCTGCCGCGCCAGAACCCGGGCCTCGTTGTAGCTCGCATAGCCGAGCCGTTTGAAAAAGCGCGCAGCCGTCGCATTGGAAATGCTGGCCTTGGAAGCCAGTTCGCCTGCGGTGAAGCTTGCCAGATTATTCTGCGATTCCATCACGACGGCGGCAAGGCGGCGTTCCGATGCCGTCAGATCATCATAGATTTCCATGATCCGGACATCAATCGGACGGTTGTCTTCCTGATCACTCATGGCTCGCTCTTTTCACAATTGCTGTATTACGAAAAATTATTTTCATTTCTTATTGACTGCTCAATCGCTGCCGCTATCCTTCGCATAGTTTCGTGATTTTTGGAATGTTTCCGCCATGACCCCAGACTTCTCCACCTTCAGGGCACGCCTTGTTTCCGGCCACTCTGCTGGCAAGGCCCCTACCCCGATCCGTTCAAGCAGACGCTCAGCCTGTCGGCGGGAGAGCGGGCGTTCGAAACCATTTCCGCCTGGGTGGGCTATGCAGAAACGCCGCTGGTTTCGCTGCAACCGCTTGCCGAGAGTTGCGGAGTCGGGGCAATCCATTTCAAGCATGAGGCCGGACGCTTCGGGCTTGGATCGTTCAAGGCGCTGGGCGGCGCCTATGCCGTCTTCCGGCTGCTCGAGGCGAAAGTTTCCGCAGCAATTGGCAAGACGCCGGACATCGCAGCCCTTCTCGATGGAAGCCACGCGGATATCGTTTCCGATGTCACCGTGACCTGCGCAACGGACGGCAATCATGGACGCTCAGTGGCCTGGGGCGCCAGCCTATTCGGCTGCAAGGCAGTGATTTTCATTCATGAAACCGTCTCGACAGCGCGCGAGGATGCCATTGCCCGTTATGGTGCACGGGTTGTCCGGGCAAAGGGCAATTACGACGACAGCATCCGCGAGGCCGCCCGCCAGGCCGACGAAAACGGCTGGTTCGTGGTCTCCGATACCTCCTACCCCGGCTATACCGACATTCCCCGCAATGTGATGCAGGGCTACAGCGTGATGGCCGAAGAGGCAATCCGCCAGCTTGATGGCAAACCGCCGACACATATTTTCATCCAGGGCGGCGTTGGTGGGCTGGCGGCTGCCGTCACCGCCCATTTCTGGGAAACCTTCGGCAAGCACGCCCCGCGCGTCATCGTCGTTGAACCCGAAAACGCGGCCTGCCTTCTCGAAAGTGCCGCCGCAGGAAAGCCCACCGTTGTCGGCGGCGCGCTTGAAACCATTATGGCGGGGCTTGCCTGCGGCGAGCCCTCCATCATCGCTTGGCCAATCCTTGACGCGGGCGTCTCCGCGTTCATCGAGATCGAGGACGCGGCGGCCGCTGACACGATGCGGCTTCTGGCCTCCGGTGAAGCGGGCGCCCCGCTTGCCAGCGGCGAAAGCGGCGTGGCAGGGCTCTCCGGTTTCCTGTGCGCGGCAAGCCGCGCCGACTGGAAAGACGCGCTCGGTCTCGGGCCGCAGTCGGTGGTTTTGTGCTTTGGCAGCGAGGGCGACACCGATCCTGCTCTCTTCGAGCAGATCGTTGGCCGCACGGCCAGCGAAGTGGAGCAGGTTGCATGAACATCAATACACTGCGCATCAACGGCGAACGTCTCGTTGCCCGCCTTAAGAGGCTCGGGACAATCGGCGCGCTTGACGGCGGCGGCGTTTCCCGTCTGGCGCTGACAACCGAGGAAAAAGGCGGGCGCGATCATCTGGTCAGCGAGATGAAGGCCCTTGGCCTTGCCGTCGCCATCGACCCGCTGGGCAATATCTTCGGCACCCGCAAGGGACGGACCGCGGGACCGGCAATCATGCTCGGCTCTCACATCGATACGGTTGCAACCGGCGGCCTTTACGACGGTGCGCTCGGCGTTCTGGCAGGCCTTGAAGTGATTGCGACGCTCAATGATGCCGGGGTCGAAACCGAGAACCCTCTAGTTATCGCCGCCTTTACCAATGAGGAGGGTGCGCGCTTCCAGCCGGATATGCTGGGCAGCCTGGTCTTTGCAAAGGGCATGGCGCTGGAAGACGCGCTCGAGATCGTCAGCATCGACGGCAAACGCTTGGGCGATGAGCTTGCCGCCATCGGATATGCCGGAAGCGACGCCGGCCCGGTCGAGATCGGCGCCTATTTCGAGCTTCATATCGAACAGGGGCCGGTGCTCGAGGACGAAGCGATCGAGATCGGGGTTGTACGCGGGGTTCAGGGAATCTCATGGACGGAAATCACCGTTTCCGGCCGCTCTACCCATGCCGGCACCACGCCCATCAGACTGCGCCGTGATGCCGGGCTTGCGGCGGCCCGCATTGCCGCAGGCGTCGGGGACCTCGTGCGCGAGATCGGCGGTGACATGGTTGGCACGGTCGGCGCGATCAACCTGACCCCCAACCTCGTCAATGTTGTTGCCGAGAAGGCGGTCATGACCGTCGACCTGCGTCATCCGGATGCAGCGGTTCTCAAAGCGGCGCATGAACGGCTGGTGGCCGTGATCAACGCCGCCGCCGAACGTGAAGATGTGACCTTAAGCACCCGTATGCTTGCCGATTTCCCGCCAACCGATTTTGCGCCGGCTCTGGTCGACAGTGTCGAAGACGCCGCGAAAGCGCTTGGGCTTTCCACCCAGCGGATGTTTTCCGGAGCCGGCCACGATGCACAGATCATCGCTGGCCTTGCTCCCGCCGCGATGATCTTCGTGCCAAGCGTCAACGGCATCAGTCACAACACCACGGAATTTACTGCCCCGGCAGACCTTGCAAACGGCGCCAATGTTTTGCTGCGGGTGGCGCTTTCCAGAGCGATGCCAATCAATGGAGAAATTGCCTGATGACCCGATTTGTTGTTGTCGGCGCGGCCCAGCTCGGCCCGATCACCCGGTCTGAAACCCGTGCTGAAGTCATCGAACGCATGATCGCGCTGATGGAAAAGGCCGCCGGCCGACATTGCGATCTGGTCGCATTTCCGGAGCTGGCGCTGACGACTTTTTTCCGCGCTGGTTCATGGAAGATCAGGCCGACGTCGATTTCTTCTTTGAAAAGTCAATGCCGAATGACGATGTGGCGCCGCTGTTTGCCCGCGCGCGGGATCTCAAGATCGGCTTTTCACTCGGGTATGGCGAGCTTGCAGAGATCGATGGCGTCACGCACCGCTACAACACCACGATCATCGTCGACAAGACCGGTGAGATCGTGCACCGCTATCGCAAGATCCACCTGCCCGGCCATCCTGAACATGAACCCTGGCGGCCATTCCAACACCTTGAAAAGCGCTATTTCGAGCCGGGGCCGGAACCGTTTTCAACGGCCGAGGCTTTTGGCGGCGTGTTCGGACAGGCGATCTGCAACGACCGGCGCTGGCCGGAGACCTATCGCGAACTGGCGCTGCGCGGGGCGGAAATGGTGCTGATCGGCTATAACACGCCGGTGCATTATCCCCTCGCGCCTGAACATGACCACCTGCAAGGCTTTCACAATCACCTGAGCCTGCAGGCCGGGGCCTACCAGAACGGCATGTGGGTGGTCGGCATCGCCAAGGCCGGCAAGGAAGAAGGCTGTGATCTGATCGGCCAGAGCTGCATTGTCGCGCCCACCGGCGAGATCGTGGCGATGGCCGGTTCGCTCGGTGACGAGCTGATCACCTATGACTGCGACCTCGACCGCTGTCTGGAGATCCGCGAGAATATCTTCAACTTCCACCTCCACAGACGCCCGGAACTCTATACGGCCCTGACAAAGGTGGAATAGCCGAACTCCATCGCCCTGTGCGCCGGTCACAGCCAGCGAGAACAAAACGACGCATTCTCCGGGCAAAACAACCAGCATCGATCAGCGGCACACAAAGGCCCGAACATGTTGTTCAGGGCCTTTGTGTTTTCGGAGCCGATCAAGCCACTGAAACAGGTTTGTGCCGGGGCCCTGCCTTACAGAATGATCTCGTCAAAGACGCGGCGGCAATCCATCTCGTATTCCAGACCCACGATCGGCGGACGATTATAGTGCCATGTCAGGCCATTGCGGTGGACGCCGCGCGGGGCCAGTTCGGTTTCGATCAATGGAGCAACATCATGGACGGTATAAATCTGGGCTGCCGTGGTTTCAGCCCATGAACCGTCGAAGAACGCCATGCGCCGTTCCATTTCAGCGAGCACGAACGCGGCCTTCTCGCGAATGGCGTCAGGGCTTGTTTCGCCGGGGCGAACGATGTGGTCGCGGTAATTGCCCGCGCCCTCGGGAACTTCGCCCGAGCCGGCAATGGCAAAGGTTTTGGGTGCGGCTTCATCCTGGACCGTATAGCAGAAAGCATGAAAACCGGGTTCTTCAGGTGCCCCGATCTCCGGGCAAATATTGGAACGCGCAACCGGGTTGTCGTCGCCTTCCATGATGTTCCATGCCCGCAACGTTTCGGCATAAAGCGTGTTGAAGGTGGCAAAACCATCCTCGCTGAACTGACCGGGAGACCGCATTTCACAAGAGCAAAAGGCCTCCAAAGGCCGGCCCAGAGCGCCAAGATGGCTGGCGATGCGATCAAAGCCCTCTTTCATCGGCACGACGTCGAAAAAGCGGGCGCGAACGATGCGACATCCATCAAGAGCAGCGACTCCGGCCGAATACTGCATCACGCCAGGAATGTAGCGATAGCCACCGGCCGCCATGGTTCTTGTCTGCATTTCTCAAATCCTTCTCGTCTTGAAATCAATTGTTCATCACGAACCGACCGAAAGAAAACGCTCCATGCGCCTGAGTGCTGCGATCATGCTGTAAGCGGTGATTGCGCTGCTCTTAGGGTTGGTTTCATCGGGCAGGTTTTGTGACAAGACGCTGAGTGTACCGCCCTTGGAACGAACCGTCAGCTCATGTGTATTCGTGCTCACCCCGGATCGGCCCAAATCTCGACGGATGTCGCATCCGCGCCCAGCCCGGCAAGCGCGACCGTCGCCGCGACATTGATGTTTTTGGGAAAGGCGGCAATCGACTGGCGGGCCGTACCGGCAAAAATACAAAGCGGTTCGGTTATCGTTTCTGTGGCGACAGGCCCGTCATCGGTTTCGATGGACTTGCCGAAGGAAAGCGGCAGTTTGCGGGTCTTCAGGTGGACGGCGTCGAGGCCGATTTCAGTTGCAGCCCGCAGGCCATCGAGGCCTGCAATCGCGCCGGATGGCGCCAAGATACGCACACCAGCGGCGCGCGCCTGGTCGAGGAAACCGTCCGTCATCAGCAACTGGCCGACACTGGCAACCACAAAGGTCTTTCCCGCCTGTCGCAGCATCGGCTCTGCCAGCGTGGTGAAAGCGTCCGGGGCAGACACTCCACCACAATGTCCGCAGCATCCGGCAAGGTGGCTAGCGGCAAAATTTTGGGGACTGTCCGGAATGACGCCAGCCGCGCGCGGGCAGCCCAAGCATCGCGGGCGGAAACCGCGACGAGTTCAAGCCCGTCAACGCCCAGATCGAGCGCCGCAGCAACCCGCAGGCCGATCGATCCGAGTCCCGCCACGGCCACTTTCAGACCCTCAGCCATAATTGACCACGAGCAATTTGATGTCGGTCATGCTGTCCATCGCATAGCGCGTGCCTTCTCGCCCGAGGCCGGAATCCTTCCAACCGCCGAAGGGCATGGTATCGATGCGGTAGATCGGCACGTCGTTGATCATCAGCGCACCGACGTCCCAGTCTTCCAGCGCCCGGAAGGCTGCCTTCATATCGTTGGTGAAGAAGCCGCCCTGCAGGCCGAAACGGGAATCTGCGGCGCGACGGACACCCTCATCGGCGTCCTTGACCTTGGTCAGCGTCACCACCGGGCCGAAAATCTCGTCCGCTTCCACCTTCATATCCGGCTTGGTGTCAGTCAGAACGGTCGGCGCGATGACGGCCTGATCGCGGGTGCCACCGGTCAGAATACGTGCACCCTGGTCGACGGCCTCAATGATCCAACTCTCGATACGCTTGGCCGAGCGCTCATCGATGACCGGGCCGACATCGACCCCTTCTTCCATCGGGTTCCCGACCTTGCAGGCCTCGACCCGTGCGACCAGTTCCTTCTCGAAGGCATCATAAACCTTCTCGTGTACGAAAATGCGCTGAACGCCAATGCAGTACTGACCGCCATAAACCACGCCGCCGCGCACGCAGCGTGCCGCCGCAAAGGCAACATCGGCATCGTCGGACACCACAACCGCACCATTACCACCAAGCTCCAGCGAAACCTTCTTCTTGCCGCTCAGCGATTTGATGTGCCAGCCAATCGGAACGCTGCCGGTAAAGGTGACCATGGCGATGCGGTCATCACGCACCAGCTTTTCAGCCAGCGGAACATCGCAATGGACCACACTCAACGCCTCCTCCGGCAGACCGGCCTCATACATCACCTCGGCCAGCAGCCTGCTGGTCAGTGGCGTTTGCGGCGCCGGCTTCAGGATCACCGAATTGCCGACGGCAAAGGCCGGTGCCAGCTTATGAAGCACAAGATTCAGCGGGAAGTTGAACGGCGTGATCGCGAGGATCGAGCCGATCGGAAACCTGCGAGCAATGCCGATACGCCGTCCAAGGCCATTCAAGGTCGCAAGGTCGGCGTCGCTGAGATCAAGCGGGCTGCCATCAGCCGACGCCGTCTGGTATTCAAACACCGCACCGTCGATATCGAGCGGGACTTCCTGGCCCCCGAAGGCGCGGGCCTCGCGCGCCGCGCCGCGCAGGTTCAGGAGCGATCGGGAAATCTCGCCGCGTGCGTCATAAAGCGGCTTTCCGGCTTCGCCAGCAATGAGACGGACGAATTCATCCCTGCGCTGCTCGATCAGATCGGCCGTCCGGTCGAGAATATCGGCACGGACGAAGCGCGGCAGGCGGCGCATCACATCGAAGCCCCGTTGTGCCCTGAGAATGGCCTCTTCGATATCGTTTTCTTCCGAAACCGGCATATGGCCGACGACTGCGCCGTCATACGGCGACAGAATGGCGTCTTGACGGAGAGAGGCGTTTTGAGAAGCGTTCATCGATTGTACTTTCTGTCTTTTCGTTCGTCAGGCCGCGCCGATATAGGCTTCACGCACGGCGGGCTCCTGACGGAGTTCTTCTGAAGTGGCTGCAAAGGATATTTTGCCGCGGTCGATCACATAGCCGCGATGGGCGAGGTCGAGCGCGGTCATCACGTCCTGCTCGACAAGCAGGATGGCAATGCCGGAGTTGTTGATCTCGATGAGGGACTCGCTCAACAGCTCGACCGCGCGCGGCGCGAGACCAAGCGAAAGTTCGTCGATCATCAGGAGTTTCGGACGACTCATGATCCCGCGCCCGATCGCACACATCTGCTGCTCGCCGCCCGACAGTGTCGAGGCATCCTGATGCGCCCGCTCCGCAAGCCGCGGAAACATGGTCATGACCCGGTCCAGATCATCAACGACCGAGCGGTCCTTCTTTCTGAGATAAGCCCCCATCATCAGATTGTCCCTGACCGTCATCGTCCTGAACAGCCGGCGCCCCTCAGGCACATGGGCGATGCCTCCTGTCAGCACCTGACGGGAGGAGGCACCGGCAAGCTGCTGACCTTCGACGTTAATACTGCCCGCCGTCGGCTGGAGAAGCCCGGAGACGGTGCGCAGCAATGTCGTCTTGCCTGCACCATTGGAGCCGATCAGGCAGACGATCTCACCCTGGTTCACCTCAAGGTCGATGCCCCACAAAACCCGGATTTCGCCATAACCGGCTTCGAGTTGCTTGACCTGAAACAGTGGTTCAGACATCGGCCGTCTCCCCGGCATTGGCCTTTGCATACCGATTGCCGAGATAGGCTTCGATGACGCTGTCATTCTGCGTGATCTCGTCGGGGCGCCCTTCGGCAATCTTGGCGCCGTGATGCAGCACGACGATGCGTGTGCACAGGCTCATCACCACCTTCATCAGATGCTCGATCAGGATGATGGTTACCCCGCGAGAAGCGATCGCACGGATCATTTCAAGCGCGGTTTCGATCTCTGCCGGATTAAGTCCGGCGTTGACCTCGTCGAGCAGCAGGACTTTCGGTTTCATCGCGAGGCTTTTGGCCAGTTCCAGCCGCTTGCGTCCGGCAAGCGTCAGTTCGCTGGCGGGGGTATCGCGTTGCTGTTTCAGCCCAAGGAATTCGATAGCCTCGTCGGCGGCATACATCGCCTCGCTCGTCGATGAAGCACCCGCCGCGAAGACCGCTGGCGCCATCACGTTTTCAAGCACCGTCATTTCGGGAAATGGCTGAACCACCTGATAGGTACGTGCCACACCGAGGCGGCTGATCTGGTAGGGCTTCATCCCGTCAATACGGCGGCCGTCATAGGTGACGCTGCCGCTTGTAGGCTTAAAAACACCGGTCACAAGATTGACGACAGTGGTTTTCCCGCGCCGTTGGGGCCGATCAGGCCTACGATTTCGCCCGGATCGACGGAAAGGTCAACATTGTTCACCGCAGTCAGACCGCCAAAGCGCTGGGTCAGACCCTTGAGTTCAAGAATACTCATGTCGTGGTCCCCTCCGTTTTCTTGTCGGAACGATTACGCAACCTGCGCATGGCTGCGCCGACAACGCCGTTGGGCAGATAGAAGATCAGACCAACGATCAGAATGCCGAGTACCGCGGCATGGATGGACAGGAAGTTGCGCCACACAACCTCTTCGATGATAAGGAAGATACCGGACCCGATCAGCGGGCCGAGGAGCGTGCCGGGGCCACCGAGCATGGTCATAACGATCGGGCGGATCGTGGTCATGACCGAGTAGACATCCGGCGGTTCGATATAGAACACCCAAGAGGCATAGAGCGCGCCGGCCGACCCCACGAACAGCGCGGACAGAACAAATGCAATGACCTTGTAGAGCGTGGTGTTGATGCCGACCATGGAAGAGGCGTCCTCGTTCTGGCGGATACAGCGCAACGCAAAGCCGATGCGTCCGGCCGAGACATACCAACTCATCAGGAAGGTGAGTACGGCAAGGACCAGCATCGACCAGAAGAACAGCCGTGCCTGGGCACCGACCGACATGCGGATGATCGGCAGGTTGAGCCCCATGCCGCCACCGGTCAGGCTGGTCCATGAGGTGGTGATTTCCAGAAGCACCTCGGCCAGGACAAGGCTTGCAATTGCAAAGTAATGGCCCTTCAGGTGCAGGATGGCAGCCCCCATCGCGGCTGCAAATGCAGCAGCCATCAAACCTGCCGCCGCCCAGGCAAGTGGCATGGCAAGGCCAAGCCCCTGCAGGATGGCGCCGGTATAGGCCCCGAGCCCGAAAAAGGCTGCCGTTGCGAAGGACGGGTATCCGGCATAACCGCCGATGATGTTCCACGACTGGGAAAGGACCGCATACATGGCGAACATCGTGCCGAGACGCAGGATATAATTGTCTCCGAATACCGGCAGGAACGCGATGACGGCAAAGAAGCATAGACCGATAAGCGGATGTTTCATTCGTACCCCCTGCGGCCCATAATGCCGGTCGGCTTGAAGATCAGGAGAAGAATGAGCAGACCGAATGCAATCGTCAGGCCGTGTTGGGGGCCGATGAACAGCGCGCCGAAACTCTGGATAAGGCCGAGCGCGAGCCCCCGACAATGGCGCCGGCAATGCTACCGAGCCCGCCGAGTACGCAAACGATGAAGGCAATCGAGAGATATTCCGAGCCGGCCAGCGGCGAGATCGGAAAGACGAGGCTCAAAGGCTTCCCGCTGCTCCCGCCATCAGTGCGCCGATGCCGAAGGTGATCGCATAGACCTTCTTCACATCAACCCCCATCAGGGCAGCGGCTTCACGGTCCATGCGCACGGCAACGATGGCGTGGCCGATCTTCGAGCGCACCAGCAGCAGGTAGAGCAACCCGGTCAGCACACCCGCAAGCAACATCGCCACCAGACGGTCAAGCGGCAGAACCAGTCCGGCAATCACCGTGCTGCCAAGCGGATTTTCCAGCTGCACCGACCGGTAGTCGGCACTGAAAGCCAGCAACATGCCGTTGTTCAAAAGAAGATCGAGCCCGAAGGTCAGCACCAGCGTGGTCAACACCGGCGCACCGACAACGCGGTTGATCAGACCGAACTGCACTACATAGCCGAGGGCAAACAGCAGCGCTCCGGCAATGACGACCGAGACGAAAGGATGAATGCCGAGGTGAATATAAGCGAAATAGGCGATGTAGGAGCCGAGAACCACAAACGAGCCGTGCAGCACGTTGATGACGTTCAAGACACCCCACACCAGAGAAAAACCGACTGAAATGCAGGCATAGAGCCCGCCTAGCACCAGCCCGTTCAAAAGGATCTGTGCGTATAGCATTGGATGTTTTCCGCTGTTTGAGCAGCCGGCCCAAATGGCCGACCACTAAAGCGTTGAATGGCTTTTACCGAGACTATTCGATGCCGCCGAAGCGCAGGTCCGCCTGCTTGATCTCTTCGGGATAGATCGTCTTGGTGGTGCCGTCCTGGATCTGGAACACCGGCGGTTCAAGCGAGTCGATCTGTCCGTTCTCGCTGAAATGAACCGGTCCGTAGAAAGTCATGGCGTCCATGCTGGCGAGCGCATCGCGGACAGCGGTCGGCGCGATGGTGCCAGCCTCTTCGATTGCCAGTTGCAAGACAGCGCCGGCTGCGGCAGCCGAGGCCTCGGCGTAGTCAGGTGTAGCGTCATACTCAGCTTCGAACGCGGCCACGAAATCTGCCGTCGTGCCGAACACATCCTCGCCGTCATAGGCAACGGCCGGATGCCACCATGCGGCACTCGAAACATTGTTCGAACGCTCGCCGGTTGCCTCGATGAATTCCTTGTAGGCAGGTCCGGCCAGCATTGTCAGAACCTTGGGCTCAATGCCGAGGTCCGCCATCTGGCGACGGATCAGGATGAGGTCGTTGATATAGCCCGTGGCAAAGACCCAGTCCGGCTTTGAGCGCATCATCAACGTCATGGCCGAGGCATGGTCCATCGTGCCGATGGCATATTCGTCAAACGAGATCACTTCGAGACCGTTGCTCTCCGCCGATTTTTCCATCTCGTTGGCGATTGCCAGCGGGAAAGGTCGTTCCGCGCGTAAATCGCGACGGTGGAAATGTCCTGGTCAGAATCGGCGACGATCCTGGCAAGCGGTTCGGTCAGCGTGCTGTTTGGTGTGAATGTGCCGAACAGATATTCGTAGCCCTGGTCGTAAACGCCAACGGAAGAGGCCGTCGCGGCGACCATCGGGATCTGATAGCGCTCGGCAACCGAACTTGCGGCTTTGGCTGCGCCGGAGCCAAACGGCGCAAATAGGAAGTTGACCTCGTCAGCGGTAATCAGCCGCTCGGCGGTCTGAACCGCGCGGGGCGTCTGGCTTTCGTAGTCGACATAGACAATCTCGACATCATAGGTGGTGTCGCCGGCGGTGATCCCGCCAGCCGCATTGACGGTCTCGGCCCAGAGGTCATAACCACGCTGCTGTTTCAGGCCTTCCGGCGAGAGCGGCCCTGTCAGCGGAAGCGGTGCGCCGACCCGGATGGTCTCATTGGCAAATGCCGGCTGCGCCAGTAACATCGTGCTGCCGGCAAGCGCAAGCAGCCAAGTCTTCGCATTATTCGTCATTTCGGAACCCCTCAGTTCTCTTTGTTTTTGAAGCATCGGTGAAATTGACGATCACCATGCAAAACGCAGCCTAGGGAGAAAGAGTGCACCGCGGAAGTCGTAATTAGGGCACACCGCGTTGCGGTTTACGCAACGTTGACGAATTCATCAGCGACCGTACGGATATATTCAACCAGCCGCTGGGCCGCCGGGCTAAGCTCGATTTCCGCGCGTTTGCAGACCTGCGTCGTCGACAGCGACAAGACGGTCGACATGATCGGAACGCCGATCAGCTCTCCCGATTCCAGCTCCCTTTCGAAGGAGAAGGCCGGGAGAAAGACAATGCCCATATCCTGCAGCGCAAACTGCCGCATCATGTCGATGGAATTGGTTTCCAGCCTGACATTCAGGGCAAGCTGCTCGGTTTTGACCACATGGTCGACAAGCTGACGAATGCCGAAGGACTGGTCGGGCAGGCCGACCGGTTGCCGCCGGACCTCGGCCAGGCTGAGCTCCTGTTTCCGCGCAAGCGGATGATGACGTGACATCACGGCCATCACCGGCTGACGCAGGCTGACAAGCGTATCGATTTCCGCGCGCGGAAATGGCTGAAACGAAATGCCGATATCGCAGCGATCCTCTGCCACCGCCCGCATCACACCATCGGTTCCGGCAACCATCACCTGATAGGTGATATTGGGATGGGCCGCACCGAAACTGGCCAACGCGCGCGGCAGCAGCCCGCCGATCATGCCTTCGACGGTGTAGATAATGACATGGCCGCTTTCGAGGTTTTTGAGCGCATCGATCTCCGCGCGCAGCCGCTGAAGCTCCTTGTTGCGACCTTTCACATAGCGCAGGATCAACTCGCCGGCCGGCGTCAGCCGGACGCCCTGGGACTGTCGAACCAGAAGTTCCACACCATAGGCATATTCCAGCTTCTGGATCTGCCGGCTGACCGAGGAAGGTGAAATATGCAGCTTCTCCGAAGCCTTTCGGATCGATCCAAGCTCTGCGACAGTCTCGAATTGAAAGAAGGCTGTTTCCATATCCATTCCGGTTTGGCTGAGTGATGCCCGGCGGCTGCCAGTCCTGCCTTCAAAGGTCGACGTCTAGGCCGAGTCTCTCATCCGTATCAGTCTGGCAAGAGGCAAGGCGGCAAAACAGATAGGCCGATGCGATCTGCCCACGTTATGGCGCAAGCAGCAGTTTTGCAATTCCGGGCCAAGATCCACGCTTTGACTGGCCTTCCCGTTGGGCTGTTTGACACCGGGGCCTGTCCTGCTTCGCGTGCGCCCTCTTGAAAGCCGGAAAGGCGGGCGCGCTCCACGGCAAAGCAGCATTCAAAGCGCCCGGGCGGCCCAGAGCAGACCACGGGTCAATATGGTGCGCACATGCGGTATTTTGAGTTCGTCGGCGGTGTGACCGAGCGCGCAATAAAACACCCTGCCCGCACCATGGGTCGTGGTGAATACCACAGGCATCACGACATTTTTGCGCCAGGGATGAAACTCGCCGGAAAACGTCGTGGTCGCCAGCACCTCGACCGCCGGATCGTAATTCAGGTAATATTGCTCCGAGGTATGCTCAAAGCTCTCGATGCCGTCCATGATCGGGTGATCGGGACGGGTAACATCAACCCGATAGGTGATGATATTACCCGGGTGCGAGACCCAGTAGCAGCTTGCTGCATAACGGAAGGGAACGCTTGAACGAAAGCTGGTCGCAAGCCCCATGTGATAGCCAGCAAGCCCGGTCCCGGCCTGCACTGCCGCGATCAGATTGGACATTCTGTCCTTTTCCAGTTCACCGTCGGTGATGACCGGAACCACAAGCGCATTGGCGCCGACATCTTCAGCACCGAGGGCGTCATAATCATCGGTTACCTCGACCGAAAAATCGTATTCCTCCAGAATACGCCGGATGATCGCAGCGCCCTCTCTGGGGGTGTGAAGCTCCATGCCGCCGTAAACCACAAGCGCCTTTCGCCTGACCATGACCGGTCTCCTCTGGTTGTCGATCCGCTAAAGCCCGAGGCCGACGGCTTGCGTGCGGTGAACACCTTTGGGCACATAGTCGAATTGATCATCTCGCTTCAGGAGTTTTGCCGCCAGGTGAATCACCGACAGCCACATTTCCGTGCCCTGAAGTCCCGGCTCCTGCCCGTCGGCAAAAGCAAAACCTGCGCCCTCCTGCCAGCGTGACGACGCGCGGGTGATGATCGAGCGGGCGACGGCCTCGGCTTCGGCACGGCGGTGATCGGTCTGAGCCAGACACAAGAGCAGCGGATGAATCGTATCGAGCAGATTGCAGGCCGTGTATGTCGCGCCGGAAAAACCCTCATGGTTGCGGTAATTGGCAAGCACGGAATTGATCGCTGCTTCCGGGTGCGGAACCGGCAGGCCGAATTGCGCATAAGTTCCCCGCGTCAGGCGGTAGAACCCGTTGACCGGCGGCAACAGCCCTTCCGACGCCGTCGGCGCGCCCCAAAGCCCGGTCGCTCTGTCAACATGGAGCGCGAGCCAACCGAACAGGATCTCGCGCGCGCGGTCGGTGGAAAAGCCAGTCGAAAAATAGCGCGCGTTGAAATAGATTGCGGTCCCGATCGCATCGACCGCCGCACCCGCGCCCCAGGCATTGTCGTGCCAGGGAAGACTTTCCAGCCAGGCGCAGAGCTCCGGCGCAGTGCGTTCGACTGCGGCGACCCTGTGTTCAGGCCGGCTGCCGAGCACTTCCAGCGCGTAACCGACCGAAAGGACATTGTAGAGTGCCAACCCGTCATCGCGCTGCGGCCGGTCAGGTTTCGGCGGCTGGCCGGGATCGGGAAAAGCCCCGTTTCGGGGTCCTGAACGGCTTTCAGCGTCATGATTGCCGCTGCAGTATCGAGCCCTTCCGGCTGATCGTCGAGACCCGCAGCAATTTCAACCGCATCGCAGAGATGGCGCATGCTTGGGCGCTCCGCACCGTCGGCCTCGCGCGAGACATAAACGCCATCGCGCATGTTCTTCGCCAATATTGTGCGCCACTCGGCTTTGATCCTGTCGCCGACTTCCCCCAGGGCCGCATCAATATCGGCACCCGGCGCTACCCGTTTCTCGCCGCGCCGGCGGATCGGTTTTGCAGGTACGCCGCCGGCGATCATGAGGGGCGGAATATCGCGGGTCACGGTCGCACCGGCGGCAATCACCGCGCCGCGACCAATACGCACGCCGTCAAGCACCACCACATTGGCGCCGATCCAGACATCGTCTTCGATGACAACGCCACGGCTTTCATGCGGCTGCTGAGAGATCGGCACGTCAGGGTCGTCATAGCCATGATTGAACCCCATGATCTGCACATGCGAGGCGATGCGCACGTGGTCTCCGCAGGAGACCTTGCCTGCCAGGCAGGCATAGGCATTGACCGAGCAATCAGCACCGATGGTGATATCACCGCGCACGACGGCATAACCGGCAATGTAGGATGCGGCGCCAAACACCAGCCTTTCAGTGAAGATGAAAGCCATTTCCGCGATATAGGCCGTGGGGTCGATGACCGCTCCGGCATTTTCCGCCAGACCGGCGCAACGCGCTCGGTGGGCGGGCGCATCGATATCCTCAGCTGTGCGCTCCCAGGTCATGAATTGCAGGCGCTCTCCACGCAGCCCTAGCCCTTTTTACTATCATCATTTTCGCCGTCGAGGGCCAGACTCATGCAGTCGCTCCATTGGGTTGGGTTCGATCATGTGTCCAAAACGGACGGCCGGAACAGGATGGTAGAATCACGCCTGCTGCCGCCACCTCTTCCCGAACGCATCCGTTTGAACCCGCAGGCTCAGCCGACATGCGGTATCAGGAATACGCTGGGCAGGTTATAGACCGGCGATCCGGCGTCAAGGTCCCCGTCAGCATCTGCCGGCATCCGTCCGGACGAAAACGCCGGGTTAATGCCCGACCTGCGCTCATTATGCACACGCGTCGGCCCGTCTGGCGGTTCCGCTCAATCTTGCCTTCGCGACCGCACCTCCGACCTTCACCGCCATCATTACCTTTGCTGGAGGTCACGCCGCTCTGTGGCTGGCTTTTCTTTTGTCGATCGTCGCCTTCATCGCAATGCTTGGGGTTGTATTTTTAAACCGTCTCCCAGCGGATACCCCGCCGCAGACATCCTAAGTTTTCATGTGCCTGATAGCGGCTTCGACGGTCAACTCGTTGCTTGAGTTCGCGGCGGATGGCCGTCTGCAAATGGGGCAAGACAGAGTTACCTTGTTCCTTCAAGTGAATAATCGGTTTTGAGAAACGTTTCAGTGTTCAGATTTCGAGTGGCTGCAGCCGCTTTATTGGCTCGAAATGATGCATTGTCTCGAATGTGCAGAATTCCACCGGGCCGAGGCGAATGTCCAGAAGGTCGGCCCGGACGTCTTCAAACAGGGCATCTGATTGCTGTATATGATCTTTCGCCACGTGTCGCGGCATCCGGCCAATACGATAGGCAAAGGAAATATGGAACTGATAGCTGTCATGGTCGACACGGCGCAATCCAGTTGCCGCCCGGAGGCGATCACGCATCTGCCAGAGTGCATCAAAGCTTTCCTGGTCTGCAGGTTCAGCATGGATTGAATATCCTGCCTTAAGGTGATCTGCGCGGACATTAACCCCGGAAAATCCCGAGATCTTTTCTATGTCGTTCAAAAAACGACGATTCATCTGATCACGTGTCAGGTCATAATCAAGCCCCTCAGGCCAGCCATCGGTTGTGATCGGATTGCCGGAAATGCCGCAAAAAACGGTCATGTGAAAACTCTTATGCGGCAGAAAGGTAAAATAGCGCGCCGTCGGCAGTGCTCTGAGCCGATCCTGAAGGCCGCATAGAACGTGATAGGCCTTGGATGACTGATTGATGTGGCAGATAAATGTGTTACCGGGAAACGGCAGAACCTTGCCTTCCATTGAGAACTTTTCACCGCCTGTTTCGTGGCTGACACCGGGAAGTGGCTTTCGCTCTTTTCCGGTTTCGTCGATCCGGTCAAGCCAATGATTTACTGGTGCCAGTGTTCGCGTGGGGTGAAATGTTCTGGAGGTCATCAAGTTATGCCTTTTTTATTTTTGTTGGATATTTCAAAGTACCCGGCGGCAAAACCACCGCCGGGTTACAATGATCAAAAGATCAACGTTCAAGAATGACATTATCGACGAAAGACGCTTCCATTTCCTTTTGAACGGCTGGGCTGCACTCGGGACCGAATACTGACGTTGGGTATTGGAAATCAGCGCATAGCTGTCGTCCGAATTGGCATTCATCGGCGCCGTGCCGAAGGTCGCGTTAAACTGCGTCTGGGTTTCAGGCAATGTCAGCCAGTCGATGAAAAGAGCAGCGGCCGCTGGATGCGGCGCGTTTTGCGGAATAGCAACGCCGTTGCCACCACCATTCATGCCCATTTCCGGGACATAGAGCTTGAGGTCCTTGCGGGCTTCACCGCTCTTTTGAAGACTGGCAAGGTGATCTTCCCAGACTGGAACCATGGACAACTCGCCATCGGAAAGACGGATAATGCTGTCTGCATTGGACGTTGTGATCACATAGTCATCGGCATACTGGTTGAAGAATTCGAAGCCCGGCGCAAGCGCATCCATACGGGCTTCAGAAGCGTCACCATCGTTGAAGTCAAGACCGGTCAGGACCCGAAGCATATTCTCGTAGTAAGACGGGCCGGAACCGCCGTTTTCATAGTTAAATCCAAACTTGCCGGGATTTTTTGCCAGAAAGCTGCAAATTCTTCGGGCGTCTGTGGCAGGTCGCTTGCATCCACCTTGGCCGGATCATAGGCGATACCGGTCTGGTTACCCCAGTATGCGAGTACATAGGCGCCACCATCGACATTGTTGACGGTGTTCACGCGGCCGTCATCTTTAGGAAGCATGTCCAGCGGTGTGAACAGTTTGGGGAAATCCAGTGTTGACATATCGCCATAACCCCAGGCGAAAACATCGATATCGCCGATGTCGCTGCCCCTGGCAGCCAAGAGCTTGTCAGCATTACCGGACGCGGTTCCACCTGCCGGGATGTTGACCTTGATACCGTATTTTTTCAAACGGTGCGACAGCCTTGCGAAAGTCGTCTTGGAAGTACCAGACATACCAGTTGACTTCGCCTTCCTGTTTGGCCTGAGCCACAACATCGTCCCAGTTCTGAGTGTCTTGAGCAAAGGCAGTGCCTGCAAAAAGCGCAAGCGCGGCAGATGAGAGAGTGAGCAGTTTCAGCATAATGAGAAGGTCTCCGTTGGGTTTCTTCCGAGGGGCATTAAACCGCGTCACCCCTTGCCCGATGCAAGCGTCGGATTGGCCGACTTCAAGAGCTTTTCCAAAATCAGCATCAGGAGCACGTTGGGAACGACGAGGATGAGCGACAGCACCGCGGCATTGGGACGCACAAAGTCCTGGCCAAGGGCTGCGTAAAGAAGGGTCGGAACCGTGACGATTTCCGGTGAACCGACAATATAGGCGATTGCAAACTCTTCGATCGACTGAATGAAGACGATCAGGAGCGTAGCAAAATGCCAGGCCGCAAGGCCGGCAGGTAGGCCGCAGAAAATCGCGCCCAAGGCGATGCGCCCAGATCCCGCGCGGCATCAACATGGTCCTGTCGGACCTGCTCGAAGCTGATGGTCATGATCCTTATGGCATAGGGCAGGAACAGCACCGAATGGGCAAAGACGATTGCCCCGAAACGGAAGCCCTGCAGTCCGAGCGTAAACAGAAGCGCGGTAAAGAAGATTGAAGTGACAAAGCTTGGTACGACGAGTGGCAGCAGGCATAGTATTTTCGCAACCGATCGTCCGGGAAAATTAAAACGCCCGAGCGCAAGCGCTGTTGGCATAGCCAGAAGCAGGCAGGTCACCGCTGCTGTCGGAGCGAGCGTGTAAGAGGTCAAAAGCGCTTGCTTTAGCCCTGAGTGCTGCCACATCTCACTCCAACGGACAAAAGACATGACCGGTGGCAGCAATGTCGCAGCCGTCCAAGGTTTCGCCGGGTCTGTCAAAGACCATAAAATAGCAATAGCAAAGGGAATGATCAGCCACAGGATGAAGCCGAAGCCGAGCAGAATGAGCAAAACCGTATCAAGCCTTTTGCGGGTCATTTCAGCCGCCCTTTCATGATGAGACGTGCCGCAAGGGCAAGAACGGTCGAGCCGATCAGGGCCAGAACCATCAGTGCAACACCGACAACGGCTGCAGCGTGCCAGCCACCACGCCCTTTGAAAAACACCATCAATTGCGCCAGAGACTGAACGTTGGTCGGCCCGACAACGGTCTGAAATGAGAAGTCAGCCAGTGCGCCAATAAAGATGATCACAAGCGCGGCCTGCATTGCAGAGACAGAAAGCGGCGCAATGACCTTTCGAAACCGAGACCAGCTGCCTGCTCCGAGATCACGTGCTGCATCGATCACATCATCGGAAATCCCTGAACCGCCCCAGTTAAAAGAAGCAACGCAAACGGAAGATTCTTCCAGACCTGAAGAATGAGAACAACAATACCGTGGCGATCATTCTGGAGCCGATGCGGATGGTCCCATATACCGAGAGACTGCATCAATTGGTTTAGCGGCCCATGATAGGCAATGATGTTGAGAAAAAGGAAAGCAGCCACCAGGCCATGCACAAGCATAGGTGCTTTCAGCATAGAGCCGATAGTCATTGAGCCAGTAAATGGCTTGCGAAGCCAGATGGCTAGCGGATAGGCAAGCGCCACTGAAAGGATCGCGCTGACCGTGCCGATATAAAGTGAATAACGCACCGAGCGAAAGAATAAACGACGACCAAAAACGTCGCCCCAGTATTCAAAAGAAAACTGGCTGTCTGTGCCGAAACTGAAAAAGCCGAGGGACTGTGCAACCGCCATGTAAACGACGGTACCGATCAGCGCGATGATCAGACCGAGGCCCGGTGTCAGGAGCAGTAAAACGGTCAACCAGCGTCGTACTGTCATTGGGTTGCTCCAAGCAGGATCACGTCGTCCGGCGCGACGGCGAAATGCACTTTGTCGCCTTCTCTGAGGGCTGTTTCACGCGTTTGAAGCCGATATGCATGGCCATTTGTTTCCACAATCAGATCGGTGAAGTGTCCCTGAAACGCACGATTGATGACACGCCCGGAAAGAGCTCCATCGGCTGGGCCACTCAAAAGTCGAATGGTTTCGGGCCGGAAGCAAAGACTGAAGCGACCGGATGGCAAAGAGCTTTCTTTCGGCGCTGTGAAAGCTCCGATCGGGGTATCAATCAGCGGTTCAGATCCACCGTCGCACGCCCGCACGTATGCATGAAAGATATTGGCCGCCCCGATAAAATCAGCAACAAAACGGGTCTTGGGACGCTTATAAAGCACCTCCGGTGTATCGGCTTGTTCTACCCTGCCGGCATTCATCACAAAGATACGGTCGGAGAGCGCAAGCGCTTCAGTCTGGTCGTGGGTCACATAAATCGCGGTCAGGCCAAAATCCTGTTGGATCCGGCGAATTTCAATACGCACCTGATCGCGCAATTTTGCATCAAGGTTGGAAAGCGGCTCATCGAATAAAATGACACCAGGACGCATCACCAGAGCGCGGCCCAGCGAAACCCTCTGCTGCTGCCCACCGGACAGTTGGTTCGGTAGTTTTGCAAGCTGTGGTTCAAGACCGAGTTTTTCTGCGACTTCGCCGACACGCTGAAGGCGCTCCTTGCGTGGCACTTTTTCTGTTTAAGTCCGAACACCAGATTCTGACCCACCGTAAGATGTGGAAATAAAGCATAGGACTGAAAGCAAAGGGCCGTGTCGCGCGATTCTGGCGGAACCTTTGTGACGTCTTGATCGCCGAGGTGAATCGTGCCTGCCGTAGGGACAAGAAAGCCCGAAATCATCTTCAGTAGAGTTGTCTTGCCGCAACCGGACGGACCAAGAAGCGTAACAAACTCACCGGGTTCAACGGCGAAATTGACATCGTTGACGGCTGTGAATCTATCGAAACGCATGGTGAGATGTTCAGCCGAAATGCCGGTCATTGTCTTGCCCCTGTTGTCGCCACACCTTATTACTCATGTTAAGTAAAATTAATATGACAGTTCAGAAAATGCACGGAAGAACGTCTCTGAGGCAGATGCTAGCCGCTGGATTTGCAAATTGAAAAATGCTCAAAGACTGGTATTTCGGGTTCTGCACGGTGCAGTGGAATGGCGTTCAGAAGCAAAAACAAAGGGGACACCGGCATGGTCTTTGAAATTGGTCGAAGCGGTGCACTTGTGCTCGACGCCGTTCGGCGCGGGGAACGGTGGCGCGTGCTGAACTGACCAATCATACGCCACTGTCGCAGCAGAGCGTGCACCGCCTTGTTGACGATCTGTTGGAGAAGGCATTTTTGCATTTGGAAGCACCGAAAATAGAAGGGCGAGGCAAACCAAGCCCTCAATTGGCTCTTTCACCTGACGGCGCGTATGGTATTGGCTTGGCCATCGACACCGAAGAGGTTCGCCTTGCGGTGACCAATCTTGTCGGTGAAATTCTGCACTTGAAGACACTGAACGTGGACCCGAACAATCCGGAAGAGGTCCGAAATGTAGCAGTACGTGATATTCCCGAAGCGATTGAAACACTGAATCTAAATTCTAAACGCGTGGCTGGTATTGGAATTTCAATGCAGGGGTATCGCCGGAAATCCAGCCTTGCATTCGTTACTCCGCCGAAAATCGAACGTTGGCGAGACCGCGATGTTCGAGACGTGTTTGCAGGCGCGTTTGCATTCCCACTGATGGCTGAAAACAATGCGACGCTGGGCGCTGAGGCTGAGAACTGGGTGGGCGCTGGCCGCCGCTTTGACAATTTTGCCTATCTCTCGATCAATCGTGGCTTTGGCGGTGGCATCGTGATCAATGGTGCGCCCTATATTGGACACCATATGAATGCTGCTGAGATTTCCTCCATTTATACGCCAGAGGAGCAGGTGCGTCGTCCGGCTCTGCGCACTCTGATCGCCATGCTCCAGACGTCCGGTCGCGATATCAGCTCCGTCGGAGACTTAAAACAACGCTATGATCCCGCCTGGCCTGAAATTGATGTCTGGATCGCACGTGTCACACCTGCGCTCGACCAGATGTTGCGGGCCCTGACCGGGATACTGGACCCTGCGGCGATCGTCTTCGGTGGAGAAGCTCCTCGAGATCTCAGAACGAGGCTAGCAGAGGCGGTCAACCCGCGCTCAGTCGATGAAGTCGGCCTGCCTTTTCCTGGGCCTGAGCTTTTGATCAGCTGTATAGAAACCGATCCTAACGTATTGGGGGCAGCGCTGCTGCCAATCCGATCGCGGCTGTTCAGCTGAGTCGCAAACCGCCTATCTTACATGTTAAAACAAAAGTAAGCGTCGGGTTGGGCAGCCTTCGTGATAAGAGTCGAAGCAACGAGGTTACGTAATTAAATATGCCATGAATTCCGTAACGAATGTGTTTAACGTCGGACGGGTGGACATTTCAACGGGCCGTGATCGTCTGCGTTTCTTGGCTGCTGAGCAGAAGGCGAAAATTTTAACGGAGGCCGCAAACCATCGGGAAATTTTGCGACAGAACCGGATAAAAGGCTGTTCGGTATTACGTTCAAGCTCGTGGGAAAAGCGGAAGAGCCGGAGCTGGTGCTGAATCTGGACCTGTCACGGCTTCGTGCCGCCCCAAGTGCTCGTTTAAGCCACTTTCGGTTCGAAAGCGACGGGGCTTTTCCAGCCCAGCGCTGAGTGGCGTCGCCGTGGATTATAGAAGCCGTTTATGTACTCGAAGAGTGCCATCTCCGCTTGCCGCCGGGTTTGGACAGGTCGAAGCGGATCGTTTGGTGAGACATGCGTTCATTCCTGAGAACGATTCGGTTTCTTGATTTCGGTAAGCGAGATCGTAGCCAGCGCGATTCTTACGGTCAAGCATGAAGTGAAAAAATTGCTAAACGGCATATTCTCGACTTGCCGCCGGCTTAACGATGAGGTGGTATGGTAAAAAGTTGAAATTGCTTATTTTTTCTCATAAAAATGCGAAAAATAAAACGTCTCGCATTGCAGATCCATTAAATTCAACGAGTTAGGGAAATTGGATTCTGTGCGAAAAATAGAAAATAATTCTAATTTTCGCACTTTTCAACGATTTCTGCCAAAGTGTTCTGACTTTGTTCTGTCGCGCTTCTTCACCGCAATTCCTTTGAGGATGGTCAAGCAATTGAGTAGGGCGGTGACCAGTCCGAGATCCGGAAGACTGGCGTTGAAGGCAACTGGGCGTCCGCACCCTCGGCGGGCTTTCCAGCGAGTAAATTTGTTTCGTGTAAGAGGGCCTTGCAATGTTCAAAGAGCCCCGTCTGTCATTCGGAACAGCACTGGGATTCTACATGCTTGAAATCTTTCACAGACTCATTGCGTCGAACGCCTATGCCGAATTGCACAGGACGATAGCCGCTTACGTTCATCTCGTGAATGTTGATATGGTGGTAACGCCATAGCTCGGCAACTTCACCCGCGAGCGGTCTATTCCGCTACCCCGCGGTCGTCTTATGCACTGCCGACCTCAAAGGATGCCAAAGGCATAGAGAAAACCAAGGAGGTGTGACTGCCTCCCTGGCCGATTTATGGCGCTGACGACATACGCTCATTCGCGCGCTTACGGCGCGGCTCTTCGGTATCCCCTAATCCTTCAAGGGTTACAGGCGTGTGATCTGGAAATTCCACCATGAGGCTCAGCTTGCCACCCATAGCTTCGACGTAACTACGCACCGTTGAAAGCATCAAATCACTACGCTTCTCCATCTGGGCGATGGTGGCTTGGCGGATATGCAGAACCTCTGCCAACTGCGCCTGTGTAAGCTGTTTAGCTTTGCGGAGCTCTTGCAGCGTTAGATACTCTGCGTGCAGGCGATCAGCCTCGGTGAGGATACGATCGCGCCGTTTTGCCGGGAGCTCATTCAGTTTATCCTTCAGAGACTTTCCCATCATTTTCTCCTTCTCTGCTCCGCAAGAAGATGATCGAGACGCTCATCCGCCTTGGCGATCAGCTTCTTGTAAAAGCGCTTCTCATTCACGCCCGACTTGTCTCCTGCTGTAAGCAGGATAGCCTTCCGTTCGGGGTCGAAGGCAAAAGCGATCCGCCACACGCCATCGCCCGCATTACATCTCAGCTCTTTCATATTTGCGTGCTTTGAGCCGTTCAAAGTATCCACGTGGGGGCGCTTTAGACTTGGACCAAGTTTCGCTAAAAGCGCGACATTGGCCAGGATCACGTCCTGAACCGCCTCGGAGAGGTCGTCAAACTCGCCCTCAAAATCGTCGTGAAACTCAACATCCCATTCCATGCCTGTTTATAGTCCATAACCTATATAGGTTTCAAATTATATTTTTCACCACCGATCTCATCACGCTGCGTCTTGAGGTCAGCCAGGAAATCGCCTTCGTCCACGCCTTCCGTGAACGTGACAGCGTCCGTCGCCCCTGGATCGTCTGATCGAGGTAGTCGGGAAGTCTGTTTGCTGCGCTCATACGGCTACAGCCTGACGCAGCACATCGTTCCTGATATGAGCAGGAAGGTCGCGTGGGGTTTTCACATCAACCCTGACCCCAAGGGCTTCTTCGAGAGCCTCCTGCAAGCCGCCGAGATCAAACAGGGTGGTTTCCGGCAAGGGTTCGACCAAAACGTCGAGGTCGCTGTCCTCGCGATCGCGCCCGGTCAGCGCCGAGCCATAAATGCGAGGATTAGCCGTGCGGTAGCGTTCGGCAAGACGCCGGATGACGTCCCGATCCTGCAGCAGAGCTTGTGATGGCCTTTTTCCCGGCATGTCCTTGTCCTTCGCTCTCTATATAATTCAATTCTGATGACGTTCACAGAGCTTTCAACGCTGCTCTCTTCTGGCGAACTCGTCGAATGTTTCAGGCCTTGTCTGGACACGAACTGCCGTCGGCGGCAATTTGCAGTCTTCAATCCAGAATCAAACGAAGCGTCCATGTCGACCTTTCCGCCACTCGCACCGTCACTGGTCCCGCGTGAGACCCTGCCTTCCTATCTGTCGCGGCTTGCCGCGACCAAGGGCGTCAGCACGGGCGATCTTTGTTATGATATGAGGGTGGCTTTTCGGCGCGCGCTGAACTTTGAAGACGAGCCGCTGGCTGCAGTGGCGGAATTCGGAGGGCTGACGCCGAAGCAAATGGAGGAACTGGTATCTTGGACTGGCAAACCAGTCGGCGATGTCAGGTCGGTCTTGCGTGGTGAGGCATTCGTCTCGCGTGCCGTGCGCAATCCGACGATGCGAGGCTGCCCGATCTGTCTTCGAGAAGATATGGAGAACAGCGGCAAGCCGACACTGCAGAGCATAGTGATGCGCGGGCACTGGCTTCTGAGGGATACATGCGTGTGCGTGAAGCACTGCCACCCACTTGTGCCGCTATGGACAGAACCGCATTTTTCCAGACGGAATGATATAGGTCTGCAGCTCGACGGGATTGTCGAAGACATCAAGTGCGGAGCGTTTGAACGCCCGCGTATCGAAGCCTCCCACTACGACCTTTGGCTGGATCAGAGGTTGGAAAGCGGGAAGGACACGACCTGGTTCGCAGACCAGCCGCTCTCGGCCAGCGTCATCATGTGCTACAATTTTGGTTTCGAGCTGCTGAGGCTCGATCAAACCGCGATGGCTGATGATGCCGACACGAACAGGGCTGCGCGAGCGGCTGGCTTTGCGGTGTTGAGCCGCGGCGAGCCAGAGATCCGCAGCGCAATACGAGAATTGGCGGCGGCCGGGGAGGATGGCTATGAAGAGCCATCCGGCGCTTTCGGAAAGATCTATTCCGTGTTGGCGTATGAGTACTTGAACGACACCGGCCTCGACCGAATTCGGCGTATCTTTCGGGAAATCATTCTGGACACATGGCCTATCGATCCCGGCACTGATCTGCTTGGCGAACATGTCGTCACAAGGAAGCTGCATTCCGTGACCACGGCCGCCCGGGAGGCCGGCACGGAGCCAGAGCTCATGCGGAAATTGCTCATTGATGCCGAGGTGATCGATGCGAATGGGATGCTGTCGGACCGCCGAACCACATTCTCGGCGGAAGTCGCCCGCCCGATTCTGGCGCGGATCTCGGATGTTGTTTCTTTGAGGACCATGCGCGACGTGCTGGGAGCGACCCGCACAGAGCTGGAAGCTCTGGTGGCGGAGAATATTCTGACCCCACTCGCCTCATCCCCTGAAATCCGGAAACGCTGGCGCCGCGAAGATGGCGTGAAGCTGATGGAGGAGATCACGCGCGGGCGACGCCCGTCGCGGCAGACGATTCTGGCTGGGTGGACATGCTGCATGCGCGCATGCGCAGCGGAACGTCATTGCGTGGCCTGATCAAGCTGATCGGCGCCGGACATTTTCGTGTCGGGTTGAGAGAAGGCAAGCGATGGTTTCGCAACGTCGTTCTTCAGAAGACCGAGATTGATCTGCTCGGTCGGGCACAAGACGATCGGCCAGTTGGTGAAATGTCGGCATCCGAATTCGGACGCGCTGTCGGTCTCCGGTACAATGGAGAGTTTATCGCCCTGATCGAAGCTGGCCACACGCCGGCAACACGCTCTCGGCATCCGGTAACACGGCAAGACCAATGGCGAATGACAAAAGAGGATATCGCTGCATTCCATCGCCGTTTCGTAACGATTGCAACTCTCAGGCAGGAAACCGGGCGGTCGAGCAATGCGCTACGAATGCTGCTTAAGAAGGAGAAGATCGAGCGCTTTGCACCGGATGGCGGGGATTTCGGCAGTTTGTGGCTGAGAACCGCAGCTATGCAGATTTTGTGATCGGAAGGTGATTTATGTCCAGGGTCATTCGATGGGGTATAGAGATAGAGGTTCAGCTTGATGACATGCTGCGGCGTTCGTGAAGATGCTGTCGAAAGGCCGATGATTTTCAAAACCGGTAGCATTATACAGACGCGCCAACTGAGAGCAGCATGAAGCGCTTTGAACATATCCAGCTCCAACGCCGCGAGGCCCATCTAGACTCTGCAAACGCGGCCTGGGCGGAACTGAGTGCAAAGCTCTATGATCTCGGAGTGGAGTATCGGCTGTTCGGCTCATATGTGGAAGGAAGCTTCCTCGAGCATTCGGATATTGATCTGATGATCATGGGGGATCTCAGCACTGACACCCGTCAGCGTGTTCGCCGGGCAGTCAGCGCCGCACAGGCGTCTTGGGATATCGAATTCGATATGTACTTCGCCGCGGATCTGACGCCGCAGGCATGCGAGGCCCTCCTGGGGAACTGAGTTCTTTCTCTCTCGCTTCCCCGCGAGACCGGGCCTCCGACGATAGGTCCGAAACGTATCTGGTCGCGCGCCGTGACCGGTCGCTGACTTCCATCCACCTGCGATTCCAGGCTCAGCGGTTATTGCGACGCAGAAAAGGCGGCGCTCTTCGGCAAACGCATAGGTTTCCGGTGGCGGCATAAACAGATCGGGTCGTTCGTCCCCCTCGTGAGGTGGTGAACGCAACATCAGCTTGGGAGCGATGGTGAAGCGTAAACCCATCATAGCGCAGTTTTGGCCGTCAGGTCGATATCGATCCAGCCACCTCGTTCCAGGCATACGAAGCGTGTCGCCCCTATTTTCTGATCTCGCCTTTTGTGCCAGTGGCCGAAAACCCAGACCTCGGGTTGGTGAAAGTCAAACATCGCCTGAAGCGCACGCGCCGTGCGGGATGGACCGGGCGAGTAATCAATGATCTGGAAGAGTTCCTGGCTGACACGCCAGGGACAATCATGCGAGACCATGACGCGTGGCCGCCTGTTGGACCAGGCTTCGAAGAGGAGGTCCAGATCTCTTTGGCTATGCTCTTCGTCTGGCCACCAGTCCTTGTTCTCCTCGCGATCGTCCTGATCGATTGACCAGGCCCCGTTCACGAAAAACATGTCGCCTTCGGCGCCGCTTTCAATGAATTGCGGATGGTTTCGGCATACGGACGGGCTATCATGGTTGCCACGGATGAAGCGATGACCGCTTCCAGGCTGGCAAGGCCATCTCCTTACGTCTTCCTCCCGTGCAATCCCAACTTCGAGATCACCGACCTGAATGCTCTCATCAACTCCGGCGACCGCGGATGCATAGGCGGCGCCGTCTGCATGGATGTCACCGATAAAACGCACGAGCCCACCTGTATCCACCTTCGAATCTCGACGGTGGGACAATGAAGAATGTTTGGTGCTTTCGCAACCAGTGCAGGCCCGCGATTCAATAGGTGTGATCGAGAAAACGGGTGTAGGCTCAGCCCGGCACCCCTTTATCTCGGCCGGCGAAAACCCTGCGGGAGAACTGGGCAGACCTAGTCTTTCGTCCAGTTCGCAACTGAGTTGGATGACCGCTTTCAGCGGTCTCGGCCTGTCGGGGAACCATATGCATCATGTCGCATTGCCGAACTGCAGCAATAGCCATTCGAGTTATAGACAATTCCGCTTTTTGTCTGTAACGCGCGGCCGCTGAGCTTTTATGGCGCAGCAGACAATCAGGTATGCTCCCCCATTTCGGTCGTTCAATTACCACTTGCGATCTCCCGTAAGCCGACGATGTTTATGTCGTGACCGAGCGCTAGCCAACTACTTCAGCGTATGTGTTCGAATCCCACCCGGCCCAGCAAGCCAGCACCTAGCGCGCCATGCTCTGCTATGAAAGCGCCCATGCGCGCCACTGTGTCGATGCCGGCATACTCGCTGATCGTGACGCCCTCGAATCTCGCCGGCATCCTGATCCGCGTCGATCCAAGCCCCATGCAGATAGCTGTTATTGTAGGCGGCAAGGCAGGCGACATAGATGCGGGGATTACTGTCGTATACGTTGGTCATGTCTTTGATCTTCGAGTCTGAAGGTCAGCGAAGCGGAACGCCGCGCCTGACCATCTGGCCGTCGCCGAGACCGGGTGTGCAAACGGAGGGAGGCCTCGCGGGGAACCGGCTGCACGGAGCGCGGCAGGCGCGTAGGAAGCTGGGCGGAAGCCTCTCGAAGTGTGCCGAGGGCGGGGCCCTAAGTTCTAAGAATGGGCGTCATCGTAGTTCAGTATTACGCCCGCACGCTCATGCGAGGCGAATTCAACGAGGCATCACGCCGCGCAGCCGTAGGGGGTGGTGAAGGCGACGACGACAGGGTGGAGCGCGTGAAGTCTCGGTCCGATCACGATGATACCTCTTGCTACCAAACAAGGGTGCCGACGCCGCTCCGGCAAGGGCTTCGGCCGCAGCCGCGATTAGACGCTTGACATCCGGACTATGTGTATATAAATTATACTCATAACGTTTATATACGGAAATTGGAGACAGTCGTGCGTTGGGGTGTAGAGAAGCGCTTAGAGTTCATCGAGTTCCGCCTTTTCTGGGAAAGCGGGATCAATCGCGCTGACATTATCGACCACTTCGGCGTGTCCGTTCCCCAAGCCTCAAAGGATCTCACGCTTTACGAAGAAAAAGCACCCGGAAACCTGCTCTATGATAAGAGCGCGAAGAGGTACATGGCGTCGCCGCATTTCAAGCCGGTTTTCTCGAACCGCACGCCGATATGTATCTCGCGCAGCTGCAAACAGAGCCGCTAACCGGAATTATTGAAGACAGCTGGCTCGCCGCCGTTCCGGCGTTTGACATGATGCCCGTGCCCCACCGAAGCGTGCGTGTCGATGTCCTACGCAAGCTTGTTGGCGCGATCCGGGGCCGCCGGGCTCTCAAGATTAAGTATCAGTCCATGAACACAACGCGCCCTGACCCCGAGTGGCGGTCGATTTCTCCGCATGCCTTTGGGCATGACGGCCTGCGGTGGCATGTTCGCGCGTTCTGCCACATTGATCGGAAGTTCAAGGATTTCATACTTTCCCGCTGCCTTGACTCAGGCGACGTCGAGGAAGCACTCGCAACATCTAGCTCCGACCGCCTGTGGCACGAGTTTGTCGATGTCATACTGACTGCAAATCCTGCTCTTAGTGATAGCCAGCGCGCGGTGATTGAGCAGGATTATGAGATGATCGAGGAGCCGTGACTGTTCCCGTTCGGATGGCATTACTCTATTATTTTCAGAAGCGGTTGCGACTCGATATCGCCGACAAGGTAGATCGGCCACAGGAAATCCCAGTAGTGGTCAGCAATGCGTCCGAATTCGCCTCGGCATTAGCGAAGGCGACTGCATGAAGTCGCTCAACTTTGAGATTCTCCGTCCGAACTGGCCTGAGCTTGCTGGGCTCGGCGGATTTGCTGAATCCTACGCTCACGCTGACCCTGCTAGCGCGCTTGTGAAGCTGCGTTTATTCGCAGAGAATCTGACCAAGGACATTTATCGAGATTTGCGCCTGCCAAAACCCGAACAGCCGACTTTCGTCGATCTGCTCAAGAACGATGCATTCATCGCGATTACGCCGAAGGTCGTTCTCGACAAGCTTCATGCTTTGCGAATCCACGGGAACAAGGCTGCACATGGGGAGCCCGTTCATTCGCAAAGCGCTCTCTGGCTCCTGAGGGAAGCCCACGACCTCGCACGCTGGCTCTGCGTTCAATACGGGCTAGCGAGTGCTGAAGAGCTAGGTACCTTTTCCCAGCCTCCGACACCCGATCAAACCGACGAGAGGGACCGTCGGAGGATTTTGAGAAGCTCGCTGCCCAGGAAGCGCAGATGGATGCGCTCCTTTCGGAGCTTGAGGAGACACGTTCGAAAGCAATTGCGGCTGAGAAGGAGGCTGCTGACCTCAAAGCTATTGCACGGTCCGGACAGAAATCTGCTGATGAGTTGAACTTCAGTGAATCGGAAACGCGGACTCGTCTGATTGATAGCCTGTTGGCGAGCGCTGGTTGGGATGTCTGCGCGGGATTGAAAAGCTCTGCCGAGGTTGGAAAAGAGATTGAGCTCGACAATCAACCGACAACGAGCGGCATCGGGTACGCGGACTACATCCTCTGGGATGACAACGGAAATCCGTTGGCCGTAATTGAGGCCAAAAAGACAGCCGTGGACGCCAATCGCGGTCGCCATCAAGCCAAGCTCTATGCCGACAGCCTTGAAAAGAAGTTTGGTCACCGTCCGGTGATTTTTTACACGAATGGATTTGATATCTGGATCTGGGATGATGCGCAGGGTTATCCTCCACGCCGGTTATTCGGGTTCTATTCCAGAGACAGCCTTCAGCATCTCGCAAATTATCAACGCCTGCAAAAGAAGCCGCTCGACAGCATCCAGGTCAACGAGGATATCGTAAACCGCCTCTATCAGCTTGAGGCCATAAAACGTGTTGCCGAACGATTTACGCAAAAGCATCGAAGAGCGCTGATTGTTCAGGCTACAGGCACAGGTAAGACACGCGTTGCGATAGCTCTCACAGATCTGCTTATTCGGGCTGGGTGGGTAAAGCGCGTTCTCTTTCTGTGTGACAGGAAAGAGCTGAGAAAGCAGGCAAAGAACGCTTTCAACGACTTCCTCTCTGAACCCACCCGCATTCTCACTTCAAACGTTCGGTCGAACGCCAGCGAGCGTGTGTTTCTGGCCACCTATCCCGCCGTTCAGAAGGTCTTTCAGTCCTTCGATCCCGGCTTTTTGACCTTATCATAGCAGATGAATCCCACCGAAGCATCTATAACGTCTACGGTGACATCTTTCATTATTTCGACTGCTATCAGATAGGGCTGACCGCAACACCGGTTGATTTCGTCACACGCAGTACTTTCAAGCTCTTTGGTTGCGAAGGACAGCTACCGACGTCGAACTACGATCTAGAGCAGGCTGTCGAAGAAGGTTACCTAACGCCATTCGAGGTTTACGAGCACACGACACAATTCTTACGTGAGGGCATCACCCTAAAGGGCCTCTCATCCACCCAGATTGAGGAATTAGAAGCGCAGGGGAAGACCCTGCGCAGTACGATTTTTCGTCTGAACAAATCGATAAGGCGATCTACAACAAGGATACCAACAGGGCGATCCTTCGCAACTTGATGGAAAACGGCATTACCGATACGACCGGTCAAGTTCTCGGCAAGAGCATCATCTTCGCCCGCAACCATGAACACGCAATGCTGCTTCGCCAGCTCTTCGACGAAATGTACCCGCAGTACGCCGGGAAGTTTTGCCAGGTCATCGACAACTACGATCCCAGAGCTGAGCAGCTCATCGACGATTTCAAAGGCGAGGGAACGAACAACGATCTGATGATCGCTATTTCGGTCGATATGCTCGATACGGGCATCGATATCCCGGCAATCGTCAATCTCGTATTCGCAAGGCCGATCAAATCGCCGGTGAAGTTCTGGCAGATGATTGGGCGTGGAACGCGTCTTTGCCCTGACTTATTCGGGCCGGGCAAGGATAAACGCGTTTTCCGCATATTCGATCATTGGGGCAACTTCGCCCGTTTCGAGATGGGTTACAAGCCAGCGGAGCCGGCGCAGGGTAAGCCGCTCGCGCAGCTTCTATTCGAAGAGCGGCTGACGCTGGCTGAGACGGCGCTCCAAAAGAGCGAACCCGCTGTCTTCGACACGATCATCGCTTTGGTTTCTAAGGACATCAACGCACTCCCGGAAGAGTCGATCTCTGTGCGGGAAAAGTGGAAAGAAAAGCGCGCGCTTTCCAAACCTGAGGTGCTCAAGGCATTCGCTCCCGCGACCGTCGCCCGTCTCAGGCAGGAGATCGCACCGCTAATGCAGTGGCGAAACATTCGTGGTTTGGGTGACGCTCTTGCCCTCGATCTTCTGATCGCACGTATGCAGTTCGCTGTTCTACGGGGCTCGGGAGCTCTTGCTGATCTAAAGCTCGAGTTGATGGACCGCCTAGCCGCGCTTCAGATGCACCTCAATCCGGTGCGCGAAAAGGCGGAAACGATCAAGCACGTGAAAGCAAGCACGTTCTGGTCCGGTGCTAGTGTTGCGGACCTTGAACTGGCCCGGCTGGAACTCCGGGAGATTATGCATCACCGCGCAAAGGGCGGCTCGCAGGGTGTTCCGCCAAAGATTATCGACGTTACAGAAGATGCCAGCCAGGTGCAGTACGCACGCCGATCAGCAAGTCTGAAATCGGTAGACATGAGGGCCTATCATCAGATCGTGGAATCTGAGCTCAAGAAGCATTTCGATAGCAATCCGGTACTCAGGAAGATCCGGGCGGGGAAACGGTATCGGACAAGGAAATCGATTCCTTGTATCGCTGATCCTTACCCAAAACCCGGATGTCCGTCGCGAGCATCTTGAGGAGTTTTTCAGCGAATTGGCTGGCCCGCTTTATCTCGCCATCCGGATGATCGTGGGGATGGACCCCGAAGCGGTGCGCGAAAAGTTCACCGCCTTCGCGCAGTCGCATCCAAAGCTGAGCGCGAAGCAGACCCGCTTCCTGTCCCTTCTGCAGAACCACATCGCTCGCTACGGCACGATTGAGGTTGAACGGCTGTACGACGACCCTTTCACGGTGATCGACGCGGACGGTCCCGACGGCGTGTTTGAACAGGAAAGTGATCTAACCGATCTAATTGAAATTGTACGTTCTTTCGGCCCGAGGGCGGAAGAACGTCCCGAAAAAACCCGAACGAGAGGAATTAATACAGTGGTCACGGGGATCTAAAGCGGCGCGTCGATGCGCTCTGGACGGAATTTTGGCAGGGCGGCATTACGAACCCTCTGACCGTGATCGAGCAGATCACGTTCTTAATGTATGCGCGTCTTCTCGATATTAACGAAGCGCGTGATGAGAACCGTCAGAAGCGGACAGGTAAGCCGTTTCAGCGCCGTTTCAAAGAGGATGAGCAGCAATTACGCTGGTCGCAGTTCCGGCATCTAGGTTCCGATCAGATGCTCCCTTTGGTGCGCGACAAAGTCTTCCCGCATTTTCGTTCGACCGTCGCCAGTGGCAACGCCTTCGCGGAATTCATGAAAGACGCGCAACTCATGATCCAGAAGCCCGGTCTTCTGGTGAAAGCCGTCAACTTGATTCACGAGCTACCGCTGACAGAAGGCGACACAAAGGAGATGTCTACGAATACTTGTTGAGCAAACTGACGACAGCGGGCATCAACGGACAATTCCGCACGCCCCGCCACATCATTCGACTGATGGTCGATATGCTCGAGCCGAAACCGACGGATACGATCGGCGATCCAGCATGTGGCACTGGCGGCTTTCTTGTCGGCGTTATGGACTACTTGCTGGAGACCTATACCTCACCCGAGGCGGTTATCGTGGAAACCGATCCTGAGACCAAGGCGGTTGAGAAAATCTATGTTGGCGATCGACTCGATGATAAGGCGCGTGAGCACATCCGCAACGGCATGTTCCACGGCTTCGATTTCGACTCCACCATGCTGCGTATTGCAGCGATGAACCTCATGCTGCATGGGGTCGACGACCCCGGCATCCACTATCAGGATACGCTGAGCACCGGCTTCACCGACAAGTTTCCGAGGCAGGCGAGTGAGGGCTTCGACGTCATCCTCGCCAACCCGCCCTTCAAAGGCAGCCTCGATTTCGAGGACGTGCACTCCGGCCTCCTGCGCCAGGTCAAGACGAAGAAGACCGAGTTGCTCTTCCTCGCGCTGATTCTGCGCATGCTGAAAACCGGCGGCCGGTCAGCGACCATCGTGCCCGATGGCGTGCTGTTCGGCTCATCTGGCGCGCATCGTCAGCTGCGCGAGCTCCTGGTGGATCAGAACCAGCTGGAAGCCGTGATCTCGCTGCCCAGCGGCGTGTTCAAGCCGTATGCAGGCGTCTCTACCGGTATCGTCGTCTTCACGAAGGGCGGACGGACAGACAACGTCTTCTTCTATGACGTCGAGGCCGATGGTCGCTCGCTCGACGACAAGCGGGAGCCGGTTCCGCAGAACGATTTGCCCGACTGCCTCGCCCGCTGGCGTTCCCGCAGCCCGGCCATCGATAGCGATCGAACGTCCAAAGCATTCTATGTCTCTGCGGAAGAGATAAGAGAAGCCGGCTATGAGCTGTCCCTGGGCCGTTACAAGAAATATGTCTATGAGGAGGAGGAATATGATCCGCCTCAGGTGGTACTCGAGCGAATGAAAGCCCTTAACGACGAGATTGCTAGTGATCTCGCCGAGCTTGAGGAAATGCTTCGATGACCGCAACGTGTTCGCTTGGCTCTGTCGTCGACGTTTCGGCAGGTCAACCCGCCCCGAAGTCCAATGAATTTGCAGAGGATGGCCTGCCATTTATTCGCGCTGGCAGCCTTGAAAATCTGCTCAATGGAGGAACACTTGCGGACTGTGAGAAGCTCCCGCAGTCGACGGCTGCTCGGAAACGATTCCGTATCTATCCAAAAGACACGATCGTGTTTGCGAAGAGTGGAATGTCGGCGATGCTCGGTCGAGTCTATCGGCTGCCTGAACCGGCGCACGTGGTAAGCCATCTTGCTGCTTTGGTGCCTACTGGGAAGTATGATCCAGGTTTCCTTACCCATTGGCTTCGGAAGCACCCACCGTCGCGCCTTATCAAAGACCCAGCTTATCCTTCGATCCGCGTGAGCGATATTGCTGAGGTGGGAGTGCCGGCGGTTCCACTGGAGGAACAGCGGCGCATCGCTGAAACCCTCGACAAGGCAGACGCTATTCGACGCAAACGTCAAAGCGCACTGGATCACATTGACTTGCTGATTGCGGCAGAGTTTGTAGCCCGGTTCGGCACGCCACAAACAAACGAGAAAAGTCTACTGACTGCGCCAATTAGCGCCTTCGGCAGAGTGGTTACGGGCAATACGCCCCCGAGAAAGCATCCCGACTACTATGGCGACGCCATTGAGTGGATAAAGTCAGATAATATCAACACGCCAAGCCATTTTTAACTCCGTCCGCTGAGCGTCTCAGCGAACGAGGGAGAGTTATTGGACGAATCGCACCCGCTGGTTCAACACTTGTGACCTGTATTGCGGGAAGTCCGAGCGTGATTGGCAACGCTGCGTTGGCGGACCGTGAAGTTGCGTTCAACCAGCAGATAAACGCCATAATTCCGCACGAAGTCACGGATCCCTTTTTTTCTATTGCCAAGTTTTGGTTGGAAAGTCGCTGATCCAAGCTGCCTCGACTAACTCTATGAAAGGGATGGTGAGCAAAGGAAAGTTCCAACAGATTGAGTTTCTAGCACCAAAACTTGGAGAACAAACTGATTTTGGACGGTTTTTCCTGAAAGCGATTGAGGCGTCCCGAAATCTGCAGGCAGACCTGGAAACGTCTGAAGAGCTCTTCTCGTCGTTAACGCATCGCGCCTTCCGCGGAGAACTTTGAGGTGTCGCGATGCGCTTAACTCGAATCGAGATTGGGAATTTCAAAGGGATCGGTACACGCCAAAGCATTGACCTGCGGCCAATCACGCTGCTCTTCGGCCCGAACAGCGCAGGAAAGAGTACGATCCTGCAGGCGTTGCACTACCTTCGTGAAATACTCGAACGCGGCAATGTTGACCCCGACCGGACGATTGCTGGCGGCCTCATCGATCTTGGCGGCTTTGCAACACTCGTGCACAATCACGAGCTCGATCGGACCGTCACACTTAAGGTCGCCTTGGACCTTCGGAACGAACAAGGTGCCGAGGGCCTGCCGCTAAATGCCGGTCTGTCCATTGGCGATCCCGAATTCTTTGAGTTGCCGCTTCGATACCTTGTTGGGGAGAGCGAGGAGTATCGCGATTACGCAATCGTGCAGGAAGTGGGGCTAGAGGTTGATATTCGCTGGAGCGCTCTTGAGCAGGCGCCTTATGCTTCGCGCATCGCTGTCGAGATCGATGGTGAGCCGCTGGCGGCCATCGTGTCGCCTCCATCCGAGGGGCGGGCCCAACTGACAGATTTCAATTTCGCGCATCCACTCCTGCGCCGCGCTGTGCTTCCGGATGACATGCCCGAGGACGGCGATCAAGCGGACCTCTCATCACCGCTTGAAGATGAGATTTGGTCGCTCGCTCGTGAAGCTGCTGCCGACCGCTCCACGCCGGATACGCCCGCCGACCAGTTGCGTATCGCCGTTGACACAGAGCTGGGGGCGCTTCCCGCTCTAGATGGAGAATTGGTCCTGGATATCCGTGATCCGGCTGCCAAGAAGGTTGAGATCGAAGAGCGCACGCCGCGCGTCAATGGTCTGCGCTCATTGCTGTCAGAGTTGGTTCTTGGACCGGCGCGGCTGATCCGCAACCACCTGAAGGAAATGACCTATATCGGTCCGCTGCGCGAAATCCCCATGAGGAGCTACCGGCCCCAGGTCACGCCGGATGAAGCGCGTTGGGCGCAAGGGCTGGCAGCGTGGGATTTGCTCTACATCGACCGCCGCGGCGATCTCATGAAGGACGTTAATTTCTGGCTTTCCGGCGAGAATCGCCTGCGAACGACATACCGCCTGGAGCGCGTAGAATTCAAAGAAATCCCGGTGCCGGGGATTGTCCACCAGATGTTTGAACGGGGGCTGAGGGAAGATGACATAGGCGAGCTGCAAGAGCTCTATCGCAGCCTTGCCACGCGTAGCGAGATTGCTTTGCGGGATTTTGAGAAGGGCATTCTTGTTGCTCCGGGTGATGTCGGTGTCGGTATCTCCCAGATGATTCCTGTCATCGTCGCCGCGTTGCGCGGCCGAGGTAGCGTGCTTGGGGTCGAGCAGCCCGAGTTGCATATTCATCCCGCAATTCAGGTCGGGATGGGAGATTTGTTCATCCATGCGGTCCGGCGTGATTTTGAGAAGTTGTCGAGCGAGAAGTCGCTTCTGATCGAAACGCATAGCGAGCACATCCTGCTACGGCTGCTGCGGCGCATACGCGAGACCACCGACGATGAACTGCCGCCCGGAACTGACGGCCTGTCGCCTGACGAACTTTCGGTGATCTATGTCGAGAGCAGTGAAGCCGGTATCGTCTTCCGCCAGCTGGAAATCGACAAAGACGGCGAATTCCTGGATCAGTGGCCGCACGGGTTTTTCGAGGAGCGCGCCGGGGAGCTTTTCTGATGCTTCATGAATATGCCGTCGAACCCGCTGCGATCGCCGAAGACTGGCAGACCTGCCGCTATCTTTGCGAGAAGTTCGGTTACGACCGCGGCCGCCTGCTGTCGCTCTTTCCCAAGAAATGGCTTCCTCTGGCGATCGAGGCTGCGGGTCACCTTAAGCCGATGGAAAAACACAGGGTAACGGAGAGCCTCAAGCAGCTTAAGAACCGCGCTTCGATGAAATCGGGCCGCCCTTACGACGATCAGCTCCCCACATGGCTCGATAACGCAATCGCCCAGCACGGCGAGAAGCCGTTTCACGCGATCATTGCGCAGGAGAACCCGGCAAATCATGCGGCGGTCCTGAAATCTGGGGACATCGATGAGGCCATGCCGCTAATGGCTATCGCACCGGACCGCGCGGTCCCGCGCGACGAAGCATCGATCTCCGAGGCCCTCGAATTTCTCCTGCGCCTGAGCTCCCGCATCCTGTTCGTGGACCCCTTTTTCGATCCCTACAGCCCGAAGTACCGGCGCACGTTGCAGGCTTGCCTGCGCATCGTCAAAGACAACAACCCTGCCGCCTCATGCGAGATTCACTATCGTTTTCATCCGGATAAGCCGGCAAACGCCGAGCTTGAAAATGAGGCCGCCAATCTTTTCCCCGGTACAGTGCCGGACGGGCTGCAGGTGAAGATCTTCTGCTGGCGTGAGATCAATGGCGGTGAGGATTTTCATGATCGCTATCTTCTCTCCGAGAAGGTGGGATTGCCATCGGTGCCGGATACTCCGCCGAGGGCGCTAACCAGACCACGAACATGCATTTGATGAGTTCTGTCCTCTCCCGCCACCGCTATGATTCCTTTGCGCGGGACGCTGGAATCTACACTCTCGAAGGACCGATTCTCCTCGTATCGAGCACCGGCGCGGTGGCGCGGCTCTAACGGGGTACTTCCCCACAGCTTTCTGAGTTTGACGTGGGCAGGCGGCCTCTCTTCATAAGTTGCTGATAAAACAGGTCATTTTGACGGCAATGCGCCTGTCGAACGAACCCGTTCGCACTACCAGACGATTGGAATCGTAACTAGATTGACATAGAAACTATATGGGTAAATTATATGTAGGTATCAGCAATGTTTCGTAAAGGAGACTCTCGGTGGTAGATCGTTACGTGACCAAACATCCGAAGGGCTGGGCTGTGAAGGAGCCTGGCGGGGAGCGCGCCAGCAGCGTGCACAATACGCAGCGCGAAGCTGAGCAAAGAGCCAAACGGACCGTCAGTAATCTCGGCGGCGGCGAAGTTCGCATTCAGGGACGCGACAGGAGGTGGCGTGATTCCGACACGGTCGCCCCGGGAAATGATCCTTCCCGCCGCGCGACAAGAAGCACTGAGAAAGGCGGGACCGGCATGAAGGCGTTCATCTCATACTCACATCGCGACACGGCTGCGCTTGAGCGCCTTCATACCCACTTGTCGATGCTCCGGCGCGAGGGACAAATCACCGAATGGTATGATCGCGAGATTCTCGCGGGGAGCGACCTCGACAGCGAGATCACAGCGCAGATCGAATCGAGCGAGCTGTTCCTTCTCCTCGTCAGTCCCGATTTCCTCGCTTCTGACTATTGCTACGACCGGGAGCTACGCCGCGCCCTGGAACGACACGAGAGCGGCGAGGCGATCGTCGTTCCGATTATCGTTGAACCATGCGACTGGAAGTCCTCGCCGTTGAAGCAACTCAAGGCGCTCCCGCGCGACGGTCAGCCGGTCAGTGAATGGACCAACCAGAATAATGCCTTTCTCGATGTTGTCACCGAATTGCGCCATGTCGTGGCGCGCGACGACAGGGCGGATGAGCGCGAAGACGCTCCGATGCCGCCGGTTCGTGCCTCTGGTTCGCGGTACCGCGTCAAACGGGAGTTTGACGAAATCGACCGCAGCGATTTCCGGTCAAAGGTATTCGAGATCATGCGGCGCTATTTTGAAGGCGCTGTCGCCGAAGTGGATCAGATCGACGGTGTCCGTGCACGCTACGTCTCGACCGGGCCGCTCAGCTTTACCTGTACCCTTATCAACCGGGCGATCGATCATGGCACGGCGCATATCACCGTACACGGCCAAAGCGGCGCGATGGGCTTCTCCGATATCTATTATTCATTTCAGGAGAACGCCCCGGCCAATACCGCCAATGGCGGTTTCACGATCGAGAGCGACGACTACGAGCTTTTCCTCAAGTCAGGACCCTTCGGTTTTGAAACCAACGATGAGCGGCTGACAGCGGAGCAGGCGTCAGCGCTGCTATGGACCAATTTTCTGGATCAGGCGGGGGTGTCCTATGACGACTAGGGTCCGTTTCCGTTGCCTGAACTGCGGCAATCGCTTTGAAGAAGAAGTTCTCGACGAAGACGAAAAGCGTGAGGCACGCCGCCGCGATCAGCCGACATATCCAATTCACTGCCCTGAATGCCAACGGACAGAAATCAGGCGGGGATGGGAGTGAAGGCGATGCATGGAGAAATAGGAAGGGATAGACAGGAGGTCGGGAAATGGCGCGCCGTGTAACACCATCCCAGCTGAGAAGCATGATGCGACAGGCTCAGCAGAAGCAGAAACGTGCCATCGATGACCTTAATCGCGGCATCCGAGAGTATAACCGCAAGGTAAAGCAGGAGGTCGACCGCTACAACCGTGAGGTTAGGGCGCATAATTCCCGGTTCCGCGCGAACCGGCAGCGGCTCAAGAACGAAATCGCGCGTCTTAATCGTCAGACGAACACCACACGCTATGTCACCTACCGGGTGTCGGTCGACACCATGCAGGCGGCGTATGAGCGCCTTGAAAGTGCAGCCGACCAGGGACGCTTCGACGAGCGCTACAATGAACTTTTGGACCTGTCAGAGCGTGAGGCCGCAAATAACGCCGGCCTGATGAACGCGCTGCTGGAAGACAGCGCCATCGCTGACGACGCACCGGCGCCCGATGAGCCGGAAAGTCCGCTCACACCGATCCTCCAGCGTCTATCCGCAGATCTCTGCGACAGGTGGCGCGGCGCCCTGTACTCGCTCAGTCCGCAAAATCCCGACGCGGCGCGCCACTTCTGCACCAGCGCGCGCGAGATTATCACCCGCATTCTCGACATGCACGCCCCCAATGAGGCGGTCGAACAATCTATTCCCAACTGTGAGCGGACACAGCAGGGAACGCCGACCAGACGGGCAAAGATCAAATACATTCTTCACCGGAGCGGCATGGTGGGGGACGAGACTGGAGTCTTTTGTTGACAGCGACATCGAGAATGTCGTCACGCTCTTCCAGACCTTCAACCAGGGTACACATGGCGAGGCCGGAAAATTCAGCTTCAACAAGCTGCAGGCGATCCGCGTTCGCGTCGAGGACGGGATTCTCTACCTCTCGCGACTAATTCTCTAGAACCCGCGCGGCGCGGAGAAAGGATCGGCTGAACATATCAGAACCAGAATATCCACAGAGTCGCGGAGCAATTCCTTCGCCATCGTGGCAAATGTTCCCTGATTGTTCTACCTAGTTCTCATGTCGAAGATCCTAACGCCAAACCAGATGCTCGGTCAGATCGGAGAACTCGCTGTAGGGCAGCGGTTTCTTCATATCGGCTTTCAGTTTGACGGCCGGTCCCGCCTTGAAGCCGGGATCGACGGCATCGCCGAAGTGATGGATGAAGGCCGCCCCTTGGCGCGAATGATCGCCGTGCAGGTCAAGGCAACGGCAGAGGGAAATACACATCCGAAGACGATACGGGGTTCAGCTATCTGCTCAAGCCGAAAGACCTGGATTACTGGCGCGGATCGAACCTGCCCGTGATCATCGTCCTCTATCGAAAATCAGACGAGAGTTTCTACTGGAAAGAAGTCCCGAGTGGCGTCACAGCGGGTGAGCGCCGCCTTCGGTTCGATAAGGCGCAGGACGTCTTAGATAGCAATGCGGCCGACCATCTGGCAGCCCTCACGGTGCCCAAGGCCGGATCTCGGCTATTACGTTCCGCCGCTTGGCGGGGCGAAAGCGCCCTTGTTAATATGCTGCCGATCACCCTGCCTACCGAGATATTCGTTGCTTCGACACCGCATAGGGGGCCGAAGGCAACGTCGTTGCTCCTGGAAGCTGACGGACCCGCCCGGTTCGACTGGGTCATCAATGGCGGTTCGTTCTGGTCATTTCACGATCCCCGCAATTCCTCGTGCCGCGACATTGTCGATACCGATCAGGTCGAGGCGATCGAGACGAGCTATCTCGCTTTTCACGAGGACCTTGACGAGCAGCATAAATTCTCCTTCCTGCTACGGCAGACGCTCAGGCACCAGGTTGCGGAAGACCTGAACTGGGAGAAGGAGCGCAAGCTGCTTTATTTCCGGGCGGAAGAGAAGAATGCCCCCGCCGGTTCCATTATGAATCGACGCAGAAAAAGACACATGCCGACGTCGTGAATGTCATTACCAGCAAGAAGGAAGAGGGGCTTGTTGCCTACGTGCGCCACCACGCATTTGCGCCGCGCTTCGAACTGCTCGACGACCAGTGGTTTTTGATCATCACCCCGACCTACTATTTTACGACGGACGGCTTCACACCGCACTCTTACCCGCAGGCTTTGCTCGCCGGAAAGAAGCGTCTGGATAACAGCGCCTCGCTGCGCGGTCAGGTGATCATGTGGCATCGCTTCCTTACCCAGAAACAGAGCGCAGGTGATGATCTCTTCGAACGCCATGCGGTTCAGGAGCCTCGCCTGAAATTCGATCCGCCGCCGCAGATCGCGCTTGATACACGGGTGCCGGAAGATGTCTGGGGCACGCCGAAGAAACGACCCGAAGACCCAGCCGAGCAGGAAAGGTTCGCGGTCTGATGGAATTCGAAAGCAAGATATTTGAAGAGCCCGAGCTGGAATTCGGCGATCAGCATCACGGCCTGGATCCGCGCCGCGGACTCGTCGAAGCGGGGCCGCTGCAGCCGCCCTTGGGGAGGTGATCAGGGTCGGGGTTGTCGGCAGCACGAAGACGGTCGAGAGCACGCAAAATACTTCTCGGCTGTTGCAACAGGGATCAAGGGAAAGGGCGAGAAGCATCCTAATCTGCACCCGGATTTTCCCGGCCTTGGCAATCAGAATCCTTTCCGCTGCCGGTTTGAAATCCCGGAGAATGTTACGGCCGCACTATCACAGAGCAAGATCGACAAAATCGTCAAGGAGCCGCATCACCAGAAGGCGGTGGAGATGGCAGTCGATGAAATATTCTCACTGCTGCAGACGCTGGATGATAGCGGCTACCGACCTGATGTTGCCATCGTTGCCTTGCCGGTCGCGCTTATCGAGCGTATCTGGAATGCGAAGGTAGATTCAAAAGTACGACCGAGAAGGAAGACAGCGGCGGTTCAGATGCCCCGAATTTCAGGGGATGCTCAAAGCTCGAACGATGGGTCTGAATTTTCCGATCCAGATCGTGTGGGAGGATGTGATCGACGACAAGGCGGCAATCTCCCGCAAAATCAAGGAAAGCAAGGACCGCGAGATACAGGACGAGGCAGACCGGAGCTGGAACCTCTTCACCACACTCTATTTTAAAGGCAGCGGCCGCATCCCATGGCGCCGCCAGCCACGGGAAGGCGAGTTTGCCGCTTGCTATGTCGGGATCAGCTTTTACCGCGAGGCAGGGGGCCAGCAGCTTTTTACCAGCGCGGCGCAAATGTTCGATGAGCGCGGGCGCGGGTTCATTCTCAAGGGAAGAGGGCGCAAACCGAAAGCCGCGGCCGTCATCCCTATATGACCGACGATGATGCCTACGAGCTCATCGGGCAGGTGCTTGCAGCCTACAAAAATCATCACAAGCACTATCCGGCACGGGTCATTGTGCTCAAAACCTCCCGTTTCCGGGAGGATGAGGCCGACGGCATTCTGCGCGCGCTGGAAGAAGCGGGCACCGAGCTTCGCGATCTTGTCTGGGTTCAGGAGTCGTACGCAGCAAAGATCTTGCGCGATGGAAACTATCCTGTCCTGCGCGGCACGTTTGTGAACCTGGCGGGTAAGGGCTTGCTCTACACAAATGGCAGTATACCCTACTACGGCACCTATCCGGGTCTGTATGATCCGCGTCCGCTGCTGCTTTGTCCGCATAAAAGCTGCGACAGCACGATTGCCCAAATCGCCGAGGAGGTCTTCTCGCTGACCAAAATCAACTGGAACTCGACCCAGATGAACCAGCGCCTTCCGATCCCTATCCGCGCAGCGCGTAAGGTGGGCGAGATCCTAAAATATATGGGCGAAGGCCAAACCGTAAGTACCGACTACCGGCGCTATATCTAGGCGGCACCATCAGGAAGCATGTCTCTTGTTTCGGACGCGCATGTAGCCCTTTGCTCTGCTCTGACTTGACGCGAAATGATTGATTGGTTCCTCGAATATTGCGGACAGTTCCCGGACCCGTCTTTGCAGCTCCTCCCGTTTCATGGAACGCTCCTTGGACATTAGCTGGTAGAAAGCGACCCAGAACGCTGCGGCATCGTCGAAATTGATCGCGTTCTGCGGCCCGATGAGCGAGTAACAGCCGGTTTGCGGCAGGAGCTGTTTGGCGAGATTCTCGTGCGCCATCTGGCAGGCCGAGACGAAGATGCAGATCACCGGCAAACGCTACGCCGTCAGCGCATGATAGAACCAGACTGACAACTGCCCTGTCTCGAACACGACCCGCCGGACTGACGGTGCACGTTTGCGGATCACTGCTGCGAGCCGTTGCGGGTCCGACGCGCACTTGCCCCGCCAAATCCTCTTGCCGTCCTGTCGGATGGATATTGCTGTCTCTTTCATGAATACGTCGAGACCGATATACTGATGCATGGTTGTCCTCCGTTCGGTGTTTGGGCCCGGTTGCGATCATGAGCCCGTTCTTCATTCTAGCGGGGGACAGTCAGCCGGCTAGATGTTCAAATATCTAGCCACATCAAAAGGCGGCCATTGCTCCCGCGATTACACCATGTTCGTTCGATGGCCCCTTTCAGACAGTAGGCAGCGAAATGATTGATGACCACTAATCATGGTCAGGTGCTTGCAATCCACCTGCGTGCGTGGCCGAACGCTTTTGCCAGAGCCGCACGACTTTCATCTAGACCATCGACGCAGTATGCGTTTAGAAACTGACGTCCGGCCAACAGCTTCGCGTCCGTCTCGCTCAATCGCGCCTCTTCACAAACACGTTTCCATTCATTTGCAATGGTCGCAATCTGGCCCTCGATGATTGAAACAGCTTCAACCTCGCTCAACAGGAAATTGGCAGCCGCATCGAGGCAGTTCTTCAGCGTGCTCATGCGGTTGTCTCCACTGATCAGCATGGCCTGCGTCGCTTCATTGCCGGTTCGGCCCTGCGGGCAGATGTCGTAGGCGGGGGTAAGCGCCAGCATCCTGCCGTCCCAGAAGGCGGCATGATTGCGGGCGTGATCGTCGGTGTTGCCGCACAGGATATTGAAGCAGAGCCGTCCGAAGAGTTCTTTCAGCGTTTCCTTTGGCTGGGTGAAGCGATGGCGGATGATTTCTGCGAGGTCCTGGTAGGAGGCATAGCGCGCCATCATTTCATCGAGGCCGAACATCGTCAGTGCCGAGACCATGGCCTTTCTCTGCCAGCCATTGTCGCCTTTGACGCGGTCGAAGCGTTCGATCAGCAGGACATCCTTGTTCGCTGCAGAGACCGTCGAGACCGGCGCGACGTTCAGACCACAGGTGGCCGCAAGCCGCATCGCAATGAACTCGGCCTTTACGACGCTATAAAGATCGTTGCTCGAAGAGAACTTGGCGATCAGCTTTTGGTCACCGCGATCGATCAGCGCCTTCGGCCGTGCGCCGCCGATCGAGGTTCCGTGGTTGAGTGCCTGATCCAATGCAGGCGTCAGCGAAGCGCCCCGCTCGATCCGGCCGGCGGCTTCAATGAGTTCCTCATAGGACGCCTCTGCCTTGAGACGGGGAACGTATTCCGTTGCCGATTGCTGAAAGTCGAGTGCGCCGATCCGATCGGAACCGGATTCCAGCAAGTATGTCAGCTCGGTGATATCGCCGGTGTCGTCTTCGGCAGGCTTGCCGCCCACCAGACGATTGAGAATGACCCTGCGACCCCATGCGTCAGGCGAGCCATCCCGCAGGCAACTCGCCATAGGCAGGCCGGCGTCCGGCTCGATCAGACCGCGACGCAGCGGAAGCTCGGGCTCATAAATCGGGATCGCATTGTCACGGTCCAGATAGCTGGCGCCATAGTTGAAAACGTAGCGGTTGCCGCCACGCGTGATGCGACCGGCAACAACCGGGTCAGTCTGCTCTGGCAGCCAGATCCAGACATAGGCCTCCTTGTGCTGCGAAAGCCTAGAAGTCATCATCGACCTCCTGCGGGCTGTGGCGAACGCTCTTGGGCAGAAGCGCCAGCTTCTCATCGAGACGGGCGTTATGCATGGCCAGTGTCTGATCATCCAGATCGAACAGGCGGATGCCGACCAGAGTGGCGACCTCGAAGACCGTGCCGATCTCCGGTCCCGGTTCTCCATACTCGATCCTGCGAAGCGTTTTGCGGGTAATGCCGGCACGCTCGGAGAGTTCGACAGCGGTCAGGCCGCGCTCAACGCGGGCGGCCCTGATCAGCTTGCCGAACAAGGACAAGGCCTGTTTTGTGGTACGGGAATAGCTGCGGGTTCGCTTCATGATAGCTCCGTTGAGCGGATCATTTAAAAGCCTTTTGGTCGCCGATGGATATTTTAAGGCTCATTATAGTGCAAGACAGACGAAACGCAAACTCACGAGCCTTATATGTACCATTAGCGTCTTTATGGATCATATAATGATCATTAGTGACGCGATCTATCCAGCGAGTTTGCCAATCCCCGCCATCGCGCCATATCGATGATCACTTCATTCAGAAGAATGCCTGCCACAAGAGAACACCTGGCCGGAAAGTCACTAAAGGTCATGCAATGAGCAGCGACAGCAAATTCATCTCCCGCGTGCTCCGGCACGAACCAGAGCTTGTGGGGCTGAAACTGCGTGCAGGCGGATGGGCGCTTGTTTCTGACCTGCTGCGCGGCTTGAAGAAAGCTGGCCGTCCATTGAATGTGGAAGAGCTGAGACAGCTGGTGGCAGACAACGACAAACAACGTTTCACCCTTTCGGAGAACGGTGAGATGATCAGGGCGGCGCAGGGGCACAGTATCGCGGTGGACCTTGGACTTTCATTGTCAGTGCCGCCGCCGGTGCTTTTCCATGGAACCGCCCGAGCCAACCTGGACGCCATCTTTGCAGATGGCATCAAGCCGGGCCGTCGCCAATACGTCCACCTGTCTCAGGACGCCACGACTGCCGAGAAGGTTGGCCAGCGTCATGGCAAGCCTGTGGTGTTGAGCATCGACGCGCTGCGCATGCACGAAGATCGGTGTTCCTTTTGGGTCGCCGACAATGGCGTCTGGCTGACGGAATGGGTGGCGCCGGAATATCTGGGGTTTCAATAAGGTCGAGCAAACGGTGGCCATTTTGGCTTCCTCTGCGCTCGGGCGGCCTCAATGTACCTTTCAGATGTTTCTGGTCCCACGTTCAGTGCCGGAAAGCGTTCGGAGACGGCTACTGCGAATAATAGATCGCCACTCTGTTTTTCGCATTTTATCGTTTTAATACAAAGCATTGTAAGTGGGGCGCCGTCGTGCAAGAACGCATCCAGATCCCATGTTGCTTCCTTCGGATAACACCTCTCATGCCCGTTCTGATCACCGCCGACCTGCATCTCGACCAATGGCTTGAAGCAGGACGTGATCCCTTCGCCGCGCTGCCTCCTGAAATGCTCGGCGCATTGGATGCACTGTTCATCGCAGGAGATCTGGCGGACAAACCGAAGGTGCGATGGGCGCGATTGCTCCGGCATCTTGGACGCTATATCGACCCGGCACGCATTTACGTGTTCCCGGGCAACCACGACTATTATCACCACGTCATTGATGGCGATGACCGTCTTGCCGAATTGACGGCACAGGCGGGAGCCAATTTTGCGCAGAAGGCAGAAATCGCGGTCGGCAATACGCGGTTCCTGTGTTGCACGCTCTGGACTGACTTCGCGCTTCACGGCGCGCCTGCGGCTGCCATGGCGTTCGCCAGAACACGGATGAATGATTACCGCTATATCCGTAAAACACCTCGGTACAGCAAGATCCAACCATCAGACACGGTGCTCGTTCACGGAGATCATCGGCGCTGGCTGGAGGACCAGTTGGCGACGTCGTTTGTTGGCAAGACGGTGGTGGTCACGCATCACTGTCCACACCCGGAACTGCTGTCAGATTCGCCAAGCGAGTTTGATCCGATCTACGGCTCGGATCTTCGGGCACTGATCACGAAGCACAACCCTGACGCCTGGTTGTTCGGGCATACGCATAGGCAGCGTCAAACCGTTGAAGGCGACACGACTGTCCGCAATGTTTCGCTTGGTTATCCGTCGGAGGTGGAGGCCGGGCAGGAAGCTGACCTCTTGATGCGAGGCATGATCGATGTCTGATCTCGCCGGCACGGCGAAGAGCGACGGTTTGAAGCGAACGACTGATCATTCGGTGCATTCGGCAAAGGAATGGTGATTGTTCGCCGGTCTTGCCGAAGCGATCAGAACGTTTAGTTTGGCATCGACCTCCGACACAGAGCAAACCCCATGATCGAGTTTCAATCCCTACCAGACGACCATCCTGATCTGGCTCTGTCGCCCCTGTTACGCGGTGCTTGCCTGATACTAAACTGTGCCGCGGAACATGGCGGGATCGGCTTGACTGCGACCAAGGCGTTCAAGCGCGATTTCGTAAGGTGGGCGGTGGAGAATTTTGAATGGCCAGGCAAATCGGCCAAAGAAACGTTCCGCTACCAGTCGGTCATCAATGAAGCTGACTTTCCACCCGTCGATATGTTGCACTTCCTGCTGATCCGCCTCCGTCTGGGCCGTCATTACAAGGGCATGTTCCGCGTCACCTCCGAAGGCAAAGATCTCGCGGCACATCCCGGCCTGCTGTTCAAACGACTCATACCCTTTTTCGTGCTCAATATCGACCACGCGGCCTATTCCCGCCTCGGTGAAGGCCTCTTCGGCAATTGGGATGTCTGGCTCAATGTCATGAATGTCGAGATCGAAGACGGGGCGAGCGAAGACAATCTATTCAGCTGCTTTTATGGCGAGGCAGAGACCGGCAATGACCGGCGCTGGCGTGAAGTTCTTGCATTCAGTGCTTGTGTTCTCAAGCCCTTGGAATGGAGTGGCTTGATCACCGTGCAAGAGCTTCGCGATCGGGATGACAAGCTGGAATACATCGTAACGAAAACAGCCCTGTGGCGTTCAGGCCTGAAACTCGAGACGGACGACCTCGTTCAATCCGTGACACGTCACTGAGAACGATTGAGGTGCGTCCTCCCGCACGAAAAGCCGGTCGATTTCTGCATACTGTTGTTCAGAATGGCTGCCTTCGGCAGACCTTGCGATTTCACCCTGCAAATTGGCAACCGCCGCGATTCGAGGAATTATCCAGTTTTCTGTTACTCGCGTACCTGCAAGGCCTTGAGCCAGCCCGAAGCCAGGCGAGCACTGTCGGCGCCGGCCCGATGAGGCACACGCATGCGCTCGAGCTTTTCGTATAGAAAATCAAGGGCAAGACCATCGAAATGAGCGAAGCTCACAGTATCGTAGTCTTCGACAGTGATTACTGAAGGTGCCCAGCGTGCGGCGCCAAGAAGACGGCTTAGCCAGTGGGTTTCGAGCCTTGGAGCATCGGAAACCAGAATAAAGCCCTCGATTTTGGGCATCAGCTGTTGGGTGACGTCTTCAACGGTCGGGGCGGTCTCCAGATCCGACATCGAAATCCCATGCACCGCTTCGCTTTGCTTCGACCAATCCGCCCGCTCCCAAACCGATGCCGGCCGTATCAGCGACGACCATGTCTGAACCTGATTGCCTTCAATCCATGATATGCCGACTTCGATTGGCCAGCTCTCTGCTGATAGAGACGAGGCTTCGAAATCGAGGGCCATGAGTGTTTCGATATTTTTGCCGGTCATCAGATTTTGACCCATACTGCATCAATGGTCTCGAAGAAAGTAGCGTATTGAGGGTGGCGATAAGTAACAGCACAGTGGGTGACTAAAATGGGGGCCGACTGCTGACTGGCAGGTTTGGTCTCACCAATTAGCGAAGCGGACGTTCGGGCTTGAGAGGCGTTTAGTCGCTTTCGGCCCTTTGCCAACCTTCGTGCCGGGCGCGGCGGATGACCGGTCCCAGCCCTATGCGGAGGGCCGGTCGGCAGCACCGATCAACCGCTCGGAGCACTACGACAGATGTTGCAGGTCCTCCTGCCCGTTGTAGCCCTCGCGCAACTGTCATCTTCCGGTGTTAAATGTTAACGAGCCTTGAGCCTAGCGACGCGCGATGAAGAACCTTTAGGGAGAGACCTATTGACTCTGACGCTGCGATACTACTTATCTGAAACAGGAGTTTGGCACTCTATGCGCGTCGCGTGGACCTTAACTCGCGAGTTAAGGAAATACGCCGGAGCTAAGGCTTCGAGATCTGCTGGCTCGAATGTGAGCCTTTGCACTTGGTTGCGACTCGGTGCAAACGACTCTGTCTAGGCAGAGTTGACCGACTGATGAAGCGTAGGGCGCGGGAAAAGAACCGCCATACACTTATTCAAGTGTTGGCGGTTTTCCTTATTTGACGGTTGCGTTTTTCAGTCTAACGACATCATCTGGGTAGACATTCGCATACCCTACGGGGCTTGCGATACTGCCTCGTTTTGCGCAATTGAACGAAGCGCGACCTAGGCCGTTTCCGTCTCTTCTCTGCACATCGTGATGGAATCCCTGAGGCAGTGCTCCGCCAAAACGATAGAGGCTCCTCAAGGACAAGACTAAATCAGGTTGAGGGCTGCCCTCTTCTGCTTCCCACACGTTTCCATCGTAGGCGGTTGGATGTGCAACGAAGAAAGCCAAGTCTCGGCTGTCAACGAAGGGATGGCGAGTTTGCTTTTGGGATACTCTATTCGGTACATCATCGTGTGTCAGATCACACGGACCCAGCCCTTCAAGCCTATCTGTCCACTCAATAGCACCGGACCTGAATTTTCGAAAAACATCGGTCAACTCGCCATCAGGCGTGATGTAGTTCCGAGGGGGAGAAGTAATGCCTCGTTGTCAGACAAATAGCCTAGCCTTCTTCGCACTTCGCTCAAATTTGACCGCGCAGGAGACGACCGCTGATAGTTTTCGATAAGCCCCTCGCAGCTGTATCAAAATCATGACGACATTGCTTTCCCTGGTGAGACCACTCTTCCAAGCCGCACAAGGCCGTAGGCATAACGAAAAAATCGAAGGCCCTGAGAAGCATTTCTTGATCCGTCGAGGGTACGAAAAAAGATGGATTTCCGCCGGGGTCGGTTGTCGGCGGCTGTTTTCCTTCGGCGTAGAATGAATTGCCCTACATCTTGAACCAGCTGCTGAACGTAGCGTTTTGGATACAATGCACCGTCGGATATGCTCGCCGGTGTACCCTGAACGATCACGTCAGGGAAGCGTTTGGAGAACTCCTGCAGGGAACGCCCGTAGGTCGTCACCGGAAGGCCTGCGACAATGACCATGGCTTGCGTACCAGCCAGAGCCACCGGCTTTCTCCGTTTCCTTGCCACTATCAATGCCTTCCCAGGAGAATTGCAATATCCATGGGAATAACCATTCTCTTTGCGACTTCAGGATCTTGCGAAGCAAATAGGCGCTCAAGCGCAGATGACCGCATGTCTTTCGAGGCAGGTATCGACCGGTTGCTGGCTTTGGGGGCAGCGTTGTTGTTTCGCCTGAGTGTAGCCAGGTCAATGTCAGAACGTTCTGCCCAAGATCTTACCCCTACCTCCAGGCGCTCGATCTGTTGAAGCTCAAGTTCATCCAGCTCAATTGAATTGCCAAGGGGAACTCGAAGATCAGCGTCAATGACTATTTCATTTTCGCCGCCTTCGGTGCCAATTCTGTACTGGATCTTAGGGAGAGCCGTACGAACATTTTAGTAGACTCATCGATGGGTTTTGTGAAGGCGATTATTAGTGCTTTTGGCAACCCTCTGAGGAAAAAACTTATGACGCCGAAGAATTTCCTTCTCCGCTCGGGCTTCATCGCCTTCGCGAACGACAGCAATAAAAGCTTCAGCCTTTTCATCTCTTATTACTGAAATTCCGCCCACGCTTTCGACTGCTTCTAGCAGAGTGCGCCTTTCCCTGCCTCTGGCCAAAATTCCCGGTCAGAAAGTGCCTCTCCGAGGTGAGAAAGCAGAAGCAGTCGGGGATTGCTTGCCATATAGTGATGTTCAACAATTTCCCTAATCTGTTCTTCAAGCATGGCTCAATCGCTTTCTACATTCATTCGGGCCGGGGACGTTGCCTCCTCGCCGATGTGAAAATTCATAACTGTTTGTTCAGCTTGCTTCAAACACTATGCAGATAGCCACGTGTCCATGGAGATTGCTGACTCCATGTTTATCGCACACTGATCGGGTGTGGTCGTCGTGATTCTGCACTGATCTGTCCGCCCGGGGCAGCGCAGCGAAAGTCAAGTTCTGGCGCTTCGCTGCCCTTCATCCTGGACGCAGCGAAGGTCGGCTTCCCGTCCTTTGTAGACGTTCGCACGTTGCGCGACGAATGGCAGCTTTCAGGACAAGGTCGAGAGAGATCTATTGGCCGAAATGGGGGCGCATTCCTGACCGTCCGCTTTCTCTTTGCATGATAGCAAAGGCGTCGTTCGAGTGATAGGAGGTCGCTTCAGCCACAAAGTCGGATCTATTCTGAAGCAAAGCAAGCTTGATGCGAATACTCGTTACAGCCGATTGGCACCTAGACTTCTGGTGGCGAAGCTATCGCGATCCGTTTGTGAATTTTAGGTCGATTTTCGATGGGCTTGATGCTTTTGTTCTGGCGGGTGATCTCGCGGACAACCCATTGCAGAACTGGCCAAGGGGTCTGGAGCAGCTGGCACGCCTGATTGATCCGGCAAAGGTATTCATCCTGCCAGGTAACCACGACTATTATCAGTGGCAGTTGGATGGCGAACAGCGGCTGAAGTCATTGGTGGAAGATGCCGGCATGCGCTTTGTCCAGAAGGAGGCGCTGGAGTTTGGTGGTGTTCGTTTCCTTTGTTGCACGCTTTGGACTGATTTCTGTTTGAGTGGAGATCGTGGAGCCGCAATCCGGCAGGCGAGCTATCGCATGACCGATTATGATCGGATCCGGTTCAACGGGAGAATGGTGCGCCCCGATGACACGATCCGAGTTAATGCGGACCATCTCGAATGGGTGACGCGAAAAGTCCAGGAGCCTTTTGAAGGGCGGACCGTCATCGTCAGCCATCATGCGCCCAGTCCATGTGTGGCGGGACCTGTCGATGATCTGACGCCTTGTTTCGCTTCCGATCTGGATGAATGGATCTTGCGGCATAGCCCCGACTTGTGGCTGTTTGGGCATACGCACCGACACCTGAGCGGAAAAGTCGGAAGGACGCCGATCGTGAACGTTTCTTTCGGGTATCCGGAAAACGTCAGAGCTGATGCGGAAGCGGATGTGTTGCTGCGGGGTCTGATTGACACAGACAAGGCCGGTCTCTTGGCGCGGGAAGCGTAAAACCGGCTGGGCGGCGTTGCGCGGCATCTATTTTTCAATTCGTGGCAAGAGGCGCAATCAGCAGGCGCCCGATGTTGTTTGTCAGATGAGGCTGCAATATCCGGGAATAGGCGGGAACAGCTGAGAACGGCCGCAAATGTCCCGTATATCAGGCGATGTGGCGATAGAACGGGCAGGCTTTCTATATAAGTGATTTTGACAGCAGGACACCCTGCAAAGCAGTCTGCCGAAGGAATGGACGCTGAAGACGGTCAACCTTTTCAAATAGCGTCAAACCGGCAGATTCCGAGAGCGGTGTGCGATAAGGTCGCTTATGGAACTGAGCGCCCCCTCACCGCCAAGCGCCCGTGATATAGGGCTTTATGGATTTTGAAGAGCCTTTCACGGGGCAGCTTCAAATACCCTTAATCGGGCTTTCAAAAGTTATCTCACGGACTTAAGCAAACCTTAAAGAGATCCAAGATTGCATTCCAAACATGGAAGCTTCTGCCATTTTCGAGAATTTTCTAACCGTTTCAACACATTACGTCTAAATACTCCTCTGCAAAACATGGAAGTCGGAGCTCTTCTGCTTTGCGCGTCCCCATTTCGGCCGTTAATCACAAGAAGCTTTAACCCCAAAGCCGTCGTTCTTTAATCTAACGACAACCGCGAAGGTGCTGTTAATCCGCGAATGAATTTGCTTTTGCTCAGACCCAGCTGCGTCAGTCCGGCATGGCCGGACTGACGCAGGTCCTCGACCGTCACGCCCCTCATTTGGTGGAGCGTCTGGGAGTTGCCCGTGGTTAACTGTTCAGGGAATATACGTTCGCATGGAGGTATTTTCAAATGACAACGTTAATTTCCTGGATCTCGGTCGACAGCCGCGGACCAAGCGCCATCTACGTGGTCACCGACAGTCGCATTACTTGGGGTTCGCAGACGCGGCGTTGGGACAGCGGGCGAAAGGTATTCGCAGCGCCGACGCCCGACGTCTTTGGTTATTGTGGGGACGTCCTGTTCCCGTCTCTGGTCCTTGGTCAGATTGTCGACCTAGTCACCCGGGGCCTCCTCTGGACAAGCGATACTGATCCCAACGATCGTCATGCGGTGCTGGTGGAATATCTACGAACGGCCTTCGGCCGTCGTCAGAACGCTCCGGATCAGGGATTCACTGTGGTCCACGCTGCTCGACAGGGCTCGGGTCTGAGCGGCACGTTCCTGGCTTGGCGCACTGATTATGAGCCCGGTCCCCGCGGATGGACGGACGTGCAAGTAGACACCAAAAACGCGACACTTCAGACGTAGTGCTGACGCTCGGCAGTGGCAGCAAATCACTTAATAGGGAAATTAATGCCTGGAAGGCGTCCTCGCAGGGCAGCACTGCGAGATCACTGTTCAGTGCCTTTTGCGATGCGCTTGATAAAGGGGCTGACCCTCTGACCGGAGGCGTACCCCAGATCGTATCTGTCGATCGAAATTCGCCGGGTAAAGTTCTTGGGTTTGTTGCTGACAGACAACGATACCTCCACGGACTGCCAATCGGCTATTCGCCGGCATTGACGTCGCTCGAGTGGGTTGATCCGCTCTTTAATCGCATGTCCGCCGAAACTCTTGATCGGCTCTCCGGAGCTCAGCACCAGGTTCGCGATGCGCCGACAGTTCCTGGCGGCATTGGTCGCTTCTTTCGCTCCTCCGGCAAGTCAAAGTGACGGCATCACGACGCGGCAAAATAGGTCGTTTAAGTGATGATCCGGATGCACCTGGTCCGTCTACGATCACTGCTTTGGGTCGGCAATGCCTCCAACTCGGCCGTTCCCCTCTCTCGACCTCGTCCTGAGAGCAGTCGTTCGTTACGCGACGTGCGAAGACCTAAAAGGCCGGTTTCCGGACCTTCACTGCGCTTGCAAGGGTGCCCTTGCCTCAGAACGCAAGTGGACATTCAGCTTGGTTCAGCCTGCCGGACCGTTGAGATCTATGTGAAGGGTGGAAAGCTGCCCTACAGCAGCGCCGCTGAAGCGGACTTAGATGATGGCTCACACGGCAAGATCAGACCCTAAAAGGATGCGTAGAGCAGCCTGATCAAGGTCCTGCCGTGCTAATTCCTTGGCTAGAAACGGATAGCGGCGTTCAAGGAAGTTCAGGCTGATATCCCCATTCGCATACTCGATCAAGATATTGCACCGTTCCTGCGCATAGTAGTCATCGTGATTGAGCTTCAGACCGTTGATCGTGCCATTTACGCGAGACCGTAAGGATTTCTCCAGCTCGGGATTGGGCTTGAGCATACAAGACGGAAGGTCAAGGTAAAACCATTCATCATCCAACGTGAACGGGTCGAGAATGTCGGTTTGACTGCCTTTGGCGGTATTCACTCGCCCGCTTGCAAGACGATAGTTCGACCATTCGTAGGCCAGATCGGGCCGCACGTTCTTGGGGTGGAAGTGATCTACTGACCCCTGTTCAGTCAGATACATTGCTGTGTAGGCACAAATGCCGCCATAAGCGGCATGAAGCTCCTTCGCCGCCTTCGACCAAAAGTTCTTTTTCGGAACTCCTTTGAGCTGGGAGCCGGACATTGAGCGAGAAAGGCTGCCCCTGGCTGTCTCACATCGGCATCAAAACTCGGGTACTCTGGCCGCGCTGTAACTCGGATCAAATTATCACCCCATTCTGCTCTGCAAAATAAAGCCACCGCGGCCAAAACTTGTCGTCACCTGAGAGGTATCTCTTCAATCGATCGGAAACCTGGGCAACCTCGGCCTGAGTTACCTCCTCTCGGAGTTGCAGTGATTTTGCATCTTCTATCGCTAGCTCTGCCTCACGCGATCGAGCGTGTCGAAGGCCGAACAACGGCGATGTGAGCCAGCCCGACGCATCACCATATTTCACAAACGGTGTCTCTTCTAACTGCACCTTCGGCCCGTCCCCGTACAGGTGATAAAGAACGTCTGTGTCGGCATCAAATACTGTTTCCATCGATGCCAAAATCATTGGGGAATGTGTTACAGCGACCATCTGGATAGCCAACTCGCTGCTGAGCAGATCGCCAACCGACATCAATGCGGGAAGCACTATACGCTGCCATTTTGGGTGCAGATGGGCCTCTAGCTCATCAACAATGACCAACATACGTCGAAGAACCGGGCTATCTATTTGCTCAGCCGCGACTTCATGTTCTTGCCACGTCAAGATAATTAAGTAGGCGAGCAACAGCACCCGCTGGACGCCCGATGAGGCGTGCGTAACGGGGACAGTCCCGTAATTATGCTGAATTGTGGGAATGTCGCGAGGATCGCCAGGAAGTCGGATGGGAGCACCGGGCCGAAGCACACCTAAATCTTCTGGAGACAAACGCTTTAGGACCGCGCTGAACCTATCAAAAGTTCGCTTATCAGAAGCGGCTTGCCACTTCGGCCAATCGCGTATTAGTCCTTCTATCACTCCTGGACGACCGTTCCATACCTCGTAGGCACTAAGGCTGTTTGTAAAAGTGCTCCCTTTGCTAATGAATTTGCGAAGAGGGTCTGCGATCGCAAATGAACCATCAGCCCGAGAAAATACCGCCAGCGCTTCCACAGTCTTCGCCGTTGAGGGGCGTGACCAAGCAAATAGCTTGCGATTAAACGTCGCGGTAGATGTCAGCAACGAGCCGGACTGCCCCCGTAGCGCATATTCAACGGAGGCTTGTCCAGCGTCGGCGTGCAGCGGCGGAACAGCCTCTCGCTCGGCCCATTCTCCCGTAGCGGCCCACCAAGCGAAGTCCAGCAGAAAGGACTTACCAAGACCGTTATCGCCAGTGATTAGAGAAAGTCGCTCGCCGAAATCCAACTGCATCTCTGCGCTAGGGCCAGCATTGTTCAATCTGAGCGACGCAATCGTGCGACCACCTTCGGCCTCCGCATCAGGTGGCAGCGGAAATGCTCGCGCCACGTCTGTCATCGAGAGAGGTTCAGAAACGAAATCGTCTCTGGAGGATGTTGGGCTAAAGGCACGTTCTCCGAACAGAATGTGCTGCTCAACTGGGGTAATTTGGTAGGTATTGAAGAACAGATCGATCAGCGCATCAAGGTCTGAGACGGAGCCAAGATTTTCACCCTTAAACAACCAAATGGCTAAAGCATCTGCTGGCGCAGAAACCGGGCTTCTCGTGCGCGTCAACCCCTCCACTATGTGCTGCAGGTAATCCTTCGCGAAGCCCCATTCTTTACTTCGCGGCTCGTGCAAAAAGACTGACTGAAAAGTCTGTGTATTAACTGTCTGTAGACCGGCAGATGGATACTTTTGTTCGACCCACCATTTCGCGCTTTGACCCTTGAAAGGTTGGAAGAAGTGGGCGCTTCCTCGATCGATCACATGATGTTCTTGTAGGTGCGACCGCGTGAGAGCATCCATGCTCAGCTCTTCGGCAGCACCTATGGTCAAACCATAGCGCTTGCAAGCGATGAAGGTAATCCCGATGAACGGATGCACCGTTTTCTTGAGGTGCTTGATCGCTTGTACGACCGACTTGGATGATAGATACATTGCGGCACGCTTCCAGTCAGACGAAGTTAAACATCATCATTTGCCTCATATTCAGCCAGACGGCGTAGTTCTTCAGCCATTTCTTCGCAATACTCTTTCTTGGCTTCGATGCCAATACACCTAAACCCATGCTTGCGAGCGAATATGAGAGAGGTTCCGCTCCCACCAAACGGGTCCAATACGACCCCCCAAGCGGGGTGGTCGTCAAAATAGGAACACGAACCAATTCTTCAGAGAACCGTGCCCGGTGACGACTAGGTATGCCCTTCGCTGCCGAAATAGACCACGTATCGAGAGGTGGAAGAACCGATCCGCTATCGGTAGTGCGGCCGACAGAATTCTTGTCAAAGTAATACCAGCGTTCTTTCACGAAATGAAAGATATATTCATGCGACATCGAACAACGGTCGCGGACCTGATCGGGGATAGGATTGGGCTTCACCCATACATTGTCGTTTCTGACGATCCAGCCGCGATCTTGCATCTCAATTGCAAAGCGATGGGGAACCAACAGCAACTGCTTAGGTACGCACCATTTCCCATCGCCCTTCTTGTCCTGGGGACGGATGCCAAATCGGCGCGCACTCTGCTTCGACTCGCTGCTCTTATGCGCACCCTTACCGCTCCAATAGGTGTCCCCAATGTTTACCCACAAGCTTCCATTTTCTGCGAGCACCTTGCCAGAGGCATCAAACACATCCGCCAGTGCTTGGATGAATTCTGATGGATGTTCTTCAAGTCCGATCTGCCTGTCGACCTCGTAATCTCTCTGGCCATAGAACGGCGGTGAGGTAACGATGCAGTTTACCTTGACACCTTCCTTTGCCAGCAGTGCAAGCCCATCCCGGACATCCATATTCAGGACCAGCGAGTTATCGTCGGCATAGAATGCCACGTCGCGCAGCTTCTGAGATGCGAACGCCTCAGTACTCATTACCTGCGGCTGCATTGCCTCATTTGCTCGCGTAGCGGGCGGCTATTAGACTTGATTGGCTTTGTCTTCTTCGGTCGAGTGGTCATCAAAATTCCATCGCAAACTCAATGCCCATCAGTATCTTCCAGCTGACCGCATTGGCAATGGCCTTGTAAGGGCTTGAACCGAAAACCGTTTCGGCCTCGACAGCTTCGACCACACCGCCATACCCAAGCTGAACAGGATGCAGGTCTTGGAACTGGCCCGCTGCGAATCGATCGATCGTCGCGAGAACGTCATCGCTCTCGGCCCCAGCGGAGCCGGCGGGTCGCACATAGCGCTCGCCCTTGGCCTGGCCGCCTGCCATAAGGGCCTGTCCGTCGGCTTCACCACAGCCGCCGCCATGGTCAGCGAGATGATGGAGGCCCGTGATGAGCGGCGTGGCACCAGTCCAGGTCATAGCCCGTCGACGCGAAGCGTCGATGTCCACTTCGAGCAACGTCGCCGCGCAGTAAGAACAATGCTTAAATCGCTGCTTCGGGCCGAAAGCGACTACGCTCCTCTCAAGCCCGAACGTCCGCTTCGCTAATTGGTGAGACCGATCCTGCCAGTCAGCAGTCGGCCCCTTTGCAGTCGTTTTCGAGCAACCGCCAATTTAGATCTTAATTAAGACCCCGTTCAAGAATCGGCTCCTTTTTCAAAAGGGCCCCGCTCAAGGAACTCTGCAGAAATACACCACTCTCCCCAGCACGCTCAGCGTGTCCGCGTGCGTCTGGTCTAGGAACTCCGGCTGATAGGTCGTGTTGTCCGAGCTCAGCTCTAGTTTGCCGTCCATGTGCCACCTTGCTCGTTTTACCAGGAGCACCTCCCTACCCTGAAGACGTAAATGCAGCCGTGTTCGATTTTTTCGGTTTGGCTTTGGTCTACGATCAGGAGGGAGTTGTCCGGGATTGTGGGCTGCATGCTGTCGCCGTGGGACTTCATGATGAAGCAGTTGTCTGGCGATGCGCCCAGGTCTCGCAGGAAGGCGCGTTCGAAGGCTACGGAGCCGGTCGAGAGCTCTTCCAGGGCGATGCGTCCGTAGCCGGCGGCGGCCTCTGCTTCGAAGAACGGCAGGGGCAGCCAGTCAGTTGTGCCCGCTGCGCTCTTGCCAGCGGCCAGCGCGCCCTCCCCGTTTGACGCGAACATCTCCCCTTCGCCGGCGACCAACCATCCAACGTTGACCTTGCAGTGAGAGCGATATGCATTGATCGCGGTCGCCGTCGGCTCCGACTCCCCGCGTTCGTATGAAGCCAGAGTGTTCTTGCTCACTCCGATCGAGCGGGCGAGCACTTCCCGTTCCGGATCGCCGATAGCTTTTCGAAGGTCGCGAAGACGCTGCGCCAAAGGCGTTTTGGGTTCTACTTCCGGCCTAGCCAATCAAAATCACCTATAAAACCATTTTTCCGTTTTACAAAAACAGACTTCTGGTTTAATCCTTCATCTGTAGCGCACTCGCTGACGGCAAATGCGCGTTGTTTGACCAAAAATAAGGGCTGCGCCAACAGCCCTAGACCGGAGAGACAGATGCCGGATAAGCCCAGAACGTGGGATCAGTTCGCGATCAAGGCGGAGCTTCATCGTCGCGGAATGACGCTGACGAAGCTTGCTGAGATCAACAAACTCAACCCCGGAACCTTCCGTGCCGTATGGAAGCGGCCAAATCAGAAAGTGGAGCGCGCTATCGCCCGCTTTCTCAAGGTTCCCGTCGAACTGCTTTTCCCCGGCCGCTATCCCAAACGGTCGAACACCATTCTGTCGCGCGAATACGCGGCAGAGTCCACAGGCGAGAAGACCACGAAGGACGCCGCCTGATGGATGTGGAGCGGAAGGATCAGCCGGTTCTGGCCAGTTCTCCGGTTTTTCGGAGAGGCCCATCTCTATCGAGACCTCGAGCCCCTGGCCGACGCGGGCTTTCCTTCCGTTCCACGACTCGCATTTTTTCCGTTTTTTGCTGCAACCACAAGTCTAATCGTCACGGCGAATTAGACATGGGGTTTGCGGCTTCGACATGCCGGAGAGACGCATGACCTTCAATCTCCACAGCGCCCAGGACCGCGAAAGTGCGCTCTATCACGCCTGCGTGATGGCGGTGCATGAGGGATTTCCCCATCTGACGATCGGGGAGATCATCGATCCGCCGCACGAGATGTTCGACGCGGCGCTGGCGCGGCAGATCGCGCTGCACATCATGATCCGCCGGTTCAATGTGCCCAAGCGGCGAGTGGTGGAAATGCAGGGCCGCTCCCGCGAGGCGGTGAACCGCGCTTTACGCATCATCGACGATCGCTGCGAGCGGCCGGTGTTTCTGGCGCATTACGCCTTTATGGCCGGGCGCGCCGGGGCGGTGCTGCTTTCAATGGTTGAGGAGGCTGCGTGATGGCTGTTACCAAGACCATTGCCATTGCTAAAATTCATGTGCCGGAGCGACTTCGTGCGGTTGAGGAAGATCATGCGCTGGCGATCTCCGCCTCCATCGTCGAGCACGGGCTTTTGAACCCGGTGACGGTGCGCGCCACGCCCGCCGCCAAGGGTGGTGCTTATACGCTGGTGGCAGGCGCGCACCGGCTGCGCGCCATGGAGCTGCTGGACGAGACGGAGGTCGACACGGTTGTCGTCGATGCCGACCAGCAGGAGGCGGTGCTTCTGGAGATCACCGAAAACCTGTTTCGCAATGAGCTTTCGGTGATCGACCGCGCCGTTTTCGTGCAGACATATCGCGATGTTTGGGAAAGCAAATACGGTAAGGTTGAACCGGGTCGCCCGGAAAATAGGGTAAACATTACCCAATTAATGGAAGACGAGGCGAGAGGCGGATTTAGTAAACATGTCGCTCGTCGGATGGGCGTATCGCCTGAGACGGTGAAGCTGCTTACGCGCATTTCCCAGCGCCTCCATTCCGACCTCCGCTCCGCCGTGCGCGGCACGCCGGTGGCCGATAACCAGGCAGCGCTTCTGAAGCTTGCCAAGATGGAGCCGCAGGAGCAGCGGCGCGCGGCAATTGCGCTGCGCGCCGAGGGCGGTGACCTGAAGAAGGCGCTCGGCCATGTCAAAGCCGTCCGCCCCTCGGAAAAGCCCGAGGTAAAGCGCGACGCCATGCTGAAGGCGCTGCTGGATATATGGGGCCAGGCCGACGAGGCGACGCGCAAGGCATTTCTGGCGGAAATCGGCCGGGAGGATGCGGCATGAAGCCCGATCCCGATCAGCTCGATTTCTTTGCCGCGCCGCTATTTCCGGTGCGCCAGGCGGCACAATCCATCGACCTTGAACGTTTTCGCGCACGAGTGAAGCGGGCTATGGCGCGGGCCATCCGCGAATGCCCGTACGACAGACCGACGATTGCCGCGCGGATGGCCCAATATCTGGGCCTCGCCAATATCTCCAAGGCGACGCTCGATGCCTATACGGCGGAAAGCAAGAACGGCCACGATATCAGCCTGGCGCGGTTCAAGGCGTTTGTGCGGGCAACAGGCGCGGTGTGGCTTTGGGACGAGATCGTTTCCGACGACGGGCTGTTACTGCTTGAAGGCGACGAGGCGCGGCTTGCCGAGATCGCCCGGCTGGAGCAGGAGCGGCGCAAGCTGACCGCCGAGCTGAAGACGCTGACGGCGCGGCCGGTGAACATTCGGCGGGGGCGGTCATGAAGGAGTGGTTTACCTCTACCGAACTTGCAGCGGCAAAGCTTCCGGACATGCCGGGCACGCGGAGGGGCGTCGAGCAATTCGGCGAACGCCAGGGCTGGCGTGCCAGCACCCATGTTCGCAAGCGTACAGGTCGCGGCGGCGGGTTTGAATATCATATCTCGCTTCTGCCGAACGCCGCCCAGGCGCGCCTGAAAGTCGGACATTTCGAGGCCGAAAATAAGCAGGCCCGGGAAACCGCTGTCGCTCGCAAGCTGCTCTGGGCGAAATATGAAGCCCTTTCAAAGCCCCATAAAGAGGCCTGTGAAAGACGTTTGAAGGCGCTTTTGAAGGTCCGTGAAATGATCGACGCGGGCGTGACCGCGCGGACTGCCTTCGAGGTGGTCTCGAAGATGGAAGGCGTCAGCCAGCGGGTTCTCTATTACTGGCAGTCGCTTGCCGAAAAAGCACCGCGCGCCGATTGGCTGGCCGCGCTCGCGCCAACGTTTTCGTCCGCGACACGGGCGGCTGAATGCAACGAAGATGCATGGCAGTTCCTTGTTTCCGACTATCTGCGCCCGGAGCGCCCGGCCTTTTCTGCCTGCTACCGCCGAATGGCCAAGGTTGCCAAACGCGAGGGATGGACGCCGGTGCCAGGTGAGCGTTCGCTGCGCCGCCGGCTGGAGGCGGAAGTGCCGCGCGCCGAGCAGGTCATCGCACGCGACGGCAAGGAAAAGGCGAAGGCGCTTTATCCGGCGCAACGGCGCAGCCGGGCCGGTCTCCACGCGATGCAGGTCGTGAATATGGACGGCCATAAGGTTGATGTCTTCGTGTCCGTACCCTGGGCGAAAGACCCGACCCGCATGTATCTGATTGCCATTCAAGACGTCTACTCCGGCAAGATCATCGCATGGCGGCTTTCAGAGGCCGAGACCTGGACGGCGGTCCGCCTGGTCATCGGCGACATGGTCGAGGCATTCGGCATTCCCGACGACATGGTGCTTGATAATGGCCGGGCCTTTGCCAGCAAGTGGATTTCCGGCCAGACGCCGACGCGGTTCCGCAACAAGGTTCGCGAAGAAGACCCGCGCGGGCTTGTGACGACGCTCGGGATTAATCTGCACTGGTCCCTGCCCTATTCCGGCCAATCGAAGCCGATCGAGCGCGCCTGGCGGGATCTCGCCGAACTCATCGGCAAGCATCCTTTCTGCTCGGGCGCCTATACCGGCAACAAGCCCGACGCCAAGCCCGAAAACTATCGCGAGCGGGCAATTCCGCTCGATGAGTTCCGGGCGCATGTAGCCGCACAGATCGCCGAGCACAATGCACAGACGGGACGCCGGGCCGAGACCTGCAAGGGCCGCAGCTTCGACGAAACATTCGAGGAAAGCCTTGCCAAACCGACCAGCATCGTTCGCTGGCCATCGGCGGCGCAACGCTCGCTTTGGCTGCTCGCCTCCGAAGGCATAAAGGCTTCCAAGGGCAATGGCATGATCCACTTCCAGAGGAACCGCTACTGGTCGCCCGAACTCACCCAACATGCTGGCAAGAAGGTCACGATCCGGTTCGATCCGGACAATCTGCACCAGCCCGTGAGAATCTACGATCTGCAAGACCGGCTGATCTGCGATGCAAACTGCATTGACGATGCAGGTTTCCTCAACCTTGGCGAAGCCAGGGAGCACAACAAAACCCGTCGCGAATATGCGCGCGCTCAGAAGGCGGAGCTCGCAGCCAAACAGAAGCTCACGGCGCGTGAACTCGGCGAGATCATCTATCGCGGCGAAAAGCCGGAAGCCCCTCGCCCGTCGAACCTCAGCGCCCGGTCGTCACGCGCATTGCCACCGTGCCGCAGATGAAGCCGCGACAGCAGGAAGACGAGATCGATTTCGAAGAGAGTTTCTCCCGCGCCATGTCCATGATCCGGGGCGATGGCGGGGTGATCAAGTTCCCGAAAGGGAAGGCGTCGGACGCCTAGTCATGTCCGGCGGACAACCGAAATGTAGTGCGTACGGTTCCAAAAAGAGGGCGGGGTCACCCCCGCCCAACAGTTAAGCAAAGGAACCATAAATGAACATCTATGCTGGCACAAGCCAAACCAAATCAATCTGGGAACGCCCCGTCGCGGGACCGGAGCTTACCGCAAACCGCAGCCAGGACGATATCGACCAGTGGTGGTCGCTGATCGATCGCACGATCGAGGTGGCGAACGCCAATGGCTGGACCAAGGCCGAGGTGGCGCGCCGCTGCGGCATGGCCGACGGCACATTCTCACAATGGGTCTCTGGCAAATATAACGGCCGCCTGGACAAGCAGAACCAGACGGTGCGCCAATGGCTCGATGACGTCGAGGACCAGGCGGCGTTCGCGGCGAAAGTCCCGCAATCCCCGACATTCCTCAAAACCCGCACGGCGCATGAGGTGCTGGAAACGCTCAACTGGGCGCAGGTTACCTCCGATTTCGTGATCATCACGCTGGCCGCCGGCATGGGCAAGACCATGGCCTGCAGGCATTACTGCGCCACGCGCCCGCATGCCTATCTCGCAACCGTCAGCCCACACACCAAGAATGTGCATGCGATGCTGATCGAGCTTGCGGCCGAGCTGAATGTGCAGGAGCACAATCCAGCCAAGCTGACGCGGGCGATCGGCAAGAAGCTGGAGCGGATTGGCGGCGGCACGCTGCTGATCATCGACGAGGCGCAGAACCTTGTCGATGACGCAATCAACCAGCTCCGGCACTTCGTCGATATCTATGGCTGCGGCGTGGCACTTGTCGGCAATGACGAGGTCTATGGGCGCTTTGCCAGCAAGAGCGAGGGCCGGTCATACGCCCAGCTTCGCCGGCGCATCGGCAAGCGGCTCAATCGCCGCCAGCCGCTCCGGCAGGATCTGGAGGCCTTTATCGATGCGTGGGGCGTGACCGATCCGGTCGCGGTCAAGACGCTGATCGGCATGGGGCTGAAAGGCGGCGCGCTCGGCCAGATCGACAAGACGCTGAAGCTTGCGGCGATGCTGGCGATGGCCAACGACGAGCCGATCAATGCCCGCCATGTCGAAACCGCCTGGAAGAACCGCGACGTGGAGGACATCGCCTGATGAGCCACCTCGACACGACGCTCAGCGACACGCTGTCGCATTACGCCATTCAATTCGAGGATTGCTCCCATACCGGCTGCTCGCTTTCGGCCGAGGAGACCTTCCGCTTCGTCAAGCAACTCAAGGGCATGCGCAGGCTTGCCCGGACACTGGAGGAGGAAGTCGCGATCCACCGGATGGCGGAGCAACGCAACGCGCAGAGAAGCATTCTCGACCGCGAGGCCGGCCTCAAGCTCGGGCAACTCGTCGCCGACCCGGAAGGCAAGATCGTCAGGCCTGATTTCACGGGGGAAGGCGATGAACCTGCAGGCATCCGACTATCTCGGCGGCGTGCGCGACGAAATGCGACTGTTCATCCGCGCCCAGAAGCGCCCGACGGTGAACGAGCTCGAAGGCATCCTCACGCGGCTCAACACCGGCATCGCGCTCACCGAGGAGCTGGAGGCGGAACACCGCCTCCTCGCCGAAATGCGGCGCCCCTGCCGCCGCTGAAACTGACACTGACTGAAGACACCAATGGAGGCGATGCAGCATGAACGCGATGGAAGCATGCATTCTTGAGAACGAAGAGCGACAGGTCCGCGTCGCCGAAATCGGCGGGGCGCGGTATGTCGAGGACGTACGCGGCCGGTTTGTGCCAGAGGCGCTTTACCAGGCGCAAGTCCGCGAGATCGGCACCGGCGTAACGCTGGTGAACGGGCGGGATTTCATGACCGATGCCAGCGCCCGGCTGGTGCCGCTCGATATGGTCAAGCCGCAGCACAAGCTTGAGGACGGGTGGTGCGCAAGGTCATCGCCTTTGCCTTCGACCTTTCCGCCCAGATTGGCCGTTTCCTCGAACACACGATGATCGACCTCGATGGCTTCGACGCGCTGTTGGCACAAGAATACGAGGTCACCAAGGGCGGCAAGAAGGGCAACCGGACCTATCAGTCCTATGACGGGCTCCTAAAGGTTCAGGTTCAGGTCGCCGAGCGGATCGACTTCGGCCCGGAGCTGCAGATCGCCAAGGGGCTGATCGACGAATGCCTGAACGAATGGTCGGCGGAAAGCCGTCCGGAAATCCAGGCGATCGTCACCCGCGCCTTCAACACCGACAAGGAAGGCCAGATCAACCGCGCCGAAATCTTCGGCCTGCTCCGCCACAACATCGAGGACGCGCGGTGGCAGCGCGCCATGGGCGCGATCCGCGACGCAATGCGGGTGACGGGGTCGAAGCAGTATGTGCGGTTCTATCACCGGTGCACGGTCGAGGACCGGTGGCAGGCGATCACGATCGATCTGGCGAGGGCGGGCGCGTGATGAAAATTCGCGTATTTAAGCAAGACGATCTTGAAGGTTTTAGACTTGCTTCAATCCATCTCCGAGGTGTCAATCTTGTATTGTTCGGCCAAATTCCGAAGGTCACTAATCATCTCAAGCGCGAAGTATTTCAACTCAAAAATCTCATGGAGACTCACTTCGTCTGCTTGGAATTCCTCGGCCTCTGCATCTCCCACGACCGTGGCATCATAAACGAGGGATTTATCGGCATTTTTGAGTTGCGCTTTCGCGGCAGCGAAACAACGCGATTTGTATTCTTCATTTCTCTAAACAGGTATTTGGTCCAACCGATCATGACGTCGCTATCTTCTCTCCAGGTAGATCGATCAAGCAACTTATCAAACCTTTCGGTGATCCAGACCGCGGTCTGCAGCCATTCTCGATAATTACTTTTTACCGAAGGTTCATCGCCAGCTTCGGGAACTTGAAGAGCACCCATCTCGTCAATGTCTCCGCAGAGAATAAGAAGATCTTGAAGAGCGGGCTGACAAAGTCTTTCAACTTTCAGGCGATAGGGACGTATTTGAAGGTCGGCCAACTCTCTGTGCCTTTCTTTTGCCTGTCTATCGCTCATCCGCATTTGATTGACCGTCAACACGGCCGCAAAAATGGCCAGCGTACCGGAAACAAGGGTTTGGTAGTCAAAAACGAAACGGTTAAGTCCGCCAATCTCCCGGCTGAAAAGCGCATGGAAGCCAGAACCTGCGACAAAACAAATGCCGCCGACGGCCAAGAAGGGTCTGATCAATTTGTCTCGCACTTGGCTTACCTCTCCGTTCACAACTCCTCGGTCTATTCTGTCGTAACGGTGAGGACGGTACAATGACGCTCCATCGAATGATCCACGCTATTTCAAAAGAGATTGGTCTGGACGAGGTGACCCGTCGCCGTGTTTACGAACGCGTCACCGGCAAGCCGAAACTCACTTTGATGAGCGGGCCGGAGAAGGACGCCGTTGCCGCCGAGTTTCGCCGGCTTGGCGGCAACCGTCGCCCGGATGGCCGCAAGAAGCTCACCGGTCCCTTCGCCCCAAAACTCCAAGCCCTCTGGATCGCCGCTTGGAATCTCGGGATTGTCGAAAACCGTGATGACAAGGCATTACTCGCCTTCGTCAAGCGCCAGACAGGGATCGATCACACGCGGTTTCTCTATTACGCGGATGACGCGGCCAAGGCGATTGAGGCTCTGAAGGCGTGGATGGCGCGGGAGGCGGGCGTCGATTGGCGCGTCCATCGCGCCATGCCGCTCTGGCGTCAGGCCGAAGGTTACAAGATCGCCGTCGCGCAGTGGGTATTGCTACAACAGGACCCCAAGGATTTTGCGACCGTCGCGCCGTTGCTATGCGATGGGCAGTCGGGCGATCTGGATCTAACGCGCGCGGAATGGATCAAGGTCATGAACACGCTCGGCCAACGGGTCCGGGCAATGAAGGCAGAAGTACGATGAGCGGCCGGCGTCACATGCCGGAAACCGGCTTCATCGTACCGATCGTCACCGACCGCGCGGTGCTGCGCTTTGTCGAACGCTTTCACGGCATCGATGTCGAGACCATGCGGTTGATGATCCAGAGCCGGTGCGTAGACGGCGTCAGGTTTGGCGCATCCGCCGTCATTTCCGATGGCGCGAAGTTCATCCTGCGCGGCGACACAGTCGTCTCCTGCTACCCGAAGCACTGGCCTTCGCGCGACTATCGCGAGGGAGGAGCGGATGGCTGATCCGATCCCGGCTAATCTGGAGCCCTATGTCGAGGTGCTCGGACAAGACTTGGCCATCGACTTCTTCCTGAGCTTTGGCGGCGCGCCGGTTTATCTCTCGGTGCGTCCTCAGGCAGGCTCGGACCTGTCGCAGGTGATCGGTCAGGACAAGGTAAAGGCTCTTGCCGAAACGCTCGGCGTGGGTCATCTATATCGCGTGCCGATCAACCGGCGCTGGCTCGCGCGGGCCATGAAAGCCAAGGGATATTCCGTTCTGGCAATCGCCCGCGCGCTGCACGTTTCCGACGTTACCGTGCGGTCCTATCTCAAGGACGAAGACAAACGTCAGCTCTCCTTTTTCGATCAGGATTGAGCTCTCTCACAAACATCTTGTGAGAATAATTCCCCACCGTCTTCAATCATATTTCTCAAGCGCTTGTGAGTTCACTCGGCCGGAGAAATATGATGCGCCCTATCAACGAAATCATCATCCATTGCACCGACACGCCGGCTGGTCGGCCTGTCAGCGTCACCGAGATCAACCAATGGCATCTTGAGCGCGGCTGGTCCGGCATCGGCTATCACCGCGTCGTCCATCTCGACGGCCGTCGGGAGGCCGGACGGCCGATCGAGCGGATCGGCGCGCATGTCGCCGGCCACAACACCGGCACGGTCGGCGTCGTCTATGTGGGCGGCAGGTCCGCCGATATGAAACGCACGACCGACACGCGCACGCTTGAGCAGGAAAAGGCGCTCACCGCCGAGATCATCGACCTGCGCGACCGTTTCGGGATCACTCGGATCAGCGGCCATCGCGACTACGACAAGGGCAAGGCCTGCCCGTGCTTCGATGCGCGCGCCGAGTATGGTCATCTGTTCAGCGGCATGGCCGACGTCATCCCGTACAAGGACGAAATACTCCGCCGTGGCGATCGCGGCCCGGCCGTCGCCGCTTGGGTCGATGACCTTGCGCGTTACCGTGAACTGATCGGGCATGAATGGCCGGTCCAGCCCACTGACGCTTTCGACCACACGATCGAGATGGTCACGATCTGGTTCCAGAAAAACCGAGGCATCCTCGCCGATGGCATTGTCGGTCCGCAGACGCGCGACGAGATGGAGCGCGCACTTGCCGGCAAAGCCCCTTCATGGCGCTTGCGGCATGAGGCGCATGACAATGCAGAAACCGCATTACCGGTCCTCCAAGCGCTACATGCTGATCTCCCAGATCGCCGCCTGGATCGTGATCTTCACGGTCGTGATCGCCGCCTGCCTGGACTCCTCCGGCGCACTGTCGCTTGCGCCGACCGTCATTCCGATCATGGCCGGGCTGGTTGCCGCAATGCTCGGCATTCACCGGGTCACGGGCTCGAAGGACATGCAGACGCTTGCGCGCCAAAGGCATGACCGGGGGGCGAATAGCTTTGGCCTGGCTCTCCGCACTTCTCTCTAAACAGACGATGTCCGTGATCCTGGTCGCAGCGCTTCTGGCCGTTGCCGGGATCACGGCACGCACGGCCGTCGGCAAGGTTTCCGACATAGTCGACGATCGGGTCGCCGCTGCGAAGGCCGAACGCGATGCCTATTGGCGCGCCGAGGTTGCGGAAGCCAATGCCGCGCTTTCCGGCGCGATCGCGGAACTCGCCCGTCAGGCGATGCGCGCCGATGGCGAAATCCGGGCCGCCGAGGCGGCGGCGCACGATCAGCTCAAACAGATGGAGGATGACAATGCGGCATTGCCTGATGGCGATGGTTGCGGGGTTAGCGCTCGCCGCCTGCAGCTCCTCCCCAGATGATCCTGCCCCCGCGATCAAGCTGGTTCAAACGCCTGTCGAAGCGCCGGAAAGCGCGCGTCGGTCGTGCGCGCCGATGCTTTCCGAACTGCCGGAGGAAGGCGACCTGTCGGAACGCGAGGTCGTCGACAAATGGGGAAACGACCGCATGGCGGTGAAGGTCTGCGATCAGCGCCGGGCCGGCGCGGTCGCGGCGATCGACGCGGCGAATGCCGCCCTGGAACACGCGAGTGAGAGACAGCATGAACCGTGAGGAAAGGCTGGAGGCGGCCACCGAAAGCCATGACGCCGCCCGCCAGCGCAGGATTGAAAGCGCGCGCCGGGCACTCGCTGCGCCAGGCGCGAAACAGTGCGCCGATTGCGGCGAGCTTATCCCGCAGGCGCGTCGCAAGGCAGCGCCCTTCGCCAGGCGTTGCGCGGCCTGCCAGGCGGAGCGCGAGCGGGAGTTTTATTGCCGATGACGATTGATCCGCTTCTGCCCTGGCTCACGGCCGTCAACAGCCTGATCGCGCTCGGCTCGTTCATCTATGCCTGGCTGACGGCGCGGGCGAAGGGCAACAGCGAGAAGCTCACGGCCATCGAGAAGATCGTGATCGAACATGAGCGGCGCATTCAGGAGATCGAGGGGAGCTGCGACATCTGCCCGATAAGGACAGCGTGGTCGACCTGAAGATCGCGATGGCGAAGGTCGAAGGGGCGATGTCGGCATTGACCGAACGGCTTGCCGGCATGGGCGCCACCGTAACCCGCATTGACGATTATCTGAGAACCAAGGGTGACGACTGACATGGTTTCGTTTGAGGAATATTCCGCCCGCGACGCGCGCCTGATCATCCTGCGGGGTCTCGCGACCGAGACCGACGGGACGCTCAACGAGACGCTGCTGACCATGCTTTTGCGCACCTTCGGCCATAACCGCAGCCGCGACTATGTGCGCACCCAGATCCGCAAGATGGAGGAGCTGGGCGCGGTCACGGTGACGGAGGCGGGCAGCGTGCTGATCCCATCGATCACCAGAGCCGGCCTCGATCATGTGGAGCGCCGCTCGATCATCGAGGGCATTGCCCGCCCGTCGCCGGAGGTGTGAGCCATGGCGAAGCGAGGACGTGGAAGGCTTTCCAATATCGATCTTTTGCCAGCCGAGTGCGACGACGCCGTTGCCTGGGCGGCGCAGGAGCTTGCGAAACGGAAGCGGACCCAGACCGAAATCTATCCAGAGTTTCGTGACAGGCTCCTCGCGATCCAAGGCGAGTTCGGCGTCAGCTTCGACATTCCCTCGTTCACCGCGTTCAATCGCTATTCGGTCAATCTTGCGCGGATGACCCGCCGGATCGAGGAGACCCGCGAGATCGCCGCGACGATCTCGGAGCGCATCGACGCCGAAGGCTCGGACGAACTGACGCTGATCGCGGCCGAGGCAATCAAGACGCTGATCTTCGAACTTCTGCAGGCCACAGAGGATGGCGGTCTTGATCCGAAGGGCGCGATGCAGCTTGCCAATGCCCTGCGCTCGGCGGTTCAGGCGCAAAGCGTTTCCTCGTCGCGCCGGCAGAAGGTCGAGGCGGATTTCGCGGACAAGGCCAAGAAGGCGGTCCAGACGGTGGCGAAGGCGCGCGGCCTTTCCGATGAAGCTGCCGTCGAAATCCTCGACAAGCTGTTGGGCGTCAATAAATGAGCGGCCCGATCTCCGAACAGGACTGGGCGCTCGCCCGGCGGCAGTCGACGGATGCGGTGCTTGAGAGGATCGAGCGCCGCAAGGCTTTGTTGCCCTATCAGGCAAGAACGGTATCGCTGCTCGAAGGCGCGTGCCCGGTGCTGTTCGTCGAGAAGTCCCGGCGCATCGGGCTCACCTGGGCTTGCGCTGCCTATGCCGTTCTGCGCGCGGCGCGGTCTCGCGAGGCCGGCGGCATGGATTTCATGTACATCTCCTATAGCCAGGAGATGACGCGGGAATTCATCGACGCAGCCGCCATGTGGGCGCGATCGTTCTCCTCGGCTGCGATGGAGATGGAGGAATTCCTCTTCGACGACAGCGACAAGGATGGCGAGCGCGCGATCCAGGCGTTCCGCATCCAGTTCGCCTCTGGCTTTGAGATCGTCGGGCTATCATCCGCGCCGCGCACGCTTCGCGGCAAGCAGGGTGTGGTGATGATCGACGAGGCGGCCTTCGTCGACAGCCTGGAGCAACTCCTCAAGGCGGCTCTCGCCTTCCTGATGTGGGGCGGACAGGTGATCGTCTGCTCGACCCATGACGGCTTCGAGAACCATTTCAACGAGCAGGTACAGGATATCCTCGCCGGCAAGTCCAGCTATGCCCATCTTCGGATCGATTTCGACGATGCGCTGCGCGACGGGCTTTACGAGCGCATTTGTCTCGTCACCGGCAAAGAATGGTCGCCGGAGGCCGAGGCCGCCTGGCGCGCCTCGATCATCAAGTTCTATGGCAGCGGCGCGGACGAGGAGCTGTTTTGCATTCCTCGCTGTCATCGGGAGCCTATCTGTCGCGGGCGCTGATCGTCTCGCGGATGAAGGACGAGATTCCGGTTATTCGCTGGCATCCGCCGGCAGGCTTTGTCGACTGGCCGAAGGATTTGCGCGAGGCGGAGGTCGAGGCCTTTTGCAAAGAGCAGCTCCTGCCGCATCTTGCAAAGCTCGACCGGCATTACCGCTCCTGCCTCGGCCAGGACTTCGGGCGCACGGCGGACCTTTCCGTTATCCACCCGCTGCAGGTAAGGCCGGACCTGACGCTGGCAACCCCGTTCATCCTCGAGCTTCGGGACGTGCCTTACACGTCGCAGTTCCAGATCGTCTGCTTCATCAAGGCGCATCTGCCACGCTTCTTTCATGCGGCGTTTGATGCGACCGGCAATGGTGCTGCGCTTGCCGAGCTGGCGCGGCAGGAGTTCGGCGCGGTCTATGTCTCGGAGATCAAGCTTTCGGAGGTCTGGTACATGGTCAACATGCCGAAGCTGAAGGCCGCCTTCGACGACGGGCTGATCGAGCTTCCGAGGGATGACGACATCCTCAATGACTACCGGGCGCTGAAGATGCAGCGCGGCATCGCCAAGGTACCGGTCGATTTTCACAATATGGGCGCCGACGGTTTCGAGCGGCATGGCGATGCGGCTCCGGCGGGCCCGCTCGCGGTGTTCGCCAGCGAGCAGGATAGCGGCGAGATCGGCGCGGGCACCACGGGGTCGCGGGCGAGCGCACCTGTCATTGACGACTTCGGCAAGGGCTTCAACCTTGGCAACCGGCTCAACGATCTCTTCAGTTTCATGAGGTTCTGACATGGCAAAACTCGAACGCGCCGAAATCGCCACCGCCGCAAGCGATCCGTTTATCCCGTCGTTCCAGGGTGTGCTGCAGCCAATGGACGAGGTACTTGCCGCGCGCGGCGGCGCAAGTGCGCTGAAACTCTATGACGAGATCAGGCGCGATCCGCATGCCCATGCGGTGCTTTCCAAGCTGAAGCTTGAGGTCGTCTCGCGCGAATGGGCGGTGTTTCCAGCGTCTGAGAAACGCCCGGACAAGAAGGTCGCCGAGGCGGTCGAACAACAGCTCAAGGCAGTCAACTTTGACCGGCTGACACGCGGACTGCTCGGTGCGATCCTGAAGGGCTTTTCTGTCGCCGAAATCATCTGGATCAACGACGACGGCGTCTGGAAGGCCGGCGCCGTCAAGGTCAAGAAACAGCGGCGCTTCCGCTTCACCGTTGACGGCGAGCTGCGCATGCTGACCCGCGCCAGCACGATGGATGGCGAGGCGGTTCCTGATCGCAAGTTCATTGTCCACCGCCATTCGATCGATGATGACGACGATGATCCTTATGGCGTCGGGATCGGCTCGGTTCTGTTCTGGCCGGCCTGGTTCAAACGGCAGGTGCTGGCCCATTGGCTGCGCGGCACGGAGAAGCACGCCACGCCGACGACACTTGCGCAATATAGCGGCGGCTTCGACCAGGCCAAACAGGATCAACTGCTCGATGCGCTGCGCCGGATGGCAGGCGACACGGGGCTTGCCGTTCCCGACACGGTGAATGTCAGTCTGCTCGAAGCAAAGAGCGCTGGCGGTGGCGATGTCTATGAGGCCTTGTCGCGTTACCTCGACGAACTGATGAGCGAGGCCGTGCTCGGCGAGACGCTGTCGACCAATTCCGGCGAACGTGGCGCACGGTCGCTTGGCGAGATCCACAACGAGGTCCGCATCGCGATTGCCAAGGCCGCCGCCGATCTCGTCTGCGAAACCGTGCGCGATACGCTGGTGCGATGGTTCGTCGAGGCCAACTGGCCGGGGGCTGCAATCCCAGAGGTTTGGCGCGATTTCTCGGAGGCCGAAGACCTCAACGACAAGGTCGCGCGTGACAAAACGATCTACGAGATGGGCTATGAGCCCAAGGATGAGGACTATTTCAACGAGACCTATGGCGGCGCGTGGGTGAAGCGAAAAGCGCCGGAACCAGTTACTGATCCCGAAGGCAAACAGTCGCCAGCGGCCGATGACGAGACCGACTTCGCCGAGCATACGCATCCGCCAGATACCGCTTCGGAGATCGCCGGTCAGATGGAAGAACTTAGCGATCCGGTCATCGCGGCGATGATCGAAGAAATCCGTAACCAGGTAAACGCGGCCACCGACTTCGACGATCTGTCGCTCAGACTCGCGCGGCTTTCGGCCGAGATGGACGCCGACGGGTTTGCGGAGCTGATGGAACAAGGCATGACACTGGCCCGCCTTGAGGGTCACGGTAGCGTGAGCTCCAATGGCTGACCAAATCCCGTTCAACGAAGCGATCAATTTCCTTTCCGGCAAGGTCAATCTGCCGACACGCCGTCATGATGACCTGAGGCATGCCGCTCATGTGCGGGCCTTTTCCGTCGCCGGCGTGACCCGCGACGACATGCTTGCTGATTTCCGCGCAGCGATCGCGAAGGCAAGGGCAGCAGGCACTGGGCTCAAGGAGTTCCGTAGGGATTTTGACGCGATCGTCGACCGGACGGGCTGGCGCTATAATTCGCACGGCAAGACCGAGGAGGAACGGCGCGCCTGGCGCGCCCGGATCATCTACACGACGAACATGCGCACCTCTTATATGGCCGGGCGCTACAAGCAGCTCACCGATCCGGATGTGCTGAAATACCGGCCTTACTGGAAATACGTTCATTCGGGCGCGCTCCATCCGAGGAAGCTCCATCTCTCCTGGAACGGGCTTGTGCTTGCGGCAACCGATCCGGCCTGGCGGATCATGTTTCCGCCGAATGGCTGGGGCTGCGGTTGCGACATCGAGGCGCTGTCGAAACGGCAGTTGAAGGCGCTCGGCAAGGATGGTCCCGACCAGGCGCCGGACCTGAAGCCCTATGAGGATACCGACCGCCGCACCGGCGAACCGGAAACCCGTTATCCGGGGATCGATCGCGGCTGGGCCTATAATGCCGGCGAGGAATGGCTGAACGGCTTGGTCCCGCCGGAGCTGCATAGGCCGCTCAAACCCTACGGCACGGAGATCAAGTCTACGGCTGACCTTCCTGCCCTGCCTGAGCCTGTCAAGGCGCGCGCCGCCGATCTGATGGCGACCGGGCTTGCGCCTGAAACCTATGTCGAGGCCTTTTGAAGGCCTTTCAATTCGAGGGTGACGGCGGCTACTTCCGCGACAAAGCGGCGGCATCATCACGATCGGCCGAAGGATGTTCGAACAACGCAATGCTGATGGCGAAGTGCTCGGCCTGAAGGCCGACAAGCGCGGCCGGGGCGCCTACACGCTGCTTCTTGCCGACGCCATCAAGGAACCGGACGAAATCTGGGTGGATTGGGCGGCAGTCAAAAGCGGTATCGTGCTGCGCCGGGCCTATCTGAAGCGGGTCATCCTGCCGGACGGCCGGTCTCTTCTGGCGCGCTTCGAGTGGACATCGAAAGGCTGGACGGCCGTGACCGGGTTCGACACGGCCGACGCCTATCTCTCGCAATTCAGGAAGGGCGCGCTGCTCTACAGGCGCAAATAAAACGCGCCGTTTCGGGCGGCGCGTTCGGTATCCGGTCTACGGAGGGCTCCCGAAAGCCTCGACCAGACACCCACAATATAAGGCAGGAGGCCTTGGTTCGCAAATGGCCGCAGCGACACTGACGATCCGCGATGAGAGTATCGATACCGGGCTGACGCGCCTTTACCAGGCCGCAGCCACGATCACCCCGGCGTTGAAGAATATCGGCGAACACGAGGCGCGGGTCACGCGCGGCCGGTTCGTTGACGAGAAAGACCCGGAGGGCAAAGCCTGGAAGCCGCTCAATCCGCTCTACCAAAAGACCAAGAAGGGTTCGGGCATCCTCAAAGGCGAGAGCGGCGACCTTGCCAGGATCATTTGGCAACTGGTCGATGACGCCTCGGTCGAGGTCGGATCGAACCAGATCTATGCCCGCATCCACAATGAGGGCGGCGTGATCAAGGCCAAGGACGCGCCAGCGCTGGTGTTCTCGATGGGCGGCAAGACCATCAAGGTGAAATCCGTCACGATCCCCAAGCGTCAGTTTCTCGGTCTCTCCGAAAAGGACCGCGCCGATATTCTCGATATCATCCAGGACCATTTCGAGCCGTTTGCAAGCGTCGAATAAAAACCCTCATATTTGCCTCAGGACGCGCGAGGCATCCCTGCCCGCTTCGTCATCCGTAAATTTTGGCCGCGCGCGCCCAGCGGCTTTGAAAGGGCTTCGAATTTGATCCGGCAGATGATTGTCAGGGGCGGTTTGCCGGTTTAAGACTGGAAACGGCCCGTGAGCCCAAATACGGGCTCTCTCGCAAGGCGCTTGTGAATGTTTCGGCTGACTGCCCGCTGGCATTGTCGGCGCCATGAAAACATTCGAAATCTTCCGCACCGGCACCCATACCACATCGAAGGGCGAAACGCTCTCCTTCGGTGACGCCGATCTTGGCGCGATTGCATCCGGCTACGATCCGGATGGCCATCTCGCCCCGATCGTTGTCGGCCATCCGAAACAGGATGCACCGGCCTATGGCTGGATCAAAAGCCTGAAGGTCGAGGCCGGCCGGCTGGTGGCCGAACCCGATCAGCTCAATCCCGATTTCGCCGAGCTTGTGCGCTCCGGAGCGTTCAAGAAGGTCTCGGCGGCGTTCTATGCGCCGGCAAGTGCCGGCAATCCGACGCCCGGCCGCTATCACCTGCGTCATGTCGGTTTCCTCGGCGCCCAGCCGCCGGCCGTCAAAGGTCTAAAGCCAGTCGAGTTCGACGATGGCGACGCGGTGGTGTTCGAATTCTCCGACAGCGATCTCGTGTTCCGCAATGCCTGGGCGCTTGAAAGCCTTTCCAAGCTGTTTCGCGGCCTGCGCGACTATTTCATTGAAACCACGGACGCCGAGACGGCCGAGAAGTTTTGCCCGACTGGGAGATCGACGATCTGGCACGGGCAGCCGCCGACATGCGCGCCGAGGGCCGAGCGCTGGAGACGCGGCCCACCTTTTCCGAGACCACAACCGAGGACAACACCATGGATGAGAATGCCGAGAAGCGGCAGGCAGCACTTGATGCGCGCGAAGCCGAGCTGAAGAACCGCGAGACCACGTTTGCGGAAACCGAGCGCAAACGGCGCGCCGATGACGACGCCGCCTTTGTCAGCGAAATCGTCAAGGATGGGCGTCTGCCCGTCGGATTGAAGGGGCGGCCACGGCGCTGTTTTCGGAGCTTGGCGACGACGACCTCACCTTTTCCGAAGGTGATGAAAAGGTCGAGACGTCGCCGCGTGCGGCCTTCCGCGACCTGCTTTCCAAGCTGCCGAAACCGCTGATGACCGGCGAGCATGCGACCGGCGACGGTCCCGACTTTTCCGACCCGGTCTATGTCGCCAGCGCCATCGAAACCGAAATCGCCAAGGCGGCTGAAAAGGGTGAAGTCCTTTCGCCAGCCGCCGCCGCCATGCGTCTGACGGCGCGCAACTGAGGATTTTTCAATGACTGCTCGTATCGTCAAGACCTTCGTCGCAGCCGGCGCCATCGCCCACCGCCATCTCGTGACCTTCACCGCCAATGATGGCGAGGTGGCGCTTGCCACGGACCCAACCGATCCGATCGCCGGCGTCGTCGACTTTCCTTCCGGCGCTGAAGCCGGCCAACGCATCGACGTCGTGCTGTTCGGCCCGGCCGAAGTTGTCTGCGGCGGCGATATCAATCCCGGCGATCCGATCACGGCCGATGCCAATGGCGCAGCCGTTGCCGCAGCACCGGCCGAAGGCGCGAATGCCGTAACGGCCGGCTATCTCCTCACCGGCGCGGAAAGCGGCGATTTCGCCCGCGCCATCGTCCAACGCGGCACGCTGACTGGCGTCGCGGCCTAATCCAAACACCATCAGGAGCAATCAATGTCCGGTCAGCCCTTTCCCGTCGATCCCGTCCTTGTCGGTATCGTCCAGGCCTACAAGAACGGCACGCTCATCGCCGATCAGGTTCTTCCGCGCCTTAACCCGTTGCTGCCACGCGAGCAGTTCAAGTGGTGGTTCTTCGACTTCGGTCAGTTCATCACGCTGCACGACACCAAGGTCGGCCGCAAATCCTCGCCCAACGAAGTCGAGTTCGAGGCGAAGGAAAAAGAAGATCGCACCGAGGACTACGGCCTCGATGACGTCGTGCCGATCGCCGACAGCGCCAACGCGCCGGCGGGCTACGATCCGAGGGCCTTTGCCGCCCAGCGCCTGATCGATCTGGTGCTGCTCGACCGCGAGGTCCGCGTCGCCAACAGGGTTTTCGATCCCGCGCTTTATGGCGACGACAACAAGGAGGCTCTTGCCGGAACCGACAAATGGTCAAGCCCGGACTCAAAGCCGATCATCGCCTTTGCCGAAGCGGCCGACAGCATGGTCATGCGACCGAACAACGCTGTGATGGGGCGCGGCGCATGGACGGCGCTTCGCACCAATCAGAGCGTACTGCGCGCGCTCACCCCTCGGGTGCGGCCGATGGCTACGCCAACAAGCGTGCGGTCGCCGATCTGCTCGAACTCAATGACATCATCATTGGCGAAGGTTGGGTCAATATCGCCAAGCCTGGTCAGCAGGTTCAGCGCCAGCGTTGCTGGGGCAATCACTGCACCCTGTTGCATAAGGCGCCGCTCGCCGACAGCGTTTCCGCAACGCCGACCTTCGGCTGGACAGCGCAGTTCGGAACGCGTGTTTCCGGCTCGATCCCCGAGCCGAAGATCGGCCTTCGCGGCTCCGACCGGGTGCGTTCCGGCGAGAGCGTCAGGGAAGTCATTTCCGCTCCGGACCTTGGCTACTTCTTCGAAAACGTCGTCTGAGGCCAAACCAGGCGTGCCCGGTGAACTTCGCCGGGCGTCACCAATCCAAAACACCAGGAGGCCATCATGGCAGGACGGAAAAAGGCGACGAAGCCGGAGACCGAGGAAAACACCAAGGCGGACACCAAGGCCGAGGACACGCAGAGCCCAGATGCGAGCGATGGTTCCAGCTCCGATGAGAAAAGCCTGCACACGGAGGCAGAAAAGTCTTCAGTCGCTCCCGACGATCAGGAGGAACCGGTGACCGGCACAGAAACCGACGCAAGCGCCGATATATCTGCTGGCAACGCGTCAGACGATGCAGATGCAGCCGAAGCCTCCGAAAGCCAGCAGGGGTCGAGCAGCGACAGCAGCGGAAGCCAGGATATTTCGAACCAGGCCGCCGTCAACGAGCCTCCTGCGGTTTCGACGAGCGCCAATTTTCGCCGCTTTGTCGTCTTCAAGCCTGTCCGTTTCAACGGCAATCGTATTCCGCGCGGCGGCCGGGTGATTGTCACCCGTGCCGGCCACGACGAACTTGCCGGCATGGGCGCGATCTCGTCCGTCTGGGAACACGGCGAACCGGTCGAGGCCGAGTGACCATGGACTATGCGAGCCTCGACGACCTGATCGAACGCGCCGGCCAGGACGAAATCCTGATGGTCGCCGATCGCGACGGTGATGGCGTTGCCGATCCGGATGTGGTCGCCAAGGCACTCGGCGACGCGACGAGCGCAATCAACGGCTATCTCGCTGTTCGCTACCGTTTGCCGCTGCAGGTCATCCCGTCGCAGGTCAATGGCTGGGCGGTCTCGATCGCCCGCTATTACCTTCACCGCGATGGCGCGCCCGATCACGTCGTGCGTGACTGGAAGGCGGCGCTCTCCGATCTCGAAAAGGTCTCGTCTGGCCGGATCAGACTGCCGCTTCCAGACGGTGACGATCCGTCGTCATCGACGTCCGGCGATTTCGGTTTCACCGGGCCGGAGCCGGCTTTCTCAAAGGACAAGCTGGGAGGCTGGCTGTGATTTCGGAGATCGTCACCCGCCTGAAATCTGCTGCCCCCGATCTCGCCGACGTGCTGCCGGCAGAAGATATCGAGCGTCTGACAAAGGCGACCGCGCCCAAGAGCGGCACGGCCTTTGTCCTGCCCTATCGCGAGTTGGCAGAACCGAACCAGCGCGCGACCGGCGGGCATCTGCAGATAGTCGCAGTCCAGCTGCTCGTCGCCTTCGTCATCCGCCAGTACGACGCGCGCGGTGGCAAGCGGGTGCTTGCGTTCGACGACTTCAGGTCCGCGATCGAGCAGGCGCTTGCAGGCTGGACGCCGCCCTCGGCCGAGGAGCCTCTGGAACTGGTCGGCGGACAGGCAACCCCGCTTGGCAATGGCGCCAGCATTTATGTCCAGACCTGGCAGACCAGCCGTTTTCTTGAAGGGAGCGACCAATGAAACGACCGATCAAAGGCGGATGCTACGTCCGCGATGCGAAGACAGGAAACCTCAAACCCGCGCCCAATCCCAAAGCGCCGGCAAGCGAAGAGGAAAAGACCGAAACCAAAGCTGACACCGGGAGCAAGGCTCCGGCCGAGGCGACCGCGAAAAAGGAGCCTGACCATGGCTGTTCGCCGCTACAAGAAAATGGCCGCGCTGGCCAAGATCGAAGACACCTACGCGGTCGATGCCGAGCCGACCGCCGCAGAAGCTTTGATCATGACCAATGTGACCTTCACGCCGATTGAAGGCGACGAGGTCAGCCGCGACCTGATGCTGCCCTATCTGGGCAACCAGGGCATGATCATCACCGGTCAGTATGCGACGCTTTCGGGTGAAATCGAAATTGCCGGATCCGGCACGGCCGGAACCGCCCCGAAATATGACAGCGTGCTGCGCGCCTGCGGCCTTGCACAGACTGTGACCGTCGACACCTCCGTCGAATACGAGATCGTCGAGGACGGCGAGGAAGCGGCTTCGATCTACTTCATCTCCGACAAGGTTCAGCACGTGCTCCTCGGCGCGCGCGGCAATGTTTCGCTCAATTTCACGCCCAAGCAGATCCCGCGTTTCACCTTCACGATGACCGGCCTGCTCGGTGTGATCGAGGACATCGTCGCGATGCCGGCCGTCACACTTGCCGGCTGGGAAAAGCCGTTGCCTGTCTCCAAGGCCAACACCACGATGTCGCTACATGGCTGGAGTTCGGTTGCCGAAAGCCTTGCGCTCGATCTCGGCAACACGGTGACGCCGCGCTTCCTGATCGGCGATGAGTTGATCGCCATCACCGATCGCGTTGGCACCGGCACGGCGGTGGTCGAGGCCAAGAGCCTTGCCGAGATCAACTGGTTTGCCGCCGCGCAGGATCGCACACGCGGCGCGTTGTCGCTTGTCCATGGCAAGACTGCCGGCAAGATCGTGGAAGTTTCGGCGCCGGCCGTCGAGATCGGCAAGCCGAGCCAAGGCCAGACCAACAACATCGTCAACTATTCGCTGCCGCTCGGCCTTTGCCCGGTCGCGGGTCTCGACGAGTTGAAGATCACCGTCCGTTAGGCGTGTTCAAGCGCCTTTCAAAACCCGTTTGAAGTCCTTTCGAAGACAGGAAAGCACCGATGAAATTCATCCTCGCCGAAACCTCCCGCTACTGGTGGCCCGTCAAGGTCCAGATGCCGGACACGGAAAATCCCGGCAAGTTCGTCACATACGAACTGGAAGTCCTGTTCGAGCCGGAAAGCCAGGACAAGGCAATCGACCGCGTCGAGGAAGCTGCGAAGCTGACGTCGCCGAGGGCGCGCATGGAGCATGAACGCAAGCAGCTCGCCGATGTCTGCAAGGACTGGCGCGGCGTCGAGGACGCAGATGGCAATGCCTACAAGTTCTCAGACGAGAATTTCCGGCGGGCGATGAACCAGTCCTGGTTCCGCCGCGCAATCTACTCAGCTTATGCCGACAGCCTGAACGGCGAGGAAGCACGCCTGGGAAACTGAAGCGCGCGGCGCGCGCTTGGGCGTTGGCGCGCGTCGGTAAGACGGACGCAGAGGTGCCGGCCACGGTCGACGACGACCTGGCCGCACAGTTTCGGCAAATGGGCGCGGTCATCGAGGCCGCGCCGGAAGACACCACAAACGAGGCAATCGAGATCATGGCGGTAAATCGCGACAGCATGCTTGGCTTTCTGGCCGTCGATACGCAATGGCGTGTCGCCGCGACCATGGCCGGCATGATCTGGATTGGCCTCGACTATAACGCCGTCGATGTCGTCATGCGCCGGCAGGCACTTCCAGATACCGTCTTCTCCGATCTCCAGACGATGGAAACCGAAGCGCTTTCCGTCCTGAACGGAGACGGATGATGGCCCAGCCCATGAAAGCCTCAATCCTTCTGGCCGTCGACAATTCCGATGCCCGGCGCGGTCTGAAGGAGACACAAACCGATTTCGACGCGACCGGTGCTGCGGCACGGTCGGCCGAACCGCATGTGCAGCGTCTGGTCGAGGCAACCACCGGGCTGAGCCGGGCCCAGACCACGAGCCGCAATCGCGGTGAGGATATCGCCGCCTATGGTGCCGAACTCGACCGGCTTCGCGGTAAATACAATCCGCTGTTTTCCGTGATTACCCGCTACCGGCAGGAGGTCACGGAGATCCGCCAGGCACAGCAGCTCGGCGCGATCTCGACGGATGAAATGACGGCGGCGATCAGTCGTCAGCGTCAGGCAACGCTGGCCTCGATTGACGCGATCAAGGGGCGCAATGCCGCTGCCGTTCTGGGCGGTGGCATGGCAGGTCTTAATGACAATAGTTCGCGGTTTCGCCGCCAGAACCTGACGTATCAGCTCTTCGACATCGGCCAGACGGCCGCCATGGGCATGAACCCGGCGATGATCATGGCACAACAGGGTCCGCAGATCGTCCAGCTCTATGCCGGTCAGGGCGGTGCCAACATGGCGTTGAAAGATTTCGGGTCGATCCTCGGCGGGCTGACACGACTGATCAATCCCGTAACGATCGGGATCGGCGGTTTGACGGCGGCAACGCTGGTGGGTGTTGCGGCCTACAGCAGCTACCTTTCGTCGACGAAACAGGTTGAGACCGCATCAGCCGGTCTTGGCCGTGCCGTCGCAGGAACCGCTGCCGAAATGGAGGCCTCGGCGGAGGCCGGCGCGGCAGCCGCGGGCATTTCCGTCGCCGCCGCGCGGACGATGCAGACGGCGTTTCTGAGAACCGGAAAGATCGGCTCGGAGAATTTCGAGACGCTGATCGGGCTTTCCGACGACTTTGCCGCGACGATGGGGATGGCCGCAGATGACGCCGGCGACGCGCTTGCAGATCTGTTTTCCGATCCAGCTAAGGCCGCCGATACGCTGTCGAAACAGTATAACCTGATCGATGCAGCGACGGCCCGGCAGGTGCGCAACCTTGCCGCCCAGAACCGTCTGATCGAAGCCCAGGCGCTGATCATCGATCAATTGCCTGGGAAACTGGCCAATGCGAACGAGGCCTCGACGCGTCTCGGCCGTGCCTGGAAGTCGATGCGGCAAGATGCGGCCAATCTTTTGGCGCGGTTGGCGCGGGCGTCAACTATGTGATCGACGGCCCGACGGACGAGAACAAGCTGGAGCGGCTGCGCGAGCAGCAAGCCGAGCTTTATGAGCGAATTCAGCGACCCGATGACGGTCCTCTGGCCGGCGCTTTTCGCGCGCAGATGTATCGGGACGTCGCGGAAATCGAACTGCGGATCGGCATTCTGACTTCGCGTTTGAATGCGGAGGAGACAAAACGAACGGAAGCCGAAGCGCGCCAGCGCGTAACCGCTGCCTCGACGATCGCCGACGCCTCGCCCGCGCTGTCGACCATCAACCAGGTCGAGCGCTACCAGAACCAGATCACTGCATTGCAGACCGGCCTCGGTAGCCTGTCGCAGGCCGACATCGATGCCGGCGAAGGCGACCGGATCAACAAAGCGCTGGAGGCCAAGGAACGCGCGCTCGACGCCATTCTCGGCAAACAACAGCGGCTCAATGAGCTCGACCGGCTGGATATCCGGATTGCCAATGAGCGCAACCCGCTTCTGCGTGCCGAGCTGGAGGCGCAGCGCAAGAAGCTCGAGCTGCAAGGCCAGGAGATGGACCAAGCTACAGCCGACGCGGAAGTGCAGCGCGCCTATAACCGCGTGATCGAAAGCACGATCGCCAGCACTCAGGCTCAGATCGACCAGATCAATGCGGAAACCGACATTCGTGCCGGTCTCAATGCCCAGGTTGCGGCCGGAGCAATTTCGGCTTCTGACGCCAACCGCATCCTGCAGGAAGAGCTGCAGCTCAGGCCTCTGATCGCGGCGGCAGCTGAAGCCGAGGGGGAGGAAAAGCAAAAGCTCGAGGCGATCGTCAATGGCCTGGAACAAGCCTATGCCGCAGCGGCCGACGAGGCAAAGCGGGCGGCAAGCGAGCAGGCTCTCCTTGCCGGCAGCCAGGAGCTGGAGCGGCTGAACGCACAGATCGGGCTTGTCGGTGAAAGCGAGGCCGCGCGCCGGCGTGAGCTTGCCGTCCTGAAAGAACGTCAGAAGCTTGAGCAGGAAGGGATCAAGGAAGGCGCCGAAACCTATGCCGAGCGCATCGAGCAGGCCAAAAGGATCGCCGATGCCCAAAGCCAACTCGACCGTACGGAAAGCAATCGCGATGCGATCCGGACGCGTCAGGAAAGCATCGAAAGCCTGAAGGTACAGTTGGCGCTGATCGGGGCGACGGAGGCCGAGCAGCGCCGGACGCTTGCAGTGCTTGAGGAAAGGAACCGGCTGACGCGCGAGGGCATCGTGCTTGATAGCGAGGCCGGTCGCACGCGGCTGGCGCTCGCGGCTGCCGAGGCGGAACTGACAAGCGCGTTGGAACGCCGCCAGGCACAATATGAGGCGCTTCGCAGTCAGGGCGAGGATGCAAAGCGGCTGCGCGCTGAGATCAATCTTGTCGGCGCGAGCGAGGCCGTGCGCCGGCGGGAACTCGCCGCGCTGGAGGAAATGCAGGCATTGCGCCGTGAGGGTCTGTCGATCGGCGATCGTGAGTCGCAGCAGCGCCTGCAGAACGTGCGCGCGCTGGCGGACATGGAAGCGCAACTGGAGCGTCAGCGCGATGCCTGGGGCGAGATCCAGTCGACGCAGGAAGACGCGATCGACAGCATCTTCGACTTCAAAAACTGGCCTCTGGTGACTTTGGCTCGATCCTTGAAGACATGGCCAATAGCGTCGGCCAGATGATGCTGGATCTCGGTGCCAAGAACCCGCTCAAGAACGCGCTGCTTGGCACCAATTACGGCACGTTCGACGATCTCCAAAAGCCCGGCGAAAACATCCTGTCCACAATCTTCGGCGGCGGGCAGTCGGTCGGTGCGATGAACGTCCAGGCGGCAACAGTGATCGTCAACGGTGGTGTCGCTGCGGGCCCGGCCGGGCTGATGTCCGGTTATGGTGCCAATGACAATTTCGGCGGGACAGGAGTGGGCGGCAATGTCGCCTCTGCCGGCGTCGATCGCGCCTTTGGCCTTCTGGGTGCGACCGAGGGCAACGGGCTTGGCGACATCAACGCCTTTCTCGCCGCCGGCGGCGTCGACATCAATGCGGCGGCGACGAAATGGTGCGCCGGCTTCGTCAACTCGGCGCTTGCACAAGTCGGCATTGATGGCAGCGGCTCGCTGATCGCGAACAGCTTTCAGGATTGGGGCCTGCAGATCGATCCATCGCAGGTGATGCGTGGTGACGTTCTGCTGAATTCACGCGGTCTCGGTGCGAATGAGATGGGCGGCCATGTCGGTCTTGCGACTGGCGCTTCAAGAATGATGGGCGGCGACCTGCAGCTTCAGATGCTCTCCGGCAACACCGGCAACGGCGTCGGCCTTGGCTGGCAGAATGCGGCCAACCTGCAGGTGCGTCGCGCGTCCGAGGCTCTTGGCGGTCTGGCGCAGAACGCCGGCATCGCCAATCAGGGTCTCGGCGTGTTCGGCGACGGCCTCGGTCAGCTCGGCAATGCCTTTTCCAATGTCCAGATCGGCGGCGCTTCCGGTGGTGGTGGCGGTCTGTTTGGCTGGCTTGGCAGCCTCTTTGGCGGCATCGGCGGCGGATCGCAGTTGCAGATCGCCCAGGCGACCGTGGCGTCAGGGGCATGGACGGGACTTTATGCAGAAGGTGGTCCGATTGTTGGTCCTGGCGGTCCGCGCGATGACATGGTGCCGATCTGGGCATCCAATGGCGAATTCATGGTCAACGCCCAAGCGACGGCAAAGCATCGACCAATCCTCGAAGCCATTAACAGCGGGCGTCCGTTCGGTCGCTACGCTTCAGGCGGCGCTATCGAAACCGGCCCGGCCTACTGGCCGCAGGCCGGCAACAGCAATGCCGGCGCGACGGCGGATATGCGCCCGATGATCCAGGTCATTAACAATTCTTCTGCTCCGGTGACCGGCGAAGTCGAGGAAACGACCGATGCGCAGGGCCGCAGATCCTACCGCATGGTGCTGTCCGATATGACTGCCGACGGTTTGAGTGCGCGTGACGGCAAAGCCCGGAAAGTCATGCGCGAGAGTTACGGCGTTCGAAAGCTGGGAGTGGCACGATGACGATCCTCACCTGGCCGTCCGAACTCCCGAAACCCGACCGCGATGGCTATCAGCGTCAGATCGATGATCCGCGTGGTGAGCGTCCACGCGATACCGGCCCTCGCGGTTGGAAACGGCGCTGGTCATCGGTGAGCAAAAGCGTTTCGCTGACCATTGATGTCGACCGCAGCCAGAAGGCTGTCTTTGACCGGTTTTACGAGGACAATGCGGACTTCGGTTCGAGCCTGTTCTGGATGCCGGATCCGACGACCGATGGCTGGCCGCTTCTGATGCCGGATGGCCAACCGCTTCTGATGCATGATGGCACGCCGCTTCTGATGGCCGCGCGCTGGCTCTGCCTGTTCGGCAAGCCGGTTCCGAGCGAAACCGTCAGAGGCATCCGCTTCAAGATCGCGTTTAACGTGACGGTGATGCCATGAGACGTGTCAGCTTTAACGCCAGAACCGCATTCGATGCCGAGACCGGCGGCGACATCGAGGTCGCGCTGTTCGTGTTCGAGCACGCCCTGTTGCCGGAACCGATCCGTCTTTCAACGGACCCGACCGAGCGTATTTCCGCTGAACCGCTGATCTATGGCACGCGGTCGATCTGGAACGGCGCAAACCCGGTGGTTGATCCGTATCTCTTCGTTCTGGCGAGCGCTGAAGTGCCCGGCGATATGGAGGATGCGCCGGCGGCAGCAACGCTGGTGCTCGAAAACGTCGACAACGAAATCGCCTCGGTGCTGCGTTCTTTTGTCGACTACGCGACGGTGCACATGGCCGTGGTGCTGGTCGGTTCTCCTGACCTTGTCGAGGTCGAATACCGAGACATGAAGCTCGTCTCCGCCGACGGCGATGCTGGCGAGGTCCGGATCGCCATCGGCCGCCGTCCGATCGAGGACGAGCGCGTACCGATGGACCGCTTCACCAAAGACAGATTTCCGGGGATTTATCGATGAGCTGGTCCGACAGATATCTTGGCATTCCGTTTTGTGACCTTGGCCGTGATGCTGCCGGCTGCGATTGCTGGGGGCTTATCCACCTGGTCTATGCCCGTGAGTTGAAGATCGCGCTGCCCACCTATCGCCACGCCTATAACTCGACCGATGAACGCGCCGAGATCGAAGGCCTGATCGGCACGGCGGCCGCATCCAGCACATGGCACCGCCAGGGCGAACCGCAAGCCATGGACGTGGTGCTGTTCCGGCGCGGTCAGGTGACCTCGCATATCGGCATTGTGGTGCGCCCGAACTGGATGCTGCACATGGCCGAGACCGGTGCGCGCGTCGAATGCTACGGCATGCCGTCCTGGAAACAGCGGCTGCGCGGCATCTATCGGCACGAAAGGCTGATGGCATGAACGGTCTTGTCCAGCTCACCACAGCGCCGGTCATCGATCCCGGATCCGCGCGCCTGGACATGACCGTGCCGGCCGGGGCCACGATCGATGACATGATCACGATCGGTCTGCCTTCGCTGGCCGTCATCGACCGCAAGCATCTGCGCGTCACGCTCGTCTCGGCCGAAAGCATGATGCCGGTTCCGCAGCAATTCTGGAAACAGGTTCGCCCGAAAGCCGGTGTACGTGTCGTCATCCGGGTGGTGCCGGGCAAAAACGCTGTGCGCTCGATCCTGATGGTTGTCGTGTCAATCGCTGCCTTTGCCCTGGCACCGGCCATTGCGGGCGCATTCGGCTTTACGGCGGCATCGGCTGGTTTCGGGCTGGTCAAGGGCCTGATCACGGCCGGACTGACGGCGATTGCATCGCTTGCGATCAACGCACTGATCCCGCCGCCGCAGGCCAACAACAATGACGGTGAGAAGCGCAACACGTTTCAGGTATCCGGCTGGCGCAACCGGGTGCCGGGCGACAGCGAACCGGTGCCTATGTTGTTCGGCACGCATCGTGTCGCGCCGGTCTTTGCCGCCACGACCTACACCGAGATTGTTGGCGACGAGCAGTTTGTCCGTGGGCTGTTCACGTTCGGCTATGGCGCTCTGTCGCTCTCGGATATCCGCATCGGCGAAACGTCGATCGACGAATATGACGAGGTCGAGATCGAAACCCGTTCCGGATATGCCGGCGATGGTCCGGTCACGCTTTATCCGCGTCAGGTCATCGAGGAAGCGACCGGCATCGAGCTTGTCCGGCCACTGCCGCGTGACGATGCCGGCGAAGTGATCGAGGGCCAGCCGGCCGAGGAAAACCGGTGACGCGGGCAACCGCGCTCGACAGCGCCAGCACCTCGGTGATCATCGCCATGCCGTCCGGCCTGTTCGAGGTCGACGACAACGGCGAGGTGCGCCAGCGCACGGTCTCTGTCCGTATTCGCCAGCGCCCGGTTGGAAGCCCGGACTGGCAGGGTGTCGCCACGCTCGAAATCAGCGCCGGCAAGCGCGAGACCTTCTTCCGCCAGCACATGTGGGATTTTCCGGCACGCGGCAAATACGAGATCGAGGTCACCCGGATGACGGACGAGCAGACCTCGACCCGCATCTCCGACCGCGTCACCCTTGCAGCCGTGCAGTCGATCCGGCCGGAATACCCGGTCAATTTCAATAAGCCGCTTTGCCTTCTGGCGATGCGGATCAAGGCGACCTATCAGCTCAACGGCGCGCTCGACAATGTCAACGCCATGGCGACCCGGCTTGCCGAGGCTGGCGAACTGCCCAACACCAGCAACCCGGCCGCAGCCTATGTGAAAGCGCTCACCGGGCCTTGCAATGCTTATCCGGTGTCTGCCGCGTCGATCGACATGGATGCGATCAACGACTGGTACCAGTTCTGCCAGACCAAGGGTCTCAAATATGACCGGCTGCATGATGCTGCCGAGAACCTCGGCGAGATGCTGCTGGCCATCTGTGCGGCCGGGCGTGCGACGCCGCGCCATGACGGCGTCCGCTGGACGGTGGTGATCGACCGCCCGGACGATATGGTGATCGATCATATCAGCCCGCGAAACGCCTCGGACTTCCAATGGTCGCGGACCTATTTCGAGCCGCCGCATGCCTTCCGCGTCCCGTTTTTCGATGCGACGAACGACCACAAGCCCGCAGAGCGGATCGTGCCCTGGCCGGGCCATACAGGTCCGATCGACCGGACCGAACAGATCGAGATGCCGGGCAAAACCGATCCGGCCGAGATCTGGCGGGAGGCGCGCCGGCGCCAGTACGAGCTGATCTACCGGCCGGACAGCTATCGCGCCATGCAATCGGGCGCGGCGCGTGTGGCAACGCGCGGCGACCTCGTCGCGCTGTCCTCTGACGTTTTGACGCGCACGCAGATCTCGGCTCGCGTCCGCGCGGTTCAGGGTGCGATCGTCGTGCTTGATGACATCGTCACGATGGAGGCAGGCAAGACCTATGCAATCCGGTTCCGGGTCTTTGCCAATAGCGAGGATGAGATTGGCACCTCGCTGGTACGCCAGGTCGAGACCGGCGCAGGTCGATGGAAGACGCTGATTGTGGAAGACGCATCGACGCTGCCGAAGATCGGCGAACTGATCCACTTCGGCGAAATGGACACGGTCTCCTCGCTCATGAAAGTAAAGGGCATAGAGCCGGGACAGGACTTTGCCGCGACCATCCATATGATCGATGCCAGCCCGGTTATCGATGACCTGACGGATGCCGAAGTGCCGCCCGCCTGGGACGGCCGTGTCGGTGGCGAAATCGCGAACTACGAGGTCTCCCCGGCCGCACCGCGCATTTCGCAGGTTTATTCCGGACTTGCGGGGACCGACAGCGAAAACGGCCTCGCCATCCTGATCGCGCCTGGCGGTGGATCGGCCGCAACGCTTTCAAGCTACCGGATCGAGCACCGCCTTTCCGGCGGCGGATGGGCAAACTTCAGCATTCCCGTAGCCAATGGCGGCGCAGCGATCGTCGGATATGCAAAGGGCCAGACCGTCGACATCCGTGTTTATGCGATCGGTGGCGGTGGCACTGAAGGGGCTGCGAGCGGCACAGTTGCCGTTACCATCGGCGCAAACGACCCTGTCATTCCAGGAGCGCTCAACACAGGTTCGATCACGGCCGCCGGAGGTCTCGGCTTTGCGCGAGTCTCGCTGGTCACGACGGCCGATGAGGCCACGGCCGCGCTTCAGCTTTATCGCGTGCCGGCAGGTGGCACTCTCGATCGTGATATCCATCGCACCGGCGCACCTGTTGCTGTCGTGCCATCAAGCTCTATCAATCTGGCTGATGGCGATACGACACGCGCAAGCCTGATCAACAACGGCGCATTCTCAAGTGCTGACACCTGGTCGCCGGAAGGCGGCTGGTCGATCTCCGGCGGTAAAGCGACGCATACGGCCGGAACTGCCGACCTGATCAGCCAGGCCATGACGCTGACAGCCGGCAAATACTACCGGATGGCGTTTGCGATCTCCGGCCGGTCGGCCGGATCGGTGACGCCGCAGCTTGCAGGCGGATCAACCGCAACCGGCACGGCCAGATCCGCCAACGGTTATCACCTCGACCGCATCCGGGCCGTCTCTGGAAACAACGCGTTGGCGCTTGCCGCCTCGGCCGACTTCGATGGCGCGATCGATGACGTGGTGTTGTTCGAAGAGAGCGGCGCATCGATCGGACAGGGGATCTACGACTATTACATCGAACCTCTGAACGAGACCGGCTCGGCCGGACCGGTCAGCGGACCATTCACCGTAACGATTGTGTAACAGGTGGCATGACATGAACGGACTCAAGACCAACGATCTCGACAATCTTGAACTGATTGATCAGCTCATCGGCAATTATGACGGCAACACCGGCGTAATCTCGGGTGACAGGCTGATTGCGCTGTTCAAAGCGTCGGCCGGCCCGACCTATGAGGCGCGCGCTGAACTTTTCGCCGACCTAGCCTGGCCAGCCGGTGCAATAGCCTCGGTATGGGGCGACGCGACAGTTGTGTTCCGGGGAACATACAAGAAAGCCGGCGCAGTCGGAACAGGCGGGTGGGCCCGGATCGGCGACCTGCCCTTGAACGCGGCCACGCAATCCGCGCTGGACGCAAAGGCGGACAGAAACGACGCGCGCCTCGGCCGACGCGCTATTGCAGGCCGATATTGACGGCGAGATTGCCAATCGGCAGGCTGTGTCCGGAAGCAAAAATCGTGTCTATGAAGACGAGCGCCACGAGCGCAGCGGCTACGATTTCGCTGAATTGGGAAGCGACTGGAGGCTGATCCGATCTATTATTGATGGGGTCGTTACGCACTCCGGACCACATGAAATAGGAAAACTCAACGGCATTACCTTCAGGACGGATGGACGATACGAACGGTCAGGCTATGCAGCGGTTTTGCTGGGTTCTGACGATACGCTGATCGCGGGAGCGCAGAAGAAAGAAGATGCCGAGGCGGCGGTCGACCTGAGTTTGCCGGTTCCACTCAATTTCGCCGGACGCTACGAGCGCTGTGGATATGCGGCCGTCTGGATCGGCAGCGATTATAGATACATCATAGGTAACGAGCCGGAGGTGAGCGTTGCCGTCGCTGAGGACGATGCTGTCCCGATCGCCTATATCGATGATGACGGCGGAGAGGCCGCTGTCTTTATCGAGGCCCCTGCGTCTGGTCAGCGCAAGCGCTTGTCATCGGCTGGATCAGACGCGAGCGGTCTACAGTATGACGGGCGTGGGCATGTTCTATGGACCGCGCCGGACAATGCGATAGGAGCGCCAGGCGGCCAGTATTACAGCGGTCTCTCTGCGCCTGAAGAACATGCTGTCAGGCCAGTGCGAAAGCTTGCATGCTGGGGCGATTCAATTACTGCACAAGGCTGGATGAGCTATCTGGCAGCGGCCGGAACCACGAACACCTTTTATAATTTCGGGCGGTCTGCCGACACGTCACTTGCGATCGTGAGCAGGATGGGCGCGCTCAAGAACTATTATAGTGTTGATGGTGGCGCAATCCCGGCGAGTGGAAGCGTGCTGTTAACCCGTTCCGGGCCGGGCGATCCCTTAAGGAAGTATGCCGGGGTCAACGCATCTGTTCAAGGCTACCTCTCCGGCATTTGGGGCACATTATCTAGTATCGGCGGCGTTGTTTCCTTCACACGTGCGTCGGCTGGGTTGACGATCACGGGATCGACGGCAGAATTTAAGTGGGGCTACTCGGCCACCGCAGACAACGACCCTGCGGACGAAACTATGCTGATCACAGCAGCGCCGGAAATGACGCATATCGTCATGATGGGTCGAAACGATGCGGCCGAGATAGACGACATTTTCCGCCACTACGAAGCTGCGTTTGATTGGATGCAGACACTCACCAGACGCTTCGTTTTTGCGCCGTACTTTCCGACGAGGTCCGAAACCAGCACGTCCTCGGCGTGGATGACGCGCGCGCGGTTGGTCGACAAAATGCTCGTGCGATGGCCGAACAACACGCTTGATCTACTGCCCCTGCTATTGGCGGCTTATGACCCCGAGACGCCGCAGGACGTGACGGATGTTGCAAACCAGGTACCGCCGTCAACCTTGATGCAAGGCGACGGGATCCACCCCAATGATGCAGGAAAGGCCGTAGTCGCCACTGCATTTGATAATTTCATTACGACCAAAGGAACACTGGCATGAGCAATCTTGTAATGCAGATCAATACACCCGGTCTCGGTGAAGTCGTCTATCCATATAAGGCAATGGATGTCGGGACGCGGGCATTTATCGACACAACGTCGGTCTGGGCCTGGGGCGGATCACTGCCTGCCGAGGGGGCGACGATCAGCGGAGGTCAGGGGCCGAAAAACAACGCTCGAACAGAAGACGGATGGGCAGATGGTGCCGCCACCGTTGCGCAAGACCTCCTGTACTCCAAAGGGGAGTAGTGCTCTCATCCGACGATCACAGGATCAATATGCCGGCTGGTTTCTTTCCAACGTCCAGCGATACCCATCTTGGTTGGATTTTCTGGGTTACCAGCGATGACAAACCGGACGCTGTGACCGGATCGGTGTTTAACAACTCGGTTTTTGGTACCTATTTCGGCGGCACCGAGCAGTTCCTGGTTCGTACCATTTATAATGGCGGCGTGATTGACAACGTCGAATTACGCTGCAGAGGCGCCAGCACTTGGAGCAATATATTCCTGCTGGAAAGTGCTCTCAAGAGCGGCGCACTGGAACAAATCGGCTTCGAAATTCACCGTCATGGTGACGGAACCATGACACAAAAAGTGTTTCGAAACGGCGTCATCATTCAGGAGCGCGTCACAAATGACACGGCGGGGTGGGGTAGCCCAACAGTCGGTGACACTTTCACTGTCGGGCGCCATCCTACTTACCCGAATTATGGGATGTACGGGACCTTTTGGCAGGCGATGGCGTGTCAACTTGACATTGAAGGCGCGCGCGATTTTGCCGATACAGTCTCAATCGACTTTGAACTGACGCAACCTCGCATCGCAGCGCTGATTGCAGCGTAAGCGGTATCAACGGCAGGTGGCCAGGGCCTCACGGCTCTGGCGCGGCGGGGTCTTAGTTTGGCGACCAGACCCGCCGGGCAGCACATTACGATAACTGCCACACCCGCCCCCTTAGGGGCGGCGTGAATGTGGCTGAGTCGTGAGATATTTGAAATGGTAAATCAGCGCCCGGTCACACCGGCCGTTCCCGCCGCCGGTTACATCGGCGGCAAGCGCATCCTGTCGAAGACCGTAATCCGCAAGATCAACGCGATCCCGCATGACGGCTATGCCGAGCCCTTCGTCGGCATGGGCGGCGTGTTCCTGCGCCGCGATCGCCAGCCGAAGACGGAGGTGATCAACGACATCAGCGGCGATGTCGCCAACTTCTTCCGCATCCTGCAGCGGCATTTTCCGCAGTTCATGGATACGCTCCGCTTCCAGATCTCCGGCCGCCGCGAATTCGAGCGACTGATGAAAACCGATCCCACGACGCTAACCGATCTCGAACGCGCCGCCCGCTTCCTTTATCTTCAGCGTCTGGCCTTCGGTGGCAAGGTCTCCGGCCGCAACTTCGGCGTCAGCAAGACCACCGGCGCGCGCTTCAACCTGGTCAAGCTCGCCTCGACGCTGGAGGATATCCATGAGCGCCTTGCCGGCGTCGTCATCGAATGCCTGCCCTGGCAGGACTTCGTCCGCCGCTATGACCGGCCGGGCATGCTGTTCTATCTCGATCCGCCCTATTGGGGAAACGAGGCCGATTATGGCGCCGGCGTCTTCGGCCGGGAGGATTTCGAGACGATGGCGGGCGTCCTGGACGGGCTTAAAGGCACTTTCATCCTGTCTTTGAACGCGGTTCAAGGCGTCTTCGAAACCTTCTCACGGTTCGACATCGAGGAGGTCGACTGCACCTATTCGATCGGTGAGGGGAATGGGAAGGGCGTGAAGGAGGTCATCATAACGCCAGTCGAAACGTCGTTCGCATAAATGGAACGGGGTTGATCGATGCTGATTTTGCCCGTTCGCAGTTGACCAACTCCACTGTTTTAGAAGAATCTAAATCGATGTCGGTTCTAGGTGGAGGCGTAACACATGCGGCAACAGATTTTCTGGGGGATAGTCGGGTTGCTGATTGGCGGATTTTTGGGCGCAGGAATAGGCATCGCAGGGGCGTTTGGCGCCTTCAACGGGATGTACATCTGCGCCGGCCTCGGCTTCATCCTTGGCTATCTTCTACCGCCGGAGGTATCGCGACGTTGGCATCGTCTAAGATCTGTTGTCTACCGTTGGAGATCATGACGCCAGCAAAGACTTTACGCGCGGCGGCCAAATAGGGCCGGTGGCAGCAAAACTGATTCACGCCTGGCGGAAAGAGGCGCGCCGATTGCTCGTCTTCGGCCACCACGAGAGCGAGCGGCTGGCATCGCTGCTGGCGGCGGCACGGGCCATTCATAGGGTCGTGCCGCTGGATTGAAGGCACAAAGCCCGCCTCTGATTGGGGCGGGCTAAACACTCATTTCTTGACGCCTAATTGCCGTTCGGTTCCTTCACGGAATCTCTGAATAACAGAAGCAAAGCGGTGGCCCGAAAGTCTCCGAGATCCGTTTGGACGGTCACGTTGCAGGCAACGCTAACTTCATCTGATGTAGCAAAAACCATTGAGGCGTTATTTTCATGGGAAAACAGCCCGAGAGCCTGAAACCTTGCCATCGTAAATGAAAGCGATCTTTCAGCGATGTCGAAGCTTGCACTGCTGAGCTCCACCTCATCGCTCCGCAATTCCAGAAGACCATCTTGAAAAAGATATCGAAGGATCGGCAAATCAACCGGCTCTAGTGCTGCGATCACGTTTGTTATGATTTGTGTTATCCCAATATCCAATATGTTTGGGTCCATCGCATTGACGACATACTCGGCCCAGAGTTCTTGAACATCCGGGTCATCTTCGAGTGCTACTGGCTTTACGATGCGGAAGAATTCTCGCTCTTCGAGCTTCAGATAAGACTCATCTATCCCGCGCTTCTTGAGCAATCGCAGTATCCTGTCTCGACCGTTAATGATGTTTCTGATCTCAAACTCAGCGGCTCGAACCGGGCCATCGCCTGACAGATAACGAATACGATTATCAAATATTTCTGCCAAATAGGAGTTAGCGTTTCCTATTTGCGAACCTGTTTGTGTTGCCAGCTTGAACCCCTCCTGAAGAGCCTTCGCTATTTCCTTCGCTGACTCGGCTTCTTCGCTCATTGATGACTCCCCAATCCGGTAAATTCAGTTGCTTGCTGAAAATACCACTTTTTGTCGTCTAGCCGCATTTAATTCACTGCCCCAGGCCAATCGGCTGACCGACTGGCATCCCAATAGCGAACTGATATACCTCGGTGAAGCAGCGTGATCGCCATGGAATAGCATTTTCAGAGGTGGGTAGCTCTGCTGCCAGTAGATGTTGCGCGCGGCGCCATCCGATTTCGCGCGCTACACGAGTCTCCTGTTCTAGAACCTGATGGTGGGTATTGTTGTGTAAGAGCCACGAGCTACCCGAATAAAAAGCTCTGTATTACGATCCGGATTACCGCGGGCGTGCTTTGATAGGAACGTGTGATAGGTTCGCGGTGCCCAACCGGGGCAGGCAATTTTACCGTTGCCGCAGAAAAGGGCTGACTCAATTTTCCGCACCGGACGGCGTTATAGATCTGCGTACCGAACGTCTTCATTGTCGCTCCCTTTCAATCTCATTTTTGAAGCTTACGAGATCGAATGCGAAAAATCGATTGCTGCAAAACCAGCTGTCAAAATTGCAAAACCGCGCGTCACGCTACACGCGTCACGCTACACACGCTACAGTCGCAAAGTCGGCGTTTCCGTGTCGGACGACAACAACAATCAAAACTCAAGGGTGGTGGGCCTGGAGGGACTCGAACCCCCAACCAAGCGGTTATGAGCCGCCGGCTCTAACCATTGAGCTACAGGCCCGTCCGGATGCCCTGTCGGACAGGTGTTATGCCGGAGCCGCGCTGGCAATGGCTCCTTGCGCGGTCACTCCGACTACCCCAAAATCTTGTGCGCGGCAAGTCTTGCCGCATTGGCTTCACAATTGCCGCACATTAGTGCTTCAGGCATTCTCAAGGAGGGACTTCTCATGGCCAATCTTCCGGTTCGCATCGCAGCCGCCGGGCTTTTCTTCGCGCTTCCGCTCGCAGGCGGCGCAGCGCTTGCCCAGTCGGCGGACAACCCGGCGACCATTTCCATTTCGGCAGACGGCGATGCAACGCTGGTGCCGGACATGGCAACCGTCTCGCTTGCCGTTGTCAGCCAGGCTGACGACACCGCCACCGCCATGACCGACAATTCGACCGCCATGCAGAAGGTGATCGCTGCACTGAAGGAGGACGGAATTGCCGAAAAAGATATCCAGACCGCCAATTTCTCCGTCAGCCCGCGCTATCAGCAGGTCAAGGCCTCCGACGGCTCGACAGAGAGCCAGATCGTCGGTTATGAGGTGCGAAACGCGCTCAGCGTGAAGGTGCGCGACCTTGCAAAGCTTGGCGCCGTTCTGGACCGCGCAGTCGAACTCGGGGTCAATGCCGGCGGCGGCATCGCGCTTTCAAACAGCGATCCGTCGGCTGCTGAAGACGAAGCCCGGCGCGAGGCTGTGGCCAACGCTCTTGCCAAGGCCAAAACACTTGCCGAAGCTGCCGGTGTTTCTGTCGGTGACGTGCTGTCAATCTCAGAGCAGAGTTCGATGCCTCAGCCGATGATGTTTGCTCGCTCCGACATGATGATGGCAAAGGCCGAAGGGGCGCCGCCGATTGCTGCCGGCGAAAACACATACTCGATCACCGTCAACATGACGCTGGCAATCGAGCAGGAATAATCCGAAGACTACAGGCCATGCCGGTTTCCCGTTCGGGAGGCCGGCATTTTCTTTGCTACGCAGAAAGATGCAGCACAATCTCGCGGCGGTGCGGGCGGTCGCGGTGTTCAAACAGATAAAGCCCCTGCCAGGTGCCGAGAACGGGCCTGCCATCTGCCACCGGCACGGACAGCGAAACCTGCGTCAGCGCCGTTTTGATATGCGCCGGCATGTCGTCTGGTCCTTCCAGACGGTGCACCAGATAGCTCATGGCGGGGTCATCGGCGCGCGGGGCAAGCCGCGAAAAATAGGCCGAAAGGTCGCGCTTGACGTCCGGGTCGGCATTTTCCTGGATCAACAGCGAACAAGAGGTGTGCCGCACGAACACGGTCAACAGCCCCTCGCTGTCGCTATTGCCGCGCACAAAACGGCAGGCTTCGTCGGTAAATTCGTAAAGGCCTTGCCCATGGGTCTGAACGCTCAGGCGGGTCTGCGGCATGATGTCCTTCCTTCGCCGCACCGGCCCTTTGACAAAAGACCGGTGCGAGGTGCGCTAAAGCGCCTTTTCAAGCTCCGGCAGGATTTCGAACAGATCGCCGACAAGACCGTAATCGGCCACCTGGAAGATCGGGGCCTCCTCGTCCTTGTTGATGGCGACGATGACCTTCGAATCCTTCATGCCGGCCAGATGCTGGATGGCACCGGAAATGCCGCAGGCGATGTAGAGATCCGGCGCGACCACCTTGCCGGTCTGGCCCACCTGCCAGTCATTCGGCGCGTAACCGGCATCGACAGCGGCGCGCGAGGCACCGACGGCGGCGCCCAGCTTGTCGGCCACCGGCAGGATCACCGCCCGGAATTTCTCCGAAGACCCCAATGCGCGACCACCCGAAATGATGATCTTTGCCGAGGTCAGCTCCGGGCGCTCAGATTTCGCGATCTCGTTCTTCACGAACGTTGAAAGGCCGGGGTCAGCGGCGGCGCCCACCGTTTCGACAGTTGCCGCACCGCTCATGCCGGCGGCCTCAAAACCGGCGGTTCGCACGGAAATAACCTTCCTGGCGTCGTGGGATTTGACCGTTTCAATCGCATTTCCGGCATAGGTCGGGCGTTTGAAGGTATCGGGCGCGATGACGTCGGTAATCTCTGAGATCTGCATCACGTCCAGAAGTGCTGCCACACGCGGCAGCACGTTCTTGCCGGTGGAGGTCGCCGCAGCCATGATCACGTCATAGCTTTCGGCAAGACCGAGAATGGTGGCGGAAAGCGGCTCGGCCAGGCTTTCGGCAAGGGTGTCGCTTTCTGCAAGCAGCACCCTGGAAACGCCATCGATCTTTGCGGCGTCGTCAGACGCCGCCGCGCAGCCCTTGCCGGCGACCAGCACATGAATGTCTCCGCCAATCTGGGCGGCAGCGGTTGCAGCTTTGGCGGTCTGGTCGGAAACGGCCGCGCCGTCATGTTCTGCAATGAGAAGAATGGTCATGGTCTCGATATCCCCTTACAGCACGCCAGCTTCGTTTTTCAGCTTGTCGACCAATTCGGCGGCACTGGCCACCTTGATGCCTGCCTTGCGGGCGTCCGGCTCCTCGGTCTTAAGCACTTCCAGACGACGGGCGATATCGACGCCAAAGTCCTCGGGCGTCTTCTTGTCGACCGGCTTTTTCTTGGCCTTCATGATGTTCGGCAGCGAAGCATAGCGCGGCTCGTTGAGGCGCAGATCCGTGGTGATGATCGCGGGAAGCTTGACGGTGATGGTCTGTAGTCCGCCATCGATCTCGCGGGTGACGGTGACTTCACTTTCGCCGACTTCAAGCTTGGACGCATAGGTGGCCTGGCTCCAGCCAAGCAGCGCCGACAGCATCTGGCCGGTCTGGTTGCTGTCATCGTCGATCGCCTGCTTGCCGAGGATGATCAGGCCGGGCTGTTCCGCTTCGGCCACCTTTTTCAGCAGCTTTGCAACGGCAAGCGGCTCGACGGTCCCGTCGGTGGCGATCAGGATGCCTCGGTCAGCGCCCATGGCGAGCGCTGTACGGATGGTTTCTTCCGCCTTGGCCGGGCCGATGGAAACGGCAACCACTTCGGTGGCGATACCTGCTTCCTTCAGCCTGAGGGCTTCTTCAACCGCGATCTCGTCGAACGGGTTCATCGACATTTTCACATTGGCGAGTTCAACGCCGGTGCCATCCGGTTTGACGCGAATCTTGACGTTGTAGTCGACAACCCGCTTTACCGGGACCAGAACCTTCATCTTCTACCTCCTGGATCAGGGCCAGACGGCCTCAATCGAGACATTTGGAGCCGGAACGGGCATCCCGGCCTAGGGTGAGATTGCGGCCTTTCGACCGCGCTCGCTTGCCAATGGGCGACATGAATAATTTCATTTGCCTGTTTTGACAAAGAATCATTGCCCGAAACCACGTATTTTTCGGGAAATCACCGGTTTTTCCCGGCACCCACAAAATGTCGGCGCGGCCACAGTCATTGGCATGGCGGGCGGCTACGAAAAGGTAATCGGAAAGGCGATTGATATAGCAAAGCGCGGGTTTTCCGACCTGTTCTTCGGCGCCAAGCGCCACCATGGCGCGCTCTGCCCGCCGACAGACGGTGCGGGCCATGTGAAGGCCGCTGGCAAGCCGGCTGCCGCCGGGAAGAATGAAGGAGGTGAGCGGCGAAAGCGCCGCATTCAGCCGGTCGATCTCGCCCTCCAACCACGCGACCTGCGCGCTCACAATTCGCAGCGGTTCATAGGAGAGCGCCTCATCGGTCTCCGGTGTGGCCAGATCGGCACCGAGGTCGAACAGGTCATTCTGAATGCGCTTCAGAGCATCGGCCATCGCGCTTTCGCTATCCACCTCAAGCCGCACGAGGCCGAGGGTGGCGTTGGTTTCATCGACATCGCCGATGGCATTGAGCCTGAGATCGGACTTGTTGCGGCGCGGGCCTGTGGCAAGCCCGGTAGTGCCGCCATCACCGGTGCGGGTGTAGATCTTGTTGAGTTTGACCATGCTTAAATAAATCAGTGTCCGGACTGGAGGAGCCAGAGGGTGAACATGATGAGGACGATCGCGATCGCCTGAAAGGCAACGCGCCCCTGCATCATCTTGTTGGAGAATCCGCCGCTGCCGCCCTTCATCATGTTGATCAGGCCGCGCACCAGAAAGAACACGACCAGCATCATGAAAATGATTGTCACGAATATGAAAAAGCTGGACATGGTTCTCCTCCTTCATTCCCGCTTCGGCAGGAAAGCGCATCAGACGACAAATTATGTGTTCGTGCAAGGGCCAGACAAAACGAGGTAGCTGCAATCGCCAGCAACCGCGGTCCCAATCCACAAGTGAACCATTGCCGGCGTCGACCGTAACATCGCCTGGGTGACGGAAAGCTCACCCGTGCTGCCGCTACTCTTCAACTCATGCGGCCCATCAGGCGATAAAACCAGTCGGCGGGCATCAGCCGTTTCAGGATCGCGCCCTGTTTTGCCGGTGTGGTCACCAGATAATGCGGCTTCGGCCGCTTGGCCGTCAGTGCTTTCAGCAACACGGCATGGACGGCGTCGGGTTCCAGCTTGTGGCGGTTGGGCGGGCCGGAACCGTCAAGCCGGGCAAGCTGTTTGCGGTAATCCTCAGCATGCACGGACCCTTCGATGTCGATACTGGCCTTGATATGTTTCAGCGCATTGGCGGTAAACTTCGAGGCTATCGGCCCCGGCTCGATCAGGCTGACGAAAATACCGCTGCCCTCAAGTTCCATGCGCAATGTCAGCGAAAGGGCTTCCAATGCGTATTTCGAGGCCGAATAAGGTCCGCGAAAACGATAGGGTAAAAGCCCCAGGATCGAGGAACACTGGACGATACGGCCGTGCCCCTGCGCACGCATGACCGGTACGATCTGCCGGGTCAATTCGTGCCAGCCAAAGACATTGGCCTCGAACTGGGCCCGCAACACATCGGTTGACACATCTTCCACCGCGCCGGTCTGGCCATAGGCGCCGTTGTTGAACAGCGCATCAAGTGTGCCGCCGGTGCGCTGAAGCACGGTTTCGACCAGGGCGGTAATCGAGGCCTCGTCGGTGTAATCCAGATAAAGCGCCTCAAGGCCATCGGCGGCAAGTGCTGCGAGATCCTGTTCACGGCGCGCTGTGGCAAACACCCGCCAGCCCTCATCCTTCAGTGCGCGAGCGCAGAAAGCGCCGATGCCGCTTGAACAGCCGGTGACGATTATCGTGGATTTCTCGGCCAATTGCTTCTCCCCGTACATCAAAACGATCTCAGTCCTATATAAGGGTGCCGGGTGCGCTACAAATACTCTGACACAACAACCGCCATTGGGAGACATGATGAAGACGCCGATCCGGATGACGTTCAAGGTCGCCTACGACGCGCTCTATCACTTCAGCGAGGATGACGGCTGGGCCATGGCCAGCCATGTCGCGCTTTCGACCCTGCTGGCGCTGTTTCCCTTCCTGATCTTCGGCACCACGCTTGCCGGTTTTCTTGGTGCCGACGAATTCGCCAATGTCGCCATCAACTTCATCGTCGGAGCCTGGCCGGAAGCGATTGCCGAGCCGGTTGCGAACCAGATCCGCGAGGTTCTGACGGTACCGCGTGGCGGGCTTTTGACCGTTTCGGTGCTGGCGGCGGCCTATTTCGCCTCCAACGGAGTTGAGGCCGTCCGGCTGTCACTCAACCGTGCCTACCGGGTTGAGGAAACGCGGACATGGTGGTGGCTCAGAATCCGCAGTCTGGGGTTTGTGCTTCTGGCATCGATCATCTTTGCCTTTCTCAGCATCATGTTCGTGGTGGTGCCGGTCGCACTACACTTCGCCGAGCGCTGGTTTCCCTGGCTGGAAGAAGCCCTCGAAGTGCTGTCCAACGCCCGCCTGTTCGGCACATTCCTGTTTTTGATGTTCGGGCTCGTTATTGCCCATCTGTTTCTGGCGGCCGGTCGCCGCCGGCTTGTCGATGTGCTACCGGGCGTCATTCTGACGCTGGTGGTCTGGTCGCTGTTTGCATCGGGCTTCGCCTATTATCTCGGCACTTTCGCGCAGTACAGCGCCACCTATGCCGGTCTTGCGACGCCGATGATCCTGCTGGTGTTTCTCTATTCGATCGGCGTGATCCTGCTTTTGGGGGCGGAGGTGAATGCCGCTCTTTTGAAATACAAGGTCATCAAACACGCCCCGTGGAGCCGCCACCATGCCCGCGCGGCAAAGCATTCAGAAACCGCAAAGGACCCGAATATCGGCGGGTGACACGCCGCTAGCGCGCAGTTCGGCAAGTGCCGTGTCCCGGTTCGATTTGGAAAGCTTGCGCCCGTCATCGCCCAGCATCAACCTGTGGTGGTGATAGACGGGCGCGGGCAAGCCAAGAAGCTCCTGTAGTAGCCGCTGGACAGAGGTTGCGTGGTAAAGATCGATGCCGCGCACGACATGGGTCACTCCCTGTGCGGCATCGTCAGTGACAACCGACAGATGATAGCTTGAAGGCGCATCCGAGCGCGACAGCACGATGTCGCCCCAAACGTTCGGTTCGGCTTCTATGCCGACAACACCGTCGCCGGTTTGTTCCCGCCAGAAAAGCGGCCTGCCAACAGCCTTGATCGCCGCCTCCATGTCGAGCCGCCAGGCATGCCGCATGCCCGAACCCAGCAACTCCTGTCGCCGCAGTAAATCCAGCCGCCGATCGCGATCGGGATAGAGCGGCGCGCCATCCGGATCGCGGGGCCATGCCCTCCCTGCCCTTCGCTTTCGCCGACATGCCTTTTCACTTCGCTGCGGGTCATGAAGGCCGGATAAGCGAGCGCGCGGTCGATCAGGCTTTGCAGCATGGACTGGTAGTCGGCGAAATGCTCCGACTGGCGAAAAACAGTCCCGTCAAAGCTGACGCCGAGCCATGTAAGGTCTTCAACAACACCTGCCTCCAGCTCCGGTGTACAGCGGGCGCGGTCGATATCCTCGACCCTGAGCAGCAGCCTGCCATCAACCGCTTGTGCCCGCTGCTGGTTTTCAAGCGCCGAAAGCGCATGGCCCAGATGAAGCCGGCCGTTCGGGCTCGGGGCAAAGCGGAAAACGGGTCGAGCAATGTTCAAATTCATGCGATGACAATCCGTGTCCAGAATTCACGAAAGGGGTAAGGCCGATGAAGCGCCTGCGCAATGCCGCCGATCTTGATAGTGCCGTGCAAGGGTTATGCGAAAGCACGCCCGCGATGGCAAGGATCGTGGCCAAATGTGGCGCAATCCCGCTCAGGCTGCGGCCGGGCGGTTTCGAAGGCCTTTCCGAGGTCGTGGTCGGCCAGCTGATTTCCAAACAGGCAGCTGCGGCGATCTTTGCCCGGCTGACAACAGCCTGTGACCCACTGACAGCAGATACCTATCTTGCGCTCTCGCCTGAAGCGCGCGGCGGCCTCGGGCTCACCCGCGCCAAGCAGGCAAGCCTTGAGGCGGTTGCCTTTGCGATCGCCCGCGGCGATCTCGATCTCAACCGTGTTGCCGAACTGCCGAGCGAGGAAGCAATCGCCGCGCTTGTCGCATATCGCGGCATCGGGCCATGGACGGCTGAAGTCTATCTGATGTTTTCGGCAGGCCACATCGACATCTTCCCGGCTGGCGATCTGGCGCTGCGCGCGGCGGCTGCACACGCTTTCGGCCTTCAGGAACGACCGGACCAGAAGTCACTGCGCACACGCGCTGGCGACTGGCGCCCATATCGGGCGGTCGCGGCACGCATTCTCTGGGCGTATTACGCCAAAGCCATGAAAAAGAAGTTCTACCTGTTAGCTGAAGAATTGTGGCGGCTTTGCACACTGCATTTATGGCCTCGATTTAACAGGCTTCACAATGCTGTAACAACAAGCCTAATATACAGAGAAAGGATGCCGAATCGATCAGGAGAGCAACTTGACGATTGCAGTCTCGCCGCAGGCCTTGCCGGCACTCGTGCTGAATGCTGATTACAGGCCACTGAGCTATTACCCCTTGTCGCTATGGTCCTGGCAGGACACGGTCAAGGCCGTCTTCCTTGATCGTGTGAACATCATCGCCGAGTATGATCAGGCTGTGTCCTCGCCCAGCTTTTCCATGCGGCTGCCAAGCGTTGTCTGTCTGAAAACCTATATCAAGCCTTCACGTAACCCGGCCTTTACCCGTTTCAACGTATTTCTTCGGGACCGGTTTCAGTGCCAGTATTGCGGCACCCATGAAGAACTGACCTTCGACCATGTGATCCCGCGCTGCCGCGGCGGCCAGACCACCTGGGAGAACGTGGTTGCCGCCTGCTCGCCCTGCAATCTAAAAAAGGTTCGCGCCTTCCCAAACAGGCCAGCATGATCCCCGCCCACAAGCCCTTTCAGCCGACTGTGCAGGACCTCCACAACAACGGCCGCGCCTTCCCGCCGAACTATCTGCACGAAAGCTGGCTCGACTATCTCTACTGGGACAGCGAGCTGGAGCCGTGAGCCACAGCCACCCCTGTTTGTGTAAATGCACCCATAAAAGTCACCAAATGGCGGGTTTTGGTTCCGATATGAAGCATCGGATTCACCGACCGGGTGGCATGCGTTGAGTATTGCGACTGGAGGGAAGGTTGCTTGGGATCTATTTTCCCTCCGTTTTTTGGAGAACACGAGGATGATTCCAGTGCGCCAGCTACTCCGCCGGAATGCGATCCTCGCTGCGCGGCAGCTGAGTGTTGGAACTCCACAACGTGAGGCCCCCAAGGCTTGTTCGTCTGCAGCCTATTTCCTGAACAGATAGATCCGAATACCGTCGCCGAAGACGCCCTTGACCTTGCTCCAAGACGATATGATTTTCCGTGACTTCAACCATGTTACGAAATCGACGTTTACCTGTGTGTTTGCAAGTCTCGGCGCCCCCAACCCGGTTTGATCTCAGGAAGCGGTGAGGGCATTGACTGCAGGATGTCCTGCACTTGCTCGACGTCGAACATCATGTGGAACCGGTTCAGCAGCGAGATTTGAGTTGCGGCGGGGCGGGAGCCCAATATCACAGCACGTACGGCATCGGCGTCAAGGTTGTCGATCTTGGTTCCCGTGCGAACCAGTATTTCGCCGACGAGCACAGCTCGGGCGCGTAAGCCCGTGAAGATGCCAAGGTCCATCGTTGCCAGAATTCTGAGCCGGTTCCCGTCGCCGATGTCGGCTTCCAGCAGCTTCTGCATGAAATCATCGTCCAGGTCGCATTCGTCCTGCACCTCTAGAAATTCGTCTATGTTGTTCTTAACGAAGGCTACACCCAGAGCGGGGCTGTCTGCTAGTCGGGACAAATTCTCGGCGGAGAAGACCACCAGCTCTCGGTTATGAGAACGGCGGTGCAAAAGTCGGCCACGAAAGCGGCGGAATAATCTCGTCCGCGGGCGGAGTAAAATCCGGCCACCTATCTTCCTTCTGCAATGAGCGCAGGAGGGACAGAGGATTTACACCGTGGATCTTTATCTGAAGGTTCGTCTGGCCGTCTCGGAAGGGATGAGCCGGCGTCAGGCAGCCAAACACTTCAACATATCCCGCGACAGCGTAGCGAAGATGCTGTCGTATTCGACGCCACCTGGCTATCAGCGACAATCACCAGTCCGGCGGCCGAAGCTGGACGCGTTCGTTTCGACGATCGACCACTGGTTGGATGAAGACAGACACGTGCCGCGCAAACAGCGCCATACGGCCAAGCGTGTTTTCGACCGGCTTTGTGATGAGTGCGGGTTCACCGGCGGCTATACGATTATCAAGGACTATATCCGGGAGCGGGAACAGCGCCGTCAGGAAGTGTTCGTGCCGCTTTCTCATCCGCCCGGCCATGCGCAGGCGGATTTCGGTGAGGCGACGGTGGTGATCGGCGGTGTCGAGCAGAAAGCCCGGTTCTTTGTGCTCGACCTTCCGCATAGCGACGGCTGCTACGTGCGGGCTTATCCGGCGGCGGTGGCCGAGGCCTGGATTGATGGCCACGTCCATGCGTTCGCCTTCTTCGGGGCCGTGCCGCAATCGATCGTCTATGACAATGATCGCTGCCTTGTGGCGAGGATCCTGCCTGACGGCACGCGTAAGCGGGCAACACTGTTCAGCGGGTTCCTGTCCCACTACCTGATCCGGGATCGCTATGGCCGGCCCGGAAAGGGCAATGACAAGGGTAACGTCGAGGGCCTTGTCGGTTATGCCCGGCGTAACTTCATGGTCCCCATCCCGCAGTTTGCGACCTGGGATGCGTTCAATGCCTTTCTGGAAGAACAGTGCCGGAAGCGCCAATGTGACAGGCTGCGCGGTGAGAGCGAGACGATCGGTGAACGGCTGCAGCGCGATCTGGCGGCTATGCGCCCCTTGCCGGCGTCGCCCTTCGATGCCTGCGATCAGGCCAGCGCCAGGGTGACGGCCCAGTCTCTCGTTCGCTACAAAACCCGCGCATCGGCCAGGAGATCGGGAACGATTTCCGTTCGGAACGATGCGCATATTCAAAGTGCCGGATCGTCGCGTGCGCAAAGAGCGCACGGCGATCCGGTGACTATTCCGTGCCTGTCGCCTACGGTCATCAGGACGTTTGGGTTCGAGGCTATGTCGACAAGGTGGTGATTGGTTGCCGCGGCGAGATCATCGCCCGCCATCCCAGGAGCTGGGATCGGGAAGATGTCATCTTCGACCCTGTTCATTACCTGCCGCTGATCGAACAGAAGATCAATGCGCTGGATCAGGCGGCCCCTCTGCAGGGCTGGGCTCTGCCGGAGGAGTTTGCGACACTGTGCCGGCTGATGGAAGGCCGCATGGCAAAGCATGGCCGGCGAGAATACGTGCAGGTTCTTCGTCTGCTGGAAAGCTTCGATATGGCTGACCTGCATGCGGCGATCAAGCAAGCCCTGCAACTCGGCGCGATTGGCTTCGACGCCGTCAAACATCTGATTCTTTGCCGGGTGGAGCGCCGGCCGCCGCGACTGGATCTGTCGATCTATCCCTACCTGCCGAGAGCAACCGTCGAGACGACATCGGCGAAGGCGTACATGGGCCTCTTGTCATCGGGGAAGGGAGAAGCGGCATGAGCACCGAAGCACCCGAGATTCTGCTTGCCCACGACCTCAAGACCCTGAAGCTGCCGACCTTCCAGCGGGAGTATCAGAAACTGGCCCGGCTTTGCGCCACCGAGGGCGTCGACCACATCGGGTACCTCAGCCGGCTTGCCGAGCGGGAAATGGTCGAACGGGATCGTCGTAAGGTCGAGCGGCGTATCAAGGCAGCCAAATTCCCGGTCGTCAAAAGCCTCGACAGTTTCGACTTTGCCGCCATCCCGAAGCTCAACAAGATGCAGGTGCTGGAGCTGGCCCGCTGCGAATGGATCGAGCGTCGCGAGAACGTCATCGCTCTCGGCCCCAGCGGAACCGGGAAGACGCACATAGCGCTCGCCCTCGGCCTTTCAGCCTGCCAGAAGGGCCTGTCCGTTGGCTTCACCACAGCCGCAGCCATGGTCTCAGCGAGATGATGGAAGCCCGTGACGAGCGGCGCCTCTTGCGTTTCCAGAAGCAGATGGCAGGGTACAAGTTGCTGATCATCGACGAACTCGGCTTCGTGCCGCTCTCCAAGACTGGCGCGGAACTGCTGTTCGAGTTGATCTCGCAACGTTATGAGCGGGGCGCCACCCTGATCACCAGCAATTTGCCCTTTGATGAATGGACCGAAATCATGGGATCCGAGCGCCTGACCGGCGCTCTGCTCGACCGCGTCACGCACCATGTCAACATTCTCGAAATGAATGGCGACAGCTATCGTCTCGCCCAAAGCCGTGCCCGAAAGGCCAGCTGAAACCCTTCAGAAAATCGCTACGCAGGTATGAGGCCCCCGCTCGGGCTACGCCCTCCCGCGGGCCTCATACCTGCGCCCGAGGTGGCCGACTTTTGCTCCGCCCCGTGGCCGGTTTTTACACCGCCGTTGACACCCCTCGCAATCGTTCAAATGACGCCCAAGCAGAAGCAGCGATGGAGGCTGGTAACTGCTCGAAACAATAAGAGCCCGATTTAAAAGTTGTTGAGTGATATCAGAAGGATGTGATTCAACCACCTCTGCCAAGAACGTGGAGGATCGCATGCCCTGGACTGATATCACCCGCCTGCAGCATAACCGGGATCGCCTTCGCTATCCAACCGATTTGACGGACCGTGAGTGGGCTGTAATTGCTCCACTGATACCGCTGGCCAAGCCCGGCGGGCGGCCACGGAAAACGAATATGAGGGAAGTGGTGAACGCGATCCTTTATATTGCGGGCAGCGGCAGTCAATGGCGGGCTCTGCCGAAGGACTTCCCTCCGGTCTCCACGGTGCGAGGCTATTTCTATGGCTGGCGCGACATCGGCCTTTGGCAGACCATCAATCATCTGCTCGTCTGCGCTACGCGCGAACTGGAGGGGCGCGAGGCCTCGCCCACAGCCGGTGTCATCGACAGCCAGAGTGTCAAGACCACCGAAAGCGGCGGGGTTTCGGGCTACGACGCCGGCAAGAAGATCAAGGGCCGCAAGCGCCACATCATCACCGATACGATCGGGCTGATGCTGTTCGTGCTTGTCCATGCTGCCGATATCCAGGACCGCGACGGTGCGCCCGATGTCCTGAAAGCCATCCGCTACCGTTTCCCCTGGTTGCGCCATGTCTTCGCAGATGGCGGCTATGCCGGGCAGAAGTTGCGAAAAGCGCTGCGCGGATGCGGCCAATGGAACCTTGAAATCATCAAGCGCTCCGACATAGCGAAAGGCTTTGAGGTTCTGCCCCGCCGATGGGTGGTGGAGCGCACCTTCGGCTGGTTCGGACGATGCCGTCGGTTGGCCAAAGATTGGGAAAAGTCCATCGCAAGCGCCACAGCATGGGTCAACATCGCCAGCATCAGGGTGATGACCAGACGCCTCGCACGATATTGTTTCCCATCATGAACTTTTGAATCCGGCTCTAAGAAGCAAGTCCGAGCCGGTAAATCTGTTCCTGAAGACCCTGTTGCAGGACGGGGGCGGCGTATGCCTGATCGTCATCGGCACGGAAAAACTGCGGGATTTCATTTATGATATGCCGGAAAATGAAGAGCTGGCCGGCCGGCTTCTTGACTTTCGGCTGGATCCGTTTTCGCGGAAACAGGCCATTGACCTGATAGCTCTTGCAGTAAGCAAATATGCAGAAAGTGCCCAGCTGAAGCTAGCGCGCAGCATTACCCGCGACGTCTATTTTCATGATCGGATTTATGACGGATGTCGAGGCAGCTATGGTCGTTGCATGCGCCTGATCGCAACGTCGGTAATACAGGCGTTCGAACAAGGGGCTTCCTCGCTGGAACTTGCCGACTTCGAGGCCGTCTTCGATCTTCAATTCCTGCATTTCAACTCAGAAAACCCTTTCAGGGCCGACTATCAACCAGGCTCGGTGACTTCCAGTTCCGTTTCAGATTTAACGCAGTTGTCCGGAGACATCGATGATGGCAGCAGCCCTCCCAAAACGCCGGGCAGGAAGCGGAGGGTCAAGAAATGACGCTCCCCGGTTGGAACCGCAACTGCCCTTTTATGACGACGAGCTCGCGCAAGGCTATCTTGCGCGGAGCGGCCAGTTTCATACTGGCGCCAGTTTATCGCAATTTCGCGGCTACTGGGATATTGGGGTAAAGGATATCCGCGACGGAACCGAAGATTTAGTACAAGCCTTATCGGCATTGTCCGGCGTTGAAGCCGATCATATTCGGTATAACACTTTGGTTGCAAAACCTGATGGCAATTTCACGTTGCGCGGGGAAACCTTTAACCTTCCGTTTGTTCGGCGTGGGTCGGTAACCGCCTGTCTTGAGTGTTTGGCTGACGACCATTCACAGGCAGGCTGGAACCCGGGTTCTCGAAGGTTTCGGTGGCAATGGCTGCTGAGACCCGTTGTGTGCTGTGCGCTGCACCAAACCCAGCTCGTTGAGTTCCGCCTCAAAGACTGCCTCGATCTTTTCGATGTCGAGCAGTTGCTCGCGCTAAATGACTTTGAGCCCGGCGTCATTGCAACGTCCGTCGACAGAAGTCCCGGCCTTCTGCAACAGTACGTCTCCAGGCGGTTCTCCGCGACTGACAAGTGCGAAGATTGGCTGGGCTCTCAGACTATCTCCGGTGTTGTCAAGGCATCCGAAATGCTCGGGGCTCTTTTGGCGGACGGTCCTTCTGCGCCGATCAAGGAGTATGTGACTTCCGACTGGGCGCGGGTCGGGGATGTCGGCTTCAAAACTTACTCGGCAGGAACCGAGGCCATCCTGACCGAGTTCAAGCGACTGTGCATCGATTCCGGATGCAGTAGCGGCCGCGCGGGCCCTCAAGCAGCATACGGTTATTTCTTCAGGTGGCTGAAGAAGCGAAACATGGTCGACGGCATGGAGCCACTGCGGAGTATCCTCAGGACCGCCATAGTGGAAAACTTCGCCCTTGACGCAGGTGAGGTCGTGCTCGGAGAGACATTACCAGTCCGGCGGATGCACTCTGCCAACTCACTTGCGAGCGCAACCGGTATATCAAAAAGCAGGATTTCCATGCTGATGCGCAAAGCCGGCATGCTCCCGGCCACAGCCAAAGGTGCCTCTCTCAACCGCTGGGCATTCCCGGCAGATGCAGCGGAAAAGGTGATCGCTAGAACTCAGGAGGCGGTAAGCTTGCGGCAGGTCCGAAAGATTCTCGGATGCAGCGCAACGCAGGCTGAAAGATTGGCGCATTCGGGACTTATCAGTCCGATCATTCCTGTAACAGAGGGACAGCATGGGATCCGCGCAGGAGGCTACGTGAAGGAGGAACTGGAGCAATTCCTCGCGAATATATGCAATAGCTGCGGCAAAATAGATGACGAAGTCGAAGGTTATCGCTCGCTGTGGGGCGTAACTTGCGGAAGGTCATCTACAGAACAAATCTTGGAATTTCAACTAAAAGGGGAATTTAGGGACACCAAGCTCATAAAAGGCATAAATAGAATTGATCACCTGCGCTTTAATACATCTGAGGTGAAAGCTGTATTAGAGGCGCTTGACCCGGATCATACGATTTCAGCGAGCGAAGTGGCACTTATACTAGGAGTTGTGTCCTCTACGCCGCACCGGCTGGTTTCTCCAGAGCATGGCGGCCCCTGGATGCATGAGGTTGATCAAGCTGAATATCGGCAACGGAAGGGCAAGCTCCGGTTTTCACGCATCGAACTTCAGAAGTTTCAAGAGCGCTACATGACGGCGAGTGCGATAGGCAGGTTGCTTGGCATCTCGCACGTGGAGGCCAAGAAACTGATGACGAATACGGGAATTCTTCCGATTGCTGATCCTGTTTGGATGGGAGCGTGGCTCTACAAGCGAAAGGACGTGTTGCGCCTCATCGATAATCTGGATGAAACCGCTTTCCCTACCTCGGAGCTAAAAGGCGCTGCACGCGAGTGGCCAAATCGATGATCGCTCGACCAGAAAGCTGCGAAGGGCCGAATTTGGTGAATCAGATGCTTTCATCCGGTGAATCTGATGATATCTACAAAAACTACAGCCATACCAGAATGCAATAAAAACAATCACATAGCGCGCTGAAATGTGCTTTTATGGTGCTTTTAACACTGTTTGTGTAAATGCACCCATAAAAGTCACCAAATGGCGGGTTTTGGTTCCGATATGAAGCATCGGATTCACAAACCGGCCCGGATCAGGACTATGCTGCGCGAAAATATCGACCCTCAGACAACGGGATCGATGTATCAGCCAGCAAGCAACATTCTCTCATCCTAACACTACTTTGGCATTCTTGAGCTGAGCGTTTTTACGATTCCCATGACGGGTTTTCAATGATTCATAGGAGGTCGTTTTTGGAGGGACCGGCCATGGACAGGAACTGGCAAGATGACCTGGAGCGCTGGCTGACGCCATTCTCCTCTGCGCTGCGGCACAAGGCGCGGGTGCGGATGGGCCCGGCCTATGTTGCCGGGTTGATAGGCCCCGGGATCGCAAGAACACTCATCCGATTGCGGCGCGAGACGGCGGCGCAAGCTACAACCAGCTTCATCATTTCATCGGCAGTGGCGTGCGGGATGCAGCCCGCTCGAAGCGGCGCTTCTCGCTGAAGCCGATAAGTTGGCCGGCGGTGATCGTTCGTGGTTGATCATCGATGGTGAGCCGGTTCAGTGAATCATTCACCCGACAAACGCATTGCCGAAGAAGGGCCGGCATTCTGTTGGCGTTGCGCCACAATATGCCTCCGCACTTGGGAAGACCGCCAATCGCTGGTCTCGGTGACACTTGCGGCGCGCGAGGCGCCGGTCATGGTGGGGCTGCGGCTGTTTCTGCCCGAGACATGGACGAACGATCCAGAGCGCATGATGCGGGCCGGCGTGCCGAAGGTTCGTCAGACTGCTCTGACAAAGCCGGAAATCGCCATCGAGGAGATCGACCGTGTCATTGCCTCCGGCGTGCGCTCCGGTTGTGTCCTTGCCGATGCAGGATATGGATCAAGCAGCCCGTTCCGTCAGGCCCTGAGCGAGCGCGGCCTCAACTGGACGGTGGGCCGGTCACGGCGTCAGAATGTCTATCCGGGCGATGTCGCCCTGGTCTTTCCGGTCGCCAGAGCCGGAAACCGCCGCAAATACCATATTCCCGACCGGCCAGCGATTTCCGCCGAGACGATGTTGACCGGGGAGAAATGGCGAAAAGTCAGTTGGCGGCAAGGCACCAAGGGGCGATTGTCCTGTCACTTCGCCACTGCCCGCGTCGGGCTCGCCGAAGGCCACAGACACCGGATGCTCGATGGCCGCGTTCAGGCCATGCCGGGCGATGCCTCCATCAAGATGCTGGCCGCTGCCATCAAGGCCAGATGGATCTGTGAGCAGGCGCACCTGCAACTCAAGGAAGAGCTTGGGCTCGACCACTTCGAAGGCAGATCATGGGCATCGCGACATGCGCTGATGACGATGATCGCCTACGCCTTTCCCCAGTCCCGCCGCCTCAAAGCAGAGCGACGGAAAAAAGGAATCACAGGTCCGCCGCCAAAACCAACCATGCCGGCCATCAGACAGGCCATTCTTGATCTCTTTGCACGGCCTCCGCCTATGCGATCCCCACACCGTGCAAGGATCATCGCCGAACCCGTAAAACCTAAAATCCCAAAGTAGTGTTAGGCCGTTTGTCTTTGTATTTCCGCAACGAAAACCGAAGTGTTTCTCTACTTTCGTTTCAATTTGTCTCTTCACGTCGACAGCAGAAACGGACGGAATGACACGCAAATGGATTGACACGAAAACGTATGCACACGAATACTTATAATTGCAGAAATGCAAACTCATTGTAGTGAGCCAGCAGGGGTGGTCGGCTGCATCAATTGAAGCGCGTTACGCTAGGGGAACAATAAAATGGCAATGCGACGCGAAATTGGCCTTGTCGGTCTTACCTTTGTCGCCGTCGGTGGCGTTCTGGGATCTGGGTGGCTGTTTGCGCCACTCGATACAGCGCAACTAGCGGGGCCAGCCTCGATTATCTCATGGTTGATCGGCGCGGTGGCGATGCTGCTCATCGCCTTGACCTATGCTGAAAACTCAACCCTGTTTCCAATCGCAGGTGGTATTGCTCGAATTCCGCAGTTTTCCCACGGGCGCCTTCTGGCGCTGGCCATGGGCTGGAGCGCCTGGGTGGGCTACTGCACCACCGCGCCGATCGAAGTGAAAGCCTCGCTCGGCTATGCCTCGTCCTATCTGCCGTGGCTGACCGACAGCGCCGGTGGCCTGACCTTTTCGGGGTACGGCGCCGCAGCGGTCTTCCTTGCGGTGCTGACGGTGGTGAACGTTTTCGGCGTTGCCTGGTTTGCGCGGATCAACACCACGATGACCTGGTTCAAGCTGATTGTTCCGGTGATTTTCATCGTGGTCGTCGTTGCATCAAGATTTGAGCCTTCGAATTTCACATCAGCCGGCGGCTTTGCGCCTTTCGGTGTTCCCGGCATTTTCGCAGCGGTTTCCACCGGCGGTGTCGTATTCGCCTTTATTGGCTTCCGGCACGCTATTGACCTGGCCGGTGAGGTCAAAAATGCGCAAAAGTGATCCCGATGGCGCTGATCCTCTCCGTGCTGATCTGCCTTGCCGTTTACGTTGGTCTGCAGATCGCGTTTGTCGGTGCCATCGATCCGGCTTCGCTTGCAAAGGGGTGGCAGACGATCGAGGCCAATCATGAACTCGGCCCGCTTGGCGCGCTTGCTACATCGATCGGTGTTCTCTGGCTGCTGAGCATGCTGAATGTCGCCGCCGTGATTTCACCGGCCGGCAGCGGCCTCGTCTCGGTCGGCTCCAATGCCCGTCTTGCGCTTGCGATGTCGAACAACGGCGTATTTCCGCGCCTTTTCGCCAAGCTGAACGAGTTTGGCGTACCGCTCTGGGCGCTGATCCTCAATTACTTCGTCGCGCTTTTCATGCTGATTGTCCTGCCGTTTCAGGAAATCCTCGCGCTCAACAGTGCGGCCGTGGTCCTGTCCTTCATTGCCGGTCCGGTGTCGATGGTCGCTTTCCGCTATCTTGCGCCAAACGCTCACCGTCCGTTCGTAGTGCCGGCAGCAGGGGTTATCGGAGCGCTGGCTTTCATGATCGCAACACTGATGATCTATTGGTCCGGCTGGAGCACGATCTGGGTTCTGCTCGCACTGCTGGCCGTGGGGGCGGCGCTTTTCTTCGTCAGGTTTGCGGTGATCGGGCGCGAAGACCTCGAGCCGATGAGTGCAGTATGGTTCGGCGTCTACATGGCCGGTGTTGCCATCATCTCTTATCTCGGCGGCTATGGCGGCGGCCTTGGTGTCATTCCGCATCCAGTCGACTCGATCCTGGCCGCGCTGTTTTCGATCGCGGTTTTCCTGATGGCTGTGCGTGGCCGCGTCTCGAAGGAAGCGTTCGACCGGTTCCGCAGGGAACAGCACGATATCGAGCTACAGGAATATGACGGTGACGATGTCGAGGACGTGATGTCGCGCGACTGACACCACTGCATTAACACAGACAAATGCCGCTCTTCCTTGCCGGGAAGGGCGACCTTTGTTGTTTCGCGCTTCAGTGGTGCGACCGGTCTTCGTAAGGCGAGTCCAGCGAAAACGGCGGGATCACCACCCGCAACAGCCGGTTGTCGCCGGTGCGCAGGACATAATGGCCGACCATGATGCCGGAAGGCGTGTCTAGCGGGGCTGCCGACTGGTAGGCAAAGCGTCCGCCGCTCTCAAGCACCGGTTGCTTGCCGGCGACGCCGGGGCCGTTGACGGTCTCGACAATACCGTCGGCGTTGGTGATGGTCCAGTGGCGGGCAATGATCTGGACCTCGATCGCCCCGTGATTGACGATCTCGATATCGTAGGCCCAGACAAACTGGTCATCCGCCGGGGAGGAATGCTCGTCCAGAAAACGGGTCTCCACCTTGATCTCTATGTCGTCCGTCGTTTCGCTGTCCACTGGCCGGCTCCGGAAATGTCCTGCCCGGCCGGTGTCGGTGGTCGCCGGTCGGTCCTGATCCGCAATTCTGACGCTTATGCCGGCAGTTTTGCAAGTGCCGCTGCAAAATCGTCGATCAGATCGTCGCTATCCTCGATACCGGCCGAAAAACGGATCGTGCCGCCGGTAATACCAAGTTCGGCGCGCGCCTCGTCGGAGAGGTTCTTGTGGGTTGTCGTCGCCGGATGGGTGATCAGGCTCTTGGCATCGCCGAGATTGTTGGAAATCGAGACGATGTCCAGCGCATCCTGAAGCGCAAAGGCCGCATCCTTGCCGCCCTTCAGTTCGAAGGCGATCAGCGACGATCCGGCTTTCATCTGCTTTTTGATGATGTCAGCCTGCGGGTGATCGGCGCGGCCGGGATAGATCACGCGGGCGACCTGTTTCTGATCGGCAAGGAAATCCGCAATTCTTGCGGCACTTTCGGTCTGCTGGCGGACGCGCAACGGAAAAGTTTCCAGCCCCTTCATCAACAGCCAGGCGTTGAAGGGCGACAGCGCAGGGCCGGTGTGGCGGAAATAGTCCTGCAGTTCTTCCTCAACCCATTCCTTGGACGACAGGACAACGCCTCCGAGGCAGCGGCCCTGACCATCGATATGCTTGGTTGCCGAGTAGACGACGACATCCGCACCGAGTTCGAGCGGTTTCTGGTAGAGCGCGGTGGCGAATACGTTGTCGACCACCAAACGGGCACCGGCCTGATGGGCAAGCCGCGCGACACCGGCGATATCGATCACTTCGAGTGTCGGGTTGGTCGGGCTTTCAATGAAGAACAATTTTGTGTTCGGGCGGATTGCGGCCTCGAAATTGGCAAGCGCGCGACCGTCGACCAGTGTGCATTCAATGCCATATTTCGGTGCAAGCGTTTCGACCACCCAGCGGCAGGAGCCGAACAGCGCGCGCTGCCACGATATGGTCACCGGCCTTCAGTTGGCATAGGATTGCGGCGGAAACGGCGGCCATACCGGAAGCGGTGGCGCGCGCATCTTCCGCGCCTTCAAGCGCGCACATACGTTGTTCGAACATGGCGTTGGTCGGGCTGCCATAGCGGGCATAGATAAAGCCCTCATCCTCGCCCTTGAAGCGGGCCTCGGCGGCGGCAGAATTTTCGTAGAGAAAGCCCTGCGTCATGAAGATGCCCTCCGACATCTCGCCATACTGCGAACGCAGGCTGCCTGCGTGAACGAGCTTGGTTTGCGGACGCCAGGACTGCTTCATCTTTTCTCTCCAAACAAAAAAACCGGTCGCGAAGGGACCGGTTACCCGGCCTTTTAGCTATTTGTTTAACGTGGCTGCAAGCCGACCGGCCAAATCACCACAGGGATAATTCGGCATATTCCCTATCAGCGCTTGCGTCAATTCTGAAACATTGGTTTTGTCGGCCAACAGGAGCAAAACCATGTCAAATAAGCCCGGAATACTGGCCGATCACGCCATTGCCGCCCTGCTGGAGCAGGGCGATCTGGTTGCCGCAAAGCCACTCGACCACGACCAGATCCAGCCCGCCAGCCTCGATCTGAGGCTCGGGGTGAAGGCCTATCGTGTGCGGGCAAGTTTCCTGCCCGGCCCGCGAAATCATGTGGCCGACAAGCTGTCGCATCTCAGCATGCACGAGATCGATCTGACGCAGGGGCGGTGCTGGAAACTGGCTGTGTCTATATCGTGGAGTTGATGGAAGCCCTCAGGCTGGGCGAAGCGATGGCAGCCTCGACCAACCCCAAAAGCTCGACCGGAAGGCTGGATATTTTCACGCGCGTGATCACCGATTTCGCTCAGGAGTTTGATATCATTCCGGCGGGTTACGAAGGGCCGCTTTATCTGGAGATTTCGCCGCGCACCTTCCCGGTGATCGTGCGGCAGGGCTCCCGGCTTTCGCAGATCCGTTTCCGTTCTGGCCATGCCGTTCTCGCCGAAGATGCGCTGATGGCACTGCACCGCGCCGAAACGCTGGTTGCCAGCGACATGCCCAATATCTCCGATGGCGGGATTGCGCTTTCCATCGATCTGGAGGGTGAGGGGCTGGTCGGTTATCGCGGCAAGCACCACACCGGCGTCATCGATGTCGACCGCAAGGCTGGCTACGACATTCTCGATTTCTGGGAGCCGATCGAGGGACGCGGCAAGGGCGAACTGATCCTCGATCCGGATGAATTCTACATCCTGGTTTCGCGCGAGGCCGTGCATGTACCGCCGCTCTATGCCGCCGAGATGACGCCGTTCGATCCGCTGGTCGGTGAATTCCGCGTGCACTATGCAGGCTTTTTCGACCCAGGTTTCGGCCATGCGCAAGCCGGCGGCAGGGGCGCGCGTGCCGTACTGGAGGTCAGAAGCCACGAAGTGCCCTTCATTCTCGAACACAGCCAGATCGTGGGTCGTCTGGTCTACGAGCACATGATGGATCCGCCGACCGCGCTTTATGGTTCAGGTCTCGGCTCGAACTATCAGGCGCAGGGGCTTAAGCTCTCCAAGCATTTCCGGGTCGGGTAGGAACAGTCCAGAAAAACCGGCCACGAAGCGACCGGCTTTTCGATGGCATTCGGAATTGCCGGAACGGCTTCGTTCAGTAACCCGGCGGCAACACGGCCAGTTCGTTGCAGGTCTCTTCATTGCCGACCAGCGTGTCTCGAATTTGCGCCTGCTGGCGTGCCCGTAGACGTGCGTCGTCGATATCGGACTGATCGGCGCCCATCGCCCTCGCCTTGGCATAGATTTCCTCGGATGCATCCTTCAGCTTGGCGTCGCCACGCAGGCTGATGTAGCTCTCGCACCTCTGTGCTCCAAGCTCTGCACGTGCGCCCTGATCGAGCAGTTCCTGAAGGGACGTCTCCGGTGGTGCCGTCTGACAGCCGGCGAGCGCTACCACAGTCATAAATGCCGCGATTCGGATCAGATTGATCATGATTCATTCTCCCAATTGGTTCTTGCCGCTCATAATAGCGGAAAATGCCGACGTCGGGTCGGCTTTCTTGCGCCGGAGCGAAAACCGGGACGATGAAAGATACGTGTTTTCGCGGACTTGAAGTCGGTGTTGTATCAATTAAAAGAAAAGGGCCCGGTTTTGCATGACCGGGCCTTCTGTGTTTATCAAAGTAGAACTCGGTTACTTACGGGCCGTCGTTGAAACCGACCTTGTCGACGAGTTCGGATGCTTCACGCCGGTGGTCGGCGATTTCGGCAAGTGACAGGTCGTCGGGGTGGATTTCGCCGAAGGATTGAACAATCTCGGAAGCTTCTGCGCCCGGCATCACAGGGTATTCAAAGACCTGTTCGGCATAGATTTCCTGCGCTTCGGACGAGGCGAGGAATTCCATCAGCGTCAAGGCGTTTTCCGGATGCGGCGCGTGTTTTGCCATCGCCATGCCGGAGACATTGACATGGGTGCCGCGGCCATCGGCGTTGGGAAACAGGATGTCGATCGCGGCTGCCCACTCCTTCTGCTCGGGCTCTTTGTCGTTGGTCATCATCAGCCCGACATAATAGGTGTTACCAAGCGCAATGTCGCATTCGCCCGACATGATGGCCTTGGCCTGGCCCCGGTCGTTGCCGTTCGGGCGACGGGCGAGATTGGCCTTGAGGCCTTTGAGCCATTCCTCCGTGTATTCGGCGCCGTGATGGGCGATCATCGAGGCGATGAGCGCAATATTATAGGGGTGTTGACCGTCGCGAATGCAAATCGCGCCTTTCCATTTCGGATCTGCCAGTTCCTCATAGGTGATCGGCACCTGACCGATACGATCTTTCGATGCGTAGACCACACGACCGCGCTTCGTCAGCGCAAACCAGTTGCCGTCGGGGTCACGAAACTGCGCGGGAATATCGGTGTTGATGATCTCGCTTTCGACCGGCTGCGTAACTTCTGCCTCCTTGGCTTCGGTCAATCGCCCGATATCGACGGTGAGGATCACATCGACGGGCGAATTGGCACCCTCCGCCTTGATCCGTTCGACAAGGCCGGTGTCCAGAAACAGCACATTGGTATTGATACCGGTCTCGGCCTCGAAAGCCTCAAGCAGCGGAGCGATCAGTTCCGGCTGACGGTAGGAATAGATGTTGACATCCTCAGCCGACGCCGGGGCGCAGACGCCGGCGATGCCGAGTGCCAGAAAAGAACCGGCAAGTGCTTTGAGCCTTGTCATTGAATTCTCCATGTGATGCTTTAACTTGAATTCGTTCATCAGGTATTAGGGCTGTGCTGTCAACCGTGCGCGTTTTAGACTTGAGTGGAAATTTCTTCTTTTGGAATTGTTCCAAAGTGAGAAACGCGCTATAAACATGGAAACATTCTAAAGAGGAAATTGGAATGCGCCTGACAAAGCAGACGAATTATGCGGTACGCATGCTCATGTATTGCGCGGCCAATGACGGCAGGCTGAGCCGTGTCCCCGAGATCGCAAGGGCTTATGGTGTATCCGAGCTTTTCCTGTTCAAGATTATCCAGCCACTGCACAAGGCCGGGATCATGGATACGGTGCGCGGTCGAAATGGTGGGGTTCGCCTCGGTCGCCCGGCATCCGAGATCACGCTTTTCGATGTCGTCTGCGTGACAGAGGAGAATTTTTCCATGGCTGAGTGTTTTGACGAGGGCAATGATTCGGATTGCCCGCTGGTCGATAGCTGCGGCTTCAACGAGGCGCTCAGAAAGGCGCTGAACGCGTTTTTCTCGGTGCTCGCTGATTATACGATTGAGGACCTGGTGCGGCGGCGTGTGGATATTTTCAAGCTGCTGAGCATTGAAGGAGGCAAGAAGGTCGAGACCTCTGCCGCGTAAAGGCGTTTCGCGATCACATTTGTGATCGCACAGGCTGATTTGATGATTTTAGATGCAAGCGCCGGGATATTTCCCGGCGTTTTTGTTGTCCGGCGATCGTCCCCAACGAAGTTTTCCGGTGGCAAATGTGCCTTGTGCTTGTCACTGGAAAGATGTAGCAAAAGGACGCTAACTCGTAACAGCATACGTGCAAAGCCAGAACGACCTGGCTTCGGGTGGCGACAAGAGGCGGCGAACAGCTGCCCTGTTTGAAAAAGAACACGGAGATGCTCCGTTTCGGGGCAGGGAGAGAGCCATGAGCAGTCATTTCATCGGTATCGATGTCGGAACCGGCAGCGCACGCGCGGGTGTTTTCGACGAAAGTGGTCGTCTCCTCGGTGTCGGCAAGAAGGACCTCACGCTTTGGCGGGAAGCAGGCGATATCGTCGAGCAGTCCTCAACCGATATCTGGAGCGCCATCTGCTTTTCTACCAAGACCGCGCTGGCCGAGGCTGGCATCGACCCGGCAAGCGTCAGAGGTCTCGGCTTCGATGCGACCTGCTCGCTGGTTGTGCTGGACGGAGCGGGCAAGCCGCTGGCCGTTGGGCCGTCGGAAGACCCGGAACGCAATATCATCGTATGGATGGATCATCGTGCGATCGACCAGGCCAACCGCATCAATGCCGGTGGCCATGATGTTCTGCGTTATGTCGGTGGACGGATTTCACCCGAGATGGAAACCCCGAAATTGCTCTGGCTCAAGGAAAACAGGCCGGAGACTTTCGCGGCCGCCAGCCATTTCTTCGACCTAGCTGATTTCCTGTCATGGCGTGCGACCGGCGCGACCGACCGTTCGGTCTGCACCGTGACCTGCAAATGGACCTATCTGGCGCATGAAGGTCGCTGGGATGCTGAATATTTCAGGGCGATCGGTCTTGAGGAACTCGCAGAAAACGACTTTGCCCGGATTGGATCGCAGGTTGCCGATATTGCAACACCGCTTGGCAAGGGTCTGACGGAGGCCGCTGCCGCCGAGCTTGGTCTTGTTGCCGGAACACCTGTCGGCGCGTCGCTGATCGATGCGCATTGCGGTGGTGTCGGCACCTTTGCCTGCGAGGGGCCGGATGGCGAATATCTGCCGCCGGAAACCCAGATGGCACTGATCATGGGCACCTCTGCTTGCGCCATGACGCTGGCGCAGGAGGCCAATTTCGTCGACGGTGTCTGGGGCCCCTATTTCGGTGCCATGGTGCCGGGCTTCTGGCTGCTGGAAGGTGGCCAGTCTGCCTATGGCGCCGCACTTGACCACCTCGTTACCCTGCATCCGGCCTATCCTGCGATCCGCGAAAAGGCCGCAACGGCGGGGCTTCCGGTGCCTGTCTATTTGGAAAAGCGCGCCATCGAAAAAGCCGGTTCGGCGGAGCAGGCTGCTTATCTTGGTCGCGATATCCAGGTGGTCCCGGAATTTCTTGGCAATCGCGCCCCTTATGCCGATCCGCAGGCAACCGGCGTTGTCAGCGGGCTTAAGCTCGATGCCGGCGAGGACAGCCTGGTGGCGCTCTATGTCGCGGGTCTTTGCGGCCTGTGCTACGGTACCCGCCAGATCATCGAGGCGGAGAAAGCCAAGGGGCTGCCGCTTGAAACCATAGTGGTCAGCGGTGGCGCCGCCCAAAGCAGCCTGCTGCGGCGCATTCTTGCCGATGCCACGGGCCTCAAGGTCGCATTGCCCGATACGGCCGAACCGGTGCTTCTCGGCGGTGCCATCATCGGGGCGGTTGCTTCGGGCCATCACCGCGATATCGAACAGGGCGCGCGTCAGATGTCTTCCATCCGGGAGATCATGGCACCTGCCGGCGGCGCGGTGGCCGACCTGCATGCGGCAAAGTTCGAAGCCTTTTCGTTGCTGCAGGATGCCGACCGCAAGATCAGGGCTGCAATGAACACGTAAATGGGGTTGTGCCGGACATTGACGGCGCAAAGGTGAAATGTCGGCTTACAGTGCGCCCGTAAAGGGCGCACCTTGCTCTTGCTGCGGAGATAGCAGCAGCCGGCGTTGAGCGGCACCCTTGTGGAAGACTGCCTGATAGCGGAGAAAAACAGGCTATGGCGAAAACGATATCCGAGATTGCTGCGGAAACCGGCTATTCCCGGACCACGATCACCATGGTGCTGAGCGGGCGGGCCTCCGAATACCGGATCAGCGAGCGCACTCAGAAAATTATAGGTGAGTACGTCGCCGAGCATGGTTACACGATCAACCAGACGGCGCGTAATCTGAAGACCCGGCGCAGCCATACGGTCGGTTTCGTGGCACCGGAGATCGCCAATCCGTTCTTCGCCCGTTTCATGGCGCATCTTGAAGCATGCTGCAGGGCAGAGGGGCTTGTGCTGATCACCACGTCGAGTGGCGAGGATCCAGCCGTGGAGAGGCGCGCGCTTCAGAGTCTGCTTGAGCGCGGCGTGGATGCGCTGGTGCTGGCGCCTTGTGCACCGCGTCCGGCGGTTTCGGCCAAAAGCGCAACACACGCACGCCCATGGTGGTGATCGACCGTCATTATCCGGGCGACAGCACGGCGGTGATTACCAGCGACCACAAGGAGAATGCCAGGCTCCTGACCGCTGCTGTGATGGCATCGGGCGCGCGCGATATGGCGTTTTCTGCGGCCACCCGGACAATCCCGCGATCATCGCGCGTATCGACGGTTTTCGCGAAGCCGCCGGCAACGGCGAAAACACCCGCGTTATGACAGCAGCAGACGATAATGTGGCCGCTGGCGAAACCATGATGCGGACGCTGTTGCATGAGGGCGGGGCACTGCCCTCGGCGCTGCTGTGCTCGTCGCTGCTGGTGCTTGAGGGCGCGCTTCAGTGTCTCAAGCGCGAACGCTCCGCGGTGCCACCCGGCATGATCATCGGCACCTTCGATTATGATGGTTTTCTTGAGCTCCTGCCCAATACGGTGATCGTCATCCGGCAAAACGAGGAGGCGCTGGCACGTGCCGCCTTCCACTCGATTACCGCCCAGATTCGAGGCGAGGTGGCGGCAGGTGAACCGCGCACGGTTGTTGATGCCGAGCTGGTTTACCTCAACGCACCCGTATAGGGCCTGCCAAACCCGGTGAAGCGAAGCCGCTAGTGGTCCGATTCCAACATTTGGTTCCCCTCGCTGCGACCTCATCAGCAAATGTTGGAATCATAGGGACCACTGGCAAGGATATGTTTTCTAGTGGAATTTTAGAATTTGACAGTTGACGGATGAGGTCGTTGAAACGGGACTCAAATGCCAAATTCATCCCACTAGACACTGCTTGCCCTGAGCATGACGAGGTCCTCGACCGGACGGAAGCTGTCGGAACTTGCCGCACGCCACCAATCACCATAGATCGTCGAGTCGGGATCCGAAAGCAGAACACCCTCGGCCAGGAAGGGATGAAGCTTGTCGAGCGGCACGGAATCATGCGAGCCCACGCGGTGCATGATGTGATGTGGCTGAAGGTCCTGTGGGTGGGCGAAACCGCAGGCAGCAACGATATCAGCGAGCGCTTCGAGGGTTTTCCGGTGGAAGCGCGCTGCATGCTGTCCCTGTTCCTCGGGCACAAGCGCGCGCTGGCGCCACTTGTCCTGGGTGGTCACACCGGTCGGGCAGGTGCCAGTGTGACAGCGCTGGGCCTGAATACAGCCAACAGACATCATGAAGGCGCGCGCGGCATTGCACCAGTCCGCGCCAAGCGCAAGATTGTGCGCGAGGCCCATGCCGGAAAAACCTTGCCGCTGGCAGCGAGCCGCACATGCTTTTTCACGCCGGCGCCGACCAGAGCGTTGCGCATCAGCACCAGCCCGTCCCAAAGCGGCATACCAACCCAATCGGCAAGCTCAAGGGGGCTGCACCGGTTCCGCCTTCAGCACCGTCTATGACGATGAAATCGGGATAGATACCGGTGGTCAGCATCGCCTTCACCAGCGCGAAGGGCTCGTGCGGCTGGCCGACGCAAAATTTGATCCCGACCGGCTTGCCACCGGAGAGCTCGCGCATCGAGGCGGCGAATTCCAGCATCTGCGCCGGTGTCGAAAATGCGGAATGACCGCGCGGCGACAGACAGTTCTCATAAACAGGAACGCCGCGCACCTCTGCAATCTCGGGCGTGACTTTCGAACCCAGAAGCATGCCGCCATGGCCGGGCTTGGCGCCCTGGCTGATCTTTATCTCCGTCATCTTAACCGCTTCGTTGGCGGCCTTGTCGCGGAATTTTTCCGGATCAAATTTGCCATCCTTGTCGCGCGCGCCGAAATATCCGGAGCCGATCTCCCAAACGAGATCACCGCCATTTTCAAGGTGATGCCTGCTGAGGCCGCCCTCGCCTGTGTCCTGATAAAAGCCGCCGTCGCGGGCGCCGATATTCATGGCCTTGACCGCATTGGCTGAGAGAGCGCCGAAGCTCATCGCCGAAATATTGAGTATTGAGGCCGAATAGGGCTTCGAAGACTGCTCATTACCGACGGTGATGCGGGGCGAAAGGTCCGGCTCGCGTTCGGGCGCCATCGAATGCGATATCCAATGGTGCGGATCCTCGTAAACGTCCAGCTCGGTGCCAAACGGGATTGTGTCGGCCAGACCATGAGAGCGGGTTTTAATCAGCTGGCGCGCCGCATAGGAATAGGGCGTTCCGTGGGTGTCATCCTCCACCGCATAGGCTCGAATGAAGGGCCTCAGCGAAAGTGCCAGCCAGCGCAAACGACCCGCAACGGGATAGTTGCGCGTGATTGTCCAGGATGACTGAAACCAGTCATAGGCCGCCACAGCAAGCGCCGGAATGGTAAAAGCAGGATCCAGAACCACCCGGCAGCGATGGCAACGATGGTGAAGAACGCGGCGGCGATCGGTATGATGCACCGCATGAGCATATCGAGCATGCAACCTCCCCTTGTTTTATTCATGCGCTACCAGAACGCGCGCATTCTGACCAGCAATACGGATGACATTTGGACCGGATTGTACAGCGCAGTGACTGTGAAAGTCATTTCTACGCATCAAAGGCAGAAAGCCAATACAAATTTCCGGCTACGCCACCGAAGGAAGTCGGATTCGCACCCCTTGTTCCGGGAACGTAATGAAATCACTCCTCACCGTGTCACTTGAGCCGCTTGATCAGGCTCGATGTGTCCCACCGGCCGCCACCCTGCTTCTGAATATCAGCATAAAACTGATCGACAAGTGCAGTGACCGGCAGTGAAGCGCCATTCCGGTTTGCTTCTGTCAGGCATATATTCAGATCCTTGCGCATCAGGTCGACGGCAAAGCCGAAGTCGAATTCTCCGGCATTCATCGTCGTGCCGCGGTTTTCCATCTGCCACGACCCGGCCGCCCCTTGGTGATGATGTCGAGAACGATGTCGACATCGATCTCGGCTTTCTGGGCGAAGTGAATGCCCTCAGAAAGCGCCTGTACCAAACCGCCGATGCAGATCTGATTGACCATCTTGGCAAGCTGTCCGCTGCCAGCTTCACCAACTCGCCGCACCGAACGGCCATAGCTTTCCATCACCGGCCGGGCGCTTTCAAAATGTTCTTCGTCCCCGCCGCACATCACCGTCAGTACGCCGTTGACCGCACCGGCTTCACCGCCAGAGACCGGCGCATCAATGAAAGCGATGCCTTTTTCGGCCGCAGCGGCGTAGAGTTCTCGCGCGACCTCTGCCGATGCCGTCGTATGATCAACGAAGATCGAACCTGCTCTCATGCTCGAAAATGCACCGCCTTCGCCGAGGGTGACGGCGCGCAGGTCATCATCATTGCCGACACAGCAAAACACGATGTCCTTGGCCGTAGACGCGCCAGCCGGAGTCTCGGCCACGCTGCCGCCATTCTCGTCCGTCCATTTGAGCGCTTTTGCCAGCGTCCGATTATAGACCGTGACGGCATGCCCGTTTTTGACCAGGTGCCCAGCCATCGGATACCCCATCACACCCAAACCGAGGAATGCAACATCTGCCATTGCGTCTGCCTTTCGTCTCTCAGGTACTTGATCCCATCGGGAAAGCGCGCCGCTGCAACAGCCCTCCCCGAACAGGCAAAATCATCACCGATTGCCCGGCTTATGCCTAAATGCAAACATCCCGATTTGACAGGTTTTCGCAAGGCCGATGCGAACCCCAGCGTACGGGCCGCAATAACAGACTGAAAATATTCCGTTATTATATGGCCGAAAGAGGCTTACGATACAGGTAAGCTCTCTTTGAGAGGTTTGTCGGCATCACGCTCGAATTTAAGCTCTGTATTGCGACGGAGGCCAGTTGTCGGCAGGCATCGGGACCCTTGCAAGGTCCGTGATCAGCGCCGCAAGGCTTTTGCGGTATGATCGAGCAGCACCCTCCCCTTCTCGGCCGTGGCAAGACCAGCATCGCCGGTCACACCGTCTGTATTGAGGTCCTGCGCTTTCCAGCCGAGACCACCGGCGCGACCGCCACCTGGATTGGCCGAAAGCTGCTGCGTTGACGCCTCGATGGAGTCGACCGACGAACGAAAGTCTCCGAAATGCTCCATCACCACAAGCTCCGGATGCAGCGCCAGCATCAGCGATGTCTCGATATCGCCACCGTGAAAGCCGGTGCGGATCTCATCTTCGCAGAACAGCCCATCCGGATAACCGGCATCAAACCATGTGGCATAGGCACCGAGAATGTTGTGTCGCACGCGCTGATCGAGCGCGACAGCCGCCAGCAGACCCGATTGTCCGCCATGGCTATTGAAGATCAGGATGCGCTTCAGCCCGGTGGAGAGCACGGCGCAATCGAGCACCCGGGTCCAGGACTGCATCAGGTCGGGCGCAGCGTGGGCCAGCGAACCTGCGTAATCGAGATGTTCCTGCGAGGCCCCGACCGGCTGCAGCGGCAAGACAACGGCAGGGATATCATCGCCGAGCTTTCCGAGGGCTGCAGCCACGATCCCGTTGTTGATCAGGCAATCGGTTCCGACCGGCAGGTGCGGGCCATGCTGCTCGGTCGCCGCGACCGGCAGAACCGCAACAGTGTTGCCCGCAAGAGCGGCATGTTCCGGCGATGTCATTTCCAGCCAGTAGCGTTTCATGGGTGTGCCCCCGATCATCTTGGCGTTAAAGGTGGCAAGCCCCTCAGCAACGACTGCAAGCTCCAGCCCGTTCACAGCCGAAACCTCATCGATCAGGGCTTGCGGAATACTCTCGGCTCCAGTCCAGGCCGCAGCCACCGCGCCCGCGATCATGGCAATCGTGTCGCTGTCATTGCCGCCATTGACTGCTGCGACGATCGCTTTCCATGGATTGCCGTCGACTGCCGCGACAAGCCCGAAAGCATGAGGCACAGCCTCCGCCATGGCAACGCCATTGCCGATTACTTCGATCAATTCCGCCCGGGCCGCCTCGATATCCGCCCTGTAGCGGGTACCGATCTCGACGGCGATTTCGATCCGACGGGAAACGCCAGCGCCCCCGACAATGCGGCCGCTTCTGTGGGCCTCCACCTCGCCGAGCCGCGCGCCCTCAAGTGCCGCCTCGGCAAGGGTCATCGATCGTTCGGACGAGAGCCCGACGGCGATAGCACCCGCAACGGCGGAAGCTCCGGCATAGGCGATCTGGGTATTATGGGTCGGCGCCGACATCAGGCAGGCCATGCGCACGGCCTCGGAAGGTCGCCTGCCGCCGCGCAGCCTGCCGTCGGCGCGCGCATTGCCCCGCCATTTGAGGTACCGAACATACAGGAGTAGCTTTCGGGCGTGGCCACCGCCTCGGCGGGCGCACCGGCACGCATGGCCTCAACGGCGATACGGGTCGTCGGACCGGCAAAGCGCTGGAACATTTCCTCGTCATGCGACCAGTCGATGAACCCGGCAATCGCATCAGCGGAGACCGGTGCGCGTTCCAGCCCGATCACGCGTCTGGCCATAGCCAGCATCTGCGTGGCATCATCCGTCAGCCGGCCCGGCGCCAGCCCCTTGGCGAAGGGTGATTTTTCCGGCGGCGTTTGAAAACTGGTCACTGGCCCGCCAAAAACGCGGATAATCTCGTCGGGATGCATGCATTCGGTGGCGGCTCCCAGCGCATCGGCTACACAGGCGGCCGACAGCACGGCCTCGATTGCTTTCGATTTGGTTGCCATGTCTACAGTTTTCCTTCATCTTGTCTTTCAGCAGCGCCTCTGCGCCCGCCTCATCGGCCAATCCCGTTTCCAGGAAACAGCTGCCGCGGCCGTGGCAAAGGCTAGCGTCTTTTCAAACCGGAAACCTCGCCGGGTGGCGGCGGCAAGGCCCGCCAGAAACACATCGCCCGCACCGGTCGTGTTGCGGGGGTCACCTTGAAGGCATCAAGGCGATGGACGCTATCGCGATCCGTGGCGACAAGCCCATCCGCGCCGAGCGTGACAATGGCCTTGCGGGCGCCTGCGCCGGACAGGAAGCGGGCCAGTGCTTCGGCAGCATCAGCACGTGGCAGTGTATTGCCAGTCCGCGTCATCCAGGTCTCCAGAACCTGCCGGTTGGTGATGACCACCGAGGCAAATGGCAGGATCTTTTCCATCCCCTGCCAACCCCAGCGCTCGATTTCGGGCAGTTCCAGATCGATCATCCGTTCGATGCCTATTGCCGCCGCCCGGTCGAACATACGCGCCACCGCTTCCGGGTGGAAAAAGTTCGCGATCACCGTATCGTCCGGCTGCAGCTTCACCGTGTCGCCGATGATCGCCAGCGTATCAACAGGGACGGGATCGATCAGGATCGCCTTTTCTCCGGTACGATCAACGATAATGGTGGCAGAGGCCGTCACACTGTCGGCTTTCACATCGACGGCCTCGGTGCTCATATCCCGCTCGGCAAGCCACTGCATCAGGCGAGCTCCTCGCCATCATCACCGATGGTCGAGACCAGCCGGGCATCCGCGCCGAGCCGCGTCAGCGCCCAGGCGCAGTTAAGCGGGGCCCACCGGCGCGTTCTTCCTTTTGCTTGATAAAGGCCTTCTCGTCATGCCCCGGCAGATCGTCAACCGTGAGCACGCGGTCGAGCACCAGCGGGCCGAGGCAATAGATTGCACCACTCATGGAAGCGCCACCTTCGCGCCGGTATCGGGGTCAAACAGCAGCGTCTCGGCCTCATCGATGCGGATATGCACCGCTTCGCCGAATTGAGGTGGCTTTGCGCGCGTCGGCACGGCGATCCGGTGTTCGCCAAGCGCCACATGCACCAACCAGGAGCCTCCGATATATTCACTGGAGTGAACCTCCCCGGTAATCGTCAACGGCCCCGCCTGATCAGCAAAGGACAGCCGGTCCGACCTGAGACCAAGCAGCACCGGCTTGCCGTTTTGAAGATCGATTGCAACGGAAAGCGTCTTCGACGGCATGAAGGCCGTGCCGCCGATACCGTAGCCATCAGGTGTCTTTTCCACCGGCAGCAGGATCGCCGGCGGACTGCCGACAAAAGTTGCCACGAAGGCGGAAGCCGGGTGCTCGTAGATCGTCTCCGGGGTATCGTGCTGCAGCACATAGCCATTGGCCATAACGGCCACGCGGTCGGCCATGCTCATTGCCTCTTCCTGATCATGTGTGACCATCACCGTGGTCAGCCCGATGCGCTCATGCAGCTCGCGGATATCGACACGCACGCTTTTCCTCAGCACCGCATCGAGATTGGAGAGAGGCTCATCAAGCAACAGAAGCTTCGGACGGATGACAAGTGCGCGGGCAAGCGCCACACGCTGCTGTTGCCCGCCGGAAAGAGCGTTCGGCATTCGGCCAGAAAGCCCCTCGAGCTTGACCAGTTCAAGCACTTCGGCAATGCGCTGATCCGCCTCATCGCCCTTGATGCCGCGCATATCGAGACCGAAGCGGATATTGGCGTCCACCGTCATGTGCGGAAACAGCGCATAGGACTGAAATACAATACCAATGTCGCGCTTGTAGGTCGGGATGGCATCAAGCCCCTCGCCCGCCAGCGCCATCTGCCCCTCGGTGGCCTTTTCAAGGCCTGCGATGATCTTCAACAGCGTGGTCTTGCCGCAGCCGGATGGGCCAAGCAGCGCCAGAAACTCGCCCTTGCGTACGTTCAGTGACACGCTTTTTAGCGCCGGTTCTGAACCGCCGTAGTTCTTCATGACTTTCTGGATCACCAGATGGTCGGGTGCGCGCTTTTCAGCCATTGGCATCCTCCCGGCAAAGGCGGGCGAGCGCCGAAAGGCCAACCCTGATTGCGGCCGTCTGGCCGGAGCCGGATTTGTGCAATTCGCCGGTCACAACATTGTCGCCGACCGAGCAGATCGCGCCGCCGCGCCTGTCGTAAAGGCTGCAAAGCGTCAGGATCGCGGCGCTTTCCCGGTCGGTGTTGAGCACACCCGCGCGGCTCCAGTAGTCGATGATCTGCTTGTGATCGTCCTGCAGATAGCCATTTGGCCCCGGCTTGCCCCAACCGCAATATTCACTGTCGCCGGAACGCGTGATACCGATGTGATAAGGGTGACCGACACCGTCAGCAGCCGCCTTCATGGCCCCCACGACCTGCCAGTCGGCAACGGCTGGATATTCGGTTCGCACATGGGACTTGGTCATGCCCTCGTCACGCACGGCACCGGAGGAAATCACAATATCGCCGACACCGACCTTAGGGCTCCAGGCACCGCATCCACCAATACGGATGACTGTCGAACAATCAGTGAAATTGAAGAGGTCCATCAGCGCAAGCTCGGCTTCAGGCGAACCTGAGCCGCCGGAGACGATAGAGATCGGCGCGCCTTCGTAGGTGCCGGAGACCGTGGTGAACAGCCCCGTCTTTGCCGAGATTTCGGCATTGTCCAGGGCTGCGGCAAGGGAATCTTCTTCGGCGCCATCGCCCACCACCAGCGGATCCTTGACGGCAAGCACCACGTAAGGGGCGATGCGATCGCGTTTGAAGCCGGTGAGCAGCGGAATGCCGTCGCGCACGAAATGCGGCATGGTTTTGAGATAGCGGTATTCTTCGGACATTAATCTATCTTTCTCAAAGACGGCGTGACCATTTGAACATGAATTCGCCGATCAGCGCGGCAACCAGGATGAAGGCGACGATTGCTGAGCCGATGGCAAGCGTGATCGGATCGATGCCCTGGCTTCGAAGCTGGGCGTAAAGCCGCACCGGAAAAGTGATCCAGCGCGCGCCTGCGATCAGCGAGGATACGATCACGTCGTTAAACGAAATCAGCACAGAAAAGGCGGCGGATGAAACAAGGCCGGGCATGGCAAGCGGCAGGGTGACGCGGCGCACCACGTGGCCGGGCGACGCGCCAAGCGTGGCAGCAGCCTGCTCCAGCAGCGGATCGAGATCAGCGAAGGTTGAAACCATAATCCTTACGGAAAACGGCATGGTGATGACCGCATGAGCCAGCACCAGCGCCGGCAGCGTGCCGGACATTCCGAGTTTCGAATAGATCTGCAACAGCGCAATCGCCCAGACGATCAACGGCAGCACCAGCGGCGTCATCAAAATTGCCTCGACGATCCGGCCGCCGGCAGGCCGGTAGCGCACCAGCGAGAAGGCCGCCATGGCACCGAAGATGACGGCGATAAACCCGGCCAGGAGCGCAACCAGCAGCGAAACCGATAGCGCGCTTCGATACTCCCCGCTCTCAACGGCGGCCTCATACCAGCGCAGCGAGTAGGCTTTCGGCGGAAAGCGGAAGAAACTGGCATCGTCGAAGGAGGCGAAGATCAGAACCGCAATCGGCGCCAGCAGGAAGACATAGGCGAGCAAAGTCCAGATGAAACGGGCGGAAACGGCAAAGCCATAGGTTTTCATGCAGGCCTCCGTGCGAGCAGTTTCAAGGCAAGCGAGCCGACGGCAAGGCCGAGCGCGAGGATCGCCAGCATGACAACAGCGACTGCGGACGCGAACGGCCAGTCCAGCACCAGCGAGGCCTGCTGGTAGGCCATGGTGCCGAAAGTCGCGATCTTGCCCTGACCGAGAATTTGCGGCGTCACGAAGGAGGTGAGCGAGGCGCAGAACACCAGAACAGAACCGGCAATGATGCCTGGCGCAACCAGCGGCAGGATCACCCGGCGCCAGACGATATGGGTCGGAGCACCAAGTGTTTCAGCCGCGGCCTCAACATCCTTCGGCAGCCTTGAAAGGGCATTGACCAGCGGCAGCAGCATCAGCGGCAGAAAGGCCTGAACAAGGCCGATAATAACGCCGGGAACCGTGCCGAGGAATTTCACGCTTTTGGTGGTCAGGCCGAAGTCCTTGAGGATCGAATTGATAACACCAAGCGGCCCCAGAAGATGCAGCATGCCAAGCGTGGGCAGCAGAGCGCCGGAGACGAGCGGCACCAGGATGAGGGCAAGCAGAAGCCCCTTGGCACGACCGGCGCTGACAGCGATCTGACGCGCCATGGGCAATGCAATCACGAGCGAGATGACGGTTGCCGCCGCACTCATCCACATTGTTCTGAAAAAGACTTCGGCAAAATAGCTGTCGGAGACCAACCGGGCATAATTCGCCGCGGAAAAACCTTCCGCCATCAGCAGCGAGCCTTCTCCCTGAACCCTGAAACTGGTGACGAACAGCCACAGAAAGGGCAGCAGAAAGACGATGCCCGACAGGATCAGTGCCGGCAGCAGCAGCATGAGCGCGCGTTTGTTCATAAGATCACATCAACCGGAGGACCGAAAAGCCAAAAAGCCTTAGCCGCCGCGCCGCAAGTGGCGCGGCGGTCAAACCTTTACGGTTTACTGCTCAAGCAGCTCCTTGTTCCAGCGCTGAGTCCAGTCGCTGCGCTGCTCGATGACATAGGGCCAGTCGAGCTGGACCAGGCTTTCGACCTCTTCCGGCGTATCGATTACGTCGGCGGAGGCTTCCTCTGAAAGTTCGACCATTGAATTGGTCGGGCCGAAGAATATCTGCTCGGCATAGTCGGTCTGGTTTTCAACGCCGAGCGCCTTTTCGGCAAACATCTTGGCAAGCTCGGGCTCGGGGCTGTCTTTCACCAGGCAGAGCATATCACGCACCAGAACCGGGCCGGGATCGCTCGGGAAGGAAAAGCCGATATCGGGATGCTCCTTCAGCGCCGACAGGACGTAACCGGAAATCATCGGCGCCATGGCCACTTCGCCGGCGTCCATCATCGCGAATATTTCATCAAGATTGGTGTAGGTCATGGCGATCGGTTTCAGTCCCTGAAGCTTTTCGAAGGCGACATCGGGATCATGCTCGTCGGCACCGGCAAGACGTGCGGCAATGCCGATCAGGCCGTCACCTTCCGAACCCGGATACTGGGCAACAGCGATCATGCCGCTATATTCCGGATCCCACATGTCCGACCATTCCGGCGCTTCGGGAACGATGTTCTTGTTGTAGGCAATGCCGAGGCCGACCAGCGACATGGCATAGCAGCCATTGTTCATACCGTCCCAGATGGCCTTGTACATGCCGCTCTCCGGATCGGGCGACGACACGATGCCATCGGAGAGCGCCTGGGGCGCCTCATACATGTTGAGGAAGGCGACATCCATGGTCGGATTATCCTTTTCCGCATAAATGCGGGCCATGCGATCGCCCGTGCCGCCAAGCACGAATTCGACCGAAGCGCCGGTTTCCTCTTCAATCGGATCAGCAACGTTTTCGCGCAGCAGGCGTTCAATGTCGCCGCCCCACACACCGACAACCAGCGTGTGGCCGGAATAGTCATCGGCAGCGAAAGCACCGGCGGCGGGAAGGCCGATGGCGCAGGCGAGAAGGGCTGTGGTCAGTTTCTTCAGCATGTTGTTCCAATTCCCTTGTTTGTATGATTGGTTGTGACCCGGATCGCGAACCACTTGGCCGCTTGCCGCGCATCGAGAAGAGGTCAACTGCGGACCCGCCTCTCTCAAACCAATTAAACGGCAGGAAATGATGTTTCATAAGATCCTTGACCCCAATAGACTCTATTAGTCTCCACGAATGGGTTCGCGCCAAGTTTCACTTGATGGACGGGGGAGAATTCGCTTATCTCTTTGGCAACCCGGCGCAACAATTTCCTGAACCACTGGTTGCCGGGGAGAGATGCGACCGTTCATGCCACAGCGTATAAAAGCTCATGCGAGCCAGTTCCTCCGGCGCACCGACAATCGAGAAGGCGCCCGACTGCGCCATCTGCTCGGCAAAGGGGCGGCTGCTGGTGAACACCAGATCGGTGCGCGCCAGCATGTGTGGCACCAGTGTGAACTCGGACACAGACATGGCGATCTCCCGCTTGGCGTCAAGCTGAGCGAGCTGCCCGTCAATCGGACTGATGGCCGGGCTCGTATGCGGGGTCGGCGACAGGTGGTCGAGGCTCATATATTCCTGAAGATCGATACGGGTGCGGCCGGCGAGCGAGTGCTCGTTGCGCATCACCAGCACAATGTCAGTCTCAAGCAGTGGTGCAAAACGCAAATAGTCGCGCGGCATCGGCCAATTGCCGATCACCATGTCAAGCTTGCCTTCCTCAAGCTCGGTAAATATCCGCGATTCCTCAGGGATTGTGCAGAAATCAAGCGGCATGTTTGGTGCCTCGCGGCGGACGAGGCTCGCCGATGCGCGGCATGAAGAAGGTGCCCAGGCAATTGGCGGCGTAAAGACGGAAACGGCGATTATAGCGCCATGGGTCGAATGTATCCTCGGAAACCGCGAGCGCATCGATCTCACGCAGGATATGCGAGACTTGGGCTCTGAGCGCGAGCCCTTTTCCGTCGGAATCAGTTTCACCCCGGAGCGAACCAGAAGCGGGTCGCCGAGGATTTCGCGCAGCCGCTTCAGCGCCAGAGAGACGGATGGTTGGCTCTGACCGAGTATAGTGGCGGTTTTCGAAACACTGCATTCGTCAAGCAGAACGTCGAGGATGCGCATCAGGCGCAGGTCGAGTCCGTGGTCTCCGGCTGGTGTGGCCATAAGAAAAACTCGCTTCCTTTCAAAAGGCTTCGATCTGGCCGGAACGCCCCCACCAATGGCGGTCCGGTCGGTGCAATTTCATCCCCGATTTATCAATAAGCAAATTTCATGCCGAACGCGAAAAACGGCACCAAACGGAGTAAAAGATGGCAATCCTGATCAAGAACGGCCTCGTTATCAACCAGAAAACCGGCGCGCATAGCTTTGCAACCGGCGATGTTCTGATCGACGGTGACCGGATTATAGGCAAAGGCGGCGATCTTTCTGCGCGCGCGGCCGCATTTCAGGACCTCGAGGTCATCGACGCGGCCGACAAGCTTGTCATGCCCGGCTTCATAGACGCCCATATGCATTCCAATGAGGGCTTCGAGATGGGGCGCTATGACAATCTGCCGCTCGAAATCTGGCTGTCGGAGGTCTATCCGCCCTTCGGTTCGCCCGCGATGACATGGCGCGAACACTATCTGAGGGCCATGCTGGTCGCGATCATGTCTCTGCGTTCCGGCGTCACCACGCTTCAGGACGACGTGATCAACATTGCGGGCACACCCGAAGCTGTCGACGCGACGGCATCCGCCTTCCGCGATGCGGGTCTGCGCGGCTGGATTACCGCTTCGATGTGGGACGAAAGCTATTGCAACAGCCTGCCGTTCATGGGCGACCTCATGCCACCTGAGATGAAGGTGCGTCTCGATGCCATGCCGGCACCGGACTGGAAGGAACAGATCGCACTTTACGAAGAGCTTTCCGGCAACTGGCACGACAAGGACAACATCCGCATCATTCTCGGCCCCTGCGGTCCGCAGCGTTGCTCGGAAAGGCTTCTGCAGGAGGTTGCCTGCCTTTCAGAAGCGCGCGACCTTCCGGTACATTGCCATGTTCTGGAGACCAAGACCCAGGCTGTGACTGGCGCGGAAAAATATGGCCGCACGCTGGTTCAGTTCTTGAGGGATATGGGTCTGATGACCCATCGCCTGACCATGAACCACGCAATCTGGCTGACGGACGAGGACATCGCAATGATGGGCGTGGCCGGCTGCTCGACCACGCACAATCCGCTGGCCAACCTCAAGCTCGGCTCCGGTGTGTCGCCGGTGCGCAAGCTGAAGAATGCCGGCGTCAATATTGCGCTCGGCTGTGATGGCGTGGCCTCCGCCGATACGGCAGACATTTTCGTGGCGTTCAAGGCTGCTGCCGGCCTGCACAAGATTGGCACTTTCGATTACCATGACTGGATCTCGGCCCATGAAGTCTATGACATGGCAACAACGGCGGCCGCCCGTTCCAGCCTGATGGAAAGCGAAGTCGGCACGTTGGAGGAAGGTATGCTGGCCGACGTCATTTTGATGGACAAGACCGACTGGGGCTTCATGCCGCTGCATGACCCGATCAGAAAGATCGCCTTTTCGGTCAATTCCGATGTCGTCACCCACTCGATCGTCGGCGGCAGGACAGTGATGAAGGATCGCAAGCTCACCATGGTGAATGAAAACGATCTGCGCGGCGAGATTGCCGAAGCCGCCGCCAAATTCGAACGCGATCACTGCCCGGAAATGAGCAAGGGCGCGGCAGAGGTCCGCCCCTGGCTCGACCAGATGTACAACAAGGCAACAACGCGTGAAATTGGCCTTTATCCGCGCGTAAAGGCCTGAAAACGAAGCATCTGGAAAAGGAAGCTGCATGGTCTCCGTCGCAATCATCGGTGCTTCCGGCATGATTGGCCGCACGCTTGCCCAAACGCTGATCGCAAGAGGAAGGCTCGACGAGCTTTTTCTTTCCGATATCCGCTCAAGCGACATTGGCGGCGACGGCGTTCACTGGGTCACCGGTGACGCAGCGGATCCGGAGACGATCGGCCTGCTGGTGGGATTCGAACCGGATGTGATCTTCCACGTCGCCGCCACCGCCATGGGGCAAGCCGACAGCGATTTTGCCATTGGCTACCACATCAATTTCGATACGGTGCGGACCACCGTCGAGGCAATCCGGATTGCGGGCAACAACTATTGCCCGCGCCTTGTCCACGCCTCATCGATCGGGGTCTACGGCGCACCGTTTCCGGCGCTGATCGATGAGGCGGCGAGGCCCCGTCCGGATAGCTCCTACGGCACACAAAAGCTGATGAGCGAGGCAATCATTGCCGATTACGCACGCATGGGCTTCCTCGACGGCATCTGCCTGCGTCTGCCGACAATTGCGGTGCGGCCCGGTCAGGCGACCCACGGCAATTCCGGCTTTTTCTCCAACATCATCCGCGAACCGCTGGAAGGCAGGCGTGCACTTCTGCCGGCAAGCGATGATGTTCGCCACTGGCTGGCGTCGCCGGAAACGGCTGTTGCCCAGCTTATCCATGCAGCAAACATTGATGGTCGCATTGCGCCAGAAGCACGGGCGCTGGTGATGCCGGGCATCTCGCTCACCGTCGAAGTGCTGCTGTCGGCGCTGGCGGAACGCGGCGGAGAGGACCTGCTGTCGCTGATCGACCGCTCACAACCGCCAATCTACGGACCGCAGGATTTCCCGGCATGCTTTTCAGCAAAGACCGCCCGCAAGATGGGCTTTCCACTACTGGAGGAGAAGGCTGTGGATTTCATTGACGGTTTTCTGAGACACCGCTTTAAGGCCTGAAACCCTTTTAATCGGCGAGTGCGAGGCCATCGGCGCGCGGATCGGTCGCCGCTTCCATCAGCCCGTTTTCATGCAGCACCACGGCGCCGGCATGGCCCGCCGCATCCGAGAATGCAGGAAGCATTTCCACATCGTGACCGGCATTCTTCAGCAACGCGACAAGAGCCGGATCAAACCGGTTCTCCAGTTTCAGCGTGGTGGTCTCCTCGCCCCAGGTGCGCCCGAGCAACCAGCGCGGCGCGGTCACAGCGGCCTGGAGGTCTTCGCCGAACTGGACATGGCGCGAGAAGATAGCCGCCTGCGTCTGCGGCTGGCCCTCGCCGCCCATGGTGCCATAGGCCATCACGCGACCGTCTTTCAGATGCGCAAGGGCCGGGTTCAGCGTGTGGAACGGGCGTTTTCCAGGGGCAAGCTGGTTCGGACCGGGCACAAGCGAGAACCCGGCGCCGCGGTTCTGGAAAAACACCCCTGTCTCAGAACAGGTCATACCGGAGCCGAACTCCCAATAGACGCTCTGGATAAAGGAAACGACATTGCCATAGCGGTCCGCCGCGCCCATCCAGATCGTATCGCCATCTGCCGGTTCATAAGGCCATGGCAAGGCCTTGTTCATGTCGATCTTTGCCGCAAGCGCATCAAGGCGGTCACCCGCAAGCCAGTCCTGCGCCGGTTCGGCCATGAAATCCGGATCGCCGAGCCCGGCATTGCGCTCGATAAAGGCCTGTTTGGTGGCTTCGATCAGGCCGTGGAGATGGTCAAACCCCTCACCTTGGGCAATGCCCAGCCGGTCAAACAGCGCCAGGATCATCAGCGAGGCGACGCCTTGCGTCGGCGGGATCATGTTCATCAATGTGCCATGCGAGGTCTCGACATGGAGCGGGTCGAGAATGCGGGCCTCATAGGCCGCGAAGTCTTCCAGACGCAGCGGGGAGCCGTTCTTCTCCAGAAACGTCGCATGGGTACGCGCAAGATCACCAGCATAATAAGACGATAACCCTTCAGCCGCGAGCGTCCGCAACGTCGTCGCCAGCGGTTTCTGGCAAAGCCGCGCCCCCGCCTCGGGAACGTCACCATCGATCAGAAATGTTTCGGCAAAGCCCGGCACTTCGCGCAGACCGCCAAGTTTGGCGGCCGTGCATTCCGACTGGTTTCCGGTAACAGCGATGCCGTTTTCAGCATAGGCGATTGCCGAGGAAAGAAGCATTTCGAGCGACAGCCGCTGTTCTTCCGGCACCAGCGACAGCGCCTTTTCCCAGCCGCCGATCGTGCCCGGAACCGTGAGGGCGGCAAGGGGCCCGCGCGTCGGCATGGCGTCAACAAAACCGCGTTCGCTATACCAATCTGGTGTTGCAAGCCGGGCCGCCTGACCACAGGCGGAGATGCCCGTTACCTCCTGGCCGGGACGATGGATCAGCCAGAAGCCGTCGCCACCGATCCCGTTCATATGCGGATAGGTGACGGCAATCGTTGCGGCGGCGGCGACCATAGCCTCCATCGCCGTGCCGCCAGCCTGCAGAATGTCGCGTCCCGCCAGCGCAGCAGCGCGGTGCGGTGCGGTGAAGGCCCCGTCAAAGCCTGTCGCGGAATGAAGCATGATACCCTCAGATGAAGCGTTTCGCCGTTTCGATCAGCAACCGGTCGCTGCCGGGCGCTGCAACCAGTGAAAGTCCAAGCGGAGAACCCTGACTTGCCGTGATCGGTACCGACAGTTGTGGCAGGCCGCCATGCCCGGCTATGGCGAGCATGGAGAGTGCACGGTTGCGGAAAGTCTCGACAATGTCATTGCCGGCGGTCAGGAGCGGCGCGGGACCCGGCGAGGTCGGATAGACCAGGACGGTCCCCCGCGACAGGACCCGGCTCAAATGCGCGCGAAACGCTGCGCGCCTTGTCTTCGCCTCATCAAACTCTTCCGGGGTGATCTTCGCGGCCATGGCGAACCGGTCGCGGATACCGGGACCGAATTCGGGCTCGCGCTTTTCGATCCACGACCCGAAATGCCGCCATACCTCATAACCCTGATGGGTGCGGAACACCGGCAGCAATGATTTCAGGTCGCCGCCCGGAAGCAGCGAACTGTCATTGCGGTCGCCCTTCGGCAGGGCTGATTTCAGAGCCGCTGCCGCCTCATCCTCGCACAGCCGCCAGACATCAGCGGGGAACACCAGCCGGACGTCTTCTTCGGCGCCTTGTCCGTCGGCAAAGATTTCACCAAGAAGAGACAGCGTTTCCAGATCGCGGGTCAGAAAGCCCGGAACATCATAACTTTCAGCAAGAGACAGCAGCCCCTCGCCCGGCACCAGACCATGGGTCGGGCGCCAGCCGAAAAGCCCGCAGAAGGAGGCGGGCAGACGCACCGAACCGCCTGTATCCGAGCCGAGCCCGATATCGACAAGCCCTGATGCAACAGCAGAGGCCGAGCCGGAGGAAGAACCACCGGGAACGCGCGAAGGAGCAGCGGGATTTTCCGGCGTACCGAAACGGGCGTTGACACCCATCAGGCTATAGGCGAGTCTCGTCCATATGCACCTTGCCGGCGAGCGCGGCGCCATTATCAAGAAGGGTCTGGACCGCAGAAGCATTATACGCTGCCGGTGCCTGATCCTCCGCCCACTCGGGATTGCCGCCGCCAGTGACGGTGCCCTTGACGTCGAAATTGTCCTTGACCGCAACGGTCAACCCCGAAAGCCGCTCGGTAACCGGTGTCTCCAGTGTGACAGGTGGCTCGAAACGTTCGACAAAGGGTCCGATTGATTGCGTCATGAAGCATGTCCGATAATGGAGGATCGAAAACCAGAGCATGCACGCAGGTCGTTGAAAACGCAACGCGAAGCTCACAGCCGAAATTGCCGGGCTGAAGCCCGGCAATCGGTATCAATGGGATTTGCCCATCAGCGACACATGGGCGGCGGCAACCTTCCAGCCGGAAGCCGTGCGGATCCAGGTCTGGCTTTGCCGCCCCGCACGGCGGCACCCGGCCGCTGAAACTCAAGATCGCAAACCGCGCAATCCTTGCCGAAGGTGGTGATCTGGCGGCGAATGACATCACGCCGGGGCGAGCCGCCCGACCTGCCCTTGCGGAAGTCGCGGATTTCGGAAATACCGTAGAGGTTCTCTCCGACACCGTAGCGCAGCGTTTGCTCGCTTTCCCAGAACAGCGCGTCCAGCGTATCGAGGTCGTTTTCCATCAGCGCCTTTTCATAAAGGTCGCAGAGTTTGGTGACCTCTTCGAGGATCTCGGGAAGATTGACGGGCTGAACCGCCGCCTGATTGTCTTGGGTCATGTTTCAACTCGATGAAAGGCCAGCGACGATCTCATCCGAGGAACAGACGAAGCCGAAACATTGGCGGGTGTTGTAAAGGGTCGCATCCATGCAGAATTGCGGCGATGTGGTTGCCGCGCAATCCTCGACCAGAATGCAGTCATAGCCGAGGAAATTGGCATCCTGCAAAGTGCAAAGTACGCACTGGTCGGCGTTCACCCCCGCGAACAGAAGGGTCGTCACACCGAGATTGCGCAATATGCTGTCGAGTTCCGTATCCTGAAAGCCGGACATCCGGAACTTGTCGACCGCGATATCGGTTTCGGCGATTTCCAGCTCATCGACGACGGCGGCGGCCCAGCTATCCTTTTCCAGCACATTGGCGCCATTGGGCAGCGGATCACCAATCCCGGTTTCCCGGCCCGTCGGCTTATAGACATGGAGTGTCGAGGGCGGCAGATTTGCCTTGTCCGGGCGGTTGCCCCAGTTGAGCCACACGACCGGCACCTCGGTGGCGCGCAGACCGGGCAAAAGCCGGTTGAGCGGTGCGATCGGTGTGCGCGCCGGCGTCACATCAACCCCGATGCCGGCAAGCCAGCCGTCGGGATGGCAGAAATCGTTCTGCATGTCGATGATCACGATGGCCGTGCGGTTAAGATCGAGGACAATCTCGCGGTCCTGGTCTTTCACAGACAACGGACGCGGCTCAGGCTGAGGGCGGATCATGTCGACCCGGCCCGCGGAGACCTGCCACCGGTTCAGCCGCGAAGGCCCGAGCGGCAAGGCATGGGCGTCTTCGAGCATCAGCCAGCCTTCCCCGCCAGCACCTTCAGGTCTTCCTCATCGAGCGACACGCGCTCGCCGGAACGGATCAGCTCGGCAAAATCCTGGTTCGGCGTCATCACAGTCAGCGTGTAGAGCTTTGAAGAGCCGGTGTTCCTGACGACATGCTCGGAGCCCGGACGCAGCATCAGCGCATCGCCCTTTTTGATCGGCATTTCCTCGCCATCGCTGGAGGCAATCCCCTCCCCTTCGATGACATAGAAGAATTCATGGGCATGACTGTGCTCGTTCGGGGCGTTGCGCCGCCGACGGTGAATATCTCGATGACGAAGATGTTGTCGATCCCGTCCTTCTTCGGATCGAAGAGGATGGCGAAATAATTGGTGTCGGTCGGTGCGATCTTGAAAACTTCGGCCTTTTCGACCTGTTCGAATGCGTAAGTGAGCATGAGACCCTCTGGAAATCACAAAATAGGAATAGGGGCCGGCATGAGCGGCGCGGAGCATTATCAAGGTGGTGGGAGACCTTATAGAACCGCTCATGCCGGGACCGAAGACTGAAACCGCCGCGTCTGCTGGGGAAATTGCTCTGCGGTGGCCTTTTGCGCCTTCAGCACTGACAGCATGTTGATTCAGTTTTTGTAACTTTAAAAGCATTTATTTTCGCATAGAATGTTGCCTAATAGGCAACAAAGGGAATGCTCATGCTTCATGGCCGCCTTCTCAACTATCTCGACGAGGTCGCCCGCACCGGCTCGGTGCGCAAGACGGCCGAGCGGCTGAATGTTTCGGCCTCCGCAATCTCCCGCCAGATCGCGGCCCTCGAGGAAGCGCTGGATACCCAACTTTTCGACCGCAGTCGAAGACGGCTGACGCTGACGGCCGCAGGCGAAATCCTCATCGGCCATGTACGCGAGACGCTGAAGGGCATGAGCCGCGCCGAAGCGATGATGGAGGATCTGAAGGGGTTACGGCGCGGCGTGGTGACAATCGCACTGATGAGCGGGCTTGCCGCCAATCTTCTGCCGCGCGCCGTCGGCCGGTTTCAGCGCGCCAATCCCGGTGTCAGCGTGCGCATGATGTTGATGACCACCGGTGACGATATCCGCAATGCGGTGCGGGCCGGCGAGGCCGATATGGGCCTCGGCTTCGATTTTCCGGCAGATGCCGATGTCAGCGTGCTTGAAATCGCCATCGGCCGGCTCGGGATCGCGGTCGCGCCGGACCATCCGCTGGCGCGCTCCACCAGCGTGCGCCTTTCGGAATGTATCGGCTATCCGGTCGCCGGCGCAGACCCGACCACGGCGATCCGTCCCCATATCGAGCAGGTGTTTTCACGCGCCAATTTGCAGATATCATTTGCGGTCGAGGCCAACTCGATCGAGATGATGCGGCATCTGGCGATGAGCGAGGGCTACCTCACCTTCCTGACGCCCTTCGATATTGCATTCGAGAGCCGCATGGGCCGCCTCGTCTATGTGCCGGTCCGGGAGTTCCAGTCCGACACGCAGCAATTGATGCTGATCGGCGGACGCCGCAACATATCTGCGCTTGCCAGCGTATTTGTGGAGAATATCAGGACGGTGATGCGGGAAATGGCGGACTGACCGGCCGGCCGAAGTCGACCGGTCATTTTGGCTTACCGTGCGTAAAGCCTGTCGAGGCGGACGAAGCGGCCAACAATCGCCAACAGCACGACCGTCAGCAGGATCAGCACCGATGACAGCGCATGCGCCGTCGGCCTCAACTCGAACGAGGCCTCCGCATAAAGCCGCACCGGCAGTGTCGTCAGCCGTGCCGTGGTCAGGAAGCTCGTCACCGTCACTTCATCGAAACTCAGCAGGAAGCCGACAATCGAGGTGGCGAACAGGCCCGGCATCAGCCCCGGCACGATCACCAGCAGGAACCGCTTCCAGGCGTTTGCCCCGAGACTTGCCGCCGCCTCTTCCTGAGCCTCGTCAAGTCCGATCACCGAAGCGGTCAGAAGCGTGATCGCAAAGGGCAGGATCACCACGACATGGATGGCGACAAGGCCGATGAAAGCGGGGATGGCCACATAGATCTGCAGCAGTTTCAGCATGCCAACACCAAGCGCCACATGCGGAAGCGTCAGCGGCAGCAGCCAGAAGGCCAGCAGTGTAGAACGGCCACGAAAGGGAAAGCGCGCCAGTGCAAAGGCGGCCGGCACGGCGATGATCAGCGAAACGGCAAGGGCCGCAAGCGCCACCTTGACCGAGACGATGAAGGAATCGGTGTAGTAGCCCGAAATGAAAACCTCGCGATACCAGCGCAAGGTGAAGCCGCGAAAGCCTGCGGCTGTGGCCAGTTCGACATCGTTGAAGCTCTGCACGAAGACGAGACCGAGCGGCAGAAGCAGCAGGACAATCGCGGCGGCAAAAACAGCCGGGAGACGACGGGGCCGGCGAAATTGACAACAGGCTCAATGAAACGCGGCAGGGAAACCGGACGGCTCTTGCCGCCGTGGCTCCAGGTCATCAGCCGATTGAGCGCCATGGTGGCAAGCACGGCGAACAGCAGCCCCGTTGCCGTCATCACCAGCGCCAGCGCTGCGGCGAGCGAGGTATTGAGGTTGTGCATGGCCTCCTGCAGCACCAGCATGCCGGTGGTCCAGACCTTCTTGCCGCCCAGCATGGTGGCCGAAACATAAGATGTCGACGACAGCAGGAAGACCACGATCGTGCCGGTTTTGAGCCCCGGCAGCGAAAGCGGAAGATCGACAGTCAGAAAGCGGATCGCGGGCGAGGCGCCGAGGCTTTGCGCCGCCTCATGCACGCGCGGCGATGTGTTCTGCAGATTGTCGTAGAGCGCCAGCACCATGAAGGGCATGTAGACCTGCGTGAGCGCGACGATCACCGCGCCATGATTGAACAGCATGGTCTTGACCGGCGGAATGCCGAACCAGCCGGTGACGATGTTGATCAGCCCTTCCGGCGACAGCAAAAGGATAATGCCGAGCGAACGCACGACCACATTGGTCAAAAGCGGAATGAGGACGATGGCAAAGGCAAGAGCGCGGTATTTGCCCGGCATGCGCGCCAGCCAGTAGGCCACGGGATAGCCGAGCAGCGCGGAGACTATGGTCACGGCAAGCGAAAGCCAGATCGTCTCGAACACCACCCGGTAGTAGAAACTGTCGGTGCCGATATCGATGAACTGCTGCAGCGAGGGCGACTGGATCAGCGGTCCGAACGGATCGGAATATTCATGCAGCGACAGGAATATCACCGCGACAAGCGGCGCAGCGAAAGCGATCAGGAGCCAGATGGTGACCGGCGCTGAAAGCGCCGGTCCAAGCCATTTCCTCATCCGGCAATCTCCCGGTCATAGATGGACTGCCATTTGTTGCGGTTGGCGTTGATGTAGTCCCAATCGAAGTCAACAAGGCTGTCGATCTGGTCTGGCATGATCAGCTTGCTCTGCAGGTCGGCCGGAATATCGACATTGTCGACCGTCGGCGAGTAGTAGATTTCCTTGGCATAGGCCAGCATGACTTCCGGTGACAGGTGCAGATTGACCCACTCTTCCGCCAGTTTCTGGTTGCGCGTGCCCTCGGTGATGCAGGCAACGTTCATGGCCAGCGCCTTGCCTTCTTCCGGATTGGCGAGCGCGAAATCGGGGTTGCGTTCCTCGATGTATTTTTCGCAGAAACTGCCGAACTCGACAGAAAGATCGGCGATATCCTGATCGAACATGTCGAAAAGCTGCGCCTGACTGCCCTGAATGGCGGCAAAGGGTTTGAGTTCCTTGACCTTGTCGAAGCCCTCCGGCGCCATCTTGGACTGGTCGCCGAACCAGGAAAGCGTCGACATCATCAGTGCGGAAATGCCTTCGGCGCCAAGGCCATCCGGCCAGGCGATCCGGCCCTGCCATTCCGGCTTCCACATATCCTTCCACGATGTGATCGGGGCGGATGCCTTGGTCTTGTTGTAGACAATTGTGCACGGGTTGATGGCAACGCCATAACCGCCCTTCTTCGCGATCGGATAGAGGTACTGGGCGTTTTCGACGGCATCGGACGCCGGCTGGGTCACGCCATCCTTCACCGCCTGACGGCTTTCGAAGATATTGAGGTAAAGCACGTCGAAGCTCGGACGGCCGCGCTCGGCATAGGCGCGGGCACGGCGCTCGACGGTACCGCCCAAAACATATGAGATCTTGCAGCCGTATTTGTCGACCAGAACCGGCTCGATATACTGCTTGACGATCTTTTCTTGGGTCCCGCCCCAAATGCCGACAACGAGTTCATCGCCCGGCTTTGGGTCCGGCGTCTGCGCGCGAACGAAGGAATAGGGGCGGCAAGCGTGGCAGCGCCGCCGAGAATCAGTTTATTGAAGGAACGTCTCTTGATGTTCATGTCAGCTGTTCTCCTGGTTTTATATTTTTCAGATGAAGGTGGTCCCGCCCGGCTCGGCGGTGACCTGGCATGCAGTGCCGACCGGCGGCGGCGGCGTGTCTGAGGGAACGACAAGCCGGATCATGCCGCAGGCAGCCTGGATATCGGCCTCATAGGTCTCGCCAAGATAGGCTGCATTGACGAGCGTGCCTGAAACCGAAAGCGGAGAGTTGTCCTCGCCGATGCGCAGGCGCGAGGCGCGCAGCACCAGCTTGTTGGCCTTTTCCGGCGCGCCTTCACAGGTGATGCCGGGAGCCGAAAACACGCCGTTTTCAACCTTGCCGTCAATCACCGTGCGATGGCCGAGGAAGGTCGCGGTGAACGGACTTTTCGGCGCATCGCAAAGGGCAAGCGGCGTGCCGATCTCGCTCATCACGCCCTTGCTCATCACCGCCACCCGATCCGACATCGAAAGCGCTTCGGACTGGTCATGGGTGACGAAGATGGTGGTGATGCCGAGACGCTGCTGCAGCGAGCGGATTTCGTTGCGCATATCAGCGCGGAGATTGGCGTCGAGGTTTGAGAGCGGCTCGTCGAGCAGCAGCACGTCCGGTTCGATCACCAGCGCGCGGGCAAGGGCGACACGCTGCTGCTGACCGCCGGAAAGCTGGCCGGGGTAGCGATCGGCGTAGGGGAAAGCCCGACCGTTTCGAGCGTCTTCGCCGCTCTCTCCCGCCATTCAGCGCGCGAGGCGTTGCGCATGCGAAGGCCGAAGCCGACATTGTCGATCACGGTCAGATGCGGAAACAGCGCATAGGACTGGAACACAACGCCGATATTGCGCTTGTGCACCGGCTTGTGGCTGATGTCCTTGTCATTGAGGATGATCCGTCCGCCGGACGGCTCGACGAAACCGGCGATCATGCGGAGCGTCGTCGTCTTGCCACAGCCCGACGGGCCCAGAAGCGACAGAAGCTCGCCCTTCGGGACCTCGATGGTCAGGCCCGAGACGGCCGTGGTATCGCCGTAGGTCGCCGAAACATTGTCGAGGGTGAGATAAGGCTTAGGCGCCATGGGCGGTGTCCTCTTTCAAAACGGAAAGCACAAGACGGCTGGCGTCGTGGCGGATCGCAAGCGTCAGCGGCTCTGCATCCACCCCGGCGGCATCGGCGGGGTCCTGTGCGTGGAGAGAAAAGGCGGGCCAGGCAGAAGCCTGCAGCGACAGACGGAGGCTGAAGCCCGCCGGCACTGTGACAAAGGCTGCGCGCAAACCGACAGCCACCGACGCGCCTGTGTTTTTGTCCGACTTATGCCGGTCTGGATCACGTTTGCGCTTCCTGCGGGGAAACCAGCGAGAGCGTGGCAACGAGATCGAAGACCGGTGCGTCTGTCTTAACAGCGATGTCGGCCCTGACAGGCCCGCAAAGGGTGATGGGTTGCGCCAGAGGGCGCTGGTATAGACGGCGACATCGGAGCGGTCATCTGCCACCGCACGATCGGCAAAGCCTGCCGGTTCGCCGACATGGCCGCCAACAAGCGGCGCGGGACGAAAGGGATCGCTGACGAGGACATCCTCGCCATCCACATCGACCGTTTCATCGACAAGCATGCCATCATTGGCCAGCGTCGCGGCAAGCCCGCCGGAGGTGAGCGTGAGCGTTTTCTCCAGGGCCTCGGGCCACTGATCGAACCTCTTCCAGAGACGGTCTCCGATATCGAACAGGGTGAGCGCCGGCGGCGGAGTGCCTTTGTTCTTCAGGTAGAAATCGAAGAAGGCGACATTGGCGCGGTCGACGGAATAGGTCTCGGCTTCCGGCATGCGCGATCCGCCGCTTGCTCCGTTCCACGGCATATGCGTCCAGGGGCCGATGGCAAGATGCGCAGTCTCGGGCGAGGCCTTGCGAAAGGCCCGGTCGGCGGCAAGCGTGCCTTCCAGCATGAAATCATACCATCCACCGGTGTGCATAACCGGAATATCGAGCGAAAGGTCCTTCAGCAGGCGTTCCGGAGAGACCTGATCCCAGTCGCCTTCGGCATTGCCCAGCCAGCGCTTGAGGTGGGAGAGCTCCGAGCGCTCGCAGAGATAACGCGCCGTTTCATCCAAACCGGTAAGCGCAGAAAGCGCGGCATAGGTCTCGCGGTCGCCGTCATGGGCGGCTTTCATAAGAGCCATCTGCTGTGCCCAGCCGACCATGCCGGCATAGCGCATTGCGCCCCCTCATAGGCCCAGTCCTTCTCCGGCGCAAACGAGCCCATGGCCGGTGCCATGGCGTCCACCCTCGCGCCGCCGGCAAGCGCCAGATACTGCGTGATCGCCTGATAGGAAAAGCCGTAAAGGCCGATTTTTCCGTTCGATCCAGCAAGGCCCCGCGCCCATGCCACCGTTTCCGCGCCGTCGCGGATCTCCTGGCGCAGACAGTCGAAATCACCTTCCGATGCACCCATGCCACGCACATCCTGCACCACCACGACATAGCCATGACGGGCATACCAGGAGGGGTGGGCAAGCACGACGGTGGAGGCGATCTGCTTGCCATAGGGCTGGCGCATCAAAAGGACGGGCCACGGTTCCTCGCCTGCCGGACGATAGACATCCGACGCCAGCACCACGCCATCCTTGAGGGTAAGGTGCTCGACGCGCCGTTCAACGGAAGATGTCGGGTTTCGGGCCAGCAAGCGATCAGTCCTTGAACATGGTTTTCTGTGTGAGGCGTTCTATCGGAAAGGCGAGAACCTCTTGCGCCAACGCTACGAGGCTTTCTGCCGAGCGCTCGACATGGATCTTGCCGCGCTCGGCATCGGCAGCCGCGGCATTGCCGCAAGCGCCCGAGGGGTGCAGGTCCTGGGTCTGCCAGCCGAAGCCGATCCGCCCTTCCGCTGTCAGCACCTGATTGCCGCGCTCCATCTCGACAGACATCGGCTGGAAATTCTCGGCATATTGCATGTCGATCAGGTCCGGATGGAGGTGCAGCATGGTCGAGGTTTCGGACTCGCCACCGTGAATGCCGTGTTTTAACTCGTGTTCGCTGTAGAGATCTTCCTGGCTGGCGCCTGCAGAAACCCACGACGAAACGGCGAACATGCCGCATTTGATGCGCAGTTCACGGCAAACAATTTCCATCACCTGCGGCTGGCCGCCATGGGAGTTGGCAAAGATGATCTTCTTGCATCCGGCACGCGCCACGCTCTCGCCGATCTCGAACCAGACACGCGCAAGCGTTTCATAGGAAAGCGTCAGAGTGCCGGGATATTCCAGATGCTCGACCGACTTGCCAACGGCCTGCATCGGCAGAACCAGCACCTTCATATCGTCGGGCATGATTTCAACGGCGCGTTTGATGATGCCGGCATTGATGGCACTGTCGACGCGGACCGGCAGATGCGGGCCATGCTGCTCGACGGCGGCCACAGGCAGGATCGCGACGAATTCCGACATGTCCATGTCGGTAAAGTCCTTGGTCGTATGATCCCACCACCAGTGCGATTTGAGCGGCATGTCGAAGTCCTTCTTTCCATCGTCCGGGCAAAGCTTCGCCGGCGCCCCGAAACATCAGCATTGGGGTGCGGCGGCCCTTCCGGACTAAGTTTTATGCAATTTCGATTTGTGCCTACATTATGATCACGACATTTGACATCCGGCAATTCCACCACTGCTTATAAGTGGTATAGCCCCCAGCTTATACCGCCGCGAGCTCGGCCAGCCCGGCCATGCCGGCCGGCGTCGGACGCTCTTGCAGATCGGCCCCGTAACGCCTTGAAACATCACGAATAAGATTGCGCACCCAGCGGTTTGCCGGACTCTTGTGCGCCCGCTCATGCCAGAGAAGATAAAGCCGCATATTACCGAACTCACGCGGCGCGCTGACCACGCGCAGGTCGTAATCCGGGTAGCGATCCACCACAAACTCCGCATAGGGCCGCGCTGTGGTGAAGATCAGGTCCGTACGGGCAATCACAGGCGGCACCAGCGCATATTCAGGCACGGAAAGCGCGACCCGGCGGTTGACGCCAAGCTGCTTGAGCCGTCCGCCGATCGGGCTGAAAGCCGGACAGAACGACGGAGCCGAGCGACAGGTGCGGCAAGGCCAGATAGTCCTCCAGCGACATGTCCCCGGCTTTGGCAAATGGATGATCTGCATGCACGATGCAGGCGGTCTCGCAATCGAAGATCGTACTGGAGCGCAGACTTTCATGCGGCGACGGCCAGTTGGCAACAAGCAGATCAGAAGAACCGGAACTGAGCTGTTCGGTCAGGTCATCGCTCTCGGCCGGGGCAAAGAAATCGATGGATGCCATCGGCGCCTCCTTGCGAAAGCGCTCAGCAATCGGCGGTATCAGAAAACCGTTAAAACAGCTCATCGCAGAGACCCGCATGGCAAACGCCGTGGTGGCCGGATCGAAGACCTCTTCCGGGCTGATGGTTTCGCTGAGTTCGGCAAGGATGCGGCAAAGCGAGGCGCGCACCGCCTCGCCGCGTTCGGTCACGGCCATGCTTTGCCCGCTCCTGACCAGCAGCGGATCGTCGAAAACCTGGCGCGCGCGTTTCAGCACGGCGCTGACGGAAGGCTGACTCTGGCCGAGCTTTCCGGCAACGCGCGAGACATTCTGTTCGCTCAACAGAAGGAAGGTCGTGCGTAAAAATCGGACATCAATCGTGCCGTTCTGATCCGTGATCATGCAAAATGCCTTTCACAAGCACAAAACGGTCTCCCAAAGCTAGTTAATGCAATTCCTGTGCCGTTCGGCGGCTTTCAGAAATTCAATTGCCTTCGGGTGTACAGAATAACCGTGGTCTTGGCCGCTCGAATGTCTTCTTTCCATTGCGCCAGCCGCAAAGCGTCGGCGCAATGGTCGCCACGGCTTCCGCCGGCGTTTCGGCATCGAAGATTATGACGTTGGCGGGGCACCCGCCGCAATCGCGGCAGGCTCCCGCCCCAGCAGGCGCTCGGCCTGGCCGCTCATCATGCGGTAGACGGTTTGAAGCTCCTCCGCCGTGCCGAGCTGGGCGATGTTGGCGTAGAGGTTGGCCATCCGCATCAGGGAGGCATCGCCGAAGGGCGTGAACGGATTGAGGACGTTATTGGTCGAGAGCGTCGCAACGCCGCCTGCCGCAATAAGCCTATGGCCCGGCGTCACACCGCGCGGCACCAGATGCGTGAATTCCCGGCCGTTGAGATAGAGATCGGTCGCCGGAAGCACCGTCAGGGCGATGCCGTTTTCGGCAAGCTCGGCGAGCGCCGATGCAAATGCGTCCGGCTCAAGCGCGGACAGCTTGGTGACATGACCGATGGAAACGCGCCCCTGAAAGCCGCGCCTCCTCGTTTCGGCGATGATGGCGCCGAGATTGGAGCCCTCCGGCTTCAGGTCGAAATCGACATGGAAATCGACATTGACGTCGAAGCGCTCGGCAAGATCGAAAATTCTGGCGACGTGAGTGGCCGGATCGTCATCAGTATAGGGGCAGCCGCCCACCTGATCGGCGCCATTTGCCAGCGCCTCGGCCAGCATCTCCTCGGTGCCCGGATCATTGGTCAGGCCCTCCTGCGCAAAAGCGCAGATGATGATCTCGATGGCATCGGCATAATCGCGCCGGATCGCCTTGATCGCCTCGAGCGAGCGGAAGCCCGCGCGGGGATCGATCTCGACAAAGGTACGCATCAGCGTGGTGCCGTGGCTGATCGCCTGTTCGACCACCTTTGCGGCGCGGGCGTAGACATCCGCCTCGGTGAACGCCGCCTTGGCCCTTGCCGTCTCGCGCACAGCCTCCGCAAGCGTGCCCTCGCAAAGCGCGCAACGGCCGATGATCCCGGCCTTGTCGAGATGAATGTGGGTTTCCGTCAGCCCCGGCGTCGCAAGTCTCCCGCAAGCATCGAAGACCGGAGCATCGCAGGCGATGCCGCTTTTGACCGCCGCGATGCCGCCTCCGGCAAAGGCGATGTCGACCGGGGCATGACTATCGGCAAGGCGTGCATTTCGGATCAGAAAATCGATATCGGCCATTGCTCTAAACCAGACGTCCGGCTTCGGCGATCTTGCGCCCTGCCTTGAAGACAGCGCGATCGAAGGGCCGCTTGGCAAGCGTCTCGGCAACACTGCCGCACCCGACCAGAATGAAGTCAGCGGGAGCACCAATGGAAAGCGGCTCCGGCCGACCCAACACCGCGCCTGAAGCGCGCGTGGCCAGATCGAAGGCGCGTTCGAGATCTTCATCGGCGCGGAAATCCTGCCGGTCGCAGATAATGCCGGCGCGCTCGATCAGATCGCCATTGCCGAAGGGCGACCAGGCATCGCGGATATTGTCGGAGCCGCAGAAGACTCGAACACCCGCCGCCTGAAGCGGCTTGACCGGCGGCATCGGCACCGGGCCCGGTCCATTTGTCATGATCGAGACTTCGGCCCGCGCCAGAAGCTCCGCAGTTTTCCCGAAATCGGCACCATCCAGCGCGCCAAGGCAGAATGCATGGCTGACGGCAACCCGGCCCTGAAGCGAAAGCGCAATCGTACGTTCGGCAATCTGGCGCAGTTCGAAAGCGCCAAGCGGCCCGCCATCATGCAAGTGCAGGTCGACGCCAACATTGTGCCTCTCGGCAACAGCAAAGACCGCATCAAGGTGGCCGTTGATATCATCATCGATGCCGGCCGGATCCAGCCCGCCGACAAGATCCGCGCCCTCGGCAACAGCCTTGTGCAGCAGTTCTGCCGTGCCGGGATCGCGCATGATGCCAGATTGCGGAAAGGCGACAATCTCGATATCGACGAGGTGGCCGTGGCTTTGTTTCAACGACAGAACCTGCTCCAGGCCCTTGAGCCCGATCTCGGTATCGATGTCGACATGGCTTCTGACGGCGACCGTCCCCAGCACCGCGATCTTTTCGATCAGCGCGCCGCCGCGCGCCGTCACCGGAAGCGATACCGTGCGGCGCAGCTCGCGCTCCGCCGCGATCCGTTTGGCGACCGTTTCGCCGGGAATATGCGGAACAAATGGCAGGCCCATAAACGTCTTGTCGAGATGAATATGCCCGTCGACAAGGCCGGGGAGGATTATCCGTCCCGCGCCGTCAAGCCGTTCGGCGCTGTCGGAAATGGCAAGACTTGCGGCAGAGCCGAGGCCCGCCACGCGGCCACCTTCAATCAGGAGCGTGACACTTTCGCCTGCGGCATTGCGGATGTTCTCGACAACGAGACTTTCAGACAAGCGGCTTTCCTCAATCGATCAGGCGGAGACGGCGGGCGGCGGCGACGCGATAGAGGCGATCCCCGCCCCAGGCTTTCTGCTCCTCGAAGGCCGAGAAGGTCAAGCTGACATCATGCTCGTCATAAGAGGCAATCGCCGCCGCCTTGATCTCCGGCCATTCCGGTGCGGCGCGCGCGCGCATGTCTTCAACGGCTTCCGCCGTCGGGAAGACAGGAAAGCCGATCTTCGGCACAAGGGCGGCGATCACCTGCCAGAAGGCGCGGTAGAACGGCTCGACCTTGTCCTCATCCACATGAGAGGTGACAAGGCGCATCCAGTGCATGCCGGTGACAGCGTGAAGGGCTGAAAAATCAAGCGTGAAGGCAAAGGCGACGAGCGAGACCTCGGTCATGCGCCGCGCCGTGCTGTCATCGAACCGCAAACGGTCGATTACCGGCGCAAACCCCGGCAGCGCGCCGACAGCACGGATATTGTGCCAGAGCAGATCGGTCTCGGGTTGATAGTCCCGGATGCCCTCGATCTCGGCAATGCCTGCCAGCACCTCTGCCGGATCATCCGTATCGGCACCAAACCGACCGGGACCGGGCAGCGGCAGATAGGTCGCCGCCCAGTAGCCAAGCGCGTGGCCAACCTCGCGGGCGTCATTCTTCAAGACGCCATAGGCAAGACGCATCAGCGGATGGGTAGCGCTTCCGGCAATCCCCTGCGTCATCGCCGGCAGATAGGTGCGGATCGCCCGGTCGATGCCGAGCCGCTGCACCTCGCCGACAAAAAGCCGCGATAGTCGGCTTCTCGCGAGCGCTCTCCGAGGGCATCCTGCCAGTTCTCCGGATCGACCGGCGCGACCGGCTCCGGGATTGGCGGCACGGCATGGGCATCGCGATAGGTCTCGTACCACTCGTCAAGCCGTTGCGGGGTCGCCCCGAGGCGATCGAGCGCAATCAGCACCATCGGCACGTGATTGGCGAGCAGATAGGAAATTCAAAACTGCGCGTCTGGGCCCTGGCCAGAACGGCGTCGAGTGTCAGCGGTGTGGTCATATTGTCCTCCCCGGCCCTCAGGCCGAGATCTTGTCGCGCGGATTGAAATGCTGTTCACGATAGTTCGCAAGCTCTTCCTGAAAATGCGCGGCGTCCTCCATGAAGAAAGCCCGCGTCATGCCGTCGGCGATGCGGGCAATCCCGTATTTCACCCCGGTAATGCCGTTGCTGACCGGCCCGACGCTCGGCACGGCGCCGCCATTGAACATGTGGATGCGCGAGACCCAGCGATCCTGCACCGCGTCCATCGGCGTCAATTCAAATGTGCGCCCGAGATAGGGCGCCTGCAAGACCGTTTGGCAATCCTCACCTTCGGGCGGGGTGTAACGGTCCCGCCAATGGGCAAATCGCCCCTCAAGGCTTGCAAGTTCCGGCCGCATCGAAAAATCGACGCCGTAACCGGTTCCAAGCAGGATATGATCTGCGTGGATTGTGCCGTTTTTGGTCTCCGCGCGGATGCGACCGTCCTCAATGGCGAGCGATGTGACCCCGCTGCCAAACTCCATGACAAAATTGGCATAGGATGTGGCGCGGTCATACTGATCCTGCGTCGGTGGCACTTTCAGGTCATAATAGTGCCGCGAGAAACGCCATTTTTCATCATCGGCCAATTCTGCGAAAGTGCCGAGATACCCCGGAAAATTGGTCCAGGCCAGCGCTTCGGTGCAGGCCAGTTCTTTGGCGCGGGCCACCATGGTGACACGGCGCGCGCCTACCTCCAGCGCGGTTACCGCCCAGTCGAAACTGGATGTGGCCGAGCCCAGCACGATGACATCCTTGCCCTTCAGATGGCTGTCATCAGCCACTTCGGCGCTGTGGGTCCAGAATGCCTTGGGCAGCGCGCGGACATTGTCCGGCACGTAGGGTCCACCGCAACCATCCATGCCGTTCGCCATGATCAACCGGCGGCAGGTGATTTCGCGGGGCAGAGCTGCGGCGCCGGAGATCGTCAGCCGGACGCCGCTCTCTGCCTCGGCAACAGCCTGCAGTCGCGTCTCGTTATGGACCGTGACACCGCTCGCCTTGCGGAACCAGAGCATGTATCGCATCCAGTCCTCGCGACCGATTTTCTCCAGTCCTGCAAAGCTCTCCGCGCCATAGACCGTTTCATACCAGGCGCGCGGGCTGAGGCTCGGAATGCCGAAATCGGGACCGGCCAGCGTTTTCGGCGAACGCAACGTCTTCATGCGCGCCGATGTGATCCACGGGCCCTCGCACCCAGCCTCGGCCTGATCGATCACGAGGACACCCTCGATCCCGCGGCGTCTGAGCGCAAAGGCGGCGGATAGCCCATTCAGCCCACCGCCAACAATCACGACATTATAATGCGCCTTATCCTCCGGCTTTTTCAGCCACACCGGCGCTTCGGCCTCGATACACGCCATTTCCCAAGCCGCACGCGTGGCAAGCTGTTCGAGTCGATGCTCAAAACCGCCGGAAATCGACGGCTGATGGTCGGTGAGGCGCTGCATTTTGGTCCCCGATCAGGCATTTGCTCAAAATTCATGCACAAGCGGCGAATTTTGTCTGAATTTTGGGCGATTATGTTCTATTTTGTGATTTTTTACTTGAATTGTTTTTTGTCAAGTGCGCTTGAGTGCGTTTTTGTTTGATGTATAGTGCTTATCGATCATGACATTCACGAGAACAACAGATGCATGATATAAAGGGGAACAACATGAAAAACGCAAATGCCGCAAAATATGCGACAGCCGGACTACTGGCCTGCCTGCTGGGCTCAACGGCCCTTGCGCAGGACAAGCCTTTTCCGGCATCACGCTTACCATCGCCTCACAGAACGACCAGTTCGCGCCTGTGATCGCCGAGCTGGCGCCGAAATTCGAGGCGGAAACAGGCGCTACCGTCAAGGTCGACATTCTCGACTACGGCTCGCTTCTGACCAAAACCACCGCCGATTATATCGGCGACACCGAAGGTTATGACATCGTCACCATGGACATCGTCTGGGCCGGTGAATACGCCGAAAACGGCTATTCGGTCGAGCTTTCAGAGCTGATCGAACGCGATGCCGACGAAATCGACGTCGATGACATCTACCCCAATCTGATGATGGGCCTCGGCAATTATGAAGGTCAGCAGGTCGCCTTCCCGTTTGCCGGATACGCCAATGTTCTGGCCTATAACAAAACCCGCCTTGACCAGGCCGGCCTTGCAGCGCCAACGACGATGGAAGAGTTCGTCACTGCCGCCGAAACGCTGACCAAGCCTGACGACGGACTCTACGGCTTCGTCGCCAACGGCCAGAAGGGCCCGGCCAGCGCTCAGGACTGGATGCAGTATAACAGCGAAATGGGCGGCGCGATCATGGGCGACGACGGCATGCCGACGCTCAATTCCGACGCCAATGTCGGAAGCCTGAAGGTTTATCGCGACCTGTTCCGCAATTCGGCCCCTCCCGGCGCTGCCGGCTATGATTGGGGCGGCCGCGAGGAAAGCTTCCGCCAGGGTGTTGCGGCCATGATGCAGACCTGGTCGGTCGGCGCGCCCGGCTATTACAATCCGGAAATCTCGAAGGTTGTCGATGATGTCGCCATCACTACCGCGCCGCATTCCGGTGACATGGCGCCGAGCTACGGCATTGGCGGCTGGGGCATGGCGATCAATGCCGATGTCTCGCCGGAACAACAGGAAGCCGCCTGGGCTTTCATCAAATGGCTGAACAGCCCTGAAATCCACAAGGAATTCAATTTGATGGGTGCCGGCAGCTTCCTCCGCAAGAGCGAGATGACCGATCCGGACCTGCTGGAAAAATTCCCGTTCCTGCCGGTGCTTGCCGAAACCTTCGAGAACGGCAATTATGATTACCGTCCGCGCATTCCGGAATATCCGCAGATCCAGGACTTCCTGGGCACAGCGGTCAATTCAGTGCTGGTCGGCGATGCCGATCCGAAGGAAGCGCTGGATACCGCGCAGGCACAGGCCGAAGAGCTGTTCTGAGAACTGCGCTGAACTCTGCGGACCGCGCGTTTTGATGCCGTGCGGTCCGGCTGTTGCATGTCACTTGAAATCGAGGATACGCGCGTGAGTGCGATCGCAGATCATCTGCCCTCCGGGCTGATCGAGCCCAAGGGAATGGCTTTTGCCACAAAGCGAAAGGTGTTTCTGGTGGCCATGGCCGTGCCGGTCGTCGCCTATGTGCTGGTTGTCGGCATCTGGCCACTAACGCAGGGCATCTGGTACAGCCTTTACGACTACAATCTGATCCGCCCGCAGCGGACCAAATTCGCCGGCATCGACAATTACATCGAGATCATCACCGATCCGGTCAGCCGACAGGCGCTGATCAACACCGCTATCTTCACGTTCGGCGCGGTGTTTTTCGAACTGCTGATCGGCTTTGCACTGGCCTTAGCGCTCTGGCGCGATGACCGGTTCAACCGGCTTGCTCTGGCACTGATCCTGATCCCCGTCACCATCACGCCGCTGGTTGTCGGCCTGATCTTCAAGGGGCTGCTGGCCGCCGATTATGGCATGATCGGCTATTTCCTCGCCCAATGGGGGCTGACCGATCCGCGTGGCCTGCTGGCCGACCAGCACGCCGCCCTTGCCACACTGATCTTCATCGACGTCTGGGAGTGGACGCCGCTGGTGGCGCTGATCCTGCTGGCGGGACTGAAGGCGCTTCCGTCCGACATCCTCGAAGCCGCCTCCGTTGATGGCGCAACGGGCCTGCAGAAACTGAGGATCATCGTGATCCCGCTGATGCTGCCCGCCGTTCTGCTGGCGCTGATCCTGCGCACCGTCGACGCCTTCCGGGTGTTCGATACGGTTTATGTGGCAACCGGCGGCGGGCCGGGCAACGCCACCAACACGCTGATGCTGCATGCGGTCAAACAGGGGCTTGAATTCTTCAATATCGGCCGCGCCTCGGCAATTGCAAACCTCACCCTGCTGATCATTGCCCTGATTGCTGCGGGCTTCGCGCTGATGATCCGCCATGCCGACAGGAAGGCCAACGGAAAATGAGTGCAAGTTACTGGTTTCAGACTGGCCGCCGCGCCTTTCTTCTCATCATGCTGGTGTTTTTCCTGGCGCCGTTCCTGTGGCTGGCAACCACCGCCTACAAGCCGTCAAGTGCAATCTTCTCGATTCCGCCAACATTCGCCTTCTCGCCCACGCTTGACCAGTTCCGCACAATCTTCCGGTTGTTCGATGTCTGGAGCCTGCTGCGCTCCAGCGTTCTGATTGCCACCGGCTCGGTCATCCTGTCGCTGGCGCTCGGCGTTCCGGCAGGCTATGCGCTGGCACGCTCGAAAAGCCGCTATGCCATGGGCATTGCCTATTTCCTGATGGCGATCCGGATGATCCCCTCGGTTGCAGCGCTCATTCCGTTTTATCTGATGATGCGCGATATCGGGCTTCTGGGAAGCTGGATGTCTGTCGTGCTGATCAACTCAATGCTGAACTCGGCCTTCGTAACCTGGTTGATGTTTTCTTACTTTCGCGGTCTGCCGCCGGAGCTCGAAGAAGCAGCGCTCACCGATGGCTGCACGCAGTTCGGCGCCTTCTTCAAGGTCGCGCTGCCCGCCGTGATGGCCGGGATCGTCGCCTGTGTGTTGTTCTGCCTGATGTTTTCCTGGAACGATTTCCTCTACCCGATGTTTCTGACCCGGCTGGACTCGAAACCACTCTCCGTGGCGCTTCTGTCGGCCTATGGCACAAAGGACATCACCTGGGGCACACTGGGCGCGCTGGCGCACTTCTCAACCATCCCGATCGTGGTCGTGATCCTGTTTTTGAACCGCTATTTTGTGCAAGGGCTGACCAAGGGTATTCATTGAACCACCCTTTTGCAGGCTGGCCGACGTGCGAAAGGCGGCAGGCCAGTTTGCTGACAGAGCCGGCCCCTCACTTTCGTCACCCTCGGGCTTGTCCCGAGGGTCTAACCATGTTTGGTTGCGACAGGCGAGTTGGGATAGATATTCAGGTAAAACAAACCTTTGTAAGAAACCAGCACCGCTCGTTTGGTGGCGTGATTGGATCCTCGGGTCAAGCCCGAGGATGACGCCCGTAAAAGGATAGGTTTGCAAACAGCCTGAGGCCTTCCGCCCCGCTCAATCCCGGATCGCACCTTCCGTCTGAGCGTTGAAAACATGGATGTTCCCGGCATCAACGGCAAGCGTTATGGTCTCGCCGGCCTTGATCCGCATTTGCCCATCCAGAACAACGCGCAGGCGCGGCGCGGAGAGCGCACCATCCCCCTCGCCGTCATTTCCGATCTCACGCAGGCTACCGTCGGCAGAGCCGATGTCGATATGGGCCAGAAGCGTGGAGCCCAGATCCTCGACGAAGATGACCTCGCCTGTCACGGTATTGACCGCGCTGTCGGGATGTTCGACCGGGGTGAACATTTCCGGACGAATACCGAGGATCACGCGATCGCCGATCGAGCGCTTGAGGCCCGGCCGCACAGTCAGATCATCGGCGGCAAACAGAAAATCGAAAGGTCCGACACGGGCATCGATCCCGTCATCGGCCATGGCAAGGCCGGCCGCCATGAAATTCATCGACGGCGCACCGATAAAGCCTGCCACGAAGAGATTGGCGGGCGTGTCGTAGAGCGCGCGCGGCGTATCAAGCTGCAGGAGAACGCCATGACGCATGACGGCGACACGGTCTCCCATGGTCATCGCCTCCACCTGGTCATGGGTCACATAGACGGTGGTAACGCCGGTGAGCTTCTGCAGCCGTGCGATCTCGGTGCGCATCTGTCCGCGCAGCCTTGCATCGAGGTTGGAAAGCGGCTCATCCATCAGGAAGGCCTTGGGGTCGCGCACCAGCGCCCGGCCCATGGCGACACGCTGCCGCTGGCCGCCGGAAAGCTGACCGGGCTTGCGCTTCAGGTGCTCGGAAAGCTCCAGAAGCTCAGCCGTTTCGCGCACCTTTTTCGCCAGCGCCTGCTTTTCCGAGCCGCGAACCCTGAGACCGAAGCCGATATTCTCCTCGACATTGAGATGCGGATAGAGCGCATAGGACTGAAACACCATGGCGATGTCGCGGTCGCGCGGTGCAAGGTTGTTGGCGATGACGCCGTCGATGATCAGCCGTCCATCGGTAATGTCCTCAAGGCCCGCAATCATCCTGAGCGCGGTCGACTTGCCGCAACCTGAAGGTCCGACAAGCACCAGAAATTCGCCGTCTTGGATGTGAAGGTCGAGATTGGCAATTGCCGCATATCCGTCTGGATAGCGCTTGCCGATACCGTCGAAAATAATGTCTGCCATACGCTTTCCCGCTCTTTTGTCGTCAGTTTCAGGCTGTCCGCAAAGCGGGCTTACGTCATGTAGATGCCGCCGGTGACGTTCACGCCCTGCCCGGTCATGAAGCGGGCGGAATTGCTGGAAAGGAAGACAGCGACATCGGCAACGTCTTCAGCCGTCTCGAGCCTGCCCAGCGGGGTTTGCGCGATGTAGTCGGCGATCACTTCTTCCGGCGTCATGCCGCGCAACTCGGCCTCCCAGGCTACCTCGCGATCCTGCATCGCGGTCTTGACCAGACCGGGGCAGATGGCATTGACCCGGATGCCGTCGCCGGCAAGCTCCTTCGCCAGCGCCTGCGTCCAGCCGAGAACGGCAAACTTGCTGGCCGAATAATGCGCGAGAAACGGCGCACCGACCTTGGCGGCAAGCGAAGCGGTGTTGACGATCACGCCCTTGCCATTGGCCTTGAAGCGACGCCCGGCAATCTGGTTGGTCAAAAGATGCCGCGCGTGTTGACGTCAAAGTTGAAATCCCACTCCTCGTCGGTGAGATCCAAGGCGCGCTGCATGGAGGAGACCCCGGCATTGGCGAACAGCATATCGAAGCCGCCAAGCCTTTCTTCTGCCTCGGCAAAAGCCTCTTCTACAGACGCGCGCTTGCGTACATCAATCGAAACGGCAATTGCGCCAGTCTCGTCACCTGTTTTCGCGGCAGCTTCGGGATTGATATCGCACAATGCGACATCGACCTTCTGGCGCCTCAACGCCTCGACAATGGCGCGACCGATACCGGTGGCGCCGCCGGTGACGACGGCCTTGCGGCCTTCGAGCTCGGGAAAGATCGGGTGAGTCATTTTTCGTTCCCCTTATTGGTTCGTTCGATCATATATCAACAAAAACATACACAACAAGAGAAAATAATGTTTGAATTTGTTCGATCCTGCTGCTAGTCATGAAGCTCAGCATTGATCGGCCTGCGACAGAATGCGCTGCGCCTGATCGAAACCTCAATCGTGCCGAAAGGATCCGTCTTGCAGGGTGGCCAGGGGAAAAGACCGGAGAGAAGACCAAGGTTCTCGCGCAGGTGCGCCATTCGCGCATCCTTGATGTTCTGGCCGAATTCGGGGCGCTTTCGGTCTCCGATGTTGCGGGACAGCTCGGCGTTTCCGAAATGACGGTCCGGCGGGACCTTGCTGAACTGGAGAAGGAGGGCAAGCTTGCCCGCACCCATGGCGGCGCCGTGCGCTCCGAACAGAGCGCAGAACCCGTCTCCGCCCCGGCAGCCCTTCCCGGCGAACCGTCGTTCCAGCTCAGAACAGTCAAGAACGCGCTTGCCAAGCAGGCCATCGCCGTCGAAGCCGAGACACTTTCCGCCGGCGCGCGCACCATCGCGCTCGATGTCGGCACCACAGCACTGCTGCTGGCCAGAAGGTTGCAGGACCGCCAGCACACCAAGATCTTCACCAGCTCTGTCCGCAACGCCTTTTTCCTCGGCGAGGGGCTGGCCGAGGTCTATCTGCCGGGCGGACGCATGCGCGGCGACGAAATGTCGATTTCCGGCCCGGCGGCAATCGCTGATTTCAACACGCTGTGGTTCGACATCGCCTTCATCGGCATCTCCGGGCTGACCGCCCAGGGGATATACGACTATTCCTTCGATGACGCCGAGATGAAGCGCGTGTTTCTGAGCCGCTCGACGCGCAAGGTCGTTTTGTGTGACGCCTCCAAATTCTCCTGCATGTCGCTGGTTCATGTCGCCGACCTTGAACAATTCGACGTGCTGATCACCGATGCCGAGCCGCCGGGAGACATCGCAAAGGCACTCGCTGCCGCTGAGGTCGAAGTCCGCATCGCCAGCCCTGCACGCAAAATGGCATCCTGACCCAATTTCCGGGCCCGACCCGCCAGACTGCTTACCCAAATGGAGTACTTCAATGGTTTTCGAGTTCTTTGGCGCCAAGAAAAAGGCGGTCATCGCCATGGCCCATATCGGCGCACTGCCCGGTTCTCCGCAATATGACAAGGATGGCGGTCTCGACAAGCTGATCGCGGATGTCCTTGCCGACATCGAGAAACTGCAGGCCGGCGGCGTCGACGCGATCATGTTCGGCAATGAGAACGACCGGCCCTATGTGAAGAAGGCCCCGTCGAGGGTATTTCCGCAATGACGGCCGTGGTGCAGGCGCTGAAGCCGGAAATCAAGGTGCCCTTCGGCGTCAATTACCTCTGGGATCCGGAAGCAAGTGTCGCGATCGGCGCGGTCACCGGCGCAAGCTTCGTGCGCGAAATCTTCACCGGCGTCTTTGCCTCCGACATGGGGGTCTGGGCACCGGATTGTGCCACGCCCGCAAGGCTTCGCGCCAATCTCGGCGCCAAGGACATGAAGCTCTTGTTCAACATCAATGCCGAGTTTGCCCACCCGCTCGACCAGCGGCCCATCGCGCTGCGCGCCAAGAGCGCGGTGTTCTCATCGATGGCAGACGCCATTCTGGTCTCCGGCCCGATCACCGGTCAGCCCGCAGACCAGTCGGAGCTGAAGACAGTGTGTGAGACCATCGAAGAGGTTCCGGTTTTTGCCAATACCGGCGTCAATATCGACAATGTGACCGACGTCATGTCGGTGGCCGACGGCTGTATTATCGGCACGCATTTCAAGGTCGATGGCGACACCTGGAACCCGGTCGACCAGGACCGCGTCAGCCGCTTCATGGACAAGGTCGCAACACTGCGCTGAATAAACCCTGCGCTGGAGGCTTGGCATGGCTTACGTGATCGGTCTCGATATCGGGACGACATCCACCATCGGCATTCTGATCGAGGTTCCGGGCCGGGTCGTGGGGCTTGCGAGCCGTCCGGTCACGCTGTCCTCGCCGCATCACGGCTGGGCGGAGGAAAATCCGGCTGAGTGGTGGGAAAACGTCCAGGCGATCACCCGCGAACTGCTGGCGCTGGAAGGCACGGACCCGGCCGATATCGGCGCCATCGGCGTCACCGGCATGCTGCCCGCCGTGGTGCTTCTGGATGAGGCCGGGACCGTGCTGCGTCCAAGCATTCAGCAGAGCGACGGGCGCTCGGGGCGCGAGGTTGAGGCCATGCGCCGCGAGCGCGGCGAGGCCGCATTCATCGCAAAGGCCGGAAACGGCATCAACCAGCAGCTGGTGACCGCCAAGCTGCGCTGGATCGAAAAGCACGAGCCGGATGTATTTGCCCGCATCGCCACGGTGTTCGGCTCCTATGATTTCATCAATTTCAAGCTCACCGGCAAGCGCGCCGTTGAGCAGAACTGGGCACTCGAAGCGGGTTTCGTCGACGTCGCAAGCGATGAACTTGACGACGACCTGATCGACTGGGCCCATCTGCCCCCAAACGCCATTCCGCCCAAGATCGCCTCGCATGAAGTGCTCGGCACCGTCGGCGAGGAAGCCGCCGCCCTTACCGGCCTTTGCGCGGGAACGCCCGTTGTCGGCGGTGCGGCCGATATGGTGGCCTCGGCGTTCGGCGCGGGCGTGCAGGAAGCCGGCGATGTTCTTTTGAAATTCGGCGGTGCTGTCGATATCCTGACGGCGACAGATAAGGTTCGCCCCGATCCGCGCCTGTTTCTCGACTACCACCTGATACCCGGCCTCTATATGCCGAACGGCTGCATGTCGACGGGCGGCTCGGCACTCAACTGGTTCATCGCGACCTTTGCAGGCAAGGAACAGCTTGCCGCCGAATCGGAGGGTATATCAACCTATCGCTATCTCGACCGGCTGGCGGAAAACCGTCCGGCGGGCTCAGACGGCGTCGTGATCCTGCCCTATCTTCTCGGCGAGAAGACACCGATCCACGATCCCGATGCGCGCGGGCTGATTTCGGGCCTCACCCTGTCGCATGATATCGGCCATCTGTGGCGGGCGCTGCTGGAATCCTATGCCTACGCGCTCAGACACCATATCGATGTGCTCAACGATATGGGTCTTGAAACCTCGCGCTTTCTGGTTTCCGATGGCGGCGCGCAAAGCGAAATCTGGATGCAGATTGTCGCCGATGTGCTGCAACAGCCGCTGCAATGCCTGACCGGACATCCGGGTTCGTGTCTGGGCGTTGCCTGGACCGCGGCCATGGGCGCCGGGCTTGTCGATGACTGGGCCGGCGTTTCAGCCTTTGTCGGAAAAGGCGTGACGGTTGAGCCCGATGTGTCGAACCGGGCGGTCTATGATGACGGTTATACCCGCTTCCGCGCGCTCTACCAGCCACATGCCGCCCCCTGAGGGCGGCCGCGCCAAAATTTCAGGCCGTGCTCAGGAAAAGGTTCTTGCGGGCAAAATCGATCAGGCTCTGGATATGGTTTGCGACAGAGATGCGGGCCCCTCAACATCCTGCTTTTCGATCGCCTCAATGATCTCGATATGCTCGGTCGAGTCCGGTCGCAGCCGATCCTTCAACTGGTCGATCTCGAACAACCGCGTGGTTGCCCGCAATTCGCGCAAAACCTTCGCCATCACGGCATTGCCGCAGTGGTCGATGATCATGTTGTGCAGATTGTCGTCGGAAAACCAGTGCTCGTCAGTATGATAGCTGCTGGCCTCCAGAAGCTCCTGGATTTCACGGCGCACCTTGATCAGCTGCCCGCGCGGGATCGCCGGCACAGCCAGCGCCGCCGCCGCCGGCTCGATCAGCAGACGAAGCTTCAGGCTCTGCAGATATTCGCCGATATCAACCCGGCGCACAACATAGTTCCGGCCATTGCCCTTCAGCACAAGGCCCTCGCCCTCGAGGCGCTGCAGTGCCTCACGCAGGGGCGTGCGGGAAATGCCGAGCGTTTCGGCCAGTTTCGCCTCAACAATGACATGCCCGCCCCTGAGCCGTCTGTGGCGGATCATATCGGAGACGGCTTTATAGGTCAGGGAGGCCAGATTGTGCTGCCCTCCCCCGCAAGCTTCGGATTTTGTTGTACGACAGAGCCAGTCAAAGGCCTCTTCCCGGAGATGTTCATCGCGCACGATCGGCAAGAAGCGATCGGCGCCTTTCAAGAATCACATATGTTGCATAATCTTCGTATTTTACCAAAGGACATATACGGCTGATGCTCGACGACCAGAATGATCCGCCCGAAACCAGCCTTGCCGAGGAAGCCTATCGCGCGCTGCTGGCCGAGATCCTGTCGGCACGGCTTGCAGGCGGAACCGTCATCCAGCAGCGACGCCTTGCCACGGAGCATTCCGTGTCGCGCTCACCGATGCGACACGCCATCAGTCGCCTGGAAGGGAAGGCCTTCTGGTGCGTACCGGCAAGGGCCTTCTTGCCGTCAGGGTCGTCACCCTCAAGGAATATCTCGACAGCCTTTCCATGCGGATGCTGCTGGAGCCGACCGCAGCCTACCATGCCTGCTCCAATATCGATCCGGTCAGCCTTGCCGCGCTGTCAGAAGAACTCGACGCCATCGACCATGCGCCGGACCCCGACCCCGAAGCCGTCTGGCACTTCGATGACGGACTGCATCTGACCATCGCGCGCCAATGCGGCAACGGCTTCATGGAAAACACCATCGCCGACATGCGCCGCTACACAACGATTTTCGAGCGGCAGGCAAAGGCCGCGCGCTCGAAGCCAGGTGTCGCAGAACACCGCGCAATCATCGATGCGCTTGTGGCCGGAGATCAGGAAAGCGCCCGCCAGACGATGATCCGCCATCTGGAAATGGTGCGCGACGGGGTTTTGCAAAACTATTGAGTGCCGCGTTCATGGGATGCTTGCATCACGGCTGGAATTATGTACTATAGTGGGATCCCACTTGAACACATAAACAAGTGACGACAACGATAACTCCAGAGGTAGACCATGATTTCCAAACGTTTTTCGATGAAAATGCTCTCCGCCGCGCTCGTTCTCGGAGCGGTCGCCAACGCCAGCGCTCAGGATTGCACGCCCAAGGTTGCCGACAGCGAACTGATCAAGTCCGGAACCCTGATCATGTCGACCAACCCGACGCTGCCGCCGCTGCAGTTTGTTGATTCGAACGGTGATCTTCAGGGCATGCGCATCGAACTCGGCAACGAGATCGCCAAGCGCCTTTGCCTTGAGCCGGAATATATCCGCATCGAGTTTTCTGCCATGATCCCCGGCCTTCAGTCGGGCCGCTGGGACCTGATCAACACCGGTATTTTCTTCACCGAAGAGCGCGCCGGTCTGATGCAGATGATCCCTTATGAGAACCAGGCGATCAGCATTTCGGTCGCGCCCGACACTGAGACTGTGTACGAGACCAAGGAAGACCTCGACGGCATGGCCATCGGCGTCGAGATCGGTGGTTTCGAAGAAGCCAAGCTGCGCCTGATGGACGAGGAACTGAAGGGCGAAGGCCTGGACGGCATCACCATCCGCGCCTTTGACAACTTCGCCATGGCCTTCCAGGCACTGCGCTCCGGTCAGGTTGACGGCGTGGTCTCGATCGATGCCGTTGCCAAGGAATATGACACGCGCGGTGACTTTGAAACCGCGTTGAGCGGCCTTTACCCCGCTCCAGTTGCGCTGGCGATGAAGAACCCCGCCCTTGCCGATGCCGTTTCCGAAACGCTGGTCGAGATGAAGGCCGATGGCTCGCTCGGCGCACTGTTTGACGAATATGGCCTGCCGATGGTGGACGGTGACTACACCGTCAAGGGCCCCGGCCGCTGATCCGCTTCCCTTTGATCCATGAGACACGGACGCAGTCCATCGGGCTGCGTCCGTACCCAACGGAGTTTCCACAATGTCGCTTTGGAACTGGCCTGGCTTTTTCAGCTATCTCTTCAATCCATTCATCTTGGGCGGCGTGGTCACGACGATCTGGCTGACAGTCGTCTCGCTGATCGCGGGTCTTGTTCTCGGCTTCGGCATCGCCATGATGCGGCGCTCGAAAATGCCCTTGGTCAAGATGATCGCGAAGGCCTATATCTGGTTGTTCCGGGGCACCCCGCTTCTTGTGCAGCTGATCGTCATCTATACCGCACTCCCGGTGATCGGCATCCGCTTCTCAGTAACACAAGCGGCACTTCTCGGTCTCGCCCTCAACGAAGCGGCCTACCTTGCCGAAATCATCCGTTCGGGCATCGAGGCGGTCTCCGAGGGCCAATCTCGGGCCGGCCGGGCGCTTGGAATGTCAGAGCGGCAGATCATGCGCAAGGTCATCATGCCCCAGGCCTTCCGGATCATCATTCCGCCGCTCGGCAACTCCGTTAACGGGCTGCTGAAAACCACATCGGTCACCTCTGTCATCTCGATGGAGGAGCTTCTGCGCCGCACCCAAATCCTGATCCAGGACAAGTTCATGGTGCTCGAACTCTTCGCCGTTGCGGCCATCTATTACCTCTTACTGACAACGCTCTGGGATCTTATCCAGGTTCGCATCGAACGGCATTTTGGCCAGTCAGATGCGCGGCTGACGCTCTCTGAAAAGCGCTGAATTACAGGACCAATTCCATGAAGAAAACATTCCGCGGCGTCTTTTCCGTAATGATCACGCCGCTCGCCAATGATGGCAGCCTCGACCTCGACGCACTGGCACGCTTCACCGACTGGCAGATCAAGGAAGGCATTCACGGCCTGATCCCGCTCGGCTCCACCGGCGAGTTTCTGTCGCTGAGCCAGGAGGAGCGCGACAGCGTTGCCCGCACCGTGATCGAGACGGCGGCAGGCCGCGTCCCCGTCCTCATCGGAAGTGGCGCCGAAGACACCCGCGAGGCCGTGCGTCTCAGCAAAGAGGCGGAGGCCATGGGCGCCGATGGCGTGATGGTGATCCCGCCCTTCTATTCGACCCCGACGGATGACGAACTGGTCGAACACTACCGCAAGATTGCCGGAGCCATCGATGTCCCCGTCATGGTCTACAACAACCCGGCGACCTCCAACGTCGACCTGATGCCCGATCTTGTCGCGCGTATCGCGGAAATCGATGGCTGCGACTACATCAAGGAATCGACTCTCGAAATCAGCCGTGTGCGCGACATCATTCTCGGTGTCGGTGACAATATGACCGTTTTCGGCGGTATCATGGGGTATGAATCCTTTGTCATGGGTGCACAGGGCTGGGTCGCAGTGGCCTCCAACGTTGCGCCCCGGCAGATGGCCCGTATTTTTGAGCTGGTCGCCGATGAGAAGAAATACGACGAAGCGCGTGCGCTCTACCTGGAGTGGCTGCCGATCATCAAGGCCGTCGCCGGTCAGGCTTATGTTGCGGGCACCAAATCACTGCTCACCCATATGGGCTTTCAGGCCGGTCCGCCGCGTCCACCCCGGCTGCCGCTGCCTGCAGAACGTGATGCCGAAATGAAGGCACTGGTCGAGACATTCGGCCTCCGCTTCGATAACTGAAAGCAACTGAGCCATGGCAGAAGCCCTTCTACGGGAAACAAGCGTACCAGCCGATCAGATGGTGCATCTGACCTTTGACGGCATGCCGGTCACCACGGAGCGCGGAAGCTCGGTGGCGGCAGCGCTTGAGGCGTGGGGCTGCCATAGTTTTTCCCGTGACGTGAAGGGCGAGGACCGTGGCCTTTTCTGCGGGATGGGCACCTGCCAGGACTGTCTTGTGACCATTGACGGCCAAGTGAGCCAGCGCGCCTGCATGCGCCAGGCCGAAGAAGGCATGGCCGTGACCCGCCAGCATCCCAGGCCGGATGTAACCGATCCCGCGCTGGCCGATCTCGCGCCACTGCCGGGTGCAATCCCGACGGTCGAAGCCGACCTGATGATCATCGGCGCTGGCCCGGGCGGCCTAGCTGCTGCTGAAACCGCGGCAGCCAGCGGGCTTAACGTCTTCATGGTTGATGAACGCCGTGCAGCCGGCGGGCAGTTCTTCAAGCAGCCGGCCAATGCCAGTGCGCGAAAGGCGCTGGCCCGCGACCAACAGGCCGCCGACGGGGCCGAACTGATTGCGCGCGTTACCAGGGCTGGCGTCACGATCCGGCACGAAACTCTGGTCTGGGGCGGGTTCCATGAAGATGATGGGCGCACAGTGCTATCCTGTCTCGGGCCAGACGGCGCATTTTACTGCAAGGCCCGTGCCCTTATCATAGCGACCGGTGCTCATGAGCGTCCGCCCGCCGTCAAAGGCTGGACATTGCCCGGAGCAATGACGGTGGGTGCCGCACAAACGCTGTTGCGCAGCTACGGAACGCTGGCAGGCCGCGCTATTATTGTGGCGGGAAACGGCCCGTTGAATTTCCAGGTCGCGCTCGAAATCATCCGCGCGGGTGGAAAAGTTGCCGCAATCATCGAAGAGGCCGCATCTCCGTTCAGCCGTCCGATGGCCGGACTTGACCTGATGCGCTCAGACCGCGCGCTTGCGATTGCCGGAACCGCCCAGCTCGCCCGCCTGCGTGCCGCCGGTGTCAAGATTTACTGGAAAAGCCGGCTTGGCGCCATCGGCGGGTCTGAAGCGGTCGAGACCGTCACGGTCGAAAGCACGCGCGGCAACACAACCATCGAAGCCGATACGGTGATGATCGGCGGCAGCTTCACATCCGCCAACGAGCTTGCAAGACTGCTCGGCTGCGCACACGCACCGAAGGACGGCGCACTTGAAACAGTGACCGGGGCAACCGGCGAGACCTCGCTTGCCCATATTCATGTGATTGGCGAAGCAGCCCGTTTCGGCGGCGCGCATGTGGCCATGAGCGAGGGAAGGCTTGCAGCGGCAGCAATCGCGGGAAAACTGACGGATGGTGCCAGGACCGATATCGACATTGACGCCGAGACGCGCCGCCTGTCCCGCCACCGCCGTTTCCAGAAGGCTCTGTGGCGCCTTTTCGCCCAGGAAAAACGTGAAGACCGGTTGCCGGACGACGAAACCGTCATCTGCCGCTGCGAGGGTGTGACCTTCAAGGAATTGCAGGATCTCGTCGAGCGTGGCATTTCGGACATCGCGAGCCTGAAACGGCTGACGCGCGCCGGGATGGGCCGCTGCCAGTCGCGATACTGCAGCAAGGCGCTGGCGGACATCAGCAATGCCGGGAAACCGGCAGGCACTGAGACGAATGGATTTCTTGCGCCGCAAATGCCGCTAAGGCCTGTCCCGCTTGCAGCACTTGCCGTCGAAAAGGCCGAATGGGGTGGCCACAAGCATGCAATGCTGCCGGAGAGGCCATCCCATGAAGCAGTCGAACCGCTGCCCATCACAAAGGCGTCCATCGTGGTTATCGGCGGCGGCATTGCCGGCATCTCGACGGCCCTCTATTTGGCACGCGCCGGTGAGGATGTTGTCGTGCTCGAACACGCCTACCCGAATGGCGTGGCCTCCGGCGGCAATGCCGGTAGTCTGCATGCCCAGCTTCTGTCCTTCGATCACGGCGCGCGCGCTGAAGCAGGCGGCGGACCGGCAGCCCGCACTCTGCCGTTGCAGCTGCAGTCCATAGCGCTCTGGCAGGAGCTTCAGAAAGACACCGGAAGTGACTTCGAGATGAAGATCACCGGCGGTCTGATGGTTGCCGAAACCGAGACGCATATGCGCTTTCTTGAAGAAAAGACCGCGGTCGAAACCCGCGCCGGCGTCACCTGTCACGTTATCGGACAGCAGGAACTGCGCCGGCTCGAGCCTGCCCTTTCGGAGCGTTTTGTCGGCGCGGCCTATTGCCCGCAGGAAGGCAAGATCAACCCGCTTGTGGCCACAAACGGCGTGCTGCAGGAAGCGGAGCGAAACGGTGCCAGGCTTTTGCACGCTGCTCCGTTTTGGCTCTTGAGCACAAGAATAACGGATTCACCGTCACCACGTCACGCGGCACCATCCATGCGACGCGCATCGTCAACGCGGCCGGGGCCTTTGCGTCGCGAGTCGGCGCCATGCTCGGGCTCGATGTTCCGGTATTCGGCGCCCCGTTGCAGATGGTGGTCACCGAGGCAGCGGCGCCCGCCATCAACTGCCTTGTCGCCCATGCCGACCGGCATCTGACCTTGAAGCAGGCGGCGAACGGCAATTTCATCATCGGCGGCGGCTGGACAGCCGGTCTCGATCCTGTCCATCAGCATCCACGTCCGCTGCCGACAAGCCTTGAAGGCAATCTCTGGGTCGCCCAGCATGTGGTGCCCGGACTGAAAAACTGCATGTCCTCCGCAGTTGGGCGGCGATGAACATCAATATCGACGGGGCGCCAATTCTGGGCGAGCATCCAGCCTGCCCGGGCTTCTACAATGCGGTCACGTCCAACGGTTACACGCTTGGCCCGCTGGTCGGCAAGACAACGGCGCAAAGCATCCTCGGACAGGATACCGGTTTTGACATGGCACCCTTTTCAATCGAACGCTTTACGGGAACAACAAGATGATAGAAATCAACGGCGTCACCAAGTCCTATGGCGATTTCGACGTTTTGAAGAACTGCACGACCAAGGTCGATCGCGGCGAAATCGTCGTGGTCTGCGGCCCGTCCGGGTCGGGCAAATCCACGCTGATCAAATGCATCAACGGGCTGGAGCCTTTTGAAAAGGCTCGATCCGGGTTCATGGCATTGAGGTCGGCGACCCCAACACCGACCTGACGGAACTGCGCGCCCAGGTCGGCATGGTGTTCCAGAATTTCGAGCTGTTCCCGCATTTGACCGTCATCGAGAATATCAAGTTGGCGCAGAAGCTCGTGCTCGGCCGTTCCGATGGCTCCGCCAACACCAAGGCGATGCAGCTTCTCGAGCGTGTCGGGCTTGTCGATCAGGCGGAAAAATACCCCGGCCAGCTCTCCGGCGGCCAACAGCAGCGCGTGGCGATTGCCCGTGCGCTCGCCATGGACCCGATCGCCATGTTGTTCGATGAACCAACTTCGGCACTGGACCCGGAAATGATCTCCGAGGTGCTGGATGTCATGACAGACCTTGCAAAGGATGGCATGACCATGATCGTCGTGACCCATGAGATGGGCTTTGCGCGGCGGGTCTCGACACGCGTTGTTTTCATCGATCAGGGCGAAATCGTCGAGGACCGGCCGAGCGACGACTTCTTCTCTGGCACCCATAACCCGCGCACCGGCGCGTTTTTAAGCAAGATTCTGCATCACTGATGCGTATTTCAATGAACCAACCGACCAAAAACAAGCAAGGCATAACATGAAACTGAAGATCACCGCCGGCCCGCACACATTCGACGCCGTTCTGGAAACAGAGAATGCCCCGAAGACCGTCGAGGCCTTTTTGAAGCATATGCCGTTTACCGGTCAGGTCGTCCATGTGCGCTGGTCCGGCGAAGGGGTATGGATCCCGCTCGGCGAAAAGGATTTCGGCGTCGGCTACGAAAACCACACCAGCCACCCCGCACCCGGCCACATCATTCTGTATCCCGGCGGCATCAGCGAAACGGAAATCCTGCTTGCCTATGGCGGCGTCGATTTCTCCTCGAAGATGGGCCAGCTTGCCGGCAACCACTTCATCACGATCACCTCGAACCTCGACAAGCTGCCGGAAATCGGCCGTCTGACGCTGTGGGAAGGTGCACAGGATATCCGCTTCGATCTCGCGGAAGACTGAAAATGGGCGGGGCGCCCTTGAAGGCGCCTCTTTTCCATATTCCTTAACTCATCAAAGTCAGAAGGCGGCGGGGGTATCGATCAGAAGCTGATCGATCTCGGCTTCCGCAAAGCCTCTGTCCTTCATCAACGGCACGACATTGCGCGGCAGGTGACTGTAACCGTGGCCGCCATAGCTTTGCAGCCGGCCGCGCGTGCAGATATCGTGCGACAGCGTCACCCGGTCTCCCATCCCTGCGTCAAACAGTTTCCTGAGCGTGTTGATCCGCATCCAGTCGGTCGGCAGATCCAGAATACCGAGCCAGTAGTTCGACTGTTCGATGCCGAAAAATCATATTCGACGACGCAGCCGTGCCGGGCGAGCGCAACCACCTCCGGCTCTTCAAGCGTGCGATCCATGTGATCGATGATCACCCGGGCGATATCGGCACCATTCTTCTCCAGTATATCGAGAATTTCATACGGTGCATCCGGGTGCCGGCCGGGATGAACCGTGATCGTGGCCCCGGTCTGCTTTTGGGTTCTGGCCGCAGCCGCAAGGCTTCGCGCCTCAAACGGCGTCAACGGCCATGAACAGCCGATCTCGCCGATAATGCCGCAGCGGACGCCTTCCGTTCCCTCGCGCATCTGACCCAGCATGATCTCGAAGATTGCATCCTCGGACAGCGACAGCGCATCATCATCCAGAAAAGGTTCGGTGTAGAAACCCGCCCCCATCACGATATTGATACCGCTCGCCCGCGCCACACGCGCCAGTCCCGCCGGATCCGGCACGATGCCGCCCGTGGTGACATCAACGATCGTGCCGCCGCCTGCCGCGCGGAACCAGGCGCACTCGCGCCCGGCCACGGTCTCGTCCTGCAGGCGATGATTACCCGGATAGTCATTCGGCCGCCAGTTCACATCGAAGATATTGTCGAGGGTGATCTCGATTTCATCTGCACCCCGACGGGCAAGCGGTGTGAGGTCGCAGAGGATATGCTCATGCATCAGTGTGGTGCCGAGGTCTTCCGGGCGGATCGGGCCGGTCACGGTTTCAACGTATCCGGCCTTTGGTCTTGGGTCATCTGTCGTCAAAATGCCATTCCTGCTTAGAGCCGTGCGTTCTTTCGAGGCCGGAAAAATGCCGCTTGCCTCGAATGTGCACGCTCGGTATACAATACATATACAGACCGACAGCCGGACGCAAGTCAGGTGTCGGTCTGAAACGCACGAACAAAAATCAAGAAGGGAACAAACATGTCTTTCGCAACGGCGCGTCGCCGCTTTCTCGCCGCCACGGCAGGCCTTGCCGGCCTGTTGATCGCAGGCGCCATCCCGGTCTTCGCCCAGTCGGTACCTGAGCTCGACACCATCACCCCCGGCAAACTGACGATGTCGATCAACCCGACCCTGCCGCCGCTGCAATATGTCAACGACAAGGGCGAGCTGCAGGGCATGCGCGTTGAGCTCGGCAATGCACTGGCGGAAAAGCTCGGACTTGAGCCTGAATATACCCGCATCGAATTCGCCGCCATGGTACCGGGTCTTGCCTCCAAGCGCTGGGACATGATCAACACCGGCATCTACTTCACCGAGGAACGCTCCAAGCTGATGTACATGATCCCGTACGAGCAGGCGGCGGTCAGCTTTCTGGTGCAGGCGGGCAACCCGCTCGGCATCGAAAGCTGGGAAGACCTCTCCGGTTATGCCGTCGGCGTGGAGCTTGGCGGCGTTGAGGAAACCCGCACCCGCGAAGTAAACACGATGCTTGAGGCAGAAGGGCTTGAGGGCATCACCGTGCGCACCTTCAACAACTTTGCTGAAGCCTTCCAGGCGCTTCGCGCCGGTCAGGTGGATGCGGCAACCTCGATTGATGCAACGGCGATGTACTGGCAGCAGCGTGGTGATTTTACCCGCGCGGTTTCAGGCCTTTTCCCGCAGACGGCGACATTCGCCTTTGCCGACAAGGATCTGGCGGATGCAGCCGTCAATGCCCTGAACGAACTGAAAGCAGAAGGCTATTACGACAAACTCTTCGACCGTTACGGTGTTCTGAAAATCGATGGCGATACCTTCGCGATCCGTGGACCCGGCCCGCAATAACGCCAGCCTGCCCAAAATAAGGACCGGTGCGCTCACGCCTGCGCATCGGTCTTTCCGGCCTTTATTGCCAGACCGGGTTCCTCTGAAGACGATCGCCGGTCAGAAAATCCCGAAAGACTGCTTGATGCTCGCTGAACCCGCCAAAAGACGAGAAATTTGTGTCATCCTGGGCTATGGCCGCATCGGCCGCCGCGTCGCCCATGGGCTTTGCACAGACAATAGCGGACCCTTGCTTGCGGGCGTGGTGGCGCGTGACCCGGCAGCGGCCGCAGCCGATCTCGGCAATCCGGACATCCGCATATTTGCAACGCTGGAAGAAGCGCTCGAGATCAAGCCCGACCTCGTGGTCGAATGCGCCTCCCTGCGACACTGGCCGCATCGGGCGCACAAATCCTCGCCGCAGGCGTCGATCTGGTCGCCGTTTCGCTCACGGCCTTTGTCGATCCGGAGATGGAAATGCACCTGCGCCAGGCGGCCATGGCCGGACCGGGACAAATATCCATCCCCTCGGGCGCCGCAGCCGCGCTGCCGCTCATCCGCGTTGCCCGAAAGGCTGGCCTTTCGCGGGTCCATTTCCGCCAGACCTACCGGCCCTCACACTGGGCTAGGATTGCCGGGCTTGATGACGAAAGCCGTTTCATGGGGCCTTTCTTTGAAGGACCGGTACGCGCTGCGGCGTCGCGCTTTCCATTCAACCTGAATGCCGCTGTGGGGGTCGCACTTGCAGGCGCCGGTCTTGACAACACGTCCATCGCGCTGGTCGGCGATCCGGAAATCGGCAACATGCGCTACGAGCTGGAGATCGACAGTCTCGGTGCGCCGATCCGGCTTGCAATCGGGCCGTATTGCGACCGCCCGCCGGAAGGTCCAGACCATACGGCCTATTCAATCCTTTCCATGCTTTCCGCCCGCTCGGAAGCCATCACATTCTAGGAGCCGTCATGAACGCGCCGATTTCAGAAGGCCTGGTTTCAGGCATCAAGCAGGCCGTTGCGGAGGGGAAAGACGAAGTCCTTTCTCTTCTGGGCGCGCTGATCGCCGACCAGAAAACCGGAGGTGGACAGGTGCAGTCTCTCCTCGCCCGTCATTTTACCGACAAGGGCTGTGCGGTCGAGACCATCACCTACCGTCCTGCCGACGTCAAACTGGTCAATGAATTCGCCAACGCCTCAGTCCTGCCCGACACCGAAGAAACGGCAGTGGTCGCCCGGCTCGGTAGCGATGCACCGAGCAATCGTATTCTGATCTTTGCCCATCCCGATGCCGAAAACGTCCGCGCGACGGGCGATTGGGCACACGACCCGTTTGACCTCCGGATCGATAACGGACACATGGTCGGTTGGGGCATTGCCGATGACCTTGCAGGCGTTGCTGCCATGGCAGCTCTGCCGGCCATCCTTGCGGCGACAGGCGCTACAGACAATACCGAGGTGATCTTCGCTTCGGCGCCGAGCAAGGCACTTGCCCGCGGAACGGCGGCACTTCTGTGCCATCATGGCGTTGACGCCGACGTGGCGGTCTATCTGCACCCGGCAGAATCCGGCGCAGGGCTCGGAGAAATCAAAGGGCTTTCGTCAGGTCACGTCGAATTCTCGGTCACTGTCAAAGGCCGCCAGCCACCAACCACCGAACCGCTGCAGACGGCGCTGGCCCATCGCGGCGTCGATCCGCTGGACAAGGCCTCGCACCTTATCGCCGCCTTGCGCAGGATGGATCTTGAGCGGGCTGACCGCATCCGTCATCCGGTTCTGGAAAAGGCCGCGCAACGGTCCACCAATCTGATGATCTCGCATATTGAAGCGGGAAAGCCGAACGCGCTGGCCCGCTTCCCACAAAGCTGCACCTTCTCCGCCGCCCTCGCCTTTCCCCGGGTGAAAGCCTTCGTTCGGTCTGCACCGAAATCGAAACCACACTAAAGGCGGCGACAAAGCATGATGAATGGCTCAGCGCTCATCCCCCGAACTGACATTCCTGACGGGTGTTTCGCCGAGCGAAGTGGATCGCAACGCCCCGCTGTTCAGCACGCTTTCCGATTGTGTGGAGGCTGTGAGCGGCAAAAGCCGGAACTCAATGCGCTCCACACCGGCAGCGATATCCGCAATCCTTCTCGTCCAGAAAAACATCCCCGCCGTCGGCTTCGGCGCGCTGTGCGGCGACCTGACACAAAACGGCTTCAATGATGAATGGGTCGATCTCGATGAGTTCCTCGACAGCATCGCGGCGACCGCGCTCTTCGTCGCGACGTGGGAGAGTGACAACGCGTAACTTTGCTGACACCCGCCCCCGGGAAAGGGGCTTCCGGAACTTTGTGGGAGGCTGTCGGGCATGCTAGATTTTAAGTCGGGAACGCCCGAACAAACGATTCGAATGCGGCGCTTTGGCGCATGCCCTCTTTCGGGGATGAGGCGATGGATATGAGCGCAATACCGGACAATGATGGCATGACGACGGGCAGTGGAGACGCCCCCTGCTTTCCCCAGGGCGACCAAAAACCGGGCGACGCTCGCCTATGAAGAAATTGCGCGTCTGATCGAGCAGAAGAAGCTTTCAAGCGGCGAAGTGCTGGTCGAACAGAACCTCGCGGCCTATCTCGGTATTTCCCGAACGCCGGTGCGCCAGGCATTGCAGCGACTGGAAATCGAAGGTCAGCTGGTCAAGCCCAACAACAGCTCGTTCGTAGTGCGCAAGGTCGAACTCAAAGAGTATCTTCAAAGTCTCAAGGCCCGCGAAATTGTGGAATCCGAGGCAACGGCAATGTGTGCCGGCCATGTCGCCGAAGCGCGGCTGGCAACGGCCAAGGCGATGACGGCAGCGCTGAAACACGAGCAGGCCTATAACCCCGAGCAGCATTGGACCGCTGACAAGGTGGTCCATGATCTGGTGACGGACTTCTGCGGAAATCAGGTGGTTGCCGGCATCGTCCGCTCGCTCAGGGTCACGACCAAGCTATTTGAAGTCGACCGGCTGGCCGAACGGCTGGAGCCGGATATCCGCCAGCACGAAGAGATCCTTGAAAGGATCGAGCAGGGCGACAGGGACGGCGCCAAGGTTGCGATGGCGACCCATCTGCGTTCGCTCGTCAGCTTCGCCGTCGACCGGATCGCCTGACACCGAAGCGCTTTAACAGGAAAGACAGCGCGGCACCTCGCCACGCCGCCCTTAAAAACCTCAGGCGTTCCAGGCGATCGTCTTCTGGGACTGCTCGCCAAGGCCCTCGATGGATAGCCGCATGGTCTGGCCCTCCTTCAGATAAACCGGTTCCGGCTTCTGCCCCATGCCGACGCCGGGGGCGTGCCGGTGGTGATGATGTCGCCGGGCTGCAAGCTCATGAACTGCGACAGGTAGCTGACGAGATGCTGTACGCCGAAGATCATCGTTTTGGTTGAGCCGTCCTGATAGCGGTGGCCGTCAACCTCGAGCCACATGGCCAGCTTCTGCGGGTCTTCAACCTCGTCGCGCGTCACCAGATAAGGACCGATCGGGCCGAAAGTGTCGGCGCTCTTGCCCTTGACCCACTGGCCGGAACGCTCGATCTGGAACTCACGCTCGGACAGGTCGTTGACCACGCAATAGCCAGCGACATGGTCCATGGCATCGGCTTCATCCACATAGGAGGCTTCCTTGCCGATGATAATGCCCAGTTCGACTTCCCAGTCGGTCTTCTTGGAATTCCGCGGAATGCGAACATCGTCATTCGGGCCGATGATGGCGCTTGTGGCCTTCATGAACACGATCGGCTCTTCGGGGATATCGGCGCCGGTTTCAGCCGCATGGTCGGCATAGTTCAACCCGATGCAGATAAATTTTCCGACATTGCCGACGCAAGGGCCGATGCGGCTCGACTGCGGCAATTCGGGCAGGCTGCCGATATCGGAAGCGGCTATACGCGCCAGCCCGGCAGCCGTCAGCGTATCACCGGCAATATCCACGACGACAGAGGAAATATCGCGATAGGTGCCATCGGAATGCAGAATGGCGGGCCGTTCGGCGCCCTTGGCGCCAAGACGAAGCAGTTTCATTTGAATTCTCCCGTTCTACGACGCCCGGGGCGTCGGATGCGCGTAGTTATGAAGCGTTTCCGGCTTCATCTCAATGGAAAAACCAGGCATTTCCGGCGGCATATAGGCCGCTCCTTCGATCCGGCAGGGATCGACGAAATGCTCGTGCAGATGGTCGACATATTCGATGACGCGGCCATCCTTGCTGCCAGAAACCACCAGATAATCGATCATCGAGAGGTGCTGGACATATTCGCAAAGGCCGACCCCGCCGGCATGCGGCCAGACCGGCAGGCCGAATTTCGCCGCCATCACCAGAACCGAAAGCACTTCGTTCAGCCCGCCAATACGGCAGGCATCGATCTGGACGATATCGATGGCACCACCGGCGATGAACTGCTTGAACAGGATACGGTTCTGGCACATCTCGCCGGTCGCGACCTTCACCGGGGCCACGCCCTCACGGATTTTTGTGGCCGGCAACGTCATCGGGGCTTGTCGGCTCCTCGATGAAATACGGCCGGAACGGCGTAAGCGCCTTGACCCAGTCGATCGCCTGATCGACCTCCCAGACCTGGTTGGCATCGATCATCAGCGTACGATCCTCACCGATCACCTCGCGCACGATTTTCAGCCGGGCGATGTCCTCGTCACGGTCCTGCCCGACCTTCATCTTGATGAAGGTGAAACCCGCATCGACCGCTTCTTGAGCCAGACGGCGCAGCTTGTCGTGGCTGTAGCCGAGCCAGCCGGCCGAGGTGGTGTAGCAGGGATAGCCGTTTGTCTTCAGCTCTTCGATGCGTTCCGCCTTTCCGGCTTCGGCCTTGCGAAAGATCTGAAGCGCCTCATCCGGCGTGATCGCGTCTGTCAGGTAACGGAAATCGATGATCGAAACGAGCTGTTCCGGTGTCATCTCGCCAACAAGCTGCCAGACCGGCTTGCCCGCCGCCTTGGCGATCAGATCCCAGACGGCGTTGACCACGGCACCGGTTGCCAGATGCATTGCGCCCTTGTCCGGCCCGATCCAGCGCAGCTGGCTGTCGCCGGTGATGTGCCGCCAGAAACGGCCGGGATCCTCGGTAATCCAGTCGAGCTTCAGCCCCTTCACACGGGGCTGAAGGGCGGCAATGGCGGCGCAGACAACCTCGTTGCCCCGGCCGATGGTAAACGTCAGGCCGTGGCCTTCATGCGCGCCATCGGTTTTTAAAACGACATAGGCGGCAGAATAGTCCGGGTCAGGGTTCATGGCATCTGACCCGTCGAGCTTCGCCGAGGTCGGAAAACGCAGGTCGTGGACGAAAAGTCCGGTGATTTCGGTCATGGTCTGAACCTTGATCAATGGAGGTCGGAACGGGCTCAGCAGGTCCAGCCGCCGTCAATGGCGTAGGCCTGGCCAGTGGTATAGGTCGCGCCGGCGAGATAGACGGCAAGACCGGCGATCTCTTCCGGCGTGCCGATGCGACCGATGGGCTGGCGGGCGATAAAGTCAGCGCGGGCCTTGTCGTAGTCACCGGTGTCCTGCAGTCGCTGCTGCAGCGAGGGACTGTCGACCGTGCCCGGGCAGATGGCGTTGCAGCGAATGCCTTTAGAGACAAAGTCGGCAGCCACCGATTTGGTCAGGCCGAGAACAGCGGCCTTGGTGGTGGTGTATGCAAAGCGGTTCGGAACGCCCTTCATGCTGGACGCCACCGAGGACATATTGATGATGGCACCGTCACCGCGCTCCAGCATGCCCGGCAGGAAGGCACGAATGGTGCGCACCATGGCCTTGACGTTGAGATCGTAGGCAAGGTCGAGATCACCCTCGGCGCCGTCGAGAATGGAACCGCTGTGCACAATGCCGGCACAATTGAACAGAATATCGACATGGCCGACGTCCAGCGCGGCGGCGGAGACAGCCTCTTCCGACAGCACGTTCAGGGGCCGCGTCGAAATATTGTCGATACCCTCAAGCTCGGCAAGCTTGTCGGCATTGATATCCGTTGCAATCACCTTGGCGCCGGCCTTGGCGAAAGCCTTGGCCGATGCCGCGCCGATTCCTGGGCGGCGGCGGTGATAAAGCAGGTTTTTCCGGAAAGGTCGGTCATGATCGCTCCCTTGAATGTCAGTTGATTGTCTTGTGTGAGCCTTCGACGGCCATTTTGCCGATGGCTTCGAAATCCCAGACGATGCCGAGGCCCGGGGCCGATGACGGAATGGCGCAGCCATCACGAATAGTCATGCCTTCGAGTGTAACCGTATCAAGCTGTGGGATATATTCCACCCAGCGCGCATTGGGCACGGCAGCACACAGCGAGACATGCAACTCCATCAGGAAATGCGGCGCCACCGCGATATTGAAGCATTCGGCCATATGCGCGACCTTGAGCCAAGGCGTTATACCGCCGATGCGCCCGGCATCGACCTGAACGACGGAACAGGCCCGACGCTCCAGATATTCCCGGAAATGCAGAACCGAATAAAGGCTTTCGCCAACAGCCACCGGTACACTTGTGTGGCGGGAAAGAACAGCATGACCTTCGATATCGTCAGCAGGCAGCGGCTCTTCCAGCCAGCCGATATCGAGCCGCTGATAGGCCGCCGCCCGGCGCACGGCCTCGTCAACGGTAAATGCCTGATTGGCGTCGGTAAAGATTTCAAACGCAGGGCCAACGGCCTCGCGCACGGCCGATATCCGCGCGACATCCTCGGCAAGCGGCCGGCCGACCTTGAGTTTGCAACCGGAAAACCCCTCTGCCTTGGCCTTGACCGCGTCTGCGACCAGGGCTTCCGTCTCCAGATGCAGCCAGCCGCCCTCGGTGGTATAGAGCGGCACCTCGTCCTGTGCACCACCAGCAAGCGTGTGCAGAGGAAGGCCGAGCTTCAACGCCTTCATATCCCAGAGTGCTGTATCGATCGCGGCAAGCGCAATCGAGGTAATCGCACCGACGGTGGTCGCATGGGTCAGAAAGGTCAGATCGCGCCAGATCCGCTCGATGTCAAACGCCTCGCGGCCGATAATTGCCGGCAGCAGCGTTTTTCCAGCAGCGCCATGACCGACGGGCCGCCGGTTCCTATGGTATAGGAATAGCCCGTGCCCGTGACCCCGTCGGCATCGGTGATGCGGACGATCGGGGTTTCCTGACTGACGAAGGACTGGATCGCATCAACCCGCGTCACTTTCGGTTTCAAGTCCACCATCACCAGTTCGGCACGGACAATCTTCGCCATTGTCAGGCCCTCATACTCTTGCCGGTCTCGCCGTCGAACACGTGAAGGCGTTCGAGGTCGAGGGTGAAGGTCAGGCTCTCGCCATCTTGCAGCGGATGGGGATCAAGCATCTTGGCCTGCACTTCCTTGCCGCCAAGCTGGGTGTAGATAATGGTCTCGGTACCAAGCGGCTCGGAGATGATCACGGGAAGCGCGATTTCCAGTGACCGGTCTTCAGGGTGCAGCGAATGCCCCTTGGGCGCAAACGCATCCGGGCGGAAGCCGATCACCACCTTGGCACCATCGGAAAGCTTTGACGCAATATCCTCGGGCATCTGCACCAGTGTGCCATCGGTAAGCCGTGCCCCGCCATTTTCCACCACACCCTCAAGCTGGTTCATCGGCGGCGAACCGATAAAACCGGCAACAAAGGTATTGGCCGGGTTTTCAAACACATCCGTCGGCGTGCCAACCTGCTCGACATAGCCGTCGCGCATGATCACAATCCGGTCGGCAAGCGTCATCGCCTCCACCTGATCGTGGGTCACGTAGATGACGGTGGTCTTCACCCGCTGATGCAGCTTCTTGATCTCGACGCGCATCTGACCGCGCAGCTTGGCATCAAGGTTCGAGAGCGGTTCGTCGAACAGGAACACATCCGGGTGGCGCACGATGGCACGGCCCATGGCGACACGCTGCCGCTGGCCGCCGGAAAGATTGGCGGGAAGCCGGTCCATGAACTTTTCCAGCCCCAGAATGGCTGAGGCTTCATCCACACGCGGGATGATATCCTCAGGCTTCATGCCGGCAATCTTCAGCCCGAAGCCAAGATTTTCACGCACGGTCATATGCGGATAGAGCGCATAGGACTGGAACACCATGGAGATATTGCGCGAACGCGGCGGCAGGGAATTGACGACACGGTCGCCGATCTTGAGCTCCCCGTCGGAAATTTCTTCCAACCCCGCAATCATGCGCAGCGTTGTCGATTTGCCGCAGCCAGACGGGCCGACCAGGACGACGAACTCGTTGTGGGCAACCTCAAGATCGATGCCGTGAACGACTTCCAGCGATCCATAACGTTTGACGACTTTGGAAAGGTGCACTTCGGCCACGGGATTATCCTTTCACACCACCGAACGTCAGTCCGGCAATCAGATGCTTTTGTACGATGAAGGTGAGAATGAGTGCGGGAATGATGATCAGCACCGCCATGGCGCTCATCCCGGTCCAGTCCACGGTGAACTGGGCGGTAAAATCCATCAGCCCGACAGGCATGGTTTTCGATGCAGTGGTGCGAGTCAGCTGGCTTGCGAGCGCGAACTCGTTCCACGCTGTCAAAAATGCGAAGATACCGGCAGAGGCAAGCCCCGAACGGGCAAGCGGAAACTCGACCTTCCAGAACGCCTGCCAGCGGGTGCAGCCATCAATCTGGGCAGCCTCGGAAAGGTCCGCCGGGATCTGCCGGAAAAACCCGTCGGTCAGCCAGATTGTGAAGGGGATGTTGATCGCCATATAGACCAGGATCAGCCCGAACTTTGTATCGATCAGCCCGATCTTGCTCCATAGAATGAACAGCGGCAGCGACAGCGCCACTCCCGGAACCGTGCGCGACAGCATGAAGGACAGGAACAGCGCGCCTTTGCCCTTGAAGCGATAGCGGGCAAACGCATAACCGCCCATCATGCCCACCAGAATTGCAACAAAGGTGGAGGTCAGCGAGATCACCATCGAGTTGATGAAATAGCTTGGGACTGGCAGGCCCTGCTGACGATCGGGCAAGAACCCGAAAATCCCGAGAAAGTTATTGAGCGTCCATTGCTGCGGGATCCAGACCGGCGGGCGCGCCATCACCTCGACATTGGGCCGAAACGCGGTCAGCACGACCCAGGCGCCGGGCACGACGAGGATCATCATCGCGACAAACAGCGTCAGTCGGAGCAACCAGCGCTGCCAGCTTTTTCCATGGTCATTGACTGGCTCATTGTGCGCCTCCCATGAAAACGCGGGCCTTGGAAAGGTTGCGGTAAAACATGATCGTAAAGGCGATGGAAAGCAGAATGGAAACGTAGCCCATGGCGTTTGCCATACCCATCTGCGAGTTCTGGTAGCCGGTGCGGGTCATCAGCGTCCAGATCAGTTCGGTGCGGCCGGCCGGCCCGCCATTGGTCATGATTTTCACCATGTCATAGGCGCGGGCGACATCAAGCGAACGGATGGTCATCGCAATCCAGATGAATGGCATCAGGAACGGCAGTGTGATGTGGCGAAAAACCTGAAGCGCGTTGCATCCGTCGACCTTTGCCGCCTCGATCGGATCCTTCGGCATGGCCAGAAGACCGGCCATCAGCAGGATCGCGAAGATCGATGTCGACATCCACATTTCCGCAACGATGATGGAGAAATTGGCGAGAAATCCGTCGACCAGCCACGGGATCGGCTTGGTGATCAGACCAAGCGAAAACAGTGCATTGTTCACCAGACCAACGGAATCATTGAACAGGTATTTGAACTGGAAACCGACGAGGATCGGCGAGAACATCATCGGAAACATCATGATGGTTCTGAGCGTGCGTTGGCCCCAGGTGATGCGGTTCACCAGAAGTGCCAGCCCCAGCCCCATGAGCATTTCCAGATTGAGCGCGATCGTTATGAACACCACGGTGCGTCCAAACGCCCACCAGAAGTCCTCATTGCCCCAAAGGCGCTTGTAGTTTCTGAGACCTACAAAATTGTAAAGCGAATCCGGCCGCACCAGATTGTAGCTGGTGAAGCTGGTCCAGAACGACACCAGCAATGGCACCAAGACCACCGCCAGAATGACGATAATAGCCGGCATCAACAGCAGATAGGGCGTCGCCTGCGGAGACCTGAAAAACTTCATGTCACGCCTTCGAGATTTTTGAAAAGGGAGAGATATCCGGTCGCAGATCGGCCGGGTCACACCGCCGGCCCTGAGGCCGACGGCTGATTTTCGAGACCGACGAGATCAATAATAGCCCGCGTCCTGCATGATGTAACCCGCCTCTTCGGCGGCATCGTCGAGCGCTTCCTGCGGTGTTTTCTCACCGACAATCGCGGCCTGCAGTTCGGGCCACAACACATTCGAGACCTGGATCCATTCCGCAACCAGGGGCGGCGTACGGGCATCGTCAAGCGAGCCTTTCCAGACCGTGAACATCTCGGCGAGGTTTTCCTTGCCATTGGCATTGAACCACGCGACGACCTCGTCATAGGTCGCGGTACGGGTCGGCAGATTGCCGGCCTTGGCTTCCAGCAGCTCGCTTTCGTCATTGGTCATGAACACAGAAAACGAGACGGCAGCGTCCTTGTTGTCGCAATCATTGGTGACCGAGAAGGAATGCGAACCGGACCAGCCGCCGCGCTTGCCGGACGTGCCGACGGGCGAAACTGCATAGCCGAGATCATCGGCAATCTTCGACGCTTCCGGGTCGGCGAAAAGGCAGCCCAACCGGGCCAGTCCAGATCAACAGCAAGCTGGCCGGCAGCCATGGCCTGACCAATATCGTCCCAGGTATAGTTGACCGTGCCGGCCGGTACCGCCCCTGCCTCATAAATGTCGACGAACCACTGAAGCGCCGCGACACCGGCTTCGGAATTGAACACCGGCTTCATGTCTTTGTCGAAAATATCGCCGCCATTGGCGCGCAGGATTTCCATGAAGCGGCCCGTCATCCCCTCGTCCTTGCCGGCAAAGGCTGTGCCGTAGAGGTTCGGCGGGTCGGCAAAAAGATCACCTGATCACGGAACTCGTCAAAGGTTTTCGGCGGTGCAAGCTCGCTGCCATACTGGTCTTTCCAGGCCTTCTGGTTCGCCGGATCCGCATAAAGGCTCTTGCGATAGTAGAGGTTGGAAACATCGGTGACGCGCGGCAACTGCACAAGACGGCCATCGACGGTCGAGGCGTTCAGAGTGCCTTGGACATATTTGTCGAGTTCCGACTGCGGAATATGTTCGGAAAGGTCGATGTAGAGGCTGCCATATTGCGGCGCAAAGCTGGTGTGGTTAGAGCCGACACACCAGGACACGGGGCCCGCAGCGATATCCTGCTTGATCTCGCGATCAAGATCGAAGTGGTTCTTCGATGAGACGATCTTGACCTTGGCACCCGTCATTTTTCCCATTCCGGGATACGGGTATAAAGCTTTTCGTACTGGGTTCCGCCGATCAGCTTCACTTCCAGCGTATAACCCGGAAAGCTGCCGTAGTCGAAATCCTCCGCCTGGGCCGAAGCGGCAAGGCCGCCCACAGCGCAGCAAGCGACAAGCGTCGCTTTCAGATACCTCATACGCATGTTTCTCCTCCTCTCGTACTCAAGTCCAGAAAAGACTTGATCCTCCATATTTGAAAAGTCTATTCGTATATAAGCATCATTTCAGCGAGGCCGTCAACGCTACTCTTGATATTGGGCGGGAAGACCGGCAACTTCGCTTGAATTTCAGGGTGAGAAGCTCACCCGCTGCACAAGGATCGACCATGGCAACAGATGATGCCGACCGCTACCGCGCCCCCGCTCTCGACAAGGGACTCGATATTTTCGAATTGCTCGCGGAAACAGACGGGGCCTTGAGCCAGGCCGAAATCGCCAAATCGCTAGGGCGCACACCAAACGAGATCTACCGCATGCTCGACCGGCTGGTGCGGCGCGAATATATCCGCCGCACGCCGGAGGACCGTTACGAGATCACGCTGAAGATGTTCGAGCTGGTGCATGCCCGTCCGCCGCTGAGGCGCCTCGTCAATCAGGCAATGCCCTTATTGCAGCAGATCGCGCAGGAGGCCGGTCAGTCATGTCATATGGTGGTGTTCGACCGCGCCGCCGCAGTCGTCGTCGCGCAGGTGGATGCGCCTAGCTACTGGACGCTCGCCGTTCGCGTCGGCACCCAGTTGAAGCTGACCACCACCGGTTCCGGCCTCGTCTTCCTTGCTTTTTCGTCTCCCGAAAACCGCGCCTTGATGCTGAAGGGCGCAGGCGAAACGATGACGCCCAACATCGAGGCCGAACTCGACGCCATCCGCAGGGACGGCTACACAATGATGCCATCGGAACAGATCGCCGGCGTCACCAACCTGTCAGCTCCGGTCATCGGGCCGCTCGGCACGGTGATGGCAGTCCTGACGTCACCCTATACAGAACGCCTTGATCGCGAGAGCGGCAAGGACCACGCACGCACGCTGGAACTGGTGCGCGCGGCAGCAGCCAGCCTTTCAAAAGGCCGAGCCGAAAATTAAGCCAGACCTCCGTCCGCCCGTTCGGGCGGAGGCAGCAATGAAAACCGGGCCCGGAGAGGACGGGCAAAAGGGAGGACCATATGCGCATCATCGATACCCATCTCCACCTCGTCTACAAGGACCGCTTCTCCTATCCCTGGCTGAAAGACGCCCCAATGCTGGATCATCAGCTGACGGCTGAGGACTATTTCGCCCGGGCCGAAAAGCTCGGCATCGAAAAGGCGCTGCATATGGAGGTCGATGTTGCAGACGCCGACATGGAGGCGGAGACTGCCTTTGTGGCAGGCGCCCACGAAAACATTGTCGGCGCAATTGCCGCCGGGCGGCCGGAAAGTCCGGATTTCCCGGTCTATCTTGAGCGTATTGCCGCAATCGGCGGGGTCAAGGGCCTGCGCCGGGTGCTGCACACCATGCCGGATGACCTCTCGCAGTCTCAGACATTTGTCGACAACATCCGCCGGCTGGCGGCTTACGATTTGACCTTCGACCTTTGCGTTCTGGCCCGCCAGATTCCGCTCGCCATCGAGCTCGCCCGCAAATGCCCGGAGGTGCAGTTCGTGCTCGACCATTGCGGCGTGCCGGATATCGAGAATGAAGGCTTGTCCCCTGGCGCGAACAGATCAGCGAGATTGCCAGACAGGCCAATGTGACAGCCAAGATTTCCGGCGTGATCGCCTATGGCGGCGCGGGTTGGAGCGTTGACGGATTGCGCCCCTATGTCAGCCACGTCATAGACACCTTCACCTTTGATCGCGTGGTATGGGGCTCGGATTTTCCGGTCTGCACCCTTCATGCAAGCCTTGAGGACTGGGTTGCTGCGTCGATGGAACTCGTCGCGGATGCCAGTTCGGATGAGCAGAAAAAGCTGTTCAGCGTCAATGCAGAGAAGATCTACCGCCTCTAGAATGCCAGAAATCCGCGATCGCCAATTTCAAAAGCCCCGCTGACAAGGGAGGAACTCATGCAGCGCATCGGAATGGTCCTGACACTCAACGCCGACAAGGTTGCCGAATACAAGCGGCTTCACGCCGACGCCTGGCCAGAAATCCTGGATATGATAAAAAGTGCAATATCCGGAATTATACGATCTTTCTCCGGGAGCCGGAAAACCTCCTGTTCTCCTATTACGAATATACCGGTGAGGACTACGAGGCGGACATGGCGAAAATGGCCGCCGACCCTAAAACACAGGAATGGTGGTCGGTCTGCATACCGTGCCAGAAACCGCTCGACACCGCAAAAGACGGCGAGTGGTGGATCGAAATGGAAGACGTCTTCCACCTCGATTGAGGCGCGCAGTTCACGTAAACTTCGAACCGTCAGTCGATCGTCAAGCGCGGACAGCTGAGTTACTCTGCTGTCCGGCATCAATCCAATCCGACTGAACCCTGTTGCCCCCAAATGCGCCACGCAAACGATCCGGACTTCAAATAATCCGGCGGCGGCCCATGATGAGCCCTTGAATTTCATCCAAATTTGAATAATCTCTTCACATAAGAATGACATTCTCGCCTGAAGGAGGAGCAGGTTGTCAAAAACATCTCGCAGTCCGGCACAGAGCTGGGCGGCGGCAGGTTCGCCGCGGCCCATCGTCGTCATCGGTGGCGGTTCGATCGTCAGCGATGCCCATCTGCCCGCATACCGCTTGGCTGGCCTGCCCGTGGCCGGCCTTTTCGATCTCGATGCCGAGCGCACCCGCAAGGTTGCCGCCGAGTGGGACATCACGCCGTTTGCAAACCTTGAAGAAGCTGTCGCCACCGAAAACGCGATCTTCGACCTGGCGCTGCCCCTGCTGCCCACCGCAGCGTGATCGAGCAACTGCCGGAAGGCGCGGTGGCGCTTTTGCAAAAACCGATGGGACGCGACCTTGCCGAAGCGACTGCGATCCTTCTGGCGGCCCGCGAAAAGAAACTGACGGCCGCCGTCAATTTCCAGCTTCGCTTCTCGCCAATGATGCTGGCGATCCACGACCTCCATCAAAGCGGCGCACTTGGCGCGCTCGTCGATGTCGAGTTACACGCCAACATCATGACACCATGGCATCTCTGGCCGTTTCTCAAGGGCATGGATCGGGTCGAGATCCTCCTGCACTCGATCCATTATCTCGACCTGATGCGCCACTTCCTCGGTAACCCGGCCGGCATCCACGCCAAGACACTCGGCCACCCCGACACCACGGTCGCTCAGTCGCGCACGTCTGCAATCCTCGACTACCCCGATCCCGTGCGCGCGGTGATGTCGGTCAATCACAATCATGATTTCGGCCCGAAATTCCAGGACTGCTACTTCCGTTTCGAAGGCACCAAAGGCGTTGCCATGACCACGCTCGGCGTCAATCTCGACTATCCAAAGGGCGTACCGGACGAACTCTGGCTTTGTGAAAAAGGGGGGAATGGGAGCAGATCCCGCTTTCCGGCACCTGGTTCCCCACGCATTTATCGGCGTGATGAACAATCTCCAGCGTTTCGTCGCCGGTGAAGACGAAACGCTCGTGACAAATATCGAAGACGCCTGGAATACCATGGCGCTGGTCGAGGCAGCCTATGACAGCAGCGCCCGGCCCGCGACCCCGATCAAGGAAAAACCATGAACGCAGAGCATTCCGACCTGCCGCTTTCAGGCGTGCTGGTGCTCGATATGTGCCAGTTTCTCTCCGGCCCCTACTGCTCACTGCGTCTGCAGGATCTCGGCGCGCGGGTTATCAAGATCGAACGGCCGGGGCTCGGTGATCTTTCCCGCAGGCTTTACCTGTCCGACACAGAGATCGGAGGCGATTCGACGATTTTCCACGCGATCAACCGCTCCAAGGAAAGTCTCGCCATAGACATGAAGGATCCGGACGACCTTGCCGCTCTGAAAACGCTGATCGGCAAGGCGAATGTGGTGTTGCAGAACTTTCGCCCCGGCGTGATCCAGCGGATCGGGCTCGATTACGACACGCTGAAGCAGGATCACCCCGGCCTCGTCTACGGTTCGATCACCGGCTATGGCGATGATGGCCCGTGGGTCAGCCGTCCGGGCCAGGACCTTCTGGCGCAGGCACGCTCCGGCGTGATGTGGCTGAACGGCGATGATGGCCAGGGGCCCGTGCCCTTTGGCCTTGCCATCGCCGATATGCTCGCAGGTGCAGCGTTGGCACAGGGCGTTCTTGCCGCTCTGGTCCGGCAAGGTCGCACCGGCAAGGGCGCGCATGTTGAAACAAGCCTGCTCGAAGCCATGATCGACTTCCAGTTCGAGGTTCTGACCACCCATCTGAACGATGGCGAACGGCCGCCAAAACGCTCAGCCTACCGCTCCGCCCACGCCTACCTTTCAGCGCCCTACGGCGTTTACCCGACGGCGGACGGCTATCTCGCACTTGCCATGATGCCGGTCGACCAGCTTGCCGATGTGCTGCAACTGGACGCGCTTGGCCCTTATCGCGGCAAGCCGGACCTCTGGTTCACAGGCCGCGACGACATCAAGCGCATCATCGCCCAGCACTTTGCGACCGGGACCACGGATCAATGGCTTGCTGTTCTGGAGCCCGCTGATATCTGGTGCAGCAAGGTTCTCGACTGGCCGGAGCTGATGAACCATGCCGGCTTCAAGGTGCTTGACATGCTGCAGACGGTGACCCGCGAAGACGGGGTTTCGATCCGCACAACGCGTTCGCCCTTGAGGGTCGACGGCAAGCGCATGCAAACCGACCGCGCCGCCCCGAAGATCGGTGAGCAGAGTGCGTCCTTGCGAGCGGAGTTCAAACTGTGACGATCAAACTGAAAGGCATGACCTGGAGCCATCCGAGGGGCTATGACCCGATGGTGGCAAGCGCTGCGAAATGGCAGGAAAAACCGGCGTCTCGATCGAATGGGACAAGCGCAGCCTGCAGGATTTTGAAAGTTTTCCGGTCAAAGAGCTTGCCCGGCAATATGACCTGATCGTCATCGACCACCCGCATGTCGGCCAGATCACGGCGGAGAGTTGCCTGACGCCACTAGATGTCGCTGGTCGCGAGGACGAAGGTGCCGCGCTTGAAAAAGGCTCTGTCGGCGCTTCCTGTCCGAGTTATCATTATGAAGGCCGCCAATGGGCCTTTCCGCTGGATGCTGCTGCGCAGGTTATGGCCTATCGCGAAGACCTGGTTTCCGAGGTGCCCGAAGACTGGGAAAACCTGATGGAATTGGCCTCGGAAGGCCGGGTATTGCTGCCATTGCGCCCACCGCACAATCTGATGACCTTCTATACGCTGGCCGCCAATGCAGGAACGCCCTGCCGCAATGATGTCGCCGGCCCGTTGATTGCCATGGACGATGGCATTGCCATTTACGAGCGCCTTGCAGAGCTTGCCAGCATGGTGCCTGCCGAAAATTTCGCCATGGACCCGATCGCAGTGCTGGAGGCACTCGCCGCGCCACAGCCGACAGCCGTTCTGTCACCCTATATTTATGGCTACGTGAATTACGCAATCGACGGTTTTCGTCCGCATCGCCTGACCTTCGCCGATATCCCTGCGCTCGGGGAAATGGCCCCTGCGGCTCGGCGCTTGGCGGCACCGGCATTGCAGTGTCTGCATTTTCCGCCCACCGTGACGCGGCCATCGACTATGCCTACTGGGTTGCAGGGGCCGTGGTTCAGGCCGGGCTCTACCCTGATGCCGGCGGCCAGCCGGGCCATGACGCCGGATGGACCGACGCGGCGGTCAACGCCAAGACCAACGATTTCTACCGCAATACGCGCCGGACGCTGGAGACATCGTTCCTGCGACCGCGCCACAACGGCTACATGCGCTTTCAGGCGGAGGCTTCGGAAGCGCTGAACGAGGCGCTCAGGGACGGGGCATCCGCCCACGCCGCGATTGCGCGGATCAACCGATTGTTCGAGGAGAGTTTCTGATGGAGCGGCCACGCCATTTCGAGGATATCACCGTTGGCGAGGAGCGCCGCACCTATGGCCGGACGATCACCGAGGCGGATTTCGTCGTCCATGCGGGCCACACGGGCGATTTCTTCCCGCATCATATGGACGCCGAGTTCATGAAGGACAGCCCCTTCGGCCAGCGGATCGCCCACGGTACCATGACCTTTGCCATAGGCATCGGCCTTTCAGCCTCGGAGATCAACCCGCTCTCCTTTACCTATGGCTATGAGCGCCTGCGCTTTCCCAAGCCCGTCTTCATCGGCGACACCATCCGTACGGTGCTCACAATCGCACGCTGCGAGGACGACCCGAAACGGCCGAACCATGGTCGTGTCATCGAGGAAGTGCGCGTCTGGAACCAGCGCGACGAGGTGGTCATGGCCTGTGACCATGTCTATCTGGTGGAGCGCCGGAGCAATTAAAGCCGCAATAGCGGCAGATCGCGTTATCCCCAGCTGAGCGGCGGCCCGTCTTCTCGAAACCTGTCGAACTGTTCGATAGCCTTCAGCGAACGGCCATTGTCGATGGCCGCAAGATCGAGAATGACAGTGTTGGCGACCGTCATCGGGATGACCAGCGATTGCGACTGGCCGAGAGAACCGCGCGAAATGGTAATGTGATGTTCGGGAGCCGGCGTGAACCGTCCGGCTGTTACATCAGTCACGGCAAGCGTCGTCGCGCCGCATCTGGCTGCCACCGCGCGGATATCCTGCACAAGCGGCGGCAGCTTGCGAAAGGCGAACAGCCAGAGCACATCGTCCGCCGTCATCGTCATCAGCTTTTCGCGCATCTGGTTCGGTGTGGCCGTCAGGTCGACGGCATCATAGCCGGAACGGTTCAGCCTCAGCCCGAGAAGCTGGGCCAGCGCGCCGGCATGGCCGGTGCCGATGATAAACACCTTGCGGCAATCCCTGACGGTCTCCGCGAACGTCCGGATCTGGCGGTCGTCGACGCTGTTGCGGGCCGCTTCAAGGGCTGCGATCTCGCTGTCGATGACAGAGGACACCAGCGCGCCTTCATCCGCGCGCAAAAGCCGGGCAGCGACACGGGCGGCGCCATTGTCAAAATCCTCCCCTCTCCCGCCAGACTGTTTTGCAGAAAGGTCCGGAATTCCGGATAGCCCTCAAAGCCAAGACGACGCGCCAGCCTGACAGCCGAAGAGGGGTGCAGCCCGGCGCGGGTCGAAATCTCGGTACCGTTTTCCAGGGCCGCGCGCAGCGGGTTCTGCAACAAGACGTCGAGAAGTCGCGTATCGGCCTGGGTCAGGCGTTCGGAATTCAGCGCAACCAGATCGCTCAGATGCTGGGGAATGCCATTGGGTATGTTCATGTCGGCTCTGTCGTCTTTCCTCAGCCCTGCAATACGGCCCGTTGTTCAACCACGGTCTCGGCGCGCACGCCTGTCTCCGCGTCAAAGAAATGCGCCGCATCCATATCACAGGCGATCCAGCAATCGGACAGATCTGCTGGCAACGCGCTACGGTGACACGTCAGCGTAACCCGGCCGGCCGGCGTTTCGCAATGAAGCACGACGTCCGATCCCGTCATTTCGCTTAAGGTCACGGATGCGGGTAGCGCCACGCCGCCTGGATTGGTGGCGGTGATCGTCAGCGCATCGGATCTGAGCCCCATTGTCAGCCCGGCCGGAACCACGCCGCCGGGCAGTTTTCCGGCATCCAGAAAGTTCATCTCCGGTGCGCCGATGAAGGAGGCGACGAAGCGGTTGGCGGGCCGGTCATAGATGGCTTCGGGTGTGTCGAACTGCTGCAGATAGCCGTCCTTCATCACCGCGATCCGGTCGGCCAGCGACAGGGCCTCGGTCTGGTCGTGGGTCACATAAACGATGGTTGCTTTCAGTGCCCGGTGCAGTTCCTTGATCTCGCGGCGCATGACGACCCGCAGCGCATTATCAAGATTGGAAAGCGGCTCATCCATCAGAAAGGTCGAGGTATCGCGGGCAATCGCCCGGCCCATGGCCACGCGCTGGCGCTGTCCGCCGGAAAGGGCGCCGGGCTTGCGGTCAAGATAAGGAGCAAGCTGCAGCGTGGCGGCAACCTCTTCGGCGCGGCGGTTGCGCTCCTTTTTCGCCACACCGCGCAGTTCCAGCCCGAAGGCGATGTTTTCACGCACGCTCATATGTGGGTAGAGCGCGTAATTCTGGAAAATCATTGCGATGTCGCGGTCCTGCGGGGACACGTCATTGGCGCGCTTTCCGTCGATCTCGATATCGCCCTCCCGGCATTCCTCAAGGCCCGCGATCAGACGCAGAAGCGTGGATTTGCCGCAACCGGACGGTCCGACGATAACGACGAACTCACCGGGGCGGATATCCATCGATACGCCATGCAGAACCGTCGGCCCGTTGTCATAGGCCTTGCGGATATGTTTCAGCGAGATGCTGCTCATCGTGCCGTCTCCATTGCCAATGCATTGCGGATTTCGATGGCCAGACGCGGCCTGTCGGTGGTGAACACCTTCAGGTCAAGCGCGAAGGCTTTGGTGATTTGCACGGTCGTATGCGCCGCCCACGCACCGAAGGCGAGGCCCGCATCTGCAGCCATGTTTTTCAGCTTCGCGTCGGCCATATCGATATTGACCGCAATCTCGCCAATGCCGCGCAGGTGCGCGACTTCGACCACGCCGCGCGGCCCCAGCTGGATCAGCACCGGTGGGCTGACAAGCCAGAGTGCGGGACGGTCTGTTGCCTCTCTCAGCGCATCGAGACTGTCCAGCAGAAACGACGAAAACACCGTGGTTTCCAGCCGCCCGGCCTTTTCAAGCGCCTCGGTGACACGCGGGACAAAGCCGGCATAGGGCTTGCCGTCAAAGCCGGGCTTGATCTCACACCGAAAGCCGACCTTGCTCGACCGGAAGATATCGCAAAGCTCCTCGACGAACAGCGGATGACGAAAACCGTCACCTGCATGGTTGACGATTGCCGCGCGCACATCCTCGGCCTTCATCGCGGCGACCACGCCTGTGCTATCCGTGGTTCGGTCAAGCGTTGCGTCATGATTGACGATGATCCGGCCATCAGCCGTCGGGTGAAGGTCGAACTCCACCTCATCGACCTCCATCGCGGCTGTCGCGGCAAAGCCCGCAAAGGTGCTGTCGCCATATTCCAGGGTTCCGCCGCGATGAGAGGCAATGCGCGTCACAGTCTTTTCCTTTTTACGTTATGTCGTGTCATTTGACGGCGCCCATGGTGATACCGCGCACCAGATGGCGCTCGACCAGCACGAAGCCGGCGATGACCGGCAGCATCGAGATGGCGGATGCCGCCATGACCAGCGGCCAGTTGATCAGTCCTTCGCCGGGATTGATGCGGTAGAGGCGGGCAAGACCGACCTGCAGCGTGTAGAGGTCCTCCCGGCTGGTGGCGACCAGCGGCCAGATATAGTTGTTCCACTCGGTGATGAAGATATAGAGCCCCATCGACAGGATCGCCGGTTTGGCGATCGGCACGATCACCCGCCACAGCACTTTCAGCGGCGTTGCGCCATCCATGTAAGCCGCCTCATCGAGCGCGCGGGGAATGCCACGAATATACTGGCGCAGAAAGAAGGCGGCGAAACCGTTGGAGATCGCCGGCAGGATCAACCCGGCATAGGTGTCGAGCAGGCCGACATTTGCCAGCGTCAGATAGTTCGGGATCAGACTGATATGGCTCGGGATCATCAGCGTTGCCACCGTTGCCGCAAACAACAGGTTGGAACCGAAGAAGGTGAAGCGGGCAAATGCATAGGCCGCCATGGTGGCAAAGCTAATGCCGATCAAGGTCACCGCGCCCGAGACAATCAGGCTGTTGATGAGGTAGCGGGCGAAATTATACTGGCCGACGGCGAGCTGATAATTGCCGATCGTGAAATCGACCGTGCCGGTATAATAGGCGGTCGAAGTCTGGAACGACATCCAGATCGAGTACAGCACAGGCGAGAGGAACAGCAGGCCCGCCAGCAGCGCAAGCCCCGCCAGAATTGGATTGTCAGGCTTCATAATGCACCTTCCGGCCGAGAACGCGCGACTTGATGACGGCAAGCGCGATGAGGAGAATGAACAGCAGCACGGCCAGCGCCGAACCCTGACCGATATCGAAGAAGGTGAAGCCGATGCGATAAAGCAGGTTGACCAGAAGATCGGTGGCACCGGCCGGCCCGCCCTCGGTCATCACCGAGACGAGGGTGAACACCTGAAATGCCTCGATCACCGAGATCACCAGTAGGAAATAGGTCGTCGGCATCACCAGCGGAAAGGTGACGCGGCGGAAGACGTGCCGGCGCTTGCCGCCATCGACTGCAGCGGCATCGTAGAGTTCCTGCGGAATAGCCTGTAGACCGGCGATATAGATGACGATGTCATAGCCGAGCTGTTTCCAGGTATTGATGAAAATAAGGACACCGAGCGCCAGATCCGGCCGTTGCATCCAGCGGATTTTCTCGACACCGAAAAACGACAGCAGACCGTTCGCCATGCCGTAATCGGTGGAAAAACCCAGGAAAACACCACAGCAATCGAAACGGTTGAGGTGACCGAGGGCAGGAACAGCGCGCCGCGCAGGATACGCCGTGAAAAGGTTTCGCGCGTCAGCGCGCTTGCAATCAAAAGCGCCAGCGCCAGCCGCAGCGGCACCGAGACAACAGCAAAGATCGCCGTCACCCGGAGCGAATTCCAGAATTCGCGGGAATTGAACAGGACCCGATAGTTTTCAAACCCGACAAACGGCTTGTCGGGGGTCATGAAGTCCCACTGCCGGAAGCTCAGGTCGATACTGGTGACAATCGGGATATAGGTGAAGACCGCAATGAAACTTATCAGCGGCAGGACGAAGAGATAGGGCGTCAGCTTGCGCGGCATGGGGCGGACTTTCGCACAGGCGCATGCGCGTTAACGGCAGCAGCGCTTGTCATTGGAAAAGGCCCGCGCACCTTTTTCTTGGGCGCGCGGGCGGGAGTGTCTTTCAGATCAATCAGTTGGAAAGGCGCTGGGCTTCCTGACGCGTCCGTTCGGCAAAATCGCCAAGCGCGTCTTCAGCGCTACGCTGGCCGAGCGCGATCGACTGCCAGACGTCATATTCATTAGCGCGCATCCAGGTGACGACGACCGGGCGCGGACGACCACGGGCGAAGTCGAGCTGGTTGATGGCGACATCGATGCCTTCAGCATTGGCGAGCGCTTCGGCGGCACGCGGCTGCTCGGCGGTCTTCTTGTTGATCGGCATGTAGCCGGTTTCGGCAAACCATATGGCGTTCGATTCCGGCGAGGCAGCAAACGAGATGAACTTGTAGGCAGCGTCCTTCACCTCAGGTTCCGCCGACGAAAGAATGCCAATGCCAGCACCGCCGATCGGCACGGCGCAGACCTTGTTGCAAGGCATCGGACGAACCAGAAGGTCATCGCCCAGCGCGGCCCTGGCATCGCCGTAATTGCCGGTCGAGTTCATCATCATGCCGGCATTACCGGACATGAAGAACTGCTTGTCCTTCTTCTCATCGGTTACGCCATCGGGCGAGGCGACCTTGTAATCGTCGACGAGCGAGGCCATCCATTCATAGGCCTCGACCGTATTCGGCGCATCGATCAGGATTTCGCCGGTCTTGGAGTCGATCAGGTCGCTGTCATTCGCCATGATCAGGCCCCAGCGCGCGAACTGGCCGGGCGCCGTCATACCCATGATACCCTGATCACCCAGAGTATCGGTGATCTGCTGGGCAGCGGCCAGGATATCGTCATAAGTCTCGAGTTGCGGCTCTTCCTCGAAACCGGCAGCGTCGAAAACGGCCTTGTTGAGGTAGAGAACCGGCGTCGAGGAGTTGAAGGGCACGATGTAGTTCTTGCCCTCAAAGATGCCGACTTCGCGGGCGAAGTCGAACAGGTTGTCGGCAAGCGGATCGTTTGCAAGGCGGTCGGAAAGGTCGCCGAGCACGCCGCGATCGGCGAAAAGGCCGTAGCGGGTCACTTCCATGATCACTGCGTCGGGTGCGCGGCGCGCGGGGATCGCAGCCTGAAGCTTGGCGACGATGTCGTTGTAATTGCCGATAAACTGGGCGTCGACTGTGATCTCGGGATTGGCGGCTTCGAAATTGTCGATGATTTCGGCAAGGGCTGCACCATTGGCGCTGGTATCGGAGAAGCTGTGCCAGAATTCGACAGAGGTGTCGGCGGCGAACGCGGCCGAGGCGGAGAGCACCACGGAGCCGGCGAGCAGATAGGCGGAGAGTTTCATCATTCGAAAAATCCTTATCGCAATGAAAATTGCAGTTCGATGGCCATCTGCAATTAGCCTCGCAACACGACATTTGATTGAACGAAAGATGAAGGATTCATAACAGCAGGCTGCCGCCCGTGGCATGCGCGCGACGACGACCGGGAAAACATATTGCGGATAGATGATGGGCCTTCGAAACGGCTCTGCAAAGCTTACAGCGGCCCGCCCTGCTCCAGCACCAGCTGGCGCAAGCGGCGGAACACGTCGGGGCTCTGGCGCAGCCCGTCATGCTCATATTCATTGGTGACCCATGCCCGGCAATTGCCGAGCCGCCCCGCTGTCTCCAGCGAAAGACCGGCATCGACATACATGTCGTCATGATAGACGGCGGCGGCGACGGGGATGTCATTGGCAAAAAGCCGGGTGGCATCATAAAGCGGCGGATAATCGGAGCGCGCGGCCAGCGCCTCTGCTGCATCCCGGAAGGGGCGCAGGGAGCGGATTTCCTCGAACATCCACGGATAGATCATTTCCCCGGTCAGCATCAGCGGCCGCTGTTCGGGGTCAAACCTGGGAAACTCGGCGCGCACCCGTTCGGCGGCCCAGTTCGTCGGCGCACTCCCTGCCCGTATATGCTCTCCTGCAGAACGGCAAAAGCGGATTGCCGTCAAAGCCGGTGTCGACCATAACCGAAGACAGGAAACTGTCGGAAAGCCGCGTTTCGTCAGGGTCGGCAAAAGCCTCGTCCATCAGCCAGTGCACATTTTCGAAACCCGGCGCCATGCCGAAGGCGAGGCCGAGTGTCTGGAGCCGCCGCACGCTCAACCGGTCACCGTCGGGAAGGCGGATATCATTGGCCGAGACGTGATCCGCGATCCGCGAAAACAGCGCAGCGTCATGGGGATAACGCCGGTGATATTGCCGGTTCTTGGCGAGCACCCGCGGATAGGTTCGGCGGTAGACATCATCCGCTGAAGCAGAAAGTCCGGACAGTCCTCCGGTCACATAGCAGGCTGACAGCCCCTCCGGCGCCTGCGAGAGATAGGTCAGCGTGATGAACCCGCCGAAACTCTGCCCTAGTGTCTCCCATTTGCGCTCTCCGATCAGGTTTTTGCGCACATGCTCGCAATCGGCGACGATGCTGTCGGCGCGAAAATGCATCAGATAGTCTGCACCTGCCTCTCCGGTTTCGAAGCGGGACATGGTCGCAGCCTCGATCCGGCTGCTGCGTCCCGTCCCCTTTGGTCAATCAGGATCACGCGGTGGGTCTTCAGCGCCTCGGAAAGCCAGGCTGGGCCGCCGCCGGAAGGCCTCGGTGACTTGCCGCCGGGCCCGCCCTGCAGGAAGGCAAGTGTCGGCAGATCGTCGCGCCGTTTTACCGGATCGATGATTTCGCGCACAAAAATCTGGATGATCGGACCATCCGGGTTCGACCAGTCAAGCGGCACCGGCACCAGCATGTCCCGAATCATCATCCCGGGAATAATGTATTGCTTCGGCATCATTGCGCTTCATCCTGGTTCGTTCCAACGGGGCCTGCGGGCCTTCATTCTTTCCCGAGCCCTATCCGCTTTTGGCTTGAACGAAAAGAGCAACCCGGCCAACACGCCGAAACAAAAGGCGAACTCCGGTGGAGCCCGCCTTTGCGATCATATGAAGATAGTAAACCGTGATCAGCGCTTGACCTTGCTGTCGAGGCTGAACGCGCCGGGGCCGGCAAACACAATATAGAGGCAAATGAAGCAGAACAGCACTGCTGCATCGCCACCGTTCAGCGCCGGAAAAAGCTGTTCGGCGCATGGAACATGAAGTAGGCGACGGCCATCATCCCGGAAAGCACAAAGGCCGAAATACGGGTATAGAGGCCGACGATGATCAGCGCACCGCCGACGATTTCCAGAATTCCGCCAAACCACAGCAGCGAGAACATCGGGGGTAAAAGTCGGAAACCGGAAAATGGAGGACCTTCTGGGTGCCGTGTTGCATAAAGAGCAGGCCGGCAACGACCCGAAGCAGGGCCAGAAAGTAAGGCGCCATGGGCAGCAACATTTTATTCATTGTTAGACTCCATGCAGGGTATGGGGAATTGATCGGCGCCTGCGGGAGGCCGCCCGTTTACACAAACCACAATACCTGAAAATGCGGGGAGTGAAACATCCGCTATTGTGAACAATCAGTTGCCGAGACATGGCACGTGACAGGAGCACTAGGCACAGGCCCAAAACAGCCGCGCGAGCACCAACGATGGATTGATGTTCGCAATCCCCGACCATATAGTCGCCCGGCATTGTGGAGACCCGGCCAGCCGGCGCGGGCAAGGAGACGAGACGATGAGCGACCCGAACGAAACCAAGGGTGCCGGAGAAGACCTGAAGCAACAGGCCCTTTTTATCACCGCTATCCGCGCGCCGGAAAACTTGAGATCCAGGCAATCAAACCACTTGGCAACCAGCGCGACCTGGCGCTGGCCTATTCGCCCGGGGTCGGCGCGCCCTGCCTTGCCATTCATGATAACCCCGGCGATGCCGCGAAATACACAGCGCGCAGCAATCTTGTCGCCGTCATCTCAAACGGTACCGCAGTGCTCGGTCTCGGCAATATCGGGCCGCTCGCCTCCAAGCCGGTCATGGAAGGCAAGGCCGTCCTGTTCAAGAAATTCGCGGGCGTTGATGTCTTCGACATCGAAATCGACGCGCCGACCATTGATGAAATGGTCTCCACAATCTCTGCGCTTGAGCCGACCTTCGGCGGGGTCAACCTGGAAGATATCAAGGCACCGGAATGTTTTGAGGTTGAACGCATCCTCCGCGACAAGATGCAGATCCCGGTGTTCCACGACGACCAACATGGCACCGCCATCATCGTCGCCGCGGCGATCCTGAACGGGCTGGAGCTTGCCGGCAAATCGATCGAAAACGTCAAGATCGTGGCCTCGGGCGCCGGGGCTGCTGCCCTTGCCTGCCTCAATCTCCTCGTCTCTCTCGGCGCCCGGCGCGAAAACATCTGGGTCTTCGATATCGACGGCCTCGTTTATCCCGGCCGCACCACCAACATGGACCGGTGGAAGGCAGTATACGCCCAGGAAAGCGACGCGCATGGGCTTGCCGACCATATCGAGGGCGCTGATGTGTTTCTCGGCCTGTCCGTCGCGGGTGCATTAAAGCCGGCGCTTTTGAAAAAATGGCCGACAAGCCGATGATCATGGCGCTGGCAAACCCCGTGCCGGAAATTATGCCTGACCTCGCCCGCGCCGAGCGCGAGGATGCGATGATCTGCACGGGCCGCTCCGACTTTCCCAACCAGGTCAACAATGTCCTGTGCTTCCCTTACATTTTCCGCGGCGCACTTGATTGTGGCGCGCGCACCATCAACGAGGAAATGAAGATGGCGGCTGTGCGCGCCATCGCCGGGCTGGCCAGGGAGGAAGTCTGGGAAGTGCCACATTCTTCCTCGGGCGAGCCGTTGATCTTCGGTCCAGACTACCTCATTCCCTCTCCCTTCGACCCGCGCCTGATCCTGCGCATTGCGCCCGCAGTCGCCCGCGCAGCAGAGGAATCCGGCGTCGCCGAGCGACCGATCGCGGATTATGAGGCTTACTACGATCAACTGAACAGATTTGCCTTCCGCTCCGGCCTCGTCATGAAGCCGGTTTTTGCCGCAGCCAAGGCCGCAGAACCCAAACGGATCATCTTCTCCGACGGCGAAGATGAGCGGGTGATGCGCGCGGCTCAGGTGCTGATAGAGGAAGGCGTTTCGCGGCCAATCCTGATTGGCCGGCCGAACGTGCTCGAGATCCGTATGAAGCGCTATGGTCTGAGGATGCGTCCGCAGGAGGATTTCGAGATCATCAACCCGGAAAGTGACTCACGTTTTCGGGAATATGTCGATGAATATCTAGCCTTCGTCGCCCGCAAGGGCGTGACACCGGAACGTGCCCGCACGATCGTGCGCACCAACACCACGGTGATCGGGGCGCTTGCCGTCAAGCGCGGCGACGCCGATGCCTTGCTGTGCGGCGTGGAAGGCCGCTTCGAGCGGCACTTGCGCGACATCGGAAACATTATCGGCAAGCATGAAAACGTCCGCGATTTCTCGAGCCTGGGGCTTCTGATTTCCAACCGCGGTGCAACCTTCTTTGCCGACACGCATGTCACTTATAGTCCTACCGCAGAAGAGATTGCGGAAACCACGATCCAGTCCGCCCGGGCAATATCGCGTTTCGGCATGTCCACCAAGGCTGCGCTGGTATCACACTCGAATTTTGGCTCGCGCGATTCCGAAAGTTCAGCGCGCATGCGCGATGCGCTGGCGATCATTCGCGAACGCATGCCTGATCTCGAGGTCGATGGCGAAATGCACGGTGATACAGCGATTTCCGACGTACTGCGCCACCGGGAAATGCCGAACAGCACCCTGTCGGGCGAGGCCAATCTGCTGATATTCCCGTCGCTCGATGCCGCACATATCACCATGACAGTGGTTCAGAGCATGCTGGATGCGCTTCATGTCGGGCCGATACTCCTCGGTAGCGCCTTGCCCGCCCATATCCTGTCACCCTCGGTCACCTCGCGTGGTATCGTCAACATGGCCACGCTCGCCGTGGTCGAAGCCAATATCGCTCAGGAAGAACGCCGCACCGCCGGATAGCATTAACCTCGGGGCCTTTCCTACCGAAGGTAGACCTGTTCCGACGCGCAATTGCAACCGCCGGCTTTACGCCCACCGCAAGCCCCGAGGTCTTGCTGTGGGCGTAGCTTGCGTCGAAAGCACCATTCCGCAGTGACACGCGAACGGCGTTCAGCACTCAAAACGTCGCCGAAATCGCAACACAAATTACACGTAAAAGTATAATAATACCCTCTTTTCAACTAGACTTCGCCAGAGGTATATGACTAGTATTGCTCAAATTCTTGGGAGAAGCGGCGAGGTGTCGGCGCAAAAATGAACTGTTCACCGAGATATCAGCAGTCCTCAAGTCGAAATTTGGACTTATTTTCAAATATGTTCCCCTTTTCGGGATCGCAATATGTACCCTGCAGGCGAAAAAATCAAAGCCGGTTTACCTGGGCATTCGACAAGGCATCTCAGGTCGAGTCCTTATCGCGGCTGCTCTCTCCGATTGCAACGGAGTTCAAGTTCTCTCATTTCGCGCTTGTGGAATACCCTTGGGCCGAGACCGAAGCGCCGGATTGCGCGATCCATTGCACGACCCTGCCGCCCTCCTTTGTCGAAGCATCCGAGCGTGCCGGCCTGTTGCGGATGAGCTCACAGGCAAATACCCATGGCCGTGCAGCGGCGCCACTGCAATGGACCCTTGCCGACATTGAAGACCCACATGACAGCGGCCGCGCGGACTTGGCCGAGCTTATGCGCACGATGCACATCAGCATGGGCGTCGTTTTTGCATTCGCGCCAAATGCCCGAAAACCTCTGAGTCTTCTGTTTTTGGCGATCGCGAGCCGCTCGACAGAACAGAAGAATATGCACTCGCCAGTATCGCGCGGCTGACACTCGGCCGGTTATCAGAACTTCAGCGCAGTCCAGGTGAGCCGCTGGCCGCATTGTCTGCCCGCGAAATGGAAGTGGTTGGCTGGACAGCAGAAGGCAAAACCTCGCATGAAATCGGTAGCATCCTTGGCCTTTCCGACCATACAGTGAATGCCTATCTCGCCAATGCCATCCGCAAGCTCGACTGCGTCAACCGCACACAACTGGTTGCAAAAACAATTCGACTCAACCTGATCGACTGATCAAATGCGAGAACGGTAGTCTCAAACCCGGCCTGTCTTTTCCTTCCAGTGCACCCGGCAATAAGACACATAGCGATCATTACCACCGACAACGATCTGCGGACCATCGAGCAGAACGTTACCACCGTCGTCAAGGCGAACCACCATGGTCGCCTTGCGGCCGCAATGACATATGGTTCTCACCTCGCGAATTTCATCTGCCAGAACGAAAAGCTCCCGCGATGCAGGAAACAATTCGCCCTTGAAATCGGAGCGAAGACCATAGGCCATGACGGGTACGCCGAGCTCATCGACGACACGGGCCAACTGCCACACATGCTCGGCCTTGACGAAATGGACCTCGTCGACAAGCAGGCAATCTATTGTGCTCCGGTCATTCAGTTCCCGCACAAGCACCAGGAGGTCGCTGTCGGAACCGAAGGTCACGGCTTCTGAGGCAAGGCCGATCCGCGAGGAGACCACACCCTTTCCGGCACGGTCGTCAAGCTCGGCAACCAATATTTCAGCATGCATGCCGCGCTCGCGGTAATTATAGGCTGCCTGCAAAAGCAGGGTCGATTTCCCGGCATTCATCGTTGCGTAGTAAAAATGAAGCTTCGCCATATTTTCGATCCTTCCGGATTTCTTTTGCCGGGATCAATGCATCGGAATAAAGCCCCAAAACGACGAAGCCACAGGAAACTCGTAACCCGTCCAATCTCTCCATGGAAGCGCACCCCGGCTGCGGACTTGCAGCCATGCGCCTATTGTGAAAAACACCCCATCCAGAAACCCGCCCGTTGCGGGCCGGAATGGCATGTACCCCGTCAACAGTTTCGGAATTGCCCATGAACAAGGCCGTGGAACTCGACAACATCGATATTGTTTTCGGCAAACGCCCTGCGCGTGCGCTGCCGCTGATCGACACCGGACTTTCACGCGACGACATTCAGCGCAGAACAGGCAATTTGGTTGGGGTTTCTGGCGCATCACTCACAGTGGAACGCGGCGAGATTGTCGTGCTGATGGGGCTTTCGGGCTCAGGCAAGTCAACACTGCTAAGGGCCGTGAACGGTCTGGCGCCGGTCACCCGGGGCACTGTGACGATTCACACCGAGCAAGGCCCGGTCACCCCTACACCGCCGGCAAGCGAGCACTACGGTCGCTGCGCGGCAACGCGGTCTCGATGGTGTTTCAGCAGTTCGCTCTGCTGCCCTGGCGCAGCGTCGCCGATAATATCGGCTTCGGACTTGAGCTTTCGGGCGTCAACCTGAAACAGCGACGCGCCCGTATCGAAGAGCAGCTGGCGCTTGTCAATCTGGCGGATTGGGCCGACCATCCCGTCCATGCGCTTTCGGGCGGCATGCAGCAGCGGGTTGGTCTGGCGCGGGCTTTCGCAACCGGGGCGCCTGTGCTGCTGATGGACGAGACCGTTTTCCGCCCTCGATCCGCTGATCCGCACCCACCTGCAAGATGAATTGCTTGCGCTTCAGAAAGCCCTGGACAAAACCATTATTTTCGTCAGCCATGACCTTGATGAGGCCGTAAAGCTGGGGAACCGGATTGCCATCATGCAGGCGGGACGGATTATCCAGTCAGGTACCCCACGCGAAATCATCAGGGCTCCCGCAACAGGATATGTTGCCGATTTTGTCGCCACCATTAACCGGTACCGCTTTTTGACGGCCGAAGACATCATGCAGCCGGTTATCGATCGTGAACAGCTGGCGGTGCGCCTCGCAGCCACCGTCAGACCGCGAACGACAGTCGCAGAATTGCTGCGTGTTTTTTCGCAAAGACCGGAGACGATCGGCGTCATCGACCGTGGTCGGGTCGTCGGGACGGTTTCAATTCGTGATGTCATAAATAACCTTGCGCCACGCCCTCCCCAACAGGAAAACACCGAGCGATGAAACAGAATACGCTGCGCGAAACCGATGCAGAGGCCGTAGCGCTGGCACGCCGACTGATCCGCGAGGCGCCTTTTGCTGCTCTCGGGGTCAACGAATCAGATACCGGTTTCCCGCTTGTCAGCCGCGTTCTGCTGGCAACCGATCTCGATGGCGCGCCGGTGATTCTCGTCTCGAGACTGTCCTTTCATACGCAGGCTATTGAACATGATAACAGGGTTTCGCTGCTCACAGGCGAGCCGGGCAAGGGCGACCCGCTCGCCCACCCGCGCCTGACAACCCGTTGCCATGTGCGCCCCGTAACACCCAACAGCGAACACCATGAATGGTTGAAATCTCGATTTCTCGCGCGTCATCCGAAAGCAAAACTTACATCGACTTCCCCGACTTTTCATTTATGCGCCTGGAACCCGTTTCGGCGAATTTCAACGGCGGTTTCGGGAAAGCCTATGCCCTGAAGGGTGCGGAAATCGTTCACCCCGAAGCGCTGTCATCCTACCAATGGTTCGACCACACTTACGCGTTAAAGCTTACTGACGCTATTTTCAAAGACCATGAAAAAGGGAGATTCAGATAGTAAGTTCGGACCCTGAGGGAACTTATACAAGAAAAAATCAGCAATATCCAGAGTAGAATTTCCAAATGCAGCATCGTCATACGACGAATTCGCTAACCTTATCAAAGGTACGTTCTAATAATACCCTAAATATGGGATTACTTTTTTGTTTTCACTTGTGTAGGGTTGCCAGATATCGAACTCTATTCCGGGGCTTTCTAGTCTGGATCGCGCAACCAAAAGAGGACATATCAAGGTGACACATAACACGGAATCGGACAAAACCGTCATCGCTGCGGGCCTACTTTCGGCCATGGCCAACCCGAAACGGCTTCAGATATTGTGCGTCTTGGCCGAAGACGAGATGCATGTTGGAGCACTCGCGGCCCGGGTCGGGCTGAGCCAATCGGCCCTTTCACAACACTTGTCAAAGTTGCGGGCGCAGAATCTCGTGGAGACACGCCGCGAAGCCCAGACCATCTATTACAGCACCCATGCAGAACCCGTTCAGAAGCTGCTTGCCACGCTCGACGACATCTACGAAGACGGCCCGGACTGGCGCGGTCGCCTGGCCAGTTGAACAGGCTGTTTCCGCGGCTGACCTGCAACATACAAGCCGGTCTCTGTTTGCGAGATTTCCAGATGGCCGGCCTCACAAAGGTCGTCGTTGGGCCGGCCACCGCCTTCTTGCTTGACGACGTCCAATCCCTGATAACGTGCTCTCCGATAAAACGAAAATACGTGACCCGTCCAAACGGGTCGCTTTCTTTGTGGAGCAGCTAATGTCCGACCGCAGCGCCGTCGTTCCCAATAATCTCGAAGCCTTCTGGATGCCGTTTACCGCAAACCGGCAGTTCAAGAAGGCGCCGCGCATGTTCGCCTCGGCAAAGGACATGTATTATACCACGGTCGACGGTCGAACGGTGCTGGACGGCACAGCGGGCCTGTGGTGCGTCAATGCCGGTCACTGCCGGCCGAAGATCACCGAAGCGATCCGGGCACAGGCCGGCGAACTCGACTATGCCCCGGCCTTTCAGCTAGGCCACCCGAAGGCATTCGAACTGGCCAACCGCCTTGTCGAACTGGCACCGGAAGGCATGGGCCACGTTTTTATACCAATTCCGGCTCAGAATCCGTCGATACTGCACTCAAGATTGCGCTCGCCTACCACCGCGTCAAAGGACAGGGCGAGCGCTTCCGGCTGATCGGCCGCGAGCGTGGCTATCACGGCATCAACTTCGGCGGCACATCGGTTGGCGGCATTGTTTCAAACCGCAAGATGTTTGGCACATTGCTGACGGGTGTCGATCATATCCCCCACACCCATCTGCCGGAGAAAAATGCCTTTACCAAAGGCGAACCCGAACACGGCGCCGATCTTGCCGATACGCTGGAGCGGATCGTGGCGCTGCATGACCCGTCCACGGTTGCCGCTGTCATCGTCGAGCCAGTTGCCGGCTCCACCGGCGTGTTGATCCCGCCTAAGGGCTATCTCCAGCGCCTGCGCAACATCTGCGACAAGCATGGCATCCTCTTGATTTTCGACGAAGTCATCACCGGCTTCGGACGTATCGGTGCACCGTTTGCCGCTGAATATTTCGGTGTAACGCCGGATATCATGACCACGGCCAAGGGACTGACAAATGGCGTCGTTCCCATGGGCGCAGTGTTCGTCAGGGACGAGATCCATGACGCCTTCATGAACGGCCCCGAGCATATGATCGAGTTCATGCACGGCTATACCTATTCCGGTAACCCGATCGCGTCTGCGGCAGGCCTTGCTACGCTCGAGACCTATCAGGAGGAAGGACTTCTGACCCGCGCCAAGGAGCTCTCGCCTTATTGGGAAGAACAGCTTCACAGCCTCAAGGATTGCCCGCATGTCATCGACATCCGCAATCTCGGCCTGATCGGCGCGATCGAGCTGGAACCAATCGCCGGCGAACCGACCAAGCGCGCCTTCTCCGCCTTCCTGAAGGCTTATGAAGACGGGCTCCTGATCCGCACAACCGGCGATATCATCGCATTGTCACCGCCGCTGATCATCACGAAGAACGAAATCGATGAACTGTTCGACAAGCTTCGCAAGGTGCTAATGAACAATATATGATCACCCGGCATCGGCGGGCTACAATCCTGCCCGCCTGTGTCCCGCTTTACCCATAAGCTGCTGCCCACCACGAGGCCCTGATCATGACCGACGCCATCCGCATCGCCAACGAAGCTCTTGCCGTAACCATCTCGCCGCTTGGCGCAGAGACACAGTCAATCACGACGAGTGACGGGCGGGAGTGGTTATGGAACGGCGACCCGGAGTTCTGGACCGGACGCGCGCCGATCCTGTTCCCGATAGTCGGAAAGGCGCCCGGTGACCAGGTGGAAATCGGCGGCGAGAGCTTCGACATGAAGCAGCACGGCTTTGCCCGGCGCAGCCTGTTTGCGCTTGAGGAAAGCAGCGAAGCACGCTGCCGCTTTGTCCTGGCGGATTCGGATGAAACGCAGGCGGCCTACCCATTCGCCTTCCGCCTCGCAATCGAGCACGCGCTCGAAGGCAAGACACTCACGGTCTCGGCGACCGTCGAGAACAAAGACGACAAGCCTATGCCCTTCGGCTTCGGCTATCATCCAGCCTTCTGCTGGCCGATGCCCGGTATCACCAAAGGCCATGTCCACCACATCACGCTTGAAAACCGTAACGAACCGGCAATGATCCGTCTTCATGACGGACTTTTGGACCTGAAACCACTGCCCTCGCCCTTTTCAGACGGCATCCTCGCCCTTGACGATGACTATTTCGAAGAGGATGCGATGATCTTCCCGGAAGGAGCGGGCAGCAGGCTGACCTACAGCGCCGAAGAAGGCCCGGCGCTGCACTTCGCCTTTGATGGCCTGCCCAATCTGGCGCTCTGGACCAAGCCCGGCGCTCCCTATATCTGCGTTGAGCCCTGGCACGGCATGGCGGCTGCCCATGGCAGGGGCGATGCTATCGACGACCGCCCCTTTACCAAAGTTCTGGCGCCCCGAGCCAGCGCTTCCTTCTCCTGGTCCGTCACGATTGATGGATAGCAGGCACAGCGGCGCCTTCGTGTTACATTCCATGCCCACCGCACAACCAAGACGCCCGCAATCTTTTTCCGCGTGAACGGACTTATCCACAACCAGTCTGGATAACAGCTGAGCGCAACCGATTTCTGTTGTCGAAATCCCGACAAAATTGCATATCTCAAAAAACAACCGGATCATCCAACCATTCCTACCAATCCAGGGGCGGCCGTCGGAGAACGACGCGCGCCGCCGTTTTCGGGATCTATATAATGGAAAAAAGGTAGCAGAGTTCATCGGCACGACAGTGCTGGTTCTCTTCGGCTGCGGCTCTGCTGTCCGGGGTTCCGGTTGCCACGTCAATCCAGCCGTCAGCCTTGGCGTCTTCATCACCAGCCGCATGCCGGCAGCCGGGATGGTCCGCTATTGGATGGCCCAGTTCGCCGGCGCCCTCCTTGGCGCAGCAATCCTCGCGGTGATTGCCGGATCCACCGCCAGCCTCGGACAGAACGGCTGGGGACCGGGTTATCTCGGCGAATATGCGCTGCCCGCTGCGCTTGTCTTCGAAGTGGTGTTCACCGCCATTTTAGTTATCGTCACTCTCGGCTCAACCGGCAAGGCAGCGTCAGCCGGCTTTGCCCGTCTTGCCATCGGCCTGACCCTGGCGGCAATCCATCTTGTAGGAATCCAGTTCACCGGTGTTTCGGTTAACCGGGCGCGAAGCTTCGGCCCTCCTCGCCGGAGAACAGGCTCTCAAGCAGCTCTGGCTGTTTATCGTCGCTCCGCTGGCCGGCAGATGGCAGGAAAATCTGGCCGAAGTCGATAAAGCGTGAAGCCGTTCGGCGGGTTCGGGACGAAGGCTGCCCGGTCAAATTGATCACCGATGAACTCGGCATGCAAGATTTCCTTGTGCGCAAATGGGTCAAGCTGGCTGAAACACGCGCAGCCCGTGACGGAGCACGAAAGGCCCAAGCTTTTGCCGAAGTCAAACGTGCTCGCGAGCCAGCCCGCCTGGCTGAACTCCGCCAGGACAGCGGGTCCAGTGGCCGACTTCTTGTCGGCGGCGCCTGCCTTGAAACTCCGCTGAGTATCACTGATGCCGAACTGGCGAAACTAATCTGCGTCGCGGGGCAGTTCTCATGATCTTTCCGTCGAAGTGATCACCGAGGTTATCGAGCGGCACTACGCGCGGTGGCAGCCCCTGAAACTCCGCTCGGTCCGCCGAATGCCGGCGCGCGCAGAGGTGCTGGAAACGAGACCGCTGCTGCAGTGATCGGGATGCAGTTGATGTTCCGTCGCGCTCACACATCATCATAATTCAGCTTGCCGAGCGTGTTCGACGGTCCGTCGGGACCGGCGCAGTTCATCTCGTAGACACAGTTGTCCTGCAGAACCTGATGGCCCTCGACCAGAAAGCTCGACTTGTTGGATTGCGGCCGGCACCAGCCGAGATTGACGCCGGACGACACCCCGCCGCCGGTGCCCGGCTCGTTGCCGGTCACTTTTTCGGTGCGGCTGGCCATGGTGAAAGCCTGATCGCCGCCGAAGCCGGTCTTGGAAATCGTCTTCGTGCTCCATTCCAGTTTCGAGACGATCATATAGGGCACCGGCACCATTTTCGGGCCGCGCGGCGTCAGGCACACGCAGGGCGAAAGGCAGACGATGTTGTTGGATTTCGATGTGTTGCGGGCTGCACTGCGGCTCATGATGGCTCCTTTCTGAGGGCGTGCGGCAGAACCTCGATCGCCGTCACATCATCGGGGTTTTCAATCGCCATCCGCCAGACCAGCGTCATTTGATGTTTTTCCGGGGCCGGATCGGCGATATCGCAATGGACGGTATCGAGCCGCAGAACGAGGGTCCGGTCGTCGGCATTGGCATAGCGCACAACGGCCTTCAGCCCGCCTTCCGGCAGGAAAAACCGATAGGGCTCCGGGTCGTGACGCATGCCGTGGACGGTGATCTGTTCCATGCCGGTGAAGAACGGCTTGAACTGCAAGGCTTGCGGCGCGGCATTCCAGAAGCCGTAATCATAATCTTCCGGCATGCGCGGATGGCGTTCGCGCTGCCAGGCATCGTCAAAGGTGCCGGCGAGCGCAAGACGCGGCTGCCAGGATTTCGTCAGCGGGCCGACCCCGCAGACGGTTATCTCCTCGCCCGGAGCCCAGGCGGCGAATTCGCCGGCGAGGCCGATCTGCGGCGCAGGCAATGCCTCGTCCGCCTCCAGAAGATAATCGCTGACCATGCCGCGCCCGATCGGGTTGAACACATGCGCGTCTTCGCTTTCGTGATCGATCCTCACCGTGCCGCCATAGGCGCGTTCATAGACGAGCGGCACTTGCGTAACCGGCATTGCGTCAGAAAGCTGCCAGCGCTTGCCGCCTTTTGCCGTCTCCGGCTCCATCAGCCGCTCGCCGAACACATGAAAGCCGTGGCTGCCGATGACCTCGGGCGCCGCGCCATCCTCCGTGGGCCGGGCGATATCCACCCGCACCGGCCAACTCGCAAGCTGCTTTTCCTCCGGCGAGCGGGCAATGGCGGAAAAGGTCAGATCGGTTTTCGGCTTGAACGGCGCGATCTCGCTTTCGGCTTTCAGCGACGAGACATTCGCCTCACCGTAAAACGCATCCGAAAGCGCCATCTCCGGCTGCGCCTTCGGCAGCACCGCGCGTCTGCCCTCGTCTATTTCGAACACTGCCCGCACCACCAGCACCCCCATCTCACTGCCGTCCAGATACCAGTGGCGGAAGAACAGGCACGGAAAGGGAAGCGAGATTTGGGGGATCATTATTCTGAATCCAGATATTGTTCGAAGGTCGCGATCACATAATCCATGCCGTGATAGGTCGTTGAAATGCCGAAGAGGTCCAGAAGATAGGAAAATTCAACGGCGAACATCGCAAGTGCAGGGCCTACCGTCGGAAGAACGACCTGCGCGTCAAGGAAACCTCTATAATCCTTGACGACGGATCTCGTTCTGTCCTGGGCCATCTTGCCGAGAAGATCGCCGAACGTGAACTTGCCATAGACCCATGGCTGATAGGATGTGTTCGGGCCGGCCGGTGGCACTTTTATCTTCGAATTAGCGTTTACCGCGTCTTCCACCCAGCCGGGAATGCGGGCGCCAAGCAGGTTGAGCGCCTGCGGCAGCGAGGCTGCACTATTCAGGATACCGTCCAGCGCAAGGGTCAGGCGGAAGTTATTGGCAAGGGCGGCGGGAAAGACGGTCTGTTCGGTGATCGGCCAGACCACGGGCAGTTTCTCGCCTTTTGCGGGCGGCTGCCATGACGGGACGATCTGCTGGCCGATGCCGCCGGTCGACAGCACGACGGGCCGCGTCTGCGGCGGGTCGCTTGAAGGTCGGGACTGATGCCCTTCCTCGGGACGAGAATTGCCGGCCGGCATCGGAAAGCCGTCGATATTCGCCTCTGCCTTGGCCCATCGCAAAATGGCGCCGAGAAACGGCAATTGCCCGGCGCGGGTTTCGATCGTCGTCAGGATTTCATCGCGCGCACCGAAAGCGTTGATCGTCGCCTCGCCGATCGAGGCGGGTTTGACTGTTGCGGAATTGAGGCCGGCCGCGTTGAAGGTGTGGCAGAGTGTGGTGATGTCGATGTGATAATAATGCTCAACAATCGTCGCGGCTGCACTAGCCAGTCCGCCGCCGAGCGAATGTCCGGCAATGTTCAAGCGTCGGTCTTGTCCCGATTTGATCTTATCCGCAACAGTCGTACGCGCGTAAACAGTTGCTTTCTTATATTGCTCGCTTGGTTTCCCCAATCCCTGCTCAACATTGTTGGCCCAGTCGCCATTCGGCCCGCCGAGAAAGATCAGTTGCAGGCTCGCCTGATAGGGAACGCCCAAGAGCCGAAACGCGCCGGAACTGTTCAGAAGCGTGATGGGGTAATCCTCCCTTTTTAACGGGGCTTTTTGGTAGAATTCACGCAGCCATTTTCAGTTTCTGTGCGGGTGTCATTCCGCCGATGCCCATATTGGGTCGCTCGTTGTTATAGCTCCATAACCATTGTGTGGCGAACGCCTGCGCCTCTTCGATACTCTCGATGATGTATTGGTCAAGCCATTCGTGTCGTACTGTCCGGTTGTAGCGTTCGACATAAGCGTTCTGCTGCGGCTTTCCAGGCTGGATGTAATTCAGCGCAATGCCCTGATTTTCAGCCCAGTCCATAAGCCTTCCACTGACATATTCCGGGCCATTGTCAACACGTATTGCCAGCGGTTTGCCGCGCCACTCAATGATCTGGTTCAGGCTACGGATGACACGCTCCGCAGGTAGAGAGAAATCGACCTCAATGCCAAGCCCCTCACGGTTAAAGTCATCCAGAACATTCAAAAGCCGAAACTGCCGGCCATCGGCCAGCCGATCCGCCATAAAGTCCATGGACCAGACCGCGTTCGGCGTTGTCGGGACATTGAGTGTATCCGGTTTTTCCCGTTTCAGCCGCCGGCGTGGCTTGATCCTGAGGTTCAGCTCAAGCGCGCGGTAGATGCGATAAACACGCTTATGATTCCAGCGCCGTCCCTGTACGTTCCGCAGATAGAGAAAACAAAGGCCAAAGCCCCAGTTCTTCTTTGCCTGCGTCAAGCCGGTCAGAAGATCGGCGATCTGTTCATTCTCATCATTGCGTTTGCCTTTGTATCGGTAGCAAGTTTCGCTGACACCGAACGTTCGGCAGGCAAGTGCTATGCTCACCCCACGTATCGCCACGGCTTGCGCGGCCACCTCCCGGCGTAGAGATGGCCGCGTCATTTTTCCCAAAGCCTCTTTCAGCAGTTCGGTTTGCATGCTCATCTCCGCATACATCTTTTTCAGACGGCGGTTCTCGTCTTCCAGCGCTTTCATCTGGCTGATCATCGACGCATCCATGCCGCCATATTTGGCCCGCCATTTATAAAAACTCGCTGAACTCATCCCGTGCTCCCGGCAAAGTTCAGGCACAGGAACGCCACCTTCTGCCTGACGCAGAATGCCAATAATCTGTGCTTCGCTAAATCTCGTCTTTTTCATCAAAATCTCCTCAGTCATAAAACCCGAGAAAATTCTACTTTTGAAGCCCATTATTTTTCGGGGGATTACCATGGGAATGAAGTTGTCGGCGATCAGTTCCTTTCGGCTCTTGCCCTTCAGTCGCTTGTCCATGGCAAACATGATCTCGCCGCCGGGATATTGCCTTTCCAGCACGTCCTGGAGATCGATCACCGGCGTCTCGCCAGCACCATGGGTGATCTTGAGGATGATGCAAAAGGCGAAATCGCGCATGTCATCGAAATCGGTCCCGCGAAACACCAGCGTCGGCGGGCAGACATCGGTCTTGCTGTTCGGGTCGTAACCCTTCACCTTGTAGAGCTTGGCGACAAGCCCGGTAATGGCCTGTTCGTTCAGGTGATCCCATTCTTCCCAGTTTTTTCCGCCTCGGCGATCTTGTCGGGATAGAGCGTCGAAAAACCACCCGTCGGTGGTGGGTCCTTGTAGACAAGCTTGCACAGATAGGCCGCTTGTCTCCGACAGGTCTTTGGGTTGCCGTGCCCGTGGATCACTGTGGTGTTGGCCGTATCCGGGGGATGGGCGGAATATCGATCTTAGGCGGGATGATATGGTCGGTGTCCCGCATGGGCGGAATCTTGACCACATGCTGCTGGTCATTTGGCATTCTCAACCTCCTTCCAGGGGATCGGTCCGCCGAATATGTCTTGCGTGTTCTGATCCGGAGGATAGTTGGGAAACCTCTTTAGTGCGCGCAGCGCGATATTGCGATACTCCCTGCTAACCTTGTCTTTTCTTTGAGTATATCCTGCGATGGCATTCATGAAGTTCTGCAACTTCAGCATTGAAACATTGCTGAAATAACCTTGATCGAGTAGCCAATTCATAAGTTTGAATGACTCGTCTGTGCCCGACATATCCCCGATGGTACTTATAGCCGTTTCACCTGATTTGTCTTCAGCCCAAGGATCCGCCCCAGCCTTCAGCAGGATTTTGACGCCGTCATAATTGCCGATCAGCCCGACTTGCTCGACAAACCAGTTCCCTTGATCACCAGGTAGCTGAACATTCGCCTTGCCGCCGTGCTTGAGATAGCTCTCGATCATGCGGTTTTCGAAATCGAAGCCCTGCACGGGCCCGGAACTCGGGCCGGGCATTGTCAGATAGTAAACAAAATTTCTGGCGGAGCCTGTCGACGGCCGGTCGATCATGTAGGGATCGGCCCCCGCGGCCAGCAGCGTATCGATCGCCTGAAGATTATGGGCGCCAAGCGCCAGAAACAGCATGGTGATCTCGTCGCCGTAGCGTTGATCGACACCCTCTGGCAAAGCCTTCACCTCGGCCTCGGAAATCGCATCGCCGCGCTCGATCTGCTGCGCCAGGCGATACGGCTGTTCGCCATAGGGAAGGATCAATCTGTTGGAAAGCGGCGTATCCGGAGAACTCTCGATCATGTCCTGCTCCGTTCGATAGGTTTCGTATTTGCCATAGCCCCACCAGACGAGAGGCGTGACGATAACGGCAAAGGCCGCGAACACGACCGCATAAAATCGCCTGATCGAAGCTTGTTTCTTCTCGGTCGACGGCGTGGTCATGGCGTCTTGCCCTTTTCGAGAAGACGATGCTCATAGGCCGCGATCACATAATCCATGCCGTGATAGGCGACGGACTGGCCGGTGATTTGCTGAAGGGCTGCGAGTTCCGGGCCGGCGTCCTTCAGGAAGAGCCGGGCGGCCTCTTCATACATCCGCCAGACGAACGCAGTCTTATCCTGCTCGACAAGCTCTTCGACCGCCTTGTCGCGGTATGTCCTGTCCATGTATTGCAGCAGATTGTTGATCGCCTGACCTGGCGAGGCCGAGGACATCAGAAGATCGTTGAGTTTGGTAATGGTGGCGAAATCATTCGGGCGCGGCAGAACCAGCGTTTCCTGCGGCAGCGGCCAGAGCACGGGAAGCGGTTTGGCATTGGCGATGTCTTCGGTCAGTTCGTAAGGGGCATGCCAATGAGATTGCCAAGCGCGGGCGGCAGGCCGGTCTCGTTTATTTCCGCCCGTGCCCAGTTGAACACCGCACCGATGACCGGAACCGTATTGGCCTTGCTCTGCAGGGTCGTCAGGATTTCGTTGTTGACGTAAAGGCATTGACGCTGGCGCTGGTTGCCGGTGCTATCGTGTTTGGGTGTACGCCCGCCGCGTTGAAGGTCGTGCCGTGAATGTCGATTTCTGGAACTTTTTGTTCCAGTACGGCACAAGTGGCGGCAGCCAAGCCACCGCCAAGTGAATGTCCGGCGACTTCTAATCTCCGATCCTGTCCCGGCTTTATTTTATCTTGTGCCAACTGCAAACCGTACTCTATCGCCCGCTTATACTGTCGACTTCCATGACCCAACCCCTGCTGAATATTGTTATTCCAGTCGCCATCGGGCTTGCCGAAATATTCCAGCTTGTACCCAACAGAAACCGGCAGGGAAACCCCTTGGTCGCACCGGGAAGGCGCAGCCATTCGCTGTTGTCGATGATGGTGGTCGGAACATAGCCATCGGCGAGCGTCTGTTTGCGCGTGGCGTCGCCAAAGGAGATTTGATAGTAAGGCGGCGTCGGCTGCACCAGGATGAAGATCGGGCCGATATCGTAGACCTCAAGCGTCACCCCGACCTTGAGGCCGCGAAAATCGTCGAAATCCGTACCGCGAAACACCAGCGTCGGCGGGCAGACATCGGTTTTCTTGTCCGGATCGTAGCCCTTGACCTTGAAAAGGCGTGCGACAAGGCCGCTGTCTGTCTGAAGGTTCAGGCTGTCCCAGGTTTCCCAGCGCTTGTCGACTTCGGCCATTTCCTTTTCGAAGACGGTATGGAAACCACCAGACGGTGGCGGGTCCTTGTAGACATATTTCGACAGATAGCAGGCCTGCCGCCAACACGGCCTCCAGTGCGCCCGGCCATGGATCACCGTGGTATTGGGCGTGTCCGGCGGCATGGGCGGAATATCGATCTTCGGCGGCGTGATGTTATCTGTATCCCGCATCGGCGGGATCCTAACCACGAAATCCTTGTCAGTCGGCATCTTGCACCTCCTGCCATGGAATCGGGCCACCGAAGAGGTCTCGGGTGTTCTGATCGGCAACATATTCAGGATTGCGCTTCAACACTCGGAGGCCGATCTTTCGATAGGCTAGACTGGTTTTGTCTCCGCGTTGTGTATAGAGCGCTACTGCTCCTATAAAATGTTGTAAATCAGGTTGCTGAACGTGGTCAAAATACCCTCTGTCAATCAGATAATTCAGCAATTCAAACGAGTCGGGCTTTCCTTCGTGAGCAATAGTATCCATAGCTGTGCTATTTCTATTGTCCGCCGCCCAGGGATCAGCCCCGGCTTTGAGCAATATTTTCACACCTTCGTAATTCTCGATCAGCGCCACATCCTCTATGAGCCAGGCACCCTCGCTGCCAAGCATCTGGATATTGGCCTTGCCGCCATGTTTGAGATAGCTCTCGATCAGCCTGTTCATGAAATCGAAGCCCTGAACCGGCCCTGCACTCGGACCTGGCTCCCCAAGATACCAGACGAAATTGCGTGTCGACCCCTGCGAGGGTCGATCGACAATATAAGGATCGGCGCCGGCCGCCAGCAGCGTGTCGATAGCCTGCAGATTGTGCGCCTGAAGCGCCAGAAACAGGAAGGTGATCTCCTCGCCATAGCGCTTGTTGACGCCGCCCGGTAGCGCCTCGACGTCGCGCGCGCTGATATGTTCGCCGCGCTCGATCCTCTGCGCCAGATGGTAGACATCCTCGCCATACGGCTTGAACAGCCGGTCGGCGGTATAGGTCGGTTCCGCATTCATATCCAAGATCCTTCCATAGCCATACAGACCCGCGACAACGAGGCAGACGAGAACAACAGTCTTGATGAGAAACCGGCGGCGGGTCATGGACAACCTCCTGCCAAGCCGCGAAACACCAGCGTTGGCGGGCAGATATCAGTCTTCTTGTCCGGATCATAGCCCTTGACCTTGTAGAGCCGCGCAACAAGGCCGCTCTTTTGCTGGTTGTTCAGGCCGTCACTCCAAGGTTCCCAGTGCTTATCGACCTTTGCCATCTCCTTCCCGAATACTGTATGGAAACCGCCGGAAGGTGGCGGGTCCTTGTAGATGAATTTGGACAGATAACAGGCCTGCCGCCAGCACGGCTTCCAGGACGCGCGACCATGAACAGCGGTCGTGTTGGGCGTGTCCGGGGGATGGGCGGAATGTCGATCTTCGGCGGCGTGATGTTGTCGGTATCCCGCATCGGCGGGATCTTCACCACAAAGTCCTTGTCAGTCGGCATTCTCGACCTCCTGCCACGGGATAGCCCCTGAAACAAGCGTTCTGTCGAAGCGTCTGGAGAATAACTGGGGTTTCGTTTGAGAACACGTAATCCCACTTGCTGATTTCGAAGACTGGTCGCATCACCGCGCGGCAAATATGCAGATAAGTAAGCCATGAAATTTCGAAGCTTGCTAAGATCAACGTCATCGAAATAACCCTGATCTATTAGGAAATTCAGCATTTCGAATGATTTTTTTCGCCTCACTCGCAACGATGCTCATTGCTGTATCGCCGCCGCCATCCTCTGCCCACGGATCGGCCCCGGCCCTAAGCAGGATTTTTACTCCTTCGTAGTTTTCTGACAACGCAACCTGCTCGATCAGCCATTCTCCTCCATTCCCAAGAAGCTGAACATTGGCCTTGCCACCATGTTTGAGATAGCTCTGGATCATCCGATTTTCGAAGTCGTAACCATGAACCGGCCCAGTGATTGGTCCCCGCATGGTCAGGTAGTACACGAAATTCCGCTCTGATCCCTGCGACGGACGGTCGACCATATAGGGGTCGGCGCCTGCCGCCAGCAGCGTGTCGATGGCCTGTAGATTGTGCGCCTGAAGCGCCAGAAACAGGAAGGTGATCTCCTCGCCATAGCGCTTGTTGACGCCGCCCGGTAACGCCTCGACGTCGCGCGTGCTGATATGCCCGCCGCGCTCGATCCTCTGCGCCAGATGGTAGACATCCTCACCGTACGGCTTGAACAGCCGGTCGGCGGTATAGGTCGGTTCCGCATTCATATCCAAAATCCTTCCATAGCCCCAAAGCCCCGCGAAGATGACGCAGGCGAGAACGACAAACTTGATGAGAAACCGGCGGCGGGTCATGGCTGTCTCCCAGCCGTGCCGCGAAACACCAGCGTCGGCGGGCAGACATCAGTCTTCTTGTGCGGATCATAGCCCTTGACCTTGTAAAGACGCGCGACGAGACCACTCTTTTGCTGGTTGTTCAGACTGTCACCCCAAGGTTCCCAGTGCTTGTCGACTTTCGCCATTTCCCTTTCGAAAACGGTGCTGAACCCACCCGCTGGCGGCGGGTCCTTGTAGATGAATTTCGACAGATAACAGGCCTGCCGCCAGCATGGCTTCCAGGTCGCGCGACCATGAACAGCGGTCGTGTTGGGCGTGTCCGGGGGATGGGCGGAATATCAATCTTCGGCGGGGTGATGTTGTCGGTATCCCGCATCGGCGGAATCTTGACCACATGTTCCTGATTATTTGGCATTCTCCACCTCCTGCCAAGGGATGGGGCCACCGAAGAGCTCCTGCGTATTCTGGTCGGGTGGGTAGTCGGGATTGCGCTTCAGAACACGGAGAGCGATTTGTTGATTTGATAGGCTTCGGCTGTCTCCCTCTGAGAATAAAGAGCTAGCGAGCTGAAAAAGCTTTTCAATTGAGCAGTTTTTATGTCCTGGAAGGATCCACTATCGACAAGTTCATTCAACAAGCTTATCGACTGTATGGTTCCCTCGTAAGCAATTTTATCCATTGCAGATTCGCCAGCATTGTCATCTGCCCAAGGGTTTGCTCTCGCCTTCAGCAATAACTTTACACCTTCATAGTTTTTAATCAGCGCAACCTGCTCGATCAGCCATTCGCCCCCATTGCCAAGAAGCTGCACATTGGCCTTGCCGCCATGTTTGAGGTAACTCTCGATCATTCGGTTTTCGAAATCGAAGCCTTGAACAGGACCGGAACTTGGTCCCGGCATGGTCAGGTAATAGACGAAATTTCGTTCCGATCCCTGCGATGGCCGGTCGACCATATAGGGGTCCGCGCCGGCTGCCAGAAGCGCGTCGATGGCCTGTAGATTGTGCGCCTGAAGCGCCAGAAACAGCATGGTGATTTCGTCGCCATAGCGCTCGTTGACGCCATCGGGGAGCGCCTCAATCTCACGCGCGCTGATATGTCCGCCGCGCTCGATCCTCTGCGCCAGATGGTAAACATCCTCGCCATAGGGCTTGAACAGCCGGTCGGCGGTATAGGTCGGTTCCGCATTCATATCCAAAATCCTTCCATAGCCCCACAGGCCCGCAAGGATGACGCAGGCGAGAACAACAAACTTGATGATAAACCGGCGACGGATCATGGCTGCACCTAGTTGACCTTCACGATGTCGGACAAAAGCTTGATCATCTGATCGAGGTTGTGACTGAGCTGCTTGCCATTAATGTGAATCGAGCCGTCGGAGTTGAGCACGATCACACTGTCGCCGCTCTTGAGGAGAATCCGCTTGCCGGCGGTGATCACCAGTTCCTCGCCGACATCGAGATAATAGCTCTTGAGGACGTTGACGGTCTTGGTGTTCTGGACCAGTTGAGAGTCATTATTGCCGATGCTCTCGTTCCGGTTCTTCTCGATGCTGACCTGCATCGACCCTTCGCCGGCCCCGGCTCCCTTGTCGCCAAGGCCGTAGGGGACGCCCGGAAGGCCGTCGATCATCCTGTCAGCGCCGGTGGGCGTGAACATGCCCTTCTGCGCCGGGCCGACATAAAGCGCCATATCGCCGCCGATCACCTCGGTATGATTGTTCTCGACCTCGATGCCCTTGTTGTGGCCGACGGACTGGACCCAGTTGTTGTTGATGCGTTCGGAGTGGTTGTTGTTGGTCTTTTCGTTGCGGTCTTTCTGGGCGTGGACATAGACTTCCTGCCGGTCGTTCTCGTCCTCAAATCTGAGTTCGTTATAGCCATTGCCCTTGTGGGTCTGGGATCGCCAGACGGTTCTGGTCTTGTTGTCGGGAAGCTTGTAGGGCGGCAGGTTGAGGGCGTTGTAGGAGCGTCCGGTGATGATCGGCTGGTCGGGGTCGCCGCCCATGTAACTGACGAGCACTTCCTGTTTGACCCGTGGCAGGATCACCTCGCCGAAAGTGCCGCCCGCCGAACTCGACGTCACCCGCGTCCAGACCGAGGAGTGCTCATTGTCTTTCGAGCGTCTGTCCCACGGATAGGAAAGTTTCACGCGGCCCCAGTCATCGCAGTAGATTTCCTCACCCTCCGGGCCGCTGACGGTTGCGATCTCCGGACCGTCGGCTTTCGGCTTCGGCTGTTTCGGCGGGGCGTAATTGAGGTCCGCCGGCATCGCCAGGAAGCGATTGGCATAGGTGGTGGCGCCCGCTCCGGCTTCTTCCTTCAGCGCCTGCGGCTGTTCGCCCACATGGGTGACGGTGAGAAGATGCCAGAAGACGTTGCAGTCCTCATTCGGATGCTCGGTGAGCCGGACCTTGCGGCCCGGCGTCAGCGCCGGCGCATTGGTGCGGCCTTCGCCGGTGGTGGCCTCGACGCGCACCGCCTCGATCTGTGTTTTGGTAAACGGCTTGCCGGCATTGTCGTATTTGTAGCCGCCCGGATAGTTGTAGAGATCGTAATCGCCTTTGGTGCCGTTATCGGCCTGGCGGTCGGCGCGATGCTCTTGGCTGTACCCCGGATTCGTGAAGAGACGCTCGCGCTGGGTGAAGCTCGTCGCCCGCAGGCGCTCGCGGAAGGTGAAGCTGCGGCAGAAGACGCCCTTCGCCACGCCGCCGGGATTGGCATTGTATTCGAGTTCCGGCATCTCCTTCAGCTTCGGCACGATCATCGGTGTATCGATGAAAGTCACCTGGTTCTGGCCGTTCTCGCCGGATGTGAAGAAGAACCAGATGCCTTCCTCGGCGGCGATGCGCCGGACGAAATCGAGATGGGTCTCGTTGTACTGGACGCAATATTCCCGCGCCACATGGGTGCCTTCGAGCACGAAGCGCATATCCTCGACGCGGCTTTCCTTCAGCACCTCGGCGATGATCTCGGGCACGCTCTTCTGCTGGAAGATGCGGCTGTCGGAGCCATGGGCGAGCCGGCCGAGCGCAGGCATGAGGACGACCGTGTAGAAGGTGCGGTGAAGCCCCTCGTCGCGGCGGGCCATGTCGGCGATGATGCCGGAGAAATGCCGGATGCCGGCATATTTGTGATGGATGGTCAGCGTCGCCGGTGTGTCGAGCAGGGCGTTGATATCGATTTTGGGATCGTCGGAAACGAGTTCGATCACCACCTCGGAAAGTTCGAACAGCTTTTCTTGCGCCGTAAACCCGTGAACAAGAAGTCCGGCATCCTTCAACGCCGGGGCCTCGAAGGTGAAGGCGATGTCCTGATCCTGAAAGAGGACCGGCATGTCGATGATCGCGTTCATGGTGATGTCCTTCCTGACGCGGGAGAGTTTGGCTCAAGACCGTGGGGATGGGGAAATGACGGGAAGGCCATTGGCGCCGATCCGGCCTGCCGCCTTCAGCACCTTGTAGGCGCGGCGGTAGCGGCGCGCCGATGTGTAGCTGAGCCCGATTCTGGCGCGCAGCGCCTCGCCCTTGGCCGCGCCGTTGTCCTTGCGCTTGCCCGACCAGTCATCGATCATCAGATCGAGAAAATCCCTGTCTGCCGGCGTCTGCGACAGGCGTTTTCGACATAGAGCACCGCCCGCCGCTCGTCGGCCGCGACATTGGGCCTGCGACCGTGACGGGCGGAAAAATCCTCCGGCGTGAGCGTCAGCAGGTCGCCGAACCGCTCCGCCCACCATGCCGCACGGTCGTCATGCCAGGACAGGCCGAGCCGGTTACGCAGGTTCATCAGGATCTTGGTGTCGAAGGGCAGGAACGCATCGAGCTTCATGGGAAAATCGGCCCATTCGCGGATGAGCGCGGCAAGCGCCGGCGTCAGGACAACCTGCGGGCTGGTCTTGGGCCTGCCGATCTCGACGCCGCGCAGGATGGTGACGCCGAGATCCGTCTTCTGTTCGCGCCGGACCCTGAAGCGGGCTCCGTCGATATCGTCAACGATGCGCACCGGCTTTGCGAGCGCCGCGCGCCGCGCCCGCTCTTGACGGTCGCGGCCATCGACGATGCCGAGCCGCTTGCGAAATTTCTTCAACCGCACCAATCCGAGCGGCAGGCCGGAACGCTTCTTCGAGAAGCCATGGGCAAGCAGATGGTCGGCGAGTTCGCGCGTCAACACCGCTTCCGGCGTGCCTTGCGACCGATCTTCGGGATAACCGAGAAAGGTGAGAAAGCCGTGTCCGCTGTCAATCGCCTGCCGGCAGGCAAACACCCGTCCATCGATATCCGTGATCGGCGTAACTGTTTCCAGCATCGTCAAAGAGGACACACTAATATCCACTATCGCTAATATGACAGCAGAAATTTTACAACTTTAAGGGATGATGTCAATCATAGTCCGGCAAAATGCAACCAGAGTATGGTACGCGACCCTTCAGGAGGCGCAAAAGATGAGAACTGTTCAGGATATCGCCGGACAACTGGCCTTTGCGGACGACGCCTCCAGCGAGGCTTATCCCGTCGAATGCATCGCGGAATTCGAAGACATGATCGGAGCGCCGTTTCCCGATGATCTGCGCTGGTATCTCGAACATTTTGACGCGCGGAAACTGTGCGAGGGGCAACGCTCTCTGCGGCTTTACCTGGACGGCTATCACTATGTGGCCGACTTCGAGGGCCTGCCGGACATCACCAAAACCGGGAAACAGTATCATCAGCTCTGCCGCTTTGTGATGACCGAGACCTTGCCATATGACAGAAGATGCTATTTCCCGGTCGGTCGAGCCATGACAGCGACGATGAGCCTTTGTCTGTCGCTTCTCGTCAGCCTGCATCCGCTGAATGTCGGGACAGTCTGGGGCGTCAGCACACTTGTCGGACGCCACCCGCTTGAGCCGGTCCTTCTTGCGCAAGACTTCACGGCCTTTCTTCAGATGATTGAGCCAACCCGACTGCAGCAGGTAGAAGATGGCGTCCATCACCGCGCGAAGTGACGTCTTGCGCCGTCGGCCCCGCCGCGGCTGAGGCGGCATGAACGGCTCGACCATGCTCCATTCCCGGTCTGTCAGTTCGCTTCCGCAGCGCATCCGGCTTCTGTCATGGTGACGCCGGGAGGAGGGTGTCCAGGCCATTCGGTCTCTGCGTATTTGTCGCAAAATACAAAGAATCGGAAGGCCCCTTCACTCAACCCCATGCCACAAACGTCATTGTTGGACAGACACTCAGGTCATATACGAAACCTTTAGTGGCGAAGGTGATTCAGATCTGGAAACAATAGTGAAAATAGTCACCGCCATGGATCTAAAAATTTCCCTAAAGCAAAAACCAAAAGAGTAACCCTCACGATTTTTCTTATCCCACAAGCGACCATTTTTGGCCGAGCTCACCCCTGCAAGGAGATCAATCCGAGCTCCAAGCTGCTGTTCACTGAACCCGAATGAATCGGCGCTTCGGCAGGCCTTGCTTCCTCAGCACCCGGGATGGTTTACACCATCCATGCCAAACGGAGTGGCGACGCAAATCTGTTTGCTTTTTAAGAACTCGTTCCGAGCCAAAATAGCGCCGCCCCCAAACGGCGACTGATCGAACCATTCTCATTGCAAACAGCAGATAAAAAGCACCCATCGCGGCTCTCGGCACACAAAAAGCGCAAGTTAAATAGCCGAGAAGGTCAACCTACATGGCGTTTCACACAGGCGCTTTATTCTGAGAATAATGGAAAATCGCTGACGAAAATGGAACATCTATTTGTCCCTTTTCAACGTCGCTCGGAGATGTTGCGCTAAAAGCGAACATTTACGATCATAAAATTTGACTTTTCGAATATTTGCGCTCATCTTCAACTTGCCGATTATCAATAAACCACGGGGGCCTCCGCGATGACACGCGCCGCAAATCCAACCGAACCGGTCGACATCTTCGTCATCGGCGGCGGCGTCAATGGCGTTGGCATTGCCCGTGATGCCGCAGGGCGCGGCCTGACCGTTGCCCTTGCCGAGATGAACGATCTGGCTTCGGCGACGTCGTCGGCCTCGACAAAGCTCTTCCACGGCGGACTTCGCTACCTCGAATATTACGAGTTCCGGCTGGTGCGCGAGGCGCTGATCGAGCGCGAAGTGCTAATGAAGGCGATGCCGCATATATCGTGGCCGATGCGGTTCGTGCTGCCGCACCACAAAGGCCTGCGCCCATGGTGGTTGCTGAGGCTCGGCCTGTTCCTTTACGATCATCTCGGCGGCCGCAAGATCCTCCCGGCGACCCGCAGCCTTGACCTCAAAAGCGACACAGCCGGAAAACCGCTCAAAAGCGAATATCGGCGCGCATTTGAATATTCCGACTGCTGGGTGCAGGATGCCCGCCTCGTCAGCCTGATGGCGCGTGATGCCGCCGAACGCGGTGTCGATGTGAAGGTGCGCACCAAGGTCACGCACGCCGAACAGGTGAAGGCGCCCGGCAGCGACACCCCTTGTGGAAAATCGATCTCGAAGATGAAAACGGCGCTCTTCCGTCTGTCAATGCCCGCGCGCTGGTTAATGCCGGTGGCCCCTGGGTTGCCGATGTCATCGCCGGCGCGCTCGGTATCAACAGCGCCGAGAAGGTCCGGCTGGTGCGCGGCAGCCATATCGTTACGAAAAACTCTATGATCACGACCGCTGCTATTTCTTCCAGGGCGGCGACGGGCGGATCATCTTCGCCATTCCCTATGAGCAGGATTTCACGCTGATCGGCACCACCGACAAGGACCATCAGGGCCCTGCATCATCGGCCAAATGCACCGACGAAGAGGCGGACTATCTCTGCCGTTTCGCCTCGGACTATTTCGACACGCCGGTGACACGCGACGACGTAGTCTGGACCTATTCCGGTGTGCGGCCGCTTTACGATGACGGCGCCTCCTCGGCGACGGCAGCCACCCGCGATTATGTGCTCTCGCTGCGTGAAGAAGGTGCCCCGCTGCTCAGCGTTTTCGGCGGCAAGATCACCACCCACCGCAAGCTTGCCGAGGCCGCTATCCACAAGTTGTCCCCATTCTTTCCACAGGCTGGCGGTGCATGGACGGCGGGCAGCACATTGCCCGGCGGCGATTTTGCCGTGAGTGAAACGGCAGCGCTTCCTGAACGGCTTGCGCGCGACTATCCGTTCCTGAGCGAACCGCAGGCGTTGCGCCTGATCCGCACCTATGGCACCGATTGCTGGAAGATTTTTGGCAGTGCCGTCAAAACCGAAGACCTCGGTCGCGATTTCGGTGCGGGACTGTTCGAAGCCGAGGTGCGCTGGCTTGTTGACCATGAATTTGCCCGGCGGGCGGAGGATATCGTCTTCCGGCGTACCAAGTTCGGCCTGCGCATGAGCAGTGCTGAAATCGCAGCGCTCGATGCCTGGCTGGTGGAAATCGAGACTGCCTAAGTATAGACATTGACTGGGGAGGAGAAGCGCATGAGCCACATTCTGGCTATCGACCAGGGGACCACATCGAGCCGCGCGATCATATTCGATGCGAATATGCGGCTGGTTGCTTCCGCGCAGGAGGAGTTCCGGCAGTATTATCCGGCCTCGGGTCTCGTGGAACATGCGCCCGCCGACATCTGGTCAACCGTAGCGGCGACCTGCCGCGAGGCGATCGAGCGGGCAGATATCCATGCCACCGACATCGCCGCAATCGGCATCGCCAACCAGCGCGAGACAGCGCTGATATGGGACCGCAAGACCAGCCGGCCGATCCACAAGGCGATCGTGTGGCAGGACCGGCGCACCGCAGACACCTGCGCACGGCTGCGTGACGAAGGCCACGAGGCTTTCATCTCCTCGGCCACAGGCCTGATACTCGATCCCTATTTTTCAGCGACCAAGATCGCCTGGATGCTCGACAATGTCGAAGGCGCGCGGGCGCTGGCGGAAAAAGGCAGGCTCGCCTTTGGCACCGTCGACACCTACCTCATCTGGCGGCTGACCGACGGCAAATCCCACGTCACCGATGCCACCAATGCCGCGCGAACCATGCTCTACAACATCCGTGAAGGAAAATGGGATGAGGATATCTGCGCGCTCCTCAACATCCCGATGTCATTGCTGCCGGACGTGAAGGATTGCGCCGCCGATTTCGGTATGACCCGACAGGACCTTTTCGGACGTGAAATCCCGATCTACGGCGTTGCCGGCGACCAGCAGGCGGCCACCGTCGGTCAGGCCTGCTTCGAGCCCGGCATGATCAAATCGACTTATGGCACCGGCTGTTTTGCGTTGTTGAACACCGGCGACAAGCTGGTGAAGAGCGAAAACCGGATGCTTTCGACCATCGCCTACCAGCTCGACGGCAAGCCGACCTACGCTCTCGAAGGTTCGATCTTCATTGCCGGCGCCGTGGTGCAATGGCTACGCGACGGGCTGAAGGTGATCCGTCATGCGCGCGAGACCGATGCGCTGGCGAATGCTGCCGACCGCGAGCAGACGCTCTACATGGTGCCCGCCTTCACCGGCCTCGGCGCGCCCTATTGGGATGCGGAGTGCCGCGGCGCGATCTACGGCCTGACCCGCAATTCAGGGCCGGCGGAATTCGCCCGCGCCGCACTTCAAAGCGTCGGCTACCAGACGCGCGACCTGCTGGATGCGATGCACAGCGACTGGGGCAGCCACGATTCGGCAAATATTCTCAGGGTCGATGGCGGCATGAGCGCCAATGACTGGACCATGCAGTTTCTGGCCGACATTCTGGGCGTTCCCGTTGATCGTCCGCAAGTGGTCGAAACCACGGCTCTGGGAGCCGCCTGGCTTGCCGGCAGCCGCGCCGGGCTCTACCCCGGACGCGACGCGTTCACGTCATCCTGGGCCGTCGACCGGCAGTTCAAGCCGGCCATGGAAGAAGCGACCCGCGAACGGCTCTACAAGGGCTGGAAGAACGCGGTGCAGCGCACACTCGGGCCGATCTGAACGCTATCAGGCGTCAAACCGGTACTGCATCGTCACCAGATCAAGCCAGAGGCCGAACTTGGTGCCAACCTCCGGGTAACGACCGGTGTGGAAGAAGCCGAGCCGTTCATGCAGCGCGATCGACGCCTTGTTGTCGCCCTCGATCGCCGCGATCATGGCGTGGACGCCCGCCTGCCGCGCATGGGCAAGCAGCGCCTCCATGAGGAGGCGGCCCGCACCGGCACCACGGCAATCCTTGTGCACATAGACCGAGTGCTCGACCGTGTGGCGATAGCCATCGAACGGGCGCCAGTCACCATAGCTGGCATAGCCGATGACCGTGCCATCCTGCTCGGCCACCAGAACCGGAAATCCGCGCGCATGACGGGTTTCAAGCCAGGACTTGCGGTTTTCGAGATCAACAAGGATCTCGTTCCAGATCGCCGTGGAATGCAGAACGGCATCATTATAAATCTCAAGGATAGCCGGCAGATCGGCCGCCCCCGCGTCGCGTATCAGCATGGTATCGTTTTACCCCGAGGTCAGATGTCTCCTCCTGCAAAACAGCGATAGCAGAGGCGTAAAAACCCGAAAAGCACTATTCGGCGATCACTGAGCATTTGAGAAAATGCGCTTGACCGGCGCTACATGTCCGCCCCTGCCCGCTTTCGGCGCTGTTGAGAAACCAGGCGAGCAACTCCGCGCTGTTGCGCAGGCCAAGCGCCCGCGTCATCCGCAACCGGTGCATTTCGATTGTTCGTCTGGAAAGACCCAGTTCCACGGCAATCGCCGCATTGGTCTTGCCCTGGGCAACCAGCGTGAGGATCTGGCGCTGACGGCCGGTCAGCACCGTATTGGCCGTGGAAACCGGCCGCGTGATCGGTTCGAAGCAATAAACGGCAGCGGCGAACGGGTCGTCGGTATTGTGCGAACGCCCCCGGACGCGGCACCAGAACCGGCGTCCGTCCGTGCCTGCCATGATACGCTCGTCATAATAGACCGCGCCGCCTGGCAGGTTGTCGCGCCACATTTCTCCAGTGCGCACGAAATCGTCAATGGCTGGATAAAGACGGGCAAAGCTCTTGTTGATGATCGCCGCGCGTTCATAGCCGAAAAGCGACGCGAACTCTTCGTTGCAATCACGGATCACGCGGTGGGTGGCAAACACCAACGGCACCGGTAGTTCGGACAGAGCGAAGGAGGGCTGGGTTGTGTTCATGTCGTATAAATACGACTCGAGCCAATGCCACTGCAAGCCTTATTCTGTTTTGACAAATTGCAACTTCTCTGGGAGGAGACCATGCGAAAAGTCTATCAATCGGCGACCGAGGCACTGGCCGGTCAGCTACGTGACGGAATGGTGATCATGTCAGGCGGCTTCGGCCTCTGCGGCATTCCCGAAGCGCTGATCGAAGCAGTCGAACAATCCGGCGCCCGGGATCTGACCGTGATTTCAAACAATGCAGGCGTTGACGGGATCGGCCTTGGCCGGCTTCTGGAAACCCGGCAGATCAAGAAAATGATCTCGTCCTATGTCGGCGAGAACAAGCTCTTCGCCGAGCAATATCTGGCGGGCGAACTGGAGCTCGAGTTCAACCCGCAAGGCACGCTCGCCGAGCGCATTCGCGCCGGCGGCGCCGGCATTCCTGCGTTTTTCACCAAGACCGGGGCCGGCACAATGATTGCCGAGGGCAAGGAAGTTCGGCGCTTTGATGGCGAGGACTTCATCATGGAGACCGGTCTCGTCGCCGATGTTGCGCTTGTTCATGCCTATAAGGGCGATCATGAAGGCAATCTCGTCTATCGCAAGACCGCGCGTAACTTCAATCCGGATATGGCAACAGCGGCCCGGCTGACGGTTGCCGAAGTGGAGCATCTGGTCGCGCCCGGCGAGATTGATCCCGACCATGTGCACACGCCCGGCATTTTCGTCTCCCGCATCGTCCATGTTCCCGATCCCGTAAAGCATATCGAAAAGCGCACCGTGCGCGAACGCAAGACGGAGGGCGCGTGATATGGCCTGGACACGTGATGAAATGGCAGCCCGCGCCGCCCGTGAACTTGAGGACGGGTTTTACGTCAATCTCGGCATCGGCATTCCCACACTTGTTGCCAATTATATTCCCGACAGCATGGATGTCCGGCTGCAAAGCGAAAACGGCATGATGGGTATGGGGCCTTTCCCTATGAGGGCGAAGAGGACGCCGACCTCATCAATGCCGGCAAGCAGACGGTCACCGCCCTTGACGAGACCAGCTTCTTCTCAAGTTCCGAAAGCTTCGCGATGATCCGAGGCGGCCATATCGACCTGTCGATCCTCGGCGCCATGCAGGTGGCCGAAAACGGCGACCTCGCCAACTGGATGATCCCGGGCAAGATGGTCAAGGGCATGGGCGGCGCGATGGACCTTGTCGCCGGCGTCAAACGGGTGGTCGTGGTGATGGAGCACGAGGCCAAGGGCAGCCCTAAGCTGTTGCGGGCGTGCAATCTGCCGCTCACCGGCACCCGCGTGGCCGATATGGTGATCACCGATCTCGGTGTGTTCACCATCGCCCGGCAGGGGCCGGTCAAGATGGTTCTGACAGAGTTGGCCAACGGTGTCAGCCTTGAGGAAATCACCGCCAGAACCGAAGCCAGGTTCGACGTCGGACTTGACCGGGAGGGTTTGAAATGAGCGATATCGTCATCGTCGCGGCGACGCGCACGGCCGTCGGGAGCTTCATGAAGTCCCTTGCCGCCGTTCCGGGCCATGAACTCGGAACGGTCGTCATCCGCGAAGCGCTGAAGCGCGCAGACGTCGCACCCGACCAAGTGGACGAGGTCATCCTCGGCCAGGTGCTGACAGCCGGCGCCGGACAGAACCCGGCGCGCCAGGCGGCGATTGCCGCCGGCATTCCCGATACGGCCACCGCCTTCGGGATCAACCAGGTCTGCGGTTCCGGGCTGCGCAGCGTTGCCCTCGGGATGCAACAGATAGCCTGCGGCGATGCCCGCATTGTGGTCGCAGGCGGGCAGGAATCCATGTCGCTCTCGCCGCACTGCGCCCACCTGCGCAGCGGTTACAAAATGGGCTCTGCAAGCTTTGTCGATACCATGCTCGGCGACGGCCTGACCGATGCGTTTGACGGCACCCATATGGGCATCACCGCAGAAAACGTCGCGCGGAAATTCGGGATCGACCGTGCGCGTCAGGACAAATTCGCACTTGCAAGCCACCGCAAGGCAGCCGCCGCTCGGGAAGCCGGCCGGTTTGTCGAAGAAATCGTCCCCGTCACGGTGCGCTCGCGCAGAAGCGAGACTATCGTCGACACCGACGAACAGATCCGCCCGGACGCCAGCACCGAGACACTTTCAGCGCTCAGACCGGCTTTCGAAAAGGACGGTACGGTCACTGCAGGCAACGCCTCGGGCCTGAATGACGGAGCGGCAGCCCTTGTGCTGATGCACGCAGATGAAGCCCGCCGGCGCGGCCTCGCCCCGCTTGCGCGCATCGCATCATGGGCAACCGCCGGTGTCGATCCGGCAATCATGGGCATCGGCCCTGTCTCAGCCTCCCGCAAGGCGCTTGAAAAGGCGGGCTGGTCTGCCGAAGACCTCGACCTTGTCGAAGCCAACGAAGCATTTGCGGCACAGACCTGTGCGGTCAATGACGGGCTTGGCTGGGACGCTGACAAGGTCAACGTCAACGGCGGGGCAATTGCCATCGGCCACCCGATCGGCGCTTCCGGCGCCCGCATACTGGTAACGCTGCTGCACGAAATGAAGCGCCGCGATATCCGCAAGGGCCTTGCCACGCTTTGCATCGGCGGCGGCATGGGCGTCGCGCTCTGCGTGGAGCGGGGATAGGGCAACCGGCTCTCCGCTGCTCATGGTTGCTGACCTTGAAATGATCGGCTCCAGAACAGCCTGTTGATCATGATGCAGGCTCGAGGCCGCTAACAGGCCGCCCCGAACCTTTATCGCGTTCGTCAGCAGGCCTGCTCGCCATCCCCAGACCCTTCCATTAACAGCCGCGCGTTGACAGCGACCGGGCAAGCGATTATGTCTTGCGTTCTGGATATACTCTATTTGAGTATTATTGCTTTGCCAGCGATGGTGACCGCAAGGAGGAAATGCCGATGAATGCTCCGCTCTCCCTGCTGATCTCTATGAGCGCGTCGCCCATGTGGTTCCGAAAGCCGAATGGCTCGCTTTTGAAGACGATATCGAAGCCATCCTGCGCCTGAAGAAGGAAAAGAATGCCGTCATCCTGGCGCATAATTATCAGACGCCGGAAATCTTCCATGGCGTTGCCGATATCGTTGGCGACAGCCTGGCGCTGGCGCGGGAGGCCACAAGGGTCGAAGCCGATGTGATCGTGCTGGCCGGCGTCCACTTCATGGCCGAAACGGCCAAACTGCTGAACCCGGAAAAGACGGTTCTTATTCCAGACATGGAGGCCGGTTGTTCGCTGGCCGATTCCATCACGCCGGACGATATCGCGCTTTTGCGCCAGGCCCATCCCGGCGTGCCGGTGGTCACCTATGTGAACACGTCCGCCGCCGTCAAAGCCGCATCCGATATCTGCTGCACCTCCGGCAATGCCAAGAAAGTGGTCGAATCCCTTGGTGTCCCGAAAGTTCTGATGCTGCCCGATGAGTATCTCGCCAAAAACATAGCCCGAGAAACCGACGTCGAGCTGATTGCCTGGCGGGGTCACTGCGAGGTGCATGAGCTTTTACCGCCGAAGATGTGCGCGAAATGCGCGAGGCTTGGCCGGGCGTCACCATTATCGCGCATCCGGAATGCCCGCCGGAGGTTGTTGCCGAGGCTGATTTTTCCGGCTCCACCGCTGGCATGTCGGACTATGTCAAAACCGCGAAGCCCGCCCGCGTGGTGCTTCTGACGGAGTGCTCGATGAGCGACAACGTCGCAATCCAGCATCCTGATGTAAACTTTGTGCGCCCCTGTAATCTCTGTCCGCATATGAAGCGCATTTCGCTTGCCAATATCCGCATGGCGCTTGAGGAAAACCGCCATGAAGTAACGATCGACCCTGCAATTGCAGGCGATGCGCGCCACGCCGTGGAACGGATGCTGGACGTATGAGCACGCCCGTCGTCGTCATCGGCTCCGGGATTGGCGGGCTTGTCACGGCTCTCGCGCTTGCCCTCAGCCGGTTCTGCTGGTGACCAGGGCAGCACTCGGCGCCCAGACTTCGACCGGCTGGGCGCAAGGCGGCATTGCCGCAGCCCTCGGCGATGATGACAGCGCTGCGCTTCACCTCGACAACACGCTTGCCGCCGGCGACGGGCTTTGCGACCGGAAGGCGGCAGAGACCATTCTCGCGGCAGCCCCCGATGCCATAGCCTTTCTGGAGCGACACGGCGTCGCCTTTGACCACAATGCCGATGGCAGCTTCGCCTTTGGCCTGGAAGCCGCCCATACGCGCCGCCGCATCCTCCATGCCGGCGGCGATGCCACGGGTGCAGCCGTTATAACTGCATTGACGCAGGCCGTTTCTGCAACACCGTCCGTCACCGTCATGCCGGATACCGAAGTCCGGCGGCTCATTGTCGCTGATGACGAAATTCGCGGTCTGCTCTGTGAACGGCATGGACAGCCGCTCGCGCTCGCAACCAACCGCGTGGTGATGGCGACCGGCGGCGTTGGCGGGCTCTACGAGACATCCACCAATCCGTCCGGAAATTTCGGTCAGGGCATCATGCTGGCGGCGCGCGCTGGTGCCGCCCTTGCCGATATGGAGTTCATCCAGTTCCACCCGACAGCCCTTGCCACCGATATCCGCCCGCTGCCGCTCATCAGCGAGGCCGTGCGCGGCGAAGGCGCAATTCTGGTGAACGAGAACGGCGAACGGTTTCTGGCGACAACACCGGGCGCAGAGCTTGCGCCACGCGACATCGTCGCCCGGGCCATCGCTGCCGAAATCGCCCGCGGTGGCCGGGTGTTTCTCGATGCCAGACAGGCGCTCGGTAACCGCTTTGCCGCGCGTTTTCCTCGATTGCCGCAATCTGCGCAAAAGCCGGCATAAATCCCGCAGAAGATCTCATACCGGTCCGCCCGGCCGAGCATTACTGCATGGGCGGCATTGCCACCGATTTTCGCGCGCGCAGCACGCTCTCCGGCCTCTGGGCCATTGGCGAATGTGCCGCTTCCGGGCTTCACGGCGCCAACCGGCTTGCCAGCAACTCACTTCTGGAGGCTGCCGTCACCGGCCTTGCCGCCGCCCGGGATATCTCGCGCCTTCCGGAACGCCCGGACCTGCCGCTGCCGCAGGCAATGCTTTTGCCGCCACCGGACATTGCGGCCGTGCGCAATATCGTTTCGCGCGCACTCGGCGTGCTGCGCCATGGCGCTGATCTGCAAGATGCCATCGACATCCTGACGCCACTCGCCGAAGGCGAAAAGCGGCATCCGACCCGGCTCTTGTGGCACTGGCGGTCGCCGTCTTCGCGTATCAGCGCGCGGAATCACGCGGCGGCCACGCGCGCAGTGATTATCCGGCGAGAGACGCGCGCTCCGTACGGCAGATGATGACGCTGCCGCAGGTCCTTGCCGCCGCACAAGCGCTTTGCCATTCCCCTTATCAAAGGAGCGCCTGACATGCTGGCACCTCTCCCCCGCCTCCTCATCGAGCCCGCTGTGCACCGCGCGCTCGAGGAAGACCTTGGTCTGGCTGGTGACATCACCGCCAGCGCCGTCATACCGGCTGACCATCGCTCGACCGTGATGATGGTGGCGCGAAAGCCGGGCGTGATTGCCGGACTTGATGCCGCCGATTGCGCCTTTAACCTCGTCGACCCGGATATCCGCCTGACCCGCCATGTCGAAGACGGACAGCGTGTAACACCCGGTACGACGGTCGCGACCGTCATCGGCGCCTCCCGCGCGCTTCTGACAGGCGAACGCGCGGCGCTGAATTTCCTCGGCCACCTCTCCGGCATTGCAACGGTCACCAGAGGCATCGTCGACGCCGTCTCGGGCACCGGCGCCAGCATCGTCTGCACCCGCAAGACGACACCGGGGCTCAGGGCGCTGGAAAAATACGCAGTCAAAGCCGGCGGCGGCGGCAATCACCGCTTTTCGCTGGCCGATGCCGTGCTGATCAAGGACAATCACATCGCCATTGCCGGTGACATCGCCACAACCATCAGACGGGCGAAAGCCAATGCCGGCCACATGGTCAAAATCGAGGTGGAGGTCGACACACTCGACCAGCTGAAAGCGGCCATGGCCGAGGGCGTCGACGCGGTTCTTCTCGACAACATGTCACCGGAAACGCTGCACCGGGCGGTGGAGATTGTCGACGGACGCGCCATCACCGAAGCCTCGGGCGGGATCACACCGGAAACGGCGGACGCCATCGCCAAGGCCGGCGTCGATCTCATTTCCATCGGCTGGCTCACCCATTCGGCACCGGTACTGGACATTGGCCTCGATTATAAAAACGCCGAAAACTGAACCGGTCAGGCTTTTCGCCCGTATCTCTTCTTAACGTCATGAGAGGAGAAGTCATGTGACCAACAGAACCGGAATTTTGTTTGCTCTTCCATTGCTGGCGGTGCCCGCACTTGCCGACGCATCCGATATTACAGGCGTCTGGGCGCGCGGCGACGGCAAGGCAAGGGTGCGTGTCGACCGATGCGGGGAAGATCTCTGCGCGACCAATATCTGGGTGAAGCCCGGCATCCGCAATGAACGTGTCGGAGACAAGCTCGTCATGGATATCGAGCCGGTTTCGCAACTTCGCTTCGAAGGTAAGGCCCGCGATGTGCGGCGCGGGATGACCTATTCCATGGAAATCTTTCTTGACGGCACCGCAATGCGCACACGCGGGTGCGTTCTGGGCAAGCTGATCTGCAAAAGTGCCCACTGGAGGAACATGAACTGAAGCTTCAAAGCCCGTAATACCAAGGCGCCAGCAGCGAAAACGCAATGGTGATGATAGCGATCAAAGGTATGCCGGCGCGCAGGAAATCGCTGAAGCTATAGTGGCCCGGCCCCATGACCATGAGATTGGTCTGATAGGCAATCGGCGTGGCGAAGGAACAATTCGCCGCATAGATGACCGCCGCCGCGAACACTTCAGGCGGAGCACCGATCCGACGCGCCATGTCGAGCGCGATCGGGATGAACAGCGCCGCGGCCGCATTATTGGACAGAACATTGGTCAACAGCGCCACGGCAACAAAAAGCAAGGCCAGAATAACCGGAACCGAGCTGCCGCCACCAAGCCCGATAATGGTTTCCGCGATCAGGCGCGCACCGCCGGTCGCCTCCAGCGCCGTCGCCATGGCGATGGAAGCACCGACAAGCAGGAATATCTGCCGGTCGAAGGCGCGTGCTGCCTGCTGCAGGGTCAGGCAGCCAAAAACGATCATCAGCAGTGCGCCGGCCACCGAATTGACAACCATGGGCGAAAGGCCAGTCGCAGAAAGCACGACGATTGCCGCGAAAATCACGCTCGCAATCAGGGCCTTGTCCGCGGCGGCACACTCTCGGCCGAATGCTCGAGCAACAGCAGGTCGTGATTTCCGCGCATCGACATGACGTCGTTTTCATTACCGCCGAAAAGCAGCGTATCTCCTGCCTCGAAGCGCAACTGGGACAGCGGCGCGCGGGTCATGCGGCTTTTCCGCCGAACACCGAAAACCGACACGTTGAAACGTTGCTGGATACCGCTGAAGCGAACAGACCGTCCCTCGAACAGCGAGCCAGGCGCAATCACAGCCTCGGCAAGGTGATAATGCGGGCCAACCTTGCGGTCGCTTGCCGGCATCGCACCGTCCGGCGGCGCGGACAGGCTGATTTCGCCCTTGGCGAGCATGTCCATGAACGACTTTCGAGTGCCCGCCACCTGCAACCGGTCGCCGGCCCCCAGAGCCAGTCCGTCATCAAAAGGCGGCAGCAGGACCTTGCCGTCACGGGACAGCGCATGCAGCGACATCGGCGTCAGATTGGGGAAAAAGCCTGACCGGGCGGTGTCGCCGATAAAGCGGCTGGAGGGGTGCAGCACGATCTCCCCAGGAACTGGATGCCGGTGCTTTCCATGCCCGCCTTCTGTTCGGAGCGCTCGCTGCCCAGAATGCGCGGCAGGAAGAAAAGAACATAGATATAGCCGATCCCGGCGAGAATAACGCCCATGCCGGTGATATCGAAAAACCCGATTTCCAAGCCTTCCTTCGATGCCATGCCGGCTGCGATCAGATTGGTCGAAGACCCGATCATCGTCGTCATGCCGCCCAGAATGGTGATGAACGACAGCGGCATGAAGATCTGGTAGGCTGGCAGCCGGAAGCGCGCCGCAAGCGAGGTGAGTACAGGAATGAAAATCACCACCACGGGCGTATTGTTCAGAAACGCCGACGTTATGCCGGCAACCACAAGAATGATGGCGATCGAGAGCCGGGGATTGCCCCGTAGAACCGTCCGATCCGGTTCGTGACACCTTCCAGCGCATCTGTTGCAAACAGCCCCTTGCCCACAATCAACAGCGCAAGAACAGTGATCAGCGCCGGAGAGGCGAAGCCCGAAAGCAGGGCATCGACGGAAACCCCTGAACCATTCGCCGGCGTGTAGGGCAAGGTGCCGAACAAAACGAGCAGACAGGCGATCGCGCCAATCGAAATACCCTCGACCGGGAAGCGGTCGAGTGAATAAAGAACGATTGTTCCGGCGATAATCGCCAATGTGGCAATGAGATGAAAATTCTCAACCAAGTCCGGGCCTCATGGCCGAATGAAAGCAGGTCTTAATCAGAAGACGGTGGGGCGAATGTATCAAATAAGACCACAGCTTATCAGGAAATCAGCGCTTTGAAACGCGCCTGCAGCGCGGATATTGGACGCTTTTCAAAAACTGCGCAACCCTTTGCAGAAGCGGATCATCGGGTTTGATGCCTTCCAACGCCGGGCCGAACCTTCAAAGTGCCTGCCACTTTTCAGTGTGGCCGCATTTTACCCAAACTTGGTATTTATCGGCCACACCAGAAGTGCACTGACACTGAATTCAAGGTTTGGCTGGATGAAGCCCAACAGGAAAGGCACCTGCATGAAGATGGCATGCTTCCCCGCATTCTTATCGCGCATGAAGCTATCGCGGCTGATCACAAAGGTCTTGAGCAGGCCTCTCTCATTTCCGTGCGCACCATTTTCGGCGCAGGCAAAAAACGCGATGGCAATCGGCGTAATGAAAAATTTACCCTGCGCACAGTATTTTGCTGTCAGAGAACAGACACACCGTCTTTGAGTATTGCGTAGGAAGTGTGCCTCGTGAAGACGAATAAGTATAGACATCCCTATCGCACCGCCCGTAAACGGGGCGGCCTGTGGAGGCTTGCTGCAGCCGCTGCCGTCCTTGTTGTCATGGGCGCTGCGATTGCTATGATAGCCGCCTCACCGATCATCTCAGCCACCATGGCTGACCCCCGTCTTGCCAGCACACGCGGCTTCGACCTTCGGGTCAACCCTGCCTTCACCGCGCCGCCACGCGCCAAGAGCACAAAAGCATCCCGGCTTCTTGCAGCGCGGGAAGGCCAGGGACGCACGAGAAACCTTCAGGCTGACGATATCCGAATGTCCTATCTCAAGCCGAAGCTGCAGAGTTCAGGTCAGTCGGCGCTTGCCGATTGGCAGCGCGCACTGGTCAACAGGCAGATTGCTGAAAATGCAGGTTCGGAAACCCTGCTTGCCGGTTTACCTCCAGAGCTTATTCGCAAATCTCCGTCCATCGTCGAGACCCCGTCAAACAGCTCGGTCAGAACCGCGCTTGTCGCACCGTCTTCGCGCCCGACGAGCGCCACCGACGAGGCCGGCAGCGCCTTTCAACTCGTGCTTCAGGGTGCCGAGGATTCCAGGCTCGGTCCCGGCGAGGTTCCAACGCCCGAAAAACGTCCGGCAGCACTGACGCTCGCCTATGCCGATTTCGGCCACGACAATCTCGAAGGTATTTTCGGGGAAGTGCCTGAACGCACGTCGAAAGTTGCCGTCTACGATATCGCCGCCGGCAAAGTCTACATGCCCGATGGTGAGGTGATGGAGGCCCATTCCGGCAAGGGCAAATACCGGGATGATCCGGAATACACCCATGTCAAAATGGCCGGCGCCGTACCGGCGGCCACCTACAAGCTGACCATGCGGGAATCGCTTTTCCACGGCGTTCCGGCGCTGCGGATGACCTCTGTCGATGGCACGCACCCGCTGGGGCGCACAGGCATCCTGGCCCATACCTACATGCTGCGCACGCCCGGCGATTCCCATGGCTGCCTCGTGTTCAAGGACTATTACAAGTTCCTGAAGGCCTACAAGGCCAACAAGGTCGACTACATCGTCGCCGTGCCGAGCCTGAGGGACGGGATCAGCACGCAGCTTGCAAGCCGCACAAGCTGACCGGCTTCGACGTGACTGAAAACAAAAACGGCGGCTCCGCAGAGAACCGCCGTTTTTTACTTTTAGAGCCCAACAAGGCTGATCAGAAATCCCAGTCGTCGTCCTCAGTCGCAATCGCCTTGCCGATGACATAGGACGAGCCGGAGCCAGAGAAGAAGTCGTGGTTCTCATCCGCATTCGGCGACAGCGCCGACAGGATGGCGGGGTTGACCTTGCAGGCTTCCGGAGGGAACAGGGCCTCGTAACCGAGGTTCATCAGCGCCTTGTTGGCGTTGTAATGCAGGAATGCCTTCACATCCTCGGTCAGGCCGACGGAATCATAGAGCTGCTCGGTATATTTGGATTCGATCTCGTAAAGCTCGAACAGCAGGCCGAAAGTGAAATCCTTGATCGCCTCGCGCTCGGCTTCCGAAACCTTCTTCAATCCCTGCTGGAACTTGTAGCCAATATAATAGCCATGCACGGCCTCGTCGCGGATGATCAGACGAATAAGGTCGGCCGTATTGGTGAGCTTGGCGCGGCTCGACCAGTACATCGGCAGATAGAAGCCCGAATAAAACAGGAAGCTTTCGAGGAAGACGCTGGCGACCTTCTTTCGAAGCGGATCGGTGGCGCGGTATTCCTGCAGCACGAGTTGCGATTTTTCCTGGAGGAAGGCGTTTTCCTCCGACCAGCGATAGGCGTCGTCCACTTCCGGCATCGAGCACAGCGTGGAAAGATCGAGGAATAGGAGCGCGCGTGAACGGCTTCCATGAAGGCGATGTTCGTCAGCACAGCTTCCTCGTGCTGGGTCACCGCATCCGGCATCAGGGTGATGGCGCCGACCGTGTTCTGGATGGTGTCGAGCAACGTCAGACCGGTGAACACCCGGATGGTGAGTTGCTGCTCGTTTTCCTTGAGCGTCGACCAGGACGGAATATCGTTCGACAGCGGCACCTTTTCCGGCAGCCAGAAATTGCCAGTGAGACGGTTCCAGACTTCGAGGTCTTTCTCGTCGACAACACGGTTCCAGTTGACGGCGCGCGGCACGGCGATGGCGGGTTGCTTGCTCTGAATGTTCATTTTTCTCGGTCCCTTCATCACAGGCTGCAGGAGACGCAGCCTTCGACCTCGGTGCCCGAAAGCGCCATCTGCCGAAGACGGATATAGTAGATGGTCTTGATGCCCTTGCGCCACGCATAGATCTGCGCCTTGTTGACATCGCGCGTGGTTGCCGTGTCACGGAAGAACAGCGTCAGCGACAGGCCCTGATCAACGTGCTGGGTCGCAGCCGCATAGGTGTCGATGATCTTTTCCGGCCCGATCTCATAGGCATCCTGATAATATTCGAGATTGTCGTTCGACATGAATGGCGCGGGATAATAGACGCGGCCGATCTTGCCTTCCTTGCGGATCTCGATCTTCGATACGATCGGGTGGATCGAGGCAGTGGCGTTGTTAATGTAGGAAATCGAGCCGGTCGGCGGCACGGCCTGCAGGTTACGGTTATAGAGACCGCCCTTCATCACCGCTTCCTTCAGCGCCAGCCATTCGTCCTTCGTCGGCAGCTCTATGCCGGCGTTTTCGAACAGTTCGCGGCATCTTTCGGTCTCCGGCGCCCAGTCCTTTTCGATATATTTGTCGAAATACTCACCACTGGCATATTTCGATTTCTCGAAGCCCGCAAACGAGACGCCGCGTTCGACGGCGATCCGGTTGGAGGCCTTCAGCGCGTGATAGGTCACGGCGTAGAAATACATGTTGGTGAAATCGACACCGACATCCGAGCCATAATAGATGCGCTCGCGGGCGAGATAGCCGTGGAGGTTCATCTGGCCGAGACCAATGGCGTGGCTCTCGTCATTGCCCTTTTCCACCGACGGCACGGAGGAAATGTGGCTCATGTCGGAAACCGCCGTCAGCGCGCGGATCGCGGTATCGACGGTGCGGCCGAAATCGTCCGAATCCATCGCCATGGCGATATTCATCGAGCCGAGATTGCAGGAGATGTCCTTGCCCATATGCTTGTAGGAGAGGTCGTCGTCAAACTCGCTCGCCTCCGACACCTGCAGGATTTCCGAGCAGAGATTGCTCATCGAAATCCGGCCATCGACTGGATTGGCGCGGTTCGCCGTATCCTCGAACAGGATATAGGGGTAACCGCTTTCGAACTGCAGCTCGGCCAGCGTCTGGAAGAACGCGCGGGCATTGATCTTCTTCTTGCGGATTTCCGGATTGTCGACCATCTCGCGATAGTGCTCGGAAATCGAAACCTCGGTCATCGCCTTGCCGTAGACACGCTCGACGTCATAGGGCGAGAACAGGTACATGTCCTCATTGTTCTTGGCGAGTTCAAAGGTGATGTCCGGGATCACGACGCCGAGCGACAGCGTCTTGATGCGGATTTTCTCATCCGCATTTTCACGCTTGGTGTCGAGGAAACGCATGATATCGGGGTGATGCGCGTTCAGATAGACTGCGCCGGCACCTGACGTGCACCAAGCTGGTTGGCGTAGGAGAAGGAATCCTCAAGCAGCTTCATCACCGGGATCACGCCAGAGGACTGGTTCTCGATCTTCTTGATCGGCGCACCGTGCTCGCGGATATTGGTCAGCGCCAGGGCCACACCGCCGCCGCGCTTGGAAAGCTGCAGCGCCGAATTGATCGAGCGACCGATACTTTCCATATTGTCTTCGATGCGCAGCAGGAAGCAGGAAACCAGCTCGCCGCGGCTTTTCTTGCCGGCATTAAGGAAGGTGGGCGTGGCCGGCTGGAAGCGTCCGCCGATGATCTCGTCGACCAGCGCGGTGGCGAGCAGTTCGTCGCCCTTGGCGAGCGCCAGTGCGACCATGCAGACGCGGTCCTCATAGCGCTCCAGGTAGCGCTTGCCGTCAAACGTCTTCAGCGTATAGGCCGTGTAATATTTGAAGGCGCCGAGAAAGGTCTGGAAGCGGAACTTCTTGTCGAAGGCATGGTCCCATAGATCGCGCACGAAATTGAAGGCGTATTGATCGAGTACGTCCTGCTCATAATAGCCTTCATCCACCAGATAATCGAGCTTTTCCCGTAGGTTATGGAAAAACACCGTATTCTGGTTCACGTGCTGCAGAAAATACTGCTTGGCCGCCATCCGGTCAGCTTCAAACTGGATATGCCCGTTCTCGTCATAGAGATTGAGCATGGCGTTGAGCGCATGATAGTCCAGCGTCGCCGCCTTGGACTTGGCGGCGCCCTTTTCTGTGGTCTTGGTTTCCGTGGCATTATCCTGCACGGTCTCTTCCTCCGCAATTGCGGCCATCCTCAGTTCTGCCGTTTCCAAAACTCTTCCAGTCCCTGTCTGACGTTGATGACATCCTCTTGCGTGCCGAGAAGCTCGAAACGGTAGAGGTACGGTACCTTGCATTTGGCCGCGATAATGTCGCCGGCTATGCCATAGGTATTGCCGAAATTCGTGTTCCCGGAGGCAATGACGCCACGGATCAGCGCCCTGTTCTCCGGATTGTTGAGGAAGCGGATAACCGGTTTCGGTACAGCGCCCGCGCCGTCGCCGCCCGCATAGGTCGGCACGACCAGAACATAGGGCTCCTCCACCGTTTCCGTATCGCCCTGCGGGCCGAGGCGCCTGGCTTCAAGTCCGGTCTTCGAAACGAAACGATGTGTATTGCCCGTGGCGCTGGAATAATAGACAAGCATGCCCGTTATCCCCTTCCTCTTCACCATCACGGCGCGCCCAACTGACACGCCGTTAAATCAACCGTGCGCTGCCGCGACAGACGCCTCTTTCAGATTGCGCCGGCCAAGTGCCGCCCGCGCATCATGTTCACGCGAGGGTGCCGATCATGTCCGGACGGAAGCCGGACCAATGCTGCTCGCCGGCGACGACAACCGGTACCTGGCGATAGCCCATGCCGACGACGTGGTCATAGGCATCATTGTCTATCGACACATCGACGATTTCATAGTCGAGGCCCTTGCGCTCGAGCGCACGGGTCGTTGCATTGCACTGCACGCAGGCCGGTTTGGAATAGACAGTAATTTTCATCGTTATCCTCGCATCACTATTTTTCAAAAGCACCACCGGCAAAACCGCTGACGCTTTTCCGCGCATCTGACGAGACGGGCAATGTTGAAAGCCAACAAACCGCGCCTCAGGGCCTGACCATTGCCGGCACAGGCCGGTTGAAACCGAAGCGGTTGTAAGCCGTCACCGCCACCATCTCTCAACAGTCTCCTCGAACATATTGACCGGGCTACATTTTCTGGTCCTCGAAAAATCGGCACAACACGCGTTGTTCACAGGGAACACCACTTCGACACATGCTTATGAGGACTCAAAAACTGAAAACCGGACGCTGCTGACGCATCAGCTTGATCTCGACAGAATCACCATAACACAATATCTACGAACTGAAATGCCCGAACAGACTATATATAGTGTTTCGTGGCTCTGTTTTCCACATTCACAGTTAACAGGATATGACAGGGAAAAAGCTGTCGCACACGGGCTTTTCCAAAACGGTAAGCGCCGACCGGGCGAATCGGTGTGACTAAAAAACGATGGTTGGCAAGATGACTGCTTGCCCAGGGCAACAGCTACCAACCTTTGGTTGAACCGACATACACGCAGGCTTTCTTCCACGCTTTCCACAGGCACCGAAAACCGATGCCAGTCGATCCGAAAACACCGCGGCCTGGGTCAGTCGGACAGATCGCGAATGCGAAGCCTAATCATCATCGTCGTCCGGTAGGAATGGCTTGCCCCAAACGCCCTCAAAACGCAGCACCAGCACATAGACAAACACTGTACCGAGCGCCATCGCGAACCACGTCAGCGCATAGCTCAGATGTGCGTTGCGAAACTTCACCACGGTCAACCCGCCAATCGGATAACCGCCGCTATTGATGGTGTTGTCCGCATCGATGAAGTAGGGGCGGCCGGCATCAGCCCCTTGGTCGCCATGATTGAACCAACGTCACGCCGGTACCAGTTGCCGTTTTTGGGGTCATTGGCGCGCGAAAACAGCCATCCCTTCTCCTCAGACATCCGCAAAAGTCCGGAGATCGTCACTTCCCCTTCCGGCGCGACACGGGTCACCGGGTCACGCTTTTCCTCCGGAACAAAACCGCGATTGATCAGAACGAATGTGCCGTCTGGCCGCAAAAGCGGTGTCATCACGAAATAGCCAGGGCCAAGTTCGGTCGGGTAGTAGATTTGAACTTCCTGACTGTTGAGCAGCTTGCCCGTCGCAGTCACATGGCGGTAGGCGTCCTTTTCCCGCGTGATATCCGGCCACTCGGCAGGCCCCGGAGCAGGCACCGCCGGCGCCTCCACCCGCGTTTCGACGGCCTCGATCAACGAGAGTTTCCACTGCAGACGGTATACCTGCCAGATGCCGAGCGCGACAAAACCGGTGAAAAGGGTCGCCGCGATGGCGGCGATGGCGATCAGACGTTTTCTGGAAGAAGCAGCCATTGGACAATTACCTTCGTCGTGACGACGGTTACCGTACCGCTCTAAACGCCCCGAAAGGCGTTGCGTCAACGGGTATCAAAACAAAAACGCCTCCCCGCAAAACCAACGGGGAGGCGGAATAGGTAACGGCAACAGACGTGCTACTGGCCCTGGATGACGATCTTTGCGGTCACACCGGCATCGCGCAGTTGCTGGGCGATCTCCGGGGTGGCGCAGACAATGGTGCCGTCGTCGAGATAGGTGTAGCCGCTTTCTGGCAGGGGCATCATGTATTTGTTCATGTTGTGCATGACCCAGAGCGAACCGGCCAACACGATCAGAAGCAGGATGAGGGCCAGAAGCGAGGCCGCCATGGTCCAGCCTTCTTCCTGATTGCTGCTCAGAAGCAGGAAGTAGCGCAGATGCACCAGGATCTGGGCCGCAGCACAGATCATGATCACCACCATCAGGAACGCCTTGCTCGTGATCACATCCGCCATCACCAGCCCGAAGGGAATGATGGTGAGGACCGCCGCCAGGACGAAGCCCGTCATCAGCGCCTTGAAGCTGCCGTGACCGTGACTATCGTGGGACGCATGTTCGTTGACTGAGCTCATAGAACCACTCCCGTGAGATAGACAAGCGAGAAAACGCCGATCCAGACCAGATCAAGGAAATGCCAGAACATCGACAATGTTGCAGTGCGCCGGCGTGTTGCCTCGGTCAGCCCCTTGCGTGAAATCTGGACAAGCAGAACAATCAGCCAGATCGTTCCGAAGGTCACATGCAGGCCGTGTGTACCGACCAGTGTGAAATAGGCCGACAGAAAGGCCGAACGATCCGGTGTCGCACCGAGTTCGATGAAATGATGGAACTCATAGACTTCCATCGCCAGAAAGCCGATGGCGAACAAGCCGGCGACGATAAGCCATTTCATCAGGCCAGCCTTGTCCCCCTTGTCCATCCGCAGCATGCCCATGCCGAAGGTGACCGAGGAAAACAGCAGAAGTGCTGTTTCGATCAGCGCAAAATCGAGTTCGAACAGATCCTGCGGTGCCGGACCGCCCGCATAGGAGCGACCGAGCACGGCGTAGGTTGCAAAGAGCGTACCAAAGATCAGGCAGTCGCTCATGAGGTAGATCCAGAAGCCGAGCTGTGTCGGACTGCTGTGGGCGTGATCTTCGTGATGCGTATCGCCCGTCTGATCAGCGGTCGTCATACATAAGCCTCCTTGGCCTTTTCCTGGTCGCGGGCGACCTCTTCGGCCGGAATGTAGTAGTCACGATCAAAATCGAAGGTGTGATAGATGATCGAGCCGATGGCAGCGAGGAAGCTGACGATCACCAGCCACCAGATATGCCAGACAAGGGCGAAGCCGAGTGCCAGCGCAAAGAAGGCGGGAACGATACCGGCCCAGGTGTTCTTCGGCATGTGGATCGGCTGATAATCCGTCGACCACTTGAAGCCCTGCTTCTTCATCTGCCACCAGGCATCACGACCGGTTACAACGATATCCTGCGGGAAGTTGTAGGGCGCAACCGGTGAAGTGGTTGCCCATTCCAGCGTACGGCCGTTCCACGGATCGGGACCGCACTTCAGCTTCTCGCGGTTCTTGATCGATACGACGAGCTGAATCACGGTGCAGGCGATACCGGCACCAATGGTCAGCATGCCGATGCAGGCAATGATGAAGTAGATCTGCCAACCGACATCAGTGTAGCTCTGCAGGCGGCGGGTCACGCCCATCAGGCCGAGAATGTAGAGCGGCATGAAGGCAAGGTAGAAACCGATGCACCAGCCCCAGAAGGCGCGGCGACCCCATTTATCGTCCAGCTTGAAGCCAAACACTTTCGGCCACCAGTACTGGTAACCCGCCATAAGGCCGAAGACCACGCCGCCGATAATGACGTTATGGAAGTGGGCAATCAGGAACAGCGAATTGTGCAGCTGGAAGTCAGCCGGAGGAACAGCCAACATCACGCCGGTCATACCGCCTATGGTGAAGGTGATCAGGAAGCCCACCGTCCAGTACATGGGCGTCTCGAAACGGATACGCCCGCGATACATGGTAAACAGCCAGTTGAAAATCTTGGCCCCGGTCGGCACCGCGATAATCATCGTGGCTATGCCGAAGAAGGTGTTGACGCTGGCGCCAGACCCCATCGTGAAGAAGTGATGCAGCCAGACGACGAACGACAGAACCAGAATACAGCACGTGGCATAAACCATCGAACGATAGCCAAATAGCGGCTTGCCGGAGAAGGTCGCAACCACTTCGGAGAAAATGCCGAAGCAGGGCAGGATCAGGATATAAACTTCCGGGTGACCCCAGATCCAGATCAGGTTCACGTAGAGCATGGCGTTGCCGCCCATGTCATTGGTGAAGAAGTGCATACCGAGATAACGGTCAAGTGCGAGCATGGCCAGCGTTGCCGTCAGAACCGGAAAGGCTGCGACGATCAGCACATTGGCGGCAAGCGTGGTCCAGGTGAAAACAGGCATACGCATCATGGTCATGCCAGGCGCACGCATTTTCAGGATGGTGGCGATCATGTTGACGCCCGAAAGCGTCGTGCCTATCCCCGCGATTTGTAGAGACCATATGTAATAGTCGACCCCCACATCGGGCGAGTATGCGATCCCGGAAAGCGGCGGCATGGCAAGCCAGCCGGTGCGGCCTAGAAGGCCGATAAACAGTGAAACGTTGAGCAGGATTGCGCCCGACACCGTCATCCAGAACGAGAAATTGTTCAGCCACGGAAAGGCAACGTCACGCGCCCCGATCTGCAGCGGCATGGCAATGTTCATCACACCGACCAGGAAGGCCATGGCGAAGAAGAAGATCATGACCGTGCCGTGAGCCGTAAAGATCTGGTCGAAGTGATGCGGCGGCAGGTAGCCCTGCGCACCGCCAGCGGCAAGCGCCTGCTGGGTGCGCATCATGAAGGCGTCGGTGAAGCCGCGGAAAAGCATCACCAGCGCCAGCACGATATACATCACGCCGATCTTCTTGTGGTCAACCGAAGTGAACCATTCGCTCCAGAGATAGGCCCATTTGCGGTGATAAGTAATCAGGCCGAATACGGTCAGCGCCGCGAGCAAGACTGCCGCGAAGGTGACGTCGAGAATGAGAACGTCATAGGGAATGTCGTCCCACGACAGTTTGCCGAAAATGATGTTCCAGATTTCAGGTCTCATTGCTGCCTCACGGGTTCAGAAGCGTTCGACGCACTGTCGCCGCCGGAAAGATTGGTCACGGTCTGATCGGGATTCTTGACATTAACCGGACCACTCCTCGGTTCGTCGGGATTGGCGTGAAGCTCCCTTCGAATTCGTGCTGGTCGAAGCCTTCGCCGGGCGGGAATTCGTCATAAAGGTAGTTATCCTTGGTTTTGACGCCCTGAAGGCCGCCGCCACCCATCATGTCCTGCATCATCATTTCGCCGACGCAGACCTTGCCGGCTTCGACGCAGAGCCCGACGATCTTGTCGAAGAGATTATCGGCAACGCCATTGTAATAGGACACACTGTCGGCAACCGTCGGCTTCGAAAGCTCGAGATAGGTCTCAGCGCTCAGCGTCTGGCCCGAAGACTTGACCGTATTGACCCAGCTGGAGAACTCATCCTCGGAAACGGCAAAGGTCTCGAAATCCATATGGGCATAGCCGGGACCGGAATAGTTGGCCGAACGGCCATAATACTGTCCGGCTTCTTCAGCGACCAGATGCAGCTTCGTCTCCATGCCGGCCATGGTGTAGATCATGCCAGCGAGCGCGGGAACGAAGAAGGTGTTCATCACCGAACTGGATGTGAGCTTGAGATTTACCGGACGGTCCGTCGGAATGACCAGCTGGTTGACGACGGCCATATCCTGGTCAGGATAGATGAACAGCCATTTCCAGTCGAGCGAGACGACCTCGATTTCGACCGGCTCGCCGGCGATGTGATCGAGCGGCTTATAAGGGTCAAGCCTGTGGGTATAAATCCATGTCAGCGCACCAAGAGCGATGACGATCATGACCGGCACGCCCCAGATAAACGCTTCGAACAGCGACGAGTGCTCGAATTCCGGGTCGTAGTCTTCCGTGGCCTTGCGGCTGTCGCGATACCGCCTGGAATGTAGACCGCCAGAACCAGCACAGGTACAATGATGACAAGCATCAGCACCGTCGAGGCAATCAGCAGATCGCGTTCCTGATTGGCGACCCAGCCTGCCGGGTCAAGAAGAATGAGCTGACAGCCTGACAACAGCAACACAAGCGGCAAAATCAGCGTCAGTTTCAATAGCTTTAATAGGTTCACAATCGTCTTCATTCTCTACAATGACGCCGGATTGCGCGGATAATCCGGACTTGATTGTCGATGACATGCCTGACGGCCCTGGCCCATCGTCCCCGCGGCGGCCGAACTCCTTATACAGGCATTTCCTTAAGACAGCCCCTGCCTAGCCAGACGGCGGCGTCATCTCTGGCGGTCTCTTTACCGTAACTAGACCAAAAATGAACCGTGTCCATCCTGTGGCATTTTGGCACAACGCCGCATTGCCGTCACCTCATCGCCACGTTTTTGCCCGCCATGCGTGAAAAATGCCACGAAATTTGCCAATCATCAGCTCCAGCGCTCACACCGCGACATCGACGGCGCCGTTTCATTGACCTGCCTCAATCCGCTATTCCGCGGTGGCTGAAGCGCATACGGCGTGCGGTGCAACAAAGCGATGCCGGTACCCCTGCCCCCTCATCTCAAGCCCAGTGCTGCGAACGCAGAACAACCGGGTTGCGTTCGGAGTTGCAAGCGCATGAGATTTTATGCGACAATACGCCACATGCGACAATCTGCGCACAATCGTTTCGAGGAGGAGACGTGATGTCGGGCCTTTTTTCTTTCCCTATGTAACGAGCGCCATCGGCGTGTTGCTGGGGGTTTATCTGACCAGAGAGCTGCGGGAATATGACCGCCGGGACTATTTCCTGCGCGCCTGCTTCATCTTCGTGATCAATCTGGTGATTTCCTATCTTCTTGAGTTTGCGTTCCCGCGCGAAGCGATCAGCAGCCAGGGCATGGCGCTCTCGACCGCTTATTATATGGGCCTGTCGATCTACGCTGTCGTGCCCGGCCTTGCCTTCGGACGCTTCACCGCATTTCGCGCCCGCAACATGGGCCATGACAAGTCGGTAGCCTACTGGAGCGCAATCCCGTTCGTGTTCATTTACTTCATGATGGTCGCCCACAAACGTGAGAATCACCCGACACCGCGAACTGCCGGCTGAGCAACCTCACCATCGATGCAGAGCTTTTGACCGCGTGCTCTGGCGCGCGGTCTTTGTTTGCGTGACGATCCGGCTCGCTGCGAGGCGGGCACCAGCCGTATTTCACGTTGAAGACTGTTGATTTTCGTTCCCCACCCGCCTTCAATGTCAAAAAGCGTTCGACTCCGTCGGCATGATTTAGCAGAAATCCATTCAATCGTTTTAAAAACGCGTTATAACCGCCCAATCCAAGCATTTCAGGGAGCACATCGACATGAATGCCCTTCTCAAATCCCTCCAGGAAACGGCAGAACGAACCAGCGCCACGGATCTTCGTGCAGCCTTTGCCGCCGACCCAGACCGCTTCGACCGGTTCAGCCTGCGGTTCGAAGACCTTCTTATGGATTTTTCCAAGATCGCCATCAATGCCGAGGTACTCGAAGCGCTTGTGAAGCTTGCCGAGGAAAAGGGCGTTGCGGAAAAGCGCACAGCGATGTTTGCGGGCGAAAAGATCAACATCACCGAGGACCGTGCCGTCCTGCATACCGCATTGCGCAACCGGTCGAACACACCGGTGATGGTGGATGGCCGGGATGTGATGCCGGACGTCAACGAAGTGCTTGACGCAATGGGCGAATTCTCCGAGGGCATCCGCTCCGGTAGCATCAAGGGCGCGACCGGCAAGGCCTTTACTGATGTCGTCAATATCGGCATCGGCGGTTCCGATCTCGGCCCGGCCATGACCACGCTGGCGCTGGCGCCCTACCATGACGGGCCTCGCCTGCACTATGTCTCCAACATCGACGGCGCTCACATCGCCGACACGATCGCGGGCCTTGACCCGGAAACGACCCTGTTCATCGTCGCCTCGAAGACCTTCACCACAATCGAGACCATGACCAACGCAGGGACGGCGCGCAAATTCATCGCCGGCGCGCTTGGCGAAGACGCTGTTGGTCATCATTTCTGCGCGGTTTCGACAGCGCTCGACAAGGTCGCCGACTTTGGCATCGATCAGTCCCGCGTCTTCGGTTTCTGGGACTGGGTCGGCGGGCGGTATTCGATCTGGTCAGCCATCGGCCTGCCGCTGATGATTGCCATCGGCGCGAAGAACTTCGGCGCCTTCCTCGACGGTGCGCATGCGATCGATACCCATTTCCAGGAAGCCCCGGCGACCGAAAACCTGCCCTTCATGCTCGGCCTCATCGGCTACTACCAGCGCGTCGTACTTGATTACCCCTCGCGCGCCGTCATCCCCTACGACCAGCGCATGGCGCGGTTTGCCGCCTATCTGCAGCAGCTCGACATGGAGAGCAACGGCAAGTCGATCACGATTGCGTCCGAAGACGTGACCACACCGACCGGCCCGATTGTCTGGGGTGAGCCCGGCACCAACGGCCAGCACGCTTTCTTCCAGTTGCTCCACCAGGGCACCAATATCATTCCGATCGAGTTCATGATCGCCGCCAATGGCCACGAGGCAGACCTGCGCCACCAGCACCAGTTGCTGATGGCCAATTGCCTGGCTCAGTCGGAAGCGCTGATGAAGGGACGCACGCTGGAAGAGGCGAAAGCTCAGCTTCTCGACAAGGGCATGGATGCCGAGACGGCCGACAAGATTGCGCCGCACCGTGTCTTCTCCGGCAACCGACCGTCGATCACTTTCGTCTATGATGCACTAACGCCCTACGCCCTGGGCCGCATGATCGCGCTTTACGAACACCGGGTCTTCGTCGAGGGCGTCCTCTTCGGTATCAACTCGTTTGACCAGTGGGGCGTTGAGCTTGGCAAGGAACTGGCGACGGGGCTGCTGCCAGTGGTCTCGGGAAGCGAAAGTGCAGAGGGCCACGATTCCTCGACCAAGGGGCTCGTGGCCGCTCTACTTGCGGCAGCGCAGTAAGGCCGGCTTCTTGAGCACATAAAAAGGCGGCCGCTTATCGCGGTCGCCTTTTTCTGTTTTGCCCAGGAAAGAGATAGTCAGGGCTTGATCAGTTGCTGCTTTCGCGAAACTGATCAACGAAATCGAGCTTGCCGTCTTCACCAACGCGGAAATAGTTCTGGTAACGGTTGCCGAACTTGCCGGTCGTTTCGATGGTGACCGTGCTGCCGACGGGCGCCTTGGTAAACGTGCCAGTGTCCGGAATGGCCGAAGGCTGGATCGCAAAAGCGGCCGGGGCGGTAGCGAGCACGGATACCAGAGCGGCGGATGCAAAAATCTTGTTCATGACAGTCTCCTGACTGAGTTTCTCTGATGGTTCAGAGGTGAATTGAATCGGCCTTTTCGGGCGATGCGCGCGGTGGCTAGGGTCCACTCTCCACGCTTTTTCGACCTACAGGCTTCGGGCGAAAGGGAATACTTGGCCCCTGCCCAACCTCTTTCGAGATAAGAATCAGTTGGTGCGGTACTGATCGACGAAATCGAGTTCGCCGCTTTCACCAACGCGGAAATAGTTCTGGTAACGGTTGCCGAACTTGCCGGTCGTTTCGATGGTGACCGTGCTGCCGACGGGCGCCTTGGTAAACGTGCCGGTGTCCGGAATGGCCGAAGGCTGGATCGCAAAAGCGGCCGGGGCGGCAGCGAGCACGGATACGAGAGCGGCGGATGCAAAAATCTTTTTCATGACAGTCTCCTGACTGAGTTTCTCTGATGGCTCAGATGTAGTTTTAATCATTTGATTAACAAGAGGTGAAATTCAGCCGGTGCGGATTTTTTGCTCCGTCGACCGGCACCTGAAGTTTAAGGCCTTGCGGCCCTGCCTCTCTTTGAAAGGAAATCAGTTCACGGCGTCCTGAACGACGAATTCCAGCTCGCCATTTTCTGCGACGCGGAAATAGTTCTGATAACGGTTACCGAACTTGCCGGTCGTTTCGATGGTGACCGTGCTGCCGACGGGTGCCTTGGTAAAGGTGCCGGTTTCCGGGATGGCTGTGGGCTGGAAGGCGAATGCTGCCGGGGCGGCGGCGAGTGCTGAAACCAGAACGGCGGATGCGATAATCTTCGTCATGATGAACTCCTGCGTCATCTTTGTTTCGTTCGATGACCGGGAGTTAAGGTTTAATCAATCGACCAACAAGTCGTCAAAAGGAAACCGCAGTGTCGCCAAAACATTGACGCCTAGGAATTGAAAACACCACATAGAAACCCATCAGGATAGGCGCCCACAGATATAAATTTAGTATTCTTTATAAGATTCAGATACTTATGGATAGCCCGCCAAGGAGGCTCGAATAATCATCGACAAGCCGAAACAAAACAACCCGGCCACAGGGGCCGGGTTGTTTTTTGTGCAGTCTTACTTTTTGTGATCAGGCGACGAGTTCTTTTGCCACTTTCGTGCGCAACTTTCCAAGATCCGCAGCGAAGTTGCGGATGCCTTCAGCGAGTTTCTCGGTCGCCATGGCGTCCTCGTTCATCATCCAGCGGAAGGTCTGCTCGTCCATTTCGATCTTGGGTTCCGGCTCGAAAGCATCCGGAGAAAGCTTGCGCTCCAGCTTGCCCTGATCGGCTTCGAGTTCTTCCAGAAGGTTGGGCGAGATCGTCAGGCGGTCGCAGCCGGCCAGGCCTTCAATTTCACCGATATTACGGAAAGAGGCGCCCATGACCACGGTGCTGATACCGTTTGCCTTGTAGTAATTGTAGATCGAACGGACGGAGACAACACCCGGATCGGTCTCGGCTGTGTAGTCCTCGCCGGTGGCCTTCTTGTACCAGTCGAGAATACGGCCGACGAAGGGCGAGATCAGGAACGCGCCGGCATCGGCGCAGGCAATCGCCTGGCATTTCGAGAACAGCAGCGTCAGGTTGCAGTCGATGCCTTCTTTCTGCAGCACTTCGCAGGCGCGGATACCTTCCCAGGTCGAGGCGAGCTTGATGAGGATACGGTCTTTGCTGATACCGCGCTCTTCATAAGCCGCAATGATTTCATGCGCCTTTTCGATCGAGCCTTGCGTATTGAAGGAAAGATCCGCGTCAACTTCGGTCGAAACGCGACCGGGAACGAGATCAACGAGCGCGGCACCGACATCAATTGCAAGACGGCTTGCTACGGCTGCAACAACAGCATCCTTGTCGCCGGACTGCGTCTTGCCCCATTTGATGGCAGCGGCGAACTGTTCGTCGAACATATCGGTCGACAGTGCCTTGAGCACGATGCTGGGGTTGGTCGTGCAATCGACCGGCTTGATCTTGGCAACAGCCTTGATGTCACCGGTATCGGCGACGACCGTCGTCATCTCACGCAATTGGTCAAGTTTGGAAGCCATGATCCTCATCCTTCGTTTTAGGTTCGCGGCGCAAAGGCCTGCGGACCACTTTCAATTTCGATTGCCGAGCAGCATTCGCGCCGTTTCTGCAAGGTCTGCCAGAAGGCTAACGCGCCACGGTGATCTTTCAATGACTGTTGGCAAACATCGGCGCCGGACGCAAGCGCCGACAGCCGCTGATTTTCGCAAGCGACTATCGCAAAGCGCCGCTTCCCAAGTCAAGGCAAGATATCAATCGATTTAGATTGGGATTTGACCGTGCTCAAACGATTTCAAGAAAAGTCGGCCGAGCGCTGAAATGCTGCGCCTTATGCGGGCCGGCTCGGATCAGGCCTGCCCCGCCTCCCAGCCGAGCATGGCGCGTTTGCGTGTCAGGCCCCAGTGATAGCCGGTGAGTGCGCCGGATTTTCCAAGCGCACGGTGGCAGGGCACGACGAAGGAGACCGGATTGCGACCGATTGCCGCCCCGACGGCACGCGACGCCTTCGGACGACCGATCTCTGCAGCAATGTCCGAATAGGACTTTGCCTTGCCGAAGGGTATTTTCAAAAGGCTTTCCCATACCTGAACCTGAAAATCCGTGCCGATCAGAACAACCTTGAGAGGCCGGTCTGAAGACCATTCCTCGGGGTCGAATATACGCCGGGCGTAAGCTTCTGTTGCTGCGATATCCTCGACATAGGTCGCCTCCGGCCAGCGCGCCCTCATATCCTCGAAAGTCGCACTTTCTCCGCCAGCATCGGCAAAGGCAACGCCTGCAAGCCCGCGATCGGTAATCATCACCAGCGACCGGCCGAAGGGCGAGAGGTGAAAGCCGTAGCGTATCAACAGTCCCTCGCCGCCGCTCTTCCATTCGCCGGGCGACATCGCCTCGTGGGTGACAAACAGGTCGTGCAGCCGGCCGGGACCGGAAAGGCCGAGTTCGTAGGAGGTGTCGAGCAGCGGAAGCCGTTCGGCGCCCAGAAGCGTTTTGGCGTGATCAAGTGTGATCGCCTGCAAAAAGCTTTCGGCGACAGACCGGCCCAGCGGGTGAAGGTCTTCTGCAGTCCGGTCGGAGACATGCCGAGCCGTTCGGCGATTGTCTCGAGCCCCGGCTGCTCGCGATACTCCTCGCTGATCATGGTGATGACCTTGCGCACGGTATCGTAATCACTTCCGCACGGAGTGATCTCGACTGCGCTTTCGGAAATGGTTTCAAACAAGGCGTTCATCGGTGTCGTGCTCCTTCGTGACAGCAGCAAGCACGAGTTTCGCGCGCGCGGCCACCCGTTTCTTGCCGCGCGGATCAAATCCGTTGCTTTACGGTCGCAAGTGCCTGTCTGAAGGCCACGGCAAAGCTCTCCCGGTCATCCGGATTGAGGAAGGCACCGATCTCAAGGCGCTCATTGCGGCTCGTCAGCCGCATCCCGGTAATGCCGAACTCATCGTGGCGATCAACGGCAAAGTGCGTCCAGAACGGGTTGAAATGGGTCTCTTTCATTCGGCCCGAGGGGGTTACCTTGCGCACAGAAACGGCAAGCCTTGAAACCGAGACATGCTCCCGCATCCGGGCCGAGCGATAGGAAAGCTTGAAAGCCGCATAAAGCGCGACGAAGGCAAGCCCGCAGTAAAGCGCGATCGGCCAGGCGCCGTGGGCGGCAAACCAGAGCGCATTCGGGAAAAACCCGAGCGCAGCAACAGCGAGCAGGACACGAAATCCCTTGCGCCCCAGAGAGCGATGGGGAAAAGTTCAGCCGAAAAGACCGGCCGGTCTTCAAACGCATTCACATCGGTCATAGCGCCAGCGATCAAAGAAAATGACAAAAGCCAAGCCACAAGTGAGCACCCAAAGGACGAAAAAGTCAAATCCGGCTACCGTCCGCAAACCTGCAACGCCGCGCTCCGCCTACTCGAAAGAGGAAATCCGGGAGATCTTCCGCCGGTTTTCAGTGCAGCGGCCCGAGCCGAAGGGTGAACTCGATCATACCAACGCCTTCACGCTGCTGGTTGCCGTGGCGCTTTCCGCCCAAGCCACCGATATCGGCGTCAACAAGGCAACGAAAACGCTGTTTGCTGTGGCCGATACGCCGGAAAAGATGGCGGCACTCGGCGAGGAGCAGCTGACCTCCTATATCCGCACCATCGGGCTTTACCGCAACAAGGCCAAAAATGTAATCGCACTCAGCCAGCGCCTGATTACTGAGTTCGGGAGCGAAGTGCCCCGAACGCGCGAAGAACTGGTAAGCCTGCCCGGCGTCGGACGCAAGACTGCCAATGTGGTGATGTCGATGGCCTTTGGCGAAGCCACGATTGCCGTCGATACCCATATTTTCCGCATCTCCAACCGCATCGGCCTTGCGCCGGGAAAGACACCGGACGCGGTGGAGGCAAAACTCGAAAAGATCATTCCGCCGGACTATCTGTTTCACGCCCATCACTGGCTGATCCTGCACGGGCGCTACGTTTGCAAGGCCCGCAAACCGGATTGCCCGGCCTGCGTCATTGCCGATATCTGTAAGGCGGCCGAGAAAACCAGTGAGATGCCCGCCCCATTGGTACCGGCGGGCTGACACGTCCGATTACCCGTTCGCACGGTGTTCAATAACCGCCCCCGAGTCACAACTTATGCGGCGGAGCAGTCGATTGGCGCACGACCAGTTCGGTCGGCAGCGTGATGCGGTTGCTGGGCGCATCGAGACCGCCAATGCGGGCCAGCAATGTATTCATCGCCGACCGGCCGATCTGACGCAGTGGCTGCCTGATGGTGGTCAGCGGCGGGTGCATCTGCTGCGAAATGGCAATGTCATCAAAGCCGATCAGCGACATATCCTCTGGTATCCTCACCCCCTTCTCGCGCAGCGCTGGCTGGCGCCGAGTGCGCTGATATCGTTGGCGGCAAAAATGGCGGTCGGAGGCTGTATCAGCGCCAGCAGCTGTTTGGCGGCATCAAAGCCACTTTTCTGCAGGAAATCGCCGTTAACGATCAGCGCGGGATCCCTGTCCAGGCCAAACTGGGCGGCGGCATCGCTATAACCCGCCATCCGCTCACGGGCCGAACGCAGGCGATTGTCACCGGTGATGAAACCGATACGCCGGTGCCCGAGATCCGCCAGATGGCGCACCGCAAGCCTCGCGCCCTGATAGCTGTCGCCATCGACCGCGGGAAAGAGCGGGTCATCATAAAGCGTGTCGATCGTCACCACCGGCAGGCCCGCGCTGGTGATCTGTTCCAGATAGCTCGCCTCGTAAGGCAGGATCGCGATGATGCCGCCTGCGATTTGCTGCAGCAAGCTCGCCACACTGCTTGGCGCCGTGCTGTCGCGATCGGGAAGTGAGTAGACCAGCGCTTCGTAGCCGGCGCTTTTGGCTGCACCGCTGATACCGAGCACGATGTCGCTGGTAAACGGCGCATGCAGTTCGGCCATCACGCCGATAATGCGTGAGCGGCCATTGGCCAGCTTCTGGGCAAACGGATTGACAGAGTAGCCCATCTCATCTGCAATGCGCAGAATGTCCTCGCGCGTTTCGGCCGAAACGCCGGGCTGGTTGTTGAGAGCCCGTGAGGCCGTCATCCGGGAAACACCCGCAACTTTTGCTATCTCGGCCAGCGTGGCCGCGCGCTTCTTCACCGCCACACTATCTCCCCTGGCGCAGGTTTGCCGGTGTAGCGACTGAGGCATCGCAAAAGATACCGAACGGACCAACACCATTCCCCTTCTTCGTTTGCCGAGGCCCTACATTCCGCAAGGGCGATGCTTCGACTAGCACAATTTTGTCACAATAGCGACAGAGCCACATTTACCTGGCCGGACAAGGTATTTTCCTTGGCGCGGCCTGCCAGTCATGCGCCCTGATCTCCGTAACGAAACAAGATTGACACTACGTACCGTTACCGGTAACGTATCTCATATCGTAAGACATAGAACTGACTTGCAATGGGAGGACACAATGCAATTCAAACCGACCGGAACTTTCACCCGTCTTTTGGGCTCAGCAGCCATTGCCGCGCTCTTGCCTCTGGCCGCTCAGGCTCAGGACACCAAGACGATCACGTCATGGGATCTGCGCTCGGATACGGCAACCGCCGGCATCGTCCGCGCCGGCATGGATCGCTTCGAAGCGACCCATCCTGGCTATGTCGTCGAGGATCTGCACTTTGCCAACGACGCCTACAAGACCAAACTGAAGATTGCGTTCGGCGCCAATGAGCCTCCCTGCGTCTTTGCCTCCTGGGGCGGCGGCCCGCTCAAGGAATATGTCGATTCCGGCCAGGTTGTCGACCTGACGCCCTATCTGGAAGATCATGCCGCGTTCAAAGACCGGTTTGTGCCCGCAAGCTTCGGGGCCGTCACCTTCGATGACAATATCTATGGCATTCCGGCTGAAAACACGACGATTGCCGCGATTTTCTACAACACCGAAATCTTCGACGATCTTGGGCTGACTCCACCGGAAACCTGGGATGACCTGATGCATGTCATCACGGTCTTGAACGAAAACAACATTGCCCCCTTCGCGCTGGCCAACAAGAACAAATGGCCGGGATCGATGTATTTCGTGCTGCTGGCCGACCGTATCGGCGGACCGGAAGTCTTCCAGAAGGCCGCCTATGGTGAAGAGGGCGGTTCGTTTGAGGATCCTGCCTTCATAGAGGCGGGCGAGCGCCTGCAGGAACTGGTCAAGGCCAACGCCTTCGCCAGAGGCTATAACGGCCTCGACTACGATGTCGGCGGCTCCCGCCGCCTGCTTTACGCCAACCGTGCTGCCATGGAACTGATGGGTAGCTGGGAAATGGCGACAATCCGCAACGAAAACCCGGAATTTGCCAAGAAGGTCGATTTTTTCACCTTCCCGTCCGTGCCCGGTGGAAAAGGCGATCCAAGCAATGTTGCGGGCACGATCGGCGACAACTTTCTTTCGATCTCGGCGGAATGCCCCTACAAGGACGCAGCCTTTGATCTCCTGATGTCGATGACCGATGATCAGTCGGCGAAGGATCGCCTGGCCGATCAGCGTGTTATGCCTCTGAAGGGTATCACCACGGAAGACCCCTTCCTGAACAAGGTTCTGGACGTCGTCGGCGAAGCCGGCAGCGTTCAGCTCTGGTACGATCAGGAATTGCCGCCGGCCGTCGGCGAGGTCCACAAGGATACGGTCCAGCAGCTTTTCGGCCTCTCGATCACGCCGGAAGAAGCCGCCGCCGAAATGGAACAGGCCGCTCAGGCCGAAGCCAAGCAGTAACGGCCGAGAACACTTAACTCCAAACCTCCCGAGGCGTTCGTATTGCATACGCCCCGCACCGGTCGCCGCCTTTACCGGCGGCGACCGAGAGGCTGCTTGTGTCTTTTTCCCGGGTTTACCGGAAATAAGACGAGAGAAAGGAAACAACATGTCCACGGCGATAACGCGGACGGCGGCCGACCGGCAAAGGCAGCGAAAGAAATGGGTTCTGGCCCAAAAGGCAGCCCCCATTATCTTCATGGCGCCGGCGGTCATATTTCTGGCGGTCTACCTGCTCTACCCGCTCGTTTCCAGTTTCCGGCTTTCCTTTGTCAACTGGAACGGCCTTGGGGACACGGCCCGCTTCGTCGGCATGGATAACTGGGTCCGGCTGATGCATGACAGCGTGTTCTGGCATTCGGCGTGGAACAACATCCTGCTGGCGCTGTTCTCCATTATCGTTCAATTGCCGATCGCGCTGGTTCTGGCCGTGGTTCTGGACGAGGCCAGCAAGGGCTCGCGGATCCTCAAAATCCTCTATTTCATCCCGCTGTTGATGTCCTCCGTTGCCCTCGGGGTTCTGTTCAAGAATATCTACGATCCGAATTTCGGCCCGATCAATTCAGTTCTGGACGCCATGGGGCTTTACGGCTGGGCGCATGACTGGCTTGGCGATCCGCGCTACGCGCTGGGATCGGTCATTGCGGTCGTGCTGTGGCAGAACATCCCCTTTACATGGTGCTGTTCCTGGCCGGCCTCGCCTCTTTCCCGCGTGAAATCACCGAGGCGGCAAGGCTCGACGGCGCGTCCCAGACGACCATCTTCTGGCGGTTGAAACTGCCGCATCTGCAAGGCACGTTCCGCACAGCCGTGCTGCTCGCGACCATCGGCTCGATGCGCTATTTCGACCTGATCTACGTCATGACCGAAGGCGGGCCGGAAAATGCCTCACAGGTGATGGCAAGCTATATGTACAAGCAGGTCTTCGCCTCCTTCGAGCTCGGCTACGGCACCACGGTCGCCGCCGCCATGTTCATCATCATCACCGTAATCGCTTCAGTCGCTTTCCGTCTGTCCAAGCGGTTCGAGACGGAGGTCTGATCCGATGAGAAAGAAACAAGGCTTCAAGGTCTCGCGCGTTGCCATACCGGTGCTCGGCCTCTTCTGGCTGGCAGTCACCACATTGCCCTTCATCTTCGTGGCGTTCATGAGCCTGAAGACGCAGCAGGAAACCTTTATCAAGCCATTCTGGGCGCTACCGGAAAGCTTTAATCTTTCCAACTATATCGAGGTGCTTGAGGGCTCGTTCCTGATCTACCTCAGAAACAGCCTGTTTGTGATCTCGACTTCGGTCGTCATCATCATGCTGTTTTCCTCGATGGCCGCCTATGCGCTGGCCCGGCTGAAATTCAAATTCTCCGACAGCCTGTTCGCGCTGATCATCGCCGGTATGATTGTGCCGCTTCATGTCACGCTCGTGCCCGTCTATCTGATGACCCGCTCGATGGGGCTTTATGACACGCCGGCGGGCCTGATCGGTCCCTATGTCGCCATCAGCCTGCCGATCTCGGTGTTCATTCTGACGGAATTCATGCGACAGGTCCCCAAAGAGCTGGAAGAAGCTGCCAAGCTTGATGGCTGCGGCCCCTTCAAAGTCTACTGGAAGATCTTCCTGCCCCTTTCAGGGCCCGGCCTTTCCACAGTTGCAATCTATAACGGCATCATGCTGTGGAACGAATTTGTCTTCGCCTATGTGTTGACCTCTTCGACCGACAGGCGGACGCTGCCGCTGGCAGTCTGGGATTTCCAGGGCCAGTACGCCTCGAATGTCCCCGCCATCATGGCCGTCGTCACGCTTTCCGCCCTGCCTTTGATCATCGTCTACGCCATCGGTCAGGAAAAGATCGTCAACGGCATGATGGCCGGCTCGCTCAAGGGCTGATGGAACCGGAGTAACAACAATGACACAGATTATTCTCGAAAACGTCGAAAAACGCTTCGCCAAGCTCACCGTCCTGCACGACATCAATCTCAACATAGAAGACGGCCAGTTCTGCGTGTTTCTTGGTCCGTCCGGCTGTGGCAAGTCCACGCTTCTTAGAATGATTGCCGGCATCGAGGAAACCACTGAAGGTGCGCTGACGATCGGCGGCGAGATCATGAACGATGTGCCGCCGGCCGAGCGCCGCGTGGCGATGGTGTTCCAGAACTACGCGCTCTATCCGCATATGAGTGTTTACGAGAATATGGCTTTCGGTCTGAAACAGGCCAAGACGCCGAAGGCGGATATTGAAAGGCGGGTCAACGAGGCTGCACGGATGCTGCAGATTGAGCCATTGCTGGATCGCCGGCCCAAGCAGCTTTCCGGCGGTCAGCGCCAGCGCGTCGCCATTGGCCGCGCCATCGTCCGCCAACCCGCCGTCTTCCTGTTCGATGAACCGCTGTCGAACCTTGATGCGGCGCTGCGTGTCCACATGCGGTCCGAAATCGCCAATCTGCACAACGACTACCCCGAAGCCAGCATGATCTACGTGACCCACGACCAGACGGAAGCCATGGCGCTTGCCGACAAGATCGTGCTGCTGCGCGCCGGGCCGGATGTCACCAAAAAGGGAGCATTGCCCAGGTTGGCGCGCCCTCGAACTCTACCACCGTCCTGCAAACCTGTTTGCTGCAGGCTTTCTCGGCTCCCCTTCAATGAATTTCCTGAAGGTGACGTTGGAAAGCGCCGATGCGGACGGAGCGGTTATCAAGCTTGAAACCGGTGAAAGCCTTAAGGTTCCCGTCACAACCGATGGCCTTGCCAGCGGCGCAGAGCTGACACTCGGCGTACGTCCGGAGCATATGCACCCGGTTGATGATGACACCAGCGAGCAGGTGATCCGCCGCAAGGTCCGGGCTGTTGAGAATTTCGGTGAATACAGCCACCTCTACCTCAATGAAAGCACGGAAACGCCGATCATCGCCAAGGTCGCCGAGGATGTTTTAAAGGTCCCGGAGAAGCCCATGGCTTTCTTCGTCAAGCCGGCGGCCTGCCATCTCTTCGATGCCGACGGCGAGGCATTGGACTATCTGCCGAGCGTGCCCGGCCCGCATGAGCTCAGCTCCACTGACGCGGTTTGAACACGGAATGAGTAAGATGAACAATACACACAACACTCCCTTCTATAAAGACGCATCCCAACCGGTTGATGCGCGTGTTGCAGACCTTCTCGCCCGCATGACGATCGAGGAAAAGGTCGGGCAGTTACATGCCGTCTGGCTGTTTCTGTCTGAGGATGGCAACCACCAGACGCGCTCCGACCAGTTCACCGGCTCCACCGATCCGGATACGCTGAAGGCCATGCTCTCCTCCGGCCTCGGCCAGGTCACCCGGCCGCTCGGCACCCGTAGCATCGATGCGGCCGAAGGCGTGCGCGCACTGAACGCGCTGCAGAAGTTCATGGTTGAGGAAACCCGACTCGGCATTCCTGTGATGTCGCATGAGGAGTGCCTGTCCGGCCTGATGATCAAGGGTGCGACGCTGTTTCCGTCCTCGCTCTCCTTTGGCGCAACCTTCAATCCGGAGCTGGTCGAGAAGGTCGGTGCGGCGATTGGCCAGGAATCGCGTGCCATCGGCTGCCATCAGGGGCTTGCCCCGGTGCTCGATGTCGCTCGCGATGCCCGCTGGGGCAGGACCGAGGAAAGCATCGGCGAAGACCCGTATCTGACAGGTGTGATCGCCTCGGCCTATGTCAAAGGCCTGCAGGGCGAGGATCGCGGAGTTCTGGCGACGCTGAAACACTATGCGGGCCATTCCGCCAGCGAAGGCGGGCGCAACCATGCCCCGGTCCATATGGGCTGGCGCGAGCTGAACGACATGTTCATGCTGCCCTTCGAAATGGCGGTGAAGCTCGCCAATGCCGGTTCGGTGATGCCCGCCTATCACGATATCGACGGCGAACCCGTCCATGCCTCACATCACCTGATGACCAAGGTGCTGCGCGATGACTGGGGCTTTGACGGTCTGGTCGTCGCCGATTATGTCGGCGTCAGCCTGCTCTATCAGCATCACGGCATCGCCGAGAACCGGGCCGAGGCGGCCGCACTTTCCTTCAATGCCGGCCTTGATATCGAACTGCCCGGGGATGATTGCGCCAAGGATATGAAGGAAGCGCTTGAGCGCGGTCTCATCACAGAGGCAAAGATCGACGAGATCGTCGGTCGTGTGCTGAAGGAGAAATTCCGGCTTGGCCTGTTCGAAAAGCCCTACGCCGACGACGGCAAGATCGTGCTCCAGCGCCGTGACTACGTCGAGGTCGCCCGGCAGACGGCTGAACAGTCGGTCACCATTCTCGACAATAACGGCATTCTGCCGCTTGCTGCAAACCAGAAGGTCGCCGTCATCGGCCCGACTGCGGACGATCCGCTGGCGCTTCTCGGCGACTACGCCTTCCCCGTGCACCTGATCCATAACGAGGCCCAGGAAGAGATCGAAAGCGTCGTCACACCGCTGGCGGGTCTCAGAGCGAAGCTCGGGGCCAAAAATGTCATCTATGCACGAGGCTGCAACATCCTCGACGAGCGCAAGGCAGGCGCCCCGGTCTTTCCCGGCGATGTTGATGACAGCACCTCGCTGGAACAGGCCTCCTCGCTTTCCACGCGGGTCGATATGATCCCGAGCGCCGTGGAAGCGGCAAGGAATGCCGACGTCGCCATCGTCTGCGTCGGCGACCTTTCCGGCATTTTCCAGACCGGCACGGTGGGCGAAGGCTCCGATACCGACACGCTGGAACTGCCCGGTGTGCAGCAGAAACTGCTTGATGCTGTGATTGAAACCGGCAAGCCGGTGATCGCCGTCATCTCCTCGGGCCGCCCATACAATCTCGGTGGCGCGGAAGACAGGATCGCAGCCCAGGTCATGACCTTCTTCTCCGGCCAGGAGGGCGGCACCGCGCTTGCAAGCGTTCTAACCGGCGCGGTGGAACCTTCCGGCCGGCTGACGCTGTCGATCCCGCATAATGTCGGCGCCGCACCCTATTTCTACAATCACAGCTTCAAGAGTTCCGGCACGCCGATTGCGCGGCATTTCGGCAGCCGCTATCCCTTCGGTCATGGCCTCTCCTACACGAGCTTCGACTTTTCCGATGTGGCGCTGGAAAGCGAGACTGTCGATATTGAAACGGGCACCGTGCGACTGTCATTTACAGTCACAAACACTGGCAATCGCAAAGGCATTGCTGTGCCTCAGCTCTATGTTCGCGACGAGATCGCTACATTGGTGCGACCGGTCAAGGAACTGAAGGCTTTCGGCAAGCTTGACCTGAAACCCGGCGAAAGCGCACGGCTGACCTTTGAAGTGCCCACCGACATGCTGAACTTCACCGGCTATGAAGGCTTCCGTGTTGTTGAACCCGGTTTCTTCACGCTGATGATCGGTGCATCGAGCGGTGACATCAAACTGAAAACCAGAGTTGAGTTGACCGGCGAGCGCAGAAAACTTCCCGCAGACTGGCGGATGCTGAGCGGCTTTCAGGTGGTAAAACCGTAACCGGTTTGACCTTCCCGCAGACAATAGAAGTATATTAACAGGCTTCAGCCCTGATGCGATCCTGTGAAAGCCCCCGCCCTTGTTGCGGGGGCTTTCTGTTGCTGCGTGATGGAGTACCGGTCTGTTTCCGGCCAAGCGCCGAACTGCATGACCGCTTTACGCCCATTTCCATTGGTGTTTGACCGAGCCAAGAATCCTGATATGAAAGTTTTCTGACAACAGCCTCCCAGCAGTGAACACCCATGCCACGTAACTTTCTCGTCGTTGATCCTGAAAAGGATTTCCATGTCATCAAGGGGCTTGCAGCGCCAGCGCGCGTCGCTGTCCTCAAGCTGCTGCGCCGCAAAGGTGCACTGAACGTCAAGGAAATCGGCGAAATTCTGAACCTTCCGCAGTCGACGGTGTCGCTGAGCGTGCAATTGCTGGAGGATGCCGGCCTGATCCGCACAGAGAGCCAGCGTGCGCGCAAGGGCAACCAGAAAGTCTGCACCAACATCTACGATGAGATCGCGATTGTGTTCGGCGATGCGACGGAAGAACGCCGCAATGACGGCATCGAGGTCGCCATGCCCGTCGGGCTCTACACTGCCTTCGATGTGAGCGCACCATGCGGACTGTGTACCGACGAAGGCATTATAGGACTTCTGGACGTGCCCGACAGCTTCCTCGATCCGGCACGGATGAAGGCGGGACTGATCTGGTTCACGCGCGGTTCGGTTGAATACCAGTTTCCAAACAACGCCCGGCTCGACAACCGCGAAATCACCGAGCTCGAATTCTCGATGGAACTTTCATCCGAAATGCCGGGAACCAATCCGGACTGGCCGTCGGACATCACCATCACCATCAATGGCGTCGATATCGGACAGTGGACCTCGCCCGGCGATTTCGGCGACCGTCGTGGCGTATTTACCCCGGACTGGTGGAAGCTGAACGGCTCGCAATACGGCATGCTCAAGCGTTTCCGCGTAACACCTGCCGGCTCCTATGTCGACGGTGTCAAGATGTCCGATGTCTGTCTCGACGATCTCAAGCTCGCTCAACGGCATTCGATCCGCCTAGCCGTAAGTGTGCGCGAGGATGCCCGCCACCCCGGCGGCATCAACATTTTCGGCAAGGGCTTTGGCAATTACGATCAGGATATCGTTCTGCGCCTGACCACCAAATAGCGACTGAACGAAAGTTCACCCGAACAACACCGACCTTCGAAAAGCCGCTTGACGAAAGGATTGATCGGGTCTTTATTATCCAGAAATATTGGTTTATACCAAGAATTAGATTTCGGAGGAGAGAACATGCAGGCCCGCGTTACCGCGCACAAGAACTTCACCATTTCCACAATAGACCCAAGGCTCTATGGCTCGTTCCTCGAGCATCTCGGGCGGGCAGTATACACCGGCATCTACGAACCTGACCATCCCACAGCGGACGAAAACGGCATGCGTCGCGATGTCATCGATCTTGTCCGCGAACTCGATACCCCGATCTGCCGCTATCCAGGCGGCAATTTCGTCTCGGCCTATAACTGGGAAGACGGGATCGGCCCACAGAGCGAACGCCCCACCCGTCTCGACCTTGCCTGGAGAACGGCTGAATCCAACCAGGTCGGCATCCACGAATTCGCACGATGGGCGGAAGCCGCCAACACCGAAATGATGCTCGCCGTCAATCTCGGTTCACGCGGGCTCGATGCTGCGCGCAATTTCGTCGAATATGTCAATCACCCGGGTGGCACCTACTGGTCCGACCTGCGCCGCAAGAACGGCCAGGCTGATCCGTGGAACGTCAAACTCTGGTGCCTTGGCAACGAGATGGACGGCCCCTGGCAGGTCGGCCACAAGTCCGCCGCCGAATACGGCCACCTCGCCAATGAAACCGCCAAGGCGATCCGGTCCTTCGACGACAAGCTTGAACTGGTTGTCTGCGGCTCGTCCCATTCGGAAATGCCGACCTTCCCGCAGTGGGAGGCGACGGTTCTGGACGAGACCTATGATCAGGTCGACTATATTTCGCTGCACATGTATTTCATGAATTACGAGAAGAATACGCGCGAATACCTGGCACTTCCGGAGAAGCTTGACCGTTATATCGGCTCGGTCAGCGGCGTGATCGACTATGTAAAAGCCAAGAAGCGTTCAAAGAAAGACGTAAAGATCTCTTTCGATGAGTGGAATGTCTGGTATCATGAGCGCGAGGCAGACGAACAGCGAATGAAGGAGTGGGATTGGCCGCACGCGCCGGTGCTTCTCGAGGATATCTATAATTTCGAGGACGTGCTGCAGGTCGGCTGCATCCTCAACACCTTCATCCGGCGTTCCGATGTTGTGAGCATCGCCTGCATCGCACAACTCGTCAACGTGATCGCGCCGATCATGACGGCGCCTGGCGGCGCTGCCTGGAGACAGACGATCTACTACCCGTTCCAGTTCGCCTCGCGTTACGGACGGGGAACAGCGCTCGCCCTTGATGTCGATTGCGAAACCTACAATGCAGATATCGCGGCGAATGTGCGCTATCTCGACATTACAGGCGTTCACGATGCAGACGAAGGCACACTGACTTTCTTTGCGATCAACCGTCACGGAGAAGAGTCCATGACGATCGATCTCGCGCTTGAGCGGTTCGGCGATGCCAAATCGGTCGAGCACACACTGATCAAGCATGACGATCTCGAAGCGGTGAATACCAGGAGAACCCGGGAAACGTGAAACCCGTAAAGCAGGATGGCGCAAGCCTTTCAGGCGGCAAGGTTTCGGTTACGGTTCCCCCTACTCCTATTCGATGATCCGGGTAACGCTATAACGCATCAGGCAGGGAGTGCCACGTTCGCATTAATGCGTGATTTCGAAGAATGCCGGTGCGCCGCATCTTTCTTGAATGCGATGCGGCACTCCGGAAGTTCCAACCATACGGCGGGAGGCCGTATTGAAACGAGGAGGAGAATAAGATGGCGAAAGTATTCGGTGTAGCCATGGGCGCGATTGTCGCGGCGGGTGTGTTTGCCACCGCCGCACAGGCCCAGGAAACAGTTACCTGGTGGGACTTTCTCAGCGGCGGCGACGGCGTTCGCATGAAACAGCTGATCTCTGAGTTCAACGCCGCGCACGAAGGTGACATCACCATCGACGCGACGACGCTGGAATGGGGTACGCCCTTCTATGCCAAGGTCCGCACCTCTGCCGCGATCGGCGAAGGTCCCGACATCATGACCTATCATGCAAGCCGTATTCCGCTTGCCGTCAGCCAGGGCATTCTGCAGCAGATCACGCCCGATGACTGGTCGACAATGGGCCTTTCGCAAGCCGATTACGCATCCGCGACCTGGGACGCGGTGACAGTGGACGGAAAGCAGTACGCCGTTCCGTTCGATACCCATCCGATCGTGCTCTACTACAACAAGGACGCGCTGGCCGCAGCGGGTCTGCTGACGGAGGACGGCAAGCCTAAAGGCCTTGATTCCCGCGAAGGCTTTGAAGCCACGCTGAAGGGCCTCCAGGAGGCAGGCGCCAAGTTTCCTCTGGCCTCAACCACGGCTGACGGCACCTTCATGTTCCGCACCGTCTATTCCCTCGTGGGCCAGCAAGACGGAGAGTTGATGACCGATGGCGAGTTCCTCGCTGGCGACAACGCCGAAAAGCTGGAGAACGCGCTGGGCGTACTTCAGGGCTGGACCAATGACGGCCTGCAGACCACCTATACCGATTATCCCGCGACCGTTGCGCTGTTCACCTCCGGTGAATCACCGATGATGATCAACGGTGTCTGGGAAGTTCCGACGATGATCGACCTGAAGGATCAGGGCAAATTGTTTGAGTGGGGCGCTGTCGAGCTTCCGGTGATCTTCGACCATCCCGCAACCTACGCAGACAGCCACACATTTGCCATTCCCGCCAATGCAGGCAAGGACATGAGCCCGGAGAAGAAGACCGCCGTGCTGGAGGTGATTTCGTGGATGGCGAAAAACTCGCTGTTCTGGGCAACCGCCGGCCATATCCCGGCTTATGGCCCTGTCACGCAATCGGCGGACTACCAGGCCATGCAGCCGAACGCCACCTATTCAAGCGTGACGGAAAACATGATCTTCGACCCCAAATCGACGCTCGCAGGCGTTGCCGGGCCGATCTATGACGTGATGTCCACCTATTTCGTCCCGACCCTCAACGGCGAGATGGAGCCGGCCGAGGCGGTGGAAGAAATCAAATACGAGCTCAACGATCTGCAATGATCGTTGAGGGTCAGCGGCATTGATGTGTGTCTGCATTTCATAGAACCTCAGACACACATCGGCCTCTTGATTGACGCAGGTCCGGACGCACAATTGGTGCTTATTTTTGCCGGACCTGCTCTACCGCTGGCGACCATTTCGCCCGACAGCTGCACGTTTTTCCGAGGCCCATCATGCTCCGCAACAAACGGAACGAAGCGATTGTCGCTCTGCTATTGATCGCTCCGTTCGTCGCCATTTACGGATTGATCTTTGTCTATCCGACCATCCGGCTGTTCATCACGTCGTTTCAGAATGCGCCGCTGATCGGTAGCGGCGAGTTTGTCGGTTTCGATAATTATACCCGCCTTTGGGGTGACCGGCGCTTCAACACCGCGTTCTGGAACACGGCCTATTTCGTCGCCATCACCGTCATTCCAGGCGCCCTGGTTGCCTTTGCCATCGCACTGGGCGTCAGCCGCCTGAAAGGCCGGCTGCAGGCCCTCGTTCTGGCACTGTTCTTCCTGCCCTATATTCTGCCGGTTTCGGTGGTCTATCTGATTTGGGACTGGACGCTGAACTTCCAGTTCGGCATCGCCATGTATGTGTTCGACATGCTGGGTGTCGATCGGGTACCGGTGTTCAAATCGACAGTCTGGTTCATGCCGGCGGTCGGCGTTATCACGATATGGTGGACTGCCGGCTTTTCGATCCTGCTTTTCCTGGCCGGGCTCCGCTCCATTCCCGTCGAAATCTACGAGGCGGCAGCGCTCGACAATGCATCGCGCCTGACGACATTCCGGCAGCTGACATGGCCGCTGATGTGGCCGGTGACGGCGCTGGTCCTGACGATCCAGCTGATCTTGCAGTTGAAGATCTTCGACCAGGTCTATCTGTTTTCGGTCGGCGGACGACCAAACGACAATCTGGTGCTGGTCTATTACGTGTTTCAGCGGGCCTTCCAGTATGACCAGGGTGGCCGCGCCGCTGCGGCGGCCGTTGTGCTGTTCATCCTCGTCATCGTGGTATCCGTGCTGAATTTCCAGCTCACACGGCTTTCAAAGGGGCGGGCATGATGACTGCAACAACAGCAAAACGCCTGAACCTCGTTGGCCTCGTGATCACACTGCTGACGATCCTTGTCGCAATCCTATGGGCCTTTCCGCTCTATTGGGGTGTGATCTCCTCACTGAAGCCGGAAGACGAGGTGGTGCGCCGCTATATCGAATTATGGCCGGAAAACCTGACCTTTTCGCATTATTATGCCGCGCTCACGCAAACCCAGATCGGCATCTGGTATGTGAATTCCATCGTCACCGCGGTCGCCATCACGGTGCTGACCGTTGGTTCGTCTCTGTTTTGCGGCTATGCGATTTCGCAGCTCGAATTCCCGTTCCGACGGGTTCTGTGGTGGCTTATCCTGGCAAGCTTCATGGTGCCGATGCAGGTACTCATCGTAAACCACTTTGAACTGATGGCACGTTTTGGCCTCATCAACACTTGGGCCGGGATCGTTCTGCCGCAGTTGATCCATCCGGTGGTCATCATCGTTTACAAGCAGTTCTTCGACAACGTGCCGAAGGATTTCCGCGAGGCGGCGGCGATGGACAATGCCTCCGAATGGCGCATCCTCACGCGCATTTATATGCCGATGAATTGGGGCGTCACCACCGCGCTCGCTATCGTCACCTTTATATGGTCGTGGAATGCGTTTCTGTGGCCGTTCCTGGCGGTTACCAAGACCGAGATGATGACGATCACGGTCGGCATCACCCAGGTCAATGATGCCTTCGGCGTCTATTATGCCCGGGAACTTTCCGCAGCCGTTCTGGCCGGTCTTCCTGTCGCGGTCGCCTATCTCATCTTCCAGCGCAAGGTGACCGAGGCCATCACGCTGTCCGCCGGCATAAAGGGATAGATCGGCACCAACTCCGCTTGCACTTCCTGTTATGATTAAACAACAACGCCGAGGCCTTGCGCCTCGGCGTTGTTGCTTCGAAGATCAGAGGGTGAAGCGGATCAATGCACGTGGTAGGCATTCCCCGCTTCATCAAAGAGATGAAGTGCGGTCGCGTCAAAGGCGAGACGGACCTGATCGCCGGTTCTGGTCTCGGAACGCCCGCTGTCGGTAGCGATCAACTCGGTTCCATCGGCAAGGGTACAGTACAGCAAGGTCCGTTCACCGAGCCGTTCGACAACGCCGACCGTCGCCGTGGTGGTGACCTCTTCTGCGTTCTCATCCTCCACCACCCTTATGGCTTCAGGGCGAACACCCATCTCGTAGCGCCCGGGTGCCATCTCGGGGATATCAACCTTCAACGCAGAACCATCATTGAGACGCGCTATCTGCGTGCCGTCTCCGGCGAGATCGACCTCAATGAAATTCATGCCCGGCGAACCGACAAACCCCGCCACGAAGCGTGAGGCGGGCCGCAAATACACCTCCATCGGCGTACCGATCTGCTCGATCCGGCAATTGTTGAGCACCACGATCCGGTCGGCGAGCGTCATCGCCTCGGTCTGGTCGTGGGTCACATAGATCATCGTCGCCTTCATGCGATTGTGCAACTGGGCAAGCTCGACACGGGTTCTGACGCGCAGCGCCGCATCGAGGTTGGAGAGCGGCTCATCAAACAGAAAGGCTTTTGGTTCCTTGACGATTGCCCGGCCGATTGCCACGCGCTGGCGCTGACCGCCGGAGAGCTGGGCGGGTCGCCGTTCCAGCAGCTCTACCATCTCCAGCATGCGCGCGGCTTCCTGCACGCGGGCGTCGATCTCATCCGCGCTCATACCGATATTGCGCAGACCAAACGCCATGTTGTCGCGCACTGTCATATGCGGATAGAGCGCATAGTTCTGGAACACCATCGCGACATTGCGCTGGCCCGGTGCGAGATTTTCACTGCGGACGTCATCAATCATCAATGCACCGCTGTCGATGGTCTCGAGCCCGGCGATCATGCGCAGCAGCGTCGATTTTCCAGATCCAGAAGGCCCGAGAAACACCATAAGTTCGCCGGCTTCCACCGCAAGCGAGATATCATTGATAACATTGACGTTCCCGAAACTCTTTGAAACGTTCTCAAGCTTGATTGGAGCCATTTTGTCCTCCCGAAAGGCTTTCGAACCATTCTTTCCGGTCTGCACCAGAAGTCAAGATATCGTATAAAGTTCCGGCAGGATTTTCGGGAAAAGCACAAGCCCGCCCCAACGATACACATTCGCAATCATCAGCCTGACGGCGGCTCAGGGTGGCCAAATTACCCACCATAAGCAAAAAACTGGCGGCGCATCACGCACCGCCAGTCACATTTCTATTCTGCTTTGCCATCGACGTGTTGATCGTCTTCCGGCTCCGACCTACGCAAGCTTAGCCTAGAACTGGACGCGCACAGACAGCGAGACCTGCCCGCCCGAAACATCGTCACCAACCGGGAAATCGGCTCGCAGCTGGCTGGAAAGCTGGCGCATATTACCAATCGCTGGCGCCAGATAGTTGAAGCCAACGCTTACTTCGCCGTAGCTGTCCACCGTCGATGTGGTGATCGGCGTCCGGATACCCGCAGACGAGACATAATTGGACGTCGGATCATCAGCAAAGTTGTTGTAGTAGGTGCCGGCAAGGAATGGCTCGATGGTGCCGTTATTGTCCTCAAGAATGAACGATGTCGAGGCCGCAAGACCGATCGACCCGACAAGGGTTTCCATGTCGCCGAACGAAATCCGCGCCGGTGAACCGCTGGCCACCCGCAGATCATCGTTGAAGCTGCTGTTCGAATAGGACAGGCCCACCGAAGGCATCAGCGAAAGGCGATCCATGTCGAAGCTGTAGCCCAGATATCCGGATGCCGTGTACTGGTCAGCATCGAAACCGTCCTGGTCGAAGACCGTGGTCGAAAGACCCGGTGCCAGACGCATTTGGTTGATGTCATAGGATGTCTGGCCATAGGTCGTGCGCAATTCGGCAATGAACGGTCCGGCAAAATACGAAGCATAGGCACCGAAATACTGCTGGTCGAACTTGCTCAGCCCGCTGTAGCCGATGCCGGCGACCGTATCGTTGCTGCTGACCGAACCGGAGCTCAAGCCGCCGAGGAGGCCGAAGTTAACCTGCCCGCCGTTCTGTCCGAGATCAAAACATCCGTAATCGATACCGAGTTCAACACCCCCGAAAGTGGTGTTTGAGTTCGTTTTTGCGGAAGCGGAACCGGCCGACGATGCCGTTGAGGCGACTTCGAGGGTGCCGCCATTCATACGGGTGTAGCTGCCCGCACCGCAACCCTTCTGCGCACCATCGACCGCGGTAACATAGCTGTCATCAAACCGGTTTGTGGTGAGGCCGGTGAAGGCCTGCGTGGCATAGATGCCGCCAAGCGTGCCGCTGATCGGCACCATGTCGAGCGACGTTGCCAGGATCACCGCATTGGATGTCTCGCGGACACTGTTGACGATCAGCGGATTGGCGGTATTGCCAAGTCCGTAGACGTCACCGATTGCAGCCGAATAGGTGCCGTCTATCGCGATCAGCGTGCGTTCGTCAGGTGTGTCGAGGTGATTGAGACCGTAGAGCGCCAGATCATAGTCATCACCGGAGAAATTGCCTGTCACGCGGATCTGATCGGTGGTCGTATCGGCGTAGGTTCCCAGCGCGATGCGTCCGCCCCGGGAGATATTGCCGTCAACCGTGAGTGTCGTCGTGGATGAACCGGCGTCCTTCAGCGCATTTGTGTCGGTATTGTAGTTCGAGGCGTTGAGCGTGCCGTTGTTCTCGATGTCGATGCCCGAAATCGTATGGCCGCCCCAAGCCGTGAACGTGCCCCGGTTATCCAGCTTCCCGTTACCGGAAAGGTCTCCGGTCAGAACGAACGTATCGTCAATCGCATTGTTGTTGACAATCATGCCATTGACCGTGCCGCGAATGGCGGCAATGCCGTTGTTCGTCAACCCGCCATTCAGCACGCCGGTGGTCATCAACACGCCGTTATTGGTCGTCAGGCCGTCAATCTGACCGCTATTGGTCAACACTCCGTTGCTGCCGATATCAGCGGTTCCGCCAACGCTGCCGGTATTATCGGCCGAGCCGCCATTGACCGCAAGAGCTCCGCTGATCACGCCCTCATTCTTGAAGAGACCCGCATTGCTGGTTGCCGAGGCAAGCGTGCCGCCTGTCTGGTTGATTGCATTGCCGCTATTGGTCAGGGTACCGGCCATACCACCGTTCTGGTTGACGAAGCCATAGCCGCTGCCACCGGCGGACGAGCTGTTGGACACACCAGCAAGCTGGCCGCTATTGGTCACAACACCGTCATTGCTGATCGTCGTCAGACCCGCAACCGAGCCGGTATTGTCAGCCATGCCGCCGGTTACGTCAAGCGCGCCGGTAACTGCACCGGCATTGGAGAAGGCGCCAGTCGTGTTCAAGACCGAGGCAAGCGTGCCGCCTGTCTGGTTGATCGCGTTGCCGCTATTGGTCAGGGCACCGGCCATACCGCCACTCTGGTTGACGAAGCCATAGCCGCTGCCGCCAGCGGACGAACTGTTGATCACATCGACAAGCTGGCCGCTATTGGTCACAACGCCGTCATTGCTGATCGTCGTCAGACCCGCAACCGAGCCGGTATTGTCAGCCATGCCGCCGGTTACGTCCAGCGCGCCGGTAACAGCACCGGCATTGGAGAAGGCGCCAGTCGTGTTCAAGACCGAGGCAAGCGTGCCGCCAGCCTGGTTGATCGCATTGCCGCTATTGGTCAGGGCACCGGCCGTACCGCCGTCCTGATTGACGAAGCCATAGCCGCCACCGCCGGCAGAGGAGCTGTTGATCACATCGGCAAGCTGACCGCTGTTGGTCACAACGCCATCATTGCTGATCGTCGTCAGGCCACCGACCGTACCGTCATTCAGAAGGCCATCGCCGTTATTGTTGACAAAGCCGCCATTGACGACGAGCGCGCCGTCAATGCTGCCGCTGTTGGTGAAGGTCCCGGCCTCGTTGGCAACCGTGCCGATGGATCCGCCGATCAGGTTTACCGCCGAACCATGGTTCACAAGGACTTCCGTACGGCCAAAGCTGCCATTGGTGAATCCGTTGGAATTGACCGCACCTGTCGAATAGTTGACCACTGTTCCGAAATTCGCGCCGGAGACCAGCCCGTTGGTCACGTCGCCGTCATAGATGGTGGTGAGACCGATAACATCGCCGCCTGCCTCATTCGCAACAAAGCCGCCGGTCACATCCAGCGTGCTTTGCAGCGTTCCGGTATTGGTGAGAAGGCCGCCCGAGACCGAAGCAGCGCCCGTGACGATGCCAGAATTCCACGCCACGCCGCCGGAGACGTCGAGCGTGTTGCCAACCGTGCCGCTATTGGTAAACGCGCCGGCACTGACCGATGTGGCGCCATTCACCATTCCGGTGTTCGTGGCAATGCCACCGGACACATCAAGCGTGTTATCGACCGTCCCGGTATTGGTGAACACACCGCCGCTAACCGATGTGGCGCCATTCACCATTCCGGTGTTCGTGGCAATGCCACCGGACACATCAAGCGTGTTGTCGACCGTCCCGATATTGGTGAACACACCGCCGCTGACCGATGTGGCGCCATTCACCATGCCGCTTGCAGTGTTGGTAACAATACCGCCAGACATCGCAAGCGTATTGTCAATCGTGCCGTTATTGGTGAAGACCGTCAGCGCGCCTGAAACCGTCGTCGCGCCGTTGATCGTGCCGTTATTGGTGGTGATCCCGCCTGAGATCGTGGTGGCACCATCAAGAATACCATCACTGTTATTGGTCACCACGCCGCCGGAAATCGCAGTCGTGCCGGTCACGGTTCCCGAATTGCTGAAGGTGCCGCCGGTGTTGGAAAGCGTGCCGATCGAACCGCCGTTCTCGTTGACGGCAATACCGGAATTGGTCAGCCCGCCGACTGTGCCACCGGCCTCGTTCGTGAAGCCTGGAACGACGAGCAGGCCGAGCGAGGAATTGGTCACCATACCGGTGACCGACCCACTATTGCTGACAACGCCGCCGGTGATGCCGAGCGTATTGTCAATCGTGCCGGTGTTGGTGAAGCTGGTCAGCGCGCCGGAAACCGTCGTCGCGCCGTTGATCGTGCCGTTATTGGTGGTGATCCCGCCTGAGATCGTGGTGGCACCATCAAGAACACCATCACTGTTATTGGTCACCACGCCGCCGGATATCGCAGTCGTGCCGGTCACGGTTCCCGAATTGCTGAAGGTGCCGCCGGTGTTGGAAAGCGTGCCGATCGAGCCGCCGTTCTCGTTGACGGCAATACCGGAATTGGTCAGCCCGCCGACCGTGCCACCGGCCTCGTTCGTGAAGCCTGGAACAACAAGCAGGCCGAGCGAGGAATTGGTCACCATACCGGTGACCGACCCACTATTGCTGACAACGCCGCCGGTGATGCCGAGCGTATTGTCAATCGTGCCGGTGTTGGTGAAGCTGGTCAGCGCGCCTGAAACCGTCGTCGCGCCATTGATCGTGCCGTTATTGGTGGTGATCCCGCCTGAGATCGTGGTGGCACCATCAAGAATACCATCACTGTTATTGGTCACCACGCCGCCGGAAATCGCAGTCGTGCCGGTCACGGTTCCCGAATTGCTGAAGGTGCCGCCGGTGTTGGAAAGCGTGCCGATCGAACCGCCGTTCTCGTTGACGGCAATACCGGAATTGGTCAGCCCGCCGACTGTGCCACCGCTTTGGTTCGTGAAGCCTGGAACGACGAGCAGACCGGCCGAAGAATTGGTCACCATCCCGGTGACCGACCCACTATTGCTGACAACGCCGCCGGTGATGCCGAGCGTATTGTCAATCGTGCCGGTGTTGGTGAAGCTGGTCAGCGCGCCGGAAACCGTCGTCGCGCCGTTGATCGTGCCGTTATTGGTGGTGATCCCGCCTGAGATCGTGGTGGCACCATCAAGAACACCATCACTGTTATTGGTCACCACGCCGCCGGAAATCGCAGTCGTGCCGGTCACGGTTCCGGAATTATCGAAACCACTGGCGCCATTCACGCTCACCGCCCCGCTGAACGCACCGCCATTATCAATTGTGATACTTCCGCCAGTGTTGGTGGTCAACGTGTCAGCGGTTAGGTTGCCACCGTTGCGTATTGTGAAATTCCCAAGATTACCGACGGTAACGGACTGAACGGTATAAGCCTGATCAAGCCAGGGCGAACTAGTTGAGACGCCAATGGTCGCCGCATCGCCAACGCCCGGCGCTGTATTTCCCTGCCAGTTGGATCCGGTCACGAAATTTCCGTTGAACGTAAAGGCTTTCCAGCTACGATCGGCCGAAAGAGCGGGAGACGCTGCCATCACCGCGAAGCCAAGCGCCAACGCGCCAGAAAGTGCGGTTTTGCCTAGAAGGCCTTTTCGGAAGGAAGACGAAACTGCGTCCGATCTCGACTTGAATACACACAGTTCTGCTCATTATCTTCCTCCATTAGCCTAAACTAACGTTCGCAATAACTTAATGTTCAAACAATGTACATATCAAATTGAAATTTATCTGGTTGCATTCACACCCGGTGTCCTCTCGACGCAAACGGGACCAGCGCCCGTTGCGTTTAGCTCGACGAGAGGCGCGGCCTCCTGCTGAAACAGCTCGCTCGCCAAATTCAATCTGGGTAAGCCAAATTCAACCTAGGCAATACGAAAGGCACTGCATCGCTCGACGGAACGCCCGAGTGATTCGAGCCAGAAGGAGGTCGGCAAAATGGTTTCCGGCCGATCTGCGATCGCGACTATCGATGTCACAAACGGTTCGGTAGGACGGGCATTGATCACTTTAATTCGGAACAGGTAGCTCCAGCGCCTAGCCAGCGGTCGGGTTGACAATCATCAGGCTACTACTCGCGTCTGGCGTGCTTTACCATCTTCTGATCAGGCCGGAGGCTCCGCTTTCTGGCCTCGAGAAATTCCTTCGACCCTATCTAGTACATGCTTGCGGCAATACCCTGGCGACGACACAGAGCCGCGATACTGTCTTAGCCACGCAAGCCTTCCAGCACGATGCGGATCTTTTCTTCAGCCGAGTAGGATTTTCGGGTGGCACGGCAGATATCGTCAATCGCCTTGTCTGCCGTCGGTTTCTGCTGCCCGGATTTCTGTCTCATCGTCACTTCCTTTGCATGAGCTATGATGAGCCAAAATCCTCCCTCACCCGTTAAACTCTAGCTGTCTCAAAGGCTTTGAGACGGAACAGCCACCGCCTTTTTAATCGGGCTTTGAGGCATCAACGGTGTACTCGGCGGGTGCATCCAGCCCGCTGGCTTCACGCTCTCTCTTTGCTCCTTTTCTCCATCGTAGTGCGACTTGATTGCAAAAAACATCGCCGTGCCGAGCACGCCGATTTTGAACACACCGAGAACTATAGGAACCCAAATCATCGTTTTCACTTTTTACTTGCTATTATTTTACGGTGTCGCTTCGAGAGAAGGCCTACCTCAGGAGCGGCGGTGACGGCTGCATTGTTTGCTGTCGCGTTACCTCGTTTCAGTTTGAAACGCGCTCGTATTGCATGCGCGAACACGGCATAGGTCCGTTATCCAGACTGAAAAGCGGTTTTAACCGCCGCTGGGCCTATTGAATGCCCAGCGAACGAAGTTCCGGCTAGTGTCATAAGCCTGTGCAGCAACCCATTGCAGCATAAGACGCCATCCTGGCCATGTTTCACCGTGGGCAAATCCTCTCCAAGGGCAATAGCAGCCCCTGCACGCTTCCCATACGAAATTCCAGGTGATCTACGGGGCTTTGCGTTCATGGCTTGCAATTGTCTGAATTCATTGCTTCCCAAGTAAACTTTCAGTCTAGCTCAATCAAGCTGACGCTCCGCTACAAGTTGACGCATATCAAAAAAGGGATTTGAGGCGTATAGCAACACCTTTGTAAAGGAGGTCAGCCGCCTTTGGCGAACATCGGCCCCCTTGTGACGCGGAAAACCGTAGCCGTGGATTTCGACGAGATCGACATCAGCAGGCTTTTCGGCAATGCCTTCAGCAAGGATAGCATGCCCCTCATCCGCCATCGCACCGACAAGTCTTGCAGCGATTTTCTCCGCGGTCAGCGTCGTGCTGCCGGCGATCCGGGCTTTCAGCAGCGCATACGCCTTGTCGGAGATCATCGGCTTGCGATTTCCCGGTTCATAATCGTACCAGCCGCCGCCGGTCTTCTGGCCCTTGCGTCCGGCGCGCACGAGAATATCGGAGAGCGTTTCCGACACGTCTTCACCGTTCGCCCGTGCCCCTCACGCTGAAGGAAGGCGATGTCGAGACCGCCGAGATCCTGCGCCTCGAACGGCCCCATCTTGAAATTGTAGCCGCGCATGGCCGCGTCGATATCAGCAATGGCGACACCCAGTTCAACCAAGCCCTCCGCCGCTGCACGATAGCGCTTCAGTATCCGGTTGCCGATGAAACCCTCGCAGATGCCTGCGCGCACCGGAACCTTGCCGAGCCGTTTGGCGAGAGCAAAGGCCGTCGCAAGGACTATGTCGGATGTTTCGGGCACCGGCACGATCTCGAGCAGCTTCATCACATGGGCCGGCGAGAAGAAATGCAGGCCGACGAAGCGTTCCGGATTGGGCAGGCCCGCTGCAATCAGGCGCGGATCGAGATAGGAGGTGTTGGTGGCGAGCACGGCATCGCCCCGACAGACCCTGCCAAGTTTTTCAAAGACGGCGCGCTTGACCGAAATCTCTTCGAAAACCGCCTCGATCACCAGATCGCATTCGCGCAGCGCATCGTAATCCGTGGAGCCACCAAGGTTTGCCATCAGTTCGGCGCGCCCCGCTTCACTGAGCTTTCCACGCTTGATGGATCCGGCAAGAATACCGTCGATTGTGTGGATACCGCGGTCGACCGCCACCTCGTCGCGCTCGATCAGCGTCACGGTGAACCCGGCATTGAGCGCGGCAACCGCAATGCCCGCGCCCATCGTGCCGCCACCAATCACGCCGACGGAAGAAAGGACCAGCGGCTCGACGCCCTTGAGACTTTCAGGGCGCATCGCCGCACGCTCGGCAAAAAGACATGACGAAGGGCAGCCGCCTCCTTCGAGGCGCGTAGTTCGAGAAACGTCTCCCGTTCATGCGCCATCGCAGCATCGAAAGAGTTCTCCACGGCAAAGCGGATCGAAGCGAGCGCTTCCAGCGGTGCGCGATGCCCCGGTTTTGCCGCGTTCTTTTGGCATTTGCCCAGAAATCATCGGCAGGCGGAACGATTGACCGCTCGCGCGTCTTCGGTGATAGCGGCGCTTCCAGCCTCTGTTCGGCGAAAGAGACAGCCTCTTCGAGCAGATCATTCTCGGCAACGGCATCGATCAACCCCGCTTCGAGCGCCGCCTTTGCCTTTATCGGCCGGCCGGAAACGGCAAGTTTGACCGCCGTTTCGACACCCGCCAGGCGCGGCGTACGCACCGTGCCCGAAGCGCCGGGGATCAGACCGAGGGTCACTTCCGGTAGGCCGACAGAGGCCTTGGTGTCAGCGATTCTGAAGCGGCAACCGAGGGCAATCTCGAAACCGCCGCCCAGTGCAGAACCATGAATGGCGGCCGTCCACGGCTTGTTGGCATCCTCGATTGCGGCGACCACATCGGGCAGATGCGGCTCTTCGGGCGGCAGGTTGAATTCGCGCACATCCGCTCCGGCGATAAAAGTACGGCCCGCACAGGCAAGCACTACGGCCTTCACCGCATCATCGGCGTCGAGTGTGTCGACGGCGGACATCAGCGCGGCACGCACCGCATTCGACAGAGCGTTGACCGGCGGATTATCGACGGTCACTACGGCCACAGGGCCACGATGGTCGATGGTCATTACATTCGTCATATCAGATTCCAAGATAGGCCTCGCGCACCTGAGGATCAGAGATCAGGGCTGCTGCCGGCCCTTCCATGGTGATTCGGCCGGTTTCCATCACATAGCCGCGATCGGCGATCTTCAGCGCGCCATAGGCGTTCTGTTCCACCAAAAGCACAGTGACATCGCGAGCCTTGAGCGCCTTCACCACATCGAAGATCTGGGCGACGAGCAACGGCGCCAGCCCCATGGAAGGTCTGTCCAGCAGGAGGCAGGTAGGCCTGCCCATCAATGCGCGGGCGATTGCCAGCATCTGCTGCTGCCCTCCGGAAAGTCCGCCAGCGACAAGATGGCGTTTTTCTTTCAGTATCGGGAACATCACGAAGGCGTCCTCCATATCCCGTTCGACACGATCATCGGTGAACAGGAAGGCCCCGAGCCTCAGATTTTCTTCAACCGAAAGATTGGTGAATATCTGCCTGCCTTCCGGTGACTGGGCAAGCCCGAGCTTAAGCCGCCTGAAGGCCGGTACTGTGGTCATTACCTCGCCGCGGAAGATCATCTCGCCGTCGGTTACCGGCTGCAGGCCGGACAGACATTTCAGAAGCGTCGTCTTGCCCGCACCATTGGCGCCGACCACGGTAACGATCTCTCCGGATTTCACTTCAAGATCGATGCCGTGCAGCACCTCGATGCGGCCATAGGCCGAGCGCAGGCCCTTAACCGTCAGCATCGGCGACCTCCTCTTCTGTTCCGAGATAGGCGGCAATCACCGCCTTGTTGCGCGATACGGTCTCCGGATCGCCCTCGGCGATCTTCTCGCCGTGATCGAGCACCACGATATGATTGGAAATGCGCATCACCATCTTCATGTCATGCTCGACGAGAAGAATGGCGATGCCCGACTGCGCGAGTTCGGCAATCAGCCGGTCGATCTCCTCGGTTTCCACTGCGTTGCAGCCTGCCGCCGGCTCATCGAGCAAAAGAACACGCGGAGAAACGGCAAGCGCTCGGGCGATTTCAAGCCGCTTCAGCGCACCGTAGGAAAGGTTACCTGCCTGGCGTTCGGCCGCTTTTTGCAGGCCGACACGCGCAAGCAGATTCTCGGCTCCCTTTTTCGCCTCCACCGCCCGCTTTTTCGAGGCCGGAAGAGAAAGAAGGTCAGCGACAAGTGCGCCCTTCTCCTGAAGATGAAAACCGGCGATGACATTTTCCAACACAGTCATTTCCTGGAATATCTGCAAGTTCTGGAAGGTTCGCGTCAGGCCGAGCGTTGCCAGTCGGTCGGGCTGCTTGGCAGTTATGTCGCGGCCATCCAGCATCACCTTGCCCTCCCCGGCAGATAGACGCCGGAGATCATGTTGAACAGTGTGGTCTTGCCAGCGCCATTCGGTCCGATGACCGAGACAATCTCGCCGGCTTTCGCCGAGAAACTGACATTGTTGACAGCACGCAGGCCGCCGAAGGAGATGCCAAGACCTTGAACGTCGAGCAGGCTCATTCATCCCTCCCCTTCAGTTTGGCCGCTATCGAGGGCAGAAGCCCGCGCGGCAGGAAGATCATCACCGAGATCATGATGGCGCCGAGCACGAGTTGTTCATATTCGGCAAAAACGGTCAGCACCTGCGGCAGGAGCGTCAGGATCGCTGCCCCCAGCATGGCGCCGAGAATGGAGCCGACACCGCCGAGCACGGCCATCGACACCATTTCAATGGAATGCATGAATCCCGCAACATCCGGGGTGATGAAGCGGTTCTGCAGCGCCAGCAGCGAACCTGCCACCGAGGCATAGACGGCGGAAATCATGAAGGCCTGCAGCTTGACGCGGGCCACATCGATGCCAACAGTGCGGGCGGCGACTTCCGAGCCGTGCAGCGCGCGCATGGCGCGGCCGGTCGGACTTGCGGCCAGGTTCAGCGCGATCCACACACCGACGACAAGCACGATGCCGCAGATAGCGTACCAGAACTCGCCACCCGACAGACGCCAGCCCATGTCGCGCAAAAGGTCGCGCAGGCCAAGTTCCGGCACGGCCATGCCGTCGGGACCGCCGGTAAGCTGGCGCTCATTGGTCAGCACCAGCGAAACCAGAATACCGAAACCGAGCGTTGCCACGGCCAGATAATACCCCTTCAGCTTCAGGATAGGCCTGCCGATGAGCGCTGCGACGCCTGCGGAAATCACCGCGCCCAGAACGGCGGCAAGCGCGGGATGAAGGCCGAGATATTCCGGCGCAAGCGCACAGGAATAGGCACCAATACCGGCAAAGCCCGCATGCCCCAGCGAAATCTGTCCGGCATAACCGATCAGGATCACCAGGCCGATGACCGAAAGCGCGTTGACGAAGATCAGCGCGCCGACGCGGTAATAATAGCCGGAGGGAAAGAAGAAGGGCAGGACGGCGACAAGAGCCGCGACGATTGCAATCTGGATCCATTTGGAGTGTGCTGTCATGGCTTCAGACCCTCTCTGTCGACCTTGCGCCGAACAGGCCCTGCGGCATGACGAACAGAACGGCAAGGATCACGATAAAGGCGACGGCTTCCTTGTATTGCGAAGAAATATAGCCAGCCGTCAGCGCTTCCATAAGGCCGAGCGCGATGCCACCGACGAGCGCGCCTTTCGGATTTCCCATGCCGCCAAGCATGGCAGCGGCAAAGCCCTTGAGCGCCAGCGCCACGCCAACATCGTAGCTGACCAGCGTGATCGGGGTAATCAGGACGCCCGCAAGGGCGGCGATCGCGGCCGACAACGAGAAAGAAAGCGTCATCACCCAGTTGGTGTTGATGCCGACGAGCTGCGCTGCAAGCCGGTTGTTGGCCGCCGCGAGTACCGCCTTGCCGGTCAGCGTCTTGGTGAAGAAAACCCACAGACCAACGAAGACAAAGACAGCGCCACCGATGACCCACAGGCTCTGCGGCAGGATGGTCGCGCCGAGAATGTGGATCGGCTCGTCGCCGGAGAAGGCAGGGAACGGTGAAGTTGCTTGTCGAAGACAAGCTGCGAAACGCCGCGGATGAAGATCGAGGCGCCGATGGTGATGATCACCAGCGAGACCACCGGGGCACCGCGCGCGGGCTCGATCGCAAGCTTGTTGAGTGCGACGCCGACGGCAGCGGTGACAACGATGGCCAGCAGGCCGGCAAGCGGCAGCGGCAGGCCGGCGGCGTAGGTGAAAGCGGTGATCATGCCGCCCAGCATGACGAATTCGCCCTGCGCGAAGTTCACCACATCCGAGGCGTTGTAGATGATCGTGAAGCCGAGCGCGACCAGCGCGTAGACCGCACCGACCGTAAAACCCGACAGAATGAATTGCATCAATGCGTCCATGGATGGATCCCGAACGGTGACAGCCTGAGGAGCGGGTGGGTTTCCGCGGCGAACGCCCCGCGCCTTTGCCGGCGCGGGGTGCCTTTCAAATCGTCAGTTGATCGATTTCCAGCCGCCATTCTCGATTTCGAGCATGCGGAAGGCGGAAAGATCGAGGCCGAGATGGTTGTCCGGACCCATGGTGTAAACGCCGGTGGTGCCGACGAGACCGTCAGTCGCCTCCAGCGCTTCACGAATGGCATCGGGGTCTTCGCCCCCGGCCTGTTCCATGGCATTGACCATCAGCAGAAAGGCATCATTGGCATAGCCGCCAAACGTCGAGACGTTCTGGTCGTATTTGTCCTCGTAGGCGGTCTTGTAGGCCATGACGACGTCGCGCTGGATATCGTCTTCCGGCAGGATATCGGCAATCAGAAGCGCCGTACCCGGCAGGCGGACACCTTCGGAGGCTTCCGGACCGACGAGCTCGATGAAGCTGTCGGAGGCAACGCCATGGCTTTGGTAGAGCGGCAGTTCGATGCCGAGCTGGCTGGCATTACGGGTGACGATCGCCGGGCCCTGACCGAAGCCCGGGTTGAGGATCGCCTCGACGCCTTCAGTGTTCTTGATCTTGGTAAGCTGCGGTGTCATGTCGGCATCGCTCGGGCCATAGATCTCGTCAGCGATGATCTCGATGTCATAGCTGCCGGCAACCTCCTTGCACTGGGCTTCCATCGATGCGCCGAAACCATCCGTACCCGAGATCATGCCGATCCTGGTGATGCCGTTCTTCTTCATGTTGTCGAAGATCTTCTCGCAGGCCATGCGGTCGGTGTGCGGCGTCTTGAAAACATAGTCCTTCACCGGATCGATGATCTGAATGGCCCCGGCAAGCGAGATGAAGGGAATGCCTTCGTCTTCGGCGACCGACAGAATTGACATTGATGTGCCCGTGGTGGTGCCGCCAATGATGGCGACCACTTCGTCATCCTCGATCAGGCGGGTGGCGAAGGTGCGGGCCTTGTTCGGGTCGCCGCCATCGTCATAAAGCGTGAGATCGATTTTCTCACCATTGATGCCGCCCTTGGCATTGAGGTCATCAATCAGCATCTCGATGGTCTTGGCTTCCGGGTCGCCAAGGAATGCGGCCGGGCCGGTTGCCGAAAGGCTGGCCCCGAGCTTGATCTCTGCGCTTGCAGCCGTTGCAAGGCCGAATGTGGCAAGCATAGCCAAGGCCGTGGTGGACATGAATTTCATTGGATACTCCTCCCTGATTTATCCAAAACAAAGCTGACAGGCTGCGTTTCAGGCAGCCCTGGGCCAGCGGATCATGACGCGCCGGAAGCGCGGCACAACAAAGGCGGTGTCGGTCAGGCTTGCATTGCCTGAAGGATTAGCTCCCGTGACGTGGTAGTCCGAGAAGGCCGCAGACTGATTGACATAAATGTTGCCGGTGAGGTTCACCGAGAGATTGACGCCGGCCCTTGCGAAGGCCGTCGCCCCCTCCTCGATCAGGGCGCCATCCGTGGCATAAAGTGCTGCCGTGACCGCCCCTTTTCGGTTGCGATGGCGGCGGCCTTCGCGATCGCATCATGAGCGTCGGCACAGGCGATGAAGAAGGAAACCGGGCCGAAACATTCATTGCGCTCGGGTCCGCCCTCTCGATCGTCCACCACCACGAGAAGCGGCGTTGCCGAGGAACCAAAACCGGTCTCGCGGCTTTCGCGCACAACGCGTCCAGCCTGTCTCGCCTTTTCGACGCGCTCGAATGTCGAGGCATTGGCGATCGCGCCGCAAATGGAAGCAGCCTGGGCTCCGTCGCTCAGGAGCCGGTCAACAGCAGCAACAATGCCGCTGACAACATCCTCGAAATGCTTGTGACCCGCATCGGTTTCGATCCCGCCTTGCGGCACATAGATGTTCTGCGGCGAGGTGCACATCTGGCCGGAATAGAGCGACAGCGAAAAGGCGATATTGTCGCACATGCCGGCAAAATCATCCGTGCCGGTGATGGTGATCGAATTGACTCCGGTCTCCTCGGTGAAGACGAGGGCGCTGCCTGCATTTTTCCGCAGCCACGCGGCAAAGACGGAAGAACCGGTATAGTCGATGATCGAGAACGCCTGCGTTTCGACCAGATCCTTTGTCACTTCCGCACCCGGCTCATCGGCAGCCAGCAGCACAACATCAGACGAAAATCCTTCCTCGGCCAGCACGTCACGCAGCACTTTCACGCTTAACGCCAGCGGCAGAATTGCCCCCGGATGCGGTTTCACGATCACGGTATTGCCGGTGGCAAGGCTTGCAAACAGGCCGGGGTAGCCGTTCCAGTTCGGGAAGGTCTGGCAGCCGATCATCAGCGACACTCCACGCGGCATAATGCGCCAGCGCTTTTCAAGAGTGATCGGGGCGTGCTTGCCCTGCGGCTTCTCCCAGGTGACGGCGGTCGCGCTGCCGGTCATTTCAGAATAGGCGGCGGCAACGGCCTCCAGGCCGCGATCCTGCGCGTGCGGCCCTCCGGCCTGAAAAGCCATGGGGAAAGCCTGACCGGTAGTGTGCATGGTGGAGTGGCCGATGAGAAAGCTCATCGCGTTGAGCCGCGTCAGCGCTTCGAGAAGAATACCGGCGCGGGTTTCCGGATCCACGGACGCCCATTTATCGGCCGCCTTTTGCGAGGCCGCGATCAGCGTAGCAGGATCGTTCGCCGGATAGGAGATGGAAAGCGCCTTGCCCCAGGGTGCATTCTCGCGGCCGACGCGGCGCATTTCAGGATGACCCGGCATGTCGAAAGCCTTGCCAACAAGCGCCTCGAAGGCGGCAAGCCCCTCTGCCTTGGCAGTTTCGCCATAGACCTTGCCCGACGGCACCTCCGGAAAGGGCGTCCAGAATGCACGGGTCCGCAACGCTTCCACCGCCCGCGCCAACAGCACGGAATGGCGATCGTAAAGGTTCGTCATGTCTCCTCCCAAATTCTGATGTCTATTATTGACCGACCGGACGGTTTATGCAACAACAATTATCAACCGCGCTTGAGGAGAGTGCGGCGGGAGGAAAAAATGACCGATCATAAAAGCGTGCTCGCCACGTTGAAAGACGGCGTGTTGACCCTGACGCTCAACCGCCCCGACAAACTGAATTCCTTCAATGTCGATATGCACCTCGCTTTGCGGGCGGCGCTGGAGCGCGCCCATAACGAGGCAGACATTCGCGCGGTGCTTCTGACAGGAGCGGGCCGCGCCTTTTCCGCGGGGCAGGATCTTGGCGACCGCGACCCGCGCAAGATGACCGAAAAGCCGGATCTCGGCGAAACGCTCGAAACCTATTACAATCCGACCCTGCGGCTGATCCGCACGCTGGAAAAGCCGGTGATCGCGGCCGTCAACGGCGTGGCGGCAGGTGCTGGCGCCAATATCGCCTTTGCCTGCGATATCGTCTTCGCCGCGAAATCGGCCAAGTTCATCCAGGCGTTCTCGAAAATCGGACTCATTCCTGATGCGGGCGGCAGCTGGTCTTTGACACGGGCGCTCGGCGAGCCGCGCGCCAAGGCGCTTGCCATGACCGCAGAGCCGCTTCCTGCCGAAAAGGCGGAAGACTGGGGCCTGATCTGGAAGGCTGTTGATGACGACAGACTGATGGAAGAAGCGACCGGTCTTGCTGAGAAATTCGCCGCCGGACCGACAAAGGGGCTGGGGCTCACCAAACGGCTGATCCAGGCGGCATCCACCAACGAACTCTCCTCCCATCTCGACATGGAGCGCGACTGCCAGCGAGAGGCGGGTCGCACAGATGACTACGCCGAAGGCGTCACCGCCTTTCTGGAAAAGCGCGTACCGGTCTTCAAGGGAAAATAAGCATGAACACAACGATTGAGCCGATGAACCCGCAGGCACTTGCGGAAGCCTGTGCGAAGGCGATGTGGAATGACGACAATGCCTCTCAGCGCCTTGGTATGCGGCTTGAACATATCGCCCCCGGCGAGGCAACGCTTTCCATGACGCTGACGGATGCGATGACCAATGGCCATGGCAATGCACATGGCGGCTATCTGTTCACGCTTGCCGACAGTGCCTTCGCTTTTGCCTGCAACACCTATAATCAGCTGACCGTCGCCCAGCATTGCTCCATCACCTACACCGCACCGGCCGCACGTGGTGACCGGCTGACCGCCATCGCGCGCGAGGTTTCACGAAAAGGCCGGTCCGGTATCTATGATATCCGCGTAAGCCGGGAGGACGGGACGGTGATCGCCGAGTTCCGCGGCCATGCACGCACCATTAACGGCACGCTGCTGCCAGCCTGAGCGGCAACCGTTTTCGAGGAGGAAAACATGAACGCCATCAATAGTCTGAAACCGTCCCGCGAAATCCTCGATCCGATCGAGATGGCAAGCCGCGACGAAATCTCCGCCCTTCAGCAGAAGCGCATGACCTGGTCGCTCAACCACGCCTATGATAACTCGCCCTTCTATCGCAAGCGCTTTGATGAAAACGGCGTACACCCGTCCGATTTCAAGGCGCTTGCCGATCTGGCAAAATTCCCGTTCACGGTGAAGACGGACCTGCGCGACACCTATCCCTTCGGCATGTTCGCGGTTCCGCGCGAAAAGCTTGCGCGTATTCATGCCTCCTCCGGCACGACCGGACGCCCGACAGTCGTCGGCTATACAAAGAACGATATCGATATCTGGGCCAATGTGATGGCGCGCTCGATCCGCGCCTCTGGTGGACGCGCCGGCGATATCTGTCATGTCGCCTATGGCTATGGGCTGTTTACCGGCGGCCTCGGCGCGCATTATGGCGCCGAACGGCTCGGCTGCACCGTGGTTCCGATCTCCGGCGGCATGACCGAGCGTCAGGTGACGCTGATGAGCGACTTCAAACCGCAGATCATCATGGTCACCCCGTCCTACATGCTGTCGATTCTCGACGAGTTCCGCCGCCAGGGCATCGACCCGCGCGAAAGCTCGCTCAAGGTCGGCATTTTCGGCGCCGAGCCGTGGACCAATGCGATGCGGGCGGAGATCGAGGACGCCTTTGACATGCACGCCGTCGACATTTACGGCCTTTCTGAGATCATGGGTCCCGGCGTTGCCAATGAATGCGTGGAGACCAAGGATGGACTTCACGTTTGGGAAGACCATTTCTACCCGGAAATCATCGATCCCCAGACCGGTGACGTTCTGCCGGACGGCGAGATGGGCGAACTCGTCTTTACCACACTGACCAAGGAAGGTCTGCCGATGGTGCGCTACCGCACCCGCGACCTTACGCGCATCCTGCCTGGCACGGCGCGCTCGATGCGCCGTATCGAGAAGATTACCGGTCGTTCCGACGACATGATAATCCTGCGCGGCGTCAACATCTTCCCGACCCAGATCGAAGAGATGATTCTGAAATGCAGCGGTCTCAGCCCGCATTTCCAGATCGAACTGACCCGCAGGGAACGCATGGACGTGATGACGGTTCATGTGGAGTGCACTCCTGAACAGTCCTCTGCCGAAGCACGGATGGCATCGGCGAAGGAACTGGCGCACCACATCAAATCGGTGATCGGCGTTTCGACGAAAATCGACGTTTGCGATCCTGAAAGCGTCGCCCGGTCGGAAGGCAAGGCGAAGCGCGTGGTTGACAATCGACCGAAATGATCACGACTGGCTGGTCATTCGATGAGCGAGTGATAAAGGGGCGAAATCGCCCCTTCTGCCTGCCTACAAGGAGTCTTGAGAGAGCCATGGCGAGAACAAGGGCCAATGATTTCGAGGAAAAGCGGCACGGCCTGCTTTTGAACGCAGCACATGTCTTCGCCACCCAGGGCATGGAAAAGGCCTCGATGTCGCAGATTGCGCGTGAGGCCGGCGTCTCCAAGGCGCTGCTTTATCACTACTACCCCTCCAAGGAAGCACTGATCTTCGCGATCATCGCCACGCACCTGGAGGCGCTCGATGCCGCCCTTGAAGCGGCCGACGACCCGAGCCTGGAACACAAGGCAAGACTAGAGAAGCTGGTGATGACGGTGCTGAACGAATATCGAGGCGCCGATGACCAGCACAAAGTGCAACTCAATGCCGCTCCCGCTCTTTCCGCCGAGCAGACCAAGCGGATCCGCGCGCTCGAACGCAGCATTGTCGGCCGGTTCTCCGCAGTGATCCGCGAGATCCACCCCGAGCTCGACCGGCCGGAACGCCCGCTTTTGATGCCGGTCACCATGTCGCTTTTTGGTATGATGAACTGGGTCTATATGTGGTTTCGCGAAGGCGGAAAGATCACACGCGAAGACTATGCGGCTATCGCGACAACGCTGCTTCTGGAAGGCGTCAAGGCGGTCCGTTAGCCGCCCTTACCCCTTGTTCTCGCCGACACGTGCGAACATCAGCGGATCATAGCGCGGGGCCTCAATCCGTCGGCGGTTTTTCTCGACATGAGTAAGCGGCTCGGCCAGCTTCGTTCTGCCTTCAGCTTCGAAGGCGAGTTGACGGTAGATATCGGTTCCGCCCTTCTTCCAGGCGACCTCCTCATCTGTGAGCGCGCGGATGACCCGTGCCGGATTGCCATGGGCGAGCATGCCGTCCGGCACGACAAAGCCCTGCTTGACGAAGGCCATGGCACCGATGATGGCATTTTTTCCGACAACCACCTCGTCCATGACCACCGCATTCATGCCGACCATGGCGTTTTCACCGACACGGCAGCCGTGGAGCACCGCGCCGTGGCCAATATGGCCATATTTACCGACGACGACATCGCGATCCGGAAAGGAGTGGCAGACACAGGTCTCCTGAACGTTGGAGCCCTCATGCATCTCGATCCGGCCGAAATCACCGCGCAGCACCGCGCCCGCCCCGACAAAACATTGCGGGCCGACAATCACATCGCCGATCAGCACCGCGTCAGGATGAACATAGGCCTGGGCGTCAATGACCGGCACGATATTGTCATAGGCATAGACAGCCATTGCTTAGCCCACCATCTGTTCAAGCTCTCCGGCGGCAAGCGGCCAGGTCTTGGCGACCATGGTCAGAACATCATATTGCGCGACGACCTCGTCTTTCTGGTTGGTGACGCGGCAATCCCAGCGAACCTCGCCATGGCCGGCATTTTCGCGCGGATTGATCACCTTGCAGGTCAACTGCACCCTGAGCGTGTCGCCGAAATAGACCGGCGTGAGGAAGCGAAGATTGTCGACGCCGTAATTGGCGAGCACAGGGCCAGGATCCGGGTCCACAAACAGTCCGGCCGCAAATGACGCGATCAGATAGCCATGCGCCACCCGGTCCTCAAAGAAGGGATTGGCCTTGGCTGCATCGCTGTCCATGTGGGCGTAGAATGTATCGCCGGTGAATTCGGCGAAGTGCTCGACATCCTCACGGGTGATCGTGCGGGTTTCCGTGACGATCTGATCGCCAATCTTCAGTTCTTCGAGCGATTTGCGGAAAGGGTGTTTGCCGCGATGACTGTCCGCGCCATCGACCCACTCTCCGGTGATAGCGGTCAGCATATCGGGCGTTCCCTGCACGGCGGTGCGCTGCATGAAGTGCTTCACCCCGCGCATGCCGCCCATTTCCTCACCACCGCCGGCCCGTCCCGGACCGCCATGGATCAGCGGCGCAAGCGGTGAGCCATGACCTGTTGAGGTCTTCGCCGAGCCGCGATTGCCGATCATGACGCGGCCATGATAGGCGGCAAGGCCGGTAACAATCTCTGCGGCAACCGTGCCGTCATTGGTAAACAGCGAGGAGACCAGTGATCCCTTGCCGCGTTCGGCCAGAGCCACCGCCTCTTGCCCATCATCATAGGCCATCACGGTTGCGACTGGACCGAAGGCTTCAACATCGTGAACGGACTTCGCTTCAAAAGGCTTTTCGCAGCGCAGGAGAACTGGGCTCATGAAGGCACCGTTTTCCGGGTCTCCCGAAACGAGCGCCACATTGTCTGGGTCGCCGTAAACGATCTCGCCATCACCGCAAAGTGCCGAGATCTTCTCGCGTACGCCGTGCCGATCGGAAAGCGAGACCAGCGCGCCCATGCGGACATTCTCGTCGTCCGGCAGGCCGATTGTCGCCTTGGAAAGTCGTGCTGACATCGCCTCGACCACAACCTGCTCGTGGGCGCGCGGGACGATGATACGGCGGATTGCAGTGCACTTCTGCCCGGCTTTCGAGGTCATCTCATTGGCCACCTCACGGATAAAGAGATCGAATTCCGGCGTGCCGGGCCCTGCGTCGGCACCGAGGATCGCGGCATTAAGACTATCGGCCTCCATATTGAAGCGTACGGAATTTTCGACCATCGCCGCACCGGTCTTCAACTTGCGCCCCGTTGTCGCGGAACCGGTGAAGGTGACGACATCCTGACCGGTTACATGATCGAGAAGATCGCCAGCACTTCCGCAGACAAGCTGCAGCGCACCATCCGGCAAGATCCCGGTTTCGATAATGGCGCGGGTGACGCACTCGGTCAGATAGGCCGTCTGCGAGGCAGGTTTGACAAGGCAGGGCATGCCGGCAATCAGTGCCGGCGCGATTTTTCCAGCATCCCCCAGACGGGAAAGTTGAAGGCGTTGATATGGATCGCAACCCCTTCATCGGCGTCAGAATATGACGACCGATGAAGCTGCCATCCTTCGACAACGGCTCGACATCGCCCTCGCTCAACACCTTCGTGTTCGGCAATTCGCGCCTGGCCTTGGACGCGAATGTCAAAAGCGTGCCGATGCCGCCCTCGATATCCACCCAGCCATCGCGACGCGTGGCACCGGTCCAGGTATTTTCGACGTAGAATTTCTCCTTGCGCTCCATCAGCGCCATGCCAACCGCCTTCAGCATCAGCGCGCGCTCGTGAATGGTCATCGCCCGAAGCGCTTTGCCGCCCTTCTCGCGACCATAGGCCAGCGCATCGGCGAATTTCAGCCCTTCGGCGCCAATCAGCGCGACGGTTTTACCGGTTGCGGCATGGGCAAGCGGCTTTCCCGCCCCCGATCCCGTCTGCCAGGAGCCGACCACATAGCTCTCAAGGCGGCGTGCTGCCGTCTCAGTCATGGGGATATCCTTCCTCGTCGGCCCTGCCGGCCACCAGGGGGACCAGACAGGACTTATGAAATGTTGTGGGAGCGGCGATCAGGCCGCCACGGGTGTTTTCAGCCCGCACTCTTCAAGAACACTTTGGGCTTCGTTCTGCCACCGGGTCCTGAGCGCATCATTTTCCGTGTGACGCAGGCCGAAGCGAGAAAGCCGGGCAAAGCGTTCGGACACCGCCGGGCCAAAGGTTGCGGCAACGCGCGGATGCCAGTAGGCGACCGCCATCTGCGCGGCCTTGCCGCCTTCCCCGGATTCAGCAAGCTTGCGCAAGCCTTCGAGCCCAAGCTCCGTATGCCGTTTCTCGCGCGGTGCCACGGCCCGGAGCACCTCCGCGAAGGGCGTGTAGGAGACGTGCGTCATCTCCTCAAGCTGGATGACGGTCGCAAGCCCCATCAGCACGTTCATCACCACCGCATCGGTCCAGTTTTCAAAGGGGTAGTGGAAGACGGAAAGCCGCATATCCCCGCCCATCCGACGCGGATCGATCTCCGCATCGCGGGAAGCCTCGCCGCCCAGCTATGCGCGCGATTATAGAGTGCCGTATCGGTTCCGAAATCGCCCATCAGATCGAGTACACGCTCGGCATGATCGGCCTTTTCCAGGACGATACGGCTTGCAGCGATGCGCTCGGCAATGCCGGGCGCCCAGTTGATGGCGGAGGCAAAGCCCGCCGATCCCGCCAGCTCGCTGTCAACGAAGGAGGACATCATCCGCATCAGTTCCGCGCGGTAGAGCGGCGGGGGTTGTCCGGCGAGGAAAGCTTGCCGCCTTCGGCCAGATATTGGGCAATCGACATGTCATTCGTCATAGCTGATCACCACCTTTTCAGAGAGCGGCAGGCACTGGCAGGAAAGCACATAGCCCGCCCTCACCTCGTAATCTTCCAGGGCGTGGTTGCTGATCATCTCGACCTCGCCCTCGACAACCTTGGCCCGGCAGGTCGAGCAGATGCCGCCCTTGCAGGAGTAAGGCGCGTCGATATCGTGGGAAAGCGCCGCATCGAGCACCGCCGTGCCGTCACGCTGCATGGTGAAGGACCGCGTGGTGCCATCGAGCTTGAGCTGAATTTCCACTGTCTCACCAGCGGTCGCAGCTGCCTTTGAAACCACCTTCTGCTGCGCGCGGCCGGGCTGCGAGGAGGCAAACAGCTCGAACTTGATCTGTCTCGTCCTTCATGCCGTGCTTCCTCAGCGATGCGGCAATGGTCAGCATCATCGGTTCCGGCCCGCAGATAAAGGCGGTATCGACGGCAGGAAGATCGATCCAGAGATTGAAGAAGGCTTCCAGCTTCGCCTCGTCGATCCGGCCGGTGAAGAGATCGATCTCCTGACTGTCGCTCTCCAGCACGTGGATCACGGAAAGCCTTCCAAGATAGGTGTTCTTCAGGTCTTCCAGCTCTTCGCGGAACATGATCGACTTGATCTGCCGGTTTGCATAGACCAGCGTAAAGCGCGAGAGCGGCTCGCGGGCCAGTACTGTCTTGACGATGGAGAGTAGCGGTGTGATGCCGGAACCGCCGGCAAAGCCGAGATAGTCCTTGCCCACATCGGCACTGAGCGGCGTGAAGAACTTACCCATGGGCGGCATCGCCTCGATGACGTCGCCAGGCTTCAGTTCCTCGTTGGCAAAGGTGGAAAAGGCACCACCTTCCACACGTTTGACGCCGACCTTGAGGCAATTCTCGTCGAGACCCGCGCAGATCGAATAAGACCGGCGCACCTCCTCACCGTCAAACTGACGGCGGAAGGTCAGATACTGACCCTGGGTAAAGCCGAAGACGCCCGCATCCTCATCGCGGGGCTTCAGCGTCAGAACCACCGCATCATTTGTTTCGCGGCGAACGTCAGTCACTTCCAGCGGATGAAACCGTGCCATCTGAACACTCCTCCTCAGATACACTTGAAATAATCGAACGGCTCCAGACAATCCTTGCAGCGATATGACGCCTTGCAGGGGTCGAGCCGAACTGGGAAACGCGTTCCGTATTGCCCGAACCGCAGCGCGGACAGGCAATGACGAGATTTGATCGGCCGGAAAGACGGGCCGCGCGGGCAACAAGCCTTCCATCGGCAGCCGTGCCATCGATCGGTGGGGCGATGCCGTATTCGCGAAGCTTCTCCCGCGCCTCCCGCTCAGAAAGTCGGTGGTCCAGGGCGGGGAAAGCTGTTGCTCGATCCGGAAGTCTTCGATGCCCTTCTCCAGAAGCTTGGCCTCGATTTCCAGATTGATCAGTGAGACGGCCGGGCAACCGGAATAGGTCGGCGTCACAGTGACGACCAGTGTCCCCCGTCATGGCTGACCTTGCGCACGATGCCGAGCTCGGTGACCGAAATCACCGGAATTTCGGGATCTGGCACTTCGGAAAGCCAGGCCATCACCTCTTCCGGCGAGGGCAAAACGGTGGTTGCAGTGCTCACCATTCCGCTCCCGGATAGGCCCGTTGCAGAAACTGCAGCTCGGCAAGGATAAAGCCCAGATGTTCCGTGTGCCGGCCGGTCTTGCCACCCGTATGGGCATAGCCGCCGTCCGGCGCCTTCAGTGTCGCTTCGGAAAGCACCGAGGCAAGCGTCCGGTCCCATTCGGCCTTCAGCGTATCGGGTGCAGGGGCAATCCCCGCCTCCGCCACCTGCCGGTCGACTTCATCGGTGATGAACATCTCACCGGTATAAGGCCAGAGGTAATCAAGCGCCTCCTGCATGCGTCTGTGGCTTTCATCGGTCCCGTCGCCAAGCCGGATCACCAGATCGGCAGAGCGCTCGAAATGATAGGCTGCCTCCTTGACCGCCTTTGCCGCGATCTCTGCAACGCGCGGGCTTTTCGATTCCGTCAGTTGCTTCAGGAGCGCAAAATGCCAGACATCGAACAGGAACTGGCGCATCACGGTGATGCCGATATCGCCCTTCGGCAATTCGGCGATCAGCAGGTTCCGGAACTTGGCAGCGTCGCGCAGATAGGCAAGATTATCGGCGCTGCGGCCCTCGCCTTCGACCTCGCCGGCAAGCCCGAGCCACATCTGTGTATGGCCGATCAGATCAAGCGCGGTATTGGCAAAGGCAATATCTTCCTCCAGCACGGGCGCATGGCCGCACCATTCGGAAACGCGGTGCCCGAGCACCAGCGTGGTATCGCCTAGGCGACAGAGCCATTCGAAGAAGACAGCGCGCAGGGCTTCATCACCAATGAAGGGATCGGGCGTCGTCGAGATCGCCATCGGCGTGACATTGCCCGTATGTTCGACGGTCGCAATCATCACATATGCCCCACTTCATCCGGGATATCGAAGAAGGTTGGATGACGATAGGCCTTGCTCTCGGCCGGATCGAAGAGCGGGCCCTTTTCCGAAGGCGAGGATGCGGTGATATCGTTCGACTTCACCACCCAGATCGACACGCCTTCCTTGCGGCGGGTGTAGACATCGCGGGCGTGGCGTATCGCCATTTCCGCGTCGGGTGCGTGCAGGCTGCCGACATGGCGGTGGTTCAGACCGTGCTGACCCCGGATGAAGACTTCATAGAGCGGCCATTCCTTGGACATGTTTTCCTCCCTTGAAAACGTTTCGGTCTATTCGGCGGCTGCGCCCGGCGCTTTCGCACGTCGCGCATCCTTCTCGGCATGAGCATTGAGCCCATCACGAAACCAGGCGCCGTCATCCCAGGCTTTGCGACGGGCGGCGATACGTTCGTGGTTGCACGGACCATTACCCTTGATCACCTCGAAAAATTCCGACCAGTCGGGCTCGGAGAAGTCGTAGCCGCCCTTCTCCTCGTTCCAGGCAAGGTTGTCGTCCGGGATCGACAGGCCGAGATATTTTGCCTGCGGGACCGTTTGGTCGACGAATTTCTGGCGCAGCTCATCATTGGTGTTGATCTTTATTTTCCACGCCATCGACTGGGTCGAATGGACGCTATCCTTGTCGGAAGGTCCGAACATCATCAGCGAGGGGTACCAGAAGCGGTTCAGCGCATCCTGCGCCATCTCCTTCTGCTCTGGTGTGCCGAAGGCCATCTTCATCATGATCGAATAGCCCTGACGCTGGTGGAAACTCTCTTCCTTGCAGATGCGGATCATCGCCCGCGAATAGGGCCCGAAGGACGTGCGCTGCAGCGGAACCTGGTTCATAATCGCGGCACCATCGACCAGCCAGCCAACCGCGCCCATGTCAGCCCAGTTCAGCGTCGGATAATTGAATATGGAGGAATATTTCATCCGCCCGTCATGCAGCTTTTCCATCAGGTCGTCGCGCGAGACGCCAAGCGTTTCGGCGGCGGAATAGAGGTAAAGCCCGTGACCGGCCTCGTCCTGCACCTTTGCCAGCAGGATAGCCTTGCGCTCCAGCGATGGCGCGCGGGTGATCCAGTTACCTTCCGGAAGCTGGCCGACGATTTCCGAATGGGCATGCTGTCCGATCTGGCGCACCAGCGTCTTGCGGTAGCCTTCCGGCATCCAGTCCTTCGGCTCGATCTTCTCGCCGCGGTCAATGCGCTCCTGGAAGGCCAGTTCCTCCGGCGACATGTCTTCGCTGGATTTCATGCCTTCTGATTTCACCATCTGTGCATACATGGTCTCAAGGCCTCCTTGATCAGATCCGTTCGATAATCATCGCGATGCCCTGGCCGACGCCAATGCACATAGTGCAAAGAGCAAATCGTCCGCCGGTGCGGTGAAGCTGGTTTGCCGCTGTCAGCACCAGACGGGCGCCGGACATGCCGAGGGGATGGCCGATGGCAATCGCGCCGCCATTGGCGTTGACATGAGCCGCGTCATCCGGCAGCCCGAGTTCGCGCAATACGGCAAGGCTCTGCGCGGCAAAGGCTTCGTTGAGCTCAATCACATCCATTTCGGCAAGCGTGAGCCCGGCAAGCTTCAGCACCTTTCGAGTGGCCGGAACCGGGCCGATACCCATGACGCGCGGCGGGACGCCGGCAGCAGCCATGGCAACGATCCGGGCCTTCGGGGTAAGCCCGTTGGCATTTGCCGCCTCTTCCGAAGCGATCAGCAACCCCGCCGCACCGTCATTAACGCCCGAGGCATTGCCGGCGGTGACCGAAAGTTCCGGCGCATTGACGCCTTTCAGCTTTGCCAGAACCTCGGCGGTGGTACCAGGACGCGGATGTTCGTCGGTGTCGACGACAATCGGTGCGCCCTTTCTCTGGGGAACGGTTACCGGGACGATCTCCCCGGCAAAGACTCCAGCATCCTGAGCGGCCTTCCAGCGCGCCTGGCTCATCGCCGCAAACCGGTCCTGATCCTCTCGCGCGATATTGTAGTCGGCGGCGACATTGTCAGCGGTCTCCGGCATGGTGTGGGTGCCGAGCGCGCTGTCGAGCTTCCTATTCTTGAAGCGCCAGCCGATGGTGGTGTCGTAGATTTCCGCCTTTCGGGAAAAAGCTGCTTCCGCCTTGCCCATGACGAAGGGCGCGCGGCTCATGCTTTCCACCCCGCCGGCAATCATCAGACGACCGTCGCCGGCGCGAATCGTTCGTGCGGCAAAGCCGATCGCATCCATGCCGGAACCGCAAAGCCGGTTGACCGTGGTGCCCGGTACGCCGACAGGCAGGCCCGAGAGCAGCACGGCCATGCGCGCCACATTACGATTGTCCTCGCCCGCCTGATTGGCGCAACCGAGTATGACGTCATCGACGCTTTCCCAGTCAACCTTGCTGTTTCTTTCCTGAAGCGCTGAAAGCGGCACGGCCGCTAGATCATCGGCGCGCACAGACGAGAGCGCTCCGCCGTAGCGGCCGACAGGCGTGCGTATTCCGTCGCAGATAAAGGCTTGTGCCATGAATGCTCCTCCTTCGGCGACAGGTCCCGGCTGTCGCAGCAAAACGTCTTGTCCTGGCCAGCGGTCTCCTGGACCGCATTTGCCCGACACTCAGTCGGGAACCCTCAATTCACCGACCGACCGGTCACTTATATAACGCATAAAACATCACACAAAAAGGGTTTTATTCCATTTAGTGTGATGTTTTGGCTCTCGAATAGCCTAACATGCTGATTTTAATTGATCTACTATGAGATCTCGCGCTTCATGGAGGCGACCCGAAAACGGGTAGTAGCGGTGCCTTCCGGAAGGAAACCATCGCTGTTTTGAAATGTGAGACCGATATGGCGGTCGGCAGAAGCCGTCACCTTGAGATAGAGCCTTACAAAAGCCGGCGCGCGATTGCGGCCGGCCAGCCTGAGGGCAGCGCATCGCCCGGCAGGCGCGGATCGGCAAGTGCGGCCGCACGAAAAAGATGCACGAGCCGCAACCTCAGCGCGAGCGCCGTCGCCCCGTCAAAAGAAAAACCGGAAGAAAGCGCATCGTCCACCGGCGCGAACGTCGTGATAAAATCGCGGTAGGCGGCGGCAACCGCGTCGAGGGGCCAAAGACGGCGGGCAAAGTCTGACAGGTTCCCGACCCCGTCAAGCATTTGCGTTGTGAGGACCGCGCTGTCCGGCCCGCCCGTTCCCTCCGGCGCAAGCGCTGCTTCCGGGCCGATCCTGACCCAGCCTTCGGGCAGATCGCGCGCCCCGAGCGCCAGCAGGAAATGTGCAGGCGGCAGCGGCGGCGAATAAAGGATTTCCGCCGCACCGGAAAATTCCAACTCGGCGGCCTTCGTCAGCCGGTAATAGCTCCTGCGCCCGATCCGCTCGCCGACAAGTCGGCGGTTTTCGACAAGTCGCGAGACTGCCGTACGCACCAGACTTTCAGAAACACCATGAGCCGCACAGCACTCGATCAGCGTTGTCATTGACAAAGTACCCCGCGCGGGGCCGCGACATCACCGTATAGCGTGACGATAAAGCCACTTGCGCGCGGGCTGGCTGTGCCTACAAGCGCGTGCACTTCTGCTGCACTCCTATTCGTCGATGCGATGCTCTTTCCATATCACTGGTCTGCTGCCGTTTTTTCGGACATCGAGTTAAGCCAATCCAACTGTGTTTTCAAATGTTCCATCTCAACGCCTTTGAAACAAAAACCGACGGCAGACAAGACGATTAGAGATATTCGCCAGGCCACACGTAGGTCCGATTCGACTGAGGAAGAGACCCGTATCGTGCTGGATGGCTTTCGCGGCTGGTTAGTATCGCTGCATTGTGCCGCCGCGAGGGTCTTGCCGAGAGCATGTGCTGCAACCTGATCGAAGGAACCTCCGGAGGCAGGCACGAGGCATCTTGGGGCAAAGCCGTCATTTAACATGACTTTTTTGTCTTGATTTAAAGAGCCACCAATTCTAAGGAGCGGGCCAAAGTTACAAGCGAACAGGACCCGCTATGAATACGAAGAAAAACTTAGCTTTGTCGGTTGCCTCGTCACGTTTATGACGTCTGTCCCGGCTTTGGCCGCCTCCACCACCTACCCCTTGCGATAGAAAACTGCGGGGAGAGCGTCATCTTCGAAAAGGCACCTGAAAACGCGGTGGCGCTTGGCCAGAACAGCGCTGAGATCATGCTTTTGCTGGGCCTTGAAGACAAGATGGCCGCCACGGCTTTCTGGCCCAATGATGTTCTTCCCGAACTGGCGGATGCCAATGATCAGATCAAGCTGCTGACCGTCGAGTTCCCGACACTGGAATCCGTTCTTCAGCAACGGCCGGATTTTGTTGCGGCGATGCTGACCACGCTGATGGGGCCCGACAGCAAGGTCGCCAAGCGCGCAGACTTCGAAGACCTGGATATTCCGGCCTACCTCTCCCCCAGCGCCTGCTCAACAACGCAGGATACTGGCGATGCCTATGGCAGCCGCGATCAGCTCTGGAACATGGACCTGCTCTACCAGGAAATCGACGACCTTTCGCGCATTTTTGACGTGCAGGATCGCGGCCAGACCGTGATTGCGGATTTCAAGACGCGCGAGGCTGCCTTGCGCAACACCTTTTCGAAGAATGAGGACCTGACCTTCCTGTTCTGGTTTTCCAGCGCATCACCGGCAGATGACGCCTATCTGGGCGGTGGCAACGGTCCTTCGGGATTCATCGCCGATCTTCTGGGTGGGCACAATGCACTGGAAACCAAGGCGGAATGGCCGACAGCCAACTGGGAAGGCATCATAGCAGCCGATCCGACCGTCATCGTTGCCACACAGGTAGACCGTAACCGCTGGGAGCTCGACGAGGCCGAGAACAAGATCGCGTTTCTTCAGTCGGACCCGACCGTGAGCCAGATGGAAGCCGTCCGCAAGGGCCGCATCGTGGTGATGAGCGGCGCAGCCATGAACCCCAGCATCCGCACGCTTTATGGTGCCGAGGAGATCGCTGGTCAGCTCAAGACGATCGACCTGTCCGAATGAGCACGGACGGCGACTCCCGAGGCGGTCTCAGGCTCGTCCTGCTTCTGACAGTCTCTGCCATTATCCTGATCGGCACCATAGCCTTCGCGACCGCGATCGGCGAGTACAACATTCCGATCAGGACCGTCTTTCTCTCGGTGACCAACCATTTCGGCCTCACTGCCGCTGATGTGCCGAAAATCGAGGAAAGCGTGGTGTGGAATCTGAGGCTGAGCCGTAGCCTTGTCGCGGCCCTTTGCGGTGCCGGCCTGGCGATATGCGGAGCTATCCTGCAGGCTCTCTTGCGCAACGCGCTGGCAGAACCGTTTGTGCTGGGCGTGTCGGCCGGGGCCTCGACGGGTGCCGTCTGCGTTATCGTGCTGGGCATCGGTGCGGGCGTCATGTCGCTGTCGCTCGGTGCGTTTGTCGGCGCATTTGCCGCATTCGCGCTCGTGGCCATTCTTTCGAATGGCGCCACCAGCGGCCCAAGTCACACGATTCTGGCTGGTGTCGCCGCTTCGCAGCTTTTCAATGCGCTCACTGCCTATATTGTCACGACATCCGCAAGCGCGCAGCAGGCACGCAGCGTCATGTTCTGGCTTCTCGGCAGTTTTGGCGGTGTGCGTTGGCCGCAATTTCAGTTGCTCGCTGTCGTCCTGTGCTTCTGCCTTGTCATTTGCATATGTATGGCACGAACACTCGATGCCTTCACCTTCGGCGACGAAGATGCCGCGGCGCTGGGCATACCCGTTGCCCGCACACGTCTGATCCTGTTCGGCTTGACGGCACTAATGACGGCAACAATCGTCAGCCAGGTCGGCGCCATCGGCTTTGTCGGACTGGTGGTCCCGCATGCGGCGCGCTATGTTGTGGGACCTGTGCACATGCGGCTGCTCCCCGCCTCGGCCATTCTTGGGGCCGTGTTCATGGTCATTGCCGATATTGCCTCGCGGGTGCTCGTCGCCCAGCAAACGATTCCGATCGGCGTCGTGACAGCACTTGTGGGCGTTCCCTTCTTTGCCGTCATTCTTTATCGCGCGAGGCCGCAAACATGAGTGTGGTTGCCGAAAGTCTATCCTGGGGTGTCCGCCGCAAGACCATCGTGGACGATATCAGTCTTGATGTGGCGGAAGGCCAAACGCTGGGGCTGATCGGGCCGAACGGTTCAGGCAAATCATCCCTTCTGCGACTGCTTGCAGGGCTGAAAAGGCCGGATCGGGGCAATGTTATGATCGCGGGCCGGAACATTGCCCATGTGCCGCGGCGTGCGCTTTCACGGCAGGTAGCCTTCGTCCAGCAGAATGCCGCGACAGACACCAACGTTTCCGTTCGCGATGTGGTGCGGCTGGGACGAGACCCCACACCGTTCCGCCCTTTCAGGCTGGACGCCTGCCGATCAGGATGCAGTGGCGAGCGCGCTCAGGCAGGTTGGCATGGAGCATCTGCAGGGCCAGTCCTGGCAGACCCTTTCCGGCGGCGAACGGCAGCGCGTTCACATTGCCCGGGCCCTTGCCCAGAGCCCGCAGGTTCTGTTTCTGGATGAACCGACCAACCATCTCGATATTCATCACCAGATCGAAATTCTGCAAACGATCCGGCAGCTGGCCTTGACCAGCATCGTCGCACTCCACGATCTCAATCTTGCCGCGATGTTCTGCGACCGGATCACCGTCCTGCAGCACGGTAGCGTTGTTGCCTCCGGCGCGCCGGAGGCCGTGCTGACGGAAGAGCTGATCGGAAACGTTTTCCGGGTCGCCGCGACCGTCAGAACTTCCCCGCATCACGGCCGCCCCCAGATCCACTTCCAGCCCTCTGAGCCAGCGCGTTCAGGCCGGTTCTGACCATTCAGCCTGCAGGTCAACCGGCAGGCGCTGACGGATATCGCCCGCGTCGGCAGCAACGACAAGCTCATACCGTCCCGCAGGCGCAACCCAGCGCTGGCGTCCGATGTTGAAATAGGCCAGATCGCGCGGCAAGACGCGCAGTTCGGCTGTCCCGCGTTCACCTGGCTTGAGCTTCAGACGGGCAAAAGCGCGCAGTTCCTTTTCGGGCCGGGCAACGGGCACGTCCGCCTTCATGGTATCGGGCCGGACATAAAGCTGAACCACCTCGACGCCATCGGTCTTGCCGGTATTGGCGAGCGGCACGGTCACGGCAATACCGGCTTCTGTCATGACCCCGGCGTCTGCCTTTGCGTCGCCCCAGTCAAACTCGGTGTAGCCCAGACCGAAGCCAAAGGGGAAAAGCGTCGGAACATTGAAGCTGTCGTGATGGCGGTATCCCACGAAAACACCTTCGTCATAGCGCACATGCCCGCCCTTACCGGGATAGGTCAGCGTGTCATCGCTCCATGCCGAATTGTCTTTCATGCGTAGCGGAAAGGTTTGCGGCAAACGTCCACCCGGATAAGCGACTCCGCTCAGCACATCGGCAACAGCATGGCCGACCTCCTGCCCCGGATACCAGAACTGGATCACCGATGTCACCCTGTCGAGCCACGGCATTTCCACCGGTCCGCCGGTTTGCAGAACCACAATCGTGTTCGGGTTGACCGCCGCGACCGCCGCGATCAGTGCGTTCTGGGCGCCGGGCAGGACCATGTCCGGCAGATCGTGACCTTCGCTGTCCCACTCCTCCTGGCGACCGACGAACAAAATTGCAGCATCCTTTCCAGCGGCGAGCCTGACGGCATCGTCGATGTCCTGCTGTCCCATCGTCTTTTCGATTCCGAACCGGAGCGCGCGAACCGTGATCCCGGGGTCGGCGGTATCCGGAGAACAATAATCGATGACGAGACGATAGCTCTTGCCAGCCTGCAGCTCGATTTCGACCTGCCGTTCATCATTGGCCGTACCGAAAAATTCATGCCCTTTTCCCAGTCACTCTCGCCATCGATCAACAACGCACCGTCGATAAAGGCGCGAGCAAGGCCGGCATTCGTCATGCCTGCACGATATGTCCCGGTTTCTTCCGGCTTGAAGATGGTTTCAGCACGCACCGAAAAGTCGTTCTGGTTAAAATCCGGCAAAGGAAGATCAAACCAGAAGCAGTCCAGCTCGGTTTGTTGTTCGGTGTGAACGACCTCGCCCTCAAGTCTGCGCCCGTGAAAAAGCAAAGCTTGATGTCAGACTTCAGGATCTGGGTCAGCCGGTTGTTGGAGCAGCCCTTGGCATAAGCGACCCGGCTGTCGCCGAAGGCAGCCTTCAGTCCATCGATGGGCGTCACCCGGTAAGGCGCATTGATCTGTGCCGAACCACCCCCATCAGGCGCGATACACCTGCATTAGGACCGATCGCGGCAATCGACACATCGCTTTTGAGCGGCAGAAGCCCCCTTCATTCTTCAAAAGTACCGCGCCTTCCGCGCCGAGACGGCGGATCAGCGCGCGGGTTTCAGGCAGGTCGCGCGTCGTTTCGGGCTCGGGACCGGCGCTTTCGAACGCGCCGACGCGCTCGAATAAAACCAGCAGACGGCGTGCAGCAGAACGGATTGTGTCCGGATCGACTTCCCCGCTTTTACGGCAGCCAGCAGCCTGGCTCCCCGGTGGCGCGTGGGGCCCGGCATTTCGAGGTCATGTCCGGCATTGACCGGTTCCGCAGTCCCATTCGTGCCAAACCAGTCAGACATGAAGATACCGTCATAGCCGAACTGGCCGCGCATGACGTCCGTCATCGCCCATTTTTGGCTGTCCATATGAACGCCGTTCAGGCGGTTATACCCGGTCATCACGGCCCAGACACCAGCCTTCCTGACCGCTGCTTCGAAGGGTGGCAGATAGATTTCGCGCAGTGTGCGTTCGTCGACGTCGGACGAGATAGTCTGCCGTTCGATTTCCGAATCATTGGCGACAAAATGCTTGATCGTCGCCCCGACACCATTGTCCTGAAGGCCTTTGATGTAGGCAACCGCGAGCATGGATGCCAGCGTTGGGTCCTCCGAATAGCATTCGAAGTTCCGGCCATTGAGACCTGAGCGGTGGATATTGACCGTCGGCGCCAGCAGTATCCGGGAGCCTTTCGAACGGGCCTCGGCGGCGAGAGCGGCGCCCATCTCATAAGCCGCATCGCTGTTCCAGCCCGCACCGAGCGCGATCGCGCAGGGGAAAGCCGCAGCCGGGGTTCCCGTTGGTCAGCCCGCCTGCGCCGCGCGCGCCATTGGGGCCATCGGAGACCTTCACCGCCGGGATGTTGAGGCGTGGAACGGCAACGGTTGTCCAGAAGTCCGCGCCGGCCATCAACGACACCTGTTCCTCCAGGGTCAGTTGCTCCAGAAGACGTTCGATGTCGACGGGATTTCCGGTTTTCGGGTCGTAGTTCATGGAAGCCTCTTTTTCTTTTCGACAAAGCCCGACCTGAGGTGGAGAGCCACTGTAGAAAGCAGGCTTCCCCATGCGCTATCCTGCACGGGCCGCGGGCACGCACGGTCGCGCAACCGATACCGGAAACAGGAAACCACAAAAAACTACTATTCGCTAGGTTTTTAAATTCTATATGGCTTCGTATATTCTGGCGAAAGAAGGAGAAGAGCCGACATGGCCGACAGCAACCGGACTGAACGAAAGGCAAACAAAGCGCCTTCTGGAGCACGGGGCAGCTATGGCAAGGGCCGGCGCCGCCGCGCAGAAATTGTCGAAGCCGCGGTTCGGGTGTTCAGCCAGTCCGGCTATCAGAATGCAGCCATCGCCACCGTAGCGGCAGACGTGGGGCTTACGCTTCCCGGTCTGCTGCACCATTTTCCGAGCAAGACCGACCTGCTGCTGGCCGTGCTGGAACAGCGTGACGAAGTCACAGCCGATATGCTGCCGGCGGAAAGCGACTGGCTGGCATTTCTCGGGTCGCTGGTGGAGATCGTGCGATATAATCAGTCAATCCCGGGTGTGATCCGCGCATTCGCCCTTCTCTCGGTCGAAAGTCTGTCGACGGACCATCCAGCCGCCACCTGGTTCGAACAGCGAACCCGAAAAACCCACGCCATGATCGCCGGTGCGTTCAGGACCGGACAGGCGCAGGGGTCTTTCGATGCAGCTCTCGACGCGAACGAGCTCGCCTTCGAAGTCATAGCCGTGATGGATGGTTTGCAGGAGCAATGGCTGCGCTCGGGCGAAACGATCGATATGACCAGGGTCTTCGCAAACTATATCGACAGCTTTAAAGGCCGGTGCAGCACAGCGACGGCGTGACATGCCCTCGGAGCAACAGCAGGAAGCGCTGCTCATCGTCGGCAAGATGAGGGTTCTCGACCGCTGGCGCCTTTCCGTCGGCCTTCTCTACCCCTTCGAATAACCGACGATAGCAATCAATCAAGGAGTCGTACCGGAGGTTCTGGACGCCTATCACGGTAAAGACTCCGCCGTTTATGCTGTTCGGTCGATTTCGTTGCCACTGTATTGCGCGCGAGCGACAGGCAAAATGCTTTTGCGCATGTTATCCGTGCGCGAAAGAGACAAAGGACCAAACAGGACTAACGTCGAGGCGTCTTTGCCGGTTTATCAACGAGAGACATCGTGGCCCGATGCCGGCGCCGTTCGCGATAGGCAGAGAACTGCGTGTCGGTGATCACACCGGCCAGAATGACGCTGCCCATAACCGCGAAGTTCAGGGATGAGGGAATGCCGAGAAGGTTGACGAGGTTCTGGAGCACCTGAAGCAGGATGACGCCAAGAACGACACCGATGATCGAGCCCTCGCCGCCACGCAGCGAAAACCCGCCTAGCACCGCCGCCGCGATGCCGTAAAGCTCATAGAAATTGCCGTGCGAGGCCGGCTGCACCGAGCGGGTATACATCGCGAAGAAGATGGCGGAGAGACCGGTCAGCAGCATGCAGAGCACATAGGCAGAAACAATCACGCGCCGCGTGTTTATCCCGGAATAGCGGGCGGCCTCTTCATTTTTGCCCACCGCAAAAAGATGCCGGCCGAAAACCGTTCGATGCAGCACAAACCAGGAAATAATCGCGACAATGGCAAACGCGATGACAGAGTGCGGAATGCCCGCAGTGCGTCCGGCGACGAGATATTCGAGCGCGGGAAGTCGCTCCCGAAGCTGAACCCGGCCGTGCCGTCGCGCGTGTAGAAACGCGCAATCCCGCGATAGATCAGCAGGCCGCACAGCGTCACCACAAAGGGCTGCAGCTTCAGTCTGGTCACCAGCAGGCCATGCAGGAGCCCGATGAAAACGGCCAGCACGAGAACGATCGCAAGGGCGACCGGCCACGCTACCCCGTGCGTGGCGATGAGGTCGATAAATATAACGCCCAGAAGCGCGATCACCGAACCGACTGAAAGCTCGATGCCGCCGGTCACGATAACAAAGGCTTCAGCGATGGAGAACAGGCCGAAGAGTCCGATCAGATTGGCTGTGTTGGCGAGGTTGATCGGCGACAGAAACCGTGGATTGACCAGCGCCACAATCGCACCAACACAGAAAACCAGAACCGCCAGTCCCAGATCTTTTCTATTCATTGTCATGACCTTCTATCCGACAGCAAGCCGCAGGATATTTTCCTCCGACAGCTCCTCATGTTCCAGCATCCCGGCGATCCGGCCACGGCACATGACAGCGACCCGGCTCGATACGCCGATCACCTCCTCCATGTCCGACGAGATCATCAAAAGCGCCGTGCCTCCTGCGGCCAGTTCGCGCATCAGGCGATAGACCTCGGCTTTGGCGCCGACGTCGATCCCGCGGGTCGGCTCGTCCAGAATGATAACCTTAGGGCGTGTGGCCAGCCACTTCGCCAGCACGATTTTCTGCTGATTGCCGCCGGAAAGCTCGCCAGCCGGCCGATCAAGCCGCGTCGCCTTGATCGCGAGCTTTTCGCGCGCCGATATGGCAAGTTCGCGTTCGGCCCGCCGATCGACAAAACCGTGTCGCGACAGGGTACTGAGGCTCGGCATTGCAATATTCTGTGAGATTTCGAAGTCGAGGAACAGCCCCTCGGACTTGCGGTCTTCGGGCACCAGGCAGATACCGGCCTTGATCGCCTCGGGCACCGAGCCCGTCAAAATCGGTTTTCCCGAGACCGTGACCACCCCTTGCTGGACCGGATCGATGCCAAAAATGGCGCGCGCAAGCTCAGAACGTCCCGCGCCCACAAGTCCCGCAAGGCCGAGGATTTCACCACCGTGCAGTGTAAGGTCGACGCTCTCGTGCGGATAGGCGGCTGTGCGCAGCCCCGCGCTTCGAGCACGACCGCGCCGCGATTTTGATCGGGCTTTTCGTAGAATTCGGAAACCGGTCGACCGATCATCAGGCGCACCATGGCCTTCTTGCCGATCTCCGCTCTGCACAGATCTCCGGCGTTCCTGCCGTCACGCAGGCCGACGACGCGATCGGTGACTTCCTCCACCTCGCCCAGCCGGTGGGTAATAAACAGCACGGCGACGCCATCGTCGCGAAGAAGACGGATGACCTTCAGCAGGCGTTGCGTCTCCGACAGGGTCAGGCTCGATGTCGGTTCATCGAGGATCAACAGCCTGACATTGGTCGACAGCGCCCGCGCGATTTCCAGCAATTGCTGATCGGCAAGCGAGAGTTCCGAGGCCGCATCGGAAGGGCCGAACCGCGTGCCAAGCATATCAAGCAGCGGGCGGACGCGGTCTTCCATCGCCTTGCGGTCGATGAAAATGCCCCTGCGGATTTCCCGCCCCAGCATGACGTTGGCGGTGACATCGAGATTGGAAAACAGGTTCAGCTCCTGGTGAACGAAAGCAATGCCATGCGACAATGCGCGGGCGGCTGTAAGGTTTGCCATGCTGACACCGTCAATGACGATCTCGCCTTCATCCGGCCGGATCGCACCGCCGAGCACCTTCATCAGCGTTGATTTCCCGGCGCCGTTTTCACCGATCAACCCGACCACCTCGCCGCCCCTTATGTCCAGGGATACATCGTTGAGGGCGATGACGCTGGAATAGACCTTGGTGATGCCGGCCAGTCGCAGGGAGATGGGGTTTTGGATCCGTGCCATGCCGTCCTCAAGCTGTCTGATTGACCCGTGCGGAACGGGAAGCCCGCACGGGCGGGAAATGCATGTGGCGACAGGAGGGCCGCCGCATCTCCCTAGTCAATTCTAGCCGTTGATGCGCTTCTTGAGCTCAGCCTCGAAGGCATCGACATTGGCCTTGTCGATGATTTTTGTGGGAACGATGATCAGCCCATCTGCCGGAATTTCCGACTTGTCACCTTCGAGATAGGCGGCCATCAGCTTCATGCCCTGATAACCCCACTGATAGGGGTCCTGGACCACGGTCCCCGCAAACGAACCTTCCCGGACAGCGCCCAGCGTGATCGGGTCCTCATCGAAGGCGATGACCGTGACGTCACCCAGCTTTCCTGCTGCCTGCAGCGCTTCGTAGATCTTGGGCGGATTGTAGGAATAAAAACCCACCATGCAGTTGATGTCGGGGCTGGCTGCAAGCACGTCATCAACATTCGATCGGGCTCTGGCAAAATCGACGTCATCGCCGCGCACATCCACCAGTTCTATGCCTTTGCCGTCGACGGCCTGACGAAAGCCGGCAATGCGCTCCTTGGCGTTGTCCGCGCCGAGGAAACCGACAAACCCCATGCATTTACCGCCGTCCGGCATGGCGCCGACGGCAATCTCGCCGGCCTGAATGCCGGCCTCAGTGTTTGAGGACCCAAGATAGGCGATGCGGTTGGATTGGGGGCATCGCTGTCGGTCGTGAACAGCGGAACCTGGGCTGCAATGCGGTTGAATGCGTCGATCGAGTTATTCGGATCGGCCGAGGAGATCATGATCGCGTCGGTGCCGGCGGCAACCAGATCGTCCATCAGAGCGTTTTGCAGGGCGGCTGTGCCCTGTGCCGGATAGCGGAACTGCAGCTCATAGCCCGGAAGTTCTGCCTGCGCCGCGTTCACGCCCGCCTCGGCCAGTTTCCAGAAGTCAGATGCGGCGTTGACGACGAAGGCGAGAGCCGGTTTATCGTCGGCCATTGCGGTCGTCGCGCTTATAGCGAAAACCGCTGTTGCCAGGATCATTGATGTTGTTTTCATGATGTCCTCCCGCGACCCTCGGATCGCTCTCATCAGGTTGAAGATGGTGTTCCCATCACGCGCCCGAGCGTTGCAAAACACCGCGCCTCGCGGGCGGGGGCCACATTGAAAGCAGGCCACCCGCCCGAGGTCTCAGTTGTTCTCGCAGAAGCCCGGGGCGTCAGCGGTGCAGACGTCGAGCCCGGTGAACAGCGGGTCATCGACCTTTTCGCCATTGATCAGCTGGATCATGACGTCAGGTGCCCGATAGCCCATTTCAAAGGGGCGCTGGCCAACCTGTACGTGGCTGCGACCTTCGCGGAAGGCTTTGGTCTGCGGCGGCAGCGTGTCACCCGCAATGATGATCAGGTCCTTGGATTTCAACCTGTCCATCACCTGGTCCGTCACCTGTGTATAGGCCTGCGGGGCAAACTGGGCCCAGCCGCCGATCAGAATGAAGGCGTCGAGATCCGGATTGGCGGTGAACACGTCCGACATCTGCTGGTTGGCGAGATCCGCCTGGTCGTTGGTGAATACCGGGCACCCCTCAATCTCGGTCCAGCCATTCTGGCCTGTGAGCCTGTCGACTTTCTTTTCACCGGCGATGGTGTCACGGAAGCCCTGAGCGCGGGCGTTGATGTTGTCGGCCGCGACATTGCCGAGCTGCAGGCAGACGGTGCCGCCATCAGCGCGAAGCATCTTGGCTTCTTCGGCCATCTTGACGCCCATCAGGTAGTTATCGGTGCCAAGATAGGTCGAGCGCAGATCGCGATCCTGCTCGAGGAAGTCGGCATCGATTGTCATGACCGGCACGTCCGGAGCAATCTGGCGGATGCGATTGGCCATGGCGGGTGCGTTCGATGGTGAAATCGCAATAGCCGCAACGCCGCGGGTCAGCAGATCATCAACGATCTGCACTTCGCCGGCTTCGTCTGACGACGACGCAGGTCCTGTGTAAAGGCACTCGTATTCGCTGTCCATGTTCTCGGAAAGCCACTTCTTGCAGCCCAGATTGATCTGCTCGAAGAACGGGTTGTCGAGCCCCTTGACCACGATCGCCAGCGTCTTCTTATCCTGCGCCCCCGCCTGACCGGCAAGAAGCATGGCCGCCGACAGGGCGGTTATTGCCAAATATCTGATTTTCATTGCAGTTTCTCCTCCTCTTTGAGATCGCCGACAAAGGCTCCTTCCTCAGCCGGGATACCAGACAATGCGCGGATCGTTCTCACCGCGCCTGTAATTCCATGCACGTTCAACGAGTTCTTCGAGACTGATCTCGGGACGCCAGCCCAGCACCTTGCGGGCCTTGGCATTGTCCAGCCAGTTGCTGTGAAACGGCGTCGCTATGTCCGCCCGCTGCACCTGTCGGCTGGTTTCGAGCAGCTTCGACACTTCGCCGTAATCAACCGGGTCGTTCATCGCGATGTTGAACAGTTCGCCATAGGCGTTCGGGTTGTCGATCGACAGCAGGATCGCACCAACCAGATCATCGACATGAATAAAGTTGCGCTTCAGAAAGCCGCCACTTGCATCGTGCATCGCGGGAAAAAATCGCCACGGCGCAACGTTTGGAGCGTCGTCTCATCAACGAGCGTTTCCCAGGGCGGGCCGCCAAACTGGGCGTCGTCCAGTGCGAAGGCATGTCTGAAGTCATCCTTTTCCATGATCCAGGGCGCCCGCAATATCGTGTAATGGAGGTCATACTGGATGCCGAACTGTTCCAGCATCACCTCTTCCATCACCTTGGTCAGCCCATAGATCCCCGGATAGGCCCGTCGGGGAGACGCTTCGGTGATAGGTGCGGCGTAGTTCTGAAAAATATGGCCGACAACGCAATCGCCGCTGAGCAGCATGAACTGGCGGGCGTTCTGTGAACGACGGAACCGATCCAGCAGAAGATAAAGCCCCTTGAGTGCGACATCGATAGCAAGGTCGGGCGATTCCTTTACGGCTGCCAGATGAAGCACGTGGCTGACGCCCTCCAGTGCCCGTTCAACGGTTTGGTCGTCTGCCATCGAGCCGCGGATCACGGTCACCCGGCGATCGTCTGTTTCGATCACGCGGTTGTTGCAAAGTGCGACCACCTCCCAGCCCGAGAAGCGCTGCTCGCTCAGAAAAGCGGGAAGAAACACCTGCCCCACTTTTCCAGCCGCACCCGTGACAAGCAGCTTCATCAGCAATCCCCTCTCGATATTTCCTTGTGTCCGTCGAGATAATTATTTACTAATAATATTAAGTCAAGTTATTATTGATTTTAGTTATAGCCTTGGAGGCGGGGAGAGCTTCGTGCTCTTCTAACGGGCGCTGAACAAGAGGGAGGGAATTTGTGTCGAGACTTGTTTTGTCAGGAATATCGAAAAACTACGGGGCCATTCAGGCCCTGTCTTCGGTGTCGCTTGCTTTGGAGCCGGGAGAGGTGCTTGGGTTGATGGGCGACAATGGCGCGGGCAAAAGCACACTTGTGAAAATCATCGCCGGCAATTTTGCGCCCTCTGCCGGTGAAATGCGCATCGACGGACAAGCGGTTGTTTTCAACAAGCCGCGGGATGCCCAGAGGCAGGGGATCGAGGTCGTTTATCAGGATCTGGCGCTTTGCGATAACCTGTCGGCCGCCTCGAACGTGTTTCTCGGTCGCGAGGCCATGCACGGCGTCGGCCCCTGAGATATCTGAACTACCGTCACATGAACGAGATCGCGGGCAACCTCTTCCGACAACTCAAGTCGGAGACGCACCCACGCGATCTCGTCCGAAAAATGTCGGGCGGGCAACGCCAGGCCGTCGCGATCGCGCGGACCCTTCTTTCAAATCCCAAGATTGTGATGATGGACGAGCCGACGGCCGCGATCTCGGTCCGGCAGGTCAAGGAGGTCCTCGATCTGATCCTCAGGCTCAAGGATCAGGGCATCAGCGTCATCCTCATCAGTCACCGGATGCCGGATGTCTTTGGCGTCGCCGACAGGATTGCCGTGTTGCGGCGAGGCGAGTTGGTCGCCAGCAAACCTGCGGCGCAATCCTCTCCAGAAGAAGTAACCGGCCTCATCACCGGCGCGATCGAAGCGGCATAGAAAGGCAGACCGATGACCACAATCGACCACGTGATATCAAGAAGCCAGCATCGCAACTGGCTGTCCAAGATCGCAACCCAGCAGTTGTTCTGGGTTTTCATCGCTGCAATCGCCGCCTGCCTGGCGCTGAGCCTGCTCACCGATACCTTCGCCAGCGAAAGAAATCTCTTCAATGTTGCCCGCAACTTTGCCTTCGTCGGCATCATTGCGATCGGCATGACCATCGTGATCGCCGCCGGTGGCATCGATCTTTCTGTGGGCTCGTCCGTGGTTCTGAGCGCCATGGTGATCAGCGTGCTGATGTCTGGCGGCATGTCGTTCTGGCTTGCCGCGCCAATGGCATTGGGTGCGGCCCTTTTGGTGGGGCTGTTGAACGGCGTACTGATCGCCTATGGCGGCATGCCGCCCTTCGTCGTCACGCTAGGCACGCTGTCTGCCGCCCGGTCGCTGGCCATGGTTCTCTCCGACAACAAGATGATCTGGGAGTTTGGGCCCGACCATGATCTGCTGTTGTGGATTGGCGGCGGCTCCACGCTTGGCATTCCGCATCCGCTTTACGCCCTGACCTTTTTAGCGGTCATCATGTCGCTGGTTTTGAAATGGACGCGATGGGGCCAGCATGTCTATGCCATCGGCAGCAATGAGAATGCGGTTCGGTTGACCGGCATTCCGGTCAAGCGCCTGAAGGTCAGTATCTATATGTTTTCCGCCTTCACCGCGGGGATCACCGGTATCCTCATGGCCGGATGGCTCGGCAGCGTCACGACCAATCTCGGTCAGGCGCTCGAACTGACCGTGATTGCCGCCGCTGTGATCGGCGGTGCCAATCTCGCAGGCGGCGAAGGCACAGCCATCGGTGCCGTCGTCGGCGCACTTCTGATCGAGGTCATTCGCAACTCCCTGATCCTTCTTGGCATCTCGACATTCTGGCAGGGAATGTTCATAGGTACGTTCATAATTATTGCGGTGGCATTCGACCGAATCAGGCATTTCAGATCGTGAAGCCTGCAGGTCACCCGGATGACAGCGCCGTTCGTAATGGAGAATGCATTGAAACCGACGATGATGGATGTCGCGGCGCGCGCTGGCGTTTCTCAGGCCACAGTTTCCCTCATTCTCAATGGCAGTTCCGGCGCGCGCTTCAGTGAAGCCACGCGCAAGAGGGTATTCGATGCGGCCGAGGCGCTGGGATACCGCCTTTCAAACAAGTCGGCAGCAGCCAGCCACACGGCCGCCAAGGTCATCGTCTTCATCGTCGACGAGCTTACGACCGACCCATGGATGGCGCTCGCCTTTGAAGGCGCCCGCGAAAAGGCGCTTGAACTCGGTATCATCGTCACGCTTGGGGTGTTCCGCAAGGGCGAAGACCCGGATGAAGGCGTGCTTTCAATCTGCGAAAGCCAGACGCTGGTGGGATATATCTTCGGCACCATACTGACCCGCAAGATTGATCCGCCTCAAGCGCTTCTCGATGCCCCGACTGTGCTCGTTAACTGTTACGACCAGCAACGCAGGCTGCCTTCAATCGTGCCGGGTGACGTCGCCGGAGGACGGGCTGCGACGGAACGGCTGATCGCAGGCGGTCGCAAGCGCGTCGCGCTCATCAACGGCCAGGAGGGCCTGGACAACCCCGCGACCGCCTGCGCGGTTACAAGCAGGCGCTTGCGAGCAACGATCTCGCCTATGACCCGAAGCTCGTTCATTACGGCAACTGGGAACCCTCGTCCGGCTATGAAAAGACCCACGAACTGATGAAGCTTCCCGCGCCGCCGGACGGCATTTTCTGCGCCAATGATCTGATGGCGATCGGCTGTCTGGAAGCGCTCAAGGAGCTCGGAAAGTCCATCCCGGAAGACGTCGCCGTCGTTGGCTTCGACAACCGCGATATCGCGCAATTCACCATGCCCCCACTCACGACCTTCCATCTCCCGATGTTTGCGATGGGAACGATGGCCGTCGAACTACTGGACGACATCACCGGCGGACTGACCAGCACGCACGACCAACTCAAGGTCGAATGCCCACTGATCGAACGTATTTCAGGTTAACTGCTTGGGTGGTGGCAATCTGAGCACCACCGACGCGGCGTCGGCGCTCTTCTCAGCGAGGAGCGCAGGTTCATCATACCATCGGTCATCGGAACTGCTTCAAGTCAGGCGCTGGCTTAAACAACCCGCTCCTGCCGGACAGCGCCGATGAACACCGCGCTACCAAGGACACTACGTTCAGGTACAAGATCGGACCGAGGGCTGTCATGCAGATTGCTGGCGGACCACATCATCTATTTGCCAGACTGCTATCGGCGCAAAACCGCAGCTCTCACAGAAGCGACTGGCGATATCCTCGACCCCACTCCCCTTATCTGGGGCAATGTGGTCCGGACAGGTGGCGAGGGCCGCGTTTCTGCGACCCTGCACTTTTGCCTTATCGGTCGCTCAAGTGTGACGGATTTCCGTGCCGAGGACCTTGAGGCACTCACGCATGAAGGCGGCGAGACCGGTCCAGCCTTTAGCCGATACCATCGTGCCATCAACGAAGGCCTCTTTCGGCTCGACGTCGATAAAAGTCCCGCCGACCGCCGCTACCTCCGGCGCGCAAGCGCCGAGACCAGCGACCTTTTTCCCTTGAGGACGCCGGGCACAGCCATAAGGATCTGCACGCCGTGGCAGATCGTAAAGATGGGCTTCCCGGCATCGTGAAAATGCCTCACCATCGCCTGGATGCGGGGATCGGTCCGGATATATTCCGGCCCGCGACCACCTGCGGCGTAGACCGCATCATAGCTGTCGAGCTCGGCCTCGGCTTCGGAGAAGGTCTTGTTGATCTCGGCGAAATGGCCTGGCTTTTCGGTGTAGGTCTGATCACCCTCGAAATCATGGAGCGATGTCTTGATCAGGTCGCCTTCGCTCTTGTCCGGGCAGACGACGTGAACCGTGTGACCGACGGCCTCCATACCCTGTTGATAGACGAAGATTTCATATTCTTCCGTGAATTCGCCGGTGAGCATGAGGATTTTCTTGCCGCTCATCTCGATCTCCTGATTATGGGAATGGTACGTCCGGCCGCTGCGAGAGCGACCGGACAGGGTGTTTCGGTTCAGAACGGGAGTCGGGGAAATAGAACTGGTCCGCGTTCTCGGGGGTGATCAGCGGGGCATCCAGCTTGAACGATCCGCGCATCGGCGCCTGACCCGCAAATTGCGCCGCGGTCATATACATGGCCGAGGCGATCATGGACGGCGGGTAAGGCGTGGAAATGGGCGTCCGCTCGTCGCCCGCCTTCACCATCTCGATCACCTGTTTCATGCCGTTACCACCAAGGGCGAACTTGATGTCTTCCCGTTCGGCCTGATCGACAGCTTCGATGACGCCGAGCAGCATGTCATCGTCATTGGCCCAGACCGCATCGATATTCGGATAGCGTGCGAGGTAGTCCTGCATCAGGGTGAAGGCTTCATCCTGGTTCCAGTTGGCATACTGCATGTCGAGGATCTCGATGTCGGACTGGTCGATGACATCCTTGAAACCCTGGATGCGTTCGTCATCAATCACGGTGGGGATGCCGCGCAGCACGACGATCTCGCCTTCTCCGCCCAGTTTCTCGACCAGCCACTTCGCCGTGTTTGCACCAACGGCGATGTTGTCGCCTGCGACATAAAGGTCCTGGATCGAAGGATCCGAAAGACCCCGGTCCACGACGGTGATGAAGGTGCCATTCGAGGCGACCTGCTCCACCGGGCCGGTCAGTTCCTCCGACGTAAAGGGCAGGATCACTAGAGCGTCGAGCTCGTTCGTCGCCGACAGGTCCTCCAGTGAAGACACCTGTGCCGTCGCTGACGAGGCTGTTGAGACGATAACGTCGATATTCGGGAACGCGGCCTCGATCTGCTTTTCCGCCTCCTCGGCATGGTAGACCACGCCGCCTGTCCAGCCATGTGTGGCCGCCGGTACGGAGACCGCGATGGTGAATTCCTTGTCCTGGGCGAATGCGGCGTGCCCGAACAGCGTTCCCGCCACCACTGTGGCTGACAGGAGCGCCAGCCTTCCGGTCTTGATTGTCATAGTTTCCTCCTCCTCTGTTTAGATATGAGCCTCGCCCCTTCAGCGAGAACTGGTGAAGCGGTGAGCCAGCATGGCGACGATGATGATCGCCCCTGGACCGCAGCCACGAGGTATTCCGACACCATGTCCGAAAGAACCATGACGTTGGCGATAACCTCGAGAATGAGAGCGCCGGCAACGGTGCCCCAGATGTGGGCCTTGCCGCCGCGCAGAAGCGTGCCGCCGATAACGACGGCCGTGATGACCTGAAGCTCCCAGAGCTGACCGGTGGTCGGAGTGGCGGCGCCAAGGCGCGGGACGTAGCAGATGGCTGCGACGGCAACACAGAAGCCCTGAATGACGAAGGCCATGGTCCGAACCCGGCCGACATGTACGCCGGAGAACCGCGCGACGTCTGAATTCGACCCGACGGCGGTGACACGGCGACCGTATTCTCGTCCGGTAGAGTATGAAAGCGCCGAGCAGGGCGATAACAGCGGTGATCAGGACCGGATAGGGAATGCCGAGGAAATCACCGAAATACACAGGCCGGTAGGCATTGCGCAGGCTGCGATCAATGGACAGCGAGCCACCATCGGTCAGGTAGGTGATGAAGGCGCGGAAAATCCCCATTGTGCCGAGCGTGACGATGAAGGGTTCTATGCGCCCCACGGTGATGATCAGACCGTTCAGCAACCCGCAGAGCGAGCCCACGACCAGCGCGACCAGCGCCCCCGCCGGGATGGCCCAGGGGCCAAGCCACGGGACAAGCGCATTCATGGCCATGATCATGATGCCGACGACGAAGGCCAGCATTGAGCCAACGGACAGATCCAGTCCTCCGGTGGCAATCACGAAGGTCGCGCCGACGCCGATAATGGCGATGAAGGCGCTGCGCGTGATGACGTTCAGGATGTTGTTCGTCGCCATGAAGTTGGAATTGATCATCGTGCCCAGCAGCACGATCAATGCCAGGGCAATGAATGGAGCGAGATCGCTCCAGCGTATCTTGAAGCCCTCTCTTTCCGGAAGCGTTGTTATTTCTGCGCTGCTCATGCGCGTCTCCTCCCTGGGTATCATGTCTGCTGCTTGCGGCCGCATAGACGACGTTCTGCTCGGTGATGTCGTCGCCCGTCAGTTCGGCAACGAAACGTCCTCCACGCATCACCAGCACGCGGTCGGACAGGCCGACGAGTTCAGGCAATTCCGACGAGATGACGATGCAGGCCTTGCCGGCCCGGACGAGGTCGTCGACGAAGTGGTAGATTTGGCTCTTGTTGCCGATGTCGACCCCCGCGTCGGCTCGTCTATGATGACGACCGAGGGCTCGGCGAGCATCACCTTGGCCAGCAGCAGCTTCTGCTGGTTGCCGCCCGAAAGCTGCCCGGCCTCCACCGAGAGTGTGCGAACCCGGATGTCGTAATCCTGGACAGCCGACTGCACGGCGCTTGCTTCCTTCCTGCGGTTGAGACGCAGGCCGGGAAGAATCATGTCGAGTGCCTGTAATGTGAGGTTCGGCCCCAATCCCTCGTTGAGAAGGAGGCCTTTGCCCTTGCGGTCTTCGGTCAGGTAGACGACGCCTGCGGCCATCATCGAACCGACGTCGGGCTTGGCAACGGGCGTGCCGTTGATCGAGATTGCGCGCGCCTGGGCGGGGCGAAGTCCCATGAGCCCTTCTATCAGTTCCGTGCGGCCGGCCCCGATCATGCCGCCAATGCCTAGGACTTCTCCCGGCCGGACGCTGAAGGAGCCGGCGAACCTGCCGTGGTCGACCGAGAGCTCCTCGACGCTCAGACTCGGTTCCGCGGTCGCCTGCTCCCGTTTCGGCGGATAAAGCATCGACAGTTCCCGCCCGACCATCAATTCGGCCATCTGGCGCTGATCGAGTTCCTGCCCAGGCCAGGTGCCGATCATTTTGCCATCGCGAAGCACGGTGACGCGATCGGCCTGCGCCTCGACCTCTTCCAGCCGGTGCGAGATGTAGAGCACCGCGACACCGTGCGCGCGCAGGTTCCTGACGATGTCCAGAAGTGCGTCGACTTCGTCATTGGCCAGCATCGCTGTCGGCTCATCCAGGATCACGACCTTGCGATCGTCGAGCAGGGCGCGGGCGATCTGGACAAGCTGCCGCTGCGCGAGCGGCAGATCGCCCACCCGCGTGGTGGGGCGCGCCGTGGAGCCGACGCGAGCCAGCACCTCGGCCGTGCGGCGGTTCATCATCCGGTCATCGACTGCAAAGCCGCGGGACAATTCGCGCCCCAGAAAAAGGTTTTCGGCCACGGTGAGATCGGCGGCGAGCAGGATTTCCTGATGCACCAGGACGACCCCGGCATCTTCGGCCTGAACGGCGTCTGCGAAGACAACCGGCTTTCCGGACATCGACATCGCGCCGCCTGTCGGTTTGGCGTGACCCGAAAGAAGCTTCATCAGGGTCGACTTGCCAGCGCCATTCTCGCCGATGATCGCGTGCACTTCTCCCGCTCGGATATCCAGCGTTACATCGCTCAAGACCGTGATCGGGCCATAGGCCTTGGAAAGGTCCTCGGCGCGGAGCACAGGTTCTTGCTGCACTGTGCCAGTGCAGGCGGTATCAGTCGCAGCGAAGCTCATTCGAAGGCCGCCGCGAGCCGGTCACGCGACCGCTCGATGTGATCGTACATTGCATTGTAAGCGGCGTCCGCATCGCCCGCGCGGAATGCAGCGAGCAGGCGCTCGTGCTCCTCCAGCGCCTCCTGGGTCACGCGGCTGTGGAACATCAGGCGGAAGATATGCAGGTGGATGTGCCGGTCGTTCAGCGCCTGCCGGGCGAACTCGTTGTCTGCAACCTTCAGAATCTCGTCGTGAAAATGCGCATCCGCCCGCGCAAAACGGGAATAGCGGCTGTTGCGGGTCACGGGCTGCTCGCCCTTCTCCATGTCCGCAGCGGCGCTCACGATCCGCTCAAGTTTTTCAGGGGTCAATCTGAGGCAAGCCTGTCGGGCGCTCTCCGGCTCAAGCATCAGCCGGAACCTGTACAGCTCTTCAAATTCCTTCGGTGTGAGCTGCGGTGCGGAAGAGTAGCCGATCAGGTGCGCCTTGCGCACCAGCCCTTCGCGCTCAAGCCGCGTGAGGGCGTCGCGCACCGGGGTCTGGGAAACATTCAGTTCTCGCGCCAACTGGTCGATGGGGATCCGGGCTCCCGGCAGAATCTCCAGCGACATGATGCGTTGGTAGATCTGCTCGTGAACGCTTTCGGAAATGCTCAAAGGCCGCGCGAACCCGCCTTTGTGGTCGTGATCCGTCGCTGCAGCCATCTGAACCTCCCTACTCTGCATTCTTGACATCGCTCAATTTATTCCCGATATGATATCGAATGTCAAATACAATATCATATACGATTTGATTTGGGAGGGTTGGCATTTGTTGGTTTCGGCCGGTTATCTGCGGGAGGTCGCGGAGAAAGCACTTGTTGCGCAGCAGGTCGCGTCCTCGAATGCCCGACTTCAAGCCGACCTTCTGATCGAAGCGGAACTGCGGGGCCTGCCGTCCCACGGCGTACAAAGACTGCCCCGGCTCATTGCGCGTTTGCGGGCCGGACTTGCCCATCCGGTCGCAGACGGCAAGGCGCGCCGCACTGGTTCCGGCGCTTTCACCATCGATGGCGAGCGCGGGCTCGGTCCGGTCGTCATGATGCGCGCTATCGAGCAGCTTGCGGCGGTGACGCCCGAACAGGGCATCGCGCTGGCCTCGATCCGCAACGCAAACCACATCGGGATGCTCGCCTATTATGTCGAGGCCGCGGCAAAGCGGGATTGATCGGCATCGTGATGACCACCAGCGAAGCGCTGGTCCATCCCTATGGCGGCACGGAAGCGATGCTGGGAACCAACCCGATCGCCATCGGCATCCCTACCGGAGCCGAACCCTTTATCCTCGACATCGCAACCAGTCGCGTCTCGATGGGGAAGATACATCACCACGCCATGACAGGCGCGCCGATACCGGATGACTGGGCCGTCGATGCGGACGGCCGCCGCACTACCGATCCCGAAGCGGCGCGAACCGGCGCGATCGCGCCCTTCGGCGACGCCAAGGGATACGGCCTCGGTCTCGCCGTGGAGTTGCTGGTCGCATCACTGGCGGGATCGGCCTTCGCACCCGAGGTGGGCGGCACGCTGGACGCGACCAGACAAGTGAACAAGGGCGACATCATCATTCTGATCGACCCCGCGGCAGGCGAGCACGGTCCATCCGGACTGGCCGCTTACCTCGATCGCCTGCGCGCCTCGCGAGCGGCGGATCCTTCGAGGCCAGTGGCTGTTCCCGGCGACGGAATGCGCGGCCGGAGGATGAAGGCGCTTGCCGAGGGCATCGACCTGCCCGATCCGCTGCATGAAGAAATCCGGGCCCTCTCGGAAGGCTGAGGAAAAATCAAAGGAGACAGGATGACCCTATTCGGCACGATCAGAGCCCCGAGAGAATTGATCTTCGGCTCGGGCCAGCGACAAGCCCTCGGGGCGGTCGCTTCAAAACTCGGGCAGCGTGCCCTGGTGGTGACAGACGAGCGTCTGGCCGGCGATGGCGACTTCAAACGCATGGCGGCGCAACTGGAGGCGGCGGGCCTGTCTGTACAGGTCGATGGTTCAGCTCTTCCGGACGTCCCCGTTGAGGCCGCAGCTTCAAGCGCCGTCAAGGCCCTTGATTTCGCGCCCGATCTTGTGATCGGCGTGGGCGGAGGGTCCTGCCTCGACATGGCGAAATGCATGGCCGTGCTGTTAACCCATGGAGGGCGACCGCAGGACTATTATGGTGAGTTCAAGGTGCCCGGTCCGGTGATGCCCCTGATCGCCGTACCGACCACGGCGGGCACCGGCTCCGAGGCGACACCGGTCGCGGTGCTCTCGGATTCCGAGCGACAGCTCAAGGTCGGAATTTCCTCGCCCTACATCATCCCGACGGTCTCGATCTGCGATCCGGATCTGACACTGACCTGCCCGCCCGCGCTGACCGCGATCGCCGGCGCCGACGCATTGACCCATGCCATCGAGGCCTTCACGGCGCTTCGCCGCGATCCTGTTCCGGGCCTTGCGCAGGAACGGGTCTTCGTTGGCAAGAACGCAACCTCTGACCATTTTGCACTGACGGCCATCGGGTTGCTCTGGAACGGCCTCGAAAAGGCGTTCACCGATGGGAGTTCAGTCGAGGCGCGCGCCGAGGTGATGCTGGGCGCAACGACCGCCGGCCTCGCTTTCGGCGTTGCCGGAACCGCTGCAGCGCATGCAATCCAGTATCCGGTCGGCGCCCTCACCCACACAGCGCATGGAGCGGGCGTGGCCTGTCTGATGCCCTACGTCATGGCCTGGAACGCCCCCGCGATTGGGCCTGAACTTGACCAGATCGCCGGGATTATCGACCTGCAAAGCGGGACGGAGGTCATCCCGGCCATCGCCGCACTTTTCGATCGTATCGGCATTCCCAGGACGCTGCGCGATCTCGGGCTTGCCGAAGACCGGCTCGACTGGGTGGCCGAGCAATCCTGCGGCATCGCCCGGCTGATCCAGAATAACCCGCGCCCGCTGCCGCTCGCGGACATGCGGCGACTGATTGGCGCGGCCTATCACGGCGAACTGACTGTAATTGAAACGAACTTAGAGAGAATTCCAATGACGCTCGATACCGCCTTCTCCGGCTATTCCGATCCCGAACTTCACGCCAAAGGCTTGTTCATAGGCGGGGAGTGGGAGCCTGGTACCGGAGGTATCCCGGTGCATGATCCCTCAACGGGAAATATAATTGCCCACGTCCCCGACGCAGGGATCGACAATGCGTTGCGGGCCGTGGATGCCGCCGCTTCTGCCGCGGAAAGCTGGCGCAATACGCCTTCGCGCCAGCGGTCGGAGATCCTGAACTGCTGGTTCAATCTGATGCGCAAGCATTCTGAAGAACTGGCCCTTCTGATTTCGCTCGAAAATGGCAAGGCTCTGGCAGATGCGCGTGGCGAAGTGGCCTATGCCGCCGAGTTCTTCCGCTGGTATGCCGAGGAGGCCACGCGTATTAGCGGTGAATTCCGTCACACGCCCTCCGGCGCGCACAATATCCTCGTCGATCATGAGCCGATCGGTATTGCCGTTCTCATCACGCCATGGAATTTCCCGGCCGCGATGGCGACGCGCAAGATCGGCCCGGCATTGGCCGCCGGTTGCACAGTGATCCTGAAACCCGCTTCCGAAACGCCGCTGACCGCCTATGCGATGGCCCGGCTCGGCGAAGAGGCGGGCGTTCCGCCCGGCGTGGTGAACGTCCTGACGACCTCGAACCCCGGCCCAGTGACTGCGGCCATGCTCGCGGATCCGCGGGTTCGCAAGCTTTCGTTCACCGGCTCGACCGGTGTCGGGCGCACTCTTCTTGCCGAGGCGGCGAAATCGGTGGTGAGCTGCTCAATGGAACTGGGCGGCAACGCTCCGTTTGTGGTTTTTGATGACGCCGATATCGATGCTGCGCTCGATGGCGCGATGGTTGCCAAGATGCGCAATGGCGGCGAAGCCTGCACCGCAGCCAATAGGTTCTATGTGCAATCCGGTATTCACGACGCTTTCGTGGAAGGGTTGACGAAGAGGATGGCGGCGCTGAAACTGGGGCCGGGTTACGATCCCGAGGTCCAGTGCGGCCCTATGATCACAACCAAAGCGGTGGAGAAGATCGACCGGCTGGTTTCGGAGGCCAAAGCGCTGGGCGCCAGGGCGACAACCGGTGGGGAGAAAATGGCGGGAAGCGGATATTACTATCCCCCGACTGTGCTCGTGGACGTTCCGACCGACGCCGCCCTCGCGCACGAGGAAATATTCGGCCCCGTTGCGGCTGTTTACCGTTTCGAGGCCGAGGAGGAGGCGGTGCGTCTCGCAAATGATACCGAATACGGGCTTGCTGCCTATATCTATTCGCAGGATGTTATGAGGGCGATGCGTGTCGGGCGCGGGATCGATACCGGGATGGTGGGTATCAATCGCGGCTTGATGTCTGATCCTGCAGCGCCTTTTGGCGGCACCAAGCAGAGCGGCCTCGGGCGCGAGGGCGGCGTTACGGGCATCCTCGAGTTCATGGAGCCTAAATACTTCGCTGTCGAGTTTTGAAGGGGGATGAAAAGACGATGGCGAAGCGCGATCTATACCGAAACCGGGACTTCATTCCCGACTTTGATGCGATCATGGCCGAGACGGAGGCGCGCAGCCGCGCCTTCGCCGACCGGTCAAGCGTCGAGCGGAGTGTGCGTTACGGGCCTACCCCCAGGCAGAGCTTCGACCTTGTTTTTCCCACGGATCCGGTTCCCAACGCGCCGCTTCACATGTTCATCCACGGCGGCTACTGGCGCGCGGGCAGCAAGGAGACGCATACGCTCGTAGCCGCGCCGGTGATTGCGGCAGGCGGGATCGCAGCTCTGGTCGGTTATGATCTGATGCCGGACACCCGGCTGGCCGAAATCGTCGCACAGCTGCGCGCTGCTGCGCGTCGCCTCGTGGAGCTTGCGCCGGATATCGGCGCCAACCCGGAACGCTTCACCGTCAGTGGCCACTCCGCTGGCGCTCATCTGGCCACGCTGCTTGCTTCCAATGCGCCCGGCGACGACCGGCCGCCCGATCTACCGAACCTGCGCGGTATGCTTCTGGTAAGCGGCATCTATGATCTTTCCGACATTCCCGATTCCTTCCTGAAAGACGAGGCCGGGATGCGACCAGACGAAGCGCAGGCATGGTCACCGCTATCCTCCCGGCACACACAGGGCCCGCTGCGGATCATCACACGGGGGCAGGATGAAACGGCGCCTTTCCAGGACCAGGCCATTGCCCTGCATTCACTCCTCACCCGTGACGCGCAGCAAGCGGAACTGCGGACAGAGCCTGGTGCCAATCATCTTTCGATCGTCTTTGAACTTTCCGATCCGCAGGCAGCGCTTGGCCAAAGGCTCTCCGGATTGGTGACGGCATCCTGAAGGGCTCCGACTGCCCCTCGCATCTTCCGCGATCATGTGAATGGCCTTGCTATTTGACGCTGGAAAGCGAGACGGAGAAATCTGCAGACCTTCTCGAGAACGACCATGAGAATTACCAGTGCGCAACCGTCCCGTCGGTCAGGCAGGCTTCCATTGCCGGGATGACCTCCTGTTCGAAGGGATGCCGTGCTGCTTCCTCTTCATTGATCTCGATACCGAGGCCGGGTGCTTCCGGCGCGTGCCAAAAGCCGTCAACGAGATCGAGCGGATAGGCGTTGCAGATATCCGTGAACCACGGCACCAGACCGACGGCCTCCTCCTGGATGACGAAATTCGGGGTGGCGACGTCGAACTGCAGGGCGACCGCACCTGCGACCGGGCCCATCGGATTGTGCGGGCAAACGCCGATGCCGGCGGCCTCTGCGATTGCGGCAATCCGGCGGCCGCCGGAAAAGCCGACGCAGTGGGCAAGGTCCGGCTGGATATAGGCCACAGCGCGCGTCTCGGCGACCTCGGCGAATTCGCGCGGCGTGAACAGCCGCTCGCCGGTGGCAAGCGGGCAGTCGACGCGGCGGGCGAGATCGGCCATGGCCGGCGTATTGCCGGGCTGGATCGCCTCTTCCACAAACATCGGCCGGATTGGCGCAATCGCGTCGATATAGGCCTTGGCTGCGTCGATTGATTGCGGCCGGCCGTGGAAGTCGGTCATGATGTCGACGCCATCGCCGACCCGCTCGCGCACGGCAGCGGCGAGCTTTTCGACATGGCGAACCGCCGGCAGCGGCGCATCGTAGCCGCTATAGGGGACGAAGCCGAGCTTGACTGCCTCGTAGCCCATCTCCACGGTTTCCTGCACGGCGTCGCAGAAGGCGGAAATGTCGTCGGTTCCAACCTGCGCGCCGATCTTTGCGCGGTGCAGATGGGTGTAGACGCGGACCTTGTCGCGCATCCGACCACCGAGCAGCTCACATACCGGAACGCCAAGCACCTTGCCCTTGATATCCCAGAGGGCCTGCTCGATTCCGGAGACGGCGGAAAGTCCGATGGCGCCAAGCGGCCAGAAGCTGAAATGGGTCATGCGGCGCACCAGATGCTCGATCCGGGCCGGATCCTCGCCGATCAGGAAGGGCGCAAGGTCGTCGACGGTGGCGGTGACGGCGCGGGTCTTCCATTCGAGCGTCGCCTCGCCCCAGCCATGAAGCCCCGGCTGGTCGGTGACCACTTTCACGAAGATCCAGTTCCGGTGGATCGCATTGACGACAACTGTTTCGATTGCGGTGATTTTCACGGGGGTGGCCTTCGGTATCAGGGATTGAGAGTTTGGGGAGCCAGGTCGAGAATTCCGGCACCAGACATAAAAGCGCGACCGCGGCGAGTTCGGCCAGCAGGAACGGCATCAGTGCCCGCATCAACGGATACATGCCAATGCGGCCGACCCGCATGACCACGAACAGGACGACGCCGACCGGGGGCGTCACGAGGCCGATCGCGAGCGTGATCATCACCACCATGCTGGCCTGAACCGGATCAATGCCAAGCTCGCGCACCGCCGGCATCAGAAGGGGAACGAAGATCAGGATCGCTGCGCCGATATCGAGGAAGGTCCCGAGGATCAGCATCAGAAAGGCAACCGCGAACAGGAACAGCACAGGGCTGTCGGAGAACGTCTCCGCCGCGTTACTGATCCAGGAGGCGATGCCGAGCAGGTTCAACGCATAGGAAAGAATGGTCGAGGCAGCGACCAGCAGATAGACGGAGGCGGAAATACGCGCCGCCTTCATGATGGCGCGCCACAGCCCGGCCATATCGAGGCCGCGGAATATGAACAGCGACAGGATCAGCGCATAAGCCACAGCGATGCCGCCGCCTTCGGTCGCCGTGTAAGCGCCGATCACCATGCCGCCGACGATGATCAGCGGCAGGGTCGCGACCGCCACGCCTTCGATGATCATCCGGATTGCGCCTTCGCCGGTGTGGGCTGGCTTCGGCATCGGCACCCGCTTGCGCAGCGCATCGATAAAGACAATCCCGACACAGGCAGCGCCGATCAGCAGACCGGGGATCACACCGCCGAGAAACAGGTTGATGACCGACTGGCCGGACACGGCGGCAACAAGGATCGCAAGGCCGGAAGGCGGTATGATCGGGCCGATGATCGATGAGGCGACGGTGACGGCCGCCGCATAGGGCTTGGTATAGCCTTCCTTCGGCATTTCCGAGATGAACACACGGCCGAGTGCCGCTGCATCCGCGACCGCAGAGCCGGAAATGCCGGCAAACAGCACGGAGGCACCGATATTGGCATAGGCCGTGCCGCCGCGCAGCCATTTGGTCGCCTGCTGGGCGATCGAGATCAGCCGCGTCGTGATGCCGCCCTGGTTCATGATTTCGGCGGCGAGGATGTAAAATGGCACGGCGAGAAAGACGAAGCTGTCGACACCGGTGAACATCCGGGTTGCCGCGATCGAAAGCGGCACATCGGCGACCAGAATGCCGACAAGGCCGGCAAGGCCGATCGCGAAGGCGACCGGAACGCCGATGAACAGCAGGCCAAGGCCGGTGAGCGCGACCCAGATCATACCGAGCCTCCGGTATCGGAAAGGTCGTCATGTTCGGGCTCGAAGCCGGAAAACCATGACAGTGCGATCTGCACCAGCATCAGCGCCGCGCCGACCGGCAGCGCGAGATAGGGATAGATCATCGGAATGCCGGAGGCTGGCGCCACCTGGCTCGCGTTTCTGAGCGCCTGCGGCTGGCTGTAGACCAAGAGTACCACGCAGAAGATTGCGGCGATCGAATAGAGTGCGGACTTGACCAGCGGCGCGCGGCGGGGCCCGCGAGATGCTCCAGCGCCTCGATGCCCATATGTTCGGCGCGGAAGATGCAGGCCACCGAGCCCAGCATCATCAGCCAGATCATCAGGTAGCGCATGTATTCCTCGGTCCAGCTGAAACCGGTGTTGAAGAGATAGCGCCCGCCGACCTGGGTCAGGTTCAGCGCAGTCACGACAATCATGATCAGCGTCGCGAGGATTTCAGTGGTTCGGGCGAGCGCCCGGGCAATCAGAAGGGCAGTTACGCGCATTGGAAAACTCCATGGCGCCACCCCTTGCAGCAAGGGGTGGCGCTGTCCGGATGGATCAGTCGTAGAGCTTTACCTTGGCCTCTTCGACCGTGGCGAGCAGCTCGTCAACGGGAGCGTCACCCACCTTGGTGCGGATAAAGGCCTCAACAGGAGCTTGGGTGATTTCCTTGAAGGCGGCCTTTTCTTCCGGCGTCGAGACATGGATCTCCATACCCAGCTCGTCCTGCAGCTTTTCGGAGAAGCGCCAGTCGCCCTCGGTCTTCTGCAGGTTTTCAGTCCAGGCCATAAGATTGGCCGCATCAGTGATGATCTGCTGGTTGGATGGCGTCAGGCCGGAGAACCATTTTTCATCCGCGATGATCACATGCAGGCCGAAGACATGCTCGTCGAGGGTGTAGTATTTCTGGACCTCGCCAAGTCCGCCGCCATAGACAACCGCCGGCGGGTTTTCCTGGCCGTCAACCACGCCCTGACGCAGCGACATCAGCACTTCCGCACCCGAGATCGGCGTTGCGGTAGCGCCGAGCGAGTTCACCAGCTCCATGAACACCGGGCTTTCCATGGTGCGGATCTTCAGGCCGGACAGGTCTTCCGGGTTGATGATCGGGCGCACATTGTTGGTGAAAGAGCGGAACCCGTTCTGCGAAAAGGCGAGCGCGCGCATGCCGGTCTTGTCGAGGATGTCGTCGCGCATATTGTCGGCGAAGTCGCTGTTCATCACCTGCCAGGCGATCGGCGCGCTCTCGAACAAATGGGGATCGACCACACCTGCATCGGCGGATAGAAGCCCGCCATGGCGCCATCGGCGGCAAAAGTCAGCTCGAGGCTGCCCTGCTGCACCTGTTCCAGCATCTCGCGTTCGCCGCCGAGCTGGTTGTTCGGAAACAGGCGAACCTCGATTTCGCCGTTGGTCTTGAACTCGACATATTCCTTGAAGCGCACGAGGGCGTTGTATTCCGGAAAATCGCCCTCGGCGATGCCGATGCCGAACTTGATGGTTTCGGCCGAAGCCGGAAGTGCGGCGAAAACGCCCGTTGCCGCGACGCATGCCGTCGCAAGCCATTGCCTGATATTCATGATTTCCTCCCTCACAAAGTCCTCTTGGGACTTGACGATGCCGGACACAGTCCGATTCATTGTCAGCAACAAGACTGTGCCCTTTTCTACATCATACGTAAAGACTTAAAATGACAAAAAACAATCGCCGGCACGCCCTCGCCTTTCCGATCGACCTCAGTTCGTCTCTTCCGACCGGGGCGGCCAAGGAGGCAGTCACGGTGCTCGGCCGGCGGATCACCAATGATGTCTACGGTCCGGGTGAGATCATGCCGACCGAGCCTGAACTGGCGGAATCGCTGAATGTCAGCCGGGCGACGATCCGGGACGCGATCAAGGTGCTTTCGGGCAAGGGGCTGGTGCGCACGGCCCGGCGCTACGGCACGCGGGTGCGCCCGCTCGATGAGTGGAATCTCCTCGATTCCTGACGTCGTCTCTTGGCACGAACCAAACCATCCGCGCATCGGGCGGATGTTCGCCGAGACGACGGAGCTGCGCTGCATCATCGAGCCGGCAGCGGCAGCACTTGCTGCTGAGCGCGCGACCGAAGCCCAGATCGCACAGATTCTGACCAGCGCCCATGCGATGCATCCGGGCGAGGATGACTTGCAGGCGATGTTTGCCGCCGACTGCCTGTTCCACGCTACCGTGCTCGATGCCACTGGCAACATGATGATGCGGCAGATGCAGAACATCATCCTGACCATGCTGCGCATTTCCTACGAGTTTGGTGTCCTGATGGTCGATGGCGAACCAGTTTCGCGCGAGGGGCATATCCATGTCGCAGAAGCGATCCGCGACCGCAATGCCACAGCCGCCGAACAGGCAATGCAAACGATGCTGAAGTTCAATCGCCGGACCGCTGTCGAATACTGGACCCGTGCGACCGCGGAGACAGCGAACAGGACTTCATGACTTGGGAATATTTGTTTTCTTTTAGTAACGGGAAATGGATAGGGCGCAGATCCGGTTGATCAACGCTTTTCGCGGGGCAATCCGGCCTTGTCGAGCGCAGCTGCGATCAGAACGGAGACAAGTGGCTCTACGAAGCATCGTTCTCCTGCGTCAGGTCGCTGTCCGGCTATGAATGGCCTTCAGAAAGGGATTTTCAGAAGACGCGATGCCGTCAATTCATCGGTAATCAAGGTACTGGGCCTCAGTGCCTTCAATGTGGCTAGAATCATCTCGGTCTTTTCCGTACCGCCGGAGATGAGAACTTTCCTTTTGATCCGTGTGAGCCGTTCGATCGACGGTGACATGGCGCGCGCATTCACAGGGTGGTCAATCGAATGGCCATCCTTGTCCAGGAAATTGTAGAGGATGTCGCCCACAGCCCCTGCCTCGATCAGCGACTGGCGTTCAGCCTCCGAAACATGCCCGAGCCGGAACGAGGTGGTCAGGGTAGATATTCCGCCGCAGGAGACAAGAGCGACATCGCATGTTTCAGCCATCTGCAGAACCTGATCCAGACCACAATGCTCAAGCAACGCATGCTTGGTCTGCGCGCTATCGACAAGGGCCGGAGCGGGAACCAGAAAGCCCTCCGCATCGAAAAGCTCGGCAAATTGCCAGGCAAACTCTGCCGGATTGAACCGTCGCGCCTGCGCGATGCCGCCAAGCAGTGAGACGATGCGCACGCCATCAAGCTTTTTGCCTTCGACAAAAGGCAACATCGCATGCAAAGTCCGCCCCCAGCCGACACCGACCGTCAGGTTATTGGCCATCAATTCCGAAACAAAACCACCCGCAACGGCAGCAACAGCACGCGTTGGATCACTCTCCGTGTCGGATAATGGCGCAACAACTGCCTCTTGCAGACCAAAACGTTCTTCCAATTTTCTCTGGATTTTCATTAACGGGGCCAGATCGGACTTTATTCGAATAATGACTTCACCCCGGCTGCGGGCATCCGACAGCAATCGTGTGATCATGATCCGGTTGACGCCGAGTTTTTTGAAACCTCAGCCTGTGTCAGACCTTCAATATAATACAACCAGGCAGCGCGAATCCGCAGCTCGTCGCCCGCGGTTCCAAAACTGCGCCCGCGCAATCCGGCGGCTTCATTACTCTGGTTGTCCAGCATCTTTTCTGTCCCGTTGGCAAGATTTTATGAAGCGCCATCATAAACTTGGCGCAATATCTTGCCAACCTCGGACGGAACTTCAAACTGTGGCATATGCCCAACTCCGTCGAAAAGATGAAGCGCAATATTTCCCGGTGCGCGCAACGCATGACGCCAGGGAATGATGGCATCCTGCTTGCCCCAAATAATGCGTGCGGGGACATCAATCCGATCCAGAGCCGCTTTCAAATCAAACGGCTGAACGCCGTCAGGGAACAGAGTATCACACAATCTGGCCTGCGCAGCTCTCAGCGCAGGATCTTTCCGCGGTGCCATGGCAGCCTTCACATACCCATCCGTAATAAGCTTTTCGTCTGAGACCAAGACCTTGAGCCATGGACCCAGGCTTTCCGCACGCGTTGATTTCGATATCCCCTCAAGGGCAGGACCGTTCACCTCCGGCCCAAGGCCGCCCGGCGCAATCAGTGTCAAAGAGGCAATGGATTTGGAACGTGTATCTGCCAGCGACAGTGCCAGCGCACCGCCAAGACTGTGCCCGACCAGATGCGCCCGTTCGATATCCAGCATATCAAAGGCGCGACGGATAGCGGAGGAGAGTTCCGTAAAACTGTCAATGCGCAGCTTTGGTGATTTACCGTGTCCCGGCAACTCAATCCGAATGACCGGTCGCCCCTGCAGGTAGGCCTCCAAAGGCTTCCAGGAAGACGCATCGCTACCAAAGCCATGTATCAGAACAACGGGCATTCCCGCGCCATCACGCGACCGTGAGATGTTGAGAGGACCGCTTTCAGGCTGAAATTGAACGGCTGACGTATGTCGCAGGCGCGCTTCGACCTGTCCGCGAACGTCGATAGCCTGAATCCGTCCACGAGGGCCGGTTCCCGCGATTTCTGTCAGTTCCAGGGCAGCGTCTTGAGCGATACTACGCGCCAGCGGCGTTGCCCGGACTTTATCAGATGCACCAAATTGCTGCGGCAGAATTTCATCGGTCTCGTCAGCGCAAACCGGCTCGCTCCCGGTTTCGCTCACAGGTTGCGGGGAAGGTTTATCATCCGCATCTGCAAGGGCTGTTCTGACTGGCGGTTCCCCGAGCTCCTCTCCCTCCTGATACAACCAGGCGACGGGCTGGCCTATGGGAATATCAACTCCTTCCGCAGCCGGATGATGCAGGAAGCCAGACGCTTCTGCCTCAACCTCCATTGCAGCCTTGTCGGTCTCAATATCGAACAAAGGTGTGCCTTTTTCGACATATTCACCGGGCAAAACATGCCACGTTGCGACTTTGCCGCTGGCCATATCCATGTCGACTTTCGGCATAATGACTTCAACCGGCATCAGATCTGTCCTTTAGCGATATTACGCGCGGCCTCAAGAATATCGGGCACCTGCGGCACAACCGCCTTTTCAAGTTCCGGATTATAGGGGATCGGAGACTCACTGCCACCAAGCCGCACAATCGGCGCGTCAAGAAAATCGAACGCATCGCTTTCAGCAACCATAGCGCTGACCTCGGCCCCCACGCCGAGCGTCTTGACGCCTTCGTAAACGCAAATCAGACGCCCGGTTTTGCGCACCGAGGCCAAAACCGTCTCCCGGTCCATCGGTCGCACCGTCCGCAGATCGATGACGTCGCAATCGATACCTTCCGATGCCAGCTGGTCAGCGGCAGACAAGGCCTTGTGCACCATCAGCGACGTCGCAACGATGCTGACGTCTTTGCCCTCACGACGCACAGCGGCCTTCCCGATCGGCGTTGTGTAGCGCCCTTCAGGAACATGTCCCTTCATCTTGTAGAGAATTTTGTGCTCGAAAATCATGACGGGATCGGGATCGTCCAGCGCCGCCAAAAGCATACCCTTTGCATCTTCAGGCGTTGAAGGTTGCACCACCTTCAGCCCCGGCACATGGCCGAGCCAGGCTTCAATGCTCTGCGAATGCTGCGCCGCCGCACCTGTACCGGAACCTGCAGGAAAGCGCATGACCAGCGGCACCGAAACGGCGCCGCCCAGCATAAAACGCACCTTTGCAGCCTGATTGACAATCTGCTCCATCGCCAGTGCGGCAAAATCAGAGAACTGGAACTCGAAGATCGGCCTGAGGCCGGTCAGGGCAGCACCAACGGCGACGCCGGCACCACCAAGCTCGGAAATGGGCGTATCCATGACCCGATCAGTCCCATATTTATGAACGAGGTCGCCGGTCACCTGAAAGGCACCACCATAGACACCAATGTCTTCGCCCATCAGTATAACGCGTGGATCAGAGCCGAGTGCGATATCCATCGCCTCACGAATGGCCTCAGCATAGGAAAGCTCACGAAGTTCAGGAGATTTTTCAGCGCTCATGCCACCGGGCCTTCTGTATAGACGTAACGGGTTGCTTCTTCGATCTTTGGATCCTCTCCTTCACTTGCAAAGGCGATTGCATCCTTGATCGTCTGCTCTGCTTCGCTCTCAAGCGCGGCAACTTCGCTTTCGGTCAGAATCTTGTGTTCTACGAGCAAAGCGGCCATACGCGGAATCGGATCCCGCCCCATCCATTCATTGATTTCTTCTTTGGTTCGGTAGCGGTTCCGGTCTGATTTCGAATGACCCCGCCAGCGATAGGTCAGGTTCTCGACAAGGCTCGGGCCTTCGCCGGAACGCGCGCGCGACAGCTGTGTCAACGGCTTCCGCCACGGCAGAAAAGTCATTCCCGTCGACGGTTGCACCGGGCATGTTGTAGGCAACGGCCCGGTCTGAAATGTGCTTGACTGCGGTTGATCTCTCAACTGATGTTGACATGCCGTACTTGTTGTTTTCGCAAACGAAGACGGCAGGCAGCTTCCAGACCGAAGCCATATTCAGCGCCTCGTGAAACGCCCCTTCATTGTTTGCTCCATCGCCAAAAAACAAATGGTAACGGCACCGGTGCCAAGCCGTTTGGCCGATAGAGCCGCGCCCACCGCAATTGGCAAACCACCGCCGACAATGCCATTGGCACCCAGATTGCCTTTATCAACATCGGCAATGTGCATCGAGCCGCCGCGGCCACGACAATAGCCCGTTTCCTTGCCAAAAACTCAGCAAACATCCGACCAAGATCAGCGCCTTTGGCAACGCAATGTCCATGGCCGCGGTGTGTGGAGGTGATCTTGTCATTGTCGCTGAGAGAGATGCAGGATCCGACGGCAGATGCCTCCTGACCGATGGAAAGATGCATTGTTCCGTGGATCAGGCCACGCATATAGCTTTGTTCGGCGCCTTCCTCGAACTTGCGGATCAGATACATTTTCCGAAGGGCTTCCTTCAGCACCTCAGGGGCATAGGTTCGGATAGCGTAAGGACGGTTTTCCTCAGGCATGGGCCACCTCTTTTCCAAAAAGGATTTGATCTTGCAGGTCGCGCAACGCGGCGATGCGTGAATCTTCCGGCAATTTTGTATTGTCGCTGGTGATCAGTTCGCCCTTCCTGATCGGGGCCGTGACCAACGAGCCTGCCAGCAGGCCGGCGGGCCTTCCTTTCGCCACGCGGGCTTTCGAGGCTTCCATAACCCAGGCCCGGTAGGTGTATTCACCAATCTGGTCCAGCTTTTCGCCGGGCTTCAAATCGCGTTTGGCAACAGCACAAACCTCGGCGACAGGACGATCAAGCGGAACCATGTCCGCCTTGTTGTAGAGCACGGCGCGCGCGCAGGTCAGCGGCACTTCCAGCGATGTCAGATGATAGGGGCGGATGAAGCCGAAATACGGTCCATCGCCCATTTTCAGGTCGGTCATACGCTCCCAGATGCGCGGGTGCTCCGCCTCGGCAACGACGAAAACACCGGGCGCAAGGTTCTTGCCAACCGAGTAATCGACCTTGCCGATACCTGACAGAATACCACCGTCTTTTGTTGGAATGAGCGTCTTTGCAAGCTCTTTCGGACCCGCAGCCGGGCCGTGCATGCCATCGCAATCCGGCAGAAGACCGGTGGCGTTCGCGATCGCGGCCATCTCAACCATGGTTTTCGAGCCGTCGACAAACTCAACAAGCATGCGCGCGTTCATATGGCGTTCGTGCGCTTCAGCCGCGTAACCATCGGGCGTTGCGTCGATGTTGAGCGGGTTGTTCTTACCTTTGCCGGCACAGACAATCCTGTGCCCCATAGCCGAAACAAATTCGATCAGCTCCATACAAGCCGATGGTTCATCTCCGGCACCAAGGCTGTAAACCACGCCGAGACGCTCAGCCTCCCGTCTCAGATATGCACCGATTGTCACATCAGCTTCGACGTTCATCATCACAAGGTGCTTGCCATTTTCCATCGCCTTCAGGCCGATTTCTGCACCAACCGAGGGAATGCCGGTCGCATCGATGACAACGTCAATCAGACCTGAATTGAGGATGATGTCTGCGTCCTCGGCAATCGCGGTGTCACCATTTTCGATTGTCCTGTTCAGCGAATCGACGGACCCGGCGTCGCGGCTGTGCCCCTGGCTCTGCCGGGCAATTTCAACGGCCTTGTGGGCAGCGGCCGGATTGATATCCGCGATCGCAGAAACCTCAATTCCATCCATCATTGCGGTGCGCGTAACGATATCGGTTCCCATCTCGCCCGAACCGATCAGGCCAACCCTGACGGGACGCCCTGTCTCCGCACGCTTCGCCAAATCCTTGGCCAGTCCTGTGAGCGCAATATTTGATGCCATTCTCTAGTGCCTCTTTCGATAGGAATTGGCAAAACATTTAGAAAATTTGTTCATAAGTCAATATTTTTGTTCGCCTCATGTTTAGAGAAATCGATTGAAGCTTCAAAAACGATCTTTGTGAAGAGGCTGCATAGCGCGACATTCATGCGCTTTCGAATACGTTCGCTTGACATAACCAATTTTTTGAACAAAAGTTCACGAAGCCATCCTGCTGTTCGGAGGAGCAGGCTCGCTTGTCCCGCAATTGCATCGTGATTGCCGGCGACCGGGTTGTCGAACAATGCAGCGATAGCGTTGGACCCGAGGAGGAACTAAATGCCTATCAAAGGAAATTTTTCGCGACGCTCATTTCTGAAAACCAGCTCTGCTGCTGGCGTTACAGTCATGGGAGCTACGCTGGGTAGCAAATCGCCGTTTGCGCAATCAGGTCTGCCTGATCCACAGACGATTCTCGATCAGATTTCGATCTCGCAATATGTAAAACCCGACTATCAGGCCCTCTATGGGATGTCTGATTCCAAACCACTTTGGGACAAGAATACCGACTGGATCCGCACGGCGGACTGGGAGGAAATCCGCAGACAGTTGGCCGGAACGACCGTTCGTTTCGCGATCGGTGCTGCCGACCGTGATTCAGCCGCCGCAGGTCTGGCACCGTTTGAGGCTCTGTCCGGAATCAAGGTTGAGCTGGTTCCGATCCCCGATGACAGCTTTTACGACAAGGCCATTGCTGAATTCATCTCCGGCAACGCCTCTTTTGACGCACTGCAGTTCTTCTCGCCATGGCTTGGCGACTTTGCAGCCCGGGCTTTCTGGCCCCACTCGATGATTATGCTGAAAAATGGGGTCTGCCACTCGGCGACTTCTACGACACGTACCGCCTGAATTACGGTTTCTTCAACGGCACCATGTATGGCATCCCGTTCGACTGCGATTTCCAGATGGTTCATCTGCGCAAGTCGATGGTTGAAGAGGTTCTGGGCGGGCCAATCGACAGATGGTCATCGGTCCCAACCTACGACGAACTGATCCGGATTTCTTCTGAACTGAACGGCAAGGTCCCCGGCGTTGCTGGCGTTGGCCTTATGGGCGCACGTGGCATGTGGTCGACATACACATGGGAACATGTGGCCGCCCAGGCTGGCATGATGCTGTTTGATGAAAACTGGGAGCCAATCTTCAACGGAGACGCAGGCAACAAGGGCATGGACACCATCCTTGCCCTGTCTAAAAACGCGATTGAAGGATACGCAGGCGCGGGCTGGGGTGAAAACCGGGCAGCGTGGCTCGGTGGTCAGGTCGCGACCAATATCAGCTGGCAGGATTCCGGCACGCAGGCCATGCGGCCGGACCAGTCCCAGATCGTCGGCGATTTTGTCACCATATATGAGCCACGGATCTCCGGTGGTCGTTTTGCGCCGCCGAATATTGCCGGCTCGACATCCTGTGTCGCAGCATCAAGCCAGAACCCCGAAGGGGCGTTTCTGATGCTGGCCTTCCTGACGACATCATCAATTATGGCCATGAATGAAGCCAATGCGAACGGCGTCGGCCCCGGCTATCGTTCGGTGCTGACAAACCCGAACCTTCAAGCCGTTTCTCAACCGGCAGAAGTGATGGCAGCTTCGCTTGAATATGCATGGTGTGCGCCTCGCCTGCCCGGCATGTTCGAGATGGAACAGGTGATCGGCAACGAGGTCAACCGCGCCCTGGTCAACCAGATATCAGGCAAGGAAGCCCTCGACAACGCCGCAGCAGCCGTCCGGAAAATCATGAAACAGAACGGCTTCTACGGAGCAAAGCCACCGGTCGACTATGCGTCTGTTGCCCCTGGCCTTTGGGTCGGGAAAGACAAGGCTCTCCCGTTCTAAGGAAGACAAATGACCGACACTTCAATGTCGGGAACCGGGGTGGCTTCAGCCTCCCCGGGCATGCCCGACCGACACTTTAAACGCCGCAGCAAGCGGCTTCGGGTCATGTTCCCGTATTTGCTTGTCACACCGGCGGTCGCCTTCTTGTTGATGATCACCCTATATCCCGGGGCCTACGCGATCATTCAATCGCTGTTTTATGTGAAATTCGCGAACTGGCAGTTCGTCGGCACTGAAAACTATCGTGACCTTTTTGGTGATCGAGAATTCTGGACAGCCCTTTGGAATACATTTGTGATCGGTGGTGTGGCGCTGACGCTGGAATGCGTGTTGGCACTGCTGATCTCGTTTTATGCTTATCGCGATCCCTGGATCAAAGGATGGAGGATTATTTTCCTTGTCCCGATGCTTTTCATGCCCTCGGCTGTCGCCTTCATCTGGAAGCTCGCCTTTATGGATGGCAGGGTTATTTCGGATCTGCTGATCCGGCTCGGGTTCATTGACAACAATATCGGATGGACATCGTCGATCTGGCTTTCACGCCTCACCCTGATCGTTGCAGACGTCTGGCAATGGACACCGTTCCTGTTCATCATCTTTGTCGCGGCACTTCAGGGACAGGATGAGGAGGTCGAAGAAGCAGCACGCCTGGACGGTGCCGGTTGGGCACAGATTTTCTGGAATATCAGCCTGCCGATGATGCGTCCGGTGATCGCCGTGGCCGTCGTTCTGCGTGGTATCGACATCATGACCATGTTCACCAACGTCTACATCATGACGCAGGGCACGCCCGGCGGCACCACTGAAACAATCAGTTACTTTATCTATCGCATCGGCTTCAAGAGCTTCAACTTCGGTTACGCCTCGGCAGCGTCCGTTGTGATGCTGATCATGACACTTATCATTGCGCAACTGATCGTCAAACGCGCGTTTAAATCCGGGAAGGAATAGCTCATGGCCTCCCAACGTCGCAAAAAGAACGAAAGTCACCTCTTCCGCTATATTATTCTCGGCGCATGGGCTTTGTTCTGTCTGGTTCCTGTTCTTTGGTTTTTGTCCATCGGGCTGCGTCCGCGGACGGAAATTATCACTCAGCAGCCAATCTACTGGCCGCATTTCAGTCTGGATGCCTGGCATATGGTCTGGACCGACTGGCCAATGGGGTATTATCTGCGCAACTCGGTGGTCTCGATCATCGGCTCCGTTGTGATCGACCTCGTGCTGGCGATACCGGCCGCCTATTCTTTGGCGCGCTACACATATCGTGGGCGTGAAGACATCGGCTTTTACATTCTGTCCACGCGGATGATGGCGCCGGCAATTGTCGCGATCCCGATTTTCTTTCTGTTCAAGAACATGGACCTTCTCGATACCGTCTGGGCCTTGATGATCATTTATGCCGCGATCAATTTGTCGCTCATTACCTGGATCATTCGCTCATACATGCTTGATATCCCGAAGGAGCTGGAAGACGCCGCGCGCACCGACGGCGCCTCCGATCTGAGGATTCTTTGGGAAATCATCATTCCAGTGATCCTTCCCGGCATCATCACAGCGGGTGTAATCGGCGCCATTTTTGCAATCAACGAATTTCTCTTCACGCTTCTCATCGCCTCCACCAAGAGCGCCTACACAATGTCTGTTGCGCTGGCGAACTTCACCGGTGGCTCTGATGGCGTCATTTACAACGCTATTGCACTCGTTGCCTTCATCGCCTTCGTGCCGGTCTTTCTGGTGGTCGTTGCCATCCAGAAGCATCTGTCGCGTGGTCTGACGATGGGCGCGGTCAAAGGATAAAGAACATGGCACAGATCGAACTTGTCGGCATTCAGAAGAAATGGGGTGCTGTCTGGGGTGTCCGTGATGTGAATATCGACATCTCGGATGAAGAGTTCATCGTTTTCCTTGGCCCGTCCGGCTGCGGAAAAACCACGACAATGCGCATGATCGCCGGGCTGGAAGATCCTTCCGAAGGCGAAATCCGCGTTGGCGGCGAGCGGATGAACGATATTGACGCCCGTGATCGCGATGCGGCCATGGTGTTTCAGGGATATGCGCTTTATCCCAATATGAGCATTTACGAGAATATTCGTTTTCCGCTTCGTATGCGCAAGGTTCCAAAGGCCGAGCATGACACGCTGGTGCGTCGTGCCGCAGATCTGGTTGAAATGGGGATTATCTCGATCGTAAACCCGCAGCTCTGTCCGGCGGTCAGCGACAAAGAGCTGCCCTGGCACGGGCGATCGTGCGCCGCCCGCAAGTGTTTTTGATGGATGAACCGCTTTCCAATCTGGATGCAAAGCTACGCCAGGCGATGCGGGTTCAGATCAAGCACATCCAGCGCCAGTTGAAAATCACCACGGTTTACGTCACCCACGACCAGATCGAGGCGATGACGCTCGCAGACCGGATCGTGATCATGCAGTCGGGCATGATCCAGCAAACGGGAACACCGGACGAGATCTACAATGACCCGGCCAATACCTTTGTTGCCGGCTTTATCGGCTCTCCGCCGATGAACCTGATTGATGGCACGATTTCATCCGGCACCTTCGTTGCCGACGGCATTCGGGTGGACGGTTTGCCACAACAGCATTCCGGCGTCGTGACGCTCGGCATCAGGCCGGAAGACTGCACGGTCGGCGGCGCTGGTGCGCAACTGAACGGTACCGTCTATGGTGTTGAGCCGACAGGAGATCTCACTTACCTCACCATCAAAGCCGGTGAAAAGCTTATCGAGGTGAAGGCTGACCGGGACTATCGTGCAGCACTTGACACCACCGAGATCGTTAGCTTCGACCCCAAAAGGATCTATCTGTTTGAAACCCAGTCCAGTCAAAGGCTGAGGTAGGAGGACAAGATGAAATTCGACTACACTTCAATGGGGTTTTACACATTTGACGCGCTGTGCCGCCCCGTCATCGACCTGCCTGCAAATGGCGGCACCAGTTTTGTTGAAGAATTCACTCTGGCCGTGTCGGGTGCAGCAGGCAGCGCTTCGATTGTTGCAGCGAAACACGGGCTCAAAGTGCAGGCTGTCGGCGGTGTCGGGCACGACGACATGGGCGACTGGGTGCTGATGAAACTGGCGCAATATGGCGTTGACACCACCAACATGCAGCGCTGTGATGGCTTCTCAACGTCATCTTCAATCGTCCCGACCCAACCGGACGGAACCCGTCCGGCACTTCACAAGCGCGGGGCCACAGCCGGCTTTTATGTTTCAGACGACATGATCGATCAGGTGCTCGACACAAAAATCCTGCATGTTGGTGGCGTTGGCCTGATGGACCGCATGGACCAGGGCCGCAATGCCGAGGTCATGACCGAAGCCAGAAAACGCGGCTGCGTCACGACACTGGATGTTTTTGCATCAACACGCAGCGACTTTGCCGCAATCCAGCCATTGCTGGCACAGACCGACTATTTCATGCCTTCGGAAGAAGAGGCCATAGCACTCTCCGGTCTGTCTGATCTTGAAGACATTGCCAGTTTTTTGCTGGATCAGGGCACAGGAACTGTCATTTTGACGCTGGGTGCAAAGGGCGCGATGTATCGCGATAACAAGGGACAGTGCTTCGATATTCCGGCATATCTGATCGACGTGGTGTGCACCTGCGGATGCGGCGATTGCTTTAATGCAGGGTTTGCAACCGGTCTGCACATGGGAATGACCAGTGACGATTGCATGCGAATTGGACAGGCAAGTTCCGCGCAAAATGCTATGGGTCTGGGATCTCAGGCCGTCGTGAAAGACCTGAACGCAACGTTGCGCTTTATGGAAACCACACCGACGCGCCCGAACAATCCAGCACATGGGCTTTTACATGAGCCATAAAACGGCAAAAACCGCCGGAGGCACGTCTTCAGCCATCATCATCTGAAATGATGAAAATATCGGGCATGGCCCAGTTGGGTTCATGGCCCATAAGCCGTTGCAGAAAGCCTGCTGCAAAACTGCTGTCTTCCCGGGCATTTTCGCGAAAAGACCACCAGCTGCGTATATTATCGATGGGGGGCGTTGCGGCAGAGGCTCGTTAAACTCCTGTTTGACCACGGCATCGTGAACGGCAAGGCAGAACAATGTGCAGACATACCCTTCAGGCCAGAATGCCGCCGCCGCGTTTTCGTCAACCAGCTGCGGTGTCGTTTTGGCCTTGAGTGGCATATTTCCGACCAGCTCGCGCAACATCAGACTGGCCGCGAAATCGAAATAGGCGCTGCGGTCTTTCGGCGAACTCGGCTTCTGGGCGTTTACCGCGCGCAGCCAGGCGATGAAAATCGCGGCCAGTTTCTTCTCGTCAACTTCAAATTCAACGCCGATCCGTTTTTCCATTTCCCGCGAGTAGTCAGTGAATGCGGCGCGAAACCAGTGCAGACGCCGCACTGCGCGTCGCAAAGGCTCGTTGGTGCTGGGCCAGATCCTGCGTGAAGTTGATATTTCAGACATGCGGAGCCAGCTCCTGAACAAGGCCGCCAGAGCGGATCTGTCATTTTGTTTCAGAGCCGCAGCAATTTCATCCTGAACGGCCACAGCCAGATCGGCGGCGGCCAGTCGCGCCTGATCATCTTCCTCTGGCGAACGATCGCTCATCAACCAGAACAGCAATGCAATAATCGCCAGATCTGCCTCTCTGCTCCACAGCGGCTTCAATCCGGCCGGCCCCTCTCTGATGACACCGGCCTCGACAAGAGAAAGAGCGATCACGGCGGCGGCCTCATGTTCTGGCAGCTTGATCAGGTTTGCCGGAAGCCGCTCATGTGCCTGCCGTGCTGCCAGTTCGCTGACGATGGCGTGCCGAATACCAAGTTGCAGCAAAAAAGGCGCAAATTGTCATAGACAGCACGCGCAAACTGCGTTCTCTCAAACTTGAGTTCGTACAACGCCCGCATTGACCGGGAGGAGGGCGTATGTTCGCACAGCAAAAAGCGCATGGTATCGGATCCGAGAGCTTCAAGCCGTATCGCCGTATTCTCCACGTCGTTTAACAAGCGCGTTCCAGGAAGAGCGGGAGCATGCCCGCTGGACGCCGTAGGCAGGTGGTCAAGAACCATTCGTCCACCGGTGTGGACGGTATACCGCAATCCGCGCAATGCTTCGCGCAGGGCCAGCCTGTCGGGCCTGAAATGTTCCAGCATGAATGTTCCTCCATTCCATACTTTTGGATGTGCCCGTTCTCCACCATGGCACGTATCCTATTCGCCTTATCGTCGGGCGAGTTGCCCGGCAAGCGCGTTGTCGATGACGATAGTCTTCGCTATTCCGGCGGCCATCACCGCTTTCAGCGGCTCGGCCTTGCCGGCGCCAGAAGCAACAACAATATTGTCTGCCGTTTTCAATGCATCAAAGGAAACACCGATCCTGCGATCATTCAACGGCGTTCCCGCCAGCGTACCATCGGCCTTTAAAAACAATCCGGCAAGCTCGCACGAAGCATCCGCTTCAGCCAGTATTACACCATCCTTTTCGGTCAGCCCGGCCCGCATGGAAAATGAGCTGTCCACCTTCGCAGGTCCACAGCTCAATATATTGATATCGGTGTGTGCTGTCGCCTGCAAAAGCTCAGCGATAATCGGATCCAGTTCGAGCGCCTGCCGTGAATCCGAGGTTCCCATATAAATGGGAGTAGGAAGTGTGCGTGCCTGACCGTTCACCACATCTGAAAGAAGAAGAGCCAGAGAGTATGAGGAGATCCCCTCATCGCGATGAGTGGTCCCGATAAGAGATAAAGCTGTCAAATCCGATTTAGTCAGATTGACAATTGAATCGATAACCCGCGCGACTGTGCGCCCCGCCCCCACCCCGATGGCCATAGGTTTGTTGGTGAGACAGCGCCGCATTAAAACGTTAGCAGCAGCCATGCCCACCGATTGACGGTTGATGGCCTCGACTGTTGCTGATGGCGCAGGATCTTCGGGCAAGGGAGGCGTCAGAATGCACGTTTCAACGCCATACCGGGATGCAATCCAATCCGCCAGAGCCAGCGTTTCGACGGTTTCGTGTTCGATGGAGATTTTGACAATCCCGCTCTCACGGGCCTGCGACAGCAGCCGCGTCACCTTGGTGCGGGAAAGGTTCAGTGCTTTGGCAACCTGCTCCTGCCCCTGACCATGAACATAATACAGCCACGCAGCCCGGACCATCAGATCCTGATCGCTGGAACGCGATGACACCATGTTCCGCCCTTTTCCGATTCGCATTTCGCGTATTTCAAATTCGATTATTGCAAAGACAAAATCGTCTTTCCAGTGAAAAATGGTCAAATGTTCACGAGTTGCACGATTGACAATGCCTCAAAAAACGAAATAATGTTCATCATTCGCACAAATGATCATCGGGGTGTCTGAAAACTTGCAATGCGGACGAAAGGGAGGAGCCTTTCGGCAAGTGGCATTCAGGGAGGAAAAATGGACGGTTTCCTAGTGGGGCTGAAGCAGGTCATCGACGCCTTGGGTGCGACGGTATTGCTGCCCGTTATCATTATCATTATCGCGCTCGTTCTGGGTGCAAAAACCGGTAAGGCAATTCGGGCCGGTGTGACCATCGGTGTTGCATTCATCGGCATCAACCTCGTGATTGGACTGATGTTTACCAATCTGAGTGATGTGGCGCAGGCAATTGCGACCAATACCGGCGTTACCCGGGATGTGGTTGATGTTGGCTGGCCGTCTTCGGCGGCAATTGCGTTCGGTTCATCGGTGGGGCTCTGGATCATTCCGGTGGCCATCATCGTCAATGTCGTGCTGCTTATGACCGGAATGACCCGAACTTTGAATGTCGACGTCTGGAATTTCTGGCATATGGCCTTTGTCGGCTCGCTGGTTGTTGCGGCAACGGGATCGCTGCCGATGGGGATTGCCACCTCGGCTGTTATGGCGGCCGTTGCACTGTTCTTTGCTGACTGGAGCGCCAAACGTGTTCAGAAATTCTATGGCCTTCCGGGCGTTTCCGTTCCGCATATTCTCTCGGTTCAGATCCTGCCAATCGCTATGGGCGTCAACTGGGTCATTGAGCGGATCCCCGGCCTGCGCGACATCGACCTGTCCACCGACACCATCCAGAAACGGTTTGGCGTTTTGGGAGAACCGATGATCCTCGGACTGGTGATCGGGATCATTCTGGGTCTTATTGGCTTCTGGGACCCATCAAACCTGCCGGAAATGACCACAAAAGTCCTGAAGACCGGCATCAACCTTGCTGCAGTCATGGTCCTTCTCCCTCGCATGGTGAAAATCCTGATGGAAGGCCTGATCCCGATCTCGGATGCAGCGCGAACCTTCGTGCAAAAACGTGCGGGAACGCGGGAGATTCATATCGGGCTCGATTCAGCAATCCTGATTGGTCATCCTGCTGCGATCTCCGCATCACTCCTTTTGGTTCCGATTGCCATTGTTCTTGAAATTATCCTGCCGGGCAATCGGGTGATCCTGTTTGCAGATCTGGCTGTCATTCCATTCTTCATCGCATTGGCCGCACCCATCGTGAACGGCAATGTGCTGCGGATGGTGATTATCGGGACAATCACACTGACGCTTGGCTTCTATTGCGCCACGTCACTTGCCGCATTGTTTACCCAGGCGGCCGTTTCCTCAGGGTTCGATATCCCATCCAATGCCACGCAGATCACGGCCATCGGCGACGGGTTTGTCTGGATCACATGGGTTTCCGTTTTCCTGACAAAGGCGCTCGGATATCTTGGCGTTGCCATTCTCGCGATCCTGACAGCGATCGGCATTGTCATCCTCAAGCGATCGCAAGTGGATGACGCGGCAACTGATGAAACGCCTAAAACGACATCAATGTGAATGGGAATGACGTGTCATGAGTATCGATATTTCAGATTACCTTGTTCCCGATGGCGTCGTGCTTGGTTGTGATGCGGTTGATGCAAACGAAGTGATTGGCCTGCTGGCCGATCACCTCCAAAAGGCGGCTGTCGTCAAGTCAAGCTATGGCGCGGCTGTCATCAGCAGGGAGGCCATAATGCCGACTGGACTGCCGCTGGGCGATGGCTTTGCCGTTGCCGTCCCGCATACGGACCCCGAGCATGTCATATCCTCAGGCGTCGCAATGGCGACGCTTTCCAAGCCAGTCATGTTCGGGTCCATGGATGATCCGGACAAGAAAATTCCTGTATCGGTGGTCTTCGAACTGGCATTACGCAGCAAAGATGAGCAAATCGAGATGCTGACTGCGATTGGCCAATTATTGCAGGATGAAGGAAGGCTGAGGAGGCTTTCCAGCGCCAGCAGCATAGAAGAAGTCACATCCATCTTGAATTCAACATATTGACGATGAGGAGCAGTCATGTCGGATAGGAAAATCGTTCTGGTCGCCTGTGGCACCGCAGTCGCCACCTCAACAGTCGTTGCCAACAGTATTGAAGAAGAAATGTCGGCACGCGGCATCAACGTGGAGACACGCCAGTGCAAGGTGACCGAAGTTCCAAGCCTGGTGGATGGCGTTGATCTCGTCGTTTCCACAACGCCACTTCCATCCAATCTGCCAAAGCCGGCAATTGTGACGCTGGCCTTTTTGACCGGGATTGGTCGGGATCAGGAAATCGAGAAAATTGCCGGTATTTTGACAGGCAAGGCGGCCGGAGCAAACTAATCCATGGGCAAGATTGAAGCCGCTGCCCAGACATGGGTGGAGCGCAAAGCATCGGTTCGGATCAGTGGTGGGCTTCACGCTCGTCCGATTTCAGAGATCATTCGGATCGCCAAAGGCTTTGATGCCGAGGTCGAACTGGCGACTGACGTTCAGCAGTCAAGCGCGCGTTCGTCGCTGAAGCTGTTGCTGCTGGGCGTCAAGGAGGGTGATACCGTCATCGTCCGTTCTCGTGGCAAGGATGCTGATATGGCCGTGAATTGCATTGCGGCATTTCTTGAACTCAAGGGGAGCAATGATGACGATCATTCTGTGGTATCGCCCCCTCTCAAGCATCCGGCAACACATTGGACAGCAACTCAGGCAATGTCTATCGACCCTCTCCGCTTGATGGAGACGCCCTGAAGGGTATCCCAGTATGCGAAGGCGTTGCATTGGGTTTGCCATTCATATTCCGGCAGCCACAGCTCGCCCCTGAACCAAAACAGATAAAGCCGGACGAAATTGGCGCTGAACAAAAGCGCGCACTTGATGCTCAGAACGCCGTTTCGCAACGCTTGCGAGTGGCTGCGCATTCGAGAGCAAACCCGTCATCCTCCATGGTGATGGAGGCACTCGCCGACTTGTCAGCAGATGAAAACTGGGCCGCGGCCATCCGGAATATGATTTCGGAAGGAAAGAGTGCTCTGGCCGCCATTCAAGCCACTGCAGAGCGGGCGGCGCAGAAGATCGAGTCCCTTGAAAGTGATTATGCGCGTGCGCGTGGAGAGGACATGCGGGCGGCGGGCCACCTCGTTGCCATGGCTTTGCAGGGCAAAAAGCCACTTTCCGTCGGAGATGTTCCTGCTGGTGCCGTGCTTGTGGCCGAAGAGCTGACGGCGGCCCATATGGGCGGAGAAGACCTTCGCATCTTGCTGCGATCGTGGCTGAGCGCGGCGCTTCCAACGGACATGCGGCGATTCTGGCACGCAGTTTTGGAGTACCAACCGTTTTCGGGCTAACCGGGATCGTCAACTCGGTTGCAAAGGCCGATATGATCGCGGTTGACGGGGCAGCCGGCCTGGTCGTTGTTGATCCGGATGCTGAGACTGCAATGCGTCTCCGCGCAGCGATTTCAGCCGCAAAGGAAGATCGTGCAGAACTTGAACGCTTCAAAGCCGTGAAACCGGTTACGCGCGATGGTGCTCCAGTCATCGTTGCGGCCAATATCGGCAGCGTGAACGATCTTGACTTTGCAACACAGGCTGGCGCTATGGGGATCGGCCTCATGCGGACAGAGTTTTTGTTCATGGATCGGACCGAGCTTCCGGACGAAGACGAGCAATATCAGATCTATCGCACGGTTTTAGAACGGTTTCCTGACGACGACGTCATCATTCGCACCGTCGACATTGGCGGTGACAAACCGTGCCGCTCTATCGACTTGCCTAAAGAAGACAATCCGTTTCTCGGACTGCGCGGCATCCGCCTTTGTCTGGCGAAGCCAGAGATATTCCGACCCCAGCTGCGCGCTCTGCTTCGCGCCGCATGCCATGGGCGCCTGAAAGTCATGCTGCCGATGATCGCAACCGTTAGCGAGATCTTGGAGACCAGAGTTCTGATCGAGGTTTGCGAACACGAACTGGAAAGCGAGGGCAAAGCGTTCGAGCGGTTTGAACTCGGCATCATGGTGGAGACCCCCGCTGCCGTATTTTCTGCTGATGCACTTGCGAAAGAAGCGGACTTTTTCTCCTTGGGAACAAACGACCTCACCCAGTATGTCATGGCTGCAGATCGCACAAACCCGATGGTTGTGTCATTGTCCCAGGCCAGCAATCCGGCGGTTATTGAAGCTGTACGTCTTGTCTGCGCTGCCGCTGCCCGCGCCAATATTCCTGTTGGCGTTTGCGGTGAGGCCGCCGCCGATCCGGCACTCTCGGAGATATTCGTGAAGGCAGGCGTGCGGGAACTCAGCGTGTCGGCAGCATCTATTCGTCGTGTAAAACGCCAAGTATGCTCATTCGAAGGTGAGTGTCTCTGAAGTGGCTCGGGAAATCGGGTCTATCCCGAATTTTGTGCTCTTGCGTGGTAACTGCTCTTTGATGAGCCCCACGTATGAGCATCGACAAAGACCTTTTGGGCCACCTGATGGAAGGGCGTTCGCCCGGTGATCTGTTCGGCAAGGATGGTCTTCTGTCCGAACTACGAATGCACTGGCCGAACGTGCCCTGAACACCGAACTGGACGTCGACCTCGATGAGGAACAGGCTGAGGCTGTGCCCGAAGGCCATAATCGGCTCGCAAACCGCCGCAATGGCAGCAGCAGCAAGACGGTGACCACCGACAGGGTAATCCTCCCCTTTTAACGGGGCTTTTTGGTAGAATTCACGCAGCCATTTTCAGTTTCTGTGCGGGTGTCATTCCGCCGATGCCCATATTGGGTCGCTCGTTGTTATAGCTCCATAACCATTGTGTGGCGAACGCCTGCGCCTCTTCGATACTCTCGATGATGTATTGGTCAAGCCATTCGTGTCGTACTGTCCGGTTGTAGCGTTCGACATAAGCGTTCTGCTGCGGCTTTCCAGGCTGGATGTAATTCAGCGCAATGCCCTGATTTTCAGCCCAGTCCATAAGCCTTCCACTGACATATTCCGGGCCATTGTCAACACGTATTGCCAGCGGTTTGCCGCGCCACTCAATGATCTGGTTCAGGCTACGGATGACACGCTCCGCAGGTAGAGAGAAATCGACCTCAATGCCAAGCCCCTCACGGTTAAAGTCATCCAGAACATTCAAAAGCCGAAACTGCCGGCCATCGGCCAGCCGATCCGCCATAAAGTCCATGGACCAGACCGCGTTCGGCGTTGTCGGGACATTGAGTGTATCCGGTTTTTCCCGTTTCAGCCGCCGGCGTGGCTTGATCCTGAGGTTCAGCTCAAGCGCGCGGTAGATGCGATAAACACGCTTATGATTCCAGCGCCGTCCCTGTACGTTCCGCAGATAGAGAAAACAAAGGCCAAAGCCCCAGTTCTTCTTTGCCTGCGTCAAGCCGGCCAGAAGATCGGCGATCTGTTCATTCTCATCATTGCGTTTGCCTTTGTATCGGTAGCAAGTTTCGCTGACACCGAACGTTCGGCAGGCAAGTGCTATGCTCACCCCACGTATCGCCACGGCTTGCGCGGCCACCTCCCGGCGTAGAGATGGCCGCGTCATTTTTCCCAAAGCCTCTTTCAGCAGTTCGGTTTGCATGCTCATCTCCGCATACATCTTTTTCAGACGGCGGTTCTCGTCTTCCAGCGCTTTCATCTGGCTGATCATCGACGCATCCATGCCGCCATATTTGGCCCGCCATTTATAAAAACTCGCTGAACTCATCCCGTGCTCCCGGCAAAGTTCAGGCACAGGAACGCCACCTTCTGCCTGACGCAGAATGCCAATAATCTGTGCTTCGCTAAATCTCGTCTTTTTCATCAAAATCTCCTCAGTCATAAAACCCGAGAAAATTCTACTTTTGAAGCCCATTATTTTTCGGGGGATTACCGAATTAGGGGCTTTAGGCGTGTATATTGTTGGTGCGTTTGCTACATAAGAGCCCGATTTAAAAGTTGTTGAGTGATATCAGAAGGATGTGATTCAACCACCTCTGCCAAGAACGTGGAGGATCGCATGCCCTGGAATGATATCACCCGCCTGCAGCATAACCGGGATCGCCTTCGCTATCCAACCGATTTGACGGACCGTGAGTGGGCTGTAATTGCTCCACTGATACCGCTGGCCAAGCCCGGCGGGCGGCCACGGAAAACGAATATGAGGGAAGTGGTGAACGCGATCCTTTATATTGCGGGCAGCGGCAGTCAATGGCGGGCTCTGCCGAAGGACTTCCCTCCGGTCTCCACGGTGCGAGGCTATTTCTATGGCTGGCGCGACATCGGCCTTTGGCAGACCATCAATCATCTGCTCGTCTGCGCTACGCGCGAACTGGAGGGCGCGAGGCCTCGCCCACAGCCGGTGTCATCGACAGCCAGAGTGTCAAGACCACCGAAAGCGGCGGGGTTTCGGGCTACGACGCCGGCAAGAAGATCAAGGGCCGCAAGCGCCACATCATCACCGATACGATCGGGCTGATGCTGTTCGTGCTTGTCCATGCTGCCGATATCCAGGACCGCGACGGTGCGCCCGATGTCCTGAAAGCCATCCGCTACCGTTTCCCTGGTTGCGCCATGTCTTCGCAGATGGCGGCTATGCCGGGCAGAAGTTGCGAAAAGCGCTGCGCGGATGCGGCCAATGGAACCTTGAAATCATCAAGCGCTCCGACATAGCGAAAGGCTTTGAGGTTCTGCCCCGCCGATGGGTGGTGGAGCGCACCTTCGGCTGGTTCGGACGATGCCGTCTGTTGGCCAAAGATTGGGAAAAGTCCATCGCAAGCGCCACAGCATGGGTCAACATCGCCAGCATCAGGGTGATGACCAGACGCCTCGCACGATATTGTTTCCCATCATGAACTTTTGAATCCGGCTCTAAGGCCGAGCTGTTGAATGAAGAGGTATTCGACACGCTGGAGGAAGCCCGGCGAAAACTGGCGATGTGACTACAACAATGTCAGGCCGCACTCCTCGCTGGGTAATAACACGCGGATCGAAGTGCGGCGAGAAATGGAAGATCTTGATGCGGACGCCACACAGGCCCTTGCCCAGGAAAAACTACCAAACTACCAATCACTAACCAGCAGACTCTCGAATTGAACGAGGGACGCAAGGGGGGGGGCAGGTCACAACTTTTCGCGCGCATCCGCAAGTCTCATGAACCAGTTTGCGTTCAGGCATTCCGCACGCAGCTTGCTGTTAAAGGCTTCGATCAAGCCATTGTCGGTCGGCTTGCCAGGCCGCGAGAAGTCCAGTGTGACCTATGTTCACAGCGGCGTTTCCGAACGTCTGTGAACGTTCTGAAACATGAAATTGGTGCCAGAAGAGGACCCAAATAAAATATCTATCATATTGATATTACGAAGTAAAATTTCTCATAAAAATCTAGATGCCATCATAAATGCCATCAATAGCAAAGTCGTAGTGGGCACGCCGGTGCAAACCTGAAGAAATCTTGTGGAAAAGGCGATGTTGTCGAACTGTCCCCAACTCACCGAACGTTTGCATAGAGGTACGACAACGTCCAATCATAACGTCATGAGATTGGAGGCGGTTCCTATGGATGACAATTTTGAAGCGGGCTCGCGCGCAAACGATGCTGATGTGAAACCATCGGTTACGCGGGAAGATCTGAACAAGACTTGGATCGGCCTTGGGGCTGCACTGGAATGGATAGCGCTCCGCGGGCAACCAATTCCTCGAGAATCGTATCGTGATCGTGAAGACGAGGCAGATGAAGCCTTTGTTGCGAGGCTCGTGGACCTGCCTTCTAAGGTTGCTGACTCAATTGTTCGTGGAGTGCCTGAAGAAGATACCAGAAAGCAGGTTTCAATACCGAGCGGGATTTGGCGCCAAACGGCAACGTCGGATGTCAATGATGCTGACCGACCCTACAGGTTGATCGGAACGGATGATGATGACCAATGGGAAGGAGCGATCCTTGGAGTCCAGGTTGCTGGATATCGCAGGGTTCAGGTCAGGAGTGCGTTCATCCTCGAGAACTGGCCTGAACACACGTTGGAAATCGAAACGGATAGAAAGCGTGCGGTTTCCAGGGCGGAGGTCAGGCGCTTGATTGATATCATAGTTGCCAGAACGCCGGCGAGTTTAGCACCGATATCTAAAGACGACATAGCAGATCTGGTTCGAAGCATTATTCCGGAAGCGCCCAGAGATATGGTGCGCGATCTTCTTGGAGATTTTTTCCCAAACCCAAAACGCGGACCGAAAGGAAAGCGCGACCCACAAAGAAAATCTCGCCTTCAGAAATACCGCGAGGAATTGATCGCCGCGGAATTGCGGAATTAGGATTCTGCCCAACTGCACGGCACGTTCTCCGCATCCACCCGGGATTGGTCGGGTTCATACGGAGACAAAGCCATGCAGGAAACCACAGCACTATCCATCGCCCAGACCGCCCGTCTTCTCGGCATTGGTCGTTCCACACTCTACTGCATCATCAAGGAAGGCCGCTTGCCAGTGCGCAAGCTCGGCAAGCGCACTCTGATCCTGCGCGAGGATCTTGACCGGTTCATTGCTGCTTTGCCGGCCTCAAATCATCCATCCCGATAACAGGTTAAACTGCGGGCTTGCCAGGCCAGCAGCTCTTTTCTGGTGGAGTGGTGCCAATGGACCAGTCAAAACAGCGAGGCAGCGTTGCCAATAACACGTCGCATTACGCCACAGAGCACGATGCCAAGGCGGAGAATGCCGATGAAAACGGAGAATTCATCAATGAGTACGCTGCGGCGAGCCAGGCTTTCGAAATTGGCCGGAAGCCTCGCCCCATCGATGATTCTCGATCGGTTCTGCCCAGTCCAAGACTCAGCCCTCCGAAGAAGAGACCGGTCCAAAAGGACGGTCGGTCGCAAGCGGATATCCGGATATGCAAACGACAGTCGATGAGCAGCCAAACGGAAAGGTATGGCCTTCGGCTTTGTCCCGGTCGCAAAATGGCCCGGTCGAACTTCCGCGGCTTATGCGGGTTGCCGAGGTGGCGGCCTATCTTGGTGTCAGCATCTCCAAGATCTGGCGATTGCTGAGAAGCAATCCAAGCTTTCCGCGCCCTATCAGGATGAATGGAACCACGCGGTGGGACCGGCTGGATATCGATCGTTTCATCGAAGACAGCAAGGTGCGTGGCCGTCGGGGTCGCTGACAATGTCTCGCAGATATGATCCCACCAAAGCGCGTCGTCACTGGGTCTATTCCAGACAGCAGGTCATGAACATCTATGAGGTGTGCGATGGCACAGTTTCGAGTGGATCCGTGCCGGGCTGGAGACCGTAGACAAAAGGCGCCCACAGCTTTTCGCAGGATACAGGCTGCGGCAGTTCATGACCGAGATGCGTTGGCCCGAGGGCCGGCGGGCCGAAAACGGCCGCATCTATTGCTCGGCCTGTCTTGGTTTCAAGCCGTTGGAAACCGGTTCCATCAGCACCTCATCGACTGACACAGAATGCCTCTCCGTGACAGGTATGTGCACGGATTGCCATAGCCTACTACAGGCTGACACACCAGCCGAAGAAGTGCCCGAGATCTTTGATGCTGCTATCAATATCCCCGGACATTCCTCCGACGCAATTGAAGATGGTGTCTCCCGGGTAATTCGGAGAAGCGGCGCTTCGATTCAGCCTGAAACCAACAAAGGCAACCTTCGCTGGCTATACGACTACCGCATCTTCCTCGAAAGCCACCAGGAATTCGATCCCAGAACGATTGATGAGCATTTGCGCGCCTTGGCCCGGATGAGTGCCTTTCTCGGACAGGGGCCATTCGAGCAGATCTCCATTGCCGATGCATGCAAGTTCAAGGATGAGCTGCGCCGGCGGCGGAGCTGGGTGGCAGCGTGGGGACAAGCTGGTCGACACTCGTCCACACTCTCGATCGCTGCGGTGCTTTCTTCAGATGGCTCCAACGCCGACCGGGTATCGAGATGGATCCCGATCTCCTGGCTACTTCAAACTCTCCCGCAAGGACCGGACGACCGAGTCGAGTATGGTGAAAGGCACGAGCCTGACTTTCGATCAGGCGCTTTGTCTCTTCAATGCCATGCCGAAGTTGACACCGATCGAGCTTCGGAACCGCGCCAGTATCGCGGTGTTCATCACAACAGGTATTCGAGTGGCCGCGCTGATCACGCTTCGCGGCAGGCATGTCAACCTGTTAACCCGTTGGATCAATCAGGATCCGCGCGACGTGAATACCAAATTCGGCAAACACATTCGCACCTATTTGCTCAACCTTGGCTCCGGACTTCTTGACGCAATCCGTGACTGGGCGAGGTGGCGCGAGGCGAACGGATTCGATGGTGATGCGCCTTTCTTTCTACCGGACAGATACATGCAGCCAAACGGCATCGGCTTGGGCTACCGTTCTGCCGAGACCGATTTGCCCGAATGCTGGAAGTCGGATGCTGCAATCCAGCGGATCATCAAGGATGCGGCCGCGGCCGCGGGCCTGCCGGAGGATGGAGTTTCGTCACACGACTTCCGAAAGGTTCTGCACCCGTTTCTCTCGAGGCAGGCCAACATGATGATCATAGAGGAAGTGGCGCTGCAGCTGAACCTAGGTCACACGCCAGCCGAGACAATCCGCAAGCACTACGCTTCCATGCTGGACGGCGAGCGCGAGGAAATCCTGGACGAGCTATGCCGCCGTGCGCTCTCCCATCGCAGCGAGCTCGAACTCTATCTGGCATATGAGCGTGGCGAGATCAGACAAGCGGATCCCGATTTCGAGCGTGCAAAGGAAATCTACCAGCGGAATTCGGCTCAAATCAGTTTACGTATCTCATGATTGCCGACTTCCTTATGGTATTGCCGCCAACCCCACTTCCCAAGTAGTCCTTATTTCCTGATCAGTAGCCAAAAAAACTCACCCCCGAGTATCCTCTCTGTCTTAGATGCCAGAAACTGCTTCATCGCATCTTCCCCAATGATTGCGGTCTCTGCGTCGGGATAGGGTGCGGTTTTGGTATTGGTTCTGGGTAAACGATTTCCCATCGGAAACGCCCCGCAGGATAGGCTGCCTGGATCTGTCTGCAACGGCTGACGGGGCTCTTCGAGAAACCGACTTTGATGATTTGTGCACCTGCCGGTGCGGTCCAATCCGACGTCAACCATTCCTCTGGGTCGCATGAAAGGCGCATGACATAGAGGTGTTTCGGTCCATTAGGCTCCGCAATGAAGTACGGCTCCTTTGGCGGATGGACCGCGCGACTGACCTTGGTAATCTGGTTCAACTCGAATCTGTCGTTTCTGCCAGCGGTACTGTTGCCAAACAATGGAACTTCCACAATCGGAAGCCTCAACAGATTTGCAACATGATCAGGATCGATCACCGGCAACCCGCGGGCCCCGATCAGAGTTCCGGTAGCCTGCGTCACAAAGCCGGATAAAACGTCATCTACAAACGGCGGCGGATCCAGGTCAACTTTCCAAGCGCGGCTTGCTTTCAGCGAAAAGTGAAACTTATGCCGTCGCTCAGGATCACTCTCATGTTCAGCTCTTCGGGGCGCGCCAATGAAGTCAAATAGATGACCACTTTCATGCGTGACTTCGTAAAAGCCGACCAGTCGCTTTCGCAGATGAGCGGGCGACCTATTGCTGTCAGCCACGTAAATCGCGACGATCACGCCAGGCTCTGTTCGTTCGATAAACTTGCCGCGCATCCATTCTTGCGAAAAGCTCAGGCACCCCCAATCAGCCGGCGACCAGCCCCAGAATGAAGTGAGCCAGATTCCGCTAGTTTCGACTGCGTTATCGATCAAGCCGCGTGGTTCTGCTTCTTCAAACACCGCTGACCAGTCAAACCCGAAGACTTCCTTCTGAGATTCTTCCAAATCGATATCACCCAGAGCCGCGCGGATGTAGACCATGGCGTCCTCAGGCGGATACCGGGTACCCTTTTTAACGAGGATTGTGGTGAGCGGAGGCAGGTCTTGATCCTTACAATAGTGGAGGATTTCATAGAGATGGTCCCCGAGCCCTCGTCCGGTGGGATGGCTCCATCCGATAGCTTCAGCCACCATAGGATAGGTTGCACGCATCTTTTCGCGGCACGCTGGGTTAGATACAGGGCGATGGCTTCCGCGGTATCCCTCATCCTATCTGTTCCGTTTCGGCACGCCGCACTTGCCGCCTTGATCGGCAGGCCACGACCAATTGGGGCCGTCTGTGTTGATCTGAACCAGCTGGGACCATCCGCTGCCGTGACATTGGTAGCATTGCGCGCAACGGCGGTATTTTGCCCCCAGGAACCCTGACAGTGTCTGGTTCCATACACCGCCATTGCGGACAGCTATGCTTTTGCCAAACAAAGCCGGCAGCCAATTGCCAAGCATCTTGTAAGCATGGTCGTTGTTGCGCGATCCATGATGGGCCGCCGTGTAGACAAGAGGACGGTCAGGTTGGACAAGATGGTTGTCGAAATCCCGTACTGGCCGGTCAATTCCGAAGGCAAGGCGAGAATCGCCCAGGAACAGTACACCAGGTTCGTCGTCGGTTTGTACCCGCTGAAACACAAGAGAGGCGACGTTCTGTTCCGTCAGGGTCAGCTTCAAGTACATAAGCATCGCGTTGGTTTCACGCTCGATCCTCTTGAGCTCTACGGCGTTCACTGGCCTAAGGAAACCCGACACCCCCCAGAAGGAATGGCGCCCTTCTCGAATGCGGCGAAGTCGAACCATCGAACCGGTATATCAAACATCGCCGCTGCACTGGCGATCTCGCGGATCGCTTCTGCTGTATCGATCGAACTGCGAAACAGGCTTCTGGCAAGCTGCGCGTCTTCCGAGGAGTGCCGAAAGCCACGTTCCACCTGATACTCCCAATCATCGCCACCGCCCACGCCAAATATTTCGACACTTTGACCGAGCCGGTCATACACATTTGCGCGTTCTGTTAGAGGTTCAGCATGAAGCTCGCTGGTTTCCAGATCGGACCGGATTATCTCCCAATCATCTTCCGAGAAACCCCAGGAATTGGCGGCTCTCGCCGTCCGGCTGCCCTCCAAATCTGAGGAGCGTAGGTCAGCATCGCCGGCAGAGAAAACCTTTGTCTGATCATCCGGAGAAATTTCGGCTTTCATATACTGATGATGAAGCATTGATTGGATGGACCGGAATAGCCCCTCCCTGGCCGGACGGACGCCCATTGGCTGGATTTCTTTATCGATCTTTCGCTGACTTCTCCCGATCTCGTATGCTGCAGCATTCGCCCCTTCATGCAGCATGGAGACCAGCCGGTCCGGATTGGTCAGGGCATATTCCACAGCTCCTGCCCAGCCACCTGGCAGCCAGAACTCTCCGATGTCATTGCCTTCGGCAAGCCATGTCTTGATGAAGGCAGGAAAGCCGCCCGCATGATCATGATCGCGGTGAGTGCAAATGGCGATGTCAATGGTGTCCGTTATCTCGGGACAATGCTCGCGGACGGCTTTATAGAGACCGTTCTTCTTCGGTCCCTCAGACTTTGACTGTCCCCCATCGACGAGAATGACCCATCGTTTTCCACGATGATCGGTTTCAAGAATGAAGCTTTCGCCGCTTGTGAGCGGCAGTGCAGTAAATCGCGACGCCATCAGAACCTCCCTTGGTTGCAGCTCTTAGAGCCCGATTTAAAAGTTGTTGAGTGATATCAGAAGGATGTGATTCAACCACCTCTGCCAAGAACGTGGAGGATCGCATGCCCTGGAATGATATCACCCGCCTGCAGCATAACCGGGATCGCCTTCGCTATCCAACCGATTTGACGGACCGTGAGTGGGCTGTAATTGCTCCACTGATACCGCTGGCCAAGCCCGGCGGGCGGCCACGGAAAACGAATATGAGGGAAGTGGTGAACGCGATCCTTTATATTGCGGGCAGCGGCAGTCAATGGCGGGCTCTGCCGAAGGACTTCCTCCGGTCTCCACGGTGCGAGGCTATTTCTATGGCTGGCGCGACATCGGCCTTTGGCAGACCATCAATCATCTGCTCGTCTGCGCTACGCGCGAACTGGAGGGGCGCGAGGCCTCGCCCACAGCCGGTGTCATCGACAGCCAGAGTGTCAAGACCACCGAAAGCGGCGGGGTTTCGGGCTACGACGCCGGCAAGAAGATCAAGGGCCGCAAGCGCCACATCATCACCGATACGATCGGGCTGATGCTGTTCGTGCTTGTCCATGCTGCCGATATCCAGGACCGCGACGGTGCGCCCGATGTCCTGAAAGCCATCCGCTACCGTTTCCCTGGTTGCGCCATGTCTTCGCAGATGGCGGCTATGCCGGGCAGAAGTTGCGAAAAGCGCTGCGCGGATGCGGCCAATGGAACCTTGAAATCATCAAGCGCTCCGACATAGCGAAAGGCTTTGAGGTTCTGCCCCGCCGATGGGTGGTGGAGCGCACCTTCGGCTGGTTCGGACGATGCCGTCGGTTGGCCAAAGATTGGGAAAAGTCCATCGCAAGCGCCACAGCATGGGTCAACATCGCCAGCATCAGGGTGATGACCAGACGCCTCGCACGATATTGTTTCCCATCATGAACTTTTGAATCCGGCTCTTAAATACGCGCCTGCGCTACTGTTGGGCTTCCATCATATCGATGAAATCTGTCCACTTAATTTTAGAGCCAGTCTTCGTCTTACCTTTAAACCATTCGAGACCTGTTTTCGTAACCTTGCATCGCCCTAGATATGTTTTTCCATCTGGCGAATAAACCGATAGAACCATGCCTGAATTCTTGACAGCCAGATCCAGTCCGAATTCTGCGATTGAAACCTTCACTACACTTCTCCTTGCTTGCTTGAATGAAAGGCCCCCGGCCAGCCGCCATGCTTCTCGATCACCTCGTCGATCTCGGCCATGATCCGCCGGGTTTCGGTCAAGGCGACGACGACGCGGCGGTAGTGGAGAATGTCTTCGTCGGTCAGCACGCGGCCGGGCGAGGCTTTCTTGCCGCCCTTGGCGGCGCGGTCCTTCAGCCATTTCTCGCAGACCTGGTAGCCGCCAACATGAAACTCCCAGGTCGCCCTGGGCACATCCTCGAACCAGCGCGAGGCGTTGATCATCACCTTGCCGTTCTCGTACTTCGGATAGCCCTTTTCGACGCGGGCTTCGCCAGTGCCGTTGAAGGTGGTCGCGGGGTCGAACTTCGCCGAGTCCTTCAAAACGGGCCCGTCGTCGGGATTTAGAAGATGCAGCGCCACGAGTTCGCGCCCGAGTGGCACCAACGCCTGGAACAGTTTCAGGCTCCCGGGCGTGGGGATACGCGGGAAATCCGACTTCAGGAATTCGGCATAGCGGGTGCGGTAGGAAGGCGCGTGGAGGATGGCATAGATCCAGTCGAACAGGTCGCAAGGTCCGATGGTCCTGGCAAGATCTCCGCGCCCATCCCACCCTGCCTTATCGAGCGAGAGCTGTTCGGGCTTTTCATAGCGGTAGTCTGCGCCGAGGCTCTCCTGTTTCCCACGTGTGATCCCGTCGTTGTATGTCAGCCCGACTGCTGCGCCAAAACCTTGGGCAAACGTGCGGTCGATGTTCGGGCGGCGATGGGATTCACCTGCGGAAGGTTCGAGCCAGAGGGGAAAAGGTAGTTCACCTCTTTTATGGAAACGCTGTGGTGCTGGATTAACTCCGAGAATGCGAACACATGATTCCAGCCACCCACGATTTCGGTACCGCGCACAGTCGAGATCCCCACATTCCTGCCGCCGATCATGTGGCGCATCACTTCCGGCCGCGGCCTGCATTGGAAACCGCGTGACTTTCCAGTAAATACGGTGGACCGGAAGTCGAATGGCCGATAGGCGATCTGTTGAAGATGATCTTTCCAATTCTTGAGTGATTTTAAATCATCCTGCGCATAGGCTGTCTGCCAATCGTCCGGCTCCTTTTTGTTTTTCAAAACAACTTCAACCGGATTTGCGGACACCTCCAGCTTCCACTTGTTCGGCCCACCGCGCTTGTCTCGCTCGATTAACAAAGGCTGGAGATCGGTGTCGAGGAATTGCTGAACCGTGTGTTCCATTTCCTGCTTGGTAAACTGGACGCACAGTTCGTCATTTGCAGTGACGATCCCGGCATTGTTCAGCGCCTGGATATCCTGGAGTGAAGGTGCGGCGTAAAATTCCGCCATCAATGGGTTCTCCGCGCCCTCAGATGTTTCCATCGGCGTCAGCCTGAAAATCGGCGGCAGGGGATGGATGGGATTTACTGCGCCACCCAACCCATTTCGTTCCAGCCAAGTCAGCTTGCCGTTGTCGCCGGTGCCCTCACCAAGCACACCGAGAAGATCGGTTTGCTTGACCCCGAGGTCTGTGTTCAGCTTTCCTGCAATCGTGATGTTGGTGCCTTCCTCTATGTCGAAGACGCCTTCGTCTCTTGAACCATCTGGTGCGGTTTCGCGTTTGTTGATGTTGCCATGCAGATCGACGATGCGCAGCATCGGGAAGCTGTCCATCAGCTCTGTGCGAACGCCGCGAAAGGTGGGGCTATCTAGCCAGGAGTTGGAGGTAATGTAACCAAGCACACCGTGGCCGGACTGCTCAATCTGGAGCATGGCAAAGGCAATAAATTTTACATAGTCGTTGTTGAGCCATTTCGGGTTTCTCTCGTTCAAAGGCTCGCCACGCACATGAAAGAACCGCTGGATGATCTCGCCCGCAAAAGTGAGTTTTCCCTTCACCTTGCTGGGGTTCATAGAATGGCCCTTGTAGGGCGGATTGCCGATCACAACGGTGAACGGTGTGGTGTCCTTTGCCTCATTGGCGCGTTCTGCCTCATGGGCCAGAGCCTTAAGTCGCATTCGTTCTTCCAGATCGAGATCGCGGGATGGCTGAAGCGAGTTGGTGAGCAGAATGTGGGCCCGGTCGCCATCCTTAATCTTGTATCCAGTCTCGGTGAGCTTCAGCCCGATCTTCAGATGGGCGATGGCATAAGCTGCCATCTTGAGTTCGAACGCTGTGATCCGCGGTAGGAGGTGCTTCGGCACATAGGCATTCCACGCCTCGGCGATTTCCGCCTCGCGCTTGCCTTCACCCTTCCAGTGCTCCATCATGCGGTTGTAGATCAGGTCGATCACCTCGACCAGAAAGGTGCCGGTGCCGGTCGCGGGATCAAGGATCTGCACAAAGGGCGTATCGGGCTTTACATGAGCAGGAACGGCAATCTTGTCATTCCGTGCCGCCAGTTCGCCCCAGTTGGTGGTGTCGGCGAGACCGAGCGGCAGGCCGAACTGCTCTCGCAGCATCTCATCCACACCGCGCACGATGAAGCCGACAACCGCGGGCGGAGTGTAGAAAATGCCTGCGTCAACCTTCTGGTCCCGATCATATTCATCTATGAAGTTTTCGTAGAAATGGATGACCGGATCCATTTTCGGGTTCCGGTTGCCGAAATCTCGCAGCACGGCCTCCATGTTGGCCGTGTTCAGCATGTCTACTACATCGCGCACGCCAAGCTCGTCGAAATCCATACCCTGCCGCTTGTCCCGGCCGCCGAGCTTCAAAAACTTTCGAATAGTTCCTTCAGGAAGGGATTCGTCTTCGGCACCATGTCGGCCATGTTGTCGGCCACCAGCAGCGCGCCGGGCCGCGAGATCCGGGCGGCCAGCATGCCATAGCAGATGGTCTGGGCGAACATGTCGGCAAAGCCATCCTCGTCCAGATCCTGGATCAAGTTCTTGCGAAAGGCCTCAAGCATGGTGCGCATGGGCCCCTTGTCGCTCTCGGCTTCCAACAACTGATTAGCGCGGGCACGGATTTCCGTTGCGAGAACGGCGAGTCGGATCGCTAGATCCTTCGAGGTTTTGATTGTCTCGTTGAGCCGCAATTCGAAGGCTGAAGACCACTGTTCTCGCCATGCCTTTTGGTCCGAAGGATCGTCGGGCCAATGAAGCTTCTGAGCCAGCGTTTTGCCGACGTGATCATTGTGAAGCTTGGTGTCCCTTGCGTTCCAACCGAGGACCTTCATCACCGGCAGGTCGTTTGTTGCCAGACCGTCTGAGAAATGCACAAAGGCGAGTTCGCGTTCGCCGGACTTGCCGAAGTTGGCGGCAAAGATCAGGTCGTTCTTGTCCCATGCCTGTCGCTCGGCTGCCTGCGCGCCTGCACGCTTCTTGACGACAAGGCCCCGCAGAATGCGGCGCAGTACGGTCACGGAGATCGACTTCTCCTCAAAGGAGACAAAGAAGATGCCCCAGGGCTGGTTTGTCGCTAACGGCCTCAACTGGTGGATCTCACGAATTTTCGCGGTTTCTTCGGGTTTCAGGCCCAGTTCGCTGGCCTCATACTCAAAGACGAGATCTTCTAAGTCATAGCCGTAGATCGGCCAGTCGAGCTTGTCCTCAAGAATTTCGATCAGCTTGGGAAAGCTGTTGACCCTGGCCAGTTCTGCTGCGGTGATATCGGTCATTTATTTCGCCATTCTCAACTGAGTTCCATCCAGGCCTTCAATACAGGCCCGACACCCACCGGCGCCTGCACTTTGCGCAGGAAGGATTTTACGATGTGTCTTTCGACTGCGGTGCGAACATCCGACAGTTGAAGCCGCTCCATCTCGACCTTGCGCGGCGTCTCCGGCGTTGAGCGGATCGCGTCGACGATTCGTGGCGCGTCTTCGATGATGTCCTTGCTGGCGACATCATAGAGATACCACTGTACGTCGCCCGCCTCCGTGGTCCAGACATCCTCGCCGGATTGGTCGCTGGCCGCCTTGTCATGGGCCGGCCGCGCATAGCAGAAGAAGACCGCCCGGGTTCCAGGCTTGATGTTTTCCTTGCCGGAAAAGACGGCATTCGGGAAGCCATCCAGCATCTCGTCCAGCTCCGGGTGCTGCTTCAGCAGATCCTGCCATTCGAGGTGCATCTGCTCGTCAGGGCTCTTCTGGCCTTCATACTGCGCCTCGAAGTTCTTCAGATCTTCATAGTCGTCGTCTTCGCGCAATAGCTTGCCATGCTCGATGCCAAGCGTCTTGGATATGCGCAGCGTTTTGTGGGCAACCTTTCCGTAAAGGCGAAGGAGTTCATCCAGGTCTCCCGGTGGCAGAAAGTTCCAGTAGGCGACTGTGCCCCGCAAATCCTTTTGATCCGGATGATCCTTCAGGATCTTCGCCTCAATCAGTGGATTCATGCGCCGGTCGACACGGCCGATGCGCTGCATCAGGCGAACCGGATTCCAGTGAAGATCGTAATTGATCAGGCGCGTTGCGTCCTGAAGGTTCAGACCTTCAGACAGGACGTCGGTCGAGACCAGCACACGGATTTCCTTGTCGCCCTGTTCTCGGCTGGAGCTTTCATTGTAGTAGGGCGAGAAGCGTTGAATGATCTTTGATCGGTCGCCCTTTGTGCCGCTGTCTATCTGCTCGACACCGTCGATGCCGGCATCTCGCAACTGCTTGGCCAGGTAGCGCGCCGTATCCCCGAACTCACTAAAGATCAGAACCTTGTGCTTGGACAGCGTCTTGTCCGTTTTCAACATCTGGATCAGCCTCTTGAGCTTGAAGTCCTGGCTCGGTTTGAATTTCTCGAGCTCGTATAAAAAGTCTGCGATCTGCTCGAGGTCAGCCAGGGTGTCAGCGATGATCTCTTCAATCTTGAAATCGTCGCGTTCGAGCTTTTCGACGGCTTCCAGAAGCTCGGCGGGAACCAGGTCTTCGTCTGCCTCCGGATCAAGCAAATCCTTTTGAGGTTGATAGCCCAGCAACTTGGCATGTTTGCGTTTCCAGCGCTCGAGTTGCGCCTTCTCATGATCCGTCTCGCAATGGACTTCGAGCCAGGCCAGCAATTTTTGCAGTAATCGCCAGCAGGATTGCCGGAAGGCTTCGGCAGAACTTTCAAAGCGTTTCAGGAAGCTGGTCCGGATCAGCGCGACAACCTGTTTCAAACGGCCACGCTCAAGTGCGGTTGCGACGTCTTCGGTGTCGCCCTTGTAGTAGGCGTACGGATTATAGATCCCGAGCACAAACAGCGGTTCACGCTTGTTGAAAGCGTTTGCCACCATATCGAGCAGCTTGCCGTAGGTCTGCCGGACCGAATATTCAGCGACAGTGGGCTTGCGCGGCTGCGGGAACATGACGTCCCCGCCACCCTCGCGCTTCATGCTTTCCTTGACATAGCTTCGGCTGCGCTGGACGACCAGGGCATCAAACAGCGGGTCGGACTGAAGGCGGGACGACACGTCTGCTGAGTTTAGCTGCAGCTCCGGATCATCGGTCCGACCGTAGATCTCATTCTCAATCCGCTTCTCAAGTTGACGGATGTATCCTGGGAGCGAATGGATGCCGAGGGTTCCTCCGGAGAAATGGTCAGCCTGGTGTTGGGTAAAGAGCTCCACCATATGCTGAAAATCAGTGAGGCGGTTGTTGATCGGTGTCGCGGTGAGCATGAACATCTGCTTGCCCCCGCCAGATCGTAGAGTCGCCAGTAGCGCGATTTTCGGGCCTCGTCCTCTTCTCCCCGGATGCCTGTGTTCCTGAAGTGATGCGCTTCATCGATGATGATCACGTCCGCTTCTTCCGCGACACGTTCGAGTTCTTCCTCGATTTTTCACGCATCAGGTCGGTGTGGCTAAAGATTTTCAAACGGCTGTAGCCTTTGAAAACATCTGGAAGACGGTTGCGCAGTTCGCGCTCCCACACCGGCTCCTTGGCTGCCTTTGGAACGAAAAGGGCGACGTTCTTTTTCTCATGAACGGCAAAGCGCTCGATCAGCATCAGTCCGATGAAAGTCTTGCCCAGACCGACGCCGTCGCAGAGGAACGCTCCGCCATATTTTTCGGCGCGCTTTAGGAGCCCGCCATACCCATCTTTCTGGTACTTGGCCAAAACCGGAAAGATCCGCGAGTTGCGTTTCTCCCATTCACCGGCTGTTTCCTCATGGCCAAGGAAATATTGCTGAAGCGAACGGGCATAGGTTTCGAATGGCGAGTATGGCCGTGTGTGGCGCTCGGCCACCTTCAGGATTTCTGGCGTCACATCCTCCGCCTGGTCCCAATGCTCTTCGTACCACTCCTGCAGTACCGCCACCGGTGTGCCGGAAATCTGGACGTTCAATTCAATGTTCTGGGTAAGGCCCGGCAGCGTGAAGTTTGAAGACCCTACCAGCGCAAAGGACCCTATCACTTCCTTCCGGGCATGCGTGATGTAGGCCTTTGCGTGAAACTTGTCCTTTCGATACACCCGGCATTCAATTTTGCCGGTGCGTAGCGCATCGACGATCGCGTCGACACCGTCAAGGAAATGGTTCTTGGTTTTTGCGATCTCGATACTCTTGTTCAGCCGCTCCGAAACTGCCCCAACGGCATTCTCGAATGCCTTCTTTGTCCTTTTCGATACCTCATCCCCCATAAGGATGCGGATCTTGTCCAGCTTCTGCCATTCCCCATCGAGCTCCAGGAGAGCCCCAATTTCAAAGAATCCTGACGCTATATCGAATTGACGAGAGAACTCACACCAATCCCGCAAATATCTGGATGCCTTGAAATCCTCATCGCTGTTATCGACGATGAACAACTCACTTCCGACTTTGTGGCTTGAACGCGTGGGCAACATCAACTCCGAAAAATGTGGATATGCGATTTGCATACACGGTAGGTTAGCTGGAGGGATTCTACAATCTCAGATTAGCGATGTGCTCGGTTGCGTGCAGCTTCGGAAATGCCGGAAATCGGGTTCCTTTTGGAGGGTTGATGGGAGACACCGGGTTCCTGATGGGGAGGGGATGGTCGTACCGTCAAGAAAGTGGCTGAAAACCATGGCAATGCGGGTAAGTATCTGCCCCAATGTCCCTATTTGTTGTTGCCTCTCGAAACCTCCCCAATCTTCTCCGCCCACCATGCGGCCATTCTGACGCGTTCTTCCCAATATGCTCCACGGTGGTAGGCGCGGCGGACCCCGTTGCCGCTCACATGGGCGAGCTCGGCCTCGATCGCATCGGCGTTCCACAGCCCGCTCTCGTTCAATAGCGTGGAGGCGGTCGCGCGAAAGCCGTGGGAGGTCGCTTCGTGTTTCTCGAAGCCCATCCTCCGCAGGGCTTGGTTCAGCGTGTTTTCACTGATCGGCCGCTCGAGTGATGTGCTCGATGGAAACACAAGCCGAAGGTTGCCAGTGTGCCGCCGATGTTCGCGCAGTATTTCTACTGCCATGGGCGGCAGCGGCTTCCGGTGAACCCGGCGCATCTTCGCCCGCTCTTCAGGTATCGTCCAGGTGGCCTTGTCCAGATCGAATTCTGTCCATTCCGCTTGCCGCAATTCGCCGGGCCGGGGATACAGCAAAGCCATCAACTTCAGGGCTGCCTGTGTTTCGATAGAGCCGGTGTAGGTCCAGACGGCCTTGATCAGCCTGGTGAACGGATCCCATTCAGTCAACGCGGCCCGATGTGTGACCTTCGGAGCGATGATGGCGCCTCTCAGTCCGAAGGTGGGATCGTTGCTGACCCGGGCCGTTGCAATCCCATAGCGGAACACCTGGCTGATCACCGCCCGCAGCCGGCGCGCGGTCTCATAGTTTCCGAGCGCCTCGACACGACGAAGAGGCACCAGAATATCGGCGGCGTCGATCTCGCCAATAGGCTTCGATTGCAGATCCTTGAGCGCAAGCCCGATCAGCCAGCGCTTCTTGTTCATCGTCGCCTCCGATTTTCCTTCACGGCTGTTCTTTTGGAGAAACTCCTCGGCGAGAGCCTCGAAGCTGTTGGTTGCAGCATCGGCCTTGGCGATCTTGTCCTGCTTTTTCTTCTGGGATGGATCGACATCGTCGGCGAGCAGCTTTCTTGCTGCATCCCGATGAGCACGGGCCTGGGCGAGTGAAACATCCGGCCATGCACCAAACGCGAGCTGCTTCTGCTTGCCGCCGTAGCGATAGACCATTCGCCAAAGCTTGCTGCCGTTCGGATTGACGACGAGCAACAGGCCGCCGCTGTCTCCGTGCTTGGTTGCCTTCTCGCCCGGTTTGAGCGCGCGAGATCCTGGTGTCAGTGAGTGGCATGTGATGGCGTCCGACTCGATTGAGTGATGGCATGGTGCTGCGATGCCAGCAATTATGCCATCAAATTCTCTGGATGCCATCACATGCCGGTGGACGGTGCAGGACGTTGAACTCGCCAAAACCAACAAAAACCCCGCTTTCGCGGGGTTTTTGGATTTTCCTGGACGTTCCGGAACAAGAAATTGGTGCCCAGAAGAGGACTCGAACCTCCACACCCTTGCGAGTACCAGCACCTGAAGCTGGCGCGTCTACCAATTCCGCCATCTGGGCAACGACCGCTCGTTTAAGAGACCCGGCGGGTTTCGTCAACGGGTATTTGACGTTTTCACGACAAAAACGCAATGCGATGCCGGGCCACCCGTTTGCGGTCAGTTTTCGTCGTTTTGGCGATCGGCGCGATCGGCATGGCCGAGATCGCGCTCGGGATCGATGATATCGCGGACACGTTGCTTCAGTTCCTTCGGCCCGGGAAAGCCGCCGTCGCGCTTGCGCTCCCAGATCAGTGCGCCATCAACCATGATTTCGAAGATGCCGCCTGTTCCCGGCTTCAGCGTGACCGCACCGAGTTCGTGCGAGAAGGTCGAGAGCAGTTCCTGCGCCATCCACGCAGACCGCATCAGCCAATTGCACATGCTGCAATAGTGGATTGTCACTGTCGGCTTGCCGTTCATCTCGCGCTCCCTAAATCTGTCATTTTCGATCCTTATGCGCATGGGCGAACACAAGGCAACACCGGCAGGAGGCGTCTATGCCAGCTCTGGTCATTTCAGCGCGATTTGGTCTGGGCGAGAGCAAAGGAGCAAATACTGCAAAAGGCGCCGGACCGACAGGTCCGGTGTGGGCCAAGGAACACAGAACCTGTCCAGAATTCCATCCGGCTGGAACCAAATGCCCGCCCAATGGTTGCTTTTTAAGGCAAAATAGGCCTTTGTAACGCAAAGACAGGACCGCAGATGAGTATCAATGTGAAACCGTTCCTCGCCACAACATTTTCCGCCTGCGCCCTGCTTCTGGCGGGTTGTTCCACCTATGAGCAGCCGCGCGGCCTGCCCGCGCCCGCACAACCGCAGGCGCAGCGGACAGCGGCGGATGGCCAATGGCTGGACAAGAACGGCATCATTTCAAGCTTCTCGGCCGGGAAATTCGAAACCCGCACAACAGATTCGAACCAGGTCCTGGCCGTCGGCAGCTACACTGTAAACGGTAATGTCGTCGAAATCGACCTCACCTCGGTGGTCAGACAGACCCGTTCACGCGTGAACTGCCTGATTGCGACCAGCTATCTGATGAACTGCACTCCGAGCCAGGGGGACCGTTTCTCGCTCTACAAGCCGGCACTAGCGCCGGTCGGTTTCACGCTCGATGACGCAAACGCCATGGCCGCCAACACCACCCAGCAGCCCATGGCGTCTGGCAATGCAGTAGTTGGACAACCGATGGGTTCCGCACCACAGACGGGCTACCCGACGACCTATCCTGCGGCCACAACCCCGCCCCCGCAAACGTCAACTTCTCAGGCCTGCAGAGCAGTTCCGGTTACTGAAGTCGATGACAGGTGCAGTGGCTCCCTAGGGCTGTAACAGGTGGAGGATTGCTTGTTTTCCGTCAAACGGAGGCTTGACGGCGCACCCAAAATCATCGTCACATTCCATTGCTATACTCAGCACCGGGCGGTAAGCACCGCGCCCCATTTTCGAACCAGGAGCCTGCCATGCAATCCTTCTCCAAAGCCGCCCTGCTCGCGGCTTCCGTGCTGTCGCTTTCCGCCGGCAGCGCCCTTGCCGATTTCGACATCGAGATCCTGCACAACAATGATTTTCACTCACGTTTCGACCCCATCAACAAGTATGACTCCAGTTGCCCGGCAGAAGACGATGCAGCAGGCGAATGCTTCGGTGGCGCGGCGCGGCTTCTGACCGCCATCAATGAGACCCGTGCTGCGCTGGAAGCGGACGGCAAGAATGTCATCCTGCTGAACGCCGGCGACAATTTCCAAGGGTCTCTGTTCTACACCTTCTACAAGGGTGAGATGGAAGGCGAATTCATGAACATGCTCGGTTACGACGCGATGACCGTCGGCAACCATGAATTCGATGACAGCGAGGACGGCCTCAAGACCTTCCTGGATATCGTGACCTTCCCCGTGGTCACCGCCAATGTGAAGACCAATGCCGATTCCACCGTCAAGGGCATGATCGAGCCCTCGATCGTACTCGACATCGACGGTGAGAAGGTCGGCATCATCGGCGCAGTCACCAATGACACACCGGAAATCGCCTCGCCCGGCAAAAACATCGACATCACGGTCGACGTCGACGCGATTACCACCGAGGTCGAAAAACTGCAGGGTGAAGGCGTCAACAAGATCATCGCGCTCACCCATGTGGGCTATCCGCGCGATCTTGCGGCCATCGCCGTGATCCCGGGTGTCGATGTCGTCGTCGGCGGCCACTCGCATACGCTGCTGTCGAACACCGATGAAGACGCAGCCGGCCCCTACCCGACCATGGTCGACAATCCCGATGGCTATCAGGTGCCCGTGGTTCAGGCCAACCAGTACGGCAAGTATCTTGGTGACCTCAGCGTCGTCTTCAACGATGACGGCGTGGTAACGTCTGCCAAGGGCGATCCGATCCTTCTCGATGCATCCTTCACGCCGGATGAGAACGTCACCAGCTGGATCGCCGAGAAGGCCGAGCCTCTCGAAGAGCTCAAGATGGAAGAGGTCGGAGAATCGTCGGCACTGATCGTCGGCGACAGAGACGTCTGCCGCACCGAGGAATGCCCGATGGGCAATCTCGTCGCCGATGCCATGCTCGAACGCGTTGCAGACCAGGGTATCAGCATAGCCATCCAGAACGGCGGCGGTGTCCGCGCTTCGATCGATCCCGGTGTCGTGACCATGGGCGAGGTGTTGACCGTGCTTCCCTTCCAGAACACCATCGCAACATTCCAGCTCAAGGGTTCCGATCTTGTTGCAGCGCTCGAAAATGGCCTTTCCCAGATCGAAGACGGCGGCGGCCGCTATCCGCAGGTGTCCGGCCTGAAATACACCTATGACGCCAGCAAGGCGCCGGGGAGCAGGGTTGTTTCCGTCGAAGTCGAGACCGGGGAAGACGAATTTGCGCCGATCGAGCTCGACACCGTCTACGGCATCGTCACCAACAATTACGTACGCGGCGGCGGCGATGGTTATGCTGTTTTTGCCGAAAACGGTATGAACGCCTATGATTTCGGGCCGAACCTTGAAGAGGCTGTCGCCGAATATCTCGGCATGAACAGCCCCTACATCCCCTATGTCGACGGCCGGATCACCAATGTGGCCCACCAGTAAGGCTTACCGATGAGAGCGGTATTCGCGGTCCGGCTATGCCGGGCCGTTTGTTTTTGCCCAAGGGAACGCGACAATTCGGCAGTCTGGCGGTGCCTGCGCTTCGTATCTATATAAGGCGAAGGGTCCAGCGCCCTGAAAGTTTGGACCACATGAAACGCAACCGGGATAGATAAATGTCTGAAATGCATGCCGCCTGGCCGGATAACCATCCAAGCGTCGCCTTTGGCAAGGTCGGGGTCCTCCTCGTCAATCTCGGAACGCCCGATGGCACGGACAAGAAATCCATGCGCCGTTATCTGGAAGAGTTCCTGAAGGACAAACGCGTGATCGAATGGCCGCGTGCCCTGTGGTATCCGATCCTTTACGGCATCGTCCTGAACCGCCGGCCTGCCAAGGTCGGTGAAGCCTACGAGCTGATCTGGAACAAGGAGCAGGATGAAAGCTTCCTGCGCACCTATACAAGAAGCCAGGCAGAGAAGCTGGCGGAGCATTATGCCAACACCGAAAACCTTGTGATCGACTGGGCGATGCGCTACGGCCAGCCCTCAATTCCGGCCCGGATCGAAACGCTGAAGGCTGCCGGCTGCGAGCGCATTCTGCTTTACCCGCTCTATCCGCAATATGCCGCCTCGACCACGGCGACAGTCAACGACAAGGCCTTCCAGACACTGCTCGACATGCGCTGGCAACCGGCACTGCGCACCGTGCCGCCCTATCATGATGATCCGGTCTATATCGATGCGCTGGCGCAATCGGTCACCGACCATCTGGCGACACTTGACTGGGAGCCGGAGCTGATCATCGCGTCTTTCCACGGCATTCCGCAGTCCTACTTCAAGAAGGGTGATCCCTATCACTGCCAGTGCCAGAAAACGGCGCGGTTGCTGCGCGAGAAGCTCGGGTTTTCCAAGGAACGACTGATGATCACCTTCCAGTCGCGTTTCGGACCGGAGGAATGGTTGCAGCCCTATACCGACAAGACCGTTGAAGGATTACCGAAAAAGGGCGTGAAGCGCATTGCCGTCCTCAACCCCGGCTTTGTTTCAGACTGTCTCGAGACACTTGAAGAAATCGGCGAGCAGGCGCGCGAGAGCTTTATGGAGCATGGCGGCGAGAAATTCACCCATATCCCCTGTATGAATGACACGCCGACAGGCATGCGGGTGATCGAACATGTCGTGTCACGCGAACTTCGGGGTGGCTCGAATAGAGACCAGCTCCACGTGTGAAATTTCAGGGGCACGCCAATGCGCTGCTCCGCACGATAATAACAACTCTGCGTCGGCCCTTCGGCCGATGCCTCAGGAGGAAACGACATGGCAGCACTGACCGGATTTTCCGTCACTATTATCATATTGGCGGTTCTGATCATTCTGACACTCTTTGCCGGAATCAAGACCGTGCCACAGGGCTACGGCTACACAATAGAGCGGTTCGGGCGCTATACCCGCACGCTGACACCCGGGCTCAATCTGATCATTCCGTTCATCGATCGTATCGGCAAGCGCATCAACATCATGGAGCAGGTGCTCGATGTTCCCGAGCAGGAAGTGATCACCCGCGACAATGCCAGTGTCGAGGCCGACGCTGTCGCCTTCTACCAGATCCTCAATCCGGCAAGTGCCGCCTATCAGGTTACCAATCTGCAAATGGCTGTCCTCAACCTAACGATGACCAACATCCGCTCGGTCATGGGCTCGATGGACCTCGACGAACTGCTTTCCAACCGTGACGCCATCAATGAACGTCTGTTGCGCGTTGTCGATCTGGCGGTTGAGCCATGGGGCGTGAAGGTCACCCGTATCGAGATCAAGGATATCCGTCCGCCCGCCGATCTGGTTGAGGCCATGGGGCGGCAGATGAAGGCCGAACGCGAAAAACGCGCACAGATTCTCGATGCCGAAGGCCACCGGGCCGCGCAGATTTTGCGTGCAGAAGGGTCCAAGCAGTCGGCTATTCTGGAAGCCGAGGGCGAACGTGAAGCGGCATTCCGTGAAGCCGAAGCGCGCGAAAGGCTGGCCGAGGCCGAAGCCAATGCGACACGATCCGTTTCGCTGGCCATTGCCGATGGCGATGTGGCGGCAATCAACTACTTCGTGGCGCAGAAATACACCGAGGCCATGGCCTCGATCGGTACGTCCAACAATTCCAAGGTGGTGCTGATGCCGATGGAGGCCTCATCGCTGATCGGTTCGCTTGGCGGAATAGGCCAGATCGCCAAGGAACTCTTTGGCAATGGTGGCAGCGACCAGCCCGCCCCCGCCGTTCGACACCTTCGGTCGGCTCTGGAACCACTTCCGGCAACAGGAAAGCTGACCGAAAATGGAAGCGATGCTCGACTTCTTCACAACGTCCGGCCCCTGGGGCTGGTTCATCGCCGGGCTGCTGTTGCTTGTCGCAGAGCTTATCCTGCCCGGCGTTTTCCTGATGTGGGTTGGCATCGCCGCACTTATTCTCGGCGCGCTGTCTCTGGTGTTCTGGCCGTTCGGTTTCTGGGGCTGGCAATTGCAGATCCTGCTGTTTGCCGTCCTCTCCGTCGTCGCGATTGTTGTCGGGCGGCGGATCCTGAAAAGCCGGGAGACAACCTCCGACGAGCCGCTTCTCAACCAGCGCGCGGCAAGCCTCGTTGGCCGCACCGCCATCGTGGTTGATCCGATCACAGACGGGCGCGGGCGCATAAAGCTCGATGACACGCTTTGGGTTGTGGAAGGGCCGGATCTGCCGGAAGGTGCGCATGTGCGCATTATCACCGGCGATGGCCGCACGCTCACGGTGGCCCCGCTCGAAACAGCCTGAAATGGGAAGATTCAGGCCGCGCCGATCCGCAGGAAATCGTGGAAATGCACAATGCCAACCGGGCGGCCATCATCATCGACGACCATGAGCGCGGAGATGTTGTGCTTGTGAATGAGCGCCAGCGCACCGGACACCATCATAGACTGCTTCACGGTCTTCGGTCCCGCCGTCATCACGCTGTCCACTGTGAGAGCGCTCATGTCGCGAGCAAGATTGCGCGCAAGGTCGCCGTCTGTGACAATGCCAGCAAGCCGGCCATCATCTGAAACCACACCAACGCAGCCGAAACGCCGCTTCGACAATTCCATGATCGCTTCCGGCAACGGTGTGCCCGAACGCACCAGCGGAATTTCCTCGCCAACATGCATGATATCGGCCACATGCGAGAGCAGTGCACCGAGTTTGCCGCCAGGGTGATAGACCTTGAAATCGACGGCAGAAAAGCCCCGGACTTCGAGAAGTGCGATCGCCAGCGCATCGCCGATCGCAAGCTGCATGGTCGTTGACGTTGTCGGCGCAAGGCCAAGCGGACAGGCTTCTTCGGCTTTGGGCAGTGAAAGCACAACATCGGCCGCCAGCGCCAGCGAGGACTGCCGGCCGGCAGTAATGGCGATCAGCGGAATGGCAAAGCGCCGCGTATAGGCAACCAGCGCCGTCAACTCGCTACTCTCCCCGCTCCATGAAAGGGCAACAACGGCATCCTTCTGGGCGATCATGCCCATATCGCCGTGATTGGCCTCAGCTGGGTGCACGAAAAATGCCGGCGTTCCCGTTGAGGCAAAGGTCGCGGCAATCTTGGTGCCGATATGGCCGCTCTTGCCGACGCCGGAAACGACGACATGGCCCTGCGTTTCACGCAGTAGCTCAACAGCTTTCTCGAAGGCTCGCCGAGCCCGTTCTCAAGTGCTGCGGACAGCGCATCCAGTCCCTTGCGTTCAAATGCCAGGGTTCTCAGCGCCGAGAGGGTTGCGTCACCCTCAGGTGTCTTGTCTGTTGCATCAGCCATGCACCGCTGTTAGCGCCTTTGGCTGTTGCAATCAATAGACCATCCATCGCGACAAAGGCGACAAAACGCCCGCGTCACCCGGCAGGTCGAGACGCCATGCTGGCTTTCCGTTTCATCCAGTCCAGTGCGAGATCCGGCCAGGATGCCTGCGTGCCATCAAGTGAACGCAACGCAAAACCATGCGGTGCATCAGCGAAAACATGCAAATCGACATCCAGTTCCAGTGCCGATGCCGTTTCGGCAAAACGCAGCGCGTGCTGCAGCGGCACGGATCGGTCATTGAGCGCATAGGCCAGAAACATCGGAACCGGGGGCAATCCATGAGGATATTCAGCAAGGCCGATCGGCCAGTCATCGTAAAAATCCTGTTTTTCAACGGGCGGATAGTCCGGCTTGCCTTCGGGAAATCTGTGGGCGCGGTGGTTGGCATTGATAGGGGCATAGGCAATCAACGCGCCTGTCGGCTTCAGCCTGTGCTGCTGGCAGGCCATCACCCCGGCGAGATGGCCGCCGGATGACAAGCCGATGTGAAACAGCGGCAACCCGCTTTCGGTTTCAGCCAGATGGTCAAGGGCTATCAACCCGTCCGTCAGTGCAATGTCTTTAGGGTGAGCGGTTCCCCTGCCGTCCGATGCGCCCGGAAGCCGGTGAACAAGCAGATGCACATCAAGCCCAAGCGCGTTCAGCCAAAGCGCGACCTCCGACCCCTCCTTGTCGTAGACAATCTTGGTGTACCCGCCACCGACATAGAGCAACACCCGCGCCCAGGGGGCACGCACGCGCCAGCTATGAAGCTCGGGACGCGACACGACATTGAACTGCCGGTCCGGCCTCATCCCTTCCAGGTGATTTTCCTCACCTTCAGCAAGCGGAATGATGACGGGTTCGGAAAGTTGCGACATGGTCATTCTTTCGGAAACAAAAAGGCGGCGCCTGCTGCACCGCCCGGACATATCATGAGGCGCGACATTCGCGCGCCTCATGGTATTTACGACCTATTTCAGCGCAGCGATCAGCGCTTTCAGCTCGTTCTCAACCTTCGGACGGATATCGTCCCGCTTCAGCGCCAGCGCCACATTGGCGAGAATGAAGCCTTCCTTGGAACCGCAGTCGAAGGTTTGGCCATCGAACTTGTATCCGTAGAAATCCTGTTTCTGGGCAAGCTCGAGCATACCGTCGGTCAGCTGAATTTCGTTGCCGGCACCACGTTGGGTCTCGGCCAGGATCGGGAAGATTTCCGGCTGCAGGATGTAGCGGCCGTTGATGAAATAGTTGGAAGGTGCCGTCCCCTTCTCAGGCTTCTCGACCATTTCGGTAATCTTGAAGCCGTTTCCGACGGCGTCGCCAATGCCGACGATACCGTATTTGTGGGCGAGTTCAGGATCGCATTCCTCAACGGAAATGACGTTGCCGCCGGCAACCTCATAGACTTCCATCATGCCTTTCAGGCATGGCTTTTCCGCTTCCATCACCATGTCAGGCAGGATCAGGGCAAAAGGTTCGGGTCCGACGATCTCGCGTGCGCACCACACTGCGTGGCCGAGCCCGTGCGGCTCCTGCTGACGGGTGAAAGTGGCGGTTCCCGCCGTCGGCAACATGTTGGCGAGCAGGCTCAGCTCGGCATTCTTGTTGCGTGCTTTGAGCGTGCTTTCCAGCTCATACTGAATATCGAAATAGTCTTCGATGACGTGCTTGTTTCGGCCTGTCACGAAAACAAAATGCTCGATACCGGCCTCGATCGCTTCATCGACCACATACTGGATGATCGGCTTATCAACGACCGGGAGCATTTCCTTCGGCACGACCTTGGTTGCGGGCAAAAACCGCGTTCCCAGACCTGCAACGGGCAATACCGCTTTGCGAACCTTGTTGTGCTGACCCAAGACCCTCTCCTTTTACTGATCAATCAAAAATTTAAAAAGTTTCACTGAAGTATGGAATAGGTCTAACAAGATGCAAGATAGAGCGCAACAATGCGACGCCGCGCATCTCCGCTTTTCGTCGTGCAGACCGCGACACCGGGCCGCAGTCTGCATTTTCGGTAACAATTAGCGCGGAAGCAGGGTCTCCCCATCAGCGCAAGATCGATAGAGCGTGCGGCCTGACGGCCTTCACGGATCGCCCAGACAACGAGCGACTGTCCACGACGAACATCGCCGGCAGTCCAGAACCTGTCGACCGAGGTTTTGTAGTCATCTTCATTTGCAACGACATTCACCGAACCGCGACGGTCTGTATTGAGCTCAAGACGGCCTTCCAGTTCGGAAAGCAAACCACTCTTGAACGGACCGCGGAAACCGATAGCTATAAAGGCGAGATCGGCCTTGATGACAAACTCCGTACCGGCAATCGGCTGGCGCTTCTCGTCCACATGGCAGCACTTGACCCCGGTAAGGACGCCGTCCTCGCCGACGAATTCCAGCGTTGCCACCTGGAACTCGCGCACGGCGCCTTCTGCCTGCGATGACGATGTGCGCATCTTGGTGGCCCAGAACGGCCAGACAGCAAGCTTGTCTTCCTTTTCAGGCGGCTGCGGGCGGATATCGAGCTGGGTTACCTTGACGGCACCCTGACGGAAGGCCGTTCCGACGCAGTCGGATGCAGTATCACCGCCGCCGACGACGACGACGTGCTTGCCGCCTGCCAGAATGGGCTCCGACGGCCAGCCGGTGGTTTCGATATTCTCACGCCCGACCCGGCGGTTCTGCTGAACCAGGAAGGGCATGGCATCATAGACGCCATGGAATTCATCGCCGCCGATGCCGGAAGCGCGTGGCGTTTCCGAACCGCCGCAATAAAGCACCGCATCATATTCGGACAGCAGGTCATCGACCTTCACATCGATACCGACATTAACGCCGCAACGGAATTCCACGCCTTCACCGCGCATCTGCTCGGCACGGCGATCGATGAAATTCTTCTCCATCTTGAAGTCCGGAATGCCGTAACGCAGCAACCCGCCCGGCTTGGATTCACGCTCGAAGACGACGACGTCATGACCGGCGCGGCCGAGCTGCTGGGCAGCCGCCATGCCGGAAGGGCCGGAGCCGATCACGGCAACTTTCTTGCCTGTTTTCGTCGTTGCCGGACGCGGCACGATAAAGCCCAGCTCGTAAGCCTTGTCGGCAATTGCCTGCTCCACGGTCTTGATCGAGACCGGAATGTCTTCGAGATTCAGTGTACAGGCTTCCTCGCACGGCGCGGGGCAGACCCGGCCGGTGAATTCCGGGAAATTATTGGTCGAATGCAGGTTGGCAATCGCCTCTTTCCAGTTGCCGTTGTAAACCAGATCGTTCCAGTCGGGGATCTGGTTGTGGACCGGACAGCCCGTCGGGCCATGGCAATAAGGAATACCGCAATCCATGCAGCGGGCGGCCTGTTTCTGCACCTCCGGGTCCGACATCGGAATGGTGAATTCGCGGAAGTGGCGAATGCGATCGGAGGCCGGCTGATACTTCGCCACCTGCCGGTCGATTTCCATAAACCCAGTAACCTTGCCCATTTCGTAATCCTGACTGCTTCAAGCTGAAGTTTCACGCCCGTAGCGCGCGCAAGAAAGCGCCCCGCACATTGCGCCGGGACGCCGACAGTTATCCTATGTCTCTTATTCGGCGGCAACACCCATGCGCATGCGCTCCATTTCCTCGAGCGCACGGCGATACTCCACCGGCATGACCTTGCGGAACATCGGACGGTAATGCGCCCAGTCGTCCAGGATCTCCTTGGCACGCGCCGAGCCGGTATAGAGCAGATGGTTGTTGATCAGGCGCACCAGACGCTCCTCGTCATGCCTTGTCATGTCGCCGGAAACGTCGACACGGCCCTTGTGCATGAGATCTCCGCCATGATGGTGAAGCTTCTCCAACATGTCGTCTTCTTCCGGAACCGGCTCCAGCATGACCATGGCCATGTTGCAGCGGTCGGCAAAGCCGCCATCCTCATCGAGAACGTAGGCCACACCGCCGGACATGCCGGCCGCGAAGTTGCGTCCCGTGGAGCCGAGCACGACGACAAGGCCACCGGTCATGTATTCGCAACCGTGGTCGCCGACACCCTCGACGACGGCGATGGCCCCGGAATTTCTGACCGCAAAGCGCTCGCCTGCGACCCCGTGGAAATAGCATTCACCGGCGGTCGCACCGTAAAGCACGGTATTGCCGACAATGATCGATTCTTCCGGCACGATCGGTGAATTTTCCGGCGGACGAATAATGATCTTGCCGCCTGAAAGCCCCTTGCCGACATAGTCGTTACCGTCACCGATCAGGTCGAATGTCACGCCGCTTGCCAGAAAAGCCCCGAAAGACTGGCCCGCCGTTCCGTGCAGCGTGACCGAGATCGTGTCTTCCTTCAGACCCTTCTGGTTCCAGCGCTTCGCAACTTCGCCGGAAAGCATGGCACCGGCCGAACGGTCGACATTCTTGATATCGACGTCGAAGGCAACCTTTTCCTTGTTCTCCAGTGCCGGCATCGCCTTCTCGATCAGCGTGCGGTCGAGAATATCGTCGATCGGGTGTTTCTGCCGCTCGGTCCAGAAGGTTGCCTCCTTGGGTGCGTCGATCTTGTGGAAGATCTTCGAGAAATCGAGCCCCTTCGACTTCCAGTGTGCGATTGCTTCGTCCTTGTCGAGCAGTTCGACGGAGCCGATGACATCGTTGAGGCTGGTAAAGCCAAGCTCGGCCAGCATCTCGCGCAGTTCCTCGGCGACGAAGAAGAAGTAGTTGACCACATGTTCGGGCAGGCCCTTGAAGCGCTTGCGCAGAACCGGATCCTGAGTAGCGACACCGACCGGGCAGGTATTCAGATGACACTTGCGCATCATGATGCAGCCTGCTGCGATCAGCGGCGCGGTCGAGAAACCGAACTCGTCGGCGCCGAGCATGGCACCGATCAGCACGTCGCGGCCGGTCTTCAGACCGCCATCCACCTGCAGCGCAATGCGCGAGCGAAGCCCGTTCAGCACCAAAGTTTGCTGCGTTTCGGCAAGACCGATTTCCCACGGGCTGCCGGCATGCTTCAGCGAAGTCAGCGGCGAGGCGCCGGTGCCACCGTCAAAACCGGAGATGGTAATGTGATCGGCGCGCGCCTTGGCAACGCCAGCGGCAACCGTTCCGACGCCGACTTCAGAGACCAGCTTGACCGAGACATCGGCCGTCGGGTTCACATTCTTCAGATCGTAGATCAGCTGCGCCAGATCCTCGATCGAATAGATATCGTGATGCGGCGGCGGCGAAATCAGGCCCACACCCGGCGTCGAGTGGCGGGTTTTGGCGATTGTCGCATCCACCTTGTGGCCGGGCAGCTGACCACCTTCGCCTGGCTTGGCACCCTGGGCGACCTTGATCTGCAGCATATCGGCATTGACCAGATATTCAGCCGTCACGCCGAAGCGGCCAGAAGCGATCTGCTTGATCGCCGAACGCTCCTTCGGCGTCTTGCCATCGGGCAGCTTCAGATAACGGTCAGATTCCTCACCGCCCTCGCCGGTGTTCGACTTGCCGCCAATCTGGTTCATGGCGATGGCGAGCGTGGTGTGCGCCTCGCGCGAGATCGAACCGAAGGACATCGCACCGGTCGAAAACCGCTTGACGATCTCGGTGGCCGGTTCGACATTTTCGATCGGTACGGGCTTGCGCCCGATCTCGGCGGCTTTCTTGATGCGGAACAGGCCACGAATGGTGTTCATCCTCAGCGCGGAGGTGTTTTCCAACTTCGCAAACGCGTCGTACCGGTCACGGGCATTGCCACGCACGGCATGCTGAAGTTCGGCAACCGCATCCGGTGTCCAGGCATGGGCTTCGCCACGCAGACGGTAGGCATATTCGCCGCCGATATCGAGCGTCGAATCAAGCACCGGATCCTTGCCGAAGGCAGCGCGATGGCGCGCAGCCGTCTCTTCGGCCACTTCCGTCAGGCCAACGCCCTCGATCATCGAAGCCGTACCGAAGAAGAAACGCTCCACAAATTCCGACGACAGGCCGATCGCATCGAAAATCTGCGCGCCGCAATAGGACTGATAGGTCGAGATGCCCATCTTGGACATCACCTTCAGCATGCCCTTGCCGATCGCCTTGATGTAGCGATAGATCACTTCGCCGGCGTCGACCTCCTTGGGGAACAGCCCCTTGGCATGCATGTCGGCCAGCGTATCGAAAGCGAGGTAAGGGTTGATGGCCTCCGCGCCATAGCCGGCGAGACAGCAGAAATGATGAACTTCGCGCGGCTCACCCGATTCAACCACGAGACCGACCGAGGTTCTCAGCCCCTTGCGGATCAGGTGATGGTGCACGGCAGCCGTTGCCAGAAGCGCGGGGATTGCAATCCGATCCGGGCCGATCTGGCGGTCGGAGAGAACGATGATGTTGTAACCGCCTCGAACGGCCGCTTCGGCACGCTCACACAGCCGGTCAATCATCTCCGGCATGCCGTCTTCGCCCTGATCGGCGCTATAGGTGACATCCAGGGTCTTGGTGTCGAACCGATCCTCAGTGTGCCCGATCGAACAGAATCTTTTCCAGGTCGCCATTGGTCAGGATCGGCTGGCGGACTTCCAGACGCTTCTCGCGCGAAGCCCCTCGTGGTCGAGCAGGTTCGGGCGCGGGCCGATAAAGGAGACAAGGCTCATGACCAGCTCTTCGCGGATCGGGTCGATCGGCGGATTGGTGACCTGCGCAAAGTTCTGCTTGAAATAGGTGTAGAGCAGCTTCGACTTGTCCGACATCGCCGAAATCGGCGTATCGGTGCCCATCGAGCCTATCGCTTCCTGGCCGGTGGTTGCCATCGGCGACATCAGGATCTTGGTGTCTTCCTGGGTGTAGCCAAAGGCCTGCTGGCGATCGAGCAGCGACACGTCGCGGCGAAGCGCCCGCGGTTCCACCGGGTTCAGATCTTCCAGAATGAGCTGGGTCCGGTCGAGCCACTCCTGATAGGGATGCATGCCGGCTAGTTCGGACTTGATCTCGTCATCGGAGACAATCCGCCCCTTCTCCATGTCGATCAGGAGCATGCGGCCCGGTTGCAGGCGCCACTTGGCGACGATGTTTTCTTCCTCGACCGGCAGCACTCCGGCTTCGGACGCCATGATGATCCGGTCATCCTTGGTGATCATATAACGTGCCGGGCGCAGGCCGTTACGGTCAAGCGTCGCGCCGATCTGGCGGCCATCGGTAAAGGCAACGGCTGCCGGGCCGTCCCACGGCTCCATCAGAGCTGCGTGATACTCGTAAAACGCTTTGGTCTGCGGGCCCATCGACATATTGCCGGCCCAGGCTTCCGGGATCAGCATCATCACGGCATGGGCCATGGAGTAGCCACCCTGCACCAGGAATTCGAGCGCATTGTCGAAACAGGCCGTATCGGACTGGCCCTCGTAGGAAATCGGCCAGAGCTTGGAGATATCTTCGCCGAAAAGCGGTGAGGAGACCGAAGCCTGGCGCGCAGCCATCCAGTTGACATTGCCCCTGAGTGTGTTGATCTCACCGTTGTGGGCAACCATGCGATAGGGATGCGACAGCTTCCACGACGGGAAGGTATTGGTCGAAAACCGCTGATGCACAAGGGCCACAGCCGATTCGAAGCGCGGATCGGAAAGATCCTTGTAGTAAGCGCCGACCTGATAAGCGAGGAACATGCCCTTGTAGACGATCGTCGAGGACGACATCGACACGATATAGAAGTCCTCGGTCGCACCATCCGATTCGGAGAAGATTGTGTTCGAGATGACCTTGCGCAGGATGAACAGGCGACGTTCGAAATCGGCCTGGGTATCGGCGCGCTGTCCGGCACCGATGAAAACCTGGAGGTGATAGGGCTCGGTCGCGGCAATATCCTCTGCCTTCGACAGCGAGGAATTGTCGACCGGCACTTCGCGGAAGCCGAGGAAACGCTGGCCCTCGTCGGCAATCACCTTCTGGATGATGTCCTTGCAATGGGCAATGCGCTCGGGATCACGCGGCATGAAGAAATAACCGACGGCATATTCGCCGACCTTCGGCAGAACGATACCTTCGGCAGCCATCTCCTCGCGGAAGAACCGGTCCGGGATCTGCATCAGCATGCCGGCGCCGTCGCCCATCAGCGGATCTGCGCCAACCGCGCCGCGGTGGGTAAGATTTTCGAGGATGAACAGGCCATCCTTGACGATCTGGTGCGACTTCTCACCCTTCATATGGGCGATGAAACCAACGCCGCAGGCGTCATGCTCGTTCCTCGGATCGTAGAGCCCCTGACGTTTGTTACGACGGCCGTCGGCAGCTGTTTTGGCGGCAGGCGTCACGTTCATTTGCGTGAGCGGGGCAGCACTAAGCGCGGAGGGCGTCATCTTCGTCATTCAAGATCTCCTAAAACCTGCCGGAATGCAGGCGAAACCGGATCGTGGTGCAGGCAGGCATATAAAGGCGCTGAAGCACCCTGCTGCCTGCAATCATCTCTCATTTAAAACCGGGACGACCATATCAACGGACGCTCCGGTCGATGGTCCTGCGTGAGCGTGCCGGAGCGAGGCCTTCCGCTTACCTGATCATTATAGACCAAAAAGCGTCGTGACGTCAGCCCCTTGCTGTCGGCGCGCAACACAGCCGGACATAAAAATAGGACAGCATAACTGTCCTATCTGCAGTTCATGCCAGAAACAAAAGAAAGTGGCAAGCAAATAATGACTTTGCGCGGACGTAGACGAGAGATTATTACGCCGGGAAGCCCGCGCGCGCAACAAAGTTACATCCAGCTCCATTCTTTCGAAACACCTGAAAGAAAACGGCATTTTGTAGGCAGATTCCACGCCGTACCGGCAAGCATGCGCAAACTCCTGCGAAATCGGCCACGAGCCACACGGTCGCATCAGACGATCAGGAAAGACCCTTTACACATGATGGCCTTTTCCCTGATATCCGGGGAACCAAATGCGCGAACATATTCGAGGTCTTTATCCATGTTTTTGCTTCCGACAACTGGTCCGGCGCCCACCCCGCAATCGGAGAGGCGTTGATCCGCGAACAGTCTGGTTATGCGAATGCCTACGGAACAAGCGCGCTGGACCGCAAGATCGAGGCCCGCTTCAACGAGATTTTCGAACGCGAGGTGGCGGTATTCTTCGTCGGCACCGGCACCGCAGCCAACTCGCTTGCGCTTTCGTCCGTCGGGCGGCCGGGTGGCGTGGTGTTCTGTCACAACGACGCCCACATCGCCAATGACGAGGGCGGTGCACCGGAGTATTTCACCGGCGGCGGCAGGCTTGCCACCGTCTCGGGGACGAGACGGCAAGATGGCGCCTGACGAACTGAAGCGGATCGCAGCGCGTTATCCCGCTGACTTTATCCACCATGGTCAGCCAATGGCGGTTTCGCTCACCCAGTCGACCGAGGTCGGCACGATCTACTCGCTCGACGAAATCGATGCACTGACCGCGATTGCAAGACAGGACGGCCTTCCGGTCCATATGGACGGTGCCCGCTTTGCCAACGCACTGGTGGCCCTTGATACCACGCCCGCCGAAATGACATGGAAACGCGGCGTCGACATTCTGTCCTTCGGCGGCACCAAGAATGGATGCTGGTGCGCGGAGGCGATCGTGTTCATGAACCCGGACCAGGCCCGCGAAATGCCCTATATCCGCAAGCGCGCCGCACACCTGTTTTCCAAGACCCGTTTCATCTCCGCCCAGCTCGATGCATACCTGACCGATGATCTCTGGCTGAACCTCGCCAGCCACGCCAACGCCATGGCCGAGCGCATGCGCGCCGCCTTCCGCAAATCCGCCAGAGCGCGGCTTGCATGGGAAACCCAGTCGAACGAAGTCTTCATCATCTTGCCCCGCACAGCAGCCGACGCCGCGCGCAAAGCCGGCGCGCAATTCTACGACTGGCTGACGCCGGCTGACCAGCCGGGCATGGTGGCGGACGGAGAGTTGCTGGCACGCTGCGTCACCAGTTTTGCAACCACCGAGGCCGAGATCGACCGCTTCATCTCTTTCCTCGAAGCCGAAACTCTCACACAAGAGTAACAGGGCCTCACAAGCCGGTGACGCGGCGTGATGGCTGAGTGACGCTCCATTGATTTCCAAGTGAAGGCCGATTTTGCAAAGCTCCTGCGTGCAAGGACAAGACTTGCACAACAATCGAATCCGTATCGATCAATGAGGAGAATAGCATGTCTAACACCAACAAGATCAGCGCAGCAACACTCGCCGGTGCCCTCGCCGTGGCTGTCGGCAGCCTTGCGGCCACCGCTCCCGCACAGGCCGCAGACGTGAAGTGCTACGGTGTCGCCATGGCCGGCCAGAATGACTGCGCTGCCGGCCCGGGCACCACCTGCGCGGGCACGTCCAAGGTTGATTATCAGGGCAATGCCTGGAAATATGTCGCCGAGGGCTCCTGCTCGGACATGATGCTGCCGAACGACCGCTCCGGCTCGCTTTCGCCGCTCGACCGCGACCTTCCCGAAATGTGATTTTCTTCCCGCCGCCGCTGCACTCTGCACCGGCGGCGCTCTGTTATTGGGAACAATGGGAGAGTTCCGAATGTCCAGCGAGCAACCTGCATCGTTTGTGCCGCAACCGATACCGTCGCGGGCCGGCGCGGGTTTCAAGACCGCGCATGCCGACGCGATTCTGGCCGACACCTACAAGACCGCCTTCCTCGAGGTGCACGCCGAAAACTACATGGGCGCAGGCGGCCACCCGCACCGTATCCTGACGCGGATGCGCGAGAACTTTCCGCTTTCCGTCCACGGTGTCGGCATGTCGATTGGTTCGCCGCGCGGCATTAACCCCGAACACCTGGAAAGGTTGAAGGCGGTTGTCGATCGCTATGAACCCGGCCTCGTCTCCGAACATCTGGCCTGGTCGACCCATGATGACGCCTATTACAATGACCTTCTGCCACTGCCCTACACCGAAGAAACGCTGTCCCATATCGCCGACCATATTGACCGGGTGCAGAACAGGCTGAAGCAGACGATCCTTCTGGAAAATCCCTCCACCTATGTGGCGTTTTCCGAGAGCACGATTCCCGAGACGATTTTCCTCGACGAAATCGCACGCAAAACCGGCTGCGGACTGCTGCTCGACGTCAACAATGTCCATGTCTCGGCGGTCAACAACGACTTTGACGCCATCTCCTATCTCAAGAGCTTTCCGCTGGAACGGGTCAGTGAAATCCATCTGGCCGGCCATGCCGAGGATAAAGATGATATCGGCGCACCACTTCTGATCGATACCCATGACCGGCCGGTCGATGACGTGGTCTGGGAGCTCTATGCCTTCGTCATCCGCGTGACGGGACCGCTGCCCACGCTGATCGAATGGGACAATGATGTGCCGGACTGGCCGATCCTGAAACGAGAGGCGCGGCTTGCCGACGGGATCATTGACCGGGAGGACGAGCGTTTCCTGCTCGGCAGCCGTCATGACTGAGACCAGATCCGCGGCTGCGACACTCGAGCTTTTGCTGCTGCACTGAGTGCGCGCCCGCTCGAAACAGCGCCTGACGGTGTTGCAAATCCGCTCGGCGGCCCGGCGATCAAACGTTTCGGAGTCTATCGCAACAATGTGGCTGTGGGCTTGAAGGCGGCGCTTGCCGATATATTCCCGGTCACGCGTGATCTGGTCGGCGAGCGATTCTTCGCAGCCATGTCTGGCGAGTATATCGACCGGGCCCCACCCCATTCTCCGGTCCTTTCCGAATACGGTCACGGTTTTGCCGATTTCATCGCTTCATTCGAACCGGCCTCGAAACTGTTTTTCCTGCCCGATGTCGCCCGGCTCGAGCGCGCGTGGCTTGATGCCTATCATGCCCGCGACGCAGCACCGCTATCTCCGGGAATGCTGGACGCTCTGCCGCCGGAAGAACTGATGGCGCTTGCCCTCTCCCCGCACCCGGCAACGCACCTACTTCATTTCAGTTCGGCGGCAGCAGGTATATTTTCGCGGGTGCGCAACGGTTCAGGTTTGAAAGACTTTGATCCCACGCAGCCAGAGACAGTGCTTGTGACCCGGCCGCAATTCGATGTCGCTGTTGTTTCACTTGATCGCGGTTTGGCGCGGTTCTTCGATGTTCTTGTAGGCAACGGCACAATCGGTGATGCAGCCGAAACTGCCATGGCAGCCGACCCCGACTTTGACCTTGGAACCGCATTTTCAGCACTGATAACCACAGGCGCCTTCTTCCGGCCCGCCATGGCAAGGAGTAACCGACATGCACTTCATCTGTTCTGCCGTGCGCGTTTACAACAGCGTTTTTCAGAGGGTCGAAGCATTTCTCGCCCCTGGTTTCCAGGTATGTTCGCCCGCCTGGCCTTTGCCGCAACCCTATGGCTCTATTTCCTGAATTCCGCGCTCACCAAGGTCGAACCGGGCCTTGCCGGTTTCTTCGTGGTCCGCAGTTCCGCCTATTACCAGATTGCCCTGCCCGCTGTGGAGGCGGCCGGCGGTGACGTTTCTGCTGTTCCGTTTCTGCCCTGGGGGCTGATCGTCCACCTGGGCACCTATACCGAATTCGCGTTGCCGCTGCTGATCGTCTTCGGTCTGGCCACCCGACTGAGCGCGCTTGGTATGCTGGCCTTCATCGCAGTGCAGACATTCGTCGACATCACAGTGCATCAGGTTGGCAGCGAAACCATCGGCGCGCTGTTCGACCGCTTCCCCGACAGCGTGATCCTCGACCAGCGGCTCTTCTGGTCGCTTCCGCTTGTCATGCTGGTCATTTATGGTCCGGGACGAATATCGCTCGATCACCTGGCCGGACGCCTTTCGAAACGCTGGCATCCATAAAAAGGCGGCGCCCTTTCAGGCACCGCCATCAATACTTGCGTGGGGGCTGCCGTCAGGCGGCATCCATCTCCACACTCTTCTGCGCGGCAATCGTCTTCGGCTCGCTGCTGCGGGTCTCGATTTCGATCCGGCGTGGCTTCATGGCTTCAGGAATATTGCGAAGCAGTTCGACATGAAGCAAGCCGTTCTTCAGCGTTGCACCACGCACTTCCATATGGTCGGCGAGCTGGAACCGGCGTTCGAAAGCACGTTTGGCGATACCGCGATAGAGATATTCGCTGCCGGCATTTTCATCGTCCTCAGCCTTTTCTCCTTTCACGGCCAGCACATTGGCATGAGCCTCGATAGAAAGCTCACCTTCGCTGAATCCGGCAACAGCCATGGAAATGCGGTAGCTGTTCTCTCCGGTACGCTCGATATTGTAGGGCGGATAGGCAGAGGCCTGTTCGGGCTGGCCCATGGTGTCGAGCAGGCTGAAAAGTCGGTCAAAACCGACGGTGGAACGATAGAGCGGCGAAAAATCGACGTTACGCATTGTGTCCTCCTTTGAGCGACGTATCGTTGCGATGACATTTTCCGTTGACCCCGAAACACCGGCAATCACGAAAAACGGTTTGGGACCCAATAGCTGGCGTCCTCGTTGGCTATCTGGGATCAAAACACACGGGTTTCAAGAGTTACCCACGATAGCCCGCCCCAACATTCTGCACGGGAACTGGCTCGGTCAAAGCCAGCGATGTCACGGGGCTGTATCTCGACACGCGCCACATCCATGAATGTCAGATGAACGCGCTATTGAACTCTCGTTCATGATCAATGCGCCATTGAGCGCGTGCCGGGAAATACGGCGCACCCGTCCCGGCACCGCAGTCGCTTTTGACCCAGTGACAGCGGTATCCTTGGCCGGATCCGTGTCGCCTTTACCCCTGTTCAGGCGCCCGGATTCGGTCCTTTTTGCGCAAACGACACATCCACCATTGCCATTGTCGCCTTTGCCGATCATCACAAAGGCAGTGATTTCAGCAGGTGGCCGTCATTCAATGCACCAGATTACATCCGCGGAGGAAACCAGAACGGGCATGATGCGTGCCTTTGACGGCGTCGCCTTACGGTATGCGCTGTTTGCATGCGAAAACGCGCGTGGCACGGTGGTAATCGCGGCCGGACGGTCAGAATTCATCGAGAAATATACCGAGACCATATCCGACCTCCATCGCGCGGGCTATGCCGCCGCAATCACAGACCTGCGCGGTCAGGGACGTTCCGAACGGCGGCCGCAAAACGACCATGCCGGCCATATCGACCGGTTTTCCCATTACCGCCGTGACATTGTCGATTTTTTCGAAAGCCGCGTACGGCCCGCATTGCCGGGTCCTTACTTTCTTCTCGGCCATTCGCTTGGCGGGCTGATCGCGCTTTCCGTCGCAGAGGAGGCTTCCGACAGTTTTGCCGGACTGGTGCTGACCGCGCCTTTTGTCGGCCTGAAACACGATCGTTACCCGGAATGGCTGATCCGCGTCATAGCCAGGACAGCCAGCCTTACTGGCTTCACCCGCAGCCGGAGCGCACCTTGCGCGCCGCGCCGCCGCGTTTTGAGGAACAGTCCCATACGGCCGACCGGATACGCTATGACCGCAACATGCAAGCGGCCAAAACCGATCCGCCGTATCTGCTCGGCCCGCCAACACTCGGTTGGCTCTCAGCCTGCCTTGGGGAAATAGCACGTGCAACAAAACCCGGGAGCCTCGCACGCGTGGCCTGCCCGGCGCTTGTCCTTTCAGGCGGACGGGACAGCCTCATTCCACTCACCGCCCAGCGTCATGTGGCTGCAGTCCTTGGCGCCGATCACCTGGTTCTTCCTGAAGCGGGACACGAAATCCTTCAAGAGGTCAACACCGTGCGCGACCGTGCCCTTGAAGCGATTATCGGCTTTTTCGATGAATACGCCAAGCCGGCCTGACCGCACTCAATTGCCATTCAAGACCTGAAGTGCTGCCCGGTGAAGATCCGGCGTCGCCGCCGCGACAATGTCGCCTCCGTTTTCAGGCCGCTCGCCCGTCCAGGTCGTGATGACGCCTCCCGCCCTTTCGATAATCGGAATCAGCGCACCGATATCGTAGGGTTTGAGGTCGCTTTCCACGACGAGATCAGCAAAGCCGGAAGCAAGCAGGCAATAGGCGTAACAATCAATGCCATACCGGGCGAGGCGCACTCGGGCCTCAAGCCGGTCATAGCGGGCCTGCGCTTCAGGGGCCATGATCCGCGGCGAGGTCGTAAACAGTACGGCCTCTGCGAGGTTTCGACAGTCACGTGTTTTCAGCGACCTCGGCCCGCCGGGTCCGGTAAAACACGCGCTTTCGGCGCCCGCAAAAAACGCTCCCCGGTAAAAGGCTGGTCCATCAGCCCCATAACCGCCCGTCCCGCACGATAAAGCCCGACCAACGTACCCCAGACCGGTACGCCGGAGATAAAGGCTCGCGTCCCATCAATCGGGTCGATTACCCAGACATATTCCCGATCGAGGCCGGTACCGCCGTGTTCTTCGCCCAGTATGCCGTGTTCCGGAAAATGCGATGTGATCAGGTTGCGGATGGCAACCTCCGCCGCCCTGTCGCCCTCCGTCACCGGGTCGAACCCCGCATGCAGCTTGTTATCAACGTGCACGGCGGTCCGAAATCGCGGCAGGGTTTCTGCGGCCGCGACACGGGCCAGTTGATCGAAGAAATTGCGGTCGGGAAGCATGAGATATCCTGTGTTGTCAGAAAAAGCGGTAACGCGCCGCACTTCTAATTCCAATGCCGAAAAATCGAAATCGTTTTCCGTGCGCTCATACAAAAGGCAGAAATAGCCACCCCAGAAGCATCTAGCTTAAAAAATAGGCACAAAACGCAAGTGCGCAAATACAAGGCAAAGTCGCTTGACAGTCACAAGGTTGTCATCTAGTCTGATTTACACAGTCTTTTGACTGTGAATACCCTCCTTGGGTGTTTCCTCCTAGACTTAGCCGCGCCAAGAGCGCGGTTTTTTGGGCCGGCACCGGTCGCTACTCGGCTGCAAGTCCCGAGACCCCGCCTCATTGCCAACGAACGCCGCAAGCTCGCCGACAAACAGGGACAGCGCCTGTTTCAGCGCGACAAATTCCGGCTTCTTCGCAAAGCTCGCCTCATCCGCATATAGCCTGCGCGAGACTTCGATCTGTATGGTGTGGCAATCGTTGGCCGGACGACCATAATGCTCGGTGATGAACCCGCCAGCATACGGTTTGTTATAAGCTGCAGTGAAGCCCATTTTCTCCAGGATCGAGATCGCGGCGCAGACCAGATCGCCTGAAGCGCTCGTGCCATAGCGATCACCAATGACAAAATCCGGTTTGCGCCTGTGGCCTGCAACCGAGACGGTGCCCGGCATTGAATGACAATCGATCAGAACAGCACGACCGAAACGACGTCTGGTCTCCTGCATCAGCTGTTTGAGGCTGCGGTGATACGGGCGGTAGATACTCTCGATGCGCGCAAGCCCCTCATCGACGTCGATCTGGGCGTCATAGATCGGCATGTGCTCGGCGACGATCCGCGGTATCGTCCCCAGGCCGCCGGCGACGCGCATGGAGGTCATGTTCACGTGGGCTGGCAATGGGCCGGAAAACATGCGCGGGTCGAGCTCGAAAGGCTCACGATTGACATCGAGAAAGGCGCGCGGAAAAAGGCGCGCTGCAATGGAGCCCCGAACGCCGGTGCCATCGAAAACAGTTCATCGACATAAAGATCCTCGGAGCGCCGGATATCGTGGTGGCTGAGCCGGGTTACAGCAAGAAACGCCTCGGAATAAACGCGCCCGGAATGGGGAGAATTGAAGATCAACGGCACAGACTGCGTCTCGGGGCGGATCACCTCGAACAACGCTTCCTGCGCATAATCATGTCGCTCCTGTCTGCCGATGCCAGTCACCAGAACTCCTTTCCCACCGAGATTTACGCGCTCGGGGCGGTGCTGCCAAGATCGTTTTGCTATGCAAACGAAACTTTGAAAGCGTCTTCATTGCTTGTTTAGATCATAGGGGCTATCAGACCGGTTAAGAAGAAAAGCCTGTTACGCCGAGATGGTTGAACCGATGGTATTGAAAATTCTCCTGGCGGAAGACGACGACGATATGCGCCGTTTTCTGGTGAAGGCCCTGGAAAAGGCCGGCTACCAGGTTGCGGCATTTGACAATGGTGCAAGCGCATATGACCGACTGCGCGAGGAGCCATTCTCGCTGCTTCTGACAGACATCGTCATGCCCGAAATGGACGGGATCGAACTTGCCCGGCGTGCTACCGAGCTCGACCCGGATCTCAAGGTCATTTTCATAACCGGATTCGCAGCTGTGGCCCTGACCGCCGATTCGGCCGCGCCGAAGGATGCGAAGGTTCTCTCCAAGCCGTTTCACCTTCGTGATCTCGTCGACGAGGTGGAAAAGTTATCGGCGCCTGAACGACGCCACAAGGCAAAGCGGAAAGCGACAAAAAGCATCAAAAATCAGTTGACGCCGTCGCCAAAGTTTGGAATACACCGCGCCACGGATGGGCGTGTAGCTCAGCGGGAGAGCACTACGTTGACATCGTAGGGGTCACAGGTTCAATCCCTGTCACGCCCACCATCCGTTCTCCTTTTATCGCAAGGACTTAGGGCTTCATCGCTCATTGCGTTTTCTCCTTCATTTTATTGCTGCATATTTTTGCCCGTAGAACCTCATTTTTGCGGTCTTCAGACGTTTGGGCGAGTGGTGACCGTAAGTTTCGCGAATGAGCTTCCCGGACACACCGAGAAAACCTGCGACTTCACCATGCTGGAGCGCCGCTTTGGAGAGGCTGGGGCCGCATGTGTGAAGTTACACTGCCGTCAATATCTGCCAGTTCGAGCAAAGCCAAAGCCTGCTTCTCTTTCGCGATCAATTGACGGTGAATGGTGTTTCCTTTCCAGCGGCTGACATGGGCGACAAGATTGTCGTGGATAGAAACAGGCGGCGAATGTAACTCGCGTGAGGATGCCGCCAAAAAGCTGATGCAAGAGGCTGAATGACCGGTTGGCGAAAGCTTCAATTCAAAGCCTGAGAGCCCTCTCTGATTGGGGGCGCGGTGGTCAAGGTTCTCCTGCACTTTTTCTGGGACCGTTCCGCAGGCTACTCGCTTCTCTTCGCGGTCGGCGCATCGGTGATTTGCTCGGGGCCGCCGCATGATGGGGTCAGGAGAGCGAGGCGTCTCAATCTGTTTCACGACCTTGCAAACCTTGGTTCGGCAGGTTCGGGACTCTCAACGAGATCGCCTCGCCGATCGTCCCCACGGAACGATCCGGGCCTCGCCCTTTCGAGCGAAAGCTTTGTTCGTGTTACTTGCTCCTTTGATCTGCCTCGGGTCACGCCGCCAGTGCGGCAGGCTGCTTTCCAAAGCGGAAGTCGGTTGCATCAACCCACATGCGATGCAGGATGACCGCCAGTTTGCGGGCCACCGCCACGCGGGCCCGCGCCATGCCGCGGCGTTTGGCGATGTTCATGCCTCACGCCCTGAGGCTCGACCATTTCTTTGAGCGCATGAGCGGCGAATACGCCGCATCGTAGAGCGCGGTGCGGGCGAGTTCGTCGCCGCATCGGCTGATCTTGCCCTGAATATCGGTCTCGCCTGACTGGTAGCTCGCCGGCGTCAGCCCCAGATGCGGCCCCACCGCCTGGCTGGAGAGCTGGCCGGGGAAATCTGCACATCGGGGATCAGTGGAATTTCTGCCTGATTTCGGCTTAGATGCCGGGAGCAGGAGATACCATGACGAGACGACCGCGCCGGAACCATAGCCCGGCTTTCAAGGCGAAAGCGGTGCTTGTCGCCAACCGGGGAGAGCAGACGCTGGCGGAATTATCCCAGCAATTTGACGTGCACGCCAACCAGATCAAAAGTGGAAAGACCAGCTTCTTGAGGGGCGACAGGCGTTTTCGGCGATGAAGCGAAGACGGAAGATGTCAAAACACCGCACGCCAAGATCGGGGAGCTGACACTGGAGAGTGATTTTTAGCCGGAGCGCTCGGCAAGGCGAGATCCGCATCTCGATGGATGGCAAGGGGGCGTGGCGGGACAATGTCTTCGTCGAACGGCTCTGGCGGTCGATCAAATACGAGGAAGTCTACCTCCACGCCTACAAGACCGTGTCCGAGGCCCGCGCTGGCATCGGCAGATATCTGAATTTCTACAACAGTCGACGCCCACATTCATCCCTTGACCGGCAGACGCCGGATCGAGCTTATTTCAACGCGCTGGAACCAATGATGGTGGCCGCATAATCGAGGCGGAGATCCACTTAACGAAACGCCCGAAACTGTTCAGACAAACCGGGCCACTTCAGTTGTTCGATAGGCACAGACTAGCCCCAAATCGCGGACGTCTCAGGGGAGCAGGTCACACCTCGCGACGAGTGTTTCGGGTAAAAACGGCCAAAAGGCTTCGCTGTTACCCAGCGAGGCCTTTGATATATTTGATAAAACGGATTTGGTTGCGGGGGCAGAATTTGGACAGAGTTTTGCATTGAAAACCGGACACGGCGGAAAAGTCGGGTGAGATCGCGTTGTCGTTTTGTGCTTTCGCCGCATCATCGAACGGGCGCGCTTACGAAATCAGCATTCGACGAGGCTCGGCGAGAAGGCTGGCATAGTGGGCGAGAAAGCGTGCGGCCTCGGCGCCATTGATAACCCGGTGATCATAGGAGAGATCAAGCGGCGCCATCAGCACCGGTTGCCAGGCCTCACTCTCCCAGACCGGAACGGTCTCTGCCCGCGTGATGCCGAGAATGGCCACTTCGGGCGGATTGACGAGCGGCGTAAATGCCGTGCCGCCAATGCCGCCGAGATTGGAGATCGACATGGAGGCGCCGCCCATTTCATCAGGCCGGAGCTTGCGCTCGCCTGCCCGTTTTGCGAGGTCCGCGATCTCGGCGGACATCTGCCACAGACCCTTGCTGTCCGCATCGCGGATCACCGGTACCATCAGTCCGTGAGGGGTGTCGACGGCGATACCGATATGGAAATAGTTCTTTCGGATCAAAGTCTCTCCATCCGCCGAAAGCGATGCGTTGAACAGCGGAAAGGCCGCCAGCGTGCACGTCAATGCCTTGATGTGAAAGGCGAGCGCGGTCAGCCGCAGGCCCTTTGCTGCCGCCTCCGCCTTCAGGCTTTTGCGAAAACTCTCGACGGCGCGCATATCGGCGCGGTCGTGATGGGTGACCTGCGGGATCATCCGGTTGGCGGCCGAAAGATTGTCGGCGGCAAGGCTTGAGATCCGCGTCACCGGTTCTTCCGAGACAGGCCCGTAGGCTGCGTGATCGATATCCCAGTACCTTTGGTCATCTGCGCTGACGGTTTCCCCGATCACCGGCGTGGATCCGTCCATATGCTGGTCGACATCCTCGCGCGCCAGATTGGTGCGACCTGATTTCCGCGCAACGTCGGAAAGGTCGACGCCCTTGCGCCCGGCATAGGCCACCACGGCGGGGCTTGCGATGAAATCCTGCGCGCTCATGTCACCACTCCGCCGAAATATACTGGGTTTCCATGAATTCGAGCATGCCTTCATGCCCGCCTTCGCGACCAAGACCGGATTGCTTGACCCCACCGAAGGGCGCTGCAGGATCGGAGACGAGGCCCCGGTTGAGGCCGACCATGCCGTATTCCAGCCGCTCGCAGACCCGCATGGCGCGCTTCATGTCCTCGGAGAACACATAAGCGACCAGGCCGTATTCGGTGTCATTGGCGCGACGGATCACGTCTTCCTCGTCGCTGAAGGTCTGCAGTGCCGCCACGGGGCCGAAAATCTCATCATGCACACATTCGGCGGTCTCCGGCACATTTGACATGACGGTCGGTGGATAGAAGAAGCCCTTGCCGTTTGGCTGCGTACCGCCGAGTTCGATCTTCGCACCCTTCGACACGGCATCTTCGACAAAGCCCGCGACCTTGTCACGCGTGGCCGCGTTGACCAGTGGCCCGACATCGATGCCATCCTCCAGACCGTTGCCAACCTTGAGTGCGGCCATGGCGGCGGTGAACTTTTCCGTAAATTCGGCGCTGACTTTCTCATGGATGTAAAATCGGTTGGCCGCCGTGCAGGCCTCGCCGAGATTGCGCATTTTCGCCAGCATGGCCCCCGCCACCGCCTTGTCGAGATCGGCATCCTCGAACACGATCAGCGGCGCGTTTCCGCCAAGCTCCATCGCCGGCTTGATCACCTGGTCGGCAGCCGATTTCAACAGTTTGCGCCCGACCCCGGTGGAGCCGGTAAAGGAGACCACACGCACACGCGGATCATGCAGCATATGATCGACCAGACGGCCGGAATGTTTCGACGGCAGGACGTTGACGAGCCCTTTCGGCACACCGGCCTCTTCCAGAAGCGGCATCAGCGCCAGCATGGTGAGCGGCGTTTCCGTCGCAGGCTTGATGATCACCGCGCAACCGGCAGCAAGGGCGGGCGCAATCTTGCGCGTGCCCATGGCAGCCGGATAGTTCCACGGCGTGACCAGAACCGAAATGCCGGCCGGCTTGTGCTGCACGACAATGCGCGCACCCGAGGCCGGGGCATGGGTGATCAACCCATCGGCCCTGACGGCCTCCTCGGCAAACCAGCGGAAAAATTCGGCCGCGTAAGTCGCCTCGCCCATGGCATCGCCCCGCGCCTTGCCGTTTTCCAGCGTGATGAGGCGGGCGAATTCCTCCAGCCGCGCGGTCATCAACTCCCACGCCCTGCGCAGAATTTCGGAGCGTTCGCGCGGCGTCTTCGCCTGCCATTCTGCCATCGCATTTTCGGCGGCATCAAGGGCCGCGTCGGCATCCGGGGTATCGGCGGAGGCGACGGAGGCGAGAACCTCTTCGGTCGCCGGGTTAATGACGTCAAAGCGCTCGCCGCTTGCGGCCTCACGCCAGTTTCCATCGATATAGAGATTGGTATGATCCATCACATGGCTCCGAATTTCAAAGAAGATGACGCAGTGGCTGTTCGAGACGACCGGCAAACGCAGTCATGAAGTCGAGCGCCGCCGCCTCGCTCAACTGGCTCACCTGGTAATCGAACCCGATCACAAAATTGTCCCGGTCACGAGCGATGGCCAGAACCGGTGCGGTTTCGGTGAGTGCCGTCGCTCGGATAACCGAAAAGCGCGTCAGATCGCGCAGGATGATATCCGGGACGCAGTCCTCGGCTTCCTCTTTCGTCGCGCCAAGGCGATTGCGGTCGGCATCGGCAAAGTGCGAAAGTCTGGCGCCCGGCTCCTCGATGCAGCCGATGATGGCGTTTGCACCCGTCAACGTACCACGCAAGGACGCTGTGGCAAAGTTAAGCCAGATCCGGGAAGGCGAAGGCGCATCGCCCGTTTCTGCTTGCAGCCAATCGAGCAGGGACGAAAAGCCGGAAGCCGGAACCTGCGCCTCGATACGCAACGGCACACTTGCCGGGGCCGCCACCGGTGAAGCATCCGCACGCTCACCCAATGTGCGCAAGGTTTCGAGGTCGGACACATGATAGGGCTGGGCCACGCCCTCTTCGGCAAGCCGTGCCAGATCAAGGCCTTGTTCATGGGCAAGCCGTCGCGCCTTTGGCGAGGCAAGGATGCGACCTTCGACCGGCGCGACGGGCCGTGCCGGGGTTTTGGGTTTCGACGGAGCGCTGTCCGGTTCCGAAACCGCTTTTTGACCTCGTCATCAGAGGCAGACTGCAGTTCGGGCGCCGCTTTGGCCGTTTTGGCGCTGCGCCGCACGGGTTTTCCGGTTTTTCGGCCGAAATCACGGCGATCACCGAGCCGACGGGAACCGCCTCATCGGCGTCGGCCAGAATGGCGGCAATGTAACCGTCATGCCCGGCCTCGACCTCCATTACTGATTTGTCGGTCTCGACCTCCAGCAGAATATCACTTGCGGAAACCTTGTCGCCCGGCTCCTTGCACCAGTTGACGATCAGACCGGTATCCTGCGCCATACCAAGCGCGGGCATAATGATCTCCGCGCCATCCGGCAGGGACTCTTCATCTGCTTCACTTGCGCTTGGGACACGCTCGCCGCCCGCGTCTTCATCGGGCTTTGCGCTTTCAACATCGTTCTCACTATCGACGATCACGGCCACGACCGAGCCGACCGGCACGTCGTCGCCGTCACCCGCCGAAACGGCGCTTAGGAAACCATCGGCAGCAGCCTCGACCTCCATCACCGCCTTGTCGGTCTCGACTTCCATGATCGCCTCGCCGGAGGAGACAGGCTCCCCGCTCGTCTTCAGCCACCGAACGATCTTGCCGGTGTCCTGCGCCATGCCGAGTGCGGGCATTATCACATCATGCGGCATTGAAAAGCTCCCCGCGCACCGAAAGCCGCGCCTTTTCAGCCACGCGTTCCGGCGTCGGCACGGTGATATCCTCAAGCGCCGGCGAGAACGGCACCGGCACATCCATCGCGCCCATGCGCAGCACCGGCGCATCGAGATGGTAGAAAGCTTTTTCCGAGATGCGGCTGGCGATCTCGCCGGTGATGCCGTAGCTTTGATGGCCCTCATCGATCACCATGGCGCGCGATGTCTTCTGGACCGATTTGAGGATGGTTTCCTCATCCAGCGGCACAATGGTACGCGGATCGATAACCTCAGCGGAAATGCCGTCCTTTGCCAGAAGGTCGGCGGCGGCCAGCGCTACCTGCACCATGGAGGAGGTGGCAACCAGCGTGATATCCCGGCCCTCGCGCAGGATCGCGGCCTCGCCGAAGGGGATCAGATATTCCTCCTCCGGGACCTCGGCCTTGTCGTTATACATCAGCTTGTCTTCAAAGATGACGACCGGATTATTGTCGCGGATCGCCGTCTTCATCAGCCCCTTGGCCTCATAGGCAGACGATGGCAACGCCACCTTCAGACCCGGAATATGGGCGACAAGCGCATGCAGCGACTGGGAATGCTGCGCGGCAGACCGCCGTGTCGCACCCAGATTGGTGCGCACCACCAGCGGCACATTGAGCTTGCCGCCGGACATGTAATGGATCTTGGCCGCCTGATTGCAGAGCTGGTCCATGATCAGGAACAGGAAGTCGCCGAACATCAGGTCAACGATCGGCCGCGAACCGGTCATCGCCGCGCCAACGGCAATGCCCATGAAGCCCGGCTCGGCAATCGGCGTATCGATGACCCGCTCGGTTCCGAACTCCTCGACGAGACCCGACAGCACCTTGAACGGCGTGCCGGCCTCGGCGACGTCCTCGCCGATAATGAAGGTCGTGGGGTCACGGCGCAGCTCTTCGGCCAACGCCTCGTTCACGGCCTGGGATAGCGTAATCTTTCGCATGGAATGTTCTCCTCAGTCCGCAAAAACGTGCATGTCGACTTCATGCGTTTCCGGATATTTGGCCTTCAACGCATAGTCCACGGCGGAAGCCGCATCGTCGCTGATCTCGGCCTTCATGGCCTCAAGCTCATCCGTCGAGGCAATCCCCTCACCGGTCAGCCACTGGGTGAATTTCTCGATCGGATCGCGACTTTCCTTCCAGTCCTTTTCCTCGGCCTTGGGGCGGTAATATTCGCGGTTGATGTCGCCAACATGGTGGCCGTGATAGCGGTAGGTTTGAAGCTCGATGAAGAACGGTCCCTCGCCGCGACGGCAGCGTCCTGTCAACTCGCGCGTCAGCTCGTTGACGGCCAGAACATCCTGCCCGTCAACCTCGAAAGCCTCGATGCCGAAGGCCCGTGCCCGGTCGGTGATCGAGCCGGCGGCGATTTCAGCCGTCGCCGTATATTCCGAATAGCCATTGTTCTCGCAGGCATAGATGACCGGCAGGTTCCAGAGGGCTGCCATATTCATGACCTCGTACAACAGCCCCTGCGCGGTCGCCCCGTCGCCGAAGAAGCAGACGGTCACATCATCGGATTTCTGCAATTTCGCACGCAGTGCGGAACCGGTGGCAATACCCATGGAACCGCCGACAATGGCATTTGCGCCGAGATTACCGTGGCTCTGGTCGGCGATATGCATCGACCCGCCCTTGCCCCGGCAATAGCCCTCCTCCTTGCCAAGAAGCTCGCAGAACATTGCCTGGAAATCGGCGCCCTTGGCCACGCAATGGCCGTGGCCGCGATGGGTCGAAGTGATCCGGTCACTGTCGGTCAATGCCTCGCAAATGCCGACCGCGACCGCCTCCTCGCCGGAATACATATGCGTCAGCCCCGGCATCTTGGCCGAGAGATAGAGCTGGTTGGCATTATCCTCGAAGGTGCGAATGCGAACCATCTGCCGGTACATGCGCAAATAGTCCTCGCGATTATGTTTGTTGTCTGAAGCGCTCATGACGTTTTCCGCCTCAATATCTGTTGGCAATCGGCAGTTCTTCTGCCGGAAACAGCGAAATGACCTCACACCCCTTGTCAGTGACGACGACCTCCTCCTCGATGCGGGCGGCAGAGTAGCCGTCGGCAGCCGGGCAGTAGGTTTCCAGCGCGAACACCATACCGGTCTGGATTTCCATCGGATTGTCGAGCGAGACCGCCCGCGAAATGATCGGACGCTCGTGCAACGCCAGGCCCAGACCGTGGCCGAACTGCAGGCCGAAGGCGGAAAGTTCATCAGGAAAGCCGAATTCCTCGGCCTTTGGCCATGCCTTGGCCACCACGTCGGTGGTCACACCCGGCTTGATCAGCGCGATCGAGGCATCGATCCATTCGCGCGCCTTCACATAGGCGTCGACCTGTGCGGGCGTTGATCGGCCGATATTGAAGGTCCGGTAGTAGCAGGTGCGGTAGCCCTGATAGCTCTGCAGGATATCGAAGAAGGCCTGATCGCCGGGCCTAAACAGCCTGTCGGTGAAATTATGCGGGTGCGGATTACAGCGCTCGCCGGAGATGGCGTTGATCGCCTCGACATCATCGGAGCCCATTTCGTAGAGCATCTTGTTGGACAGCGCGACGATCTCGTTCTCGCGCACGCCCGGTTTCAGCTCCTCGTAGATCATGTGATAGACGCCATCGACCATGCTGGCAGCCTGGGTCAGAAGCTGGATCTCGTCCCAGTTCTTGATCTCGCGGGCAGACAGCATGATCTGCTGGCCGTCGACGACATTGAGGCCCGCTGCCTTCAGCGCATGGAACATGGCAGTTTCGGCATAATCGACACCAACCGGCATGTCGGCCATGCCGGCATCGCGGATCAGGCCTGCAATCTCCTCGGCATATTTTTTCATCAGCCCGAAGGATGGCGGAATGGTGCCACGCATGCCGACGACGCCTGCCCGGCAATGATCCGGGATCAGCCAGTCGGAAAACTTACGATGATGGACGGCCGCTGAACCGAAATCCCAGACATAGGGCGCGTCGTCCCCCGTCAGCAGGCAGAAACGGCACATCTTGTCGCGTTCCCACTCACCAATCTTGGTGGCGGAAACGTAGCGGATGTTGTTGACGTCGAAGAGCAGCAGCGAGCCTGCATCACTGTTCTTCAGCGCCTGACGGGTTCGCGAAAGACGGTAGCGGCGCAGCCGGTCGTGATCGACGCGGCGTTCAAAATCGACGGACGTATGGCCCAAGGCCGGCAGCCGTCCTTCCCAGTTCCACTGGGGCAGAAGGTCCTGCGGGGTCAAAACATTGGGTGTCAGTGCACGGTTCATGAAATCCTCCCTGAGGCAGGGCTCAAGCCTGCCTGAACGTTTAAAATGAATGGTCAGAAATTCTGGCTTTCGAAGCCCGCTACTGGATCACCCAGCCGCCATCAATATGGATCATCTGGCCGGTCATGTAGTCGCTGTCGTGGCTCGCAAGGAATGCGGCCGTGCCCTTTACATCGTCGGGATAAGAGACTTTCTTCAGCGCCAGATCGTTCTCAGCCAGATCATCGAAGGCCTGGCCTGCCTTCTGCTTGAAGCCCATCTCGACCAGATCCTTGTCGAGCTGCGCCCAAAGCGGCGTCTTGACCACACCAGGCGCATAGCCGTTAACGGTGATATTGTGCTCGGCGAGCGTGACCGCACCGCAATGGGTGAGCGCAAGGCAACCATATTTCGAGGTGCAGTAGACCGTCACATCATAGAGCGGCTTGCGCGATGCGACCGAGCCGACATTGATCAGCTTGTAGACGTGTTCCTGCTTGCCCTGCTTGATCATCTGCCGGGCGACGGCCTGCATCCCGAGCCACATGCCCTTGGTATTCACGTTCATGATGAAGTCCCAATTGTCCTCATCGATGTCCATGAAGAATTTCGGCTTGTTGACCCCGGCGTTGAACAGACCGATATTGATCATGCCGAACGCCTCGACGGTGGCTTGAACTGCGGCGTCATTGTCATCACGGCTGGTGACATCCATCTTCACCGCTATCGCCCGCCCGTTTCCGGCAGCGTTGATCTTGTCGGCGAGCGCCTTGCCCATTTCCAGATCAAGGTCGCCGATGCAGACATTGGCGCCCTGCTCGGCGAAATGTTCGGCATTGGTCGCGCCCATGCCTTGGGCGCCGCCGGTGATCAGAATGTTTTTGCCTTTGAGGCGATTGGTGTCCATGGTCTCTCCTCCCGTATTGACCGGCCCTTTGTCTTTGCAAAGAGCCTATGTGACGTGTTTTCGCATGACCTCTTCCGCGCGTGACTGAGCCCGCGAAAGAGCCTGTTTCGGACTGACAATGCCGCGCAGCATGTCGTGCAGCTCATAACCGCAGATCTGGATGATGTCGGAAATTTCCGGGATCGGCGGGCGCGGCCAGAACTGTAGCTCGTCGCGCCAGGACATCTGGTCGACGCTTTCGAAGATCGGGGACAGTCGGCGCACTTCTGGATCGGAACCGACGGAATAACGCGGTGCGGTGCGGCTGCCATTCTGGATAAAAAGCTTCTGTGCTTCCGGCGAGGTGAAGGCGACAAGCGCCTCGACCGCCTCATCAATCCGCTCCTCAGGCAGGTTGGCTGGAACACCGAAAACATAGCCGCCAACCGGCGCGATCGGCGTGCCGCCCGGTCCGTGCGGATGCGGCAGGTAACCGGTATTGGCGAAGGCGGGCGATTGCGGATCGAGCTCAAAATAGGGCGCAAGCAGCGTATATCCGTAAGCCATCGCCACCTTGCCTTCCGCATAGGGCCGGACGCGCTCATACCAGGACATGGAAAGGATATCAGGCGGCGAGAACTCCATCAGCGCCAGCAGATATTCCGCGGCTTCGAGCGCTTTCGGGGTGTCGATCGTCGGGTGAAGATCGCCGCGCTCCAGATGATCGGCATCAAAGCCGCCTGCGATCTCGTCGAGGTTGATGATAGGCTGACCAAAATCTGCACAGGCCATCATGAAGGTGTGACCCAGAGCGGTACCACGGGCCGCATTCCAGGCAATGCCGTAAACGCCCATGCGCGGGTCATGCAGACGGGCAGCAGCCTCAAGCACGGCTTCCGTCGTTTCCGGTGGTTCGAGTGCTGCATCAGCAAAGAGGTCGCGACGGTAGAAAAACAGTTCCGGAGTTGTCTGGCTCGGCACACCGTAGGCCTCGCCGTTCCAGTGGGCCGCGCGCCAGCCGGCGGTGTGAAAATCGCCGGGATCGAGCCGGTCAATATCCATGATCGACGACAGCGGGCGCAGAACCCTTTCTTGACGAACTCTCCGAGCCAGGGCAGATCGACGGCGATCACGTCATATCGGCTGACGGCGCGTTCGGCATTGCGCAGCGCCTCTCCGCGCAGACGATCAATCGAAAAGGCGCGCTGGTGGATATTGCAGCCAACCAGATGCTCGAACTGACGCTTCAGATTGCTCATCACCATAAAGGTCGGATCGCCATGAACGAGAATGCGCAGACCGCCGGACAGTTTCATCGGGGTCGGCAGCGCCTGCGGCGGACCGATCAGCATCTTGCCCGGCTGGTAGGAGCCACCGAAATAATAGTCTGAGCTTTCCTGGGTAAAGCCGTCAGCGCCGAAGCGAACCGCCGCCAGTCGATGAATGCGCCGCGCTAGCTGGCACCAATTGTCCAGCATTTCCGGACTTGGATGCAGCGAAACGCTCTTTCCCGATTTCGATCGCGCGCGCTGCTCAATGGCTCCGCTTTCAAGCAGCTCCGGCAGCTTGCGGGTCGCTGTTGCATAAGGCACGCCAGAGGCCGCAATGATGGATGAGGGGATCACCATCCGCCCTTCCAGATGACGGCGCAGAAGATGGAGGCTCATGTTCAGATAAGGGTTAGGGGCATTGGGCGTGGTCGCGTCATCAACTTCGACCAGAACATCTTCCATAAACCGCACGACGGCTTCCAACTCGGCAGAAACCGATGGTGTCCCATCCGCCACACCGGCAACGGCAGCGCCATATCCATTTTGAATATTTTGTGCGGTATTCTGGTTCATTCGCCCCAGCAGATCATTTTCAAATCTGCGTCCTTTTGGAAATGCCATGTTTGTCTCCTCCCTATTTGTCCAAAACAACGACAACGAAATATCGCTTAAAAATCCATTCTGAATATCATAAAGTCCATTTTGGATATTTTAGGCAGGTCCATTTTCGCTGGATTAATGGTGTATGAGAACCGGTTGCCCGGGAGAGGCTCATCCGGTCACGGAGAGCTGTGGCAATCGATCAAATCTATCGTTTGGGAGGAACGGATCATGAGATTTTCAGCTAGGCTCACCTTGGCCGCAACGACAGCGCTTGCAGGGCTTGCGCTTGCCGGCGCCGCATCGGCCGAGACCTACAAAATCGGCATCACGCAGAACAATGTCGGCGTCGACAGCTATCAGACGACCTATGAGCAGGCCTTCATCAACGCAGCCGATGCTGACGATAACGTCGAAGCCGTCGTGCTCGACGCTGGCGGCGATGTCGCCCGCCAGATCGCCCAGGTGGAAGACCTGATCCAGCAGCAGGTCGATGCCATCATCATCTGGCCGACCAATGGCGAGGCCGTCATTCCGGCCGTGCGCAAGGCCCAAAGGCCGGTATTCCGGTGATCGTCACCAATTCCAACATCGCCGAACCGGGCTTCGATTTCGTCGCCTCATTCTCCGGCCCGGACAACATCACGCAAGGCTCGCGCTCGGCGGAGATCATGTGCGACAAGTTCAAGGATATGGGGATCGCCGACACAGCGAAAATCGTGCAGATTTCCGGCCAGCCGGGTTATACGACCGCGATTGAACGCGCGAAGGGCTTTGAGGACCGCCTGCCGGAGGTTTGCCCTGACGTGACGTTGGTGGAAACGCAACCCGGCGACTGGAACCGTGAAAAGTCTCAGAAGGTGATGGAAGCCTTCCTGGTCAAATATGACGATATCGACGGCGTCTATGCCGGTGACGACAATATGGGCGTCGGCGCGCTCAATGCCGCCAAGGCCGCCGGGCGCGACGGTATCATCTTTGTTGGGGCAACCAACTTCGCTGTTGGCTACGAAGCCATGGAAAACGGCGACTACTGGGGCTCGATCTATCAGTCGCCTGTCGATGACGCCGAGGCTGCGCTTCAGACCGCAATCGACGTGCTTGACGGCAAGGACGTGCCGTTCCTCAACTATTTCGACACGCCGAAGATCACCCAGGACAACATGGACCAGTTCACCAAGCCGGTGTTTTGATCCCCTTCGTCTTGATAGGCGGGGCCAGGCGCAAGCCGGCGCCCCGCCCTATTCCTGAAATCACAATTGAAATGATGGGAGAGGCTCAGTGGGTCGTGTCTCTGGACGTTCCTGTATCGTGACGGGTGCGGCGCGCGGTATCGGCCGCGCGATTGGCGAAGCATTGCTGGATGAAGGCGCCGATGTCTGCTTTGCCGACATCAATGGCGAGAGCCTCATGGCTGTCGAGGAACACAACCGGGACCGCGCCGACCGAAACGGCGGTCGGGTGACACATGCCGTGGTCGATGTGACGAAACGCGACCAGGTGCGCACCATGATCGCCCATACCGTCTCTGTCTTCGGAAAACTTGACGTCAAGTTCAACAATGCCGGCGTCAACCGGCCGATGAATTTTCTCGATGTCACCGAGGAAAACTGGAACTTCATCATGTCGGTCAACGGTCTCGGTTGCCTGATCGGCATGCAGGAGGCGGCAAAGCAGATGATCAGCCAGAAGACCGGCGGCAAGATCATCAACACCACCTCGATTGCCGGCAGGCAAGGCTTCGATAATGTAGCCCCTACTGCGCATCGAAGGCTGGTGTGATATCGCTGATCCAGTCCGGGGCGCGCGATCTTGCCAAACACAACATCACGGTGACCGGTTTTGCACCCGGCGTGGTGGCAACGGAAATGTGGGAACAGGTCGACCGCGACCTGATGGAGATCGGCGCTGCCGAGCGCCCCGGCCAGGCCATGGCCGAGTTTTCCTCAGAAATCCTGCGCGGGAAAGTCGCGCGACCGGCCGATATCACCGGCACAACCACGTTTCTCGCCTCAAGCGAGAGCGACTACATGACCGGACAGGTGGTCATGATTGACGGCGGCATGACGCTTGTCTGAGACAGGCTCAGCAAGGCGAGGCTAAGATCGCCCCGCCACTGTCTGAAAACTGGAGCTTTGGGAGGAGCTTGTGGCGAATTTTACGCGAAAAGACATCGGCGTATTGCTGGCTCGTCAGGGGATCCTGATCGCCTTCGTGGTGTTCATGATCGGCTTTGCCCTGGTCAACCAGCGCTTTGTCGCGCCGGACAATATTTTGGGCGTGATCCGCTCTTCGGCCATTCTGGGCGTCATCGCACTCGGCGTCACCTTCGTCGTCATCGGCGGCAATCTCGACCTGTCGGTCGGCTCTATGATGTCGTTTTCCACCATCGTTGTGCTCGACCTGCATGACAAGATCGGCCCCGTGCTCGGTATTCCGGCAATGTATGCCATGACACTGGCGCTCGGTGCGTTCAACGGGCTCCTGATCGGTTACCTCCGCCTGAACTCACTGATCGTCACACTCGGCATGCTGTCTGCAATCTATGGCCTGACGCTCACCTATTCGGGCGGCAAGAACATGGATATTGCCGATAAGGAACACACCTGGTTTTCCGTTTTTGGACAAGGGCACATTCTCGGCGTCCCCTCACCAATCGTCATCTTCGCGGGTTTAGCCATTGCTCTTGCAGTGCTGCTTGCCAAAACCCCTTTCGGGCGCAAGGTCTACGCCGTCGGTGGTAACGGCGTTGCGGCAACCTTCTCGGGCATTCCGCGCGCCCGCATCGTTTTCCTGACCTATCTGATTTCCTCCTTCTGCGTGGCGACCGCCGGCCTCATCCAGGCCAGCCGCTCGCTCGGCAGCCAGAACACGGTCGGCCAGGGTATGGAGCTTGAGGTTCTTGCGGCCGTGATCCTTGGCGGCGCATCGCTTCTCGGCGGTTCGGGCACCGTGTTCAAGACCGTTATTGGCGTCCTGATCCTCGGCTTCATCCAGAATGGACTACTGCTCGCCGGGCTTCAGTTCTACGTCCAGTATGTCGTCACCTGGATCATCATCATCCTTGCGGTCTGGCTCGACATTGCCGCCAAGCGCGGCCGCCTCTGGTCGCCGATAGCGTGAGGGGATGATCATGACCAGCCAGAAGAACTACACCAAATATATCAAGCAGGGCGCGATCTGGGGCTTCATCCTCGTCGAACTGATCTTCTTCTCCGTCGCGGGCCACTTCCTGTCTCTGTCGGATACCGCCTTTATGGATTTCGACAACATGCTTCTGCTTTTGAAGCAGTCCGCCCCGATCGGCATCATCGCCATCGGTATGACGGTGATCATGATCAACGGCAATATCGACCTCTCCGTCGGCGCGACCTTCGCACTCGCCGGTATCGTGATGCTGGATTCGATGACCTGGCCGATCTTTGCCGGGCTCGGGAACTGGGTGATCCCGGTTTCCTGGCTCCTGGCGCTTTTAACCGGCGCCATCCTCGGCGGGCTAAACGGGCTGATCGTCTGGAAAACCGGCGTCGATGCCTTCATCGTCACGCTTGGCGCCATGCTTGGCTATCGCGGCCTCGTCTTCATGTATAATGGCGAGAACCCGACATCGCATCTTAACTGGACGCTGGTTGATTTCGCCGAAGCCCAGTTTCTCGGCATCCACACCGCAAGCTGGTTCTTCCTCGCCGTCACCGCCATCATCTGGCTGGTGATGACCAGAACCGTGCACGGCCGCAACGCCTATGCAATCGGCGACAACCGCGAGGCGGCGATCAATGCCGGCATCCGCGTCGGCCCGCATTTCCTGCGCAATTTCATCCTGATCGGTTTTCTCGCAGCGCTGAGCGCCGTGGTGTTTTATTCCGAGAGCGGCTCGGTCAATCCCAATGATGGCGAGCTTTACGAATTGTGGGCGATCACGGCGGTGGTTCTCGGCGGAACAAAGCTTGCGGGCGGCTCGGGTTCGATCCTGTCCACCTTCGGCGGCGTCATTGCCATCCAGCTTCTGCGCAAGGGCCTCGGCTATATCGGCGCGGACACAGAAACCGTCAATCTGGTTATCGGCCTCATTCTCATCGCCGTCCTGTTTCTGGATCGTCAATTGAACCGCAAGGGCAGAGGGGAGCTCAGGATATGAGTGATATCAAACCGGCGCTGAGGCTCGACAATATCGTCAAGACCTTTCCCGGCGTGCGCGCGCTTGACGGCGTCTCGCTCGATATCCGCCCGGGCGAAGTTCACGCGCTTGTCGGCGAGAACGGCGCGGGCAAATCAACGCTGATGAAAGTGCTCGGCGGCATTCACCAGCCCGATAGTGGCCGCATCCTGATCGACGAGACACCGGCGGTGATGACCTCGCCGCTGCAGGCAAAATCAAAGGGCGTCGTCTTCATCCACCAGGAGCTCAGTCTCGCAACAGAGCTCACGGTGGCAGAAAACATCTTCCTGGGCGAATTGCCGCTGAAGCGCTTCGGTCTGGTCGATTGGAAGATGCTCAACGACAATACACAGCGTATTCTCGACAGGCTCAAGACCGGCTTCACGCCCGACACAAAGGTCGGCGAGCTTTCTATTGCAAACCAGCAAATGGTTGAAATCGCCCGCGCGCTCACGGTCGACGCAAAGGCCGTGATCTTCGACGAGCCGACAGCATCGCTGACGGATGCGGAAAAGGTTGTGCTGTTTGATGTGATCGCCGATCTGAAAGCCGAGGGCGCCGGCATCATCTATATCTCCCACCGCATGGAGGAGATTTTCAACATTACCGATCGCATTACCGTCCTGCGCGACGGCGAATGCCGGGGCACGCTGGTAACGACGGAGACGAACGAGGACGAGATCACCCAGTTGATGATCGGCCGCTCGCTCGATCTGACCCGCAATCATGAGCATGCGAAACTTGGAGAAGTCGCACTTGCTGTCGAAAACCTGTCCTGTAACGGGCTTTTCCGAGACATCAGTTTCGATGTCCGAAGGGGCGAAGTCGTCGGCTTTTACGGCCTTGTCGGCGCGGGTCGCACAGAGATCGCCGAAACACTTTTTGGTCTGAGAGAACCGAGCGGCGGACGCATTCTGCTGCAGGGCAAGCCCGTAAAGCTGCATTCGCCGATTGATGCGATCAGGAACGGCATCTCACTGGTGCCCGAGGACCGCAAGGGCCAGGGTCTGGTGCTGGGTATGAACTGCCGGGACAACATGACACTGCCGCAAGTGGGCGACCTCACGGCAGGCCCTTTTGTTTCGGACGGCGCTGAGGTCGCCATCTTCGACCAGTATCGCGACAAGCTTGATATCCGCACCCCGGCTGGCGCCAGTTGGCGGGCAATCTTTCCGGCGGCAATCAGCAGAAGATCGTTATCGGCAAGTGGCTTTCCATGCACCCCGATATCCTGATCGTCGATGAACCGACGCGCGGCATTGATGTCGGCTCAAAATCAGAAATCCACAATCTGATCCGGGCACTGGCCCGCCAGGGCTATGCGGTAATCGTGATCAGTTCGGAAATGCCGGAAGTGCTGCATGTCTCCGACCGGATCATCGCCATGTATAGCGGCCGCATCACGGAAGTATTCACCGCCGAGGAGGTTTCCGAAGACAAGCTGATCCAGGCGATATCCGGCATTGAAGTCGAAAAGGCGGGCTGATGCGGATCGGATTTGCAGGACTTGGCCGCATGGGCGTCGCCATGGCGCGCAATCTGGTGCGCGCCGGGTATGACGTCACGGTATGGAACCGGTCCCCTGGCAAGGCAACGCGCTTTGCGGCTGAGACCGGAGCAAGCGCAGCAGCAACGCCGCGGGAACTGGCGGACGCCACCGACATCATCATCACCATGCTGGCGGATGATGCCGCATCCGAAGCGGTGCATCTCGGCGATGACGGGCTTTTTGCGGGCAGCGCGGCGCGCTGGTTCATCGAAATGGGTACGATGAGCCCCAACCATATCGTCAGTCTGGCCAAGGTCGCACCCGACGGCGCAAGGGTGATCGATGCACCCGTCTCAGGCGCAACCCAGGCAGCCGAAAATGCCGCACTGCTGATCATGGCCGGGTGTGACGAGGCGACCGGTGCTGAGCTTGTCCCGGTCTTCGATACGCTTGGTCGAAAGACCATTTTTCTCGGGCAAACCGGGCGCGGCGCTGTGATGAAGCTTGCGATCAACGCACTCATCCACGGCATCAACCAGACGCTTGCCGAAGCCATGACGCTGGCGGAAGCCGCCGGCATTGAAGCGGAAACGGCCTTCGATGTGATCGAGGCCTCTGCGGCAGCGGCCCCGATGCTGAAATATCGCCGGCCTCTCTATCTCGACGAAGCCGCCCATGCCGTGACGTTTACGGTCGCCCTTGCCCGCAAGGATATGGAGGTCACGGCTGCGCTGGCGCAAACGCTTGGAACCGCCATGCCGCAGGGGTTGGTGACACTGGAGAAACTGAAAGAGGCCGAAAGCGTCGGTTACGGCGCGCGCGACATGGCCTCGATCCTGAATTTCATGCGAGAGGAGAAGACATGAAGGCTGTTCTGTTTGTCGGCGGCTGGGAGGGCCATGCGCCAAGCGATTTTGCGGACTGGTATGCCGACCTTTTGAAGGATAACGGCTTCAGCGTCGATGTCTATGACACGATGGAGCCGCTCGAACGGCCGAACGACCTCACCGGCGTCGATCTCATCACCCCGATCTGGTCGTCGGCGCGCTCTGGCCACCGCGAAGAATTCGGCACGATGACCAAGCCGCAGGAGGACGGACTTCTGAGACTGATCGGCGATGGCTGCGGCATAGCGGGATGGCACGGCCATATGGGGGATGCCTTCCGCGACCGCCCGACCTATCATTTTCTCATCGGCGGCCAGTTCGTCGCCCACCCGCCCGGCTGGCCAGACAACCTGCAGCCGCGCGAGGATTATATCGATTACGACGTTACGATCTGCCGTCCATCCGACCCGATTGTTGAAGGCATCAAGAGCTTCCGGCTGCGCTCGGAGCAATATTACATGCTGACCGACCCTTCGAACGAGGTTCTGGCGACCACCACCTTTTCCGGTGACCATCTATGGTGGATCGAAGGCACCGTGATCCCTGTCGTGTGGAAGCGCCGCTGGGACAAGGGCCGCGTCTTCTACTGCTCGATCGGCCACGAACTGGCGGACCTCAAGGTGCCACAGGTCACCGAAATCATCCGCCGCGGCGCACTATGGGCTGCAAACGCCTCTTAGACAGCAGGCACCTTGGTCATAGTGGAGAAGAAGGTCGATCCACGAGACCGGCTTCCCTGATTTTTCATAAGCCGCTTTCCAGCGATAAAAACCAGCCCTGCCAGCCCCGAAATAACATACTGCCAATTTCCTCAGCATATTTGAAAATACGCAGCTTGTGAACAACGTCCCGTCTGGACTGTCAACGGCGGTGTAAAAACCGGCCACGGGGCGGAGCAAAGTCGGCCACCTCGGGCGCAGGTATGAGGCCCGCGGGAGGGCGTAGCCCGAGCGGGGGCCTCATACCTGCGTTGCGATTTTCTGAAGGGTTTCAGCTGGCCTTTCGGGCACGGCTTTGGGCGAGACGATAGCTGTCGCCATTCATTTCGAGAATGTTGACATGGTGCGTGACGCGGTCGAGCAGAGCGCCGGTCAGGCGCTCGGATCCCATGATTTCGGTCCATTCATCAAAGGGCAAATTGCTGGTGATCAGGGTGGCGCCCCGCTCATAACGTTGCGAGATCAACTCGAACAGCAGTTCCGCGCCAGTCTTGGAGAGCGGCACGAAGCCGAGTTCGTCGATGATCAGCAACTTGTACCCTGCCATCTGCTTCTGGAAACGCAAGAGGCGCCGCTCGTCACGGGCTTCCATCATCTCGCTGAGACCATGGCTGCGGCTGTGGTGAAGCCAACGGACAGGCCCTTCTGGCAGGCTGAAAGGCCGAGGGCGAGCGCTATGTGCGTCTTCCCGGTTCCGCTGGGGCCGAGAGCGATGACGTTCTCGCGACGCTCGATCCATTCGCAGCGGGCCAGCTCCAGCACCTGCATCTTGTTGAGCTTCGGGATGGCGGCAAAGTCGAAACTGTCGAGGCTTTTGACGACCGGGAATTTGGCTGCCTTGATACGCCGCTCGACCTTACGACGATCCCGTTCGACCATTTCCCGCTCGGCAAGCCGGCTGAGGTACCCGATGTGGTCGACGCCCTCGGTGGCGCAAAGCCGGGCCAGTTTCTGATACTCCCGCTGGAAGGTCGGCAGCTTCAGGGTCTTGAGGTCGTGGGCAAGCAGAATCTCGGGTGCTTCGGTGCTCATGCCGCTTCTCCCTTCCCCGATGACAAGAGGCCCATGTACGCCTTCGCCGATGTCGTCTCGACGGTTGCTCTCGGCAGGTAGGGATAGATCGACAGATCCAGTCGCGGCGGCCGGCGCTCCACCCGGCAAAGAATCAGATGTTTGACGGCGTCGAAGCCAATCGCGCCGAGTTGCAGGGCTTGCTTGATCGCCGCATGCAGGTCAGCCATATCGAAGCTTTCCAGCAGACGAAGAACCTGCACGTATTCTCGCCGGCCATGCTTTGCCATGCGGCCTTCCATCAGCCGGCACAGTGTCGCAAACTCCTCCGGCAGAGCCCAGCCCTGCAGAGGGGCCGCCTGATCCAGCGCATTGATCTTCTGTTCGATCAGCGGCAGGTAATGAACAGGGTCGAAGATGACATCTTCCCGATCCCAGCTCCTGGGATGGCGGGCGATGATCTCGCCGCGGCAACCAATCACCACCTTGTCGACATAGCCTCGAACCCAAACGTCCTGATGACCGTAGGCGACAGGCACGGAATAGTCACCGGATCGCCGTGCGCTCTTTGCGCACGCGACGATCCGGCACTTTGAATATGCGCATCGTTCCGAACGGAAATCGTTCCCGATCTCCTGGCCGATGCGCGGGTTTTGTAGCGAACGAGAGACTGGGCCGTCACCCTGGCGCTGGCTTGGTCGCAGGCGTCAAATGGCGACGCTGGCAAGGACTGCATGGCAGCCAGATCGCGCTGCAGCCGTTCACCGATCGTCTCGCTCTCACCGCGCAGCCTGTCACATTGGCGCTTCCGGCACTGTTCTTCCAGAAAGGCATTGAACGCATCCCAGGTCGCAAACTGCGGGATGGGGACCATGAAGTTACGCCGGGCATAACCGACAAGGCCCTCGACGTTACCCTTGTCATTGCCCTTTCCGGGCCGGCCATAGCGATCCCGGATCAGGTAGTGGGACAGGAACCCGCTGAACAGTGTTGCCCGCTTACGCGTGCCGTCAGGCAGGATCCTCGCCACAAGGCAGCGATCATTGTCATAGACGATCGATTGCGGCACGGCCCCGAAGAAGGCGAACGCATGGACGTGGCCATCAATCCAGGCCTCGGCCACCGCCGCCGGATAAGCCCGCACGTAGCAGCCGTCGCTATGCGGAAGGTCGAGCACGAAAACCGGGCTTTCTGCTCGACACCGCCGATCACCACCGTCGCCTCACCGAAATCCGCCTGCGCATGGCCGGGCGGATGAGAAAGCGGCACGAACACTTCCTGACGGCGCTGTTCCCGCTCCCGGATATAGTCCTTGATAATCGTATAGCCGCCGGTGAACCCGCACTCATCACAAAGCCGGTCGAAAACACGCTTGGCCGTATGGCGCTGTTTGCGCGGCACGTGTCTGTCTTCATCCAACCAGTGGTCGATCGTCGAAACGAACGCGTCCAGCTTCGGCCGCCGGACTGGTGATTGTCGCTGATAGCCAGGTGGCGTCGAATACGACAGCATCTTCGCTACGCTGTCGCGGGATATGTTGAAGTGTTTGGCTGCCTGACGCCGGCTCATCCCTTCCGAGACGGCCAGACGAACCTTCAGATAAAGATCCACGGTGTAAATCCTCTGTCCCTCCTGCGCTCATTGCAGAAGGAAGATAGGTGGCCGGATTTTACTCCGCCCGCGGACGAATTATTCCGCCGCTTTCGTGGCCGACTTTTGCACCGCCGTTCTCACGGCGGCGCTGAATGACCGAAACCCTCCGGTCTCGGGCATGTTCTTCTTGACCCAGAAATGGTGGTTTTCGATGCCTTGCTGGAGATGCTTGGTGACATAATGGACAGGATCGGGATGAAGTAGCCTCTCATCAACCCATGTTTTGATCGGGCAAGGAAAGGTATCGATACCATCTGTGCCAATCTTGCCGGGCGAAAGCAAAGACTCATGCATCAGAATCTTGCGAAAGAAACGCTTCCCGGCGTCGAGATCGCGCTTTGCAGTGAGCAGGCAAGCTTCAAACTGCCGTCCCTTGAAATCATCCTTGGGCTGGCGTTTCAGCTTTTCGGCGATGGTATTGAGGGTCGTCATCCGGCGCTCCAACAAATCGGAGCGCTGTTTCATCATCTAAATCTCACATCCGCATCAACAGAGAAATTATGCGACACGCTCCCCGGAACTCATCGCTGGCTTGAGCGAGGCTGAGCGATGCTGGGGACGAAGGAAGCGCTGCGTGGTCTGATCGAGAGGATTGTTGTGAGGCCATCGGCAGACGAACGGGGCTGGATATTGATCTCTATGGTGCGATTGTGGGGTTGCTGCATCTTGCGACGGGTGTTTCGGATAAAACGGCCAAAAGGCCTCGCTGTTACCCGGCGAGGCCTTTGATATAATTTATAAAACGGATTTGGTTGCGGGGCAGGATTTGAACCTGCGGCCTTCAGGTTATGAGCCTGACGAGCTACCGGGCTGCTCCACCCCGCGTTATCTCTGAGCTACCGGTTTTATGGTGGAAGACTTTGCGGTCTTTCCCTACCGGGATTATTTTTGTCGGTGCTCGAAGGCTTGTGCCTTCTGCGGTTCGACGGGGCTGCTCTGCCCTTTCGTTATTTCATGTTTTCAGCGGCCACAAAAAAGCCGCCCTTTACGGCGGCTTGATATCGGCAGTCGCCGTTTGCTGTTTTGAGAAGATCAATATGGTGCATTTTGCAGACCTGGCAGCGACTTACTCTCCCGTGCCTTAAGACAAAGTACCATCAGCGCAGGGGCATTTCACGGCCGTGTTCGGAATGGGAACGGGTGTTAAGGGCCCCGCCATAACCACCAGGTCAGCGAAGTGCAGCATATTGTGTCGAGAAGCTGGGCTTTTTATATGTGCCCTCACGCTGTCGCGATCTTTGATCGCTTCGCTCTGGACGGGGCGGCGCATCAGCGCCGGCGGCCGGTCGGCCTTGCGAAGCCTTTTGGGCTTCGTGTCCCATCCGCCGCGAAGCAGAGGTTGGGGTACAAGGTCGTGAGGTCTGTTATTGTGTTGCGCTTCAGGACAGCAGCGTAGCAGTGACTATCGAGGGACTTCCCCGTAGCACGCTAGTGCGTCGCTCAGCGCGCCCGCGCAGGGTCAGCGCATCGTCAGATGCGCGGTGCGACCCGCGAGCGATAAAGATCGTGTTCATCGACGTTGTCGATGAACATGAACAATGAGAACGATCAAGTCGATCGAGCGATTAGTACCGGTAAGCTTCATGCGTTGCCGCACTTCCACACCCGGCCTATCAACGTTGTCGTCTACAACGGCTCTGATAGGGAACACTCGTTTTCAGGTTGGTTTCCCGCTTAGATGCCTTCAGCGGTTATCCATTCCGTATATAGCTACCCTGCTATGCGGCTGGCGCCACAACAGGTCCACCAGAGATACGTCCATCCCGGTCCTCTCGTACTAGGGACAGATCCTGTCAATATTCCTACACCCACGGCAGATAGGGACCGAACTGTCTCACGACGTTCTGAACCCAGCTCACGTACCGCTTTAATTGGCGAACAGCCAAACCCTTGGGACCTGCTCCAGCCCCAGGATGCGATGAGCCGACATCGAGGTGCCAAACAACCCCGTCGATATGGACTCTTGGGGGTCATCAGCCTGTTATCCCCGGCGTACCTTTTATCCGTTGAGCGATGGCCCTTCCACGCGGGACCACCGGATCACTATGACCGACTTTCGTCTCTGCTCGACTTGTCAGTCTCGCAGTCAGGCGGGCTTATGCCATTGCACTCGACGACCGATTTCCGACCGGTCTGAGCCCACCATCGCGCGCCTCCGTTACTCTTTAGGAGGCGACCGCCCCAGTCAAACTACCCACCATACACTGTCCCGGGTCCGGATAACGGACCGCGGTTAGACATCCACGAAGATAAGGGTGGTATTTCAAGGATGGCTCCACAAGAACTGGCGTCCCTGCTTCAAAGCCTACCACCTATCCTACACATGTCTTGGTAAATGCCAGTGTAAAGCTATAGTAAAGGTGCACGGGGTCTTTCCGTCTGACCGCAGGAACCCCGCATCTTCACGGGGAATTCAATTTCACTGAGTCTGCGTTGGAGACAGCGGGAAGTCGTTACGCCATTCGTGCAGGTCGGAACTTACCCGACAAGGAATTTCGCTACCTTAGGACCGTTATAGTTACGGCCGCCGTTTACTGGGGCTTCAATTCAATGCTTGCACATCTCCTTTTAACCTTCCAGCACCGGGCAGGCGTCAGACCCTATACGTCGTCTTAAAGACTTCGCAGAGCCCTGTGTTTTTGATAAACAGTCGCTACCCCTGGTCTGTGCCACCTCTTAATACTTGCGTACCAAGAGGTCACGCTTCTTCCGAAGTTACGCGTGCAATTTGCCGAGTTCCTTCAACGCAGTTCTCTCAAGCGCCTTGGTATACTCTACCTGACCACCTGTGTCGGTTTCGGGTACGGTCTCATGGTGGAGCTATTTCCTGGAACCGCTCCACTGCAAGATCAATCCAATAAGACCTTACAATTTGTGCAATCCGTCACTACCACCTGGCCCACGAATATTAACGTGGTTCCCATCGACTACGCGTTTCCGCCTCGTCTTAGGGGCCGGCTAACCCTGCTCAGATTAACTTTAAGCAGGAACCCTTGG